>NZ_OX373462.1 GCF_947331815.1 Cyanobacterium sp. uoEpiScrs1
ATGGAATTTTCAATCGCTACACTTTTGTCCAATTTTACAGATGACAAATTGGTCGCGGCTAAATTTCTGGAGAAAAAGTTGGGATGTGAAAACGAAGAAAACATCGAAAAACTCCAAATAATTCTAGATATTTTAGAGAAAGTTGGAATTTTAGTTAAAGAGAGAGGTAAATATCGACGTTTTACAGAGAAAAATCTGGTTGAAGCTAAATTGCGTTGCTCAAGTAAGGGTTTCTGTTTTGCCATTCAAGATGAAGAAGACGCTGATGATATTTATATACGAGAAACCCATCTTAGCAATGCTTGGAACGGTGATCGCGTTCTTGTCAAAGTGATTAAAGAAGGCACTCGTCGTCGTTCCCCAGAAGGAGAAGTAAAACTGATTTTAGAACGGGCAAATCCATCTTTACTTGCTCAAGTGAAAAAAGATGACGGAAATTATAAAGCAATTCCTCTTGATGATCGCCTGTTATTTGAACTTCTACTTAAACAGAATGAAAATAGTTTAGAACAAGCAGTAAATCATTTAGTTCATGTCTCCGTGATACGTTATCCAATTGGGGAACATCCCCCGTGGGGGACTGTCACCCGTATTTTAGGAAGTGATGCAGAAGAAGCTGCTGATACGGATATTGTCTGTTGTAAACACGATTTACCCCAAGCTTTTTCCGAAGAGGTGGAACAACTAGCGGCATCTTTATCACAAACCGTTGATCAGGCTGAGATTGATAAACGAGTTGATTTACGTCAGAAGTTTACGTTCACTTTTGTTGAAGACGAACAACGAGACTACCCTCCTTTTGTTGAAACAGCTTTTACACTTGAGGAAATTGGTGATCAATATTGGCAACTAGGTATTCATATTACTGATGTTGCTCATTATGTTACCCCTGACTCGCTTGTCGATAAAACAGCAAAAAAACGAGGAACGACGATTTATTTAGGAGAGAAAGTTCTTCCCTTATTGCCAGAAGCCTTAATCGACTGTTGTTGTATTGTCCCAAAAAAAGATTGTTTAACAATCTCAGTATTAATTACTTTTGATAAAAACGGTCAAATAACTGAATTTGAAATTCAGCCAACTATTATTAATGTTAACGAGCAACTAACTTATCAAAAAGCTCAAAGGTTATTAGCTAATCTTGATCAAGTACCTACCGAACAAGAAGAGTTAGCCCAATGCCTCAACCAACTGTTTTTTACCCTTAGTCCCTTAGTTAAAGCACAACGTTTGCAAAGAGGAGGATTTGAATTAAAGTTAGAGCCGCGAGCACCTTATCAAGATGAAGGGCGTTTAGGAGTCATTATTGCTTCATCTAAAGTTCCTGTACGCTCATTGTTGATGGAGTTAATAATCCTAGCAGGAAAATCAGTAGCCGATCATCTTTACGCTTTAGGAATTCCCTCCCTTTATTGCGCTCAACCTGAACCAGATTGGGAAGAGTTAGAAGATTTACTGAGACTAGTAGATAATTTGGGAATAGAAGTACAATTATCTTCTGAAGAGGAGATTACCGCTCAAGATTATTACAATTTGACTCAAGGCTTTAATCAATGTTCATCAGTGCGCGTATTAAATTTTCTTCTGAAAGACACGCTGAAATCTGTTAAATATAGTAGTCACTCAGCTCCCCATTTTGGATTAGCCTATCATGACCGTTATACGCATTGTGTTTCTCCTGGTCAACGATATGGAGATTTGTTGGTACAACGTATGATCAAGTTGTTGTTTAGTCAAGGGCGTGATCGTCGTACAAAACAAACTAAAACGGGAGTAGATCTTCACAGCAGTCGTTGTCACATCGGCATTAACTGGAATGTTTTACCTCCTGCGATGCAAGAAAGTCTTGAAGAGGAATTTCACCTCTTAGTTTCCCATCTCAATGATCGTGAAAAACTAGCTGAAGACGCGGAAAAAGATCTCGATGGACTAAAAAAAGCCGAAAAAATGAAAGAACGCACGGGTCAAGTTTTTCGAGGATTAATTACGGGAGTTCAATCTTATGGTTTCTTTGTGGAAATTGAAGATTTATTAGTGGAAGGACTCGTTCATGTTAGTTCTTTAAAAGATGACTGGTATGAATATCGCGCTCGTCATGGTTGTTTAGTTGGGCGAAAAAATCGCATTGCCTATCGTTTAGGAGATGAAGTTGAAGTAGAAGTGAAAAGTGTGGATTATTACCGTCAGCAGATTGATTTAGTAACTGTCGGGGGGGGGAGCTCAGTTAGGAATGATGATTGGGATGATGACTAATGTTAATTAAAAGTTTAATAATTAATCGTGAAAAATAAAGAACATAATTTAAAGCCCAAAAGTTATAAACAGATATTTAAAGGTTTATTTCGGTGTTTTGTAATACCTCTAGCCATTAGTTTGTTAACTCTATTAAGTGGCTGTGTTCATTATGATGTGGGTGTAGATTTTTCTCAACAGCATAGAGGAGAAATTACACAATATATCAGCTTAGCTGAACAGTTAACTAACTTAAGTCAAACAGAAGCCGATAAATGGTTAGACAGTCTTAAAAAACGGGCAGAAAATCTCCACGGACAAGCTAAACGGATATCTCCTGAGGAAATTATGATAAAAATTCCTTTCGGGAATGGAAAGGAACTAACGGAAAAATTCAATAAGTTCTTTAATCCTTCTCCCTCTAGGTTGGCTCGGACTCTTAAAAATAGCAATTCAGATTTAGTAGATCTTAAAGCTAAGATATCTTTAAAACAAAGTAATTGGTTATTTATGGAACATAATTTACTCAATCTAGAAGTTGATTTACGGGCATTAGGAGTTCTATCTAATCAGGGGAATGTTATCTTTAGTACAGGGTCACTGATAGACTTAGAATTTATTTTAAAAGCTCCTTTAGGACTAAAAAATATTGTAAGTAATACTTCTTTTGAGCAAAAAACAAATCAAATTATTTGGAAATTAAAACCTGGTCAAATTAATACTATTGAATCATCTTTTTGGGTTCCAAGTTATTTGGGGATTGGAACTATTGGGATTATTTTGTTAATGTTGATTGGATTCTATATAAAGTATCGACATTTTCCAAAAATACAATTAGTGAAGTAAAGTATATAAATACTTAAATTTTTGTTAACTTATACTTAAGTCATAGTATTGTTGTGAATTATATTTTTTATAATGTTCTAATTTGTCATAGTAATCACAAGCCTGAGAATAAGTATTTATTCTTACTGAATAGACCAATAGACAACCATTAATAGTGATTTATTAACTCATAATTATCTATAAAATAAAAGTAAAGAAAGTAGAAAAACCTTCCTTACTAGCTGGTAAAAAAAGCTAAAAAATTAGTTGATAAGAATGAATAAATATTCATATTATTAATCTAAGTATAGTTTTTAAAAAACAGTAAATTACTAAATTTGGCGTTTAAACAATTATAAAAATATTGTTACTTATAGAGTAGTAATTGTTAGCTTAAAACAAAAATTTTAAATTATCTTCTGAACACAATATTACTGTTATTTCTGTATATTATCTTCTTGGTTAAGAATCACAAAAATGTGTAGTTTTATTACTGGTATGAAAATTTCTATGAGTAGGTTATCTACATATATCAGAAAACCATCAAAAAATATTAAGCTCTCTCGAGATTAATTAATGAATTAACTGTTATAGCCACTAATTTAACTTCTCTGTCTCCTAGCAATAACTTAAAAAAGTTGATTTATTTGAATTTAGTCTAATAAAGTTAATAACTCATTTGTCAATTTATTACAGCTGTACTAGAAAAGCCAAGGAATTAAAGTTGCCAACATAAGAAATAGAATTAACAACCCCAATATAGCGCGCATGTCATCAGGCTCAGTTAATTCATTTAAACTTGGTCTTTCTAAGTCTCGTTGTAGAAAAATGATTATAATTATCCAGTAAAGAGCAAGGGAGTTTTCTGGATTAATTAAAGTTACAATTCCTAAGACAACTAAGGATATAATTGTAGTTTGCTTTGCAATTTTTCGTCCATAAATAGACTGAACAATTCGTCCTCCGTCTAACTGACCTGCAGGTAGTAAATTGAGGGCATTTATAACTAATCCTAACCATCCTATAATCATTAATGGATGAACATTAATTAACGTTTTTTGTAGCTCTTCTCCTAATATCACCTGAGCTAAACTGTTAACTAAAATTGAGCCTTGAAGAAATTGAGTTGGTACTTGAAATAAACTTTCTGGACTGGAAAATACCAACCCTACTATTAGCAACACTAGGGATAAACTCCATCCCGCAGCTGGTCCAGCAAAAGCCACATCAAATAAGGCATTTCGATTAGACAATAAGGATTCAAAGCGAGTAATTGCTCCAAACGATCCAATTTGCCAGGTGGGAAGAAAAAATGGAACACTCAAGTACACATTGTGGCGTTTTGCAAGGAGACGATGGACAATCTCATGGGTTATTAAAATTGTCCAAAATCCTAAACTAAGAGGTATTATTTCCTTATAACGACTCCAATCACTGAATAAATCAAAACCTAATAAAATTCCTGATGCTTCTAAACTAGTTAAAATAGTTCCTATAAACAGAATCAAAGCGATATTTTTTTGCACTAAAGTAGTTTTTTGCGGGTCAACAATGCTTGGGAGAACTATTACTACAGGTTTTTCTTCTGTTCCTTCTACCAAAAAAAGACGGTACTTATCGGAAAAAATATCTTTTAATTTTTCTGAAAGGCTAGTATAAACCTTGTCAGCTTCTCCTCGTAAATTTCCTTTGAAAATTATTCCTTCTTGGTAAGAAATTGTTTCAGTTACAAAAAAAGTATCAATACTAAATATGCTTTGAACAAGTTTCAGCTCTTCTTTCGGAATAGGTAGAGTATCTGTTGTAATCTTTAGGTCAGAGTTAAGAGAAAAGTTTGGTGATTGATAAGTTTTAGACTTCTCAAGTCTACTCTGTTCTTGTAAATGTTTAGCAGTTTTTTTTTGGATAATTACATCTTGACCTTCAGCTTTTAGTTTTTTCCCTAGATATATATATACTGATAATGAAGTGACTAATAATAATAAAATTGCCACTAAATTTATATGAACTCCTGTAGCAAACAAACCGAAAAATACTAGCCAGGGAACCATCAATACCACTGACTGTAACTCAGCAAAAATAACTAATCTACCATATAATTTAGCTCGATTATAACCCCAGGCTAAAATTGCCAAGGCGACTAGAATAATGAAGAATATAGTAGTTGTCTCAGATGGGGTTAACATAATTTTAAGTGCTTATTATGATCGGGGCAGTAGTCTTAGATTTATTAGTTAAAACACCAACTATACTTAATTTATACATTTATTATAGAGTACTCAAGTACACCGCAATACTGCTAATATTTATCAAGTCTTATAGATGAACTTAAGTCAAGTTTTTATGGATCTGGATTGAGCGTAATCTAAACTAATGAAACCTATCAATTTATTATCCTCTTATTTCTTATATTCTGCTTCATTCAATATGTTGTGTTGACAATAAATTGCTTGAGATCTCAATTGAAATGGAAAACGTAAAAAACTTTTATGAACTACGATAGGTTAATCATAATTTATACAGTACGCTAATTTCTCACAAAAATCGTGAACTTTCTTTAAAAAATATAGACAAATAAAGTAGTATATGTTACCATCGCTCCGCGAGGAGGTATGCATAACTTAATCTGATAAAGAATTCATTTTCAATTAAGTAAAATTTACTTTCCCAATTAGAGAATATTCAGTCATTATAAGGGTATTCTTCGTATTATTCGTTTTTTATCAATGGTGCAACTGACATTAAACTTGATACAAGGGTCCGTTAGCTTTAATTTCAGTCTTGAAGCTGCTCGAACTCTCAAGGAAGAGATTAACGGGCTGATGGTGAGACTCAAGGCTGTTTTGGATCAGTCTGCCAGCGGCATTATACCCCGAACTCAAAGGGTTATGGAGTATACTTATAGGGGAGAGGTTTTTGTGGAACTGTTTTGTAATCCTAACATTTATTCAAATCCCTTTGCAGCTAAGGTTTTATTGACAGTCAAAGATGATAATGTCTGTCTGACTACAGAAGCTGAACTGACTCGTGTCATTGAAGATTTGGAACAATATCTTAAACCAATTTGCTAGTACTAAAACGGATTAATCAACAAACGGAAGTACTGACTAGGAAAGTTTAGGAATGATGAATATCGAAAACAGATTAACAATAACCTGTAATTGACTTAATTTAACGAAAACTATTTCTGAGACCATTAACTGTTTATGAATACACATGATATATTACAATTGTTGCGGCAAGGTTTTCAAGTTAGCATAGGTGCTGCTACTTCCCTTATAGAAGTCCTTCAAAATCTTCAAAAAAGTTCAGACAGATTTTCTGAACTCCAGATTCAATTGACACAAAAAGTTCAAGAATTAGCTCAAAAGGGGGAAGTTACTGAACAAGAAGTTTGTCGCTTAATGAACGAATGGTTAAATCAACAACAAGAGGAAAGATCGTCAACTTTTACAAATGAAAATAGTGATGGTAAGTTGACTTTTTCTTCAAATGGTAATAAAAATGCTCCTGAGACAATAAAAAAACTGACAGAACAAGTGATTGCCCTAAGAATAGAGTTAGAAAACTTACGGCAATCTGATTAAAACAATTAGAGCTTCAATTATGATTACATCGCTGACGATTATAGCTTTATAAAGCTACACTAAGACTAATCTGTTTATACACTAGAATATAATTGTGGATTAGTTGTGTAAGAAGTAGTAGTCAATCAATATAATTTTTATTATGGCGAAAGTTGTTATTAATAGAAGTCGGAAGGTGAAACATAAATAATGAGAAGAGAAAAGTAAGAAAATCGCAGGTTTGGCAGCTCTTCTAACTTATTGTAAATTACCTGTTCCGGTTGATTTGCCCGTTCCACTATCCAAGCACGTTTCAATAAATTTAATCGTCGTAAAGTTTCCCATACTTGAGGATAGACTGAACTAACTTTTAGCAAAACTACTACATCAGCCCACCCCAGTGCCTGTTCTAAGTACTCCAAAGAGTAAAGAGCAGGAAGAATAGCTAACCGTTGATTATTAACTGTTAAGGGAAGGTTCAGAATCGAAGTCACAGCCATCGGGGAACAAACGCCGGGAACGGTTTGAATTTTAACTGCAGGATGATGATGGGTGAGCATTTTGGCTAAATAAGTAAAGGTACTGTAAAAGCTGATATCTCCCTCACAAGCAAAAGCTACATCCTTTCCTTGTTTGAGATAATACCAGATCTGTTCAGCCGCCTGCCTCCAAGCTAAATTTAAGTCTGTTTCGTTTTGGATATAAGGAAAAAATAGGGGGCAAGTTTCCTGTTTAGAGGTTAACCATGGAGAGATAATCGTCTGAGCAATTCCAGGTTTATTCTCTATTCCCATAGGGAAAGCAACAACAGATACCTGTTGTAATATACGTAGCCCTTTAACTGTAATTAAGTCAGGATCTCCTGTTCCTACACTGATGCCGTATAAAATTCCGGTTTTCACTACCATTAGTTTACTTTTGTTTTTTAAAAAGCCGACCGTTCCCTAAAAGATAAATTGAGCTTTCATCTCTTAAAAACCATTAGACTTGTCGTGGTATTACAGCAAAAATATTAAATGATGTCTAACTTACTGTAATCCCACGACAAGTCTAACAGGGACTAAAACATGCTAATTAATCATAATTTTTTCTTTAGACAGTTTCACAAATTAAATAAACTTTTTATATTTCTATATATACTCTACATTTACTCATAAATAAAGTTTTAATAAATCTGTTTATAGTTAGTTATTATTGGGTGTTAGTCAATTATATATGGAATATTCTTTACTTATTGAGAATAAATTACTATCATTAATTATAATCATGGGTATTATGGGTAAAATAGAAACCACTTAAAGAACACTTTCTTATTTTATTTGAACTCTATTTTAAAAATGTCTGCCTCAGTATGGGCAGTATATACTTTTGTTTAATGATCAATAAAGAAATAATTTACTTATAAAATTATTTCTTCTAATAGTACTTTGTGAGTATACTTCATCGTGGACATTTTATGTAGAAGCTAATCGTAATTGTTTATAAGTTGATGTAAATAACAGCACTATACAAAAAATCAAAACTATTATGTTAGTATAGCATAAGCTATATTAACATAATAGTTTTGATTTAATAGATGTTAGTGTTTTTTTAACATAAACAAGAAAAAGGGAAAGTTAAAGTATTATATTGTTAGCATATTTATGCCGCAGAATCTAGCATAAGATATATGTAATTTTAGATAAAATTTAAATTTAAGCACATTAAAGAATATCAATTTTTCTAAAAAACAAGATGAGTTAAATTAAAAATTGCACGAGTAATATTTAAATATAGTCATAATTTTAAGTATTTATAAAACAAGATCTTTTTCAAAGAAATAGTTTAGTTGTACATAATTCTCACAAGCTATTTTTAATAATGCTATTAATGTTTACTATATAAATTATAGACAATTAAGTTTTTGAAATTATTTTTATAGTTAAAACCGTCATATCTATTACAAACTAGATAGCAGATATCTTGATCTATAAAATTATTTTATATTTATATAATTTTCAGACTCTCTACTTATAAATAGTAAAGTTTGTGTTTTGAATGAAAATTATATATACTTAGTCAACAAATAAATGTTTAAAATTTTTATTATTTCAGATGTAATTAAATATTTATTTGAAGTTAATTTATATTTATATACATTAATTACTTTCTATTAATTATCATACTTTTATGTGAATAAAATAAATATCGAGGCTAATTTAATAGAATCCTTAAGTTACAATAACTAGTTAAGCTGTATATGTTTTAGTATACTATTGTAGTAAAGGTATACTAAAATATATATAAAATATTATGTAAACAACATTAAAATTAATGATATATTTAATTGTAAAATTTTAATTAAGAGGAAAACTACGTACATAGATACAATATGTTTATTTCCTAATAAGAGAGGAGGATTGAATCATAGCCACAATAGTGATTATTAAACAAAAAGTTGAGGGAGCTATTTTTTTATTTAAGATTAAAAATGAGATATTTGTTTAGAGTAAAAAATTATGAACCTATTTAGAGTTGACAAAGTATTAACTTTACCCACTCCTAAGACAGCATTGCCTGGACGGAAAGAGAAAATGTCTATCTCAGCTTTTCATTACGTTTATGGCAATTCTATTAAACCTCCTTTCCCGAAAGGAATGGAAACTGCAATGTTTGGGTTAGGGTGTTTTTGGGGGGCAGAACGTAAATTTTGGCAAATAGAAGGAGTTTATACTACTGCAGTAGGATATGCAGCTGGTTTAACTCCTAATCCTACTTATAAAGAAGTTTGTACTGGATTTACTGGACATAATGAAGTAGTGCTGGTAGTTTTCACCCCTAAAGTTGTTAATTATAAACAACTGCTAAAGACATTTTGGGAAAGTCATGATCCTACTCAGGGAATGGGTCAGGGGCATGATGTAGGTACCCAGTATCGTTCAGGAATTTATGTTTATTCTCCCGAACAAAAGCAACAGGCAAAAGCCTCTAAAAAAGTTTACCAAAAAGCATTAACTAAAGCAGGATATAGTAACATAACTACAGAAATTTTGGATGCTCCTGAATTTTATTATGCAGAGGTTTATCATCAACAGTATCTTGCTAAAAATCCTGGTGGCTATTGTGGGTTAGGAGGCACTAATGTTAGTTTTACTATTGGGTTAGATATGATGGTTGATTAAATATTAGTTGATTATTTTATCTCAGGTATTAAATAAATATAAAGCTGGATTGAACTATTAAATACTTATTTTTTAAATCAATTGATTAAATAAAAAGATATATTCTACTTTAGAAATAAATATATTTAGGATAAAAAATTATTTTCACTTATCATATTTTAAATAAGTAAAAAATAGTTTTATGCATTGGCAAAGTAAGTTAAATTAATTCCTTTGATTAACAAATCGAGAGGACGAGACTCCTTCGCTATGAGCAGAAATTATTAGAATTTTGACTAACTCATTGGTAGTTGCTGGATACTATTTATAAGCCAATTTAACTAGATAATGAATGAAGCTAAAGTGACGTATTGTCATTAATAATCCCCTAAATTATAAGAAAAAAGTATCAGGTAGATTAATAACAATAATTCTTATTGTCGTACAAATATAGTACACTAATCTAAAAAGGATTGAATGTCCAATTGTAATGACAGGTTCATTAATAAAAGCCGGAGCAAAATAATAGGCTAATTATGTCTACAAATAGACACTGTAGTCTGTAGTTACTTGGTTGAGTTACCAGAATCTAGCTGTTCGGCGAAAGTAAGAATATTATTTTACCAACCACTCCGAATCTATGTAATCAAATTAAATGGGGATATGACTCAGTGCCATTGTTGTCTAATACGTTGCTCTCAAGATTTTATATTAAACACTCAACTTTTATTATTAGAAATATTTATATCTGTGTTATATAAAAAATAAATAGAAAAAGACATTAAACTTATTCTAATTATAATTGTCAGTAGTTTTTATTTAAATTGTTAATAAGTGCTAGAAGTGAGAAGCAAGTATAGAAGTATAGAAATAGTGTTTCTATACTTCTATACTTGCTTCTTGGTCTTAATATTAATGCTATAATTGCTATTACAATCTATTCAAAATTTTACATACTTACAAACTATAAATTTTATATAAAAACATCTAGAACTAGTCGCTTTATTTAAATACTTATTTATATAAAGTGACTATAAACAAAACTTTTTAAAAAATATCAGACGATATATATTTACTTATTTGTTTAGTGTCATATAAGCTTTTATTCAGTTGTAGTTGATAATGGTTCAATGGTTGATAGGTGATTGGTGTTAAAACAAGGAGGAATTTTTTCTTGATATTGACTATAATTTTATTTATAAGCATTTAAGCTAGAATCTAGTGGTTTGTCTATCTGTTCTAGGTAGTACATATTTTATTGAATTTGTCAATGTGTAACTTCTATATTCATCGAATGATAATCTACGTTGGTCAGTTAAAATCTTGTCTCGAGATGAATGATCACGAAACAAAAGTAATATTCATATTTAATATGGAACCTCGTTAAAAATTAGTAAAATAAAAATAGTCACTCTATTCACCTATATTCACTTAAGTTCATCCATCTATTTAAGATACAACAACAAACGCCTGTGATAGATAAAAGACGCTCCCAACGTGATCTCCCCAAAATCAACGAAAGAATTCGCTTTCCTGAAATTCGAGTCATCGATAGCGATGGCGCGCAAGTCGGTCTTCTAACTCCCGATGAAGCGTTAACTATAGCGCAAGAAAAAGAGCTTGATTTAGTCTTGGTGAGTGAAACGGCTAAACCTCCTGTCTGCCGAATTATGGATTATGGCAAATATAAATTTGAACAGGAGAAAAAGGCCCGGGAAGCCAAGAAAAAACAGCATACAGCCGATGTTAAGGAAGTAAAAATGCGCTATAAAATCGGCGAAAGCGATTATATGGTACGTATTAATCAGGCCAAACGCTTTCTTAAGTCTGGTGATAAAGTTAAAGCAACGGTTACATTCCGAGGGCGAGAAATTCAACATTCTAATTTGGCCTTGGACTTACTAGACCGTATGGCTAAAGATCTTAAGGATATTGCTGATATTCAACAAATTCCTAAACGTGAGGGGCGGAATATGATGATGTTCCTAACCCCCAAAAAATAAAGTAAAGACCAAAAAACTATTGATAATTTAGTCAAATTTAGGCAAAAAAATACAACAATCTCCTCAGGTCAAGGGGACTGTTGTATTTTTTGTTATAATTGGTCGAAATTATTATAGATATTTTAATGTCATCGTTAAATAACCGAGAATTATTTTTATTGTTAGATATTAGAGTAATAATTCTTGATTGTTTGGTGTATCTTCCTTGAATAGTTAGCTTTTTCTTTCACTACGAATATTTTTTGATCTTTATTATTTCACATTATTTTTCTGTTTTTTATTATTCTTGTTATTGTAATATTAAATATGTGCAGTATTATTACTTAACATTTCATTATTTCAGTATCCATAACACTTTAAATTTGTTAAATAATAAGATAGCTTTAATATTCTTATTTATAAAATTTTAGATAGCATGAATAGAAAAAGTATTGCGATACATTTTTTGTTTCCTGTTTTGTCAATGGCTTTTTTAATGTCTTAATCTACCGTTAAATCCCCAATTTTACCGTTACAGTAACACTAGAAAGAACAAGGATTCTGTGTGAACTATTTATTATTAATAGTTGACGGTTGAATAGTGTCAAATATGTAGTAATAATAAAAATTAGTCTTTTGAAATTCTTTAATCTTGTAGGGCTAGTAATACTCAGCTCACGATTATCATTTAGTCTTTAAGCCAAACTAAGCGAATCAGTTGGATTTAAAATGTATGCCTATTATTCAAGTTATTGGAGGAGGATTAGCGGGAACCGAAGCGGCCTGGCAAATTGCCCGAGCAGGAGTTCCTGTTATTCTCTACGAAATGCGTCCCAATAAAATAAGTCCAGCACACTATAGTGAAGAATTAGCTGAATTAGTTTGTAGTAACTCTTTTGGGGCAATGTCAGCTGATCGTGCTTCCGGACTTCTTCATGAAGAATTACGCCGTCTAGGATCAATTATCATTCAAACTGCCGATAAAAATTCAGTCCCCGCAGGAGGTGCATTAGCAGTAGATAGGAAAAGTTTTAGCCATGATTTAACTAGTATACTGACTGAAAATCCTCTAATTACTTTAAAAAGACTAGAAATATCTAAAATTCCCTCAGAAGGCATAATTATACTGGCCACTGGTCCGTTAACTACTCCCTCGTTAGCAAGAGATTTACAAAAGTTTACGGGAATGGACTATTTAAGTTTTTTCGATGCAGCTAGTCCTATAATTGTCAGAGACTCTATCGATTATGATATCGTTTTTTTAGCATCCCGTTATGATAAAGGAGAAGCCGCATATCTTAACTGTCCCTTCAATAAAAAACAATATCTGCACTTTAGAGAGGAATTATGCCAAGCAAAACAAATTAAATTAAAGGGATTTGAGGAAAAAACTGCTAAATTCTTTGAAGGCTGTCTTCCTATAGAAGAATTGGCTAAGCGTGGGGAGGATACCATGCGCTATGGGCCGCTAAAACCAGTAGGCTTATTTGATCCCCGCTTAGGAAACTACCGTGATCCTGAAAACACAAAAAAACGTCCTTATGGGGTGGTACAATTGCGACAAGAGGACAAAAACGGTAGTTTGTGGAATATGGTAGGGTTCCAAACTAATTTACATTGGGGGGAGCAAAAACGGATATTTAGATTAATTCCCGGGTTAGAAAGGGCAGAATTTGTTCGCATGGGGGTCATGCACCGCAATACTTTTATTAACTCTCCTCAATTACTTGAACCAACTTTACAGTTTAAATCTCATTCTACCCTATTAGCAGCTGGTCAATTAGTAGGGACAGAGGGATATACAGCGGCTACAGCTGGCGGATGGTTAGCCGGGACGAATGCTGCACGGTTAGCTTTAGGGTCCAATCCTATTACTGTCCCTAAAATGACCATGATGGGAGCATTATTTGAGTTTATTAGTAGTGCGTCTCCTAAATATTTTCAACCAATGCCGCCTAATTTTGGCATTATTCCGGAACTATCAAAAAAAATTCGTAATAAACGAGAGCGCTACCAACAATATCGTGATCGTGCTTTAGAAAACTTAGATCAATGGATCCTAGCCAAATATCAAGTATAGTTTTCTTTTTCTTTTTTGGGTTAAGGAAATTTTATGACTATGATTGAAGTTTAGAAAACAGTTGCTCACTCAAGTTTTGTATTGATCTTTCTCTTTTAGAAAGATCAATATATCGTATATTATCTATACTTAGAATCACTAAATGAATGCTAACAATTTTAAGGGATAACTCTATGTATCAATCCGTCTATTTCCTCTGATTATTGGCAATGAAACCACATACATAACCATGGTGACTATTTGTTGATTAGATATCATGCACTATTTAGTTAACAAAACCGAGAAATATTTTTTTGTGAGTACAGAAAATATCCACAATCCCATTAAAAAAATATTTCTCCCACGTTTACATGAGTTCCATTAAAAAAATCCCATCCTGATTGACGACGTTTTCCTGATAATTGTACTTCTTGTAAAAGAAGAAGTCCTTCTCCAGTCTGTACTACAGGACCCAAGTGTTTAAAGTTACTTAGAATTTCTCCTGGTTTCCCTTGAAGGATTAGTAAATTTTGGGATTGTTGCTGAAGAGGTTGAAACACTGAGGGTAAAGACTCCCAATCAATATCTTTTAATGGAACAGTCGCTATAATTTTCAGGGATTGATCGCGAAAATTAGTTATACAACTAGGATAAAATCCTCGTACTTGGTTATGAATAGCGATCGCCGATCTAGACCAATTAATCTCATAATCAGATTTTTTAATTAACGGAGCGTAAGTAGCTTCTGCTTGATTTTGAGGAGTGGCAATAATATCCCCAGCTTCTAGTTTTTGCAAGGTTTTTAACAATAAATCGGCTCCATTTTTAGATAGTTCCTCAGTTATTTGATGTGAATTCTCTAATAATCCAATAGATTTAACCGATTTTAGCAGTATATCTCCCGTATCCATTCCCTGATTCATCAAAATAGTAGTAATACCTACTTGTTTTTCCCCGTTATATATACTCCACTGAATAGGAGCCGCTCCACGATATTGGGGTAAAGTAGAACCATGAACATTAATACAGCCCAGTTTAGGTATAGATAAAATTTCAAGGGAAAGAATTTGTCCATAAGCCACTACAACAAAAGCATCCACTTGAGCTTCTCTAAGCTTAGATAAAATTTTCTGTGCCTTTTTGATTTTTTCAGGCTGCCAGACGGGTAAATTATGTTGTAGAGCAACTTTTTTAACGGCAGAGGGGATTAATTGATTACCCCGTCCCCGTCGTTTATCAGGTTGAGTGACGACTCCTATAACCTTAAAATCAGGGTGTTCTAGTAATCGTTGCAACGTGGGGACAGCAAATTGAGGAGTTCCAAAAAAAATAACCTGCATATCAAAAGGAATAGAAAAAAAAGGAGAAAAAATACTTCTAGTACAATCTTAAAGCCTATTTATCAGTGGAATGATAAACTTTAAGTGTAGGGTAAGTGAATGATTATTGTTAATTATAATATCTAATTAAAAAATATACTGTAATTTACTAGCTCAAATATTTTATATTGACCTTCAAAATTATTTTATCAATACTTTGCAAAATCAATAAGTTAATAAATATTTTTATCTTTTTAATAAAAAAAAATTTATATATACTAGGTGAAAACTTTAGAAAAGCTATGTATTTTAATTAGTTAATAATCAAATAGTTATTAATAGTTTTAGAACTATATAAATAAAGAATGTACCTCTCAGCTAGTTTTATTAAAAGTAAAATTAATTTAGCTTAATATTACTTAAGTATTTTGAGCTATATTTTGACAGCTTATAAATCATCTATGCAACAACTAAATTAAATCTAACTAAAATTGAGATAATTAAGTTAGACTCTAGATCTAAAGTTAAGGAAACGAAGTATAAAATCCTACTATCTTTTGAGAGTAAAAACTTATAGAACAAAGTATATATACTTAAATCATAACCAATGATTAATTGACTAAAAACATTTAACAACTAAATAGAGCAGCGTAGACTAATCATTACTTATGCGATAATTATTATAGATGTAATAAATAATTACAAACATTTATTGAATAGGCAAACAGTTAATACTTTTCTATTTACTAATACCTAAATTAATCTGGTTCCATTTATAGTTTCTACACTGAATGTTACCCTGTTTGATTTAATTAATTTAAAGTGAAGTTTGTGGGAAGTATCTTAATTAGGAAAATTTAGCAACTCACATTACCTGAAATTTATTATCAAAGACGATCTTGAGTCTTAAAAAACAGGGCAGACAACGTCTACCCTATATAATTTAGATAATCTTTAAAAATTAATGATTTTCCCGACTTGGAGCTAATTTAATGTTAGTTGCTAATCCCAATGTTTGTAACACTCGGATAGTCATCCAAGTGATATCAATTTCCCACCAAGCCAATCCATGTCGGGCGGAACATTGATAGGCATGATGATTATTATGCCAACCTTCTCCAAAAGTCAAAACAGCTACCCACCAACAGTTTTTAGAATTATCGTTAGATTCATAACTTTGATAGCCAAATTTGTGGGTAGCACTGTTGACAAACCAAGTAAAATGGAAAACCATCACTAAACGAACAAAAATACCCCAGATAACGAAAGACCATCCCCCTAAAAAATAAAGAAATAATCCCAACGCCATTTGAATCAAAATCATATACTTTTGGCAAAATTGATAAAAAGGGTCTCCTGCGATATCTTTAGTATAACGAGGGACTTCATTATCAGCAGCAATTTTATGTAGCATCCACCCCATATGACTCCACCAAAAGCCTAAATTGGAATCGTGAGGATCATTTGCGGTATCCGAATATTTGTGATGAAGTCGGTGCAAGCCCACCCATCGAATGGGACCGCCTTGACATGCTAAAGTTCCACAAAGAACAAGTATGTATTCCAGCCATTTTGGGGCTTTAAAACTAGAATGACTAACCATACGATGAAACCCTAAGGTAATTCCCAAAGCCCCTGTTACCCAATATAGAAAAAACGTTAAACCAACTGCTCCCCAACTGAAATTGCTAGGTAACAAAGACAGTAATGCTACTAGATGAATAGCAGCCATGTATATAATAACCGTCCAGTCGAGGGGAAGTTTTCGAGAGGTAGCAACAGTCATGTAGTAACCTAAATGAAACGTATTTAGACAAAATTATGCTAGGGTGCACTTAAAAGGCAACCTTCCAATCATCAAAATAATCAGTTGTGAAAATTGGATTATTAAATTTTTTACGGAAGCGATTATCGTCATATTTTACCACAATCAAATTAGTCTAGCTTTCTCTATTTGACAGAAACAAGCATCAGTAATGGAATTCAATGATCGGTAATAGAATCGTCCCTTTGGAGAACTAATGAACAGCAGAGCAATCATAGAAGAGGCCGAAAAAGCCCTTATACCCATCTTTTCGGAAATTGATGCCAAGGTCAAACATAATCTCAGAAAAGTTCTAAATGCTTTTCATCTTTATCGCGTTGGAGTCCATCATTTTGCTAGTATTAGCGGTTATGGACATAACGACCTAGGACGAGAAACACTAGATAAGGTTTTTGCGAAAATCATGGGGGCTCAAACAGCTATGGTTCGAGTACAATTCGTCTCAGGAACCCATGCGATTGCCTGTGCTTTATTTGGGATTCTTCGTCCGGGGGACGAATTGCTGTCAGTTACTGGTCCCCCTTATGATACTCTGGAAGAGGTTATCGGCTTACGAGGGAATTATCAAGGCTCCTTAAGAGAGTTTAATATTAATTACCGAGAGGTGTCGTTACTTGATTCAGGAACCCTCGACTGGGACACTATTAGAACTATTATTAGTGATAATACCAGACTGGTCCTGATTCAGCGTTCGTGTGGCTATTCTTGGCGTAAAAGCCTTTCAGTTGCAGAAATTAAAGAAATTATTGCCGTAGTTAAACAGCAAAACCCTAATACGATTTGCGTTGTGGATAATTGCTATGGTGAGTTTGTTGATACGATTGAACCTACAGCGGTAGGTGCAGACTTGATAGCAGGTTCTTTAATTAAAAATCCTGGAGGGACTTTAGTCACGACTGGAGGCTATGTTGCAGGGAAAAAAGAGTTGGTAGAAATGGCAGCTTGTCGCTTAACTGCTCCAGGGATTGGCACGGAAGGAGGAGCAACTTTTAATCAAAATAGGTTGTTATTTCAGGGATTATTTTTAGCTCCACAAATAGTGGGAGAAGCAATCAAAGGAAGTCATCTAATTGCCTATGTCTTTAATAAATTAGGATATCCCGTCAATCCGTTGCCATTGGTTCCCCGTTGGGATGTTATCCAAGCCATTCAATTAGGTTCTCCAGAGAAATTAATTGCTTTTTGCAAGGCAATTCAAGGCTGTTCTCCAGTAGATTCTTATCTGGAACCAGTTCCTGCTACCATGTCAGGATATGAAAGTCAGTTAGTGATGGCTGGGGGAACTTTTATTGATGGAAGTACTTTAGAACTTTCCGCTGACGGACCTTTGCGAGAACCTTACACTATTTTTTGTCAGGGGGGAACCCATTGGACCCATGTTTCCATTGCATTAGAGGCAACACTTGGAGCGATAATCTAAAATTTAATATTTTTGAAGAAGTTATTCCGTTTTCTCTTGTCTTAATTGACAATGACTTTATTGTTTCAATGTTTGATAAAAATTATATACTGTTTAACTCCGTATATATTGTTGAAAATAAATGAAGCAACTATTCCATAATAACTAGATTGACTTGAGATCAATTAATAATGATTGATTTTTTAAAAAATAAGAAACTATAATTTTAATTTACCTACAATGAACCTAAAAACAGACAAAGCTATTACCAAAGTTTATAAACTAAACTAAAGACTACTGTCTATAGTAAGAGTTGTTTGATGAAAGTCGATGATTTATAAAAGATAGCAAGTTACCGTTCTCCTAAGCTTAGAAGTCATTTACAATTTAGAATAAGATGGTAAAACTATCCATTTTGAGTCTATCTTGCTAATACTTTTGACGACAATTAAAGAAATTATTAGACGCTGGTGGTCAGAGTTTACCCTGCAAACCCGATTAATGGCAGGAGCTACTCTAGCTGTTTCTTTGTTCATGAGTGGGTTAACCTTTTGGGCAGTCAATAGCATTCAGCAAGAAGCCCAATTGAATGATACTCGCTTTGGCCGGGATTTGGGACTTTTATTAGCATCTAATGTTGCTCAGCTGATTGGAGAAGAGAACTTAACTGATGTTGCCCGCATTTCAAGTCGTTTTTATCACGGTACTTCCAGTGTTCGTTATATAATGTATGCTGATCGTGACGGTAAAATTTTTTTCAGTATCCCTTCTACCCCTAGAGCAGTTCACAATTCCCTAACTATTGAACGATATATTCAGTTACCTGGAACTGATATTGCTAATACTAATTTTCCTATCGTCCGTAAACATCTCAGTCCTAATGGGAAAGTGACTGATGTTTTTGTTCCATTAAAAAATGATGGTAACTATTTAGGAATTCTCGCTATTGGTATTAATCCTAATCCTACAGTAGTGAATTTCTCTAACCTTACTAGGAATGTTACAATTGCAGTCTTCGTCTCTATTTGGGCTATGGTTGTCTTGGGAGCTGTTTTTAACGCTTTAACCATTACCCAGCCAATTAAAGAATTGTTAGTTGGAGTTAAAAATATAGCTGCAGGAAACTTTAAACAACGGATTAATCTGCCTTTTGAAGGAGAATTAGGGGAACTGATTTTCAGTTTCAATGAAATGGCCGAACGTCTTGAATGTTATGAAGAACAGAATATTGAAGAATTAACTGCCGAAAAGGCTAAGCTGGAAACCCTTGTCTCAACTATTGTTGATGGAGCAATTCTTCTTGATTCCAACTTACAATTACTCTTAGTTAATCCACGGGCTAGACGGATGTTGGGTTGGGAAGGAAAAGATGTCATCGGAACCAATATCCTTGAACTTTTGTCCCCAGAATTAACCTGGCAATTGACGGCTCCCCTCCAAGAAATGGCTAAAGAAGATACTCATACAAACGAAGCTCAAAGCTCATACAAAATACTTTCTGAAATCTCTGAGAGCCATCATGGAGGATCTCCATGGGAATTTCGTATTACGCTAACTCAACCTACTCAACATATTATTAGGGTACTCTTAACTCAAGTTTTTGACCAACACCGTGAAACTCTCAAAGGCATTGCAATGACGGTTCAAGATATTACCCGCGAAGTGGAACTAAATGCGGCTAAAAGTCAATTTATTAGTAATGTTTCTCATGAGTTAAGAACCCCTTTATTTAATATCAAATCTTTTATTGAAACATTAAGTGAATTTGGTGAAAATCTAACAGAACACGAACGTAGGGAATTTTTAGAAACTGCCAACAACGAAACTGATCGCCTCACTCGTTTGGTCAACGATGTTCTTGACCTATCTCGCCTAGAATCCTCAAAAATTTATCATCTTGACAGAGTCAATATTAATCAGCTAGTCGAACAAATTCTACGTACTTACCAGCTAAATGCTAAGGATAAACAATTAACATTAACTCAAGAAATAGAACCAAATTTAGCTCCTATTTTGGGACACTATGACCTCTTGCTTCAAGTGATGACAAACTTAGTCGGTAACAGCTTAAAATTTACGGAAGCGGGAGGGCAAATCGTAATTCGAGCGTATCAACTGACAAAAATCTCAACCTCTAATGGACCTACTCATCTCTCTCCTCAGGTAAGAATAGAAATTGCTGATACAGGAATCGGGATTGATCCTGAGGACCAAGAGGCGATTTTTGACCGTTTCTTTCGCGTAGAGAACCGCGTCCACACACTAGAAGGGACAGGACTAGGGCTATCTATTGTCAAAAATATTATTGACAAACATCATAGCCAAATTCATCTAATTAGTGAGGTCGGACTTGGAACAACTTTCTGGTTTGATTTGATGATGTATCAGGAGAGTTGTGTCCTCCCCAATGAGGAACAATATACTGAAGGATCAACAGAGCCAGTCTCAACTTCTCTCGGAACTTAAATCCGTCAAAAATATTATTAAAATTACAATATAAGAGTTAATTTAAATATTTCCATTGAAACGGTTCATAACCCACCCTTACGACCTGGGGTCTATGCCTTAGTTTTATTTGGTTGATGTAGTTAACGTAGTTAACATCTCAGCAGGTGAGTCTATCCTCAACTTAACTGTAAAGGAAATAATCCGCTAGAAAGGTTCCGGCTAAAATAAGGGAAAGAGATATAATCTCCATATGGGTTCTCCTGCTTGAAACTAGACAATAAAAAATAAGAACGAAAGACTTTTATTCGGTGCCATGACCTATCAGTGCTGTTAGATCTCAAGCAGCCCTCACGATAACCAGTTTATAGGTCTAACTGTTTTTACACTTCCCCCAGATAGATCACCCATTTGGGTTAAATTATTAACCCCAGTGAATTTAATTAAACTCATCACCTTAGCTCGTGAGAATCTGTTTTTTTAATATATACAAAATAATCAGCAATATTAGTGCGATTATATAACGTTAACAACTTATGGACCGCTAATAACCCTAATTATAGAAATATCTATAGATCATATGAATGGCAATGTTATTTATCCAAAAAGGCACGAGTTAAATAGTTACATGCAATTCTGAATATAGAGAAACCTGTATCCTACAGTTATGTTATGTATCTGGATAAATATCAATTTAATTTTGATCTTTTCATTGATTAATGACCGAACCTCAACTTTTGGCTTATCATTGTAGGGCGAGGTGTTATGTAGTCCAAAAAACACAGCTGGGGTTATTTTAATATTGTGATCACAGACAAGCTCTTTGTCTTAAACTGTGATGGGTAAAACTAATTTCATTAATTCTGATTTGTTTGAAGTCGATAGATATTTATGGGTAGTAATAATTGTATAGGTATGGCTAATCAGGTTTTGCTTTACGATACCACCCTAAGAGATGGGGCGCAACGGGAAGGAATTGCTTTGTCTTTAGAGGACAAGCTAAAAATTGCCCACCAACTTGATGAGCTAGGAATTCCTTTTATTGAGGGGGGGTGGCCAGGGGCTAATCCAAAGGATGTCCAATTTTTTTGGAAGTTACAGGAAGACCCTCTTACTCAAGCCGAAATCGTTGCTTTTTGTTCGACTCGTCGTCCATACATTCCCTCTGATCGTGATCAGATGCTACAGATGATTTTAGCAGCTGGTACTCGTTGGGTAACTATCTTTGGCAAGTCTTGGGACCTTCATGTTACAGAAGGATTGAAGACTACTCTGGAAGAAAATATAGCAATGATAAAAGATACGATTGAGTATCTTCGCAGTCAGGGAAGAAAAATAATTTATGATGCAGAACATTGGTTTGATGGCTATACACGAAATCCTGATTATGCTTTACAAACCTTGAAGACTGCTAAAAATGCAGGGGCTGCCTGGTTAGTTTTATGTGATACCAACGGTGGAACCTTACCTCAGGAGGTTAGCCAGATTATTAAAAAAGTAGCACAGGAGTTGGATATAGATCCTGATGGAGATACTTTCCCTAAATTAGGTATTCACACTCATAATGACTCGGGAACTGCTGTAGCAAATGGATTAGCTGGAGTGGTAGAAGGAGTAAGAATGATTCATGGGACAATTAATGGATATGGAGAAAGGTGCGGTAATGCTAATTTGTGTACCTTGATTCCCAATTTGCAGTTTAAGATGGGATATTCTTGTTTGACGGATACCCAATTAACGCAGTTAAGCCAAACTAGCCGTTTAATTAGTGAAATTGCAAACTTAGCTCCGGATGATCATGCTCCTTTTGTAGGACGTTCTGCTTTTGCCCATAAAGGAGGAGTTCATGTTTCAGCTGTCCAGAAAAATCCTCTGACTTATGAGCATATTCAACCTGAAAAAGTAGGAAATAAACGACGTATTGTTATTTCAGACCAGTCAGGATTAAGTAATGTTTTATCAAAAGCAAAAGCTTTTGGAATTAAGTTAAAAAAAGAAGATATTGCTTGTCGTGACATTTTAGAACAGATAAAAAGGTTAGAACATGAAGGATATCAATTTGAAGCAGCTGAATCCAGTTTTGAACTTTTAATGCGTCAAGTATTAGGACAACGAAAAACTATGTTTCTACTTAAAGGATTTCAAGTCCATTGTGAAATGTTACAAGGAAAAGAAACGCCTTATAGTAATGCTTTAGCAACTGTTAAAGTTACAGTTAATGGGGAAGATAGATTAGAAGTAGCTGAAGGGAATGGTCCCGTTGCTGCCTTAGATAGTGCTTTACGCAAAGCTTTAGGAAACTTCTATCCAAAAATTGCAAAGTTTTACTTGACAGATTATAAAGTTAGAATTTTGGATGGCGAATCAGGAACATCTTCTAAAACAAGAGTTTTGGTTGAATCAAGTAATGGCAAAGAACGTTGGACTACTGTTGGGGTTTCTCCTAATATTTTAGAAGCCTCCTATGAGGCAGTTACCGAAGGAATTGAGTACGGTCTGCTTTTATAAAAGTCTATAGAAGAAACAGTAAAAATATAAAGTTTGATTAATTGTATGATTTATTCTTGGATTTTTATATAAAAAATTTTAGGATTCGGTGTATCTGTTTTTATTTAACTATAGTTTTATCACTCTAGACCAGTCCTAAAAATTTTATCTTTGCAGTATTACAAAATAATTATTTTGAAAACTTAAAAACATATCTATATTATTACGTTTTGCTTGTTTTATTAACTTAAATCTTTACGCTAAACGACATATAACATCTATTTTTTTATATAGATAAGTTAAGTACTGATTTTTAAGAAGAAGGTTTATTTTAAAACTACAAAAATTATCTCTACATAATAATTTTTGTAATTAAGTGATAAGATTATAAATTTTATTTACTTTTTACGGTATATTTAATTTAAAAATATAAAACATAATTTTTTATAGTTAAAATGAAATTATTTATAACAACTAACTTAAATAGATTAACTAATATTTTTTATTTTTAAAATCAATTACAATTCTTCTTAAGAAAGAGAAAAAACTAAAATATATATTGATAAATCACTTCAAGCATGTATTTTTACATATAAACAAAGTTGTTTTTAAAAATAAATAATTTATTGTCCAACAATAAATATAGTATAAAAAATAAATGAGTAAATAATAAGAGTATTGCAAATTTTTTTTATTTATACAATATAATACTTTCAAAACAAATTTAACTAGTTAACTGGAGCTTGTAATGTAATTAGAATATGATGTTCATCACTTCGCATGCTTTTATCTTTTTTAAAAAAATTAATGTTAACTAACACAATACGAATTGTAAAGATATAAATAATGTCTCTAAGGTCATTGGTATCTAAACACATCTAATTTTTTGTCTTTACTATTCCCTATTCTCTACTCTTAATTATTAGCTTTAATAAAATTATTTAAGTAATATCAAGGCTAGTTTAATCATTTTTTATACGATATGCATCTGCATCAACTAACAATGATTGAGCAAACTCAATCGCTTCTTGTTCTGAATGCCCTACTGTTAATTGAGCTAATTCTTCTTGTCTTGTCTGTCGATTATCTAAACTAGTAACTCGAATAACTGTCCTTATTTCTGGTAAACGTGGCTGTTCATTTTTTGATGTTTCAGTCTTAGAATATTCTTCTATAATTTGTTTAGTAACTCGAAAATGATTATCCGCCATTGCAGCTACTAAAGGTTGATGAGTTACACATAAAACTTTATATTTGCGGCTAAGTTTATGTAATTTTTTACCAATTGCCTGAGCAACTTTTCCTGAAACTCCTGTATCAATTTCATCAAAAATTAAGGTTTGGGGTCTATTTTCTGATTTAGCAAAACAGGTTTTTAAAGCCAATAATAAACGGCTCATTTCTCCACCTGACGCTGTACTAGAAAGAGGTTTTATTTTTTCTCCCTGGTTAGGACTAAAATGAAATACAATTTCATCACTTCCCGTTATTGTTGGTGAACAAGGTGTAATCTGGCAAAGAAAAATAACCTTATCCATTGCCAGTGGTTTTAATTCTTTGACTAATTGTTTTTCTAATTTTATAGCCGCTTCCTGACGTAACTCCGTTAACGTCTTACAAGTTCTATTAAGAGTTTCTCTAGCCGCTAGAGTACGTTGTTCTAACTGTTCAATAGACTGTTGATTTTCAATCAATTCTCCTAGTTCTTGCTTCAATTTGTGATAATAATTAATCACTTCTGCTAAAGAAGGTCCATATTTACGACAAATACGCTTTAATACATTAATCCTTTCTTCTATTCCCATTAATCTTTCGGGGTCAGCTTCCAATTTATCTCCATAGCCATTAATTTGCTGTCCTGCTTCTACTACTTGAGTGAAAGCGGATCTAACCATTTCTAAAATCGGCTCTATTTCCCCATCATAT
The DNA here is from genome assembly GCF_947331815.1 of Cyanobacterium sp. uoEpiScrs1. Lineage (GTDB taxonomy): Bacteria > Cyanobacteriota > Cyanobacteriia > Cyanobacteriales > Microcystaceae > Rippkaea. The sequence goes on from NZ_OX373462.1 coordinate 25,206, forward strand.
TCTGCTATCTTCGTCACCATGTTTTCAACATCTCCCAGTTGATCAGCGATTGAGGGTTCCCCAGTATCATTTTGATAGAGTAGTTGATAGGTCTGGTAACTTAACTGTTCTAACTCTCCTACGTGGGAAAGACGCTCACTTTCTTGATTAAGTTGTTCAAGTTCATTGTAATTAACTAATTTAGCTTCTTCTAATTCTTTTAGTTGATATTTAAGCATATCAAGATATTGTAGTCTTTCTTTCTCTGATTTACGATATTTATCAAGTACTTTATCCGCTAATTTCCATTTTTTATAATTTGACTCTACTAATTCCCGCTGTTTAAGGAGATTGATTCCTCCATACAAATCTAGTAATTCTCGTTGTCGGATAGAGTCCATCAGTTGAATAGTTTGTCCTTGGGCAGTAATCTCCACAAGGCGATCACGCAGTTTTCTCATGAGTTGTAAGTTCACTACTACTCCATTGATTCGTGAGCGAGATCGTATTGTTTCCCCTGTAAGGGTTAGCTCTCTATAGCATAATAAAGTTTCGTCTTCTAACGGTTCAATTTCTTGTTCTTTTAACCACGTTCGTAATGTATTGTTCATTTCAAAAGTTGCTTCAATAGAAGCTTTTTGCATTCCCTGACGAATTAAACAATGATTAATTTTTCCACCTAAAACAATATCAATAGCATCAAGGATAATAGATTTACCCGATCCAGTTTCTCCTGTAAGGACATTTAATCCTCGACCGAATTCTAAAGTGAGCTGGTCTACCAAAGTAAAGTTTCTAATTTGTAATAGAGAGAGCATTGAATAACCTTAACTTATCAATACTAAATACTTTTGTTTATCTTAACTCAAGGTTAATATTTTAAATATAAAGAATTGAATTTTATGACAAAAATTTTGCCTTAGTCTTTTTACTTCAATTGTCTTATTTTATTAGTAATAAATTTAAATTTTAAAAATATAATATTTTGTTTAAGATATTATATTTTTTTATGTACATAAGTCTTTTGTTTTCAAAATATATTCAAGGCAGTACATTTAAATAATTTGCTATTAATTTAATTTTTTGTTTAACAATCCTTAAAAAGCTAATAACAAAGTTAATAACTATATCTATGTAGATGGACAGAAAAATATTTTCATGCAATATAAATAATTATTAAATGTTTAATGCGATTTAATATTTACATATTATAGAAATTGTTTTTATGTTTAGTTTTGTAAAGCTAATTAAATAGTTATGTAATTGGGCTTTACTATAGCTAATAGATATCAATCGTATCAAATATATTTGCTGTATACAACAAAAGTTAATAATTTTAAAAAATACAAAAAATATAATTCGTGCAATTTGGATTAATAGCTATAAGTTTAGAACTATACAGGACTGTATACAAATTGACTATTTTTTGATATATAAGTAAAAAGTTATAGTAAGTTCAATACTTATGAAGTAGTTATGGAAACCATTAAATTTTTACTTATCAAAATATTATATTAGGTTTGTGGCTAGTGTATGCTAGTATAGGAGTTAACAAACTAGCCTTTTAATCTTTTTCATTATCAATGTTATCTTAATATACTTCAATTACTTAATAATCATAACCTGCTTCATCTTAGAGTCATACCTTTTCTAGCTAGAACATTTTTTGAGATGATTATTAATAAGTATTCTTCATTACTTTTTAAATTAGCTGCTTTTTAATTGTAAAGTAAAAATTTTTAGTGATTTATTAAATAATATTTTCAATTGTACTTATACAATCTAATAGAAAAATATGTTTTTATTAGATTAGCAGTTGAAATTATATTATGAATACTGCGATTAATATATTCTCATTCTATATAAAAATATTAGCGGTATTTTATAATTTTTATGAGGTAACTAAATTAATTATGAAATGGCGTTTGATTCCTCCTCTTGAATCATCAGGAATAATTCAAATGGCTATTGATAATTGGCTATTTATTCAACACGAAAGGGGGCAACATCCTCCCACACTACGCTTTTACACTTGGTCATCACCTACAATTTCTATCGGTCGTTTGCAAAAACAATGGCCTTTATCTTGGCATAATTTGACATGGGAAAAACGTCCTATAGAATTAGTGCGTCGTTCTACAGGAGGACGAGCAGTTCTTCATCAAGGAGATTTAACTTACGGGATAGTGGCCCCTATTGATAATAGGAAAACTTTAGAAATTTATCAACAAATTTGTCAATTTTTAATCAAAGGATGGTCATATTTTGGAATTGAGTTAAATTACGGAACAGCTAAACGTGGTTATATTCATAATCCTAGCTGTTTTAATATAGCTACTGTTTCTGACTTAATTACGTCTGATGGAAGTAAACTTATTGGAAGTGCACAACTAAGGGGAAAGCAGTCTATACTGCAACATGGATCTATGGTTTTATCAACTAATAAGACGTTATTCCAAACTATTTTTAATCAAACTGCACCTTGGGGTCTAGGACTTCTTGAACAATTACCTAAAAATTGTTGTTTAGAAACTATTATTGATATTCTAATTGAAACTGCAAAACAGTGTTTTGATATAGATTTTATTTTTCAACCTCTGTCCTCAGAAGAATGGCAGGATGTAATTAAGTTATCAGACAGCTTGAAAGTACAGTAAATTTAATTTTATTGTTAACTTTTATATCTTAATTAGCTTTACTTTAAATATTTAAAATAAGGATAAATATCAAATATTCAAGACTATATTAGTAAATAAATTATCAAATATTTAATTATTAAAAAATAATCTGTATTATCTCTTCAATTCATTTGAAATAGTTCCTCTGGCTAACCTATATGTCAGTTAAAGAAACTTTAAACCAACAATAATTATAAGTTCATGAACTATTTTTAGGTAAGCTTATGTTTGTTATTAATTGTTCTATGTTTTATCTAAAAATCTTATATTTTAGTATTTTTAAAGTTGAATAAAGAATTTTTTGAGAGATAATCTAGAATATCTTATTATTTTTTCTCTTATATTTTAGTAAGTGGTTTTTGTTTCGATACTTTTTTTTCTATTCCAGGCTTATCTAAGCTCATGTAACTATCAAAGTTACTGTCACTATCAAGAATAACCAGTATTAGAACAAAAAATTCTAAGAGTGGTTAATTTCATTCCTAATTAGATTAAAACCTAAAAAAATCTAAATAAATAACTCGTTAATTTTTGACTAGTTGATGATACATTAAAAGCAGATACAGAACCTGAATCTAAATCTAAATCTAAATCTAAATAGATAAATAGTTTTTTCTATCTCTAAAAAAGACTCTTTCACCTATCCTTAGTCTAATTTGTAACTGGCTTTTGTCTACCAAATTTAGTGATTTGTTTTGTATTTTTCCGAAAAAGTGAGTTCAAATTCATCAACTAACTCATCGAGTTCTTCAATAGCCTGCCTGATATCAACACTCAAAAACCCTAAATCTGGCTTGTTAAGAAGTTGGACTAAAAACTCTCGCTCACCCTCGATAGCTTTAATTTTTTCCCGAATAGTATTTTGATCCATTTGCATTTATTTGGTGTACACTTTTCATTCTAGCATAATTAACTATGTTTTTCCATATAAGTACATTAAATTTCTCCGTTCTACAAAAAGAAAATATTCCATTGGAATTAACCAGATAGTTAATTAATATAGTTTCCATATTTCGTCCCTTTGTTTTTCAACATAAAGATAATCACATTATATATATAATGTGATTATCTTATAAATTTTTCTCTGCATTTAAGTTTAATAATTATTAGTTTATAGCTTATAGCTTAGAGAATATTAGTATCAATTTAGACTGTTTTTATAGTACTTATATTTCTTGTTATGCAACTTTAGTTAAAGGTTATATTTTAATGGTATTTTTTTAGATCAAGACCTCATAACTATGAATATCTAATTACTTTTATTAAAAGCTAATAATAAAAAATAAATTTATAAATAACTATTTATAACTAACTATTAGTCGATCTTAAGCGTGAGGCAAATTCATTTAAAATAAAAAATAATATAATTTTATTCTTAGCTTTAATCCAAATAAAAAACGCAATACCTGACAGTTAAATCACCATATTTCTTGTCTATAAATACTTAAACATAAAGATGTATAATAATTGTTTATTTGATAAATTTATTAAATAAACAGAGATTAGAATTTAAATTAGTAATTAATATTAAAGTTATTTTGTTACATATACAAACTGCTTAAAACTTTCTCTCTTTAGAAAAAAAATTAAGCAAACACAAAGTTGCTATTTTGTAAGTCCAAGAATAAAGTTGAAATTTAAAATTCAACAATCCTTACTTGATAAATATAAATTTTATATTTGTATTTTTTGTTAAACACAATTTAAATTTAAAAAGTTTAACTGTTCCATTGAGAATATAATCTTAGTGATATTTTTAAGGGAATCATTGCTAATTAGAGTTAGAAAAGATTATGATTATGAATTAGAGAACATTATTTAAGAGTAATTTATTATGCATCCCTACACTTCTATATCTCTGAAAGCTGAGTTAAACGCAAGAGGTTGGCGTTTAACTCCCCAACGAGAAAAGATTCTTAATATCTTCCAGAATCTTCCCAAGGGCAATCATTTAAGTGCAGAAGAACTCTACGAACTCCTTGAAAAAAGAAAAGAAGAGATTAGTCTATCAACAATTTATCGTAGTATTAAGTTAATGTCTCGTATGGGAATTTTGCGAGAGTTAGAACTAGCCGAAGGTCATAAACACTATGAATTAAACTATCCTTCTCCTAATTATCATCATCATATGGTATGCATCCAGTGTAATAAAACTATCGAATTTAACGATAAGTCCATCCTGAGACATAGTTTAAAACAATGTGAACAACAAGGATTTCAACTAATAGACTGTCAACTGACAGTAATGACTGTTTGTCCCGAAGCAATTCGCATGGGGTGGCCGTCTTCTCTACCAAGTAATTGGGCTTGTACTCACACTGTTCCTAATAGTCGAGATCTGAGTTGTATCAATGAAAAATCGAAATAAAAATGTGATATTTAGTTTGTATATCGCTAGTGTAAATTTAAATTTTAGTAATACTTAAATTGAGATATTTTCAAGTAAATAAATTTTTATACTGATATATATTTTACTAAATTCAATATAATTCTTACAGCTATACATAAATAAACAAAGTTAGTTGCTCAAAAAATATTGATGAAGTTTGGAGTAAAGATCGTTAAGAAATAATTAACTACACCAATAATATTATCAGAAAAATATATCTATCTACACTATAAATACAACTCAACAGTTTATCCAAATAATTACAGACAAAAAACTTATTATCAATAATAAATAATTTATAAAAATACTGTATCTGAAATAAAAAATACTATATGGTGTTTGTAAAACTAAATCGATAGAAAGTAAAATTTAACTTGGTATATAACAGACCGCCATTTTCTAAAATTTTTATCAACTCAAATCAGGTTTTTGTAAAAAATCGAACTAAAAATCAAGAATGTTAAAATTAGATGATTTAAATAAAAAATGTTTATTACTATCGAGAAGATGTAAAATGTTATATAGATAATTAAATTAACTATTATCTAATATTGACAACAGTTAGTTCAATTATAGAAGAATAGAAGGTATTAATAATATATTTAAATAAGCTAAAATAACAATTTGTATAACTAAAACAATATCAGTTTTTAACTTGAAGAAATTTTTATCTGGATTTTAATTAACTAATTCGATACTATCGGGTGTGGTATCAACTTATTTTTTTGTTATTTTCTTCTTCTCATTAACCCTAAATTGTGTCCAACTACCGATCTATTTACAATGACTAATTTTTCTTTTACTTCCTTTAGTCCAGAACTTCTCCAGCGAATTGGAGAACACTTAATTTTAGTTTTCACTGCTATGAACATAGCAATTTTTATAGGTATTCCTCTCGGTATTTTGAGTACCCGATACCATAAACTAGCAAATTGTATTTTTTTTATTGTCAACGCTATTCAGACAATCCCTAGTTTAGCTATGTTCGGGTTTTTAATTACTGTTCCCGTGATAGGAGGAATTGGCAGAAAACCAGCTATCATTGCCTTAATTCTCTATGCTTTACTACCTATTGTTCGAAATACTTATCTTGGAATAATACAAGTTGATAAAGGAATAACAGAAGCAGGAAAAGCAATGGGGATGACAGGTCAACAAATATTATTTTTGATTGAAATCCCGCTTGCTGTGAGTATGATCTCAACAGGAGTTAGAGTTTCTGTGGTAATTTGTGTGGGAGTTGCCACTATTGCTGCGGCTATTGGAGGAGGAGGATTAGGAGTTTTTATTTTTCGAGGAATTTCAACAATTAATAATCAATTGATTTTATTAGGAGCAATTCCAGCAACTATAATTGCTTTAGTGGCTGACTGGGGAATTAGTTTATTAGAAAAATCTATGACTCAGTATAAAAAATTTCGTTCTAAATCTAAAAAAAATATTTTAACTATATGTACCATCATAATGGTAATTACATTAAGTTTATTGGGGATAATCAATAAACATTTATTTTTAGGAAATCAGGGAAGTAACACAATCGTTATTGGCGCAAAAAATTTCACAGAAAGTCTTATCCTAGGAGAATTTTTAGCTCAAAATATAGAAAAAACAACTAATCTTAAAGTGGAACGTAGATTTAATTTAGGAGGAACTTTTATATGCCATGAAGCAGTAAAAAACAGAAAAATTGACGGCTATGTTGAATATAGTGGAACTGCTTTTACAGCAATTCTTGCTCAAAAACCGATTAGTGATTCTCAAAAAGTTTATCAACAAGTTAAAGCAGCTTACAATGACAAATTTAACTTAGAAGTTATGCCATCTTTAGGATTTAAAAATACCTATGCTGTTTTAATTCGTCAACAAGATGCAGAAAAATATAATATAAGAACTATCTCAGAAGTTAGTAAATATACTCCTCAATGGCAAGCAGGTTTTGACCATGAATTTTTAGCAAGAGAAGATGGTTATCTAGGATTAGCTAAGACTTATAACTTAAATTTTCATCTTCCTCCTAACGTTATGGATCTAGGATTAATATATCGCGTTTTAGCTAATAAAAAAGTGGATCTAGTCGCTGGCAACTCAACTGATGGCTCAATTCCTATTTTAAAATTAACTATGTTAGAAGATGATAAAAATTATTTTCCTCCTTATGAAGCAATTCCTGTTTTTAACAAAGAAACTCTTCAACAATATCCTCAAATAAAAACAGTAGTTCAGCAACTAGCTGGAAAAATTTCTACATCAGCAATGCAGCAATTAAATTATCAAGTAGATTATAGTAGGAAGTCAGTTACTGAAGTAGTAAATAACTTTTTGATTAAAAATAAGTTAGATTCTTAATCTAGTTCTTTAATAATTTAAGTTATACTTACATCTATCGTTTAATACCAAAGTCTTACACACTTTGTTTATAGATTATTTCAGCATTTTCAAATCACTTATTGTTTTAACTACTACCAAATATATTTACTTTAGTAAAAAGTGTGTTTATTAGTCTTGGTATAATAATAATTAATTTAGGGTTATTCTATAGTATTTGTTACAATTTAATTTAAATGTTTTTTAAAATTATTTAAATTAAATTTTTGTTTTTATTGGATATAGACAATTTTTGACATTATTTAAATTTAAGCTATAGAACACCTCTAAAAATAATAATTACTTGTCTAAAGCTAATCTATATTATCAACATATCTGTTTATTAGCTATTAATATTGTAGTTGCCATTTATATGGATTCTTTTAAATCATTAATAAATAAAAAATATATCCTTTTAAAAAAAATAAAGAGAGTAAAGTTTTATGAAATTATTAATGTAAATAAATTATGAATTACCTATAAATTTTAAAAAAATTATCGCATTTTAATACGATTAAAATAAATTTATTAATTATTAATACAGGAAATACAAGTAATATAATTATATATCACATCAAGAATATTGTTTTTTCTTTTAAGTATTTAACTTCTGGAAACATTATTTTAAAACTGACAAAACAATAAAGTATTTATTAGAGTAAATATTTACTCTAATAAATAATATTTTACTACTCTATAGTTCTTTATTCCCCGTCTTTAATTTATAAAATAAAATTTTGTATATGTATAAAATTTTTAATGCTTTAGGGATAAATAATAGGGTATTTAAAAATAGATTGTTTCTGATTTTCAATTACAACTGCATTATCTTAAGTAGTGCAACGTATTATAAACAACAGTTTATAAACAACAGTTTTTTAAACTATGTTATAATGAAGTTTCCAAAATTAAAGTAACTTTAACTATAAAAGTGAAAGCTAAAATTAAAATAATTGTAGTTAATCTTTCTGAGATATTTAATTACCTTGATAGCACTTATTTTTTGCAAAATCAAGTTTTTGTATGGGTTTAATTCTTATATTTAAAATTTGTTACTAATCTATCTATGTTATTGTTACAATTCAGTACCTCTCATTATTGCCGTAAAGTACGATTAGCCTTGGGATACAAAAAAATTCCTTATCAAGTTAAGAACTTAACGCCGGGGTTACATCTCCTGAAGTTAAGATCCCTTACAGGATTAACAACAGTTCCTGTACTATTACCCCAAAAAATGGGAGAACCTCAAGTAGTTGCTGACTCAACTCAGATTTCTCAATACTTAGAAACCTATCAAAAAGATCCTCCATTAATGTTAACTGATACTACTGAACAAAACCAAGCTTTATTATTAGAAGATTGGTTGGATGAAAGTATTGGAACTGCCACTCGTTTTATTTATTATAATTTTCGCGCAGGAAAAGGTAAATCGATTGATGATTCCTTATTTAGTCAAATGCTAATTAATATTGTCCGTCGTCAATACAATATTACCCCTGCTACAGTAAAGTTAGCCTCAAAACGCTTAAACAATGCTATAAATGTGTTATCTTATTGGCGATATCGACCCTATTTAGTGGGAGAGCAATTAAGTATTGCTGATTTAGCAGCATCAGCTTTGTTAAGTCCTTTAGGGTTAATTCCTGAGTATCGTCGTAATTATTCTTGGTTATTTAACAAAATAATTGAAATTCATAAAATATGTGGAGAAAAGTTACCAGCAGGGTTAAGTTAACTTAAAAGTTGCTATGAATCATCATTTATTAAAATGGTCAGTTTTAATCAAAATCCTTGGACTAATATTTAGGTTAAATTTAGCATTTGCTTTACCTCCTCCTGAAGATATACCTGAAGAAATTTTGCGAACAGAGATTATAACTGAAGGAAGATCACCTATTGATGGAAAACCTTTGACTGCTGGAGAGTATGCTGAGATTAAAGCAAAATTAGCTGAAAGTACTTACTATTTTGAACTTAATTCAAAATTAGAGCATATTATATTTTTATTGAAGGTAAGAAAAATGTTAAAAACCTTTTTTCCATTAGAATTTTTTTAAAAGGTTTTACGGTATGAATATCATGAACATTAATAAGTTGACGAAATTTTTGATTTGATGTGCACCATACATTATAGCGATCCCATAGTCTTTTTCTCAAAAATAATATGATCTTTTGCAAGAACTCGTATTATATCAGCATGGGAAGATAAAGCTTATCTACTATACTAATTTTTAGGTATTAAAGTCTTGTTAAATTATGAATATTTCTTGTTTGGTTTGCTATTTCTTCTGACTTTTCTCCCTTTTAATAGGCTACTCTTATTCTGATGCTAGCTTATAAATAGTTAAATAGGCTTGAGAGCGGTTACTAAAGTTTTTTGTAAATACTATAACCATCAGTAATATGTTTGTTAACTTCTCAAGTAAGAACTGTGAAAAACAGTTTTTACTTGAGAAGTTACTTTTTATAGAAATAATTGTAACCAAAATTATTTTTGTAGGTTGGTATCCGGAATCTTGGCACGCGATAAGTATGCGTATAAATAAACGATTTGACTGAGTATTTTACTTTTAAGTCTAGATTAGTGACAATATAGCGTTTATTTTTTTGAAAAAATTCAATACTTTACCTATTATCCATTGACTTCCTTTAACTTATATTTGTTTATTGATTGACTTACTTCTATCAAATAGTTAACTTTGTTGGTAAGGTTTCAAGTTAGCTTAAATAATTATCGTGTTTACACAAAAGTAATAATTCTCAATATTGATAATAGAATTATAAAAAAATATATAACTAAATATTAAAGTTAATAAAAAAAATTACGATAAATTGGCTTCTTATCTTATAGTTGTTCTTAACTTAGTTTTATACTTTAGTAATTTTCATAATACCTTACTTTAATTTTAAGTTTCATTCCATATTCTGAGATGGATAGTAATTAGCTAAACAGTGTATTGTATGCTGTTTAGCTACTTCCAAGTAAAATCCAATAAACAAAAGCAATCACTATTAGAAAATAGAGATTGCTCAGATAGATTTATATAAACTATTGGCTATGAAGAATCACATTCCTGGAAGGTTCAAACCACTTGTGAGTTTTTCCATCTTAGTCCGCATTGTCTCAGCAGACTTAGCATAAGCATCCTTCATTGCCTCAGTAACTAATTGAGAAAGGCTCTCGGCTCCCTTCTCCATGGCATCTGGGGTAATTTCAACACAAAGAGGTTCCTGGTTGCCACTCATGATAACTTTAACCAATTCTCCCCCACAAGCTCCCTCGATCTCCATTTCTTCCAATTGCTTTTGAAGTTCTTGCGCTCCAGCCTGAACTTGTTGTGCTTTTTGGAATGCTTCTTGTAATTCTTTGATTTTACCTAATCCAAATCCAAATCCTTGTCCTTTTGTCATATTTTTTAAGAGTATTGATTCTAATGATAATGAGCTAGAGCCTAATGGAGAACTCCATTAGTTAATCTTAGTATCCCTGTGATATTTTCGATAGCCTTAGGAGGCGGAAAACTCACCTAATATTTTGACTTCTGGTTCAAGTAATAAGGACCAACGGGCTTCTACTTGTTCTTGAGCATGATAAATCAGACGAAAAATATCCTGCGCTTTAGCCTGACCACAGTTAAGAATAAAATTAGCATGACGATGAGAAATTTCTGCATTACCAATACGATATCCTTTTAAACCTAATTGTTCAATTAACCACCCTGCAGCATAAGAAGTTGGATTACGAAACACACTTCCACAACTAGGTTTATCATAGGGCTGAGAGTTTTTGCGTTGTTGGAGATTGTGTTGAGTAGTTGCCATGACGTCTTTACGACTGAATCCTGTCTCTAATTGAAAGGTGGCTTCTAAAACAAGTTTTTTAGCTCCTTGTAAAGAAGAGGTACGATAACTATAATTTAGGTCTTTTGAAGTTAAGGTTTCTACCGTGCCATCAGGAGATACTACCATTGCGCTAACTAAACAATCAGCAGCACACTTACGATGGGCTCCCGCATTCATTACTACAGCTCCTCCTACAGTCCCCGGAATACCTACCGCCCATTCTAAGCCACGCCAACCCCGTTTAGCAGCTTGCCAAGCAATCTTAGCAATAGGATCCCCGGTCGCTACGGTAATACGTCCTGTCTCCGGTTCAAAATTACGATAACGTAAATAGCGGGTGCTTAGCACCAAGCCATCGATTCCTTGATCGCTAATCAAAAGATTAGAACCTGCCCCCAATAGCATCAGAGGAATATCCTGCTTTTGAAACCATTCAAAGGTTGCTTGTAGAGCATCCCAAGTACGAGGAGCGACATACCATTGGGCTTCACCTCCTACACGATAGGAAGTTTGATTAGCTAGAGAGAAATTAGGAAAAATATGACAATCGGTAGCTGACAGTTGGATTGGAGAATATAGAGCTGTAATCATTAGTTTGCTAATTTAATGGGAGGTCAATTGAGAACGGTGAAGTAAAAATTATTTAAATTGTTTCCAAATACAAAGCCTAAAAAATGAAGTCAATACTAAATTTCACAAGAAACTCGAACCCTTAAGTATTGATGGGGTATTTTAAAAGGCGGCAATTACACGGGGAATAATTTGATTAAGATTGCCTGCGCCTAAAAACAGGACTAAATCCCCAGTCCGCAAAAGCTTAGGAAGAGATTCAATTAAAGCTTCTAAAGAAGGTTGATAAATTACCTCAGAATGATGACGTTTTACCTCATTTGCCAAGTCTTGACCTGTAATATTAGCAATATTAGCTTCCCCTGCACTATAAATGTCGGTTAAGACAATAAAATCTGCATCTTGAAAAGCAGTAGTAAATTCTTCTAAAAATGTAGCGGTACGACTATAACGATGAGGCTGAAAAATAGCAACCAGACGAGAGTTTTGTTCAACTTTAGAACGAGCGGCTGAGAGGGTAGCTCGGATTTCGCTAGGATGATGAGCATAATCATCAATAAACGTAATACCATGAGTTTGCCCCCTGTATTCAAAACGCCGTTTTGTTCCGCTAAAGGTGGCTAATGCCTCAGCAATTCTCTCAAACTCTAACCCTAATTTACGTCCTACAGCTAAAGCAGCTAAAGCATTACTAACATTATGCTTGCCCGGAATGGACAAGCATACTTGTCCTAAAAACTGTCCTCTTTCCCAAACTTCAAATGTTGTGTTCTTAACACTATAAGTAATTTCCTTAACTATGTAATCTGCTTTTTGATGAGGATCGAGACTATAGGTAATAGTGGGGTTTAGCTGTGTCCTTACAGTCTCACAGTCAATACAGCCTATTAATGTTTCACATTGAATTTCGAAAGTTTGGAAAGTTTTGATTACGTCTTCTAAACTTTTGTAGTGATCAGGATGATCAAGTTCAATATTGGTAACAATCCCGATGCTGGGGAAATGTTTTACCAAGGAGCCATCAGATTCATCGGCTTCAGCTACTAAGTATTCTCCATAACCAAAGTGAGCGTTACCATTCCAAGCATCTACTTCTCCTCCAATTATAATGGTTGGATCGAGTCCTGCTTTAAGCAGCACGTAACCTAAAAGACTACTGGTAGTGGTTTTACCATGAGTTCCAGCAACCGCGATACTCTTATAATCTTTGATTAAGGCAGCTAAAACATCAGAACGATGAAAAATTGGACACCCTTTTTTCTGGGCAGCTTGATATTCCGAATTATCTTTAGCAATCGCTGTTGAAAATATAACTTGAGGTAACTGTTTGGTTAAAGTTCTTTTTGTCCTCAACTCGCGATCATGTTCATTTTGATTGATCAAAGGTATTGTCGAATTATTGACTGAGGGTGGAACAAGTTCAGTAACCTGTTCATTGCCAGAATGGAAGAATTCTAAGTTAGTTGCTTCTTGACAACTGAAAATATGTGTCCCAACTTCTTGCAATTTTTTTGTAATATGACTTGATCGTAAATCGGAACCAGATACGGGAATCTGACGCTTAGCTAAAACATAAGCTAAAGCCGACATTCCTATACCGCCTATTCCGATGAAATGGAAAGGCCGTCCACTAAAATCAACCGTTTTCACCGTTACATCTCCTGACACACCGCACGATTACGGCAAAACGTCGTTGCTTATTAATTACGGGCTATGATATCAAAAACTGTCCACTTGGTCATTAATTATGATATATGGTGCCGTTTTTTAAAATTAAAGTAGCTAAGAAGGATTTAAAACTAAATTTAGTTTAGATCTTACTATTATTGTCTGAAAGCTTCTTACTCATAGTTAAATTTGTCTAGTTTAAAAAACTTCAATTTAGGTATCGATTTTCTTGGGTTTTGGGGTATGATTAGGTTCATTAATAAACATTTAATATGTTGATATTAAAGCGCAGAAAAAAATACAGTAATTAAAGTAGCTATTAACTGGTTTGGACGTATTGGACGTAACTTTCTGCGGTGCTGGTTAGAACGGGGAAATAGTCAGATAGAATTGGTTGGAATTAATGATATCTCTGATCTTAAAACCAATACCCATTTACTCAAATACGGTTCTATATTAGGTAAATGGGATGCAGATGTTCAATCTGACAAAAACTCCCTTATTGTTGACGGAAAAATCCTTAAATGTGTTTCTGAAAGCAGTCCTCTAAATTTACCTTGGACTGAATGGAAAGTCGATTTGATTATCGAATCTACTGGAGTCTTTATTACCGAAGAAAGTACTTCTAAACACTTGGTGTCAGGAGCTAAAAAAGTCTTGATAACTACTCCTGCTAGGGCTGGTAATGTAGGGACATATGTAGTTGGGATTAATCATAAGGACTATGATCATGATAAACATAATGTGATCAGTAACTCTAGCTGTACCACCAACTGTTTAGCGCCTGTGATAAAAGTCATTAATGATAATTTTGGCATCGTAAAAGGAACTATGACCGCTATCCACAGTTATATGGGAGATCAACGCATTCTTGACGCCAGTCACCGTGATTTACGTCGGGCACGAGCTGCTGCCGTTAATATTATTCCTACGTCCACAGGGGCTGCTAAGGAAATTGCTTTGGTCATTCCTGAGCTAAAAGGTAAGCTTAACGGAATCGCAATGCGTGTTCCTACTCCTAACGTTTCTGTTGTGGACTTAGTCGTACAAGTTAAAAAAAACTATTGCCGAACAGGTAAATGACGTATTAAGAGAAGCTGCTCAGAGTTATATGAAGGATATTATTTCATACAATGATCTACCCTTAGTTTCTTCTGACTATCGAGGAACTAACTATTCTTCTGTCGTCGATTCTAGTTTAACTATGTATGGTAATAGGTGGCGACATAGTAAAAATTGTTGCTTGGTATGACAATGAGTGGATTTACTCTCAACGGGTTTTAGATTTAGCTCAAATTGTTGCTTTAAACTGGAAAAGTTGATTATAGTTAGGCATAAACTAAGGACGTTAAAATTTGTTATTATAGTGCGAGAGAAAGGGAACTATTTGTAGTTTAGAGCACTTTGATCAATAGACGACAAGAATAAAAGTAATCTTTTTAATTTATTAAAACATTAAAATAAAATATAGAATAGTACTATAAACACGTATCAAATATATACAAACAACTTGTTTAAAACAATAAATTTTTATACTTCATGTTATGAATAACATAGTATTTAACTTATTAATCTATAAGTCATATTTATAATAGACAAAACCTATTTTTATTCCGAATTGTTAATATTTTCTCATAAATATTGAACTTTACAAGTGGAATAGCATAGTATTAAATTCTTTGAATACTAATTTCATAAATAAGATAAAAAATTACTTATATCTTAAACTTTTGCTATTGAATCTAACCTTAAATATTTTTTATCTTATTTATAAGATTTTTGTTTGATTTTGAAGAACTAATACTTATAAGACAACAATATTTAGTTTCTTTGTAATTATAATAAATAACAACTATATTATTTTTTGTAAAAAGTTTTTATTCTCCGGTAGTTTCTTTTTAGCAAAATTAATTATTGACAAAAAATTAATTTTGTATATATGTATCTTGTGTACACATCATTTTCCTCGATACCATTGTGCTAATTTTTTTGAAGAAACGCCTAAATAGTATCCTAGAATGATTAGCTGATTAATAAGTGTTGTTTTAACCACTCCTAATTTTTGCCAGCGACGGCCGGAAGTAATAACTTTAGCTGATAAGA
Source organism: Cyanobacterium sp. uoEpiScrs1 (assembly GCF_947331815.1). GTDB lineage: Bacteria > Cyanobacteriota > Cyanobacteriia > Cyanobacteriales > Microcystaceae > Rippkaea. The sequence goes on from NZ_OX373462.1 coordinate 40,800, forward strand.
TAATAATCTTACCCTGTTTATTTAGTCTTTTTATAAAATTAAAATCTTCCATGATAGGTAAGTTAGTAAAGCCTCCCATTTCTCGAAATACTGAGGACCTAACAAAGATTCCTTGATCACCATAAGGAATTGAAAAAAGTTTTGATCGCCAGTTGACTAAAATCTCGATTAAACGAATTGAAAACATAGGAAGATTAATTTTTAATTTAAAGGCTCCTCCAACTATTTTTGAGTCTAAAAAACTGTTAATTATCAGCTCCCTATATCCTTGGGGCAGTAACGTATCTGCATGAAGAAATAAAAGAACACTTCCTGTAGCGAATAATGCTCCCTTATTCATTTGCAATGCTCGGCTAGCTTGAGTAGATATTATTAGTTTTACTCCCATAGTGCGTGCTAATTGAACAGTATTATCTTGACTTCCTCCGTCGACTACAATCACTTCAATAGTATTGTCTTTTTGTAAATTTTTTAGTGTATTTACAATTACAGTTTCTTCATTTAAGACAGGGATTATAATGCTAATTTTGATCATTTAAAAAAATAAAATAATGACTACTTCATATATAAAACTTTATATTATTTACAAATTAGGTAGTTTTTACTTCAGATTAATGGTTGTGTCTTTTCCTAAATTAGGCAATTGTTGCCACTCATTATACTTTGCTAATCCTTCTAAAATTTCTCGACGGATTAATGATTCTGTTTCTTGAGTTAACATTAGATTAAAATAATCTTTAAGTCTATGATGATAGTGATGCTCAAAGCACTGTTTGTACAAAAAATCTACCAGACTTCTAACAGCAATTAATCGTTTAAGAGGATCAGTGTTTGTTAAATCTAACACCAATTGATTAAGTTTATTTTCATCGTTCTTCGCCCGAACTTGGATAGCCTGCCATAGGAACAATCCAAGACTAAATATAGTTCCTATCCCCTGTATAATGAATCCTATAGCTAACCAATAATTCTCGGTAGTAGCCCAGATAGATGCAGCAATATAAACTACTATAGCCCCTAAACCTCCAGCACTAACTGCCAATATTAACTTGCCAGATAACCCGCTGAGAATTTCACGATAATATAACCATCGACTGTGCAAATTGCCTTCCTGAATTTGATATATTAAGACCATTAAAATGACACCAGTAATGGTAGCCAGTACTAGTTTCCAATCCCAAGCAACCATAAAGGTTACACCAGTCGATCCTATTAACCATAATCCTCTTTTTCGCCATCTTTTTTGTCTCATAATAGTCATCATTGAAATACTGAAATGTTTCAATGATGAAGGTGAGAGAAGATATTGAAGTTGTCTATACTGAAATGAAACCTGTGTCACCGAGATAGCCTAACGAAAAATTGTTCTGATGTTTACTATATCGTTATTGGTCAAGTTTTGTCTGACACTTTAAGTATTTTACACTAGCTGTTCCAATATTTTTCAAGGAGCATTTTACAAATAACTTATATTTAACAGAACTGATTTAGTTTTAACACTTTAGTACAAATAAATAGAATTACAAAATAAATTTATTAGTTACAATGGTTATATTATGCTTTTTGAGTGGTGCTATTCTTATCTATTATTTTAATGTATAAACTATAACCTACGTAATAAAGTCATAGATAAATATTCAGTAAATACTCTTGTTAGTTTATCAACATAAATAATTCTTGTCACTATAGATGAGATTCTAACTTTTAATAAAAATATCAATTTTGTATATTAGATATATCTTTTAGTATTTAACTAGATTTTGTTCAATAAGTCACTTTATTATACTGATATAATATTAAGAATCAACCAACAATATAGAATGTCAATATTTTATATATTAAATGACCAGGTAATTGACAGTAAAATACTGTACTATCTCTAATTAAGTAGATGTAAAAATAAAAACATATAAATATTAAAAATATAAAGAAATACCACAAATAGAATTGAATAAATGAATGTAAAATTCATTTATTCAATTCTATTTGTCAACCTATGTATTAGTCAATAATCAAACTTTACTTTATAAAAAAATATTTTGAAGATTAAAAGTATTTTACATAAAATACTTTTTTAAAAAGTTTATTCTCTTTGTGTCTTTATTAATTAATTTTCATAATTATAGAAAACTAAAAAGTAAGGATCAGTTACTAAGTATGACTCGTAGGCAAAGTCAACTAAATTACATTTTTGTTTTAATTACTGCCGAGGTATAATTAGGATTAAGATATTTCGAGAAAAAATATTATTAGTTTTTCTAAGTTGACTGCAACAAAACTAACAAGTACAAGTAAAAAAATAATTAATATCAGTTTAGTTGCCTCTAAATATTATATGTATAATAGTCGAATTTTTAAGAAAATAAAATATAGACACAACAAACTTATTAAAGTTAGTAAATACTGACTTGGTATATATTTTACTAAGTCTAAAAAATATATATTTACACATTTGATATTTTAATCTACTTAAGTTCATTGTTTTGTATTTGAAAATCGATAGCTAAAATAATTAAACTGATTATTGACCTCAATTGTTTAATAGTAGAGAATCTTAACTTATATTGATAAATATAAATATATCCAAGTTAACTATGGACTTAATCCTATGTCATCAAACCGTAGATTTTGACGCACTAGGGGCAGCAGTGGGACTTTCTCTCCTTAGGATAGATAGTCGAATTGTTCTTACCGGGGGTGCACATCCATCAGTTAAAGATTTTTTGTCTCTTTATCGAGATGAACTGGCTTTGATTGAACTGCGTAGCGTTAATATTGAACAAATTCGTTCTTTAACAGTAGTAGATGCTCAACAACGTGAACGGCTGGGAAGGGTTTCTGCCTGGTTTGATCTACCGCACATCACAAATATTGAAATCTATGACCATCACCCCAACACTACATCAGATTCAGATATACCTGCTACCTTCACTAAAATTGAACCTGTTGGGGCAACTACAACTATAATAGTCGAAATAATGCAACGAGAGTGCATTTATCCTAATCCTATCGAAGCAACAGTCATGGCATTAGGTATTCATGTTGATACGGGTTCTTTTACGTTCTCTCAATCCACTCCCCGTGACGTATATGCTCTCGCTTGGTTAATGGAAAGAGGAGTAAATCTGGAAACTGTTGCTGAGTATTGCGATCCTGATTTTTCTCCAAAATTACAACAATTACTGCAAGAATCATTAAACAATATCCAAAAAACTAATATTAAAGGTTACACTGTAACCTCTGTTTTATTAACAACAGAAACTTTTATTTCTGGTTTGTCTAATTTAACTCAACGATTAATGAAATTAACCAAAAGTGACGCTTTGTTATTAGGTCATTCTTATAAGAAACGTCGTAGTAATAAACCATATGAAAAGGGGCGTTTAACAATTATTGGCCGCACCAGGATTAAAGAGACTAATCTTAATCAATTATTTAAAGTTTATGGTGGGGGAGGACATAAACAAGCTGCTTCTTTAATATTACGGGAGGCAGAACCTAGAAAAACTTTAGATAATTTATTGCAAGAATTCATTGCTCAAATTCCTTATCCTCTAACTGCTAGAGATTTAATGTCTTCTCCTGTTAGGACAATTCGCCCAGAAACAACCATAGAACAGGCAAAAAAAATCTTACTCCGTTATGGACATTCTGGATTATTAATTGTCGATGATAGTAAACACTTAGTAGGTATTATTTCTCGTCGAGATCTTGAATTAGCCTTTCATTATGGACTAAGTCATGCCCCAGTCAAAGGATATATGGCACAGCAACTTAAAACCATTACTCCTGATACTACACTGCCTGAAATTGAATCAATAATGGTAACTCACGATCTAGGAAGATTACCTGTCGTCGAAGAAAATGGATTATTAGGAATCATTACAAGGACTGATTTACTACGGCAAATTTATAAAAATCGAAGAGAAAAACAAAATCAAAAAGATAAGAAAATTACTTTAATCTCTTCTTCTCTTTCTTTTATCAGTCAGCGTTTGTCCTCCCCCATTTGGAAGTTTTTACAATTTGCTGCAAAAGAAGCAGAAAAACAGGGCTGGCATTTGTACATAGTTGGTGGAGCAGTTCGAGATTTATTTTTATCGGAAGAAGAGAAATTTTTATTAGTACAGGATATTGATCTAGTCGTCGATGGATTTCGCCATTCAGCTGATGTGGGAGCTGGGGTTAAATTGGCTTCAATTCTGCAAAAAAGTTTTTCAAATACTAAATTATCAGTGCACGGAGAATTCCAAACGGCTACTTTGTTATGGCATAAAGATCCTCAATTAGGTTCCTTATCAGTGGATATTGCAACTTCAAGAACAGAATTTTATCCTTATCCTGCGGCTAATCCTAAAGTTGAAGCGAGTTCTATTCGTCAAGATTTGTATCGTAGAGACTTTACAATTAATTCTCTAGCAATTAGATTAACATCTCCAAGAGCAGGGGACCTATTAGATTTTTTCGGAGGAATGTTAGATTTACAAACTCGTAAAGTTCGAGTACTTCATGCTAATAGTTTTATTGAGGATCCGACCAGAATCTATAGAGCAGTACGTTTTGCAGTGCGGTTAAAATTTGATATCGAAACCCAAACAAAAGTCTATATTAGCAATGCTGTTAAAGGGGGTATTTACGAGCAGTTAATAAACAAAAAGTATGAAGTACCTTCCTTAAAAATTAGATTAAAAACAGAATTAAAATATATTCTAGAAGCTGGTTATTGGAAACCGGCTTTAAGATTATTAGCTGATCTAGATGCTTTAATGTGTCTACATTCTAAATTAGTATTAGATGCTATATCATGGTGGCAAATTCGTTATCTTTCTCGTTGGCTCAGATATATTGATTCTAAAAATAATTTAGAACATTGGTTACTCCGTTTAGAAGCCTTAATTAGTCAGTTAGACATAGCAGAATCAAGTAAAATTGCTCTCAATCTTCAATTGCCAAAAGATAGTATTCGACGCCTAAAAACATTATCAGAAATTGAATTAGACATAAAAGAAAATCTAATAAAATTAGATACAAAAAGTAAAATAACCAGGATGTTTAACTTTTACCAAGAGTCTGATTTAATCCTAATAGCAGTCCGTTCTTCTAAACGTATCCGTTATACAATATGGCAGTATCTCACAAAATGGTCGAAGATTAAGCCGCTATTAAATGGTAATGATTTAATAGCAATGGGTTATAGACCAGGACCTCAATACAAAATTATTTTAGACAGGTTGTTAAATGCTACTTTAGATAGAGAGATTACAACTAAAGAAGAAGCAAGAAAATTAGTCAAACACATGATGAATGATGATTGACTAATTTTTTTGTGTCTACTGATAAATCATACTTAATTATTACCAATCCAGTTTCTATAAACTAAATTACTAATTTTTATATTTATATTAGCTCTAAATTAAATATGGACACCTGCTGTTGCAATCACTAAAATATAATTTTTACCTAATTAATATTGTTCTACTTGATTATTTAATTTTAACTAAGAACTTTATTAATAACAGTTTCTAATTCTTGGCGACTTAACTTCGTAACGATAAAGACCTCTTGAACTGTTTTTCCTTGTCTAGCGATTATCTTATAACCACCGCGAACAGGGACGGAGATCCGTAACTTTAAGTAAGGGTAATGACTCTTGGAACGGCTAATCACACCAGGAGTGACTGTAGAAATTCCAGTATAATTAATCAACTTTTCAAGAACAGGAATTAGTCCTTGAAGATGAGTTGAATGGTTCCACACAAGTCTTCCTTTAGATTTTGGCATAATTTTAAGCCTCCTCTAAAGGAGCCATAGTTAATCCTTCTCTCCGTAATTGCTGGTGATAGAATTCAGCTGGTTCTTGAGGTCCGACCCAGACAATCGCCTGACCTTCATAGTGGACTTGATATGTTAATGTCCAAGCATGATCACTAGTCATCTTCGGTATGTACTTTATTAAACAATTAGAGACATGCTCAAAAGTATTAAAATCGTCATTGAGTACTATGATTTTATAGTTGGGGTAAGCATTATGTATAACCGAAGTTGACCCTTTGGGGGCTACTGGAGAGACAGCCACCATTAGTTTCAATTGAACTTCCACATACGGTCTTATACTCATTACTTTTCAATGCCCAAACTGGGTGCTTATCAAATAATTTCAGTTACGCTAAGTCTACATCCTAACAATCTTTTTTGATTTAGAGAAGTAGAAATAATTTCTGTTTACCAATACAGATGATCCTTTTTAAGAATCTCATTAATTTTCAATAGACTATAACGTAAATTTTACTAAACTCAAGGGCTATGTGTTAATAACTGATGTAAACTGTACAATAGCTTTGAATAGTCTTTAAATTAATCTATCATATTTCAATCTAGATCACAGCCAAATATATCACATTGATCAAACCGTAATGTTGGGCTGGATTAGTAGTCATGTATGACATTAAAGTTGGTTCCCTATAGTAACTGTTTATGGACTATAATTCCGTATTTTTTACTTATATGCTATTATTATCGAGCTAAAACTAAATTAATATTGACTCCTTAAATGATATCAATTATTTACTAAAAAAGTATTAAATAATTAGTATCATTTTTTATGAGTTTTTTATATTTATACATAAATAGTAGGTCAGCACATAAATTAGGTAATATTTTCTTACTATGTATTCCAGGTTTAAGATCAAGTTTAAGATTAATTGCTACAAGTTGAGCTCAAAATAACTTTAAAATTAAAAATGGAGACTATACATTAACTAATACCATCTGTAGTTTAAGATAGTTTCTTCAATGGAAATGAGGAAAAACTTTACTTTGGGTAAAGTAAAGTTTAAAAACCTATCAAAAGACGCAGTACATAGCTTATTGTGATTAGAATGACAGTAATGGAGTAGAAAGTAGAAAAATTATTATTGGATTAAAAAGAGCTCACTTGGTAGTTCGTACAATAATTTGCCAACTGAGTCAATGGTATGACTACGTCTTGTAAAGACATTTCGCAAAATAGAAGGATAATAAAAATATTTTCAAATCTTGTCAGATTCAGGTTAACATAGTGTTGTTCATTTATGTCCGACTACTTAGGTTGCAGAGTAGCTTCAAAACTTTGCATTATCTACAGATTTAAACAAGGATACCTGTATCATGGGATACAAAATATCTTGTGGCCTATCTTTAGGGTTGGTGGTTTGAGGCTGAATAATATAGGAGTCTGTCCATGGCTAAAACCCCTCAAGAAGTCTTGAGAATAATTCAAGACAATAACATTAAAATTATTGATCTGAAATTCATTGATACCCCAGGGATTTGGCAACATTGCTCATTTTATTACAATCAAATTGACGAAAGTTCTTTTATTGATGGGGTTCCCTTCGACGGTTCAAGTATTCGGGGGTGGAAAGCCATCAACGAGTCTGATATGGTCATGATTCCCGATCCGACAACAGCTTGGATCGACCCCTTCTACGAAGAGACTACTCTCAGCATAATTTGTAGTATCAAGGAACCTCGCACAGGAGAATGGTACAGCCGAGACCCTCGTACCATTGCTACTAAAGCGGTTGAATTTCTCAAAACTACGGGAATTGGTGATACTGCTTTTTTTGGACCTGAAGCTGAATTCTTTGTATTCGATGATGTTCGTTTTGACCAAACTGAGAGTAAGGGATATTACTGCATAGACAGTGTGGAAGGACGTTGGAATACGGGACGGAAAGAAGATGGTGGAAACCTCGCCTATAAACCTGGCTACAAACAAGGTTACTTTCCCGTACCTCCAACAGATACCCTACAGGATATGCGTACGGAAATGCTGTTAACTATGGCTAAGTGTGGAGTTCCAATTGAGAAACACCACCACGAAGTAGCTACAGGAGGACAAAACGAATTGGGTTTTCGTTTTGCTACTCTCGTTGAAGCAGCAGATTATTTAATGACCTACAAATATGTCATTAAAAATGTGGCTAAGAAATATGGTAAAACCGTGACGTTTATGCCTAAACCTGTGTTTAATGACAATGGTTCTGGGATGCACACTCACCAGTCTATCTGGAAAGATGGACAGCCATTGTTCTGGGGAGATGGCTACGCAAATTTGAGCAAAATGGCTTTAAACTATATTGGTGGTATCCTTAAACACGCTCCTGCTTTGTTAGCATTTACTAATCCCACCACTAACTCGTATAAGCGTTTAGTTCCTGGTTTTGAAGCTCCCGTAAACTTAGCTTATTCTCAAGGTAACCGCTCTGCTTCTATCCGTATTCCTTTATCGGGACCAAATCCTAAAGCTAAGCGTTTAGAATTCCGATGTCCTGATGCTACATGCAATCCCTATCTAGCGTTTGCAGCAATGCTATGTGCAGGAATTGATGGTATTAAAAATGAAATTGATCCAGGACAGTCTTTAGACGTAGATATCTATGATCTTACCCTTGAAGAGTTAAGTAAAATTCCTTCAACTCCAGGTTCTCTTGAAGCAGCATTAGAAGCTCTAGAAAAAGATCAGGCATTCTTAACAGATACGGGAGTCTTCACTAAAGATTTCGTCGAGAGTTGGATTGAATACAAACTTGATAATGAAGTTAACCCTTTACGATTACGTCCTCATCCTTATGAGTTTGCTTTATACTATGATGTCTAAGCTCTCTTCAAGTAGTTGAATTTTCATAATTGCTAAAAATGAAAATAGCAATATGATTGGGTGTAATAACTAATTTGGTAGGTTACAGTTCGAAAGAAAGCTTATTAGTTTTTATTCAAAAATATATGTAACCTACCCCACTTCGCCACTGCTCAATAAAAGTTCATAAAAAAAGGAATAAATTTTAATTTTTTATCATTATGGTCAATGTAACTTATATACAACTACTTAATTTTGAATTCTGGTAATTAAATACTAAAAAGTGAAGAGGATATATGGTTCAGGTATAGTTTGCCAAGATCGTAAAAAAATTTCAAGAGTTAATATGGCGATCCTGGTATAAGTTTGATTCTTGATTTTTTAGGATAAATCAATGTACACCATTTTGTGGGTAGGAATATTGTTTTCTGACATCTCTGTTAAGGATTGAATGAATTTGTGAGATTGAATTTTTCTATTTCAACAGTGAGAAGTCACTAATAACATCAATGGTAGATCCGTTCCCCAGGACGATATATTTGCAAACTGACGATTGCCGCAAATTATAATAATTTCTATGACTATAAAAGTGGGGGCTAGAGGTTATATTGGTCAAAACTAATATTACAGATAAGCAATGGAATAAATCGCTAGAATTAATAGAAAAATTAAACAAAAGACTTGATAGTCCTAAACTAACTAATTCAGATAAAAGAGTCTGTTTCTTTTATAATACACTTTGGTCACTACTAAGCTGTATGCCAAAGCTATAAAAGGATAAAGAGGCATCAAATAGCCTATTCTAGGCAGGGGTAACATTTTAAGATTAAATAACTGTCCCAAACTCAAATTTACTTTGCCTATTTCTATATAGCTATCATTTAAGGGTTGCGGAGTATCCCGTGCCATAAAAAATAGAAGAGTATACTCATACATGAGTTTATAATTTTTTGAGTAAAGGATAAAGAAGAAAGACTTAAACCCATCCCAATAGACTATTGGTAATCTCTACATGCTCGCAAAACGCACTACATTGTTAGGACTTCAAAACAATGTAGTGCTCTGTCTAACCGAGTAAATCATCCTTGAGGCACCATAGGAAACCAAATTTAAAAAAATAAAGCTGGTATTCGTCTATCAAATGCCTCAGACTCTAAAGAAGAAAGATAGAAAAGACATTCAGTATTTTATCTGATAAACGGGTTGTTTTTTCTCTAATTTCTCCCTAAAGGTAAGTAAGTGCAACAACAAAATACCTACCTAAAAGGGGACTGATGACAGGATTCACCTTAAAGGGTCGTAAAGAGCTATCAACCTTATCAAAAATTATTGTGCGCAATTTCATTTTAATCCTCTGAGCTACTAAACTTTCTTGCTCGTTCAGAAAGGGAGACGCTAAATTTAAAAGAGGGAGAACTGCTAAGAATAATCCAGTACAAACTGATAATTCTCGCCAATGATTTTCTAATAGTTCTCTGTCTTATGATTTCTTCAAATAAATATCAGATGATTCATCTTAGGGGAATATAGGTGATGGATAAGAGATAAAAAAACATTAGTATGATCTAGTGCCTCCTAAAAGCTTAATTAATTATATTTATCGGATTCAATATCTAGTACCAGTCCATCACTTAATTTAAATTGTTGACTGGATGACGGCTTCTAGAATCTAAATGTTAGAATACCCAGAGTGACTATGAAACCGTAAAGTCCTATTATTTTAATATTTAAGGAAAATTTGAAGCTGCAATAAGCTATTAATTTGAAGCCAAAAGTTATCGATAGTAATCGTCCCTTTAAACATTGCCGGCCACTGAAGTAAGCCTATGGAAGGATCGTTTCAACTGACCCTGCAAATTGTCATCGCTGTTCTTGCTGGCATTACTGCCCAAGTGACCGCTGAGTTTTTCAAGGTCCCAAGTATTGTTTTTTTGTTACTATTTGGGATTTTACTTGGCCCTGATGTCTTAAACTTACTCTATCCTCATCAGTTAGGAGTAGGACTAGAAGTTTTGGTTGCCTTATCTGTAGCTATTATTTTATTTGAAGGAGGATTAAGCTTAGAATTACGATATTTAGGAAAAGTATCAGGTAGCTTGCAAAATCTCGTCACTATTGGTATTCTTGTGACCTTAATTGGTGGGGGCATGGCAGCTCATTGGTTAGCGGAATTCCCTTGGTCCATTGCTTTTCTCTACGCGGCATTGGTGGTAGTTACAGGACCTACAGTGATTAGTCCTTTACTTAAGCAGGTGTCAGTAGATCGCCAGGTGGCTACTCTTCTCGAAAGCGAAGGAGTTCTCATTGATCCAGTAGGAGCTATCTTAGCAGTGGTGGTTTTAGATACCATTCTAAACAGCAATGCTAGTCCGGTAGAAATTTTCAGTAGTGTTCTTCTACGATTAGGGATTGGAGCAATTATCGGAGGACTTAGTGGGGCTTTGCTGGGCTTTATCCTCAAGAATACTAGTTTTCTCTCAGAAGACTTAAAAAATCTGGTAGTTTTAGCAGGAGTTTGGGGATTGTTTGGCTTGGCTCAACTCAGTCGCGGTGAATCAGGTTTGATGGCCACTGTAGTTGCCGGGATTGTGGTTAGAGCTTCTTCTATTCCAGAAGAACGTTTGTTACGGCGATTTAAAGAGCAATTAACTGTTCTTTGTGTCTCAGTTCTATTCGTTCTTTTGGCTGCGGATCTTTCCATTGATAGTATTTTTGCTTTGGGATGGGGAAGTGTTTTCACCGTTCTTATTCTAATGTTAGTGGTTAGACCAATCAGTGTTGTTTTATGTACATGGAATAGTGATCTTCATTGGCGACAAAAACTATTTTTAGCTTGGATTGCTCCACGAGGGATTGTTTCAGCCTCTGTTGCCTCTCTATTTGCTATTTTACTGACAGAGAAGGGGATTAATGGTGGAGAATCTATTAAAGCGCTAGTATTTCTAACAATTATGATGACTGTCTTTATTCAAGGATTATCAGCTCGTTGGGTTGCCCAAGCGTTAAAGATTAGTTCTATCGATGCCACAGGAGCAGTCATCGTCGGAGGTAATGATATAGGACGTTTAATTGGAAGACTTTTTCAACAAGAGGGAGAGTCTGTAGTGTTAATTGATACCGATCCTGAAGCATGTCAACAAGCTGAAGCTGAAGGTTTATCAGTATTTCAAAGTAGTGGGCTCGATCCTGACGTTCTAGAACAAGCAGGAATTGACTCAATGGGTAATTTCATGGCTTTGACTAGTAATGGAGAAGTTAATCTTGTCCTGGCTCAGCGAGCGGTAGAAGAATTTAAACCCCCTAGAGTATTTGCAGTCTTTCCAAGTAATACACCCAATAATTCTACAACTAATAAAACTAAAGTTAATGCAGCTTTCATAGACCAACAATTAATTAAGACTTGGAATCAATACTTAAGAGAAGAACAAATGAAATTGGGGAAAACTCAATTTAAAGAACCTGGACTATCTTTACAACAAGCTCATTTTCAGTCCTTGATTCGATCGGGAGAACTCTTACCTCTTTTAATCAAACGACAAGGAAGTTTACAAGTGGTTAAAGCAACCCAGGACTGGCAACAAGATGATGAAATTATTTATCTACTTCATGATCCTCGCCCTAAACTTCTTAAACGCCTGTCTGGTGGTATTAAATCTTCTAAAGAATTAAAGGAGTTGGTCGTAGGACCTTTGCCAGAAGTCGAAGAAGTTCCCATTGCTTCCCCTGTAGATGAACCTAGAGAGAACTTTTGTCAACAGTCCGTGAACTCTTAAGAAAGTTATCATTTTTGAAGGCATTAAAAACATCGACAGCTGTGCTATTTATTGTTTAGGATTAAGAAATTACAGGAAAAAACACTAGATTATTATGGATGTAAAATTAGTTCTAGCAATTTTAACTGCTTTATTTATTGTTTCAAGTCTTTTTTTTGCAACAAAAAATGGATTTTATGACTCCGATGACTACCATGGAAATGGATCTGCTCACTAAAAGACTCTAGCTTAATTTAAGAATGAAGATGAATGACTTCTAAGTCAAATCATTACTTTAAACCTTAAATTCCTTTTCATATGTAGGAGAACCGACTAAAAGAGTTCATGATTACAAAATCTATAACTTCTGTTTCTTATTCAACTGATATATGATGTCATATCTATTTATGTAGAATTGACAAGAGAAGTTATAGTGGTCATGTTACTGCCTTAAGTAGTGCTCACGGATTTAACTATTTGACAATCTGATCCTTGAGTTATTATGTAAAGGTTGCTCACTGAAAGAAGAGGTTTTCTTCATTTTTAGTCGTAACTTTCGGTATCCTTATATATTTGTCTATTGCCTTTTGGCAATAACAATATCTATGAGTTAAGTGCAAGAAAAAATGAGTTGTTACTATTTTTTCCAAAATTAAAGTAAAACAAAATTTAGATATTTAGGTAGATAGAAACATTCTAACGACTTCTTTATTTCTCTTTATTATTTATTGACACTGATAATATAGGGTTATCCCTAATGGGAAAGGTATTTTGCATAAAAGTTTTAGTAAACTTTACTGCAAAAAAACAGTTTGCCTGAGATTTTGGAATTAATGTAATTACTTTAATGGAGGTATTCTCTATACTTTAAAGACTCAAATTAAGAGGACCAGTAAAAGTTGGTTATAATGATGTTCTTTATGTCTTAATATTTTTATCAGATCGTGACTAAATCAGATTCTTCTATTTATCTTCTACGTACCCCTTTATACAATCTGAGCATTCAACAAAAAGCCAAACTAACAGAATTTTCCGGGTGGGAAATGCCACTTCAATTTAGTGGACTTAAGCTTGAACATCAAGCAGTCCGCACTGATGTTGGAATGTTTGATATTTCCCATATGGGTAAATTTATTCTTCAGGGTCCTCAATTGCTCTCATTATTACAACCTCTCGTCTCTTCAGATTTAGAGCGGTTACAACGAGGACAGGCTCAATATACGGTACTCCTAAATCCACAAGGAGGAATTATTGACGACATCATTATCTATAACCAGGGAGAAATTGGAACTGGAAATGAAAAAGTCATTATTATTACGAATGCAATAACAACCCAAAAAGATAAAACCTGGTTTTTAGAGCATTTAAGTAATAAGGCAATTGTTTTTGAAGATTTATCCCGAAAAAAAGTCTTAATTGCTATTCAGGGTCCTAAATCAGTTTTAAAATTACAGTCATTAGTGAAGGAAGATCTTACTCAACTTAATTTTTTTGGACATCTAGAAGGAACAGTTTTAGGCAAATCTGCCTTTATCTCACGCACAGGCTATACGGGAGAAGATGGCTTTGAGATAATGGTTGATCCGGAGGTAGGACAAGAAATTTGGTCATTACTATCCCAAACTGGGGTCACTCCCTGTGGTTTAGGGGCTAGGGATATTCTTCGGTTAGAGGCGGCTATGTCTTTGTATGGACAGGATATTGGAGATAACACAACTCCTCTAGAAGCTGGCTTAGCATGGTTAGTTCATTTTGACACTAAAGGAGAGTTTATGGGAAGGAGAATCCTAGAACAACAAAAAGCTCAAAAAGTTAACCGCAGTTTAGTAGGCTTACAGATGGAAGGGCGACATATTGCTCGTCATGGTTACTCAGTATTTTCAGATGGTAACAAGGTTGGAGAAGTAACCAGTGGAACTTTCTCTCCTACTTTAGAGAAAGCGATTGCTCTGGCTTATGTTCCTCGTATATTAAGTAATATAGGAAATACTCTTGAGGTAGAAGTTAGGGGTAAATTATATCCGGCAAAGGTTGTTAAAAAGCCTTTTTATAGATCTCCTAATCGACCTTAGAATTAAGGCGGTTCCTTATTTGCAGTAATTGATGGAAGATACCGCATTTCAGCAAGGTATGCTGTTGTTGTTCTAGTGGATGTCATTGTATGTTCACAGGTAGTTAATACTATGATATACTCTCACTATTTCGCAGCAGCTCGAAGACTAATTTATTTTGTCTTTAATTATCTGATTTTATGTGGACCTTAGCAGATTAGTTATTAGTTAATGAGTCTTTTAAAAAATTAAATAAAAGTTTTTTTAGTCATTGTCATATATTCAGTCAAGCAAGGAATCAATTAAGACTTAAGCTAATTATAATAGTCCAAATACTTAGTTCTCTAGAAAGATATAGTTGCCAAGTGACGATATCATTAGTTGGTACATATTGATAGTTTGATGGAGATTGTTTTGTAAAATAGTTGCTTTATATAATATCAGTAAAAATAGTATAAATTTTATTTGTTAAAATACAAAAATGATAAATATTAATTTTTAAAAATTAATATAAAGCTGATATACTAACGTCTGTAGGTTTAATAGTAATGATTAATTTACTATATTTTACCTGTTTTAGTTTATATTTAATTACAAATGATTTTAGTTAATATTAACTGTTTTGTTAGTATTTATATAAAACTAGTTTCTTCTGTTGTTAGTAATCAAACAAAAATGAATAATAATTGAAATATTATTCAGTAATATGTTAAATATATCACTAATATTTTTGAGGTTCAGTTTTGAAAAATTATATTTTTTATTAATGAAATATTTTTTTGAATATTTACTTGCTATATTGTTAATATTTAAAATGATAGGATTGACAGTAATATAAGGAGTAATTTATTTAAACATTTATACTTAAATAACTAAATTTTTTAGGTACTAGAATATAAAGCATTAATTGATTTTTGATTTTGACCGATATTTAAAAATAAAAATTAAACAGCATCGCACTTTTGTATTCTATACAGAAAATGATTTTTATTAACAATTTGGGTTAAGTATTTTAATAAACTTATAATATAGTTGCTCAATTGTTTTTGTTTTACAAATTAGAATTGTCAGAAATGTGTAAATTAATATCAACAAATCATGATGAATGATTTGTAAGTTCATCAACTTTATCCCAAGCTAATTTAGCTGCCCCAATCATTCCTGCTTGATTACCCAATTTAGCTCGAATTAGTTGTAATCCCTCTCTATAATTAGGCAAAACTCGCTTTTTAATCTCTGAGAAGGTGGTGGAGAAAAAATAAGGGGTACTTGCACTTACTCCGCCTCCAATAACAATTGCTTCAGGAGTTAGAATATATATCAAATTAGCCAATCCTGCTCCTAATAAACGACCATAATCTTCCCAAAACTTTAAAGCTTCTTGGTTACCCTTTGCAGCTAATTGTCCTAATTCAATTGGTTCTTTTCCTGTCATCCGACGAATCGCTTGAACCGAAGTATATTGTTCCAAAGATCCCTGATTTCCACTATTACATGGAGGCCCATCAAAATTAAGGGTAATCAATCCTAATTCTCCTGCGGATCCTAAACGTCCAGTAAATAGGTGTCCATCAGAGATGATAGCCCCTCCCACGCCAGTTCCTAAAGTTAACAAAATCATATCTTTGAAGTTTTTTCCTGCTCCTAGCCAAGTTTCCCCCAAACCAGCACAATTAGCATCATTGGCAATGATAGTCGGAAGTCCAATTTCTGTTTCCAACCAATCCGCAAACGGGACATCTTGCCATCCAGATAAATTAATAGCTATTTTAGCAATTTTTCCTCGAGCATCAACTGGACCAGGAGTCCCTAGCCCCAAAGCGTTACAGGACTGATGAAATTTAAGCTGCTTTACAGTTTTCACTATCGTTTTTAAAACTGTCTTTGGCGTAGAAGGTTGAGGCGTCGCAACCGTTAAAGACTTTACACAGGTACCATCTCTGAGAAACCGTCCTAATTTGATAGCAGTTCCTCCTAAATCAATTCCAATCACTGATTGCTGTTTCATAAATCAGTAAGCAGTAAATGAGTCATAAATAGTAGAGTCGGCAGTCATTTACCCAACTTCATATCTAACGATGGTATAGATATCTAAAATGGACTAATTTAGGTGGTAACAAGTTCCCCTGAACATAATTTTAGCTTCCTCTCAAATTAAAAACTATCTCAACTAACTACATCCTATTCCATTACTAATGTTAATATTCCCTGGAAGGGAATATTAACATTAGTAATGGGTTCAGTTAGTTTAAAGGTTAAATGACTAATTGACTTTGATTATTTGTGTTCAGATTTCACTGTGTGGTAAGCAGTACCACAATCAATATGATTGCAGTTAACATAAATTATAGCCTCTCTTCTCTATCCGTCTTCTTATCATCAGTCCGAGCCAGACAGACTAAGATCAGTGATTCTCTAAGTTTATCCTTATTAATTTGAATGATTCAGCAAAATAGCTTAACTTATTTATCGATTTTATCAGCAGACTCTTTACCGTTTAGTTTAGAATGGCTACCACCAGCTGCTTGTTTGGTGGGAGGTGCAGTTCGTGATGCGCTTCTTAATTGTTCAAGAAATTATCTGGATTTGGATTTTGTTGTACCGGATTTAGCTGTAGAAACAGCTAAAATTATAGCGAATCACTATAATGCTGGATTCGTAATTTTAAATAAAGAAAGAAAAATTGCTAGGGTTGTATTTAAAGAAGGAACAGTAGATTTTGCTCAACAGGAAGGGAATAATCTAGAAACTGATTTAAAGCGGCGTGATTTTACTATAAATGCGATCGCTTATAATTTTCACGAGCAACAATTAATTGATCCTTTAAATGGATTACAAGATTTAAGACAAGGGATTTTAAGAATGATATCCCCAAAAAATCTTAAAGACGATCCCTTAAGATTATTAAGAGCATATCGTCAAAGTACTCAATTGAATTTCACTATTGATGATGAAACTATAAAAACTATTCGTCAATTAGCACCTTTAATTAAACAAGTAGCAGTAGAGAGAATAAACAATGAATTGAGTTATTTATTATCAAATATGCAAGGAAATGACAACTTGATTAGAGTGATTAAAGATGGTTTATTTAATACTTGGTTTAAACAATTAAGTAAAAAACAGATAGAGCAACTTATTAGAATTGA
The DNA here is from genome assembly GCF_947331815.1 of Cyanobacterium sp. uoEpiScrs1. Taxonomy (GTDB): domain Bacteria; phylum Cyanobacteriota; class Cyanobacteriia; order Cyanobacteriales; family Microcystaceae; genus Rippkaea. The sequence goes on from NZ_OX373462.1 coordinate 58,372, forward strand.
CCAAGTATTTATCTTGCTAAAAAAAAAATTAACTAAAAATAATTTTTGCCGATTTTTTAATTGTAATTTTGACAATTTTAAATATTATCCTTTAGCTATTCAACAAGCAAAGCTGGCAATTTTAGTCTCTTCTATTCCTAGCAAAGCTGAGCGAGAATTAGTTAGTTTAAAGTATCCTCGCATTGACATTAGTACTATAACCAAAGTTTTAACATATTTTCCACTTTTACATAAAAATCAAGGTAATATGAATGTAAGAGAATTATATTTTTTTTTCTTGAATATAAGAGATGTTTTTCCAGTATTAGCTATTTTTAGTTTAGCAAGGCAGGTAGATTTTCAGTCTGTTCTATCTTTGATTAATCGTTACCTAGATCCTAAAGATAAAATAGTTTATCCTTATCCATTAGTAAATGGGCACGATCTAATCAAACAGTTGAATCTAAAACCAAGTCCTAAAATTGGGAAATTGTTGACAGAGATTCAATTAGCTCATATTGAAGGAAAAATTTCGACGGCAGAAGAAGCTTTCGAATTCGTTAAAAAAAGTCAAGAAAAATAATAAGTATTTTTTAAAAATCAAACTTCGATGTATTAAAATATTTGCTAATAAAATAATTTCAGTTGGAACATTTATATCTAATGTATAGATTCTATTAGATATATGAATAATGATGTTTGTAGCTAGTGATTAAGAATAAGACAATATCAAATTATTAAAATAATTGAAACACCCACTGATAAAATTTTAAGTAAAGATTTACTTTCCGACTAAGCCATTGTAAAGTATTCACAAATTTAGGTCAAATATTATATTAGTATATAGAAAATATAAGAAAAAATCTTTTCAAAAATCTAATATGACGATAAGAGTAATTTATATTACTACGTAAATTATTTTAGAAAGATAAGAGTTGTTATATCTATTGAAAGAGAATTAACGCAAGAAGCTCATTGATTTTCAGAACAATTTTAAAAAACAAGCTTTAATTTAGCCAACGTAGTTAAGTGTTTTAAAGACAATTTCTCTAGGTTCTTATTAACTAATACAATATTAATTCAACATATATCTATTAAATATAGAGAGATAAAACTATTGTAGTTTTAACATCTATTTAATTATATTTATAACAATTAATAAATTTAAATTATATATAAGTAAATTAAATCTAGAAAAATCTAATTTTTGTTCAAAATATGTAAAAACTCTACCAAAAAATTTAAATGTAATCAATTTGAACTTGTACGATTATTTATAGTTTAAAAAAAAGAATAGTCATCGTGTTTTTATTTTTTAGCAGATTGCAGAAAAAATTAGTTGACTTAGTTAGTTAATTATTGCCTATATAATAACTTTCAAAATTAGACATTCCAAAAGAACTAAAATATAATTTTTTTATTGTTAGTTTAGGTAGATTGTTACCAAATATTACTACCTTGGAATAATTGGTTATTTTCTTTTGGAGTCATCAAAAATAATTTACTTTGCTGATAAGGTAATACATACATCTAGTCTTTAACTACTACTCTACAGTATACTAAAAAGTAAAATAAACCAAATTTTATCGCTATGGAGAAATAGGCATGTATAACTACTCTAATAATGAGAGTAGTTATACATGTTGTATAAAACATACGTGAGAAAGTTAGAAAATTTTTATTTCTTAACTAAAATTTATTCATACATATGTATATAAACTTCAAGTCTTGAGTTTATTAATCTCAATTAGTGATATGAATAGTTAAGGTTAAGAGTCGACAGGTGATTTTATGACTGAGCAAAACATTGCTGAGGTTTGGAGTACAAAAGATAGTTCTGTACCAGAGGTAAGTAAATTTCTGGCATTCTCCAGAAAAAAACAACTTCAAATGATTCCCCAGTTAATAAACATGGGGGAAGCCAGTTGGGAAATATTGATGAAATTTTTACTTTTATCAGAGATGAGAACTCCCAATATAGTGATGGGAAAAGCATATCAAGCTCTTTACCAAGTAAAAACACCAAAAGTTCAAGAATTTTTACAGATTAATTTTCCTTATGGAGTTGTTCCCCTGAAGTCAACATCTAACATTGACTATAAGATTCTTAAAGACTTACTCATCAACCAAAAATTTAAAGATGCTGATACTGTTACACGACAAAAACTATGTGAATTGGCAGGAGAGGCGTCTGTAAAACGTAAATGGGTTTATTTTACTGAAGTTGAACGGTTCACTACTATTGATTTGCATACAATTAATTCTCTGTGGTGGGTTTATTCAGAAGGAAAATTTGGCTTTTCAGTACAACGGAAAATTTGGTTATCTGTAGGAAAAGATTTTACTAAATTATGGATAAAAATCGGCTGGAAAAAAGATAATAACTGGACCTACTATCCTAATGAGTTTACCTGGGATTTAAGTGCACCCGTAGGACACCTTCCTTTACTAAATCAACTACGAGGAGTCCGGGTTGCAGCTTCTTTATTTACTCATCGAGTTTGGTCAGAAAAGAATTGGTAACTTTAAATTAACTTTTTGTCTTTTTCTAAAAAGAAAGAATACTGAAAGATATACTATATATTATATGACTATTGATCATCAACTATTTTAATTACAAGTAGATAGATTCAGTCTATAGCTTTTCTCTTGTTAGAAATATTTACATATAATAAACAATATTTAAGATTAAAAACATATATAATACTCACACTATAATTTAAATAATTGCCTATAGTTTTTTAATAGATAAAATATTATTTTCTTTAGTTAATAACTACTATTAGTAGTTATTATATCTTTGATTGATAAAAGTTTTTTAGTAAAAAGTAATTGTCTTTACCTCAGCCAAGAAAAATAACTACATAAGATGGATAGCATAATTAAAATACCTTTTATTTCAGTTTATTTTTATTCAGAAAGCTAAGTGTATTATTAATAAATCTCATTTTTTATGGATATAATTTATATAGTTTTTAGTAAACTCACTTTTTTATAGATTTAAAATGTTTTTATTAACCTTAGTTATGAATTGATTTTCTATATCAAATAAACAAATTAACAATATCTATTTTAATAGATTTATATCTAAAATAATTTCTAGATATTATTTATAGATTTATCTAAATGTTTTATTAAAGTTTGTCTTGGTAAAGAGCTGCACAAATGATGCCAAGGTAATATTTGCTCTTTTTTCCAATCTTTATGAACATAAAAATCGAAGGGAGGTAATTTATTTTTCAATTCTTTGAATGCTCGTTTATAACTTCCTAATGTATCCCCATAATTGCGGGTCAATTCCAATAACGTTGATAAACGGCGATCTCCTCTAGAGATTAAGGCTTGAATTACTGACCAATTATAGCTTTCTGGACGAAAATTAATTCCTTTTTTTCTAAGCTGTTTCTCTAAAAATTTAAGTCTTTTTTTAGCCTCATTATTGACTCCAAAATATTGAAATGGAGTGTGAGACTTAGGAACAAAGGTACTGCATCCAAAAGTTAACCTTAATCCTGGCACAGCTTTGCCAATATCTTCTAAGATTTTAATAGTGGCTTCTATATCCGAGTCTTTTTCCCCAGGAAGTCCTACCATGCCATAAAATTTTATTGCTTTTAGTCCTCCTGCTTTCGCATTGATTGCTGCTTGAATTATCTCTTCATTAGTTAACTTTTTATTAATTACTTTACGTATTTGCTCCGATCCACTCTCAATCGCAATTGTAACTGAACGAGTGCCCCTATTAGCTAAAGTTCTAGCTAACTTTTTAGTAACTGTGTTGGTTCGAACAGAAGCAATACTAAGGCGAATATCTTCATATTGAGATTGTGATAAATAATCTAATAAAATTTCAAATTCAGGATGTTGAGTAATAGATGGTCCTAACAATCCGATTCTATTAGTTACTGACAAACCTTTTTCAATAGCAGGAATTAAAGAAGACTCCAAGCTAGCTGTTCGAAAGGGTAATGTTAAATAACTAGCAAGACAAAAACGGCACATTTCAGGACAACCTCTTACCACTTCTATCATATAAATACTTTTCCAAGCGGCTTCTTCTGTAACTACTGTAGAAGCAGATAATATATTACCTCGATAGATCCTTTTTTTGATTATATTGGGAGCGTTATTGTCAATCGGCTCAATCGATTTAATTTCACCATCAAGACTATGATAAGTGACCTCATATAAACTAGGAATATAAACCCCTGGTACACTAGCTAAATATCTTAATTTTGTTCCTCGATCTGCTGTTCTTATTTTTTGATAGGCATCAATGAAATTATCCAATAACTCTTCTCCATCTCCCAATAAAATCACATCAAAAAAAAGAGCAAATGGTTCAGGGTTAGCAGTCAACACAGAGCCTCCACCAAACACCAATGGTTGGTGATAACTTCGTTGATTACTATAAAGAGGAATTTCAAAAAATTCTAAGAGATTAAGAATGTTGATATAATCTAATTCCCAAGAAAAGGAAAACCCTAAAAGTTCAGGTGACTTAGGTAAAGGTTCATGAACATCTGTAAATAAACGACTGATATTAATATCAGATCTTAAGGCTAGTGTTCTCCAAATCAATTGATAACCCAAACTGGTAATTCCTATAGTGTATTTATTAGGAAAAGCAAAAATAGTGGGTATGGCGTCAGATTTAGGAGATGCAGGGGTGAATAATAAATGCTCTTGGTTAAATACAGTCATTCTAATTTAAATGGTAAATATAAACCATTGCAATGTAGTGGTTGAGAACCAGGTCCCCAACCACTACATTGCAAGAAGTCTATTTGCTAAAAAACAGGTGACTAAATGGAAACTAATGCGTCTTGAATAGTTTTATTATAGATAATTCTACCTGGGGTAGTACGAACAAATTGAGCTATAATTTCCCCATCTTTTTCCCTCGTTCGACGTTCTCGGTAATATTTAATCAAACTCCCATCCTCTAAAATCTCTGTTTTGAGAACCTCTTCATCAGGTTTGAGAGTAACTACTTCTTCATCTGCGTCAATCCGGAGCCAAATATAAGTATGTAAATCCAATTTTTCTTGTTCGTAAGCTTTTAGTGCATCATCAAAACTTCCAAAATAGTTACCCGCTCCTTTTTGTGCCTTTGGATTATCGGCAGTCAGATAGTAACATCCCAACACCATATCTTGAGAAGGAGCCACAATAGGCCTACCTGTGGCAGGAGATAGAATGTTATGACAGGCTAACATTAGTAATCGAGCTTCAGATTGAGATTCTAATGAAAGAGGGACATGAACTGCCATTTGGTCACCATCAAAGTCAGCGTTAAATGCTGGACAGACCAAAGGGTGTAACTGAATTGCTCGACCTTCCACTAAAATTGGTTCAAAAGCTTGAATCCCTAAACGATGTAAGGTAGGCGCACGATTTAGCATAACTGGATGGCCTGTAATAACTTCTTCTAATACATTCCATACACTAGGTTCTTCACGAACAATCAGCTTTTTAGCAGCCTTAATGTTATTAACTAATCCTAAACGAATTAAACGATGAATAACGAAAGGTTGGAACAATTCAATTGCCATTTCTCTCGGTAAACCACATTGATAAATCTTCAGCCTAGGACCAACAACAATAACTGAACGTCCAGAATAATCTACCCGTTTCCCTAAAAGATTTTGACGGAAGCGCCCTTGTTTCCCTTCAATAATATCGGAAAGAGATTTCAATGCACGATTATTAGCTCCAACAACCGTACGTCCTCGTCGTCCATTATCAATTAATGCATCAACTGCTTCTTGCAACATCCGTTTTTCGTTACGGACAATGATTTCGGGAGCTAGAATTTCCTGTAAACGGGCGAGACGATTATTTCGATTGATCACCCGTCTATAAAGATCATTGAGGTCAGAAGTAGCAAATCGACCTCCATCCAGCTGAACCATGGGGCGTAAATCGGGAGGAATAACAGGAATCACTTCTAACACCATCCATTCTGGCCGTGATTCTGTTGCAATGAAGTTATCGATGACACGTAATCGTTTAATCAATTTGGCTCGTTTTTGCCCTTTACTCTCGAGAATTTCTTCTCGGAGTTTTTCAGCAACTTCATCTAAATCAATTTCCTGTAGTAGCCGTTGAATAGCTTCTGCACCAATTCCTACTTCAATTCCTTGTAGTTCAGAGTCTTCGGCGTAAATTTGGTCTTCGATTTCAATCCATTGATCTTCGGTTAAAAGTTGTTTGTAGGATAAGTTACTAGCATTACCCGGATCAAGGACAACATAAGAGTTGAAATAAACGATTTGTTCTACATCTCGTAAAGCCATATCCAAGAGAATACTCAAATAACTTGGAATCCCCTTAAGATACCAAACGTGGGTAACAGAAGCTGCTAATTTAATGAAACCCATGCGATGGCGGCGTACACGAGATTCGGTGACTTCTACACCACACCGTTCGCAAACAATTCCTCGGTGACGTACCCGCTTATATTTACCACACCAACATTCCCAGTCTTTGGAAGGTCCAAAAATACGTTCACAAAATAAACCATCCATTTCTGGTTTTAGAGTCCGGTAGTTAATGGTCTCCGGTTTAGTGACTTCTCCGACCACCACACCGTTGGGAAGCGTTCTCTCTCCCCACTGACGAACACGCTCTGGAGAAGCTAAATTGATCTTAACGTAGTCAAACTGTGAATCTGCTTGTGGTTTCATACTTAATGCTTAAATAAGAGATCAGAAATTATAGATGCTTGAATCCAGACAAAACTTCTATTCCTAAATAGACGATTTCGCTAAAATTTGGGTATGATGATACTTTAATTCATAGACTTGCTAATCTTTATAGGGAAAATGCTAGTACTTCCTGGTCATAAACATACTTATATGACTAGAATATAGAGCACAGGACCAAATATGGGGATTATAGCTCATATAGATAATTTACTTGAATAAAACGATAATTTACTGTTTTAGTATCCTCTCGGAGGAATTGACCGAAAATAGCCATTAACTATAGGAACTGTCCCTAAAACCATAGAAATAATAATGGTACAAGGCTACCTGCATATTTTTATGGTCAACTTATAATTGTACTATTTTTTCTATTGTCTACCATAATTATTTCTATTTTGAGGTATTAAATATTTTTACTCAGGAAACGTGATGAATTGGAAACTATTTAAGCAAAAACTTGATACTTCTAAAAAAGAAGTCTTTTTTACTTATATATCCTATATATCAATGCAGTGAATATAGAGAACAGTATTCCTTATATTCACTGCATTGTACGAAGTTACTGATACTATACAAAAACTTATCTTCTTTATGGCGACAGTATTGTTATCTATGTGTAATTATTTGAATTAATTACACTTTAGGTAAATATTCATAGAGAACAAATGCATAAAAATATTTTTTATTGACTTATTATTCTTATCTTTATTATTGGTTTAACATATTAAACCAATATTTCTTTATATTTAAGTGTACTTACATGTATTTTTAAAAATTTGTTTTTATCTTTTTAGTTTTTAACAAAAAATTTTTTGGAATAGATATTTTCGTTACTGCTTAGTAAAAACCATGGCAGCTAATTGGCTTTTTAACAAAGCCTTCTGATATTTAAATTATTTTAAATATAAATTGTTATTCCATTTCTTAATATAAATCAATTATTAAACTAAAACTAAATAAATTAATTCTTATAACTTAATGTCATTTATCCTTAACACACAACAGTGCTTTATACAAAAAAAATCATATTTATTAATAAAACTATTGTTTACGATAATGTTTCCAATATTGATACGGCAAATTTAAAAACCTCTAATAAGTTAAACTTATAGTTATAGAGATAAAACAAAATATTTTTTACCTATAAAAAGAATTTATTCTGAACAGACAAGAGATTTAGGGGAATCTTACCTTAGAATAAATCTGTTACGTTGTGATTAAGCCGATAGATTACTAATCTAAGGATCGTACCTATGCGAATACTAGCCCTAGTTCCTGGGGGAATTGGCGACCAAATCTTATTTTTTCCTACCCTAGAAGACCTCAAAACTCAATATCCAAACGCTACAATTGATGTCATGGTTGAGCCTCGTGCTAAATCAGCTTATCGGGTTTGTCCCTATGTCCATGATATCCTCATCTTTGATTATCAAGCTCACAATGGATTAGCCGATTATTTGAATGCTTTGGGTATGATTCGTGATCACGAATATGATATCGCTCTCAACTTTGGACAAAAGTGGACTCTTGACTTACTTTTGTGGTTGAATGGCATTCCTTTAAGGGTTGGATATCAAAGCCAAACTTCCCAGTTTTTGTCTAATTCTGTTCCCCTTAAAACAGAACAGTATGTTCCATATATTACCCATGATTTACTAACTAGTTTGGGGATTCGATCTTACTGTCCCTCCCTAAAAATTGCTGTTCCAAAGGAAGATATTGACTGGGCACAAACCGAACAGCAGCGACTTAACCTAAAAGACGGTTATATGTTGTTTTACAATGGCTCAAGTCTAATTCCTCAAGAGCCTAAAGCTATTTATCCAATTGAGCAATGGAAAACTATTATCGATAGTATCAAGCAAAAACAGCCTAATTTGTCGATGGTTTTATTGCAAGATAGCAATAATGCAGAGCAAACTATTTTGATGAAAGAATATTACCCCATGCTCAAAGTAACTAGACCTAGTGATGTTGGTAAACTGGCAGCTATTATCGCAGGGGCTAATTCTATTCTCTGCACTGATAGCGATCCCCTTCAGTTAGCTGTCGCGGTAGGAACTTATACCTTTGCTTTGTTTGGACCTACAGACTCAGCAAAAATTTTGCCATCGGGATATGAGCGTTATATTGGTATTCAATCCCCTACTGACAAAGTAGCCGATATTTCATCAGAAACTATTACCGTCAAAATGTGGGAAGGCTAAATTCAACATAAGGACAAGAGCAGGCATCATTATATATACCAAAATATAGAGACGTTGCAAGCAACGTCTCTTCCTTATCTAATCTAAACCAATACGAGATCCCCATAAGTCTTGGGGAATAAAGGATCGATTGTCCGGTAAAGAAGCTACGGGTTCTGTCAAGGTAAACTTTCCTGCTTTAATCCATTGTTTGAGTTCTTGGGCAACTTGTCGGGAACGAGAAATACTAGCTAAAGGAGCAACTCGGACTGTTTTCCCCTCGATACTTATTTGTCCACTTTTAAGTTGAGCATAACTGACTAAGCCAAAAGTAGGGCGAACCCGACGAGGAATAGCAAAATCTACCACAGGAGCGACAATTTCATGATCATTAACTGAACAATGTTTAATTACATTGGGGGAAAGAACTGGTAAAGGAACTCCCACTCCCAACATTAAGGATGGGCCATACTTGTGGAAGTAACACCCTCGAACCCATTGAGATGACATTTCCTTGGCATCTCCGATTAAGGCTAAAGTAGCTGCTGGTCCAATGGGAGTTTTATTAGATAAACGTTTTTGTAAAGGGAAATGTTGAGTCCCTTCCCAGGCAATATAACCAATGCCACCACCAAGGAAAATACGAGTTCCGATGCCAATTACTTCTAAGTTAGGATCATTAATTAACGGTCCTATCTCTCCTGGATTGGAATAGACCGCGTTACCTAATTCCGGTTGTAAAGGACCAAGATAAGTGTAAAGAGTATTCTCCCCTCCATTGACTCCCACAATAAAATTTTGATATAAGTTGCGCGGATTATACAGATAAAACTGATTGATAGTATTACGGGTAATAGTAGTCTCAAAAGAAGTTCTAGGATAACAATCAGTAACTTGGCCAATCGCCCGTAAAGAAATGGGTTGACCAGCAATTAAATCTTCAATAACATGTCCCCCCCCTCGTTCTAATATAGCTCCCTGACGATTATCTCCATCAGAGGCTTCCCCAGTAACAGAATGGTCAATCATCGTCGTTGCACCCAAGTATAAATCAACTGCGCCAAATCCCGCATAGGCTGGAATTCCCTCAAGCCAACATTGACGAATTTTGATAGGAGGATCTGTGTGGCCTAGGTTAATAATTGCTCCAGAAGATTCCATTGGTTCAAACGTTCCCGTACAAATAATATCTACTTCCTCAAACACTTGTTCTATACTGCTATTTTGTACTCGTGTCTTCAGTTCTTCTACAGTCCATACCACCGCTTGTTGGCGAAGGATTTTTTCATTTATTTCTTGAACAGTACGCATGGCTAATTATCTATGAGAGTAGGAAGTTCGTTGAGATATTTTAGCTCTGCTACTAAAAAGCCCTGATTTATAACTTTAATATTTAATGTATAGATAACACTTCAAGATATAGTTTTTATATTAAATATAAAAATTATATCTTGAAGTTGCTTATGACTTCATATGATACCTTCTAAAATAGAGGCTGTATATATAAATATGTGTTTATTAAAGATAATAAAAAAGCTTTCATTAATAATTTCTTACAAAAGAGTCCAATAAATAAATCTAGAATGTTCAATTGATATTCGAACATTCTAGATTTATTTATTATCTCGAAAAAACTCCAACCATTTTTCCCATAAATCAGGTCGGCGTTCTTGAGTCCTTTGAAGTTGTTGTTGATACCGCCATTGTTTAATCGCTCTATGGTTTCCTGATCTTAACACTTTAGGAACTTCCCAGCTCCGAAAAATAGAAGGACGAGTATATTGAGGATAATCGAGTAGCCCATTTTCAAAACTCTCAGCTTCGAGAGATTCAACCTTACCGACTGTCCCAGGTAAAAGACGAACAACTCCATTAATTAATGCTAATGCGGGGATTTCACCACAGGTTAGAACAAAATCTCCTAAAGAAATTTCTTGATCAACTAAATACCGAATACGGTCATCTACTCCTTCATAATGTCCACAAATGAGAACCAATTGATCATACTCAGTGGACAATTTTTGTAGTAAAGATTGATTAAGAGGTTGTCCTTGAGGAGTCAGTAAAATAATACTAGGTTTAGCTAATCTCGGTAGAGATTCTACTGCCGCAAAAACTGGCTCTGGTTTGAGAAGCATTCCTACCCCTCCCCCATATGGTTCATCATCTACGCGATTGTGCTTATCAAGGGTAAATTTACGAGGGTTAATGAGGTTGACTCTGGCAATCTTTTTGTCCAAAGCTCTCCCCAAAAGTCCTTCCTGAAGAGGGGACGTGAAAAAATCAGGAAATAAAGTTATGATATCAATTTGCACAATAATAATGGATATGCTAAAAATTTAATCTGACAAGTAGTCCACCTACGGTTAGGTAAAATTGACAGCAGTTTTCATACTCATACAGTAATATCGTACTATAACTAGATTTTATAGACGACACATACGCTAATAATATGGTTTGCCGTGCAAAAAGTGTGAACTCACTCAACTCAGCATCTAAACTTCAAATTCAATTATTCGTCTATGGTATATGAAAATCACCTTTTACACGTTTGTCTCTGTTCTGGATATGTTTATTTTTCCAGAAAACTATAGGAGAAAATTACTCCTCAAGTGTTTAAATGCACTTATTGTTAAAAACGATGATTATAAATACGGACATGATTGCGGAAAGGTTCTCAATTCAATTATCAAAGAAGTTTGACATAAAATTTCTAAGCTCAAAATAAAACAATTGTTAGATAAACTTGTAGATATTAAAAGAAGTTCGGATTGCGTAGCTAAGATAAAACTGATGGCTATCTTTTTTAAAGGTATCACTCAAGCAATTTCTTGGGTTAGAAATTGTAATCTCATTGCAAAAGAAAATCTCTAAATATTTTAGAGAATATAAAGTAATAAATTTAAATAGTTCATTGGTGAAAATGTCAAAATAGAACTATTGACCAAAAACTCTATCAACACCTCAATTGCCTGTGGACGCTTCACCAAACTCAATCAACAAATTTGATTCTATCGATGCTGCTTTAGCCGATATTAAAGCCGGTCGCTCTATTGTAGTAGTAGACGACGAAAATCGTGAAAATGAAGGGGATTTAATCTGTGCTGCCCAATTCGCTACTCCAGATATGATCAATTTTATGGCGGTAGAGGCACGGGGTTTAATTTGTTTAGCTATGAGGGGAGAACGCCTTGATTCCTTAGATTTGCCCTTGATGGTCACAAAAAATACTGACAGTAATCAGACTGCCTTTACCGTTAGTATTGATGCTGCTCCTCATTTAGGGGTGACGACAGGAATTTCTGCGGATGATCGGGCCCGCACTATCCAGGTAGCAATTAATCCCCATACTAATCCTGACGACTTAACTCGTCCAGGACATATTTTTCCTATCCGAGCTAAAGAAGGTGGTGTTCTGAAACGTGCTGGACACACGGAATCAGCTGTTGATTTATCTAGGTTAGCAGGACTATATCCAGCTGGGGTAATCTGCGAAATTCAAAACTCTGATGGTTCTATGGCAAGACTACCTCAACTATTCGAGTATGCTCAAAAACACGATTTAAAACTAATTAGCATTGCTGACTTAATTAGCTATCGCCTCCAACATGATCGCTTTGTTTACCGGGAAACAGTCTGCCAATTTCCCAGCCAATTTGGAACATTTCAAGTTTATGCTTATCGCAATGTTCTTGATGGCACAGAACATGTAGCGATTGTCAAGGGAGATACTACACAGTTTATGAATCAACCAGTCATGGTGCGAATGCACTCAGAATGTTTAACAGGAGATGCCTTAGGCTCCCTACGCTGTGACTGTCGGATGCAACTGCAAACTGCCTTAAAGATGATTGAAGAGGCTGGGTTAGGAGTTGTCGTTTATTTACGTCAGGAAGGACGAGGTATTGGACTAGTTAATAAATTAAAAGCTTATTCCCTACAAGATATGGGACTAGATACCGTGGAAGCTAATGAAAAATTAGGTTTTCCTGCTGATTTACGTGACTATGGTATGGGAGCACAAATGTTAAATGATTTAGGTATTGAAAAAATTCGTTTAATTACCAACAATCCTCGAAAAATTGCAGGTTTGAAAGGATATGGTTTAGAAGTAGTGGATAGAGTTCCTTTATTAATCGAGTCTAATAATTATAACTCTAGTTATTTGGCAACAAAGGCTGAAAAATTAGGACATTTATTGTTAAATACTTATTTGATTACAGTTGCTATTGATTGGGAAATAAAGGAAAGCTCAGCTAAAGAACGTTATGCCAATTTAGAGAAACTACGAAAGTTGGGACGTTCCGCTCAATTATTTTTACAGGAAGAAGTTAGACCCGTCGCAATAGCTCTGTTTGGCAGTCCTTCTCTAATTTTTCATCTAGGGTTCGAACAAGGGAAAATGGTCAATCCCCACTGGTATCAAAACTCAAACCATCCTTACTTACAGGCAATCACTGAAATCCTTGATGAACTTTCAAGTTGGACTAGTATTCAACGCCTAGAATTTCTCATTTCGTCGGGTGATGATCCTATGCTAGGGTTACAAGTTCAATTAGATCGTCAGACTTTTCCTTTAACTCAAAAACTTTCTAAATGTTTAACAAATCTAAATATGCAAACCATCTACAGTTTTTATTAGAAAAAATAGCCTTGAAAGACTATGTTATGTGATGGTTTTATTCCACACTTTAACAATTATCTGATTTTTTCAAATTTGGGTTATTAGGACTTGTTTTGAAGTATTTTTTAAAAAATTTTGTTAACGGTGAGGACTAAGAAATGAACTAAAACAGCAAAGAATATTGTATTGGATATTTCTAGAATAAAAGAAAATTAATATGATTTCAAATCGGACTAACTTGTTTATTCTATTAATTTGCTCCATCATTGTGATAGTTTATTAGAAATTAACATAAAGCAGTTTTTATCTCCAACATACTATGCTATTTGTTAACAAAGACTTTTCTTTACTCTATTCCTTTTCTAGTACAGAGGAAACCGTTTAGGTAAAAACTTTATTTTTTAATAGTTCCTGTCGACAGTTAGGACAAAAATAAGTTCTTTAATAATTTAAGCTTTGAGTAAAATATCTAATTTATACAACAAAAAAAGAGTCTTCTTTTGTCTAATCAAAAGAGAATGAGCATACTTAGTTTATTATAAACACTATTTAAGCGTTAGCTCTTTGTCGTTTTCCCTCGTACAAAAGTATTGCACAGGCTATAGCTACATTTAACGACTCAACTTTTTTGCCTAAAGGAATGCTAACAATTTCATCAGCTAAAGTTACTAATTTTTGAGATAACCCTGCTCCTTCATTACCCAATAAAATTAGAGTAGGCTTGGTTAAATCCATTTCCCAATAAGGTTTGGTTGCGGTGGGTGAAGTTGCAACGACTTGTACCCCTGTCTGTTGATAGTTGTTAATAACAGTAGATAAATTGAAACTTACCATCATAGGAATGTGGAACCAGGCACCAGCAGAACTTCTTAATACTTTTGGATTATCAACTTCAACACTATCACCAGTTAGCCAGATTCCATTTACTTCAGTCGCTACGGCAGTCCGAATAATTGTTCCTAAATTTCCTGGATCTTGTAATTTTTCTAAAATTAATCCCAACTGAAAATTAGTTGTTGTCAATTCTGTCTGTTTGCGAAAACCCATAGTCGCAATAACACCGTCAGGACTAACAGTGGTTGCCATCGATTGCAACACTTCTGTGGTAACAAGTTCAATGTGTTGTGCCTTTTGAGATGCAAGTGTCAATAATTGAGGATTACGGACTAGCCATTGTTCCGTAAAACATAACGTCATTAGGGAACAATTAGCCTGACAAGCTGTCTGTAATAAGTGAGTTCCCTCTAAAAGCAATAAGTTCTGTTCACGCCGTCCCTTAGTACGATGTAACTTCCTAATTTGCTTAACAAGAGGGTTTTTAATACTAGTAATCATTAGGGTATCTTTAAAATACTCATCTCGAACCTAAATCTAATGCGGAACTCGGGACTTGAACCCGAAAATCCTTACGGATACTAGAATCTGAATCTAGCGCGTCTACCAATTCCGCCAGTCCCGCAATTTGCCAAAACAACCTCTCAACGGTAACTGATTTAACTAATTAAGTCAAGAATTAAAAACTACAATTATCAATGATTTTCTGTCAAGTTCAAGTAGATATATTCAAAGTTAACCTGGACTTTTTTAGCTATTTCAGGCTACATTGTAGACAAATTTTAACTAAAAACTATAAAGAATTATAGTTTTTAAAAACACAATCATAAAGACTAACTATACCTTAACGTCTATGCTCTCCCATCTTGAAAAACAACAAACAGTTTTAGAAATTCAGGGACAAACTATTCTTAAAGGAGAAGTAATCATTAGTGGAGCCAAAAATTCTGCTCTTGCCCTGATGGCAGGGTCTCTCTTGTGTTCTGAAGACTGTCGTCTGAGGAATCTCCCTTCCTTAGTTGATATCAATCGCATGACCCAAGTTTTGGCAGCTTTAGGAGTTAAGCTTCAGAGAACAGGTGATATTTTAGAAATTAATGCTAGAAATATCGGTAAATCCCAAGCCCCTTATGAATTAGTGTCCCAACTGAGGGCAAGTTTCTTTGTTATCGGTCCGTTATTAGCACGTTTGGGTATGACTCGTGTACCATTACCAGGAGGCTGTGCCATCGGAGCCAGGCCGGTAGATCTTCATGTCCGAGGTTTACAAGCTATGGGAGCCGACGTTCGTATCGAACATGGAGAAGTCCATGCTTGTGTCAAAGGAAGTCGTAGCCGCTTAACAGGAGCAAAAATTTATTTGGACTATCCAAGCGTTGGTGCTACTGAAACAATTATGATGGCGGCAACTTTAGCAGATGGGGAAACTATCATCGAAAATGCAGCTCAAGAACCAGAAATTATCGACTTAGCGAATTTTTGCTGTTCTATGGGAGCTAAAATTCGAGGTGCGGGAACTAATAAGATTGTTATTTCTGGAGTTGAGCGTTTACATAGTACAGACTATCATGTCATTCCTGATCGCATTGAAGCGGGAACCTTTTTGGTCGCTGGTGCTATTACCCAGTCTGAAATAAGTCTGTTTCCTGTGATTCCTGAGCATATAGCTTCAGCTATCGCTAAATTACGAGCTATTGGTCCTAAAGTAATTATCGAAGAGCCTAACCGCTTACGTTTAATTCCTGCACCATTACGGGCAACTGACGTTGAAACTTTACCTTTTCCCGGGTTTTCTACTGATATGCAAGCTCAATTTATGGCCCTTTTAACTCTCAGTGAAGGCAATAGTGTTATAACTGAAACTGTATTTGAAAACCGTCTGCGCCATGTGGCAGAGTTGCAACGAATGGGAGCAGATATCCGGGTTAAGGGGAATATTGCTTTAGTGCGGGGAGTTCCATTCCTCTCTGGAGCTCCAGTTATGGCAACAGATCTACGGGCTTCCGCTGCCTTAGTCTTATCAGGCTTAGCAGCTCAAGGAAAGACATTAGTGCAAGGATTACATCATCTAGATCGTGGCTACGATAGTTTAGAGGAAAAGTTACGTAAATTAGGAGCTAATATTCGTCGGGTAAATCTTGCTTCTGAAGAAGAATTAAACTCTTATTCAACAGTAACTAGTTAGTGATAAAAGATGGAAATATAACTAGCTGACATGGGGTGAATAGTTTTTACCCCAGTTGACGTGTAGCAAAACTAAAAGAGTTTTCGGGCAAATCCAAGAACTTTTTTAGAAAAAATATTTTTTTTGAATTCTCAGAATAATATATTTTGAGATGAAGTTTATGTAAAATTTGGGTTTAGATATGATTTAACTACAGGAATAGAAACTATTATAAAAGTTTACTATCAATATGGTTGTTGACAATTCAACGGTTTATTTTACTTATTTTTTAAAGCTGAGATTAATTATTTGTGATTACTTTGTTGAAGCTATCAATCATAATCATCTTATTTACCGCTTGTTTAAAATAAATAATTGGCTTGCTACTACTACTCTAATGAAACTACTTTTTAAATTGATACCAGTTCACTTGACAAAATATTTAATTCGTTACTAAGGTTTTACGAATTGTACATTCCGAGAGAAGCAACTTCATTATTGTTAACTTATTTTTATTTTTTGATATAGGAGAAATTACACTTTAAGTAGATATTGTATTAATTAATACAGTATCGCTATGTTTCCACTTTAACTGTGTCCCCAAAGCACATTTACTCAGGAATGACTAGTGGGATTCATTTGTAATCTATGATAGATAATATTCTTTTCTGTAACAAGGAGTAATCCTCTTAGGATTTCAAGAAATAACTATATGTTACGCTACAGGACAAAACAGTAGAGGTAAAGCTAATTGAGCTAATTAAAGGCGGCACCCAGATTCGAACTGGGGAATAAAGGTTTTGCAGACCTCTGCCTTACCACTTGGCTATGCCGCCATCTCTATGAACTTTGTTATTGTATCAAAAATTATGAAGTTTATGCAATTCTTAAGACTGTCATAGTAAAAGATATTTTTTAATATAAGGTAGGTATACACTTATGGCGAAGAATTAAAACCATTTTTTTATTTACTTGGTCGTTTGAAGTCGACTCTAAATTTATGATTAACAGTACTCACTATAAGTTTGCTCTATTAACCTTGTTGGTAATGAGCTTGGGCTCAATCGTTCCTGTTTCCAAAAACGTAAGTGCCGCATCAGATCCCTTTACAGACTTCTACAAAAAGAATTGCGTCCCGGAGGCACAAGCATCAGGACTAACTAAGGAGGAGTCTAGAAAATTATGTAACTGCACTGTTAATACCCTAAAAATTAAATACACATTAAATGATTTTCAGAATTTATTAGCTAGATATCGTAACAGAAATCTTAAGGCTAAAGAGATTTTAACCTCTTATGGAACAGCCTGCTTCGATGAAGTTCTCGGAGATCTCTTATTTGAAGATTAAGAAATCATCATTTAAAAAGACAACTTGCTATAACCGAAGAAGATGACAGTCAAATAGTAACTCGATGAAACAAGCTCTCCGAGAAAGTCTAAATATTTCTCGTTTTGCAATCAAACATGCACGGCTAACCCTATGCTTTTGGGGTATGGTAGTGATTTTAGGTTGTTTTGCTTTTAGTTCTTTAAAATATGCTTTATTTCCTGATGTTTCATTTCCAGTAGTCGTTATACAGGCTACCGCCTCTTTTGATACTGCAGAAGAGACAGAATTGAGGTTGACAAATCCTCTTGAAGAATCTTTGAAATCACTCAGCAAGGCTGAGCTATTTTCTTCTAGCTATCCTGGTCAAAGTATTATTAACATAGCATTTGATGCACGATTACAACTAAATAAATCTACTAAGATAGTAAAAAATGCGATCAAACAAGCTAGTATACCTTCTGATACTATCCTAAAGGTTAGAACTCTCAGTATTAATGAATCAGCAGCTATAAGTTATGCTATACAAAGTCAAATAAAACCGCTGGAGACATTAGCAGATATTGCTCGAGAGGAAATTATACCCTCACTAGAAAAATTACCGGGAGTAAGTCGGGTAGAATTGTTGGGAGATGGCAATTTTAGGAAAATAAAAGATGTTAACTCCGATGAGATAAATCCTCCAACACTGGTGCGCTTCAATAGTAAAAATGTTTTATCGGTACGAATAGTAAAACAGTCCAATGCTAATACCCTTAATGTAGTAAACCTTACAAAAAAGGCAATACATGGGTTAGAATCTGCCCTACCTGATATACAGCTGATTTTAGCAGAAACTCAAGCTGATTATATAGAGGAAGCTACTCAGTCAACTATTCAGGGATTAATTGGAGCAATTATTCTAGCAGTATTAGTTATATTTCCATTTTTACGAAATTTCCAGGCGACTTTAATTACTGCTTTGACTATCCCTGTTTCCTTATTGGGAACTGCCATTGTGATGAGGATCGCGGGGTTTAATCTCGAAATTCTTACTTTACTAGCATTGGCGTTGGTTATTGGCATTATTGTTGACGATGCCATTGTGGATATAGAAAATATTGCTCGTCACATCGACTGTGGAGAACATCCTAAAAAGGCAGCCATTAAAGGAACTGATGAAATCGGAGTTACAGTAACAGCTTCAACTATTACCATAGTGGCTGTTTTTATCCCTATTGCTTTTATTGGAGGTAATCTCGAACACTTTTTTAAACCCTTTGGATTGACAGTTTCTGCTGCAGTCTTCATTTCTTTGATGGTTGCCCGAACTTTATCTCCTGTTTTAGCTATTTATTGGATCAAACCCAGGATAAAAGGAACAAAAAATAAGAAAGTTTTTTTTTTAGTACGCCCTTATCGAAATTTACTAAATTGGTCTTTAGTAAATCGTAAAGTTGTAATAACTATTGCCATCATTAGTTTTATTTTAGGGCTTTCTTTAATTCCACTAATTCCTAAAGGATTTATTCCTAAATTAGATCGGGGAGAGTTTAATCTTATTTATACTTTGCCAGTCCCTAAAATACCGCAACGATTACTTACCAATTCTAATAGCAATACTTCTTCGTGGATTTCTAATTTAGCTCAATCACCAGAACAATTTTTATTACGAATTAATAGTCGCATAGGAACAAAATTTGAGCAATTAATTTTAGATGATCCTAACGTTAGATCTACTTATACTATTGTTGGGATACACGGTAATCCACTGATGGGAAAAATATATGTAAAACTAAATGGCAATCGTCAATTTAGTACTAGTGAGGTTCAAGAACATATTAGGGATATTTTACCCAAGTTGAGAGGAGTAACTACTAGTATTGAAGATATTTTATTTGTAGAAACAGGTGATGATAGCACTTTAAAAGTCGCCTTGTTAGGAAATAACTTTAAGTCCCTACAACAAGCAGGAAAAGAGTTGAAACTTAACATTCAAGAGGTTCCTGGATTAGTTGATGTAAAAATGTCTGGAGAGGGTGAAAAAAATCTTGCAATTGAGCATTTTCAAAGACAAAGAGTTATTTATATAACAGCAAATTTAAAAGAAGGAGTTGGATTAGGAGATGTTACCAATAAGGTAATTTCTATTACTCAGTCAAACTTGCCTAGTGATATTAGTTTTGATATTCAAGGGGCATCAGCACAAGTTCGTAAGATTTTTGGTGAATTTACCATTGCTGTAATATCAGCAGTTATCTGTATGATAGCTGTTTTATATATTTCATTTAGACGATGGTTAGAACCATTAGTGGTGCTTTTATCATTGCCATTGACTCTTATCGGCGCAATGTTTGCCTTATTAATTACCCAAAATGATTTTGGAATGATTTCTTTAATCGGGCTGATCTTCTTGTTGGGATTACTGGATAAAAACGCTATTCTATTAATGGACTATATTAACCAATTAAGACAGAGAGGAATCGATCGCCACCAAGCTATTTTAGAGACAGGAGAAGTGCGCCTCAGGCCAATTGTTATGACGACCGCCTCTACGATCTTAGGAATGTTGCCTATTGCTCTGGGACTAGGAGCAGGGTCGGAACTAAGACAGCCCATGGCTGTAGCCATTATCGGAGGATTAACGACCTCCTCTCTATTAAGTTTAATTATAGTCCCAGTTCTTTATACTTTATTAGAAGATGGATGGATTAAAATAATGAATAAAATCTTTAAAAATTAAAAATGCAGAGATTGCTCCACGGAAGACATTAAGTAAAATCGTAATGTTAGGGGAAAGAATGTCTATCAGATGTCGTTATTATGTTCGAATATGAATAAAAGTTATACTACTATCCCAGGTTATGTCCGCCCTTAAAACATATGAGAGTCAAGGGTCCCTCACAATCTTTTCTAAGTTACTTTCTTTATTGGATAATGTCTGTTAGTATAACTTAACATATGAACAGGGGCAAATCCACACCTGAACTCTAAACTATAGCCGCCGGGCTACACAGAAAGACTAGCGTGGTTTATAGCCCAAATATACAACAATGGGATGTAACCAAACAATAATTCATGGGCAGTAAGCCAACTATTGCAATTTCTCACCTAGGCTGCGAAAAAAATCGTATTGATTCTGAACATATGCTAGGCCTGCTAGGACAAGCAGGCTACAAAGTAGATAGCAGCGAAGAGTTAGCAGACTACGTGATTGTTAATACTTGTAGTTTTGTACAAGAGGCTCGTCAAGAGTCGGTTCGCACATTAGTGGAATTAGCAGAAGCCAAGAAAAAAATTATTATCTCCGGCTGTATGGCACAGCACTTTCAGACAGAACTTCTTGGTGAAATTCCTGAGGCTGTAGCAGTCATAGGGACAGGGGACTATCAAAAAATTGTTGATGTTATCCAACGGGTGGAAACAGGGGAAAAAGTAAAAGAAATCTCAGTTGAACCGACTTTTATAGCTGATGAGACGGTTCCTCGCTACCGTACTACCATTGAAGGTGTGGCCTATTTACGAATAGCAGAAGGGTGTGATTACCGTTGCACATTTTGTATCATCCCCCACTTGAGAGGAAATCAGCGATCACGTTCTATTGAATCGATTATCGCTGAAGCACAACAATTAGCCAATCAAGGAGTACAAGAATTGATATTGGTTTCCCAAACCACTACAAATTATGGGTTAGATTTATATGGAGAACCTAGGCTGGACCAGTTATTAAGGGCTTTGGGGACAGTAGATATTCCCTGGATTCGGCTCTATTATGCCTATCCCACAGGACTTACTCATAAAGTGATTGAGGCAATTAAAGACACCCCAAACGTTCTACCCTATTTAGATTTACCTTTGCAACATTCCCATCAGGCTATCTTAAAAGCGATGAATCGTCCCTGGCAAGAATGGACCAATCATGACATCATTGAACAGCTTAGGAAATCTATTCCCGACGTTGTATTAAGAACCACTTTTATCGTGGGTTTCCCAGGAGAGACCGAGGAATGTTTCAACCATTTAATTGATTTTGTCGAATATCATAAGTTTGATCACGTTGGGGTATTTACCTTTTCTCCAGAAGAAAAAACTCCTGCTTATCAAATGCCGCATCAGGTTCCGCCAGAAATAGCCCAACAAAGACGAGAAATCCTGATGCAAGTGCAACAACCAATTTCTCTCAACAAGAATCAAAATTATGTGGGAAAAATGGTTGACGTTCTAATTGAACAAGAGACTCCCCAAACTCAAGATAAAATTGGACGTTCCTGGCGGTTTGCTCCGGACGTTGATGGTCTTGTTTATATTCAGGGGGAGGCCCCCTTAAACGAAATTGTGTCTGTTAAAATCACCTATGCTGATACCTACGACCTATATGGAAAAGTTGTGCAACAACACAATGTTTTGGAAATAGATTGTTGAACGAAAACATACCATAAGTCTTTCCTCCTTAGGGAGAGCTTACTGATCATTTTGTACTAAATTAGTCTTGCAGTTAAGTTACCAACTAACATTTCTTATGACCATTTCTTTTAA
Organism: Cyanobacterium sp. uoEpiScrs1; assembly: GCF_947331815.1. Taxonomy (GTDB): domain Bacteria; phylum Cyanobacteriota; class Cyanobacteriia; order Cyanobacteriales; family Microcystaceae; genus Rippkaea. The sequence goes on from NZ_OX373462.1 coordinate 80,711, forward strand.
TAGTTTAGGACTTTCTGAGAACCGTGTTAATAAATTAGAAACTCTAGGTTTTACGAGTCCAACAGAGATTCAATCTAAAGCGATTCCTTTAATTCTCGAAGGACATGATATTCTAGGGCAATCCCAGACGGGAACAGGGAAAACAGCAGCTTATTCCTTGCCCATTATGGAGCAGATTGATACAAACGATTCCAACATACAGGCACTTATTCTAACTCCCACTCGTGAACTTGCCCAACAGGTTGCTCTCGCTCTTAAAGATTTTTCCACCGAGCGTCGACTGTATATTTTGACTGTTTATGGAGGCCAGTCGATAGAAAGACAAATTCGAAGCTTACAACGAGGTGTCCAAATTGTTGTTGGAACCCCAGGGAGAGTTATTGACCTATTAGAGCGCCAAAAACTGATTTTGGATAATCTAAAATGGGCTGTTCTCGATGAAGCAGATGAAATGCTCAGCATGGGCTTTATCGATGATGTGAAGAAAATTTTAAGACAAACCCCTGATCAACGCAACACTGCTTGTTTCTCAGCGACTATGCCTCGTGAAATCCGAGAATTAGTGAACCAGTTCTTAAAGTCTCCTGTTACAGTCACTGTAGAACAGCCTCAAGCCGCACCTGATAAAATTGAACAGCATCTTTATGGCGTTCCTCGTGGTTGGTCAAAACTCAAGGCATTACAACCAATTTTGGAAATTGAAGTTCCTGAGACGGCCATTGTTTTTGTCCGAACCAAACAAACTGCTTCCGAACTTACTAGTAAGTTACAAGAAGCTGGACAAAGTGTTGACGAATACCACGGTAATCTAAGTCAGTCTCAACGAGAACGATTAGTTAATCGATTTCGAGATGGTAAAATTAGGATCGTTGTTGCCACAGATATCGCAGCCAGAGGGTTGGACGTTGAGAATTTAAGCCATGTTATTAACTACGATTTACCAGATAATGTAGAAACCTATATTCATAGGATTGGGCGAACAGGTCGAGCAGGAAGAACAGGAACGGCAATATCCTTAATTGAACCGATTGACCGCCGTATGGTTCGTCAAATTGAGCGGAGAATTCGACAGCGACTAGAATTGTGCCGTATTCCTAATCGTTCTCAAGTAGAAGCTAAGCGATTAGAAAGATTACAAAAGCAGATCCAAGATTCCTTAGCAGGAGAGCGAATGGCTTCATTTTTACCTATTGTGCGAGAGCTTAGTGACGAATATGACCCTCAGGCTATAGCTGCCGCAGCTTTACAGATGGTTTATGATAAAGATTGCCCTAATTGGATGAAAACTGACTGGGAAGTCCCTGAGGCAGGGATATCTAAACCAATTATTAAGAGTAAGAATCGTAAAGACAATTCCAAACCCCGCCGCAATAACTCTGGAAAAAAATTGGATCGTAAGATAGTCGGCCATCATAAAGGGCGTTAAAATCACGACAAAAACTGAATTAGAACAGTGTCAAGGATATCTTGTGAGAAGTAGGCTTAAGATAACTTTGGCACTGTTTTGTTTATGTCTAGTTGTTAACAATTGACCGTAAAATAATGTAAAAATATAAAGGCAGTTCTGCAGAAAACTTGTTAGAAAAATAAAATGATTAACTTAGTACTATTATTCGTAATAAAAATAATACTAACTTAACTTACTTTACTTTTATTCTAAAAAAGTTTTAGTAAAATAATTTTAAACTAGCCCAGAACGCAAAGCAACAACAGCAGCTTGGACTCTATCATCGACCGCTAATTTATTCATTATACCCCGTACATGGGTTTTAATTGTATTTGCACTTAGATAAAGATCTTCAGCAATTTCATTATTGCTTTTTCCTTCAACAATTAACTTTAAAACTTCTAATTCCCGCTCAGAAAGCAAAGCAATATTTTGGTTGAATTCCGGAGTAGGTGGTTTTAAATTATCTAATACCAATCGAGCAATTTGAGGATCTAGATAAGTTGCACCATCCTTAGCTGCTTCAATAGCAGCTAATAGTCGTTCTAGACTCGCTCCTTTAATGCAATAGGCATCAGCTCCACTGGATAAAGCAGCAATGACCTCAGTTTGAAGCGTATGAGAAGTAAGAATCACTACATGAATTTGCGGTGATTTTTCCTTGATTTTTTTCGTTGCAGCAATGCCATCTAGACGAGGCAGTCCAATATCCATAACCACTAAATCAGGTTGTAGCTCCAAAGCTTGTTGAACTCCAACATAACCATCATCAGCTTGCCCAATAATCTCAAAATCAGGATATTCGCTTAAAGCTTGTTCCAACCCCAACTGCATTAGAGGATCATCTTCTACAATTAAAATTTGCATGTTAGACTTATCCGATATTTATGGAAAATTCATGTAACTTGTTCTGTAAATCAAGATATAAATTATACTAAAAAAATTTAGAATATACTTTGGGGTGCTTTTTGTCTATTTTCTTGGTTTTACCGCGAGTTCACCCAGGTGGGGGAAGTAAAAAGAAGATTGGATTAGGCACTCTTTATATAACTTAGATTATAGACGGATTAAGCTGTTTTTACAAGGAAAATTAAGTCTCTATGACCTCAGCCAAGAGTGCTTTTCGCTCAAATTTAGTAAAACTTGCTTTAGTAGCGATCGCTTACTGGAGTGGAGGATGGTTATGTTTACGATGGATGGGGATAGCAGCAGAGGTTTCTCCTCTATGGCTCCCGGCAGGAATTGCCATAACTGCATTGTTAATCTATGGAGAAAAAATGTGGCTCGGCATTTTTTTAGGAGATGCTATTCTAATGGTTTTTTTTGGAGAAAATTATGGAGTAGCTCTAAGTTCTGCTCTTGGTAGCACCTTATCAGGAGTTATTGCAGTTAGATTACTGCGATGCGGACAATTTTCTTCTAAACTCTCAAAGATTCAAGATGTAACAGAATTAATTCTCCTGGGGGCGATGATTGCTCCATTGATAAATGCTTCAATTAATACCTTTGTCCAACTAGCTATTGGGGACCTTTCTTGGGGCGATTTTGGTCAACGCTGGTGGTTATTGTGGTTGGGAGATTGTAGCGGGATTTTAGTAACAGCTCCCTTATTGTTACGCATTAAATTTCATGGACACCGAATCTTACGCCGTCAGAATAAATCCCGCATTCTTGAATTATTCATTTGTATAGGACTATTGTTGGTCTTGAGTTGGTTAGTTTTTATTTGTCAAGGAAGTTCTTCAAGTGTACAAGGAGGAGGATTAACTACTGCTCAATATTTAGAGTATTTGCCTTTTCCAATGGTAGTTTGGGCTGCTCTTCGTTTTCAGACTTGGGGAGCGGTGTTAGCCAATATTTTTGTAGCTATTTTAGCAATTTCGGGAACTCTTAAGGGAATTGGTCCGTTTGTTATTCAAAGTCCTAACTTGTTCCAAGCAATATTATTGCTGCAAATTTTTATTATCATAGTCAGTGCCACAGCATTACTCTTATCAGTAGCTGTCACGGAGCGCCAACGGGCTGAAAAACAATTGCGAGATGCGGTAGAACGAGATCATCTATTAGCGGAGATCGCTCTGCGAATTCGTCAGTCTTTAGAGGTGGAACAGATTTTTAAGACAACTGTCGCTGAAATTCGCAGATTAATTCATGCTGATCGGGTATTTATTGCAACTCTACACAATGACGGACGACTCGATGTAGTTGCCGAGTCAGTGATTCCTCGTTATTCAAGTATTTTGAGAGGGAGTGTAAAGGATGATTTACTTACGGATATTCAATCTCTATTTACCAGAGGTCAAACTTTCATGGTTGCTGATATCGATTCTATTAATCTATCAGAAACTATGGAACAATATACTCAACGTTACCATATTAAAGCTGCACTAATTGTTCCCCTTCATGTAGATGGTCAACCCTTAGGTTTGTTGGTAGCCCATCAATGTTCCCAAAGACGTCACTGGCAAAAAGAAGAAGTTCGATTGTTAGAGCAATTAGCAGACCAGATGATGATTGCTATGGGTCAAGCTAAATTATATCAGAAAGTGCAAAAACTTAATAGTAATTTAGAAGAACAAGTACAGGAACATACTTATCAATTGCAAGACAAGATTCAAGAGGTGCAGAAGTTATATGACATGAAAGCAGTATTTCTACAAGCTGTTTCCCACGATTTGCGAACCTCGATTATGGGCATGTTAATGTTATTAAAAAATCTCCAAAATCGTCAAGGAGAAAATCTTAGTATTTCCCATGGTATCCTTGATAGAATGATTAAAAGTAGTAATCGTCAATTAACATTGATTAATGCCCTCTCTAAAGACCATTTTGCTGAAGAGTTTCCTTTAAATATGAATTTGCAAGCAATTTCTCTCAAGAAAGTTGTTGCTAACTTAAGTCAAGGTTGGCAATCTTATTTAAGTCAAAATAAAGCTACTCTAATATTAGAAATTTCTGATAACTTACCATTTATTTTTGCGGATTCTAATCAGTTAAGTCAAGTTTTTGGACATCTTTTAAGTAATGCTCTTAAACATAATACTCCCGGAATTAATTTAGTCTTAAAGGCAACATTTAGTAATGGAATGATCCGTTGTTGCTTAATAGATAACGGAGTAGGAATGGAGGAGAAACAGTGTGCTCAAATGTTTAGACTATACCTCCGTAGTTTACACGATAGACGTAGGACAGGAATTGGATTAGGTTCTTATCAATGTCGTCAAATTATTGAAGCTCATGGAGGTAAAATCGGTGTTGATAGTTCTCCCGGAGAAGGATGTCAGATTTGGTTCACCTTGCCTATTGCTAAAAGTCAACCTTCTGCTGTTAGTTAAGAGACTGTAAATCAACAAGATTGAATCTAATATTTGAAAGTAGCTTAAATAAAAGTAGTAGTTTTAGTAGATTAAAATTAAAATACATAAAATAAATAAACAAAATTATAGATAAGTAATATAATTATTAAATTTCAATCTTTATTTATAAATAAAGATTGATGAAATATAAACTTTTAAGATCAGGAATAATTTTTAAAAACTATCTAATTCAGAGCAATATGGTCTAACTACTAATATTTATTAAGTCTTTATGGTCCTTATCTAATTTATCCTATTCTTATAAACATCCTTAATATGTTGAAGTTTTATGTCATAGATATAAAATATATTGGCAAGGTAGATAATAGGTAAATAGCATTGTCTTTTTATTGTAGCATTAACTACTAATAATTATTGTTTGGGATAGTTGTATACTTAACTTTATATTAATTTTAACTATATCTACAATAACATCATTTTAATTTTTTTAAAAAATATTTTACTTCTTCAACGATGATTTTAGTGTACTAAATATTGCACCAAGAATTATATTTATAATACTAAATACAACTAAAAAAGTTACTATCTAGGGTGAGTTTTTCCATTCTGGAGTTAATGTCCGAAAATCAAAATTCTCTACTCCTGGGTGGCAAATAATACAATTTTTATTGCTAACAGTTTCCTGAAACTTAACTCGAGGATGAATAATCTTAAAATAACGCGACTGCTCCACATAAAAAGGAATTGGTTCATCCTTACTCGATAAACTACGAGAACAAGTTTGTAGATAATCCCAAATTAATAGTTGTCCCAGACGAATTAAATTAGGAACTGAAGTACCATAATGTTTATTAGGATTTTCTAGTAATTTCTTCCAAGTTTCACGAGGTAGAACCTCTGGAGGTAAAGCGATATGACAAGCTGCACAAGTCTTAATATAAAACTCCTGCCCTACATGGTTTCGTGTAGAAACATCATTATTAGGAGGTGCAGCAATCGCAGCAGAAACGTTTCCGGTGAATTTATTTAAAACATAAGTCATTCCCCAACCGATACTAATAGACCAAAAAGAGATTGCCAACACAATAACTACAGAGACCAAATTAAATCGAGAAAAGATAGATAACCAAGAAGTCTTAAACATTAGTTACTCTAAGCCACAATAGATTAACCATAACTGATCTTAGCAATCTCTTTACAATTATTTTTCTCTAAAAACTAATCTCGATAATTAGATAGCAGTGAGATGAATAAGTATTTATAAATTAACACTAAAGCCAAAGAAAAAGCTACTTTGCATTTTTGTACCAGAATATTTAAAGTTGGCGATTATTTCTTAATATAACAATTGTATCTGTTGTCGGAATTTATGCGAGGGGTCCTTTATATCTTTTCTAAATTTGTAGATAAATTCAATGTGTGTTAACAGAGGATTTCTCTGGCAATACGACAATCTTGAACGATTTGCTCTTTGAGTTTACCAAGAGAAACAAACTTTTGTTCAGGGCGTAAGAATTCCTCTAATTCGACCGTTAACAGTTGTTGATATAAATCTCCTGACCAATCTAAGATGTGAATTTCTACTGTAGGAGTTTCTCCTGCGACAGTAGGGCGACAACCAAAATTCATTACGCCTTTTAGTCGTTTACCTCGGTTTATTTTTACTCGAACTGCATATACACCCTGCCGAGGTAATAATTTATCTGAAGGAAGCTTAAGGTTAGCTGTTGGAAAGCCAATAGTTTTCCCCAATTGTTGCCCTCTAACCACTATTCCTATCAAAGAATAAGAATAGCCCAACATCTGTTTTACTTTTATTATCTTTCCTTCCGCAAGATATTGACGAATGAGAGAACTACTAATACGCTTTTGTAGACTTGAATAAGTTTCTAAAGGAGTAATATGAACTGGAATACCAAAAGAAGCTGCAATTTCACTTAAATCTTTAGTGTTTCCAATTCTTTTATGTCCAAAGCGAAAATCCTCTCCAACACTAATCTGTTTAGCCTGGAGATGTTTTACTAATATCTGCACTACAAATTCCTGGGGACTTAAGGCAGACAATTGTCGATCAAAGGGTAACCTAACCAATTGCTGTATTCCTAAATCTTCTAGCCGTTGTATTTTTTCAGATAGGGGAGTAAGAAGTTGCCGAGCTTGTCCAGTGAAGAATTCTTGAGGATGGGGAGTAAAGGTAACAACAGTAGAATAAGAAGAAATTATTTCAGTTGGAGGAAGACAAATGGGTTGTAGAACACTTCTGTGTCCTAAGTGGAGACCATCAAAATTACCAAGAGCGATTACAGTAGGTGTTAGGATGTTAGCAGTTGATGAAGTCACCCACACACTTGATTGAGTATACATTATTGCTAAAATTTAAGCTAGTAGCGAACACCGAGAGCACCCCTGCAAGGGATGCAATCTAGATCGCTTTCTCAATAGTTTATCCCAGTTTCACTAACTAGCTCCTACTTAAGTCATTAAGACTTAGATTCTCTTTATAAATCATTTTGAAAAAGTTAATTTCAAGAAGTGTTAAATAAAAAAATAGTAAAAAAAACTAAGCTAAATACCAGTACTCTCTTTAAGAGTACCAGGAGCATTAGAATGCTAGCAATTATCGAAATTAAACTATAACCAGAAAATTATCTCTAAAACTAAAACAAGTCCAAAAAAACTATATTTAAATATACCAAGTTTAAAAGTTAAATCAATTGCAAATTGATTTAACTTTTAGAGAACATAATAAAAATATAATTACCTATTATTAACACGTATTTTATATTTCAAAATACTTGATTGATATTAAAGAGTATTTAAATACTAATAGCTTAGTAAGCATCCAGTAATTACACTAAATATTTTAAAAAATATAGAATCTAAATTACGAAAGTCTAATTTTAAGGAAAATAGCTTATTAAACTCGGCAACAAATAAATGTATACCTTAAATTCAATTAAAACTATAAGTAATAACAAATCTATATTTAGATCTATATAAAATATTTGAGAAGTATTGTTATTTGCACAAAACAGTTAATAAAAAAATTATGTAAAAATTTCATAGTCAATTTATAAAAATAAAAATCAACGTTAAGAATGCAAAAATAAAAAAGAAAAACTTCCTACTCCCAAAGCAAAGAATAAAATTAATGTAATAGGATGTTTTTTAATATTGATGGTTAATAATAATAATAAGTAGACGTCTATAAAAACCCGTGAATAATCTAAATAATAATTTAGTATAGTCATGCTACTCATTGCAAACATCATACTATATAGCATAGTACTTAGTCGAATTAACTGGTTATCTTTGTGATTACGTGCATTAATTACAAATATAGTCACAAAAACAATAATAATTAAAATAAATGAATAGGCTTCAAATAAATTTTCTCCTTGAAATCCTTTCATTAACAGAGACATTAATTTGTTGTAAATACCTATAAAAGGATAACCAAAATTGGCTTTTACTCTAACTTTACCTGGCAAGTTCAAAAAACCGATATAAATTGTCCATAAAAATGGAGGAAGCCAGGCCCATAGCAATGGTTTGATTTGTTCTTTTTTGTTTTGAAATATACTTGTCAACAAAATAGCTAACCAAATCAATAGTAAAGTTTCTCTTGTTAGACATGCCAAAGAAATAGTACACGCTGTCCAAATCGGCTTATTGTAACGATAACAATAAAATGAAGCGATTAGTAAAAAACTACTGAGTAAATCAGCAGTACCTAAAGAAATAACCATCCAAATACCAGGAATACATAACGTTAATAAAGGTTGCCATTTTTGCTCTTGATTTAATCTAAAATATAAGCTAGTTATATAGACAATACCTATAATTGATAGATAATTAATGACAATCATTATGTAAGGGACTAAAGTCCGATTGCCAAAGCTGAAGAGATAACTAATCAGAGGATATAAAATTCGGCGATAGCGATAAATTGGGTGATCGAGAGTGGCAATAGTTTTCGAATTTTGCAGCAACGGGTCAAGGGCTAAGCTGAGAAATTGTTGTCCATCGTATCCAATTTCTCCTTGATAAATTTTAGTAGCTTCCGAGTCAAGAAAAGGAGACAGCTCTAAGATTGAACCAATACGAAAAAATCCTGTAATATTTCCTTGAAATTTAACAAGATACAAATAAATAATTACTGTATTTAAAATTATAATAGTAATTATTAAATTGATAATTTTAGGAGATAATTTATTTGAAAAGCATTTCATGGAGAATAAAGTTAAGTGTATTGAATTAAAATTAGACCATCAATTGAGTAAGACTTATAAAAGAATAAAGTCTTAATATTCTATGATTATTTTATCTACATTTATAAATAATACGACATCCATTATACGATTTTTACTTAGTTAATACAAAAATTTTTCTTCTCTATGAAAATGGAACATCTTCATAGAGAAGAAAAAAGCTTAATTTAAATAAACTGAAATACTTTTTGATCTGGTATTTTAGATACTAAACTCTAAACTATTTATTTACTTAACTGAGATAATTAAGATTATTAATATTGAGTTTTAATCAGAAAATATTCTTATAAAGTTCCTATGATTAGGTGATTAATATATTTATTTTAGTAACTAAAATCACTTCAATTATTTAACTATTTAAAAAATATTTAAGTTTATATAGAATATAGATATTTTTACAATTATTTGTCCTATGAATTAGCTATGAATACATTGAACTTTAATGTTATGTGTGCAATATATTTTTTGTGTATCTTTTTTATGTTAAAAAGTATTTTTTACTAAAAATATAATTTTAATTTGCCATTTAACTCAGGAAACAAAAGTATTTTCAAACAATAATAAGCCAATTTTAGGTATTCTATATTAATTTAATTAATATTTTTTGTCTAATTCACTTGTATTACACAATTGATTAGTTTTATTTATAAAGCTTACTTAAGCAGTATATTAACAGTCTCAATTAAATTTAAAATTCTTTTAATATATAATGCAAGTTAAATAACTGGATCTAATATCCAAATGGATACTGATATACTAAAAATCATTATTAAATGCAAAAGTATGGAACATAGATAAAACATGAGATATGGGTTTTCCTAAAACTACTTTAGATTTCAAAAGAATTAAATATTACGGGTAAAGGATATCTAGACTAAAAATCTTAGTACTACTTATATATTTCACTGGGGTAATTTTTTTAGACTGTTAATTAAAGTTCAATATTTGAGTAACTGATAGGAAATTATCATAAAATTAAATGGGAATAAATTTTGAAGAAAATACAGGTTGTTAAGCCTGAGCTCAAGAAGATATAAATTTGACTGAGAATCATTAGCCCTCTTCAAGAGACGTTTCTGATTCAATGGCTTGTTGTTCAACTTGTCCAAATTGCTCTCTTACATCATCAATAACTAAATTAAGTTGAGCTATCTTATTTTCTAGGCGACGACGTGCCATTTCAATATTTGCTTCAGTATCCAATTTATTATCCTTGGCCGATTTAAGTAAAGAGGATCTATCTTCTTGAGAATTATTATCAAGGCGAGATCCCACTAGCGCCCCGATAATACCACCAACAATTATTCCCGTTAAAAATCCACCAGTAAATCCATCTCGTTGACTCATAATATATAACCTTTATAATGTTCAAGCTCTGAAAAGATTGGGTTAAATAAACTCTTCATCATTCTTAAGTGCCAAAAGCACGATTGCCTGCATCTCCTAACCCGGGAACAATATATCCTTTGTCATTAATTCCCTCATCAATAATAGCGGCATAAACATTCAAACTAGGATATTGTTTACTTAGTTTTTGCAACGCAGGTGGAGCTGCCACTACAGAGATAATTCGTATTAGCTCTGGATTCGCCCCCCGTTTAGTTATTTCCTCTATTGCAAGAGTGATTGATTGCCCAGTAGCCAACATTGGTTCTAGAACAATAATTCTAGTCTCGGGGTGGAATTGTTGAGGTAATTTATTGAGATAACAACTGATGCCTAGGATTTCTTCGTTGTAAGTTAACCCTAAATGATAGGTTGAAGCTAGGGGCAGAATGGTCTGTGCTCCATCTAACAAAGCCAATCCTGCCCGTAAAATGGGAACAACAGCCATGGGAACTTGAGGGTTAATAAAAGTGGCTTGAGAGTCAGTAATGGGAGTTCTTATTGTAGTTTCTAGGGTGGGCAACCAATGGCGAGTCGCTTCGTAAGTCAACCAACGTCCTAGCTCTGCCATTGCTGTTTTAAACAGAATATTCGGAGTATTAGCATCACGAGCAACCCCTAACCAATGTTTAATCAACGGATGATCGGGAACATAAATACGTAGTTGGAAAGTCATGTGAGGTAAATTAAACTGTTGAAAGGTTCAACCTAAGTCATCATAACCTGTTCTGACAAACATTTTAAGTCTTAAGTATCAACTCCTCTCGGATAACTCATTAAGTCGAGATTGAGCAAGCCTGAAACCAGGTTCAATTTCTAAGGCTTTACGATAACTAATGACAGCCTCTTCTATTTTACCTAATTTGCTCAGAGCGCTGCCGCGATTATACCAACCTTGATAGTAATTTGGTTGCAGTCTTAACCCCTTATCCCAGCAAGTGATTGCCTCTTCCCATTGTTCTAGCTTGTATAGGACATCTCCTTTAGAGTTCCAAGCTTCAAGATTGTCGACATCGAGAAAAATTGCCCGATCAAAACTATCGATCGCTTCATGTAGCCGTCCTAAATCACTCAGAGCGCTACCGCGATTATGCCATCCTTGGAAGAGAGAAGGATTAATTTCTAAAGCTTTATCCCAACTAATGATAGCCCCTTCTAAATCTCCTTGATTAGCTTGTTTTAATCCTTGATTTAACCATTCTTGTTCTGTTTGAGGGTATTTCCCTTGTTTCAGTTTAATAGCTTCACTTTGAACCGAATTGAGTAAATAATCAACTATTTGTTCAGGCTCACCCGATTTTATCTTTGCTTGAGGGACAATTTCCCGAGCTAAGGTCGCGTCTTGCTGTAAACGTTCACGCAGTTCTTCTATTTCTATAGTTAAGGTTTGAGTAACTTCGTTAGGAGAGTCCGTTTGAAAATGAGTACTGTTATTTTGGACACTATCTTTTAAGACGATTTGCTCATCAATATCAGGACCCTCGTATTCCCAAATTCCACTTTTTGCTTCTTGATTATAAATTCTTTTGCCAATCTCATAAGATTTTTTACCAATTATTTCAGTTTCCCGAAAAGATTGTCCTAATTCTCCTAAACGCATCATTCTGGCAGCTAATTGTAGATTAGGAGCTGAGGATGCTATCGCTTTGTCCCCGAAGCGTTCTAACCAAGCTACCCAAAGTTTTGATTTCCCTCGTATTCCTAAATCTTCAAAATATTTGAGAACTCGCCCTTCGTGCCAGCCGTGGGCAATACCTTCGAGCAACTGGTTAAACAAAAACTCGTAATCCGTATCTGTCAGAGGACGATTTGACTCTTGCGAGTTGCCCCCAATACTGGTGTTGGATGATCGTTTTCCAAAAAGCTTCTCAAAAAATTCTTGAATCCACTGCCAGATGCGTTTGAGTAAACCCTGCATAATAATCTTTTTTATCGACGATTATAAATATTTTTATTGCACCCTTCATTCTAATACTATTCCCCTCTAGATTTACGGACGAAATAAGTGTGAATATTGAGGATGGTACAGACGAGATCGACTTGAAAAGCCAGATTTTAATGCTGGACTAATCAGATAAAGGGTTGTTCTAATTAACTTTTCTTCTCGCGTAACTTGTGCCATTTTTTCTAGAGGAATCAACCAAATTTTTTCATTTGGCCACCCAATACGAAAACACACTGCTGTAGGTGTGTTAGGCGGATAATGGTCTAGTAATTTTTCCTGGGCTGTTTCGACGTGACGAGCAGCTAAGTATAAACATAAACTAGCTTGATGAGTGGCTAAACTAGCTAATTCTTCAGCTTCTGGAACTGATGAGGCACAACCACTAATACGAGTTAAGATGATGGTCTGTACTAAATCAGGAATAGTCAATTCTGCTCCTAACTTAGCGGCTGCTGCTTGAAAGGCACTAATTCCAGGAATTAATTCAAAGGGAATATTCTTCTCTGCTAAAATACGCATTTGCTCGTGAATAGCACTATAAATACTTAAATCCCCAGAATGCAGACGAACAATAATATATTTACTCTCTAATTGTTCTTGAATTAAAATCATAATTTCTTCTAGAGTTTTGTCGCCTGTAGGGATTAATTGAGTATCAGGGCGAATATCTTGTAGGATTTCCACGGGAATTAGAGAGTCTGCGTAGAAAATAACATCAGCTTGGGTAATAATTTTATGTGCTTTTATGGTTAACAAGTCTGGATCACCCGGCCCAGCACCAATGAAATAAACAGCAGGTTTGAAAATAGTCATTACAAATAAATTAATAGCGAATATTGGTTAATGAAGTCGAAATCTTAAGTTTAAGACATTATTGAATATTCAAGAAAAAGATTAGATCATTTAGAATAAAATCCATAATTATTAGTAGTGATATTTTTACAATAAACGAAAACACAATACCCCATTTTTTATTATTTCAATATTAGGTTTTCAAAAATGGTAGTAGTAATTCAGACAATAAAGTTGAAATTCGATAAAACTTAATTGCATTTATACCCAAACAATTACATTATATTATAATATCTCTATCTGCGAAAGATGATAATTTAATTTATTAAATATTCTTTGTGAGAATAAAATGTATCTGATTTTTTAGAGATAAATAATTGCTGTTTATTAAGTAAAGTTACTGTCTCTCTATCTACAATTTTTGTATTTCTATTAATACGCTGATAATAACTAAAATTTTAACTAACAATAATTAGAGTTGCCTTATGTATGAGTAAAAAATAGTAACTTTATATTTTATTTGTCCTCTAATTTGGATGTTGATTATTTTGAGTTTATCTATTTTGACACTAAATTTAAACTATTTTTTAAAAATTTCACTGTTTAATCGTAAACTCTTATCTTTTTAAGACTACTAACAATACACATCTAGGCTGACAAATTTTATCTAAAATAAAAAATAAAAAGATTACAGATTAATACACATTTCACTTAAAGCATCAAAAATATGCTTAATGAAAAGTAATAAAAACTTTCATGGTGAAGTATTATAAGCATTTGTTTGAGAGATAATTTTAGTGTCTAAAGTATTTTCTATTCAAAAATATTGTCTGTCTTTATTGGTTTATCAATGTTTTGAAGATTCCATTAGTTTATGAAAACGTTCACGTCCTTTATCATAATCTTTACTTTCATATCCCATTATTTTACGAATAATCCATTTTTGAGGAATACAATCTTTGGTAAGTAATGTTATTAATTCACGCCAAATTTTATCTTCACTGATACATTTATTAGCCCACCAACTTCCTATTTCTCGAAAGCTTATTTTACTATTTTGCTTATCAAAGTAAAAATAGATAGCTACTAATAGACTAGTAAATGATTTTTTAGATATTTTTTCATTTTCAGTATCAATAATTTTCCAGTCTTCTGGAGTAAATCTATCAATGTATTTCTTTTGTTGTTCTTTAACTACCATCCCTTTGGTAATTTTATTTAATTTAGTGGGATTAACATAGGGAAAAAGTCGATATAAATAATCAGCGATTATTGCCTTAAACAGAGCATCTCCAAAAAATTGTAGTTGTCTTTCAGGGTCTACTCTGTCTTTGATTGTTTTTAAGTGATGGGCTAATAATGGAGCTATTAACTGTTTTTCAACCCACTTAGAAGACTGAAGGAAACCACGATCAAGATATATGGCTCCTACTAATGCTTTGAAAGCTTTTTCAAAAGGATTATTTCGTTTGACACGGAGGCGATGTCGTTCATCTTTTACGGATAAAAGGGGAAAACTTTCTCCTAACCCTAATCTAAACCAAAGGTTAGTTAATCTTTCTCCTTCCTCTAATTTATTACGTAGGGTAATTAATTTGCTTACTGCTAGATAGGGGCAGTTATTATAAAGATATTTTGTAATAATCAATCCTAAAATCTTTTCCCCTAAGTATTCTAGTCGTTCATTATCATTTTCAGATTGGTTAATATTTTGAGCATAAGACGGATGAATCAGAGACTCAAAAAGAAGATCTTTATTTCTGAAGTGAATACCAATTCTATCTTGTAGGGAAGCAGATTGCCAATCCATTTTTATATATCATCCAAACTTATTTTCTTTTTTAAAATTCTAATACATTTATTGTATCGGTTTTTCTATTTTATCAAGTATATTTTTGCGGAACTATTCATGTTAGAATAACGTCTTCTAAGTCCATATGTCTTATTGACTCTTTCCTCGACTCAGTTGGCATGCTTCAATTTCAAATACAGTCTGATAGTGATATCCCATCTTCTAAACAATTATTTGACCAGATTCGCTTTTCTATTGCTTCTCGTCAATACCCTCCTGGTCATCGCTTGCCCAGTACACGACAATTAGCTACTATCACAGGACTTCATCGCAACACGATTAGCAAAGTCTATCAACAATTAGAGGAAGCTGGCTTAGTGGAATCCATTGCTGGATCAGGGATTTACGTTAAAACTCAAGGGAATGAGAGGGAAACACTCTCTGGTTCTCCTCTATTTGTTCAATATCCTGAAGCTAGTCAGTTAGTCCAAAAAAGTCTTGACGAGTTGTTGTGGCAAGGGCTAACAATTTCTCAAGTCAAGGAGTTGTTTTTAGCAGCTCTTGACTGGCGCTTGCTTTGTAGTGCGCAGGTATTAGTCACAGTTCCTACTAAGGATTTAGGGGCAGGAGAGTTGATATTACAAGAACTAGAAAAAGCTTTAGCGATTCCTGTGCAGTTAGTGCCTCTCGAAGAATTGGCTAAGGTTCTAGCGAAGACTAAATCAGGAACCGTAGTTACAAGCCGCTATTTTTTTACTGAAGCTGAATCTATTGCATCTCCACTATCCATTAGAGTTATTCCTTTAAATATTTATGATTATAGTCAGGAACTAGCTATTATTAAAGACTTACCTTTAGATACCTGTTTAGGTATTGTGAGTATAAGTTCAGGAATATTAACTGTGGCAGAAATTCTTATTCATAGCTTGCGAGGAGATGATTTACTATTAATTTCAGCTCAGGCAAGTGATAACGTTAAGCTTAGAAGATTAGTTCGTTCAGCCCAAACAATTATCAGTGATCCTGCTAGTTATCCTCTTGTTAAACAAGCTATTCGAGCTATCAGAGATGACATTATTCGTCCTCCCCATGTAATTTGTTCTGAAAATTATATTGGAGATAAGTCAATTCAATTACTTAAACTAGAATTAGGATTGGGGGAAGAATGATAAATAATTATTAAATATATGACACTCGTTAATTGAATATATATCTATCGGTAGTTACTAAGCTAAACCTTCAATAGGCTTATGAACATCGTAATATCTTTTATAAAACAAATATTATTACTAAATTATTAATATCTACTAGAAAAAGTCTTGAAAATTCTATTAGTTTTTAGTTTAGTAAAGACAATTTACCCATAGCGGAAGACTTCCTTTTGTGATCGCTTTAGCACAAGCTGAATACCTATTGACAATTGAATAAGACTTACTTTCACTAGCATCAATCCAGGTTTGAATCTTTTCAAAGTTTATTTGTCGATAATCTTCAATTAGCATAAGTTTAATAAAAGCGTGATTTAGCAGCTTCAAACTGTTTAACTCTGACCAACCTATTATTAGTAAATAATCATGGCAATAAGTATCCATTATTTGATAAACTACAATTCCTTGATTTTTTTGAAGAGAGTTCTTTCTGATATCGAAGGTAACTAATTCTCCTGGATTAATATCCTGTGGTATTTGATAAACTCCTGCCTGTCCATTCCAATATTTACTATCTTTTAAAGATAGTTTTACAGAACTACTATTTTCAATAATAATTGTTATTATGTTATGATTAAATTTCTTAGTATTTTTAGTATAACTTAAACTTTTTTTTCTCTCTGTAAAGCAAGATAATTTAGAAAAAATTAATGAAAGAGATAAATTTTTAATTTTAGGAAAACGTATGACCTTGTTTTTATTCCACATTTGTCTTAGATCCTTAATATTATTTCCACTTCGAGAATATTAAAATTTGAAGTAGATATTCAGTATCTTAGAATATAGGAAAATATCTTATCTACTGGTGATTAAATTTCAATGGTTAGAGTTAATTTAGAGAAACAAATCCAGAACTAGTAGATGGTGCGAAACGGGGGTAGACTAACAACTTATTCAATCAGACTCCCATTCCAGAATATTGTTTAATTCCCCGCCGCCATAGCCAACGATTAACAATAAAAAAAATAAAACACCATCCTATCATAATCAATAAACCATAAATAATATTTACAGGTAATGCTATTAATAAGGCTGTTGGAAAATAAGCAGTATAGGGAATAGGCGTCCACATAACTATCTCACGAACTCCATCAGGAAAAACATCTAGGGGAGCTGTCATGCCTGACAGGAAAATATAAGCTAGACTCCAGAATTGTTGGATGGCACTGGCTCTTTCTGTCCAGAAAGCAAACATAGCGAAAGTATATTGAATTAAAAAATTTAGGGCAAATGCAATAACCGTGACTAAACAGGCTAACAGAAGATGAAATAAATCAGGTATCCAAAAAGCTTTAGGATACAACAGAAAAAATAAAATAGTACAAAATATGAATAAAGGTAATCTGGTTATTTTTTCTGTAATGTGTCTTGCTACATGATGCCAGCCTGGATCAAGAGGATATAATAATTTAAAAGATAGTCTGCCCTCTAAAATTTCCTTTTCAAAATCCCAAATCACCCAAACATTAGTAAATTGTCTCACCTGAAAAATACAAAAAAAATAACGAGCAAATTCAACTGTACTTAGTTCAAACTCACTTTGAGTAGCCGCTTCTATCCAAGCTCCCATTAATATAATAGGTAATGCCCCTGATAAAACCCAAAGAAATATCTCGGCGCGATACTCTATCATATAAGCATAGTAAACTGATAGAAAAGTAAAGGTTTTTTTTATTATCCAGTGCATTTATTTAGCCTCACTCAAGGTTAAGTAAACATATATTTTTAATATCAATTTATGTAACATAATACACTTTTTAAGTATTTTAAGCTTGTTTAGTTATTAATATTACTTAATGCCAAGCTATTTTTGATAGGCACTCTTCTTTTATAAATGCCAATAACTCAGAATCCATTTAATATTTCAGTAGATAGCTTCTGAGATACTAGTCTAAAAGATATCTCACATTAATTTCAAAAATTAATATTCGTGAGTGTCAGATTATGGACTTTATTGTTCATAACCTGATATTGTTTCATATAGTCAAAACTAAAAACACAAATAAAGGAACTAGGATATACAGAGTAATATTTACGTAATTCTGCTAATATTTCCGTGAAAAAATAGACATTGAACAGAGATAATTTCTACTTTGTCTAGAAATAGATTATGGAATCAGGATTTTCTTCAAATTCAATCTCAGGAGTAGACTCTTGGTGTAGAATATCCTCAGTTTGCTTGACAATTTGTTGATAAGTTAGTTAATCAGTTAATAGAAGTAAGTAAGAAAGAGTCTTGTAACAAGGCTCTCTAGATGAGTTTTTATAGTTTATCTATTTACTTTGTTCAATTAACTAGTTGAAGGATTATTCAGGTTGTCTATCTCAGATTCATAAATTTATATTCTATTATTAGAATTATAAATATCATCTCTGCTTGGAACAGTTTTGTTAACGTTAGTGTTAGTGTTAATAACCAACTATGATGTTTGATATTTGTTTAGCTAATTTTAGCTATTATCGTTCTTGGTAGAGTCACAGTAGCGCCTCTATCAGATGCCATAATGCTGCAACTATTATACTAATTCCTTATTTCTAGCTATTAACTTTTCCAAATATACTTCTCTCCTTTGAATATTATGGGATGACTTATATTTAGTGAGCCGAATTGTCTGAGTTTGATTAGTTTTCGATAACTCATTGATAATGATACTAACTGTTTAGTAAATAAGATAATTTTATAAAACTTAAACTGTTTCCTCGTTAACTTATTTATATTTCATAGATAACTCCTGATCTTAATTGAAGACATAATTATAAGTTATAAATACTTTTTATTTATTCAAACGTGGAGACCAGATACTATCAGAGGAGAAACAACAGCTATGATTCCAGGTATAGATGCATAGTCTTGGTTGGAGAGTATTCCTCGAGTGTGCTATTCTCCAATATGATCTTCACTTCTCCAGTTAACAAACCCTATGGGGAAGAGAATGTCATAGTTTTTTGACGTTCATATATTTTTCTTGACGGTAGAAGTGCCAATTTTTTTAGTAAAGTTTGCTCGTTTAAGTATTTTTTCCCGATTGCCAGCAGTAACATTGAGATAGTGACTTTTAATCTCATTGGTTTTCACTTGTTCTTTTATGATTGTGTCTTAGACGAAAAGGCAGCGATCAAGTCGACACATAAAGGATTGATAGTTAATATTTTTGTTATCTTTGTTAAAATCTAAGCGGTTACGTAAATACTCGTAAACACTACGTGCTTTTTAGCAGACAGACCAAGTTTGAGCTACCTACTGCTGTTGTGATAAAACCAAGATCGTTACTCAACACATTCGTGTCTAAGACACAGTATTTTGTGTGGAAATATATCCATTTGCTGGGGATATATTCCCCTAAATAAGCCTCTGAAACTACGACTTCAGATTCTACTCTTAATGGGAGCGCAACTCTGCCCCAATAATTGGCACGAAAACGATGTTTGCTAGTATTTTATGTACAAATTAGTTGTATTTAATCATAAATAAGCGTATTTAATTGATTATTCTGACTTTAAAGTTTGCACTAAAACTTATCCTACTAATTAGTCTCTAATTACGACGCTTTGTTGCTTTTGAAACAGCAAATTGAATTTGCAAGGTTTTCAGCTAATAGTTTTTGGTGTTCCTTGTTTGGGCATTGGGCCCAATCTTGACTAAACGCATATATTTCACATTATGCTCAGACATATTAACACGAGAATAAAAAAATAACTGATTCTATCAGCTTCCTATCAGTTAAAATCCACTCTTTTTTACCTATTATATTGTTAATTCAAGGACGCCAGTAAAAGAAATATGGCAAAAGCAGTAAATGTATAAACCATAAAAAATAGGCAATTGGTAACCATTCTATAAAGGAGAATAGTATTTTGTTTTCTGATTTATTAGTTAACAAAGATTGATAAATAAAACTAATAATAAGTTTCAGTGATAAATAACAATTAGTGCACTATATATATTTTTTAATTAAGTTTGATGACAATTGAGACATTATATTGATTACTTAGATTTATTTATTATCATTATTATATATAGCTAATTATACTTATTAAGTGTTTAAATAAATTAAATAACTATAGGTTAAATAATACTTAAAAAATCTTTGATATTTTTTTATTAATATATCCAAATTAATTGGAATATATTTTGTTCTATTTACTCTTCAAATTCATAACTTACTGGTCATAATAAAGTAGAAACTAGAAATAAAAACTGATATGCTCTATAAGAGTAAAGACACCTGAATAATCTACTTCAGATGAGCAGTTTTATTATACACAGTAGTTGGTTAATCCCGATTTACAGTCTAATCGGTTCTGTGTTGACTCTACCCTGGTCTTCGGGGATTATTCGTCACACAGGACCTAGGCCAGCCGCCTACTTAAATCTGTTAATGATAACATTGGCATTTATCCATAGTTCATTTGCTTTTTCTATTATTTGGCAACACGAGTCTGAACAGTTAATGTTTCAATGGCTTCAGGTAGCTGGTTTAGATTTCTCCTTAACTATAGAATTATCTCCAATTAGTCTAGGGGCGTTAGGATTAGTCAATGGGATTAGTCTACTTGCTCAATTTTATGCTTTAGGTTATCTGGAAAGAGATTGGTCTTTGGCTAGATTTTTTGGATTAATGGGGATATTTGAAGCCGCTTTAGGTGGAATTGCTCTTAGTGATTCTTTGTTGCTTAGTTATGGTCTTTTGGAAATTCTCACTTTGTCTACTTACCTTTTGGTAGGATTTTGGTACGCTCAACCGTTGGTGGCAACTGCGGCCAGAGATGCGTTTTTAACCAAACGTGTTGGGGATATCATTTTATTGATGGGATTAGTTACTCTTTCTAGTTATGGAGAAGGATTGACATTTTCTGAACTTACAAACTGGGCAAATAGCTCTAATCTAACTCCTTTGACTGCAACATTATTGGGAATATCATTGATTGCTGGACCCACAGGCAAATGTGCCCAGTTTCCACTAAATTTATGGCTTGATGAAGCAATGGAAGGACCAACTCCTGCAGGGATTATGCGAAATTCAATAGTAGTTTCTGCTGGAGCATATGTGTTAGTTAAATTACAGCCCGTGTTTACCCTTTCTCCTGTATCTTCTGAAATACTAATTATCTTGGGGTCAATAACAGCAGTGGGAACCTCGTTAATGGCATTGGCACAAATTGATATTAAACGAACTCTATCCCATTCTACTAGTGCCTATTTAGGTTTAGTCTTTATTGCAGTTGGGTTGGGTCAAGTCGATATTGCTTTATTACTAGTTTTTACACATGCGATCACCAAAGCCTTGTTATTTATGAGCGCCGGTGCGGTTATTCTAACAACTTATAATCAAAATATAATGGAGATGGGAGGAATTTGGTCAAGAATGCCCGCTACTACCACTAGTTTTATTACAGGTGCTGCAGGATTGGTTGCATTGTTACCTTTAGGGATGTTTTGGACATTCCAACGCTGGTTTAACGGAGATTGGAACATACCTATATGGTTATGTGCGATTGTCTTGTTTGTAAATTTATTGTGTGCTTGGAATTTAACCCGTGTCTTCCGTTTAGTGTTTCTGGGCAGTTCTCAATCTAAAGCCCGTCGAACTCCCGAAGTTTCTTGGTCGATAGCTCTTCCAATGATAACGTTAACTCTAACAACTCTAATTGCTTCAATTGTTCCAATTCGCTGGCCATTTTGGCTATCGACTATATCACCTTTAACTGATAAAGGGATCACAGTTGTTCAATGGGCAATACCTCTTTCAGTTGGATCAGGAATTGTTGGTTGTTTCCTTGGGATTATTAGTCCCCTACGACGATCTTGGACTAGGCCGACCCAATTCTATCTACGATTTTTCCAAGATTTATTTGCTTATGATTTTTACCTAAACCGTTTTTATGAAGTAACGGTGGTAACGACATTAGAAAGAATATCTTGTTTAATTATTTGGTTTGATCGATATGTAGTAGATGGAGTCGTTAATTTAGTGAGTTTAGCTACTATTTTTAGTGGCAATATTTTAAAGTATAATGTGTCTGGACAATCACAATTTTACATCTTGACTATTTTAGTTGGAGTGAGTTGTTTGATGTGGCTTGTTCTTGGCGAGAAGTGGGGAATAATAGTCAATTATTGGTCGTCTTTAATCTCTTGAATTCAGTTCAAACTTTTAGTAACAGTAAGGAGTTGATACATTAATGATACTCAGTGCCTTGATTTGGATTCCATTGGTAGGGGCTATCCTAATCGCTTTGTATCCAGGAAAATTGAATTCAATCCACTGTCGCTTATTGGCTATAGTAATTGCAAGTATACCTTTCATTATCAATATTGTTCTCGGCTTTAATTTCGACCCTACTAATCCAAATATCCAGTTTACTGAATATGTACCTTGGATTAAGAAGATTGGATTGAATTATCATTTAGGGGTTGATGGACTTTCATATCCTCTAATTTTTCTCAACAGTTTATTGACCTTAATTTCTATCTATGCTAGTAGTCAAACTATTAAGCGATCTCGGTTTTATTATATCTTGATTCTAATACTCAATAGTGGGGTAATGGGGGCACTCATTGCCCAGGATGTTTTACTTTTTTTTCTCTTCTTTGAGTTAGAAATTATCCCACTATATTTCCTCATCGGAATTTGGGGAGGAGCAAAGCGAGGTTATGCCTCAATGAAATTTCTTTTATACACAACAGTTTCAGGAATTTTGATTTTAACCTCTTTCTTGGGATTAGTATGGCTCTCAAAGTCATATAACTTTGATTATGAGGCATTACGCACCCATACGTTACCTTTATCAACTCAATTGATTTTACTAACTCCACTTGTCATTGGGTTAGGAATTAAAATACCCATTTTTCCTTTCCATACCTGGTTACCTGATGCTCACGTGCAAGCCTCGACTCCTATTTCCGTTTTGTTGGCAGGAATATTATTGAAATTGGGGACCTACGGATTATTACGTTTTGGAATAGGATTATTTGTGGATGCTTGGGTATTTATAGCTCCTTGGTTAGCTACATTAGCCGCTATTAGTGTTTTGTATGGGGCATCATGTGCAATCCTTCAAAAAGACATGAAAAGAGTGATCGCCTATTCTTCCATTGCTCATATGGGCTATATTTTATTAGCTGCGGCAGCTGCAACTCGTTTAAGTATTACTGCTGCGACCTTTCAGATGGTCAGTCACGGGTTAATTTCTTCTCTATTGTTTCTATTAGTTGGGGTTGTTTATAAGAAGACCGGAAGCCGTGATGTGGACTTTTTACAAGGGTTGCTCAACCCTCAACGGGGTTTACCAATTACGGGAAGTTTAATGGTTTTAGCTGTAATGGCGAGCATGGGAATCCCAGGTATGGCTGGTTTCATTGCAGAGTTTTTGGTATTTCGCGGAAGCTTTTCTATTTTTCCGATTCAAACTCTATTATGTTTGATTGGAAGTGGTTTAACAGCAGTTTATTTTTCATTAATGGTTAACCGTGTCTTTTTTGGCAGACTAACTTCTGAACTAGCTCAATTACCCCGTGTTTTATGGACAGAGAGAATTCCTGCTTTTATCCTCTCTTTTTGTATTCTAGTTTTAGGACTTCAGCCTTCTTGGATGATTCGTTGGAATGAAACTCAAGCAGGTTTTTTATTAAAAGGAAAACCAGATATCGCTGTTGTAATGCAACAATGGCAAATGGAAAGACAATGGAAGAAAAAAATTGAGACATTTAGAGTAATTGATTAATTTTATTGGTCTTCAATATACCGATCGTAACAAATTAGTAACTGAAAACTTCCAAGACTGTTATTTTGACTTTTTTCTCAAATTATTAGTATATATCTATAAAAAAACATAAATAATTTTATACTTCATTTTTAGGTAAATTACTTTTTTAATTGGTATTGTTTTTACTTACAAAATACCCTTCACTGTTTGCAACATTAACTTTTTTATCTCTTTATTTTGAGCTAGGATAAGTATTAATTACAGACTATATAAATTCATGATTTATACTTGGACTTATATTAAAAAATATCATTAATAAAAGCAGATAAAATAATTTTAAACTATTTTATATTTTTAAAATTATTATGGTATTTATACTAGTTAATCAGTTTGAAACTTGTCTATTTTATTCCTAATCTGATACTAATTTTAGTATATTTATTTCCAGTAAAAAGAATTAATTTAATGAAAGTTTCGGTTATCGTTGTTTTGAGCATAATAATTAATTATTTAAGATTAAGGAATTAAATCCTAGCTGTACCAACTCTTAACCCAGTAGATATCAAGTTAACCCCATACACTCATAAATGGTGTAAACAATAACAATATTCGTAAGTTTTACAAAAATGGCTTTTATCCTAACTGAGTCAGTATCACTGCTGTTCAATTTCCCTAGCGATGAATGTGGATAAAATTTTAAATATCTTTAAACTCAGTGAAAAAGAAGAAAGCAGTTTACAAAGAAATTTGCCAAAATATGAAGCAAATCTTTTAATTTTAGAATTTATAATAAAAAATACTTAATCTCTGATGCTTACTAAAAATGACTTAGAAAAAGAGAAGGCCTTTGTTAGGATAAAAAAGTTAAAATCAGAGAAAGTTTATAGATAATCATTTTTTACTACCTTGATATCACCAGCTAATTCTATGCCTGCTGACTTTCCGACAACCCGATTTGATATTTTAGTGGTGGGTTCAGGGGCTGCTGGACTGTATGGTACCTTATGTTTGCCACCAAAGTATCGAGTTGGATTAATTACCAAAGATACCCTGAAAACAGGAGCCAGTGATTGGGCACAGGGGGGAATCGCAGCAGCAATCGCTCCTAATGACTCTCCACAGTTTCATCTAGAAGATACCCTTAAAGCCGGTGCTCAATTATGTGATTATAGTGCTGTCGAATTCCTTGTTAATGAGGCTCCCAGTGCAATTGATTCTTTAGTAAAAATGGGGGTAGCATTTGATCGAAAAAATAGTCAGTTGGCTATGACTCTAGAAGCTGCCCATTCTCATGCTCGCGTACTTCATGCAGCAGATACTACAGGACGAGCAATCATTAATACTCTCACAGAGAAAGTATTGGAACGCCCCAACGTTACAATACTTTCTCAAGCAGTTGCTTTGAAATTGTGGCTTGATTCCCTGCAAAAACAATGTCTAGGAATCAGCGTTCTATATAAGAGCCAAATCCATTGGATTCGTTCATCTGCAGTCGTTTTAGCCACCGGTGGAGGCGGTCAGGTGTATGCTCAAACAACTAATCCTACTGTTAGTACAGGAGATGGTGTAGCTTTAGCTTGGCGAGGAGGAGCAGTTCTCAAAGATCTAGAGTTTTTTCAGTTTCATCCAACAGCCTTAATTAAACATAATGCTCCCCATTTTCTTATTAGTGAAGCGGTGAGGGGAGAAGGAGCACACCTGATTGATCACCAAGGACAACGCTTTACTTTTGAGTATCATCCAAAGGGGGAGTTAGCTCCTAGAGATGTAGTGAGTCGTGCTATTTTTAGCCACTTAGAAAAGACTGCAGTGGATCTTGCTCATGGCTATGTATATCTTGATTTACGTCCTATTGAGTCTGAACGAATTCTCCGTCGTTTTCCTAATATTCTTCAGGTCTGTCGAAATTGGGGTATAGATGTGCTTAAAGAGCCAATTCCTGTGGCTCCAGCTGCTCATTACTGGATGGGAGGTATCTGCGTAAACCTCAAGAATGAGACTTCTATTGAAGGACTCTACGCAATTGGAGAGACTGCTAGTACAGGAGTTCATGGGGCTAATCGTTTAGCGAGTAATTCTTTGTTAGAGTGTTTGGTATTTGCAGCTCAGTTGTCTAAAATAGAAGTAAGTTCGCCACCGGTAATTAACCCAGATAAAATTTCGGTTGTAAGAAAAAAAGGGGAGTGGGGTGCAGAAATAGAATTAATTAAGAATATTAACCGAAATTTACCGATTTTACTATGGAAAAGTGCGGGTATCTGTCGTGAGAAAAATTTGTTAGAAACAGCCCTAGATCAAGTGCAAGACTGGCGAGAACAGTTAAAGTATATCGACAGTAGCCAATACATATTAGACCTAGAACCAGGTCAGCAGATAGTATTTGACTCTCATACAGCACACACTAATTTACGAATCTGTGCAGAAACTTTAAACTTATTGGATATTGCTTACTTAATTTTAAAAAGTTCCTTGTTTAGAAAAGAAAGTCGTGGAGGACATTTTCGAACTGATTATCCTGAATCGTCTCCCCAATGGCGGGTACACACTCTGATATATGGTAACAAATCTAGAACTAATCAAGTCGAATCGATTTAATCGTCTTAAACATAAAAATAATTATTTCTGTTGTCCAAAAGAGTTACAGCATCCAGATTAGAATTCAATTTTAGGGTTTAACAAAAATGAGTAGTAGTAGTCAATCTTAGATAACAACGATTTTAAATTAGATAACAGGAAGTATTTTGAGTATATGAACGATGTAATTATCAATAGTCAAAATTTTGAATATTTAAGATATAGGGAACTATCACTAATGATAGTTTCCTATTTAGGATCACTAAAAATCTCAATAATTCATCATAATATCTTCGTCGTTGACGATAAGACTAAAGTTAATAATGCAAAGAGTATATAATAGTAGTTATAATTCATAGCAAACTGCCCATAAGCATGATTACTAGTCTAGTCTAATAGTAAATACTTAATGAAAAAGGATATATAAGCAAAAGTAATTGTCTCTCATACGGTCTTGGCTCAAAATTCCATGATCATCTCATCAAGCTTAAAGATAACCCAATGTAGTCTTTCCTTCACGCTATTACCTACTTGTTAATTAACAAGTAGGTAATAGCGTGAAGGAAAGAATCATTTTATATTTTTACACTCAAGCAATAGCAATTATAGTTAGGTTTTTGTTGATTTCATAAAATTATATGCCATTCTCTTACCACAAAATCTTTTCCTTCTCTATAAGTTAACATGAAATTGTACATGTAACTTTTTTTATTTTTATTACTTAAGTGAATCTTTCACTAAGCCACTTATATACACTAGTTTATTATCAATAATAATTACTATATCTGTTACTTATTACAAAAAATATATCGGGGACTTATTTACTTGTTTGTCTAAAATCATATTCTTTAGCTTGTTTTTATTTATGATATAGGTTGATCTTTGTTTGTTTACTTATAGTCTTTTGTGAAAATAATGTATATTATTCTGTTATTTTACTTAGCTTTTTTGTTTTTCCAAGGAGATTAGGTGTTTAAAAGATATTTGATATACATTATTTCTATCTTTCTCTCAAGCGGTTTTTTCGAACTACTTTATATAATTTTACAAGTTTTTTATATTTGTTAAACTCACTTAGTAATTTTTAAAAATATTTATGATAGTTTTATCTGGTAAACTATTTATTTGACTTGTATTTTTTTGTTTTTACATAGGATCATTATTCTTGTTCTCATGATAATTTGTTTGCGCAGATTAATTTTAATAACCTTTATTATCCTAATAGTGTAAGCATAATTTTTATGTAGACTCGTATTCAATAATCTCTTTTTTTAATTTCAGTTGCTTTAAACTGGAGCTGTGTAAAGGCTAATCTATATTAGGGTTCAGGTAATAAAAAAGCTATAGTCCCCCAATTGCTAATAATTAAGTTAACTTACTAGCATTTAAACAAATTATCTCAGTCAATACTGAACGGTATCTAAATGGTCAAAAAAATGGTTCAGCATCTTGAGTATGAGCTAAAAACATTTTTAGGCGCAATTACATTTTATACAATTATTCCTCTTCCTTCTCAATGGCCACAGTTGTTTCAACAACTGGCTCGATGGTCTCCATTGCTAGGAATAATACTTGGAGGAGGATTAGGACTGACAGATATAGGCTTTTGCTTTTTAGGGTTCCCCATTGCCATCCGTAGTGCTTTAATTGTCGCTGTTTGGCTTGTTTTAACAGGGGGATTACACTTAGACGGGGCTATTGATACAGCTGATGGATTAGGGGTAACTGATTCTGCTCGTCGATTACAAGTTATGCAAGATAGCGTGACTGGAGCTTTTGGTGTAATGGCCGCAGTAGTTATATTAGGGTTAAAAACTATTGCTTTAAGTGAAATAACTAATTATCGTTGGTTTGCGTTGATGATAGCTGCAGGATGGGGTCGATGGGGACATGTTGTTGCTATCATTTTTTATCCTTACTTAAAACCTACCGGTAAAGGCGCATTTCATAAACAGAGTATTCAGTTACCCCACGATGTGTTTTTAGGATTAGGAGGATTATTAACCCTCAGTGGATTATTAATCTTATTTAATATTCATTGTTTGTGGTTAGGAGTTGGAGTTGCTGTAGTTGGAAGCACCATTGCCATCATTACAGGGTTCTGGTTTTATAAGCGCTTAGGTGGACATACAGGAGATACCTATGGTGCAGTGATAGAATGGAGTGAAGCTTTAATCTTAAGTATCTTAACTTGCTGGTTTGCTACGTAAGTTTTTAACTGGACGTAGGCGATCTAATTTAAGAGTAAATTTACCTCCTCCTGTCTCTCCAAAAGCACGGATTCGGATAATATACTTTCCACTTTCAGTAATCCGAGCAAACAATAGGGAATTAGTAGAACCGTCAGGTCCATCATCATTCTCCGCAATGGTAGACCCGTCAGCTGCTAATAATAAGACAACACTATCGAATTCTTCAGACATCAGATCAATTGCTACCTGATCTCCATGTTCAAGCTCTACCAAATAATCACGAGCAAATCCTCCTTCTCCAGTGGGAATATCTTGAGCAGAGAGAGTATCTATAACTTTATTATTAGAGGCTAAGGGAATGGGATTGTACAATTGTGGCTGTCCTTGAACAGGTAAGATATAAAATCTGAAGTTAAGGAAAATTGTTGTGAACATCATGAAGCTAAACCAACATCTCTTCGAGAAATAGACCATAAAAAATCACAAAGATAATCATTAAAAAGATAAGTATAGACTCTCATATATGATAAGTCTTCTGTTTCAGAACAGTTGGGTTGTTATGCAACATAAAGAAGGTTGCTCTCGTCTCAATAGTACATACGAGGCACTATACGGATTAATCGCCAATATTGGTTGCTCGGAATTCCCTTGAGTCATTTCTTGTCCAATAAAAATGCAAACTAGATTATGATTTCCGCACGTGATTATCAATCCATCCCTGAATCCTCACGTTTGAAGAAATCACGGAGGGCTTTATCGACTTATTCATCGGTTTCATCAGCTAATTTCCGAGAAATTGCAAAAATACCAAGAAAAAACGATAAAGTACATTATGATTTACAGTTTCTTCTACTTATTAATAAAGTTTCTGTTACTATTGCTTTTATTCTAGTGACTTTAACTTTAAGTGTTTATGGATGGACAGTTCGGGTTCCAAGCCTCTGGAGTCAAGAGTTTAGAAAATTGACAAAACTACAGCAGGAAGAACGCTATTTGGTTGGAGCTAACGAAGTCTTAAAACACCAATTAGCTCAACAAGCCCAAAAACCAGAAGTAGGTTTAACTCAACTTCATCCAGAAGATTTAATTTTTATCCCAGATGTCAAGGTTGTCCCCTCTTCTGTTACTGATACTACGATTTCCAATAGGAGTAACCTTTGGTTTGCTGAAGGTCCTATAGCTTATTAACTTGTGACGTAGTTGTTTTAATGCTTCAATAGGTTGAGTATTATAAATAATTACAGGTATGTACTTAAACATCATCGATTATTTATCCTAAATGTGTTCAAATATAATTGTTTATGGTGTATTAGCCAACTGGACCGATTAGGTTTTTAGGAAGTTAATAATATATAGGAATACCTAAGCCTTATCTATGGGGTTGTGTATTTGCCGTCGTAATAGCTTAAAGTACGGAGAATATCGAAATTATCCACTTCCTAATGCCAAACTTCCTACAACTCAATGAGTAGATCTAACTTCAAGCGGTTTTCATCTGGATCTAAGCATCCAGACAGAAAAAGTCGTTTTCCTCAAAAATCGGACTCGTCTAGTCGTGGACCACGACGTTCTCCGCCAGCTCTTAGTTCTAAAAAAAGGACTACCCTACCCCAGTTGAGACTCTTATTAGTATGGGGAGTATTAATAGGGGCAATGATTGGCCTAGGAGTAAAATTATACCAATTACAAATTGTTCAAGCACCAGAGTTGCAAAAAAAGGCGAGATCACAACAAACGGTTAATTTAAGACCTTATATTCCACGAAGATCTATTATTGACAGTCAGGGTAATGTGTTAGCGACTGATCGCCTCGTACATATTCTTTATGTCCACCCTGTTCAATTTAAAATAACTAAAAAAGAAGTAGCCATTAAACTTAGTTCAATCCTAAAGGATAAAACCCCACAGCAACTTATTAAACAGTTTGAACAACGTGATACGGGCATTCCCATAGCCCGTGACTTAACAGAAGGCCAGGCGACTAGAATTGACAAATTACGTCTAGATGGGGTCGAGCTGAATGAGTCCTATGCTCGCTTTTATCCTCAAGAAAAAATGGTGTCTGAGATTATAGGTTATGTTGATAGTGATCGCAATGGACAAGCAGGAATTGAACGCAGTCAGGAAAAGCTGCTGGAAAGAGATCTACTAAGTTTATATGTACGTCGTACGGCTTTAGGAGAGATTGTTCCTGCATTTTTACCCAAAAACTTACTGAAATCTAATGATCTACGGGTACAACTAACCTTAGATATGCGAATACAAAGAGCTGCACGGGCTGCTCTCCGACAGCAACTAGACAAATTCAATGCTAAACGGGGAGCAGTAATTATTATGGATAGCACTGATGGCTCATTGATATCTTTAGTGTGTGAACCTACGTTCGATCCTAACCAATATTATAAATCTAGGATAGAATTATTCAAGAATTGGACTGTCACTGATCTTTATGAACCAGGCTCTACTTTTAAACCACTTAATGTTGCTTTAGCCCTTACAGCTGGAGTAATCCAGGCAAATACAATAATTCACGATTCCGGATCAGTTCAGGTAGATGGTTGGAACATCTACAATGCCACTAAGACAGGGCATGGAGAGATTAACATTGCTGAGATTTTACAAACCTCTAGTAATGTAGCTATGGTTCATATGATGCGGCGATTGGGTCGCAACGATTATTATCAACGGTTACAGCAATTACAAATTAATAGAAAAACTGGAATTGATTTACCAGGGGAAGTGGGTGGTTATCTCAAAAGTGAAGAAATATTCACTAAAAGAGGAATTGAAGTGGCTACAGCCTCATTTGGACAAGGTCTGTCTTTAACTCCTATCAAATTAGTTCAATTACATGGAGCGTTAGCCAACGGAGGAAAATTAGTTACTCCTCATCTAGTTCGGGGATTAGTTGATGTTGATGGTCATCTACACTGGAAACCCAAACATAAAGTTACACAAATTATGTCATCTAATGTAAGTCAGCAAGTAGTAGAGATGATGGAAACTGTTGTTACTGATGGTTCGGGGAAAGCATCCCAAATTTTGGGGTATCGGATTGGAGGCAAAACAGGAACAGCCCAAAAAGCAGGTCCTGGGGGAGGATATTTACCTAATGTGAAAATAACAAGTTTTGTAGCGATTTTACCGGTAGACAATCCTCGCTATGTGGTGATGACAGTGATAGACGAACCCAAAGGGTCAAATACTTACGGCTCAACAGTAGCTGCGCCTATTGCGAAAAAGGTAATTGAAGCGTTAATTTCTCTGAAAGGAATTCCTCCCTCTTATTCCTCTCAGTATAATTAAATATTATATTCGTTTTCTATTATTACCAATACGGAGATATCAACTTATTTACAATTGTTTCTGAGAATTACTTAACTATTTAAGTATAGAAAATGCATGTCTAATCTATAGACATTGTGTTTGGAAACCTTTTTTTAAAAAATTAGCTTAAATTTTTAATTAAAAATATTACATATTAAAAAATAGCATGGTTTTTATCTCCAACAATTAATTATATAAGACTTAGATTTTCTATGCATGAATAAAAGATTAGTGTTTGATCTAGCTATTTGGATAGCTAAAATACTTGTATTGATATATTATTGTTGACGCAATAAACATTAATTAAGTTATATTATTGATTGATGTTGAGATTAGAATGATATATAAAATACAACCATACGATACGATCCATATGTGAAGAACTTATAGCTTTTCTGATTTTAATTAAAGAATTGAGTTTCGTTATTATGTACTTGGTTTTTGCACAAAATGTTTGTTAGTGTAATTTTATTTAAAATAAATAAAAATGTATGATGTATTAAGATTTTGTTACTTTCCAAATTCTAAAGTAAAACAAAAGATTCGTTGAAGATCTCATAAAGATACCCGCTATTTTGAGAAGTATGTCTTACCGTTGATTAAGTAGCGAATTGTATATCCTTATCAACAACCGTGAAGATTCCCAGTAATATCATTACCCTGATTGTTGGTGTCGTAATCACTCTCATTAGCCTATGGTTTGGTCAAAATCACGGGCTTATGCCAGTGGCTGCTTCTTACGATGCCACACAAGTGGACGGCATTTTTAACTTTATGGCGAGCATTGCCATGGGCCTTTTTTTACTAGTAGAAGGGACCCTTGTGTTTTGTTTAATCAAATTTCGCCGTCGTCCCAACGATCAAACTGACGGACCACCTATCGAAGGAAATGTCCCTTTGGAAATTTTTTGGACAGCTATTCCTACCGTTATCGTTTTTATCCTTGCTCTCTATAGTTTTGAGGTCTATAGCAACATGGGGGGACTTGATCCCATAATTTCTAGTGATACCCCACCTCAACAAATTGCGATGGATAGTAATCACAAGCAAGTTGCCTTAGGAATCGGGACCTCTGCTAATGAAAGCGGAGAAATTGCTCCTCTCATGGTAAAAGTTCAAGGAATGCAATATGCTTGGGTCTTTACCTATCCTGAGACGGGAATTATTTCAGGAGAACTTCATGTCCCTAAAAATCGTCCTGTTCAATTGACTATTGCTGCAACTGATGTTCTCCACGCCTTTTGGGTTCCTCAATTACGTCTCAAACAGGATGCGATTCCTGGAAGAAATGCAGTTCTAGCATTTACTGCAAATAGAGAAGGGGACTATCCCATTGTCTGCGCCGAATTGTGTGGAGCTTTCCATGGTGGGATGAAATCCGTTCTTCACGTTGAAGACGAAGAAACTTATGCTCAATGGGAAGAAACAAATAAACCTATCCAAAAAGCAAGCTTGGATGAAACAGTAGCAGTCAATCCAGAAAATATCTCTCGAGAAAAGTTTCTTCGCCCTTATGCCCACAAAATGGGTATTAACAAGGAAACCCTAGCTCGGGTGCATCATCCCTAAAGGACTAGGCAAAAGACAAGGGGGAAAAAGTTGGATACAACAATTTATTGACCTTAGTGTATATTGCCATATACCTTACAACTTAATTGTTCTCTAAGTCATTGTAAAGTATCATTCAATTTCCTATGACAACAGTAGTCGAATCAAACCATACGGTACATAAAGAAAGGAAGTGGACGGACTATTTCACCTTTAGCACCGATCATAAGGTGATTGGGATCCAATATCTCGTTACTTCTTTCATTTTCTACTTTGTTGGTGGGGCTTTTGCAGAAGTAATTCGTACGGAATTAGCCACCGCCAACCCCGATTTAATTACCCCGGCTGTATATAACCAAGTTATGACCATCCACGGAACAATTATGATTTTCTTGTGGATTGTTCCAGCGGGGGCTGCTTTTGCCAATTATCTAATTCCTCTAATGATAGGGGCTGAAGATATGGCTTTTCCTACTCTTAATGCAGTAGCGTTTTGGTTAACCCCTCCAGGGGGTATCCTACTACTAGCCAGCTTTTTTGTTCCTGATGGGGCTGCCCAGTCTGGTTGGACTTCCTATCCTCCCCTGAGTTTAGTTAGCGGGTTGTGGGGACAAGAAATTTGGATTTTGAGTGTTTTATTGGTGGGAACCTCCTCAATTTTGGGAGCAATCAATTTTGTTACTACCATCTTTAAAATGCGGATTCCGAATATGGGTCTCCACAGTATGCCTCTGTTTTGTTGGTCAATGTTGGCGACTTCTGCATTAATTCTGCTTTCTACCCCTGTTTTGGCTGCAGCATTAGTACTTCTCTCTTTCGATCTCATTGCCGGCACTGCATTCTTTAATCCTACAGGGGGAGGAGATCCAATCGTTTACCAGCACATGTTCTGGTTCTACTCCCATCCAGCTGTATATATCATGATTCTACCCTTCTTTGGGGTCATTTCTGAAGTATTACCTGTCCATTCACGTAAACCGATTTTTGGCTATAGAGCGATCGCTTATTCTAGTTTAGCTATTAGCTTTCTGGGATTAATTGTTTGGGCACATCATATGTTCACTAGTGGAACGCCAGGTTGGTTACGGATCTTCTTTATGGCGGCTACTATGCTGATCGCTGTTCCTACGGGGATTAAGATCTTTAGTTGGTGTGCAACCCTTTGGGGAGGAAAACTTAACCTTAATACTGCCATGTTATTTGGTGTTGGGTTTATCGCAACCTTCGTCATGGGTGGCTTAACGGGAGTTATGTTATCTTCCGTTCCTTTCGATATTCACGTCCATGATACCTATTTTGTGGTAGGACATTTTCACTATGTCCTCTTTGGTGGAGCAGCTATGGGACTGTTTGCCGGATTTTATCATTGGTTCCCTAAAATGACGGGACGGATGATTAATGAACCTCTCGGTAAATTACACTTTATCCTCTTGTTCATCGGTTTAAATATTACATTTTTACCTATGCACAAACTTGGTTTAATGGGGATGAATCGTCGTATTGCCCTTTACGATGTGCAGTTTGAACCCATCAATTTAATTTGCACTGTTGGGGCTTATATTCTAGCTGTTTCTAGTCTTCCCTTTCTTATCAATATTCTTTGGAGTTTGAACAAAGGTGACAAAGCTGCTCGGAACCCCTGGCGTGCTTATACCCTAGAATGGCAGACTGCTTCTCCTCCCATCATTGAAAACTTTGAAGAAACACCCGTATTATGGGCAGGTCCCTACGACTACGGTACAGATTCAGAAGTTTTCAATGGGGGGGAAACTATCGACGATATGTTAAAGGAAGTCGGTTCTCAATCGAGATAATGCTCATGAACAAAAGCGATCACGGTTAATCTGTATAATGCGTGATCGCTATTCTTTTCGTTCTTTTTCTCTTAGATTTACTCT
The DNA here is from genome assembly GCF_947331815.1 of Cyanobacterium sp. uoEpiScrs1. Classification (GTDB taxonomy): domain Bacteria; phylum Cyanobacteriota; class Cyanobacteriia; order Cyanobacteriales; family Microcystaceae; genus Rippkaea. Next base: position 116,115 of record NZ_OX373462.1, read on the forward strand.
GTCACTATTACTCGATCAAACAATAGTTATGCAAGGATCAGCAATTGAACAGTCACAAGGAACTGTAAGTCATCATAGTGGTCATCCGGACCATCGCTTTTTTGGGATTGCCCTTTTTCTAATAGCAGAAAGTTCTATATTTTTAGGACTATTTGCTGGCTTTATTGTTTATCGCACGATAATTCCTGTTTGGCCTCCCGAAGGAACACCGGAATTAGAATTATTATTGCCTGGGATTAATACGATAATTCTAGTTGCTAGTAGTTTTGTGATGCATAAAGGTCAGACTGCTATTAAGAAAAATAACATTTCTGGGTTAAAATTCTGGTTTGGTATGACAGCTGTTATGGGGCTTGTTTTCCTTATCGGTCAGATGTATGAGTACTTCCATCTAGAGATGGGTTTAACCACTAATTTGTTTGCCAGTTGTTTCTATGCCTTAACAGGATTTCACGGACTTCATGTTACTTTTGGTCTGTTATTAATACTAGCAGTGTTATGGCGTGCACAAGAAGAAGGGCATTATTCTAGTGAGTCTCATTTTGGGGTTGAAGCAGCCGAAATTTACTGGCACTTTGTGGATGTAATTTGGATTATCCTTTTTATCCTGGTTTATCTTCTATAAAGTTCAGGAAAATCTTAAATTTATTTAAATTAACTGGGTTTTGGGAATTTCTTAATGACCCAGTTTTTTAGTTACATCTAAATGACCATGATTTATCTATGCTATTGGAACAAGGTATTTTACTTAATAAATTAGTAGGTTGAACATTATTTGTTAAATATTATTTAATTTATTCAAAACCAATAAAAATACTAAGATTTTTAGATTTTTGTGCACACGAACTAGGATCAAGTAAAGTTTTCTAGAATATTAGAAGCGACTATTTTCTGTTAGTTCTTAATAGTTTAATTTGTTATCTTAATTATTATATGTTATGTACTAAGGCTTGTTTTCTCCTTGATATTACTCCAATATAATATTGGCTTTTCTTTTTGTAAATAAACCGTATTTAGTAATTAAATTTGAATTCAGAATTATTGATCCAGTATACTACGAAAGTTTTCAGAGCAATAAAAGTCAAAGACATAAATTACGTTCAATTATTATTTTCTTAAAATTTTGGACCAATCGCCTAAAATTTTATTTTTCCTGGAGAAGAAAACAAATTCTTAGGTAATCGTTTTCTATTTTTGCACTTGAAGCCTTTAAAGTTGCTAAAGCTTGAGGGAGAATTAGATTCCGACGATGATTGCCAATTCGAATATTTAACTCATCTCCTGTCTTATTAAGTTGAATTTGTTCTTTACGTATTCCTGGTAAGTACAACTCCAAAATATAGCCTTCAGCATTTTGAACTACTTTAAGAATATTTTCTTTATAGTAAACCTGAGTAGGATCTTCGTTATCATATAGAGTTGATTTTAACCTTTCCAAAGCTTTTAATCCACACATTTCTTCAGAATAAAGGGGAACTTCCTTCACAGGTAAAGGGTGAAAATTATCGTAAATTTCTTTTCTGTAGATTTGTTGATTTTCTTTCCATCTTTGAAAAAAATCATCCGTAACTGTATCAGGAATTATGCGATTAGCTACAACTAAATCTGTGGACACATTATATAAACTTAGATAAGCATGCGCGCGCAATGATTCTTTAATCACCATTTTTTCAGGATTAGTGACTAAGCGGACTGTAGTTTTATTATTATCTGTTAAGACTTTTTCTAATGCTTCAATCTGCTCATAAAATTCGTAGGGGGCTTCCATTACTTCTTTATCAGGTAAAGAAAATCCTGCAATAGGCTTAAATAAGGGTTCTACTAACGGTCTTAATGCAATAGACATTCCTTGTAAAGGCTTATAAAAGCGTCTCATATACCATCCTCCTACTTCAGGTATACTTAACAACCTTAAGGCTGTTCCTGTAGGAGCTGAATCAATAATCAAAACATCATAGTCTCCTTCATCATAGTGACGTTTCATACGTACTAAGCCAAAAATCTCGTCCATTCCAGGTAAAATTGCTAATTCTTCAGCCTGAATACCATCGAGTCCTCTCGCTTGTAATACTTTGGTGATGTAACGTTTAACTGCTCCCCAGTTATTTTCTAACTCCATAAGCGCATCCAATTCAGCCCCCCAGAGATTAGAACAAATTTTACGGGGATTGTGTTCCAACTCTAAATTAAAACTATCGGCAAGGGAATGGGCAGGGTCGGTACTTAAAACTAGGGTTTTATAGTCTAATTCTGCACACCGCAGCCCTGTAGCCGCTGCAACGGAGGTTTTTCCAACTCCTCCTTTACCAGTCATAAGGATTATACGCATTGTTTTCCAATAGAGTTTGCATTACTTAACTTATCTTTATTATGAGGGATTTAGAGAAAAATATTGATTAATTGCATCTTAATTAGAAAGGATTTCAATAGTCGATATGGGTATCTTCCATAAAGAGTGCAGTCCCCATGTAAATTTTCTTAGAAATAGTAAATTTTATGTAAGTTGGTATTTATTTATTTAAGTGTACGGTATCTAAGATCCTAAAAACTATCAAAAATATCTTTATTTCTAGATAAAAAACAACATAAAATAAGCAAATTTACTGATAGTAATTATTGATAATAGTCATAATAAATTTTATTATGACTATTCAACTTTTGTGCAAAATTAGATTTAAAAGACATCGTCGACTCTAATACCTGGGAACTATATTAAAATCAACAATGTCTTTTCTCTAAAAATAGAAACCCTATTGATTGAGTAAACTAAGCCTTGCCATTTACTATTATTCATCCTACTCCCGGACCAACAACAACCCAAAAAATCCGAGAACTAATTTTTACCCATCCTCAAGGGATTACGGTAAAAAAGTTAAGTAATCTCCTAAATCGTCCTGTATCAATGATACAGTGCTGTCTCAAGTCTCTCTTAGCTGTAAAAGTTATTGAAGCCAAGCGACCTTCTGATACCCAAAAGTGGGTTTATTATCCTGCTTCTGTTCCACCCCTCAAATCTAATTGAAGTTAACTATAAATTTATCCTCTCGTTTGACTAAGGGGAATCATTTTTTAATAGCTTTAAATTTTAATAGCTTTAAATGAATACAATGATTTTTGTAGTCATCTGCATCCATGTTATTTTATTATCAAGGAATGAGTATACTTCTTTTGGGTAGTCTGAAAATCTAAATTTAACCTTTTCTAGCTCTGATATTGACTGTAGGAACAGTGATTAATTTATAATTATTTTCTATAAGAACTCCTTATTACAGAAAAATTGAGTATATTTTCTAGATTTTTGCAAAAAATCGATGCTTTTAGAGAGTAGAGATAGATAATTCCTTACCCATTTTGAGCACAATATTTAAAGACTGTTTTCACAGCCAAATTTAAATTCTTACTGTACTATATGTTTGTGTAATATAAACTCAGATTTACTAGCAATATCATGCTTAGTGCACTTTAGTTAATATTATATGTGCAAACCACTTTTGTTGAGCAACTAGTCCGATATTAAGGCAAAAAACTCAAGGGGCAGACAATGCCCCATAATTTAGAACAAATCTAAATCTGTGACCGCTCCCAAACTACTTGAAGAAACTAACTTAGCATATTTACCTAAAACTCCTCGTTGATAATTTGATTGTGGCGCGGTCCAGCTCTGAAGACGTTGGGCTAATTCCTCTTTGGAAACATTTAACTCTAATAATCTTTCTTTTGCATCAATTGTGATAATATCCCCCTCTTCTACTAAGGCAATAGTTCCTCCAACAAAAGCTTCTGGGGCCACATGACCAACTACTAACCCATAAGTCCCCCCAGAGAAACGACCATCTGTAATTAAACCTACCGAATCTCCTAACCCCGCCCCAATAATAGCTGAGGTTGGGGCTAACATCTCCCGCATTCCAGGGCCTCCTTTAGGACCTTCATAACGAACGACAATGATATCCCCTGCTTTAATTTTTCCTGTTAAAATTGCATCTAAACAGCTTTCTTCCGATTCAAAAACTTTTGCCGGCCCAGTAATTTTTGGATTCTTAACTCCACTAATTTTAGCAACGGCCCCTTCCGGAGCTAAATTACCCTTGAGAATTGCTAAATGACCTTCTGCATAAACGGGTTCATTCCAAGGGCGAATTACATCTTGATATATTGACGGTTTATCAGGAATATCTTGTAATACTTCGGCAGTAGTTTGTCCCGAAATTGTCAAAGCATCTCCATGTAAGAATCCGTTAACTAATAACATCTTCATCACTTGAGGAATTCCCCCAGCTTGATGTAAATTTGTAGTAACGTAGCGTCCCGATGGTTTTAAATCACATAATACGGGAACTCTTTTTCGAATGACTTCAAAGTCATCTAGAGTTAATTCAACTCCAATTGTATTAGCTATTGCTAATAAGTGTAATACCGCATTAGTAGATCCCCCTACTGCCATAATCACAGCAATAGCATTTTCAAAGGCTTTACGGGTTAAAATATGACTTGGCAGAATTTGATGGCGAATAGCATTCACTAAAAAAAAAGCAGATTTTTCCGTATTGTCGGCTTTCTCGGCGTCTTCAGCGGCCATTGTTGAAGAATAAGGCAAACTCATTCCCATTGCTTCAAATGCTGATGACATAGTATTGGCCGTAAACATTCCCCCACACGAACCTGCCCCAGGACAGGCATTACGTTCAATAGCTAATAATTCGTTATTATCTATTTTACCGGCACTGTATTCTCCTACTGCTTCAAAAGCACTAACAATGGTTAAATCTTGTCCCTTATAGTGACCAGGTTTTATCGTTCCTCCATAAACAAAGATCCCTGGAATATTTATCCGGGCAATAGCAATCATTGCCCCAGGCATATTTTTATCACAACCGCCAATAGCCAAGATTCCGTCCATACTTTGAGCATTACAAGCAGTTTCGATGGAATCAGCAATTACTTCCCGTGAAACGAGAGAATACTTCATCCCTTCAGTTCCCATAGATATACCATCACTAACGGTAATTGTCCCAAAGATTTGAGGCATTGCCCCGGCTGTTCTTAGCCCAGCTTCGGCTCGTTTCGCTAAATCATTAATGCCAATATTGCAGGGAGTGATAGTACTATACCCGTTGGCTAACCCTACGATAGGCTTAGTGAAGTCATTATCTGTAAACCCTACTGCTCTTAACATAGCTCGGTTTGGGGTTCGTTGGCTTCCTTGAGTAATGGTACGGCTTCTGAGATTATCCGACATTTATAAGGTTCTCCTTGTAGCAATAGCACTTCTTCTATTCTTTATAGTTATACAAGCTTTTTACGGATGCACCTAAAATTGTCTATATTAAATGTGATTTTGATAGGAGTTAACAATATAGTTGCTATTCTTAATGCATAAGTCACAACTCTACAATAGACTATATAGAATATATATAAAACATTGATAATCAGTATTACAGTTTTTATCAAAAAGCAATAAGGATGAGAGAAGTTTAATTTTTAAGTCCAAAGGAAGAAGATGATTTTTAAGTAATTCTGAATATATTAATTTAGAAAAAAAATTATAAACGCTTATATTTCTCTAGTATTTAATTTAGGACTTGTTTTAACCTTGATTGTGAATCATTGCAATCAAAAAATACTGACGGAATAAACTCATATAACTTTGTTCTATTAACTATTACTTTATATTCCTAATCTTTACAATTAAACTTTGTGTTAACTCAAAAGTTTTTATTAACTCGGAAGCTGTATTCTTATCATTTGTGTTGTCTGGAGTTAACTTGAGAGTTAATAATTTACTGTGTTCGTTCAGAATTGAGTTATGTTTGATATTGTAATGCTACATTACGATATCTTGGTTTAATAAAACTCAGTCTTTAAAGACTAGGTAGTTAGCACCACGGCAAGGCTAACAGAATACTCATATTTAAAGCAAGAGTAGAATGACAGTAATATAGCTAAATAATATTTAGCTATTTATTAGGACATAAATACAACCTAAAAAAGTTATCAATATTTTTGATAGATAATTAATTTTTATTAATAAAAAGCAATAAACTGACTTAATAAAGTATCCAAAAAATATAGTAATAATTATACTTTATTTATTGTAAAATTGCTTATTCTATACAAGAAAAAACTTCTCTAATTCCCCAAAAAATAAGATTACTATCTTGTTTTAACCTTTCCGAGAAATAATCATTATCAACTTTTAGATAACTTATAATTCGTTGCGAATCTCCCCCTGTTATAAGTACTTTACTAGTAGAAAAATTTTTAAGCCAATCTTTAACAAATGTTTTAATTGCTGCTAGGACAGTGTAAATGATACCACTTTGAATTGCTTCAGAAGTTGTCATCCCCCAGGGGATAGGCAAATTCGTTGGCAATACTTCTTCAGATAAAGCAGCTGTATTATTAGCTAGAGACTTAAATTGTAATCTTAATCCCGGTAAAATTGCTCCCCCAACTAAAGTATGATCGTGATCAACTCCTGTAAAAGTTAAGGCGGTTCCTGCATCAATTACAAGGCAAGGAAACCCATAAGTTTTTCCTGCACCTAAGACTGCTAAAGCACGATCCATTCCCAGACTTGGGTAAAGTTTGTGTAGAGGTATATGTGCTTGAGTAATAATTTTTATTTTCGGATAAGTTTTCCATAATTTAGTTTGAGAAAAAACTACAGAGGTGAAATAAACGGGTAAATTATCCGGTAATTTAGGAGGTAATAAATGCTTAGGTAATTTGTTAGTTGTAATAGGTCTAGATAAATGAGGAGTATCCCAGGTATTTTGTAATTCACCTGTTTTAAAATATCCCCAATGCAGACGAGAGTTACCTACAACTAAAGCAAAATATGTAGGAGAATTTGAAATATTCATATTATTATTAAATAGTTAAACTATCTAACATTCTATTGTTTAGTCATTTATTATTTTACTTAAAAACCAGATTGTTAAGTAAAGTTTTATAATTTTTAAAATCAAATAATAGCTAATTACCTTTATTTTTATTGTTAAATAATGTATTCTATCAGTATTTGAATAAAACCTCTAATATAAAAGATAAATTTATTATTTTATTAGTGCTTTAAGAGTAATTACTCTTGGAGTTATTCATATATTCCCATAGTCATTAACTTTAATTAAATCCTAGGTACAATATCTACTAGAGCTTTTTCTAAATTCGGATATTGATACTTGAAACCTATGGATTGAGTTCTTTTGGGTAGAACATGTTGTCCTTCTACTATTAATTTCGATGCGTCCCCTAACAAGAATTTTAAAACAAAAGCAGGGATAGGCAACCAAGAGGGACGATTCATAACTCTTCCTAAAGTTTCACAGAGTTCATTCATACGAACAGGATAAGGAGAGGTAGCATTAAATATCCCTTCAACATCATTCCTATCAAGAGACTCAATTATTAAATTAACTAAATCATCTAGATGAATCCATGAAAACCATTGATTGCCATTTCCCAATTGCCCTCCTATAAACAACTTAAATGGAGGAGTTATTCTTGTTAATGCTCCTCCATTTCCCAAAACAACACCTATACGTAATACAACTAAACGAACACCTGCTTTTTTTACCTCGTTGGCTTCTGTTTCCCATATCCGACAGACTTGAGCCAAAAAACCATCTCCAGAATCACTATCTTCGTTGAAGATATTTATTTCACTGCCTCCATAGTAACCAATAGCCGAAGCATTCACTAGAACTGAAGGTTGAACATCTGCTTGAGCAATAGCCTCGACAATCTTTCTGGTTCCTAACTGACGACTTTCTAAAATAGCTTTTCTATTTTCTGGAGTCCATCGTTTCGTAATGGGCTCTCCTGCTAAATTTACTACTCCATCACAACCTGAAACAACTTTTTGCCAATCTCCCGATTCTGCTGGTTGATAAGGAATAATCTCTAAGTCAGAAAACTCAGAAGCAGAATATAGTTGTTGAACATGATTGGCATTACGGGTCAAAATCAATAATTGATGTCCATCATTTTTTAATTTTTTAACCAACCGACTACCAACAAATCCAGTAGCTCCGGTAATAGCAATTTTCATAAAAAAAATAGATAATAAATAATTAAAAATTTAACTAATTTGAGCTACTTTTGTAACTAACAGTACTGGTCTCTTTATAGAATAATGCATATATTAGTAAATAAGGTAAATAACTTGGCTTAATTTTAAATTCATATTTAACTCATTGTAACTTATGTTTTTTATTCTTACCCCGAAGCAGACTCTCCCAAAGAAGTTCAGTTCTAAATTGAATATTCAGAATTAACTAACCACAAATTTCTATGAATTTTTTTTATAAATCCTCACATTTTCTAGAAGTTTTAGAACTTTAAATATTATTAGAACACAATGGAAAACTCTCCCTTTGAGATAATGTAAACTATCATCATTTTAAGCTTCTTGAATATATATTCTATATTTGATAGATATGAGGGATAACAAGATAATTTATTTCGTTATCCCTCAGTATAAATTAAAAATTACTCAGGTCCTCCTCCCTGAATCTTTAGGATAAGAAATCCCCAAGCTAAACCTACCAATACGAGAACAACACAGAGAATAGCTCCGTTAAACATCATACTTTCTGCGCTCATCCTAATTGCTCCTTAACGAATTAATAAACATTAACTTTTGTTGCAATTGTAGCTGTCAACAAGTTACTTAATCTTAGTTGAAAGTAAGCGGATAAAAATACCTACAAACCTTAAGCCGAAACTGGCTTATCCATTGATATCATTGTAGAACATAAGGCGACATTGTGAGATGCAACCTCTTAACTTGAAAACTGCATTAAAATCTGAAATTATCGACCGACCTAACTCCCACCGTCTTCATTTAGCTATAACGATGGGAGACCCTGGAGGAATTGGAGCAGAAATTATTCTGAAAGCGTTGGCTGATCCCTCAATTACTGAAAATTGTTGTATAACAGTATTTGGAACACAGTCAATTTTAAAAAAAAACTATCAATTATTACAGACTACTGGGGAATCACTGGCTGATCCTGAATCTTTGTCTGTGGTAGATGTTCCACTTAACAAGACAACCTTATCTCAGATTACTCTAGGACAGGGAAATCAAGCTAGTGGTAAAGCAAGTTTTGCTTACTTAGAGGCAGCTATTGACCTTACCATAAAAGGTAGATTTCAAGGCATTGTAACCGCACCTATTGCTAAGTCTTGTTGGAAGGCAGCAGGGTTTAACTATCCAGGACAAACTGAAATATTAGCCCAGAGAGCAGGTGTTGAAAAGTTTGGAATGTTATTCGTTGCACAATCGCCACACACAGGGTGGACATTGCGCACTTTATTGGCCACTACCCATATCCCTTTGTGCCAAGTTTCTGCTAATTTAACCCCCGAATTGATGACCTTAAAGTTAGAACTGTTAATCAACTGTTTACAGCGAGATTTCTCGATTAAAAAACCCAAAATTATTATTTCTGGACTAAATCCTCATAGCGGGGAGCAGGGACACTTGGGTACTGAAGAAAAAGATTGGCTGTTCTTTTGGTTGAAGACTCAACAAAAACGATATAAAGATGTTGAACTGGTAGGGTTGGTGCCGCCTGACACTATGTGGGTTAAACCTGGAAAATCCTGGTTTGGAAGTCAGCTAAAGTTTATGCAAACGAAGAATACTTCAGCTGATAACTCAAATACTAGTGCAATAGATTCAGGAGATGCTTATGTTGCACTGTATCACGATCAAGGACTAATTCCCGTTAAATTAATGGCTTTTGATCAAGCAATTAATACTACTATTGGTTTACCATTTATCAGGACTTCTCCCGATCATGGAACTGCCTTTGACATTGTAGGTAAAGGCATTGCTAGAGCTACGAGTATGAAAACAGCTATCAAATTAGCTTCTAAATTAGCCTATCACCGGTTAACTTTAGGATGATTTTCGATTTTTTATCTCTATAAATAGCTCCTTTCACACAAAATAATAATATTGTTCAGATATTATTATTTTGCTCATCAATAGACGGTATTTATTTGAGAAAAAGAGCTTTTTACTATACCATTTTGTAGTTAAGTAATAAGTTTTGCAATCTCTATTTTATTGGTCAACATATTGAATTTTTAAGTAATTATATAAACCACAGAACGAATTTTTCTATATTGAAATTGAAGATAAGGTTTCTCTATCTAGTTAAATATAACCATTTACATATCAGTTAAAACTTAGGATAAAATTTCGTTATCTTTCCTAATCCTTAGTTTTTAGAAAGAGTAACTTAGTGCAGATTGGCTCAATAAGTAGGTGAGTATAAACAGAAAGGGTGGGAAATACCCACCCTCTTGAAAATATTCAATAAATTTGAACTTAATAATCAAAATCTCCGCCGGCAGGGGCAGCGCCTTTTTCTTTCTCTGGTTTATCCACCACAATACACTCTGTGGTCAGGATCATTCCAGCAATAGAGGCTGCGTTTTGCAGTCCGGAACGGGTAACCTTAGCAGGATCAACTACGCCGACGGATATCATATCAGAGTAGTTATCCGTAGCGGCATCATAGCCAACATTGAACTCCTTCTCTTTTACTCGTTCAGCAACGACAGCACCATTCTGACCAGCGTTTTCAGCAATACGCTTAAGGGGGGCTATTAAAGCGCGAGATACAATTGTCGCTCCAATTAGTTCTTCGGCTATCAGGTTGCTATTAGCCCATTTTTCTAATTGAGGAGCTAGGTGAGCTAAAGTTGTACCACCTCCAGGAACAATTCCTTCTTCAACAGCTGCCTTAGTAGCATTGATAGCATCTTCTAGACGAAGTTTACGATCTTTCATTTCCGTCTCAGTAGCCGCGCCTACTTTGATGACAGCTACTCCACCAGACAATTTAGCTAAGCGTTCTTGAAGCTTTTCTTTGTCATAGGAAGAATCACTATCTTCAATTTGACGACGAATCAGATCACAGCGTGATTTGACCGCTATTTCGTTCCCTTCAGCTATAATGGTGGTGTTATCTTTAGTTAAAGTTATTCTACGGGCAGTACCTAGCATTTCTACCTTAGTATTCTCTAGTTTAAGCCCAGCATCTTCACTGATTACCTGACCGCCGGTGAGAACAGCAATGTCTTCTAACATTTGTTTACGACGATCACCAAACCCAGGTGCTTTAACTGCCGCAACTGTTAGAACACCTCGTAGACGATTGACTACTAGGGTTGCTAGAGCTTCTTTCTCGATATCTTCGGAAATAATGACTAAGGGTTTTCCTTGACGGGCAACTTGTTCTAAAACAGGAACTAAGTCTTGCACCAGGGTAATTTTTTTGTCGGTGATTAGAATATAAGGGTCATCTAATGCTGCTTCCATCCGTTCGGTATCAGTTACAAAGTAGGGAGAAATGTAACCTTTATCAAAACGCATACCTTCGGTAATTTCTAATTCTGTAGTCATGGACTTTCCTTCTTCAAGAGAAATAACTCCCTCTCTACCTACTTTGTCCATGGCGTTAGCGATCATCTGACCTACTTCTTCATCATTTCCTGCAGAGATAGCCCCTACTTGGGCAATAGCTTTGGAATCTTCAATAGGTTTAGCGTATTCGGCAATTTTAGTAACTAAGAATTCCGTAGCTTTATCCACACCCCTTTTGAGGGCGATAGGATTAGCTCCGGCAGCTACATTTCGTAATCCTTCTTTAACAATGGCATGAGCAAGAACAGTTGCAGTAGTAGTTCCGTCTCCAGCTACATCATTGGTTTTTGAGGCAGCTTGACGAATTAAAGATACTCCAGTGTTTTCAATATGATCTTGTAATTCAATTTCTTTAGCGATAGTTATTCCGTCATTAATAATTTGGGGAGCACCAAATTTTTTCTCGAGAACTACGTTCCGTCCTTTAGGACCTAAAGTAACAGCAACAGCCTCGGTGAGAGTGTCCATGCCTCTTTCCAGGGCACGGCGCGCATCTTCATTGTAAACAATAGATTTAGCCATAGATATGCCTTTTGTGAGTAACCTTGAGTAAATAAGTAATGGATGTCAATCTTTATGTGTAGGTGTCAGTAGTCTTTGTTGTGCCTATCCTGATTGACTTTTCAATGAATTGAGGGGGGGAATAGATTACCCTTGCTTCAAGCTTACGCAACTGCTGCTAAGATGTCCTTCTCGGATAACAATACATAATCTGCTCCACCGAGTTTAATATCAGTTCCAGCATATTTAGAGTAAAGAACTTGATCTCCAACTTTAACCTCAATTGCAGAACGGCTACCATCATCATTACGTTTACCGGGTCCAACGGCGACGATTTCACCAATCTGGGGCTTTTCTTTAGCGGTTTCGGGGAGTAATATGCCTCCGGCTGTTTTTTCTTCAGATGCACTGACCTTAACAAATACGCGATCGCCAAGGGGTTTAACGGTTGAAACGTTGATACTAATTGCTGCCATGTATAAATCCTCTAGGATTTGATTTAAAGTTAAATCTCAGAAAAGGTGATGTATCTCAATAAGTTAGCACTCTCACCTCATGAGTGCTAATTTAGCGAAATAGAGGCAAGAGTGGCAACAGGTAGTTATGTACGGGTTTCCGAACTGATCTCAAAAGATCATTGATTAACTATCACGTATGGACGGAAGACTAAGATATTTTTAAATATTAGTTATTTTTACTGACAAATTTTGTTTTTTTTATAGTTTAGTTTAAACATAGTGAATTTAAACTGAACTCTTCAGTCCTTGATTATTCAAAATTTAACAAATAAATTACCATAACTAAAACTATTAAAACTAAGTACAGTTATTAACTGGCTACCAATAAGTAATGTTTATACTGGTCACAATGTAAACATTACTTTTGAGTTCATTGATCGTGTTAATACGATTAATAACAATGTTTAATTGTTATATATTAATGGCAGTATTCTTGAATAAGATTCAATATTGTTTTTGATTAAATCTTAATTAACCGTACATCCTTTCAGGATCAAATACTGTGACTAGCCTGAATTTTGTTTATGAAAATTTACAAATATTTTTATCAACTATAGCTATATTGAAAATAAAATTTTTCTTGAAGTCTAATCCAATATTCCGCTGATTTTCAGCAGAGAAAGACTTTTATGCTTTCCTAACGATCAAATCATCATAAAATAATTTACTATTTAGTTAAATATTACTTATGTAGAATAGAATATTGATATAACTTGTTAGTTTTAATCAACTTAACTAGATTGTAAAGATTTGGATAGGTTAATTGAATAAACAATCAATGTTTTTTTTGATGAATTGCTGTAGAATAGTTAAATTAGTAAAAGAAATTTAATGTCCACTATATTAATTTCATGATATTCAATCATTGTACTGATATTTTTTAAAGTTTCCTTATCTTTATTGACAGCTCGAACTGGAACTATCATGCCTTGTATTCCATGCACGATTAAAATAGGAGAAACAAAAGGTGTGACGGCTTGAAGTTAAGAATGTAAATAACCACTTAAGCTACAAATACCAGCTAGTGACACTTATAAACCAACATTAAGGGACATTGCACCTCCTTGCGAAAAACCAGTAAGAATAGTTCTGGATAGTGGAATTCCAGTTGTATCTTTTAAAGAATATAATCAGTTTTGTAAAAGATTCCTACTTTGAGACTATCCTTGATAGTTCCGAGTTTCGAGATCGTACCAAGCTCGTCCTCCAGAAATTTTAGGGTGAGAAAAAGGTGCATTAGGAAAATTTAGCTGAAAATTTTTTAAAGATAGTATTGCAGCCAAAGAAGATAAATCCTTGGCATTAGCCCCCAACCATCCAACATTTTAAAAGAAATAGAGGAACTATTCCCTCAGTATGGGCGATGGAAATAGCCTTTGAAGACACTAAAAACAACTCCTGTTTAAAAAATATTTTATCCATTATTGATTGATCCTTGTTAACCCACAAAGGTAAACTAATTGAGTGTTTTTCAGACATTTTTATCAGGCAAGTAAAAAAGGAGTTAGCTTTGGAACAAACATTTATTATGGTCAAACCTGATGGAGTGCAACGTGGCTTAATTGGCGAAGTTATCAATCGTTTTGAAGCTAAAGGCTTTGTCCTCGTAGGACTCAAACTCATACAAGTTTCTAAGGAATTGGCTGAGGCACATTATGATGTCCATAAAGAAAGACCTTTTTTTGGCAGTTTAGTTGAATTTATTTGTTCTTCACCAGTGATAGCAATGGTATGGCAAGGAAAAGGGGTAGTCGCATCCGCTAGACTTATCATTGGAGCAACAGACCCTTTAACGGCTACACCAGGAACTATTAGAGGTGATTATGGAATGAGTATTGAACGTAATCTGATTCACGGTTCTGATGCCATTGAGACTGCTCAAAAAGAAATTAGTCTTTGGTTTAATAACAAAGAATTGAGCAGTTGGGAACCTACGATAACACCCTGGTTGTATGAATAGATATATTTACCTTTATTTAATTAATTGCTAACGGGCTCGCTCACAAGAAAAGGTTTACCCTCCTCCTTCGTGTGAGCACCGTAATATTTTTGAAAAAATCTTATTTTATTTGTACTTAACAATAGCATTTCTAGAACTAAATTCAAGAGTAATCTCGAAAATCATAACTAGATTTTATGGACTTATTTAAAAGTCATTCTAGGTGAATATACTGATACTATTTGTTGTTAACAGAATATATAAAAACAATTACCATAGTTTTTTTGCTAAAATTTAAGAGATAAAAAATTATAATTTTGTGCACTGAAATATTTTGTTATTTTTTGTTGAAAGAGCATTAATTATCCAACTGTTCTTTATTTTATTTACAATATAATTAAAATATAATGATTGTTCCTATTCATTAGAAAATCACAGTAAATTACAAGCACAATACTTATATTTTTGTTAATTTGTTATGACTTCAATCCTACCAAGTTATTATTGAGATTTACTAATCACATTTACTCAAAAAATATCAACAATTTAAACAGTTTTTTAAATAAAAATAGAAAATTATAATTTATACAAAATCAATAAAAACAACTTGTATTAATTTTGCTAAACTTTAAGCATTTTAACTAATTATTGTTGATTATTCTTTTTCATGAGATTGACATAAATAGTTAAATCATAGATAATAACGGGTGATGTATCTCAATCATCCCTGCTCGGATCAGGTTAAGACATCGCTCTGAAAAGTAGAATATGGATAAACAAACTAAGTAAGATCTAATTCTGCTACCTGTACGGCAACTAAAAAAGGACAGTTTATTTAAGTTATGAGTTACGCTATCGTTGAAGTAGGCGGACAGCAGATTCGTGTTGAGCCAGGTCGCTTTTATGACCTAAATTATCTCGGAGTTGACCCCGACAGCTCTTACAGTATTGATAAGGTTTTATTAGTTAACGATGAGGAAGAAGTTAGAGTAGGACAGCCTTTTGTTGAGGGAGCAATCGTTGAGGGGAGAATTCTGGAACATCGGCGGGGACGTAAAATTATTGTTTATAAAATGCGTCCTAAGAAGAAAACTCGGAAAAAAAGAGGACACCGCCAAGAACTGTCTCGCTTGATGATTTCCGCTATTAGGATTAATGATAAAGTCATTGGAGGGAACTCAAAAGACACATCAGAGGCTAAAACAGAGGCTACCTCCCCGTTGTGACAAGTGCTACCGAGGAAGGATAAATATCTATCATATAAATAATTTCATTGTACTATAAAGGACAAAAAAATGGCTCATAAGAAAGGAACGGGTAGTACGCGAAACGGTCGTGACTCGAGAGCACAAAGACTTGGGGTTAAACGGTATGGTGGTCAGATTGTTAGAGCTGGAAATATTCTGATTCGCCAACGGGGAACTAAAGTTCATCCAGGGAATAATGTTGGTCGTGGTAGTGATGATACCCTGTTTGCTTTGATTGATGGAATTGTCACTTTTGAACATAAAACCCGCAATCAGAAAAAGATCAGCATTTACCCTATAGTGGATGAATAGACCACTGTAAAGTAAAACGGTAACCCCGGCAAATTAATCCGACTACAATACTGTTTCTGTGATGACAAATATGTTCTTAATTGATTGTAGGGTGGGCATTGCCCATCCTGACAGTCTTTACGTGATCAGTTGTTGCAAAGTGGTTATAAATTCGGGATAAGAAACTGCTATCGCTTCTGAACGATGAATGATAGTCGGCCCCTTAGCCATGAGAGCAGCGATAACTAAACTCATAGCAATTCGGTGATCAGCATAACTATCTAATTCCCCCCCTGTTAAGGGAGTCCCTCCAACAATCTCTAGTCCATCGGGGAATTCTGTAATTCTGGCTCCCATACGGTTTAATTGAGAAGCTATAGCTGCCAGACGGTCACTTTCTTTAACTCGCAGTTCTGCCGCATCCTTAATGACAGTTATCCCTTGAGCAAAAACTGCCGCCACCGTTAGAATAGGAATTTCATCAATTAGGCGGGGAATAATTTCTTCGCTAATTGTACAAGCTTTTAGACGACTTGATTTTACCCGCAAATCTGCTACAGGTTCCCCAGTAACCACCCTTTGATTCTCAAAAGTAATATTGGCTTCCATCATAGCCAATACTTCTAAAATACCGGTTCTTGTCGGGTTAACTCCCACATTTTTAATAACCAATTCTGATTCTGGAACAATAGCTCCGGCAACTAACCAAAAAGCTGCGGAACTAATATCTCCAGGGACCACCACTTTTTGTCCAGTTAAGGGGGTTCCTCCTGTGATAGTCACACTATGAGTCGACGGATCAATATCTAAAGTTGCCCCAAAAGCTTGTAACATTCGTTCGCTATGATCCCTGGATAAAGTAGGCTCGGTAATTGTCGTTTTACCCTCAGTCATCAGCCCTGCTAGAAGAATACAAGATTTAACCTGAGCTGAGGCAATGGAAGAATAATAATGGATGGGGGTTAAATTATGTCCTTGGATGGCAAGAGGAGCTAGGGAATGATTTTTTCTTCCCCAAATTTTTGCCCCCATTTCCTGTAAAGGTTTAACTACACGAGACATAGGACGAGTTCGTAAAGAATTATCCCCCGTTATGCAAAAAAAATGACCTTGATGGGAGGCTAGTAACCCTAACATTAATCGTATGGTTGTTCCTGAATTGCCAGCATCAAGAACATTTAGTGGTTCTTGTAAATTTTTTAGTCCTACTCCCTTGAAAGTGATACAGTCGCTATTGAGGGGAGGGATTTCAACTCCCATTCTCCGCAGACAAACGGCAGTATTGTGAGGATCTTGCCCCAATAATAATCCTTTAATGATAGTCTCTCCTTGAGAGATTGCTCCCAATATTAAAGCGCGATGGGAAATTGATTTATCCCCGGGAATTTTAAAAGTTCCCTGTAATGCTAATTCTGAAGACTGTAAATTAATAATCAAGTCCTGGTGGTCGGCAATTGTTTTGAGAGTGATAAAAGATGATGACATAAGCTAAGCTAGTTGCTGGTAAATATTTACTAAGGACGTTAAAAATTTAACAGACTATATAACCTGGTACAAAATTTAATTGTTCTATCATGTTCCAGTATTTATTGAATCTCAAGACCGTATAAACGCACGATCAGAATGGGGACGAAAATGATCATCATTAAATTTATTGGTCCGCCAACTCGTACGAAATCTAAGAAACGATAGCCTCCTGGAGTATACACCATTGTATTAGTTTGATAGCCAATGGGGGTTGTGAAACTATTAGAAGCAGCAAAAGTTACAGCAAACATAAAAGCATAGGGGTTTAGATTTAAAGTTTCGGCAACTTGAACTGCGATAGGAAACATAAGAACAACAGAAGCATTGTTTGATAGAATTTCTGTAAGTATAGAGGTAATAAAAAAGAAGAATGTTAATATCCAATATCCTGATATAGTTCCTCCTAAATCAACCAAATAATTTGCTAACCATTCAGTTGCCCCCGATTTGTTCATGGCTGTACCTAAAGGAAGTAATCCTGCTAAAAGGAAAATGACATCCCACCGTACGGAACCATAAATTTCTCCCGGCTTTAAACAGCGTGTGAAAATCATCATTAAGACCCCTGATAAACTACTAACCAAGATCGGTAATAGATTAACAGCGGATAGAATAATGACACTACTTATAATTACTAAAGCAGTCCAAGCTTTATCTTGTCTGACTGTTTCTAGGTTTCGTTCTTCTAATACCAACATCTCTCGAGTTGTTTGTAAACCAATAAAACTCTGTTTGGGACCTTGAACTAATAATAAATCTCCAAATTTTAAAGGAACTTTTCCTAATCTTTCTCTAACTAATTCTTCTCCCCTCCTAACGGCTAAAACTGTAGCATTATAACGTTGACGAAATCTTATATCTTTTAAGGTGGAACCAATTAAACTAGAGTTGGAAAGAATTAATATTTCAGCTACTTTCTCTTCACCTGTATTAATTTCTTCTTCAATACTTTCATTATTAAATTGAACATTTGGAAATATTTCAATTCCTTTTTCATCCCTGATTTTTAGTAAATCTCCTTTATTTACTCTAACTAGTAATATGTCACCAACTGAAATAATTTTATCGGCCAATGGTTGAGGAAAGCGAGTATCATTATGAATAATTTCAAGAACATCTAAATCAAACTTTCTCTGAATTTCACTTTGATAGAGAGTTTGTCCAACTAAACTTGAACGAGGTGTAATAATAACTTCACTAACGTAATCTTTAAGATTGTAACTTTCTCCCAATGAACTACTACTAGGAGATTTACGGTCAGGTAAAATCTTAGGGGCAATTACCACTAAATAACTTAAGCCAATTATAAAAGTTAGTACCCCTAATCTACTAAATTCAAATAGACCAAATTCTTTATATCCTAACTGTTGAGATAATCCGCTAGCTAAAATATTAGTTGAAGTACCAACAAGGGTTAACATACCTCCCAATATTGAACAATAAGACAAAGGAATCATTAATTTAGAAGAAGAAATATTTTGCTTTTTACTCCATTCTTCAATCATTGGTAAAAACATAGCAACTACAGCTGTATTATTAATAATAGCTGTAATTGGACCTATGATTATTCCAACGATAAAAATATTTCGGCTAGTACTATTTCCTCCCCACTTGATGAGCCAGTTCTGTATTACTTGAAGTGCACCAGTACGAGTAATTCCAGCACTTAGAATAAACATTGCCATGACAGTAACCGTAGCAGAATTTCCAAAACCAGCAATACCTTCTTCAGGAGTTATTACTCCTGAAATCATCAAAATTACGGCAATAGTAATAGCTGTTATATCAGGAGGAAATAGTTCACAAACAAATAAAATTAATGCACAAAAAACAACCCCTAATGTAAAAACAATTTCCATAGTATTTGATGGTTAAGTACAGTAATAAACCACAATAATTAAAATCTTTTAATTGATAGCGATTTACTTCAATAATTAGTTAATTATTCGGTATATTTTTGTATTTTAATACAATACATTATGTTGCACGCTATCCATTGATTTTATTATTTTTAGGTTAAATTTATTAAGTCTATTATCTCGTTTTTAAACTTTATTATATTACTTATCTACTATAAAAAATAATAGGACGTATATTATTATTTTATAGCTCTTCCAGAAAAGGTAAAAAAAGATAATTAAATCAATCTTGATTCTAATTGACTTTATCTAATCATTTTTTTATGCTCCTCCAGTAATTCTTAGGGACAGAGACAAGCTAGCACGATAGAAGCTATTATGTTGTCTCTAAAACATATGGACATATAATTGAGGCGAGATAATTATTTTAGTTTCATATGTATCCTTTCCCATCACATCTATCAGAATATTAAGCGGAAAGAAACATTTACTGTCAATCTTCCTCGACCTGTCCAAGCATTCCTAACCAGTTTAGCAATATCCTACTGATATTTTAAACAAGCCGTAATGATTAAATAGTATTAATATAAGTTTACCTTTTTCTTAAATATTAGTTAGAGTAAAATATTATGGTTAATTGTTTCTATTCCTGACTTACTAAATATTTGAGAACATAATTACATGTTAAGAGTTAAGATATTGGCTATAATTTATAATTTATAATTTATAATTATGTCTTTTTATGGATTAATTTATGAGATCAACCAATAAATATGAGCTATATTTATTGCCGTTAGGGAAATAATTAAGCTTTTGAAATAAGTAGTTGTCGTAAATTTTTCTTAGACTTACTGTTAGGGTCTTAACGAAGACTACATATCTGTAGTAAAAATTAAAACAGAGTGTAAGTGTCATTTTAAAGTTATCTTTTATTATTCAACACTTGTTTATCACTAATAACAAAATTTTATTCTTAATTGAATAAGATAAAAAACTTTAAAGAATTTAAAACCTCTTTTAAAATCATAATTAATAGTCTTTAATACTTGATAATATTATTCAAAACAAGTTACGATTATTTTTTGCTATTTAAAGAAATAAAACATCAACTGGGAGCGTATATTATTTTCGATAATTTTTGATAGTATCTTATCGATAGATAATAAAAACTGCATAGTACAAGATACTATAGTTCACCCTAAATACTATATTTTAACTATTTTGATTCTATCAACTTCATTTTTAAATATACTTGTGGAGTTTTGTTAGACTTTACTTAAAACTAATTATTTAAATTTTGTTTGATCTAAAAAAGTAGGGTGCATTAATTAATAAATATAAATAAACTAATATTTATTTTCTTTACATTTATTATATAGTCTATTTTTGTTTCTTTAATATCTTTTTATTTTTAGATATAAAATCCTCGTCTATTGCTTTCTACTTACGGTCCTATTTTAAAAAAAATATTTCTTAAAACTAGTGTTTAGATTATGATTGATAATCATTTACTTTGATTCAGGAATAATATTCCTGCTCTTAATTGTCAGTTTATAGATAATTTTTATCCTCAAGCTAAATTTAATACAGCTTACTTTCATGATCTCATTGGCATATCCTTATAAGATTTATTATTTTGAAATTTCTTCCCCACTTTTTATTTATTTTTTCCTTATATAAGAATACTCGATTTTAAATAAAAATCTAATAGTCAACTCAATAATTTAAATTTATGATGTTATCATTTTTAATTGTTTAAATTATAAAACAGAGATTTTTGAGGTCTCTTGTTCTGTTAATTCAAAGGCTTTATGTACTGCCTTTAATGCTTTGATCCCCTCCGCTTTAGCTACCACACAACTAATTTTAATTTCTGAAGTAGCAATCATTTTAATGTTAATTCCCTGCTCGGCTAAAGCCCCAAAATACTTAGCAGCTATTCCGGGCTGTCCAAGCATACCTGCTCCAACAATACTTACTTTAGCAATCTCTATGTCAGTAATAACCTCGGTAAAGCTACCTGAAAGGATATCTAGGGAAGTGTGGACGGCTTGCAAATCCTCCTGAGAAACTGTGAAGACAATGTCACTTGTGGGCATTCCATTAATAATGCGACAACGTTGAGATTGAATGATTGTATCAACACTGATATTTTTATCGGCTAAAGTTCCAAAAATTTTGGCCGCCATCCCCGGACAATCCTGAACACTAAGTAAAGCAATTTGAACTTGTTTGGTATCAAGGGCGACTCCTCGAACATGGGGGGAAACCTGAACAAGATTAGAGGCTATTGGGGTTTCAGATAGTTGAACATCGAATGCTTTACTTAAAGCATCGATAGCGCGATTGCTGTTATTTGGTGAGATAACACAACTGACCTTTACCTCAGATGTAGCAATCATCTCAATATTAACTTGAGCATCAGCTAAAGTCTTAAACATCTTAGCGGCGATTCCTGGCCGTCCAATCATTCCAGCCCCTACAATGGCAATTTTAGCTGCTCCTTTTTCTATCAAAACTTCAGCTTCATCATTGTTAGTTGGAGAATTTCTTAAAGCAGGGGCTATCGCTTCAACTATAGCTTCAGCTTTATTTAAAACATTTTTAGATACAGTGAAGGCAATATCATTACTATTATTTTCATGAATGGACTGAATAATTAAGTCCACATCTAGCTGTTGGCTAGCAATTTCCCCAAATATACGCGCTGCTACGCCAGGAGAATTAGGGACCCTTAATAGAGCTATTTTAGCTTGATCAGAGTCAAAGTTTATACCGTCAACTGACTTAGTTAGTTCCAATTTATCAATGTATCTGGGTTTAGGAGTAGGAGAAATAACTCTAGTTCCTGGGGTATCACTCCAACTGGATCGCACCACTAACGGAATTCCATAATTCCGTGCAAGTTCTACTGCTCTGGGATGGAGAACCTTCGCTCCTAAACTGGCTAACTCCAGCATCTCATCACAAGTAATTTCATTTATTAATTGGGCATCAGGAACTAAACGTGGATCAGTAGTTAAAATACCAGGAACATCAGTATAAATTTCGCAGCAATTCGCCTTTAATGAAGCTGCAATGGCTACTGCAGAAGTATCTGATCCCCCTCGTCCTAGAGTAGTAATCTCTAAATCAGTTCCATCACTAATTCCTTGAAATCCTGCTACTACAACTACTTCGCCTCGATCTAAATGACGTTGAATGCGATGGGGGTTAATTGATAAAATGCGGGCGCGACTATGCTCAGCTTCAGTAATAATCCCCACTTGCGCCCCAGTTAAAGAGATTGCTGGCTGTCCTAATTCTTGTAAGGCTATACTCATCAAGGCAATAGATACCTGTTCTCCTGTCGACAACAACATATCCATTTCCCTACGACAGGGACTAGAAGTAATTTCTGAAGCTAATTTAACTAGCGTGTCAGTAGTTTTGCCCATAGCTGAAACTACAACTACGACTTTATTGCCCTTTTGGGCTATTTTGTGAATACGTTGTGCTACTGTCTGAACTCGTTCTACAGAACCTATGGAGGTTCCACCGTATTTTTGGACAATTAAGTTCATAATCGTATTTTTTTATTCTCTTGAAAAAGAGGAATTAACTAAATTGATGAAGTATCCTTAGCCCTTAAGGGTAGCAAATTTAATAAATGTAAGTTGGGCATAAATTTTAAGAGACTGTTATCAAACATGTTCTAAATTTAGGACACGTTTGATAACATACAGTTTTTTGGGGACAGTTGATATTTTTTTTCTATACTGTAATCTACCAAAATATCTGTTTTGTCATAGGTAATATGCCCTAAAGTTCTTTCTAGAATTTACTTTATGAAAAGTATATAAAGATGTGTTGATTAATTTAATATATCTTATATATTTGACAGATGATGTAATTAATATTTTTTAGCAAAAAATAGTTAAAATAAGCAGAATATATTCCCTGTAATTACGTGGGAAAAATATTAGAGGATGGGCGGATTTTGAAGGTCAGTGGTATCATCGATGTGCATAAAATAAAAATATCAAACTAGGTGAACAATCATGGCAAAAGTGCCTATATCTCCAGTGGTGCTAGTGGTTCTAGACGGCTGGGGTTATCGCCCGTATATGGACGATAACGCCATTGCTCTAGCAAAAACTCCAGTCATGGAATGTCTTTGGACTACTTATCCCCGTACCTTGATTCAAGCCTCTGGAAAAGATGTCGGCTTGCCCCAAGGTCAGATGGGTAACTCAGAAGTGGGACACTTAAACCTTGGAGCTGGCCGTATAGTGCCTCAAGAATTAGTTCGCATTTCCGATGCAGTAAAAGACGGCTCATTATTAAAAAATCCTCAACTAGTAGAAATTTGCCAAGAAGTACGTTCCCATCAGGGAAAACTACATTTGATCGGCTTATGTTCTGAAGGAGGAGTTCATTCTCATCTCGATCATCTGTTGATGCTATTAGATCTGGCGAAAGAGCAAGCTATTGAACAAGTATGTATTCACGCTATCACTGATGGTCGGGATACTAACCCTACTGAAGGGATAAATGCTATTCAAAAACTTGAGTCTCATATCGATAAAATTGGATTGGGGCGTATTGTTACTCTTAGTGGCCGTTACTATGCGATGGATCGTGATCGCCGTTGGGATCGTATTAAAAAAGCCTATGATATCTTAACTATAGATAGTATGGGAGATAGCCTCTCAACCATCGAGGTAATTAAAGATTCCTATAGTAGAGGTGTTACTGATGAGTTCATTCTCCCAACCCGCATTGCCCCTGGGGCAGTGGAGTCTGGAGATGGAGTGATTTTCTTTAATTTTCGTCCCGATAGAGCACGGCAACTGTGTTATGCTCTGACTTCAATTGAGTTTGATGAGTTTGAACGGCAAAGAATTTCTCCCCTGAGCTTCGTTACCTTTACTCAATACGATACTAATCTTCCTGTAAAAGTGGTTTTTGAGCCACAAAATTTGGATAACATTTTAGGGGAGATAGTTGCCCGTCAAGGATTAAAACAATTTCGGACTGCGGAAACAGAAAAATACCCCCACGTTACCTATTTCTTCAATGGAGGATCAGAAGAGCCCTTTGAAGGAGAAGATCGAGAGTTAGTACCAAGTCCTATGGTAACGACCTACGACAAATCTCCAGCAATGTCAGCATCGACTGTTACTAGCCGTGCCTGTGCTGCTATTGAAAAGGGGATTTATACTTTGGTGGTGATTAATTATGCCAACGCTGATATGGTAGGTCATACAGGCAACATAGAAGCTGCCATTAAAGGGGTGGAAACCGTTGACAATTGCTTAGGACAATTATTAACTAGTATTAGCAAAATGGGAGGAACTGCCTTAATTACTGCCGATCACGGTAACGCAGAGTTAATGCGTGATAAGCAGAAAAATCCTTGGACGGCTCACACCACAAATCCTGTTCCCCTAATCGTAGTTGAAGGAGAAAGACGAAAAATTATTGGACACGGGGGGGTCGTTGAACTTAGGGATGATGGGCGGCTTGCAGATGTTGCACCAACTATCCTTGAAATTTTACAATTACCACAGCCAGCAGAAATGACGGGGCGATCATTAATTAAACCTACTGCGGTTGAGTTTAAGACAAATCATGCTCCTATTTTGCTTTCTCATTAATTTATTTATCATTGAATTTCTATGATTCTTTCACAACTTTTGCAAGTTATCTGGGTGGTTTCTGCTGCTTTGTTAATTGTTTCTGTCCTTTTACATAGTCCTAAAGGAGACGGTATTGGGGGGATTGGAGGACAAGCACAACTGTTCACTAGTGCTAAAAGTGCTGAGAAAACCCTAAACCAAATTACTTGGACGTTGAGCACGGTCTTTATAGCTTTAACCATTGTTTTAAGCGCAGGATGGTTAAATACACCTCAGTAGAAAATTCAATTATTTCGATGTTGACTACTGGTTGACTAAGGGGATAAAAATCTGAAATAAAAATTTTTTCTTTGTCTGGATTGTAAACAAATGCAACTGCTCACTAATATTCTCAACCAAAAAAGCCGAAAATATTATTTTTTGTTGGGCATAATTTGGCTAACTATATTAGTCGTATTTTGGACTCAATCTGTGAATGCTCAAAGGGAAGATTTAGAAAAGTCTTTACCCCCTTTACGATCCCATAGTCTACCCTTAACCTTAATTGAGTGGCAAGATTCCAAAAACTTAGGGGATTATTTTGACAAAATTTCATTGAGCCCTGCAGGCTATTTAATTTGGTCACAATTCCCTATTAAATTCTATTTGGATCGTCCTACCAACCTTAATACTCCCGACGCCGCAAGTACCCATCGTTTTCTACAATGGGTGGATACTGTCTTGAAGGCGATCACAGAGTGGCAAAATTTTTTGCCTATGGTAGAAGTAAAAGATCCACAATTGGCAGATATTGTAATTAAAAGAACTGAGCCGCCCTTGGGTGTCAATTTTGATTCCGAAACTGGGAAACTACAAATTCCTAGGGCGCGATCGGCCCAAACTAGTTATAAATTCTACCTGACTCAGGATAAGCCTCCTGTGCTACGCCATCGTATGACTATTAAAATTAGTCCTGGTTTAAGTCAATTGTCTATCCTATCAGCCTCCCGTCATGAACTTGGCCATGGGTTGGGAATTTGGGGGCATAGCGATCAAGAAACCGATGCTTTATATTTTTCTCAAGTCCGCAACCTTTCTCCTATTTCTGTAAGGGATATTAATACGCTGAAAAAAATCTACCAGCAACCCACAAGATTAGGATGGGAATTACCCTAGCTAGTACATTTTTAATTAACTTTTGACCCATGCATCGTATCTACTGTTAGATTACCTCTATTTTCCTAGAGGTCAGCTTATCTCCCTAGCAATAATATTCTAATCAAATACCTAGCCATAACGTTTAATTCTGGAGAGAAGTATTTAAAAAGGTATTAATCACTTTCAAATGCCAATTTTTATTTAAGTAAGCTGTCACTATACCAATCAAGATTGGGTTGTTTCCAAGTAGTTATTTAATTACCTTTATATTATGCTTAGTCTTCCCTGAAGCTAGGTTAGGCATACCGCATGGCAAGTTGACTGGAGAAACAGCAGTCTGGTTTAGTCCTTTTTAGTTGCAACTCCTTCCCCACCCATTACCACTGGGCTAGAGACGGGTGGGGATATAGGACACTATCATGTTGTTCCAGTCGTTGCGTAGTGTTTGTCTAGAATCTCTATTAACTTGCGCAAAGGAAGAAATAATTAATTATAGTTCCCTTCAGTCTCTGGACTTTCAACTTTAGGGAGTCCCATGCTGTAGTTAAGGACACGACTTCCAATATTGTAACTAATATCCCCGTTTTGTAACATAGAGCGAATAAAATGTTCCAGACTTGAACCAATATGACGAAGATTATAATCAGTTAAATCCTCTCCACTGTAGGATTCTACCAGAACATCAAATTTTCGATAAACTTTCTGTAATGAACCTTCACTCCAATTGAACTCATTATCGGGATCAATATCAAGAGTTAAGACATTTTCACTAGGAATTAGTTCGTTATTTTTAATTTCAGCCGTGTAAAGGCGAATATGACGAGTAGTAGACTTTAAGAGCATGGACTTAAATGCTAATAGGACATTTACAATACAGTATATTAATATTAATTCACTTTCATCCTTAGGAATAACAAAAGAATATAAGCAACGACTTAGTAGAGTATAATTGCTCCGTTTGATACCTTATAGAGACTACTAATGCTTGAAACCGCTTTGGTGATAGTCCTAAGTTAGGCATTTACTTATAGTGTCAATTTTACCTCAATAATTGGATATACTATAACGTATGGGTTGAAATCAATGCTTTTTCTAGACTTGCTATTATAATAATTCCAATAAACAAAGACTGAAAATCGAAATTTTCCATATTCATAATTATTAATCGAATAGGTGAACTGTGCACTTATATTGCAAAGGTCAAAATATTTTCTATTCTAGAAAGCTCAAGTAAGGCTCAAAAATAAATATATACATTAGTTATTTTAGGTTCAATACTGATTTGAGCCTATTGAATAGAATTTAAATTCTATTGTTTATTTTTTTATTTAATTACCCCTTTTTTAAAATATTAACAATTAGTTTTTCTGTCTTTGAAGTAGTTTATTTATAGTTAATATAAATAGTTTTTTGTGCTATGTTAATTGATATACATTTTTCAGGATACTTTTTGTTGATTTAAGTCCCTTAATCTTGTACTGATTACTCTAAGTTTTATTTTTTATAGGACTTAATAGCTAACAACACAAATATATTACTTTTAAATATCTTTTGTGTGAAAACAATATAAATTGCTAGAATTTTTAAGCCTATATTTTGCCTGTAAGAAAACATATTTATTTAGTTTTTAAAATATTTTTGACTCAATAAATTAAATTTAAGGATTCAGTAATTTAAATAAGAATATTAAAAATTTTAGATTTAATTTTATTTAGGAGATTAAATGTTTTTTGTAAAACAGAAATAATATTGATTTAGTCATTTTAGCCATTAATATAATTACTGTTTATGACAATATTAATTTAGCGCTATTAAACTAATTATTTTAAACAAAGTGATTAATAAAATGCAATTAAATATAATCACCTATTAATTAAAAATTAGGGTAGTCTTTTTCAATAGAATTGGCTATATTTCATTAAACAAAGGTATAAGAATAAAAAATGTATTTTCGTATCTTGTAATCGAATACTATTCAATTAGATTTAGGATCTATTTCTATAGGCGTTGATACATTTTAGTTGAATATTCAAAATGGTTAAAAATACAGAGTTTATTTGTATGAATAGTTAATTTTAACTAATTAAAGGAAACTAAGTAAATTAAAGATAGCATATATCAAAGATATTCCTTTGTTAAAGGAATTAAAAGGACAAGTTATTAATTAATATATTGTATTTTTTAGTAAGTTAATTAAAATAAATAGTATAGCCAAAAAGAGTTGACTTTATTTTTTAGAAAAATTATGGATTTGTTCTAGTAATATGAGAATATTAATCAGATGTTATTATTTTTTGAGAGCATGCTATAAAACAAACCCCGCATTTTTTCTTCATAGGCGGGGATTTTCGATAAATTACTGGTTTGTAGGTGAAATATTTAAAAATTATCTACTTCCAGCTTTGATACATTTTTTAACAATAGGAAGTACCGCTTCAACGTCCTTCCATCCAATAATTTCTGTTATTTTCTTCTCCAAATTTTTGTAGGTACGAAAAAATTCAGCGATTTCATTTAAGCGATGAGAAGCAACATCTTTAAGGGATTTAACCTGAGTGTAGCGGGGATCTTTATCAGGAACACAAAGAATTTTTTCATCGCGATCACCTCCATCGATCATTTCTAATAAACCAATAGGACGGGCAGCAATGATACATCCAGGGAAAGTCGGTTGATCCATTAACACCATCCCATCTAGAGGATCACCATCATCGGCTAAAGTGTTAGGAATAAATCCATAATCACAAGGATATTGGACTGATGCATAAAGAACGCGATCTAAAGCAAAAGCATTTAAGTCCTTATCAAACTCGTATTTATTTTTGCTGCCAGCGGGAATTTCGATTAAAATGTTGATTAGACCAGGTTTAGGTTGGGCTGGAATGAGGGATAAGTCCACTAACTCTCTCCAAATACTATACAAAATCACAATTCACTTTAGGAGCCCCAAAAAGCTTTTAAAGGCTTGAACGCACTTACAATTAAATAATGTTCTTCTCTGAGAGGAACTGGCTATACGTTCTCTAGCCCACCATTTTACAATGAAGATGGAACTTGTGAGAAAATAATTTGGCTCATATAGGCTAAGTTAAGTAAGGATATATTTGTACCTAATCAATTCCCAAATTTTTATCCTAGGAACGTTTTGTAATTCTGAAGACTTGATTAATACAGAAGTAGAGCCTTTATGAACCAAAGGGACTTGTCAACAGAATCTGATAACTATCATTGTTAACTTAGATATTTTTAGCGTTTTTCTACTGTAACTTCTGATATATAAAACAGAAAAGTCAACATTTTTTGTTAATATAATAAATGTCATGATTAAGAAGTAATTTTAACTGCTTAGCAACAAATATTTAAAACTTCTAAATATTTATTAGAGTCAGGAGTTCTAAATATTAATGCATGGTATACGCAGGAACAGTTGATAAGCAGAAACTATCCATTTTTTACTACAAGATTTATCCATTGGTTATTTATGACTCAGTTTTAGAAATAAGTTATTAACGGTTAGCAGATCTCTATTTTCAGATTCAAGATAAAATCTAAAAAGATTTGGACTGGCTGATTTTGAGATGATAACCATAGTCAGACAAGCTGGTTCACTGAGTTGAGTCTAAAGTAAGTAAATTATGTCAACTTCTAACGTGCACCCCCCCGAATCCTACAGTCAAAATGATGTCCAAGAAATTCTTCACCTAGCGATAACTCGTACAGCCGATGGTTCAGAATTGTCGAGAATGCAACTGTGGGAAATTGCCACCGAATTAGATATTGATCTTGACTGTCTGAGATCTGCTGAGCGCGATTGGCTTAATGGTAAAATAATCGAACGGAAACGACAGGAATTTGATTATTATAGACAGGAACAATTAAAACAAAAGGTCGTTCGCTATGTTATCATCAACGGGTTTCTCTTGATAATAAACTTTCTTAGTTCGGGGACTTTATCTTGGTCGTTGTATACTCTTTTAATCTTGGGATTGCCTTTATCTTTAGACACCTGGAAAGCTTTTCAAACAGAAGGAGAAGCTTATGAAAAGGCCTTTCAACGTTGGAGTCTCAAAAAACAAATGAAAGAATCTCTTTCAGGTCTTTGGGATAGATTAAAAAAGGCATGGCAATCTTAAGATAGTAAAAACCCTGAAAGAGGAAATAAATTTTAAAAAGTCTGATTTCTATAAAAGGATTGTTCGGGGGAATTAATAATGAAAAAAAAGCTCAACAAGCCAATTCTGGTGGCAGGCATCAGTATTTCATTTATATTATGGTTTTATGATGGATTCAGCCAGCAAATCTTAGAGATAAAAGAATGGGGACTACTTAGTACAATTTTCTTGGGCTTGGGATTTTGGTGGCGGCAAGGACAAAAAGAAACAACAAGTAAGCCATTACCAGTAACAAGCTTAACTGAAGAATCAGTTAAAGATATTATTAATCAAGGGGAACTAATTCTTAATACTTTATCCACCGAAGCACCAGACTATGATATTTCTTTCTTTAAGAAACAATTAAATCAATTATCTTTAAGCTTTGATCGTCAACAATTAACGATCGCTCTAGCAGGAGATAAAAAGGTTGGAAAGACAACTTTAAAAGATAAGTTATTATCTCAAAATATTTTTAATGATATCTCTTTTATAGAAGTAGAATCTTTATTTAAAGAAGTAGAAATGCCTGAAATAAAAGCAGATCTAATTCTATTGTTAATTACTGGAGACTTAACTAATTCTCATTGGGAATTTTTACAAAAGTGCAATCAAAATTATCAACGATTTATTCTAGTTTTTAATAAAAAAGATCAATATATTCCAGAAGAGAGAGTCTTGATTTTAGAACAGGTACAGCAAAAATTAAAATCAATGATCACTCCTTCTGATGTTATTGCCATCAGTGCTTCTCCTCAATCTCTAAAAGTTCGTGAACATGAAGAAAATGGGACAATTCGGGAGTGGATTGAAGCTCAACTGCCTGAAATCGACCCTTTGAGTGATCGCTTAAAACTGATTGTAGAACTCGAAAGAAAAATGTTAGTCTGGGGAAGTTTATGGCGTGAAGCAATGTCTCTTAAAAAAGACGTTAAAGCAAATCTTAATAACATAAGACGAGATTGTGCTCTACCTATTATTGAAAAATATCAGTGGATTGCAGCAGCTAGTGCTTTTGCTAATCCCGTAGCTGCTTTAGATTTATTAGCTGCCGCTGCTATTAGTTCTCAATTAGTTATAGATTTGGGAGTGATTTATAAACAGAAATTGTCTTTTTCCCAAGGACGAGTTCTGTCAGGAATCATTGGGAAATCGATAGTTCAACTAGGATTAGTTGAACTATCAACTCAAACTATTAGTAGTGTACTTAAAAATAATGCTATTACCTATGTTGCTGGAGGAACGGTTCAAGCAATAAGTGCTGCCTATTTAACCCGTTTAGCTGGATTAAGTCTAGTAGAACATTTTCAAGATCAAGATGTTGATTCAACGGTAGTAAAGGAAATAGATCTAAAGCAATTTCCTCAAAAAATAAAAAAGGTTTTCGAAAAAAATAAACGTACTGCTTTGGTCAAAAATTTTATTCAACAGACTTTACCCCGTTTATCAAATTGACTTTAACTATTGTCATTAAGATATGTATGTATAATTTATCTTCTTAAATCTTGTCTTATATATTTATGGGACAAGAAAATCATTCCTATTAGTAATAGAAAATGCATGGTTTGTTATTATTTAATATATATACTCTGACTTATCATTTTTGCTCTTTTCTTACGACTAAAATTTAATGTAATTCAAAAAAATAATGATTACTATAAATATATCAAACTTAAATATATTTCAATATGGGTGAACTTATAGAATATTTTTCAGAGTTTTGAAGTATAGTTAAGTGACTATTGTACTTGTCTCTATTATTTACTTATCTAATATTATTAAGGTTGATATCTCAATAAAGTTATAAAATTTAGAGAAAATTCTTCGTAAATATAAAAATATTTAGTGTGCTTGAATTGTGTAATAGTTTTGATGATTTTAGTTTGTTTCTATACAGCATATATCATTTAGTTACTATTGTTTACTTTTAATATTTTGTTTTCACAATCAGAGAATATATTTACCTCTACAGTCTTAAGTTTAGTATTTCTTCGCAAACATATTAATAACAATTTAAGTTAATAACTTAAATTGTTATTAATATGTTTGCATAACTAATGTTAGTGTGATAATGTGAGGACCTTAAATTTATTAAAGTCATGATAGCTAATGATTATGAGTTTATTGATTATTATCATTATGTTAAATAAGAGGTAGTAATCAGATAGCTGAAGGGTCCTTTATTTTGTCAATTTTAGGATTAACTAAATGAATACCCCTCAATATTGATTGAATTTTTAATTAGTTGATGCTAATGATTTTCTAATGTTGTAATTTAGTCAATATGACAATATTGACTTTTACTTTTTGTATTTTACCTAGGAAAGCGATTTCAGAAATAGCCTGTAAAATCAGTTGAGTTCTAAGTCGTATTCAATTGTTGAAATAGTTATATAGTTCAAAAAAAATTTCAGACCATGAATTTAGATGCACTCCAGTCTCTTTTGCAAGCAATCTCCACAGGAGAAGTCAGTCCTGACCAGGGATTAGAAAAGCTCAAATATTTCAGCTTTGAATCGGTTGATGAATTTGCAAAAATAGATCATCATCGTCTTCTACGGACAGGATTTCCTGAAGTTATTTGGGGGACAGGCAAAACTCCTGAACAGATTGCTCAAATTATGCTTACAATGGCATCTCATTCTCCTGTGGTTATGGCAACTCGTATTGAAGCAAAAATGGCAGAACAACTGCAGAAACAAGTACCTAATTTAATTTACTATCCAGTGGCTCGCATTTGTGCTTTGAAAACTTCTGAGATTCCTTTAATTGGATTGGGAGTAGTTGGGATTCTTACAGCAGGAACAGCAGACTTGCCTGTAGCCGAAGAAACTGCTATTACCGCACAACTTTGCGGGGTTGAGGTACGACGCTTATGGGATGTAGGAGTAGCAGGTATTCATCGTTTATTAAGTTATCGTGAGTTAATTAATCAAGTAGATGTATTGATTGTAGTAGCAGGTATGGAAGGAGCCTTGCCTAGTGTAGTAGCCGGAATGGTAGACTGTCCAGTAATTGGAGTTCCAACTAGTATAGGTTACGGAACAAATTTTGGGGGGGTTTCTCCATTATTGACAATGCTAAATTCTTGTGCAGCAGGAATTGGCGTGGTTAATATCGATAATGGCTTTGGAGCTGCAATTTTAGCTGGACAAATCTTACGAACGGCTAATCGTTTAATTAATAAATAAAAACAATATTAAAATCTATTTGTTTTTAAAAATTAGAAAATTATTATTTAAAGTCCATATTCAACAGATAAATACGTTGAATATGGACTGTCTGGGATTATAAACTAATTCTTAAGAATAAAAGGTAAAAACAAGTATATATAGAATATATTCTTGAGCATATAAGATAGCCCCAAAACTATTATGTTACAGAAAATTACTAGTCAATGAGTGTCAAAGCTATTTAACATCTATATAATAGATATTATCATGACATATAGATAGACCATAAAGTATAGTTATTTTTGTTGCGACAAAAAAATCAATCATGTAAATACTACTAAGGGTATAGAATAATTTGCTATGATTTTATTTAAGGTTATCATTTGGAATGTTTTTTTAAAATCAAAATAAATAAGTCATATTAAAATAATCAAAAATATTTTATTAACGTCAAAATTATTAATAATAAACTGTGTTAAGTTATCTTAAAGGCGATCTAATTGAAGTTATAGATAATATTCCAAATAGAATTATTCTTATTTTAGAAGTCAATTGTATAGGTTATGAGATACAAATTTCATCACGATTCTTACAAAATTTAGTTAAAAATAAACAGGAAAAAATACAAGTTTTTACTCACATACAAATCAAGGATGAAAACCCTATTTTATATGGTTTTGCTACTGATGCTGAACGAGAATTATTCCGTCAACTAATTAATGTTAATGGAATTGGTGCACGATTAGCAATCGCTTTAATTGAGACATTAGGATTAGAAGAGTTGGTGCAAGCAATTATTAATGGCAACATTTATATTCTGTCTAAAACACCAGGAGTTGGACGAAAAACTGCTGAGCGTATTATCTTAGAACTCAAAACTAAACTCTATCAATGGAAACAACGATTAGGAAGAACTTTATCTTCTTCTATGGTAATCTCATCCTTAGAGGTGTTAGAAGACTTGGAAGTAACTTTGTTAGCATTAGGATACACAAATGAAGAAATTAGTCAAGCTATTTCCACTCTTAATAAAGATAATCGAATATCAAAAAATAATACTAGCGAGGAGTGGATCAGGGAAGCTATCATTTGGTTGAACGAACAGTAACAATTTATATAATATTTATTCTAATAATTTTGTTGGATTTAGTATATTTATTGATGTTAAATGTTAGCTATCTAAAAATACAAGGTAATTATTCAAGACAAATAAAATTACTAAAATGGAGGGTAATAATAACAGTCAATGTTAATTATTCTATTAACTATATCATTACAAGTTTCAATTAATTTTAATAATTTTAATTGAAACTTGTAATAAAAATAACTTAAAAAAAATAGCTTAAGTATTAATGAATATTAATTGAAATAAAATATCAGTCTGTTTTTAAATTAAGGTAATTTAACTGTTGCCGTCAGGAAGCAACCAAGTGGGTCGTAATCATTTGTCCACTATATAGTGATTATCATAAAACTTAATATATCTCAATAAAAATACAAACAATAGAGAACGACATACCTGATAAAATCAGACAGAAGTTCTAAGCAAACAGCCCTTACAGACTATCTGTGACAATACCATAGCAAACAAAAGCTAAAATTCTTACTGTGTAAAGTTTACTAAACTACAAAATCTTGATTGCTAAAAAAATCATATTTTAGACTTACATGATGTAGTAAGAATGGTAGTTTTGGGAGTATTGACTACTAATTAATCACACTTAGTTTGGAAGGGATAAAAAAATAAATTATAAAGTTATATGATACATTCTCAGTTACATCAAAATGCTCTTGACTTGCTTTTGTCTTTGGTTCTCCCTTATGGGTGTTCTTTTTCTGTGCTTTCTGATTCCACGTATCGTATCAGCTGTCCTGATTATGAAATTGCAGATAAAGTCTGGGAAAACCGAGTTAACTGTATTTTTCCCTTATTGAAATCGGGACAAGCCCTTGAAGTAGTAGCATCAAATTACTATGCGAGAAGCCATCCTAAAATCTGAACATTTCACGATAATAAAAATCACTTGAAATCCACTATATAATAGGCCAATATTACCACTGTTATTGCCACTTGTGGTAATAGAATTGTAGTAGATCTTATTTCTATCAATCTGAGATGTGATTATGGGTAAAGTCTCTCCAAAAAGATTTGAGAGACTTTACCTTCTTTTGAAGGTAATATTTTTTCTATATGGTGATTAACTTATCCTAGTTCAGTTAGTTGCACTGTTCGTCAGACTTTGTAAATCAATTAAGAATATCCCCATCTACATCAGATAGTCTGCTGTTTGACTATTAGTAGCCTAGTTGAGACTATATGATGGATTCTGTTTCAATTTGAAATTCATCTGAAAGCTAATTATATTTAGATAATAGTAGCTAACAGTTTTTAATTAGTTTTTATCTTGACTAGATAAGTGTGACTAGGACTCTTAGTATTGTATTTATACCGTATATTTTTTAGTGAAAGAAATAAGATATAAGAGATAAATTTTAGACAAATATTATGATGTTAGTTACTATAGTGTTAACTATAATCTTATAAATTAATAAAAAATAAAGCTAAGCTCGATTTTTTCTGGATCTGTATTTATGTTATCTTTTTTTGCAAAGTAAAGAATTAGTTTAAATATGCATTAAAAATATATTTAAGTTATCAAGATAAACAGCTTTTGTTCTAAATATTTATAGTTGATTTGTTTATGATATTATAGGTTTTATATGTTTTTATTGTTTAGACTCTTTATTTTGTTAAATTTTTTTATAAACTTAAATATTGATCGATATTTAAGTTTATAAAAAATAATTACTATTGATTAATAATAATCCAAAGAATCTATCGATAAACAATCACTTGAAATACTATTATTTGTAATACAATATAACTCCAGGTTATATAATTAGTTTAGTCAAGAAAAACAAACTAATTAAATTTTATGTAAAATATACAACTATCTTAATTTATGAGTCTTATGGTAGTTTATTTGAGGTCTTTTTATAGAGAAAAATGGAAAATATTGCATAATTAAACTCTGAAAGTTGAATTGCGCAAGCCATGTTTATTTAGATCGATTACAACCTCAAGATGCTGCTTGTATTAGTATATTAATACTAGAATTTTAACTTTACTGGGAATACTACATTATGAATTAAAGTCTTTCCAGGAATTGAAATTGACTAAGTTACAGATCCCGTTTCAAAGTCTGCAGTAGTTTGCTCTGAAGTTCAACTAGTCGAACATCTTTATAGAGTTCTCGAAATTCATTACATCAATCAAGGGGATGTAAAAGCTACAAGGGTAGTAATTTTAGTAGACACTTTAGATGTGAATAGACATGATTGTTTAAAAACCAAGGTGTTTCTATCCAAATTATTCGCCACATCGATTCTTATTAAGCGTAATTAGTTAGCTCTAATCAACTAGGACAAATTTTAGTAGTCAAGCAGACTCTTTTTTTTAGAATATTAGCCAGCTGCTTATCTAGTTTGAGCCGTTAATGAGATAGAAAAAGCGAATTTAATTAATATTCTTCAGGTTTCGGCTATTGATAGTTTCAGTCAGTTATATTTAGGAGAGAGAAAAACAAGATATTACCGTAGATTCTCAATCAATACCAGGCTCTATGCAGTATATTGCTGAACAAATTCAAGATAGATAAGAAAACGATGGATAATTACTTTTATTAGTTAACTTTTACATTTATTTTATATTTAATTTAAATTATGAACTCTAAGTCAATCCCATTATTAAAATTATCGGAAGTCAGCCTTACTAATTTTAGGGAAAAAAATCAATTATT
Source organism: Cyanobacterium sp. uoEpiScrs1 (assembly GCF_947331815.1). Classification (GTDB taxonomy): domain Bacteria; phylum Cyanobacteriota; class Cyanobacteriia; order Cyanobacteriales; family Microcystaceae; genus Rippkaea. The sequence goes on from NZ_OX373462.1 coordinate 153,325, forward strand.
AACTAATATTTCTTTTCAAGTGAATCAAAGTGATCGCTTCGCAATTGTTGGTCCTTCAGGCGCTGGCAAAACTACCTTATTGCGATTGATTAACCGTTTACAAGATCCCACATCAGGGTCAATTGAATGGGACTCTCAACCTCTTTGCGATCTCTCTATTGTTAAACTGCGTCAACAAATTGTTCTAGTTCCTCAAGAGCCAAAGTTATTAGGGATGACTGTTGAAGAAACTCTTGCTTATCCTTTAATATTGCAACAGTTACCTAAACTAGAGATTGCACAGTCTATTGATATGTGGCGGTCAAAACTATCTATCCCTGATGATTGGTTAACTCGCAACGAATTGCAATTATCCTTAGGACAGCGACAACTAGTAAGTATTATGCGGGGGTTGATGATGAAACCTAAACTGTTATTGTTGGATGAACCTACTTCGGCTTTAGATAGTGATCGTGCCCAACAATTGATAGAAACTCTAATTAATTGGAATCGGACCGAGCAAACTACTATTATTATGGTGAATCACCAAAAAAAATTTGTCGAACAATTTGCTCAAGCTATTCTAATATTAAAGGAAGGAAAAGTCCAGGTTATTTCCTAGTTTAATAACCTGGAAATATTCTAAGTAAATTTTAAATAAAATAACTACTTGACATAAAAAATATAGGATAAAATATTACCTTTTAAAATACAAGTCTGTTATATACAGTATCTAGTCTTTACATACAAATTTAGTAATTGTTCTCTGCAACTTAATTCGTACTAGTATTTAATACTAACAATCATTTATTTTTTCTAGACAATCAATAGTAAAAGATATGAACAATCAATTTAATTTGATCTAAAAACAGAACATGTACACTAAAAATATGTTAATTTTTAATTATAAAATTCGTTTTTTAACGTTTTATAAATATAGGTTTAGTTTGGTTTAATCTCCGAGCATAAATTATATATTCTCTTTAATAAGAAGAGTATTTACTATAAATTAAAATATAATATTTTTACTTAAATTTTCTAAATTTATCTTTCTAGTAGAAATTAATTGAAAAATCATGGTTTGATAGACTGTAAAGTTAATAAATTAATTTTTTTTATAAGTTAATACCAATAAATATTTTTATTACTTATCTGTTTAAAATAGTTTTTTATCTAAATTATACATAAGTGATTCTAAATAGGTTTGACATCTCTTTAAAAGACTATCTCTATCTTTTAAGCTGATCAATATTTAGCCAATATGATTAGAATAGCAAGCACTATAAAAGTTTAATAATAACCTAAAAATTATTTGAAGAATGTAAATAAAAACTCAAATTTTACTCTTAAGTCTATTAGATTTAAGAGTAAAATTTAGTAAATTATAAATCAGACTAAGCTTTTATAAAATACAATAAAACAAACAATTTTTAGATTATTTATTTAATAAAAACAATATTTTGTTTATTTTATATACTATCTGTATACGTCTTTTATTAAAACATCTTGTAAAAAGAATAGAGAAATAGCATAATAAAAATTATTAATATATATTCAAATACCAACATAATTTAGTCTAAGTAATTAGACAAGAGATTTATCAAACAAATAAGTCAAAATCATATCTAAAGCAATTACATGTCTACCTTACTTGCTTTTTTTAAAATGTTTACTTGTCACAAATAATGCTATTGTACGAATTGCCACAACTATGGATTAGGTTAATTAATGTCAGACATCGAAACCTTAATTGTCCAAATATGTCAAGAAGCTAAACAAAAACCATTTCCTGTTGATACATCAGTTTATGAATCTGCAAACAAGGATCCTACTCAACCTATTTTATATGCAGGAAACTTAAAAAGTCAGATTTGTTTTTTCGGACGAGATCTTGGACGAGATGAAGTCCACACTGGGCAACCTTTAATTGGTGCCGCAGGCACTTTAGTTCGTAAGGGATTCTATTGGGCAATGCACCATCAACAGGCGAAAACTCAACAGGAATTGCACCGTATTTGTGCTCGTGTTCTTTTAGCCAATACTGTCCCCTATAAACCTCCTGGTAACAAAGCTTATACTACCGAAGTCAAAAACCGCTTCCGCCCCTTTGTGGAACAATTGTTAGTCCTTTATTGGCAAGGAAATCAAATTATTACATTAGGAACCGACGCTTTTAAGTGGTTTACCCCTTATGGAGATAAAGGAGAAATTAATGAATTTTTTCAACGGAGTGATCGCTATGAAAACAAACTCCCTGTCACCCTCAGAGCGACTGATACTTTGGGCGTGAAACATCAACGACGAGTAACTTTACTCCCTTTACCCCATCCCTCTCCTCTCAATCAGAAATATTATGCTAAATTTCCCCAAATGTTACAGAAGAGACTCAATGAGTTTGATTTTTAATTCTAAGTCGAAATATATAGTATAGAATGCTAAGATTTGAAGTTAATGACTTTTAGAGTTGACGTTATTAGTAACAGAGGGTATAAAATTATGAAGTGGTTATAATGGATTTTGTGGGTGTGTAGCTCAATGGATAGAGCACCGACCTTCTAAGTCGTAGGTTACAGGTTCGAGTCCTGTCACACCCGTTATAGTCATTTTTTCTTTGAGAAGAGTCTAGCATTATCATATGCTAGACGGTTTATTGGTTAGCTAAGGTTTTATGCTGAATCTAAGAAATATAAATTTTGATAACAGTATTCTTAGATAGAGTCTTGACATAACATTTTTGATGGACTATCAGCCAATTTTATAAAAATTCGATCACTTAAGAATAACAATCACAGAGCAATTTTATATAAACCAACACTGAGATGTCGGCTAAAGTCATAAAATAAAAGCTGGTCGGGCCTATTCATCTTTGGGAAGTTAGTAGGATTGATGACTTTTTTAAATACTTTTGTCTATTCTTTTAAGAAGTTAGATTGATTTATATGTAAAACTTAGAAAAATGTACCGCTCCAACAAGATATAAAATAACCTATCTCCTGATTATAATCATAACAGGGACTCGTCTCTTCAACTTCAGCTATCAGAGAACTAAGCAAATTACGTTTTAAAATAATTCCCAAAATCCAAAATCTAAACACAGTTTAGATTTTGAAGGTTGTATAGAGTATATTAATACCTACATTATTGGCCGATATTCCCTAATATAATTTATAACAGCAGATGAGGTATCTGAATCTTTTTGACTTACTGCTTCTAATCAAAGGCCGGATCTTGTCCACCAATCCCAATACCCGTATCAAAGATTTGAGCACTCGTTAAATCTAGGTTGTTCATTGATGCACCTGTTACATCAGCATCATAAATCATAGCTCGGGTGAAGTTAACGTCATCTAGATTCGAATCATTAAAACTGGCATTAGTGACCGTTGCTCCGGTTAGATTAGAGCCCTCAAGGTTAGCTCCCGTCATATCTGCACCCTCTAAGTTAGCTTCAATCAGATTCGACCCTGATAGATCAGCATCTCTCAAATCTGCTCCAATCAAATGAGCATTTCTCAAGTCCTCATTTGAGAGGTCACATCGCATGCATTCATTAGTAGTTAACAATCTTTGAATATGAATTGGATTACCTGCTAGGGACGGACCTGCTAACATGACAGGAAGGGCAATAGCTAATGCTGTAAAAATGTTTTGTCTCATAAACTTATACTCTTCACTTTAATTAAAATTTACACTTTATAGTCAAGTATAAAAAATATAGCAGAAAAAAACTTCACCCAATCGGATTATTTTCTAATTGTTAACAATATATTTTCATAAATCAACTATGTACTAATTAGTAGAAACAAAAACTTGGATATTTATTTTTCGGCTATCTCGACTTTCAACCATAGTGTTTATCATTGTAAATATTGTCTTGACAATAGAGAGTTTAGGATTAGTAACTACTATGTCCGAAGTTAAATTATTTGCAAAATTGATATTTTATTATTGCTTGTCATCAGATCTAAATTTGTCCTTCATTAAATTTATGCAATGGGGTCAGTGAGCATCTAAACATGACTTGAAGCAACTGTTAAGAACAGGAAAGTCAGTAGCTTAATTGAGATAAACTCTAGTCCAAAATAATTTCAGCCTTTCATATAGTCACTGCCTTAACTGTCTTAATCTAAACATCATATTTTTATCACATTATTTATCTGACAAACAAAAAAAAGATTTTCTATACAGATGAATTACCTAAGATTAAGTGTTTAACATTTTTTGCAAAAGAGAAGAGTTTTTATTCATAGTCACTAATGTGTGTAGCCTACACAACTAAATTATTATTGATCCTCGCCACTTACTAGGAGATCAAGTAGTCCTAAAACTTAAGACTTACCTCACTGTATAATGGTGTCCATCAATGACTAGTCAGTACATTATTTAGACAACATGTTAGACTAAATTGATTCCATCTCCTACAATGTCGATAACCTTAAAGATAAATTACTTTAACTATCCAGACTCGTTATGAGATAAAGTCGTCTTGGAAGTGATACTAATCTGATTTTATTCCCCCTCAAGATGCAATTCGGGAAATGTTAAGAACACTAGTTAAAAAGTTTTGAGATAGTAAATTAATCTATCCCTTTAGATGGTGATCATAGTAAACACAATTGAAAATTGAAAGTAGTGTGTTAGATTTTCTAATGAGGTGTTTTATTTTCTCCATGTCGCCAACCTTGACTCTTTCTATGGAGTATCTCACTAAAGTAGTCAAGCAAACCAATCCTTGATCATTCATTAACGATAGCGAATTATAGCTTCAATGTTCTCTAAAAAAGTTACAGACTCTTCCATTTATAAGTGGTTTGATGATCGCCTTGAAGTTCAGGCAATTTCCGACGACATTACCACTAAATACGTTCCACCCCATGTAAATATTTTCTACTGTTTGGGTGGAATAACCTTAGTTTGCTTCTTAGTCCAGTTTGCTACTGGATTCGCCATGACATTTTACTACAAACCAACGGTTGTTGAAGCCTTTTCTTCAGTTAAATATATTATGAACGAAGTTAACTTCGGTTGGCTAATACGTTCAGTCCATCGCTGGTCAGCTAGTATGATGGTATTGATGATGATTCTTCATATATTCCGTGTTTACTTAACTGGTGGCTTTAAAAAGCCTCGTGAGTTGACTTGGATGACTGGAGTTGTCTTAGCTGTTATCACTGTTTCTTTCGGTGTAACAGGCTACTCTCTTCCTTGGGATCAAGTTGGTTATTGGGCGGTTAAAATCGTTTCTGGTGTTCCTGCAGCTATTCCCGTGGTGGGGGATCAATTAGTTGAACTTCTCCGAGGTGGTCAAAGCGTAGGGCAAGCTACCTTGACGCGTTTTTACAGCTTACATACCTTTGTTTTCCCTTGGCTGATTGCAGTCTTCATGCTGCTGCATTTTTTAATGATCCGCAAACAAGGGATTTCCGGTCCTTTGTAAGGTGTTCAAGGGTGGCCAGTGAACGGTTAGTTAATTGAAAATTTTGGGTAATTCAAGACTGGTCACTAACATTTAGATGTACATTCTGCTGATCCTCAGTAAGGAGAAATTTATCCAATGGCAACCGAAAAAAAGCCAGATCTTAGCGATCCTAAACTACGAGCAAAATTAGCTCAAGGTATGGGTCATAATTACTACGGTGAACCTGCTTGGCCTAATGACTTGCTTTATATTTTTCCTGTAGTAATTCTTGGAACCATAGGTCTACTAGTAGCATTAGCAGTTCTTGATCCCGCTCTGGTTGGTGAGCCTGCTGATCCTTTTGCTACTCCTCTAGAAATTCTACCGGAATGGTATCTCTATCCAGTTTTTCAGATTTTACGGATTCTTCCCAATAAATTATTGGGAATTGCTTGTCAAGCAGCTATTCCTTTAGGTTTAATGTTGATTCCTTTTATTGAAAGTGTCAACAAATTTCAGAATCCCTTCCGTCGTCCTATCGCAACTGCTATGTTCCTTTTTGGAACCCTTGTTACTCTATGGTTGGGTGCAGGTGCAACTTTCCCCATTGATAAATCTTTAACTTTAGGATTGTTCTAGAAAGTCTGACATTTTTTATAGATGCCTGGGGTTGGTTCTACATCTTGTGCCACAAGATGGATTAGAGGTAATCACAGGCATCTTGGTCTAAAGCTTAAGATAAAAATTTTTCAGAAAAAGGTTGCATTATGATTGTGATATAGTCTAGAATGATACTCTGCGGATAGCGGGGCGTAGCGCAGCTTGGTAGCGCACCACTTTGGGGTAGTGGGGGTCGTGGGTTCAAATCCCGCCGCTCCGATTTTCTTGGTTGTAAGTGTTTTATGTAGTAATAGTAGTTGTGGTTTAGTAACTTATTATTTGTCTATTAGTCTTCTGCTCAACCCTTGGATGTTTCTATCGTACTCTGATCTTGGATAAGACAGACTTTGGGAAGAAAAGGGATATCCTCATAAAGTATTTGACTGGCGTTATTAGTATAACAAGCATTAAACTAATAATATCATTCTGTGAAAGAATAAAGTTTGACAGGCTCTAAAAGTATAATTATCATTTTCAATATCTAAATCAGGATATAAAGTAGCTAATCATTACCTGGAAATAGTAACTTTTAATAATTAAAATTGGAATAGTTGTTAAAAAAGATTAGTACACACAGCTAACTTAATCTTTGTTTCCAAATTAGGAAATATGTCGATTATTTCTTAGATACATAAGCACAGACAATTATCACAGAAAAAAAGCCAACAGTCAGTTTTTTATCATTGTTTTGATAAATTCGAGCAACTATTTATTTTTGTCGTTGAAGACACCATGCAATCTTTTGATGTTACTACTCTAACTGCCATTTGTCGAATACTCCAAACCAATTGGATACCTTCTCGTCTTGAACAAATTTATCAACGTGATCGTTACACCATTTCTCTTGCTCTAAGAACCTTAAAAACACGTAGTTGGTTAACTATTTCTTGGCATCCTCAGGCTGCTCGAATCTGTATTAGTACTCCTCCTCCTCGTACCCCCGATACTTTTACTTTTAGTGATCAATTGCGTCATCAACTCAATGGGTATGTCCTAACTTCTCTAGAAATGATTGAGCCATGGGAAAGAGTTGTTGATTTGCAATTTGCCAAACGCCCTGGTGAACCCCCAGTTTGGCATCTGTTCTTAGAAATCATGGGCAAATACAGTAACGTTATACTCACCGATGCCAAACAACAGATTATTACTGTTGGACATCAAGTAACTGCTAATCAATCAAGTGTACGTACTATCAAAACTGGAGAACCTTATAAATTTCCTCCTGCTTTAACAGGAACCTTACCCAAATTAGAGGAATCTTATGAATGTTGGCAAGAAAGAATTAATCTTATTCCTGGATCTTTAGAAAAGCAACTATTAAATAATTATCGAGGGTTAAGCCCTGTGGTTGCTCGTTCAATGATCCAAACAGCCAATTTAGATCCCAAACAGTCAACGGATACCCTAAGAACATCTGATTGGCATAAATTATTTGACTTGTGGCAAACTTGGTTAACTATTTTAGTTACAGCAGATTTTAAACCCGGATGGACTTATGAAGGTTATACTGTTGTAGGGTGGGGAATAGTAAAGTCTAGCTCTGATATACAAACCATAATCGATCAATACTACCAAAATCAGACTAATTATCAGATTTTTAAACAACTACATCATCAATTATTACAAAAGCTCAGTTTTCTTATCAAAAAACTGAAAGTTAAAGCATCGAATTTCACTCAAAAATTAAAACAATCTACTGAGGCTGGTCAATATCGTCAACAAGGAGATTTGTTAATGGCGCATTTACACTTATGGCAACCAGGAATGAAGTCTATTGTTTTGAGAAACTTTGAAACGGAAACTCAGGTTAAAATTTACCTAGACCCTAAAAAAAATGCCGTCAAAAATGCCCAATATTTCTATAAACAACATCAAAAACTAAAACGCTCTCGTAGTGTTGTCGAACCTTTGTTAGCTGAGGTTAAAGCAGAAATAAATTACTTAGTACAAGTCGAAGAAAGTGTAAATCAACTAGATGTCTACAACTCTTCCCAAGATTTGCAAACTCTCCAGGAAATCCGAGAGGAATTAATTCAACAAAATTATCTAAAGTCTTCTACTCAAAGTAATTCTATTAATTCATGTGAATCCCAGCCTTATCAATATATAACTCCATCAGGATTAGAAGTCTGGGTAGGTCGTAATAACCGACAAAATGATCGTTTAACTTTTTGTACTGCAGGAGATTATGATTTATGGTTTCATACTCAAGAAAGTGCTGGAAGTCACGTTTTATTACGCTTAGAACCAGGAAAAAAACCTAATAAGGTAGACTTACAATGTGCTGCGGATTGGGCTGCTTATTATAGTCGTGCTAGATTTAGCAAACATGTACCTATCGTTTATACCGAACCCAAATATGTTTACAAACCTAAAGGGTATAAACCAGGAATGGTGATCTATAAGCAGGAAAAATTACTATGGGGACAACCTCATAAGACGCAAGCTTACCTAAAAAATCAGAAGCAAACAGAAAATTAATTCTTTTTACCAATAAAAAAATAACAGTATTCAAAGGATATTACAATCTTTTAAAAGTTGATAGAGTTGATGTATTGAGAATGCGCAACTATTATTCAACCAGAATTCCCGAAAAGATAAACAACATGATAATTGTAATCTACCAGTGATTGTGATCACTGGTCTTCTATTTGATTAGTCTTTTAATCAACATTTATCTCAATTAATCAACATTTATCTCAATAACATCAATTTAACTAATCAGTCTTTATTTATTATACTAATTGGTTTTGTACTCAAAAATTAGAATTAGCTTACGACAAGGATTGGAGTTGAAAGAAAAAATTGTTTTAGGCTAGGGAACTAATATTCTTACCGTAGGGGTATAGTATTTATGGAACTACTAATTACTATTGATGTACTCAGGCTTAATGAGGCTCACATCAAGGTGTTGAAGGCATAAAATTAACTTTTTTGGGTTTATGGCTTCAACACTCACTACATAAAGGTTAACTAAGGCGCTCAAAGTCAATACAGATAAAGGTTTTAGAGATCAGCTAAGGTAAATCAGGATACACATCAAAGATGTTCCACGAATAAGCGGTTAAACTACCTATAGAACAGAACTGAATTCCGTGACAGCACTGGAGAGGACTGAGAAGCCTACTCCAGTTTTTTATTTGTGAAAAGTAGGGGTGACTAACTGTTCACCCCTACTCCTATATTTTGTACAAATTTTAAGTTTGATTATTGATTAACCAATAAATGCTTTACGAGGTTCAGAAACACCCTTGGATTTTGTTCCTTGAAGATAGGCTAACATAGTATCAGCGTCAGATACTTCAAAGGGATCAGTAGGACAATTATCAGAGAATTCAGGTTCTATGAAGATTTTTTCGATTTTGCAGTCATCAACCAGCATAGAATAGCGCCAGGAACGCATTCCAAACCCAAGGTTAGACTTATCGACCAACATTCCCATTTTACGGGTGAACTCTCCGTTGCCGTCGGGAAGTAGAAATACGTTAGTGGCACCTTGTTGTTTGCCCCATTGGAACATGACAAAAGCATCATTAACCGATAGACAAATGACTTTATCTACTCCTTGTGCCTGGAACTCCTTGTACAACTCTTCATAGCGAGGTAAATGGTTGGACGAACAAGTGGGAGTAAATGCTCCAGGTAAAGAGAAAACAACGACCTTCTTTCCAGCGAAAATTTCTTTAGTGGTTAGATCTTGCCAACGATAGGGGTTAGGACCAGAAACAGATTCATCACGAACGCGAGTTTTAAAGACAGTATGGGGAACCTTTTCAATTACAGCCATCTTTTTAATTGCCTCACTTTCTTATATAGTGTAATTGTATACAGTTTTTTCTGTAACTCTATATGAGAATAATTCTTGTATAACAATCTGTCAAGAGTTATAACAATTTAAATTTTAGAGCTAATTACTAGATGGTGTTGACACTACAATAAGAATCGTTATAGTCTGAACAAGTTTTAGTAAAAGTCTTAAAAAAAATGAGTGTTCACAAAGGTGAAATTGTGACAATCTTGAAATCAAAAGGACTGAGAGTAACGCCTCAACGCTTTGCTGTTTATGCAAATTTGCGATCACGTGGAGATCATCCCACAGCTGAGCAGATTTTGAGAGATCTAAATAAGGAGATTTTTACTTCTTCTCAAGCAACAGTTTATAGTACTTTACAGACCCTAAGAGAAGTAAATTTGATTCGAGAAGTATTGTTGCAAGAGGGGGTTTCCCGATATGACGCAAATGTTTCTCCTCATCATCATTTTCGTTGTTGGCAATGTCAGAGAATAGAAGACGTCGATTGGGATACTTTTCCGTCTATTAGTCTAGATTCTCTTCGTGCTGGTTTGACTGTAGATAGCTACGAAATCACGATCAGGGGATTATGTGAAGATTGTCAGTAAACAAAATTAATCGTATATACGTAAAAGTCTTAAATCGAAAATTAAGTCAAGCGATTTAATTTTTGGAAGAAGTTTCAATACTTGAACTTTTCAAACCTTTTAGCTTTTTTATTCTAATTTTAATATATCGATTTAAAATTATTTTTGGACTCATATCCAATTTGTTCTCATAAAATAAATTATTTAATATTTGGAATAAATGATCGTATTATAAATATTAGGATTTAATAATCAACCATCAACAAATAATCTTAACAAATTTAGTAATATCTTTAGGTGTTCAGATAGCCTGTATTGTCGACGTAAACTAATTAATTTCTAGTTATTTCAGTGAAATAGATTTATTTAATTACTTGTTGATAATTTACTTTTTTTATGTTCATCTTTTAAATTACAATGATAGTTCTATAAAATAATTAGATAGCACATTTACTATGTTTGCAGTCGTCTACTTAAAAAACTAATTTCCTAATAGGGTTAAGATATCGTCATTTATTTTCAGGAGTCAACCCTAATTACTATGTATTAAAATCAAACAAATAACCTATATTTATTCACATAAAGTAGTCTAATTATTAAAGTTTATGATACTTTAATTTATCAAGTTTTTCGACTAAAGTTTCATTATTTAATATAGTGTTTGCTAGACAACGTAAGATTGATAAAGAGGTTGCACTAATTGCAGTAGAATAATAAAACAGTTGCTCCTTATCTTAGAAAGATTAATTTAAGGATTAAAGATTTATAACAAGCCTATTTTTAGATGTTAACTCAAGTTACTCACAAATCCAGGAGACTCAACTTATTTCAAGCTAACATGATCAGAACTGATTTATGCTGAATAAATTAATTAGAGCTAATTAATTTCAAGAAAATTTAACTAGAACATCTCTATAAAATTTTTGTATTAGGAGAAACTGGTTTTAGACGAGCGAGATTCAGTCGAACTAATTTAAGTTAAGTTATTGAGACAAACATAAACTTTTATATAGCAGATCGCAGTCAAAAAATTTTATATAAAACATGGTTACGAGGAGCATATTTTTATCGAGCATATTTTCTTCAAGCACAATTAATTCAAGTCTATTTGTATAAGAACTAATCTCACGAATATTAAAATAGATTTTATAAGTTTACCTTAGAGTAATTTAAGTTATACAAAATCAAGAAAAGTAAACCTAAAATTTGCTAAACTATGAGGAGTTTTTTTAAAAAAACTCCTCATAGTTTAGCAAGAAAAATATTGATGGTAATTTTAGTATTGCAAAGGCTCACTCTATTATAGATTATCTTATACAATTTATTGTAAATAATAATAGTTTAATAAATACTAATAATATACTCTATATATAATTATTTATTAATAACTTATTATATTTATGCAGCTATATTAAATTAAGATTATACGATAGTTAGCTATTGTTAAACTGACATAGATTTATGTTATCAAAAAAAGTAAAAAGCTTCAATTAAAATCAATAATTGACAACTTCAGATTTTATCCTACATATTAATTTATGAAATTAAATTCTACAAATTAATATACCTGTTTTTCTTTAGATACCCTACTAGAAAAAAGGACACAAACTAGAAGCTTATGTTACCGTTACTTTAACTATAAACTATAAATCATTAACTTTATGTCCGTTTTCTCTCCTATACGTCAACAAAAAAAATTGAATCGTCTCAACGAAAGTAATATAAGACTTATTCTGAGACTCGCCCCTTATCTCCGTCGCCACATTCATTTGTTGTTACTGGCAATGGGATTACTTCTACCATTAGCTACTGCCGGCGCAATACAACCTTTAATTATTGGACAAGCAGTTTCTCTTTTACGTCAAGAGCATACATGGTGGTTCTTAAGAACTCTTTCGATAGAACAAGGAATAGTACGATTGAGTATCCTATTATTAATCACAGTTATTATTCGTGTTTATTTCGCTTCTTTTCAAGGATATATTATCCAAAAAATAGGTCAAACAATTACCGCAGATATACGTAAAGATTTATTTGCTCATGTTATTTCATTAGGAATTAGTTTTTTTAATCGTACTCCAGTAGGACGCTTGATAACACGATTAACTAGTGATGTTGAAGCATTAGGAGATGTATTTTCCAGTGGTGCAATTGGCATCTTAAGTGATGGCATTTACATTCTTGTGATTATTGTTACCATGATTACAGTACAAGTAAAATTAGCATTAATGCTAATTCTAATGATAATTCCTGTAACTGGATTAATCATCTACTTCCAAAGTCAATATCGAAAAGAAAATTACAAAGTCAGGGAAGAACTTTCCCAACTAAATTCTATATTGCAGGAAAATATAGCTGGAATTAACGTTGTTCAATTATTTCGTCGGGAACTATTTAATTCAGAGTTATTCCGTTCTACTAATGAACGATATCGCAAGGCAGTTGATAAAACAATTTTTCATGATTCAGCCGTTTCTGCAACTCTAGAATGGATTAGTTTAGTAGCAATTGCAGGAGTTTTATGGCTAGGAGGGGTTTTGATTGTAGATGAAGTCATTACCTTTGGTACTTTATCTGCATTCATTCTCTATGCACAACGTTTATTTAATCCTTTGCGTCAACTAGCTGATAAATTAACTATGTTTCAAGCCGGATTTACAGCTATAGAACGTATTGGTGAATTAATGAATGAATCAATTGAGATTTCTGAAGCTAAAGATGAAGTACTCTCTCTATCAAGTTTTTGTGAGAAAAATATAAATGGCGAAATTCGGTTTGAAAATGTTTGGTTTCGTTATAACAAGGATGAGTATGTTCTCAAGAATTTAGATTTTACTATTCATGCAGGAGAAACAGTTGCATTTGTCGGTCCTACCGGGGCTGGAAAAAGTTCTATTATTCGTTTGTTATGCCGTTTCTATGATCCCATTCATGGGAGAATCCTGATTAATGGCGTAGATATTCGAAATATTTCTAAAACTGAACTACGGCGATATATTGGTGTCATCTTACAAGAAAGTTTTCTATTTGCAGGAGACATTATGCGTAACATTACTTTGGGAGAGAATTATTCCTTTGAAAAAGTAAAAAAGGCAGCTAACATAACCAATATTGGGCAGTTTATTGACGAACTTCCTCAGGGCTACAAAACTAAAGTTCGGGAAAGAGGAACAAATTTATCTGGAGGACAAAAACAATTATTAGCATTTGCCAGAGTTGCTATTCGTGATCCTCATATTTTAGTTTTGGATGAAGCGACTTCTAGTTTAGATGTCAAAACAGAGGCATTAATTCAAGATGCATTAGATTATTTATTAAGCAAGAGGACTGCTGTTATTATTGCGCATAGACTTTCAACTATTAAGGGAGCAGATCGTATTTTTGTTTTAAAAAAAGGTGAGTTAATTGAATCAGGAAACCATAAAGAATTAATTCAAAAAGGCGGACTATATCATGATTTATATAAATTGCAAATGATTAAGTACAAAAAATAGTTAATAGTTGTTCTGATAGGGGTAAGATGTAATTATATTAAACAATTTAGCTATCTTTAACAGTTTTGGTTATAAAGTAATTACGATAAACTATCGAGTCAGTATTTCTAATTTGCCGGAAAATATATACTAATCAGTGAGAATATATTCATTATCTCTATTCTTAATAAATAAGAGTATCCTATCTCGAGGTTATTAACCTATAGTAACTGGAAGACTTTTAAATCCGTAAAAAGAGATACAAACAGCAGTCTTCGTTATATATTTTGGAGATAAGTCAATAGATAAAATTCATAAAAACAGTAAAATTGTTGGATCTTACATTTAAGGTAAGGAACTTATCAGTATGTAAAATACTAAAAAATATTTCATTGTTCAGCATAAAGTTTACTTACAAGTAAAATAAAAGAATCAAATATAAATATTGAGTAAATGAACATTTTAGATATTAAATTAGAGTAATATAAACCTAATGAAGTAAATTATCTTCATTCTTGTCCCAATTAACTGTAATTTAACTCTTGATTTTGAGTAAATCATTCAATAGAAAATAGAAGACTTTTAAAAAAATATTAAATTATCATTTCAATGGAAACTTGTCATTTAAAACTACAGGGAATGAGTTGTGCCGGTTGTGCCTCCACAATCGAAAAAGCTATTCAAGAAGTTGAAGGAGTCAACCAAGGCAACGTTAATTTTGCTATTTCTCGAGCAACTGTAACCTATGATCCGGAAAAAACTACTTTACTAATTATTCAACAGGCTGTGAAAGAAGCGGGCTATAATGCTTATCCCGTTTTAGAAACAAAAAATGAAGTAGATTTAGAACAAGCGACAAGAATAACACAACGAAAAGAGTTAACTTGCAAATTGATTGTCGGTTCTACTATTAGTATTTTATTAATTATTGGGGGGCTCCCGATGATGACGGGATTAGAAATGACTTATATCCCTACCTTTTTACATAGTTTTTGGATTCAATTATTCTTGACAACTCCAGTTATTTCTTGGGTAGGTAAAGACTTTTTTCTAGGGGCTTGGAAGTCCTTTAAATTTCGTTCAGCTAATATGGATACTTTAGTTTCCTTAGGTACTGGAGGCGCCTATTTATATTCTGTATTTACAACTTTATTTCCACATATTTTTGAGTCTCATGGAATTGTTACAGAAGTTTATTATGAAACTGTTTCTGTCGTTATAACCTTAGTGTTATTAGGAAAACTTTTAGAAAATAGAGCTAAAGGAAAAACTTCAGAAGCAATTCAACAATTAATGAGCTTACAAGCAAAAACAGCGAGAGTAATCCGTTATCAACAAGAAATAGATATTCTCATTGAACAAGTAATTGTAAACGATATCATCTTAGTACGTCCTGGAGAAAAAATTCCTGTTGATGGTGAGGTGGTAGAAGGAGAGTCCTTTATTGATGAATCGATGATAACAGGAGAACCTATTCCTACCCAAAAAGAAGTAGGAGATGAAGTTATTGGAGCAACCATCAATAAGACAGGAAGTTTTAAATTTAAAGCAACAAAAGTAGGAAAAGACGCAGTATTGGCACAGATTGTTAAGTTAGTTCAAGATGCTCAGGGAAGTAAAGCTCCAATTCAAAAATTAGCTGATCGGGTAACAAGATGGTTTGTCCCAGGAGTTATTGCTTTCGCTATTGCAACGTTTGTAATTTGGTTTAATGTAATGGGGAATATTACTCTAGCTATGATTACAACAGTAGGAGTTTTAATTATTTCCTGTCCCTGCGCCTTAGGTTTAGCAACACCTACATCTATTATAGTTGGAACAGGAAAAGGTGCAGAAAATGGTATTTTAATTAAAGGAGCAGATAGTTTAGAATTGGCTCATAAATTGAACACTGTTGTTCTTGATAAAACAGGAACTATTACTCAAGGAAAACCTAGTGTTACTAATTATATTACTGTTAATGGTGTAACTAATAATAATGAACTAGAACTCTTAAAACTTGGGGCTGCTTTGGAAAAAAACTCCGAACACCCCTTAGCCGAAGCAGTGGTTAATTATGCTCGATCTCAAGGAGTTAAAATGCCGTTGCCTGAAGTAAAAAATTTTAAAGCTGTTGCTGGAATGGGGGTTCAGGGAGAAATTATGGGTAGAATGGTACAAATTGGTACACAAAGATGGATGGACATGTTAGGTATTAACACTAAATTGCTAGATGTCACCCGTCAACAATGGGAAAGTGAAGCCAAAACAACTGCTCTGATAGCTGTAGAGGGACTGGTTGAGGGACTGATAGGTATTGCAGATGCGACTAAACCTTCGTCATTAGAGTCCGTAAAATCCTTGAAAAGAATGGGTTTGGAAGTGGTAATGTTGACAGGAGATAATCAGAAAACTGCGGAGGCTATAGCTTCTGAATTAAGCATTCAAAGAGTTTTTGCTCAAGTGCGTCCTGATCAAAAAGCCAGTATCATTAAACAAATTCAACAGGAAAGAAATGGTCGTAAACAACAACCGAAAATCGTAGCAATGGTTGGGGACGGGATTAATGATGCACCTGCCTTAGCACAAGCTGATGTGGGAATAGCACTTGGAACAGGAACAGATATAGCAATGGCTGCCAGTGATTTAACCTTGATTTCTGGGGATTTGCGAGGTATTGTCACAGCAATCCAACTAAGTCATGCTACCATGAGAAATATTAAAGAAAATCTCTTTTTTGCCTATATTTACAACAGTCTTGGTATTCCTATTGCCGCTGGAATTTTATATCCTTTTTATGGTTGGTTGTTAAATCCTATGATTGCAGGAGCAGCAATGGCTTTTAGTTCTTTTTCTGTAGTAATGAACGCTTTGAGATTACGAAATTTTAGTCCCCAGAAAATAATTAACTTATAATCACTATTATCTGCATTTTTGTCCCAGTATTTTAGATTTAGATAAGTTGACATGAGATCACATTAACAGTCATTATTATTAATATTATCTGGTTAGATAATTATTTCTTGCTCGTTTAGGATATTTATTTTTTCTGTTGCAAAACCGTCTACTAATGAATAAGATTAAAGTAATTTTGTTTGTAATAATAAGTTCTTGTTTAATATTAGGAAATGTTTCTATCTCTCAGGAGAAGACAAAATTTAGAAAACCCAATAGTCAATTTTCTCGTCTGGAACAGCCGTTGCCATTAAAACTGTTAGTAACATTGGGGGGAGGAGGATTAATTGTAACAGAAGTTTGGTGGTTTTTATTCAGTAAAACAAAATCTAAAAAGACTAAATCTTAATAAAGACACCTACACAAATTAAAGTCGAAATCTATTTTTTAACTCTTATCAAACAATTAACTTATCTATTACTCAAGTAAGTTGGAATAAAAAAAATAATTAGAGATGAATATTTCCTAAAAAATTTTTTGGTTATTCTAATGTCTTCTAAAATTTATCTTAATGCAAAGACAGTTATCTCTATGATCTTTGAACTAGTTGTAGATAAGTAGGATGAACAAAACAGTTTCACTGAAAAGCTTCCAAGACGACTAGGGTATTACTTAACTCATAAGTAATAGAAAAATATAATTTCAAAATTATCGCTATAATTATTCTAGCAATAGTAATAAAAACGAAAAGAACCCTTAATCTTATTTAATCTTTTTCTAAACTCAAAAAATAACACAACTTACTTGAAAATCAAAAAAAACTTATAAATATAAACTTGACCTTATACAGAGTCATGGTGAACAGTTTGATTAGCTATTTCTTATGGGGTCACAAAAGTAATTTTTGTATAAAGGAGTATCAAACAAAGCTTTAGCAATATAATTTCAGGTTTTATCTACAGTTTACACTGTTACTCTCAAGTCCATGATTAAAGATAAAAATAGTAACAAAAATTATAAATAATTAATCGACTCCAAAAGATATAAATATTTGGCTACTATAAACTAATTTTTATTGTCTGTGTGTATTAAAGTATAAATAATTTATTCAGTTAATTATTTAATTGACTACTTTTCCTGTTCTACCTCAGTTTTTTTAAAATTTTTCAATGATTCATCTATTTTCAACCATTCATCTATTTCTCTATCAATTGCATATCGGTAATTTTTAGAAACTAAGCTGATATTTATTTCTGCTGCATCTTGATTATTAGAATCTACCTTAGCATATAAAAAACTATCATTAAAATCAGAATTTCCTAAAATTATCTGATGTTTACTTCCATCATTTAGTATTACTTTTATAGTTGCTAGTGGCTTGTTTAGACCATAATCTTTCTGTTGACTAGTAGAAATTGTAAAGCGGCGATCACTTTCTCCCGTAACCAATAGATTTGTCAAAAACGAAATAGTTGCATCATTAGCAGTTGCCTGTTTTGGGTGAATCATTTTCCACTCTTTTTTACCATCTTCAGTCTGTTGAAATTGTAAAGTGTGCTGTTTAGTTTTAACGGATATATTTTTAATATCCTCTTCTGTGAAGTTAAATATTTTGTTATTGTTTGACCTGATTTGTAATTGGTGCTGTTGAAATTTAACTTCATAAATATATACAGTAGTGCATAAAAAAACAGCAGCAATTAACAAACCCCAAGTTTTTTTCTGTAACTTCATAAATTTTCTACACTATTAAATTCTAAGTTTACGGACAAATATTTTATATATCACTGTCTACGTAACCAAGTCATAACTCCAGCAATCAATCCTCCTAATGGAAAAAATACCAATGTTAGAAAAGTCAATAATCCTGCTTTTAGGGGAGTTAAATTAATACGACGATTTTTCGCTTCTTTAGGACGAATTAACAAAGGTTGATCATCTTTACTCACTAACCATTGAACTGAATTTAAAAAGACGTCGCCATTTAGTTGTTGATTAAATAAATTGTTAGTAATAAACATCGAATTGCCAATTATCACTAACCGAGATTGAATCACATTAGATTTTTTTTGTATAGTGTTTTCACTATTTTCTTCAGCACTAGAACTATTTTCATCAGTTTCCATTGTTTCTGAAGGGGTAGAAGAGACTTCTGTATCTTTTAAAAAAGAAGAAGGAGTTTCTTTGACTTCTTTTTCAGATAGTTTTTTACCAAGTTGTTCCTCTGTATAAGAAGTAGTTAAAGAATCTTTGTTTAGTTTATTAGAAGAAGATGATGCTTGAGGTATCTGTCTTGTACCTGAATTAATTTTACGAATTAAGACAACTCCTAAATCAAACGGACCGGCGATGTCTTGAGTTTCATCAAAAGTAAACTCTTTAGAGTCTATATTACTTTCAGCCCACATTTGTTCACCGGCAATTAACAAAGAAATTGCTTCTACATCTTCTACTTTAACAGTATCAATAGGACGTGCTAAAGGATAGAACGAAATTCCGTTATTAAATTCTTTTGTAATAGGATGATTTCCATAATTATTAATCAAAGGAGTTACCGGACCTAAACCAACTAAACTTCCTCGTCCTGAACTATCTATTACAACACGATTATCTAGTTGCACTCCCCATTTTTCTAAGACGGTTTCCAGCCCTGTTTCAATATTAGGATTAAGTAATAAAAGAAGATTACCTCCTTGATCTGAATAAGTTTCTAATGCCTTAACTTCTTGTTTAAATAATTTTCGTTGGGAACCTGCGATAATTATGGTATCCGCATCATCGGGAATCTTAGGAAGTGTTATTAAATTAAGAGGTTCAACATTGTACCCTTTATTTTTTAAACTATTAACGGCTGTAAATATACTATCTTCATGAGATTCTTCTAAAGAATATTCTCCATGTCCTTGGAGAAAATAAACTGTTGGAATGTAATTACGCCTAATTTTTTCAATAGCATTAGTTAATTTTATTTCAGACAAAGGTTCTTGGGCATTAAACTGAATTAAAGTCTGCACCAATTGTTTTTTACCCTTATATTCTATATAGACATCTCCTAATGAATTAACATTAAATTGTTTAGTTAACCCAAGGTTTGTATCAGGATCAATAAATTTAAACTCAAACTTTTTATTATAACGACGATAATTTTCTAATAATTCTTTATCTTTATGATTGGGAGTTTTTACGAATAACCATACTTTTAGAGAGTCGTCAATGTTTTTGACAACTTCTTGAGTTTGAGAAGAAATAGTAAATATTTTATTTTCTGTTAAATCAATAGAGTCCAAATAACGATCCGCTAATAAATTAATTATTCCTAAAATAATTATCAGCGAAAAGGTAGAGACTAAAGCATTAGTTCTTGTCTGAGTCGATCTTATTTGCCAAAAATTTCGTTTATTAATCAATAAATATAAGATCCAAATAATAAGTAAAATGCTTCCAGTAATGATTAAACTAATATATAGAATTGAGCTACCATCTATCATCAATTCCGCTATTAAACCTGCTATGGTCATAATTAATCCTGGAATAAATGAATATCTCAAAAATTTGCGATAGTTAAACATATTTTTCCACTTTTATTTCATAAAATAGACATTTACTAAAGTAAATTCTAAGTTCGTTGAAATCTGAAAATCTCTATAGACTGAGCCGTCAGAAAGATACCGATAAAAATATAACTTGCAAATAGAACTAAACTGCTTGGTTCTAAAATTCCTCTAACAAGATTATTGTAACTATCAAAAAGAGAAAGATGGGACAGAATACTACTAAAAGGTTCAACTACACTATTGGCTACTAAATCTATAACCCAAAGAAAAAGAATTAAAATGAATGTCAAAATGTAGGCCAATATCGAACTATCTGTTAAAGAAGAAATAAACATTCCCAGTGACAAAATAGCTGTAGAAATAAGGAATAAAGACAAGTGAGTCAGTAAAATAATTTGTAGACTAACTGGAGGATTAGCAGCACTGAATACAATAATCTCCCAGATCCAGATAGGAACCATAAATACAACAAGAAGGCTAATAACTCCGAAAAGTTTACCAAGAGCAATCACCCAATTATTCACTGGGGAAGTTGCCAAAAGTTCTAAAGTTCCTCGCTTACGCTCTTCAGAATATAATCCCATAGATAATGCAGGAAGAAGCACTAAGAACAGAGAAATAATAACTCCTGAAAAAGCCTCCAAAAATTGACTAGCAACATCAATAGACTGAGAAATTTGTCCACTTTGTTCTAGAAAGCTAACATTTTTGGTCAATTGATCAAGAATTGCATTGAAAAAAAATCCTGAAATCAACCAAAAAAATGCTGCAATAATATATGCAAATGGAGTATAAAAATAACTTTGAAATTCCTTACGAACAATGGCAATTAAGTTAGCTAAAATCATAGATTTATTGGTCATTTACTACTTCTGATTCTTCGGTAAGTAAGTTTAAGAACACATCTTCTAATGTAGGACGAGTACGACGCATTTCATACAAGTTTAGTCCCTGATTAACAATTAAAGCAGCAATATCCCGTCCTAATTCTATGTTTAAATTAGCTGTCAAATGAACTAGATAGCGATTTAATTGATCATCTTTCAGGCTTTCTTTATCCTGGATAGTAATTTTAGAAACGCCTTGGATTTTCTCTAACAAAGATTTTATTCTATAAATGTCTCCTGATACTTCTAGTTCATATCCGCTACTTTCCGTCAATTGAGACATTAGATTATCAGGAGTATCAATTGCAACTATTTTGCCCTTATTAATAATGGCTACGCGATCACAAGTCATACTAACTTCAGGTAAAATATGAGTGGACAAAATAATAGTATGCTCTCCAGCTAAACTTTTGATTAGATTGCGAACCTCAATAATCTGTTTCGGATCAAGTCCTACAGTAGGCTCATCTAAAATGATGGCTGGGGGATCATGAACGATTGCTTGAGCAATTCCTACTCGTTGTCTATACCCTTTAGAGAGCTTACGAATTAATACTTTACGCTTATCTTCAAGTTGACAGCGTTCTGTTGCCCATTTAACTCGTGAAAGACGTTCTCCCGAAGGTATTCCTTTAATGCTTGCCACAAACATTAAAAATTCCTCTACTGTTATATCAGAATATAAAGGCGGATTTTCAGGAAGATAGCCAATGCGTCGCCTAACTTCCATTGACTGCTCATGGACATCATAGCCACTGATTTTAGCAGTTCCACTAGTAGCGGGAATATATCCTGATATAATTCTCATGGTTGTGGTTTTCCCCGCGCCATTCGGTCCTAGAAAACCGAGTATTTCTCCCGTCTTCACGGCAAAGTTAACATCTTGAATGGCGGTGGTGGGACCGTAAGTTTTACTTAGGCGTTCAACTTCAATCATAGGGAATGGATGAGAACATTACATCGAATGTCAATTATGCTGTAAATATTATAAAATGGATGATCTTTCCAGATACATCAATGCTTAATAAAGGGAAACTAGATTGCTTTTTCACATCGAGTTGTCCCTGTTTAAGGGTATCATTAATCCGTTAAGTTTCCAGTTAAACAAAGAAAACTATAGAATATAATAATTGTCAAAGTTATAAACAAATTAAATATTTTGATTAAAATGACTACTTTTAGTTGAAGTACACTGATCGTAGAATATATTTTTATTGATAGCAATCTATACTGTCTAAACAGCAATTTAAAATAAAAATATAGATTTAGGTAAATATAAAATAATACAACAATTAATCAATAAAATTCATAAAAAATTACAATCCAATACAAACCTAATTTGACCAAATTAAAAAAGCAAAGACATTAAGATTGGGGTATTGACTGACAACTTTCTTCGTCATTACCTACCTAATAACTAACAATACTACCTTCTAGTATAAAATAAAAGATAATTGAATCTAGTAAATTCAGGAATAACAGTTGGTATTAAAACACTTCTAAGCAATACAAAAAATAAATAAATTGGCAAATAAACCTGGAATATTTAAATATAAATATAATCAAATTAGGATTATAGTCTGTAATCCTAATTTAATAGAAGAATAATTTTATTTAATAAAAGTCACCTGAAAACTATCAGTCACAGCGATAAGAAGTAACTTATGACTACTCATACCTAGAGAATATAGGGGTGCAAAATGAGCCATGTATTTAATTTTATTGAGAGCTATCTACTTAATTTATCGTCCTGGTGAGTTAATTCGTTGTCTTTGATTAATAATCATGATCGACGGTCATTTCCGCTGTGTCATCGAGTTAAGTCTGACGAAAATCAAGTTATATATATAGAAGTAATCTATTTCAAATAAAAAAAATATCTTATTATATACATTAAGAAAAAAGAGGCCCGGATTTCACGCCTATTACAAGCATCCCTTATTGCTGCTACCTTCCGGTCCTGACAAGATTTAGGTGTTGTAATCGCATAGGTCCGAGCCGTTGACTAGTATAGCATATAAATTACAAACTCAGAGCTCCATAAGAATTATTCTTCATTACTGTTTAAAATTTGAGGAACTCGGAAGAATTCTCCTTCCTGTTCCGGGGCTTCTTTTAAAAGTGATTCACAGTTACCGTAAACAGTTGAATTATCCTCGCGAGTAATATTACTCAATTCAATTGCTCTAGTAGTTGGGGGAATATTTTCGGTATCAAGTTCATTCAACTGATCAAAATATTCCAGAATATTGTTTAATTGGGGAGCAAATTCTTTTTCTTCAGTAGGAGTTATATTTAATCTTGCCAAATGAGCAATTTTTTGAACTTGTTGGTTATCAATCATTTATTTTTTCCAAAATGAGTAATACTCACAATGTAAACACTAGAAAAAATGAGGTTATCGCCTCGCTAGGTTCTAAGCGTCATTTTCAGTCCCAGAGAACTAACAATTAAGTATCGTAGTTTAGTTTTACTAAATAGTATTAGTAATTACACTATAGTATACAATAGATTATTGTAAGCTAACATAATAAATAATTTAAACAATATTATCTACGTTAAGTTTAAGTAAATTTGACTTAATTAATAAATTAAATTGAAAGGCGGGAAGTGTTCGTCTTCAACGCTGCCCAATCAACTCAATCTTGAAAGCCAGAAGTCCAGCAAGTTTAAAAAATCAAATTATCTATTTTGCAAGTTGACAGACTATCTTTTTATAAAAAATTACTAAAATAAAAGGGTATATTGTTTTTTATATAATTGCTTAACAACTAATATTTAGCTCAGGTGCTATTTCTTTAATTCAATTTTTATTGAATTAAAGAGTATTAGTGATAAAAAGTAATTGGATCTAATTCACTAAACATTTGTAAATCAAGTTCTTTAATTATTCTCTCTTTTATAAATTATTTATTTTCGTTATTTACTTATGTAAATGTAACTAAGTTTAGTATAAGATTAATGACTAGTAAACATTTTTTATTAGTTATCTTAGTACTCAATAAATAAGCTTTACTTAAATTACTTTTTAAGTAAAGCTTATTTTGGTCTCTGTCTTGTTTAAATGTGAAGTATCTCCATTTAATTTTAACTGCCAGCGTTCATTTTCATAAACAACCTTAACTAAACAGCATAAAGCAGCTCTAACTTTAGGTTCTCCTTCTACTAATCCCCAAGTAGTCCCTAATACCGATATCCCATGACCGACTAATAAAATATCTTCGGAAAATTCAGCAATTAATTGCTTGACAATTTCTCCTGTTCGTTGCATTACTTTAGTTTCAGTTTCAGGATATTGAGGAATAAATTTTGAGGAGTAATGCAAATTTATCCGAGGATATTTTTGCTTTAAATAGTCAGAAGGATGTGTAGTCGGATGTTTACTCATCCATTCAGGGTTATGCCATTCAGCGAGTCCCGCTTCCAGTTTAACCTCAAGATTAAGAATTTCCGCTATCTGATGGGCAGTCTGTATAGTTCTCAAAAAAGGTGAGGAAAAAATATGAATAATATTTTCAGATTTTAGTCGTTTTCCCAGTTGTTGAGCTTGTATAATTCCGTCCTCAGCGAGAGGGGGATCATAAGGATATTGAGCTGTATTAAACCACTCAGGATTAACAAAATCCATACGATTTCCATGTCTAGCAATCCAAACAGTTTGATTAGAATTCATCAATTTTAAGTACCTCTTAATCCTTTTTATCCTTCTGTTCAATTCCTGATTTATTAATTCAAAAATTGTTTACAAGTTTTTATGTGAGAAGTTGCTATCATTAACTTTTATCTTTGGAGGAAGTCAATTGTAAGGTTTTCTTCGTAGATTTTTGGAGTTTTCTTGCAATCAATTCATAGCCAGTTTTTTATTAGCAGTGTATGTTCCTAGAAAGAAAGCAATAATAGACAATAACAGTCCCGTCTAGGTATCCAAAATAGCACGCACAGGCAGTCGGCTCAAGCCTTACTTAAAATAAAAACATAACTAAGTAATAGGGAAATCAAGAATAGTATAGGGCTATCTTAGGATAAGTCATATAATTTTTTCACTATCTTTACTTCTATTGATGAGGGAAAAATTATCAAAAAATTTTAATTTTAATCATAAACCTTAGTATTTGATGATTTAACTTAATTTGTATAATAATTTACTCAAAAAAATCTCTTCTTCCTCTCGGCAGATTCAAGTTAAATATCCTATGTTAGAAAAATTACTTTCAGGCTGGATAAATTTTCAATTATAGAGATAAATTGTAAAGTCAAAGATTGGGAAAACAATTCGATCAAGATACTTCCTGTTTATTTTTTGAGAGTTTATCCCATCATCACTGCTTTAGCTTAAATAATAGCTACTTCTAAAGCAGCAGGTACCTCGAACATTAAATACTATGGGCTGAGCGCAACTACTAATACCTTAGAGTTTTCTAAACTAGAATAACATATTTACTAAACCTATTCTAGGTTAGAATCTCTAGTTAACCTGTTATATTTTCTGTCTTTACTTTTCCGAGAGAAAATCATTTATGATAGAACAAGGATCAAATAAATACCAATTTGCTTCCAGCTTGATTTCGTGCTCACGCATTCATTGAATAATTTCAATTTAGTAAACATTTTTTAATGCTAGACCAGATTGTTAATTCTCCCCTTTTATTTAGTCTTAAAACTGTCCTAATATTTTTAGTTCTTATTATCTTAGAGGCTGTCTTGTCCGCCGATAATGCTATTGCTTTAGCTACTATTGCCCAAGGATTACCGAATAAAAAATCACAAAAACATGCTCTAAATTTAGGATTAATTTTTGCTTATATTCTACGAATTGCCCTGATTTTAACAGCGACTTGGGTGATAAAGTTTTGGCAATTTGAACTATTAGGAGCCCTATATTTACTATGGTTAGTGTTTAATTATTTTGCTTTTCAAAAAGAAGAAGAATATCACCAAAGTTTACAATCTAAATCATTATGGCAAGCTATTCCTGCAATTGCTGTTACAGATTTAGCATTTTCTCTTGATAGTGTGACCACAGCAATCGCTATTGCTGACAATATTTGGTTAATCCTATTAGGAGGAACAGTTGGGGTGATTACCTTAAGGTTTTTAGCAGAATTATTTATTCATTGGTTAAAAGAATATATTCATCTTGAAGATGCAGGTTTTATTACTGTGGGTATAGTTGGAGTTAGACTCCTAATACGAGTGATTAATACTGATCTTGTCCCCCCTGAATGGTTAATGATTAGTAGTATAGCATTGTTGTTTTTATGGGGATTTTCTAAACGATCTTCTGAAGAAATAGACACCCAAGAAGTGCTAATAGAAGACTTAGAACTTAAGGAACACGAGGAGCCTCAAAAGATATCTTCATAATAAATGATATAAACGATTTGTAATGACTAACTATAAGAATATAGAGTACATAATAACGTTTGATTACGAAGAAAAACTTACACTTATAACTAATTATTCACTATTTCAATCATGACTGTTTATCCTAGATCTAAAGTTGGCACTAAAAAATATCCTCATACTGATTATCGTTATCTTAACTTCCAAAAATTAACTCCTATGTATCAACATTATGTTGATGTTAAAGATAAATATCCTAATGCTTTATTAATGTATAGAGTAGGAGATTTTTTTGAATGTTTTTTTCAGGATGCTGTAATAATTTCCCAGGAATTAGAATTAGCGTTAACCAGTAAAGATGGGGGCAAAGAAATTGGTCGAGTAGCAATGACAGGAGTACCTCACCACGCCTTAGAAAGGTATAGCCGTTTATTAGTAGAAAAAGGTTATGCTTTGGCTATTTGTGATCAAGTAGAAGACTCCTCTCAAGCAGTAGCTCAAGGGCGTATGGTGGAAAGAAAAGTTACCAAGTTACTTACGCCTGGAACCCTGACAGATGACGGCATGCTACAAGCAAAGCAGAACAATTTTTTGGCTGCTGTTGTAGTAGAGAAAGAACATTGGGGTCTCTCTTATTCCGATATTTCAACCGGGGAGTTTTTC
Organism: Cyanobacterium sp. uoEpiScrs1; assembly: GCF_947331815.1. Lineage (GTDB taxonomy): Bacteria > Cyanobacteriota > Cyanobacteriia > Cyanobacteriales > Microcystaceae > Rippkaea. The sequence continues at coordinate 180,536 of NZ_OX373462.1, forward strand.
ACTACTCAAGGGCAAGCATTAGCTAATCTAAACTTAGAATTATTCCGTCTACAACCGTCAGAAGTTTTGGTTCCTAGCAATAATCCTACTATTAGTAGTTTATTACGTCCCGGAGAAAAATCAGAATATTTAATTAGTGGATTGCCAGAGTGTTTTTGTTATTCCTTACGATCACAAACTCCTTTTACCTTAAATCAAGCTAAAAAGCGGCTTTTAATAACCTTTAGACTCCGTTCCCTTGAAGGAATGGGATGTGAACATTTACCTTTAGCAATTCGTGCTGCGGGGGGGCTGTTAGAGTATATTGAGGATACTCAGAAAGTCCATCAGCTCTCCCTACAACCCATACGAACTTACAATCAAGCTGATTTTCTCATTTTAGATCATCACACTCGTCGTAACCTTGAAATCACCCAAACTGTAAGGGATGGAACCTTTCATGGCTCTTTATTGTGGGCTTTGGATCGAACTTGTACTGCTATGGGAGGTCGAGCATTACGTCGTTGGTTAATCGAGCCTTTGTTAATTATTAAAAAAATTAATGCTCGACAAAATACAGTTAAAGAGTTAGTAGAAAATACTTCATTGCGCCAAGATTTACGTCATTTATTACGCAGTATTTATGATTTAGAAAGGATTACAGGTAGAGTTGCTTCAGGAACAGCAAATGCGAGAAACTTACTATCATTAGCTGAGTCTTTGGTTAGGTTGACTAAGTTGGTAGAATTAGCTTCTCAAGGAAGTTCTCCTTATTTAAAAAAGTTGCAAGAAATTTCTCCTGAATTAGACAAATTGGGGCAGTATGTCATTAACCATTTAGTTGAATTTCCCCCTCTTAATTTAAAAGATGGAGGCATAATAAAAGACGGTATTAACAGTGACTTAGATCTCATTCGCCATCGTCTTGAAGATGATCATCAATGGTTAGCTAATTTAGAGTTAACAGAAAAGCATAAAATTAAAGTATCTAATCTAAAAGTTGGTTACAATAAAACTTTTGGTTACTATATCAGTCTTCCTCGTAGTAAGGCCGAACTAGCGCCAAATAACTATATTCGTAAACAAACATTAACTAATGAAGAAAGATACATAACTTCTGAATTAAAAGAGCGAGAAACCCGTATTTTAACAGCACAAGATGAGCTTAATAAATTAGAATATAAAATATTTGCAAATTTACGTTTAAAAGTAGCCGAAAAAGCCCAGGAGATTCGCGATGCTTCTAAATTAGTAGCGGCTATTGATGTCTTATTAAGTTTAGCAGAAGTAGCTGTTTTTCAAGGATATTGTTGTCCTGAATTTATCGAAGGAAGAGTAATAGAAATAATTGGCGGAAGACATCCGGTTGTTGAACAATCTTTGGCAGCAGGTGAATTTGTTCCTAATTCAACCTTAATAGGCAATAATCAAGATGACAATACTCCTGATTTAATTATTTTAACTGGTCCTAATGCCAGCGGAAAAAGCTGTTATTTAAGACAAGTAGGACTAATTCAATTAATGGCACAAACCGGAAGTTTTGTACCGGCTACAACTGCAAAATTAGGAGTTAGTGATCGCATTTTTACCCGTGTAGGAGCGGTGGATGATTTGGCTACAGGACAATCAACTTTTATGGTAGAGATGAATGAAACCGCTAATATCTTAAATCATGGAACTGCTAAATCGTTGATTTTATTAGATGAAATAGGACGAGGAACTGCCACTTTTGATGGATTATCCATTGCTTGGGCAGTTGCAGAATATTTAGCAACAAAAATTCAAGGAAGAACAATTTTTGCAACTCACTACCATGAATTAAATGAATTAGCATTTATTCTCTCTAATGTTGCTAATTATCAGGTGACAGTACAAGAATTACCTCATGAAATTATTTTTCTACATCAAGTACGTCCAGGGGGCGCAGACAAGTCTTATGGGATAGAAGTGGGAAGATTAGCTGGATTACCAAATTCAGTCATTGAACGAGCTAAACAAGTAATGAATCGGATTGAAAATCATAGTAAAATCACATTAGGAATTCGCCAAGGGACAAAGGACTTAACGATACAAGATAGTGAAAGAATTTAAACAACTTTGCCAAATAATTATTTCTTAGTAAGAATTAAACGTTAATTTTTAATAGTTATTACTTTGACTTATATTTTTGATATCTATTAGATAGAGATCTACTCTAAGTTTTTTAGACAAAAAATCTAGTTAATACAAGCTCAATAATTAGAATTTAAAATTGATAATACTTTCTGACCTATAAATTTAACTTTTAATTGAACTAAATTTGCTATTGGTATTTTTTACTAAAAATAAGCAACTATCTTACTGGATTTTTCTCTAAAAAGATATAAAATTTAGCAACGCAGCAATGTTTTTTACCTAATTAAAGTTGTTGATGTCTTATGTAATTAATTTTATTTGGTTGCGTATGTTACTAAAATATATATACACAGGTTATATATATTTTAATTTTGTTAGCCTAAATATATTTTCTCATTGATTATTATCATAAAGTTATTTATACTATTGTGTCAAAAATTTTTATTTCAATTGAAAATACTAGAAAATCAGAACATAAATCTATATATTAACTTTTTGAAGTTTACACTAAAAATAGTTAGCTTGTAACAATGGGAACAAGAAATATTTAACAGGGTAGATGTAGATCACGCTCCTTAATTAACATTAAGTCAGCAAGAAAAACTAAGTTGTTGTAGGATGAATCCTGGACCTGTTATTAATGAATGTACTGAAGGAAGAAGGAGTTTGTATGGCTAAAATCTATGTTCTACTGTACAATGCTCGCACCGAAAGTGAAGGAATTCACACCATTCAAATGGGCGATCGTACCAAAGTTTTAATGTTTGAGTCTGAAGACGATGCTACCCGCTATGCTTTACTTCTCGAAGCTCAGGATTTCCCCCATCCGTCCATTGAACCTTTGGAGATAGGAGAAGTTCAAGAGTTTTGTCAAAAAGCCGATTATGATTATGAATTAATTAAAGAAGGAATGTTAGCCATTCCTCCAGAAACAAATATAGAAACTGATTGGAAAAATGAAGAAATTCCTAAAAAAAAGGATTTACCAGAAACGACTCATGATATGTCTTCTGACGAATTAGATCGCATTCGTCGCCAATTAGAAGAGTTGATATAACAAATCTATGGATTATTTAGAAAAACGAGACCATCTACTGACAGAACAGATCAATCCCAATAGTCACAATTTAGACCAGTTAAGTCCCATAGAGTTAGTCGATCTATTCAATCGCGAGGATGCTCAAACTCTTAAAGCCATTGCTCAGGCCAGACTAAAATTGGCTCAGGCTATCGAAATAAGTGCAAAATCTTTGGGACGAGGAGGGCGATTATTCTATGTTGGAGCAGGAACTAGTGGAAGGCTAGGGGTTTTAGACGCGACAGAATGTCCCCCTACATTCTGTACCCATCCTGACCTAGTACAGGGTATTATTGCCGGAGGAGCTTCTGCTTTAATGAGAAGTTCAGAGAATCTCGAGGATTGTAAAGAAGATGGAGCCTCTGCGATTATCCAAAATCAGATTGTGGATAAAGATGTGGTTGTGGGAATTAGTGCAGGGGGAACAACTCCTTTTGTTCATGGTGCATTAGAAGCTGCAAAAGAGCGCGGTGCAACCACTATCGCCATGACTTGTGTTCCTGCTGAACAGGTTTCTATAATTGTCGATGTTGATATTCGCCTGATAACTGGTCCGGAGATTTTGGCTGGTTCCACTCGTTTGAAAGCTGGAACCGTAACCAAGATGGCCTTAAATATCCTATCTACTGGAATTATGGTACGTCTTGGGAAAGTTTATGGTAATCGCATGGTAGATGTTTCAGTAACTAATCGTAAACTCCATGATCGAGCTCTCAAAATATTAGAAGATCTTACAGAGTTAGATCGCGAAGACGCCGAAACTTTACTAGAAAGTAGTGGAAAGCGAGTAAAGTTGGCATTATTGATGCACTGGAAAGCACTGGATGCTCAACAGGGACAACAATTATTAGATAAGTATCAAGGAAACCTCAGAAATGCAATTCAAGTGTACAGTCAAAGCTAGTCAAGATTTTCAAGCTTTTTGAGAAAGAAATAGTAATTTTGAGCCAATTCATGAAATGAAAGGTTAAGTTTTCAAGGAAGTGCAAAATCTCAGTATAATAAAACTGAACAAAGGTCAGAAACCTCTGACTCAAAGACTTGAACACTTCATTTAACCTCTGTGGTACAAGATAACCATTCTCAAGTTCGTCAGGTCTTACTCATCACCCTATTTCTCAATCTATTTGTGGTGGGGTTAAAGGCTACAGTAGGCATTATGACTGGTTCGTTAAGTTTACAGGCGGATGCTATTCATAGCATTACAGATAGTGCCAATAATATTTTAGGGTTAATTGCTAATAGTTTGTCTTCTCCTCAACCTAATCGTCATCACCCTTATGGACGTCAGAAATATGAAGGAGTGGCTACCTTAGGTATTGTGGCCTTTTTAGGCATTGCCTGTTTTGAAATTATTCAAGGGACAATCAAAAGAATTTATTACGGTGGTCAAGAAGTTAGGGTCTCTGGAGCGCAAATATGGATTTTGCTAATTGTTTTAGGTGTTAATATTTTCGTCGCTTTTTATGAACGTCGTGTTGGAAAACGGTTAAAAAGTCCGATTTTAGTAGCAGACGCCTATCATACTATGAGCGATATTTGGGTAACAATTATAGTGCTGGGAGGATTAATCGGAATTTGGCAAGCAAGACAGTTAGATCTACCGCAACTTCAGTGGTTAGATGCTATATTAGCTTTTCCTGTTGCGTTTTTAGTATTTATCAGTGGTTGGCAGGTACTACGGAGTAATGTCCCTTGGTTAGTGGATGTTATGGTAATCGCTCCTGAAGCAATCCATGAGATTGTTATGGGAGTTCCTGGAGTACTCAATTGTCATGACATCGCTTCGCGGGGACTCTTAGGAAGACAAGTATTTATTGAGATGCATTTGGTCGTAAATTCTCCAGATGTGGAGGGGTCTCATTGTATTACGGAAATAGTAGAAGAGAGATTAGAAGAGCGTTTTAGTCCTGTACGGGTGGTGATTCACATAGAACCTCCTAGCTATCAGTCCTCTGAAATTAGTTTCGGGACTAAAATATCTTAGAGGGAATGCGATAAAATAAATGCAATCCCCTGCTGAAAAAGGATATTACTATGGATACTCTCAGCTTTATCTCAGTCCTTTTTTAAATTTTTTGGAGTAACTAACACTTTAGAAAAGATACTTATTATCAAATTCTTTATGATAAGTATGAAATAGACTAGAGGGGATCCTTTAAAGATTTAGATTGCTTTCAGTTATATATTAGTTATATTTTCTTTGAAAATAAACATTTACTTATAATATTTGGATAGAATTTATGAACAATTAAAGATTAATATTATTTAGACAAAGTATCATAGTCTCGGTTGTTTAACTAAAATTACTAGATTATTATTATTGTTGCTTAGTTAATTTCAGTTAAATTTGTTTATAATTGATCAATAAATTTCATATATCAGTTAACTCAATTGCTATCGATATATAGTTAAAATAATTTCATTGATTTGTATATCATTTTGGCGATTTGGCAATTAGTTTCGATAACAAATATTTTATTTGTAAGTTTTTATGATACACAAATCACGAGAATTACAATACATTAAGTTAATATATAAACATTTTAGTAAAGATAGAAAAGACACTTTATTGAGTATTAGATAACTAATAATGCATAACATGTTATACATTATTAGCAAGCTTTAACAATTGAACAATTTTAATTTAAATGTCAAATCAACAAAATAACAAACATATTACTATAGTAATTCTTGAAAATTAATAGTCAATACTCACTTTTTTTTCTAATAAATTTTGATACTGTACAAAGTAATTTCTAAAATGAAAGATAGTAGTTGCTTATGATACAATTCAAATATCATGGCATGGTAGGTAAATAGCTAAAATTAAGCTCAATTAACATCAAACATTTTTACAGTACCGTATTTGTGTCATCGGAATTAAGAGACAGCCTGTCGTCGAACTGTGGGACTAATTGTATCCTTTGACATAACTGGTCGACTTATAGGTTGAAGAGCAACGGAAGAATCACAAAATTTAATGTTCGGTGATTCACTACCATATACTTAATTTACTCGAACTTGTTGTGGTCTTGTGAGAACACAACAAGTTCTAATTGTGGGACTGATGTTGGATATTGGCTGATAACAACCAACATTTGAGTGATCTTTTCAGTAAAAAAGCTTATCCGTAGTTCACAGATTTAAGCTCCACTTTTTGGGGCGTTTCGATCACATGGAAAAGAGGCCAAGTTAACAATTGGCGTTTTGCATTTAGGGGGAACTATGTCCACTCAGCTAGACCGTGTAGTTCTTATTGGGGTCGCAGGGGATTCCGGTTGTGGTAAGTCAACTTTTTTACGTCGCTTAACAGATATATTTGGTGCAGAGTTCATGACGGTCATCTGTCTAGATGACTACCATAGTCTTGACCGCCAAGGAAGAAAACAAGCTGGAATAACGGCCTTAAATCCTAAAGCTAACGACTTTGATTTAATGTATGAGCAGATTAAAGCTCTTAAGTCAGGAAAAGGTATTAATAAACCAATTTACAATCATGAGACTGGAATGATCGAGGCATCAGAACACATAGAGCCAAATAGCGTGGTTGTCATTGAAGGGTTACATCCGCTCTATGATTATAGAGTTCGTGAATTAATTGACTTTAGTGTTTATCTTGACATTGGAAATGAAGTTAAAATCAATTGGAAAATTCAGCGTGATATGGCTGAACGTGGTCATACTTACGAGGATGTACTGGACTCGATTAATGCCAGAACCCCTGATTTTAATGCTTATATTGAATCGCAGAAACAATATGCAGATGTCGTTATCCAAGTCTTACCTACTCAACTAATCAAAGATCATAAAAGTAGGCTCTTAAGAGTACGTTTAATCGAAAAAGAAGGGATTGCTTATTTTGAACCTGCTTATTTATTTGATGAAGGATCTACTATTGTTTGGTGGCCCTGTGGGCGTAAACTTACTTGTGCTTATCCAGGAATTAAGATGTATTATGGTCCAGATAATTTTATGGGAAATGAAGTCTCTATCTTAGAATTAGATGGTCAATTCGATAATATTAAAGAAATGATCTATGTAGAAAGCCATCTTAGTAAGACTGGAACAAAATACTATGGTGAAATGACAGAATTGCTACTTAACCATAAAGATTATCCTGGTGCTAATAATGGAACGGGTTTGTTCCAAATATTGGTGGGACTCAAAATGAGAGAAACTTATGAAAAAATAACCGCTTCTGCAAAGACTCCGTCCAAGTATTTATTTGGTCTCAAAGATGGACTAAGGGGTCCTTTTCAATAGGCTAACATACAGATAGCAATATGAAGATGGCATCTAGTCTTAGAGTTTAAATGGTTTTTAAATACAATTACTATTTTTTTTATAGCTTTTAGGGTTGATTACCAAAAATTTATTTTCTCTGATTTTTAGCTTAAAGTCGTTTGGGTCAGCGTTCATGAAGTGGTTTAATATTACTGAGAAGACTTGGATACGGTACGCATTTGTTCAAGTAATGAGCCAAGTCCCTTTTCATAATTAGAGGTGATGGCTAAAAAAGCGCCAGCTAGAAGATAAAGAGGAAAGGGGAGCATAAACCCTTGAAACCATTCAAATAATCGAACAAGAACAAAAAGAATACAGACCGTTATCATCCAGACTCCCATATAGGGTACCTCAAATCAATCACTACAATACTCTGAATATTACCATGAGTAAACAACATAAGGGTACTCTAGCTAACCGATAATTTCTTTTAGATTTCCCTGGACAAGTATCCACCCATTGAAAGTCGACTAACGAATACTTGATAGTGAACTGAGTCAAAAGTGTTTTTAAAGTATTTAATAGCTCGAATTTACTCGAATTTAGTTGTTGAGTTAGTCTAAATAAGACTTGTCTATAAAATAAAACATATCATAGAAAACGCGGTAGCTATTCTTGATCACAGAATCCTAAAGAATTTTAGGATAGCAACACAGAAAACACCTTGCAAATGTTACCGTCGTAGATATTACACAGTGTCTTGTTCCTAAACTACTACATAGGGGAGACTAAAATATAGTCTCTTGGGCTACGGGGTTTAGTTTGTGACATCCCACAATAGAGTTGACATTTCGCTTAAGTTTATGAGATAATGCTATGCTAGCAGAAAGAATTGCGGGTATAGCTCAGCGGTAGAGCGTCACCTTGCCAAGGTGAATGTCGCGCGTTCGAATCGCGTTACCCGCTTTGGTTAAGTCTAAACAGACATTTAGGATATATCTCAACGACCGCTGGCCTTCTAAGATTGGTGAAAATCATAAACTATAGCCTTAAGGCAGGGGGCGTAAAGGGGTTGATTAAGCGAAGATTTAGTATTGGAGTCCAGGAATTAGAGACTGTGCTTTGTATAAATAGCGTACATTTTGGAACAGCTAATTTTAGAGGGAATAAACTGAAACTTGTGCAATCCCAAGAGTCTACGGAATTTCATTTGAGTAGTGAATATTTCTGTACCTGTTGGCTACGAGTAAATATCTGCCCGATCATTATTGCCGAGTCTTTCGGTTGCAGTGAGTATCGGGAAGTATTCGTTATTAAAGACAATGGATGGATTGTTCGTCTTCCGTCAAGAAGCTGTTCGTTTGGGCAAGCTTGGTGTTGGACAAACTATCGCTGCTGGCTAAGAATGCTACTTAGCAGAGGAAATACTTTTTTACAAATAAAATCAAAAATTGTAGTGGTCCTGACTGGATGGTTCTGGTTAGCATTGCGATTGCTAGCTAGTCTTCAGTATATTAACCTGAATTATTCCCATTGAACTATCTAGTAACGTTATCGGCAATAATTTTTTGATTAGCCTATCGGCGTTGATGCAAACTCTATGGCAATAGAACGCTCCCCTAACATACTTTTGACATCTGTTCAACGGGCTCACAAGGCTTTTCTCGCTCTAGAAACAAGTGATAGTGTTCATCGTAGCCAAGGTATCCGTGCTATGGCGCAAGGAATTAGCCAAGCCTTTGATGATATCTTGGAAGCTAATACACTTGATCTTGAAATGAGTAGGGAAATGGCAGTTCCGGAGCTCCTAATTGACTGGCTCAAATTAACTCCTGAAAGACTTCATCAGGTGGTCTCCATTTTAGATCGTTTAGCTGAAGTTCCCGATCCAATTCGACGAGTCTTTCATGCACCTTATCCTCTAAGTGCATCTCAGACCTATTGTCAACTGATGCCCCTAGGAGTTATTACTCTAATTTACGAGACTTTTCCAGAATTAGGGGCTATAATGGCAGGCTTTTGTCTCAAAACAGGTAACAGTTTGATTCTACGAGGTTGTGGCTCATCAACTCATTCGAATGCTGTTATTGCTGAGATTCTACAAGTTGCTCTTGAGGAAGTCAAATTACCGAGAGGTTGTCTGGAAGTTCTTTCGGCGGATGAAGGGGCTTCCATTCAAGATTTAGTAACTCAGGATCAGTATCTTAGTTTAGTAATGCCCTATGGCCGTCCTAGTTTAGTTGATCAGGTGACTCGTTTAGCGACAGCTCCTGTGCTTAAGCCTGCAATGGGAAATTGTTATCTTTATTGGTCTTCCACCGTAGATTTAGACTTAATACGATGGGTGATTCTTGATAGTCACGCTAGTAAACCAGATCCTGTTAATGCTATTGAAAAAGTTTTAATTAGCCCCTTGCAAAATCCATCTATTCTAATGAGGTTGTTCAATACTCTACGAGAAAAGGGGTTTCAATTACGTGGTGATGAACAGTTATCGGCAGAGTTTTCCGATTATCTCATCCCTGTTAAATCTTCGGAATGGGAAAACCCCTATCTTGATAAGATTATCGCTTTTAAAGTAGTTAATGATTTACCTGAAGGAATTAGCTGGATCAACCAATATAGTAGTGGACACGCTGATTGTTTAGTGACAGATTCTTATCCAGAAAGTCGTCAATTTGCCATGGAAGTTGACAGTGCACTAGTTTATATTAATGCTTCTCCTCGTTTTTCTCGTTATCCCAAGCAAGGAGAATCCCTCTTTTTGGGAGTCTCCAATCAAAAAGGACACCATAGAGGTCTTATTTCTCTAGAAACGTTCACAACCCTTAAACATGTAGTTCAAGGAAATGGGAGATTATAAAAAAGATTATTGATATCTTCTTTTAGCACATGACCCTCACTAATTGAGTCATAAACGGGGTACATTATTAATGTATAAGCAAGCTCGTTTTTGAATAGGCACAAGTCTAATGATGAGGGAGTTCGTATATCTAGTAAATGTTATTAATGTTGAGATCACTATTGTTCATTTTTCCGTTGGTAGAATATAGAAGTTACTAGTTTTAGAGAATTACCGGATGGAAAATAAGTCAAAGTGTACTTATTCTTAATAAAGAAAGTGTATTTTGTTAATATTTTTTAGTCAGAATCGAGATAGAAAATTATGCCACTACCTATTGTTGCCATTATCGGACGGCCTAATGTGGGCAAATCAACTCTAGTTAATAGACTAGCAGGGGATCAGCATGCGATTGTACACGATGAACCAGGAATTACTCGTGATCGTACTTATCGACTGTCTTTTTGGCAAAATCGGGACTTTCAGGTAGTGGATACGGGAGGATTGGTGTTTGAAGATAACACGGAGTTTTTGCCGTTAATTCGAGAACAGGCTATGACCGCTTTAAATGAATCAAGCGTGGCTATTTTCGTTGTAGATGGAAAAACTGGGCCCACAGCTGGTGATCATGAAATTGCAAGTTGGCTACGTCAACAACCTGTTCCTGTGTTGTTAGCTGTTAATAAGTGTGAATCTGTAGAACAGGGAGCTATTCAAGCAGCACAATTTTGGGAATTAGGATTAGGAAATCCTTACCCAATTTCGGGAATCCATGGTAGTGGGACAGGAGAACTTTTAGATGATTTAATTACCCATCTTCCTCATCCTAAAAAATTGACTAGTACCAATGAAATTAATGTAGCAATTATTGGACGTCCTAATGTAGGAAAATCTAGTTTGTTAAATACTTTTTTGGGAAAAAAACGGGCAATTGTCAGTCCTATTTCAGGAACCACAAGAGATGCGATTGATACAGTGGTTGAAAGGAGTGGACAAAACTATCGATTAATTGATACAGCGGGCATCCGTCGTAAAAAGAATGTTGAATATGGAGCAGAATTTTTCAGTATTAATCGTTCCTTTAAAGCTATTCGTCGTTCTGATGTTGTATTATTTGTAATTGATGCGATCGATGGAATAACGGAACAAGACCTAAAATTAGCAAACAGAATTATTGATGAAGGTCGTGCAGCTGTAATTTTGGTTAATAAATGGGATGCTATTGATAAAAATTCTTACACTATTTATGAGTATAAAACCAGGATATTTTCTCGTCTTTATTTTATGGAATGGTCTCCTATTATTTTTGTAAGTGCAATGACTGGTCAACGAGTTGATAAAGTCCTCAGTTTAGTTAAAAGTTCAGCTGAAGAACACTGCCGTCGTGTGAGTACAGCTGTAATTAATGAGGTTTTACAGGAAGCAGTTAGTTGGCATTCCCCTCCTACAAACCGTCAAGGAAAACAAGGGAAAATTTATTATGGAACTCAGGTATCTACTCAACCGCCAACTATTGCTTTATTTGTCAATGATCCAAAACGATTTAATGACAATTATCGCCGTTATATTGAAGGTCAATTTCGTCAGCAATTAGGTTTTCCAGGTACTCCTATTCGTTTGCTATGGAGGGGAAAAAAAGTTCGAGATATTGAACAAACTGTTAATCGAGCAACCAGAGTATAGAAATATGAGACTATAAATAGAAGTAACAGTTAAAAAATGTATATTTTTATCCTTACAAATTTAGATTAATGTTTGACAATCTAAACAAGTTAATTTGGTGAACTAGAAAACTATTAATCAGTGCTTAAAATCTGCTAAACTAAAAAAGTTTATATTAGTAAGTCTAAAAATATTATTTATATTTATTGAGTGAGATATTAATCCTAAATTTGCAATTCTTTATACTTTTAAATTTGTCAATAAAAAATCATTATTTATCATATTTAGTGAATAATATTAGTTTAATTCATTTATCTCAATCTCATTTGAATTTGTTAGATACTTGTCCTCCTCAATTCCAACGTGTTTATCTAGAACAGTTAGGAACTCCTTTAAGTCCAGAAAAACAGGAAAAATTATCTTGGGGAAATCAATTTCATCAACTAATGCAACAGTATGAATTAGGATTATCAGTTGATTTACTTGTAGCTAAGGATAAACAAATGCAGAACTCTTTAAATGCATTAATTAATGCTGTTCCTAGCTTGAGAAATCCTTCGCAAAATAGTTGGAAAGAAGCTGAACATTCTCGTACGCTTAAATTTAAAGGATATTTATTGACTGTTATTTATGATTTATTAATTGCTAAACCGGAAAAAGCTGAGATTTTGGACTGGAAAACCTATCTTAAACCAGAAAATCCTCAAAAATTAGCTAATAATTGGCAAACTAGACTTTATTTATATATTTTAGTAGAAACGTCTGACTATTTACCTGAACAGATTTCTATAACTTATTGGTTTGTAAAACTTCCAAGTCAGCCGCAATCTTTAACGTTTTTTTATGACAAAGACAAACATAAACAAAATCATGAAGATTTAAAAGTACTTTTAAATAAATTTGAGAATTGGTTAAATGAATATATCCAAGAAAATATTAATTTTCCCCATTCTATTAATTGTCAAATAAACTGCCCTTATTCTCAATTATTGGGTCCGGAACAGTCCACGAGTATCACACTAAATAAAGCGGAAAAAAATTGGTTATCTATAATTGAAGAAATTCAGGAGGTTTCTCTACCATAAAAATGACTAGTTTTTAACAACTTAAAAAGAGAGAAATACCTAATATTATAAATCATACACTTATTTTGATAAATACTAATAAGTTTTTTATAAAAGTAAAATAAATAATAAATTCTAAGAATACAAACAATTACTCTTGTTAGGATAGTTCTTGCTCAACTCGTCTGATTAGCTAATTATATCTTTACTAAATTTTACTAATTTAAGGTAGATATTAGAATACTTATTAAGTAATTGAAACCAAATTTTAATAAACTATAAATAACTTAGCTATTATCTAATAAGCTTAGTATTAATAATTGATTAAAAATCGAAATATATATAACCTTATGTTTTAAAGTAAACTTATATTTCTCGGTCCTATTATAAATAGTATAAATTAATAAATATATATTTTGTATAGAATTTTTAGACAAATCTTGTTATATGTCTACTTATTTAACACCTTTATTTAAAGTTTACGTCCTTTATCATAAGTCTTTATTTTTTATTCACATAATTTTGGGAATTATTAATTATTCTAAACCTGAATTTTAAAAAAGTTTCTATCTTGCCAAGTGGAGTAGCTTATCTAAAAACTCTTCAGTTAATTTAATAAAAGCTTTAGAACCGTTAGAATTTGGCATAGCCGTCACTACAGGGCGAAAACTATCAACTGCTTTAGCTACATTAACATCCATAGGAATTGAGGTGTTAAACAACTGAAAAGGATTAAAATCCTGCTTAATCCTTTTTATAACGCGGTTATAATAACGACTAAGTAACCCCCCTCCTGATGAAATAAACACAACGCCTAATAAATTTAGGTTTAATGGATCAGTTTTTTGATGACTTTCTTTGAGTCTAGCGATACGTCGTTCTAAAAGCTGTATTCCGACAACTGATAAGGGTTCAGGACGTGCTGGAAGTAAATAATAATGGCTAGCAGCTAAACCACTTCTCGTTAACAAATTGTAGCCAGGAGCACAATCCATAAAAATTAGATCATAGTGATCAACAACTGATTTGATAATTTGCTCAATTAAAACTCTTTCAAAATGGGTCCAGGCCGTTTTAAAGTCAGAATTACCTACAATAGCTGCCTGTTTATGTAAAGTTTCTGAGATGATATATTCATCGTAAAGTTCTAGGTCTCCTGGCAATAAGTCCAACCCTTCTATATCGCAAATATAGGGTTGGATTATGTCATGAACATCCAGTTTACTATAGGGATTGGGTTGAACCATGTTATCCAGTAGATAGCTCAATGTGCGACGTTTTTTTCGGATTTTGGCGAACTCATGAGGTGACATTAAACTTAAAGTAGCACTGATTTGAGAATCCAAGTCTAACACCAGTACTCGTTTTCCATGATATTTAGCCAAGCAAGTAGCTAAATTAACTGTAAGAGTTGTTTTACCGACCCCTCCTTTCATGTTGACGGTACTAATCACTAATCCCATTTATAAAATTCCTTGTTGAGTAATATAGAAAATAAATACCTTGACTAGGATTAGTCTATCAGAATCACCGAAGATTAATGTCTTTATCAAGAGAAATAAGTTGCAATCGGCGATATTTATTGTTTTTGATTTTGTTTTAAATCATTTAACCATTTTCTTGACTATCCAGTAAACACTTTACATGTTTCTAATCCGGAAGTAAGACTAATCTACATTCCATACTAATAAACAAAAGACTAAATTTATAATGTAATATCTATCGGAAGCTAGTCTCATTTGTTAACTGTTGCTACAGTGATCATAAGGATAATAATAGCAGCCTGATTTGTATAAATAAAAAAATTAACTTGAGAAGTCCCTAAATCGATGATTAAACTAGAATGAGTATAACTCCAAGTACAAAATGAGAATCTTTGCAAACACTTGGATTGAAATCGGTGATGTAAGTACTAAAGACAATTTTAAATATCTTTATCCATAGGATATCAACAGTTATTAAAGTAGCCATTAACATTGCCATTTCTAAGATGGGAATTAGTAAAAATAGAAAATTGACTAAGATTTGTCTACTGACTTTTACTTATGTTATGGCTGATATAGTTGTCGCTTCAGGCATAGAAGAAGTAGGCTTCAACTTAGCTCATTCCAATCATTATAAAATAGTGGTCCTATTAGACTTAATGAGGAGAACTTATCCTCACTCATAAGCAATTGCTAAAAACAGTTTAACCGGAGGTGACTTAAACAATGGATAGATTATTAAGATAAATTATTGAGTTAAATAACCGGTTGTTGGTTAAAAAATAGCGGTAATTTGCAGGGTATCGATAACGATAACAGCTGATAGGGTTCAGATCAAGGTGTAGAGAAGGTAGAGCAAAGTCAGTTCCCACTTAATCTATTCTTGTGGCTGATAAAAAATTTGCAATAACATGCTATACCACTGTAAGTCTCTTTTATAACGGCATTCTAGATTGATTATGCTCAAACTCAATTCCATCCAGCTCAGCGATAATCTCAGCTAACTGCCTAATGGGTGCAGTCTGTTAAAATGTCAGACGGCACTCCTAAAATAGACTTCATTAAGGAGCTCTTGAAAAGAGACTAACATTGCCTACCCTCTATAGAAA
Source organism: Cyanobacterium sp. uoEpiScrs1 (assembly GCF_947331815.1). GTDB lineage: Bacteria > Cyanobacteriota > Cyanobacteriia > Cyanobacteriales > Microcystaceae > Rippkaea. Next base: position 196,096 of record NZ_OX373462.1, read on the forward strand.
TACTAAAAATCAGAAGTAAAAATAGAAGAAAGATAAATCAATAAACAATATTGTCAATAGTATTTTATTGAGTTGAGTTGATTATCTTAGACTAAGACTTCTGTAAAAAACTGTAACCGTTCATCAACATCTTAATTAAATTAGAGTCGTGAAGTTGCAATCACTCTAGTTTAAGTAGCTAATATACAAGAAATATCCTAATAATATTCCAGTCCTGAGGAATTTTATTAAAAAGACTGTGTATAAGTTGAGTAATAATTAAAACCTATCTAGACTTTTCTATAATCGTATCAAAATAGTGAAATTATTGATTGCGTTACTTTCCTATCTCTAATTTTGTCCAAATTGGAGATAGGAAGGCAAAATCTTAAGTGAGTATCAAAACTCGAGCTAATTTAACTCATTAAGTTGTCACCCGTACAATAGGTTTTTGAGTGAGACAATACCAATAACAAATAAATAGATCTGGTTGTTGATATCTCAAGGAAGAAATTGCTGGAGCCGCAGGAAACGGCCAAAGTCGGTCAAAAATGATCTCATTGCTCAATAAGCGGAACTGCATTAGATAAACTGAGGGGGGGGCTTCAAGAGAAATTAATAAGTCCCGAGCTAGAGAATGAAGAGAGTTCTCCAATTTACTGTCCAATTCAATTGGCTGTTCATAAGAATTGGGAACTGCTCCTTCACCAATGACTGAACTATACAACATTTGTTTGCCTGTCACGACAATAGGCAACCACAAATCTCCTAACCAAGAATCTCGAATACTGGTTTTGTATCCTAAATTTTGTTCAACCCATTGTCGTAGACCTGGAATATCTTTACAAATTTGATAAAGTTTTTGCACGGGAAATGAAAATTTAGGGGGAATCTCAATAGTTAGGGGACAGTAAATTAGATCGGAGTTGGATTTTGAACAAGTCAAGCTATTAGACCACAAGGAAGCGGCCGAGATAACGTCGACCTCGGTCGAGTCAGAATCAGCCGAGATAGCCCTTTGCAGAGCTTTTACCATAGTTCTTGTCGCAGGGGAACCTAGAGAAATAGCTCCTTGTGCGTTTACCTCAGCATTAACAATAATAATAACCTTGTGCATTTCGAGATTTAAAATACAGCGATATGTTGGCAGGCTTAGGGAATTGAAAACCCAACACCTTCATCAATAAACCTTTACCTTTGGGGTATTCATTAACGGCAGACGGGTAATGTAAATTTAAAACAGCTACCCTGGTTAAGAATACTATTGACCCAGATCTGCCCGTAGTGAGCACGAATAATTTTTCGACATAAGGATAAGCCTAATCCATAACCTTCTTTTTCTTGATCACGCTTGAGGCGGAAGTAACCTTCAAAAATCCTTTCCCGCTCCTCTTCGGGTATCCCTGGCCCTGTATCACAGACACTGACCTGAACTTTCTGAGAGGTGCGGTGGAGAATTGAAACAGTGACCTTCCCTCCTGACGGAGTGTATTTAATTGCATTATCTAATAAATTGACGATCACTTGGCGAATTAATTCTTCATCAGCATAAACTTGGGGGATATCTTGAGGAATATCTCTGACTAAAATCAAGGACTTTTCTTTAAATAAATTCGTATACTGTTTGAGGATTTCTTCACATAATACCTGTAATAAGACATCATTGTAATGAACATCTAACTCCGTTTTCATAGTCTGTGATACTTGTAATATATCCGTAATCAAACGGTTCATGATACGAAATTGTTTTCGAGCTTGCTGGTAAAGTTCTTCCTTTAGTTCTACGCTAAATTGAGGATGCTGATGATTTTGAGCGAGTTCAAGAGTTTCGACTGTTATAGATGCAGCTGTCAGAGGACTTCGCAAATCATGGGCGAGCATTGCTAAAACCTGCTCTTTAAATTTCAGCTGTTGTATAAGTTCCTCTTTTTCTTGATTAAGATGAAAAACTCTATCGGATAACCGCATTAGTTCAGCCGAATGACTTAAAGAGTTAATCAGTTTGGGAGAGTCCTGTTTTTGAATCTTTCCATTGTTGCTAGTCTCAGGACCACTTTCTTTAAGGGCTAATTGCCATCTCGGGCACCATTTTCTAAGTTGGTTAACAATATTGCTTCCCGCCAGGATTTGTCTAGGTGCTGGAGACACTTTTACTAGAGCAGGAGCAGCCACAAGACGAAAATGCTCCACTAAATGGGGGTGTTCAGCTATTTCAATGACTTGCAGTTGATATGAAAAATCAGATTTTAGCTGTTTAAAGTAATGTTGAATATTTTGAATGTATTCACGGGAGCTTGGACGCTTATCGATAAACAACAAAAGCTGAATCGACACCGATGAGGATCTGTCAAATCCAAATGTTGTTTCGAGGTTGGTAGGTTCTAGCACTGGAAGTCAAAACTATAAGCTTACAAGGTAACAAGTTGATCGGTAACAGGACTTGAAGACACCGAATTGGATTGATTCTAATGTCTATTGGCATAGTTAGACAATTAAGTCAGAAAGCCAAATCTCTCCGATTTACACCCATCAGATAAAAATAGTCGAAGAAGGCACGCTAAATGTACAAATAATTTTTTTCATGCCTCTTCTATTTTAGAATCTAAAGAGACTATAAAATCTATGGGACTTATATCTTAAAGTTCAAACAAAAAAACTTAAATTATCAAATCTTCAGAACTATTATGGCTTTTGGCTATGTTGCCTTCGTCCTCCACGCTCATTTACCTTTTGTTCGTCATCCAGAAAGTGACTATGTTTTAGAGGAAGAATGGCTCTACGAAGCCATTACAGAAACTTATATTCCCCTCCTTCGTGTTTTTGAAGGATTAAAACGGGATGGAATTAACTTTAAAATGACTATGAGCATGACACCTTCCTTGGTTTCTATGCTTAGAGATCCCTTGCTCCAAAAACGCTATGATAGGCATCTAGCTCGGTTACAAGAACTTATTGAAAAAGAAATTATCCGTAACGGACAGAATGGACATCTTCGTTACTTAGCCGAATATTATGCTATAGAATTTACCAAAATTAGGGAGATTTGGGAATATTACAATGGTGATTTGGTCTTTGCTTTTAAACAATTTTTTGATAGCAATAACCTAGAGATTATCACTTGTGGTGCGACTCATGGATATTTTCCTTTGATGAAAATGTATCCCGAAGCAGTCTGGGCACAAATTAAAGTGGCTTGCGAACATTATGAAGAGAATTTTGGCCGTTCTCCTAAAGGAATTTGGTTGCCTGAATGTGCCTATTATGAGGGATTAGAACAAATGTTGGCTAATGCTGGCTTACGTTATTTTCTCCTAGATGGCCATGGTATTTTATATGCTCGTCCTCGTCCTCGTTACGGGACATATACCCCTATTTTTACCGAAACTGGAGTAGCAGCCTTTGGTCGAGATCATGAATCATCTCAGCAAGTCTGGTCTTCTAAAGTAGGATATCCAGGAGACCCTGAATATCGAGAATTTTACAAGGATTTAGGCTGGGAAGCTGAATACGAATATATCAAACCTTATATCATGCCTAATGGTCAAAGGAAAAATACAGGTATTAAATACCATAAAATTACTAGTCGTCAGGCAGAACTCTCCGACAAGGCTCTTTATGATCCTTACTGGGCTAAGAAAAAAACCGAGGAACACGCGGAGGACTTCATATACAATAGAAAACAACAGATAAGTAATTTGGCGGCAATTATGCAACGTGCACCTATTGTCGTTTCTCCTTATGACGCGGAGTTATTTGGTCATTGGTGGTATGAAGGCCCTTGGTTTATCGATTGTCTTTTCCGTAAGGCTTGGTACGAACAAAATACTTTCAGTATGATTCATTTAGCAGAATATCTACAGAGTAATCCTACTCAACAGGTCTGTCGTCCTTCTCAGTCAAGTTGGGGTTATAAGGGGTTTCATGAATACTGGTTAAATCATACCAATGCTTGGATTTATCCACATCTTCACAAGGCTATAGAACGGATGATTGAAATTAGTAACCTAGAAGCTTCTGATAGATTACAACAGAAAGCACTAAATCAAGCTGCACGAGAATTACTTCTAGCTCAATCTTCCGACTGGGCATTTATTATGCGGACAGGAACTATGGTTCCCTATGCAGTCCATAGGACGCGATCTCATTTACTTCGCTTTAATAAAATCTATGATGATATTAAAGCACAAAAAATCGACTCTGGTTGGTTAGAGAAAGTCGAGAAGATCGATAATATTTTTCCTCAAATTAACTATCGAGTCTACCGACCCTTATGAGGTTGATTTTGAATATAATTGAAGTACTTAATATTTTATACAAATACTTGAGACTAGATATATGTGTAGAGACAAAGTATAGTTTTTCATCGGCGACAATAATTAAAAACTGGATAAATTCAATAGGGTGGTAATACTACGTAGTTCACCTACGCTAACTTTAGAAGATATCAAATAGAGACTAATAATTATTACCCTCTATTTGATATCTTCCTTATTTCACATGGCAATATAGTCTATTTATTTTTCTTTGTTTTGAATGGTTTAAATTGTTTTATGGCATTAAGTTTTTTAGGAAGACTGCTAAGATGGTAACGAAAATTACAATAGTGGTTATTCTGTCATTATTGATCCCAAAATCACCTAAACTGAATAGCACACTGTTAATGCTAGTTTATTAGACGTATCGGCGACACGATAATTTACTGATGTACTACTATTGAACAAAGTTCTGGTTGATATTTGTTAGTTTACACTAATGAGTTTTACCTCTTATAGAATCAAATTATTTCCGATAATAACTCTCGATGGTATACTACTATGTTCAGATAAATATTCTTTAACACGTTATTTATCTATTTAACAGTAATTTCACTAGTAATAGTATAATCTAATACTAATAAAGGATAAGCTAGGGCTTTATTAAATACTTAAATCTTAACTTGTTTTAAAAGTAACTCGGGAAGAGAGAGTTTGTCAAAGCTAAATATTTTAAAAAGCTGAGTGCAATTACATAAATTTTTATTATTTCATGTATAGTACATAAACAATGTTGCAACGTGTTTACCTAAAATTAAATCTACTATGAATCTGTTCGAGAACCATTATCATGTTTTTATTCTGTCCTATAGACTGTCCATTCTGATTTATAATTAGGTAAAAACTTATTCTCATGGACAACTATGTTCTGGGCTAGAATTATCACTACTGTGATATATGCTAACAAGAAATAAACTCAAAATAATTTAGAAAGATGGAAAGCCTCTAAAAATATTAACTACGATCAAGAGCAGATAAAAATAAAGGTATAGATTAGTAAACATTGATACCTAAAGTAAAATTTATAACAAAGATTCTTTACATTTAATATTTGTTTGTATTAGTATTGAAGATGAATATAATAGCTCAACCAAAAAAATATTAATTAATTATGTAAATAATTTACTAAGCTTAAATAAATTTGCTCTAGAGAGTACTTAAGTTAAAGTTGATATTACCCAAGTTTTTGATAGATAATTTATCTATTATGAAATACTCAAGATCAATCAATTCCCCAAATTTTTAAAAAATAAAAAGCTATGACAAAACTCAGTCTCTGTATGATTGTTAAAGACGAAGAAAAAAACCTAACTACATGTCTAGAAAGTGTTCAAAATATTGTAGATGAAATGGTAGTAATGGATACTGGATCAACCGATAAAACAGTGGAAATTGCTCAAAAATTTGGAGCAATAGTTCCTTGTTTTTCATGGTGTAATGATTTTTCTATTGCCCGCAATGCAGCCCTTAATTATACTACTGGCGATTGGGTATTAATTCTAGATGCTGACGAAGTATTTAATCAAAAAATTGCCTATCAAATCAGAGAAGCAATCGCTGATGAGAACAATTTAGTAATTAATTTAGTTCGTCATGAAATTGGTGCATCTCAGTCTCCTTATTCTTTGGTCTCCAGATTATTTAGGAGGCATCCAGCAGTTAAATTTTCTCGCCCTTACCATGCCATTATTGATGACAGTGTTAGTGAGTTATTAAAACGAGAATCTAACTGGAAAATAGCAGAACTTCCGATGATAGCAGTATTTCATTATGGTTATAATCCTAAAGCTATCACTTCCTTAGATAAATATAAAAAGGCACGACAAGCAATGGAGAATTTTATAAAAGATCATCCTAATGATCCCTATGTTTGTAGTAAATTAGGTGCACTATATTTACAAATAAACAAAGAAAAATCTGGAATAAAATTACTAAAACAGGCATTAAAATCTAATAAAGCCAATACTCATATTTTATTTGAGTTACACTACCATTTAGGTAATGCTTACACAAGACAACAAGATAATTATAAGGCTATTAAGCATTATCAAAAAGCTCTTGATCAAGAAATAATGCCTCCTTTAAAATTAGGAGCCTACAATAATTTAGGCGTTGCTTTACAATCAATGGGTAACTTCAAAAGTGCGTCTAAAGCCTATGAAACAACTATACAAATCGACCCTAGTTTTGTTACAGGATATTATAATTTTGCTATAACTCTCAATGCTATGGGGAAATTAACTGATGCAGAAACAATTTATAAAAAGTTATTATCTTTAAGTCCAAATTATGCGGCTGCGTATCAGAATTTGGGAGTAGTTTTATTTAAGCTTAAAAAGGTACTTGAGAGTGTAGAAAATTTCAGAAAAGCAATTAATCTTTATGAGGAACAAAATTCTTATAAAGAAGCTGAGGAGTTACGAAGTAAGCTAAAAAAATTAGGAATTTGGAAAGAATGAACCTGGGACAATAATTATAGATTTTTTAAACTAACTATAAGTAAAAATTATAAAGTATTGTTTTGTAATTTTATCGCATGTTTAGTTCTATTCTATTTGTTTGATAAAAATAAATTAAACCATTGTGTAAATTATTAAACTCATTTAAAGCTGTGGACTTTATAATTAAGTTTATCTATTTCCGCGACTTAAATAAGACTAATGTTCAATTAATAATGCTTTTGAACTTATTAATTATTTGAGTAGTAAAAAAACTAAAATTGTTCTGTATGAATTTTAATTTTGATACTGAAACACATTACTTTTATATAAAAGATTAAGAAGTTAAGGGACTGACGCAATAAGTGACTAGATAAATAAAGTATCTCTCCATAAAAATATATGTATTCTTCTCAAGAAAATAGGATAGTAAATTTACTTATAAAAAAGTAAGTATTTATTGATTAAGTGTTAATATAAATATTTTTTGGATAATCTTGAATATTGGACTTATTTATATTTATTTAGCTATCCATAATTAACTTCAATTTAGTTTATGTTTGAGCTATCTTATTAATTAAGTTTGGTATTAATTGTTCTTAGTCAGAATCAATATACATAAATAGATTGTCTAACGTATACGTAGACGTATTATTAAACTGTAACTATAAAACTTTCAACTACTTAGTTATTTCAGGTAATCCTATTAAGGATATTAGAAATAGTTTATATATAAACTATTTAAATTTATAAATACAGGATTTTTATATTGTTATTTTGTTAAATGTGTACAATATGATTTGTTGACTTATCGAAGATTAACATTCTATGAATAGTTGACAATTTGATTTCCAAACAGTACTTTTTAATCTAAAACTAATTGAATTTAGTTGTCTAAACTAATTCTTATCTAATAGGTTCTAGAATGAGAATTAAATCTAATATTATTACAATAATAACTTAATTTGCTGGTCTATACAAACAGAATTAAAAGAATTTAAATCTATAATTAATAATTCATATGAAACAGATGATATACAAAGAGGATTATTATTAATTTAAATATTAAAAATAAAAAGCAATATATTAACAATTGACCTCAATACATATTATCCAAAACAAAAAATAATTACTAAATATAAAAAGCAGATGATTGATGTATATAAAAAAATAAATAAAGTAACATAATGATGTAAAATAGTCGCTCTAAACTAACTACTAAAATTATTTGTTGTGCCTTTTAATTAACATCGAAAATATGATTACACTATTTTTGAGTTGTGTTTCTCAATTATCGAATGAGTTTTGCAGTTAATACTAAGACTACCCTCATTTTTAGCTCTGGCGTTTGGCATGATGAGAATTTTATCATTTCAGATTAAGTCAAGTTGACCCTGATTCCTTAGTTTACCGAAGACATGAGCGATAATATTATCAGTCGTTAAGTCATCTCACTTTATATTGAGGTGGTAGCTAATCGCCCTGGAGAATCTCATGACTAATTTTACTACTGTCCAAGCAATTGAAACTCTCGCTACTGAAATTGGTGAAAATGTCTATATCGATATCACAAAATGGCACCTTTATCTTGCAGAAGCTCGTCTTCATACCAAAGTAGCTGAAAAGGTTTATCCTCTTGTAGAAAATAACGAGTTAAGCGAAGCCAAAGTCCTATCTATTCTTCGTGAGATCAAAGTTCCTTTAGGGGGAGGAAAACTCAAAGTTTCTCTAGTTGATTTATTACCGATTCAATGTCAGGTAACCTTAATCGATATTCTCCAAGAGTATCAACGTAATCAATAATTGGGTGTTGAATTATTTGTAAAATCTAAAAACCCTATTTCCTGATTGATAATAGAAACTATCTTATTTATCTTCCCGATAAGACAGCGCCCACTATAAGGTCAGGGGTAAATCCTGGGAATAAACATTAAGAGCTATAATTAAGGCATGGAGAAAAATGTTGGGGCAATAATGTATATTTGGGAATTCTTTCACCTTATAGTGGGCGGAGAGCTAAGATAATTTATTGATTTTCATTAAAAACCGGCATTTTTTATTGTAGTTACTTGTCTATTGAACTGTGAGAACTTAATTGAATTAACTCAATCTTATAACCAGTGGGGTCCTCAACAAAAGCAATAACTGTTGAACCATGTTTCATAGGACCTGGCTTCCGGGTTACATTTCCTCCAAGTTCTTGGATTTGTTCGCAAGTTTTATAGATATCGTTAACCCCTAGAGCAATATGTCCATAAGCATTCCCAAGTTCGTAGGAATCTATGCCCCAATTATAGGTTAATTCAATGACTGTATTTTCAGACTCATCCTCATATCCTATAAAAGCTAAGGTGAATTTACCGCTTGGATAGTCTTTCTGGCGCAATAATCTCATCCCTAAAATATCGCAATAGAACTTGAGGGATTCATCTAAGTTATTAACTCGTAGCATAGCGTGTAATATACGCATAGGCAATTCATGTTCCTCTGGTTTGTATTTCCTTGTCTTCATGTTAACCGTGATATTATCAACTGTTCATTATTTACTGTTAACGCCGTTCTTGATAAGCTTTCTGGAGTTCTGAAATTGAAAAGACGGATTCAAACTCTAGCCCTCGGGATTCATAATGAGAACTTCCTCCTTGTTCACGGTCTACAAGGGCAATAATTTTGTTAACCTGATAACCCACAGCTTGTAACCGTTCTACCGCTAACATAGCAGACCTACCTGTCGTTACCACATCTTCTAAGACCACGATCTCAGCTCCATTTTCAAGAATTGGTCCCTCAATATAAGCCTGTGTTCCATGCCCTTTGGGCTCTTTGCGGACTATTAGCGCAGGAATAGGACGATTTTCATAAACAGAAATCATACTAACACTAGTAACAAGAGGATCAGCTCCCAAGGTTAGTCCGGCTATCCCCTGGGTATCTTCAGGTAACATAGGGAATAACAATCGACCAATTGCTACAGCTCCCTCAGGCCTCAGAGTGACTTGTTTTCCATTAATATAATAGGCACTTTTTTGTTGAGAGGATAAAAGAAAATCACCTTCAGCATAGGCGTAATCAATGAATAATCTTAAAAGATATTGACGTAAGACAGATAAATCAGCTTTTTTAACACACAAAGTATTAATAAAATTAGATTGCATAGTAAAGGGCTAAAAAATTGTTAACAATGAGTCTCTATCTCTAATGTTGAGACTTGAAAGCTAAATACTTTAAGTTTAAAGTTTGAATTTTCATTATAATCGGGCCGTACCTTGGATAATATCCTTAACAACAAAATCCTAGGGTGATGTTTTATTGAACCATATTATTGATTAGATCGACTCCTGTAAGTCAATCTTAAGTTGAATTTGAAGATTTTTAAACATTTTTACTATAGATTTAGAACGTGGGATAATTGCAGGATTTTTATCCTATCAACTAGATCTTATTAGATATTAAAGAATTTGATCTATGATCAATAATTATAAAATCATTGAAACTCTACATTGAGATACCTTTAATTAGAAAACTACAGATTCAGGAGCCATTATCTGATTCACTTAATTTATTTGATATCTCTGTACAGTATAACTTCCCCTATCTATAAATCAACTATCCTTATGTCAAAACTAACACCAAAAAGTTAAAAACTCTGAGTTACTTCTTGCCAGCGAGGAAGTAAAAGTCCAGGGTGCAGGAGTTGAACCTGCCTGGGGCAAATTATGAGTTTGCTGCCTCAACCGCTCGGCCAACCCTGGGTACAACTGACTTGTAAGAAGTTGACGGCTCTAGTTGACTTCTTATAAATCAAGGAGTATGTTTATTGTAGCTCTATTATAACTTGTACATGAGTACCGTGATCAACGTTATCTAATGTTTTTCTTTCGTATTTTTGAATAATTAACTCAGTTATTAATTATGACAATCTCAATTGGTTTTAGTATTAAATGGGCTATACCACTTCTGTTGGTTATGTCTGGAGTCAGTACAGCTAGTGCTTATATTGCTTATAAAGCAGGATATAAAGCATTACAGGGAGTTGATCAGCCAACTGCTAATCCAGCTAAAAAATTAACAAAAGTAAAAAAATTATCCACTCGACCTACTGAATTCGAGCCAGTAGATGAAAAAATAATTTTGACAAAAGTTTATGATTATATTCATGCTCAAGAAAAAAAATCTGGTTCTAAGTTCTTATCAGAAAAAAATAAAAAAAAACAATCTGACAAGAGTTCACAGAACAGCTCAGATTAATCTAAGTCCAACCAGATATTAGCAAACAGTTGATATATAAAAATTCAATATAGTTTAGGAATATAAAAAGTTATCAAATCCAGCAGTAAGAGGAAAAGTTACTGGTAGCAGTTAATTGGAATAATTTAGAAATTTGAGTAGTTGGGTTTTAGTGTATTTTTAATAAAAGAGAGTATTCTCTAAGAGTAATTGTATAAGATTTATCAAAATAAACTATCATGCTCCTAATTGGGCGGCTATGGTAAGTCCAAAAACTATAGAGTTAAACATCTAAAATTGTCAAATACAGCTCGGTGAAGTCTAATAATTTCTATTCCACTGGATAAGAAGCTTTCCCCTTCTATTGTTTTAGTTCTTTACTTTTACAATAATTAGATATCTAAATAGTAGGAATAATTTATTTTTACATCTTAACTTTGTACAAGTAATTATTCAAAGTTTTTATAGATAGAGATATAAAAATATTTTACCAGTAGACTACAGACAGAATGGCCTATCATTTCCTACAGTTGAGAGATTAGAACTTAGCAACTAGATTAGGACTAAATTACGATGGGTCTATTTGCTATCTCTTCAAATGAGAATTTACTGTCGGAATACAATCTAGCAAATGAACTAACCAGGTTAGATTTGAGTTAAATAAAAATAATTAGTTCTTATTTGACTGAAAAAGTATAAAAACTATTGTTCCCTCCGATATAAAGCTCGAACTAATTTAATTTCACTATAGCTATAATCATCTCCTAAATATTCTTTAATAGGCGTCAAGAAACCGTCCCCAATTTTTTGGATGGCTTGAATAATGACATTTTGTCTGACTGGAGTAACCAATTCATCAATATTGACCAGTTGTCTTACTTCAATTAATTCAGATAGATGAGAGTAAATTGTACTTTCTTTCAACCCTCTTGCTTTAGCAATTTCTGCTGGATCTAATCCCTTTTTATACAGCTGTAAAGTAATTCTATTGCTGGGAACCGATAAGGAATTTTTATTATTTTCTTCTTGAAAGAAAGACCTAATTTCTGACAAAACTTCTTCTCCATATTGATTTATTTTAAAATCAGTTATCCCAGAAATTTTTGAAAAATCTTGTATATTCTTAGGTTTTAATTGAGCTATTAATTTTAAACTTGAATCAGAAAAAATAATATATGGGGCTATATTATTATTATCTGCTAATTGCTTACGTAAATTTCTTAAGCGATCAAATAGTAATTCAGTCTCTGTAGCCACATATTTCTTCTTTGTCAAAATATTTGAGACTGCTCTCTTATTAACTATAATCTCTACTTTTCTTTGTTTTCGTAATATTTCCCAGCTACTTTTATTTAGTTTTAAAATAGAAAACCCATCGCTAGTTTCATCTAATAAATTTTGATAAATTAAAGACCTTCCTAGCATTTTCCATTCAGCTGAACTTTTGTCTTTTCCAATACTATAAGTTGATAAAAGATGATGACCATATTTTTCAATTTTACGTTTTTTTGATCCACGTAAGACGTCAATAATATGAGTCATGCCAAATTTTTCATTACAACGAACAACACAAGAAAGAAATTTTTGTGCTTCGATTGTCCAGTCCTCTATTGGTTTTGGGCTAAGACAATTATCACAGTTACCACAATTTCCTAGTAATTTTTCCCCAAAATACCGTAGGATAATAGTATGGCGACAGTCAATACCTTCCGCATAATCTACTATTTGACGTAACTGCTGACGAGATATTTTTCGCTCTTGAGGAGAATTTTTTTGATTAATTATATACTCAATTTTTTTAATGTCAGACAAACTAAAAAATAAAGTACATTCTGCAGATTCTCCATCTCGTCCTGCTCGTCCAGATTCTTGATAATAACCTTCTAAATTACGGGGTAAATCATAATGAATGACGAAACGAACATCGGATTTGTCAATGCCCATCCCAAAAGCAATAGTTGCTACTATCACTTGTATATCATCTCGGATAAAACTGCTTTGATTTAATCTTCTTGTCTTATCATCCATGCCTGCATGATAGGGTAAAGCATCAACCCCGTCCTTCTGTAAATGAAATGCAATTTTATCTACTGAACGACGACTGAGACAATAGACAATTCCTGCACCTTTCTGTCGGCGAATATAAGTTAGTAACTCATTATAACTATCGCGTTCTTTAGCTTTTACATTGTAGTAAAGATTGGGACGATTAAAACTAGCAATATGAATTCTCGGTTGTCTTAATCCTAACTGCTTAACTATATCTTCTTGTACCCGCTTGGTGGCTGTTGCAGTCAAAGCAAGCATAGGGACAGACGGATAGTATTCCCGAAGTTGCTTTAATTGTCGGTATTCAGGACGAAAATCATGCCCCCATTCAGAGACACAATGAGCTTCATCAATTGCAAAAGCAGAAATCCCAATTTTTTTAAAAATAAAGCCTAAAAAAGGTGCAAATTTTTTATTTAATAGTCTTTCCGGAGCCACATACAATAGTTTTATTTTTCCATGAACAACTGCTTGTTCACGGGAGTGTATTTCTTGAGGACTGAGACTACTATTTAGAAAGGTTGCTCCAATACCATTATCTAATAGAGTATCTACTTGGTCTTGCATAAGGGCAATTAAAGGAGAAACTACTACACTTAGACCCGGTTTAAGTAAAGCAGGTAGTTGAAAACAAAGAGACTTTCCCCCTCCTGTAGGCATTATGATTAATAAGTCGTAGTTTTGTAGAGCTTCTTGGACAATTTCTGCTTGTCCAGGACGAAAACTACTATAGCCAAAGAAATATCTTAAGGACTTTTTGAGATAGTTAGATTGAGACATCATAATATAAAAAATCATAAGGAGTGGCTATTGTTTCTCCTAACACTCCAAGTCAACAAGTTAATTTATATAAAATGAGCTTTTCGCTTTACATTTTATTCATTGTATTCGATAGTATCACCTTTAACTATTACATGAAAACTAATAATGTAAGAGTATGCTTTATTAATTTAATTGTCGGATTTGAGCAACAATCTGGTTGTGGTAGAAATGGTATCATCCAAAAGTACAATTAACTTCTAGACTTGATTTCCTAAGTTTTTCTATTTTCTTGATGTCTGTTAGTGTCTGCACTATTCCTCAATTTAAGGCTAAAACATATTTATGAATAGATTTTAACTTATGATTGACTTATTTTTAGCTTGAATATAAATTGTATTCAATAAAGTTAAATGCTTATGTAACTTAAGATATTACCTATTATTTTTTTATGTTCAATCCATAAATAATTTTAAGCTATATAAAAATACTTTTTATAATAAATTATATTAGTCATAAGATATTATCTTTTATATAAGTTCAATAAAAATCTAACAAGAAATTATTACTTATATTATGGAAACTACTACTGTTTAAGTTAAATCGTATAATTACACCATATTTCTTAATTATAAAAACTATTTTTATTGTTCTTGATAAAGAATATACTGTAATTGGTTTTATGTAACTTTAATTTATATAAAACACATTGCCAAAAATGTAAGCAATACATTTTATTAACTGTTGAGTTTATATTATACTGACTAATAATCAAATATGAATATATTTTGTAGTTTACGTATAATTTATTTGATAAAATTATTCATGCCTAAATATTATTTTTAATAGATATTTGTAAGTTATCTTAATAAGAGTTTATACTAATTACTTCTTACTCCCCAAATAACAAGTAAAATTTACTGGGAATCAGTGAAACTGATTAACATAATTCAACTTAATATAATCCATGTTATGTTTAAATATTTTTAACTCAAGAAAGTTTACAATTTTGTTCTACTTTCCAAATTTATCTGATATTTGTATCAGTGTCTAAGAAATTCCAATATTGTTAGCCATTAAAATTTGACTTTAAAGAACTCTTCTCTACTATGATGACAATCTATATTAGTTGCGCTAATATCTAGCATTGAACTTTATTTATAAGCTGTAATTGACTTACACCAAATCTTTATAAGTATTGCAATAACTAGAAACAAACTGGTATAAGCAAGGAGAAAAAAGAGTAAATTTAGGTCAATAAATAAAATCAACCATTGAAAGGGTGTGTGAGGATATCTCTTATGAAACTATCGATCGTTATTCCTGTTTACAATGAAATTCATACTATAGAAACCGCTGTAATCAAGGTAGCTCAAGCACTTCCAGGAATTACCAAAGAAATTATTCTAGTTGATGACGGATCAACTGATGGAAGCAGAGAATGGTTAGTACAAACCTTCAGACAAGCAAATAGCGAAGGAGTAAAAATTGGACTTAATAGCAATCAACAATTGATAGTTCAAGAGAAACCAGAAAGTGAAATTCATCATCCTCGATCAGAGGTGACATCTTCTGATTGTTTTTTTATTGATGTTCAAGTAATTTTCCATAAACGTAACCAAGGGAAAGGGGCTGCTTTACGAACTGGGTTTAAAGCCGCTAGAGGTGAGGTTATCCTGATTCAGGATGCTGATTTAGAATATGATCCCCAAGACTGGGGACGGATGTGGCGATTAATTGAGGCGGGGTGTGCTGATGTAATTTATGGATCCCGTTTTTATGGCGAACCTCATAGAGTTCTATACTTTCACCACCTCTTAGGTAATCAAGTTATTTCTAACTTTATTAATTTACTTTGCAACACAACTTTAACAGATATTGAAGTCTGTACAAAAATGTTCCGAAGAGAAGTATTAGATGATATAGAACTCATTTGTAATGACTTTGGTTTTGAAGTTGAGTTTACCGTCAAGGTAGCTAAGTCTCGTCGTCGTTGGCGTTTATATGAAGCAGGAGTTTCCTACTATGGGCGATCTTATGCTGAAGGGAAGAAGATTAATTGGACAGATGGAGTAAAAGCTCTCTGGTATATTATCAGATTTTGGGCAACAAATTAAAGGAGATATAAATTTAGAGATTAATAAACTGACACGGTTAAAATAGTGCATATGGTGCATAAAAATCTAGGTTTGTAGCAAACTTTGACTTAGGCGTGTTAAGCAGGTTCAAAACCTTGCTACAAACCGATAATTCTAGCAATATAAAATTGGACAAGGAATTAAAAAATATCGATAAAACTAAAAATAATAATAATTAATTTATATATTTAGATAATTTATTAGTTAGCTTTTACGTATAGATATATAGCTCAAATAAATAAATAAATAAATTACTGTCATTTTATTTTGTTAATTAAATTGTTTAGGAACGTAATAGGAGTGATAAAAGTTAAGATTGCTACATTTTTGTCTACTGAAACGTAATTATAATATGTATTTATAGATAATAAAGCTAGCAATTCAAATCAAAGAAGAAAACGGACTTATGAGAAAAAGTTATTAGGTTAAAAGAACTAAAATCTTCTTATAAGTTGTCTAGCCAATAGTTAAAAAACTATTTAATAAAAATTGATATCCCATTAAGTTATCCCTTGATAAGAGTCAAATTCTACTATACTTTGAGGAAAACTTAACAAGATCGGAAATTAGAATTGTGCTTCTTCCCACCGCCTATCATACTACCGATTAAAATAGGATTATTGGGATAAGTTGAAACTATATTTTCATCAACTTTTGCCTTTTGCCTTACCCATAGGGAATTAAGCCAATAATGCAGCCAACTGATTCAAACAAGTTTACAGAACAAGCCTGGGACGCAATCGTTAAATCGCAAGACGTAGCCCGACGTTTTAGAAATCAAACTTTGGAAGTGGAACATGTTGTTCTAGCCCTGTTGGAGCAGGAAAATGGTTTAGCTGTTCGTATTTTAGAAAGAGCAAACCTAAACGTTCTTCGATTACAACAACAATTAGAAGCTTTTGGTGATCGTCAATCTAAATTAATTACTGTCGATCAACTTTATTTAGGACAGGGACTAGATCTGATGTTGGATCGTGCTGAGGCTTCTCGTGGAAGTTGGCAAGATGAATATATTTCCGTTGAACATCTATTAATGGGGTTTGCCGAAGATGAACGTATTGGACGGCGTTGCTTAAAGAGTTTTCAATTCGATCCTCAAGACTTAGAAAAAGAGATAAGAGCACTTCGAGGGTCACAAAAAGTTACTAAGCCTAACCAGGAAGATAACTATGAAGCTCTGGTGAAATATGGACGAGACCTTACTGAACAAGCAAAAAAAGGAAAACTTGACCCTGTAATTGGCCGAGATGAAGAGATTCGTCGTGTAATTCAAGTCCTTTCCCGTAGATCAAAGAATAACCCCGTTCTGATTGGAGAACCAGGAGTCGGAAAAACTGCAATCGCAGAAGGACTAGCCCAACGCATCATTAACGGGGATGTTCCTGAGTCACTCAAAGGTCGTCAATTAATCTCTCTAGATATGGGGAGTCTCATTTCGGGGGCAAAATATCGAGGAGAATTTGAGGAACGTCTACGAACTGTAATGCGAGAAGTAACCCAATCTGGTGGAGAAACTATCCTTTTTATAGATGAACTTCATACAGTTGTGGGGGCAGGCTCTCGTGAAGGAGGAGGAATGAATGCAGGCAACCTCTTAAAACCTATGTTAGCCCGTGGAGAATTGCGCTGTATTGGTGCAACAACCTTAGATGAATATCGGAAGCATATTGAACAAGATCCTGCGCTAGAACGGCGTTTTCAACAAGTATATGTTAAACAACCGAGTGTAGAAGATACTATCTCAATTCTACGTGGACTCAAAGAACGTTACGAAGTACATCACGGGGTCAAAATTACTGACTCAGCATTGGTAGCGGCAGCAACTCTTTCCCATCGTTATATTACTGATCGCTTTTTACCAGACAAGGCCATTGACCTAGTAGATGAAGCTGCAGCTAAGTTAAAAATGGAGATTACCTCTAAACCGGTTGAATTAGAAGATGTTGATCGTCGTTTAATGCAATTACAAATGGAAAAACTTTCCTTAGAAGGAGAAGAACAACGAGGCACACTAATCATTGATCGCGCCTCTAAAGAACGCTTAGAAGGCATTCAACAAGAAATAAAAAGCTTGAGAGCTATACACGAACAACTTGCATCCCAATGGCAGTCAGAAAAGCAAATACTTGATGACATTAATACTCTCAAAGAAGAGGAAGAACAGCTACGTCTACAAGTTGAACAAGCAGAAAGGGCTTACGAACTTAATAAAGCTGCCCAATTAAAATACGGTAAATTAGAGGTGGTTCAACGGCAACGAGAAGCAAAAGAAACCCAACTTCTTGATATTCAGACGCAGGGAAAAACCCTACTCCGAGAACAAGTCTCTGACTCTGATATTGCTGAAATTGTAGCTGGATGGACAGGTATTCCTACCAATCGTTTATTAGCTACTGAACGTCAAAAACTTCTTAAACTTGAAGGACATTTACATGAAAGGGTGATCGGACAGCAAGAAGCTGTAGCAGCCGTTGCTGCTGCTATCCGTCGTGCTAGGGCTGGAATGAAGGATCCTTCTCGTCCTATTGGTTCGTTCTTGTTTATGGGTCCTACAGGGGTAGGGAAAACTGAATTAGCTAGGGCATTAGCTGCTTTTCTCTTCGACTCAGAAGAGGCAATGGTTCGTATTGACATGTCTGAGTATATGGAAAAACAAACTATCTCTCGGTTGGTAGGTGCACCTCCTGGATATGTAGGGTATGAGCAAGGGGGTCAATTATCTGAAGCAGTTCGTCGCCGTCCATATTGTGTAGTGTTGTTAGATGAAATAGAAAAAGCTCATTTAGACGTTTTCAACATTCTCTTGCAAGTCCTCGATGATGGACGTATCACTGACTCTCAAGGACGTGTAGTAGACTTCCGTAATGCTATTATTGTGATGACTAGTAATATAGGAAGTAGCCATATTCTTAACCTTACACAAGGTAGTGCAGATTACGAGGAAATGCGTAAAGGGGTTTTGCAGTCATTACGCAAACATTTTCGCCCAGAATTTCTGAATCGTATAGATGATCTGATTATTTTTCATACACTTAAGAAGGCTGAATTGCGGCAGATTGTTAGTCTGCAAATTGAACGAATTGAAAAATTACTTAAAGAGCAAAAAATCAGGATTAAGCTAACAGATTTAGCCCTAGACTATATTGTTAATTCCGGTTACGATCCGGTATATGGAGCGCGTCCTTTAAAACGAGCTATTCAGCGAGAACTGGAGAACCCCATGGCAACAAAAATACTAGAAAACAGATTTGTCTGTGGTGATCGAGTTATCATTGATTGTCGAAATAATAACTTGGAATTTATTAAAAATAATTAGAAAAAGATATGATTAAAATCAACAATGAAGTAATTTAATATTAGGTTTTTAAACAGTTCTATATGAGTAGTAATCCTAGAATAGAAGATGGCAAAATTTGTTTGATTATTTAGCTGTTTAGCTTGGGCGACTTCAATTTTATATATAAGTCAATCAAATTTATGGATGGTAAGGGTAATCAGTATGTTGATTAATTCAATTTCCCTATTTATAAGTATCTATCTTTTTTGTTAAGTGTATTTGATAAACTAAATCTCCCTTTTATGATATTTTGTTTGTGCCAAAATCTTGAGTCAATTTACTATCTTTTTTGAAGATAGTAAATTGTATAAAACCTTTGATTATTTTAAAATCTCATCACAAAAGCATAGCATTGAAGTCTCAACTATAAGAATATAAAGAACTTAAGTACTAAGGAATTGGCTGCTAAATTTTTCTTCTCTAAGCAATCAATTATCAAACTCAGAGAACAAAGATCAAAACATTACGAGCATTAAAACTTATACTATTTTTCGTGAAAATGAAGTGGTTACTAGATTTGCTTGTTTTTTAATGAAGTGACCGTAATCTATAGAAAAATAGATATATATTGCAGCTTTTCAAAGAGTATTCAACCTCTGGGCAACTATATTATGCGATGACCTCCCATGGGATTAGATTGCTTTGTTAAGTTTTACATCCGTACAAGAAAGACAAGATGTGTCCGTAATTACAATGGCAACTGGTTTTGAAAAACTGGTTTCTATAATAAACTTTTTTGATAATTTTTAAGTAGAAATGTATGTATAGAGTGAAACATTGTTGATGATTGCTTACTCTCACTGTATTGCTCATTATATTAATATAACTACTGCTATAAGTTTATCGATTATCAGAGATATATTATAGGTGATCATTATCATATAGACTTGATGGTAGAAAAGAAGAATTACTTATAGTTAGATATTCAGAGTCCTAAGCTTGCTCTTGAACAAATTCTATATTGGATAAACTATTTTAAACTAATAACTATAAGTAATCTGATGCAGCAAAAGACTGTTTAAAATAGTGTAAGAATATATTAATAATTGTTGATCAATGAAATAACAGTAATAGAGATAAAAAAAGTATTTAGGTTGAGAGATAAGTAAGTGATATTTTGGCTATAAAGTAAAATATTTTTTACCGGTAATTCTATTACTTTAACTCTAAGTATATTAGAACTTTTTATAAATCCATCAATATAAAAAATTTAATATATATGGTTGATAAACTATTTGGGTAGCCTCTTTAAATGAGAAGATTAATGGCTTTAAAAACTATTCATTGCAATTACAGACATATTATGATGGTTACTAAAGTATAAGAACAAAAAATATTTTACTTTATAAAAGTCTATTTAAATTATTAAAAATAGACTAAATTTCGTTCGCAATAGACTTTTATTTTCATATAACAAAGTAAACTATTTACTGACACTACTTAGATTAGGATCTAAAAACAGAATAGTTTTCTTCTAAAATTCAGATTGTCAAATAACATTACATTTTTTTTATTTAAAATACTATAAAGATATGTTTAGTTAAACTAGGAATAATTGGTCTTCCAACGATTTGCAATAGGCATTTTCCAACCTGTCCCAAATGCTCGATCAGTTATCCTTAATCCTGGAGAAGCCTGTTTTCGTTTAAATTCAGCACCGGCAACTAATTTAATTACTTTATTTATAGTAATCAAATCAAATCCTGCTTCATTAATTTGACTCACTGATTGGTGGCGATGAATTAATCTCTCCAAAATCTCATCGAGTATCTCATAAGAAGGTAAAAAATCCTGATCTGTCTGATTAGGTTTTAATTCTGCACTAGGGCATTTAATTAAGATACTATGGGGGATTACTTCTCTCTCTCTATTTAACCAGCGACAAAGAGAAAAAACACGGGTTTTAGGCACGTCTAAAATAACAGCTAACCCTCCATTCATATCACCATACAAGGTACAGTAACCCACCGCCATTTCTGATTTATTTCCAGTGGATAGTACAAGATGACCAAATTTATTAGAAATAGCCATCAACAAACTACCTCGAATGCGAGATTGAATATTTTCTTCAGCAATCCCAAACTCTGTTCCTTTAAATAAAGATTCTAATAAGGTATCATAAGATTTCATAATATCTTTAATAGGTAATTTATAATGATTAATGCCTAAATTTTTAACTAAAACCTCAGCATCAATAATAGAATGCTGAGAACTATAAGGAGACGGCATAAGTAATGCTAATACATTTTCTGGACCTAATGCTTCTGACGCAATCGCAGCAACTAACGCAGAGTCAATTCCTCCGCTTAACCCTAAAACAACCTTAGAAAAACCACATTTTCTCACATAGTCTTTAACTCCTAAAACTAAGGCTAACCATATTTCTTCTTCCTCTATTTTGATTTCATCATTTATTCTTGATAAAGAAAGATCATTATTTTTAACTTTGAGATTAATAAAATCGATAGTTTCCTCAAATGATTTTGATCGTAAGACAATTTCACCTTTTTTGTTTACGGCAAAACTATTCCCATCAAAAATTAAGTCATCATTACCACCGACTTGATTTACGTAAATAATGGGAGTGTTACAGTGTTTGCTGCTATACTTTATCATTTTTTCTCTTATTTTTTGCTTGCCTATATTATATGGAGAAGCAGATAAATTTAAAATCAAATCAACTCCAACTTGAAGCAAATCTTCCAAGGGATCATATTTATAATATTTTCTTTTCCAAAAATTTCTATTATTCCATAAATCTTCACATATTGTGAGCCCAATTTTTACAGAGGTAGATGACTGAGGATCAGGAAATAGTTCAAAATAATTGCTTTGTTGTCCTGGTTCAAAATAGCGATTTTCATCAAAAATATCATACGTAGGCAAAAGCCTTTTATGAAATATTTGTTTTATCTGTCCATTTTCTAACCAAGCAACACTATTAAAAAGAGGTTTCTCTCCTTTGAGATAAGCACAAGGATTTGGTATAACTATTCCTACTAAGATAGCTAATTGAGAAGGTAACTTTCGAGCTAAACTTTGTAATTCTATAGAAATAGATTTAACAAAGCTAGGATCAAGTAGTAGATCACGGGGAGGATAACCACATAAAGACAATTCAGGTGTAAGTAAAAGCCTGGCATTTTGATTAGCGGCAAATTGCGAGGCTTCTATAATTTTTTTAGCATTATTCGCTAAATCTCCAATAGTTGGATTGAGTTGAGCAATAGCAATCTTCATGATTGATTTTTTAAAATTTAAACGAATACGAAAGGTTTATTTTTAAAGGGAGCAAATGCTTCAGCGTCAAAGCGATATAAACTAGCAGGTCTTCCAGATCCTCTAGAAACTTTTCTCTCAGTATCTATTAAAAAACCTAATTTCAATAATCGAGACCTAAAATTAGAATAATCGGCAAAATTCTCTCCTAAAATAATTGTATAAACTTGATACAGATCGTTTAAAGTAAATAAGTCTGGTAAAATCTCAAAAACAATAGGACTATACTCAAGTTTATTGCGTAGTCGTTGATAACCATAATCTAAAATTTGATTATGATCAAAAATTAGTTGAGGAACTTTTTGAATCATATACCAATTAGTTCTATTATAATTGTTAATACCTAATGAATTTGCTTTGTCAAAACGAACTAAAGCAAAATAGCTAACAGAGAGATGACGGATATTAAAACTATCAAGAGATGTTTTCGAATTACAATTAGGTCTTTCAAAAGTATATAATTGTTCGAGGTATAGATTATCGACTCTAATTTCTTCAGACAATATTCTTTGGGAGGCGTCTTCTAAAGATTCCCCATTTCTTACTAGAGTTCCAGGCAACCCCCATTGATTATTAAAGAATTTTTCTTCCCGTTTAACCAATAAAACTAAAAGTTGATGATGGTGAGAATCAACGGAAAAAATTACATTATTTACCCCAACCTTGAAAGCTGCTAAAATAAGTTTATTTTCCTCTGAATTCATTGGTATAATTGCTCTTGACAAATATATTCTTGAATAGGTTGAATTAATACACTTTGATTCTGAGTTTTTCTATAATTAGTCGAAGAAACAGCAGGGGCATCGAGATCAGCTATCTGATAGTTTCCTCCCAATTTTTTTAAGGCTATTAAATCCTTTTGAACAAGTTCGTATCCAGAGCGAGGTATAATTAAGAGATTGACTTGATTTAGCAGATCTTTAATATGATACCAACGATGAATTTGGTTAACTAAGTCAGATCCAATTACCAAGCTATAATCAGAATTGTTTCCCCAAATTTCCTTAGCTTTGACTAAACTCATCAAACTACGCCGATAACTTAGTTTATCACTAAGGTAAATATTGTTTTTGGGGAGGTTAATATCATCAACTAATAACTTTAACATCGTCATACGATGGGACCAAGAAGTTTGATGATTTTTAAAGGGATTGTCCGAAGTCCAAACCCCGACCCAATCATAGTGGGTAGATAACCAACGGAGAATTGATTGATGTCCGGCAGTAGGAGGATCAGCGCTGGTTCCAAACAGAGCAATTTTTGTCATGTGATTAATAATTAACGCTCAACTATTTACTATCAACTAACCTAAAGATTGATGCAATGATTCGAGCTTATTGGAGATTTTAACCTCAGTTAAAGTAGGTTGACTAAAGGTGACCAGTTATAAACAAAAGGCTCTTAACTGATCTCTAGTCCAATCAATGAATAGTCTCTAAAGATTTAGATTAAACCAATGATTTTCTTTTTTTTTCACCAATTATAGAGGGAGACTTTCTTTTCTCTCAGTCAAAACAATGGTGAATCTTAATCTATCGTTTCTGATTATGTCCTTATTGTAGGTCCAAAAAATCTGTTTTTGCCTTGGATGGGTGGCTTTATAGTTGGTGTGTTTCATAGTAGAAGTTTCATCAATTTTCACGTATTTATAGACTATATTGAGAAGTTTTCTTCTGATAAGATTTGTTTTAAGTCTATAATCCTCAATAAAGATATCTGCTTCTACTTCCTTGAGACGAGCGAATTCTTCATTGATCAATATTTCTACCAGTCAAGAGTTTAATATTTGGTAATAGTGATTGTATCTGTTGAGACAACATGATTAAATCTCCTAAATTTAAGTGGATTTATATTATGTGTGGGGTATGTTTACTAACTTTGTATAGCTGACTAGTATTTTCGCCGCAGTAATCGCATTGTAGGTACCAACTTATAAAGTCTCCCCTGGAAAATAGGATTAACGACTAAAAACTATCAAAACTTTATTTTCACTCCCAAATACAGCTTTGATAGCCATAATTAAAGTACGAGTCATGGTTTTACTAGAGTTGTACCCTAATCGCAAAGCTGTTAGCACATTGAGAATAGCATTCAATTCTTCTGCTAAAGCTGCTACAGTCGCCTATCATGAGCTTCGAGAATTGAATGCTCTTGGGGTTTTTCCATAAAAATACGTTCTAACCTATTAGATCGCGTATTCCAGTGGATTTAGTAACAATCAAACTGTGATAGTTGAGGGCATTTAAAAGATAGATTTCTAGATGTCGAGTTTGCCACAAAGAATTATTCATTAGGGATTTACAGGCAAACACTACCGTTATTTTAGGCACTTCTCAAACTTTACTCGTAAAATTTTCTTAAGTTAAAAGTAGTAGAATTCATATTTTTCTTAAAGTTCACAGTAGTTTTTAACTAAAGCTATAGATTTTCTAAACAATTTAAACCTTAGGCAAATACCATAGTAATTAAATAACTGAAATATTTTGGGACGTAATAGATTAGTAATTCAAAGTTTGCCTATCGTTGAGCAAGTTTTTCTCAAATTTAACAAATCATCATAAATCAGCTAGTATAAACTATGAGCAAACTATAATTTTGGGTATATAAAGTAGGTCTTTTATCTTAGGGAAATGTAGGTTGTCAAGTTTTGAACTAGTGCAATAACAGTCTTTATCAAGTTACTTTGTTCAATTAAAGTATTTTTTGTTAAAATTAATTATATTTAAAAGTGTTAGGTCAAATATATAATTTGCGGATAGTAACTAGTAACTTAATAGCCTCTAGAAATATAAATAATTTTTTGACAAACAATTTAGAGCTAGATAATCACAAATCTGCCCCTAATGGTTTAGATATATATTTAACTTTGGTAGATTAAATTTTGTTTTGCGATTCTAACTATTTTTTAGAGCAATTAGAAATGTTTTTTAGTGAGTATCTTAATACTTGAAAAATTTTACCAACAAATTTGTTGATTAATAATCATATTAGTTGACTTCATTAAAATAGTAATTGAGATTGTCTAATTGTTAAGTTTTTACTTTCTAAGATAAATTAAGTAGATGATCTATATTGTTTATAAATTGATGGATAAAATTACCTTGTTTAGCAGAAGTAAATAAATATTTTTCACATAAATAATCACTAGCAATTAGTATATTACTTTATAAAAATCAATAAAACTATAAAGTATTCTCTTATAATTTAAATATTTATTACATATTTATTTAAAGATTTACATTATCTAAGATAATTAAAAATAGAAGAGATAAAAAAACTCTTTGTGACTTGGAAAAACAGAAAAAAAATTAGTCAAGTCAATTTACTAATGAAGTTTATAAAAGTTGAGAGGTAAATACTATGAGTATCAGTAAAATATTACAAGGTTTATGTCAATATATTGCCGAGGGCTTTTCCCTAATTTTTAGTCCAGTTAAAGACGATTGTCCTGCTATTGGAGTCCAACCATTTGGTTCTGCACTCTATCAGAAGATTCCACTTAGAATGTAAAACTTCGAGGTGCAGATTATCTAACAAAATCTGAGTAAATAATAAGCTTAGTGAATTATTTATCTTTAGGTTATCTTTAATAAGATAACCTAAAGATACTCTCCAGAGTACACCCATATTTTGCCGGGATATATTTTCGGTTTATCTTGCACTAAATGGTCCTCATTTAATGCAAGTGTCTTACTACCATTGAACTGAGTTCATTCGATAAGTCAAAATACTTTTTAGGATCCATACTGCCGAAATAGTTTTTTAAGGTTAGATAGTATCTTAATTTGAAAAAACTATACTCATCAAACAAACTAGCATAAATAACTTCTAATATTTACTAGTAGAGTAGTTAAGATTATAGTTCTTATATAAATAAAATAGTAAATTATGTAATAGTAATATCCAATGAATTATTAAAATGTTGTTCACAATTTGTGTCCTTTATTTTGGATTTACATCAGGAAAGCATTGTAGTGAAGTTATTTATTTACTTCATGGTACTGTTTTTGACAAAATAATTACTTTTTAAAATTAGTAATATTTTCACTATACAATATAGCAACACCTAATCTATTTATATACTAAAAATGGGTTAGGTGCTAATAAAATTAATAATTATCTATATTTAGCAAATAAGTATTATTAGATAGAAAGAAGTTAAGGCTATGATATATATATCAATGAAAAAACGTATAAAATTACGATAAAAAATACAAAAAACAATATTCTTAACAAGAAAAAATTAAAATCTAATGTTAATAAACATATATTATGGTTATTAACATGTTCTCTCTTTTTTTCAATTTTATTCTTAATACCCTCTTCCCTCAGCTCCACTTAGGGTATTACACTAGAAGGTTACAAATGATATTGAAATTAGTTTTTAGAGAGAATTGTGAAAAAAATTATTATTGCAGGCAACTGGAAAATGAACAAAACTCAAAAAGAAGCTCTGAAGTTTCTGCAAGAGTTCAAATCGAATCTCGAAGAAGTAAATGGAACGAGAGAAATAGTTTTGTGCGCTCCCTTTACAGCTTTGGGTATTATGTCAAAAAGTCAATATGGGGGGGGGATCCGTTTGGCAGCGCAAAACATCCATTGGGAAGATAAAGGAGCTTATACAGGAGAAATCTCTGGTGCAATGTTAACGGAGCTTAGAGTAAATTACGTAGTAGTTGGCCATAGTGAACGTCGTCAATATTTCGGTGAAACTGATGAAACAGTAAATTTACGAATGATAGCAGCCCAAAACCATGGATTAACACCTATTTTCTGTGTGGGAGAAAGTAAATCACAACGGGATGCAGGGGAAACAGAAACTGTTATTATTAACCAAATCAAGCGAGGTTTAGTTAATTTGGATCAAAGTAATTTGGTCATCGCTTATGAACCCATTTGGGCGATTGGGACTGGATATACTTGTGAAGCGATCGAAGCCAACCACATTATTGGTATAATTCGCTCTCAATTGTTAAATAAAGAAGTTTCTATCCAATATGGAGGATCAGTTAAATCTTCTAATATTAACGAGATTATGGCTCAACCTGAAATTGATGGAGTATTAGTGGGAGGAGCTAGTTTAGATCCAGTAGAATTTGCACGTATTGTTAATTATCAATAAACAATTGAGTCCATTGGAGACCTGGGGGGGTAACAACCGTCCCCTTCTTTTTTAGGTGAAGTAGTAGTAGTGTAGGTGAGACTATTATATGGCTGATTTAACACTAAGAAAATGTTCCTTTTGTTGGGGAAAGAGAACCTACGTTATGGGAATTCTCAATGTAACCCCTGATAGTTTTAGTGATGGAGGGCAGTTTTATACCTTAAAAACTGCTTTAATTCAAGCTAAGACCCTTATTGATTCAGGAGCAGATATCATTGATATTGGAGGACAATCAACACGTCCAGGGTCTCAACAAATCCTTTTTGAAGAGGAATTAAATCGTGTTATTCCTATGATAAAACTCCTACGTCAAGAAACATCTATTCCTATTTCGATTGACACTACTAGAGCATCAGTTGCTGAGGCTGCAATTGATGCAGGTGCAGACTTGGTGAACGATATTTCTGGGGGAACTTTTGATTCCCAGATGTTGACAGTGGTGGCTAAATTAGAAGTCCCTATTATTCTAATGCATATCAGAGGCAATCCTCAAAATATGCAACAATTTACAGATTATACTAATTTAACCGAACAAGTTATCCAATGGTTAGATAATCAACTTAATTTAGCTATAAAAGCTGGAATTAAGAAATCAGACCTTATCATTGATCCTGGTATCGGCTTTGCTAAAACTTACTCACAAAATTTAGAATTATTGCAACGTTTGTCAGAATTTAGAAGTTTAGGATATCCTATCCTTGTAGGGGTTTCTCGTAAGCATTTTATAGGCCATATTTTGCAAAAAAATGACCCTAAACAACGAATCTGGGGAACTGCTGCGGCCTGTTGTGGAGCGATAGCTCAATCGGCAGATATTTTAAGAGTTCATGACGTAGCACAAATGGTAGATGTAGTGCGAGTGGCTGATGCTATTTGGCGAAGTCAATCCTCTTCAGCAACTTAGTGAAGAGGATTTGAGATTAATTTTTATAAAAATATTATAAATTTATTCAGATTGGCTATTTTTAATATTCAAACTATGATTTTCTGTTCACAACAGAAGATATGTTGTGTTCTTTAATAATTGATCAGCTTTTATATTGACTCGCAAATTTGTTTCATCAACATTATCAATGACGATGTGTACTAAACGACCCAAGTTTATATACAATTAATTGGCTAGAATCAATCCAAATACAAACTACTTTGGTTTGGGAGTAGGTTTAGATGTTTATTATAAATACTAGGTAACTAATTGTTACACCTCGTAATATAGTATGTTAGCATGTAAAGCTGTGTTAATAGTATTTTTGCAAAATTTAAATAAGCTTGTAAAGAGACAGGTATTATGATACCTATTCTGATTAGTGTAATTAGTAAAAGTGTAAGCAAAATAATTTGCAATTATTTCATTGTTATTTTTAATGTACTTTATACTGAAAATTAACCCTAAATGGGTCTTTAGTAAAAAGAAGAGAGCAATAAACAACTCCAATACTATTTAAGCTAAAAATAATTATAAATCTTTTTTAAATTTTTTTAGTTTAAAACAAAGCGTAAAATCAAAGTAATTATAATTGATTCCTTGTCAAAATAATAAAGGCACAATTTAGTATTAAAAATATGCATCTAACAATCCTAAATATTTAGATAGAATTATGTTTATAATTCGTAAGATTAGTTTATAATATTTTTACTTTTATCTAGATTCTTTGCCTATTATAATCAACTAATTCACATTTTTATCCCTTTAAATAACAAACTGTCTAATAAAAAACTTCAGACAAATTAACTTGTAATAGTTGATTTATATACATTTAACAAAAAAATAATTTATTTTTCTGAAATTTTCTAATTATAAATCTTCTATAAAATACCTTTGCCATTTTAGATTTTTTGAGGCAGGATAGTATCTAATATATGTAGTTAATTTTTATAGTTTTTGTAATCTAAACTAGGCTAATATTTTTTTTGTTTACTACTAATATATAGCTGGGTATTTTGTTCGAGGAAGTTTAATCGTCTGAACTATATTTAGTTTTATATAGTATATATGAACTTGGCTGACTGTATAAGAGATTTGTAGCACACAAAAAGACTACTTATATCTTATAGCGAAACTATGACAAGACTTTTATTTTGATCTATGTTTCATATCAATTAGATGTTATAAATAGCGTTCATTTTGTGTTTTTTAAAAAAAACACAAAAAAATTTTCCCTAATTGAGAATATCATGTTAGTATAAAGGGCAGTAAGTTAACTAGGCTTTAGCCAAATAAAACTTGCCATGGGGGCGTGGCGGAATGGTAGACGCTACGGACTTAAGAAAATTGAGCCTTGTTAGAGAAATCTATCAAGTGGCCGCTCTCAAATTCAGGGAAACCTAAGTCTAGGATATAGATAAGGCAATCCTGAGCCAAGCCTCGAAACTTTTGGGGAAGGTGCAGAGACTCGACGGGAGCTACCCTAACACGTAAAGCTGAGGGTAAAGAGAGAGTCCAATTCTCAAAGCCAAAATTCGGCAGTAGCGAAAGCTATGGGAGAATGAAAATCCGTTGACCGCAAGGTCGTGAGAGTTCAAGTCTCTCCGCCCCCATTGAATTTAAACAAAAAACCGATTGGTTCGGTATGGTCTAGTAAGTCAGCTCAGACAGCGGATTGCTTCTAATAGCCCCATAGCTTTATTAAGCGTCTCTTCGTATTCCGTTTCAGGGTCAGAGTCTGCTACTAGTCCTGCTCCTGCTTGAACTGAGACGAGGTGATTATTTTCTCTTAAAGGGCGAACAACCATTGTCCGGATAGCGATTGCCGTGTTCAACTGCCCTTCAAAATCATAATAACCATAAACCCCTGAATAAGGGCCTCGTCGTTCAGGCTCCAATTCATGGATGATTTCCATTGCCCTGATTTTTGGTGCACCGCTCACTGTTCCTGCGGGAAAACAAGCTTTAAGCAAGTCCCAAGCAGTTTTATCGGAAGCTAATTCCCCGATTGCATTACTCACAATATGCATTACGTGGGAATAGCGTTCAATCATCATTAATTCATCAATGCTGACACTTCCGTTAACACAAACTCGGCCTAAATCATTACGTCCCAAGTCTACCAACATAACATGTTCAGCAATTTCTTTTGGATCTTCCAATAACTCTTTAGCTAATTTCTGATCCTCAATTAGGGTTTTTCCCCGTCGTCGAGTTCCGGCAATAGGTCGCAAGATAGCTTTGATCTTATTTTCATTACGTTCGGCTTTAACCATTACCTCTGGACTTGAACCAATAATTTGCCAGTCTCCAAAATTGTAATAAGCCATATAAGGAGAAGGATTAATCAACCGAAGGGATCGATAAAGGTTGAAAGGATTGTCGTCATAAGTCGCACTAAGGCGTCGAGAAACTACTACCTGGAAAATATCTCCTGCTCGGATATATTCCTTCGCCTTGAGAACGTTTTCGTAAAAACTTGATCGCTCAATATTACTACTATATGCTAGAGGACTTGGCTTGACAGGTTTAGTGTTTAATTCTAGGGTTTTAGCTTCCGTGGGAAGAGGAAGTTTTAATTTTAGAACTAATCTAGTAACACGATTACAAGCTTGTTGATAACTTTCTTCTAAACTGATATTCTCTTGCCGTAAATCAGCATAAGCAATAGCCCAAATTTTTCGTTTCACCTGATCAAAAATCATTAGATTATCTACTTGCATCCATACCCCATCTGGCAAGTCTCCTTCCATTAAAGGATAAATAGGAACACGAGGCTCAATCCAATTGATCAACTCATAACCCCAAAATCCGAATAGTCCTCCAATACCAGACGGAAGTTGAGGCAAAGTAACTGGACGAATAGACAATAAACATTTGGTCAGTATCTCAAATGGATTTCCCTCAAAAACCTCAACTGAATTATCTCGATAAGTTTGGGTAGTTTTGTTAGCCCTGGCTTCTAAAACCCAAACTGGATCACATCCCAGAAAGCTATAGCGTCCTAGATTTTCTCCTCCTTCTACCGACTCTAATAAAAAGCTGTGAGGCTGACTGGCACAAACTTTATACCAAGCCGATACAGGAGTTTCGAGATCTGCTCCCCGTTCTTGATACACTGGTACAAAATTGCCTTGTTGCGCTAAGGCACAAAATTCTTTAAAATCGGGGAAGATCATGAGCTAGTTAGATGTCAAAAATTATCTACAGAATATTATCTCGTGACTCAGGCGGTAGGAACAACTCTCTATTGGTGGACATGAAACACAAGATTAGGTGTGGTCACTTGTTGCTCATTATAACTTGTGTTCAAACAATGTCGGAATATTGTATATATATGAATTCACTTAGTAAGTAATATCAATCTTCTAGCCTGACACTATCATGAGTTTTTGTTCAAAGAACTGATGATAGTGTCAGATATTAAACTTCGTCAATAGCTTTGCCCGAAAAATTTCAGAGTTATTGGTTCGGTATTATCATCAGTTTTTATATCTTTCTTCTTATCAAGATTCTAAATTCTATTAACTTTTTTTGAGAAAAATATTATCGGCGGAATAGAAACAAAAAGTAATTATAGAATTAAATAGTTACAATTATTTATTAAACATAGTTAATAGCTAATAACTTATTAAGAATAATAACCAGTATATAAATACTATATCAAATATATTCAGGCTAACGAACTATGTTAGATAAACATATTAAAAATTGATCAAAAATAATAAAACTGATACTATTTTAGAAATTTATTACTAAATCAACTATTGCATTTGATATTAATAAAAAATAACAACTTTAGTACACTGTCTGGCTAATAACTACATTAAAGCATGATAAATATAATAAATGCTATACTAATTTGTTAAGTTTTCTAGTATTGCTGAAGATATTATTTGTTATTAATTTATTTTATTGTTTAATAAATATTAAATATCTAATTTAGGAAACAACTTCATAACTTTAAATCAAATATTTTTTAAATTTATATTTACATATTTAGTGAAAAGAATATGAAAATATTTTGGCATAAAAAGAAATATTTTTTTCAAGATAATCCTTTATACAACGGACATTCTTTTTTGCAGGGGAATATGTTATCAGAGTTAATCATATAACTCATCGAAATAATCAAAATAAAATATTAGACAACATAAAATAAAAGAATAAACTTTGCCTCTCAGTGACTTTACTGAAAAAAAGAAAATAAACAACACACAATATAAGAAATAAATTAGTCTTAATTGTAAGTATACATTACAATATAGTTTTTTTGTTTTCCAAAAAGTTAAACATCATAAATACCAAAATATTTAACTTTCTAAGCAAAAAGGTTCTTCTGAAAGATGGGGTATTGAACTAATTAACTTTTGAGTATACTCCGTAGTAGGATTATTAATAATAGAGTCAGCAGATGCTAATTCTTCTATTTTTCCTTGATTCATCACCATGATACGATCACTCATAAATCGCACCACACTTAAATCATGGGAAATAAAAATATAAGTTAATTGCAATTCATGCTGCAGGTCTTTTAATAAATTTAATACTTGTGCTTGTACCGATACATCCAAAGCAGACACGGACTCATCACATATTATAAACTGGGGATTAAGTGCTAATGCTCTGGCAATACATACTCGTTGTCTTTGCCCGCCCGAAAATTCATGAGGATAGCGATTAGACCAGTTAGCCTCTAAACCAACCTTATTTAAAAGATAAGCTACCCTTCCTTTGCGCTGATTAGTATTTCCGCCAATTTTATGAATGACCATCGGTTCACCTATGGCTTGACCAATAGTTAAACGAGGGTTAAGAGAATTATAGGGATTTTGAAAGACAATTTGCATTTCTCGACGTAAATGACGTAATATTCTGCTACCAGAATGATATTGATGAATAGGATGTTTTTTAAAATGGATTTGCCCTTTTGTATTGGGAATCAACCGTAAAATTGTTCTTGCTACAGTTGATTTTCCACAACCAGATTCCCCTACTAATCCTAATGTTTCCCCTGGGTAAACCTCAAAACTAATATCATTTACTGCTTTAAAATTATCTTTTTTTTGTCCAAAAATTTTAGGTTTACTAAATTCAACTGTTAGGTTATTAACTGTTAATAATGGTTCAGTATTTTGTGATAACCTCACTAAACGTTGTTGCTTTTCTTTAGAAGAAACTATTTTATACCCCGTCATATCAGGTTTATCATTATCTTGAGAATTACTCTTGTCAGGTTTTAGAAAATCACTAACTGTCGGCAGTCGCTCTAATTGAGTTCCTAAACGGGGACGACAAGCCAGTAGCCCTTTTGTATATTCGTGTTTAGGGTGATAGAAAATTTGATTTTTATAGCCCTCTTCAACAATTTTTCCTTGGTACATTACTATAATTTTGTCAGCAATTTTATTGATGACACCCAGGTCGTGGGATATAAAAATCATTGACATATCTTGATGTTCTTCACTTTTACATAGATCTCTCAGCAATTTTAAAATTTCTGCTTGAACAGTAACATCAAGAGCTGTGGTTGGTTCATCAGCAATGAGAACAGTTGGGTTACAAGAGATTGCCATTGCGATCATTACCCGTTGTAGTTGTCCACCCGATAGTTCATGAGGATAACGTCTTAAAAAAGCTTCTTTTTCTTGAATAATATAATCATTAATTTGTTTGTTAACCGAATTAGATATATCTTTTTTTTTAGGCAGAATATTATTTAAATATTTACGCTCTAATTGTTCATCACTAGGCAAGACTTTGACTTTTTGAAAAAGGGATATAACCTGATTTTTTGCCTGTTGATTAGTAACATTTTTTTGGTGAAGTTGAATAGTTTCTATCAATTGATAGCCAATAGTATAAACTGGATTAAAAGAACTCATAGGTTCTTGAAAAATCATGGCAATCTTTCCTCCGCGGTAATCTTGCCATTTTTTATCGTCCCGTTTAAGTTTACTGATTTTTTCTGGGATTTCAGCCTGATAAAAGTTAATTTCTCCCTTTGTAATTTGACCAGGAGTCGGAATTAGCCCCATAATTGCTAGAGAAGTAATAGATTTTCCTGAGCCTGACTCTCCGACAATACCTAGAATATTTCCCCGTTGCAGTTGAAAACTAATATCATCTACAGCAACAACAGGATCGGATTTTCCTTCTTGAGGAAACTCAATACGAAGGTTACAAACTTTGAGCACATTATCACTCATAACTCCCAGCCCATTAGATTTAAGATTCATTGTAATAGATTATTTCTCAAATAAAGTTTAATAATTTAAATTAGCTTTTATTGGTATTGAATTTATGATCAAGTGCCTAACATCAGCTAGATGTTTTTTGATGATAAAATCTGATAAAATGGAGAATTAGATTGTCATCAGAAATAGTGATAATAATCAAGCTCATTATTTTAATCTTAATAATCATAACTCTTGTTGTAAGATAATTAACGTCATTAACTCTTTATTAAGTTAATTTGTCCTAAAATATATCTCCCTATTGAAATCAAGTTATGCTTATATTCAACACTACCAGATTATATAATCATATATTGCAATCATCAAGGTGCAATGACTTATATTAGATAAGCAAATCAATCAGTTAATTATTTCTCTCATTCTGCTAAAGTTATTTTGATGCTAGAAAAAGCCAAAATAGCTCACGATGAGACTAATGCTTTATTTATATAGTTTACATGCTACAAAAATTTTATTTCGTATAGTTTATTTATATAGTACTTTGTACTGTATATATCATTAATACTCATAAATATTTAAATAATTTATACTATTTATGTACCGATAATTTACTATTCTGATTAGCGATATCATTTACTTTAATTAAGCTATTAATGTTTAATAACATCATTTTTTCTTGTTTTAGCTGTATATTTTTTTGAATAATTAGTATTAGGGAGTATTTATTAATGAATTATTTTCAATACACTCTATGATTTTATTCATTACTGTTTAAATTTTATCAAAAGTAAGCATCAACAATGTATATTTATCTTGATATTTTTTTTATAAAAACATTTATCTATCTAAGATATACTTAAAAATATTTAGCTAGTGTTTAGATTATCTCTCAAGAAGAGAAATGGGTAGATGAATAATAAATAATTTTACTAAAAATAAACATGCACGTTATAAAATAATCTAATTTAAAATCTAAATTACTATCTGTTCAATTTAAATTAATTTAAAAGTTATTATACTTAATATAAAAATAGTTAATCTATATCTCTATTTACAAAAAGGATACACTATACTGTGCGATAGGATAAATCATTATTATATTAATAATAAAAAAAGCCACTTATTCTATATTAATAGATGTTTATAATTGATTACCAATATATATGTAAGCCATGACAAATAGCCATGCTAAAAACTAGTAAATTAAGTGCTGATAATGACAGTAAAATCTTAAAATTCATACTAGTAGCTTTAACTACTATAAAACACAAAGAACTTAGTAATCTTTTTTAAACAAATTCTTCACTATTACAGTATCAATAAAGTTTCAGGAAATAATAGGCTTTTCACTTTTAGAGTAAAAAAATAATGTCTTGTATAAAAATAATTAAAGTTAGTCTCTCCTCTTTTTTTTGATACTATTGCGTGATAGCATTAATAAAGTACCTATTAGTAATGGTTTATTTTTGTGATGTATTTCTGTATTAATTTATAATAGTTAATTATAGATAGACATAAGATTGTTAACAGCCTAAACTGCTAACTTTTTCTAGGAATAAATTCTGTTAATAGTAATAAACTATATTAGTTTATCATACTAGATATAATAAACTAATATATAGCAACTCATAAAATAATATTTTTAATTTTTGTGATTATACTTCCGTGACAATTAAATTAACAAATCTTATTGTATAGAGTAAACAGGAAAGTATACAAGATATATTGTTACTAAAACAACGATAGTATCTATATACCTTGGATTTATAAAAATGGTATTATTTAGGTAACTCTCTAAGTAATAAAAAGCTTAAAAATCAGGGTATACTTCTATTTAAGTTCTTTAAGTTGTTATCTAAGAAATGGATATTCCTCGTCTTCATCCTGACACACTTGAAAAAGTAAAACAACAGGTTGATATTTATGATGTAATTTCAGATTATGTTGTTCTTAAAAAAAGGGGTAAAGACTACGTAGGTTTATGCCCTTTTCATGATGAAAAAAAACCTAGTTTTAGCGTTAGTGTCAATAAACAACTTTATTATTGTTTTGGTTGCGGTCAAGGAGGCAATGCCATTAAGTTTCTTATGGAAATAGGAAAACAGTCTTTTAGTGACGTAATTTTTGACTTAGCAAAACGCTATCAAGTTCCTATCAAAACGCTTAAATCTAAACAACATAAAGAATTACAATTACAGTTATCTTTGAGAGAACAAATCTACGAAGTTCTCGCCATAACTGCTAGTTTTTACCAATACCTTCTTCATCAAGACCAAGGAAAAATCGCTCTCAATTATCTTGAAAATGAACGTAAATTAAATAAAGAAATAATACAACAATTTAAGTTAGGATATGCTCCTGAAGGTTGGCAAACTCTCTATAATTACTTAGCCGAAAAAAAACGCTATCCAATTGCTTTAATTGAAAAAGCAGGATTAATTTCTTTGCGTAAAAAAGGAAGTGGTTATTATGATAGATTCCGTAATCGTCTAATCATTCCTATTACTGATGTTCAAGGACGAGTAATTGGATTTGGAGGTCGAACTTTAAAAGATGAACAGCCAAAATATCTTAATTCTCCTGAAACAAGTTTATTTAAAAAAAATAATACTTTATTTGCTTTAGATAAAGCTAAAAATACTATTTGTTCTTTAGATAAAGTGGTGGTAGTGGAAGGATATTTTGATGCAATCACTCTTCATGCCGTAGGAATTACCAATACCGTAGCGTCTTTAGGAACAGCTTTAAGTAAAGCACAATTAAAACAATTACTCAGATATACTGACTCTAAACAAATTATCTTAAACTTTGATTCAGATCTAGCTGGAAAAAAAGCAACACAACGTGCTATCAGTAATATTGAGTCACTAATTTATTCAGGACAAGTGCAATTACGAGTCTTACACTTTAAAGACGGTAAGGATGCTGATGAATTTTTAAAATCTAATCTGAATGCAGTTGAAACTTTCCAGCAGTTAATTGATAAAGCACCTCTTTGGTTTGATTGGCAAATTCAACAATTGTTGGTCAATAAAAACCTGAAAAAAGCTGATCATTTTGAGGAAGTTGCGCAAGAAATGGTTAAATTATTAAACCGTCTAGAAAACAGCAATAAACAGATTTATTATATACATTACTGTGCTGGAATTTTAAGTCAAGGAGATGCTCTATCTTTACCATTTTACATCAGAAACTTACAAAAACAACTCAAGAAATTAAATTTACCATTTACTAAAAAAAATCTTTTATCTTCAACAATTAGTAAAAATTATTATAATGCAGATACATCCCTTCAACAAGCTGAGGAATTATTATTGAGAATTTATCTTCACTGCCCCGAATTTCGCAAAAAAATTTTAAATTTACTTAACAAAAAAGATTTAACTTTTAGTGTGTCTAAATATAGATTTTTATGGCAAAAAATATTAGAAACTGAAAAAGAAATAAACAATATATCTAACAACTTTATTTCTTTATTACAAGATAAAATTTTACAATCATCTCACTCAAAAACTCAATTTAATCATATTTTTTATCCCAATCAGAACCATCAAGAAAATATTTACAGAAGTTCCTTGCAAATTCACTGTGCATTAATATTTATGGAAAAAGCTAAACTAGAAATATATAGTAAATATTCTTATAAAAAGTATAAAGAGATTGATCCTAATACCGATTTAAAAACACGACAATATTATCTTAACGAATACTATACTAATAAGGTTAAAATCAAGCAACTTGAATCTTCACTCAACTTTTCTGATCTAGAAATTTACGGACAATATTAATATAATTAAATCTAGACAGTAATAATATTTTATATATAAAAGTTGATAGTTTATTTTTGCTACAAAAACTAGATTTATTTACTATAAATAGATCATGCACTGATTTCAGCTAAATTTTAAAATCAAATTATCATATATGGTTGCGAGTAGATTTAAATCTATATACTAGACTTTAGTGACTAATGTAGCTCATTTTAGTTTTTATTATTTGGTTTTAAATCGTATATAAAATCATATAATTACCATTTCAATACGGACTTATATCTAATGAATATTTAAATGAACATTTAAGTGTTTTTTCTATAAAATACTTGTTTTATTTTTATTTTTTTTGTAAATCTACTTAATATCTGAAGTATGGAAACGTCTATAGTTGTTTAACTCTCTTTTTGCTAAACTAATTACTTACTATTTATTTGGATAAAATATCCTTCCTAAATTTGTTTGATTATTGATAGAGGTTTAGAAAGTTGTTCCAGCACCGACAAAACAATTCTATCAGTGAAACTAAAAATGAGTTCAGTGTCTATATAATCAGGAAAGTTATGTTTATGTAAGTGAATATGAATTTAATTTCAGTTAAATCTGATATAAATGACAAAAATAGCTTAACTTTCCCAAGAATTATTGATCAATTCTGACTATCAATTACCAATTGATCTAAATGCTGTTGCATCCTTGATCGTACTAACTCATAACAGGCATCAACGTAAAGGCGATCCCTTGCTGCCTCCCTGCCATAGCGCTTGAAAATAATGGGAGGACAAACACGAGTATGAATAGTGACAGGAAGGGGTAAATTAGGAAGAGGTCCAATACCAACACCCCAAGGTAACCCTAAATAGATAGGAAATACTTCAGGATCGATATTAAACAACCAAGGTAATATCCCCCATTCGTTTAATTGCTTAGCTTGTTGATAACAATCACCCAATACTACCAAGGTTTCATGAGATCCTACAGAAATTACGGGAATAATGGGTGATTGTTCCCGTAAAGCCAATTTAAGGAAGCCTTTACGTCCAGCCAATTGGATCTTATGGCGATCTGTATAGGGACGAAACACATCTTGTGCTCCTCCTGGATAGACCAAAACACTAGCTTTCTTTTTTAAAGCTGCAATCCCCATCTTAGAATGAGCGCGAATCGCTCCTACTTGCACGGCAAGATTGGCTGCTGTTGGATTAGTGGTCCAGATAGACTGGTGCATCAACCCATAGGTTGGACGTTCAATCCCAAAACGACAGAACCAATCGTACATCATCATCGACGTATCAGGAGAAGCTAGTCCTCCATTATGAGATCCTACTAACAGTAGGGGTCCCTTTTCAGGGATATGATGCCAACCATCACTCTTTACTCGAAAATAGTATTTATGAAACCATTCCCAATAAGGCATCAGTGAAGCGATAAATTTCGGATCACGCTCGTCAAGCGACCAACCTTGTCTATACTGAGCACTGTGTTTTGTCTTCATATAACAAAAATTAATCTAAATGTCACCCATTCTAGTTTAATGAGTTGCTACACTCTTAACTTTTAAGCCAATGTTTCTAAATGATGTTGAAATGATCCCTTAAACTAATATTTAAAGATCGACTTAAGATCTACTTGCTATAATCAGCTTTTGACCCAACCTTAACAATAGGTAAATAGTATGATGGACTGGCAGGTAGTTAGTGGCGGAATTACCGCACCCAAAGGCTTTAAAGCAGCCGGAATTGCTGTGGGTTTAAAGCCTTCAGGTACTCCCGATTTAGCTCTTATTGTCTCAGAAACTGAGGCAATAGCAGCTGGTGTTTTTACTAGTTCCCAAGTTCGTGCTGCTTGTGTGGACTACTGCCGTCAACGTCTCCAATCCAAAGCTAGTAGTCGTGCCATTATGTGTAATGCTGGACAGGCAAATGCTGCTACAGGTGAACAAGGGTGGCAAGATGTCCTAGAGAGTGCATTTCTTTTAGGTAATGCACTCAATATTTCTCCAAATGAGGTACTGTTGGCCTCTACGGGAGTGATTGGTCAAAACATTCGTATGGATCGAATGCGTCAAGGCATTCCAGCTTTAGTTAATGCTCTATCTTATGCTGGGGGGGACGCCGCCGCTCAAGCAATTATTACTACCGATTCAGTCCCTAAGTCAATCGCCTTAGAAACTACCATTGATGGTCGCCCAGTCCGTATTGGTGGTATGGCTAAAGGTTCGGGGATGATCCATCCTAATATGGCTACTATGCTCTCTTTTGTTACCTGTGACGGGTTAGTAGCTACTCCCCTTTGGCAAACAATGATCACTCAAGCTGCTAACGAAAGTTTTAATCAAATTACGGTAGATGGCGACACTAGCACCAATGATTGTTTTATTGCCTTAGCAAATGGTCAGTCTCGTACCCCTACCATTACAGAAATGAGTCAAGATGCAGAAAAACTACAAGCCATGTTAAAAGAGGTTTGTCAGCATTTAGCTAAAGCAATTGCTAGGGATGGAGAAGGCGCGACTTGTTTAATTGAGGTACAAGTTTCAGGTGCGCTAGATAATGAAGGGGCACGGCATGTGGCCAGAACTATTGCTGGGTCATCATTAGTTAAATCGGCAATTTTTGGACGAGATCCCAACTGGGGACGTATAGCAGCAGCCGCAGGAAAAGCGGATGTTACTTTTCGTCAAGAAAATTTACAAATCAAATTAGGGGACTTCTTACTGTTAGAGAGTGGTCAACCTCTGGAATTTGATCGACAAAGAGCAATTAATTACCTAAAACAAGCGGCCGCAGGCGCGTATCTTGAAGAAGATACAGTTTTTATTTCAGTATGTATAGGCAATGGTCCCGGACAGGGGACTGCTTGGGGTTGTGACTTAAGCTACGATTACATCAGAATCAATTCAGAGTATATAACCTGAGATTCCTCCGAGATCAAAACTAAAGACATATAATAGATGTTTTCTAACTTTAAAATATAATGTTACCGTTCTAGTATTCTTCTATATATGCGAAACGTCTCCTATTTATTTTCCCTAAATTTATTGCTTTTTATCCCCGCACTCGTCCTGTAGGCCTGGGGGACAGAACAGGGCTCTTCCTTGAAAGGCTAGACTGAACTTTATCCTTATAGTTATTTAGTTTTTTCTGTAGCAAATGCTCGATTATTCCAGTGATCTTCCGATGTGCTATTCAAGGTTTGTACAGTACCCACAAACAACCGCACCCAGACAAAAAAGGTAGCTACAACAATCAACAGTTTTAGGGATTTGTGAGTCATGGTCATAATCATCCTCTACTTCTGCGACGAAATCTACTCATTGTTAATTTAATCAGGTGTAAGTCAGAACTTACTTCCCCTCAATAGATGAAGTTAATTTCATCCATTTGGAGGATGATTAATATACAAAAATAGTGGGCTTGTTATTCCTCCCAATTTTTAGAGAAAAAATTTCTATTCTCTAAGGGACCGAGTATTTCATTAAAATTAAGTTTAACCAGAACTTATAACTTGGCTGTTATTCTCAATATATAATCTATTATCACGGGTCAAATAATTACCTAAAAACAATAAAATTTAATAATTATTATTGCTTATTAAGTACTCAACTCTTAGAGATATTAATAAGTTAATCATCAACTTTTTAAATCAATAAGAAATAATAATTATTAAATTGAGTTTTAGATATCATCTTGAATAATTTCTATTTTAGATTTTGTTTATGATGATCAATTAATTCAAATTTTTATTTGAATATTTTTTTGTGGATGTCTTAAATAAGCAATTTTCTGTCTCTAAAAAATATAACCATTTATAGGCGAATAAACTTTTAATTCAACATAACTATGTTGCAAAATATTAATATTATATAACTAAGGTTTTAAAACTCAATATGCTATGGTTATCGTGAAATCATATAGAGTACAGAATACTTTGGCAGGATTGATAATAAGTT
The DNA here is from genome assembly GCF_947331815.1 of Cyanobacterium sp. uoEpiScrs1. Lineage (GTDB taxonomy): Bacteria > Cyanobacteriota > Cyanobacteriia > Cyanobacteriales > Microcystaceae > Rippkaea. Next base: position 238,623 of record NZ_OX373462.1, read on the forward strand.
GAAAGTTAAATAATTATAGTCTTGTTTAAGAGGAATTTTGGGAATTTTAAAATATTGAGGGTATAGAAATATTTAAATCATTAATTTTTTTCAAATAATAGAGAGTAGCTTACATTAAAAATAACAGCCAAGTTAAATGCGAGGAATCATCATTTGTTCAATCATTTTAGCTAATTGTTGGGCACTGTTAAAAACAGCCAAACTTTCTGTTTTATTTGCCATTTTTTGAAGTTCATCGCAATCTCTTAATAATTTTAACACCGAATTTTTCAAAATTTCAGTGGTTAATTCTTCCTGGTGATAAACTAAGGCTGCACCTGCTTTCCCAATAATCTGAGCATTATAAACCTGGTGATTTTCAGCAGCAAAAGGATATGGAATTAAAATAGCTGGCGTTTTAGTAATAGCCAATTCTGTTAATATTCCTGCACCAGCTCTACTTACTGCCAGATTAGCCCGTTGTAATAACCCTGCCATATTGTCATAAAAATGTAGTGGTAAATAGTAAGGATGTTGTAGACTTTGAGTATTAGGATCATTTGTTCCTGTCAAGTGGACAATATATGCTCCTTCAGATAGCCAAGAGTTAGCGCACTTGCGGACTAAATTATTAATAGGTACTGCTCCCTGAGATCCCCCTACTACAACAATCAAGGGAACATTGTCAGGGATGGGTAAATCTAAGAGTTGAGGAGTGTAAAATTGCGATCTTACAGGAGTACTTACCCATATTGTCTCGGAATTAGGTAAATACTGCGCGGTTTCTTTAAAGCCCAAAGCCACTCCATCGCAAACTCGACTTAACAGACGAGTTACTTTTCCTGGGATAAAGTTCGATTCATGAATAATTGCTTTAATACCTGACAAACGGGCAGCTAAAATAGCAGGGGCAGCAATATATCCTCCTGTCGTGAACACCATATCAATTTTATGTTCTTTTATGATTTTTTTTACTTGAAACACTGCCTTTATCAGTCTAAATAAGACCTTTATTATTTTGATGGGATTACGATTTTGAAATCCTTCTACGTCAATAAGATGGAGAGGATAGTGAGTGGTAACCAAAGTTTGTTCTAATCGATTACGAACTCCTAACCATTCAATATGATAGTCAGGTAAGTGTTCGGCTAAGGCTAATGCCGGAAATAGATGACCGCCAGTTCCACTTGCAGCAATTAATAAACGAATCATATTAATAATGAGCGAGATTTAGATAGAGAAATTGTAGTTAAGAATAGATACGTTAAAATAAGATCGGTCCCTATGTTTTTCACGACAGGATACTTAAGGATAATACAAGCGGATGATTCAATTGCGTTGGTTCCTCTTTTTAATACTAAGTATGGGATTAAGTTTAAGTAGTATTTGTGTACCTAGTGCAGAAAGTGCTAATCTAGCCCCTAATACTTTAAAAAGCTTGATTGAAAAAATAAATGCGGCAGCTAACAACCGTGATAGTCAAAAGTTAATGGCTTTATACGGAGATCAATTTGCCACTACTGATGGGTTAACGGCTGAATCTTTTTCCAAAGCACTAATATCCTTGTGGGAAAAATACCCTGATTTAAAATACATCACTAAACTTCAGTCTTGGAATAAAATAGAAAGAGGATGGGTGGCTGAAACCTTGACTACCATTGAAGGAACTAGTGAAACATCGGGTCGAATCATTCAACTCAGAGCTACTATCAAAGCCCGTCAAACATTTCAAAATGGAAAATTATTACACCAAGAAATTTTGACGGAGCGGACAGAACTTAATTCTGGCTCAAACCCCCCCAAGGTACATATCAAACTACCTGATACAGTGCGGGTGGGAGAAAAATTTGACTTTGATGTTATTGTCCAAGAGCCACTTAATGAAGATCTCTTAGCTGGGACAGCTATTAGTGAAAAAGTAGATAATGATCGCTATTTAGAACCAGGAGTCATGGAATTGGAATTGCTGCAAGCTGGAGGATTATTTAAACGAGTCAGAGCCTCAGACAAGCCGGAAAATAGATGGCTTTCTGCCCTACTAATTCGCGAAAATGGTATGACCTTAGTGACTCAACGGGTTCGCTTTCGATAACAAAAACATGGAGGGAAAATACATTGTAATGTTTTTCCCTTTACCCTCTTAGAGATACTTTTCAATAGTGTTAGCTAAAGTCGTTTTAGGAACTGCTCCAACTACCATATCTACCCGTTGGCCATCCTTAAAAATCATTAGGGTGGGAATACTACGAATACCATACTGACTTGCGATTTGAGGGTTGTCATCGGTATTTAGTTTGACAACTTTAACTTGACCTTCGTACTGTTCAGCAATTTCTTCTACTACTGGAGCAACCATACGACAAGGACCACACCAAGGAGCCCAAAAATCCACTAGGACTGGAATATTGCTGTCTAAAACGTCGTCTTTAAACTTTTCATCTGTAACTTCAGCTGGCTTTGACATAATAAAGAATTCCTTTAATTGCTTGCGCCTCTCTAGAATACTCTAGAATTCTACCATAATGAAAACTATCTTGATTTACTTCAAACAAAGAGCATTTTTAATTTTATAAATAATTTATTTCTTTTTAACTGTAAACTTAATAATTTTTGGAACAAAAAAACATCTCTCTGTTACCTTAGATAGATAAGAAACCGCCCGAACAATGCTCGGGCGGAGTGTGGTGTGAGGAGTGAACGGAAACATTCGTCTCCGCTATATCTATTGTAAATGACAATTTGCATTTTGATACAGCTTTTCTAGTATAGTTAAGGAATTTTTTAAGAATTAAAATGTTGCCATGGCATGGTTAGGAATTTTACATTGACAAATAACGTTATATATGCACTATTATAGATGTATAAATTAATTGCTGTAAGATCAAACTACCTTAAAATTTTTCAATAACAAATGCCTTAAAAATGAAGTGACTAAATTTAAATTTAAATATTTATATTATTGTAAATAATTACAAAATAAAGTAACAGTTAATTCCAAGAGATAATTTCATTGAGATTACATATTAGTTATTACCCTATTGTTTATCCTTTATTGACTACAATCAAAAAACAACAAAAATTAACGATAAGAAGGTAAATTAGAATTGGGTTATATTTCAATCTTAATCATGTCATAGTCTCTATCTACAACGCTATTTGTCTAAATAATTGTTTTAAGATTCGGTGATGAATTTTGATATTTGAATAAACCGTGTTTAATATAACGACTATGTTTTTAGAAACTTATTGTTTGTTATTGGTTCAAACTAAGTTGTTTTGTTATCAAAAAATTATTAAATAATTCAGATAAATAATTACAGTATTTTTATCTGAACTATTTTGCTTATCTATTTTTTAGAAAAAATACCTTGTTTCATTAACATAGTATATATTTACCTTTATCTATCAATGCATAACTCCTGAACAGAAGATTTTACTTTAACTATAAACAATCATAATCATTGTTATTTGATTTCAATAAAGTCTCTCACCTAAGATATTTTGTAGATATATATTTTTAACTGTAACCCTATGACTTTTCATAATGACTTTCTTGCCCAACTTAATAGAGCACAACGTTTAGCTGTTGAACACTTTTGCGGACCTTTATTGGTAGCAGCTGGTGCTGGTTCAGGTAAAACTAGAGCTCTCACCTACAGAATTGCCTATCTAATTAGTCATCATCATGTTGAACCAGATTCTATCCTAGCTGTTACCTTTACGAACAAAGCAGCTAAAGAGATGAAGGAGAGAATTGAGAGATTATTTGCACAAGAAATGGCTGTCAAAAATTATGGACAACAGTTTGAGATTATCTCTGAATATGAACAAAAAAAACTGGTGTCGCAAGCTTATAAAACAATTACTAAAAAACTTTGGATTGGGACTTTTCATAGTTTATGTGCAAGAATTCTACGCTTTGATATTAATAAATACCAAGATGAATTAGGAAGACAATGGCAGAAAAATTTTTCAATTTTTGATGAATTAGATGTACAAAATCTAATCAAAAATATTGTGATTAATCAATTTAATTTAGATGATAAAAAATTTAATCCTCGTTCAGTCCGCTATCATATCAGTAATTTGAAAAATTTGGGATTATCTCCCGATAAATATCTTAAACAAGACTCATCTTATAAAAATCGCGTTATTGCTGAAGTTTACAATGAGTATCAGTCGCAATTAGCTGCAAATAATGCCTTGGACTTTGATGATTTGATTCTGGTCCCCGTAAGACTATTTCAACAAAACGAATCTATACTTGGCTATTGGCATAACCAATTTAAACATATATTAGTTGATGAATATCAAGATACCAATAAAATCCAATATGAACTCATTAGTTTACTAATAACTAATGGAGAAATTAAAAAAAGTAAATTAAATTGGCAAAATCGTTCTATTTTTGTCGTGGGTGATGCTGATCAATCTATTTATAGTTTTCGCATGGCAGACTTTACTATTTTGTTAAATTTTCAATCAGATTTTGGAGATGGTTTATCTGATCAGGATACCCGTACCATGATTAAATTAGAAGAAAATTATCGCTCAAGAGAAAATATATTAAAAGCAGCTAATTGTTTAATTGAAAATAATACCCAACGTATTGATAAAAGTTTGAAAGCTACACGAGGAGTAGGAGAATCTATTTATTGTTATAAGGCAGATAATGAGCAAATAGAATCAAAATTAGTTATTAATAAAATAAAGAACTTAGTAAAAGAAAATCCAGAACTAAGCTGGGGAGATTTTACAATTCTTTATCGAGTCAATGCCCAATCTCGTCCTTTTGAAGACAACTTAATTCACAACAATATTCCCTATAAAATAGTAGGAGGATTTAAATTTTATGATCGCCAAGAAATTAAAGATGCTCTAGCCTATTTACGTGTTATTGCTAATCCTGCAGATACTGTTAGTTTACTAAGAATTATTAATACTCCCCGTCGAGGAATTGGGAAAACTTCTATAGAGTCTTTGATTAAAGCTGCTCAAGAGTTAGAGATTCCTCTTTGGGAAATTATTTCTGATATGACATCCGTGAATACATTAACAGGAAGAGCAGCAAAAGCAATCAACAATTTTTCTAAAAAAATTCAATATTTTCAAGAAAGAATCACTAGCTTATCAGGGGCTGAAATCCTAGAGCAAGTAATGGAAGTTTCTGGCTATATTAATGATTTAAAACAAAAAGGAACAGAGGAAGCTGATAACCGCTTAGAAAACATTTCCGAGTTATATAATGCTGTTTTACAATTTCAAGAAGATACAGAAGACATGAACTTACAAGGATTTTTGTCAAATATTTCTCTTTCATCTGATCTTAATGATTTGAACGAAGAACAAAAAAAAGTATCTTTAATGACTCTTCATTCTGCTAAAGGTCTAGAATTTCCTATCGTATTTTTAGTTGGTTTAGAACAGGGACTATTACCTCATATTCGCAGTTTACATGATCCTCTATCCTTAGAAGAAGAACGCCGTTTGTGTTATGTTGGACTGACTCGTGCTCAGGAACAATTATTTTTAACCTATACTAGAGAACGATTTGTTTGGGGATCTAAGGAAGCTAAAAGTCCATCGCAGTTTTTAAAAGAGTTACCTTCAGATTTAATTAAAAATAATTTTTCAAAATCATTAAATTTTCATCATAATTCTAGCACCTTTAAATCTAAAATTATTCAGATACATAATCAAAAATGGTCAGTGGGAGATCATCTAATTCATCCCAATTTTGGAGTAGGAGAAATAACCCATATTTTTGGTGCCGAAAAAAAAATAAATTTGGCTATTAAATTCTCAGGGATTGGACAAAAAATAGTTAATCCAAGAGTAACGTCAATAAAAAAAATTGATTAAACTAATAATAAGTAAAGTACAATAGAATGATTAATAACTTTAGTCTATGATTGGAGTTCGTTTAACTTGTCTTCTCAATCTCAATGTCAATTGTCTCTCAACGCTGCGATAACTCTTGAGAAGATGCTACAAGAGACCACTAAACATTTGTTTGAGTATGCTGTGCGGATCCAACCTCATCATGCCAAACTATTCAGAAATAGTTTGGCATGGAACTTATTTAATTTAGATCGGAGAGGTTAGAGTTGAATATTTGCGCTTTATGGGCATTGGTTACGCATAATTAGTAGAAATTGGGTTTTATCATTATTCAATACAATTGGAGCAGGAAGCTATTATTAAAACTTAGATCAGTCAAATTGCTGGAATGCGGATGAATTTTGATTGCCGTGTGGAATCTTCAAATACACAGAAATGTTACGTGACTGGAACGGTGACTTTAATGGTAGTTGATCAAGATAAAGGCAAAATTATGTGTCATATTCCTCTTATAGTTAGGGATGCTTTGATTAATCTAATTTAACGATTTGCATTGTATTTAACTTACATTACTGGGTAATTAACGTAATAGAAGTCACTTCGGGAGAACAAAATAGTCTTCCAGGGAAGTAGGTTCCTAATCCACGATTAACATAAAGTTGATTTTTTTGAATTTGATGCCATCCTTGGGCCCATTGCCAATGTTTGACTATCCTAGAATGGGTTTTAATAAAAGGAATCCAGGAATGTAAATATTTAGGAGTATATTGATATATTTTGTCCAATAAAATTGGAGCAGGTCCTAGACAAGGAATATTAATTTGTCCTCCATGAGTATGACCTGACAACTGTAAATCTACTCGCCATCTTTGTAAAACTACTGCTGAATCTGGATTGTGAGATAATACTAAACGAGGAATATAGGATGGCAATTGATTCATGATAGGTTCTGGGTTGAATTCTTGTGACCAAAAATCAGCAAGTCCTACAATCGGTAAGTCGTCACCTAGTGGGGTAGCAATTTCATTCCAGAGAACTATAATACCAATATTAGTTAATGCTTCAGTTAGCAAATGTTTAGCCTGATGATGATAGTAATCATGGTTACCTAACACCGCATAAATTCCCATACGACTTTTGAGATATTGTAAATGCTTAGCTAATTTATCAATAGTATTAGGTTGATCTGTAATATAGTCCCCAGTCAGTAATACTAGATCAGGGTCTTCATTGTTACTTAGTTTTATTGCTTCAGTTAATAAGTCTTCCGATAAACGCAATCCATCGTAGTGTAAGTCTGAAAGCTGAGTGATTTTTGTGCCTACTAAAGATGTGGATAAATCGGTGATTGCAATATTCAAACGTTCTATTTTCAAGGGTCCAATTAGAATTGGCGATAACATTATATTTAAGAGCCTATAGAGAAGGAGAACATCGTCTATAAGATAACTGAAACATGTCCAATAAACTAGATACTTTCAATTATATATAAATAGTAAATTAACAATAATAAATGTTTATACTCACACAAATTGATACTATTTATAGTAGTTACAGTCAATTTTTATTGGTTTGAACTAATATTTGACTATCTGCCAGAGGCAACTAAATTGGTATGTAACTAAAATATCTGTATAAACCGGTTTCTGTATCCTTAATACAATTATTTTATATTGGCTTTTATTCTCATATAAAAACCTAAAACTCCAAAAAATAATAATCCCATTACTCCAGCAAGAGGATTATTATCAATTCCTGTTATCCAGGGAGATATCTTTTCCGTGTAGTCTAAGAGTTGGCCTACATTTAGGATATAAAAACCCCATACAAATCCCCCATGTAAACCAATACAAATTCCTAAACGGTTTTCATTCCCACGTTTAGCCCAAACTAAAATTAGTCCTAAGAATAATAAAGCAGGAAATTGTGGAAAAGTTCTAATAATTTCTGCCAACGGTTTAATAAAATGCAATCCAGCAAAAAGTAAAGAATTAACCCACAATACAGTTGATGATATATAATCGAATTTTAATTCTTCTAACAACCATCCTCGGAATAATAACTCTTCAGCAAATGCAATACCTAAAGCGCTTAATAATCCTTCAATAACAACCTTAACAATTCTTAGAGAAGGAATAGAAAAGTTAACCCATCCTAAAATTGATTCTATAATAAACAGGCTGACAGTAAATCCTAAGCCAAGACCTAATCCTTGTAATAATTCAAGTCCATTTTTTTTAGTTAAAACTAATCCATATTGTTTCCACCAATAAAAATTGTGATAAACTTTCCTATTCCAAATAAACAATAATCCGATAAACTCTAAATATAGAAAAACTATATTGACAACTGTTGTCAAATTTTGGTTAGACCCAAATATCAAATGGACAGGAATTGTTACGGGAATCCACAATAATAATAAGATGAAAGCAAAAATTCCTATCCGAATCGGTGCTGGGTAATAGCTAATACGAGTAAGGTTAGGTTTCAAATGACAAATGAGATTAATCGTCTGGTTCTATAGTACTAGTCAGTCCGTGATTTTTAAGAGTTTCACAATAAAACTCAGCGGGTTCTAAAGCACAGGTAATAACTAAAGCTGTCCCATTATTATGAGCCTCCATCATAATACCAACTGCTTGTGCTTGAGTCATCCCTACTATTGTTTGCGTCAGAGTCTGAACTACGTACTTCATAGAGTTAAAGTCGTCATTATGGAGTAAAACTCTATAGCGAGGGGCTGGCTTTCGAATACTTTTACTAAATGATGATCGTCTTTCGATTACTTCAGTAGACACAGAGTTCCTCCTTTCGCTGAACTACTCTTGTAAAAATTTCAATCATATAAGGACTTAGTCAATCTTACTATTCGGATATCAGGTATTAAAAATAAATCTAGACTTAAGTATATCTTACTCATCAAATAAATACTATCCACCAATCAAAACTGATTAATTTTTATATTTGTTAAGTGAGATAAGTGATAGTTTTACACAACGAAAAGTATAAGCAACATAATACTACATCTATAGTACTACTACTTCTTATCAAGTAAATTTTAAAAAATAAAAAATGTTAACTACTGTATTCTAATTTTATTAAACTTTATCTACTACCCAAAAAACAGATTAATTCTAAAAGTTAAGTTATACGTTAGAATGGAACTAGAGAGCGTTTTATAATTATTAATGACATCCGAATATCAATTTAAAGTTGATACCCTTTCGGTTTATATTTCTAAAACTGGAAAAGAATTAGCTAAAGAATCGGCAGAAATCACTCAAAAATACTTGTCAAAGGTCTTAAAAGAAAAGAAAGAGGCGAGAATAGTATTGGCAACGGGAAACTCACAGTTACAGTTTCTTGATGCTTTGATTGCCACAAAAAAGATAGATTGGAATCGTATTACCCTATTCCATCTAGATGAATATTTAGGTATTAACGAAAAACACCAAGCTAGTTTTCGTCACTATCTCCAGGAAAAAGTAGAAAAGCGAGTTTACCCAAAACGATTTCATTATATTCAAGGAAACACTTTAGAACCTATTAACGAGTGTAATCGCTATACTGAACTTCTACAAGAAAAACCTATTGACTTGTGTTGTTTAGGAGTTGGAACTAATGGACATTTAGCTTTTAATGAACCCGCTGTTGCTAAATTTGATGATGCTTATTGGGTTAAATTAGTTCGCCTAGAAAAAGAAACCCGTCAAGTACAAGTTGATCAGGGACATTTTTCTCACCTGAATGAAGTTCCTAGATATGCCATCACTCTAACTATTCCTATGATTTTATCATCTCGTAAAATTATTTGTCTTGCACTTGGAAAAAATAAAGCAAAAATTGTTAAAACGATGCTTAGAAAGCATATCGAAACCCACTGCCCTGCTTCAATTTTACGCAAACACTCTGATGCAGATTTATTTTTGGATAAAAATTCAGCTTATTTACTATAAAAAAATAGTTATGATCCTTTAAATAGTTCTGATAATCATAACTATAACTCAAAGTTTTCATTAAACCATTGACGGGTTATCGGCTGTTCAATTTCTAACCCTTCTTCTCCTAAAATTTCTAAAGGTTGTCCATCTATTGTTACCCAAACCTTGGTGTTAGGATCAAGACTAGTGGATGTATAAAGAATTTGAGCTAAACGACCTGTCATAGATGCGCTACCCCCTCCTGTAGTAAATTTCTGAGATAGATCAATTTTTACTCCTTCACTGTCTACAATAAGATTTAATAGTTCAGTTCCTTGAGGAATTGTGGTAATTTGCCCAGGTTCTGTAGAACCTGCTAGCAAACTTTCTAGAGCAGTTTGTAATATTTCTTTATTGTCAGTTGATTCATCGACAATTACTGGTCTTGCTAACAATTCAAAATGGTCACCTGTGTCATTTAACCAGTAAACTCGTCCCAGCTCTATTTTAATCTGGTCTCCAATTGTTGGACTTTCGGTAGAAATTTTAGTTAGGTCGTTAGATGTTTTTAAAGTGTTGAGTGACCACCAAGTTGCTACGCTTCCTGTCGCTAAAATAGCGACTATAATTCCACCAATAAATCCAATAGATAAACGATTTTTTTCATGATTATTATGGCGATTATCCATAGTTATCTCCTGTTATGATTTTCAATCAAGGTTTGTGGTATTTGGTAATCAGGTTACTATTTTTTAGATTCTCCCTTTTATTTTAAGGGTTCTAATCGGATAAAAGAGACAAGAGCGAGACTTTCCTCATCTATTTTTAATTTTAGTAGTCTAGTAATAATACCTTGTCTTTCTAGGATACCTAAATCAAATTGCTGAAAACGACTTAAAAATTTTTTTGATAGAGTTCTGCCATTTAATTCACCCCTTGGTTCAAGAACTTGGATTGATCGTCCATCTTTAATTTTAAATCCTGCCTCCAAACTTAGTGCTATAGTTTCATCTGTAGTTTTCTCATCAAATCTTTTTAATTGCTGTAACTTTACTTTGATTCCTAAACGATTTTTAGGTTTAAATCCAATACAAATATTTAATATCCTAAATTTGGGAACCTGTTCAGGAACTATATTATTAATAGTTTTTTGTAGTGTTTGTCTGATTTCGTCTGATTGTAGCGCTTGATTAATATCTCTTTCTTTAAGAATCAAACGTAATCCACCTTGTAATGGTTTGCGTAAAGACTTTCTAATTTCTTTAATATCTTTAGTTTGTAGATTATTAGTGTCAATATCGACGGAGTCTGTTTCTAATTCAAGAACTTCTATCCTAAAATTTTTAATGGGCTTTATTCCACGACTAGCAATACGAACTCTATCAATTTTTCCTTGAATTGATTGATAATTAGGAGTGTTATCTATTCGAACTGCTAATTCTTCAACATCATTGATTTGAGAACGAATGGCATCAGCTACAATTGTATCAACTAATAAACCGATAGGAGAAATAACTACTAAAATACTTGATAAAAATAATGTAAAAAATTCCATGTTTTTATGGTTAATTTTTATGGATAATTAATTAATTTTTAGGATTTACAATTTATGACAGTAAAACTATCAATTATTCACATTATATAATTGAATACTTCTTTTTAAAGAGAGAAAAATAGTACATACTTTCTCAGTTAATATCATAGAGTAAACTCTAGTATAAGTATTGTTCTTATAAAGAATACAGTATATAGAACATGAAGTAATTATAATTTTAAGTAGTCAAAAATTTAAGCAATTAAAGCTTTTTTAAGCTGACTATGATTTAATTTCAAGCGATAGAAGTTAAAAGTATATTTTTTGTAAAGTTTGAATGCCCCTAAAAAATTTATTTTTGCATATTGTATAAGAAACGCTAATATGTGGCAAAAAAATTCATTATATTGACTGTAACTTTATGATACTAGAGTATTTATTAAAATGTAAAAAAATACTTTATTTAATACAAAGTATTACACATAGAAGTCATTAAAATACAATTAGTATAATTATAACGAAAAACAATTGAATAATAAAAATGCGTATCTAATTATTTTTAAACTTTTACACAAATCATAATTAAGTCACGTTGACATAAGATAAGTACAGTAGTGAAATTATATTTTATTTACAATAATAATTATTTAAAAAACTTCTACGTTAGACTAAAAAAAACAAACTAATTATCTAAAAAATAAATATAGAAATTAGATATCTACCCTTTCTTGAATTACAAGTTTTCAAAAATAAGTTAGAATACGTATTTATTTCTGTTGTTAATTTTAGCAAAAGTCATTATTAATACAGTATGTGTTTACTTTTTATTTATAAAAGCTGATTTAAATAACAACTGATAATTTATTTAATATGTGTTGATAGTTTATTGCTTTATAATAATTGATATCACATTATCATAAATTTTGGAATTTAAGTGCAGCCCCAATGGGTATCATTCAAACAGCACCAGGAACACGAGATGTCTTACCAGCAGAAGTTGGATACTGGCAATATGTAGAAACCGTTACCAAGGAAATTCTTGGTAGAGCAATGTATCAAGAAATTCGCGCCCCTATTTTTGAACAGACATCGTTGTTTGAAAGAGGTATAGGAGAAGCTACTGATGTAGTGGGTAAGGAAATGTATACCTTCAAAGATAGGGGAAATCGTTTCTTAACTTTACGCCCAGAAGGGACGGCTGGTGTGGTTCGTGCTTTTTTACAAAATAATCTCTGTACCATAGGAGGGATACAAAAATTATGGTACAAAGGCCCAATGTTTCGCTATGAGCGTCCTCAAGCTGGCCGTCAACGGCAATTTAATCAAATCGGACTAGAATTATTCGGTAGTGGTGAGCCCAGGGCAGATGTGGAGGTAATTGCCTTAGCAACAGATATTCTCAAAACACTAGGGCTACAAAATTTAAAATTAGATCTTAATTCTGTTGGTAATCGCAATGATAGACAAAATTATCGAGAAGCATTGATTAACTATTTTCTTCCCTACAAAGACGAGTTGGATTCTGATTCTAGAGATCGTCTAGAAAGAAATCCTTTACGTATTTTAGATAGTAAAAATGAACGGACAAAAGAGATCAATCAAAATGCCCCCAACATTATTGAGTATTTGGGAGATGAATCTCGAAAACATTTTGACCAAGTTCAACAACTATTAACAGACTTAAATATTAATTATCTACTAAATCCTTGTCTTGTCAGGGGTTTAGATTACTATACTCATACAGCCTTTGAAATTCAATCGGAGGATCTGGGTGCACAAGCAACAGTTTGCGGGGGAGGTCGCTATGATAATTTAGTTGCTGAGTTAGGGGGACCTAATATTCCGGCTATCGGATGGGCGATTGGAATGGAACGCCTAATAATTCTATTAAAAAAAATTAAAGACATCCCAAGTACCTCCCCTGATTTCTATATCGTGTCTAAAGGCAAAAAATCCGAGGGTCAGGCTCTGATTATAGCCCAAAAGTTACGTAGGGAAGGATTAACCATAGAACTAGATCTTAGTGGCAGTGCTTTTGGGAAACAATTCAAGCGGGCTGATCGCAGTGGAGCGATCGCCTGTCTTATCTTAGGGGATATAGAAGCTGAAACTCAAACTGTTCAATTAAAATGGTTGGCTAGCAAGAAACAGATACTTTTGACCCAAGAGAAATTGATGAGTCAAGTTGGAGAACTTAAAGAACAGTTAGCCAGACACGTATAAACATACGGGCAATCATCTAGAATAAGTGGCAATGAAACCTTGAGAATTTCTAATTCAAAAAGAAGGCAGCCATCAATGGATTTCCATTTCTACGTTAACCTTTAAGATTAAGCCAGGTGTTTGTCGTCTTCTTGCTAATTCCAATTACCTCAATCGTGATCTTGAGGTTCGCATCAGTCATAAAAACCCAACTGTTGAGGACTCTGCACATAGTCCTCAACACTATTTTCGTCGTGTAAATCCACAAGGCTTGGTGATGATTTTTGCATTTAGAGAATTAAATGCTGTAATTTTCGAAATCCGCTGTCGTAGTGATATTATGTCGGAATTACTTGGTGAAACCTGGTAAAAACTCTAAAACTTTAGATTTCAAATACTGTAACTAATAAAGATTCTTTTGATGCAAAATTAACCTGTTCTAGAAATCTTATTAACGATATTCCCATAGAAGAAGGAACTACAGGTTTAATTTCTATAGAAGGAGGAACCAAATGCTTACTTCAGTCTGATCGTAATAGTAAATTAGGAATTGATAATACTTACTCCATTAACGGCTATTCTGATAATATAGCCCAGTTATATCCACATAAATCAAGAAAACTGGGACAGAAAAAAGTAGAGCCATTGATCAATAAATGTCAAATAAATTATAAACAAAATTATCCGAATTTTGTTGAACTATCTCTATCAGATAAAATAATAGCACCGACCTTTCATCTCATGTTAGACCAAGATACGTTTCAGAGAAACCCAGATGAGTCTATTACTATTTCAGGAAAAATAACAGTACAAAATCCTAGAAAAGGACTATCCTTAACGGCAAAACTCTGCTATCAACTAAGACACCCTTATAATGATGAGATAATTATTAAAATAGACTGTAGTCTAGTCGATGTAAACTTACCGTATACATTTAAACAAAGATTAGTTATCCCAAATAAGCTAGAAGATCTTCCATACCTATCAGGAGAAGTTTTACTACATTCTATGATAGAAGCTACGACGACTCGCCATCCTTTTCAGATTTATAGTAATGAACACTATCTAGTTGATTATACTATCGAATTATTTAATATTGAAAATAAATATTCTTATCAATTTAAATTCAAATTAGTAGAAAAAACAAAACCAAATTCTGTAGCGATTACATTACCAGTAACTACTAAATATAATCATAGCTTAATATAGATAATTCATAGAAATAATTAAGTCTTTCTAGTTCTCTTTCTTAAATAGTACTTTACGAAAATTAATATATTAATTGCCTTATCTAAAACATTATATAGGTATTCGTCGTAAAGACTCAGAGTGTGGAGTTTGCACTGTTTAGACTCAGCTTAATAGTTTGAAGATGACACTATCTATCATGGCAATCAAAAATACTGTTGACCTAGTCTTAAAATATTAATATTTTAAGACTAGGTCAACACTTGTTGTTCTTCATTTTTTTGTTTCTTGTTTTGTTAACTCAATTGATAAACCAAAATCTTTATCACACTCATCGTTATTGGATGGCAAAAGCACTTTTCTTTGGACAAAAAGGGGGAGAAATAGGAGAAATTCCCGTAGGGGCCGTCATTGTTGATGGTCAAGGAAATTTGATTGCTCAGACAGCTAATCGCAAAGAAACTAACCAGGATCCCACTGCTCATGCGGAAATTCTGGCCATCCGTACTGCTACTCAAATATTGCATACTTGGAATTTAAAAGACTGTACCCTCTACGTTACTCTTGAACCCTGTCCCATGTGTACCGGGGCAATTATTCAATCTCGCTTAGGGTTACTCGTTTATGGATGTGACGATCCTAAGTCAGGAGCTATCCGCACAGTACTAAATTTACCTGACAGTTACTGTTCTAACCATCGTTTAGCCGTTATTTCGGGTATTTATGAAAATGAATGTCGTCAAGGTTTACAAAAATGGTTTGCTAAACGACGACAAAAAGTTTAAAAGTCTAGCAGAAAATAACAAATTTACGATTAACAATGATTAACCCAACTTATTTATTTTTTTTAAAAGTAAATTAGTAATTAGTTTAGGAGTATTTTTATGCATCCAATAAAAGGCTATAAAGCGAAATCCAGGTCTAGAAAATTTAGCAATTAGCTTCATAATATGGTTAACAGGACGAATAGAAAACTTCTTATTGATTAAGTTTGCTGACCCAACATCATAAAGACAATCAATAATCATCTTAAAAGTTGCTTCTTCTCGTTCTATCAAATTCTCTATTAAAAGCAATATATTCCTCTTCTGTTCAGCTTCCAGTCGCTCAAATTCTGAGAGTTTAGGAAGATGTTTGGTTACTTTTATAGAATTCTGTCTATCCTGATGAGAGATTAACATAAATAATTAAATAACGAACACCTTGCAGTTACTATAAACTAGATGTAGTATTTTCACCGGAGATAATATTTTTTATTTAAACTAAACTTTTCCAAATCGCCGTTCGCGTTGTTGATAGGCTAGTAAAGCTTTATAAAATTCCTCTCGATTAAAATCCGGCCAGAGGGTTTGGGTGACGTAGATTTCAGCATAAGCTAATTGCCAAAGTAAAAAATTACTAATTCGCATCTCTCCACTGGTACGAATCAAAAGATCAGGATGAGTAATTCCTGAAGTATATAAATAGCGCTCAAATAAAGATTCATTAATTTCTTCTGGTGTTAAAAGACCTTTTTGGACTTGAATAGCAATCGTTTGACAAGCCTGGATAATCTCCTGACGGCCACCATAATTGGTGGCCACTGTAAATTGGATTCCTGTATTGTCCTGAGTATCGTTCATAGAACGGTTTATTTCTAATTGTAATGAAGGAGGAAGAACCTCTAAATTGCCTACAAAAGAGATTCTAACGTTTTCTTCCATCATTTCTCGCAGTTCACGACGTAATACCCGTTCAAATAGAGTCATCAAAAATTTTACTTCTTCAAGAGGCCTTCCCCAATTCTCTGTAGAAAAAGCATAAGCGGTTAATGCAGGGATTCTCCAGTCACGACAACAACGAAGTAAATCTTTAAGGGTATCCACGCCTCGCTGGTGCCCCATCATACGAGGAAGACCACGAAGTTTAGCCCAGCGTCCATTACCATCCATTATTATCGCTACGTGTTTAGGAAGACGAATTTGATCGAGATCGGTCGGTAAATCCTTTGAGACAATGAGTTTAAGAGTCATTTCTTAATTATCTAGCAATTTATTGTATGGGACTGATTCTACTTCCCCGTACTTTAGAAAACCTTTTAAAAGGTGTGTCTATGGTATTTATATGGAAGAAATTATCTTTTATTATTAATCTGCTTTCTGCCATATTGTCGACTATTTTAGTCTAATCTAGTCTGTATATTTACTCTAATGGCAATAGGGATTACTTTAAATTAGCTCATAAGGTTTTTCCATAGTATGTTACCATAGCGGCTAAACATAATAGCTAAAATTTTTGACTAACAAATATTGTTTTGTTTGACTTGTCATGTAATGACAAAAGTTTATATTTAAAGTTTTATTATTAATAATATTTTTGTTAAAAGTTAAAATAACTACGTGGATAGTATTATGGCAAATTTTACCAATAGCTAAAGCTATTTCATATTTATTTTTAATATTTAAACTAAACTAATTTACTATAGTAGTTATTTATTTTTAGATAAGATCTGAATATTTTTCTCAACTAGCATCAATCTAACTCTAGATTTATATAAATAAAATATATATTGTGTCTGGATTTTTTTAGAACAGCATATTTTTATCATTTAATATTTTTTATTTCATATTTATGCCTTTGCCTTTGCCCTAAAAATATATCAGTTTTTAAAATGGATTTATTATGTTTTTAAGTAGGTTTATTTGTTAATCTTAATTTGAACCTCTATAGTTATTTTTTATATAATTTGTAAATTTAATTTTTTTATTGTTGTATATAAAAATAAAAGACTACTTTTATTGTGATTCATTATTTTTTGTACTTTACAATAATGTGCTTTTTAGGAAAAGTACTTTTAACATAATTTTATAAATAGTAAAAGTCAATAATATATTTAAACTTTATTTGTATATAAATTATTTCTTGTTATTATAAATAGGTAAGTGTACATTTATAGTAAAATTTAGTCTGAAATAGCTAGAACCAAGCAAGTAAATATTAGTTGCTCATATAACAATAATTAATATTGTCAATATTCAGGTTAAAAAAACTAGAATTAAATTTAATAAAATATATCCCTAGTTCTCTAAAGACCTTACTTTAAGAGAACTATAATAGCTTGTTATAAACAATTATTCTGAGTATCAGAACTATGAAATAAAATCAGTTAATTGGTATTAACAGTAAAAAGTATATGGATTAAATTAAATAAATTATACAATAAGAATTTTAAGTGTAGTTTTAAATAACTTATTATTTATTCTAAATAAGAAACAGTATAGGCAGTAGTATACCACTAATGATACAGTAAATCAAAGCTAATTAAAAGAAATGCTTATACATTATACTTGGCAAGTAAATTAATTTTTAATTTACTTGTTTATTAACCTGACATTTTTTGTCCAATTTAAGATAGTTAGTTCTATACAACCATGACAATAAAACTCCTCAGTTTATATAATTGGCACTATATGCTAGTATTTATTTACACTTATTATTTGACATTTTGTAAAGTTTTACTTTACTGAACTTTAGATTCTAAAAACTTTGGTATCTAGATTTAGTCTTGTTTGGCAATAACATTAATAGTAGCGGACTATTAATAGCTTAAATAATTTATGTATAATAGTTTCAAAACTTAAATATCAGGATTTTATTTTAAATTATAGACCCAGTGAAACTTGATTTTTGGATAATAATAATCTATCACTTAATTATTACTTCCGATTTTTTTTAGATCTTGAAGAGACAAGCAAATTTCGGATTTGTGAACCGAGAGTACGACTGACCAGTCCTAAACCAGGTGCTACAGATTCTCGCTCGACAAGTAAAGAAAATTTCTCTTCTAAAAGTTCTTTTAACTTACTACTAGTTAAAGGACGATTAAGTATTCCACCTTGGGCCAAAGAAATTGAGCCTGTTTCTTCAGAGACCACAACACATAAACAATTACCGACCCGTTCCGTAATGCCCATTGCTGAGCGGTGTCGTGTTCCTAATTGTCGATTAGCAGTTCGTTCAGATAGGGGTAAAATCACTCCTGCTGAAACAATACGTGACCCACGAATAAAAATGGCTCCATCGTGTAAAAGGGTTTTTGGCTGAAAAATTGTCTGAAGTAATTCTTTCGATACTTCACCGTTGAGGGAAACCCCTGGATTCACAAACACTCTTGTATCTACAGGAGCAATTGTTTCTAGCACGATTAATGCTCCTGTTCGATTTTGAGAGAGTTCTTTAACTGCATCAACAATTTCATCAACTACACTATCAGGCTTGGGAGTTGGACGTCGTCGTTGAAATAATTGCAGCATTTGTCCACGCCCCAATAATTCAAGAAATCGTCGGAATTCTCCCTGAAAAATTACTGCCATAGCAACGGCAGCCCCTAATACTAATTTATCCAGGACAACTTCGAGCAGCCTAAGTTGGAGCCTTTGGCTGATCACTTGCGCTAGCATCAAAATAATTAACCCTCGCACTATCCAGAGAGTACGACGTTCTCCAATAGCGAGAAGAATTAAATAGGTAAGTAGTAGCACCAATGCAATATCAATGCCATTGTGGATCAGCCCAGAGGGGATCCAGCGAGGGCCAGGAGTATCACCCGACATGATGGAGGATGGTAGAGATTAAGGATCAATCAAAATAACAAGCAATGAGGGACTTAATTTAAGATAATAGCCTTTCAGGGAGGCGATCTTGACGAATTAGGTCATCATGGGTTTCTCGTTTTACCACTAGATTAGCCTCTCCATCTTTAACTAAGACAGCAGCTGGCCTGGGCAAACGATTGTAATTAGAAGCCATACTATGGTTATAGGCTCCTGTCCCCATCACTACCAGAATATCTCCTGGTCGGGTTTGAGGCAACTGAACATTGTGAATCAGAATATCTCCTGACTCACAATGTTTGCCAGCGATAGTAACAGTTTCTGTGCATGTTTCTGACATTCGATTAGCTACGACCAGACAATAGAGCGATTGATAGGTAATGGGACGGGGATTATCAGACATTCCACCATCTACAGCGACATATGTCCGCTGTTGGGGAATTTCTTTGCGACTGCCTATAGTATAGCTAGTGACACAAGCTGAGCCTATTAAAGAACGTCCGGGTTCAGCGATGAGTTGAGGATAGGGTAATTGACGACTATCACAGGCTTTCATTACGGATTGGCTCACTCCTTTAACCCATTGTTCTATACTGGGAGGATCATCATCTTCCGTATAGCGGATACCTAAACCTCCGCCAACATTTAATTCTTGCAATACTAACCCATAACTTTGAGCTTTTTGAAATAACTCCACCATGACTTCCCCCAAGTCTTGATGAGGTTGCTCTTCGAAAATTTGAGAGCCAATATGGGCGTGTAAGCCCCGGCAATCAAAACATGATTGTTGACTAATGTAGTTAAAAACAGTATCGAGTTGGTGAGGATCAAATCCAAATTTGCTATCTAAATGTCCTGTCTGAATATACTCATGGGTATGACATTCAATTCCTGGAGTAAAACGCACGAGGATTGGAATGTTTATAGAGGCAGTTTGATTACCTAGTTTGGCTAAAGTTTTTAATTCAAACCAATTATCAACGACAATAGTGCAACCAACCTCAAGAGCTAATTTTAGTTCTGCAAGGGACTTATTATTGCCGTGAAAGTAAATCTGTTGAGCAATTTGTTCAGAGGTGAGTCCCATTTTCTCTAGAGCATTAAGGGTAGTGTACAGTTCTCCTCCTGATACAACATCAAATCCTAATCCTTCACTAGCGACAATACTAGTAATGGCTAGGCAACTCCAAGCTTTAGAGGCATAAATGATTTTAGAAGGTCCTTGATAGTGACGGTTAAAAGCTTCCCGATACTGACGACAGGCACTTCGAAGAGTTACTTCATCGAGAACATAAAGAGGAGAACCAAATTGTTTAACTAAGGTCTTAAGATCACAACCGCCAATTTCTAAACAATCATGATTATTTATCTTAGCAGTTAGGGGCAATAATGATTGGTTCGGTGATCGTTCACCCTCTTTTAGAGTCCCTTTCTCTAAATAGTCTTGTCCTGAACGGCTTTTCCTTTGCTCTGTCGATAACATAGTTCACGGTTGATCGATAGGTATTAATATGTAAAGTCTAGTCCTAAGTAAGACTAAAGGAAGAGATTCAGTGAGCGTCCCCTCATAACAAAACCCCAGAGGTTTATAATTTCATTGACGCTACGATTCCCTGTATCTAGTCTACAATCGAATCTCTTGTGTGGTGTTGGGATTTTGTTAACTTCCTAACTATCTAGCTTTTTTTTGATGATTAATCTATTCTCCCCGGTGATGCTTCCAAAAACCTTTCATTAAGTAAGTTCAACTTATGTATGTTATTAACCTTTAAGAGTAACGCAGAAACTGTTCTAAAATTAGTTTGTAAGAGGAATATATGGCATTATCTATTCTTTGAATAGAACGAAAAGTACTGAATTAGCGAGTTTGTTTTAACTTTATTGCTTTTGTATTATATTATCTATATAATCTAGCTAAACTTTAATTTTATTAAGTATATTTTTTGTCTCTTAGTGACTTTTTTATTAATAATCAAATTATATCTAAGTATCCTAGAGTTTAAAAACATGAGAGATGTTTCAATAGTTACTTTTAATTTTATTAAAGATAGAGTAAATTAGATAATTAAAAACTATTTACTAGATTTTGAGACTATTTCTAGTTAAAAGGTCTTAAAAAACAGACAGACAAGTAATACAAACTACTAAAAATAAATTTTTAATATTAATTCAACTTATTTTTAGTAGAGCTATACCAATTGACAATTTAACTATCGGTTCAGTTAATCACCTTTAATAAATTTTGCTCCAGAAGTGCAAGTCTCTTGGATCTCTACCCCTTTTAACCCTTGTAGTCCTGCCAGTTCAAGTTTCTTAAAAATCCATTTAGCAATCATTTCGCAAGTGGGACTTTCTAATTCCATCGTTTCGTTAAGGTAATGATGATCTAAAAACTGTTCTAATAAAGGATCCAAATATTCAGCAATATCGTGAAAATCAACCACCATCCCTTGTTTAGCTCCTTCTTGAATTAGATGGTCGCTTTTTAAGTAAATTTTCCCTATCCAACTATGACCATGAAGACGACGACACTTGCCATCATGGTGGGGCAATCGATGGGCAGCCTCAAAGCGAAACTCTTTATAAATTAACCAATTATCAACACTCATATTAATGACGTAACTTTTATTAAAGTTGATTATAAAGACTGGAAAAAGTTACACTAATGATAACCATAATTTAATTATGGTTAAACTAAAAATAGAAAATGCAACTAGCGTAATATACACATTATCATAAATCTAGTAATAAGCAATATGCTAAAAATAATTTACTTTCGTATTGAATCTGACTTATCTACCTAATTAAAATGATTAGATTTTTTTTTATAATTCATCGATATTGGGTTTATCCTTGTATTTTATTATTAGTGACCACCTTTGTTGTTACAATTGGTGTTCAGTCGAGTCATAGTCAATCTTTATTAAATTTATTCTTCCAAGGAATGCAGATAGTGCAACTAACCACTATGTCTGATTCTCAAGAAGTAAAACTTGCTCAACAAATCAATGATGAATTAATTCGTTCAGGTAAATTTACCCTCTCTCATAATACTCAATTAAATCAAGCTGTTCAACGTATTGGACAACGGTTAGTTCCCATCAGTGAACGTCCTAATCTTCCTTATACTTTTCAGGTAGTTGAGGATGGATCTATTAATGCTTTTGCGACAATGGGAGGGTTTGTTTACGTTAATACAGGGTTAATTTCAATAGCAGAAAATGAAGCTGAATTAGCCAGTGTAGTTGCCCATGAAATTGCCCATATCACTGCTCGTCACTCTATTAACCAAATGCGGGATCTTGCTCTTTCTAAAGGGTTGATATCAGCGGCAGGCTTAAGAGAAAATACTATTGTGCAATTAGGAGTGCAATTAGGAATTAATCTTCCCTATAGCAGAAAAGCTGAATTAGAGGCAGACAGATTAGGTGTAAAAAACTTAATAAATGCTGGATATGCTCCTATTGGGATGGTCACTTTTATGCAGAAATTAATACAAAAAAGTGGGACTTCCGCTCCGGACTTTTTAAGTACCCATCCAGCTACATCAGAGCGAGTGAGAGAATTAAATCGGGCTGTTAATGACACACGACTATATCAAGGGGATGGTCTAGATAATCAAAGCTATCAACAAAATTTTCGTCGTTTTTTATAAATATGTAACCCTATCAAATAAATAGAGAAATTATGAACTATCTACAGTGAGAATAAGAATATTAATAATTAATATTTTTGAGCTGTTGTGTATACATTTTGTACTCTATTATAGATATTTTCCCAAAGATTACATTTTTTAAAAAAATATATGATTTAATTAATAAGAATAAGTTGTTATTATCATTCGTATATATTATCTATATAATAACTGCGGAATTATATAGATAATATATACGAATGATAATTATACTGAACCTCTAATATAGAATTACCCGAAAAATGCTAGTTCAATACACTTCAGAATAAAATAAACGATCAAATATTTTATTGCATTTTACAAGCTACCTTATTAATGCACTTCAACTGACGGCTAATATCTTATATTACTCAAATAGTTTTGATTTAGTTAAAATAGACAATTATTTATATATATTAAATACTTAACCTAATTGTTATATAATTTTACGTTAAGATAAATAATATTTTGATACTAATTGGCCCAATTAAATAGTTTAAATCTACAGTTTTTTTAAAACATTTATTTAAGTTTTTTATTTTAGTAATTTAAGATTAGCTAGTTTTACAGTACGCAGTACAGATTTAAGTATTTGAGTTCTAAAAAAATTTTTTTATATAAGTATTTATATTATTTTGTTTTTTGTAATTTCTGATTCCATGTTTTATTTGAATATAATAATAACTTATTTTTTCTTAAATCACAGCAATTTTATTACTCGCTAATGCTTACATACTTTGGCTTTTTACATTAATTTTAATTTTCATTTTCATTAATTACAACTTTTTAATATATACTTAATTTGGATATTTAGGTATAAATAGTCTACACAATCTTACCATTGTTTAAATTCATTCATTATAAAAAAATAAAAACTTTGTTAGTAAATATTTTTTGTCTTTTAACTTTTATATTTATTGCCAAAAGCTTTGAATAAGAGAAAAATATAAAAGTTATAAAGTTAATTTTTGCACTTTGTTTTTGATACTCATAAATATGATATATAAACATTAAAATAAGTTAATTTAAATAGCTTTCTCTAAAATTAATAAGCAATATTAATTCAGATATAGTAAAGGTGATGGTTAATTAATGCAATACAAAAAATATTATAATAATAATTAATGTCATTTTCTATAAATCATATCCATTGTTTACTTTGTGAAAAGTAAACAATGGTTTACAGTTAGATAATAAACCTAATCAACATATAATACCTATTTTGTAACAAGAGCAATTCCATAATAATGATTTTTATTCTAAATCAAAGAATAAGTAATAATTATATTAAGTAATGTTTTATTGAAAAAGTATTCTGGTTGAACTTAATCTCAATCTTATCGAGATTAAGTTTACTGCTAGTATGATAATAGCAAACATGTCTCATTCTATTAATTAGCTTAGAAGAAGCTAATTACAATAAAATATTACACATTGTATTTTATTATTTAAGTCACTATGAAAAATATATAATCTTAACTAATTATTGTGTTAATTTAACTTATTCAGAGAATTCGACGACCTGTTAAAATGCCTCGTATTTCTAACATGGCAGAATAGGTAGGAATAATATTTAAAGTTCCATTAAGAGGAGTTAAATCCAAAGCAGTTTGGATAGCTACTTTCAAGTTTTCTTCCACAATTAAATCAACTAAATTTTGGCGATTAGTAAAAGTTTCTTGACTATATTGTAATCTCAGTGCCATGTCATAGACACGATCACCACTGATAATTAAATTACCTCCTAGATTAATTAATTTTTCCGTATCTACGTCCCAAATCCAAGAGACATCAGTTCCATCGGGGATACGATCATTTAATGCTATTAAAGTCGTAGAAACTTGTCCCTTAACTTTTAATTCATTAACAGTACGTATTGTCTCATTCATTCCTACAGGATTTTTTGATAATAAAATGCGGACATTCCTACCTTCAATACTCAATTCCTCTGATCGTCCAAAAGCTGCTCTAAAGTCTCTAATACTATTAAAAATATGTTCTATTTTAATCCCCAATTCTTGAGCAACTAATCCAGCTGCTAAAGTATTGTATTTGTTATAAACTCCAACCAATATCTGTGGCCATACTTTACTAGACAACGCAGGTTTACTTTTCGTAAAATTACAACTAGGACAACTAAAATCCCCTAGATGAGAAAGATAAACACCTTTGTAATTAAGGGTCGCACCACAACGAGGACAGTAAATAGAATCAACAGCGTGAGGAATTTCCTGGAGATATAAATCTGGTTCACTTAAACCAAAATAACGTACTCTTTGCAACAATTGTTGACCTAAATAGGAGAGAGTCGGATCGTCTGCATTGAGAACGACAGTAGTGTTGGGAGGAAGAGGCGCAAGTGCTGTCAGCCATCGTTGACTAATCAAGTCAACTTCTCCATAACGATCAAGTTGATCTCGAAATAAATTTAATCCTACAATTATTCGAGGTTGAAACTCTTTAAGTAATAAGGATACGATATTTTCGTCAACTTCTAGAACTGCATAATCAACTGTTAATCGACCTAGCAAATTTGTATTTTTTAACAGAGCAGTGGATAGGCCATTGATCAAGTTAGCTCCAGTCTCATTATGAGCAACTTTTAATCCTTGATTTTCAAGAATTGTTCGTAGTAAAAGAGACGTAGTAGTTTTTCCATTAGTTCCAATTATCAAAATAACTCCTTGTTTTACCTGTTCACACAGCAAGAATAATAAGTTGGAATGAAGACGACGAGCGATTGCTCCAGGTAAAACACTAGCCGCCCCTAAATTTAGCCAGCGCACTATAGAGGTCACTGTTTTAGCCACTACCACTGCTAACCCTAAACGAACACGGTCAACTTGATTCATCAGTTCACTACAATATGTATATGCTCTCTGAATTATGAACGATCAGAGGAAGATTGTTAAGAGTATAGAGATCAAGACTTGTTTTTGAGGTTTGTGGACTTAGCAAAATTTTACGGACTCATGCCCTGTTAAACTTATGGTTGTGTCATTATCCTCTCCCCATACCACTTTTTTAGAGAACTCATGATACTAAATCAAAAAAATTTGAAAATGAAGTAAAGTATCTATTCTTTATTTTTAGTAAAAATATTTATTATTATTTGAATTGGTATTTAATAGCTATTCTATGCTTAAAATAATTTTTTACTTTTAAATTAAAGTTTATTTGCATGATATTTTTTAAAATTTTATTAATAATACTAATTGTATTGTATTGATTATGTTAACCAATTAATTATTAGACATTTTTATTGTTACTGATTTCTTTCTTTATTTTTTAGCTATAGCTTAATTACTTTTTATTTCGGAGTATATTTGCAAAAGTTAAATATATATTTTGGCTTATTTTTATATAAATTATATATATAATTTATGGAGATATTATTTAGTAAATATAATTAGCAATTAGCTTTTAATTAAAGGTATATATCAAAAATTATATCCTTGATTTAAATATATAAATTGTCTATAAACAACATATTTTTATAGACAATAAATTAAGCAAAATAATTAAATATTGAATACTGTAAGTTCAACCAATAAAAAATTTATTTAAAGAAAATACGTTAGAATTGAAAAGAAACTATATTATTTTTTTATAATGCAAGATCAGCAATCTTTACCACTTTTAGTTCTTATCGATGGTCATTCTCTGGCATTTAGAGCTTATTATGCTTTTGCTAAAGCCAGAAAAGGTTCTTTGCAGACTTCTATTGGGATTCCTACCAGTGTTTGTTTTGGGTTTTTAAATTCGTTAATTCAAGTTATTGAAGATCAAAAACCTCAATATTTAGCAGTTGCTTTTGATAGACAAGAACCTACTTTTCGCCATAAAGCTGATGCCAACTATAAGGCAAATCGTAAAGAAACTCCTGAAGATTTTATCTGTGATCTTGAAAATCTTCAGAAATTATTGAAAGCCTTAAATGTGACAATTGTAACTTCTCCAGGATATGAAGCTGATGATGTGTTGGGTACTTTAGCTAACCAAGGGAGTAAATTGGGATATCAAGTTAAAATTCTCAGCGGTGATCGCGATCTTTTTCAATTAGTTGATGAAAGTAAAAATATTAGCGTTTTATATTTAGAAAGAAATAAAGTAAAGAGTTTATCTTCTGAGGGGTATACAGAATTTAATTCTAAAGATGTAGAGGTAAAAATAGGAGTTAAACCTACTCAGATCATTGACTATAAAGCATTGTGTGGAGATAGAGTGGATAGTATTACAGGAGTTAAAGGAATTGGAGATAAAACAGCTATAAAATTATTAAAAAAATACGGTGATCTTCAAGAAATCTATAAAAACTTAGACCAAATAAAAGGTGCTAATAGTAAAAAGTTAAGAGAGGGGATCAAAGACGCAGAACACTCTCGCAACTTATCTAAGATAATCATTGATATACCAATAAAAATTGATTTTAATTTATGTCAATTAAATGGATTTAATTTATCTTCTCTAGAAGAAATATTGCAAAGATTAGAGCTGAATAAATTTTTGAGAAATATTAACTATATAAAAAATATTTTTGAAGGAAAGAATACAGAATTTTACAATGACTATCTTCAAGATGAAAAAACAGATAAATCTCGGCAACTTTCTTTATTCTCTGCCCAGAAATCTATTAAAAATTCTTCCCAATTAATCACTAATAATAATTTAAATTCATTACAAATATATCCAGAAATTATTATTGATTTAGAGCAGTTAAATAATTTGGTTGATAGACTTAAACAATATATTGGCTCTCAATATTTTGTTGCTTGGGATACTGAAACAACTTCATTAAAACCTAGAGATGCCGAATTAGTTGGAATTGGCTGTTGTTGGGGCTATAGAACCACGGATATAGCTTATATTCCCATAGGACATACAAAAGGAAACCAATTAGAAAAAAAGATAGTTTTAGAAAAATTACAACCAATTTTGGAAAACAATCAATACGCTAAAGTTTTTCAAAATACGAAGTTTGATCGTTTGGTTTTATATCATCAAGGAATCGAACTAACTGGCGTAGTCTTTGACACAATGTTAGCTAGTTATGTTTTGCATCCGGAAATGAGTCATAATTTGAGTGATTTATGTCATCGATATTTACCACAAATTAGTCCCATAAGTTACAAAGATTTAGGAATTGTCAAAGGAAAAACTATTGCCGATTTAGATATTAAAAATGTTGCAAATTATTGTGGAATGGATACTTATATTACCTATTTATTAGTTGATAAATTACAAGAAGAGTTGATATTAAATGAAACTCTAAAAAGACTACTCACAGAAGTTGAACAACCTTTAGAGTCTGTTTTAGCAGCTATGGAAGATACAGGAGTTCGTATTGATATCAATTATTTACATAAATTATCTCAACAATTGCAACAAGATTTAGAATTAATTGAACAACAAGTATACGAAGAAGCCGGTGAAAATTTTAATTTAAGTTCTCCCAAACAACTTGGAAAAATTTTATTTGAAAAACTAAATTTAGATCGTAAGAAATCTCGTAAGACTAAACTTGGATATTCTACCGATCATACGACTTTAGAAAAATTGCAAGGTGATCATCCGATTGTTAATTATATATTAGAACATCGTACTTTATCTAAATTAAAGTCTACTTATGTAGACACTTTACCTGTATTAGTTCATGACGATACCAAACGAATTCATACTAACTTTAATCAAACGGTAACAGCAACTGGAAGGCTATCTTCCTCCAATCCTAACTTACAAAATATTCCCGTCCGTTCTCAATTTTCTCGTAAGCTTCGTCAAGCATTTATTCCAAAAGAAAATTGGTTATTAGTATCAGCAGACTATTCACAAATTGAATTAAGGATTCTAGCACATTTAAGTCAAGAATCTGTATTATTAGAAGCATATCGAAATGAGCAAGATGTTCATGCTGTAACTGCCAAGCTTTTATTTAATAAAAAAACAATTACTCCTGAAGAAAGAAATCTAGGCAAAACAATAAATTTTGGAGTAATTTACGGAATGGGGGCTCAGAGGTTTGCCAGAGAGGCAGGAGTTACAACAGCAGAAGGAAAAATATTTATTGATAAGTATCATCAACAATATACTAAAGTTTTTGAGTATTTAGAAAATATCAAAAAAGAAGCAATTGCTAAGGGATTTGTAACAACTATTCTGGGAAGAAGACGATATTTTGACTTTGTAACAGACGGTCTAAATAAACTTAAAGGGACTAACCCAGCAAGTATTAACTTAAACGAGTTACGTCTCAATTATACTGACTCTCAATTATTACGTGCTGCTGCCAATGCTCCAATTCAAGGATCAAGTGCTGATATCATTAAAGTTGCTATGATTAAAATACAAGAAATTATAAATCATTATCAAGCAAACTTATTATTACAAGTTCATGATGAATTAATTTTTGAAGTTCCTCTAGAGGAATGGAATGAGTTATACCAAAAAATTAAACAAACTATGGAAAATGCTGTTATCTTAACTGTTCCTTTAGTAGTTGATATTTATTCAGGTAATAATTGGATGAAAACAAAGTGAATATTATAAGTGTTTATAGCCAATTATAGTTTGGTAAACCCAGAATAATACGTTTATAGTTAAATTAACTATGATGTTTAATTGATCACCTATTAGAATGTAAATAAAAAAGCTATTTTCTATACTCTCAACATGGCGATATGTTAACGTTAGTTAATAACATTTATATTTATCTACTCCTTCTCTAAATTATCGATAGATTCTGTAATCCATAAAATAGTGATAGTTAGACATGCTTTAAATATTTTAGTTAAAATCTAGATAGTAATCTGAACTCTTTTTTAAATTTATATAATTTTTATTGCTAAAATATATTATTACGAATAGTTTCTTCAATCAACTGTTTTTATTCAATCACTTTATATTATTTATTTAATCATAAATAATATTAGTCAATATAACGATACATATATTTTACTATCAAAAATGGCAACTGTTTTTTTAAAATATATGACAATATAGGAATATATTAATTGTATATTTTAACAACGAAAATAAGTCGTCATTATTTAATTGTTACCTTAATACTTTAAGAAAATTTTCTAATAAAAATTGTGTAAGATTATTTTATTTTTTAAATGCATAAATACTTGATTATTTT
Source organism: Cyanobacterium sp. uoEpiScrs1 (assembly GCF_947331815.1). Taxonomy (GTDB): domain Bacteria; phylum Cyanobacteriota; class Cyanobacteriia; order Cyanobacteriales; family Microcystaceae; genus Rippkaea. The sequence continues at coordinate 268,690 of NZ_OX373462.1, forward strand.
TGTTAACAAAAATAAGGTGTGCTAACGTTATTAACGCACCTTAAATTTTTTTAAAATTTGCTTACCAATGCAGCATTACATCGTTCACAAATGGTTGGATTATCAATAAATTCTCCTACCTTTATTGAGTAGTTCCAGCAGCGATCACATTTCTGTCCTTCTGCCTTAATTATTCCAACAGACACTAATTCAGACTCACTTTTATACTCTGTGTTTTGAATATCTTCAAGACTATTAACTAATTCCACTTGAGAAGCTAAAAATAAATAACGCAATTCATCTACTTGATTGTTGATGGCTCTATTATTAGAGTCAAACAGTATTAACTGTTTCTTTAAGTCTTGATCTGAAACATAAATCAAGATTTTGGCATCCAGAGAAGATCCTACTATTTTCTCTCTTCTCGCTTGTTCCATCACTTGATTGACCTCACTACGGATCAGCAAGAATTTTCCCCAGAAATCTTTTAATTCTGGACGTTTCCACTGTTCTTTTGTCTTTATCCACCCTGACTGAAAAATAGACTTATGTAAAGTCTTATATGGCAAAAATTGCCAAATATCTTCGGCCATGTGACATAATACAGGAGCAATTGCTTTAGCCAAATTTTCTAGAATAACTTTCAGTACTGTTTGACAACTACGACGACGTAAAGCATCAGGATGAGAAATGTAAAGTCTGTCTTTTGCAATATCTAAGTAAAAATTAGACAGATCTACGACACAGAAATTCTGAACTGTTTGAAAGAAACGGAAAAACTGAAATTTTTCAAACGCATCGGTTACCTCTGCAAAAACATCAGTAATGCGATGTAGCATATATTTATCTAATTCAGGCAACTCTAAGTAAGTAACCGTATTTGTTTCTGGATCAAAATCATTTAAGTTGCCTAGTAAGAATCTAGTTGTATTACGTATTTTTCTATAAGTATCTGCTAGTTGTTTTATAATATTTTGACCAATCAGTACATCAGAAGAATAGTCAACAGATGATACCCATAAACGTAGTACGTCTGCGCCGTAAGGTGGATCTTTTTTCTTATCTTTTCCTCCATTTATTATTATAAATGGATCAACAACATTTCCTAAAGATTTACTCATTTTATGTCCTTTTTCATCTAAGACAAAACCATGAGTCAATACTGTTTTATATGGAGCAATTCCATTAACAGCAACACTAGTTAATAAACTTGATTGAAACCACCCTCTATGCTGATCGCTGCCTTCTAAATAAATATCTACAGGATACTTTAATGATCCCCGTTGTTTTGCTACTGCTGCCCAGGAGGATCCAGAGTCAAACCAAACGTCCATTGTATCAGTTCCTCTGCGGTATTTATTTGCGTCTTTGCGATATTTATTTGGCAGTAATTCTTCGATAGAAAGTTCCCACCAAGCATCAGACCCTTTTTTTAAGAAAATAGCTTGTATGTGACTAATAGTTTCCTCTGTCAATAAAGGTTTGTTAGTTTCTTCGTTATAAAAAACAGGAATAGGAACTCCCCAATTACGCTGACGGGAAATACACCAATCTGAACGATCACCTATCATATTTGTAATGCGATTTTCCCCTTGCAGTGGAATCCAGTTAACAGATTTTATTGCTTCTAAAGCAGCATTACGAAAACCTTCTACTGAGGCAAACCATTGTTCTGTAGCACGAAAGATAGTTGGTTTTTTTGTTCGCCAGTCATAAGGATATTTATGTAAATACAGTTCTTCTTTAAGTAAAGATCCCTTATTTTTTAATTCATTAACAATAGCTTTATTAGCATCTTTTAGAACATTTAATCCTGCAAATTGCCCCGCTTCTTCCGTAAAGTTTCCTTGATCGTCTACTGGAGATAAAATTTCCAAACCATACCGTTTACCGACAATATAGTCCTCCTGTCCGTGACCAGGCGCAGTATGAACTAAACCTGTCCCTGAGTCTGTAGTAACATAGTCTCCACCGATGACAATTTTACTTTCTCGATCATACAAAGGATGACGATAAACAGTATATTCCAAGACACTTCCTGGAAGAGTAGCTTTAACCTTTAGATGAGTTCCAAAAGTTTCTGATAACCGTTCCACTAAATCATCTGCAACAATGAGGTATTGATAGTTACAAATATTAGAAGTCGGTTCGACAATAGCATAAATTAAGTTAGGATTAAGAGCAATAGCTAAGTTAGCAGGAAGAGTCCAAGGAGTAGTTGTCCAAATTGCAACCCCTAAATTGGAAAGAAACGGACTCAAAATCTCTTGAGCAGCTTTTGAAGATTTAGTAATAGGAAATGCGGCAAAAACACTCTGGGAAGTGTGTCCTTCAGGATATTCTAATTCTGCCTCAGCTAACGCAGTCCGAGAACTAGGACTCCAATGAACAGGTTTTAATCCCCGATATATATAACCTTTAAGTGCCATTTGTCCAAACACTCCAACTTGCGCGCTCTCATATTCAGGAGTTAGGGTTAAATAGGGGTTTTTCCAATCCCCCCAAATGCCATACCGTTTAAAACTTTCTGCTTGTTTTTGTTGGGTTTTAAGGGCAAAATCACGAGCTTCCCTGCGAAGTTTAAGAGGAGTTAAATTCTCCCGTTCTTTAGATTTCATGCTTTGCAAGACTTTTAATTCGATAGGGAGTCCGTGACAATCCCAGCCTGGAACATAGCAAATTTTATGACCCTGTAATAACTTGTATTTATTTATAATATCTTTAAGAACTTTGTTTAATGCATGACCCATATGGAGAGACCCATTGGCGTAGGGTGGCCCATCGTGGAGAATAAATAATTCTTTTGGATTATTTAGTGATATTTGTTCATAAATTTGGTTTTCTGACCAAAAAGTTTGCAATTCTATTTCACGCTTTACGGCATTAGCGCGCATACTAAAGTTAGTCTGGGGTAAATTGACGGTATTTTTGTAGCTTTTGTATTCTGTCACTGTGGTAATAACAACTTCTGTATTAGGTTACTATCTTTAATGATATTACAAAGAAAAAGTCATCTATATTAATGCAAGCTTAATACCTTAAGTTCTGGGGATGCTTATAATACCCAATCTTTTTAATTATATTAAAATCTATCTATCCAATTTGTAATTGTCTCTTTACATAGTAGAATATAGATGTTTTATTTTAATAAATAGTCATTTAATTTTATATATAAATGATTCCTAATTAACTTAAAAATTAATAAGATATATCAAAACTTTTCCAAACTTTAGACAATTGTTTTGTAGTACAAGATAAGTTATGGTATTCTAATAAGAAATATAATTTTTTTGATTTCAAGTATATTGATCAAAATTTTAAAAGTTCAATCAAGGAAATAGCCGGTACAGTAGATATTTCAGGTAAAAATAAAAAAATATTCATAAATATCAAAAATATAATTTCTAGAAAAAACTATTTTTATTGAACTTGCATTATCTTTATATAAATTAATAAGTTGTTTATTTGACCTGGGATAGTCATTAAATTTTTAATTTACATTATTTTGAATAATATTCAAAGCCTTATTTTTGTAATCCTTTGAATGAAGATTTACTGCAAGATAGATTATCAATTTAGATAGATAATTTATAGTGAAAATAAGTAATAATTTATCGCAGTTAGTCTCTTGCTTTTTAGGGAACTTTTACTCATTTTATTAATCGGAAATATATGACCATTTTTTTGAAATATAGAAGTATTAGTTTAATCTATCATTATATTTTACATATTTTACAAATAACTTAAATGCGGTTGTCTAACAATCATATTAAATGATAATTGTAAACAACTCAGAGCTGCTCTACTTTGATTAAAAATAATTTTTATTAAAATGGGGTAATAGTAATAGTATTTTACATTAAATACAGATTAATTTTTTTAACGTAAATAATATCTTTTATTTTTTAAATTAAATCTATTAATGTAAAATACTATTAATATGATTTTTCTTGATTTAATCTATTCATAAAAGTACATCATTTTTAATGACCACTATTAGATAGTAGAACAATAGTTAATTCCTGGTTTTTATCGATTTAAAATTTATCTATAAAACTTAATTAATTATTAAAAAATTAATCATAAATAAAGTAAAATAATTAAGTTAATTTAGATTTTAAATATAGGTAAAATTTATATAAAAATTAACTTACACTCATGATTTTTGATATATTTACTTACTTTCTATTTGGGGCTTTTGTTATGATTTATTAATTAAAATTATTTAAATTCGATATTTAATCATAAGTAATATCTATCTTTGTTATTTTATATGATTATCAAAAGTAATTTAAAACACATCTACTTTTAAAAATCCTTTGATGCATTTATTGAAAATTCTAATTAAACTATCCAGGAATGATTTAATTTTTTAGATATTCAAAAGAGATTCTCTCCAACATATTATGTATCTTTGCATTTTGTACTACTATATATATATATATAATACTACAAAAAGATTATTATTTAATTTAAGTGCTCAAATCCTGTCCTATCCTTATATTGCTAAGTTATTCAGCAATAACGCTCATCAACAATATTGAGTCAGCTCAGTATTGTTGACTGTAATAATTAATTGGGTCCTGAACACAAAGATTTGTTGATAAAAATTTACATAACCGATTTTTCAGAAAACACTATCTAAAAAATTCGTGTTACTGTGTAACAGTTTAAATAAGTTTAAAGCAATTCTGTAAGGATTATACATAAACAAATCCATTGAATTATCTGGTTTTTGAGCAATTACACCATCCACTTAACAAAATACTCATGACTAAAAAACCTTGGAAAAGACTAGTAACTACAGTATTAACGGCTGCTTTAGGCACACCATTGCTTTTATGCGGCTCCTTAAATGGCTCTATGGCATCTTATTTTAAAGATCAAATTAATGAACAAAGAGAACTTCCAAAGATAGGGACGACAACAACAACAGAAAGTTCCCATGAAAGTTCAGTCGTTACTCTTTATCCTCATCAGCGGGAATCTAAGTTAGTTGTAACGCTTAGAGTACGAGGAATACCTGTTCTTACATTCATTGGGACAAAAGCCGATCTTATTAAAATTAGAAATGGGCAAAATACTCAACAAGTTCAAGCTAGCATCGATGTTATCAACCGGGCTAAAGTTGTTGCTGAACGCTTAAACGAATTGAGTCATAATGAACAATTTGACTCTGAAAATATCACTGTTAGTGCAAATATTAAAGACAAATCCTATACTATTAAGTTGAGTGATAAAGAACTTGTTATCATTGATGATAAAACTATTCTGTCCGATACTACCAACAATTTGGCATCCGACGCGTTACAAGCTACAAATCGTCTACGTCGTTTGATGGGAAATGCGCTTCCATTAAATGCTATTGCTAATATCTCTTCAACTACTCCAGGAAAGGTCAAGACAGGAATTAAAGAACAAGTGATTAGTCTACGCAAAGGAATGGCATCTTGGTATGGACCAGGATTTCACGGCCGCTTAACTGCTAATGGAGAACGATACAATCAAAATGGTTTAACGGCAGCTCATAAAAATCTTCCTTTTGGCACAAAAGTTAGGGTGACTAACCTCAATAATGGTCGTTCAATAACCGTTCGTATCAATGATCGTGGTCCTTATGCCCACGGACGGATAATTGATTTGTCAAAAGGAGCAGCTCGAGTAATCGGCTTAATGGGAAGTGGTGTAGCCCCAGTAAAAATTGAAATTTTGGGAGGTTTAAAATAATAACCGATAATGAGTGAGGAAAAACTTTTCCATTCGCTACAGTATAAATTAAGCGATACAAATTAAGGTATTTGACCCTAGTCAAAGCATAATAGACTTTGGCGCAGTAGACTTTTACTTTTACCTTTTGTACCTCCTAATCTATCCATGACTACTTAATAATTAAAGATGCGTATTTTTAAAACCGTGGTCGGGTTACGTACCTACTTAAAAAAGAAACCTGTTGAGCAATCTTTAAGTTTAGTTCCCACAATGGGAGCTTTACATCCTGGCCACATTAGTCTAATTTGTCGTGCTGTTGCTGAAACTGATATCGTAGTAGTCAGCATTTTTATCAATCCTCTCCAGTTTGGATCCCATGATGATTTAGAACTATATCCTCGACAATGGGATCGGGACTGTCAACTATGTAGAAAATTAGGAGTAAAGGTATTATTTGCACCCACATACCAAGAAATGGGTATGAAGAATAATCTTCAGGAGCATATCACTACGGTAATACCACCTCTATCAATGAGCTCCTCTTTATGCGGAGCCTTTCGCCCTGGACATTTTTCAGGAGTTACTACTATAGTCACAAAGTTATTGATTATGGTAACTCCTGATGTCGCTTTTTTTGGAGAAAAAGATGCTCAACAACTCGCAATCATCAAGAAGTTAGTTAGAGACTTAAATTTACCCGTTACGATCAAAGGTTGCCCTATTGTCAGAGAACCGTCAGGACTTGCTTATAGTTCCCGTAATCAATATTTAAGCCAAGAAGAACGAAAACAAGCTCTAATTTTGTTTAAAGGACTCAAGAAGGGACAAGAGGCTTTTGATGATGGGGAGCATACGGCAAAACGACTACTTTATATTGTTAGGAAAGAATTAGGTTCAAATTCTGGGGTTAACATACAATATGTTTCTCTAGTAGACCCTGATACTTTAGTTGCTCTAGATAGAATTAAAGATGCTGGCTTATTGGCAGTCGCAGCTCATGTTGGCTCAACCCGTTTAATTGATAATATTATTCTTCGAATGCGTCAACCTATTATTGCTATTGATGGACCTGCTGGTGCAGGAAAATCTACCGTTACTCGTCAAGTAGCTAAAGCTTTGAACTTACTTTACCTAGACACAGGAGCCATGTATAGAGCAATTGCTTGGCTAGTGAAACACTCAGAAGTTTCCCTTGATGCTCCTGAGGCAATAGCGGAATTAGTTTCTCAGTCAACCTTAGAATTTATCTCTACAACAGACGGCACACTTCCTCGTATTAAGATTAATGGGGAAGATATCACCGACGCAATTCGTACCCCCGAAGTAACCGCCTTAGTCTCTCATGTTTCTGCACAACGGGTTGTGCGAGATAAACTAGTACGTTATCAGCAACAATTTGGAAAAAAAGGAGGATTAGTTGCAGAAGGACGGGATATTGGAACTAACCTTTTTCCTGATGCTGATCTTAAAATTTTTTTGACAGCGTCAGTGGCTGAACGCGCTAGACGGCGTTGGCAAGAATTTCAAGCTCAAGGACACAATAGAACGACTTTAGAAGAACTTGAGCAAGAGATTAAAAAAAGAGATTATCAAGATAGTCATCGCTCTCTTGCTCCTTTACGTCAAGCTGTTGATGCTATTGTCATTAATACCGAAGGGCTGACGATAGAAGAAGTGACTAATAAAATTATTCATTTTTATCATTATCACATTGTCTCATATTGATTAATTGTCTCTGAGTCATATTTTAGACACAGGTTCTTTTAGCAAATTAGAAGTATTAATTGGAATAGGTTCAAGATCTAAAGCTTCTTTACAGGTAGAAAATTCTGGTAGTATCTCCGTAATAAATGCTTCAGCTGCTTTTGAGCGATAACGAGTTGGGTTGGTGATCACAGATAGAGTTCGCTGGACTTCTATATCTTTAATATGTCCAACATGAAGTTCTTTCATTTCCAATTCTTTTTTAACAGCTGTAATAGAGACAAACGCGACACCCAATCCTGCTTGAACTGCATTTTTTATGGCTTCAATCGAGTTAAGTTCCATTTCGATTTTGAGACGTTTGGTATCGATATCACAGCGAGTTAACACCTTATCTATTACTTTACGAATTGTGGATTGGGAATCCAAACTAATAAAATCAAGACGGTATAAATCTTCTTTGTGAATCGTTTCCACTTTAGTTAAAGGATGGGAAACCGGTAGAATTAATGTCAATTTATCTTTAGCATAAGGACGAACTTTTAAGATGTCTTGGAGTTCAGTTGGAACCTCTCCTCCAATAATCGCTAAGTCTACCTGTCCGTTTGCTACCCCCCAAGAAGTCCGTCTGGTTGAATGGACCTGGAGTTGTACCGAGACATCAGGGTATTTTCGGTGAAACAAACCAATCATTCTAGGCAGAAGATAAGTTCCTATGGTCTGGGACGCCCCTACAGTTAGAGTTCCTCCTTGAATATTTTGTAGATCTTCAAGGACTCGACAAGTCTCTTGGCATAAAGTGATGATTTTTTCACCATAAGATAGCAGAAGATGTCCAGCCTCTGTCAATTGTGCTTTACGTCCACCTCGATCAAATAAAGGAACATTTAGTTGTCTTTCTAAATTTTGAACTTGAAGACTCACCGCAGGTTGAGAAACGTATAATGTATCTGCCGCCCGTTTAAAACTCCCCTCAGAGGCAATAGCTTTGAGAATACGAAGTTGATCTAATGTAAAGGGAATATCTACCATAAGTTTTTTAAAAAAAGGCAAGAAGTTAACCATTAACTTAACTTTGATGACGAGATACGCCTTAACAAAGGACACCTATCTCTACTGAAAACGACAGTAACATACGATGGGGATCAAAATCTTTTAGGATGGTTTTGATAAAGATCTTAAACTTGACTAATTTTTCAAACCAAAAACAGAAAAACTAATGATTTTACCAACCTGGTTAACACCGAGTCATGGAATTATTTTAGGACTACTCTTAGAGTTTGCCATTATCCATAGTGGATTAGTAGCATTGCGACCCTGGGGAGAAAATCAAGTTGGACCGAGATTGTATCGTATTATATTTGCTTTGGCTAGTATTCCCCTAGCGACAATTTTGATTGTCTACTTTTTCAATCATCGTTATGATGGCTTGATTTTATGGCAATTTCAAGGATATAAGGGAAGTAAAGTTATTGTTTGGATATTTAGTGCTATATCTTTTTTATTTCTATATCCAGCTACTTTTAATTTTCTAGAAATTGCGGCGATCACTAAACCGCAATTTCATCTTTATGAAACGGGTATTCTTCGAATTTGTCGCCATCCTCAAATGGTGGGTCAAGTAATTTGGTGTATTGCTCATACCCTATGGCTAGGAACCAGCTTTGCTTTAGTGACATCATTAGGGTTGATTACTTATCACTTATTTGCTGTGTTGCATGGAGACCATCGCTTTGAAAAACTTCATGGAGAAGCTTTTATTAATGTCAAAAAACGTACTTCTATCATACCCTTTTTAGCTATTATTAAAGGTAGCCAAACTCTTAAACTACAGGAGTTTTTTAAACTAGGTTACCTAGGAATTATTATTTTTGTTTGGTTATTATGGTGGGGGCATCCCTGGTTAATACAAACGACTTCTCAAATTAATTGGTGATTATTGATTATTTAAAGCTAATTTTAGAAAATTAGCTTTAAATAATCAATAACAATAAAAATTTAAAAAAAATTCTATATATATATTTTAAAGAATAAACAGAATTTAATTTATAAAACTTAACTTTTTGAAAAATTATATTGGTTAAATAAATTTTTCAAAAAAAGCGATTTATTATTCAGGTATTTTTAGGATATTATAATTCAGATATCTCTTTCTAGAGAAGAGAAGATACCTAGCATAAAATATAATTAAATTTTTATTATTTTACTCGCTAGTAATACCTACTAAAGAGGAAGGACGTATTTTATGAAATTTAATTTTTTACTCATTCATTTTGGTTAAAGTAAATATTTCAATATTAAGAAAAATTTACTGGTTTATACTTATCTCTTCTATTGAAAAATTTGGATAAGCTACTGTAGTTACTACAGTTACCATAGTCTTATGGCTTAGTATAGTTATATCTTAATAAGTCTTAAACTTATTAAGTTAACCACCGATTTAAGATATAGCTTAACAATCAAGCGTGGTAAAAATAATCTTATATTTCAAAATTTTGATGAGAATATTATTTATTTGCATGTTTTAAAAATATTTCTTGTACTTTAATAAATACAATTTAGATAGTTTACTGTAACCAGAAGTAATTTACAATTTAATTGGGATGAAATTGATTTTTTTGGACAAACTTTTAAAAAATTATATAGTTATAATCCCACGCTAAGAGATCTTTATAAATATAAACTACCTAACATAATATTTAATTTTTATTTATTAATTAATTTTGAATAAAAATAAAGTTTTTAAATTATTTATATGTTTATAATTTTATTATAAAATGGTTAGTCTTGATGGCTGCCGATAATTTCTCTTACTCGATAGATAGGACGTTTTTGAGATTCATGATAAGTTCGCATCACTAACTCGGCTAGTAATCCAAAACTCAGCAATTGCACACCAGTTAACACCAATAATACTGCTAAAATTAATAAAGGGCGATGACCAATACTTTGCCCTAATGCTAATTTTATAACGATTAGATAACTCCCTAATATTAAACCTAAAATAGTTGAACCAAATCCAAATAATCCAAAAACATGCATAGGGCGAGTTAAATATCTCTTAATAAAGAAAACTGTTAGTAAATCCATAACAACTCGAAAAGTTCGCCCTAGTCCATATTTACTTTTACCGTAACGACGAGGATGATGGGAAACGGGCATCTCCGTAATTTTTGCTCCTTCAATATAAGCTAAAGCAGGCAAAAATCGATGTAATTCACCGTATAGATTCATATCAGCGACCAACTCTGAACGATAGGCTTTTAAAGAACATCCATAATCATGAAGATTTACTCCTGTTACTTTACCAATAATCCAATTAGCAATCTTAGAAGGAAGCAGACGAGTTAGCGTGTTATCTTGTCTATTTTTTCGCCAACCATTAACCAGATCATAACCTTGACTTAATTTATTAATCAATCTAGGAATATCGATAGGATCATTTTGTAGATCCCCGTCTAAGGTTATGATTATTTTTCCTTTTGCATATTTAAAACCGGCTGCCATAGCTGGTGTTTGTCCATAATTGCGACGAAAAATAATTGCTTTAAAATTTTTAAATCTTAGACTTAATCCTCTTAAGATGTGAGGAGAGTTGTCTTGAGAACCATCATCAATGCAGATGATTTCATAAGTGAGATTACATTCTACTAAGATTACAACAATTCTTTCAATTAACTGTTCAATACTTTCCTCCTCATTAAAAACAGGAATTATAATTGAAATTTCAGGAATCGGAAATTTATCATCAAAAGTTAAAGTCTCGGGTGCAGATACAGGTTTCATCTGGATTGCTTAGGTGAAAATTAATTCAGTTCTAGTAATGAATGAGATAAATATGCCATTCGTTTTACTTCACGACGACCTCTGGCAACCGAGTCCAGAATCATGCCACAAGTTAAGCTCAAGAACGCCAGCAACATCATAGAAGCTGCTAAAATTGCGGTGGGAAATCGAGGAACCAACCCTGTTGTCAAATATTCCCCAAAAATAGGTACCCCTAAAAGAATTGATATTACAGCAAGAATAATAAAAACTACTCCAAAAAACAAAAATGGTCGTGCTTCTTTGAATAGAAGAATAGCCGTCCCTAAAACCCTCCAACCATCCGTAAAAGTTTTCAATTTACTTTCTGAACCTGGTGGTCTGGACCCATACAATGTATATTCTTCAGCAAAAGGAATTTTTAATTCTAAAGCATGTACAGTAAATTCAGTCTCGATTTCAAATCCACTTGATAAGGCTGGAAATGATTTAACAAAACGTCGGGAAAAAACACGATACCCTGATAACATATCCTTGAGTTGAGCACCAAATAGCAACCTTACCACACCCGTTAAAAAAAGATTTCCTCCACGATGGCCTAAACGATAAGCCTCTTTATCTTCAACTGTGGAACGACGTGCCCCCACTATCATGTCAAGATGGTTTGTAATCAGTTGTTCGATGAGTCCCCCAATAGCAGAAACTTCATAGGTATTATCTCCATCGACTAATATATAAATGTCTGCCTCAACATCAGCAAACATCCGTCTAATAACATTCCCTTTACCTGGTTGAGGTTCACAACGAATAATGGCTTCAGCAGCGTGAGCTTGTTCCACAGTATTATCAGTAGACCTATTATCGTAAACATAGATCGCCGCTTCTGGCAATTCTTGACGGAACTGCTTCACTACTTGAGCAATTGTTAATTCTTCATTACGACAGGGAATTAAAACAGCAATTTGGTGACTGGTTAAAGAAAATTTTTGTGGTTGAATGCTGTGATCTAACATAATGTTTATAAGTTATTAACTTATGTGTAAGTATAGTTTCCCTTTTGATTTAAGTTCCATTTTTAAAATTCATATAATCAGAACTACTACTAAATTTTTTATTAAATATTCTTTTAGTTTTGTACAAAAAAGAATATCTAATCTAACAGTTTGTTAACCACACAATCTCTAAGACTTTTTTAAAAAATAAAGCATTAAGTAAGTTCCTAAGCTGAATAGTCAATTTGTTAACTAACGACCTTAACATATTGTTTATTATTTTGCAGTTAACGTCTACGCCGTTTAATCTGATTAGGATAGTTTCTTTGAAGCATTTGTTGATTATTTACTGTCCCTAGTTCCTCACTTACTTGCGTAAAAATGTCCCTACGTAAATAGGGATATTCTCCTAGCCAAAGATTATGTTGTGGGAGATAAACATCTGTAATCTCATCGATTTGACTTAAATCTGACTGTTTTGAGAGGATTATCATTTCTGCTATATCTCCAGGCTTAATGACCTTATAAATTTGTTTAACAGGAGCTTTGATCTTAGATCTAAACTGTTCGTGATCGCCCACTTCGAGATTAATACGCCGTTCTCGGTTCTCAATTAGCACTAATTCTCCACGCTTATTAACGGTTTGTTCTTCTCTAACAATTTCTTCTGTAAGATAAACATCTAATACTTGCCCTTGCCAGAATCCACTGTAGGGAAAGCGACGGTAACTAGTATTGCGTAAATTTGCCCAGTAAATGGGAGCCCATAGCCAATATAGTCCGGCAATAATATCAAAAATAAGTTTAATGGTTATACTGCCCGGGCCTAGTAGTTTTCCAATCAACCAGAAAGCAGTTAAAGCAACCACAGAAATTAATAATCGTCTTAAAACATCCCGCGCTCTCCCCCAACAAGATACATATTGTGCTCCTGTTGCAATAGCTGGAATTATTTTCTTAAGTGCTTGGCGAGTTAAAGGAATTAACATTGAAATTTTGATGGTTGGAAAATTATAAAATTCCTAAATTAATTATTTACCTTGAATTGGTGTTAAAAATTGGATTGCTGTTTAAATAAAGTAGTAAAACTACGAGGAATTTAGTATGTTTATTTAATAATAAAACATAATTGGCTGATTTAGGTTAGTCATCTGTTTTCCTTGAAACATACTGTAGCATAAACCAAAAGTAGTGTGATTAATTACACATCACTCTTTTGAATCTAAATAATATTGTATAAAACTGACTAAATTATCTACATAACTGCTCTTGAGTAAACTCTGATGATTAGTAATTATTTAATATAATAGGACAAAAATAACCTTGAAATTATTAAAAAGATTAATGTAATCAAAAAAAGGGTAATAAATCACAATGTCAACGACTACTTTCGGAATTTTTTATCTCCATAATTATATTATTGCTGCTACTAATATAGTGTTTATTAGTATAGTACTAATAGGAGTTTTTAAATAGACAACAACTGTGAAATAAGATATTTATTGTAATTGCAAGTCTAATATAACTAATAAATAAAGATTTGAGCGTTAGTTATTAGTTATATTACTTTTTTAAAAATTTACTAGATAATTATTAATGTAAAGAGTGAGGAAATAAATTATACGATATGGACATTATTTATAAACTTACCAATAAATATCTACTTATTTAGCACACATATTATACTTTTCAATAGCTACGATTTTCAATCAGAAAATTACTATTTAGACAGATAAATTTATTATATTTATTCTTCTATTGTTTAGTAAAAACTAGAACTTATTGGTATTTAAAATATTTTTTATATAACTACTTTTTAATGTATTGAAATTAATTGTATTTATTGATTTTATTATTGTCTTTTAAATTCAACATGATAAATTAATAGCTAGTAATTTTAAAAATTTTAATTTCGACTATACTTTGCGGTTTCAATAACTTGCTTTCTATATAACTAAATATATTGATATCTTATAATCTTTGCAAAACAACATTTCAAGTAGAAAATAAAGTATCTTAATAAACTGATTAGTTAGTACTTTAAAATTTAACTAAAATACTACCGAATACTATAAATATAGAGGGAAATCTTTTATTAAATATAAAAGAATGTATTTATTTTATTGAATAAATATGCTAGTTAGTATTTTTAACTGCCTCTCACAAATAATTATTGGTGAGTATTAGGACAAGTTTCTAAATCCTCGATTACTGAACCTAAATCATTTAAGCCAATCCAAGATTTAATTTGTTCTATATCAAATCCTACTTGACAAACTTCTCCTACTTGAATAAGAGGACGGCGAATTAATAAAGGATTAGCTATCATCAAATAGAGAGCTGTTCTTTCATCTAAATTTCTTGGAATAATCTCTCCTGATTTTATTTTGGGTGCAGTAGGGTTAAACCATTCTGGGATAGGTCGATTACCAAAAAAAGGGCGTAACTTTTCCAAAGTCCAAGGAATTGTTAACAAATTGTAAACATCTAGAGTATGACCCGCATTTTGGAGAAGCCTCTTTTGTTTTGTATTATTAATACAACCTGGTTTTTCATAGAAAATAACGTTAGCCATTTTTTATCAGTCCATAGAAGTTAAATAGTGATCACGAAGAAGATTAGCAATACTCTTGGGTTGTGGGTTGCTACATTTTTCTTTTCTAGGCATCAGAATCATATTTGGTGCTTTTTTACAGCGTTTCTGACAGCTAGTTTTTTGGATAGTTACAGAGTTTTCTAAACCTAAACGATAGATCGTCTTCTGGAGTTCTTGGTAAAGTTTCTCACTTCCATTTTTAGCACAACCAGACTTATTGCATAAAAGAATCTTCCCTTTTTTTGTACAATCTGATAATCTCTTTTTATAGATTACTTCATGATTTTGGGTTAGACTACCTTCACATTGTATATTACAACTTAATCGATTTACCTGAAATGCTTTGAATTTAAGATTATTACAACTACCTTTAAATTTTCTTTTGCCTAAAACCTGAATCCAATCACCAAGAGATAAATCATTTTCTAGGGAACACCGCAGTTCTTTATCTAGCTTAATATGTAACTCTTTATCATTGAGCATTAATCGCAAAGATTTTAATCTACCATTAGGTTTGTTGATAAATCCAACAAATTGGCCCTCTAATTGAAATGATAAGGATTGGTAGTGTACTGAATTCATGATTTAACCCTCAATATTAGAGAATAAGGAAGTGAGTAATAAAAGAAAATTAGATAGGGGAAACAGAGACAGTCAAAACTCTGTCTCCTACCCTTATATGTTTCAGAATCCTTTCGAGGGATTATCTTTCGTTTTACCTCTCAAAAAGTCACAGTAATTATAGCTTTGTTGCTTCCATAGTCTGGGGTAACTTTGTATCATCAGTCAAAGTGGGAAACTTTAGATCCCAACCATTAGCCAAAGTTAAAACTTTTCCCCCATCTGTAGGAGTTTCGTTTACAACTACTTCCTCTAAGTCTTTTTTAGGAACGTAGACAGATAAACTGCCTGCATCATTGCGACTTAAAATAACTTTCATGAATTGACTCCCAATAATAAAAAATGACAAATCAACACTAATGTAGAAGACATGATTATAACTGTTTGATGGATAGTTATAATCCCCATTTAGTGTATTGGTCAATAGTTACCTATTTCTGCCTTACGACGTTCGAGGGTTTCAGGATCCTCCGCCGATTCTAATTCCTTGCGACGACACCCTACAACAAAGCCACTGTCAATAAAGTGCACTGCATAAATATAATAACTTTGTAGGTAGGTACCAATGCCAACTACATAGCCAACATCTCCCTTTTTAGCTAAAGTTTGGCCGACTTCTTTCCCAGGGAATGTACCATCATTACGAATCATTTTCCGTAAGCGGACTTTTTCCTCCATTTGAAAAACCGGAGGATCATTGAGTTCGATTTCGCCAGGATCATATAATCCCATGAGATATTCTCCTATGAGGTACTAAATTAAGCAATTCATCTACTGTCAAACTTCGTTTCATCTGAACTGACAAACTGCGCACTGCGTCTAAAACAAATTGGGCTTCTTCTCTATTTAAAGTAATGCCGTGTTGTTTTAGCAAGTTAGCAACTAAATGTCGTCCAGAATGCTTACCTACCACTAACTGTCTTTGCCAACCAATTTCCTCTGGGGAAAAGGGCTCATAAGTTTGAGGATTCTTGAGGACTCCATGGGCGTGAATACCTGATTCGTGGGCGAAGGCATTATCTCCCACTACTGCCTTCCAAGGAGGAATTGGATGGCCTGAGGCAGCAATCACTAGCTGAGATAATTCTCGCAAATGACAGGTATTAACATTTACATCCACTTTATAAAGATGCTTAAGAGCCATGACTATCTCTTCCAAAGCTGCGTTTCCTGCCCGTTCTCCCAACCCATTAACGGTAGTATTAACGGAAGTAGCTCCCGCTTGGAGGCCAGCCAAAGCATTGGCCGTAGCCAAGCCAAAATCATTATGGGTATGTATCTCAACGGGAATTGATAACTTTTTTACCAAATCCCCAATTTTTTTGGCGGTGGTGAGGGGATTGAGAATACCTACCGTATCACAAAACCGAAAACGAGATGCGCCCCATTCCTCCGCAGCACAGGCGATTTCTAGCAAAAACTCTTCTGAAGCCCTAGAAGAATCTTCTGCTCCTATAGAGACAAACAGACCGTTATCTACTGCGAATTTAAGGGTGTTTTCTAGATGGGTAAAAACCAAAGAGCGGTTCCCATTGAACTTAGCTTGAATTTGTACCTCAGATACGGGAATAGAGATATGGACTCGTTTTAGTCCGCAGGCAATGGAAGCTTCTACGTCAGAGCGGATTGCTCTATTCCAACCTAGTAAGTCAGCCTTTAATCCCAACTTGGTGATTGCGGCAATGGCTTCTGCTTCACTTCCCCCCATAGCAGGAACCCCTATTTCCAATTCAGAGATACCCATAGCATCCATTAAACTAGCTATAGATATTTTTTCTTCAGGCGTGAAAACGATACCAGCTGCCTGTTCCCCATCTCTGAGAGTGGTATCGTTGATATAAGTTTTGTCCATGGCTTAACGTCTCGACAACTACAGGTAAGAACTTACTAAGATTCAGAGCTTGCTAAGATGATATTCAGGGAAACTGAAATTGAATCTGAGCATCAAGCCAATCCCAAATTCGTTGGAGTTGTCCTCTAGAAATTAATCCATATTGCCATAGCAACATAGGAATAGGATCTCCTGGTTGTCGACGATTATTTAAGGCAACCGCTAGGTCATCGGAGGAAAGAGACAGTTCTTGTTGTAAAAATTGAGTGAATTCGTTAGAGATTGAATGGTCTTCCATGACAGCACTAAAAAATTAATTATTCCGCAATCAGCTGGTAGTACTAGGTCTCAACGAGTTAAGGACAAAAAAACAGGGCACTAAAGACAATGAGGTTGAGAATATTTTTCTCAACTATTGTAGAATTGAGTTGAGAGAATATCAGCCGCTTCCCAGCAACGACTAAGCCAGTCGACTAGCTCCTGGCGAGAGGCGCTTACTTGGTAGACGGTACTGTGCAAAAGAATTGCATCAATGCCGTGTTCGATCTCCACCCACAAAGACCCGTCATCGGGGCACCAACAGGGAATCATCAGTTCCTCAAGACGGCGATAGAGTAACCAGCGTTCACATCGAGAAATCTTCTCAACTTGGCTGATTAACGCATCGGGACGAGACGATCTAATCATAATACTAAGGTAGAGTTAGGATAGGTTTTGTATCTTTTGTTCCAATTGCTCAATTCGGTCCAATAAGGTCCGAATAACTTGTGCTTCAACGTCAGGTAACTTGCCGTGTTCTAGGGGGCAGCCATGTCCACTGCGAGAAACAATTCGACCAGGCACACCGACCACGGTGCAGTCACTGGGTACATCTCTTAGAACAATTGAACCAGCTCCAATACGAACGTGATCGCCAATAGCAAGATTTCCTAAAACTTTAGCTCCCGCTCCCATTACCACGTTATTACCAAGGGTAGGGTGTCGTTTACCGAATTCTTTCCCCGTACCACCGAGGGTAACGTTTTGATAAATTAAACAATAGTCACCAATAATAGCAGTTTCTCCGATAACTACTCCCATACCGTGATCTATAAAGATCCCTTGTCCTAGAGTAGCACCTGGATGGATTTCAATACCTGTAAAAAATCTACCTAAATGGGAAAGAAAGCGTGGCAAAAAAGGTACTTCATAATGCCACAACCAATGAGAAATACGGTGCAATACCAGAGCGTGTAACCCTGGATAACAACACATCACTTCCAACCAATTGCGGGCGGCCGGATCACGAGAAAAAATAACTTGAAAGTCCTCCCAAAGAGTTTTTAATGGCAGTCGAGTTGGATGGGAAGGAGCTGACAAAGTCATAGTCAAGACGTTAGGGGGATTGTCTCGACTCTCAGAACGGACGTTTCTAAGTGGTATGGATCCAAACATTGAATTCCGTGATTCTATATAGACCTAGTTGTTATGCTTATACCAAGTTACCTCGAACAGTTCAAGACAATTAGTGCAAGTCAGATTTATCATTACTAATCATTTATGTACTCAGATCTATAATAAGTTTATATATTCATGGTTTAAAGCTTTAAAAAAAATTTTTTGGGTATAGGGTATGAGTATTTTAGGTGCATGGCTTATGTATTTATAGGTAGAGGTAAAGGCATTTGTGTACTCAGCACAAACATCAATCATAGTAACGATTTAGACCCTATAATAGGAAAAATTAAAGGCGTAATCTAAAGAACTCAAGAAATAAGCATCATTTAACAGTTAAATCCCTTATTGCACAAGGCATTTAGAGATTTTAATAGGCAATGCTTTAGGTGTTCATAAGTTAAACTCAGCTTTATCTTAAAAAAAGTGTTACGTTAGATACAGAATTGAATTCCGTGACAGCACTGGAGGAGCTTCGGAACGCTTACTCCGGTTTTTTATGGCTGAAAAACGAAAGGAAACCCACAAGAGGCATGAATAAAATAGGAGTATAGGAAAGAAAAGCAAAATAAAGAAAACATATTGATGAAAAATTATATTATTACCAATGAACCTATTGTTTGTTGTGCTCAGTGGGAGGGGTTTGAGTGCAAAATACTAATGGGAACCACAAGGAGTCTAGCTACCATAAAAGTGTTTAAAACCCTTCCTGGTGGGGATTTTGCTTTGAGTGCATAAATACATGTATCCCTCGAAAAAAATACTTAGTCCTAGACTTAAAAATACTAGCTCCCACACCCCTAAAAAAAAATAATATGCATCTATGCGGTACGAGGAGGTCGTTTCAGTATTTGAGTACATTCTAATTAATTTGACTAATCCCAAC
Source organism: Cyanobacterium sp. uoEpiScrs1 (assembly GCF_947331815.1). Taxonomy (GTDB): domain Bacteria; phylum Cyanobacteriota; class Cyanobacteriia; order Cyanobacteriales; family Microcystaceae; genus Rippkaea. Next base: position 288,207 of record NZ_OX373462.1, read on the forward strand.
TCAACCGTTTACACCAAAAGCTACAAAATAGGATGGTATAACTTGTACAGAAGCCAAGGACGAAAGTTCAAGTTCATCGTCATTGTTTTTATCCCCTTGTTGTGATCAGTCCCGACAAGTCGCCGAATCATCAAATGCTCTTAGAAATACTCTTAGATGCTCTTAAGTCATTTCTTAGCCACCTCTTACCCCACGGAATTCAATGTTACAATCAACTGGTCTAACCAACCCTGACTCATCAGCAGCAAAGACGACTGCTCCATCTACTTCAAAAACTTCAGGACCATGTGGCTGCAATTCTTCTGCCCCCCAATCCGTCCCCCAAAATATTCAGGAACGGATTGCTAAACATCCTTGCTATAGTGAGGATGCACACCATCACTATGCCAGGTTACATGTAGCAGTTGCCCCTGCTTGCAATATTCAATGTAACTACTGTAACCGCAAATATGATTGTGCAAACGAAAGTCGCCCCGGAGTGGTTAGTGAAGTTCTAACTCCCGAAGAAGCTGCTCATAAGGCCTTGGTCATTGCTGGAAAAATTCCCCAGATGACCGTATTGGGTATTGCAGGTCCTGGTGATCCTTTAGCAAATCCCAAACAAACTTTTCGTACTTTTGAATTAGTAGCGGAGCAAGCTCCCGACATCAAGTTATGTCTATCGAGCAACGGGCTGATGCTGCCGGAGTACATTGATAAAATCAAAGAACTAAAGATCGATCATGTTACCTTAACCATTAATATGGTTGATCCTAAGATTGGGGAAAAAATATATCCTTGGGTACGTTACAATCGCAAGCGTTACAAGGGAATTGAAGGTGTCAGAATTCTATATGAAAAACAAATGGAATCTCTCGATGCCCTTAGGGAGGCAGACATCCTTTGTAAAGTTAATTCAGTTATGATACCTGGGATTAACGATAAACATCTAGCAGAAGTTAACGAGGTTATTCGTTCTAAGGGTGCATTTCTACACAATATTATGCCTTTAATCAGCGCTCCTGAACATGGAACTCACTTTGGGTTAACTGGGCAACGAGGTCCTAGTCCTAAAGAACTTAAAATGGTTCAGGATAATTGTTCTGGCAATATGAAAATGATGCGTCATTGTCGTCAATGTCGAGCAGATGCAGTAGGGCTGTTGGGAGAAGACCGTTCTCAAGAATTCACAAAGGACAAGTTCCTTGAGATGACGCCTGAATATGATCTAGCGACCCGTCAAGAAGTTCACAAGGATATTGAAAAATTTACAGCTGAGGTAAAAGCTGCTAAGGCTGCCAAAGCGGCTGAAGTAGTCAAAAAAGGTCCTAAGATTCTTGTTGCAGTAGCAACGAAAGGAAATCGATTAGTTAACCAACACTTCGGTCACGCTAAGGAATTTCAAATATTTGAGGTTGATGGTGTAGACGTCAACTTCGTAGCCCATCGTAAAGTTGATCATTATTGTCAAACTGGATACGGTGAGAAAGCGACTCTTGAGCACATCATCAAAACAATTGCTGATTGCAAAGGAGTACTCGCTGCTAAGATCGGTCTTTGCCCTCAAGAAGAATTACGTAAAGCTGGGTTAGAACCCTTTGAAGCCTACGATGTTATCGACAAAGTAGCCCTAGATTTCTATGAGCAGTTCACAAATGAATCAATAGGAATATGATAGATGATGAATTCTATGATCACCTCTTCTGTGCAAGATTCCACCGTTTCTTCGATAGACGATAACGTTCAAAGTACCTGTTATAGTTGCGTCGATGACCATAGAATTCCACCCTGTGCAGGATTTTCTCAAGATTATAGCTGTTTACCTAACATGGGTAGCAACTGACAGAACTAAACTAAACGAGGGTAGTGTCATGAGTTATACCATAACGTCTGAATGTATTGCCTGTGATCGTTGTCGCGTTGGGTGTCCTACCAATGCTATCTCTTTTGATAATGGTGTTTTGCTCATTGACTCTACCGCTTGTAACCACTGTCATGGCTATTATGGAACCCCACAGTGTGCTGCCGTATGCCCTACTAATACAGGCTGTTTGCCCAGTGAGTCCTATGGTTTTGTAGCCTCGAATCGATCACAAACTGATTATGCTGATTATTGGGAGAGTTGGTTTAATCGTTATCACACCTTATTAAAACGGCTTAAGACCAGACAGAGTCAACTTTATTGGAAAGGTTGGTTTGACGCTTACTCAAAAGAAATGGTTTCCTTGTTATCTCAGAGCACGATCAGAATCTGACTCTAGTTCCAATATTTATGCTTCTGCCACGGAATTTATTTATGGGTACCTTGTAATGAAAGACTGTGTATATCTAGACAATAACGCTACTACACAAGTTGACGAGGAAGTTCTTGCAGCTATGCTGCCCTATTTGACTCTATATTATGGTAATCCCTCTAGCATGCACACCTTTGGTGGGCAAGTAGGACTTGCTGTAAAAACTGGTAGAGAGCAAGTGGCTTCCTTATTGAGAGCGGACCCTTCTGAGATTATCTTTACCAGTTGTGGAACTGAAGGAGATAACGCTGCTATTCGCGCTGCTCTTCTAGCTCAGCCCAACAAACGTCATATCATAACAAGTAAAGTCGAACATCCGGCAGTACTTAATCTCTGCAAGAATTTAGAACGTCAAAACTATACTGTCACTTATTTGTCAGTTGATAACCAGGGGCAGTTAGATTTTTCAGAGTATAAGGCATCTCTGACCGAAAATACAGCATTGGTCACTCTGATGTATGCCAACAACGAAACCGGTGTTATTTTTCCCATAGAACAGGTTGGGCAACTGGCTAAGGAGTATGGAGCAATATTTCATGTTGACGCAGTGCAGGTAGTGGGAAAAATCCCCCTCAACATGCAAGAAAGCACTATTGATATGTTGACATTATCCGGTCATAAAATTCATGCTCCTAAAGGAATTGGAGCCTTGTACGTGCGTCGAGGTACAAGGTTTCGTCCTCTGCTGATTGGTGGGCATCAAGAAAGAGGTCGTCGTGGAGGAACTGAAAACGTTCCTGGTATTGTCGCCCTAGGAAAAGCAGCTGAGTTGGCTGAGTCTTGTTTGATTATGGGAACTGGGGAAAAAGAATTACGAGATTATCTGGAACAAGCCATATTGACAACTATTCCTGATACTGTGCTTAATGGTCATGCCGTGCAAAGACTTCCTAACACTTCAAATATCGGCTTTAAATTCGTCGAAGGGGAAGCTATTCTTTTATCTATGAATCAACATGGAATTTGCGCCTCTTCTGGTTCTGCTTGTACTTCTGGATCTTTAGAACCTTCTCATGTATTACAGGCAATGGGACTCCCTTATACCGTGCTTCATGGATCTATTCGCTTTAGTCTGTCCCGCTTTACTACTCAGGATCAAATCCTGAAAGTACTTGAAGTACTTCCAGGAGTTATTGATCGCCTTCGTGCCCTGTCTCCGTTCACTAGCGATGATGCTGGTTGGCTTGTCGAGCGAAAACAGACAGTTTTAGCTAAATATTAAAGAATAACTATTAGCTCATCATCAATACTAAATCAATACTAAGAGTAGGAAAAGACAATGTGGGATTACACAGACAAGGTAATGGAACTCTTCTATAACCCTCGGAACCAAGGGACAATTACGGAAAAAGAAGTAGGAGAGTCCATTACAACTGGAGAAGTGGGGAGTATTGCTTGTGGTGATGCGCTGAGATTGCATCTTAAAATTAATGAAAGTACTCAGATCATTTTAGATGCACGGTTTCAGACTTTTGGTTGCGCATCGGCAATTGCTTCTTCTTCTGCATTAACAGAATTATTGGTAGGCAAGACTCTCGATGAAGCTCTTGGACTAACTAATAAGGAAATTTCTGAATTCCTAGGTGGACTACCTGAAGAGAAAATGCACTGTTCTGTTATGGGACAAGAAGCATTAGAGGCGGCTATATCTAACTATAGAGGGATTCCTTTAGATAATCACAAAGACGACGAAGGATCTTTAGTTTGCCGTTGTTTTGGAGTAACCGATGCTAAGGTCCGTCGCATTATTCTCGAGAATGGTCTAACTACTACTGAACAAATCACTAATTATATCAAAGCAGGTGGCGGTTGTGGTGCCTGTCTGCCCGATATCGATGATATTCTGGCTGAGATTGTAGAAGAAGAAACTATAGCAGTAGAAGCAGCAACAGAAATCGCTATCTCAAAAAGAATTGTTCCTACCACACCTTTAACAAATATACAAAAAATCACCCTTATTCAACAGGTTCTTGAAGAAGAAGTTAAGCTGGACCTAGTAAAGGATGGAGGGGATGTAGACTTATTTGATGTAGAAGGAGAATTAGTTAAAGTCACTCTTAAAGGAGCCTGTAGTTCCTGTCCAAGCAGTGCTGCTACGTTAAAAAATGTAATTGAGTCCAGATTACGTGATCGTGTTTCTCCGGAACTAATCGTCATTTCTGTATAACAAATTAGCACATCGAACAAACTATCAACAATTCACTTACAACTACCTAAAGCCCATGTTAATAACTAAAAAAGGTCGAGAGCGATCTCCACCATAGGCGTCGCTTCTCGCCAGACGTTTGGAGAGGATCCACCACCAAAGAAAGATGGTGACGAGCGTAGTTTATTTACTTGCTCATAACTAGACTTTGATTAGGTTTGGTTTGTTTCTCTACAACGCCACCCTTCGGGGGAAGCTGTTCTTAACTAAGATTTAGCTTCTATGTGGAAGAAATTTCCGATCTGACGTAAAAATCGAAATTTAAATGGGATATGCTTCTCACTACTTATTTTTTCGTTAAGATAGGTTAATACTTCCCTCCCTTACACATTTATTGTCTAACAAGCGAGAGTCAACAATGCGTCAAATTGCATTCTACGGAAAAGGCGGTATCGGTAAGTCTACTACTTCTCAAAATACCCTTGCTGCACTCGGTGAAAACAACCGTATTATGATTGTTGGTTGTGACCCCAAAGCTGATTCTACCCGTTTGATGCTACACACTAAAGCACAAACTACCATTCTTCACTTAGCAGCAGAACGGGGAACCGTTGAAGATATTGAGCTAGACGAAGTACTACTTGAAGGATACCAAAAAATCAAGTGTGTTGAGTCCGGTGGTCCCGAGCCTGGAGTTGGATGTGCTGGTCGTGGTATTATCACTGCCATCAACTTCCTCGAAGAAGAGGGTGCTTATGAAGACCTAGACTTCGTATCCTATGACGTATTAGGAGACGTTGTTTGCGGCGGTTTCGCTATGCCTATCCGTGAAGGAAAAGCACAAGAAATCTACATCGTTACTTCTGGGGAAATGATGGCGATGTATGCGGCTAACAACATCGCTCGTGGGATTCTTAAGTATGCTCACACTGGTGGAGTACGTTTAGGTGGTTTAATCTGTAACAGCCGTAACGTTAACTGTGAAGCTGAGTTAATCGAAGAGTTGGCTCGTCGTCTTGGAACTCAAATGATTCACTTCGTACCTCGTTCTAAGCAGGTACAAGAAGCTGAATTACGTCGTATGACTGTTATCGAATACTCACCTGATCACCCTCAGGCTGATGAATACCGCCAGTTAGCTAACAAAATTGAGAACAACACTAACTTGGTCATTCCTACTCCTATTTCCATGGAAGAACTCGAACAGTTATTGGTTGACTTCGGTATCCTCGGTGGTGAAGAAGAGTATCAGCAAATTCTCGCAGCTGATAAAGCTACCCCTTAGGCTGAGTACCGCTTGGTCGGAATAGAGGATCGCCAAGGCAAAAGTGGATAAAAGATAGTCAATAGGGAAAAATTCAACAACTATTAACTATTAACTCACAGTTTGCCTTCCCTCTTTTTTCGATTATTCCTAGATTTCTCGTCCTTTACGACTCTACGGAGAAACATCATGGCAACAGTAGAAGAGAATAAAAAGCTCATTAAGGATGTCCTAGCGACATACCCTGAAAAAACCGCTAAAAAACGTGAGAAGCATCTCAACGTTTACGAAGAAGGTAAAGATGATTGTGGAGTAAAATCCAACAAGCAATCCCTACCTGGTGTAATGACCACTCGTGGTTGTGCTTATGCTGGATCAAAAGGAGTAGTTTGGGGTCCTATCAAAGATATGATCCACATCTCCCACGGTCCTGTTGGTTGTGGTTACTATTCCTGGTCCGGTCGTCGTAACTACTATATCGGAACCACTGGAGTTGATACTTTCGGCACCATGAACTTTACCTCCGATTTCCAAGAACGGGATATCGTTTTTGGTGGAGACAAAAAACTCAATAAAATCATCGATGAAATTGAAGAGTTATTTCCCCTTAATGGCGGTGTTTCTGTCCAATCAGAATGTCCCGTTGGATTAATCGGAGATGACATTGAATCTGTCGCTCGTGTTAAGAGCAAAGAAATAGGGAAGTCTGTTGTTCCTGTTCGTTGTGAAGGGTTCCGTGGGGTTTCTCAGTCCTTAGGACACCACATTGCTAACGACATGATCCGCGACTGGGTTTTTCCCACTGCGGAAAAAGAGAATGCACCGTTTGAAAGCAGCCCTTATGATGTCGCGATCATTGGTGACTATAACATTGGTGGGGATGCTTGGTCTAGCCGTATTCTTCTTGAAGAAATCGGACTCCGTGTTGTTGCTCAGTGGTCTGGTGATGGTACTTTCACTGAAATGAAAGCTACCCCCAACGTTAAGTTAAATCTCATCCACTGTTACCGTTCCATGAACTACATTAGTCGTCATATGGAAGAAAAATACGGTATCCCTTGGTTAGAGTATAATTTCTTCGGCCCTACTAAAATTGCCGAGTCTTTACGCACCATTGCTGAGCGTTTTGATGAAACTATTCAAGCGAAAGCTGAAGAAGTGATCAAAAAGTACCAAAAACAGTGCGATGACATCTTAGCGAAGTACCGTCCTCGTTTAGAAGGCAAAACTGTCATGATGATGGTTGGTGGACTACGTCCTCGTCACGTTGTTCCTGCTTTCCAAGACTTAGGGATGAAGATGATTGGAACTGGGTATGAGTTCGCCCACGGGGATGATTACAAACGTACAACTAAGTATGTTGATGATGCTACCCTCATCTATGATGATGCGACTGCTTACGAATTCGAAGAATTCGTTAAAGAACTTAAGCCTGATTTAGTAGCCTCTGGGGTTAAAGAGAAGTATGTCTTCCAAAAGATGGCTCTTCCTTTCCGTCAAATGCACTCTTGGGATTACTCAGGACCTTATCACGGTTATGATGGCTTCGCTATCTTCGCCCGTGACATGGACTTAGCCCTTAACAGTCCAACTTGGGGATTAGTTGGCACCCCTTGGAATAAATAGAGGGATAAAAGAAGACACGGGGGACGAAGGAAAAACGAGAGACTAGGCACATTTTGTCTCATAGTTCTCCATGCCCCCTCTCTTCAGAAATGTGCCAATTAATCGATATTCAACCCTACCTATACAGGAGTTACCAAAATGGCTCAAAATGTAGATAACATTAAGGACCACGTTGATCTGTTCCACCAGCCTGAGTATAAAGAACTGTTTGAAAACAAAAAACAGTTTGAAGGAATGCCTTCTGCTGAGAAGGTTGAAGAGATCGCTGAGTGGACAAAAACCTGGGAATACCGCGAAAAGAACTTTGCTCGTGAGGCTTTAACTGTCAACCCCGCTAAAGCTTGCCAGCCCCTTGGTGCTTTATTAGCTGCTGTTGGTTTTGAAGGAACACTTCCTTTTGTTCATGGCTCTCAAGGATGTGTAGCTTACTTCCGTACCCACTTAACCCGTCACTTCAAAGAACCTGTTAGTGCCGTTTCTTCTTCCATGACTGAAAACGCTGCTGTTTTCGGTGGATTAAAAAACATGATTGATGGTTTACTGAATGCTTATGCCCTTTATAAGCCAAAAATGATTGCTATCTGTACTACTTGTATGGCAGAAGTAATTGGGGATGACTTGGGTGCATTCGTAGAAACTGCTCGTCAAGATGGTTCTATACCTAGTGATTTCCCTGTGCCTTACGCTCATACTCCTAGTTTTGTGGGTTCTCACGTCACTGGTTATGACAGCATGATGAAATCAATTCTTGCTACCTTGACTGAGGGTAAAAAGAAGGGATCTACCAATGGTACTATCAATTTCATTCCCGGGTTTGAAACCTATATGGGAAATCTTCGGCAACTTAAAAGCTTGACAGCTGCCATGGGAGTTAATGCTGTCATTTTAGGTGACACCGAAATGTACCTTGATTCTCCTAACTTAGGGGAGTTCAAAATGTACCAAGAAGGAACACCTTTAGACCTTGCTGCTGACTCCATCAATGCTGAAGCAACTGTTACCCTTCAAACTCATACCACTCCTAAAACTCGTGAATACATCTCGAAAGAATGGGGACAAAAAGTTCTTAATTATCTTCCTTGGGGTATCAAAGGTACTGACGAATTCTTAATGGGTTTGTCCGAACTTACTGGCAATTCCATTCCCAAAGAACTTGAAATAGCTCGTGGACGCGCGGTTGACGCAATGACCGATACCCAAGCTTGGGTACATGGTAAGCGGGCTGCAGTTTTTGGAGATCCCGACCTAGTAATGGGCTTATTACAGTTCATGTTAGAAATGGGTATCGAGCCTGTTCACGTTTTGGTTAATAACAGCAACAAGGAGTTCGAAGCTGCAGCGAAAGCTCTTCTAGAGTCTAGCCCCTTCGGACAACAAGCTACTGTCTGGGGTGGTAAGGACTTATGGCATCTTCGTTCCTTACTGTTCACTGAACCTGTTGATTTCTTGATTGGTAATTCCTACGCCAAGTATCTTGAGCGTGATACCAAAACTCCTTTAATCCGTATTGGATATCCGATCTTTGATCGTCACCACTTACATCGCTATTCCACCATTGGGTATGAAGGTGCTATCAACTTACTCAACTGGATTGCTAATGGGGTACTTGAATCGTTAGATCGTAAAACTGATATTCCTTCTGTAACGGATATTTCTTTTGATTTAGTTCGTTAATCACGAAGAAATCTGAAAACAAGGGAGATTTAGGAAGATTCAGGGAGTAATCACTCTCCCTCTCCCCTCCCCTCCCTTTTTCAGATCCCTACGAACTGTGGTTTAGTTCAGTTCTTTCCACCCATCACTTCTGCAAGGGATGGGCAGCCTTGCTCATGATTATTTGCTAGTTTTCTGTGTCTGTCTCTTTGAATGGGATATTGTTATATATTTTAAATATATTCAACTTCCATTGTAAAAACTTAAAGCTAACTGGAGTTTGTGACGCTAAACATCTATGTCTATGGTCTACATAGTCCATGGTGAAGATACAGATATCAGTGAATGTGTTTATTTGTGGGAAGACTAAAGATCAGTGCGATTTCATCTTCATACTGACCCATTCACCCCTTTTAGTTGGTAACAAGAATAGACGGCAATCAATTATGAAACTCACGAAAGGCAAAATCTCGGAACTACTCACCCAACCTGGTTGTGAACATAACCATAAGAAAGAAGGACAAGGAAAAAATAAAGCCTGTAAACAACAAGCTCAACCTGGGGCGGCTCAGGGAGGTTGTGCCTTCGATGGAGCGTCTATAGCTTTAGTTCCTATCACAGATGCAGCTCATTTGGTTCACGGTTCTATCGCTTGTTCCGGTAACAGCTGGAATAGTCGTGGTAGTCTTAGCAGTGGTCCCATGACTTATAAAATGGGGTTTACCACGGATATATCGGAAAATGATGTTATTTTTGGTGGAGAAAAAAAACTTTATAAGGCGATCGCCCGATTAATAAAACGTTATAATCCAGCAGCAGTTTTTGTTTATTCTACCTGTGTTACCGCTCTGATTGGGGATGATTTGGATGCAGTTTGTAAAGCTGCTACTACTAAGTATAAGACCCCCATTATTCCTGTTCATTCTCCTGGCTTTGTAGGTAGTAAAAACTTAGGTAATCGCCTCGGCGGGGACGCGTTATTGCAATACGTTGTAGGAACCCGTGAGCCAGAATATACTACCGATTATGATATTAATTTAATTGGGGAATATAATGTCGCCGGAGAGATGTGGGGTGTTTTGCCTCTGTTCGAGAAAGTTGGTATTCGAGTAATGGCAAAGATCACAGGGGATGCGCGTTATGAGGAAGTATGCTATTCTCATCGCGCAAAACTCAATGTGATAATTTGCTCCAAAGCTTTAATTAACATGGCTACAACAATGGAGGAACGTTACGGCATTCCTTACATCGAGGAGTCATTCTATGGCATTGCAGACATGAATCGTTGTTTGCGCAATATTGCTGCTAAGCTTGGCGACCTTGTCTTGCAACAACGGGTTGAAGAATTGATTAAAACTGAAACTGAGCAATTAAATAAAGCATTAGCTTCTTACCGTAAACGCCTTAAGGGCAAACGGATGGTTCTCTACACTGGAGGGGTCAAAAGTTGGTCTATTGTCTCGGCAGCACAGGATTTAGGGATGGAAGTAGTAGCAACCAGCACAAAGAAGAGTACAGAAGAAGATAAAGCAAAAATCAAGAATCTTTTAGGCGAAGACGGTATTATGCTCGAAAAGGGTAATGCAACTGAACTCTTACAGGTTATAGAACAAACGAAAGCAGACTTGTTGGTAGCAGGGGGTCGCAATCAATATACTGCCCTCAAAGCGAGAATTCCTTTTTTAGATATTAACCAAGAACGTCATCATTCCTATGCAGGCTACGTAGGAATGATTGAAATGGCTAGGGAATTAGATGAAGCAGTACATAGTCCTATTTGGCAACAGGTTCGTCAACCAGCTCCCTGGGAAATTTGGCAGCAGGAACATGAAGATCTACTAAATCTCGAAGCAGAATAGATGGTGAAGATTATGAGATTTTTCTAGAACTATTGATTTAATGATTATGAACTGTCGAGTCCCAAGGCTAAACTATTTTAACTTTTAACCAAAATGACCACCGTTGTTAATATAAACAAGTCCCTGTCTGTCAACCCCCTTAAAATGAGTCAACCATTAGGCGCGTCCTTGGCGTTTTTAGGATTAAAGGGGATGATGCCTTTATTCCACGGGGCGCAGGGATGTACTGCTTTTGCCAAAGTTGTCCTGGTGCGCCATTTTCGTGAAGCTATTCCTCTGTCAACGACCGCTATGACGGAGGTAACGACTATCTTAGGGGGCGAAGAAAATATTGAACAGGCGATTTTGACTATTGTTGAGAAAAACAATCCTGATATTATTGGTTTACTTACTACAGGATTAACGGAGACACGAGGGGATGATATGAAGCGCATCCTCAAAACTATTCGAGAACGTCATCCTGAACTGGACAGTTTACCTATTGTCTATGTTTCTACTCCGGATTATAGTGGCTCTCTGCAAGATGGTTTCGCCTCTGCGGTGGAACAAATTGTCACTTTAGACTACAATGCCTACCCTGGGGAAGCGTCTCTCAGTTCGGTAGTCTATCCCCAACCTCAGGTCAATATTTTGCCTGCTTCCTTTATATCTCCGGGAGATATGGAAGAAATCAAGGCAATGGTTGAAGCATTTGGACTGACTCCTTTAGCTATCCCTGATTTATCGAGATCTCTCGATGGGCATCTTGAAGATGGGTATCAAACTATCACAGGAGGGGGAACAACAGTTTCCCAATTACGATCCTTGCCTCGTTCCAGTTTTACCCTAGCAGTCGGGGAAAGCATGCGTGGAGCAGCTCGAATCTTAGAGAAACGTTTCGGTACAAAGTATGAGGTGTTCCCCCGTTTAGCTGGACTAGAAGCAGTTGATAGTTTTTTGTGGCGTTTGTCCCAAATTGTTACTTCCCGCTGCGATCACCATTTTCCTATCATTCCTAATATCCCTGCTTTATTCCAACGCCAACGTCGTCAACTTCAAGATACTATCCTTGATACCCATTTCTATTTTGGAGGTAAAAAGATAGCTTTAGCGCTTGAACCAGACTTACTCTATCAAACCGCTTGGTTACTCAATGATATGGGAGCTAAGGTTTCCGCAGCCGTTACTACCACTAGGTCCCCAATTTTGGAAGATTTGCCCATCGATACTGTTACTATTGGTGACTTGGAAGACTTAGAGGATTTAGCGGTTGGGTCAGATTTAATCATTACTAACTCCCACGGAACTGCTTTAGCGGAACGATTAAAAATCCCCCTATATCGTATGGGATACCCAGTTTTTGATAAATTGGGTAATGGTCAACGGTGTTTAGTTGGATATCGTGGAACAATGCGATTTCTATTTGATGTTGGCAATATTTTGTTAAACGAAGAAACTAACATACCTCATCCATCAATATTAAGTAGTCATTAATCTCTTTGCTTGATGACTTTTCAAAAGTTTCCAGTAATTTTTTTTAGTTCTAAAAGGAGGACCACCGTGAAAGTTGCATTTACCACTAGTAATAGGATTCATATTAATGCCCATTTTGGCTGGGCGAAGGAGATTGATATTTATGATGTTACAACTGAAGGATTTAGTTTTGATAAAACTTTACAATTTTCAGGAGACTTAAAAGAAGATGGAAATGAAGACAAAATAAACCCTAAACTTGAAGCGCTCAAAGGATGTACAATTATTTATGTTGCTGCTATTGGTGGTAGTGCAGCGGCTCGATTAATTCGTAGCAATGTTACCCCAGTTAAAGCTAGGAGCGAATCAGAAACTATTGAGGAATTACTGACAGAATTGGTAAAAACTTTAAAGGGAAATCCTCCCCCCTGGTTACGTAAAGTTCTTAAACAAGAGTCTGAACCTTTGGACTTTGAAGATGAGGATGAAGAGGAAATTTCAGCTATATAGTTAATACTATTTTGATAGTATATGGTGGATAATCTAGAGTTCATTATTGGCTATCAATTTTCAGTCGTTAATTAACATCAGGGAGCTGCTATGATGACCGCAACTAATTCAGAACAGTCGACACTTTCGGTTTCGGATAGTCCCTTCTTACAAGAATTAGTTAGACAAATTCGTGCCTATGATCACTATGGGGTTTATAAAAGTTGGACTGATGAATTAGTCCTTGGACCCTATGTAATTAATAAAAAACAGAAACGAGAAATTTCTCTAGAGGGAGATATTGATCCAGCCACTAAATTGAGAATTCTTTGTTTTTATCGTGCTATTGCTAGTTTGATTGAAAAGGAAACGTCCCAGTTGTGTCAGGTGATAGTCGACCTGAATCATGAGGGATTTGGTTGGGCCTTAGTCTGGAGTGGTCGCTTAATGACGGTTTGTCGGACGTTGAGAGATGCTCATCGTTTTGGGTTTAACTCTTTGGAGAAATTAGCAGATCAAGGAGAAAAAATCACTCAATCCGGCATCGAAATTGTACAACATTTTCCTGAAGTAGCTAGGTTTTAACGATCAAAAGCTGTCAAGATTTGTTCTATTAAACCAAGAGTTTTTAACTATTATTGAACAATCTTTACGTAATTATTGTTCATCGCTAACGGTTTGTTAAAGAATAGTTGAGTAAAAATGGGAGAAGCAAAAACTGCTAAACCAGCACCAGAAGCTATAGAAGCTCTCAAAAAATCCATTAAACGACTCAATTCCAAAGCGGGTCAGCAAAAAATGGATTTACACGATCTAGCAGAAGGTTTACCAACAAGTTACGAAACCTTGCTAGAAATGGCTCAGAAAACTTACGATATTTATCTTGAACTGGATAAACTCAAAAAACAATTGAAAACCTGGGAGGAACTTTAAAATGGCTGGTACGGAAAAAACCTATGAACAGTTTGCTAAATTAACTAACGCAGAAGACTTTTTAGAGTTTTTTGAAATCCAATATGATCCCAGTTTTGTTAATGTTAATAGGCTTCATATTTTAAAACAGTTTTCTATTCTTATTGCTGCCGTTGATAAGGCATTTCCTGATATCAACGAATCAGAAAAGTTAGCTAAATATGGTGAAGCTTTTCAGGAAGCTTATGAATTATTCAAAACTTCTAGCCCTCTGGAAACTAAGCTATTTAAAGTTTTCAAGGACGCCCCTAAAAACATAGTCTTACTCGACGATTTAGCTATTGAGAATTAGGAAACATCATGGAACTGACCCCCGTCGAATTAGAACGCTACTCTCGCCAAATGCAATTAGATGGCTTTGGTGAAAAGGGACAAAAAAAACTAAAAGCCACGACTGCTATTGTCACAGGAGTTGGGGGATTGGGTGGAACTGTTGCTCTTTACTTAGCTGTAGCGGGAATAGGCAAGTTAGTTCTAGTTCGAGGGGGCAATCTTCGTCGAGATGACCTAAATCGTCAGATTTTGATGACTGATAATTGGGTAGGAAAGCCTAGAGTTTTTAAAGCTAGGGAAACTCTTTCAGAAATCAATCCTGATGTAGAAATTGAAGCTATACCTGAATTTGTGACCCCGGAAAATATCCATGATCTGATACAACAAGCCGACATTGCTCTCGACTGTGCATTTGACTTCAACGAGCGTGAGGCCCTGAATGCCGCCTGTGTGCGACAAAAGATCCCGATGGTAGAAGCGGCTATGAGTGAGATGGAAGCCTATCTAACTACGATTGTACCCGGCGAGACTCCTTGTCTATCATGTATTTTTCCTGAAAAACCAATCTGGGACCGTTGGGGATTCGGAGTTTTAGGGGCTGTTTCGGGGACCCTAGCATGTTTAGCCGCTCTAGAAGCTGTGAAATTGATTACGGGATTAGGACAGCCATTGACAGGACAATTATTAACCATGAATTTAGCGAGTGCAACCTTTGCAAAACGTCGTCCCTATCATGATCCTAACTGCCCAGTCTGCGGTAATTTTATCTAAAGAATTTAGCTGAGACAATCCCCTAAAACATACTGACAGTGCTCACCTGAACAGCTTTGCAAGCAATCGGCAATTATCAACTGAAACATGGAGATGAATTATGACAGTTAGTTTAACTGAAAAAGCAGCTTTTAGACTTCGTACTTTCTTAGAAGAAAAAGGTTCTAAAGTAACAGGAGTTCGTGTTGGAATTGAAGATGGTGGCTGTAGCGGTTATAAATATACCCTCAATTTAATCAAACAGCCAGATGATCAAGACATGTTCTTTGAACAAGGAGATGTTCCCATTTATGTTAATTCCCAGAGTTTACCTCTTCTTAAGGGGGTAGTAATCGATTTTGTAGACAGTTTAACCCAAAGCGGGTTTATCTTTACCAATCCTAATGCTAGTGATACCTGTGGGTGTGGAAAGTCTTTCTCATCAGGAGATTGCGGTAGTAAAGCCACCCCCTGTAGCTAATTCAAGTTTCCAATTACTGTTCTTAAATGGAGGAGAACACACATGACTACTACTTACAAAGTTCGTCTCATGAAAGTTGCCAAAAGAAAAAATAAAGAGACGGGTAAGAAAGAAGAAATTGCAGAAATGGACGTAACTTTAGAAGTCCCAGAGGATCAGTATCTTCTGGACTTTGCTGAAGAAAATGACATTGACCTACCTTCTTCTTGCCGTTCGGGAGGTTGTTCCAGCTGTGTTGGTAGAATTGTAGAAGGAGAAATTGACCAAGAAGATCAAAGCTTTTTGGATGATGAGCAAATTGAAAATGGATGGGCACTTCTTTGTGTATCTTATCCTCGCTCTGATTGTACGATTAAGACTCATCAGGAACCTTACTTATAAGACTCATCAGGAACCTTACTTAGCGTAAATCATTATCTTTTCCAGTTTTATCCTCATCATCTGCTGTTAAAGTCGTAGTTTATTCCTAAAATCTGCGACTTTTTCTCCCTTCTATACTTTTTTAGGAGTTATATATTGTGGACATTATGCACGGTATTTTTGTTGAGGTGTGGCTATGCTCAAATGGAAAACATTTGTCTTCAAAACAACATTTTGGATGATGGGAGAGATTTTACTCAATTTGTTGGGACTAGATAATGTAGCTGACTATAGCGAGTTTATTTTTGGACAAGAATTGGAATTATCTCGCAAAAACCACAAAACTGTTAAATTGTCTTGCCTCAAACCTAAGTTCTGTCCGAAAATCAGTGATAATTGTCCTATTAATGAGGTGGCCTTTCAGTTTTCTGAGTATCCCCTCAAGGATTGTATAAGTCATAAAAGTGTGTTTTTTAACAAATGCACCAAAATCAGAAACCATTGCATTAAAGCTTCTCTATTTTCTGATCTATCTCATAGTTTAAAGTGGAGGGATTGTAGCAGTGATTCGTGATAAACTCCTCGAGGAATATGTTTGTCTTGTTAATAAGTATTATCCCCATATTTCATACTTATTGAGTAGTTGTTATCTAACCGTTGTTGATAGTTGGGCGGAAAGACAAGATAAATTTTATCATTATCTGGCAATTTATTATTCCGCAAGAACAGGAAAGAATATTCTTTTATATCAAAAGGAATTAAAAGAACTTGCTGAGAATTTGGGATTAATTGAAGTTGTTTGTCTAAATGCAACAAGAATTGTGAAAGATCCTTTGTCTAATCTTAAAAAAAAGAACCCCAGACTCTGGTTAGAGTTGTATTGGATTGCCACTAATATTGAACCTCACATAGACTAAATTAAACTGTTTTAATGGCATTGAGGTGAATTAAAATTATGATTGCTGTTTACTGTTTATTGTTAATTGTCGGGATCACTGCTAGTTGGATCAGATTAAAAGGTCGAGACGAGATTCATAAACTAGCAGCGATTATGGCGGGAAGTTTGGCTATATTTTTGTTGTTTATGATGACTTCAGCTGTTCTTAAATTAATACTAAGTATTTGGATTATCTGGTTTTTTAAACCTGGTCAAATTGTAGAAGAATAATTTTAATTATATATTAAAAAAGTCGTTAAAAAGTATATTAATGAATCTGACCAATGTGACGACACTATGATGTAAGTGGGTGATGCCCACTTTTTCTTTGCTTATCATATTTATTATCTCAATATTTATAATAATAGATTGTATTTTACTGTATTTCTTTTTAAAAAGATTGGTATTGTGTATCTCAATTGACTGTTTATAAAACACAAATTAACTATTCTGGATATAGGCTTAAGTTAGATAAAAAATATGGTGTGTAACCACTGTCGGAATTCTTGTAAAACATTTCTAGGTATATCAAAATCTATCTGGGCTTGTTTGTGGGCAAGAAATAAGTTCAAAAAATTATCTAACCGTTTAATTCCTGCCCGAACTACTATTGCTTTAGTTGGTTCTCCTAATGTAGGAAAAAGTCTTCTATTCAACTTATTAACAGATGGTTACACGGACGTTTCTAACTATCCTGGAACAACCGTTGATATTGCCAAAGGTCAGGCAATTATTGCTGGACAAACAGTATCTATTATTGATACTCCTGGGATGTATTCTTTAATTCCCATGACAGAAGAGGAACAATATTCTCGGGATTTTTTATTGACAGAATCAATTGATTTAGTTGTAAATGTCATTGATGCTAAACATCTCAGTAGAATGTTGGCTTTTACATTCCAACTGATGGAAATACAACTCCCGGTTTTATTAGCAGTTAATATGCTTGATGAAGCTGAAAAGTTAGGGATATGGGTCAATGAAAAACAATTAGAAGCCTCCCTTGGTATTCCTGTTGTTACCTTATCAGCCTACCAAAAAAGGGGTATTCAGACATTAAAAGCTAAAGTCGGTAATTATGTCACCACTCCTGCGCTATCCTACAGCTATTGAAGAAGGACTGACAAGAATTGAGTCCCTGTTGACACAAGATCAACAAGGAACTGCTGGTGTATGTAAATATCCAATTTCGAAGCGTAGTTTAGCCTTATTACTTATTCAAGGAGACCCCATTTTTTGGGAACAGTCAAAAAAACTAGAGCCCCACTTCCTAGAAATTCAAACTGTTATTAACTATGTTAGAGCCCAGTTTAGTGATCCTCTAGTCTTGGTAGTTGCAAAAAGTCGTTATCAGTTATCTAGGAAAATAGCAGAATCATCGGTGGTTAATATAAAGCAAAAATCTCAAGAAAGTGAAGAGTTTTTTCATCAATTAACCGTTAATCCCATTACAGGCTTCCCCCTATCAGTAATAATTCTTTACTTTGGAATATATCAATTTATTGGTAACTTTGGCGTAGGGATATTAGGAAAAAATCTCGAAGTTTTTTTTACTGAAACTATTAACCCTTTGATTAATCAGATAACTGCAACCCTTTTTCCCTGGACAATTTTACAAAATTTGATTGCAAATGAACACGGTATTGTTACTTTAGGCTCAAGATATATTATCGCCATTATTTTCCCTATTGTCGTCACCTTCTTTTTGGTGTTTTCTCTATTAGAAGATAGTGGCTATCTACCTCGACTTTCTCTATTAGCTGATCGCTTATTAAAAGCTTTAGGTTTATCAGGACGCTCTGTTATTCCCCTAGTTTTAGGCTTGGGATGCGGAACGATGGCAACTCTGGGTACTCGCACCTTAGAAAGTAAACGGGAAAGAGTTATTGCTACCCTATTATTGGCCTTGGTTGTTCCCTGCTTACCCCAATTAGGTGTGATTTTAGGATTACTTTCCCAAAGTCCTACTGCTCTAATTATCTGGGCAGGAATGATTAGTTTGGTATTTATTCTTGTAGGATTATTAACTGCCAAAATATTACCTGGCGATAGTGCTTCTTTTTATATAGAAATTCCTCCGTTAAGGATTCCTAGGGTTCAGCATATTTTGAATAAAACTTATGGAAGAACTCTATGGTATTTAAGGGGAATTGTTAATATGTTTATTTTATTTTCAGTATTAATTTGGCTAGGAAAACTGTCTGGGATCTCTGAAATATTGCTTGATAAGTTAGAACCAATCATGATTTGGTTAGGGCTTCCTTCAGCAACTTCCACCATTTTTCTCTATGGATTGTTTCGTCGAGACTATGGGGCAGCAGCCATGTTTGACCTTCACAATTCAGGCATTTTAATCGGTCGTCAATTAATCGTAGCGGCAGTTACCTTAACTCTATTTATTCCTTGTCTAGCTCAATTTCAATTAATTTTAAAACAACACGGGCTCAAAATCACTCTAGCAATAACAAGTTTTGTTATTGTATTTGCCTTTTTAATGGGGTATTTACTTAATCAACTCTTACTCATTCTGGAGGTAAAGTTCTAAAATGTTTGCCCAAAGTTTTAGCGTTGTATCTTTAGCTTTGAACCTTCTCAAAGCTAAAGATACAGGGATTATTACTCAAGTACGAAAGAATGATGAGAACCTTCTACGAAAACTGATTGCTATGGGGATTATGCCTGGACTTCGAATCACTTTAGAACAACGATTTCCTTCTTATATTATTAAAATTGGAGAAATGCGAGGCGGAATGCGGATTGCAATTGATCGTACCTTAGCTCGTGCTATCTATGTACGACGAACTCGGTAGAAGATAGTTTTGATGATTAAGCATCTCCATTGATTACTAGGATGTGCATTCCCAACTACGGGTAAACAGTGAAAAGCAAAAGGCAAAAATCATGATACATCTTGACCTTTCCCCAATATGGATTTCCTTAAAAACGGCTTTAACAGCAACATTAATTGCCTCTTTTTGCGGCATAATTGCAGCCCGTTGGATGTTCAATTATAGGGGAAGAGGTAAGGGTTTAATAGATGGGTTATTAACTGCTCCTTTAGTACTTCCTCCTACAGTAACAGGATTTGTCTTATTGCTTCTATTAGGCAAACAAGGACCGATTGGACGGTTGTTAGATCTATTAAATGTCAGCATCATTTTCACCTGGTATGCTACTGTCATCGCCTCGGTTGTTGTCGCATTTCCATTAATGTATAAAACTACGTTAGGGGCTTTCAAACAAATTGATACCAATTTGTTAGCCAGTGCTAGAACTTTAAGAGCCTCAGAACGACGAGTTTTTTGGTTAGTTTTACTGCCTTTAGCGAAACCTGGTCTTATTGCTGGTATTTTATTGGCTTTTGCCAGAGCTTTAGGGGAATTTGGGGCAACATTAATGTTAGCTGGTAGTATTCCAGGAAAAACTCAGACAATTCCCATTGCCATCTTTTTTGCTGCTGAAAGTGGAGCAATGAATCAAGCATTGGCTTGGGTTGGAGTTGTTTTAGTGTTGTCTCTTAGCGTCATGGGCATTGTTAATTATTGGTCTGATGAGCAACCTAAGCGAAAAAGCAAAGGAATAACTTCTTTAAAACAACCCAGCTCGTTAAGAGAAAACCTGGATCCTCATGAATTGGGCTTAACTTGGGATACTGCCAATTATCCGGTTCCAAAAGCGCAAATTGAGCTAATTGTTGATATTCAGAAACAATTGCCGGGATTCTTGTTAGATGTGTCTTTTCGTACCGATGGAGTTCCCTTAGGTTTATTAGGGGCTTCTGGGGCGGGAAAAAGTATGATTTTACGCTGTATAACGGGGTTAGAGACTCCTGACAGCGGTCGAATTATCCTTAATGGCCGGGTTTTATTTGATTCTCGTCAGAAGATTAATATACCTATTCGTGAACGTCGTGTAGGCTATTTGTTCCAGAATTATGCCTTATTCCCCCATCTTACAGTTTCTCAGAATATTGCTTTTGGTTTACCTAAAGGACTTTCAGCAAGTACTACTCGTGCTAGGATCAAAAAGCATTTGAGCAGTGTGCAATTGGACTCGTTAAGCAATCGCTATCCAGCAGAACTTTCAGGGGGACAACAACAAAGACTTGCTTTAGCTCGTGCCTTAGCTAGCGAACCAGAAATATTGCTACTTGATGAACCATTTTCTGCTCTGGACACCTACTTACGAGATCAACTAGAAAAACTCCTTAGGACTAGTTTAATTCGTTATCCAGGTGTTACCTTATTTGTTACTCATAACTTAGAGGAAGCATACCGGGTTTGTCCCAATCTTTTGATTCTAGAAGGCGGAAAAATTATTGCCCAAGGATCAAAACGAGCAATTTTTGAACATCCCCAAAGCTTTAGGGTAGCTCAATTGACCGGCTGCAAGAATTTTTCCCGTGTCATACAAGTTTCCGAACACAAAATTACAGCTATTGACTGGGGATGTACCCTCGATGTATTTGAACCCATTACCTCAAATTTAGTCCATGTTGGTATTCGTGCCCATCAACTGACTTTTCCCGATATTGAAAGATTTTCTTCCCTTCACGAAACTAATATTTTCCCATGTTGGTTAACTACCATTAGTGAAACTCAACACAGGATGACTCTTTATTTAAAGCTGAATTGCTCCCCCACCAGTCCCTACGATTACCACTTACAGGTAGAGGTGTTGAAGGATAAATGGCAGCAACTCAAAGATCGCTCTTTTCCTTGGAGAGTTCAGCTTCATCCGCAGCGTCTGCTGCTGTTACAGAATTCAAGTGGATGTCATACCCTTGAATACTCGCCTAGTCAACTTTTACAGTTGACTAGCGAGGATCACTCAAAACCGAAATTATCTTAAAAAGGAGAACAAACATGGCAACTGCAGCTGCTTTAACTTTTGGTGGGCTTGAATGGATTCCCCAATTTGTTGACTCCATCAACAAAGATACTTGTCTAGGTTGTGGACGTTGTTTCAAAGTCTGTGGTCAGAAAGTATTGGCTTTAATGGGGGTTAATGAAGACGGAGAATTCATTGACGAGGATGATGATGATGATGATATCGAACGTCAAGTTATGACAATTGCTAGTAAGGATAATTGCATTGGCTGTGAAGCTTGTGCTCGCATCTGTCCTAAAAACTGCTATACTCATGCTCCTGCTTAGGACAGTTTTTTTGTTAGGGTTGCGTCTAGGCGCAACCCTAACTTTTAATCATTTCAGTTAAAATAAAAAGATCTGAATCCAAAATATTATTCTAAATACCAACAAAAATAGAACGTAATTACTCAACATTTTAGAACTAGCATTTATTATTTTAAGCCCAGTGACATTAAGATAAAATGTAATCTACACTATGTCACTATTCTAAAGAATTCTCCTATTATTCCTTGATTAAGGGACAGAAAACATACTTGTTTAATTTAAAAAGAAGTAAGGTTATGAGAATTATAAGTGCTTCTCAGGGGAGAGGAAGTCAAACCTTTAAATATTTTTAATATATTATTTAATTTAATATCTTATGATAAATATTTACCTAAATATAATTGAGTTTAAATTACTGTAATTTATATATTTTGAATATTTGTTTAAAATAGAGTGTGTTTAAATATCTAAGTTTAACATTTTTGCATTTATTTAATAAATTTTTATTTTGTGTTACAAGTCACTCGATTATTTAAGCTTTGTGCTGATCAAACAGTCATGCGCCAAGAGCTGTTTAAATTAATTTAAATTTTAAAAAGATTCTTTTGTTATACAAATTAGTTTAAGTGAAGATAAATCAACTCAATTAAATTTAATTAAATTCAATTAAATTCAATAGGAATATATCAATAGTTAACTCATTAAGTTAATTTTATAGTTTTGTACTCAACTCAATATATTGTATCGAACTAATTAAACTCTATTTTCTGTATATTATGTTGACTATTGTTTGTAGATAATAAAGTAAAGTACACCCTTTTTATCTAAAGATGTATTTTGTAAAAAATCTTTAAATACTAATACTTATATTAAAATGCTAAGATTACGATGAAATTATTAAGATACATTATGGTAACAAATCAAGATCAACTATCCTGGTATGACGTATCAGAAGAAGTAAAAAATTTGTTAATTTTGGCCTCTAACAATTGGGAAAATACAATATTAGCGGAACAATATATAAGTGAGGCATTAAACAAGGCGAAAAATAACCTTGATGTTTTAATAGGGGCTTATCGTTTCTTCTTTTATAAAAAGAAACCTGAAACTGCTCTTGATATCGCAAAGAAAATCTTAAAAATCATCCGAGAGACTGAAAAACTTCCGCTACAATGGGAGAAACTAAAGCCTATATTAGTCGGTCGTCAATCTGATTCATCCATCCGACTGTATCTAAACGCTTATGCAGCAGAAGGCTTTATTTTAGCAAAACTTGGGCGACTTGAAGAAGCTAAACTAATAACTCAAAGGGTAAAAGAGATTGATAAAAATCGAGAATCTTGTGCCACGACAGTGTTTGAAGTTTTAACAAAATCCCCTGATGAAGACGACGATTAAGTTAATTAAGTTTAACTCTGAATATTTACTTAAGGAGAACCATTGTTATGATAGAGTCTCGTCGAGAGCAGTATTTTCAACTAATTCAAGATTTGGTAAGTTGTCCCAATGGACAAGAGCCGGACGTGTTAGATGCTAACAAAAGTTTAATTGATGCAGATTTTGTTCAAACCCTAGTAGAGGTTTCTACTGCACAAGCTCATCAGGGAAATCAAGATGGAGCAAAGTTCCTGATTTTTCTTGCTCGTCAGTTGTCTAAGCAATTAGGATTGTATCCCGAAATTGTGACTGAGAGTTAAATATTTTTTAAAAAACTAGTTTACTGGCCAGGCAGTGAAGCTATTTTGCTGTCTCGGTTTGTTACTCTTGTTTGTCATGAAAGTAAATTTAGCCTATAATCCATTTTGAGCAGTTATTAGCCTTTAGCAAAGCTCAAAAGGGTGCAGATGAATATTGAATAAAAAATTTTTGCTAAGTTCATTGAACTAAGTTAATTAACAAAAAGTAAGGCTAATAAAGCTTAAAATTTATGGCTGAATTCAATTTTTATACCTATAAAATATATTGATTATGATGGGATTTTAGCCGTTCAGTCCATATTATTACTAATAATAACTGGTATAGTTTTAAGCATTTATTCTGCATATAGATCATAAACTAATATCCTATTTATTATTTTTTCTTTTTTTCAATAGGAGCAGTTAGAGCTTCTTCTAAATCAGCTTTTCCTAATCTTTTTTCTAGAATTTTTATAACTTCTTGTCCAAAATTGTTAGAGTTTTCTCGCCAGGCTTGTAGACAAACCTCTCCAAAAAATGATCCCAACGGTTCAGGATTCCAAAGTAATTTTTTAGCTGTCCAAGGCATTAAACTCATAGGATTATACCCAGGTTTTAGAATATTTTTGTCCAAAGCATATTCTTCTAGGTGAGTATGAGGTTGTAACCCAATAAAGAAAATAGCCGGTTTTAGTTTATCAGCCCCAAAAATATTTTCTAGTTCCCGATGGTAAGCAATAGTTTGTCGTATTGTATCGAATGTTTCATCAATTACATTAAAAGAATAATTAACTGACACTATGTCGTTAAACCCGGCCATTTTAAGATCACGACAATTTTGCAGAACACTTCGTAATTTATAACCCATTCGCATCTTGCGCACTAGTTCCTGTGAGCCACTAGTGATGCCAATTTCAAAATAATTCATCCCTGTTTTAGCCATCAAATTACACAGATTTGGAGTTAAATTGTCTGCCCGAATATAAGCAGCCCAATGAATATCTGTCATCCCAGAATCGAGAATTTTCTGTAATAATTCTTCAGTGTTCTTAATGAATTTACGGGCAGGAATAAACTGAGCATCTGTAAACCAAAAATTACGAATTCCTCGATCATAAAGCTGGCGCATTTCCCTGATAATTTCATCAGCGGGGTTGATCCTAACTTGTTTTCCTTCTACTACTGTATAGACACAATAGCAACAGTTATGGGGACAACCTCGCTTAGTTTGTATTCCGATGTAAAAGTCATGTTCCTGAAAATAATAGTCAAATTCTGGCCAAATACTCTGGATATATTTGTAATTACAAGCAGTTTTTTCAATAGGTGTTGGGGGTTCGTGGATCAATTTTTTGCGGATATCATTCTCCCCCACAACGTAACAACGCTCATCTAAAAAATCTTCCCCTCGCAATAGTTTTTGAAGCAAAGTTTCTCCCTCACCCACTGAAACAATAGTTCCCTTGGGAAGATCAGACTTCAACTGTTCATAAAACACACTTACTGCACCGCCTCCTACAACCAGGCGTGTCTCTGAATAATATTGTTTGGCTTGTTTAAAGCCACGCCTAATTAGCCCTATATTTCGCCATATTTCGCCGTAGTAAGCCATGGTCACCTTTAAACCACCTACTGCTCCTCTTAGACGTATTAAAGGGTTCTTAGCATAATAAAACTCAAAAGCATTTTGTAATGGATTGCCAGCTCTACCACCAACAGGCGCATAAATCTGGATGTCTCGCCAAGAAAACACAAGTAGAGTGGGTTTAAACTCATTAATACTTTTATCTAAAGTTTCTTTGAAGTCTAATGGTGGAACCGTTCCAAGATCAAGAATTCTTTGCTTAATTTCAGGAAAAAGTTTATGAACGTGATCAGATAAATAGACAACTCCAATAGGAAAAATAGGATTACATGGGAGACGAACATATAGAATTCGCTGTTTCATTGTTGAATTCGTCTTAAACATTAATTTTGGCAGAGTTAGTTGCTCATAAATAGGGTATTACAAACAGTTAAGAACGAGCAATAATAAATAATCCCAGGATAACTCCATTATCTAATAAATTATTTAAAGGTGATGATAAGTGTGTAACACATCTTCAACTTTAACGAGATTATGAGCAGATAGCAAGATAAGTTCTAATTTAAAGATAAGAAGTGTCAATTCAACTTAGCTAGTTCTCAATAAACATCTCTTCACACTGACAAAGATAAATAAATTAGATAAAAAATTCAAAAATATTTTCTGTTAATTTTGTCTAAGCTAGTATTACACCGCTTTTGTATTATATCATGATTTGAGGATAAAAATATTAAATATAGTATTAATTACAGCCAGTTGTAATCGCTGAGTGTTATTTTATAAAACAAATAAAGAATTGGATTTATATTGTCTAAATTACTGTCACTATGGCTTGTATTTTCAATTCCCTTACAACTATTCAAAGGAGAATTATCCTTTATCGCTATATAAACACGACAAGTCAACTTTATAGGATTACAAATATTCCGAATTGGTATTTTGATAGAGTCGTCTTTTCCGGACAAAAGCTGATGTTTGAAGTTTTGTCTCAAGCACGTTTAAGTATTAATCATGAGAATGATAAAATAATGGACAAGCAACATATTACTGTCTGCATTTCAACTATTAATACAATGGCAATAAATAAAAATTACACGCAAAATAAAACTTCCTATTCAAGATTATTTTTACAATAAAAAATCAGACACACAACTTAATAAGTTATTAAAATAATATGTCATTAATTATCTGCAATAAATTGACTTTCCTTTTTTTTTATTTAAACAATTCTAATCCAAACTCGTCATTCTATTATCAATAAACTATATTATTTTAAATATTTATTTTTTATAAACATTTAAAATAATATAGTTTCTCCATCTCTTCCTATTAAAACTAATGTAGTTTATTTTAACAACTAAGTATTGACTTAAATTAAATTATTTACTTTTTATAAAAATTTTGGTAATTTGTCTAAGTTGATTTCTGATTTTTTATTGTACTAGTTAAAAAATTTTACTGTTAGTATTACGTGGCTGAATCAAAAATAACTTAATATTAACCCTAAACCTTGGAATCAATACAATTATGTTCTCTAGACTTACAGAAGTAAAATTAACAATACAGAATGATAATTTACAATATTTACATCAACAAAGAAATATTAATAATTAATATTTCTTCTCTTGGATACAGATAAAACATGATTTATAAGATTAAATTGTTTATGCATGAAAATAAAAATTTTGGGTAGTAATTATTTATTAATTGCTACTATTAAATATAGTAGCAATTAATAAATAATATTGTTGATTTAAAAAAAATAATGAAGTAAATCCTAACCTTTAATAATAAAAATAATTATATCAATGAACTTTATAATAGCAAAATTACTAAATATAAAGATAATTTACATCCAAAATATCTATTAGTAATTTAATCGCTTAAAGATAATAAAAATGTCTAAAATATTTAATTTTTATCGTACTACAAACAAATTGCAATAGTATCGAATAATTTATAGTTATAATTAATGCAACTATAAAATTCTGTTATTTCTATTAAAAAATAGCTTTTTATAAACTAATATCTTTTTATATAAAAATATTATTTTTAACTAATCCGACAATAATTTACCACAACTTTATATAGTAAATTATTGAGTAATAGGTGAGATATTTTACTGCAATTACTTACTATAAATTGACAATCAAATACTTATCCCCTCTATATTTTTACAAATGGGGAACAGGAAGTAATCTTTATAAAGACTCACAATTAACCATTCGACTATGACAATATACTAGTATCACTAATAATTATAAACTCTGAATAAATATATATTGTACTTCTGCTAAGTTATTCAGAAATATTACTATTATCTTTAATCTCCTTGCTGAGTAACTTGGACTTGGTAGTCAAAAGTATACTACTCATCTTGTTTTTGGGAATAGATTGACCATATTAACTTTTGGGGATTTTTTAACGACGCTTATTTCGGACACTTCCACTCGGTTAAGCCTGGAATATTTTTCCTCTGCATTATTTTCTAGGCTGAATAATATTGAGTCTGAACTTAAGTCAATTCACAGCTTCTATTAGAATTAGAGTTAAGCAGTAATTCTCCTAACTGCTCAGTGGTAAATCGTTAAATTAAATATTTATTGAGTTACTCTATTAACTAGAAGAACATTAATAGGATCCGAGTTCAGAACGGAAATCAGTGAGAAATACCTGTTACTTTAAAATTATTTCAGTAAGTAGCTAGCCCTTCTTGCTTAACTTTTACCCATTGTACTAGTAGCTATTGTCATCAAGAATAGCTACTAGTATAGTAATTAATATCTATAAATCTTTTGATATTGTTAGTGATTTAACTCGAATATTATTTGAGTTAACCAGAATATTTTAGCCTAAAATACCTCCTCAATAATCTTTATCATAAAACCAATTTTTATCAGCCTTTTACAAATTATTTAACAATAAATTAATCAATAATTTAGAAAATTATTGCTTTTAGAGTTTGGTGCGTATTTTTTCTATTCGTTGACGGTTTACTCCTAAATCAAATTTTCCTAAACGAGACGCAGAACGAACATGAATTACATTTTCATTGGGGTCAAGATAAAATTCTACATCATCAACATAACCCATTAACTTAGTCTTAAATTCGGCATAGAGATAATTTTCTGTTTCTTCGATAATACGTGTTCTTTCCATGTCTTTAATAACTTTTTTTAATTCAGCAATAGAAATTGGAGGGAAAGGAGCAATCCTAAATCGAGGAGTAGAACTTTGACTATTAACACAATTAGGGGTCCCAGGACAAGGAGACAATTTTCTAGCTTTTACACCCAGATTTATAGGACGCACTCCAGAAAAGTTAAACATAATAAACACCTTTTACGCTGATTGAACTAAGACGTTATATATTGTTAATAGTAAAATCAATGTTTTCCATTTTTACTTTCTGTATTTACTTAATAAATGACATTAGCTTTTGTTTAAGAATTTACTATTCATAAGTTACCCTTCTGATTGTTAGATAAGCTGAACAATACAGAAGGGAGTAGGAAGTCTGTTAATGAAACTTTAATAAGCGTCTTGCAACTCGTAAAAGTCTGGGGAAACGTAATCCTTTCGTAATGGCCAACCAACCCAATCCTCAGGCATTAAAATCCGTTTTAGATCAGGATGTCCTTCATAGACGATGCCATACATGTCATAACTTTCCCGTTCTTGCCAATCTGAGGCTTTCCAGATCCAGTAGACTGAAGGAATACGGGGATTATCTCTAGGTAAGAAAACTTTTATCCGAATCTCTTCGGGATGATCACTATCATCAGCTACTTTAATGAGATGATAGAAACTTACTAACTCTTTTCCTGCGCCTAAATCAAATGCCCCTTGACATTGAAGATAATTAAACCCATAAGCATAGAGAGCAGTAGCTAAAGGAATCAAGAATTCTGATTCTACTCTGATTAATTCTACACCTAAATGATCGGGTTCAAGAGGCTCATGCTCGAAACCGTTTTTCCTTAACCAACTGGAGACTGGACCAGCCTCAACAATGGCTGCCTCTTCCACTTCGGGGATATTATCTGGCTTATCTTCTCCAACCATTTTTAATTTACTCCTTTTTTTTCTGGGACGCTAAAGCGGGGGGAACAGGCATACCGATTGCATCAGTTAATTCTTTGGAGGGGGACTGACGAGTCTCTGTCTGTAAGTATTTACCCGTTAGAATTGGATCAACTGCTTTCATCTTGTGGGTTGTACTATAGTATCGGTGGGTTTGCTCCATTAGATTTGCACGTTCTTGGATGGTTTCGTTAGAGACCTTCTTACGAAGCTTAATGATTGCATCAAAAATAGCTTCTGGACGAGGAGGACAGCCCGGAATGTAGACATCTACAGGAATCAACTTATCAACTCCTCTGACGGCTGTTGTAGAGTCGCTGCTGAACATCCCTCCTGTAATGGTACAAGCACCCATAGCAATTACGTATTTAGGATCAGGCATTTCCTCATAGAGACGCACTAATGCTGGAGCCATTTTCATTGTGATAGTTCCAGCAGTGATAATTAAATCTGCTTGTCTAGGACTACAACGGGGAACTAGACCAAAACGGTCAAAATCAAATCTAGAGCCAATCAAAGCGGCAAACTCGATAAAACAGCAAGCTGTTCCGTACAATAGTGGCCAAAGACTGGATAAACGTGCCCAGTTATGAAGATCGTCTACGGTAGTGAGAATGACATTTTCTGAGAGGTCTTGAGTAACTTGACTACGAGCAATAGGGTTGAGAATTTTTTCTTTTTGTTGCTGCTCGATGGCAGCTAAATCAGTGGTAGTATTAGGACTCATGGTTTGATAATTATCAATGAACGATTAACAATTCCCAATCGATCGCTGGCGCTAGGACCATTCAAGTGCGCCTTTACGCCAGGCATAAACGAGGGCGATGACTAGGATTGAAATGAAAATCAGGGCTTCCAAAAAAGCTAATAGTCCCAATTGATTAAATGCTACGGCCCAGGGGTACAAAAAAACGGTTTCTACGTCGAATACGACAAACACTAACGCAAACATGTAATAGCGAATGTTGAATTGAATCCAAGCACCGCCGACGGGTTCCATTCCCGACTCATAGGTGGTGACTCTTTCAGGTCCTCCCCCACTGGGACGTAAAAGTTTTGAGGCGGTGAGGGCGAGAACAGGAACTAAACTAGATGCTAGTAAAAATCCGAGGAAATATTCGTAGCCATTGAGGACAAACACTGTTTTTTGGTAACTCCTCTTAATACAAAACAAAATCTGCTAAGGTTAACCAACTCTCATTATAAGGGCAATATTGCGATAGTTTTTCCAAAGTATGGTTAAAGAAAAAGTAAAAAGGTAAAGAGGTAAATTGGCAGCAATACCTTTGGGCAACTAAGGAATTAGGGAGTTATACGGAGTCTCCCAACCTTATTGAGCAAATTTTCTGTAATTTCAATTGCAATTGAAATTACAGTTCACTCTTATTGGCGTTATAGTCTCTGCATAACTTGATATTCTGTATATGTATATAGAAATTGGTTGGGATTCCAAAAATAGTTAAGCAGACAGTTAGCTAAGTTCATTAGAATTAATTTGCATAATTATTAATCCTCAGATTTAGTATATTGACATTTGAATCCTATTCTTCTTTAATTTTTTTTAAATTTTTAGTAGGAGAAATCATCTCAAAAGAGT
Organism: Cyanobacterium sp. uoEpiScrs1; assembly: GCF_947331815.1. Classification (GTDB taxonomy): domain Bacteria; phylum Cyanobacteriota; class Cyanobacteriia; order Cyanobacteriales; family Microcystaceae; genus Rippkaea. The sequence goes on from NZ_OX373462.1 coordinate 318,818, forward strand.
TACTAATTTTTTTGAATGATTTTGTAGCAGGAGACGCAAACAGTTTCCTAGAAATGGGACTTATAGGAAGAAAAATTTTTTCTTCAGTAGATATATTTGAATTGTTAGCCAAACGTCTTTGTATATCAATGTTATATTCTAACTGTGCGGTTACTGATTCCATCAGTTGAGCAGTATAGAGTTGTTGTTCAAATTGATTAGTAAAAGAAACCAAGTTACTCAATCCATTAATTAACTTACGAACATTATTTCTAAAGGTAGGATCTCCAGTTAGTTCTTCTACATCTGATGTAATTTTTTGGGCATTCTCAAAAGTAACTCGTGCCGAATCAAGGGTTTTTTGAACAGTTAAGATAACTTGAGGATCACTAATCGATTTTGAGACATCTCGTAAGTTTTCCGACATTTCAGCTGCATTAGCCATTAAAAATTCTAAATCTTTGGCAATTTGTTGGGTGTCTATTGAATCGAGTCCTTGATTAACTTGATTAACAGCTTTTCCTAGACCGATAGCAACGCTCCGCACTTGATCGCTGGTTTTTTCCAAACTATTCAATGTGTTAATAACATTGCCTCTACTTTCTGCGACTAAACCATCTAGATTAGCTACTAAGTTTGCCGTATTATTAATCACTCTATTGAGGTCATCACGGTTTTCTGTAACTATTGTATTAACATTACGCATTACTTGAGAAGCATCCCTAGCTGCCCGATTAATACTTCCAATAGCTTCAGAAGTACCTTCAACTTCCTGACGGGCTTCATCGGTTAATTTAGCAACTTTACTCCCAGCAGTAGAAACACTAGTAAAAGCATCACTAATATTTTTTACAAATTCAGGATTACTATAAGCATTGCTCAGTTTAGTTAATGCTTGTACCAATTGAGAGCCGGTTTCTCCTGTAATCTCGTCACTCTCACAAATAATCAGATTTTTATCTGAACATTCAGTACTGGTAGGATCAATAGTTAGGGCTTGCTCAGATAAGTTTCTTGATGGAGTAATATCGACTGAAGCTTCTCCAATAAGTCCATAGCGGTTAATCTGTATTTTAGAATTCTTGGGAATTCGTAAGTCAGTAGAAGAAAGTTCAAGCAATACCTTTACCCCGTTGCTTCTAGGTTGAAGTCCAGCGATTTTTCCTACTGCTACCCCTCTATAACGTACAGGAGCTCCAATTTGGAGACTACTTACATCATTGAAAGTAGCTTGAATTTGATAGCTTTTTTGACCTAAGACTCCCCCACGTAACCAGATCACCAGTCCTCCAAACAAAATTAGTCCCGAGAGTGCAAACAAGCCCACCGAGCCTTCTTGAATGGTTCGCATTCGTAGCATGGTTTCTCCTCACTTTATCTAAGAATATGAAGGACAATTAGTTAGATATGTTTCATTGCATAAATTTTCTCCTATATAGCTTAATCGATGACTCGAATTGGACCTTGAACACTAGCACTAAAAAATTGTCGCATCAGAGGGTTATCATTACTATCGATCTCATTAATCGCACCTTCCCATTGAATTTTACCGCCATAGAGAAAAATTACACGATCAGCAGTCCGACGAATGGTACTATCTTGGTGACTTACCATGACATACGTATCACATCCTCCAGGGCTTTTTTGAAGACTACGGACTAAATCTTCAATAACAGTGGAGGAAATCGGATCTAATCCTGCCGTTGGTTCATCATAGAGAACAATTTCAGGATTATCGACTGGATTATCAGGATCAGCAATCAAAGCCCTAGCAAAGCTAACTCGTTTACGCATTCCTCCAGAAAGTTGAGAAGGATAGCGAGTAGCCATTCCCTGTAAGCCAACCATCGCTAATTTTGTCTCAACTAATTGACGAATTTTTTTACGAGGGAGTTTAGAATGTTCGTAAAGGAAAAATCCTACGTTTTCATCAACATTGAGAGAATCAAAAAGGGCTGCTTGTTGAAAAACAAGAGCAATTCGCATAGGTTTATTGTCATCATCAATCAATCCTTTGCGTAATTTTCCTTTGATATAAATTTCCCCTCTATCTATTGGGAGTAATCCAGCTATAAGTCTTAGGATAGTTGATTTACCAGTTCCTGATGGTCCAATAATCACAAGTGCTTCCCCTCGATAAACTGTCAAATCAATTTGATCGAGAATAACTTGATCACCAAAGGTTTTACTGACTCCTTTGAGTTCAATTAATGGTTCTTTTGCCATTGATTAAGTACTATATTGGGGTTATATAACTAACTTACCTGTCGTGGAAAAGACTAGGATTTTGACCTTATTATGACTCACCTTATCATTGACTGCTAGGATATATTTTTAATCTACAGTTGGAGGCGATTAGAATTATGCTAAGTTAGTCATGAAATAATGTTTAGCATAAAACAATAGAGTTTAAAGTAGATTAGTTGTTTTCATTACTTCAACCATTATTGTGTAAACTATGATAATAGAAAAACCATGTCCTCAAGCTAAGTAAATTTCTATACTCGAATCTTAATATAAAAAATTTTTCTTTTTTTATATAAAAAAAGAAGAAGCTTAAGAAGCTGTGGAAAATTAACTTAAAAAATAAATTTTAAATATTTCAAAGAAAACATCATGAATTTATTAAAAAATGTTCAATCAGTACAGTAATTGCTATAGAATCGTTTGTTAACAAACAAATGATAAATATCAAATAACTACAAATACCATATTATTTTAATTTAATATAATAGTAAATTTTGGAATTAGGATACTCTTTAATTATTTATGTTCAAATGGATGATTGTAAATAAGCAAAAAATAGAAAATTTTTAAAAGAAGCAATAAATACTGATAATTTAGCTGACATACATGATTGAAGGAGAGAAACTATCAAAGTTGACTCATAATCTAAGAAAATAAAAAATAAGAATAAAAAATCATGTTCTAGTCTAAGAAAATAGAAAGCTTTAAAAGTTAAAGATTGAAAAAAACTATCGGCAAATATAATTTAGACAAATAATTTACGGACAGATTCTTTAAACAATAAATAAGTTACAATTTTTCACAAAAATAGAATAAACAAGAGTGTGTAGAAAGATATTGAACTCTCTTGTTACATTACTGTCTACGCCTATTAACTGATAATTTTATGATCTTGAATTAGATAACAATCAATACTTTCGTGAAATATTTAGTAAAATTAACACTGAATGCCATTAAATAAAATTAATAACAAATCAATCCAATGTTTAAACACTTCTACAAATCTGAAACTACTTGATACGGAAATAAAATACAATATGTTAGGAGAACATAAGACATAGGATTTTAGAAAAATGTGTTTAGCTAAGTCAATTCTATAGTTTTGAGTACCGACGACTAAATTAGCACAAATAAATACTTTTAAAAGTTATTAACTTAGCCATGAAAAGGAATCAAAATCAATGGAGACAAAGTCAATAAAATACAACTCAATTTCCAAGAAGTAATGATCTGATTTTTTGACTCACTTAACAAAGCATCAATTCGTTCATTTAAACGACTAGAAATTACTTTGTCATGAAAGGTGGCTTCCATGATTCCTGTTGTAATGTTTTCCGAAATTGTGTGGGTTCTTTTTGTCACTAATACTAATGACTCGGCAATTAGTAAGGGGTCAACCTGCTGAGAGGCTCGTCGATCAGCCCTAATTTCCCGTAACAACAATAAATCCTGCCATAGCTCATTAGTATTGGGCAACCAAGGAGTAATATAACCTAGCCAACCTAAAAGGACAAACCAAAATGTATCTCGGTATTGAGTATGAGCCTCTTCATGAGCAATAACGGCGTTTAAATGCTCCTTATCTAGGGTATCTAAAAGTCCTTGACTAACAACTAATTTAGAATTCCAAAAACCAACCTGTGCACTGTAAGGAAAAGAAGTGTCAAGCAGTCTTACAGTTTTTCCCTCAACAATTTTTTGAGGATAATTATTAGTCATTTGGATAGATCGCCATCCTTGAAAAGCTAGTTTGATAATGGATGTGATAGTAAAGAGAAGAAACCCTATTGAGAGTAAGTAACCATACCAACTAGATTGCCACCCTAACATTTTTCCGTGACATCCCATCACCACAACTGCGATAGCAGTCATCAACAATAGCAAAGGAGAGAATACAAAACAAAACAGTGATCGTTGCCAGCGAGTTGTCCAAGGTATATAAGATAAGGGAGTATAAAGACGTATACTCCAAGCTAAAATCAGGGACACCACTATCATTAATAAGTGCATAACTTTAAGTTTCCTCCCGTTGACGACGAATGGCTTGTAGACGAGACGTGATTGCGTCTAACTGTTCTAGACTAGCTATATCTAAACTATCCGCAAAAGCTGCCACAATGTCGGGATTGCTAATGGCTAAAAATTGCTGCAATTGTTCATAAGCTTGTATCGCCCTTGCTTGTTCGCGAGATACAAGGGGATGCCACGAAAAAGCTCTCCCTTTTTTAGAATATTTTAGCCATCCTTTTTGAGTGAGACGATGTAAAACGGTTGTGACAGAAGCATAAGCTAACTCTCGTTCAGGATCGGATAAAATGCGATCGTGAATTTGCTTTACCGTAGCGGTTTCTAAGTCCCAGATAATTTCTAAAATCTCGGCTTCTAGATGTCCGAGGGAAAGTTTTCGGGGTCGATAGTTGGGCAAAGGAGACATGAGTCTATATTTTTTCTAAATGGTCTTCCATCCTAACATTTCTGGACTTAATCACGTCCTATTACATCAAACTATTTTTAATATTTTCCTGTGAACACCTTTTGAGCTGGTCCTGTCATGTAGAGTTTATTATCAACTTCAGACCATTCAATCGTTAAACAACCTCCTGGCAGTTCCACCGTGCAGTTACGATTACAGTTTCCTGTTAACACACCAGCTACCACAGATGCACAGGCTCCGGTTCCACAAGCTAAAGTTGCTCCTACACCCCTTTCCCAAACTAGCATTTTTAGATAATCAGGGCGAACTACCTCGATGAATTCGGTATTTACACGCTCGGGAAACATCTTATTGTGTTCAAATTGAGGACCCAGGACAACTAGGTCGATCGCTGATGTATTTTCAATAAAAGTAACACAGTGGGGGTTACCCATACTCACACAGGTGACTAACCAGGGTTTTCCGTCCACAACTAAGGATTGATTAATCACTGTTTCGTTAGGATTCCCTAGTGTGGTAGGAATTTCATTGGCAGACAGATTAGGAGTTCCCATCTCTACTCTTACCTGTCCCTCGTCCTCTAAACGAAGAGGAATCACTCCTGCTAGGGTATGAATAGAATAAGTTTTTCCTGGGATTTCTTTCCCTTCTAGCTGAGTGATAAAACGAGCTAGACAGCGAACCCCGTTACCACACATTTGCGGTTCAGAACCGTCAGAATTAAAAATTCTCATAGTGTAGTCAGTATTGTCTGTTCCTAGGAGAGCAAAAATTACTCCATCCGCCCCAATTCCAAAATGACGATCACACATTTGAATAGTCTGTTCTGGAGAAACTAAAGGCGAATTATTCAAACGATTATCAATTAAAATAAAATCGTTACCCAATCCATGATACTTAGTAAACTCAATAGCCATGTTTAATTTCCCATTAGTACTAACAATTATTAATCAATTAGATAATAATCAACAAGATCTTCCTAATCTTTCTTGGAAAGATTAATTAATTGCTCTTTTGCAAAAAAATCACTGAATATAAGATGAAATATTGGTTGGTACCGGTATTGGTACTATTTTCGGATAAATTCTCCAGTCTTTGATAACTCATAAAGCGAAACAAAGAATCTTAAAATTTATGATTAATTGTTTTGATTAAATTTATAGTCTCAAAGACTTAAAAGATTTTAGTCTCTCTTTGATTTAATCAAAGATTATAGAAAGATTACAAACTAAGTTTCCCCAAGGCTTTTCTGTGGATTCTCTGCCGCCAATGCTAGAATGACCCTACGGGACAGCCACTGCTTGGTTGTAGGTAAAAGTAAAGATTTAGACTGTTTTGTATTTATGCCATTACTAATCTTAGTAGCTGATGATGATCCAGGGATTCGATTAGCTGTCAAAGATTATTTAGAACTTTACAGTTATTCGGTCATAACTGCCAGAAATGGACAAGAAGCCTTGTCTCTTTTAGGAACTTATCATCCTCATTTGCTCATATCCGATATTAAAATGCCCCTAAAGGATGGCTATACTGTAGTACGCTATCTACGACAGTTACCAGAATTCCGTCTTTTACCAGTGATTTTTCTGACCGAACGAGATAGTATAGGAGAACGAATCCAAGGATATGAGGTTGGATGTGATATTTATCTCCCCAAACCCTTTGAAATGGAGGAACTTAAGGCGGTAGTTCGTAATCTTTTAGAACGAACCCAAATGATCCAGTCTGAATGGAGTTTCTCTAAACCGGAATTTTTCAGAAATCAAAAAAACAAGTTTTCTCAAGAAACAGCGATTTATAATCGTTTTATTCCTAATTCTTTTCATTTTACTTCACGAGAAGTCCAAGTCCTCAATTTACTAACAACTGGGTTGTCTAATGGGGATATCGGCAAAAAACTACATTTAAGTCCTAGAACAGTCGAAAAATATGTTAGTAGCTTACTTCGAAAAACTGAAACAAATAACCGTGCTGAATTAGTACGATTCGCCCTCGATCATCATTTAATTGATTCTTGAAAATCTAGAAACCAATTAATTATAAGTTTTCACGAACATTTAGGATAATTCTTAAAAATGACAATTTGGGTTAATGAACAAACCGATCCCTGTGGGATTATTTATTCTTGTATTGCCTGTTGCAATGAAGCAACAGCCATAAAATGTCACCAAACTTGGCTTAAGGACTTAAGTGAGCAAAAAAAACAAGAAGGTTGGAGCGCTACTCTCAGAATCGTAGACTCTTGGGATGAAGTCCCGGTTAATGCTCTCAAGCTGAATTTTTAATTTAAATTGTTTTAATTGTCGTTAGTTGTGCTCACTTTCTGTGCAGATTATAGTAAAACAGGTGATAGGTTGATCTATGTAAAACATTTACTTTAGGCTGAGAAACTATTCATGATGGTAGATATTCCAGAACTGATTCACATCTAATCACAGTTTGTTCATTTTATTATGATGTTGGAATTATTCGAATTAATCATTTTTAAGTATTTAATGACAGTTAACTCGGACAGTCGATGAAAATATAAAAAAAAATTACTCTTATAAAGACTTTAAGACTCGATACCACAAACTAAAATTATTACCACTAAGGCCGATAGTAATAATTTTAGTTTGTTTTGTAATTATTTAATTTATTAGTTTAGTTAGGTTGAGTATCATTGCAATAATCGCTGTTTTTACTGTCCTTTCCTCTCTCGTACAAGAAGGGATAAATTAGTCGGTTATAAATACACATCTTTAATATTTCTTCTATTTTATTGGCAAACTATAAGTAGTATGAATATTTAAAACAAAATTATTGATAGGATCTCCTGATTGATTTTTATAATTTCAACTCTTTTATGTTAAATAATCTTTGTAGCGACGTTTTAGGAAACATTGCTACAAAGATTATTTAGAGTAAATTTAAGCTGCAGTTGATAAAGATTCTTCTTGAAGAATTTTTTGATAATAATCACGTAATTGGGAAGTGGCAGCTCCCCAACTCCAACGTTCTGCCTCAAGACGAGCATTCCCTCGCAATTTTTCTCGTTCTCCTGTTGCCGCTAATAAACGTTGAGTTGCAACAATAGCGCCATCAACATCAGTTGGCTCAAATAGATATCCATTAATCCCATCAGTAACAATATCAGGTATTCCTCCAGAATTGGCGGCTACTACGGGACATCCTGCAGCCATAGCTTCTAATAAGACTAATCCTAGGGTTTCCGTCCGTGAAGGAAAAATAAAAGCATCTGATGAGGCAAAGGCGGCAGCTAATTCTAATCCTTGGAGATAACCCACAAAATTTGTCTTAGTATCGGCAAAATAGGCTTTTAATGTTTCTTTATGAGGCCCGTCTCCGACAATAGCTAAACGAGCATCAGGAATAGCTTCCAGAACAGGTTTTATATTCTCAATTTGCTTTTCTGGAGAAACTCGTCCGACATACAATAATAAAGGACATTCAGGATGTCCTGCTGATAACCGTGATCGCATCTGTTCAGAACCTAAATGAGGTTGAAACATTTCCGTATCCACACCCCGTTGCCATAGATCAACTCGCTCAATACCATGGATTACTAATTCATTCACCATAGCTGTTGAAGTACAGAGGTTTAATTGTGCCTGATTATGTCCTAATTTTAACAGTTCCCAAAGTAATCCTTCTAATGATCCTAATCCGTAATGTTGTAAATATTGGGGTAAATGAGTGTGATAAGAAGCTATAAGTGGAATATTCATTGTTTTAGCGAAATAAATTCCTCCTAGCCCTAAAATAGCAGGATTTACTACATGAATTAAATCGGGTTTAAATCGTTCTATTGTTTTACCGACAGTGGGAGTAGGAATGGCTAATTTTAATTCTGGGTATAGAGGCAGGGAAATTCCTTTGACTCCATGAACTTTAGATCCTTTGTATTCAGTGATACCTCCGTCAGGACAGAAGACTAATACTTGATCACCATTACGCTGTAAATGTTCAACTGTATGACGTAGACGGGTGACAATTCCGTCAATTTTCGGTAAAAAGGTCTCTGTGAATAAGGCAACTCGCATAAGATTCACTATTCAGGGACAAATAGTAATATATGCGATTACGGTACCTCTAAGTAAGCTTAAATAAGTGTAAGATAGAAAAAAGAGATAAATTAGATATTAGTATGTCTAAAAATAATGAAATTATAAAGGGAAATACTACCAGAGTTTACTTGTAATATAAAAATATTTTCCAAAACAATAGTAAAGATATTGTATTTAAGTCTAAGAGGGGAATAAAATTGTGTACCAAGTATAATTACTATGAAATATAGCTGAGGATGAGTTATGGACTAAATAAATTATTAAAAGAGATATTGTAGTTTTTTACGAAAAGTAGGCGCCCAAAGTAGAGTAATTTTATCGAGTTTAAAGACAGAAAAAATATCAAATAAAATAACTAAAAAATAATCATAAATATTTTTCTTTATGATTATTCATGGTTTAGAACTAGATCTAAAATGAGAAAAGTAGAGTTAAAAAAAAATAAATCAACATTAAGAATGACTGAGAACAGCTTAACTAAAATAGTCAAACAAAGTATTATGCAAAATATTTATCATAAACAATAGAGATTAAAGTGACATACTTTTAAATATTAAGTGTCGATAAAAACACAAAGATATCATCTATTTCATTTATTTAAAAACACTTACTTAGGTAATATTCTCTCAATGAGAAGAGAGAAGAAATGACAAACTATAATTTGCAACTTCTAATATACTAATATACTAATATCACTAATACACTAATATCATGTCACCGGTTAGTCAGGTTATTGTTTCCCTGGATGTTCCTAATTTAACTGAAGCGATAACACTTTTGGATAAGTTGCCTCAGGTCAACTTTTGGAAAGTAGGACTAGAATTATTTGTAGCTACTGGACCAGATATTCTAACTATTCTCAAAGAACGAGAAAAACGTATTTTTCTAGACCTCAAATTCCACGATATTCCTAACACTATAGCGGGGGCTTGTCGTAGTGCCAGCGAATATGGGGTAGATTTCCTTACCCTCCATGCTACAGCCGGACGAGCCGCTTTACAAGCGGCTACAAAAGCTATTAGTAACACTGCATCTCGTACCCAATTATTAGCTGTAACTTTACTGACCAGTTTGAGTTCACGAGAGTTAACTGTTGACCTTCAAGTTACTCATGATTTATCTGATTATATCTTACAAATGGCTATATTAGCCAAAAAACATGGCATAAATGGAGCTGTTTGTTCTCCTAGAGAGGTAAGTCAACTGCGGCAGGTATGTGGGGAAGATTTTCTGCTGATTTGTCCAGGGATACGACCAAGTTGGTTTGAGACTGGAGATCAGAGAAGAGTAATGACTCCTTTGGAGGCGATGAAAGCGGGGGCAGATTATTTAGTTATTGGCCGTCCTATTACAATGGCAAATGATCCAGCAGCAGCATGGGAGAAAATTTGCAAAGAATTAGAAATGGTATGATGAGACAAACATTGATGGGACTGTTAATAACAGTAGGTTGCTTAGGCAAACCATCAGGGGTATATTCTCAAAATACTCCTCAGTTAACCTCTTGCCCATCCGATCTTCAAAAGTTGACCGAGTTGATGTTGAAAGATTTGCCCAGTTACACTAATAGGGTAATTCAGCGAAAAGGATTGAAAGATCGTCCTTTTTCTCCATCTCTATATGTTTTAGTGATAGGTAAGCCAGAATTTGAACCGTTACCCTTAACAAATTTACAATATCAACCCGTTCTTAAAGATACAGCCCAACAAGTCTTTTTTACTACCTTGGAACGCCAGTATGGAGAAGAAAGTCAGGTGACTTTAGAAAATTATTATTGGCTATTTCTAGCTCAAACAGAGAAAGGGTGGCGAGCAGTAATGTTGTTCTCTCAATTAGCTTCTCTTAACGATGGAGGTCTTCCCCTACCTCCTAAAGACGCCAGTAATGGGCCAATCGGACAGGGTATTCGTTTATGGTTACGGGATTGCCGTGCAGGAGTCATCAAACTTAATGATTAATGAGAAATAATAATTAACATGAGGAGAAAGAACAGTGGGATGATTGTGATGAGATGCTCGATAATTGTAGCCTGGAATACCTAGCTAACTCCTTACCAGCTAATTTGAGTTCAACAAAACTATGATGCCTGAGCGACGAATTTCCATTTCTACATCTAGCTTACTACTACTAGTAGGAGCCGGTTTACTGTTGGTTATATTATGGCAACTACGAAATCTTTTGGTGATTTTGATGATTGCAGTAGTTATTTCTTCCACTCTGGCTCCTTTAGTAAAAAGTGTAGAAAGACGAGGGATTTCCTCTTGGCTAGCTGTAATTCTTGTTTATTTAGGCTTACTTAGCTTAATAACTGGGATTAGTTTAATATTAGGTCCAACAATTATTGCCCAAATTCAACAGTTATTCGATAAGTTACCCGGATATCTAGATATTTTACAGACAGAATTTCAGAATTTAGTCACTAGACGAGGCTTTACTCACCCTGAGGTCCTCGATTTCATTAACCAACTATTAGATATCCAATCTCTGGTGTCTTGGACATTGAGTTACAGTCAAAAATTTCTCATTGGTGTAAGCGGCGTTACACGGGGTATTCTGGGGGGAGTTCTGAACGTAATCTTAGCAGTTTTGTTCTCTGCTTATATGTTATCAGGATCAAAAAAATTAATTAAGGACATTGTTAATTTATTTCCTTACCCCTGGGATGAACGTTTAGAAGCCCAGATTATTCCGATTAGTCAACGAATGGGGGGTTATATTCAGGGGAGGCTTTTAGTCTCATCTATTTTGGGGTTGGCTATTAGCTTAGGACTTAGATTTCTAGGCATTTCTGAGTTTGCCTTAGGTTTAGGAACTATTGCTGGAATTACTAATTTAATACCCTTTTTTGGTCCTGTTTTAGGATCAATCCCCGCCCTGATTGTAGCAATCGCCCAAGGGGGGTGGATGTTTCTTTGGGTTCTGTTGCTATTTTTATTCATTCAGAATGTAGAAACCTATGTGCTTGATCCCTTGTTAGTGGGATCTTCGGTCAATGTTTCTCCCTTATACCAATTATTGGCGGTGTTGAGTGGAGTTCAAATCTTGGGAATTTTGGGAGCATTAATTGTTCCTCCTTGGGTAGCCGGTGCAGGAGTCTTACTGCAAAACCTTTATTTAATTCCTAAATTGCAAGCTCAAGGACAAGCAATTTCTCTCTCAGAACATGAGTAATTCTCTATAATTTCTTCTACTTATTGAAAGATATCTTCGTAATACTATGGATAATAGTAAAAACTGATAGATTTAGAGAATTTAAACAAGGTAAATACTTATATAACTGATTTAGGAAATTGTTTTTTCAAAATTGGTATGATGGGAGAGGGAGCTTTAGATTGTAAATTAATTGTTTTATTTCCTCGAAAAACACTCCAACGAAAGGGTCCCAGATGGGCAGCAGACATCCATAATAGGCGTTTTGCCCTTGTCATTGCTACATAAAGTAAGCGGTATTCTTCAGCCTTTTTCAATTGTGCTGCTTCTTCCCAGGCTTTTTTAGGCTCAGGTATTTCATGAACTAATCCTTTGGTGATGTGTTGGTTGTGGACTACTGCTCGAATTTGGGCACGAGCAACTTCTGCTAAATCAAAATCTCCTAGAAATTTAGCTGCATTAGGAACCCAAGGATTACCAGGTAGAATATCTTTATGCAGAAAGGGAATAAAGACATAGTCCCAATCTAGCCCTTTGGCTTTATGCATAGTAATAATTGTTACTTGATTGGCTTTGGTGTAACGCTCTTCATTGTCTTCTTCTACTTCTTCAAATCCTTCAATACTAACAATTTCTCTAAGTATTTTAATAGTTTCTTTTAAGGAGTTTTTCTCTGCAATTTGTCGATTAATACGATCAGAAAGTTTTTGTACTGTAGCTAATTCTGACCCTGTATATCTAAGGGTCATTCCTAAAAATGGTATCAGTTGATAGAATGGCAGTTCTAACTTAGCCTGTAAAAGATTACAGCAGTAATTACGAGCCTGTAATACTTGTTGTTTGTGTGTCTTAATTAAGGGGTTTGGATAAAGAAAATTTTCTGGATAGGTGACTAGCATATTGAGATCTTGAGCCGCAATTAAATCTCGTTTTTCTAAAACTTCTAAGGCTGATTTTAAATATTCTGTAGAGTGAGGACGATCAATGAATTGTAATATTTTAAGTATTTCCTCAGGAATTTTGGAAAATTGTTCTACTTCTCTTACTTCATAAATTTGAATTCCGTGGTCTTTTTTTAAATGAGCTAGACTTTCTGCTAAGAATCGACTTTGACGGTTTTCTCTAACTAAAATAGCTGAGTTATGTTTAGGGTTATTTATTAATAAATTTACAACTCTTTTCTCTATTAATTTAACGGTCTCATATATATCTTCTGGTGTATAAATTTCTAATCCTCTTCCCACAGATTTAGGATTAGATTGAGTATCATTCTTTTTAAGAGGATAAATATATTGTGTGCGAAAAGGAATATTCTCTTTGTTTAAATACAAGAAAGATTTATTGAATTCTTTTCCTTGACTATGACTATCTTTTGTCTTATTTATCCATTGACTATTAACCCAACTTAGAGTGAAGTTAGCTGCATCGATAATAACCTGACTACTACGTCCAGCTTGATCCATAACTGCTAAGTTATTCTTAGCTTCACAGCGTTTACAAAACCAATTAAAATAAATAGGATTAGCAGGAGTGAAAGTGGAATTAATTGCTTGGTTAGGATCACCAACTCGAATCAAGTTAGGTGGCTTATCAACATAATTTGAATCTTGAGCTAATAAGTTAATTAATTTCTCTTGAAGAGGACTAGAATCTTGAGCCTCATCTTCAAAAACAGCAAAGGTTTCTTGTTGCAAACGGTGGCGAATATTGGTATTTTCTAAAACACGTAAAGACGCTAAAGTGATGTCATCATAGTCAATGAAATCTAATGATCTCATTACTTTTTCATACTGTTTATATAACCCCGCTCCTATTTCTAAATGATTATAATAATCTGCTGAATATTTACTGAGTTGTGCAACCTCTCGGGGGGATAATCCTGAACTTTTAGCTTCACGAATAACAATATGAGCTAATTTAGGTAAAACTTCAGTACGTAATACTGATTGACGACGTAGTCTTTCTGCTTCTTCTCCATCAAATTGGAATCCTTTTAATAAAACTTGATAGTAATGAGGGTTAGCATTAATCCACTCTTCTACAGAGGTCCGAATAATACGATGACTGGGAGTAGGAATAACAATGGTAGCCGTGTCTAAATTAAGTTGAGACACATTAGGATTGCGACTAGCAATATTAAGTGCTAAGCTATGTAAAGTTTGCACCACAAAACCTGTTTGAGATAATCGTAATTCTTTCAAACATTTTTTAATTTTATATTTAATGCTCGCCGCCGCAGAACGAGTATAAGTCACGATAATCAATTGTTTTTTTGAGTGTAATTGATGACGTCCAATGATGATAGCTGCTGCTACCGCTAAACTATAAGATTTACCAGCTCCAGGAACTGCAGATATTGCCATTTCTCCTCTTTCCCAATCTGCTAACTGTTGTTGTCCTGGACGTAAACTATCTCGGAGTTTTTGTAATTTATTATAAATTGTTGAATCTAACACAATAGTAATTTTTAAGTTATGAATAGTTTATTCATTTTTTATTGTTTACACAGTATTTATTAGGTAAGTATTTAAGTAATCAATAAGTATACAGAAAATATATTTACTAATTTTTTTTAGAAAGTAACTGATTTCATCAAATTAATTATATAATCATATTGACTAGTTTTTGGATGTGCTTCGGAAAGAATCAAAAACTTTTACTTTATATTTACCTCTTTATTCCTCTATTATAATATTTTAATTATTTTTGTAAATAAAATCAGCTTTTATGCAGTAGATTTTGTTCAAGAATAAATGTCTCGCAATTTCTTAAACATAATTTCATATACTACAGATTTTATATAAAATAAAATTAATATGATGTAACTGTTATTACTGAAAAATTAGAATACTCTAAGTGGTTTGAACAATAGGAGGCTTAAACCATGAAACTTTTTGTCCTGTGTCCTGCTCGAAGTAAAACATTGTTTTGGACAGGTATTGCCTTAACAGTAACTGTTATTTTATAGCCCAGAAACAGATAGAAAACAACTTATTTTCTGCTTCTGATGGAATTATATCTTTCTGGTTTGTTTTTCGTACTATTTTCCAGAGTTAGAGAGTCTAAGTAATTGCTTCGTTCTTGATTTTAATATTAGTTTTAGTAAACTTAAATAGAAAATCAGCTAAGTATTATTATTTAATAATAATATTAATTAATCGTTATAGTTAAAGAGTTCAGAACTCCGTCTCAGTATCTGGATATTATTCAAGTAGATAGAAAAAAATAGAAAAACCAAAAAATAAGTGATAGATACTGTAATTTCTAAAACTTAAGCTAACGGGATTGAAAGGTTAAAATCTATCAAAGTTTACTTGCGATCTATAGTTTTTTTATCTATCAGATAAGATAGATGACGGCGAAAGTTACTGGTGTATATCAATAAGCATTATATTTGTAAAATAAGGAGATTTAAGTATGACTATAACCGATAGTGCTAAATATTTAAAGGTATTATTTGAATCACATATATCTCAATATTAATTCATATTTTTTATTAGAAAACAATAGAACGCTATAGATTAAAAATTGACACATTCATTAAGGAGTAGTTAAATGTGTTTTCTTTATTATTTTTTAGCTTTTATATTGCTTACAAAATATATTGTATAAGTTAGAAATGATCACGACATTAATTATAAATAGATATAAACTATAATTTATTAAACAACTCATCAGCCTAGTTGTTATAGATAAAAAACTTAGTATTCTAAATACCCAATTCAAGAAAGAAATAGTTGATATCACTATAACAAATACTTTAATCTATCTTTAATAATTATCATGAAATTTTTAAAATAAAATATTAGGTATCTAGAGATAATGACTTAAAACTGTAGACTAGACAATAAGGTAGGTTAAATGAACAGCGATAACTCGAATGCATTGCCACTTTGGGTACAAGACCGCCAAACAGTAATTGCGAATGATGAGGGGGTGGAATGGCGCGACGGCAAACGCCCCGATTATTCCCATACTGAACAATTTCTTAAAGCAGAAAGTCAATTTGAGCATCCTAAGGGGTCACTAGAAGCGATTGTTGAAAACTTGGTGAGAACCTTTGAAATGGAAGCCTCCCACAAGACTAATCCTGAACAATGGCTGTCAATTGTCACTGACAAATTTCGAATGAGTAGTAATGGTGGACAGTTTTATACAGCCCAAAATGTATCCGACCAGGGAACTTACAATTTATTTATTAATGACTGTGAAGAATATAGTTCAAAAGGGGAAACTTTTGAATCTTCTTTTGAACTATTTCATAAAGCTTTTCCTAATGGCTTTCTCTGGGAATTAACCGAAGTATTATCAGGACCACCTAATATTACTTTTAAGTGGCGACATTGGGGAACATTTAACGGTCCGTATAAAGATAACTCACCAACAGGGCAAACTATTGAAATTGTAGGTTTAAGTATTGCTAGGGTCACAGATGATTTAAAAATTATCGAAGTTGAACATTATTTTGATAATAGTAATTTTCTCCAGAAATTAACTTCTGCTCATCCTTTTAATCATGGCAAAGAAGAGTGATGGAAATTTATTGTTGGTTAACTAGCTAATTTTTATCCTAGAAAAGGATATATAAAATTTAACTTGCAAATTCTGTTTTACTTGTCCGGGTTAATAGCAATTTGGAGAAAACAAAGTCCATATTAGTTATTATATGGAAACCAGCTGATATAATTTTAATTTGTCAGCTGGTTTATCATAGCAATTAGTTATTCTACACTTATTATTCGTTCTTTTCTGCAGTGACTATAACTCCAAGATTGTTCTTCGGCGGCCACTATGGGAGATGATGTAAATGGCGATATTCAAAACAAAAAAACGATAGAAGAATTCTAACAAATGTCAACACTATGTAGAAATAATCTATCAACTCAAATCTTGACTTCCAATCCTGGTTAATCTATGGATTTTAGCTATAAAAAAAGTATATCAATGTGTAAATAAAAAATAATAGTAAAGAGAGTTCTTTCTTTAATCGCTCTTTAATTATGATTAAATCGTTCTTAAAGATTAAATCTACATTTGTAAATTTAATCTTTAAGTGTTTAGCTATACTTTAGAAAAGTAATTTTTTTTTAATAAGTAATATCAAGTCCCTTGTAAAAAGTTGAATTTTTAGAAAGTACTAGTTCAGCATCTCCAACAAACCACAATCTGTAATGAGTTATTTAATTAATTGAGTAATATTAACAAAACTCAATATTTAAATTTTTCTTAATAAAAGTTAAATATTAGTTACAAATTAGTTACAAGCTCTTATATTTGACCTAGCTTGTTTATCACAATTGTTCCAAGTTTAACAATTTAAACAGAGAGAAAATATCAATAAATACAATTCTATTTTTGACAAAAAATATATACTTAATAAACTAACAATTGTTTATCCTACTTAAATATAAACGATGATATTTTTGTTTAAGGATAATACTACTTAAAAAGTATGTTTACGTTTTATGTTTATAAACAAGTAAATTGTTAACTATAAATAAATTTGAATACTAAAAGTCAAGTCAAATTATATCTCACAAGCGTAAATATCTTTCCTTTTTAATGGCACTTCTGAACTAAGTATAATTTAGTTAGTAATTAATAACTATTAAAGCAATGATCATCTTGCTATTGACTATATATAAAGCTATCCAACTTTATATATAGTCAATAGTGATCGCTTTGTAACGGTATCTCCTTAATTTATCCACTAGTCTAGAAAATGGAGATATCTTATTTGTGTAACTAATTTAGTCCTTTACAGGATATTTTTTTTGAAGTATTAAGATTAGTTACCACTGAGAAAACAAGCTTTTAATTAAAAATTAAGATATTTTCGATAGATCTTTAATCAAGTTTTCTGTTTTTTTCCTATTAATATTATTGGAAATTGACATAATTATCATAAGATAACTAAAACTGGCCTAAACAAAAAATTTTTAAAATAAAGATATGATTATAGATTGCTCTTAATGTTTAGTGACAATAACATTTAAGACTCAAGATAATAACCAAATTCTGATAATCGTGAACTTGATTGTCGCCATTTTGGTTCTACTTTTACAAAAAGTTGTAAATAAATATCTCCCATAATCAATGTTTGTATTTTCTCTCTTGCGGCACTTCCTATGGCTTTAAGCATATTTCCTTTTGTGCCAATAATAATCCTTTTTTGGGAATCTCTTTCAACATTAATTGCTGCAAAAATACGGGTTAAATTAGAAGTAACTTCAACTTTTTCAATAATAATTGCAACAGAATGGGGAATTTCTTGGCGAGTTTTCTGTAAGACTTGCTCTCGAATTAGTTCTCTTATAATAAAGTGTTCAGGTTGATCAGTGACTAGATTCGGTGGGTAATAATAAGGACCAGGAGCAAGGTGATTGATCAATACTGTTTGCAAAAGACATAATCTTTCTTTGGTTAGCGCCGAAAATTTAATCAATGGCCAGTTATAGAGTCGAGCTAGAATTGAATAGCTTTCATCTAAAGAATAGTGATCCGAGGTTTGTTTATCTATTTTATTGAGTCCTAGAATAACCGGCTTAGTAGAAGTTTCTAAAAGTTCAGCAATATATTTATCACCTCCTCCTGCGGGGACAGAACTGTCAACAACAAAGATAACAATATCAACAGAGTTAATTGCAGATTTAGCATTTTGTACTATGATCTTTCCTAATTGATGATGAGGCCTATGAATTCCTGGAGTATCAACTAGAATTATTTGTGCTTCTTCAACTGTTAAAATTCCTCTTAAGCGATTACGAGTAGTTTGGGATATAGGAGATGTAATGGAAATATCTTGCCCTACTAATTGATTCATGAGGGTTGATTTTCCAACATTTGGACGACCAATAATCCCAACAAAACCAGACTTAAATCCTTCCGGTGCAGTTGGTATTGTGGATGGAGAAATTAGCTTAGATTTGTGATTCATTTTACAAATAAAAAACGGCAAACAGCTAATAACATTATAAACAACAACTAATTATAAAAATTTATTTCCAGATTAGATAAGGATATCGAGCTAAATTTATATTATAAAATCTTAAATCTTGGGTTACCTCTTTACCAATCCAAGCTGGCAACTCAAAATCTTGGTCCTCAGAACTTAATTCTACCTCTGCTAAAATTAATCCTTTATTTTCTCCTTGAAATTCATCTACTTCCCAAACTAAATTCCCTAAGTGTATTCGGTATCTAATTTTTTGAATCAAGGGATGATCACATAGATTCTCTAGCATTATTTCTGCATCTTCTAAGGGAATAGAATATTCAAATTCTTCCCTAGTAAAGCCCTTAGTTTTTCCTTTAAATGTTAAAAATGCACAATCTCCGACAATTCTTACCCGAACGGTAGTCATATTATTCTGGGTCAGAATATACCCCTGTCGGTATATTTTTCCTTGTCCCCAAGGGCGCCAAACATTTTCTTTGACTAAAAATTTGCGTTCAATTTCAATAGCCATACAATTAGAACATTCTCCTTATATAAATTAGCAAATAATTTTTGAAAAACGATGGTTATTCAATCATACAAAGTTTCTCATACAGATGACAGCTATGCATGTAAACAGGGTTAAAAATCAGGAGTATAGTTACTAGATAATAATTTGTAAATAGTTTTCATTATATTATTATTAATATAATGAAAACTGCCCAATAATATATGTATAGCTATCTAATTTAATTTCTTTTTTTAGGTTTAAAAATTTTGTAAATAGTCTTCTGTATAATTAAAATCAGAGAAATAAGAAGGTGAAAGTACAATTCACACTCTTATTATTTATTTTTACTTTAAAAGTAAAAATAAATAATAAGAGATTATAAAGATAATATAGCAAGTAATCAAAGTAAAGTAATATTTTTGAACGCATTTTCTTTCATTTATTTTAAAATGGTGAAAAGGTTTACTTAAGTAAACTATGATGTTTTAAACAAGACTAAGACTAATAGTTAAAGTCGTCTAAATTTAGTCAAATATTTTTGCATCATAACTTAAATCCTACCTATGTAAATAGTTTGTTTGCTATAATGACTCAGGTTAAGCTATTGTAGCAAACAACATATAGTAGCAATGTCAGCCTCAAATCCCTATTTTGCGATAAAAATAGATACTTAGTTCTTGTAAAAAAACATTTTTATCTTGACAATTTTACCAAAAAATACAATTTACATCGTCTCAATTAAATAAAATTTCTTCTTGTTATAGATTAACGATTATCTACTTTCTTTTTATTCCTAATAGATAAGAACATAGTTGATAAGATCATTAATAACTTAAACCGCTTAGTAAGTTGTTAAATCGTATTAATTTAATCTTGTTATCATACAATAATAAGGTTAATGTAGATATTTTATTAAAAATTAGAATTTTAAAAAAAGCATAACCTTATAATATTTTTTAATCTATTTACAATAAATTTTTATATTAAAAATTACCTAAATTAGACACTTAATATTACTCCAGGCAGATATAAAATACTAGTGTCAAGACTAATTTTTATCTGATTTAAAAATAAAACTATTAAAGGTTATTGATATAATTGAGTATTCAAAATAGTTTTTGCCAAAGCCTTGTTTGCTATATGTTTTACTTCTATCTTAACATTTTTATATTTTCCTGTTTTTAAAGTTTTATTGGTAAATAACAATCTAATATTTCGATCTTAAATATAGTTATTGTTGTGTTTACTATTTGTTGAATACGTAGTTTTTATTGTTAACATACAAGTTGTTATATAATAACATTAGCAATTATGTTGAACAAGCAGAGAGTTTTTAACAACAATAATTCTCTACTTATTTAACCATAACAACAGATAAGATAAGTTTACCTCTCTGGAGTAACTATCATCTTTTAGTTATAAAATCATACTATGATATCCTTACCTCCTCTCAATTAATTTCACTGTGATTTAATTTATCATCAATTGTTTATTGTCAATTTCTTCAAACTTAATCGACCCGTACCATAATCATTTAAGATAGAATCATTAAGAAACCTATAGTAACATTTCTAAATTTTTTTACCATTTCATTTCTATGTCTCTTCCTATTCGTAACGTTGCTATTATCGCCCACGTCGATCACGGAAAAACTACCTTGGTTGATGCCCTTCTTAAACAGTCCGGTATATTCCGCGAAGGGGAGGAGATACCAGACTGTGTAATGGACTCCAATACCCTAGAACGGGAACGAGGAATTACAATTCTCTCAAAAAACACTGCAGTACGCTATGAAGAAACCGTTATTAATATTGTAGATACCCCCGGTCACGCAGATTTTGGAGGAGAAGTGGAACGGGTGTTAGGAATGGTAGATGGTTGCATCCTGATTGTGGACGCCAATGAGGGACCAATGCCCCAAACTCGTTTTGTTCTTAAAAAAGCCTTAGAAAAGGGGTTACGTCCCATTGTAGTTGTTAATAAAATTGATCGTCCTCAAGCTGACCCCAATATTGCTGTAGATAAAGTTTTTGATCTGTTTGTGGAACTTGGTGCAGATGATGATCAATGCGATTTTACAACTCTGTATGCTTCTGGTTTATCCGGTTTTGCCAAAAATAGCTTAGAAGATCAAGGGTTAGATATGAAACCACTATTTCAAGCGATTTTAAACCATATCCCCCCACCGGCCGGCGATCCCACTAAAACACTACAATTACAAGTCACTACCCTAGATTATTCCGAGTATCTAGGACGAATCATCATTGGTCGCATTCATAATGGGGTAATTAAAGCCGGCCAACAAGCGGCTTTGATGAAAGAGGACGGTAGCATGGTTAAAGGAAAAATTAGTAAATTACTCGGGTTTGAAGGTTTGCAACGGGTGGAACTTGAAGAATCGAGTGCTGGTAATCTAGTAGCGGTGGCTGGGTTTGCAGATGCTAACATTGGGGAGACCTTGACCTGTCCCAATGAACCTCAGCCTTTGCCTTTAATTAAAGTTGACGAACCTACTCTACAGATGACTTTTTCCGTTAACGATTCGCCTTTTGCTGGACAGGAAGGGACTTATGTTACTTCACGACAAATCCGTGATCGCTTAATGAGAGAATTAGAAACCAATGTTGCTTTACGAGTCGAAGAAAGTGAGTCTCCCGATAAATTTGGTGTATCTGGACGAGGAGAATTACATTTAGGTATTTTGATTGAAACCATGCGTCGGGAAGGTTATGAATTCCAAGTCTCTCAACCTCAGGTTATCTATCGGGAGGTGAATGGCCAGCCCTGTGAACCTTTTGAATATCTGGTTTTGGATATTCCTGAACAAGCAGTTGGGTCTTGTATTGAACGCTTGGGACAACGCAAAGGGGAAATGAAGGATATGCAAACTGGAATCAACGGACGAACTCAATTAGAGTTTGTAGTTCCAGCCCGAGGTTTAATTGGATTTCGTGGAGATTTCATTCGTATCTCACGGGGTGAGGGAATTATGAACCATAGTTTTTTGGAATATCGTCCTATTTCTGGAGATTTAGAGACACGTTACAATGGAGTAATTACGTCCTTTGAAGAAGGAGTTGCAACATTCTATGCCTTGAAAAATGCTGAAGATCGCGGTATCTTTTTCATAACTCCTGGAACTAAAGTATATAAAGGAATGATCATTGGGGAAAGTAATCGTCCTCAAGATGTGGAATTGAATGTCTGCAAAACTAAGCAATTGACCAATCATCGCTCTGCGACTGGAGATGAGTTAGTCCAATTGCAAGCCCCCGAAGAAATGAGTTTAGAACGAGCTTTAGAGTATATTGGACCCGATGAATTAGTGGAAGTAACTCCTGAGTCTATTCGTTTACGGAAGATGAAAACTAAAAAATTGGCTAAGCGTTAAACTATAAACTCGTTAAATACCTAAATTCTTTTAGGGTGGGCAAAGCCCACCCTTTTCATCGAAAAAATTTCAGCCTAGCATCATGCGCTTTAAGGGAAATCTTAGTTTTCTAGCCTAATTTGCACTCACTTAAAGGATAGCTTTGTATTTATGTTGTTATTAAAATCATCAAATCCTGTAATTAAAATTAGGTAACATAATTTGGTAAATTACACTGAAATTACCAGTATAGAATTATTTATACAGGATGTTAGGCTTAGAGGAAAATTTTAGTTCATTAGTGATTCTAGTTTTTAGATTAATCTAAATATACTTGAAATAAATTAAAGAGCAATTTATCATTTTAATAAAATTTATAAATAAGAATTTAACAGTAAAAAATAGTATCTTAAATATTAAAAATATCCTCACTTAGTAGAATTTAAATACTCAGTAGAATTTAAATATAAATTTTGAAAGATAAACAATTTTCTATTTTAATTGTTAACAACATGATAGTAAATTTAATTGATGAGTTAAAATATATAGATTAAAATAGTTAATCTAAAAATTAACTTAATGTTCAGTTGTAGTCAATTAAAAAGAATATACCAGAAATTTAAACAATGTCGAAAATATCATCAATATAAACAACAGACTTTTTTATCAAAAGTATTAAACTTAATTGTATCAATATAAATTAAATAAAAAGTCTAAAAATGTTTACTAACTAAGATAGATAATTATCTTTATTGTAAGTATCTAAAATATAGACGTAGGATAATAGTATACTTAAGTAGTTTTGTCCATAGCTAAACTTGCGTTTTAGGAAAGACTTCACTTTGGTTGGTAAAAAATGTTACTGGTTGATATAAGTTTATTTCAATAGATTACGTTAAACATATATCTTCTAAAATCTAATAAGCTATTTTGAGTAGAAAAAGCTAACTTTGACTAATTTTGTTTTATTGGCAAAATAGAATATAGGATGGTATCATTTTAAAATTTTTATAAAATACTTAAATGTTAAGCACTTATCTCATTTATATACAACTTCAAGCTACTATTTCTTTTTTTTTGAATTGGTATTTATTAGTCTTTAGCTATTCATGTCATGAAATCAAATTCTTGATTACGGAATGAATCATTAAATATCCATGATAAACCATCAAAGTTTAAATATTTGAATAATTTCTCTATTTTATTATTGTTTTAATTTCTATTTTTAGTAAGGATTAAATATTCTAAGACACGCCATTTTAAGTTCACTTATTAATGTGTAACTCTTATATCTAAAACAAGGTCAATATCTTAATAAGATATTGACCTTGTTTTAGATATTCTAGGAAAAAGCCAGAAATTTGCCCAGTTTTTTGATGAATATTCTTGAATGAATACTTCAGAATTTGCTATATTCCTTAGCATTCGTCATCTTTATCTCCTCCACAATCATTGTTAGTAATTGTATTTCCAGGCATAATATGAGGGGTAGCGACTGCTATGGTTTCTATGCTGATAATGGTTAGTAAGACGATAACAGTTCCTAAGGCTAATTGATATTTGATAGGTTTCATCATTAATTTTTTCCTGCTCATTCACTCCAATTTAGTTAGTTTTGAGTATTTTTAATCCTCCACTTTTAAGATAAAACGTCTCACATCGAATGTCAGTCCCACAATCGAATTTTAAGGCTGGGTAACATGGAAGTAAAGCGAAAATAGTAGAATCGATGATAGACGCGTATTAGAAACCGTACTTGATACTGACGGCCATTGTTGCCAGTATAAATACTAGATTTAATGTTCTTAAGGCAATTGCCATGAAACCAAAAGGCTGGGATCAATTCCTCAAAGAAGTAGCCATCAATCAAAATTTAAAAGGAAGACTTCGAGAAATCTTTTTAGTTCGGTTTGCTTATGAAAATTGGCGTAAACCGGATACAGAAGTTTGGGGATTAGCCGAAGCAGCCAGTCATGAGACATATAAAAAACAAATGACCGAGCTCTACAGTTGTTTTGCCAATGATCAACCCAATGGTTGCCCTGAATTAGATCCCCACAGTAAAGGTCCTGGAAAATTCCAAGTTTTACGAGAATGGCTCAAGGACATTAAATATCCTGATTGGAAGCAAGTATCAGCAAGTCCAAGGTTTTTGAGTCTTCCTATCACTGATCTCCAAACGCACATAAAAGTTGAATCTCCCATTTATATTCAACGTCCCCCGGTTGAAGTAGATAGTTGTCAAGAAATTCTAAAACCTGGTGCGTTAATCAGGATCAAAGCGCCTGAAAAAATGGGAAAAACATCTCTTCTTAAGACTATTCTCGTCTATGCTGAAGCTTTTAACTGTCGCAAAATATACCTTAATCTACGTGGTGCAGAAGGGGCAATGTTTACTACTCTAGATAAATTTCTTCGCTGGTTTTGTGCTAACATTAGCCGAGAGTTAGGTATTCAACCTAAACTTGATGATTATTGGAATGAGGAATTATTTGGCAGTTTAGTAAGTTGTAAAACTTATTTTCAAAGTTATCTATTGGAACAAATTAATCGCCCTATAGCGTTGGGCTTAGACGATCTTGATCATATATTTGAATATCCCAATATTGCTAAAGATTTTTTACCGATGCTTCGCTATTGGCATGAAGAAGCAAATAATTTAGAAATATGGCAAAATCTTCGCTTAGTGATTGCTAATTCTACCGAGGTTTATATTAAACTTGATGCTAATCAATCTCCTTTCAATGTAGGAAGACAGATCAAGTTGCCTGGGTTTGGACTGGAACAGGTATTAACCTTGGCTAAATATTACGGATTTAGTTGGTCAGAAGATAAAAAAGAACAGAAGTTTGCCCAACATTTAATTGAAATGGTAGGAGGACACCCTTATTTAATTCGTCTTGCTTTTGATGCCCTTACTTATAAGAATATTTCTAGAAGTAAACTTTTAGAAGAAGCTTCGACCCAAGGAGGAATTTATGGTTCACATTTACGCCGTCATTGGAATAATTTGCAATTCTCTCCTGAGTTGGCTGGGGCAATGAAACAAGTGGTTAAAACTGAAATAGGAATACAGTTAGAACCATCTATAGCCTATAAATTAGAGAGCATGGGGTTAATTAATCTAGTAGGAGATCAAGCCCAGCCCAGCTGTAAGCTATATCATGACTATTTTTTAGATAATCTTTAAGTTTTGATTTGATTGAAAAACATTAGTTAATTTCGCTGTCTTTTCTAATATTTATTGCAAATAAAAATCTAGATCCATAACAGTTATACTATACTTTTTTTTAAAAAAGTAATTAACTTGTAATATAAACTACTAAATTATAATTAGCATGCCATCTCCAAAAGAATAAAAACGGTAACGTTGTTCAATTGCTTCTTTATATAAGTCCATTAATCTCTCCCGTCCTACTAAAGCACTAACTAACATCAATAAACTGGACTTTGGTAGGTGAAAATTCGTAATCATTCCATCTATCACCTGCCAGGAATACCCTGGATAAATAAATAGATTAGTTTTTCCTTGAAATGGTCCTAATCCTTGTTCACCTTGGGTTAGAGCTATTTGTGCAGCCCCTTCTAGAGAACGAACCACTGTTGTTCCTACTGCAATCACCCGTCCCCCATTCTTTTTTGTCTGAGCAATCATTTCCACAGTGGTTTTGGGAACCTCTACCCATTCCGGATGCATATCATGTTGGGTAATGTCTTCCGCCTCCACAGGACGAAATGTCCCTACTCCCACATGAAGGGTAACATAGGCTTGAGCAATTTCTTTGTCAGTCAAGCTTTGTAGCAACTCTGGGGTAAAGTGTAATCCTGCTGTGGGAGCCGCTACTGCTCCAGGTTTTTGAGCATAAACTGTCTGATAAAGATCGCAGTTACCTTCAAAATGGTTGATATAAGGCGGCAGAGGAATATTACCCAGATGTTTAATTGCTTGCCAAAATAAATCCGGTGAAGAACTTTCAAATTGTAACAATCTTCCCCCTGTTGTTGAATCAACTTTAAGTACTCTAGCTTTTAAATAAATGGGACTTTTTCTATTCCTCCCTGGAAAGTCGGGAAACCAAATTTCTGAACCAACTTTAACCCGTTTTCCAGGTTTAACCAAAGCTAACCAATACAAAGGGGCTTTTTCCTCTAATAACAGAATTTCAACAGGTGCGCCGGTCGATTTATGTCCGTAAAGTCTAGCATGAATTACACGAGTATTATTAAGTACCAATAAGTCTCCTGGCAATAACCATCGGGGTAATTCCCGGAACACACTATGAACCTGAGACGTCAAACAGTTAACTACCAGTAGTCGAGAACTATCTCTAGGGTTAACAGGTGTTTGGGCAATCAACTCAGGTGGTAATTGGTAATCGTAACTCGATAACAAACAGTCATCAGTCATGGGAAAAACAAAAATTTGGAGAAATTGGGTAGTTTCCCCTATTGTAAAACGTATAGAATGGGGAAGAGTCCCCTATGAAAGTTGATTAAATTATTGTCACCCTAGAAGACATAGAATAATTGATACGCAGATAAATTAGGGAAAAACAATGGACTATATTTATTTTCTTGGTAATGCAAGCTTAACCTTACGGGCTATCGAATATTTACGATCAAATAATAACTGGCCATCTTGTTCAATGACAGTTGTTCATCAAATTAATGGTTGGATTGTTAGGGTCAAGTTTAAACAGGCTTTAACTCCTTACCAGCACGAGAACTTTAAGGCGTTTATGAATGAGATTGGTATCCCCTACGAACTGGAAATCCGTCTTCAAATGGTTTTCTGGAGCCTGGAAACTGGACAATCTCCTATAGATGTTATGCGTCGTTATCAAGTGGCTATTGTTTCTCATGGATCGCCCGATATTAATGACATTGAGGCATTTCGACAACAGTTCACCAAAGGGCTAGGATATTGTCCGGAAACTCTGGCTTAATTGGTCATAAAATATAGTTTCTATATTTTATGACGATAGTTTTTTACTTAGAAAATCAAGTAAACTAAGCAATCAGTCTAAGAAAATTATTTATGGCTTTTAAGCCAAAGTCCAGTTAGACCAACCGGCAGCGTGCACAACAAATATAAATAGACTGGAAAAAAGGAGATAGAAAAATGAGTCTAGGAAAGCAACACATAACTCTTCTATTTGAGGTTTCGATATGGAAAAACCGCAGAGATCACAAGGAAAACATTTGAAACAAAAGTAAGACCATCAAACTCAAAAGCTCATTGATTTTGGGTAGATTCAGTTTTGTTAAAGCAAAATCTAAACTGTAAGGCATAGAAGTTACTTCTGTCTTACGGCATACGAAAATATTAAAACCATTCCTATCAATTAGGAACAAAAGGAGTCACGACACGGTATACTCCACCCAGGGACATTGATTAACTAGGAAAGTAATGGTAGCCGTAGCAATTCTCGCAGCAGGACGTGGAACACGGATGAAGTCGGACCTTCCTAAGGTGCTTCATCAGGTGGGGGGGCGTTCATTAGTGGAACGGGTCCTCGAAAGTTGTTACCTGCTCAATCCATCTCGAAAACTTGTCATTGTAGGTTATGAAGCTCAACGAGTCCAAAGGTCATTGCATCAGGTGAACTCCTTAGAATTTGTTGAACAAAAGGAACAATTGGGTACGGGCCATGCTATTCAACAATTATTACCCTCTTTGAAAGATTTTGCCGGAGATTTATTAGTCCTAAATGGAGATGTGCCTCTACTGAGGCCTGAAACATTAGAAAATTTACTGAGAAGCCATCAAGTTTATCGTAATGCTGCTACATTACTCACAGCTCATTTACCTAATCCAAGAGGATACGGACGGGTATTTTGTGACGATAATGATTTAGTAAGACAAATTGTAGAAGATCGTGACTGTAATGCCGCTCAAAAACAAAACCATCGTATTAATGGAGGTATTTATTGTTTTAATTGGCCACAATTAGCCGCAGTGCTGCCGAAACTCTCTTCTAATAATGACCAAGGGGAATATTATTTAACAGATGTAGTTAAACATTTATCTCCTGTCATGGCAGTAGATGTAAAAGATTATTTTGAAATTAGTGGTATTAATGATCGTAAACAATTGGCTATAGCCAATGATATCCTTCAAAATCGGATTAAGGATTATTGGATGGTTAAAGGAGTAACGATGGTTGATCCTGATAGCATCACTATTGAAGATACTGTTGAATTACAACCTGATGTTGTGATCGAACCCCAGAGTCATCTAAGAGGAAATACTGTTATTGGAAAAGGGAGTGTTATAGGGCCAGGAACCCTAATTGAAAATAGTAAAATTGCTGAAAACGTTACAATACGCTACTCAGTTGTTATTGATAGTAAAGTAGCTAGTGGATGTCGTGTTGGACCCTATACTCATTTGCGTGGTCAAACACAGGTGGGGAATTCCTCTCGTATTGGTAATTTTGTGGAAATTAAAAATTCAATCGTCGGAAAAAAAACCAATGTAGCTCATCTTTCCTATTTAGGGGATGCAAAATTAGGAGAACAGGTTAATATAGGGGCTGGAACCATTACAGCTAACTATGATGGGGTACAAAAACACCCAACTATTATTGGTAGTGGAACAAAAACCGGAGCGAATAGTGTATTTGTAGCTCCAGTTACGTTAGGGGAAAATGTTACTGTAGCAGCTGGGTCTGTTGTAACTAACGACGTACCAAATCAAGCGTTAGTTATTGCTCGGGAACGACAGCGAATTATTAAGGATTGGAAAATGAATATTAAGAAGAAAAATCAGTAATTAATTATCGTCATTGACATAAAATTGTTTAGGTTAGAAATTTTACTTTTTTTTTATAAGTAGTTGTAAGTAAATGAACAATGCTATGTCAATAATTTTCTTAAAAATAGTTGGTTAATATAAATTTGACAGTTAATTGGTCCCGATTAAATTATATCTCGTATTTTTCGTTTAATTTTAAAAAAGAAATCCCTTCACATCAAAAAAAAATCAATCCAGAGCGTGACTAGATAGCCTCTATTATTGCCATCGTAAGTTTGTATTTTTATTTTAACAACTACTAGCTATTTTATCTTCTTTTCTTCTTTAATGTCCGTACTTAATTATGTCTAATATTAAAGAATCAGTAGGTGACATAAAGATATATACATTCTCATATTTAATTTTTAAATTCAGTTAAATTTATTTAATAGTTAATATTTATTATTTATTATTAATTTAGTTTTAATTGTTAACAGAATAATTATTTATTTATAATATTGGGTATTAAATTTTATATTCTATAAAAAAATGATTCGCATAGCTATTATTGGAGCAGGTGTTATTGGAGCAACGATCGCTTATGAATTAAGTTTAATTAAAGGGTTAAAAATTACCTTGATTGATAAAGAAGTGTCTACTATGGGTTCTACCAGGGCAGCATTGGGAGTCGCAATGGGGATTCTCAGCACAAAAATGAAGGGAAGGGGCTGGAAACTCCGTCACACTAGTTTACAACGATACAAAACCCTAATTCCTGAATTGGAAACCCTTACCAAGCAAAGTATTCCTATTAATCATCAAGGAATTTTGATGTTAAAATTTACAGAAAAACAGATAAGACAGTGGAAAGAACTAATAACAATTCGCAAGTCTCAAGGCTATAATTTAGAAATTTGGGACAAAGAAACTTTGCATAAAAAGTGTCCTCAAATTGAAAATAATACGATTATTGGAGCAGTTTATTCTCCTCAAGATTTACAACTCAATCCCTTAAAATTAACCCAAGCTTTAGTTAAAGGAGCTTCTATAAATGGAGTTAGTTGTAAATTTGGAGTTAAAGTTAAAAACATTATTTCTAATACTTTAAATAATTCAAATATCCGCAAATGTTATGAAATTGAAACCACACAAGGAAAATTAGAAGTCGATGGACTAGTTATAGCTGCTGGGCTGGGCTCAAATTCTTTAACTATTACGTCTAGTCGACCATTAGACATTCGACCAGTTTTAGGTCAAGCATTACAAGTAAAATTGGATAAACTACCAGAAAATCAAAACTTTCAACCGGTCATTAACGGAAATGATGTTAATATTGTTCCATTAGGAAATAGAGAATATTGGATCGGTGCAACAGTAGAGTTCCCCAAGAGAACAGAAGAGATTATTTTAGAATCAGAATTATTGGAAAACATGAAACAACAAGCGCTAAGTTTTTGTCCTTTTTTACAAAATGCTAAGGTAATAAAAACTTGGTATGGAGAACGTCCTCGTCCCGAAGGTGAACCAGCTCCAATTATTCGAAAATTACCTGGTTATGATAATGTCTTAGTAGCTACGGGACATTACCGTAATGGGATTTTGTTAGCCCCGGCAACTGCACTAGCTATTCGAGAATATTGGTTCAGCTGAACTCATTATATAAAAATAATATTTTAAGAGAAAGTAAAAGAAAATATATACATTTATTGACAGTCTGTGTTTTAAAAAAGTATTATTAAATGAATAATACTTTTTTAAATATTTGTACTAATTTTTAAAATGTATTGACTATTTATAACTTCTAAATAGGATTGTATACATGTTAAATTCAGTATAACTGAAATATCACAAACCTAAACTATTAATCAAGTTTAACTTTTATACTGGGCTCTAAATATAGAGTCAATAATTGGATGTCTTAAACAAGAAGATCATCTAAAGTAATAAAGTTATTGTCTATATTTATCGATACTAATTTTTTGAATATCATAGAATAATTTGCCGTATTAATTAGTTAAATACTACACTAAATAAATACAGAAACAGAAAATGTCGTAAAATCAACTTCAAAAGTATAATTTTATTAGTCTGATATTAGATTAATAGTTTAGAAGAATAAATAGTATAATTTAGCATTGAACAATTTATCATCAAGAGAATACAAAGGTAAGACAAGTAAAATATCATAAATAATAGTTATGATTATACAAATTTTAAATAAATTTAGTCCACCCCCAAGCGGCAAAAATAGCGATAAACGCTCCGATAAAAGTGTTAAAAACATTAACTACTTCATTAGTTATCCAGTCTAATTTATTCTGTAAAGTTGCTCCAATTAAACTTTCTAAATTAGTAGCAACAAAAGCAGAAAAAATACATAAAAATACTTGTTTTAAATTGATTAAACCAATAAAAAAAGCTAGCAAAGCAATCACTCCAGAAGTAGTTATTCCTGCTAAAGTTCCCTCTAAACTGATAGCTCCTTCAGTCCCCCTTGACACAGGTTTTAAAGTAGTAATTAAAAATGTGCTTTTTCCATAGGCTTTTCCGATTTCGGAAGCAGTCGTATCAGAAAGTTTAGTGCTAAAACTAGCGACATATCCTAAGATTAATAATTGTTGCCAATAAGGAGCAGAAAATAGAGTCATCAGGGCACAAAGTACAGCTATTAAGGCTGAGCCCCAAACATTTGCTGGACCTCGCATTCCTGAACGTTTTTCAGCAATTCCAGCTAATTTCTTTTCTGTTATTCCGATATGAGTTACTGCTGAACCCACTAAGAAATAAAAAATAAGGATAGTGTAACCTTGCCATCCAAGTGTTCCCCAAATTAAAACTCCTAATACCCAAGCATGAAGGTATCCAGCAGTAGTTAAGAATTTTTTAGGTAAAATAAAGGCAATGGCTATCAAAAATAAATTTAAACCATTAGCAATGATCCAAGGGTTTGTAAATTTCATCTTAATTAAGAGTTCATGATTAATAATTGCTTCATTCTATCTAAGCATACTTTATATTACTAATTAAATTGTTTCATAAACTGCTTCAGTTTAACTAAAAGATGCGATTATAAAGTTTAAACAATTTTCTCTGATTTTTCTCGAAGTTTAATTATTTATGTTAGACTCATTTTAGCAGCATTTAATTTTAAAAAATAAGTTACCTTAAAATCCTTAAATTTTTCCTATAGTAATCTTTATAGTTGTTATATCTTATTATCCGGTTTTTGCTCTAAGTCTGGAACTAGGTCTGGATAATTAGTATGGCAATATTGTAAAATCTATAGAATTACTATCTTTAGTAGGTTGATAAATATATAAACATAAAACTATCCATAGTCTTAACTCCCTACAGTAGTTTACTTTTTCCGAGATTTCAGTTCTATCTCTAAGTTCGTTTAAAAAACATATATTTATTGCAGCTTCTGTATATCCCTTTTTAAGGATTAAATTTTTTAAGTTTTATCTGTAATCAATATTTTTTGTTTAGAATACTTTCTTATTCTGTTTCCATATTTTCCTTTCAGAAATATGAGCTTTTTTAAGTAATCTCATCTTTTTCAAGATATTTTTTGTCTAACCCACTATTTTCTAGTCATTTATATATCTACTAATATACTAGTATAAATTTAAATTAATGAGTTATTTTCTAAACATAGAATTAACTAAATGTATGTTTCCTATCTGATTTTAACCGTTATTTTATTAGATTTTACACCATAAAAATAATTTCTTGTTACTTGTTACTATAGTGTAGTTATAGCTTTTTAAAGAGTTTGTATATAATATTCCTAACTAGGATTAATGTCATCTATCTAATCACGCATAACATTTATTTTTCATGTATATTCTTCATGTATATTTTTAAAATTTAAATTAACTAAATTACGAAACTAAATAAGGTTTTATGGAAATATTTTAAACTAGATTATTTACCTGTTCTTAGTGAGTGAGTTTATACAAATATATTTAGTATAAATTATGAGTATAACAAGCATCTTAGTCTGAGTCTTTACATGACTTTAGAATTAAATTTGATATTTAAATTTAGTACTAATAAGAAAATAAAGTATGTCAGAGGATAAATATATTATAAAAAGTAAAAATACCCGACAGTTATTCTATAACTTTACCAAATCGACAACACTTAAGAGGCCACAGGTAAAGATTTTTGATTTTGAGTTGAAGACGTAGTACTTTTTTGGTCTCGAGGTTTATCTAGCTCTAAGAGTAGATTACGAATTATACGAGCAACTGCTTTCTGCATTAACCCTTCAAAAATTTTTTGCCCCATCTGTTGAATTTCTGGCTTAACTAATAGTTTTGTCACTATGGGTACTAGATGTATAGGATCGAATCCTGGGGTATCTTGAATAATTCTTAAAATATTTTTAATATGTTCTGTTGTTTGACCATTATTTTTTAAGTCTAAAGGAATTTCTTGAACGGCTAAACCTACCTGTTTTCTTACTACTGAAGAGGTGTTGAACCAGGTTCTACGCCCCAATAAATCAACGGTATTAATCATTTCATCAATGATACTTTCCCGAATAAAGGCTCCTCGTTCAGAGAAAAGAAAGTCAGTAGCTTGATTGAGAGCTCCATCAATATCATAGTCCTGAGAATCCTTGGCATTCCTTAATAAATTTTCTAAACGATTCCATCGAAAATTTCCATCCTGAAATAACAAATTTTTAAGGGAGGTTCGTAATTCTTGAGATGGATCAGTCAGGAGTCTTTTAGCAACATAAGGATAAGCTTTACTAAGAACTTTAAAATTAGGGTCAATCCCAATGGCAATTCCTTCTAGTGTTACCATTGATCGAATTATCAAAGCATAATAGGCAGGAACACGGAAAGGAAATTCGTACATCATTGCAGACATCTGATCTGTAATACTTTTAAAGTTTAACTCAGCAACACTTGCTCCTAAAGCATTACCAAAGACTTGACTTAAAGCTGGGATAATTGGAGATAAATCTGTGTCTGGCTGGAGAAAGTCTAACTTAACATAATCATTAGCTAACGATTTAAAATCGCGATTAACTAAGTGTACAACTGCCTCAATTAAACCATAACGTTGATAAGGCTTAATATGACTCATCATGCCAAAGTCTAGATAAGCTAATTGTCCATTATCCATAGCCAATAAGTTTCCTGGATGAGGATCAGCATGGAAAAAACCGTGTTCTAATAACTGACGCAATGAACATTGAACTCCGACTTCTATCAGATGAGTTGCGTTAATTCCCTTCTCTTGAACTTTTTGAATATCAGTTAATTTTGTTCCTTCTACCCATTCCATTGTCAAAACTCGTCTTCCCGTATATTTCCAGTAAATTTTAGGTACATAAATTTCGGGTAGATGTCCATAAAATTCTGCAAATTTTTCCGCATTTTTTCCTTCTTGAATGTAATTAATTTCTTCAAAAATACGGCTTGCTAATTCGTCTGTAATAGAAACTAAATCTGAACGAATAAATTTAAATGTTTTCTGAGCCCAACTGGCTATATTTCGTATTAGATAAATGTCCAGTGTTATCCGTCGAATTAAATCGGGACGCTGCACTTTTACAGCTACTTTTTCTCCATTTTTTAACTTTCCTTTATACACTTGTCCTAAGGAAGCTGCCGCCAGGGGATTAGAAGAAATTTCTGCATAAATCTCTTCGGGTGGCTCTCCTAACTCTTCTTCAATAAAACGGTAAGCAACCTCATTAGGGAAAGAAGGAATATTATCTTGCAAGGAGATTAGTTCATCAATATAATTAGGGGGGAGTAAATCAGGACGTGTTGATAAAGCTTGCCCAACCTTAATATAAGTAGGTCCTAGTTTAGTCAGTATTTTACGCAACTGAATTGCCCGTTTGCGATTATTTTTAGGGTTAATTCCCCTTAATTTATCCCACCATAAACTCAAAAAAAACCAAAAAGATTGTGAAGCAATACTAATCAACCGATGTAAAACTTCTAAAAAACGTTTGCTGTAATATTCTTTAATACTTTCTGGATGATAACTCCAACTTTCAGGAGAAAAATTGCTAATGGGCCCCAAATCTTCACTATTACTTTGGGAAATATTAATATGTTTTGCTTCAATGGTAATCAAATCTGGGGACTCAACAACTGATGAGACAGTAACTTCAGACATAGGAACAACATGCTAATGACGTCGAAGAAAGCTTTTGTAAACTATTGTAACAAGTTTTGTTGATATATAATGACCTAGAGAACCCATTAAAAACTAAAGATTTCCTACTATAACGAAAAATGTTATTTGTCTAATTGGCTCGTAAAGTCATGGTAATTAATCCTTGCTGTCCCAGTAAAATCTCTCGTAGTAAACTAAAAATCCCTACCAAAATAATAGGGCTAATATCTACGCCACCTAAGGGAGAAATAACTTTACGAACAGGAGTTAAAAATGGTTCTGTAGGGTAAATAATTAATGTCCAAGGTAAACGATTAATTTCTACCTGAGGATACCAAGTTAGAATAATTCTTATTATAAATAGAAAAGTCATTATAGCCAAAAACGAGCTCAACCCCCAACTTGCAATGGTAGTATTCATTGTCATAAGTTATAGTTCGTATTTCTAATTATTCAAATGTGAGTTTTCAGGATTATCTTCTAACTGAATATAATTTAGCTAAAAATATAATTCCCACTGAGTGGGAATTATATCCTACTTTTTTTAAGTAATCCACTTTTAGTGTACTTAGTCAGCTATATTCGAGAGACTTTTATTTTTTCATGATATCCTCCGCAGATCAACTGTTTAATTGTGTAAGTCAAATAGTACTATAAACAAAGAAAGTTGAATTGATTTTTTTGAAAATAAATTAATGGACATTCAAGCTCGATCCACATTTGATGCCCATTTTAAAATTGCGACTCTAGGAGAGATTAATTTAGCTCTTCAAAATCTGAAATCTTGGATGAAACTCCAAACGTTAAATCAAGTCTGTTGAAGCAACCTAAAAAATTTATTCAGAAGTTTTATGGGGATAATCTTACTGCTAGCCTTGATTATAGTCAGATTATTAATCAAAGACACTTTTCTCGTCTAGTTACTTTTCTGTAGATTGGAACAACATTGATTGAAGGATACACCGACCTGAAAACTCGTTATATTGTCTCTAGTATTCTAGACAAAGTGACTTAGAATAGTCCCATTATGGAGGGAAAAATCTCTGGTCTAATTTTACTAGCTCTAGAATATAGAAGCCAGGCAATGGGCGATACTGGATTTGAACCAGTGACAGCCTGCTTGTAAGGCAGGAGCTCTACCGCTGAGCTAATCGCCCCAGTTCACTCTTATGGGATGATAACATATCTTTTGATAATTAAACAACAAGAATAGATTTTTTATGCCTTCCGGCCGTACCCATGATCGTATTACGTTTTGGAGTTTACCTCTACTGGTTGGGTTAACTTATTTCTTCAGTGACAATAAAAGACTAACGTTATTAATCGCAAGTTCTTATCTCTTCAGTGGATTAATGTTCGGTCCTGATCTCGATATTCACTCTATTCAATACAAAAGGTGGGGAATTATTCGAGGGATGTGGCTGCCCTACCGATATCTTTTCAAACATCGTTCTCTGTTTTCTCACGGACTTTTGATTGGGACTATTCTACGTTTATTGTATCTTGCGACCGTTCTAATGTTAGTAGCCATAATCGGAGTAATGATCACCCAGTTAATTTGGACAATTGACTGGAGTTGGCAACAGTCAATCCACCAGATCATAAAATTAGTTGCCACTAGATATTCTCAAGAAATGATTGTTGTGGGAGTAGGATTAGAATTAGGGGCGATAAGTCATATCATCAGTGATTGCATTATATCAACGATAAAAAAGCATCGGAGACGAACACTAAAGCAAACCAAAAATAAAAAAAATTCCCGACGGAGATGTTCATCTAGTGCGGGAAAATCTAAGGTCAAATAAGACAAGTTTTACCATTTAAGAAGATTAAACTGTTCCATATCAATGGTGTCACGATTACGATAGATAGCTAAAACAATCGCTAATCCAACAGCTGCTTCAGCAGCTGCAACAGTAATTACAAATACTGTAAAAACTTGACCTTTAATTCCAACGGAATCGGAGAAGTTTGAGAATCCCATGAGGTTCAAATTAACTGCATTGAGTAATAATTCGATAGACATTAAAACACGAACTGCATTGCGACTATTTACTAAACCATAAATACCAATACAGAATAGAGAAGCAGCTAATAGTAAGCAAAATTCTAAGTGTAGTTGCATAATTTTTCTTTACAGATTACTGATGGCTAATTTACTGTTCACTTCCTTTCGATAAAGCTAATTCTCTGACTTCTAATTCATTAGGGCGTTCAGGCAATTCTAGAGCTGTCTCAATTTCTCTCTGAGAGGCTAATGATTCTGGAATCATATCACGACGAGCTAGAATAATTGCCCCTACCATAGCGATCAAAAGTAACACGGATGCTAATTCAAAAGGAAGCAAAAAATCACTAAAGAAATGTTTACCAATCTCAACAATTGTATTATCAATCACCCGAGAAGAAGGAGAATTAATTGGCCACGGAGTAACAAAAATCATGGTTGTTAATAAAAGAAAAATCCCCCCACAAATCACGGCAGTAATGCTTTTACGCATCCAATGTCTTGGTAAAGTAGAAAAGTTTTCTCGCTTATTAACCAACATGATGGCAAATAAAATTAATACATTAATAGCCCCAACATAAATTAATACCTGAGCCACTGCCACGAAATCAGCATTCAGCAGAATATAAATACCAGAAATACTGATAAAAACTCCTCCCAATAAAAAGGCAGAGTAAACAATGTTTGACAACAAAACAACCCCTAGGGATGTTCCAATAACCATTGTTGCTAAAATAGCAAAGGAAACAATTTGAACGCCTTCTGCTAAATTCACTACTGTTAATTCTCCTTAATTAAGTTCAGTTCAGTTGATAGTTAATAGTATTTTTATTGTCCTATTAACTATCAACTATTTTATTTGCTCTCTTTTACAATTTCTTCAGGACGCTTTCCTGTTCGTTGACTTCCCGATGGTAAATCATGAGGGTCAAACACCCCCTTGGGCAAGTATCCTAACTCTCGTAAGGGAGTTACCATTAAATCTTGAGTTACTTTGTAAGGTAATCGTCCGAGGGCAACATTGTCATAATTAAGTTCGTGACGGTCGTAGGTTGCTAATTCATATTCTTCCGTCATAGATAGGCAATTTGAGGGACAATATTCAACACAATTACCGCAAAAAATACAAACTCCAAAATCAATGCTGTAGTGTTTGAGTTCTTTCTTCTTAACGGCTTTGTTAAATTCCCAATCTACCACAGGTAGATTAATTGGACACACACGAACACAGACTTCACAAGCAATACACTTGTCAAACTCAAAGTGAATCCTTCCCCGAAATCGTTCTGATGGAATCAGCTTCTCATAAGGGTACTGTACCGTAATCGGACGGCGACGCATATGATCAAAGGTAACCGATAGCCCTTGACCAATATATTTAGCCGCTTCAACACTCCCTTTAGCGTAATTGCTG
This sequence comes from Cyanobacterium sp. uoEpiScrs1, assembly GCF_947331815.1. Taxonomy (GTDB): domain Bacteria; phylum Cyanobacteriota; class Cyanobacteriia; order Cyanobacteriales; family Microcystaceae; genus Rippkaea. Next base: position 357,821 of record NZ_OX373462.1, read on the forward strand.
ACTTGTTTGAGTAGGTTAAACATAATACTTTAATGGTTAGCTCTTAACAGAAAAAAAGGGATTAGCCGCCAAAAGCGACAGGAAAAATAAGTTTTAGGGCTGCCGTTAATAAAAGGTTGACCAAAGAAACAGGAAGTAAAAATTTCCAACCTAAATCTAATAATTGGTCAATACGAACCCGGGGAACTGTCCACCGTATTAAAACGGCGAGGAAAATCAAGAAATAGGCTTTAAGTACTGTCATCGCGATTCCCAAGGAGGCTGTAATTACCTGGAACCATGAATTTGTCTCGTTTACACCAATCCAACTTGCTAGTTTCTCAAGAGGCACAGGAAATTCCCACCCTCCTAAGTAGAGAATTGCAAAGACCAAAGCCGACAGGACTAAATTCACGTATGAGCCTACATAGAATAAACCAAACTTCATCCCTGAATATTCAGTTTGGTACCCTGCTACAATTTCTTCTTCTGCCTCAGGAAGGTCAAAAGGAAGTCTTTCACATTCAGCCAACGCTGCAATCCAAAAGATAAAAAATCCTATAGGTTGCCGCCAAATATTCCAGCCTAAAATGCCATATCCTGACTGTTGCTGCACAATATCAATTGTACTTAGACTATTAGACATCATGACAATTGCTAGGACAGACAACGCTAATGGAATTTCGTAACTAATGGATTGTGCTGCTGCCCTTAAGCCTCCAAGAAGGGAATACTTATTATTGGAAGCATATCCAGACATTAGTAAGCCAATGGGGGCAATACTGGCTAAAGCAATCCAAAGAAAAATACCTACATTCAGATCTGTAATTACTAAATTTTGCCCAAAAGGAATAATCAGGTAAGAAACAAATACTGGAAGTACCACTAGCACTGGACCTAGGGTGAATAACCAGGGATCCGCTTTAACAGGGATGATATCTTCTTTAAATACCAATTTGATGCCATCAGCTACAGGTTGAAGAACTCCTAAAGGTCCTGCATATTCAGGACCGATACGTTGTTGGGCAGCGGCGGAGATTTTTCGTTCCAACCATACCACTACCAATACGCCGACGGTAGCTACAATAATCATTAAAAATGAGGGTAAGGGAATCCAGAGGGCTTTGGCTAGCCCATCAGGGAGTCCCATTTGTTTGAGAGATTGAATAAAACTGCCTTGTAGGTCGATTCCTGTGTTCATCTTGATTGATACAAGTTGTAGGTTTAGGTATGTTGATTGATACTTAACGTATCCGATGATTTTCGTTTGCTGGCTATTTTGTCAAGGTTTTCTCTAACACCATTGCCTAGTATATCGCTGTCCGTAAGATAGCTTCGGGAATTTTATAACAACTTCTACTTATGGTCATCATAGACTAAATAAGATTGGGAGTTTATTATTTAATGCTTGCCAAAAATTTAAAAATGGAAATATGTAAATCGGTAAAATTTACGACAGGGGTACTCCAGTGATTTTGTCAGCAGCACTAACAACAGTTATGAGATTTCCTAATAGAGAAATTGTGTATCTTAAAAAGATAAGTTGACTGAATGTTTTCCGGATGTGACACACATAGACAGGGGATTTAAAGTAAAATTGCTGTGTACTGTTGAGTTTTATAAAGTAAATATCGATATTTTAATTTCTGATATTTCAGAATGAGTTTAATAAAAATAAATTACAAAACTCATTATTTTTTAAATATATATAGCTATATCGATGTATTATTTGTTCTTGATAAATACCGGAATTAAATGAAGATTATTATAAAATATAAAAATAATACTTTAGAATTCAAATAAGTTGGATAATTACCTCTAAGTACAATTAATAAATTACAACAAAATCATAAAATCGTATATGTTGATAAAAAATCAAAATTTGTCCTGGATCTATATCAAATACATTTATTTTAAATATACATATTTTTAGTTAATTATGTATCGAAAAAAACTACGATCATTTTACCACTTAATATATTGATATAGGTTTACCTAATCATGGTAGATAGCAGGCTAATTACATATTTAAATAAAAAGTTAATTTGGTATTATCATTATTAATCTAAAATGAATAGCAATGATATCAAGAAACTAACAATAAATTATAACTACCTGTAAAATTTAATTTTATAACCCTAATCTTCAACAGTGATTTGCAAGATAATTAGTCTCCTGAAAAAATATAATATTATGTCCAATTGTAGTAACCCAAACATTTTATGGAGAATATGAAATACGACAACTTTAGTATAATTAGAGCATCTCTTCTCAAACTTTTTCTGATTTAAAATCGACGATATTTTGAAGTACTGTGGATTGAGTCATAGATTGTAGCGTGTATAATTCGCTTTATGAAGTCTTTATACTGCACCAACTTTGCAACTTAGGTCGAAAAAAACTCGAACAACTGATCAAAGCTAGAGAAAATAAGTAACTTGGAAAAGATAGTCAAGACAACGGGTATCATGAAGCAATACAAGGTATCTAAACAATGGCTTGAGATGCCCTTTTGGATTGTCTAACCCAAAATACCCCTAAGCTTTTTAAGATGACCCTTATTGACTCTGATACTTTTCACACTTTTGCTATTACCGTCGGGACATTGGTATTCTTGTCTATTGTCTTATGGGCGGTTTGGTTTGCCTTTAGAATGGACTAATAATAGTCAAGGTTAATTGACTGTTAATCTTGGTTTAGTTCTATTGTTATTTATCTATAATTACTTATCTATGAATAATCCATAGATTGCTTCGTAATGGTTATGTCGACTTTCCAAATAAGATTTTTTTCAGAAAACAAGAATCAACCGGGAATAAATTGTGAACATTCGCTTATTAGTGCTAGATATTGATGGAACAATCGCAGGTGAGTCAAATGAGGTCACTGAAACAGTTAAACTGGCAATCTCCAAAGTCCAAGCCAATGGAGTTCGAGTGGCTTTAGCGACAGGTCGGATGTATAATTCTGCGTTACGTTTTCATCAAGCTATCGGTTCCCAATTACCGATCATTGCTTACAATGGAGCATGGGTTCAGTGTCCTATAACAGGAACTCATTATAAACATTTTCCTTTGTCTACTTCTGTCACTCTACAACTACTGGAATATTTTGAACGACCTCAATGGAGTCAGGAAATTGAGCTTCACTGCTATGTTGACGACTGTTTATATGTACGCAACGTTACTTCTCGGACTCAAGCATATCAAAAAAGATCGGGAATAAAACCTTTCGTAGTAGGAGATTTACGAGATATTCTTGATTCACCAACCACGAAGGTTTTAGCTATTGGTCAACCTCTGTTAATCAATAACCTTCTTAAGAATTTACAAAAAGTTTACTCTCGTGATCAACTTTATTTTACCCAGTCTACCGAAATTTATTTTGAAGCCACCCATCCTCAAGCAAGTAAGGGCTATGCCACCCGTTTTCTAGCTGAGGAATTATTAGGATTTGAAGCCAGCCAAGTAATGGCTATTGGGGATAATTTCAATGATGCTGAAATGTTAGAGTACGTAGGATTAGGGGTGGCTATGGGTAATGCACCTATAGGAGTACAGAAAATAGCTAAATGGGTAGCTCCAACTGTAGAACAAGATGGAGTTGCTATTGCTATTAAAAAATTTTTAATAGATTAAATAAGGTCTCTATTATGGACTTCCCTAGTTAATTTTTTTACTGTTTCAATAGTAATCTACCGTCAATTAGTACAGTATTTGGTAAAAAAAGATTGTTTTTTTTCTATTACCAGTGAATCAATAGTAATTAACGCCTAACCATCACAGTGAGAATCTGCGTCAATACCGATGGTGGTATGGGGGGTTTGCATTTGCTAGTGATGAGCTTGGCTAGATTTAGACGGAATGTGCTTAGGTATAACTGCAAAGCACTATCTATGATAGGTTAGATTCTGTTTGCGATATACTAACTGAAAAGTTAACTCCAAATGACCCATCACTAGAAAGAATACCAAGAATTATAGTTGTCAAATTGGCAAATATTTCTCCAGTGGCAGGGTCCCCTTCTTTAAGTTGAACTGAGAGAGGAGATACCACACACATTGTATGGTATCTCCTCGAGGGTCATAAGTAACATAATTTTATATCCCAAGGTTATTGTTGCCAGGGAATCTACTACTAAGATACTATCAGTCTTTGCTAAGCCCGGAAGTGAAGCCATAATGAAATCCCAAGCAGTAAAAACAGTTAAGGGATAAACTTACCGTTTGGATTCAATAAGGTATTAAAGAGTTATACGTTTAAAATTAAGCGAAAGTGAAGAATTAACTTAGTGTCGCCTCTAAAATAAGAGAGTAGTAAAAATGAGTACTGGTCATGGCTTTTCGTTTAACTCTTAGACCATTGTTTTCTAGAATAGCAATAATATCTTTTTCTTTATGCTGATAGGCACGAGTAGTTTTGCTAGGCCCTGGAAAGAATTCGCCAATTTTCTTGAGGACAGTTAAACGAAGGTTTTTAGGAGCAAAACTGATAATTAGACGGGATGTCGCTAACGAGGCAAGATGGGCAATCATTTTAGCTGCATCTTCGGTGGGATAATGAATCAAAACATCAAGACAGATGACGGTTTGATATTGACCTGACAATCTTTCTAAGTCTTGAACCGCAAAGATAACACTGCTGGTATCTGTCAGGTATTTGTGGGCTCTTCGGGTAGCTTCTTCTACCATTTTTTTTGAAATATCACTAGCAAGAACTCTAGCTCCTATCTGGGCTAAGGGAATGCTTAAACTCCCCACACCACACCCCGCATCACAAATAGATAAACCGCTGATATTTTCTTCAGCCTTTAGCCAGTCTATCACAGTATCAATGGTTTGCTGATGTCCGCAACGAATGTCCTTTTGGACTTTACTAACTTCTCCATCTCCATAAATTCTGCGCCAGCGGTCAAACCCAATAGCATTAAAATAGTCTTTAACAATTGCTTTATCATCAATAGTGTTCATTGGTGTGAGATGGTCTAGAATTATCAGGGATTTTATACGCTGGTAAGCATTGTACTCGCAAGCGTGGACATAGACTGTTTCTACTATTCACTATTCAACAAAGCTCGACGTAACTTTTGAAGTTTAAATAGAGTTTTTCCTATTTTTTGAGTCCAAATTACTTAACGATATTCGCTCAAAAAGCTAAGCAAATTTCTACAATTAATCAACTTGGCCTTGAGACGTCGTATGGGAGCAGTAATATATGATTACTTCGTAATCTGTTAGGGATACTTAGAAGGAGGCAAAATATACATAATTTTTACCCGAAGAACTAATCAAAACTTTAGTCTATACAATAGACTAAAGTTTTGATTATATTTTTTTATAAAAAGTAATATTGTCTTTTTAGACAACTAAACCTGCTATTATATTCTAGCTACAAAATATAATATTTAACTTGTTTTTTGTTTAAACTAAATTCAATATAGAAAACTTTAAATCAAAATATGATTGTCTTTTGACAAAATTATCCTAATTATTAATTTATATTTAAAATCTAATATAAATTAATAATTAGGATAATATCTTGATATTTTTAATAAAATCAGATAAGATAGATTTTATCTTGTAAAAAACAATAAATTCTCTTGATTAATCATAGAAAGGATCAATGTATTGCTGAGTTTTCTACTTTTTTACTTAATGTCAAGTTGGAAAATAGTGGATTTAATTAATGGTGATGAAAAAACTCATACAACTGAATCTATGCTATCAGTTAATCTTAAACCTAATATTAGGAAGTTTTGGAACACTTTATGCCAGCTTACCAGGAAAAGCAGCTGATAAAATTATATTGAAATATAATGTTTTACGGGAGTCAATCTGTATTTCTGAGTTAAGTACATTGGCCAACACAGGAGAAATATCTTATTCCCTGAAGGCTTATCTCAAAATGGCAAATAAACAACCTGAAGATTTACGTCGCATTCTAAATCAAAATATGGATGTCGATCCCGTATTTTTATCCAAAGTTTTAAGAAGTTTTGCTGGAGATTTCGTATTGGATGAAGTTGGACAAGTAATCCATAGCCCATCAAGACGGGCTAATCGAGAATCATTAAGAGGGGCCTTAGTTACTTCTGCACTCTCTGATCGTAATATTCGGATCATTGAAATCTTAGAAAATTATCCCACTTCCGAAATTCATGTAGAAGGCGATCACTTAGCTAAAATTTATCAAAAAATTGATGCAATAGTAAGTCATATACCGCATTTTTCTTTTTAATTTAATTAATTAATATAACACTGGTAATAAAAAATAGAGTTAACTGTTGAATAAATTGGTAGTTTAAATTTAGCCTGATCTCAATAATTTATTTCTAAAAATAAACAAAATAAATATTCTTTAACTAGAATAAAGTTAGACTAAATAAATTTTTATTTATTGTTAATAGTAAAATTCTTATTAAATTATTGTAAGCCACAATTTTTTTTAGTGGGCTATCTCTTTTAGATAATTATAATTTGGATTGTCTTTCTCAATTACGGTTTTATTAAAAGTATGTATACTTATCTATTGTAGGAACATACTTACGTCACACTATTATCATTATAATAGCCAAGATAATTTTTATTGCTTTCTTAGTACATAATTTCTAATTCTAGACTACTTTTATGTAAAGTCACTTTAAAATTTTCAATAATAATTTTAAAAAAAAGTTATTATCAATTTCTATGAACTTGTAACTAAAATATAACTTATATAATAGATATTCTAACTATAATAAATTGCTTATCATCAAGAAAAATTACTTAGTAAAGTTGACTAAATTTATCTAACTAAAACAAATTAAGTAGTAACAAATTTATTAAGGAATAACCATATTTTTGTTATTGCTGATTGGATAAAAATTTATTAAACAATCAATAACAATAGTTAATACAAATCACAGTAAATAGTTATTGTAAATCTCTTTAAAATACTTCTAATCGGTTATCTCAAAATCGTCATATATTGGCTATTACAGACTAGGTATTATAAATTAGCAACTCTAAAAAATTAGAAATTATTTGCTTGTAAAATAGTCTGTTATGATAATAATATTCATAATTTTATCTGTTTCGATATATTTAAATAAGCACTTGATTTATAATTTTTTTAATAAGAAGTAGCAACAAATAAACTCATAAATTATTAAATTTTTATTGATTATTTTAACATAATTTATACTTTAATATTTTTATACATGGTACCAAATTTTTCTTTTTTGTTTGACAATTTTTAATTTAAAAATTGTTTTAACTATAAGTTGATAATAATTTTTATAATTCTGTCAATTAGAACTCTAATATCCTACTTGTTTTCAAGGTAGTTTTTATAAGTTTTACCCATATAAAAGGGGGTATAATCCGTTATCATGGCTCTCCTCTAGAATAGGGCAAGAGAAGACTCCATTCATCGCTGATGTTAGCGTTCGACCTAAGGTTAAATAAATATTCACACCACACCATTCTATTCTAGAGAACACAAGCGTAGTCAAATGATTGCCCTTACTTGAGATTAAATTAACTAATTAGAGAACAATTGAACTACTCAAAAAGTTTATAAAAGAAATTGAAAGAAACAATTCGCTTTATTAAGATAAAGTGGCAACTTGCCCTTATCTTCAATTAGTTTCTATGAAAAAATTTTTCTTAAGTTATCTAACTAGCTTTCTTTTTCTCCTTGGAATGAGTCCAGCCCAGACGGTCGAATTGGATAAAATTTTGCGTCGAGGTAAACTAGTTATTGCCGTCAAAGATAATGTTCGTCCTTTAGGATTTTCTTCTCGAGAAGGACAGCTTCAAGGATTTGAAATTGATATAGCCCATCGGTTAGCCGAAGAATTATTTGGTGATCGTCAGGCAATTATCTTACAACCTGTTACTAACCAAGAACGTCTACAAATGATGATTGATGGCAAAGTTGACTTAGTAATTGCTAAGGTAACAGTAACAGCATCTCGCAATCGCTTAGTTGATTTTAGCCCATACTACTATTTAGATGGAACAGGAATTATAGCAAAACAATCCTATCTAAAAGGGTTACAGGGATTAGTCAATGGAAAAATCGCAGTTCTTAGAGCCTCTAGTGCAATATCTGTCATTCGTGAGGAATTCCCTCAAGCACAACTTATTGGAGTCAGTTCTTATCAAGAAGCTTTAACATTATTAGAAATTGATGCCGCCGATGCCTTTGCAGGAGATAATAGCATTTTGGCAGGATGGGTGCAAAGTTATCCTTCTTATCGTCAGTTTCCTATCCGTTTGTCTGCGGAAGCTTTAGGGATAGTGATGCCCAAAGGTTTACAGTATAGTAGTTTACGTGATCGCATTAATCAAGCGGTCCTTTGTTGGCAAAAGTCAGGTTGGTTACAAAAACGGGCAACATTTTGGGGACTTCCTTTAATAGTTGATAATAAATAAAATTATTCTAATGCTTTATTTCTCTAGTATGGTCGATCTTCTTGTAAAAAAACAGTTTTTGTTCGATTTCCGAGTACTAAAATCTACTGTACTGTACAGAAAATAATTTTTTCAAACTTCAAGAACCAAAGTACAAAAAATAATTTAACCAAAAAACTTAGCTCAAAATTAACAATGTTCTCATCTTCACTTTCATTTATTCTATTCAGGAGCAGATAAACTTAACTACTTAACTTAATAAAAAATAATCACTTTAAAATACTTAACTTATAGCTGCAAAAAATGTATCTATTTTTTAGATATTAAATATTTCATAAATTATTTTAACAAATTATTTGATCAAAAAAATAGTGGAATTACTGGTTTTACAATTATTTTTTTAGTATTATGATTTAAACATATAGTCTACATCAACTTTATGAGAAATTTTATTCATTAAAGTAATCATTTTTTATATTATTTTCTCGTTATCTAGATATATTTAATACAATCTATTTTTTAGTAATAAAAATTTAATATATTCACGTAAATATTGAAAATAAAATTAATTATTTTTATACTATTAATGTAATATCTTCTTTATAAGAGAAAACTGTTCGATAGGATGTTATACAAATAGTTAATTACTATTAAATCATAAAAATAGTTGGAAAAACAAAAAATACTAGTTATCGACAAATTTAAATTAATTACGCCTAGATAATTACTTATACCAGCTATGAAACAACTAATTTAAACTTGTTAGTTATTTATAGAATATCAATAATATTTTGTAAATCTATCAATTATTAATGGCAATAAATTAAGTTACTTAGTTCTTGAATACAAGTTAACCTCAATTTAAATCTTTAGTATTGATTTTTTATAAAAAATCAATCTACATGTTTTGTTGCTAATTATTAGTACTAAATTTTAGTAATTAAGAATAATCAAGTATTACTTATTTTAAATAAGTCAATATTTAGTCACATTACAACGTACTTTTTTGATCAATAGATTAGTTGTCTAAAATAGAATTTAAAAGACAATAAATAACTGTAAAAAAATTTATAACAAGTTTCTATTTTTAAATAGAAAATATAAACATCATAATTAAAACAGACTTTTAATTTCAATTCAATTTAATTTTTTAAATCTTTCCTTCTATTTTATATATTTTTATTAAAATCAGAGTCATTGTAAAACTTTACCAATGCTTGAGACTGATTAGTAAAATAATAACTAACTACTTTCCTACTATTAATAGTAATCACATTTGTGGCAGTATAAAACAATGGCTAAAACTAAATTATATTTTTATTTGATTACTAATTTTATTGATATATTTTTTTATAAAACATAGTGTGTAAAATAATATATTTTATTCATACATTGAAAACAAGCATCTTATGTATTAGTTTATATAAAAAATATAGAATTAGTTATATTTAATTATGTTGACATTGATTTATTATTCTTGACTAAGAGAAATTGGCTTATTTGAAGTTTTTAGCAACAATCGATAAACAGACTTTCCCTTATTAAGGGAAGCAATTTCTCTTTCTGTGGCAATAGAAAAAGGGTTTTCTGATAACCAATTCTCTGAATGTTGTTTTTCAAACTTAGGATGCTCTAAAAACCGTTCTCCCATTTCTTGGGCAACTATTTTTATATCAGATTGTAAAAAGACTGTTCCTCTATCAACTAAATATTGCGCTAATGTATCGACTAATTCTGGTTGTACAACCCTCCGTTTTAGATGACGATATTTAAACCAAGGATCTGGAAATTGAATTGTTACCCATTGAAGAACATCTGAATTTAAAGAAGCAAGTAAAGAATTCAAAAATGGGTTAATATTACAAAAGAGGAAATAAAGATTTGTCAATCCTAAGCAATCACGGTACTTGTTTGCTTCTATCACTAACGGTTCTCGAATTTCTATCCCTAAGAAATTCGTCTCTGGATACAAAGGAGCCATTTTTAATAAAAACTTTCCCCTTGCACATCCAATGTCTAAATGAAGTGGTTGTGCCGAGTTACTGTAAATATCCTCCCAATGAGGAAATGTAATTGCTCGGTGATACTTATCACTCAGTGGGTTAACGTGTTGACGAACACGAACTCGTCCCAAAATGAATTCCTCCTATACTTTTCTAAAAAAAGATTCCATCATCGTTATAGTGTATGAAATTTCGTTTTGCCATTATTAGTGATCCTCATTTAGCAGTTCCCTATACAATAAACCTCGACCATACCCGATTTTCTCTAGTAGAAATTGGTATTTCGGCTATAGACACTGTGTTTAGTCATTTAGAGCAACTAGAGCTAGATTTTCTCTTGATACCGGGAGATTTAACTCAAAATGGGGAGCCAGATAATCATTCTTGGTTGCAACAACGTTTGGCAGCTCTACCGTTTCCAGTATATGTCGTTCCTGGTAATCATGATATCCCCACCCTGTATTCAACAAAGGATTCCATTGGTCCTCAAGATTTTCCTAGTTACTATCGTTCTCATGGTTACAGTGATAGTCATCAATGTTACTATACCCATGAAATTTTACCAGGAGTACAATTGATTGGACTTAATTCCAATCAATTTAATGAAGATGGGGAACAATTAGGTTGTTTAGATGAAAAACAATTAACTTGGTTAGAACAGTTACTTCCCCAACTCAAAGACCAATTCATTATGATGATAGTTCATCATAATGTTATTGAACACTTACCAGGACAAGCAAATCATCCTCTAGGTAAACGCTATATGTTAGACAATGCTTCTCTGTTATTAGACCTACTAAAAAATACAGGTTGTCGGCTTATTTTTACTGGACATTTGCACGTTCAAGATATCGCTTATCATAACGATATTTACGAAATTACAACGGGGTCTTTAGTTAGTTATCCTCATCCATATCGGATTATAGAAATTGAACGAACATCTAAAGGAAGTATTAATGTGAATATTGAATCCCATCGAGTTGATAGAGTCCCTGGGTGGAAGAATTTAGCCACAATGTCTCGTCAACTACTTGGGGATCGTTCTTTCCCTTTTATGGTTAAATTATTGATTACTTCACCTTTTGAAATATCTATGAAAGAAGCCGAAAAATTAGTTCCTCACTTAAAATACTTCTGGGCTGATATTTCTGAAGGAGATAACATCCTTGATTTTCCTGAATTTCCTACAGAAATTCGCCATTATTTTCAAAAATTTGGCTCAGTTAAACCCGATGGAACCCTTGCCTTAATCGACAATTGCGTATGCCTTAAACTATAAAAATCAATGATTGTTAGATAAATAATTGTAATACTTTAATACAAAAGACTCTTCTAATTGTGATTGAGATCAAGATTGAAAATAACTAGCAATGCTAAAATTGACGGTTAAAACGGTCTGAAACATAATTCCTGATAATTGTTATATAAGAAAATTGTTAACTCGCACTTTAGTCAATCTTAATGATTTGTAACCATTAATATTCATCTTATAGAATCTCTTTAAACGTGACTACCCAACCATCTAATACAACCCAACCCACAAAGACTTTGTTAACAAAGCCTGTCGAAGAAAACCTGAATCGTCAAATATTGATTATTCTGGACTTTGGTTCCCAATACTCAGAATTAATTGCTCGTCGTATTCGTGAAACAGAAGTTTACTCAGAAGTCCTATCTTATAGAACCACAGTTGAACAAATAAGTAGGTTAAATCCCCAAGGAATTATTCTGTCAGGGGGACCTAATTCTGTTTATGATAGCCGCGCCCCTCAATGTGACCCCGAAATCTTTCACCTAGGTATTCCTATTTTAGGAGTTTGCTACGGAATGCAACTTATGGTTCAACAATTAGGAGGACAGGTAGAAAGAGCAAAGAAAGGAGAATATGGCAAGGCATCACTACGCATTGATGATCCTATAGATTTGCTCACTAACGTTGAAGAAGGTGCAACCATGTGGATGAGTCATGGTGACTCATGTGTTCAGCTTCCTGAAGGCTTTGAAATTTTAGCCCACACTGATAATACTTCTTGCGCCGCGATAGCCGATCATCAAAAGAAACTTTTCGGGGTTCAATTTCACCCAGAAGTTGTTCATTCCATAGGGGGACTTGCTCTAATTCGCAACTTTGTCTATCACATTTGTAAATGTGAACCGACTTGGACAACCGAAGCCTTTATTGACGAGTCTATTCGAGAGATTCGCGCTAAAGTCAAAAATAAGCGAGTTTTATTAGCTCTTTCTGGTGGAGTAGACTCTTCTACCTTAGCTTTTCTCCTCCATCGCGCCATTGGGGATAAACTAACTTGTATGTTTATTGACCAAGGGTTTATGCGAAAGGGCGAACCAGAAAGATTAGTGGATATCTTTAACAAAGAATTTCATATTAATGTTGAATATGTAAATGCCAGAGACCGATTTTTGGCACAACTTAGAGATGTCACTGATCCTGAAACCAAACGACGTCTTATTGGACACGAATTTATTCAGGTTTTTGAAGAGGAATCAGAGCGCCTAGGACCTTTTGATTATCTAGCCCAAGGAACTCTCTATCCTGACGTTATAGAATCTGCTGATAGTAACGTTGATCCAAAAACGGGGGAACGGGTTGCTGTTAAAATTAAAAGCCATCATAATGTAGGAGGACTTCCCAAAAATCTCCGCTTCAAATTGGTAGAACCTCTGCGGAAACTATTTAAAGATGAAGTCCGTAAACTTGGCCGGGTGATAGGCTTACCTGAAGAAATTGTCCGCCGTCATCCCTTTCCTGGTCCTGGGTTAGCCATTCGCATACTGGGGGAAGTGACTTCTGAACGTCTTAATTTAATGCGGGATGCAGATTTCATCGTACGTGATGAAATTACTAAACATGGGATGTACCATGATTTGTGGCAAGCATTTGCTGTACTTTTACCAGTGCGAAGTGTGGGGGTTATGGGAGATCAAAGAACCTATGCTCATCCTATCGTTTTACGGTTAATTACAAGTGAGGATGGAATGACTGCTGATTGGGCTAGGGTGCCTTATGACTTACTTGAAAGTATCTCAAACCGCATTGTGAATGAAGTTACAGGGGTTAATCGTGTAGTTTATGACATTACGTCTAAACCGCCTGGAACCATTGAATGGGAATAAAATGCTATGTGAAGACAAAAGGTAAACTCCCTCTTATGTCTTCTCCTTCCTTCTACTCTTTAAAAGGTTTATGGAAGATTATAAAGAAGTCGTGCGGTTCAACTTCTTTATAATACCTATAGTTTTCTAACTAAATCTTTGTGCGGAATATGGATAACATGTCACAGGAATTTATTTGAGTAAAAAAGTATGAGAAATTACCTAGTAACGTTGTTACAATGAGGGTTTACTGCTAAAGGGATTACCTGATTCCGTAGCTGTAATTCAAGTATCTTCTAATAAATTAGTCTCTGGAAAAATCTGTCATATCTTTGTGAAGTTGAAATATTTGTCAATTTAGACGATAGTTATTAGAACAACAAGATAAGCTACTTGCTAACACATATATTAATTCACGAAAAAAGTTGAATTAGTCAAAAATTATTTAATCTTGATTATTAGCTCGTTAATTTGCCCGAACTAGAATATCAGTTTCTGCGAGAGTGTAGCAGAAAGACAAACGTTAAAAAACTATTGATAAATATTTCTTTAAAATTAACTACAGTCAAATTTTTAAAAATTAGGATTAGTGATTTTGAATTACTAATCATTCTTCATAAAAAATTAAATATTAAACTAATGTTCCCTTAGAACTAGGAACGGCATGGGAACGACGGGGATCAATTTCTAAAGCCATCCGCATTGCTCGTGCAAACGCCTTAAAAGTAGCCTCAATAATATGGTGAGAATTGATACCATCTAATTGACGAATATGTAGGGTTATTTGGCTATGATTAACCAGTGCCACAAAAAATTCACGAACCAATTGAGTATCATAAGTCCCTACTCGTTGAGTGACAATTTCTAAACCATAATTTAAATAAGGTCGTCCTGAAAAATCTAAAGTTACTTGAACTAATGCTTCATCTAATGGGGAAATAAAATGACCAAAACGGGTTATTCCTTTGCGATCACCTAACGCTTTAGCCAACGCTTGACCGAGGGCGATGCCCACATCCTCATTGGTGTGGTGGTCATCAATTTCTAAATCTCCTGTAGCCTTTACCTCTAAATCAATTAATCCATGAGAAGCAATTTGATTAATCATATGGTCTAGAAAGGGAATTCCTGTTGCCGTATGACAAATTCCCTGACCATCCAAATTTAGGGACACCAACACCTCAGTCTCCTTGGTAGTGCGTTTGACGATAGCACTCCGAAGAGAGGAAGGCATAGAAATGGGAGATTGAGAAAAAGATTGGGGCTGCATAGATTCAATTTAACAGTTCAGTTCACTACTTATTGTGTAGGATATCAATCCTAAGTAAATATGGAATGTTTTCAACCTATCAATGTGTCTGATTAATAAAAGACAGCCAAAGACTATGGTAAAATTACCTCGGTTTGTATAGCCTAAAAATCCCAGATCAAGTTTTTATGAAAATTCTTGACCTCTACCTAATTGTACTCTAAATTCACTATTTATTATGAAGCTATTAGATTCTAAAGGGCGTTTACTCAATAAAGTTAGTATTTTGGATCTTGGTGCGGCCTTAGTTGTTCTTCTGGTAATTATTGGGATTTTTATTGTTCCTGGGAAATCAGGAGTGAGTACCATTGCACAAGTATCAAAAAAACCTATCGAAGTTGATGTCATTGTTCGAGGTTTAGGGATACGTGATCCTGAGTCGTTGATACAGCAATTCGAAAACGAAAGAAAAACTAACATTGTGATTCGCAACCAGCCGGCAGGGAAGGTCAATATTAAAAACATTCAACCCCTTCCTCGTACAACAGTGGTTCCTCAACCTGATGGATCCGTTAAAGCACTTCCTGATCCCAGACCAGAAGTTGTATTTTTTAAGGATATGATTTTGACATTAGGAGGAGAAGCTCAAATTACGAATACGGGAGCAGTGTTAGGTAATCAAAAGGTTAAAATTGGCACATTAATTGAGTTGGAAGGAAAAGATTATAACTTCAATACTAGTACCATTGATGTAAGGATTCTTAATTGAAATACCTCACTGGCTACAGCCGACTGGACACTCCAAACATCGTTGTTTTTAATTTGTGATTCAATTAGTCCAATTAAATTCTATTTTTGATAGGATTTAATTGTTTTTTTGATAAATATTTACAGTGTTATTACAAAATTACCAGCAGTGATTTTGTAAGCGGTATGAAGTTAGACAGTGCTTAGGTTGAAGGAAAGGAGTCAGAAAAGAAAATAGATGAATTGGCAATTATTTTTTTAATTGTCTTCAAACTTTATTTCTAGCATCAGTACTATGTTATCTCATAAAAGAATAATTGCCATATTTGGTAACAACCTAAGCAAATAATGAGGTAAGGTCTCGGTATCGACATAAAGTTGTTAATTTACAATTTTCTTAGAGATTATTCATAAGATTAGACTTCCATATTAACTATCAATTTGTTCTTTATCTAGCCTAATATCTGATATCTAAAAGCATACCTAAGTTTAAAGTCAATTTTTATTTTGTAAAGTTATTTAGTCCTAAATAATTTCTGTATATTTAGTTAAAAATCATTCTCCAAGTTTATACATACTAATTTTTAATAGATATCTGATTCCTGTAATAACTTGTACTATCAATAATAACAAAATAAGACCAATTACAACAATATAAATATTGCTCCAGAGATTAGAAAAATTTTGATTCATACTTTTAATAAAATTTTTCAAAATCACTAGTAAAGCAGCTAAAACACAAAAATTAATTAGATATATACCATCAATTATCTTGGCTAAATACCTCATTATGAAATCCTAAAATTGCTAGTTTTATTTGATTTTTTAAAAAAATACTGCTAGCGTTTTTATAGTATTTTCTGGATAAACAACAAATTAATAATCGCAATGAGAAACATTATCTCCATAACAATAAAGACAAAAAACTAAATAAATCTTAATTATTTATCACGTTTCGTTAATGAAAAATATTAATTTTGATAAACTAATTTTGACCACTAAATATGGCAAATAATGTTCCATTAAAATACACTACTATAATACTTTTGGACAAATCTTATTTTTATTATTGTTTAAATTTTATAAACCTATTTTATCAGTTTATCAAGTAAAATAAAATAAAATACAATACAAACCAAAATAAATATGAAATTACAGCAAATATTTTGTAAAAAATTTGAATAAAATTAACTAACTTTATAATTTATTGAGAAAATATTTTTTGTATATTAGACATTCTACATAATACTTAAAATTGTAAGAGAAAATGAGTAAATAAGATTACATAATTTATCTATAGTAGGTTCAACATAACAAGATGATTATGCTTTCATTTTGTCAATTTTTTTATCTAGAAAAGTGTACAAAATGAAAAATTAGCAATCAATTAATCAGTATTTCTATTAAATTAGGATAAGATTGTATTTGCCCTGATTTATATATTCTAATTTTTAATAGAAGACATACAGTTTTATCAGAAGATATAAATTTAAGTAAAAGACATTAGAATTAACCTACATTTGTTTTTAATATTTATCAATTAAACTCCTCTATAAAGATAAAAATTTAAAATTTATAGGATTATTTTTAGTAGTAAATAGACAAAAATACTTCGTCTAAGCAACTTAGCTAATCGTTTTAAACAAAAGTAATTAATTTTTTTTACTTGTATCTTTTTTTTTTAATTTTTGGTATATAGTAGAAATTTTATCTATTTTTATCAAAATAATACTGATAGAATTATTAGTTATTTTATTCTGTAAAGTTTAGAGTATTGAGTATATATAGTTTTACATAATAACTGTTACAAGTAATTTATTACTTATCCTCATAGATCCAGTAGATAACGTTTGGTGATATTCCGTATAATAATGTCTAATAATTCTAGAAATAAAGTAGTTATATATAAATAAATAATACCATTTTAGTAGTTATTAACTAAACTAATAAACTGTTAATTCATAACAAAAAAATAAGTCAAATGATGAATAAATTAGTTTTAAATAAAACTTAGAATATTTTATTTAAAACTAATTTATTTAATACTAATTTATTTAATACTACTAAAATAGTAACTATTTCCTTGGCAGCTTAAACTTTTTAAAAAGTTTAGTCTAGGTTATATTTTTTTATGTATATGTATTTTTTTATTATTTAGACTGAATATTTTACTTGTGTAATTATTTTTATTTATACAGATATAATGAATTTTCTATAAAAATCCGAAGGTATTGGTATTAAATAGACAAATTAACCATGATTTTTGTATTAAAAGACCAACTGTATATAGATAAGAAGAAAAAAACTCTAGATTGTGAGGAATCCTGCTGGTGTAACTGTTAATAATGTACGTTTTTGTAATCCTTCTTTTTCTAAAATTTCATTAGCTGCCAAAAGTCCACTACTTACTGCCCGTTCCATTAAGCCACAGGGAAAAGGCATTTTAACCCAGTCACCAGCAAAGTATAAGTTTTTAATTTCTGTTGTAGTTTTTGGACGATTATGATAACTGTTAGGAGGATAACCTGAAAAATTCTTTTGGTTAACTAATTCCCTATTTAAGCAGTTAGCCTTTTTTAATTCTGGAACAATTTCATATAATTCCTGTTCAAACGCAGTTAAAAGATATTCTTGACTTGGAAAATCTTTTTCCTTATAAGAATAGGCGTGTAACTCTATTACACTTCCTCCTGTACGTTTTGACCATTCAATAAACTGATTTTGAATGCGGTGATAAAGAGTAATACTATCGATTAGTTTATATCCAGAAATAGAGGTAAAGTCACTATATTTCCATTCAAAATCTTGGTCAAACCAGAACCTTACAACAGCAAACGGATCCGCTGTACTTAAGGTTATTATTTGTTGAGTAATTTTTTGATTAATATTTTCTTCTAATAACCCCCATAACTGTTTGACGCCAGGAACATCAGTAGCCATAACATAATAATCTGCTTCTATAATTTTATCCTCTTCTGAGGATATACTAGAAACACCAGTTAACTGAATTGATGTTGCTTTTTGCTGCGCTATTTTATAGCGATATAAATTATGTTTTGCAGGACCTCTAGATACCTTTCCTTGCTCATCATATAACGTTCCATGACAGGGACAAAGAAAAGTACCATTTTCTTGTCTACTTACCGTACAACCTTGATGAGTACAGGTTAAAGAAATTGCTTCTTTACAATTTGAAGTAGTTATAAAAACCTGATCACCTGCACCATAGTATGTTGCATAACTATTCGTCAAAGAATCATTACGTTCTACCCAGAAAGGGGCTGCAGCTTGCAAGTTACCCTCTTGATAAGTTAAAGAGATAATTTTTTCGTTTTCATATACGATTTTATTAATAATTGCTTCAGGAATAATTTGTCCCCCGTTGTTTTGAATTGCTTCAACAATAGGTTCAATTAAACTAGTTCCCATATCATCTTTTGTTCCACTAAAAGCTAATCCTTCAGGATTCCCAAAAAAATAAAAATGAAAAAATTGTAACAGTTCTCCTGTACTTAAAATATCGGGTGCGTTTAAAGTAGATTTTGCAAAGGGAAGGAAATATAAATCATAAATTCCTTGAGGAAATCCTTGTTTTACCCATTGAGTCACAGAAATACTATCAAATTTTGTAAAAGTTTGAGGAATTTTAACTCCTACAATAGCTCGAAAAACTTCCCAGTGAGAGGGTTTCAATAAGTTGATTCCCCATTGAAAACGATTGGAGGACCAAAAAATAAGATCAATAATATTCCAAGGAAAAGTTGAATGACTTGGATAAAAAAATTCTGGTTTATAAATATTATCTTTAAAGATAACAGAATAAAAACCTAATGGTTGAAAAGAATTCGTAATTGATAATTCTTTAATAATATTATTGAGATTATAGTACTGCGGAAAAAAACCGTGAAATCCATGTTCCATTTTAAAGGTTTCATTCCCCACTTGAACTGTCCAGCTAGCAAGTTTACCTCCTAACTGAGGTGATTTCTCTAATAAAGTCACTTTAAATCCCCGTCTACTTAATTCGTAAGCACAAGTTAATCCGGCTAAACCTGCACCAATTACGACTACAGACTTAGGTTGAGTTACTCGAGAAGGTAAATATAAGCTTAAGCTATCTTCTTGATAGATAAAAGGTTGGGGTTTATTAAAACGAGAATAGCCTAAGACTACCCCAGGTATTGCAGCACCTAAAAGCTTCAGAAAAGTACGACGAGAAAGTTTAGGGAAGATAGAAAAATTGGAAAACATAACAACAGGATTCAACTGTTCTATTAAATTCCTAGAAAAGCACTTTAAGTATATGATATCATTATTAGCCGAGACTAAAACAATTAACCCTACTTAACTTTCTTACATGAGCAAGAAGTGAACTTTTAAGATTTCAATCCTAATCGATTATGCAAGACTGTCTAATGTTGGATCTATCTAAATAATTGAACCAGAATGAAGGACTATACTATTCTTAATCCGATAAAATACTGTTAGCTCGAACATGCTCAGATATTAGGTGAGAACAATACATAGATATCCCAACGCATCAGTAAGATCTCTTAGTTATAGTGTCAGACAAGACCATATAGTTCTATAGTTTTTGGGCTTTTTCCTCAATCTTATTATATTCGTGGGTAGATTCTGTCTCAACTTATTTTAATTCCTATCACAGCCCTTTCATTAAAGTGATAAGTGCATACTTAATCGGTGCATAAATCTCACTTCTCAAAACAACCCAAGAACTACTTATGAAATTAATATTAACAAACAATATGGCTGCCCTTGTTCTCTATATCCCAACTAACTCATAAGCGCAGAACATAAACAAAGCAAACCAGTTCATCTCTGGCATTTCTCGATACGTCCCGACCCCAACTAATAAAATATTCTCTGTGTCTCAACTTCTCATTATTAACTAATATTTCTACAGTGCCTCAAGGTTGATAAATTTTCTTAAAAGACTGTAGGATATTTAGTCCAAAGTTACCAATCACTAGATAATAAACAATAGTTCATCACCTTGTCTACACTACTGTGATGAACTAATTACTTAATTACTAAAACAATTTGTAAGAATAACTTCTCGATTTTGTTGTAATTGAAGTTTGTGCATATGGTTGAACAACCACCAACAATATTCCTCTGATAATCCACAAGTGATTGCTCCTCGCAATACTACATTCAAATACCAATCATTGGGGGCTAATTCTTGGGGTAATTTATCAATAACGACATAAGTCCGCACATTTTGATAGAGTTTCCCTTCACTATGAACATCAATATATTCGTGACGATATCCATTACGAGGTACCTCTTCTCTAGTATCTAGGTGAGTGCTAAACCGCCAAGGAAGATGATATAAAACTCCTTCCACACAGGAATTGGGATCACGAACTACATCCAATGTGCCACAATTACGCCTTAGAGAACGACGATAGAAACCCAGCCGGTATCCTTTCAATACAGCGGTCCCCACCACGTATTGATAAGTGTTTTCTCCAAAAGTTCGTTTTAAGTCCACAGGACACATACAAGAGCCATAGGCAAAGTAATAAAATGATGTTTCCGGCAATCCTTGAGATTGTAAATGACTTCCTTGATGAGAAGAATGAGTCATCGAACTCTTTAAATTTGATAGAGTTCGGACTCGGGGTAAGGGGTCAGGGGATAGGTTCATCGGATGTTTTCCTAGAAGGTAAATAGCGGTTGACTTGTCTTTACTGTTCCCTAGCCAAGATAATTGATAAAAATATGAACTTGTTACAAGTATGTCTGTAAGGTATCTGCCAATTTATCAGCGATGCCTTCAATCCAATTTTCGTCCTGTTTAGTATAACTTCGGGGAACATTTGCCCCCAAAATTAAAACCCCTTGGTTTCCCATCGGTTGGCAGATTATTCCTTGAGTATTTTCGGGAAGATAATCAAACTCGACGCGTCCTGGATAAAGAGGCAAATTAACCAAATAAACTGGTTTTTTACTTGCTAAAACTCTTTTTAAAATCCTACCTGGAATCACTTGAGAGTTAATACCTAAAACTCCTCGTTTTAACACCACTGTTCCCTGATAGTAAACCACCAAAGATTTGGTAACGGTATTAGTTAATACTAAATAGGAAGCCCAAGCAAGTTCTTTCTTGATTTCTTCTGGTAAATCAGGGGCAAATTCGAGACCTTGTTTTCCAACGAGAGTAACAGCATCAGGTGATCGTGGTTGAACTTGTTGCCATATTAAACCTACTAAAATTAAGACTCCATTGAGAATAACTCCGATCACATCAGAACGAGATTGAGATTCAGTTAAAGTTAACGTCGTAAAACGATTAATCAATAAGAGGAGACTCCCAAGTCCTCCTGCAAAAAAGGGTAGCAATCGCAAAATTCTATTCGGATCTGATTTGTTCATCAAGTAGACCAAAAAGAGAATATATTCAGCACTCTCTCATATCTTTTTCCATTAATCCATTCTACTTAGAGATAGACCACCTCTCCGTACAAAGTAATTTTGTCTAGTTATCTTTCTCAACAATTGTCAGTGTAATAATACTATATTACACTGACAATTGTTGAGAAACTTTTCTCTTATTTTCTTAGCAGGCTAGATAGGTTCACAACATATTGTTAATTAATAAATTTTGATAGTTTTTAGGAGTTAGGTGTTGAAAAATAACCTTAAATATTATAGTCCTAAAAATATACAACTATAGCTAAAAATAAATATAAAACAATATAAATAGAGAAATATTAAGAAAAATTTTTATTTATTGTAAAACACTAATATTTAAATTATAAGTTGTGTTATGATTACAAAAGAAAATACCTGTTGATTATAATCCGATAGACAGAATGAAGTGAGATCATCATTTATTTAAAGGCTTGAAAAAATTTTAACCTATATTACACAATTTTATATTTTATTTTGCTGAGAGAATCAAGACTACGATAGAATTAGTAAGAGTTTATCTTTTTAAACAAAAATAATTTAAGTAAAACTTACACTGAAGAAGACCGTTATCATGAGGTTTGCACCATCTCCCATTAAAATCGCTGTTCAAATTGGATACTACCGCGACTATCATCAGTAAAATTACTCGATCCTCGAATCAAAATGTTATCATTAATATGATAGCGAATTCCCATATGAGAAGGGCTATCATTATTTAATATTTTTTGCATAGAAACTGATAATTCATCAGTAATATTAATCCCTGCTTCCGCTACAACCCCAATATATGGATTATTTAACTGTTCTGTTTCATCAATTAACTGTGTAGGAAAAACACGAAATTCGCTTAATCCTAATGCTTTTCCAATAGCACCTTGAACCGGTCCAAATACTGCAGTCCCGGCTAAATGAGCTAAACCTAATTGGGTTTCCAGTTTTTCTAAAGGACTAAGAAAACTACCCCCTAATAAGGCGATAATCTCAGCAGAATTCCGTTTGGGTTGACTAGTTAATTCAATTCCATTATTTAACTGACTGGCAAAGCCTTTAACGGTTGCTTGAATACGAACAGTTTGTAAACTGTCCGTATTTGCACTAAAAGGATCATTAATTTCCGATGAGATAGGATTAACATTCACCCGATTACGGGTTGTTTCTGTGGTAGAAGTAAATAATTTAATATTTAAATAGGGATCGAGACCGTGATTAGGAAGAAACTCAGCTGTATTTTTTTGACTTTCAGCTAAGCGTAATTGACTAGCAAATAAATTAACTAGGCCATTTTGTAGTGTAATAATTCCTTCCAGTCGAGGTTGATCAATATTTCCGTCAACGGCAAGACTTCCCGTGGCTAAAAAACTCAAAAGAGGAAGACGAGAAATAGAAATATTCTCCACTAACGTTAGTTTTAACCCAGCAAATTCAAGATAAGTTGGCATTTTTTGCCTTTCTTCTCTTGTATCTCCGAGTAGTACTTCACCCTCAAATAATTCTAAATCCCCCCCTATTTTCGGTCTTAAAACTGTTCCTCCCACTTGGATAGTTCCTTTTACTCCCCCTTGATAACGTTGAGGTAGATCTAATACTAAATTATTAAAATCGATAGTTAAAGGGTGTTGCTGCTTGATAGTTTTAAGGATGGGTAATGATCCTTCTATGGTTACTTGACCACCGCTAAATTTCCCAGTTAACCCTGCAACGGTCAGGCGATCAAGGTCAAACAAAATCTTGCCATTGACATTAGTTAATGGTGCATCAGGAACTACTTTAGCTTCAATAGTAGCGTTTTCTATTTGGGCTATCCCGTTAGCGTTGAGCTGAGTAGGAAGTCCAAGTTTTTGATCTAATAATCCTGAGACATTAAGTTTAATCTTGCCTTGTCCTCCTAGCCAAGCTACCTGTCCTTTCGTGAGAAGGTTTAGAATAGTTAACCCTTCGTTTTGAACATCCACCGTTAGGGAAAGACGATCGCTATTCGGTTGTACTTTTGTAAAGGGAAGTTGATAGGGAAAGGTTCCCTTGACGGTTAGGGGTTGAGTTCGCTTGCCCAATATACTACTAGCTGAAAAGTTCATCCGTCCCCGATGATAGGTAAACCTACCTTCGGTGGATTGCAAGGTTGTTTTATTAATGCTTGCTTTATTAATAGCAAGTTTTCCTAAAATTTCGGGATTATCCCGATTTCCAGCTAGGCTAACATTAGCGTTGAGTTGTCCTCCAATATCCAGAATCTCAGGTAGGGACAAAAATTCTGAAAACTCATCTAGAGGAATATTGACTAATCGTAGTTTACCTTCTTGATTTTTCTTTCCAATATGACCGGCAAAAGCAATTTGACTACTTTTGTGTTGTAAACCGACAGAATTTAATGTGAGGATACCTTTTTGCCAACTTCCCTTAGAGTTGATATGAGTGAGATTAAAGTCTCCCCAATTCCAATTTTGACCACTGAAATCAAAATTGGCTTCTAACCCAGATTTAGGGGTGAATTTAACCGCAATTTTTCCATCAAACACACCTTGCAATTGTTGTAATTCTGGTAAAGGTGATGCTTTTTTACGAGTTTGCTTTTGTCGACTTAACCAGTCATTAATAGCTAGGAAATGGATTAAACGATCACTAATAGTTGCCTTGTCACTTCCTACTTCTGCTAGGGGTGGTTTTAAAGTAAAAGTAGGAAGTAAGGATTTTGTTCTTTCTAACTTGTCTAAAACCGTTTCTTGATCCGTGTTACTTATTCTCTTCGTTTTATACAAATCTTTAGCTTTAGCATATTGAGGAGTAGTTAGTCCTCGTCTGATATCTTTTAATTCAAAGATTTGTAGGGTTTCAAGAATATTTTGAATGTTTCCCTGATCAACGGTAACATTAGCATTTAAATGAGGACCTTGTGAAGTTGGAGTAAAGTTACCTTCAAAACTATATAGACTATTATTGAGCGTTAATTTCCCTTTTTTGATAGTAAGATTCCTGTCAACATATTGAACATCTCCCGTCAATTTTTGTCCTTTGACCGTTCCCAATTGAGGGTTAAAGATAACTACTTCTCGTCCGGCAATCGCTCCTGTATTTAAATTTAATATAAATTGTCCTGATATCTCTCCCAAGAGAGGTTGAGTGAGTAGATAAGTAGAGGCATCAAAAAGAGATAAGGTAGAAGAGAACTTTTTTGTACCTCCTCTCTTCAAAATATAATTTTGCAGTAAGCTAATAGGAATTTGCCGAACTTCTAAATTTACCTTTCTTCCTTCGCGTGTTCCTTCTAGCTGCACTTGTTCCTGTTTCAAGGAAATAGCTAGAGGTTTAGACTGATTGTCTAACTCTAAGTGAAGGTGATCTTTTTTTCCATCTAACGCTAATTCGACTCCTCGCTTGGGATTAACGTTTAACTTTCCCTCTAAAACAGGGTCAAATCTCAAGCTACCAAGATTAAAGTTAATTAGAGATAATTGACCATTAATGTTTGGAGCGTCAGGTGTTCCCATAATCGCTCCGACAAAATTTACTTTTCCAGTAGGATTTATCTTGTTATTATTGAAGGTAGAATTTACTTTAGATAAAATTGGGAGCAAATTTTTAAAATCAAGTCTTTTAGCTGAGATATCTACGTAAAATTCTTTAATTATCTTGAGCACATCTTGAGTTTTTCCTAATACCAACCAATTAATCTTACTCCATCCTTTAATAGACATTCCTGTCGCGGTAGCTTGATCAATAGTTAAAGTATCGTCTTTCCAACTAAATACTGTTTGAAACGGGCTTTTGATTACCCCTAATCCTTGACTAAAGTTCAACTTTCCCCTAACTTCAACATTCTGAGGAGTAATACTATCTAATCTGCCATTAACCTCAATTTTTCCGTTAACTTTATTATTTAAATCTGAATTAAACTGATTTAAATTAACTACTTCTGTTGAAATTGTAGAAATAAACTTACTGTCATACAATTCTATTTTTTGTATATCAGTATGTCCTTTTGGTAAAAGAAGTTCAGCATTTACTTTACCCAATAAGTTTTCTGAAGCTACCGATAAAGTTCCTGGTAAGTTAAATAGTAATTTAAGCTTATCAGGAACTTTATCGGTAGCTTCAGAAAATATTTGATTTATATAAAGATCATTTATTAGTAGTTTACTCGACCATTTTCCATCATTTAATTTAAATTCATTAGCATTAATTTTTCCTTGAGATAGCTCTAAAGTTGCATTTCCTCCACCCTGAATTTGATCTAACCCTAATGGTAGATTTCCAGCCAAGTTAAAAGTCGCTTTCAATATACCATCTAAGCTTGGAATATTTTTTAGATATATGTTTTTTGTTTTTACGTTAATAAAAACTGAACCAATATTCCATTTTCCCTTATATATTCGTAAATCATCTGCTATTATCTTTCCGTCTTTCATAAATACTTGAGCCTTTCCCGTCACCTTTAATGTCTCAAGAAATGGTTTGTTGACGTTTCCTGATATTTTAAAAATTCCCTGTAATATTCCATTATTTAACTCTTTAGGAACAGGCAAAACCAAACTATCTAAATCAATATTCAATGTCTCTATTGTTCCTTGCCAGTCTCCTTGATAATAGTTTAAGTTATCAGCTTTAATTGCCCCGTTCCCAATCTTTAAATGACTGTTTCCCTGCACTCGTAAAGTTTCAGGTTTATGAACAATACCTGAAATAATTAATTTACTAGATAATTTATCAATTTTTATGGGATATTCAGTTTGATAAATTCTAGATAAAGTTTCACCAGCAAGATTAGAACTTTGCAGATCAAAAACAAATTTGCCAAACTTATCTGAGTTTGTTGTAACTATATCTATTTTCCCTTTCCCTGTTATTGCTCCACCAAAAATTGGAACTGCTTGAATTTGTTTAATTAGTAAAGTAGATTTATCTGCAAAAAATTGAGCATAAATCTTTTTAAATTCAATTTTATCAATTTTACTTAATTTAGTATTAGATACAGTTGAATGAATCTGGGGATTATTTAACTTTCCTCTTATTCGCAAAACTCCTTGAAAATCTCCTCCCAGAGCAATAGCAGGAGATTGTTTTTTAAAAGTTGTAAAAATTTGACTAATAGAAGTAGGTTTAGTTATAGTATCTAAATTATATCCTGTCTTTAAATCAAGTTCACCTTTAGTAATTCCAGTAATAGAACCAAAACGAGTAGCCACTTTATCAAACCTTATTTTAGTTCCTTTTAAACGAAGTTTCCCTTGAGTTTGTACAGGATGAAGAAGAGAAACAATAGAAGTATTAACTTGATGTAAATTAACGACTCCTCTCAATTCAGGAAGTTGATTTGGCTTTAGATTGACTTCTAAATTAGCATCGATTTTTCCCTGTTCAAAAGCTAAAGGAACATCAATAAAATGTTCAATTTTTTTAAAATTTTTTACATCTAAGCGATGCCCTCTAACCAACAAATTTATTTCTTTTGTTGACCATTTTTTGCTACCAATAACTTCAAATTTTCCTCCTGCTGTTAAGTGACTATTTATTTTAAATGTAATTATACCAAGATTATCAATAATATTAATTTGACTTGATAAATGTTTAAATTTAGTGGTAGCAGAAACTGTCCCTTTAGCTGAATAAGGTGCTAAAATCAGATTAGCATCTTTAATCTGTAAAAATTTTAGCTTGATAAAATTATTTCCTGTGAAATCATCTAGTTTTGTTAGTAACCAGTTGCCCTGTTCCCCTTGTTTAAGATAAACATTCGGTTGAATTGCTGTTACTTTAATTTCTAATTCTCGCTTTAAAAGTAGTGTGAGAGGATTATAGGCTACATCCAAAGCGGTCATAGTAACTTGAGCAGGATCAGTAGTAGTTTGAGCAATTTTACTTTCGCCAAAACGCACTCTACTCAACGAAAAATACTGAAGGTTCCCTAAATTAACTGGACGATTTAAAAAATCACTGAGTTCAGTTTCTACCCAAGGAGTTAGGTTCCGCTGCAAGAAAAACCATCCAGAGATTAAACTTGTGCCTAATCCTATTAAGATAATCCCACCTCCCCACATCAAAACGCGGTAATGCCAGGGAGGAGCTTTTTTATGAAGTTTGGAGGGATAATGTAGCTCAGGTTCCCGTGTTGTGTCTGAATGGGAGGGGTCTGTCGTCATGACTTTTCTTCTCACACCACCAGTGGCTAACCGCGTTAACGATTTCTTCGACTACATTATAGAGTCCTCTTTGTAAGGTTTTGTTTCTTCTCAGTTATTCCAATCCACTTGGTTCAGATAATTAGACAGGGTTACAGCATCTACCCCTAACTCAGTACGTTCTTTTGCGGCTAGAATAGCCGCTTGAGAGTGCCACAGAGCCGCTGTAGCCACTATTCCTCCTTCGTCTATTTCTTTTTCATGGAAACTAGAAGCGGTTTGCCCTAATAGCCCCCCAATTAATCCAGTTAAAATATCTCCACTACCCCCTCGTGCTAAAGCTGGGGTACTCTCAGGAATTAACCAAACATGACCATTAGGGTCAGCTACTACTGTCTTGGCACCTTTAAATAAAATGATCATTCCACTTGTTTGAGCTGCGGCTCGAACAGCAGCTATTCTGTCCTTGTCAGGGTGTTCAATGTAAGGAAATAGTCGTTTAAATTCTCCTAGATGAGGAGTTAAAACGGTAGGATTATTTTTCTTTGATAAAGTATTCATAGTTCCTGATTTAGTAGCTAAGATATTTAACCCATCTGCATCTAAAACAAGAGGACACGGTGCTTTCAATACCTGTTCAACTACAAATTTTGCTTCTAAGGTTAACCCCGGTCCACAGGCAATGACATCATAGTTATCAAAAGCCATAGCTAGGGGAGGTAATTGGGCGATTGCCCCAGTTTTTGTTTCAGGACACTCAATGATTAATGCATCTGGTAATTGACTAACTAGCAATGGTTTTAGTGACTCAGGAACGGCAATTGATAGCATTCCTACACCACTACTTCGCGCGCCTAACCCTGTTAGGATACTACCTCCTGCATAGCGACGAGACCCACAAATAAGTAACAAATGCCCCTGTTTGTACTTATGGGTTAATACAGGACGAGGTAAGGGTAAAAATTGCCGTGCTAGTATTGGATTAATCCGTTTTATAGGAATATTTTTAGGTATAATACCACAGATATCTTGAGGAAGAATACCAAAATCAATCCTTTCTGCTTTTCCAATATAGTCTAAGGCTTGATCTTGAAAATAAACCTGTTTCCATAAGCCTAAACAAAAACTATAGGTGGCTTTGATAGCTGTTCCTAAAACTTCTCCTGTATCTGTATGTAGGCCAGAGGGAACATCAATACTAATGACGGGGACATTTTTTTTGTTAATACTATCTACAACTCTAGCAAGATTTCCTGAGAGAGCGCGTGTTAAACCAAAACCAAATAAGCCATCGACGATTAATTCACATTCTTCTAAATATTCAATTTCTTGATAACAGGGAATTCCTAAGTGATGAGCATAATTTGCGTGCTGTAAAGTTAATTCTTTTGACCTAGAAAAGGGACGATACAAACAAATTTCATAGCCCTGTAAATACAGTTCTCTAGCTATAACTAAAGCATCTCCACCATTATGTCCAGGTCCGACTAAAACTCCTATTCGTAAGGTTTTAAATAAGGGATAGATTTTCTGTATTCGATGAGCTAATAAAATTGCCACTTTTTCCATTAAAGCGGCTACAGGCATTCCCTTTGTAAAAATTCGGGCTTCAATTTCCCTCATTTGCTCGGACGTAACAACAATAGTATCTAGTAGTTTTAGTTGATCAGTTATAGACATTTAAGTTTTTATTTAAAAATACAATAACAAGACAATTCTTTACACAAAATTCTCAATTTAATACTTAAAAATATAAATATAAAGTGTAATATTAAACAATTAGTTAAATAAAAGTATAAGTACTGTACTTAAATAGTATAGCAGATTATGTATTTAAATTAAACTATGCATATTTAATCAAGAATTTAAACTCAATTTATAAATATATTTAATCCAGTCCAATACTTTCTATTTTAATATATAAAGTATTCTCTGTTATTGATTGCTGTAATTATTTAAAATATAAATGTTTTAATCGATTCTATGTGACTTGTATTGACAATTATAAAAATAAAAAATACTTATCAAAAAGTATCAAATAGCTATACATTTATAAGTTATCTTAAACATATAGTAAAAATATGTCATTACTCATTTTCATAAAATTTTTAATTAATTTAGGAAATAATACATTTAAATATCAATAATAATACTTGATAAATGTCAAGTATTACCTGAACTACATTGGTTTAGCAAAAGAGCAAAATTAAAGAATATTAATTATCTAAAAAATTTTTCTATTTTGCTTATATAATTTAAATATGATAATATGTTTTTTGTGCCAAAAATAGTCATTGTATTGTTTTTGACAATTAAACATAAAAAACAGTAGTAACAAAAGTTTAGAGTCTTAAATTAAATATAATTTTTGTCATGTCTTTATTTTAAGTTTTTTCTATAAAATAAATTTTAAATGTTTAAAATTATTCATTAATTTTTATTCCCTAAAAAGGGATATATGCAATTAAAATTAGCAAAAAATGTTCTTTAATACTCTAAATTTAGAAGATTTTAAATACTTAATAATATAAGTTAAATAGATAAAATTGGTGCACAGTAAACAAAAAATTCTCAAAAATTTAGATAAAGAATGTAGATAAAATCTATTAAATATTTAATAATTCTTTATTATCAGAATATTCTAGATAGAAAAAATAATAATTAAAGTAACTTTACTATACTAAGTTTATACAAATATTTTTTTTATTTGTATAAACTTAGTAAAATCAATTTTTTTATAAGATTTATTTGATAAATTTTTGATGTAAATTACATGAAATCTTTTGATTTTAACCTAATTAAAATCAAATTTATACTATAGAAAAATAATAATATATTATATATACAAAATTTAATATCGGATGCTTTTTAAGCTATTAATTATTTGTCTATCTAATTTCTTTTTAGTAAAATAAAATACAAAATCTATATTCTTATAAAGATAAAATTTACTAAACATATAAATTCATAAAAAATTGATTATTGCTTAAATTTAACAGTAAATTTTTAATATATAAAATGGAGTTTTATCGACAAAAATATGGCATCATTTTATTTATTAGAAATAAATAAAATAGCTTAAAATTTAGTATAAACATATTAGATTTAAAGCAATTATGTCAACACTAGTTCTTTTAGTTTTAATTAAAATTATTAAAACTAAAGTAGCATTTTTAATGTTTTAGTAAAAAACTTAACTTTAAAAACTATTTAAAATTTAATATTTTTTTAGTTTAGTGAATAAAAACAAAAAAGTGAAAAAAATATTTTTTATAGAGCTAGATCTCTTGATCTGCTCTATAAAAAATATTTCCTTATTATAGGAATGATTTATTTTAAAAACCAGTAAAATTTTCTCTTCAAAAAATAGTGAGCAATCAATATTTATAGAACATAAATCTGTTATATAATCTGTGCCTAATAGATAAATTTTAATAAAGTTAAGGTGTTACTGTTTTTTGAACAACTAGAAAGTATCCTGATAAAAAATATTTTTTAATGATATTTCTTTGTTTTCAAAGCTATATTTTATAATAGTTGGAGATTAAATTTTAGCCCATAAAAAACTATCTTTGTTATCTTAAGTAGCTGGGTTTCATTTAAACTAACAGTCTCGCCAGCGCAATACATAAAACCAAAGGCTTCTATAAAATTTAGATTTATCTACTAATTTACTGATACTATCGAAGATAGTATCAATGATAAAACAAGAAAAAACGACGATTATATTAATTTTTGAAAAGCATTATCTGTTGTCATTTGACGAAATAGAGGATTATGAATATTCAAGACGGCTTTGTTGGGACAGTTGGCAATACGCCCCTAATTCGATTAAAAAGTTTTAGTGAAGAAACTGGATGCGATATTTTAGGCAAAGCCGAATTTCTCAATCCAGGTGGTTCTGTCAAAGACAGAGCCGCTTTATATATAATTAAGAGTGCAGAAGAAGAAGGTTTGTTAAAACCTGGGGGTACAGTAGTTGAAGGTACAGCCGGCAATACTGGGATTGGATTGGCTCATATTTGCAACGCAAAGGGGTATAAATGTTTAATTGTAATTCCTGAAACTCAATCCCGGGAAAAGATTAATCTTCTCAGAACTTTGGGCGCTGAGGTTAAAACTGTTCCTGCAGTTCCTTACCGCGATCCCAACAATTATATTAAAGTTTCAGGAAGACTAGCTCAAGAACTAAACAATGCTATCTGGGCGAATCAATTCGATAATGTGGCAAATCGCTTAGCCCATTACGAAACAACAGGTCCTGAAATTTGGGCGCAAACCGATGGAAAAATGGATGCTTGGGTGTCTGCCACTGGTACTGGAGGAACTTATGCTGGATCTGCTTTATTTTTTAAAGAAAAAAATCCAAACATTAGATGTATTGTTGCTGATCCTATGGGCAGCGGACTCTATAGTTATGTAAAGACTGGGAAAATTAAACCTGAAGGAAGTTCCATTACTGAAGGAATTGGAAATAGTCGTATAACCGCGAATATGGAACAAGCTCCCATCGATGATGCTATTCAAATTAATGATCGTGAAGCACTGCGAGTTATCTATCAGTTATTGTACAAAGATGGTCTATTTATGGGAGGGTCAGTCGGCATCAATGTGGGCGCGGCAATCGCCTTAGCAAAACGGATGGGTCCTGGACACACAATAGTAACAGTATTATGTGATGGAGGAGCTAGATATCAATCTCGTTTGTATAATCAAAACTGGTTAAAAACTAAAGGATTAGTTGATTAAATAGGATATAAAAAATTATTTAGTAAGAGTTAACTAAACTATAATAATTCAAAGTTGATAAATAATTTAAGACGAATAGTTACCAGTTGGTTAGACACAAGATGTTTACTTTATATAAATAAAGACAGAAATTACTTCCCATATGAAGTCCTTAGCAGCAATCATATACTACAACTTCCTCTAAAAATTACTCTAAATCGTGGTTATCGTGGTTGATGAACTGCATCCTTTAGAGATAATATTATTAGTCAATTTTGTCAAAAACCTTTATTAATTGTTGGTATGAATTCTTCAGAAATTACAGTAGGCTGCCAGGTTATCCTAAGTGTTAGTCCTCCTTATCTAAAAACAGCTGATCCTATGCCCATGTTGCGTCCGGCCGATATTTTGGAAATTGGGTCCCAAGGTATCGTTATTGATCGCCGTCCAGGAGATTATTGGGGAGTTCGTTTTAATAAAGGAGTTTTTCTGGTAGAAAGTCAGTATCTTGAGAAACTTGCCCCTTGAACCAACTGGGTTAGATTGAAAAGAGAAAAGAGTCATTAGACTCTTTTCTCTTTGAACTATCGACAAATTTAACTTAGTTTAAATCCCAACTGTTATCTTTGATAAAGGAATAGCAAAAGCATCTTTCAGTAAAGCAGCTTTGTCAGTTACTTCCCAAGGTAAATCTAGATCATTTCGTCCAAAATGTCCATAAGCTGCTACATTTTGATAAAAACACCCCCCTTTTCTTGAAGGAAATTCCCGCAAGTTGAAATTTTGAATAATGCCTGCAGGACGCAACTCAAAATGTTCTTTAACTAAATCAAGAAGTTTATCTTCATCAACTTTAGCCGTACCAAAAGTATCCAGGAAGATGCTCACAGGACGGGCTACTCCGATAGCATAACTTACTTGTACTTCACACTTATCTGCCAAACCAGCAGCAACGATATTTTTAGCCACATAACGACAAGCATAAGCCGCAGAGCGATCTACTTTTGTCGGATCTTTCCCTGAAAAAGCGCCGCCACCGTGACGAGAGTAACCACCGTAAGTATCAACAATAATTTTACGTCCCGTTAATCCAGCATCTCCTTGAGGACCTCCAATAACAAACTTACCCGTCGGGTTGACTAAAAAGTGAAGGTCTTTACTAGGTTTAATCTGAATATCGTTTAAAACAGGTATAACAACAGCTTCCCATAAATCGGATTTAATCTTTTTTTGAATTTTATCGTTGTCTGTAATTGAGTCAATAATTTCAGTATGTTGAGTAGAAATAAGAATAGTGTCAATCCCCACAGGTTTTCCATCTTCATAGATAATTGATACCTGCGTCTTACCATCAGGACGTAAATAGGATAATTCTCCCGTTTTACGTACCACAGCCAAGCGACGAGAGATACGATGGGCTAAACTGATAGGTAAAGGCATTAATTCAGGGGTCTCATTACAGGCAAATCCAAACATTAACCCCTGATCTCCGGCTCCAATACTATCTAATTCGTCATTACTAAGAGATTTTCTCTGTTCATGAGCTTCCGTTACTCCCTGGGCAATGTCAGGAGACTGCTCGTCTACAGCAACTAGAACAGAGCAACTACTAGCAGAAAAGCCATTTTCAGCATCATTATAGCCAATTTCAGCTATCTTTTTACGGGCTAACTCGACAAAATCAACATGAGCTTTGGAGGTAATTTCGCCAGTAATTAAAACTAAGCCTGTGTTCACGACAACTTCTGCCGCGACGCGACTGCGATCATCATGGTTGAGCAAAGCATCCACAATAGCATCTGAAATTTGGTCGCAGATTTTATCAGGATGACCTTCGGTCACAGATTCGGAAGTAAACAGATAACGACAAGACAATTTTACTTACCCTCTCTTAATAATGATAATGATAAAGATGACGTTTTATAGTCTACAACTATACAGTAGAATTTACTAATTAGTAAAATTGGATTCGATTAAGTTTGAGAATAGTAATATATTCCTTTTCTATATAAATAGCTTGGAGATTATTTAGAAAAATTAAAACTATTATAATAGTTTCTTCTCGCTAGATCATTAAAATCTAAACTACACAATATTTTAGCTGTTAAACAAAAAATAATTTAACAACTAAAATACTGTGTAGTTTATACAAATTACTAGAGATTTTATTGTGTCAGCTTCAACTTTAATAGAGCAGAAATTGAATGTATTTTATATAGCTTTTACAGTCAAATAAATATATCAAAATATTTTATACAATAAATATCTTACACTAATGTAAATAATATAAATCCTAGCTAATTCGTAAACTTCTTAAAAGATATTATAGACTATTTTTAAGTATCAAAACAAACTTTATATGTTTTTTGCAATATAAATAGTAACAGTAATTTTATTTGTTTAATATCTTTTGTTTTATAGCTATTGCTTAAGTGCTATTAAAGATATAATTTTGTATACCAAAAGTTATTAATTAATACATACATTACTAATATTTAAAATTTTAGTAATGTACAAAAAGACGAGGTAAATGTCTGATCTGCATAAATAATTAAGGCTAAAATAATTATATTTAATCAAAGTAAAGAAGAAAATAATCTTTGTTAGGATAGATTTTTAAAAATTTTATAGAGCAACTAAGACTGTTTAAGTAGCCAGTCAAAAACCTGAAGAGGTGTAATGTATTAATGATATATTTAATATCTAAAATTTCAGATCTATTTTAGATTTGATCACATAAATACTTAAATTAGAAATATTTGTGTACTAAAATACAACTAATCAACTTAAATATATTGTTAGTTTGTTATTTCAGATAGAGTTTTAAGGATATATTCTTGATATTTAGCTTTAATACTAATTAAATACTGCGCAAACTTACAAATAGAATTCTTATATGCTACACATGCATTATCTAGAATAAACTTAAAAACTAATGCTCATCAATTCGTATGCTATTGTATAATGCAGAGTCTTATATACTCTTTAATTAATCTAACTAGATATTATACATTTATCTTAGTCCAGTCAAGTCTGAAACTATAATGTTATTTAAAAGATTTATTATACAAATATAATCTTAATTAATTTTCTATTTTTTTTTAAGATAATTAACTTACCGAAGACTTTTTACGTAAATTTGAGAGCTTTATCAATTAGATCACTATAAGTTTTACACCGAATCTTTCCATCGTTTTTTCCAATGACTTGTAGGTTCTAGATCACTACTGACTTGTTCTATACGTCTTCGTTGATGTATTACCATAGCAGAGTCTTGAAGATTAGGGTCACGATAAGGAATCGCAGCGCGAGTTTTTAAGTGTTCTTCTTCCCGTACAGACAAAGGACATAAGTCTTGATAATCGAAACCTGCTATGGTTCCAGGCGACCGCCGTCCCACCCCTTTGGTGGATGACACAATCAACCCTGCTAGCTGTAGAGCGGTTCTTACTGCAGCAGCACTTGAATAAGTTCCCAACCTTCCTTGCGGGTTTAAACATCCTGATACAATTTTAATAAATTCTAGAGTCCACAATTGGGGGCATTTTGGAGGAGAAAAAGGGTCAAGAAAAATTGCGTCGGCCTTAAAACCAGACTGGTAAATAGTCTGGATAGTATTTCGAGCATCTCCTATCAATAGGTTAGCTCTTAATCGCGACGTTTGTATCGCATAATTCCGGGTAAGTTGTGTTAAGGGGGCTCTAACAGAAGAAGGCCATTGTTCAAGTAAATGATAAATACCTGACTGATAAGGGACATTAATATCAGATTCCAGAGCAATTAACTCGATGTGACATTTCTGATTAATTGACCAAACTTTTTCTAAAGCTGCTGCACTATTGTAACCAAGTCCATAGCAAACATCGAGAATTTTCAATGACATATGACGTTTTGCTTTCTCTTCCAGCTGGCAAGGACTGACAAATTTTTGTTCTGCTTCGAGTTTTGCTCCGGAATGGGAGTGAAATAGTTCTTTAAATTGCTCAGAGAAGAAGGTGTATGAACCGTCGTCAGTAAGTTGTGGAGTAAACATAATCAAGGTAGGAGGTATAGAAAAATAGTCTGATATCTAATTTGTAACTTTTATGAAGTAACGCTTACAGCTTAGC
Source organism: Cyanobacterium sp. uoEpiScrs1 (assembly GCF_947331815.1). GTDB lineage: Bacteria > Cyanobacteriota > Cyanobacteriia > Cyanobacteriales > Microcystaceae > Rippkaea. The sequence continues at coordinate 394,696 of NZ_OX373462.1, forward strand.
GAAAGCAAGGAATTTTTAACTTAATAAATAGGGAGTGCAGAAGTATATTCTAACTTCCGTAGTAAGTTAATTTAAGATTAAGTTTCCACTGACCAGTGACTTTAAGTAATTTTCTAAAATGAAGGACAAATATAGGAGGGAGGGAATGATAAAGACAATACTGACTACAGAAGAAATACGCCGTATTATTACCCGTTTAGCTTCTCAAGTTATTGAAAAATCGGGAGATCTCTCTAAGTTAGTACTCTTGGGAATTTACACGAGAGGAGTGACTCTAGCTTATCTAATCACTCAGCAAATTGAAATATTAGAAGATGTTAAGGTTTCAGTAGGAGCTGTCGATGTGACATTTTATCGTGATGATCTTGATCGTATAAAAACTCGTACCCCTGCCAAAACTAAAATTCCTTTTGATTTGACGGGAAAAACAGTAGTCTTAGTGGATGATGTCCTTTATAAAGGACGGACGATTCGGGCAGCCTTAAATGCAGTAACAGAGTATGGAAGACCTCAAGTCATTAGGTTGTTAGTTTTAGTGGACCGTGGACATCGAGAGTTACCTATTCATCCTGATTTTACTGGAAAAAAACTCCCTACAGCCTCACAAGAACAGGTCAGAGTATATCTACAAGAGACTGATGGAAGAGATGCTGTAGAGTTAATCGGATAGTGAATTATCTCACTAACCAGACACAAAGAAAGTGTGAGCGCTAGCTTGTTTAGTTGTTAACAAGTGTAATATTCGTGCCTCTTCTAAACTTAATATGGTAAGTTTGTAGCCAATAACTTTCAAAACTATCCTTCCGGGTGTACCGCTTAGCCCTATTTTTTACTAAGATGATATTTTTGGAGTATTAAATTTCTTGCAAAATAATACTTTTAGATTTTATTTATTGAAATTTTGTCACAGCTAATCTAAAAGAGTCATGTCTATTAAGTTTTAGAAACTAAAGTTAAATTATTATGAGTGCAGAAATTATTTGTGTAGGAACAGAATTGTTATTAGGGGATATCCTCAATACCAATGTTCAATTTTTAGCTAGAGAACTTGCTAATTTAGGAATTCCTCACTTCTATCAAACCGTTGTTGGTGATAATATGACTCGTTTACACGAGGTTATTAAAATTGCTAGTCAACGAGCCTCGATTTTGGTGTTTACAGGAGGGTTGGGACCAACACCTGATGATCTGACCACGGAAACTATCGCCCAAGTATTTAAGACTCCCTTAGTAGAACATCCCGAAATTATTAGAGATATTAGTCAAAAATTTGCCGCACGTAGACGAAGTATGGCTTTTAATAATCGTAAACAGGCTTTACTTCCCAAAGGAGCTGATATTATACCCAACCCGTCTGGAACTGCTCCTGGACTTTTATGGCAACCTCGTCCCAATTTAACCTTAATGACCTTTCCTGGAGTACCTTCGGAAATGAAGCGTATGTGGAGTGAAACGGCTGTTTCCTTTCTGAAAAATCAAGGTTGGGGGAAAGAAACTATTTACAGTCGAATGTTATATTTTAAGGGCATTGGCGAGTCAGATTTGTCCGCAAAATTAGCTCACTTCTTTGAACTATCAAATCCTACAGTAGCGCCCTACGCTTCTTTAGGAGAAGTGCGGTTAAGATTATCTGCAAAAGCTCGGTCAAAAATGGAGGCAATCGCGCTGATTGAACCAATTACCCAGGAAATCAAAGAAATAGCTGGATTAGACTATTACGGTTCAGATGAGGATACTTTAGCTCTAGTGGTCGGAAACTTATTGAGACAAGCAAGAGAAACGGTAAGTGTCGCTGAATCTTGTACAGGCGGAGGTTTAGGTGCAGTACTGACTACAGTTTCAGGAAGTTCGGATTATTTTCTTGGGGGAATTACCGCCTACAAAAATAAGATAAAAATTGATTTATTAGGGGTTAATCCTACAGATTTAGAGCAAAATGGGGCTGTTAGCGGGCAAATAGCGCAACAAATGGCTTTAGGGGCTAAAAAACGCTTAGGTACTTCCTGGGGAATAAGTATTACAGGAATTGCCGGACCTGGGGGAGGTAACGAAATCAAACCGGTGGGATTAGTCTATATTGGATTAGCTGATGATCAAGGAGGAGTAGAGAGTTTTGAATGCCATTTTGGAACTATGCATGATCGTGATACCATAAGGCTTCTAAGTAGTTATACTGCTTTGGATCAATTACGCCGCAAATTGTTACTTAGAAAATAGTATAAGAATATATAAAAAAGGGAGTGCCTAAAGTAGTCTCTATCATTGCCAAATTTTTAACAGAATCAAAGCTCATTATTTATATGCGCAAAATACTTCGGTTAGAGCAATCAATTCGTATTATATACTTATTGTTTTGCAGGTAAACTTCCCTTATGAATATTTTTCTCGTTATAATGCTCAATTATCTCATTAATTCTCTAGTAATTGATTTTATAATCTGGTTACAAGCTGTTATTAACACTTCATTACTTCTAGGACAAAATTATTCCTAACAATAGAAAAGTAGTAAGCTATTCATAGGCATATATCGGAATGAGAGTCACTGTAGAGTTTTTAATACTCGTCCTCCAGGTTTTGTTTTAGTTTACATTTAATGTTTATATATGCTCTTATGTTTTCTATTTAGTCTTTTTCAATAATTCAATAACTTTTGAATGAGAATTCAATTCAGCTAACATTAAAGCCGTATAACCACCTTGATTTTTAATATCAAGATTAATATTTCTTATATCTAACAAAAATTCTACGGCATCAGAATGACCTAGATAACTGGACCACATCAAGGCAGTTATACCTTTGTCATCTCTGAAGTTAACATCAGCTCCAGCTTTTATAAAACAACTCATCATGTTAATATCGCGGCGTTTGGCTGCTATCATTAGTCCTGTTCGTCCATTTGGAAAAAGACTATTAGGGGCAACACCCTCTTTTAGTAAACTCTTCACAATATCACTATAACCTTGGCTAGTAGCGATAATCAACGGAGTTTCTCCCTGATTACTAACTTGTGGATTGGCTCCGTATTTGAGTAATTGACTGACTATTAAAGGATAAGCTTGTGAAACTGCTAATAACAAAGGTGTGTCTCCAAATTTATTAACCTTGTTAACATCAGAGCCTGCTTCTAATAATACCTGAACCGACTCTAAATGCCCTTCAATAATGGCGTAATGTAAGGGAGTTTCTCCGTCCTCATCTTGGACGTTAACCTTCGCTCTGGCAGCGATCAAAACCTGCAGAATATCAGCTTGTTTTTCGGCAGCAGCCAAGATTATAGGAATTTCTCCTTCTTGGTTGGGAGCATTAAGATCCTCATAGACAGGTATCAATGTTTTAACTGCTTCAACGTTGCCATTGTGGATGGCAACGTTGAGTCCCTCTCTAATATTGGGAAAATCAACTCCCGAGTTGAGTAAGGCTAAGATAACTCCCTGATGATTATTTTTAATCGCTAGATTTAAGGCTGTATCTCCATCCTTATCTTTAAGGTTAACCTCAGCTCCTGTTTCTATTAAGGCTTCAACAATAGCTAAATTTCCTTTATATGCTGCAATCATCAAAGCCGGACTACCATCTTCATTGGTCTGGTCAACATCTGCACCGGCTTTAATCAAATCTTTAACAATATCTAAATGATTAGATGCCGCAGCTAGCATCAAGGCACTAACCCCTGATGTTAGTCGTTGATGGTTAACCAAAGCCCCTTTTTTTAAAAGATAATATACTATTAGATAATCGCCTCGTTGTGCCGCATACATCAATGCACTTACGTGATATACATCAGTGGCATTGATGTGTGCGCCCTGAGCAAGTAGAACTTTAATATTCTCTAAATTACCCTGGCGAGCAGCATTGACTAACTGAAAATCTAAAGACAAAACCATATATAATGTTTTTCTAGACTGAGCCTTCTATTATGCTCAGATTACAAGAGCCTGCACACGCGACAGGAAAATATTCTCCTACCGAGAAAATCAACCGACGACGAATCAGAGTAAATTAACCATGCATTTAGCATTAATGATTCTGCTTATGATCAAAGCAAAACACGATAAATAAAAGAAAAAAGTTCATAGGTCACCCATTCTAATTATATTGTTACATGTTTTTCATGAGATCATCATGTATTTTTTGTGAGATTACCTGGCCACAGGTGTCCATTTAAATAGAAATAAGTCTGATAATGTTAGTTAATCATATAGATTGTCAGTGAACAATCCACATGATTACCCAAGATAAATTAGAGATAGATTTCTATGTCCGAACTCAGTTATGACATCACCTTATTCATCAGTCATGTTCTCAAATCCTTGCCTTTTCTTCTGTGGGGAATTATTATTTCGAGTGGTTTATTAGCTTTTGTTGATGAACGTCTATTTGTAGCTAAGTTACCGCAAAATCGGATTTTAGGGGCGATTGTTGGTAGTAGTTTAGGGATAATAATTCCCGCAGGACAATACGGCAATATTCCCGTAACACGGAGATTGTTGCTACAAGGGGCTTCGATCCCCTTATCCATCAGTTTTTTAATAGCTTCCCCAACCATTAATCCTTTTGTGATTTTGGTTAGTTGGGGAGTACTTGGTAATTATCCAAGACTTCTTTTCTTACGTATTTTGGGGGCTTGGCTCACTGGTATTATTCTGGGATTAATTTTTAGTACTTATGCCGATAAACCTTCTGGAAAATCCGCAAATTTATCTCCTTTAGCAACGTATTCAACTTTGCTTCACTCGGGTACTTTATTGAGTTTCTATAATACACCTCAAGTTTTCCATCGGGCAGGTAGCCTAATATATGAATATAAAGCTAATGCAGCGATTCCTGACCACCTGTGGGAGCGATGCTTATTGTTTTTGGATAATCTTACTAAAGAATTCCTTGAACTTGGTAGTATTCTCTTGTTAGGATGTGCGGTCACTACTATTGCTCAGATTTTTTTACCTCAAGCACAGTTATTGACATGGGGGCACACTCCTGTAAATCAAATCTTAGTGATGTCCTTTTTTAGCTTAGTTCTATCTTTTAATTCTTTATGTACTCCTTATTTTATTAATCCTCTAACTGATAAGTTTCTATATGGGTCAAATCTAGTTTTTCTATTGTTAAGTTCTATAATTAATCTTAAAAGTCTTAGTTTACTTTTTACCACAGTTAGATATAAAGCAGTAATTTATCTATTGACAATAACTACTCAATTGATAATTTTATTCTGCCTTACTATAAATTTTTATTTAAGCTAAAAAAATACATTAACTTTTCAACTGACAAACAAAATTGATTAAATTATATACACATGAAGTTAAGTATTAATAATTAAAGCTAAAAAGCTTTTCAAGCAAATGGACTGTAAGGCAAGATAAAAAGTAAGAAATGTTATGTACTAGTTAATATCCATTCTGTTAACCTACTATAGTAACAGCAAATATAAACGCTTATATTTCTCAAAATAAATAAAAAACAACAAGATATATAAATCAAAAAATCAGTGTGATTTTGGGTAACCTTAATCAAGAAGTAAAGTCTACAGGCTACGAAAATATAGCTAATATAGTAGTGGCAAAACCTAATTGTTAAAATTATAAACATAAAAATGTTAGTCTTTATGTAGAAGATAATGTAATGAGAGTCTATATTACTTGTCTAGTTCGGGAGAAAACTTTCCCTATAATTCAATTGAATAATCTAAGAAGTGAAAAGTAATTATCTGGAATAAAAAAGGAGAATATACTGGATATTTTGATAAAACTAATTGTACAATTAGAATCATAATAAAAAATACTTTTGTATAGTTTATGCTCTGTCTAATAATATAAACTAGTTTGATTAACCATACTTTTTGATTTAAACTCAAGGAAAAAGTTGACTTTTCTTACTACTGTAAAATACACATTGTAATACTTATTATTATACTTATCATATAAGACAAGCGTAAACTTATCTTGTATTTATACTTAAGATATCAAGAATAGTATATTTTATACTTCGCCTAATTGACAAATGTGTAATTTCTTTTATAAAAAATTATATTTTTATTTTCTTGCCATTAATAATTTCAGTCAAACATACTTAATAATTCTTTTTCAGTCAATAAATTAATTCCTAATGTTTTAGCTTTTATTATTTTTGACCCTCCGCTTTTCCCAACAACTAAATAATCGGTATTACTACTCACTGAATTTGTTACTTTTCCCCCTTCTATTTCAATCATTTTTTTTGCTTCATTACGTGTCAAAGTTGATAGTGTTCCTGTTATAACAAAAATTTTATTTAGTATTTTTGTATATTTTGATGTCGTTTTTGGTATTAAATCATCATAAGTTTGTAATTGTATTTCTGCATTTTTTAGTCGTTTAATCAAGGTTATATTTTCAGAAATATTAAACCAATTAAAAACTGATTTAGCAATTCCTTCTCCTACTCCAGGAACTAAACTTAAAGATACTATCGATGCTTGGGATAATTTTTCCACGGTGCAAAAGTTATCAGCCAACAATTTGGCTGTAACATTACCTACATAACGAATCCCTAACCCATAAAGAACTCGTGCCCAAGGTTGCTTTTTACTATTTTCAATAGCGGCAACTAAATTGCTAGCAGATTTTTGACCTATATGGTCTAAAATGGCTATATTTTCAGTGCTTAAACAATATAAGTCTGCAATAGACTTAACTAATCCACTATTAATTAATAAAACAATAATTTTTTCTCCCAATCCCCGAATATTTAAGGCGTCACGAGAAACCCAGTGAACTAAACTCCCCCGTAAAATAGCTGGACAGGAAATATTAATACATCGTGTCACGGCTTCTCCCAGAGGACGGATTAACATTGAACCACATTCAGGACAATGGCTAGGCATTGAATATGGTTTACTACGAAGAAGAGGCAATTCTGGTAAAACTCGTAATACTTCTGGAATAATTTCTCCTGCTTTACGAATAATTACTGTATCTCCTATACGGATATCCAATTTAGTCAGATGATCGTGATTGTGCAATGTTGCGCGTTGAACAATGGTTCCTCCTAAATGGACAGGCTCCATGATTGCCATAGGAGTAACAGCCCCTGTCCTTCCCACGTTTACGATAATCTCCTTAACTCTAGTTATGACTTCTTCTGCGGGATATTTGAGAGCGATAGCCCATCTAGGAAATTTTTGGGTGAATCCTAATTGTTTTTGTAATCCAAAATTATTCAGTTTGATCACTACCCCATCAGTCATATAAGGTAAGTAACGTCTGGAGATTTCCCAGTGACGAAAGTAATTAACAACGTCTTCTAAAGAGGGACATAATTCGCGGTGAGGGTTAACTAAAAACCCCTGATTTTTTAGCCATTTTAAAGATTCCCATTGACTATTTAAGGAGTTATTTTGAGGGAGATGTAAAGTATAAGCAAAAAACTGTAACCGCCGTTGACTCACTACTTTTGGATCTAACTGCCTGAGAGTTCCGGCGACAGCATTACGGGGGTTTGCGAAGAGGGGGTCTTTTACTTCTTCTCGCTCTACATTTAAGCGCTTAAACTCATCGAGTGGCAAAAAAGCTTCACCACGAACTTCAACTATAGTAGGAGAATTATCTAAGGCTAATTTTAGTGGGATAGACTGAATAGTCCGCACATTTTGAGTAATATCTTCTCCTGTCTTTCCATCTCCCCTAGTAACTCCTTTAATTAATAATCCATTTTTGTAAGTTAAAGCTAATGCTGCCCCATCGATTTTTAGTTCACAAACATAGTCAATTTTTTCATTATTACTGACTGCATAATAACTTTGCCAGCGTTCTTGCCACTCCTTTAATTCTTTAATATTAAAAGCATTCTCTAGACTATAAAGAGGGATGCTATGAATAACAGAAATAAATCGAGAATTTGGTTTATCCCCCACTCGTTGAGTAGGACTATCAGGGGTAATTAATGACGGATGTTGCTTTTCTATATTCTGTAGTTCTCGGTAAAGTTGATCATAAATAGAATCTTCCATGATGGAATTATCGAGTACATAATAAGCATAATTAGCTTTTTGTAGTTGTTGTCTTAATTTTGCGACTCTTTGTTTGATTTCTGGTGTTAACATCTTCATTCTGCCTCAAGATACTAAGAAAAAGTTTTTTCTAGACTAAGTCTGATAACTTAGTAGCTAATAACTTCAAAAACTTTCTTCATAACTGTATTCTATAACTATAAAAAACAGATTTTGAATTCATAACAATTTTATAGAGGTAGAAACTGCAACTTTTATTTAGACTGTCTAGAATTGTTAGAAAAATAAAAGCTGGATAAATAAGTATTATTCACGCAACCTGCTATTGAGGTTACGATAAATAATGATGGTTTCTTTCTTTACTAATTAATTCTATGTAGTTGCCAGTTATTTTTACTGTCTTACAAAAATATTCATGTATTTAGACTTTTAAATAGTCACCTTTTATATTCTTTTTTAGAATTAAACAACTGAATAAATTAATGATTATTTTTTATTTTCTTTAGGCAATAAATTTAAGCTTTAATTCATACCTACTTTAGCAGACATTTAGAGATCTATCATTAGTAGATGGTATAGTCTATATCAAAATAGTACATCATTTAATGAATCTACTTATCGATAAATAACTATTTTATCTGTATAGATTATAGATGAGGACTAAAAAAGTTAAGATTTTCTCTAATATTACCTAATAAAGTAGTTGATTTTATATATCTTACTTAAAACATAAGTTATGAATTTTGCCTTTCTCATTAAGAGGCTATTATATGATAAAAATTTATATTAATTAAACTACTATAAACTAATGATTAATAGTAATTCTAAATTAATGAAGGAACCAAGACTCCTAAAGCTTGTGGAATCACTCGAAACGCAGCCGGAGTTTGGCTAGTAATCTCTCCGTCGGTATTAATAGAATAAGATTTACGAGTATAAATTTCCATTGTCTCTCCTTCAATAGTTCGTACCCAGGGTAACACTCCATGTTGTCCTTGAGGAAGTCGCCATAACAGAGGAAATATTTGCCACCAATAGTTTAACTCTAAGCTATAGAGATCTAACCTTTGATCATCAATAGTTGCATCTTTAGCAATAGCCATTCCTCCTCCATAAAATCTTCCGTTACCTACCGCAATCTGAATAGTTTTAACACGGACTGATTTATCATTTACTACAATCTCAGCGTTAAAAGGGCGAGTTTGTCCAATAACTTGCAATGCAGTTATAGCGTAGGCCAAAATTCCCCAACGACGTTTTGCTCCCTTTGATAACTTTCCAGTTATTTCTACACTTAGCCCAAGACTTGCTACATTAAAAAAATATTTTCCATTAACGCAACCGAGATCAATATATTTAAGTTTACCTTGGGCGATTACTCGACACGCTTGATCGACTGCTAAAGGAATTTTCAGGGTGCGAGCTAGATCGTTAGCAGTTCCTAAAGGTAAAATACCTAAAGGCAGTTTCATATCTACCAAACTGTCTACTATTGCATTTAAGGTTCCATCCCCTCCCCCTACAATCACCAAATCTATACTATCTTGGTGGCGGCGTATTAATTCGGACATGTACTCAGGGTTTCTAACTGGAACAGTAATTAACTCAAAACCTAGGTCATTTAAGACATCTACGGCGTGAGCGAAGCTGTTTCGACCTTTGCGAGCATGGCGATTAATTAGCAATAATGCTCGTTTTGTCATGAGTTAGGGCTAGGTTAGTGAATGATTAATAGTTTATAGCAATTCTACTCGTAGGCGAAGGTATGAATCAGACAATATACGTTCAGGAAATAACCCTACTGATTTCTTGAAAAGTTGAATATCTTTGTGGGGGATCCCTATTCAGGCGTCATTGCTGTTAAAACTTGATTTAATTTTCCACTACGATAACCTTCTAGGTCTAGAGTAACGTACATGAAGCCATACCCCTGAAACTGAGTTACTAATTGAGATAAATTAACATTAAGGATAAATTCCTGAATTTGATCTGGAATTAATTCAATTTTAGCTGTATCTCCTTGAGAACGAACTCGAAAATTTTTGTAGCCCAATTTGCGTAAGTAAATCTCTGCTCGTCCGACTCGTTGTAGTTTACTAACCGTAATTTCTTCTCCGTAGGGAAAGCGGGAACTTAAGCAAGGTTGAGCGGGTTTATTCCACCAAGGAAGCCCTAATTTTTTGGATAGTTGCCGAACATCAGTTTTGGTGATGCCCACTTCTACAAGAGGTGATCTCACATTTCGTTCTCTGGCTGCTTGAATTCCAGGACGATAATCTTGAATATCATCAGCATTTACCCCATCGACTATGTAGGGATATTCTAGCCGTAACGCTAGAAGTTTCAGGGTATCGTGGAGTTCACTTTTACAAAAATAGCAACGGTCAATAGGGTTAGCCGTGTAATTAGGATTCTCCATTTCGTTGGTTTCCACCCATTTATGGGTAATACCGATGGCAGTTGCTTGAGTTTTGGCATCTTCTAACTCTTCGGGTAGTAAAGAAGGAGAGATCGCCGTTATCGCCAAAGTATTTTTTCCCAGCGTATCATAAGCAACTTTAGCCACTAAAGTGCTATCAACGCCCCCAGAATAGGCAATTAATACTCTTTCCATTTGACTAAAAATAGTTTTGATTTGCCTTAGTTTTGCTTCAAGCATTATTATAATATTTTTACTTTTAACTTTTTTTCTATTCTCTAGGTTAATTGGTAACTAGGGAGTAAAGCAACTGTCTTTTTCTATTGCAGAGCTCTAAAGATTCAGATGTTTTTTATTAAGTTAAACTAAATTACATGACAAGAGTAAAACTAACTCTATCTATGACGACAGTTAGGATAACTTTAAATTTTTTGGAAAGCTTAAAATATATTTCTTGTCTCTTCGTATCTGCGAAAGAAACGTATATATTAATGTAATCATCAATATAATCTAGGGTAGGTATTACTTTTAGAGTTATCGACTTTTTTGGTAAGCTAAATATCATCAACATTATATAAAAATTTGTCTAATTAAATATTAAATTACCATACCAAAAGAGAAGAGATATTCCAATATCAACAATTGGAAGTAGTTGGTCTTGTTAAGACTAATTTATAAAAGTAAAAATGTAAATTTTGATTGTCAATAATCAAATTGTAAAAAAATCTTGCTAAGAAAATATGCTATTTTTTGGCTTTAAATTAATTATACTAATCTTGATTTTTTTTAATAAAATTAAGATTAGTACAGTAATCGTTTAATATAAAACTATGAAAATAATAATTCTAGGTGATTTCAAAAACATATATTTTAAACTATTAAAATATATGTTTATTTCTCTTAAAAAGATTCGCAATATTATAAATATAATAACTAAAATAAAATACATTTTTATTCAAGATTTAAAAAGATTAAATAGAGGTTGCACTAATTTTAAAAAAAAATTTTTAGCTAACCTTAATAAATCTATTTTATAGAATGAAATCTTACAAGTACTATTTTAGTATTAGCAAGTGTTTTTTAGGTACTTTTATATAGTATCTACTATCTATTCTGTTTTTTATATTTTGATAAATAATCTTGAATCTCAACAATATATTTATATATATATATTTGTTCTCTGGTAAAAAATAATAGTTTTTTTTTATTCTATGCTTATTAAAATAGCTGTATAATTCGCTGTTTATTTTTTATATAACTTATGCTCAAAGTTATTTAGATGCCATTCTAGATTTTACTGTTATTAACATAACTAAATGAGTCATTTTGACAAACCATTGTAATCAATTTTATTCTTACGAAGAATTAATTCTAATATTACTAATTCTAACTATTTGTATTAGTTCAAGTATATGGTATACTCAGGGATATATACTTAGAATTTTATTAGAAATTAGTTTTTAGCGGGGATATCGTTTCATTAACTCTTGGACTTTCTCGGCTTGGTAAGAACTACGAGTTAAAGGAGAAGATACTACTTGTATAAAACCAATATATTCACCGAACTTGCGCCAATCATCGAATTTAGTTGGGTTGACGAATGTATGAACATCTAAATGTTTGGAAGAAGGTTGTAGATACTGTCCAAGAGTTAAAATATCACAGTCGACTTGGCGTAAATCCATCATAACTTGACGTACTTCTTCATCAGTCTCCCCTAAACCTAGCATGAGTCCAGATTTTGTATAAATTTGAGGGGTTAATTTTTTGGCTTGTTGTAGAAGTTCAAGTGATCTTTCATAATCGCCCTGAGGGCGGACTCGTCGATATAAACGAGGAATAGTTTCTATATTGTGATTAAGCACTTCCGGTTTCGCTTTTAGAATGATGGCTAAACTTTTCCAATCACCACATAGATCAGGGATAAGTACTTCAATAGTTGTCTTTGGAGAAATTTTCCGAATTTCTTTAATACAGCGTACAAATTGAGAAGCACCTCCATCGGGCAAATCATCTCGGTTCACTGACGTGATCACTACATGATTAAGGTTAATACGTTTAACAGCTTGAGCTAACTTTAGGGGTTCAAAGGGATCTAAAGCTTTAGGTTTCTTCTCAAAGCCAATATCACAGTAAGGGCAAGAACGAGTACAAGCTGGCCCCATAATCAAAAAAGTAGCAGTTAGTGCATTAAAACATTCCCCAATGTTAGGACAGGATGCTTCCTCACAAACAGTATTAAGTTCCAAATCTCGTAGTATTTCTTTTACACTACCAACACGCTGCCATTGAGGTGCTTTTACCCTTAACCATTCTGGTTTAACCATCACTTTTTACTTTTTCTTGTGATAGGATTATCTACACCAGTAGATCCTAAAGGATATGGTAACATAGAATGGGGAGTATACCGTCTACGGGATGTAGCGCAGCTTGGTAGCGCACTTCGTTCGGGACGAAGGGGCCGCTGGTTCGAATCCAGTCATCCCGATTTGTTGTGTTTTTTATAATTAAATGTCATTTTCTAACACTTTAGTGTTGCTACTTTTATAGAAACTTTACCTCTAAATTGTTTATTTAGAGGTAAAGTTTCAGTTATTTTTATTCTATGTTCAGATAATCTATATAATTATTTCAAAGTTCTATTATAGAATTGATTTTTCTATAAATAGTGTTCAATTATCTAAAATTAGAAGAATTATAATTATTAAATTCATGAAACAAATAATAGTCACTATTTTATTGTTAGGGACGAACCAACAATTTTACTTGGCAAAATAACTGATTATCTTCCAGTTTTAAAGATTCAATCATCACATCTGAACCTAAATCTAATTCTAAGTCACCTAAAGAATTATCATTTAATTCTGGTAGTCCTTCTGCCTTTAGAAATATTAGGCGTAAACTTTGTGAGGAAATTAATTCTAATTGTCCCTCAATAATAATTTCTTTAGAGACTTCATTTCTAGTGATTAATCCTTGTAATTCAAAACCTAATTTATTTAATATTACTCTCCGCCAGACTATTTTATAATGGTCTAAAGTATGCCGAGGATCACTAACGTGTTGATATACTAGTAAAGTAACCAATAACTCTTGAAAAGCATCATTTAATAAAGAAGAAGTTAAAGATGTTTGTAAATCTTTTTCAGTTAATTTCACTTCTCCTAAAATTTGGATTGGTTCAAGTAATTGCAAAGGTTTTCCTTGAATCACTTGACCGATATTGATACGTATATTTTCTCCAGTAACATCTGCTTGCTCTAAATGTAATCCTTGATAAACTACACCCTTAGTATTAAGAAGAATTTTTGGGATATATCCTCCCCACATCTGCGAATCACTTCCTTGAATCTTCATTTTTAGAATATCCACATGATCTAGCTGGGAGCGCAACCATAGTTTAACTGCGGGAGAGAGAACCTTACTGATAATATTGCTGGGTTTACGAATCCACATGATGATTGATTGAATTTTTAAGCACTGACTCCTTGTTATAGCGCAATAACTAAGTTAAGAATAACTCAATAAACAAATCCATCACCCTGACTAACTAAAGTATTTTGGGCATATACAATTACAATCACGGTCCCATTAACATTGGCATGCATCTTTGTGCTAGTTTCCCTAAAAAACTCGATCAAAACTCCTAGTTTCTGCTTTTTCAATACTTTTTCTAAAATCCTACCTCTAAACAAAAATCACACTGCGGGATGCTCATATCTATCTATATTCATTCACTTTTACTAACGTAACTGACATTTGTACTATAGCAAACTGATACAGTAGATAAGTTAGCCATAGGAAACTCTAAATGACATTCGTCTAGTTCGATCACTTCTCCTGCCGTTTATCTAACTTTAAATTTTCTGTCAATCTTGACTTCTTAACATCGAATGTGACCACATTTTTTTTTGAGGTGTTTTATTTGGTCAAAAAATATATAATTTTGCTTGTTACGTCTATCTCTGTTACCTTTTCAATTTCTTCTAACCCTGGGGAAGAATTTACTTCTATTACCACCGGACCTCGACTAGAATAAACCATATCTACCCCAGCGATTCTCAACCCCATTGCCTTCCCAGCGATTCTCAACCCCATTGCCTTAGCAGGTTGGATGGCAGGGCCTTGTTCTCTTAGAGTCAACTTAATTTTTTCGGACTTCTCTCCTCGGTATAGACTTGAGCGAAACTCTCCGTCTATACCTTGTCGTTTCATCGATGCAACTACTCTATCCGAAATAACAAAACAGCGAATATCTGCGCTCTCAGCTTCTTTAATAAATTCCTGCACTGATATATTAGAATCTAATTCCCAAAATGCTTTAATAACTGACTTAGCAGCTTGGTTAGTTTTAGCCAAAACTACACCAATTCCGTGAGTTCCTTCCAGTAATTTAACTACCAGAGGTAAACCGCCGACAATCTCAATTAAGCTATCAACACTTGCAATAGGGTGAGCAAAACTTGTAATAGGGAGTCCAACTCCTTCACAGGCGAGAATTTGTAAGCAACAGAGTTAGTCCCTAGATCGAGCAATAGCCATGGGATTCGTTAGCACTAAAGACTACCATGGCTTCAGACTGTCTTACTATTGCAGCTCCATAGAATGTATTTGATGCACTAATCAGGAGGAACAATCGCGTCAAAGTTTTCCAGAGGTTAACCTTGATAAACTACTGAAGGTTTTTGAGAGACAATGTTCATGTAGCAGCTTAAGTAATCAATAACATACATTTCGTGTCCCCTCTCTTCTCCAGCTTCTATAAGACGCTTAAAAGAGTAAAGAGACGTATTTTGAAATAAAATGGCTATTCTCATATTACTTTCCTCAGTGACTTTGCATAAATAACCTATCTGCATAAGAACTTCTCACATTGCTCGAAAGCCCAACAACATTTGAAAACTCATTACATCTCAATCAGTTCAAGATAGCTAAATGAGTCATCGTTAACTCTCCGATTTTATCATTCTCTTAATTACAAACCGTGGATGAAAATGTCCTATCGAACTTCTAAGTTTTCTATGTTTTAACAATTAAATTCAGCCTCAGCACTTATCATTTATTCTTATCAGAAAGATACTGCATAAATTTTTATCAAACAATTTATTTTTAAGAAAAACAAGAATTTTAATAGTAAAAGTGTGAAAAATAAATGATTATATTTTTTGTCCTTGTATCAACTTTGCTTTAATTACTCTGATTTTCAATTCTGTCCAGGTTGTTTGTTTGCATTTATTAACAAAAAACTGTTAATATTTCTTCTCAGTCATTAAGTTAGATAATTAGTAATTATTGACTGTGAAAATATTAATAATTTTGGACATAACTATTAACGTAACTATTTAAAAAGCTAGTTATTAAACTTTACCAAAAACTAGTTTTTACCTCAGACAAAATACTAAAATAGTAACAGAAAATAATTCATCTTACCACAAACTCTACAATAAAATGTTATCATTATTAAAATCCATTAATGACGTCCATAGTTTATCCTTAAAAACTTAATTTTTATTCCGTAACAGTCTAGAAATTGTCGCTATTTTACTCCTTCAATTTTTTAAAAACCTTGGATAACTACTATTTAAAACAAAAATAAAATACCGATATTAACAGTAATTA
The DNA here is from genome assembly GCF_947331815.1 of Cyanobacterium sp. uoEpiScrs1. Taxonomy (GTDB): domain Bacteria; phylum Cyanobacteriota; class Cyanobacteriia; order Cyanobacteriales; family Microcystaceae; genus Rippkaea. The sequence continues at coordinate 410,721 of NZ_OX373462.1, forward strand.
TTGTTGACAATTAGCAATTTTTACCCTTAAACAATAGATTGTTTTTTATAAAAAAAATTTAAAGTATTATTGGCTTTAAATACTATTATATTAGTTATATTTTTAATTCTTTTTCTTCTTATTATCTTAGATACAATATTTAGTTAAAAACCAAGTATTATTATCTTAACACAAGTTCTCTATAGTAGAATTTACTATGGTTTAAATAAAAAAATCTATTATGGATTATTAGTATTTTTATATAAGCAAGTAAGTGCAATAATTATAAAAACAAGTAAAACTTAAAAAATATAAAAATATACAATATTTTATTTTGTGAGAAAGATACTTATCAGCGTAAGATTGTATGTTATTTAATTAGTGGATACTTAATATAGATATATTTAAATTAAAATATTAATAACTTAGACTTAGACATACTAAGTCTAATTAGGCATATAAAGCTTAATAATTGATACTGTTAAATTACTAAATAATATTTTAATTTATAAAGGTAATTAAAATGAGCCTTGATATCTACTTAAAAGTACTTAGTAAGTTTTTCTAAAGATTAGATAATAAATATAAACTAACATAGTAAATAAAAATATATATTAACTTATCTTTTTATTAGTTCACTGCACATATTAGTTCTATTTCACTACTTTTTATAAAAAATAGTGAAATAGAATTAATGTCTTTGTATTTATTATAACTGCCAAGTACTTATAGCAATATTTTATATCTACTAATGACGCCCAGCATTAACTCTTCTTATAGTAACTAAATAACTTTAGTTACTGTCTATATTTTAAACTTAATAGTCAGCTTAATAACATAAATCTCAATAACTCTATGACATTATTTATAATTTACAAGTTATAACTGTAACTGTACAATGGTATTTAATTGTTTAGTATTGGATAATTTAAGTTGATATTTCTTGTTTTGCTGTAAAAAAATTGTTACTTGATTAAACATAGAATATATAGCATCTCTAATGATATTCTATATGTATCTGTAGAGTTAAAATTGACTTCAATAGAGTGAGCCTAATTATTTTAATTACTATTTTAGCTGAATGGTTTATTTAAAAGCAGAACACATAATGAATTTAAGCTTTATATAAATATCAAGTATTCTAAAAGAGCGGATAAACTATTAATTAATATATAAATATTATACTTTTTTGTAAAAAGAAATTACAAATTAATTCTTTAAAAATAGATTCTATTCTAAATAAATTAGAAATCAATAATAATTATTATACCATCAAATATTCTGGATTATACGAACTCAAAAGTATATTTTATTTTAAATAGATAGCACAAATGTTAGGACTTTAAAAATTAGCTAATATAATTTGTTTTTTTACAAAAAGTATCATTGTAAATGATTATCTCCAGTTACAAGATAGACCACCGAGAAGGTAAACTAAAAACTGGTCACGATCGTAGACAGTAAAGAGAATCAAAACATCATGAGAATTTCGGTCAACTGGCTAAGGGAATTAATAAATTTCACCCTTCCCTCTGAAGCATTAGCAGATATTTTAACTACCGCAGGATTAGAGGTTGATCAAATAGAAGATCGTCGTCAATGGGCAGATGGAGTAGTTATTGGAAAAATTATTGATTGCCAACCCCATCCCAATGCCAATAAATTAAGTGTCTGTCAAGTAGATATTGGAAAAGAAAGCTATTTAAATATTGTCTGCGGTGCACCTAACGTAGTGGCTAATAGTATTGTTGCTGTAGCTACTATAGGAACCTATTTACCCAAAATTAACTTGAAAATTAAACCTGCAAAACTTCGAGGAATTAAGTCTGAGGGAATGATCTGTTCCCTTTCCGAAGTCGGTTTATCCGAGGAATCAACAGGAATATATATATTTGAGGGCTATAGTTCTAAATTAGGGGTAGATGCTCGTCCTTTATTAGGATTAGATGATATAATTCTTGATATTAGCCCTACCGCTAACCGGGCAGACGCATTAAGTATGGTAGGAATTGCGCGAGAAGTTGCAGCATTGACAGGAGGAGAGTTAAATTTACCAGAATCTCCTATAATTCCCTTTCCTAAACAGTCCTCCTATTCTCTCAAGGTTAATGCATCAGATGGAAATGTTTGCTCTGCATATATAGGAACTGTCATTGAAAATGTAAAAATTGCACAGTCCCCTAAATGGTTGCAAAACAGACTTGAAGCAGCAGAAATTCGCCCCATTAACAATGTGGTGGATGTAACAAATTTAATTTTGTTAGAATGGGGACAGCCTCTACACGCATTTGATCGAGATAAGCTAGAAACTGTTGCAAAAAAAATACCGTTAACCTTAGGGGTACGACTTGCAACAGAACAAGAAACCTTAAAAACTCTAGATCAGCAGGAAAGAAATTTAAAATCTGCTAATTTAGTCGTTACCGCTAATAATCAACCTGTTGCTTTAGCAGGGGTTATGGGAGGATACGAAACCGGTGTGGACAACACTACTCAGAACATTGTGCTTGAAGCTGCTTTGTTTGATAGAGTGATGATCCGTCGCTCCTCTCGTTCCCAGAATCTACGTAGCGAATCTTCTGCAAGATATGAAAGAGGAATTAATCAATCTGAGTTAGAAACAGCGTGCAATCTTGCAATTACTCTCATTATAAAATTAACAGGAGGAAATCCTGTTACTCAAGTCATGGAAGACAATCGTCTCGATTTATCCACTGAATCCATTATTCTAAGATTAGAACGGATACATCAGATTTTAGGACCCATTAAAAAAGATGATACAAGTACCGATATAGCTGCCAAGGATGTAGAACGCATTCTAATCAACCTAGGATGTGATCTAGTCCCTGTCGAGAATAAAAATAATGTGTGGAAAGTCTCGGTGCCTTCCTACCGTTATCAGGATTTAAAACGGGAGATTGACTTAATTGAGGAAGTAGCGCGTTTGTATGGTTACGAGCATTTCTGTGAAGAACTTCCTGATAAAACTGAGCCTGGAGGACTCTCTTTCAATTATCAGATTCAACGTAAAATTCGGGAAATGTTTCGCGCTACAGGGTTGACAGAAATTGTTCAATATTCTCTAGTTAAACCAGAAAAAGCAGACATTATCATTGCTAATCCTTTATTTGCTGAATATGCAGCGTTACGAACCAATTTACTTGATGGCTTAATTGATGCGTTTACTTATAATCAATCTCAAAGAAATGGTGCGCTAAATGCTTTTGAAATCGGGCGAATTTTCCGCACAGTCAATGGAGAATATAGAGAATTTGACGAAGTTGCAGGAATTATGGGCGGTGATATGTTCCCTCAAGGAGGGTGGCTTCAAGGAGGCAAATCTGTTCCCATGAAATGGTATGAAGCAAAAGGTATACTTGAAAATGTCTTTATAAGGTTAGGATTGGATATCACTTACCTAGCCTATAATGGCGATAAAAGGTTGCATCCTGGACGTACTGCATCTTTATGGATTGGAAAAGAACAATTAGGAATTTTTGGACAACTGCATCCTCAATTGCGACAGGAAAAAGATTTAATTGACACAGTATATGCTTTCACTTTAAATTTCAATGTGTTGTTAGAAAAGTTGAAACAAAAAGAGTTAATAAACCCTATCTTCACTCCTTATTCTACCTACCCCGCAGTAGAACGAGATTTAGCCTTTTTTGCCCCCCTAAAAGTTTCCGTTTCAGACTTAATAAAAGTAATGAACAGAACAGGGGGAGATTTACTGACAGGGGTTGAGTTATTTGATCAATATCAAGGTGAAAATGTTCCTAAAGGAAAACGGAGTCTAGCCTTCAGTCTAGCTTATCGTGCAAACAATCGAACTTTAACAGATGGTGATGTTGAACCAATTCACGACAAAATTCGTAATGCTTTAGTAAAGAGATTTGAAGTGATACTTCGTAGTTAATGAATCTAAACTTTGGGGCTCAACTATTATGATGATAGGGTTCCCCATTTCTTAGATTAACTCTATAAAAAACTAAAAATAATTATGATTATCAACTTAATTGGGATTGATACTAATGTTATTTGATTGAAACCAAAGTGTAAAAAAATAGGTAATAAATTCCAATATTACTTAATGATTGATGATTTGGTATAAAAATATACTACGCTTAGTTTTCAAGTTTGATTCAGTGATGATATATAAATATAGCCGTATTCACTTACTTTCATAAACTAATCAATTAGATTATTAGTATTTTTGCTATTGTCAATTAACATCAAATATTTTGTTATAGATAACCCATATAAACAAATACTTACAATTTTGGGTACTAAACATTTTTTATTAATTTTATTATTCAGCAATGGTAATTTTTATATAAAAAATTATAATTTATCAAATAAGTATTTATAAAAATCAATCTAACACTTTAATTTTACTATTAAATATTTTTATAAAATAAAGTATATAAAAGATTATTATCTTTATAACAAATCTTAGATAAGAATAAAAAATATTTTTTAATTCTGCTATACTTTTATTTATTTAAAAGAGATAGATGATTTTCTTGAAATAACAAAAAAAACTTAAATTTTAGTAAAAAATACGAGTCCAATTATGATATATAATTATTAACTAATAATATTAAAAGTCCGATTCTAAACAAAATTTTTTCGTTAAAATACTTTATACTCTTTTAGTTTAAGTGAAGCAATAAAAAAGGGAGTTATTGTTAACTCCCTTTTAATTTTTAAATATTAGAATAGAGAGTGTTTCTCAAAATTGTATAACCTTTAATCAACTCTTTAATCCCACGTCCTAAAGACCAATCTGTTTCAAATCCTGTACCCAGAATTCGATCATTGGAAACGATATAATCTCGCTTGTCAGGGTCTTCCCCGATAGGGGCCTCTAAATAAACAAACTTAGGCAGATATTTTTTGATTTCTGCGCACAACTCTAATTTTGATAAATTAGCATCATTGAGTCCAACATTATAAGATTTACCCCTCATCGATTCAAAATTTTCAATCCCGTGAACAAACACCTTAGCCACATCCCGAATATGGATATAATTTCGCTTAAAATGCCCTTCAAAAATCACCACAGCACGATCATAAAAAGCGCGGTAAACAAAATCATTGACTAAGAGATCTACCCGCATTCGAGGAGACATCCCAAATACCGTAGCTAAACGAAAAGTGATACTATTTCCTCTCTCTAAAACTGTCTTTTCTGCATCCACTTTCGTAGTTCCATAGAGAGAAATAGGGCGTAAAGGAGATTCCTCAGTGCAATACTTGCCTGACGTTCCAATACCGTAACCACTATTAGTAACAGGCATTAAAATACGTTGTTCTGGACTAGCTAGGTCACAAATAAGTTTAACTGCCTCATAGTTAATGGTTTTGGTTCCTACCTGATCTCGACCACAAAGAGGCGCACCTACCAAGGCAGCTAAAGGAATAATAATATCTGTATCGTGAAGCAATTCCTTCATGATAGATTCATCACGACAATCACCACGTACTATATTGAATGCATCGTGTTGACAACAATCGGCCAGACTATTTTGGCGAAACATAAAATTGTCTAAAACCGTCACTTCATAGCCTTTGGCTAATAGGGTTGGAGTCAGAACTGACCCAATATAACCCGCACCTCCAGTGATTAATATTTTCATAGCTATTGATATAATCCTATTTCTTTAATTTTGTTGAACTGACGTTAAATAACAATCAATTGTCTCATCGGTATTACCTGCAAAGCGAATTTTACCGCGATCTAACCAAATAGCGCGATCACAAGATTGTTGAATGAACTCCAATCCATGAGAAACCACTAAAATGGTAGTATGACTTCCCCATAGTTTATCCATTCGCATTTGACATTTGTGCTTAAAACTTTCATCTCCTACTGAAAGGACTTCATCAAGAATTAACACATCGGGTTCAATATCAGTTGCTATGGCAAACCCCAAACGAGCTGTCATTCCTGATGAAAGAGCTTTTACCGGAGCCCACACATATTCCTCTAACTCAGCAAAGTTTAAAATGGACGCGACTCGCTTCTTCATATCCTGACGAGAAAATCCTAACATTACTCCATAAAGGATGATATTATCGGTTACTGATAATTCCGCGTCAAAACCCGCTCCTAATTCAATTAAGGGAGCAATTTCTCCTTTAACTCTAACCTGCCCTGTAGATGGCTGTAAAATGCCACAGATAACTTTGAGCAAGGTAGATTTTCCCGAACCATTAGCTCCAATAATGCCAATCTTTTCCCCCATTTTCACTGTTAAGTTAATTTGATCAAGAATTAATTTTTTTGAGGGTTGGCGATACTTCCCTTCTAAGAAGGAGAGAATAGTTTTCTTTAAATCATAAGAGAACTCCTCTTGGGTTCTGCGGGATAAAGAAACTTGATCGAGTCTAATTACTTCCGTCATGTAACTTCTAGAGCAAGTCCATAAATTGGTTTTGCCAGGCGCGAAAACAAGTCCACCCTAGCATTAAGAGAATAATTCCATTAAGAAACGAATGCCCAATTAACATTAAATTAGGTAAAGTCTCTGATAAGGAAATTTGACGAATACTTTCAATAATAGGAATTAAGGGGTTCAGTAGTAAAAAGGATTTGACCTTAGTAGGAACAATTTCAGTTGGGTAGAATACAGGCGAGCTGATCCAAAGAACAAAACAAATTAACTCGTAAAAATAAGGCAAATCCCGGAAGAACACAAATAAAGCACTTACTAAAAATCCGACTCCGGTACAAACCAGGCTTAAAGCAATTAGGGGAAATATTAACGCTACTACGTTAATGGGGTTTTTGTTAATCAGTAAAGTAACTATTGCTAATAATGGCAATGGACCCATCACAAATTGAAAGATGTTAGCCACAATCATTGAGACAGGAAAAATAGAGAGAGGCAGTCTAATTTTATTAAGCAAAGGCCCATTTCCGACCACACTACTTAGGGCTTGACTAGTAGCTGCCGAGAAAAAGTTGATAACAATTAGCCCTGTAAACGCTGCTAGAACATAGTTTAAAGTACTATTGTTATAGTATCTGGCAAAGGCTGTCCCAAAAATTGCAGCATAAAGCCCTGTCATAATCAATGGGTTAAGCAACGACCAATAGACCCCTAAAAACGAACCTCGATAACGTCCTTTTAAATTACGTTCAACCAAAATATGGAGCAGCTCCAAATATCGCCTCAAGGGCGACCATTTTAGGCTGGCTTGTGCCGATAAACTCATAATAGGAATCGGAATGATGAATTATGATTCAAAGGGGTATTGTATTCAATGTAAGGCACCTTTGTCGAGTTGTTCACAATGTAGACCTACAAATTTTAACTGATTTTTTAGGATGAACATAGGGCCAGATTCAGCTACACTAAGGAAAGTTTCATTACTTTAATTGAGAATTAAGTGGGTATGAAAATCGGGCAAAAAGTTCAAGTTTACCGTCTTCGGGATCGAGTCTCCAAAGATATCCTTAATAAATTAGGTCAACAAGGAACTGTTAAGGACTTTAAAATGACTGATGGGAGTGGCATCGGGGCAGTCGTTCAGTTTACTGATAAAACTGCAGTTTGGTTCTTTGAAGATGAATTAAAACCAGTTAAATAACCAAAGAAAATAAGTTAGAAATTTCCATGACTTTGATTTTGACTTTTCTAGGTAGAGGCGATAGTCATCAAAGTTCGATATCAATCGCAACTGCAAAAAAAATGTCCAGTTTAGGGTCACAAGTTCTCTTGGCAGGACAGAACCCTGGGCCGACTTTGAGTACTCTACTTGAAACTCCTGTAAATACTGTCCCAACAAAAGTTGAAGATAATTTAATGGCAGTTAAATTATCTTCAACTTTTCTTTTAGAAAAAGAATGGGAAAAAGTTAAGGAATTAGAACTTCAATATCTGCGATCACCGACTCTGAAAAATGTCTACGGTCAAGAATTGGGGGTTTTACCAGGAATGGAGCAGATATTATCACTCAATGCCCTGCGGGAATATTATCAAGGCGGCGAATACGATGTTATTATCTACGACGGCGACAGCCCTCTAAATACTTTAGGGATGTTCGGAATTCCAGAGCTTCTTAGTTGGTATCTACGGCGATTTGGTCGGGTATTGAAAGAATCGGATGTGGTAAAAACACTCTCCCCTTTTATTCAACCCATCACTAGTGCAATTTTAAATATCCCTAGGACTGCTGATGACCTGTCCCAAAAATCTACTAGCAGCGCTAATAACCTCTTAAAAGAGGGAGCAAAGACTTTGGCTAATCCTAGCTGTATGGCAGCCTATTTAGTAACCACTAACGATGAATTAGCGATTGCTGAAACTAAATATTATTGGGGTTGTGCTCAACAGGTGGGGTTAATGGTCAAAGGGGTATTGGTTAATCAAGGTCAAGTTAGTGATTCTCTGAACCAAGAATTTTCACCCTTGTCAGTGACAGCTGTTTCTCCAACGACAGGAACAGATTGGCAACTCCTGCAGGACACTTTACCAAATTTCCTCGTTAATTCGATGCCCCCCCAACCCATTACGGTCGATGTATTTTCTAGAGAAGTTCGATTATTTTTACCTGGATTTGATAAAAATCAAGTAAAACTGACTCAATATGGTCCAGAGATTACCATTGAAGCAGGAAATCAACGGCGAAATATTGATTTGCCTGTACCATTACGGGGAAAACTTGTTAAAGGTGCAAAGTTCCAAAATCACTATTTGATTATTTCTTTCTAATTATTTAGGAATTTACCACTAAATGCCATTCATTCATTGTTTGAATTCATAATTGCTTATGTCTGACTCTCCTACATATAAGGCTGAAGACAGGAGGAATAACAATCGCCAACTACTAGGAATGAAGGGGGCAGCCTCAGGAAAAACATCGATTTGGAAATCACGACTGCAATTGATGAAACCCATCACTTGGATTCCTCTGATTTGGAGTGTGATCTGTGGTGCAGCGTCATCAGGAGAATATGTCTGGACGTTTGAAAATATCCTGAAAATAACTACTTGCATGTTGCTTTCAGGACCACTGATGGCTGGCTACACCCAAACTACCAATGATTTTTATGATCGTGAAATCGATGTCATTAATGAACCCTATCGCCCCATCCCATCAGGGGCAGTTTCTATTCCTCAAGTAGTCACCCAAATTTTAGTACTATTGGGGGTAGGATTAGTCCTAGGGTACTCTTTAGATGTATGGGCAGGTCATAAATTCCCCATAATATTTTCTTTGACGATAGGAGGAGCACTTATGTCATATATATACTCAGCTCCTCCCTTAAAATTGAAACAAAATGGCTGGCTAGGAAGTTATGCCCTTGGTGCAAGTTATATTGCTCTACCTTGGTGGGCTGGTCACGCTTTATTTGGAGAGTTAAATTGGACAATTATAGTCTTGACCCTATTCTATAGTTTGGTAGGGTTGGGTATTGCAATTGTTAATGATTTTAAGAGTATTGAGGGTGATCGCCAGCTGGGGTTAAAATCTCTTCCAGTAATATTTGGGAGCAACTTGGCAGCTTGGATTTGTGTGATCATAATTGATGTTTTTCAAGTCGGAGTTGCTAGCTGTCTAATCTATATCCATCAAAATTTCCACGCGGCTATATTGTTGTTGTTAGTGATTCCCCAAATTGTTTTTCAAAAAATATACTTCCTGAGAGATCCTTTGCAAAATGATATTAAATATCAATCTAGAGCACAACCATTTTTAATTTTGGGAATGTTGGTTACAGGATTAGCATTAGGTCGTATGTAAATATAAGTAGCTATAATTTTTGCTTTTTTCTTTATAAAATACGAAAATTATACCAAAAAGTCTTCTTTATCATTTTGGGCAGTCTCCAGAAACAATTCCTGACCATTGGACTTTCTTTTGTTGAGTTCGTCGGTAGGAAAAGAAATTGTCAGGTTCTTGATAAGTACAATGAGGGGCGATCGCTACTTGGTCTGTTTTAATCCCTAATTTGTATAATTGCAACTCGTTCACTCGTCGTATATCCAGCCGCACCCGTCCAGGTTTTGAATCAGATAAGATTGGAGAGTCAAGCATAGTTTGTAAAGCTTCTAAAATCTTCCGAGGGCTGCTTATTCCTTCTTCTTTGAATAGACTTAATCCCACTTCAGCTGCTACCTGTTCCGATACTTGATAAACTTCTCCTGAGATGGCTGGACCCATGGCAATACGAAGGTGTTCTAGAATACTCCCAAAATGTTGAAAATAAGCGATGGTTTCGGGAATAATGCGTTGCGCAGTTCCCCTCCATCCTGCATGAACAGCTGCTACTTGGTGAGTCTTAATGTCTCCAATTAATACTGGTACACAATCAGCACTAGCAACCCAAACGGCTTGATTTACATCATTAGTGATTAACCCATCGGCACAAGGAAAAGTATCTTTTATAGTCTTTGTCGCCATTTTTATTTTAATTTCGGGAGGAGTCAACACTAGACAACCATGAACCTGTTTAACCCGATAAGTTATTGCTTTCGGATGTAAAACTTCTGTTAAATCTTCAGGAGGATAGGGATAAAACTGTCTGGTCAAAAAGCCATGTTTCCAATTTTGGAGCAAAGTACAAGTTAAATAAGGGAGTCCATCCCATTGTTGCCATTGCCAAATAGGAATTTTAGTTTGATGATCGCCTCTCAAAGAAGACACCATGGCTATTACCTCAGCTTCTGATTTTAGGTAAATCTTATCAAATTACAGAAATTTAGAGCCGCTAAATTAACACTAGATATTTTCATGACGATCAATCAAAATAAACTATATAAAGAATTCATCCAGCTATCAAATACTCCTTGTTTTTTACCTAGAAATCTCTATTGCTTTAGAAAAATTCCTTCAACTAATGAAACTCTTTGGGAATTGTTGGACCTAAAAAATGATCTGCCGATTGTGGTAATCGCTTCTGAACAAACTGCAGGAAGAGGACAATGGGGACGAACTTGGCAATCTCTTCCTGGGGGACTTTATCTATCTGTTGCTATTACTCCACAAATTTTAGTTAAGGATGCTTTTCACCTAACCTTATTGAGTGCTTGGGGTATTGCTAATCTTTTACAGACATACCAGATCCCCGTTAAATTAAAATGGCCAAACGACCTAATTCTCGAAGATCGAAAACTAGGAGGTATCAAAATAGAAACCCGCACCCGCGATGGATACATTACCCATGCAGTGATTGGAGTTGGCGTCAATTGGTCTAACACTGTTCCCCCAACGGGAATTACTTTACAGTCCTGGGCGAAAAGGCAAGAGTTGTGTTCCATCTCCTGTTTAGAAAAACTTGCAGCTATTACCCTCACTGGAATATTTGATGGTTATCAATACTATCTTGATCAAGACTGTAATTGCTTATTAACTAAATATCTTGAATTACTTGATAGCTTAGGAGATTCTGTAAAAGTTGAAGGTATTAAAGGGACAGTTGTCGGTGTAACAGCTCAAGGAGAATTGCAGGTGAATTTACAGTCCCCGGGAGCTAAAACACAGATAAACTTATCTCCTGGCAGTATCTCTTTAGGGTATAGGGACACATTATTTCGCAACGATGATAGTTAAGTTAAATAAATCTTAAAATAGAAAGCCAAGCATCTACCAGCACTAACTGACGCATAATAAACACGTCAGTTAGTATTATTTACTGTCCAAGATTAATCCGATGAAATTCCACCCTTTAGTTAGCTACATTACAGGTTAATGGACAAGAAGCATAAACCGAACTATGGGATGGTTTAGCTTCGCCGTGCAGCCATCTAAGCCAACTAACTTCTTGGGGATGAACCCCTCTTAATGTCAACATAGCTGCTCCTAAAATAATAGCTAATATATTAGCTCCAATCAAAGACCCTGCTACTAGTAAAACTGAACTAATTGGTAACACAGACTGTAAAATTACCGACCCTAATGCTCCTACTGCTGCCATTAAGACAATTAATGGAAATCCTACAACTAACAAACAAACGGTTAGGGTAAAACTCCATATCAAAAAACTTTTAACAAAAGTTAACGAATTATGCCTTCCAACACTTGACTTTTGTGTGATTTCCATAACATTCTCCTCCAGGGCAAATTTGTAAAACTATTTGAAATAGAAATATGGTTCTTAAGGTTCAGTATAGATAAACTGAATAGAAAATGAGCCTCTTGTAAAAAAACTTTACACTTTTAGGTAATTTTATATGGTAGACGTTGAGATTTATTACAGAAAAACAATCTTGAAGTTTCAAAATATAGAATTGATACCAAACCTGCCATTCAAATGGAATTATATGGCAGTTTATCTGTACTCCGAGTAATCGCTCTTTAGTAGGGTACATTGACTTATCCAAAGATGACCCACATAAAGATTAACAATTTGTTAGTATTATATTTACATTTCTTAATGATAAGTAGTTTCTTTTTAAGGAACTAGGGGGAGATAATGTCTGTCAAAGGCAAAAAGATTATCTATAGACTTCAAAGCATACTAGTGGAGTTATCCATAAAAACTCTGATTAACTAATGTCATCTAAAGTAGTTTTTGAAATTGAAGTAGTCAAAGACCTTGTTTGAGTTGAATAGAACTTAAAAAGTTCTTCGAAAGAGATACTATGGATCTAGTGCAATCAGATTATCAACAAGATGGTGGGGATAGTAGAGAAAATTGCTATATATTTGGAATAAGTTTTCTCAAAAATGTGCATAATAATTTGCTTATAGTTTATCGAGAGAACGAACTTATAATTAATAAGATTATGGGATAATATACAAAGTTATAAGAAAAATTTATTAAAAATATTTAGATAAATTGAGTTTCAACCTTGAGAAAGTCTTAATAAACACAAAAAACAATTAAATAGATAAAAACAAAGAATATATTTAATTTATTAAATATATCTAAAAGAAAAAAATCATCTAACTGTAGATAGACTGTAAGAAATTTTAGAAAATAAATAAGATGAATAGAAGTTAATGATGACAGTACAAAATTATTTATATTATGATTTCTCTGGTAAAAATATAATTTTTGGGGTTAGCTTTGATTCTATTTAAGTTTTTAAAAAATTTTAATAAAGATATTAAAATTTTTTTTATTTTCTATATTTCAGACGAAGTTTTTAACCAAGTTACCTGTTTTTTAACGTATGTACTTGATACGAGAGAATAAACAGAGTATTTAGCACATGTTATTACCCACAAATTTGTCGAATAATCGACTATAAGTAGGCATTTTAAGATCACAGCCAACAAAAAAATATGATTGTTGTTTAATCTCTGTCAAAAGAGGAATCTTATTAAAGATATGGACTCACAGAACGTCCTCACTTCTAATGTAATAACTATAATGTTACGAGTTAAGATATTAAGTAAGTATTACTCAACATTTTAAGGATAAGAAATCATTTATTTCGATAAAACATAATAGACAGCCTACCACTATCTTCATTCTTACTTTGTTGTCGAAACTTAACAATTTTGATGCAAGAGCTTCTAGCGCTATGATTACTTCCACAGCTCCAACAGAATTTTTTAAAGGCATTGCTCTTTTCACTCCTGGTGGAGATCTAGTTTACTGTTTAGATCGAACAAAGCAAGTTCAATGGCATTCTCATTTATGTGTAGTTTTACAGGAATTATTGCATTTACCTGAACCTCCTCATTTTTTAATTCCTAGTTATACAGCTACTATTGATTGTTGGTTTTCTGAGATAGATAGTAAGGTTAAAACTGTTGCCGAACTTTATCCATCCCTGGAACGATATCAGCCCCTATTGAATGCCGTATTTGGGATGACTAACTTAACTTGGCAGACGAAAACTTGGCAAGAGGAAGTTTGCAACCCAATTATCCTAGAAACCTATAAAGACGAATTTCCCCAACTGTGGGAAAACCATGATTTGATTGTGTCTTGGAATCATTATCGTAACCAAGAGCCACAACCTCAGTCAGTTTTTTCTGTATCAGATAGTGCGGAGCATAAAACAGCTCATCAAGGATATATTTTACGTCTTTTTGTAGCTGGAAATAGCACCAAAATGAGACAAACCTTAGAAATTATTCATGGTTTACTCGAAAAAGAATTGGAACATCCCTATACTCTTAAAGTTATTGATATTTCCAAATACCCAGACCAAGCTGAAACTCATCATGTTTCAGCTACCCCCACTCTTGTTCGTGTCTGGCCCAAACCGGTAAGGCATATCATTGGAGAGTTGGAGGATCCATCTAGGATATTACAACTTGTTTCAAGGATTTAATATCTATTTTCAGATACGCTACCCTACTGTATAGGCGAATGAGATTTTAATCGCGCTAGACCCTCAGTTAAAATAATTGTGAGGGACCAGCGACTATTATCCCTACCTTGCTCTCATAGACATAGATAATTGATCCGCGAGTTATTAAAGTTATTGAGCAAACATAACTTTAGATTTACTCCAACGGCCAATTGTGTCGCCCATTACGGATAACTCTTGCATCAAGCGGTCAAATCTTTCTGGTGTTAAAGACTGAGGACCATCAGATAAGGCCTTAGCCGGGTTGGGATGAACTTCAATCATCAAAGAATCTGTCCCTGCCGCAATAGCTGCAACTGCCATAGATGGCACGTAATCTGACTTTCCAGTTCCATGGCTTGGATCAATCATTATCGGTAAATGAGTTAAAGACCGCAAGATTGGAATAGCCGACAAATCTAAAGTATTACGGCTGTATTTCTGATCAAAAGTACGAATTCCTCGTTCACAGAGAATAAGATTACTATTTCCTGCGGCTAAGATATACTCGGCCGCCATTAACCACTCATCAATAGTAGCCGCCATTCCCCGTTTTAGTAATACAGGTTTATTCTGAGAGCCAACTTTTTTTAGGAGAGCGAAATTCTGCATATTTCTGGCCCCAACCTGTAGAATATCAGCTACTTTGGCGACCTTATCCACATCAGCTGTGTCCATGACTTCAGTAATGATTCCAAGCCCACTGGCTTCTCTCGCAGTTACCAATAATCCTAGGGCACTTTCTCCATGTCCTTGAAAAGCATAAGGAGAAGTACGGGGTTTATAGGCTCCTCCTCGCAAAAATTTTGCTCCTGCGGCTTTAACTCGCATAGCAGTCGTGATGATCATTTCTTCATTTTCTACAGAACATGGACCGGCAACCACTACTATAGGATGATTTTTCCCAAAGGTTACGACTCCATTGGGAGTATTAACCAACACTTCACTATGATGACCATGGCGAAATTCGAGACTAGCTCGTTTGAACGGTTTACCAACTCGTAACACTTGTTGAATCCAAATACTTAATTCTTCAATACGAGAAAGTTCAAGATTAGCTGTTTCTCCTACCAAGCCAATCACAACTTGTTGAGCTCCTGTAATTTTTTCGGGGATCAAGTTTATCTGTTTGACCTCTTCAATAATACGTTCTATTTCGGCTTCTGGACAGCCTGACTTCATAACAATGATCATTGTTGTATTCCTCTAGATATCAGTAAATTTTTCCTTTTTGGTTTTTGAATCAATATTGGATTAGTAAGTCTATTGCATCGCACAAAGTATATTTTTGCTTTCGTGCTAATGGCAAAAGGAACCTAATGACCTCGGTGACCTCGGTGACCTCGGTGACCACTATGACCCCCAGAACATTTCATAGTTCTTTAAGGTTTTGTAAACCTTGAACGCTCACATAAAACTGGTCTCAATTTAGCGTCAACTTAAATACAATAGCCCTTGTATTCCATACGTCACGTATAGACTAATGCGGCTAAAATTCAGTTGTCAACTCTTACTATTCCCGTCAATTATCTACTTTCTATGCTTTATACTAAGAAGTCGATAAAGATGCCGTAGCTTAATCCTAAGACCCTTAACCCAAAGAAACTTTAACTTACTGCAATAACGACTTAACTGGAAATATAGAACTAGTTGGCTAAAATGTGTAAATTCCTAAAGCTTTGACAAGATCAGAAGAAAAGCCGTTCTTTATATTATCTGTCGACTGACGGCATCAGGAATTTCATTGAAGCTAATATCTTTTTAATTTTGAGCTTTTCAATTTTAGGGAGAGTTAGTAGGAGATCTGAATGAAGAAATCTAATCCAAGGTTGAGAGAGTTTCAAACAGTTTCTTCTTTGTTTTGACAAGGCTTAAAGAACAAGGGGTTTTGGGCAAACCTACAAGCCATAGGTCTTTTTAAAACTTAATAAAATTTTTTGATTTCGATAACAAGTTACGAAGTGTGTCCTTAAATAAACTGCTTTAAGGACTATCTCCTTATCCTATAGTTTTCTAGAAGATTCTTTACTCTATTAAGTCATAAAGAAGGCTTAATCTAGCGACGAATCCCCAAACTTTTAATTAGAGCCTGATAACGGCTTATATCTTTGCTGTTGATGTAGGCAAGTAGCCGCCTACGACGACCAATCATTTTTAGTAGTCCTCGACGAGAAGCATGGTCCTTAGGATTTTTTTGTAGATGTCCGGTTAATTGACTAATTCGCTTTGTTAGTAAAGCAACTTGTAAATCAGGAGAACCTGTATCTGTTTCATGGACTTGGTAGGAGCTCATCAGCTCCTGTTTTTCATTAGCTGTTAAACTCATCGCACAGAAATATTTATGAGGATTGTAGTTGCAATCTATTATAATACCATTCATCGTCTGAGTTCTGTGAACGTCCGACCACTGATAACTAAGATCAAAGAAGAGACTTAAAAATATACTCAGAATATAATTTGACAGTTACTGCAAATAACTAGAACGGGGATGAGATAAAATCGAGTGAAGATTAACAGTTTTACCGATGAGAGCGATCGCTGGAGCTCCAATTTGTGTCTGTTGAACTTGTTCGATAATAGTTTCTAGCGTCCCGATTAATTCTGTTTGTTCAGGTCTGGTACCCCAGCGAATCAAGGCAATTGGTGTATCAGAACTTAACCCCCCCGCTTGCAATTGTGCAACAATTCGAGGCAAATTATGGATTCCCATATAGATTACGATAGTCTCCGAACCTTGGGCAATGGCGGACCAATTTACCTGAGGACGATACTTTCCCACTGCTTCATGTCCAGTAACAAAGGTGACTGAGGAACTATACCTCCTATGAGTCACAGGAATTCCCCCATAGGCCGGCGCAGCAACCCCTGCAGTGACCCCAGGAACTACTTCAACAGGAACTCCACCCTGAATCAAATCTTCCATCTCTTCCCCTCCCCTACCGAAAATGAAAGGATCACCCCCTTTCAATCTCACCACGACTGCATGAGTATAGGCTTTCTCAATTAATAAACGAGTTGTTTCCTCTTGTAATTTTGAGTGACGACCTCGCCGTTTTCCCGCATGAATTTTCTCGGCATTATCTCCAATCATAGCTAAGATTGGAGGACTAACCAATGCATCGTAAACGACAACATCAGCATGTTCAAGGAGGGCCTTCCCTTTAAGGGTTATTAGCCCAGGATCACCAGGACCCGCTCCGACTAAGTACACTTTTCCTAAACAAGGTTGGCGAGGGCTGTTAGTCATTCTCTTAAATTCTTATGTATTTAACCAAAATATTTGGGGAATTAACCTAGATTTATTTTAATTATCTCTAAAATTGATCTAGTTAATTTAGGGGAACTTCCCAAAAGACTGTTCATCTGAAATTTCATATAAGGTGTAGTTAACAGTTAACTATAATTGTTTAACTTATTGGGCAATGGCTATGGTAAATAGCCCTACAAACATAAAATAAGGCACAATAATGATATTTTGCTCTCCTTACCTGGCTAAAATGTAAACTGGATAGGTTGATTTTGGTAAGACAGACCAATAAACTAATAGTTTAAATAGGTTGATAACCTCCTCCACATCAACTCTAATGAGTTGTTAGCATAATGCTATTAGAGTGTTTTTGACTTTGAAAGTCTCTTCAAAATTGACGAGATAAAAAGAAATTCAACCTAAAGTGAGCAAGAGGGGCTATCAGTCCTAAGTTAATAGTTTTCCCTAGATCCATGTAGGGTAATTGCCACCTCCCCGGATATATCTTCCCTAAAGTAAACCCCAGATAGTAAAAACAATGGGATAATCTTAAGATTTTGAATGTCTTAGTTTTTAGACTTATCTCCCAATTGTTAAATCCTTTTACTCAAAGACAAAGAAGTTAATTCTAAATGAGCAGTTCCGGCAAGCTGCGAGGAGATAGACTAGAGCAGAATAGTTAATTCTCCCATATATGTTTCAACTGTACCATTTTCAGTTGTGTAACTAGATAAGATTGAGATAATCTGATCATTCGATAGCAGTCTAAGGGCACATAACTAAGTTTTCGTGAGTGACGAGAAGATAAGCTAAATTAATCATATGTTTATATAGGATAAGAGACTTAACGTAGTTATCTTGAACAATCATAATGATTAATTTTCTGGATCAAAGTCAACAGTTTGTAAATAAATCCTATTGTTTGGCTCAACTAAAAGTTTATAGAAATGGCCTGAACTGGACAGGCAGGGAGACACTGTTCACAAACGACACAGCGTGATCGCTTAAAAGTTAAGCGAAATGTCTGAGAATCAAGAGTTAAAGCTTGAGTAGGACAGACCCCAGTGCATAAGCCACAGTCTACACACCTGTTTTCATCAATAACAATTTCCCGACTTGCTAAAGAAACCCCTATCTCTTGTGCTCTCATCCATTCGAGTGCTGCTTCGATTACATCAATATCCCCTAACAATTCCAAAACTAACTTTCCTACCTGATTAGGAGCAACTTGAGCACGAATAATGTTAGCTGCAATGTTAAAATCCTTAGCAAGACGGTAGGTCACTGGCATCTGAACTGTTCGCCTAGGAAATGTCAGGATCACTCTTTTTTTCATTATTATGTCTGGGCGTTGTTATGTATTCCCCTAGTAGATGATATTATCCCGGTATAAAAAACTTTGACCAATTTTTGGTTTCATTTGATGTGCATCTGACTTATAATGAGCTTTTGATCTTTGTTTATCACCGTAATCTCATTATAACTTAATTGCTTTAATAGCTTGTTATCGTACTCTACTTCCGTTAAAAAAATAATTACTCATAAACTAGATTATCTGAAAAAAATTATGTCTGAAATGAATAGTATCGGTTACATTAGAAATTTTCTAATTGCTTTTGCTGGAGTTGTTCTTAGTACAGCTATTTTTTTTGGATTTCAAACCCAGGCTAATTCTGTATCTTTAGAAGCGCAAGCTGAACAATCTACTTCTTTAACAGTAGCCTACAATAATGGCAAGCCTACACTGACCGAATTTTATGCTAATTGGTGTACTAGTTGTCAATCTATGGCTCCATATTTAGCAGAAATTAAACAAAAATATGCAGATTCTATCAATTTTGTTATGTTGAATGTAGATAACAACAAATGGTTACCTGAAATTCTACGTTATCAGGTCAATGGGATTCCTCACTTTGTTTTTCTCAATAATAAAGGAGAAGCAGTTGCCCAAACTATAGGAAAACAACCGTCATCAGTGATGAAAGCTAACTTAAATGCCCTTCTTGCTCATGAAACCTTACCTTATACCGCTTCTAGCGGTCAAATATCAAAGTTCAAATCTGCTGTTCATACCTCTCCATCAAGTCAAAATGATCCTCTTGGTCATGGGGCACAGGTAAAATGAGGGGTTAGCCAACTACAAAAATTATTATTGAACATATCTTATGCTTATGGACTTATGAGAAATAGTAACTACATTCTATGATAGTTAAAATTAAGGTATAAATATACTAATTCTTTATGCTGTGTTGTTTTAAAAGATTTATTACCGAAAAAACAATTATATGTGGTAAGAATGATAACATTTTAAAATTTTCTGATACTGAGACGATGGTAACAAAAATTAGCGATTAGCCACTATTTAAACTTTTACATACACCTTAAGTTATCTTTTCTATCGATGAAATATAAAAAAGACAAATAACATTTAACATTAAATATATAAAGACAGAGGTTTAATGATACTACTCAACTTGAGATTAAATTAATAGGATCTATAGATATAATAATTTTAGTTTAAAATTTTCTAAAAAGTGATTTTAAAAGATATTGATGGTTTTTACTTCACTCAATAAGATCATAGCTTTTAAGAATTATATATAACTAAACTGGATTTTAATTTAACATTTAAATAATTATAAATAATATGTTAGGCTACTAATGTAGTAATAGTTGACTTTAATTAAACAAAAGATAAAACAATATTTTAATTTTAAAATTAATCCCTATTCTATGAATATATTTTAATGATTTTAACTTTTGTAAATCGGCTATAACTAAATAATAAATTCTAGTTCAAAATTGCTACTTGATAAACTTCAGTGATTGTTAATGACTTAATTTTTATAAAAAATAAGCTTTTGTACTTATATAATTAATGGTAATTTTTTTGTGGTAGTTAACTACCAAGTTATAAGACTAGATTTAGAAAGGATAAAATTATAATTAAGCAATATATTTTAACTCCTTACTTTAATTAAAGTAAGGATAATTACTTTTAGGATAATTCTAGTAGCATTGATAAATTTAATGACCATCATATTGCAGCAATTAAAGCAATAAGTTTTTACTCTAAAAATAAATAAGTTTAAACAGTAACCTAAAAAAGTATGAAAGTAAATTAAATAAGTTTAAACAGTAACTTAAAAAAATATGAAAGTAAATATACCAATTGAAGTAAGCATACAATTTTTTCAAAAAATATATTAATCCATAGTTAAAACCAACCAAAATCTAGAAAAAACATTAAAGAACTCGAGATTTTCTGTTACTTTTTCTAGACTCTAGGAACAGTAACGTATAGAAATTACTGTTATTTCACTCCTTTCCAAAGTCCTTAAACAAGTAACAGCATCTAATGATGGGGAAAAGTAACCGAACGCAATCACTAAGGTCAAGTTGTTTTCAACGGGGAAAAGACAGCAAAAATAAAGGACTACAGAGTATTATGGCACCTTTATTCTTAAGTATTCTCTGTGGACAATCAGTCTTATCAACTGTGCCAGCGATTGCTGCATCATCTCGTGACCCCGATGAAACAATAAGCTGCGATCTCTTGATTGTTGGAGGGGGGCTTGCAGGGGCAGCCACGGCTTATGAATCCTTGTTGGGAGGGAGTACAGTCTGTTTGACAGATATTTCTGACTGGGTAGGAGGGCAAATATCATCTCAGGGAAACTCAGCTCTCGATGAAGGCAAAAAACAAAGGTCTTTACAGCTTTTTCCTAGGGGTTATCAACAACTACGAAATGCGATTACTAGTGGCTACGGAACTCTCAACCCTGGAGATTGTTGGGTAAGTGAAAGCTGTTTTCTCCCGAAGGATGGCCACAATATAATGTACCGACAGTTAAAAGAAGCTGAGCGACTAGGGAAAGGACGCCTCAGATGGTTTCCTGCAACGATTGTTAAAGAATTAGAATTAAGTGCAGATGGAAAGCAAATCCAACAAGCGATTGCTATCCAACACAAAAATGCGATCGGAACTCCTCCTCTCAACAATGAACCTCTATCCGCTATCATAGATGATGCTTATAGCTACCAAAATTCTCAACGGTTAACTAAAAAGATTGTCCGCTTTAATCCAAAATCTCAGAATCCATCCCAGAAAGCTAATTGGTTTGTTATCGAGGCTACAGAAACAGGAGAAATTGTTGCTTTAGCTGATGTTCCCTATCGGGTTGGTTTAGATCCTCGTTCTCATCTCAATCCATCAGCCCCCAACGAAGAGGGTGATCCTTATTGCACACAAGGGTTTACATACACTTTTGCAATGGAACATACTAAGGAACCTCAACCTCAGTATAAACCAAATTTTTATGAGCAGTATGCCCCCTATTATGGTTACGATTCTAATCGAAAATTAGCTTACTTTGACTTAATATTTACCTATCGACGCATTTGGAGTCCGGAAAAAGGAAAGCCTGTTCGTGCTGGACGGATGACTGTTAATCGTCCAACCCCAGGAGATATATCTATGCAGAATTGGTTGTGGGGTAATGATTATCGCCCTGGGACTCGTTACGATAACTTAGTTTATACTCGTGATCAATTACAAAATAGTGGACAACTAAAACCCGGAGAGTGGAAAGGGGGATTACGTCAAGAAACCCTAAGAAAAGGGGAAGAATTAGCGAAAGGTTTTTACTACTGGTTAGTAGCAGGAACCACTGACTCACGCCTCGGATATGGAGTTAAAAAAACTCATCTTAACCACCGATTTTTAAAGGGGTTAAATTCTCCTATGGGAACTGTCCATGGACTATCTAAATACCCCTATATACGCGAAGGAAGACGGATCATTGGACGTCCTTCTGTTGATCACAAAGAGGGATTTAGCATTAATGAAATTGATATTTCTACAAAAGATTATTGGCAAGATTTTTATCGAACTAATTTACCCCGTCCTATGTACAGAAATGTTCGGGACACTATTGCCAAACTAGAATCTAAAATGAGAAATAATAGCATTGTTTCTCCTTATTTAGTTACTCGACGTACCCATGCTACTGTTTACGATGATTCAGTAGGAATTGTCAATTATATGATTGATTTTCATCCTTGCATGGCATTTTCTCCCCCTGAAAGGCCTAGTAATCGCGAACGCCAAGACGTGCGCGTTGCCCATGGAGGATCTCATCCCGCTCAAATTCCCTTACGCTCAATGATTCCCCAAAAAATAGATAACTTAATCGTAGCTGGAAAGAGCATTGCTACGAGCCATATTGCAGCAGCAGCGTATCGGGTACATGGGTTTGAATGGTCCGTAGGTGCAGCTGCTGGAAACTTGGCTAATCTAGCTTTAGAACGCAATACTTTACCCTATGAGTTTGTGGATAATTTGCCTAATCATGAGCCTTTGTTACAGGAATTACGCCAAAGACTTGAAATGAAAGGGAATCCTACTACTTTTCCTCAGACTTTACTATCTGATGCTCACCGGCATAGATAGTCGCACCCTCAGTCTTTTGGTCGGTATAATCGACCAAAAGACTGAAATTAAATATCTTACTAAAATTAAAAATTTTTAAGATTCTACTAATTGATTAAACGATAATGTATTAAGTAAAGTAGTAACTATAAGTATTAATGTCCAAGCACTGTTAATACTAATTAAATAGCAGGATTACTTCATATACGGCGAGAAAATGTATATATAGAATCGTTGGATCAGTGAAAAACGTACTTCTTGTAGTTAAGACATTGTATCCTAGGCTAGACATATTAGGTAATTTTCAGCCCACACTCTCTAAAAGGCTAATGCTTTATTCTTGCGCTTTTATCTTATCTATATCATGGTCAATCTCCTTTCATAGATACAGTCTTTGTCCCTCCATTCTTCTTTGTACCGAGATGTTATTTTGCAGATTGCAGAAGTTGATCCTAATTCTAAAGAATAAGTAGAGCAGAGGTTATTAGCTAAAGTGAGTGACTTGAGTGTCAGAATAATAACAAAAGGCGTTCAAAATTTTATCTCAACAAATAAATTTTATAATCGCTAAACTTTGGAAAATTAGGAGTTGAGAAGAATATTTCTCCTTGCATCTATTTTTCTAGAGTAAAAATCTTCAACTTTTTTGATACACTGGGAACGCCAGCAATTTTAGGATCATAATCAAACGTAGAGTATTGCCTATTATGGTTTTTGCCATAAATTTAGCTATATTGTTTGTCAGTATCGCCTTTCGAGAACTTTCTCGTATGGAACAATTAAGTTTCGGTTATCAACTCTATGAAAATCAACTGCTATTAATATAGCTTCCGGGTTTCTTTTTTTCTTTTACAGAAGATAGATAAATAGAATAGATCAGCGTAGCTCGTTCTGTTTGGATTGTTCATTTGTTACTGTACTATTGGCTAGCTTATTGTTGATTCAATATCCGTTATTACGAACAGTTTCATGCAATGTCCTTACTGTCAACACATTAATAGTCGTGTTTTAGAATCTCGCTCCTCTGAAGGGGGGCAAAGTATTCGTCGCCGTCGCGAATGTTTAAGCTGCAAACATCGTTTTACAACTTACGAGCGAGTAGAATTTGTTCCTATCATTGTAATTAAACACGACGAAAAAAAAGAATCTTTTGATCATTCTAAATTATTGCGAGGGATGGTGCGCGCTTGTGAGAAGACAGGAATTACTCATCAGAGACTGGAATCGATTGTTGACGAGATTGAAGCCCAATTACAGCAGCGCCCCCAGAGAGAAGTAACCAGCCAAGAAATTGGACAACTAGTCTTGGATTATCTTCGTCAAGAAAGTGAAGTAGCATATATTCGATTTGCATCTGTTTATGGTCGCTTTCAAGGTATTAACGATTTTGTAGCGACTCTAAAGCAATTTAGGGAAAAACCCTCCTCCCCAGAAACCCTTTGGTTAAAAAACAATCATAATACCCCTGAGCATAATACCTACGATGAAGGGACTTCTTCTTCTATTATGACTTCTTCTTAGAAGCCGGTTAAATAAAAAAAATGCTAAGATTGAAGACGTACCGTAGGGAGTGCGGAAACTTACGCTCATGGGAGGTGCTCATTTAGGGGCGGCTAGATAACAAATAGTACGTCGAGCATGACATCACTTCAGTAGATGGTGGATTATATCAAACCATTACGAGGTGAGCCTGGGAATCTCCAGAATCAGGAGTCTATCTCTGTAAACATTAATGGATTAGACCGACTCTATCGTCTAATCGTTCTCAAGGCATAAGTCTATGAGAACTGTATTGGCAGAAAAGTGTCCCGTCAGAGCCATTTTCTTCCCCACTCAATCTATAAGGTATAGTGGTGATCTGGTCAGTATAGACTTTTATGACTCTTTAGAAATTATAATGAAAGTAATCCCCAATTGCTCGATATTTGGGAATTACGGATGTTATAGTTCATCCCGTCCGGGTAAAGCCGACAAAACAGAAGCGTCTCGTATTCGACGATGTTTCTATAAACTATAAAATCCCTAAAAGTTAGAAACTGTACACTAGAACAAAAACTAACACTTATTGGAGATCAGGTATAGGATAACCTAAGGTACATGGTAACTCAGAAAACAACAGCTACTCAAGATATTGGCTTCACCCACGAGGATTTTGCGGCACTTCTCGATAAATACGACTACCATTTTAGTCCCGGGGACATTGTTCCTGGGACAGTTTTCAGTATGGAACCGAGAGGCGCACTTATCGATATTGGTGCGAAAACTGCTGCTTATATCCCCATTCAAGAAATGTCGATCAACCGAGTTGACGATCCTGAAGACGTTCTTCAATCGAATGAAACACGAGAATTTTTCATTCTGACAGATGAAAACGAAGATGGACAATTAACCCTTTCTATCCGCCGGATTGAGTATATGCGAGCGTGGGAAAGGGTTCGACAACTACAAGCAGAAGATGCTACTGTTCGCTCTAATGTTTTTGCTACAAATCGAGGAGGCGCATTAGTACGGATTGAAGGGTTGCGGGGATTTATCCCAGGATCTCATATCAGCACTCGCGAAGCTAAGGAAGATTTAGTTGGTGAAGACCTACCATTAAAGTTTTTAGAAGTCGATGAAGAACGCAACCGTTTGGTCTTGAGTCATCGCCGTGCGCTGGTTGAGCGTAAGATGAACGGTTTAGAAGTAGGTCAAGTTGTAGTTGGCTCAGTTCGTGGAATCAAACCCTATGGGGCATTTATCGACATTGGGGGAGTCAGTGGGCTGCTACATATTTCTGAAATTTCCCATGATCATATCGATACCCCCCACAGTGTATTTGGGGTAAATGATTCACTCAAAGTCATGATCATTGACTTAGACGCAGAAAGGGGTCGAATTTCTTTATCGACCAAACAACTTGAACCTGAACCTGGTGACATGCTGAAGGATCGGGATTTAGTGTTTGAAAAAGCAGAAGAAATGGCTGAGAAGTATCGCCAAAAACTCATAGCTGAAGCGGAGGGAAAAATACAGCCTGAAGCTCAAGAAGAGGAGTTAGATATTCCATCAGCTTCAGAGTCAGAAGAGGAACTAGCCACTACTGCAAGTGAGCAGTAATTTAAAAAATATCATTGGGCTTAAAATTGATTAATTAATGAGGGGAAATCCCCTCTTTTTTTGGCATAATGCCCAGTATTTTGGGACTTAAATTGTATAATTTGACAAAAAAATGCTCTCACTAGAAATGTGAGTTTGACAAGATTGAAATACATAAAAGAACTTAAAAATATTGTCATGTTCAAAGAAAAGTAAATATATTACACTCTAGAATAGGAAATATTTAAGTGAATAATAAAAAGCTAAATTGAATTAGGAACATAAAATACTAAAAAAACCACCTCAATTGTCGTTTTAACAATAGGCTATTCTTGATAGTGTAATCGGTTAAAAGACTCCACAATTAGAATAATATTTTTACTAGCTAACTAAATCAACATAACTAATTCAATTTGATAGTAAACATTATCAGAAACGTTACTGTAATTCTTCAGCCGTTAATGCGCTCAATGTTTCTAAAAGAACATATACAATAATAGTCAAAGTATCTGTGTGATTATTATACCGAACTTTTGTCTTAGAAATATAAAGAATAATCCTAGTCCAAAAATGTTTAGGCTAACCCTCCCGATTATATTTTTTCTAAAAAGTTCCCTGACCATTCATACCCAATTTTTTAGGAATATATTTGTTTTGTTATATTTTCTATAAGACTTAATAACTTATCCTGTACTTATCTCAAAAAGAGCTAATGCAATAATTCCTACCTCCTCACAATATCAATTATTGTGAGGAGGTAGTTTGTCCTTCAGTACTTGGAGTGACAGTAATTAAACTAAACAAGAGAATCATCTAATTAGTAGCCAAGCGGACGTAAAGTTATTTAATGTCGCCAAGATATAATTGGATATGCTGGTCCGATTGCATATCCACAAGCGAAAATCATTAACGTAACGGGAAGCCACAACAGTTTGTATAATTTAAAAAAAATTATCAATAAAGAGAGCCTACTTTATGTTGGTTTACTTTCATCTTATGGATGTACTAACAGATAAACGATATTATTATGAATCGTCACTACTGCTAAGGTCCTTTACTTGAAAAGTAAATCCTCAAAAGTTGTCTAGAGCCTGGGTAGCCTGTGAATTGATAGAAATCATTCAAGCTTCAGGAATTTGAGAAAAGCCCCAAAGTCTACCAATTGCAGTTTAGATAGAATTTTGAGAACTTTTACGTTTAGCAAAGGGTTGATTAGGACTAAAAATCTGGTGATCTTATTGGGAGATATACAGTCACAATGGATAGATAATCTCTGTATGAACGTCCCCAAATAAGCCAAGAAGGGTTAATAATATATATTTAACTGTTGTTCGGGGAATGGAATGCTCAAGTCACTCAAACAAAAAAATTTCCTCTTTGTTGGTTTAGGAGTTTTAGGAATCACCATTGTTGGAACAATTCTCCTGGTTCCTAAAAGCATAGAATGGTTCGAGCATAGACAAAAAATACAGATTGAAGAAGCTCTCAAAGAAGATCCTAATAAACCCTCTATTATCCTTACCTTAGCCGAAGTTCCCTTAAAACAAAGACAGCAAAAACTTCAAGAAATTGCTGAGTCTAATACTCTTTCTTTAGAACGTAGTCGTGGCCGTTATTTATTAGCGGTTGATTTACTCAAAAAATATGAAGGAGGCCCAGCTTTACGTCAACTTGACGGATTAGACAAAGAATATCCTATTCTAACTCCTTATATTCTCCTTAAAAGAGGAAGAGGTTATGAACTCACAAATGAAATAGATAAAGCTCAAAAAACTTGGAAAATGCTGGTCAAAACTTATCCCAATGTTCTAGTTGCCGCTGAAGCTCTCTATAAATTGGGAAAATATAATTCTCAATATTGGGATCAGGCGATTGAAAAATATCCTCAGCATCCCAGTACTCAAACGATTATTCGTCAGCGTATTCAAGAAAACCCAGAACAACCTCAGTTATTGATTCTATTAGCTAAGTACAATGCCAATACTTCCAGTACTAACCCGATCCGTGATCGTCTAGTTCAAGACTATGCTAGTCAATTAACCTCCGAACACTGGCAGATGATTGCTGATGGCTATTGGACAACTAACGAATATAAAAAAGCCGTCCAAGCTTACAAAAAAGCTCCAGTTACTCCTCAAAATCTCTACCGTATTGCTAGGGGACAACAGATTGAATCTCAAACTAATAGTACAAATGAGGTCAAGATAGACTATCAACGCTTATTGTCAGAGTTTCCTAAAGCTCTAGAGACAGCAACAGCCTTAAAACAACTTGCTAGATTATCTGAATCTGAAACGGCTATTGACTACCTTGAGCAAATTATTAAACAATTTCCCGATGAAGCAGGTAATGCCTTAGTAGAAAAGGCTAAACTGTTAGATGGAATAGGGCACACAACCGAGGCGGCCAAAAGTAGAGAAACATTAATAACTCAATATCCTAAGTCCGATGCAACTGCTAAATATCGTTGGAATGTGGCAAAAACAGCTGCTGAGCAGGGGGATATTCTAAAAGCCTGGACTTGGGCACAGCCGATTACCAATAACAACCCTAAGAGTTCTCTCGCTCCAAAAGCAGCTTTTTGGGTAGGGAAATGGGCGCAACAGTTAGGTAGATCACAGGATGCTAAGATGGCGTTTGAATACACTATCTCTTATTATCCTCAATCTTACTATGCTTGGCGATCAGCAGTTCAGTTAGGCTGGAATGTAGGGAACTTTAATACTATACGTCACACTTTACCCACCGTAATTAAGCCTGATATTCGTCCAGTTCCTCCGGCGGGATCGGACATATTTAAAGAACTTTATCGTTTAGGACAAGATGAAGATGCGATAGTTCTATTTAAAGCGGAAATGAATGCATTCTCTCAATTAAGTGTTAATGAATCTTTTACTGATGCTCTACTAAAACTCATACAAGGAAAAAATCTACAAGGAATTAACCAAGTTTGGAGTCTTCAAAATAAAGACGGGACCGAATCAGAAAGTCAATTACAAAGACTCAGAAAAACCCCCGAATATTGGCATGCATTGTTTCCCTTTCCCTTCTACGATACAATCATTGACTGGTCTCAAAAACGCAAACTTAATCCTCTCTTAATTACTTCTTTAATCCGTCAAGAATCCCGTTTTGAACAAGTAATTACCTCGCCCGTCGGAGCAAAAGGGTTAATGCAAGTGATGCCAACAACAGGTGAATGGGTAGCTAATAAAATAGCCCTGAAAGACTATTCTTTGGGCAATCTTAAGGATAATGTTAATTTAGGAACTTGGTATTTAAACTACACTCATGAGACCTATGGCAATAATTCGTTATTAGCTATTGCTAGTTACAATGCAGGACCTGGTAATGTTTCAAAATGGATAAGGAGATATCAGGTTAGTGATCCTGATTTATTTTTAGAAAAAATACCCTTTCAAGAAACAAAAGGTTATGTAGAGTCTGTATTTGGTAATTACTGGAATTATCTTCGTATTTACAATCCTGAGATAGGGCAATTATTATCGAAGAAAACTCATAAGGAATTTATTCAAAAGTAAATTCCTTATGAGTTTTCTTCGATAAAGTTAACTATTTTCTTAGTAAAATACATGTAATTGCTTGACTTTTTATTTGTTTTCTGTGAGAAGAATATTTTTCCATGCTAAGTCTACCAGACTAGCAGCAATTAAATTCCAGAACTTTTATTGTTAATTTAATATGTAATCCCACAATACTACTTTTGTTTACTTTAAGCTCAACTAAAAATAATAATAATTCTTCTAGCACAGCCGGACTAACTATTTTGCTTATTAAAAATTACATAGAAGTAACTTTTTGTTATTGTAGTAAAAAGTTTTATGTATATCAGTAATATATAAGTCTTAAAATACAATATTTATATATTACCCATTTATCATAATATCCTATTCAATTATTTTTTATTTAACTTTAATTTCAAATATTTTATAATTTTTCTCATAAAGAAAAATAAATAATTAAGCTAGATAATATAGATTACTTGAGCTTGATTAACAAGTATAAATTATGTTAAATAGTTATATATGCATTAGATGTTTTCTCTAAAATAGTTCGTTGTGATTAATGATTAAAATAAAAAAATATGCTTGTACGTGTAATTTAATTACACTTAAGTACAGTATAAATATGTTGACTATTAAGATATTTGATTACTGTTAAATAGTTTTGGATTGGTCTAAATAAATTATAGTTGTCTCATATTTTTTAAAAAATAAATATATTATATCCAATACTTTAGTAATTTATATTACTATTGCAGTCAATAATAGTTAAATAATGAGTTATGTTTTTGTATTCGAATAAACTATTTTATGTTTACTATTTATAAAATACGCTATCCTTAATCGTGAATATGCTAAAAAAGCTTAGTCTTTACTGTTAGTCGTCACCATCTTTAGACGGCTGTACACTATATATTATTTTTACTTAGATATTAAAAATAATATATAGTGTTGTTAAATAAGGTCGGATTGACATTACAATTAGTCAACAATTTTATTAAATACCAATATTTTTTAAATAAGATGATATGATGAGGGACTCTAAAACCAAAACCAAGTTATCATGATTCCACTCACAAAAAACTGAATCAGTAACACATGAAATCGATATGACTGCCGTTCCTCCTTCTACTGATAAGATTATTGATGCCCTCGAAACCCCTATAGAATTTAATTTTCAACTCCCTGATCCTGAAGACGAAGCCGTTCAGGAGATAGACTTTCGGCAACAGCTAGATACGGTCTGGAAGGTTTGTGATCGCTTTGACTTACAAACCGATATTTGGCGAGGACGTATTTTACGGGCTATCCGCGATCGTGAAAAAAAAGGTGGAGACGGGCGAGGAACGGGGTTCCTCAATTGGCTTAAACAAAGAGAGATAACTAAAAGTCAAGCTTATGCTCTCATCCAACTTGCTAATAGTGCAGATGCTCTGTTAGCAGAAGGACAGCTAAATCTCAACTCTATTAATAATTTTAGTAAACGGGCATTTGTTGAAACTGCTAAATCTGATCCTGAAGTACAAAAATTGATTAGTGAAGCTGCCCAGAATGGTGACCACATCACCCGACGGGAAGTTAAACAACTCTCTGATCAATGGACAGCTATGAGTTCGGAATTACTTCCAGATACAGTCAAAGAAAAAGCTTCTGAGGGTACTTTGCCTGCTTGTAATTTGGTACCTCTAGTTAAAGAGATGGAAAAGTTACCCGATGGACACATTGATTTGATTCAAAAGGAAGTTAGCGAAAACCCCGATGTTGATACTGTTAAACTTCTCACTTCGGAGGCACGAAATTTAGCAAAATATCTAGATGCAGCTTCCAAAGTGCAAACCCTTAAAAATCACTCAATTGACTTAGAAATGGCCTTAGAAGAGGCATTAAGGTTGGATTGTTTAAGTACAACAGCTGCTCTGGTTACACAAGCCACCCAACTTGAACAAACTGTCGCTAAACTTTATACTACTTGGAAACGGGTAGGAAGTCTGGCTGATAGGTTATATGTTGACACAGGAGCAAGTAATCCTAATTTGCGATCAATGTTAACTTCTCTAGAATCTTTAAACAGTGAAGTTATTGAAGTGCAACTGGATGATGCAGGGGAAAAAATAGTCCGTTTGAGGGTTATGACCAATGAGAGTGGTTAACCATTATGTTTCTCTCAATGAGTTGCGTATATAGCACTGACGTCTTTGATTTGGGATATGACTTGAAAATTAAATTTTCTGGCATTTATTTATTGAGCTTTAAATCTAGTTTTTTTACCTAAAAAGCTAGATTTACATTGATGCCGTAAATTGCCAATATAAATCTTGTAACTAATAGTACTTTTGTCCCCAATGTGTTGCGAGTCGTAACCTGTTGGCTAGAAACAAGACACATAGACAAAGTTAGGGTAAACTCTAAATGGTCATTATTCAAAAAAATGGTTTATCTAGTAGAAAAGTATTTAGCGTAGTAAAACAATAAACGTTGTCTATTAATAACTCTTAATTTTTTATGAAACAATCAACAACTTATCAAACTAATTATCAAAAGTTGTTGCAACTCATGCAGCAAGCACAGATCTCCAATTTTTGTCAGTTAACAAAAATTTCTGGGGTTTCTCAATGGCAGTTAAATCGCCTCCTAGTTGGTTTGCTACCTAAAATATCTATTGAGAATCTGTTAAAGCTATCCAAAGTGTTAAAAGTCCCCATTGACCGGTTAATAAGTGAATTTGATGGAAATCAGTCTTTCTTGGAATCTTTAGAAGATTCTCCACTTGAAACCAAAGCTCTTCATCTATCAGACTTAGAGAAAGTTAAAGAAGAATATAAACAATTGCAACGACAATTAAATCAACACAAAGAAACGCTGGAAAGAGAATTTCAAAAATCTAGTTTAGAAGCTATAGAATCTTGGCTTTTACAATGGCCGACGGCAGCGATGGTTGCCCAAAAAAATCCTCAACTCTCTGCTGTAAAATTATTACCTTTAGTTAAGCCCATCATTGAGTTACTTAAAAAATGGAACGTTGAAACGATTGCAATAGCGGGAGAAAAAGTCCCCTATGATCCTTTATGTCATCAATTATTAGAAGGAAGTGGTGATGTTGAACCTGGAGAAACTGTCATTATTCGTTATATTGGCTATCGTCATGGGGAAAATATACTGTATAGGGCTAAAGTTACTCCAGTTAAGAAGGTAGCATCAAGTTAAACAGTATTAATGATTTAGCATTCTTGCAATAAAAAGTAATCAACATAGTTAATAGTTAATAGTTAATTGTTAATAGTTAATTGTTAATAGTTAATTGTTAATAGTTAATAGTTAATTGTATTTTAATAGAAGATATTTATGTCATACTTTCATAACATTTAAGCAAAAAATGCTGGTTACGTAACATTTGATACTAACTTTGGTGGGCAAATTTTTCTATCCTTATTGTTAAGAAGTAATGTGAGCATCATTGTGATCGCTCTCCTGAGTTAAACTAGTGATCTTAATCTATGGCTTCCCAAGCAATCCTCCGTCTCCTCGAACAATATCCGCAACTCAGACCGTTCATTGAAGAAGGTCGTTTTTTGATTGGTTATGCTAGTGGTAGTGCTAATGGGAAGCAAGTTCCTATTTTTCTTTTGCGCTCTCCTTGGACTCAGTTTTGTATTCAAGCAACAGCTTGTGATTTGCTGATTCCTGGGGCAGTTTTAGTCGTGACAGACGAGTCTCAGTGGAGTCCTGAAAGCAACTGGAAAGCTTATAATTTTACTATGGATAACTCATCCTTGAAGAGTTCTCGTAGACCCCCTAAACAAAGACGCAGTTCCTACTCTACTAAGACTGTTCCTCCTCTGGCAGCAATAGCCGCTGAGATAGCAACTGAAGAGAGAAAAGAATCTCCTGTTTTACATGTGTAGAAGGGCTTGGGGCGAATAATCGTAGAACCTTAACACTCGTCTAAGGCGCCCCTGCTCGTTCGTCTCGTATACTTCGTTTCTTAACAAATTCTGGGCAACTGTTCCCCGCTCAACATGTCAACAATACGACTAGCTCCAATCTTACTTTCTAAAGTCACTAAACCCATGCCTGTTCCTCTTCCTGTAACTTGACCAATAATGTGAGGGTTTTGCTGATGCAATCTCATGATTTCCATAGCAGTATTTACAGAATCTTGAGGAATGAACGCTACAAATCGACCTTCGTTAGCTACATAGAGAGGATCAAACCCTAGTATTTCACACGCCCCTTGAACATCCTCACGTACCGGAATAGCATTTTCTTGAATATTAAAAATAACCCCTGCACTCATTGCAATTTCATTCAGGGCACTGGACAGACCGCCGCGGGTAAGATCCCGTAGGCAATGAATACTTACGTTGGCCTCTAACATAGCTAAAACAACAGAATTTAGAGGAGCACAGTCACTTTCAATGGTTGTCTCAAATTCTAGTCCTTCTCGTACCGCCATAATGGAGATACCATGGCGGCCTAAATCTCCATTAATTAAGATAGCATCTCCCGGTTGAACACTTTGGGCTGTGATTATCTGGTCATGTTCGATTATGCCAACCCCTGCAGTATTGATAAATAATCCGTCTCCTTTCCCTCGATCAACTACTTTAGTATCTCCAGTGATAATCTGAACTTGAGCAGTTTGAGCCGAGTTTTGTAGAGACTGAACAACATTCCAAAGAATTTCCATCGGCAGTCCTTCTTCCAAAATAAATCCTACACTAAGATAAAGAGGACGTGCACCACTCATAGCTAAATCATTAACAGTTCCATTGATGGCCAAACTGCCAATATCTCCCCCAGGAAAAAATAGAGGATTAATAACGTAGGAGTCAGTGGTAAAAGCAATTTTATTAGTGTTTAAATTAAAAACAGCAGAATCATGTGGAAGAGTATTTTCAGCTGTCTTAAAAACTGGAAAAATCATCTTTTCGAGCAATTGCTGCATCAATTTCCCCCCTCCTCCATGAGCAAGTAATACTTGAGGATATTGATCTAAGGGGATTGGGCAAGTTAAGTTAAAATCAGTCATAAGTTTTTGAAAAATCGACAATTATCAATTAAGGAAAAGACAAAATATAACGTATTACGTTGTAAATTTACACTATTATCTAGAATAAACCAGAAAAATTAACTTTCAATTGATTAGTCTCTTTTAGACTGGCTGTGATAGCCTTGTAATGGATAGAGTCGTAATAAGAGTCCTACAAGTTATTAGCTACTAATTTATTAGATTCAGTCTAAGTATAGCACTATACAAAAGTAATAAAAAATTAATAAAATATTCGTTATTATTTACTATATATTTTATGGTTAATACCCATGTTAATAAATAATTTAAACAGGATAAAAATAACATAACAAGCAAAAATTAATTACCTACTTAAAATAGCTACAAATACTTTTAAAATAGCTAGTAAGCCATAATAATAAATTATATACAAACAATGTAAACATTATTGACAATAAAAGGCTCTAATAGTCGAATATGAATATTGAAATAAAATTAATGTACTAGACTGTTGCACAAAATCAAGGTGGTTAAAATTTGTAAAAATATTACTTTTAAAAGCTACCTATAAAAAGATATTTTTTCTATTAGCTATACTAGTAGTACTCATAGATAGCAAACCACAGTTTTTTGTTTTTCTCTAAACCCAGTACCTTTTTAAATTGTGCCGTAGTTGGATATCAATAAGTAGCATTGTATCAATGTACTTTTTAAGTAGAACATTAATCACTATGAACAAATTATATTGCTGTAAATCATTAAAAATAAAGTATCTTATAAAAGATATGATCCATGAATAGTTTTTTAAAATAAAAGTATTTAACTATGAATAAATAAATATCTTAAAAACTATTTCATAGAGGATGTATTAATCCCCATATTTGCTCATAGTACTACACTTTGTTCTCTCTAGTCTCATTGTTCCTTTTGGAAGAGTGTTCTCGACCACACCAAGTACACTACAATAAAAAAAGTTAATATTATCCGTTTAGTCTAAAGACCATGTCAGTATTGGCAGCGATTGCAGTTTTAGCTTTATTAATTGTCGTTCACGAATTAGGTCATTTTGCCGCCGCAAGATTTCAAGGAATCAAAGTTAACAGCTTTTCGATTGGTTTTGGCCCAAGTCTAATCAAGTATCAAGGGACTGAAACCGAATACGCTATTCGTGCTTTTCCTTTGGGAGGATATGTAGGATTTCCCGATGATGATCTAGATGGGGAGATCCTCTTAGATGATCCAGATTTACTTCGTAATCGTCCCGTATTTGAGCGAGCTATTGTCGTCAGTGCAGGGGTGATCGCTAACCTTGTTTTGGCTTATTTTCTTCTAGTAGCGCAAGTCGCTACTGTTGGTATCCAAGATATTCAACCTGGACTAGCTATTCCTACTATTGAACCAGCATCCTCGGCAATGGAAGCGGGAATAAAATCAGGAGACATTATCCTTGCAGTTAATAATACCCCCTTAGATAACTTCCCCGAAGCAACTGATTTCTTTATCGAAAAAATCCAAAACTCCCCTGATCAACCTCTTAATTTCACGGTCGAACGGAATGGCGATATTTTGTCTGTTACTATTACCCCAAAATCTAATGACCAAGGTCAAGGTAAAATAGGGGTAGGATTAGTTCCTAATATACACTTGAAAAAGTCTCAAGGACCTATTAATGCATTTGCTTACGGTGCAGATGCCTTTCAAGATTTAGTTACTCTAACCGCTAAAGGATTTTGGCAACTTGTGAGTAATTTTCAAGAAAATGCCAAACAGATAGCAGGTCCAGTCAAAATTGTAGAGTACGGTGCTAGTATTGCCCAAAACAATGTGGGAAATCTCTTCCAATTCGGTGCTCTAATTAGTGTTAATTTAGCTATTATCAATATTTTACCCCTACCTGCTCTTGATGGCGGACAATTACTACTTTTAATGGTGGAAGGACTACGAGGAAAACCCTTACCTAATAAATTGCAAGAATGGATCACACAAACAGGGTTAGTGTTACTCCTTAGTTTAGGGTTATTTCTTGTTGTTCGTGATACTGTTAACTTAGCCTTTTTCTAAAAGTTATTCTAACAAAAAATCATAATTTTTTAGATAGGAATATGAGTATTCAGTACAAAGGAATAAATAACAAACAGCGGGCATCAGTGCTATTAGATATTCTGAGACAGCTTTATCCTAATGCAGCTTGTAGCTTGGTTTATGGTTCCCCTGTGCAGCTCTTGGTCGCTACAATGTTGTCGGCACAATGTACTGATGAAAGAGTTAATAAAGTTACTCCCAATTTATTTTTAAAATTTCCTGATGCATTATCTTTAGCCCAAGCAAATAGAGAAGAATTAGAAGCATTGATCCGTCCCACGGGATTTTTTAGAAATAAAGCTAAAAATATTCAGAGTTCCTGTCAGAAAATAGTTAAAGAATTTGATGGAAAAGTTCCTCAAACAATGGAAAAGTTACTGAGCCTACCAGGAGTTGCTCGTAAAACTGCAAATGTGGTATTAGCACACGGGTTTGGCATTAATCAGGGAGTAACAGTAGACACTCATGTTAAGCGTTTAAGTAGACGTTTAGGACTAACGACAGAGACTAATCCTGTGAAAATAGAAAGAGATTTAATGAAGATATTACCTCAGTCTGATTGGGAAAACTTTTCGATTCGCATTATTTATCATGGTCGGGCTACTTGTAATGCTAGAAAACCAAATTGTTATAATTGCAAATTATCCCATTTATGTCCTTCTGTTGTAGATAGATAGACTGGAGCATGCCATAAATCAATGCCCAATTTTCAAAAATATTGTAGTAAATGATTATTATTTTAGTTTTGCTGTAAATGGTCTAAATCAATCAAAAGGATAACGAATTATTGCCAACCATTACAAATACAAGAAAAGTTCTTCTCTCAAAGATATTGATCATTTCATAGGTAAATGAAGTAAGTAATTATTTAGGTAGCTAAAAGTTACCGTTCTACATCATTTGTTAGGTAATTAAGCCGATTATAGTTTTTACCGTTTATAAATACTACTTATTGAGACTTTACTTATCCAGTGTTTAGGGGTAACATGGGAGATTGTATATTTTAAGGC
The DNA here is from genome assembly GCF_947331815.1 of Cyanobacterium sp. uoEpiScrs1. Lineage (GTDB taxonomy): Bacteria > Cyanobacteriota > Cyanobacteriia > Cyanobacteriales > Microcystaceae > Rippkaea. The sequence goes on from NZ_OX373462.1 coordinate 448,341, forward strand.
GTCAAGTAAACGGTAGCGTTGTCGGAGGAGTAAATTTGTGACTCAGCGTACCCTAGGGGGAACCAATCGAAAGCAAAAGAGAAAATCAGGCTTTCGTGTACGGATGCGAACTCAAAACGGTCGTAATGTGATTCAATCTAGAAGAAAAAAAGGACGATATCGATTATCTGTTTAACCCTTGTCACTTTAATACAAAAAAGTGTTCGGCGTTTAATTTTAATTAAACGTCATTGGTTTTTGTGTAAGTCAGTTTTAACCAGATAACATAGTGGGATTACCTAAAGTCCATCGGCTAAAGAAAACCAAAGACTTTCAAGCTGTTTATAAACGGGGCCAATATTATAAAAGTTCTCATTTTTTGATGCGGGTGCTATCAGGAGATCATCAAACTAAGAATCCGTTCCCAACTCAGTTTGGCATTTCTATTAGCCAAAAAATCAGTAAAAAAGCGGTAGTTCGCAACCGTCTAAAACGACAGATTAAAGCAGCAATTCGCTCTTTACTTCCTATGATTATCCCCGGGTTAAAAGTAGTGATTACGGTGCTGCATAATCGAAACGAGTGCAATTATGAACATTTTTTGCGAGAATTAAAGCAGTTGTTAGTGAAGTCTAATATCTTCTATGGACATACGAAAGAATGCTTTTGATAAAAAAAGTCCTTATATTCGGAACTCAATCTTTGGTGTCTTATATAGGATTTACAATTATTTGCCTAACTTTAACAGTTGGGGCTGTGATTGGGGAAGTTTGATTGAGTTACTACATGACAAATTATCAGATTTTGGTCAAAGAAGGTTGGATAAGATACAGTTACACCGACATTCTTGTTACACAAGGTCGTCTGAAGTTGGAGGTAGTTCTTTACTCCCATTAGGTTTATGATTATATGTCATGACATAAGACACAACCCCTTGTTAAAGCAATTATCTGCAGATAGATTTTAAAACTAAACTAGGTCAGAGGACCCTTGACCTCTTCCTTTATTACCAATATTCGGTAAAGTAAACTACAGATCACCCTACAGCGAGACCGCTTGGATTAAGACGAATGGACTTTGGTGTCGGATTTATTTCCACAAACATTATGCTGCCAATCCTAGATTTCTTCTACGGGATTGTGCCTAGCTACGGTTTTGCGATTATTGCCTTAACCCTAGTAATTCGCTTTGGACTGTACCCTTTGAGTGCGGGGCAAATTCGCAATATGCGAAAAATGAAGATTACTCAGCCCCTAATGAAAGAGCGACAAGAAGAAATTCAGCGACGCTATAAAGACGATCCTGCGAGACAACAGGAAGAAATGGGGAAGGTGATGCAGGAGTTTGGTAATCCTTTAGCGGGTTGTTTACCTCTGTTGCTCCAAATGCCTATTCTCTTTGCTTTATTTGCTACTTTACGGGGCTCGCCCTTTGCCGATATTAACTATACAGTTGATCTTCAAATTCTCCCTAGCGAAACAATTGAACGTGTTGTACCTCAACCTTTTACGACGAAACCTAGTAATATCTATATTAGCGATGGTCTTCATTACCCGATTACGGCCTTATTACCTGGAGGTACTAAATTAGCAGTTGGGGAAAAAACCAAGGTTCAATTTCAAACGACTGAAGGTCAGTCTCTCATAAAATTAGTTGCTGAAACCCCTGAAAGTAGCATTGAACCGACTTTTGAAGTTACAAAAGGCTCAGAACGAGTTGAAATAAACGAGGACGGAACTATAGAGGCCTTGGCTCCTGGGGAGGTAACTATAAAAGCTACTATTCCAGGAATTGCTGCTAAAACCGGTTTCTTGTTTATTGAAGCATTGGGAAGAGTTGGTGTTATGGGGGATGATGGAACTATCAACTTGGATATCCTAGCCATGGTTTTATTCTTTGGTGTTAGTATTTATCTAAATCAAGAATTATCGGGTTCTTCCGGCGGAGGGGCACAACAGCAACAGGCAGTCAATAAAATTACCCCCGTAATTTTTAGTGGAATGTTTCTCTTTTTTCCTCTCCCGGCAGGGGTGTTAATGTATATTGTTGTGGCTAATGTTTTTCAGACCCTACAAACAGTTATTTTGATGCGAGAACCCCTACCAGAAAACCTACAAAAGTTGGTTGCAGAGCAAGAAAAGGCCGAAAAAATCCAAGAAGCTCTCCCTTTTGAGAAAAAAAAATCTAAAAAGAAAACGTCTTAATTTGCTAGTTAACGATAGGTTACAAGTTGTCAAGATGGAGCGAAAAGTCCACTCAGGTAAGATTTGGCTCGAAACCTTATTGATGTTAATGGGGTTGGAAGCACAAGTTAAAATTCAAGATCAGAACAGTCATTCTGATGATTCCTCCGAATCCTGGCTGACGATTGATAAAACTCAGCTGACCCCCCAGCAAACTGATATCCTTTTAAGGGAACAAGGGGCGGGAATAGATGCGATTCAATATTTAGCCAACATCTTCATTAATTTGAGTGTGGAACTAGGAGAACGACAGAGATACACGGTTGAACTCGATGGCTATCGTCTCAAGCGTCAGGAGGAACTTGCAGCCTGGGTACATAGAGTTATTCAGCAAGTACGGCGGACGAAAGAGGAGGTAGAAATGCCTCCTCTCTCATCAGCAGAACGTCGTCAAATTCACAATTTGTTGAAGGATATGGAAGATATGGAAACAGAAAGTCGTGGACAAGAACCTGATAGAAGATTAGTGATCAAACCTCGATAAGCTGTTCTTTAGTTAAAGTAATAATTCTTATAGATTCATTAGTCCGCAAAAGCGGACTTTGTTTTTTAACATATTTGTCTGCTGCTATATTTTCTATTTTCAATTGTCAATCTTCCCTAGACTTACTCCTCCATCGAAAATTGTTAATTTTGTCTCTAACAATAAGCTGAAGCTTTTTTAACCTTAAATCTAAAGAAAATCCTCGATAGGTTTGTACCACAATAGTACCGGCAATACGATCATGAAATGCTTGATTTAAATTCTGATCTCCAAGAGCTATTCCACAGTCCACTAATAAAGGCATTATTAATAACAACATTGATAAACCGTTGTGAAAACTCATCTTTAGTCCAATTGTTGCCAATAACGCTACAAGGACTATAATACCTTCTCGTTTGGCTAATTTAACTAGCCCTGGAATTTTACTAAACTGGACATCAATCACTTTTATATCAAACGCCCAACTTCCTAAACTTTGTCCCTGATTTTTTTCTGTTAAAATAACCCGTGATGTTAGCCAACAAATAACAAAAATAAGTCCTTGTAAAATACCTCTGAAAAATGAGCTGATAAACCAGATGCTCATAAAGTCTAAGACAAAAGCATAAGTCCTACGATCAAGAGGAACTTTAGGAAATCTTCGATAGATAGCTGATTCATGATCAGAATACATGATCTAAAATTAGTCAAAAATTAACGTCTAATTAATAAAAACAGAATTAAAGGCTTTAACTTTTAAATCTATTCCTGTGATGGCTGTCCCTACAACAACACTATGAGCTCCATATTCTAAAGCTTGTTTCGCGTCTTGAGGATTGCTGATTCCTCCTTCACAAATGATAGGAATATCTAATTGCCTAATCATTTCTTGTAGTAAAGAATATCCAGGAGGGAAGAAATTTTCTGTCTCTTTAGTATATCCATAAAGTGTAGTGCCTATATAGTCTGCCCCAGCTTGACTAGAGGCGAGTGCATTTTCTATTGTGTCTACGTCAGCCATCACCAATGTTCCTAATTCTTGATGAATTTGCTGAATTAAATTCATCATGCTTTCCCCTTGGGGACGGTTTCGGCTAGTTGCGTCAATAGCAATAATATCAGCCCCTGCATTAGCAATTTCTGCCGCGTCAGAAAAACAAGGGGTGATGTAAACATCATACCCTTGATAATAGCGTTTCCACAAACCAATAATGGGGATATTGGGCAATAGTTTTCGAACGGCTTTAATATGAGATGGAGTATCAACCCTAATACCTTTTGCTCCTTGATTGATCGAAGCCTTAGCTATGGCTGCTATAATTTCCGGGTTATGTAGGGGAGAATCTATAGGAGACTGACAGGAGACAATAAGACTAGATTGCGGAATTTTCATAGTTTGTATTAGTGTAATTATCTTTAGACTTATCTCAGTTAGCACACTTAATTATTTCTACTTTAATCAGGTTTTTTATCATGTAAAAATAGCTTATCTTTAATAACTAGTTTACAAAAAATCAATAGATAATTCATGATTGAATGGCAAAAAATAAGATTAATTAGTAATACTTAACTAATTTATAAATAAGAAAAAATACTATATTTTTTATATGTTTTCTTAACAAATCAAAATAGTTACCAGATAATTGTAAAGTATCTTAGAGAAGAAGATCAATTTATATTGATTCATCTTCCTCATTATCCTCAGTAGACATCAAAGCATTAATTCTTTTTAATAAAAGATTAGGTTGAATAGGTTTTAAGAGATAATCATCAATTCCCCTTTGAGAAATATCTGTCCAATCTGTTGAGGATATTTGATGGCTCAATAATAATACTTTGATGGATTTAGTATTGGATAACTGTTTCAAAGTATCGCTAATTTGATAGGCATCGGTCAAATCTTGATCTAAAATAACAGCCGTTGGCTCCAAAAGCTCAATAGTCTTAACTGCAGTAGCACTGTCAATCAACCAAATAAATTGATAATTAGCTGCCGTTAATAATTCTCCTACCAACGTGGCAATTTCTTCATTGCTTTCAATCAAAACAATACTTCTATTACCTTTAAAAAATAATTGGTCACGCTTCAAATTTCCAGATGATTTAAGTTGGGGTTGATTAGGTAGCCTAACTGTGAAGATTGATCCTTTTTCTAGGATAGATTCTACCTCAATTGTTCCCCCATGAAGTTCGACTAATTGTTTAGTCAAGGCTAAACCTAGTCCAGTTCCTCCATAAGTGCGCTGTCGAGATGTTTCCAACTGTTGAAATGATTCGAACAGAAGAGTAATCTTATTTTCAGCAATTCCAATTCCCGTATCTTCAACTTGAAAAATTCCTTGATTTCCCTCTCGCCAAATCCTTAAGGTAACCGTTCCTCCTTCTGCTGTAAACTTTAATGCATTGTTTAACAAATGGTAGAGAATCTGTCGTAGTCTTTCAGGATCAGCAAAAAATTTATTTTCTTTTTGTCCTTCTATTTTAAATTCTAATATTAATTTAATAGTCCTTTGATTAGCTTCTTTTCTAAATTCTTGATATACGATTTGAGCTACGTTTTCTAAATCGAATTCTTGGATAGATAAAACATATTTACTAGCTTCTAGCTTAGAAAATTCTAGTATTTCGTTAATTATTCCTAGCAAATGTTTTCCACTGTCTTGAATGGTCTGAAGGTATTGTCTCTGTTTGTTTAAAGGGAACGATTTATTTTCTCCTGACCAATGCAATAATGTTCCTGACAATCCAATAATGCATGTTAAGGGAGTCCGTAATTCATGGCTCATATTTCCTAAAAATTCACTTTTAGAGTGGTTTGCTGCTTGGGAGGCTAATAAAGCATCTCGAAGTTCTTTTGTCCTTTCAATAACTCGCTGTTCAAAAGTCTTCTTTTGTTCTTGAACTTGGCTATATAATTGAGCTTGATAAATAGCAATAGCTAAATACTCTCCAATTTGTTCCAAAAAGTTTTTTTCACTATCAAACCACTTCCTTTTTTCAAAACATTGATGAGTAATTAGTAATCCCCAAAGTGTTTCTTCAACAATAATAGGGGCAATTAATTCAGACTTTATCCAATATTTTTCAAAAAATTTTGTTAAGCAAAATGATGAATTGCATGTTTGTTCTGTATCTTCTATCGCTAGAATAGAGTCTCGACGAGATTTTTCCTGATAACCAAGAATGTAGAAAAAACAATTATCTTCAGCAGTAACATTTAAAAGAGAGGGAATCTTAGGAGAAAGTTTAGATTCATAGGTGACACATCCCCAATTTTGATTAGATTTAATATCTGACAAATGATCGTATTTGCCATAACCAAATTTATAAATAATTGAACGATCAACTTGAAGAAAACTTCTGAGTTCTCTAACCGCTGTTTCCAGAATACTGGATAAGTCCAAATTTTGATTGATTTGAGTAATAATTTGATTTAAAAATTTTTTCTGAGCGATTTGCTGCCGTATAGTATCTTCCAGCTTATAAGATCCAGGATATAGATTATTTTCTTGAGAATCACTGATAGAATCTGGGGACAAAATATTGAATAATTGAGTGATGAAAATTTTTTCTATGAAACTTGATGAAATCTGTTGACTCAAAGGAAATTGAGTTAGGAGTTCCCATAAAATAAATGAGGGGGCGATATTTTGTTTGAGATTGTTAATAAACTCTGCAATTATTTGTTTATCCCAAATGATACTTGCCTTATAACGTAAGGTGCTGGTATCAAAGGTTCCTCGCAATAAAAGATTCAATTCAGAAGATAGTAATAAAGAAAAATGTTCTTTAGCTAAACTACTGTCAGGATTAAGAATTTCTGCTAGGATCATCTCCTGTGTAATTAATGTTCCATTTATTTCCTCCATTTTTGCAAGTTGTCGCCAGAGAGAACCTAGTTCCTCGAACACTCTAACGGATAGGGTTCGGCGTAACATGGAGTCTTGAGAACAAGTCATTAATCTTGGAGACAGTTAGAGACAACGTAGGTAAAACCCTTGATCTAGGATCTACCTAATTCCCTATGCCATACCTGAAACCTAATAATTTTTAAAGATAAGGAGTTTCAATGCATCGAATTGCTGCTACACCAGGGGGCTGGAATCCTAATAACGAAGGTGTGATCTTTATTGAACAAAACCCAGCTCCAATTATTTTTCTTAGTGCAGCCGATACAGACATTCAAACCTTAGCCTGTGCTATTCAGCATTTACCAACTAATTTTCCCGCAGTACGGGCTGTTAACCTTCTACAGTTACAACAACAACTAAGCATTGATAACTATGCTGACACTATATTATCTCAAGCTGAAGTTATTGTTGTACGACTGTTAGGTGGTCGCTCCTATTGGTCTTATGGATTAGAAGTTGTTAAAGAAATAGCGATTTCTCTAAAAATCCGCCTTTTCATTCTACCAGGTGACGATCACCCTGATCTCGATTTAATGAGTCATTCTACAGTTTCTTTAAGTCAAAGTAATCAATTATGGGGATATTTAACTGAAGGAGGCATAGAAAATTGGGTAAATGCTTTAAAATTCATCTGTGATATTTTTCAAAAAACATCCTATCACCCTCCTTCCCCCCAACCAGTCCCTAAGTTCGGTTTATACCCTTGGCCGTTTTCAGATAAAACTTCTCTTGATTCTTATCCTAATGTTGCCTTGTTTTTTTATCGTTCTAATTATTTGGCGGGCAATTTACTGGTTATTGATAATCTTTGTCAATTTTTAGTAGAGAGAGGTTTAAATCCTTGGCCAATTTTCATTTCCTCTTTACGAGATGTGGAGGTTCAAGGAAAACTAATTAACTTTTTTAAACAATTTGAAAACAACCCAATTCAGTTAATTCTGAATACTACCAGCTTCTCTTTAGCTAAAATCAACTCTGACGTAGGAAATATTGATAATTTAAATCTCTGGAAAAATTTAAATCTTCCTGTCTTACAGGTGATTTTAAGTGGGGGGACTTTTGAACAGTGGCAATCGAGTTATCAAGGACTAAACCCCCGCGACGTTGCGATGAATGTTGCTCTTCCTGAAGTGGATGGTAGAATCATAACCCGTGCAGTTTCTTTCAAATCGGTTCAAGCCTGGAATAAAGACTTAGAAACCAATGTTGTGGTTTATCAACCTGTCAGTGATCGTGTTGATTTTGTTGCTGACTTAACTCAGAATTGGGTTCGATTAAAAACCACTCCTGTCGCTGAAAGAAAAATTGCCTTAATTCTCGCTAATTATCCCAACAAAGATGGTAGGATTGCCAACGGGGTGGGGTTAGATACCCCGGCAAGTTGCATTGAAACTTTGAAAGCATTAAAAAAATCTGGATATCAGATTACAGATATACCAGAGACAGGGGATGAATTAATTGAATGGTTAACTACTGGAATTACTAACGATCCTGAGGGAAAAGCCTTAAGGCCTATTTATCAATCTCTTTCTCAAGCAGACTACTATGCTTATTTTCAAACCCTGCCCCATTCGATTCAAACTCAAATCGAACATCGTTGGAAAACTCTTTATCAATCACAATCTGTCCTATCCTTTCATATTTCTGGTATTCAATTAGGCAATATTTTTGTTGGCATTCAACCTTCGAGAGGATACGATTTAGACCCCAGTTTAAATTACCATGCTCCCGACTTAGAACCTACACCTCATTATTTAGCCTATTATCATTGGTTAAGACATCATTTTAATGCCTCAGCCGTTATTCATTTTGGCAAACATGGTAATCTAGAATGGCTGCCCGGAAAGAGTCTAGCTCTTTCTGCTAATTGCTATCCTGAAATAACGCTAGGAACGCTCCCTAACTTTTATCCATTTATCGTTAATGATCCAGGAGAAGGCTCTCAGGCAAAACGTCGTTCCCAGGCTGTTATTTTAGATCATTTAACCCCCCCCTTAACACGTGCTGAACTCTATGGAGACTTAGAAAAACTTGAAACCTTAATTGATGAATATTATGAAGCTCAAACCCTCGATCCATCTCGCCTAAAAATTATTAGCGATCGCATCACTCAACTAATTAACGAAACTAACCTCAATCGAGATCTAGGCATTGAGTTAACCACCAACAATTTAAACCAATTTCTAACACTTGCTGATGGCTATTTATGTGAACTAAAGGAAGCCCAGATTAGAGACGGTCTACACATTTTTGGGAAATGTCCCCAACGCCCTCAACTCAAAGAGTTAGCTTTAGCCATTGCCCGTTTTCCTAATCTTGATCGTTTAGGATTAACTACTGCAATCGCTCAGGATTTAGAGCTCAATTTCTCCCCCCTAACTACTCCCCCCGTAACCCCATTTCATCCTCCATCTTTTTCTTCTTCTGCACCTCCGCATCTGTGCCTGCAACTAAAACAATGTCGTACTACTGGACAAGCGACAGAGGTTATAGAAGCCTACGCGAGTGAAATCATTGAATCTCTTATTTGTACTCCACAAACGTCTATTTCTTATTCCCTTAACACGACAAAAACCGAACTTCAATGGATACAAACCTATCTTCTGCCATCTCTTTACCAAACTCCTCAAGAAATTACTAATCTCCTTAAAGGACTTAATGGCGAATACGTTCCTAGTGGAGCTGCTGGCGCGCCTACCAGAGGACGACCAGACGTTCTCCCCACCGGTCGTAACTTCTACTCGGTCGATATCCGTGCTATTCCTACTGAAACTGCTTACAATGTAGGGAAAAAAGCTGCAGAAACAGTAATTGAGCGATATACTCAAGAAAATGGAAAATATCCTCAGAATTTAGCAATTTCTATCTGGGGAACTTCCACTATGCGAACTGGAGGAGATGATGTAGCGCAAGTGTTTGCTTTGTTAGGCGTTCAACCAATTTGGGATGGGTTATCTCGTCGGGTTGTAGGATATGAAATCGTCAGTCCATCAGTGTTAAGACGACCACGTGTTGATGTAACAATTCGGGTATCGGGCTTTTTTAGAGATAGTTTTCCAAACTTGCTACAATTAATGTACAGTGCGATAGAAGATGTATCAAAATTAAAAGAAGAAAAAGAAATCAATCCATTAGCTTCTCAAGTTAAAGAAGATACAGTTTTTTGGGAGAATAAGGGGTTTACAAAGGATAGGGCCAGACTCAAAGCTCAATATCGAATATTTAGCTCAAAGCCTGGAGCATATGGGGCCGGGTTACAAGGATTAATCGAAGCTCAAAATTGGGAAAACGATGCAGATTTAGCGAAAGCATATTTGAATTGGAGTTGCTATGGTTATGATAAGAATGGTATCGGTCATGGGGTTCCAGAGGTATTTGAAAAACGCTTAAAACAGTTGCAGATTGTCTTACATAATCAAGATAATCGGGAACATGATTTATTAGACTCTGATGATTACTATCAATTTCAAGGGGGATTAACTGTTACTGTCAGATCATTAACTAATAAAAATCCTGAAATGTACTTTGGAGACAATTCTATCCCATCTAATCCTAGAGTTAGGTCATTAAAAGAAGAAATAGCTAGAGTTTACCGTTCCCGTGTTATTAATCCTAAATGGATTACTGGCGTGATGCGTCATGGTTATAAAGGAGCATTTGAAATGGCAGCGACAGTTGACTATTTATTTGCTTATGATGCTACGACTAGGTGTGTGGAAGATTTTATGTATGAAGGGATTGCCCAAGCTTATCTATTAAATGAGACGGTTCAACAGTTTATTTATCAAAAAAATCCTTGGGTTTTAAGGGATATGGCTGAAAGATTGCTAGAAGCAAATTTACGGGGATTATGGCAGACAGTTGAAATAGAAACTTTAAAAAAATTACGAGATCTTGTCCATTATGCAGAAGGAGCAATTGAACAAATCTAAAAACAATTACAATTTTAAAAATTTTCTCAACTCTTAGGCTTAAATCTAGGACATTATCCTTAATGATCACAACCTTACAAACCAGTCAGTTCATTTTGATAGTTTATAGGAGAGCAATAATCATGAAATCGTTTTCTCGTTAGTGTTCTGAATCTATTGCTCAAAAATAAATAACATTCAACTAGATATTAAACAGCAAGAATTAAGTCACTATAATGATAGTGTTGGTAATAAATAATCTTTAAGGAATCCTCAATGATTGGACTCAAACAAGTTGAAGCTATGATTAAAAGGCGACTTCCCGATGCTCAAGTAGTAGTTAAAGATATAAAAGGGGGAGGTGATCATTTAGAGGCCTTGGTTGTTTCGGCTGAATTTGAAGGAAAAACCAGAGTCAGACAACATCAATTAGTATACAGTGCCCTCCAAGAGGCCTTAGACTCAGAGGCTATTCACGCCTTAGCTTTAAGAACTTATACCCCTCAAACTTGGGAAATGACACAGTCAGCTCTCTAACTTAGAGTCTAAGGCGTGAATAAACAATAATTAGGGTTAACTTTCATTAATTCATCTCATCATTGATTGATTTATCATATATACCCTCACCATCAAATTTTGTTATTTATTTTTGGAGCGTTTATGACACCAGAACTTAAGAATCGTATTGATCAGTTAGTCAACAACCACAAAATCTTAGTTTTTATGAAGGGAGCTAAGTTGATGCCTCAGTGTGGATTTTCTAACAATGTTGTTCAAATTCTCAATACCTTAGGAGTTTCTTATGAGACGGTTGATGTTTTAGCAGACCATGACATTCGCCAAGGAATTAAAGAGTACTCCAATTGGCCGACTATTCCTCAAGTTTATATCAATGGGGAATTTATTGGTGGTTGTGATATTTTAATTGAAATGTATCAGAATGGTGAGTTGCAACGAATGGTTGAACTGGCCTTATCTTCTTAAATTACACTAAAGGGGGAAGAGGCTATTATAAATTTTTCTTTCCCCTTAGTTTTTGATTTGTAGCATTAATAGTAACCAGGTTTGGTTTGCAGTGAAGCCTCAAAGTTAGAAGGATCACGTAGAAAACGCCACGCTTCTTCTTCCAAACGGTACACTAAGTGAGCTTCGAGTCCATTGGAATGACGGAGACAGGCTAAATATCCGTCCATATAAGATTGTATTTCGTCAAAGCTGCGGCCTCGATGCCACAATTCTGTCATACTGTCAGTTAGCTTTTGATAAAAACGAATCGTTTGAGTGTCTTGAAGCATAAAGAAACAACATAAAGAGAGTTTATAGAAATTTAGAAAATACCGGAGAAAGAACCATCAGCATGTTATTAAGAACCTTCTTCGATTTATCGTTGATTCTATTGTAACTGCTTTGTTTTTTAAACTTTGTTATTAATTAAATATATGTTCCGAAACAAAAAAACACCTTGGACAATTCTTAAGATTTTCTTAAGACAGAATAAAAATGTCGTAGCAAATGTTACATATTCTTGACATTAGCTCTGTTAGCCTAATGGTGTTTATTTTATAGGTAACCAAAACTAAGGTGAGTCTGATTTATATTGCTATCGTTGAGGGAAATCCTCATCTGAGATCACTTTTGGGTTGGCACTTGCAGCAAGCGGGTTACATGCCTAAGCAATGCGCAAATCTCCAACAATCTCGTAATGCTTTTGCTCATCGCTTGCCGTCCTTAGTTATTCTTGACTCCGATTTGCCTGATGGAAATGGACTGGAATTATGTCAATGGTTACATAATCAGCGACAGTCTCTTGTTTTGATTCTATCTGCTCGTACTAGTGAAAAGGATATTGTTAAAGGACTTAACTCTGGAGCCGATGATTACCTGACCAAGCCTTTTGGTATGCAAGAATTTATGGCACGGGTTGAAGCTTTAATGAGGCGTTTGAGGGTGGCTTCTGCTCCTTTGTATCTCGACTATGGGGATTTAAAAATTGATTTAGTTCAGCGTCGAGTCCAGTACCGAGGAGATTTTGTTGACCTAACTCCGCAGGAATTCAGTCTATTATATGTTCTAGCTCAGGCAGAAGGAAATCCTTTAAGTCGTTCAGAACTGCTGCAACGAGCTTGGCCTGAAGCTATTGATAACCCGAGAACAATTGATACTCATGTTCTTTCTCTAAGAAAGAAAATTGAAACCGACCCTCGACAACCCAGTTTGATTCAAACAGTTCGTAACGTCGGCTATCGATTTAATCTGGAGATACTTTACGATACCCCATTAATGTCACCTGTAGAAACACCAATTAACACGCAAGTGAATCTCCATAGTCATAGCCTTACAAATTCTAATTAAGCTAATCCTCACTTACCCAATAAATCTTTTAACAAAATAAGGCAGAAGACAAACTTTTTTCTTTAACTTTTCTTGTAGACTAACACTTCATTACAAGTAATCACTGACTTATACTGATTTGCCGGACAACGGTTAAAGCTGAATAGCTAACTCCTGCGGTTCCTTCCCCTGGATGAGTAGAATCTCCCACTAACCAAAGATTCTTCAATGGAGTTCGGGTGGCGATGCCAAAAGGACCAAAGGTAGAAACACGTTGACCAATCCCCCCAACAATACCTTTATCTCTAGCGGTAAATCGAGCAAATGTGTAAGGCGTTGCGGCTTCTTGGTAAATAAGAGTATCTGAAGTAAGATGAAAATAGGAACTTAAACGGGCAATCGCGTCTGAAGTGTATTTTTGTTTTAAAGCCTGATAGGCTTCCGGGGCTTGATGGAACCAAATTTGGGGATCAGTAAAGGACGAAGCAATGATAGTAGCTTTTCCCTTAGGGGCGCGCCCATCCCCTGGTTCACTGACCGAAATAAACAAAGAGTTATTTTCACTAATGGGTTGATTATTCTCATAAAGAAATTGTAAATGGGGGGGGCAGCCATCTGGAATAGCCTGACGATCAACCCCTAAATAAACTACAAATGCCCCTGATGATCTAGGTAGTTTATCCACACGGTTGCGATAAAGTCCCCAAAAGAGGGACGGGGGGGGATCTAATAATTTAATTAGGTTTTGAATCGTAACATTAGCAACGAAATGATCAGCAGTTTCTATCGAAGTTTCTCTTGTTTTCTGATGTCGGATAGTGACCTGTTCAACGCGATTATTCTGAGAATGAATGTTTTCGATACTGTAACCAAGTTTCAGTTTTCCTCCATATTTTTCCAATGCTTCTACTAGACAATTGCTTAACACTTGCATGCTGCCATGAAGATGATACAAACCTTGTGGCGCTTGAGAAACCGCTAAGACAGTAGCTGCATATAACAAAGCAGTTTCATCAGCGTTAACCTGGGAGTAAAGTTTTAATTGTAAGTCTAGAAAGCTCTTAAGACGTTGATCATTGCCTAACCCATACAACCGTAAAGCGTCCCCCACTGTCATTAAAGCGAAGGGAACAGTGATAAGAGTGTCTAACCGCAGTGCAGAAATTAACTGCCAGAAATCCCAAATGTTGCGGGGAGGTAACACTGGCTCCCGTCCTTGAAAGTTCCAACTAGCACGAAATAATTCAGCCATTAATTGCCAAAAAGGTTCACTCCCTGGAAATTGTCTTTGTCTTTCTAATTGCCATCTCTTGGAATCTCGCCATACTTGAATTGGCTCAGTTTCATGCGGTAAAAACACAGCACAAGCCGGATCGCACGGAGTAGCGGTAGGGAGATTTATACCCAATTCAGCAAAAACTCGTTGATGAACACCTCCAGGTTCTAACCCTGCTACTTGAGTTGCCCCCACATCAAAGCTAAATCCCTGTCGTTTAAAAGTGGATGCGCACCCTCCAGGAACCCTTGCCTGTTCATAAATAGTGACATCATAACCCCGACGGGCTAGCAGTGCCCCTGCAGTTAATCCTCCAATTCCGGCACCAATAACAATAATGGAGTGTGGCATGGTTGCTGAATTTACATTTTTTAATACTATTTCTTAATTATTGTAGCGTCTTCATCCCATCAGCAACTACAATGAGTTGAAATGTTGAATTCGTTTTAGGTCTTTGTCCAAAGTACTCCACACATTGGAACCTCTTTTATCTGTTTGGTATCCTCTAAGCTTAATTATGATTTATTTAGGAGCTATAATCAGTCTAGCTGAAGGAATAAATCATTTAACAAACTATGATGCGGAGTTTACTCGCAAAATCGTTCATATCAGTTCTGGTAATATAATTTTAATAGCTTGGTGGTTTAAGCTACCGACATGGGTATTGTTAAGTGCCTCATTGATTGCTAGTTTTATCGCGTTGATTTCCTATTTTTTTCCTATTCTTCCTAGCATTAATAGTGTGAGACGTAAAAGTTTGGGAACTTTCTTTTACGCTGTAAGTATCGGCATTTTAACCCATTGGTTTTGGACTATAAATAAACCTCAATACACTACTATTGGCATTTTAATAATGGCCTGGGGGGATGGAATGGCGGCAGTTATTGGAACAAGATTTGGTAGACATTCTTATCAAATTTTTGGTACAAAAAAAAGTTTGGAAGGTTCAATAACGGTAATGTGCATAAGCTTTTTAATTACCAGTGTTATTTTATTTATTACAGGTGAGTCTATTAACTTAATCCTGATAACTTCTGTACTAGTCTCTAGTATAGCGGCAGGATTAGAAGTATTTTCTAAATGGGGAATCGATAACTTAACAGTTCCTTTAGGTAGTGCCATTGTTACTTTTTATTTAACGTGAGTTCTAGTCTGAATTACGATATAAAAAATTAGATAACTATTCTAAATAATTAACGTCAAAAATCAAGACTACAATAGTTGTAAAAAATAGTAGTAGGCGACTAATTGCTTGTGCAGATAACAAGTTGCCTATGGTTAAAAGTATTTGGCATAAAATTCAATTAATGTTAAGCAGATTTTGTATAAATTTAAGACTTAGTAAGTTTTGTTAACCACTTGTTTGCTTTCTATATAAAAAACTAACGCTTCTGTTCAAAAATAGAGGCTTGCTTTTATGGTAGAAGTAATATAAATCGTAATACCGACAGATAAAGAACTCACTAATGATAATAATCGCGGTAATAGAAGAGACTTAAAATAATTTATTTTAGATGTGTGAGCTGATGCTCAGGGTATATCTAAATATAGAAGAAAAATGTTTATTGCTTAAAAGGTCAACTATAATTTTAATGAGGTGGGTTAGGAATAATTTTTGTGGAAATTAATACTTTTATCCGCACCATAACCCATCCTACCTAGATTAGCTTTAATATGCTAAATTAACTGTTTAACTAAGGCTTTCCCTACGATTTCAGCTTCTTTTTCTGTCATTCCTGATGTTAACGGGGGACAAATATGTTTAGGACACCAATATTCAGCGTTAGGAAAACTCTGTCCGCTACATATTCCTTGAAAAACTGGTTGTAGATGACAGGGAATTTCGTAAACGGTTCCCCCTAAAAATATATTTTCTTCAGCCAATGCAGCTTTAATATTCTGGGCTGTTTTTCCATCAGGAACATGAACAATTAATTTATATTGACTTGCATTATCCATGTGATCTGTAGACACAAATTTGAGTCCCGCTTCTCGTAAAGGGGCAGTAATTAACTGATAGGACTTTTGCCGTCTAGCTAACATTTGTGGTAACCTAGCTAGGTGAATTAGACCTAAAACAGCGTTAATTTCTGTCATACGGGTACTATTGCCAAAATCTGTATGTAATCCTCCAAAGTCCATCCCCCGTTTCCCCTGATTTCGTAGTGATCGTGCAATATAATTTTCTTTCTCGTCATTGAGGGTAATCATTCCGCCTTCAAAGGTTGTCATTACTTTCGTAGGAAAAAACGAAAATGCCGCACCATCTCCTAAATTTCCTGCCTTTATTCCATTAATTTGACTTCCATGAGCGTGAGCTGTATCTTCAAGTACAAAAAGCCCATTTTGATGACAATATTCGATAATAGAAGGAAACTCTGGAGAAATAACTCCACCAATATGCACCCAAAGTATCCCAGAAATTTTAGGAGTTGTCACTTTACTCACAGCTTTTTGTACCATTTTTAGAGATGGGGAAAAGGTTCTCTCGTCCATATCAAGGTATTGAACCTGCCCCCCTATACGAAGAACAGCAGCGATAGTAGCGAAATTAGTATTGGTGGGGACTAATACGGTCGTGTTCTCAGCTTTTTTAAGGCGTAGGAGGATTTCTAATCCTGAAGAACCACTATTAACAGCGATCGCATATTTTGTTCCTATATATTCAGCAAAGGCTTTTTCAAATTCTAAGGTATTCTCCCCTAAGATTAGTTTGCCAGATTTAAGAATTATTTTGGCTTGTTCAGCAAAGAACTCAATTTCCTCTTCTGTAATATCGAAATAAAAAGGCTTAATGGGTTGTTTTGTCATGTTAATAGTAGAAATCACACTAATTCAGTTGATTTTAAACCTAAACTTAAGGATTGGAAACGAAGTATACGGGAAAATAAAGAAGAGTTTTAACTTCTCAAAAGACTCCATTATATCTTCTATCTCTAACTAAAGATAGAAGATATAATGGAAGAAGACAATTAAGCTGTAAGACTAAAACTTTCAGTGTCATAAAAAATTTTTTATGGAGTTATTAAAATTTAGCCAAAATAGAATTTTATAAAAAATCAACTAATGAATTATTAAACTAAACTTGGAAGGACTAGGATTTTACGTTAAATCTATCGTTTGACTTTTTTCCAAATTATTGAATAATTACAATAAACTTTTACTGTCCTTTCATTGAGTTTGCATGTGTAGTTTTTTATTATAAAATTTAACCTGTCCACCATTTTACTTTAATAGAGATATGAGTTAAGATATAATCTCTTAAGTTTTGATATGGACAAATATGTTTTTTTGAAGTAGCTGACACAGACGATTCATTCTACTATTCTTCTGTAGAAAAATTTTTTGGATATATAAAGGCATAAAAAACTTAAAATTGTACTCTAATGATATATTTATAATTTGATTATGTAAACTAACACTGACACAGTGGTATTCAAGTAAATTATAGTTTTGATTAGTCATTTTTTAACATCAGGAAGAAATAGGTAGTATTAAGCTATTGACTAATAAACCAAAAAAATACTTTTAAAACATTATTATTATATTAAATAATTTAAAAAACAGTCTTTTTAGATTGTTCTATAATAAACAAGTACTTGCCTGAAAAAATACTGGGACAAGTTGGCTATGATGTGTATTTATTACTCTACCATAAGAAGAAAATCACTAGGTAAGCTTATGCTTTTTAAGCAATAATTATTTTTTTTGATAGATAGCTATTTTATTTGAAGCTTAAATCAAATACTAAATTAATCTGTAAAATTTTTATAGAAGTAATTATAATTTATATTTTTTGAACTTATCTGGTTTTCGAACTAAATATTCTAAAAATCAGATGGGTTCAACAACGGTCTATACTTGAAGTGAGTTAGAATCAGAGGCGAAAGCCATAACACTACTACGGGTCAGGCAAAGGGCAAAAGGCTTGGATTTATACGCAAGTTTATCATTTTTAGCCACTCCCTAGTCTTCATGGGTGGTGTTATGTATCCCAGGCAGTGGGACTACTAACAGACAAAACTAATAATTGACCAATGGAGATCAAAGCCGTTCAATCTGCTTACTACGGAGAGATTAATTTCCGAACACCTCCCCCAGATTTAGAATCCTTAATACTAAAAGAACGTATTATTTATCTGGGAATGCCTTTATTTTCTTCCGATGATGTAAAACAACAAGTCGGGATTGATGTTACTCAATTGATTATCGCTCAACTATTGTATTTACAGTTTGATGATCCAGACAAGCCCATTTATTTTTACATTAACTCCACAGGTACTTCTTGGTATACCGGAGACGCTATTGGTTTTGAAACAGAAGCCTTTGCCATTTGCGATACTATGAGTTATGTTAAACCGCCCATCCACACCATTTGTATTGGGCAGGCCATGGGAACGGCAGCGATGATCCTCTCAGCAGGAACTAAAGGTTGTAGAGCAAGTCTTCCTCACTCTACCATTGTTCTCAATCAAAACCGATCAGGAGCTAGGGGCCAAGCTACCGATATACAAATTCGGGCAAAAGAAGTATTATCTAACAAACAAACCATGTTAGAGATTCTCTCTAAGAATACGGGACAACCTATAGAAAAAATCGCTAAGGATACTGACCGCACTTTCTATTTGACTCCTGAAGCCGCTAAAGAATATGGCTTGATTGATCGGGTCTTAGAAAGCTCCAAAGAATTGCCTAAACAATTAACTACTATTTAGTTAATTGTTGTTCACCTTTACCTTTGAATTAATCGCTTATGCCTCTTGGTGTTCCTAGTGTTCCATATCGTCTTCCTGGTAGTCAATACGAACGATGGATTGACATTTACACCCGTTTGAGTCAGGAAAGAATTATTTTTCTCGGTCAGGAAGTGACTGACAGTTTAGCGAATCGTATTGTAGCCTTTTTGTTATACCTCGATTCAGAAGATCCTGGTAAACCAATTTATTTGTATATCAACTCTCCTGGTGGTTCTGTCACTGCAGGAATGGCTATTTACGACACAATGAAGTACATTAAATCTGATGTAATTACTATTTGTGTTGGGTTAGCCGCCTCGATGGGAGCATTTTTATTGGCTTCCGGAACTCCAGGAAAACGTTTAGCTCTTCCCCATGCTCGTATTATGATACACCAACCTATGGGTGGAACAGGAAGACGACAAGCCACAGACATTGAAATTGAAGCTAATGAAATCTTGCGAATTCGCCGTCAACTAAATCAAATTTTAGCAGATGAAACTCAACAAACTCTTGAGAAAATAGAGAAAGATACAGACCGAGATTATTATATGTCGGCAGAAGAGGCTAAAGGATATGGTCTGATTGATAAAGTTATTGATGAGCGTACGGTTTAGTTAATTGGTTACGTTTGTCATTATTCTGTTCCCTCATAATAGCTACTATTTTGGGGGACATCGAGGTTCAAAAATAGTATTTTTTCAATATCTAAGTCAAATTCGGTGAGATTGAATAAGTGTGAAGTAAAAAAGGAGTTAGAAAAATCTATCTACAATGACCTTTAGAATAGGAGTAGAAGCTACGATATCTAAATCTAGAAGGGTAGAAAGTTAAAGAAAATTTAGAGTAGGTAAAATTTTTGGAAACGACAGTTAGGATAGCAATTGCTAGATAAGTTATGTAAGTGAGTAATAAAAAGATACTGGGAACCTCTGAGAAGAGACTATAAAAGAACTAAAAAAAAGAAGATATAAAATATTTACTGAGAAATTATTTTTTATTTTAATAGAGTTTAAAATAACCTAGATTAAACTATCCAATAACACAGCTGTGTCAAATTATTAAATTCTTAAATTTATATCTGTTAATTGTCAATTAATATGTTTTTTATTCCTATTATTCATTATAAATTTTAAAAATAGTTATTGACTCCCTAATTAAACTCAGCTTCTTTTTTTTGCTACAAAAATTATGCAAATCGACAATAATATACTTTTTGTTTTTTTATTTGAATAAAAGTTTATGTTTTAAGTAGTTATTTTAAATATTTTTCACAAATTAATGATTAACAAATTAGGTTTTTAGACTTTAAATATAAATTAATTTATATTTTATCACCGTGATGGCAGCAACCACTTGACTATAAACGTTAACATAACGCTTTTGTTTCTCTAGTTAAGTATCGCAAATTATTTTGTTCTATGTTTTTAGTCACCATTAATACTTTTAGATATAATCCAGTTTTAATCCCTACTATATGGCAAATAAAGTACCATAGTTAAACTACCAAAGTCACAACGCCCACAGGACAGGCCAAAATTTGTATTAAGACCAAACTTTAGGGTTAAAATCAAAACCGAGTTATCATCTGCCCACTGATGTTGTGTGTGTCTGAATTGTACGAGAAAATATGATCTTAAGTCCCAATGGACGGACTGCCATAGTTTAAGGAGAAAACCCTTGTGTTTTGCTTAAAAATGCGATCACGACTCATCAAGTCTGTTTGTCTATCATTTCTTATACTCTCTCTTAGTTGGGGATTATTCGGTTGTAAAGATCGCCTAGAAACATCCCGATCTTTATTAGAATCGCTTCCTGAAGCTATTATTACCAACAAACTGGCAGAAGTAGCTCCTCCATCCATCATCCAAGAATTGGACAATAATCTAGATCAATATCAGCCACAAGTTGACATTGTTAGCCCTGGAAATGATCATGTTTTTTCTAAACCTAGCGTTGTTGTCAAACTAGAGGTGAAGGACTATCCTCTATTCAAAGATCCCAACTTAGGACTTGGTCCTCATCTTCACCTGATTCTTGACAATGAACCTTATCAGGCAATTTACAGTCTCGATGAACCAATTATTTTAGAGAACTTAACTCCAGGAACCCATACACTGCGGGTGTTTGCCTCTAAACCTTGGCATGAAAGCTTTAAAAACGATGGTGCCTATGATCAAACTACATTTTATGTTCTGACCAAAACGGAAAACAACGCTCCAGACATGTCTCTTCCCCTTCTCACATACAGCCGCCCTAGTGGAATTTATGGCGCACAACCAATTATGTTAGATTTTTACTTAACGAATGCCCCGTTACATTTAGTAGCACAAGAAAGTGCCAATGATGAAGTGGCTGACTGGCGTATTAAGGTTACCATTAATGGGGAAAGTTTTTTTGTTGATACATGGAAATCTATTTATCTTCAAGGATTTGAGGAAGGAACAAACTGGCTCCAATTAGAATTTATTGACGAACAAGGAAATATAATTAATAATGCCTTCAATAATACAGTTCGACTCATTACTTATAAGCCTAACGGTCAAGATACTTTATCTAAACTAGTTCGAGGAGAACTCTCAGCTGAACTTGCCCAGTCTATTGTTCATCCTGATTATAAAGCTAAAGTCCCCCCGACCTCTCTAGTAAAAGAAGCTCTCATACACGATATAGAGCCTTATAACAAAGAGATCACACCTTCGGACGAAGAGCCTCCATCAACTTTAGAAAAAATTACGACAATTCCCGACTACCCCGCTGCTATGTCTGAAGCACCGGGAGAGATATCTGAAGTTTCCCCCGGAAAAACTAAGCTATCATACACTCAGGAAACAAACATTGAAGAGGAGAAAACTATTGAAAACAAATCTTTGGACTCTCAAAAAAAAGTCACTCAGACCTCCTCTGATAGGATATTCTCTCTAGAGAGAATGCACCAATGGGGTAACAGTGTCTCAACTTTTTTCGAACAAGTTAATGATTTAATCTCTCAATGGGGTAGCAGTGTCTCAACTTCCTTTAGGCAGGCTAATTACCACATCTCTCAATGGTTGGAAAACCTAATAAATAAAGTAAATTCTTAAAGATTAAATAATCTATCAGGTAATGTAAGAATTAATACTAAAGATTTATAAATTTATCTTTAAATTTTGAGGTCTACCCTAAGGAACTGAATTATGCTGATAGGCGTCTACGGATAATTTGCCCATAAAATTCAGTTGGAGTGAGGTTATCGTGTTTTTTAAACAGTCTCATCTATTAGCAGGGTTAGCAGTGGCTGCCATGTCAGCTTTATCCATTGCTCCTGTGCAAGCAGAACCCACTAACGGCGAAGTTTTGATCAGTCAGTTGCGCGGCCATGAACTAGAAGATCCTATCGAAGTCTATCAACAGGATTGGGTTAAGTTCAAGTTTGAAGACTATGCCATTGGACGTATCAGAGGTGTAACTGGTGATGTAGCTCAAGTTCAAACCATATCTCCTCCCTATGTTCAAATCGGAAATGATGAGGTATGGCGCATCACTACTCGTCTCCCTAAGCGCTGGCCAACTTTGGTTGCAGGCTCTGACGTGATCATGAAAATAGTTGACAACAAATGGGTTATCCTCAGTGAGGATGTAGAGGAATTCGATTTGCTCTATGATTATGCCATGCCTGCATGGGTTTCTCGTCTAGACTTGAGAGAAGTGGCCCTCATTGAAAGGACCGACATTGATTGGGATCGTCCTGACGTCAGCTTACCTCCTTTAGCGCCTAGTAATGCTGTAATCGAACCGGTAGAAACGGCTCCTGTTCGGGGTATGTGGTAAAGATTTGCCCTGACGGAAGTTAGAGTATTTGGTGACAAGAGCACAACATAACTGTACTACAATCAATAGCGTTACTCTATCAAGATAAGATCGGGTAACGTTATTATTTTGTAGACGATACGAGTGTACTTTAAGTTTCCAAGTTTTCTGGAACGAGAAAACCTATAATAGGTTTTCTCGTTCTTCAATCGCTATTCTATGAGCTGGAAACTCTTCATAATTAGCTAAAGTTTTGGCTGTGTGTTTGATATTGTCAAAACCTTCGGGCGTTAAATAAGCTACTGTCGAGCGTTTTAGAAAGTCAAAGACGGATACAGCCGAATAAGACCGGGCAAAGCTTCCTGTTGGTAATACGGCATTAACCCCAATGGCATAAGTAGCCGCCGAAGATGGAGTATGTTTTCCTAATAAGATTTCCCCAGCATTATTAATTTTTCCAAGTAAACTAATGGGATCTGCTACCAGTACTTCTAAATGTTCGGGAGCATAATCATTAATAAACTGAATTGATTCTTCTAAACTCGAAGTTAACAAAATACCGCCATAAGCAGCTAACCCATCTTGACAAAATTCTCTGCGCCATTGAGGTAGTTCTCTGAGATATTTTAAAGCAAATTCCTGTGCTTTTTGGGCAACCATTTCACTATGGGTAACCAATAATGCTGCTGAGTCTGAACCATGTTCAGCCTCAATTAATAAATCCACAGCGGCTAATTGAGGATCAGTAGTTTCATCAGCTAAGATAATACTTTCACTAGGACCTGCAGGAAGTCCCACATCTACTTTACCAGCTAAAATTCGTTTAGCAGCCGCTCCGTAGACGCTGCACGGACCAATAAGTTTATCAACTTTAGGAACATTCTCAGTTCCCAAGGCAATTGCTCCCAAAGCTTGAATTCCACCAAGCTTATAAATATCCTTGACACCAGCCATTTCAGCCACCAATAAAGAAATGGGTTCTATATTTCCCCGTTTATCAGGAGGAGTACAAACTACAATCTTTCCTACCCCTGCTACCATCGCTGGAATAGTCAACATTAACATAATTGAGGGAAACGCTCCACGACCCCTAGGAACATATAATCCTACCCTAGGAATGGGAGTAATTTTTTCTCCAGCAAAAATGCCGTTATCAATTTCAGCTAGATGTATAGATTCTGGCATTTGCCCTTGATGAACAGCTCTAATATTACGAAACGACTGTTCAATAGCAATTTTAACCTCTGGCTCAATTAACCTCTTTGCTTGAGCAAATTCTGCTTCTGTTACCTTAATATTGTCAGCTGATGCTTCGGGATAATCGAACTTACGAGCATATTTAATAACTCCAGCATCTCCAGTTTGAACTATCGCGTCAATTATCTGCCTAGCAATGGGTAGCATTTGATCGACATCAACTTCCGCTCGTCGGTGCAGAGCAGTAAGTTCTTCGGTGCTTAATTGAGCAAGTTTAAGAATTCTGACCATGATCGCTACTCCTAAATGTTGCGTCATCTCTTCATTATAAGCTCTGATTATATCTAGTGCTAAGAGATAATACTGGTCTTTGTTTTATAGAAAATGTAGATAAGTAACAGATTAGGCTATCCGATGTTATCTTGTTTATTTGAGTTTTTAAGACTTAATATTAATAATCTTCTCAACGTTATTATTTATCTTTTGCTAGAAGGATTTTTAAAATTCACACCCTATTTCATTGTAAAATGAATCAATAATTCAAACTATTGATTCATTCTTGTTAGAATAATACTTATATAGTATACACATTATCCGTTAGTAAAAGCCGTAACTAGACTAATATATGGTTGATTTTTTCCAGCTTTGCTTAATAGATATGGGGGGTTAAATTTTAAGTAGCTAGTTAATAACTCTGCCCTTATGGTAATTTTAAAACATTCAATCAATATAAGCTATTTTTTTACTTTTAATTATCATATTATTCGTGTAAATTTTCTTGTTTATACAATAAAAACCTTCTTGCTATCTAATAATAAAAACTGTATTAATTGCCAATTATTTTAAACTTAATACTTTTATTTGTATCATTATTTGCTTAAGCTTTTGAGTGCAATTTTTGATTATTTTTTGTCTATTTTGTTAATGTTATAGATCAATTTAAAATATAGGGTTAATAGGGTTAAGCAGTTTTAAAATTTTACAGAATATAAATAGTATATATTACAAACAATTAATGTCGTGTCCAATATTATTTTTTGCCAAGAAAAATTTAGAATAAGACATAAAAAAGCACAATTAACCAAAAAGTATTTACTACTATCAATAAGCAAGGTTTATATTTTAACTTTAAGTGATTTTAGTACCAAATGTAATATTAACTATGTATTTCTAATACATAGTTAATATTACATTTGGTAAAATAAAAAATAGGTAAAAGTTTTATTTTAGAGAAATAGTTTTCAAAAAGGTTTGTATAACAATCTGTTAATAAAATAAACTAGAATAAATAGAATAATTTCAAATATTCTGTGCAATTAAATAAAAAGAGACAGTGTTTGTAGACTTTGTTCAAGCCAAGTTAATGTAAGTATCGTTTATCATCTATATCCAACTACTTATTATTTGAAGTTAAAGATTAACTTCTAAAGACTGATGAATCCGGATAAAATGAGCTCTGTATTTTTAATTACAGTAGGGATTGTTAGGTTTTATTGGGAAACTTAAGTTAATGCTGTTAGAGTTATGTGGAGCAAATGTTCGTCATGTATGATACATCAAGCCGTGTAATTGACGTTGATATTGAAGTCCACTGTAACTAGGGTTATCAAACTATTCTATAAGTTCATCCTCCTAATTGGCGGGCGGCTTTGTTATTATTAAGTTTACCTGAAGAAGATTAAATCTACGGTGGATCACAACTTTATCAGTTAATTTAATTATTGAAATTTATATGTCTCTATTAGACTGGTTTGCTAACCGAGAAAAATCTGAACCCATTATTCAAAAAACACAAGAACGGGAAATTGCCGATGGATTGTGGACTAAATGTGTTGCCTGTGATGTCCTTACTTATACGAAAGATCTTCAAGCCAATCAACTCGTTTGTGCTGAGTGTGGTCATCATATGCGGGTAAACAGTGATGAACGGATTGCTCAGTTAATTGATGATGAAACCTGGAAACCTCTCAATGAAAATCTAAGACCCACTGATCCCTTAAAGTTCTTTGATCGTAAACCCTATTGTGATCGACTCAAAGATACTCAGGAAAAAACAGGACTAATTGATGCAGTACAAACAGGAACAGGATTAGTCGATGGTTTACCTTTAGCTCTTGGCGTAATGGATTTTCGATTTATGGGAGGAAGTATGGGATCAGTGGTTGGGGAAAAACTTTGTCGTTTGGTTGAGTATGCCACCCAGGAACGATTACCTGTTGTTATTATCTGCGCTTCGGGAGGAGCACGGATGCAAGAGGGAATGTTAAGTTTGATGCAGATGGCAAAAATTTCTGGAGCCTTAGCATTACATCGGGATAAGCAGTTATTATACGTTCCTGTGTTGACCCATCCTACCACTGGAGGTGTGACAGCCAGTTTTGCTATGTTAGGGGATGTTATTCTAGCTGAACCTAAAGCAACTATTGGCTTTGCTGGACGACGAGTTATTGAACAGACCTTACGAGAAAAACTCCCTGAAGGCTTTCAAACCTCAGAATATTTGCTGAAACATGGCTTTGTTGATGCGATTATCCACCGTACTCAATTAAAGAAAGTTTTAGCTCAGTTAATCAGTCTTCATCAGCCTTTTTTCCGTGTTCTTCCTCCCTTAAAAAGGGAAACATTACACCCAGAACCAGAGCTGTTACTAAAAGTTGATGGAAAACAAATTTCCTAGGAAATGAACACAATCTATAAGAACACTCTTCAAAGAAGATGGTAAACTGTTGTATCAGGCACAAATTATCAAGATCAAATGGTCTAGAAAGCATCAAGATCTGGTATTTTTACCGAAAATTGGCAAAATAATTTATTGAGTCAGTATGAAAGTTCTGGTTATTGGCGGCGACGGTTACTGCGGTTGGGCAACCGCATTATATCTTTCCAACAAAGGATATGAGATTGGAATTCTCGATAATTTAAGTCGGCGATATTGGGATAGTAAATTAGGGGTAGATACCTTGACTCCCATTACCCCGATTCAAAAGCGTATCCAACACTGGAAGGATTTGACAGGGAATGGCATTGATCTATTTGTGGGCGACATTACTGATTATGGTTTCCTGAGTAGAACTATACGCCAGTTTGAACCAGAGGCGATCATTCATTTTGGAGAACAGCGATCAGCCCCTTATTCGATGATTGATCGTGAACATGCAGTTTTTACCCAAGTGAACAATGTAGTAGGGACATTAAATATCCTCTACGCAATAAAAGAAGACTTTCCCGAATGTCATCTCGTCAAATTGGGAACTATGGGAGAATATGGAACCCCGAACATCGATATTGAAGAAGGGTATATTACTGTCGAACATAATGGACGCAAGGATACACTACCCTATCCCAAACAGCCTGGTAGTTTCTATCATTTAAGTAAGGTCCACGATAGCCACAATATTCACTTTGCCTGTAAAATTTGGGGCTTAAGGGCGACCGATTTGAATCAAGGGGTGGTTTACGGCGTTCTTACTGATGAGACGGGGATGGATGAGATATTCATTAACCGCCTTGATTACGATGGAGTATTTGGAACAGCGTTGAACCGTTTCTGTATACAAGCAGCTATAGGTCATCCTTTAACCGTTTATGGAAAGGGAGGACAAACCAGAGGGTTTTTGGATATTCGAGACACAGTACGCTGTGTCGAAATTGCAATCTCTAATCCTGCTGATGCTGGTCAGTTTCGAGTCTTTAACCAATTTACTGAATTATTCAGTATTAAAGACTTAGCTTTAATGGTTAAAAAAGCAGGTAGTTCCTTAGGGTTAAATGTAGAGATTAATAACTTAGAAAACCCCAGAGTCGAATTAGAAGAACACTATTTCAACGCTAAAAATACTAATTTACTCGATCTTGGATTGCAACCCCATTACTTATCTGATTCTCTCTTAGATTCTTTGCTGAACTTTGCTCAGAAGTATAAGGGTCGGGTTGATAAAGAACAAATATTGCCCAGGGTATCTTGGCATAGAAAATAAGGGCAATTGATTAAATAAGCACCCATAAGGTAGGCATCGCCCACCTTATGGGGTCATAACATAAATTAAGTTTTCTAAATATACAATGTAATATTTATTCTTATTTGTCTTTAGGTATCTTGATCTACTTTATTTTATAGTCACTTAAGTGAGCTGTTTGTAGTATTATATATTTCTAGAGACTTCGTGACGCAGTCTACAAGAACTTTGATAAAGTTAAGTCGTGGATACTCTCGGTAGGATTTCTAGTAAACGAGAAAATTTGATTTAGTTGTGAAAAGTAGCTTATAAATTTAAGTAATTTTAAGGAAATCTAAAAGAGAAAAGAGTGATCAAGAAACATTAGCTTTATTAATAATGACTGATAACTATAAATTATCTATGAGATGAGAATAAAAAAGCATAAATTGTCTGTACACAAGAAGATAAAAAGTTAAAGAAATTGTATGTTAGATTAACATATCAGAAAATATAACTACAATAACAATTACCAAATACATTTTTCTAAAAATAGAAGAAAGGAACTCATATTATATGATTGATAACAATTATATAATTTTATTAAAAAAACACAATAATTAAATTAACTTTCATCAGAGTATGTAAGATTCTAAAAAGAGCTAGAAAAGGTAGACTTTAACAATTTTGAACACCACATTCTGGGGTACGCTATTTATATTTTTCAAAAATTACACGCCATTTACTCATATTTTTTATTCTCTACCGATTGGAGGCTTATATTTTCATTTCATTGCGATTTATCTCTCCTGTAAGAGTATATTTATAAGATTTAATTACCTGAATATCGTCATTTAAACCTAATCTCCAGGAAATTATAGGATTACCTATTTAGTCTAAAAATGACTATTATCTTTCTTCAATTTCATAATTAAACATTAAACCTGAATAATAAAACATCTCCTTCTTTAACTTCATATTCTTTCCCCTCACTACGAACTAACCCTTTTTCTTTTGCTGCACTCATAGTTCCACTGGCTACTAGGTCATTGTAAGCCACCGTTTCAGCTCGAATAAATCCTTTTTCAAAATCAGTATGAATAACTCCTGCTGCTTGGGGTGCTTTCATCCCAGCGTGAATTGTCCAAGCACGAGTTTCTTGTGGTCCTGTAGTTAAATAAGTTCGTAGTTTTAATAACTCATAGGTGGCTTTGACTAAAGACTGCAATCCACCTTCTGTGACTCCTAATGATTCTAAATAGTCGGCTCTTTCTTCACTAAGGATTTCTACTAATTCCGATTCTACCTGAGCAGAAACAATGACAACTTTTGCATTTTGCTCTTGTGCTTTTTTTTCAACCTGCTTAACCCAGTCATTCCCCATTGCTAGATCCTCCTCTGAAACATTGGCAGCGTAAATAATTGGCTTTTTTGTTAATAATCCCAAAGATTTAATTAACTCTTCCTCTTCTTCTGTTAAGTCGACGTGACGTGCTCCAATTGATTCATTAAGTGCGGCAATAATTTTCTCTAAGACAGGTATTTCTTCGTGTCCCTCTTTCTTCCCTTTAACTTGTTTTCGAACTCGTTCTAAGCGCTTTTCTGTTTGATATAAGTCTGCTAAAGCTAGTTCTAAGTTAATGACTTCAATATCTCTAGTAGGCTCAACTGAGCCAGATACATGGATAATATCGTTATCATCAAAACAACGAACTACATGAACAATAGCATCTACTTCTCTTATATTAGCTAGGAATTGGTTTCCTAAACCTTCCCCTTTACTCGCACCTTTTACCAAACCGGCAATATCTACAAATTCAATTCGGGTAGGGACAATTTTTTCAGAGTTAGATAACTTTCCTAGTACTTCCAAACGTTCATCAGGAACCGCGACGACTCCTATATTCGGTTCGATAGTACAAAAAGGGAAATTAGCTGCATCTGCTTTAGCATTAGCGACTAAGGCGTTAAATAGAGTTGACTTACCAACATTCGGAAGTCCTACAATTCCAGCTTTTAACATAAATTAATTACTAATCTAAAATAATCTCTTGAACGATTATATCTGCTTATAACAGAAAAAACGATCATAACGATCATTATGATGTTCATCGGTTGTTATTTCTTGTTTGTAAATAACAACCGATGAATTGATAATATTAATAGTTTATTTAAATACCAAATAAACTATTAGGATTTTTTGGAAACCAATAAAAGTAAATTAAGAGCTTATTGAAACAATTTTAGAAGCATTGAATCATAGTTAGTTATTAAAAAAATATTTTCTATAGATCACAAAGAATAATTTATTAATTTTGTTTAAAATATTCTGGCTTGTCATTGAAATAAATATTTTTTAAAAAAATACAAATTATTATGTGAGTTAATATAAAATATTTTGTAAATGGCATTGAATTAAATCTGGGGAGTTTTAACTACTTTGTCACTACTTAAAGTATAGAAAAAATCGAAAATATTTTCTATAATAGATTGGATTAAGTTTTATTATTCAGACAATGCTTAAACAGATAAATTTATATCAATTAGTATAATAAAACAAAAATAATTAAATTCATATGAAGTATACATTTTATACAGCTGATGTGTTTACTGATCAAATCTTTGGGGGGAATCAGTTAGCTGTTTTTCCAAATTCTCAAGGATTAACGACTAAACAAATGCAAAAAATTGCTGCTGAATTCAAATTTTCAGAAACAGTCTTTGTTTTTCCTCCCCAAACTACCCAAGGAACAAGAAATTTAAGGATTTTTACTCCTGTAACTGAACTTCATTTTGCTGGTCATCCGACGATAGGAGCTGCCTATATTTTAAGCTTAATTGGAGATATCTCTATTTTTGAAGAAAAGCAGACTATTTTCTTCGAAGAAACAATAGGATTAGTCCCAGTTTCAATTACAATTGAAAAAGGAAAACCAGTTTATGTAGAATTAAAGGCTATCCAATCTCCAGTATTTAACAATAATTCTCCCTCAGCGTTAGAATTAGCATCAATTTTAGGATTAAAAATCACTGATTTTAGAAGCGATAAATTTTTTGTCCAAGGAGTCTCTTGTGGAGTTCCTTTTTTATTTGTTCCCCTTCATAACCGAGAAGCATTAGGAAATATTCAATTTAACCATGAGTGTTGGAAACATATTTTAGCGAATCATTGGGCGCCCTCTATCTACGTTTTTTGTTTTGAGCCTGAAAGGGAAGAGTCAGATCTACGAGCACGCATGTTTGCTCCTTCCATGGGAATTTTGGAAGATCCCGCCACCGGATCGGCAGCAATAGCTCTAGGAAACTATTTGACTATACAAGAGGAGATTTCCGATGCAACCTTTAATTGGACAGTTGAACAGGGTTTTGAGATGGGTAGACCGAGTATCTTGAAGATAATTGCAAAAAAAAAACGAGGGAAAGTCAGAGAGATTTGGGTTGGGGGATCGTCAGTATTAGTCAGTGAAGGCTCAATGGAGATTCCCGAGCTCTAAAGTATGATTTGAGAGTAAATAATATTTTCTCTTCGAAATCACAGCTAAATACGTGATAATCTCATATAGGCAATTAGACAACACTCAAAATGCATTGAATAAAACGGTTTCCAAATTAAACATTAAGTCAAGATATATCAAGTTGATGTAATTTTTAGTATTATCGAAGGAATAGGAAACATATTTTAACTTTATTTTTTTTAAAAATACCAATAACTATTAGTATTTTACTCCTTAATAAATAAAAAATAATTTGTATTTTTTATATACACATAATATTTTTTTTTAGATAGAAAAATGCAAATTAATACATCAACTTGATTTTTACAAACTTTATAAAGTAGATATACTATTTCTTAGTATAATTTTTATCTCTTTATAAGATCTTATCTCAAACTAGAATAATTATTTTTGTGGTTTATTGATATATCCCGTATGATTTATATCCGATACTAATTGTAGATCTACAATTAGTATTATTGTTATGAGAATAAAAATTATTGACATGGTAAGTTTTTACCATCATCAACATATGATATTCTTATAGTTTCTTTTTTTATTTTCAACTTTTCGATTAACGGTTTTATGCGTTTTTATATGTTGTATATAAGTAATTTTATTAAGATAAACTTTAGACAGAGAACATAAAAAATAATACCTATTTAATTTAACATCTGAATAAATAATATACAAAATGATTCAGAAAAAAAGATGTTGTTAACCAGATTAATATAGGATTATCCTGGTCATAAATCCCGGTTTTCTTTGATCGAGAGTATCATCCAGTATCAAAAGTTAATATTTTGATACTGGATGATACTGCAAAAAATAAGGTTTAAAATTGAACTTAGAGTGCCATTGATTTAACAATTTTATCTTATGTCAGATCAGCCAATATCGATCGCTACTCATTATCACGAACGGACTAAATACCATCCTGAAACTATCACCATTAAAAATAAAGAACTAGATTGGTCAAAACAACCCTCAGTTTTTAAACAATATAAGGTCGGTAAAACTTATGACCTTACCACTTATTTATCAAAAAAATTCCCCCAAGATAAACTCACTAAACAATGGCGGCGTTTATCTCGTTTACTAGCTTGTAGTTATGGTTTGACAGCTAGACTTGTTATCATGGGGACCCCTTTATATTTAAGAACCGCCCCCTCAGCTGGAGGACTATACCCGGCGGAAGTCTATCTAATTTCCCAGGGGACTTCTTTACTGCCCTCAGGTTTATATCATTATCAATCTAAAACACACTCCCTTATTCACTTTTGGGAAAGTGATGTTTGGTCTGATTTGAAAGAGGCTTGTTTTGAGGATATAACATTACAAGAGGCCCAACTAGCTATCATTACAACAGCGATTTTTGAGCGTTCAGCTTGGCGATATGAAGATCGAGCCTATCGTAGAATAATGATAGATATAGGGCATTTATTAGGTAATATTGAATTGAGCTGTGCCATCAATCAATATCGTCCTCATTTAATTGGAGGATTTGTAGATAAGATGATAAATGAGATGTTGTATCTTGATCCTGATCAAGAGGCTGCCATTACAGTCATTTCCCTTCAAGATATATCTAACAATAATCAAATTTTATTTAATCCTCCAAAAATAACCAGTTTTCCATCAGAAATTCATACTGATTATCCGCCTATTGAAGATGGGGAATTACTTTCTTATTTCCACCAAGCAACTGAAATTAGAGACCTAGAATCATCTCCATCTTCAACTCTCACCTCAGATCCATCAAATTTAAAAGATAAATATAATTTTCCGTTTTGTTTGAAAATTACTACTAAAACATCACCCATTGACTGGAATAAAGATCTGATTAACTTAGAAAATACCATTTTAAGACGGCGATCTACTCGCGCATATACAGGAGAAAATATAACTTTAGATGAACTTAAGTCTCTACTCAATTTTACCTATCAATCTCAAGACTATAAACAAACAAATTTAGATCCCAATCCTGATTATTTTAATTTGGAGTTGATAGAAACGTTTGTCGCTGTTTCTGGAGTTACAGGCTTGGAAGAGGGATGTTACTATTATGCGCCACAAGCGCAAGAATTAAGACAAATTCGTTTTAAAAACTTTCGAAGTGAACTCCACTATTTATGTCTAGGACAAGACCTAGGACGGGATGCAGGGGCTTTAATTTTTCATACAGCTGATCTTCAAAAAGCTGTTGCCAAATATGGTGATCGTGCTTATCGTTATTTACATTTAGATGCCGGACATCTTGGACAACGGCTGAATTTAGCTGCTATTTATCTAAATCTAGGGGTAAGTGGAATAGGAGGATTTTTTGATGATCACGTCAATGACATCTTAAGCATCCCCCTTGAAGAAGCAGTTCTTTATATTACTACTTTGGGACGAGCACAATAGAACAACTAATCTTGAAAGAAAAAGTATATGTAAATTGAGATAATTTCTCTCCCATTTTCTTGTTTCTACCTCAACTACAAATTAGAGATTTAGACTGTGAACGGTATATACTTCACTAGCAAATATAGATAAAGCTATTACTTATTTGATTTGATTGATATACTTTCATTCTTATTTATTTAATGAAAATTTATATTATATTTTTTAAAATATAAACTTTGTGTGTGTAATATAAAAGGTTAAATAGTGATAGTAATTGAAGGCTAATAAATAAAAAACTAAATAATTGACAATTAACAATTAACAAAAAATATAATCAGACAAAAATATTAACCTTCCTATTGCAATTAGTCTATAAAAATTAAATCAACTTAATCTTCAGACAAAAGTTTGGCTAATAAAATGTATAATTTATGATCGTTACACAAAACATATTAATTTTTTAATCTTTCACTATTTTGATAATATAGTGAAATTGTTTCAGCAATCTATACATTGAAATTAATGATTAACTCATCTTTATTAAGAAGTAAAATAACTAATTTTTCTGTATTTTATTTTTAATAAAGAGTACAGCTTAAAAAAGCAACATAATTTAAAAAAGTGCAAGAGTACTAAAGTTGAGTTAAAAAATTTACCAAGCAAACTCAACATTAAAATTTAGATACATCAGACGATGATAATTATGGACGAAGTAAATATAGTACATTTTAACGTTACTGAATAACAATACCAATAGATATAGATTTTAATTCATGTAAAATAAAGATATTTGGTGATTTTTAACTAAAATTTTACATTTTAGTTAAAAATACTTAACCTTAGGCAATTAAACTTTCTATCTTCACTTTAAATATTCGCCGATTATTGAGTAATATAAACGGTTAATTACCCACAAATATAAATATATTAAAAACAGACAGGTACATACAATTTTTTTGTAAAATAGTACAAGCGCAGTATTATAAATATATCATTAACGCGGCTAATTATTGTTTGAAAACTCATAAAAAATATGCTATTACTGTTGCTATGGCAATTACTGTTCAATAAGTGACGGGCAGTTGCTTCAAACAAATCTAAATATGAGGAATAATGTGACAGTAAATCCTTTTATTTTATCAATTTTAATGTATTTGTCAATAAGCAGTGAGCCCTTGTTAAGTACTTTTGTTGACAAAAAAATATTAGACTCTCTTCTCATGTTAATTCCGCAAATAACAATCAATAATATTGATAAATCAAATAAGATGACAGTTCAATTATACGAAAATAATTTTCATCAACTTGAATTAAAAAAACAGTTTAAAAATGTAATTAATTCGGTAAGCAATTATAATTTATCTGAATTAAAAATAGAAGAAATCATGCAAAAAGTTGCAGAACAATTTATTGGATCAACTTATAAAGCAGATTTGTTAGAAATATTTACGAAAGAAAAATTATTTGTTTCATTCGAAAAATTTGATTGTGTTTTGTTTGTGGAAACTGTTTTAGCTATTGCCCGTAATATCATTATAAATGATAAGAGATATCTAACTTTTACTAAGCATCTTCAAGAACAACGTTATATTAATGGTTTAATAAATGGATATTGCAGTAGACTACATTATTTTTCTGATTGGATCAATGATAACCAAAAACGAGGTAATGTGAAAGATATTACAGCAGAATTAGGAGGAATTAACTTCAATAAGAAGATTTACTTTATGAGTAAAAACCGAAAACTTTATCCTAATTTAGCGAATAATGAAATTAACTATCAATGTATTTTAGAAAGAGAAAACAAAATCAATAAATTAGTATTAAAATATATACCTAATAATAAAATAAAGCAAATTTATCCTAAACTAAAACCAGGAGATATTATTAGTATTGCTACTGATATTGATGGTTTAGATGTTACTCATGCTGGTTTAGTTTATAAAACTATAGAGAGAAATATTGGTTTTATTCATGCTTCTCCTGTTGGAGAAGTTACCATAGCTAGGGATTTAGAAAAATATGTAATAAATGTCAAAAAATCTGTCGGAATTATAGTAGCTAGACCTATTGATATTCGATTAAGAAATAACAAAAAAATATAAATAACTACATAGGTAGAGAATATTTGAATACTTTTATAAATACTTAAGAAATCTATCGTATTTACCAAACCTAGTTGTTAAAAAAATAGCAAAATTATACTTTGCAATTAAATAATACTATTGTTGATTAACATCGCTAACAATTTGTATCAAAAAGTAATTAATAGGAACTAAACTTTAACTTTATAGTTTATGTCGTATAAGGCTATTCTTTCTTCTGCTTTTTTAAATGAATTAGAAGTAGTAACACTAAATGAAAGAAGAAATAAAAAACCCACACTACGAGTGTAATGCAGGAGATTCTCTGATGGCTATTAAATTAGGATATTAATATCTAAAATGACTAGGCTTCATCGTAGGCTTCAATATCGAGTAGATATAGATAAGGTTCAGCCAATTCTTGGCATTGAAAAGCAATCGCTCTCAGTAAATGCCAATCATTTAGGGCATCAAAGGGATTACTATAATCATCCTGTTCTAACCGCTTAGCTAAACCCGCGACCTCCTCTTTCGTTAACGCCGAAATGTCTGACTGCCTTGCACTTAAAACTGTCATTCCGCACCTCCTGATCAATCCGCACTATGAATTTTATAGCAGTCGAAGTGTAGGCCAGGATAAACCCTGTATTCTAAGCTCTAATAACAAGTAGAATTTCACTTGTGAACTTGGTATAGAAGTCTAAATGATCCTCGGCTCTGATAACTTTTGCTATGCGTTCCCCATTATTCTACTGTGATATGAGAAATCTTCCCATAAATCCAATTCAGAAATTTTGATGCCTTGATTAAGGTAATACCTAATTTTTTCTTAGGGTCCTTATTCTAATAGGGTTTCAGGAATTTATAGAAATTAAC
This sequence comes from Cyanobacterium sp. uoEpiScrs1, assembly GCF_947331815.1. Classification (GTDB taxonomy): domain Bacteria; phylum Cyanobacteriota; class Cyanobacteriia; order Cyanobacteriales; family Microcystaceae; genus Rippkaea. Next base: position 484,954 of record NZ_OX373462.1, read on the forward strand.
TTTCGCTTAAGGTACTAGCAAATATTTAAATAATTTTTAATTACTATTATTAGATAATTGATAGTGTATAGCTAACTAATTTCAAATTCTAAATAATAAATATTTAGAACTTAAAGTAGAATATAACTTGTCTAATCCTACAAAAAATAATAACAAGATTTTATATAGAATAAAAAACTTATTAAAAGTACTTAGAGTAGCTTATATTAACAATACAATAATAAATCCATTCTAAAAAACATAAGAAATTAATATTTAATAAATATCTTATCCACAAATTTTTATGTTAATGATAAAAAATCTTAGATCAATTTAAATAAAAATCATCTATTTTGTAACAAAATTATAAAGTAGATAATGTTTTGCAAATAAAAACTATTTTATTTACTGTAATTAAACTATCAAGCAACTTCAATATTTTAATGAATAAACTATGAAATAGTGGACTCTCATATAGAATATAGGATCATCTAATATAGATCTTAAATAAACTTAACCTTATAAGTATATCTAAAAATAGATTAAAGTTACTTAAAAAAGAAATAATATATGCTGAGATATTCAAAGGCAATATCAAAAATATAGCTAAAATCGATAAAGTTAATTAATAAGTAATACAAGTAATTATTAAATATACAAATAAATAGTTCTAACCAAAAAAATAGATATTAAAATGATTAGTAATCAGTATAATCACTGTAATTTACAAATAGATAAGTTGTTATATAATAACAGTACATTTAGATAAAAGAGTGAGCTCAAAAATATAAAAATATACAAATTAATAGTAAAACAACTATAATCTTAGAAGAAGAACATGCCTAAGATAAAGATACGAGTTTTTTTTGCAAAATATTTTTCTTATTAAGATAATTATAGATATTATCCTGGCAAAAAAATTAAAAATGTAAACGAATATTTACTGGTTTAAGCTGTTGTTTTAGTTAATTTAATTTCTTCTTTAACACACGCAGAACTATGTGAAGACTTAGAAAAACTTAAAATATTAATTGGTAAATACTATGAACGTTATATCATTGTTCTATTTCTTATAACAATTATTAGTGATTGCATCACCTAACTGATTAACAAAATTTACTAATTAAAGCCAATATAAAAATAGTAAACATTAGTATGTTGTGGAACTAGATTTGATACAAAGTTTATTCTAGATTAATTAACATAAGTATAATCAATCTAGTAAAAATAAGTATATAAGAAAAATTGGCTATGCCAGTTAGCAATAAAACTAAAAACTAAACTATAGACTAGCTTACTTCAAAAATATTGGTTCAATAGAATAAAAGCAATTACCTGTTTTAATTTAATTATTAGTTTTAATGGCAAATATATTATTAATAACTTCCTCTACAACAATATCAGGAGTAGATGCTCCAGAAGTAATACCAATTTTAACATGATCATCTTGAAGCCAGTTTTTTTCTAGTTTTAAATCTTTACCTAAAGGTTTATGTTCGATGCTATTATCTAATTTGATACAAGTGGCATCGTCAATATGATATGACGGAATTTGTCGTCCAATAGCAATTTCTTGCAAATGAGTGGTATTAGAGGAATTAAATCCTCCAATAACTACCATTAAATCTAAATTATGTTTAACTAATTCTAGCATAGCATCTTGACGTTCTTGGGTGGCATCACAGATTGTATTAAAACTCATAAAATAGTCACGCAAATTCGCTTTTCCATATTTTTTGATAATTGTCTCTTCAAATATTTGACTAATTTGTTCTGTTTCACTTTTCAACATAGTTGTTTGATTAGCAATCCCCAACTTTTCTAAATCGGAATCAGGATTAAATCCTGCTGAATGGGCATTCTTGAATTTATCCAAAAATTCTTTTTTGTTTCCTCCATTCAAGATATAGTTGCAGACGTAGTTAGCTTGTTCTAAATTTAAGATAACTAAATAATCACCGGCAAATGAACTGGTAGCAACAGTCTCTTCGTGAAGATATTTGCCATGGATAATGGAGGTGTAATTGCGTTTTTTGTGTTTTTCTACGGAATTCCAAACCTTAGAAACCCAAGGACAAGTAGTATCTACAATTGTACAACCTTTATTATTTAAAAGTTCTATTTCACTGATACTTGCTCCAAAAGCTGGCAAAATAACGACATCTCCTTGTTTAACTGCAGAAAAGTCTTTATCGTTATTTACCACTTCGATAAAATCTACATCCATTTCCAAAAGTTGTCGATTAACAGAAGGATTATGAATAATTTCGTTGGTAATCCAAATAGATTTATTTGGAAAATGTTTACGGGTTTCGTAAGCCATCGCAACAGCTCGTTCAACCCCCCAACAAAATCCAAATGCTTTTGCTAGGTGAATCGTCACTTTTCCATTTTGCCATTGATAGTTGTTTTGACGCATTCGTTGAATCAGAGAACTTTGATACTCCATATTCATAGTCTGCATAATTTCGTACTCATAGCCAAATCCTTTGCGATGGTAATGTGCGGACTGTTGCAATGAACGTTTAAATTTTTTAGTATCCATCAGACTTAATCTAGATATTGTAATAGAAAGTATAGTCTTAGTTTGAGTGAGCACTCGTATGATAGCTTTATTCTTTCCTATAAAAAATATCAATTGCTCCAACAAATCTAATACGAATGATAGTATCCATTGTTTTAGTTTTTAACTAGTTAATTAGTGAGCAATATTAACAGTTTAAAGAAAATTATGGCGCGGATTAAACATTTCTATTTCACGAATTTTTTGATATAACTCAAACTCTTTTTCATTAATTTCTAAGGGAATAGCAATATGAATTTCTACTAATTGGTCTCCTCGACCACCATTGCCGTCAGGATATCCTTTATTAGCCAAACGCAACCTTTGACCTGGACGAACTCCTTCAGGAATAGTCATCTTCACCAACCCATCAATTGTGGGAATTTCGATAGTTTCCCCTAGAATAGCTTCACTAGGAGTAACGGGGATACGACAAAAAATATCCGTTCCTTGTAACTCAAAATATGGATGAGTTGCTAGGGAAATTTTTAAATAAAGATCTCCTCCGTCAAGCCCCTGTCCTTTGAGACGAATTTTTTGTCCATTAATCATTCCGGAGGGCATTTCTACTTCTAATGATCGCCCATCTTCAAGGCGAATGCGTTCACGTCCGCCTTGATAAGCCCTTTCTAGGGGTAGATTTAACTTAGCCTCTACATCCCGTCTTCCTAAAGGAGAAGAGTTAACGATTTTTATCCTTTTGCTGTTTCCTGGGCTAAAATTTTTAAACTTCCAGAAGTCGGAGTCTTGACGATAAGAATTGTTACTACCAATACCATTGCGGAAAATCGTATCTCGTCCACGACTAGGACGACGTTTACCAAAGAATTGTGAATCGTATTCAGCACGTTTTGTCTGATCCGAGAGAATATTATAGGCTTCATTAATATCTTTAAATTTCTCCTCAGCCATCTTATCCCCTGGATTAACATCAGGATGGTACTGTCGTGCCAATCTCCGAAAAGATTTCTTCATCTCCTCACTAGTAGCGTTTTTTGAGACTCCTAGAATGGCATAATGGTTGCGGACTTGCTGCATATAATTAGTTATCTAAATATATAGTAGACATTGAATGGTTAGGTTCAAAAAACTTAGTAGTAAATAACTTATTAACTACCTTAGAACCAATCATCGTCCTCTTCATCCCAATTATTCTCGGCAGGAATAAGACGAGATTTATCGCGAGAGTAATACCTTTCAGACTCAGTTCCAGGATACCGTTTGTCTGATGTAGATGACTTACGACTCGACTGGGAACGATAGGAACGATTGTCCCCCCAATTTTCATAATCGTCATAGTTATCGTAGCGGGGTGATCGATAGTCTTGAGGTTCCTCATACTCATAAGGGGAGGAAGCATAATCATCACGATAGGTGCTTCGACGACGGGTAGTATAGGAGAGATCGTCTTCAGATTTTCCCGTTAACGTCTTGCGAATAGAATTAAAAAAGCCCTCATCCTCCTCGTCATATTGTAGACGAACTTCTCGGTTAAGTTCGTAGAGTACGTCTTGCAGATCAGCTTGAGCGAGATCGAGACGACGTTCATCGTCTTTATCAAGACTATCCTTAATTTCAGTATTTAAAGACTCAATTTGACGACGATAAGAACTGGTAAACTGAGTTCCAAAATCAAGAGTAACTTCCTTAAGTCGCCGTAAGGCTTGATCCGTTAGAGCTTGAGCTCGGTTGCGTTTTTCTACTCGCTCTCTTCGTTGGCGATCACCCTCAGCAAATTTGGCGGCTTCTTGAATCATTCTATTGACTTCCACGTCATCTAGGGTAGAAGTTCCTTGAACGGTAATGGTTTGCTCCCGTCCTGTAGTACGATCACGGGCCATCACCTGCAAAATTCCATTAGCATCAATATCAAACGCCACTTGAATTTGGGGAATTCCTCTAGCGGCTGGCGGAATTCCGCTTAATTTAAACCGTCCTAAAGATTTATTATCCTTCGCCATTTCCCGTTCTCCTTGAACCACATGAATTTCCACCATAGTCTGATTATTTTCTCCAGTAGAAAAGGTGTCCGAACGTCTAACTGGAATTGTCGTGTTACGGGGGATTAATTTTTTGGTAACACCTCCAATAGTTTCTAACCCCAAAGATAAAGGAGTAACATCAAGTAGTAATATGTTCTTAACTTGCCCCTCCAAAATACCTGATTGAATAGCAGCTCCTACTGCCACCACTTCATCAGGGTTAACATTTTCGTTAGGTTCTTTATCAATAAAACTTCGTATCAACTCTTTGATCATAGGCATTCTGGTTGCTCCCCCGACAAGTACAACCTCATCGATTTGAGCAGAGGTTAACTGTGCATCATTGAGAGCACGTTTGATAGGACGACGGAGGCGACTCACTAAATCTCCACAAAGATCTTCAAATTCGGGGCGAGTTAAACGGGTTTCAATGTGTTTTGGACCATCTTCAGTGGCAGTGATGAAAGGAAGATTAATGTCAGTTATACTAACCCCTGATAATTCAATTTTGGCCTTTTCTGCAGCCTCGGTTAGGCGTTGCAATGCCTGTCTATCCTTGCAGAGGTCTACTCCTTCTTGTTCAATAAACTTTTTAGCTAACCAATCAACAATACGTCTATCAAAGTCATTGCCTCCTAATTGGGTATCTCCACTAGTTGCTCTAACTTCGAGGACTCCATCCCCCACTTCGAGGATAGAAACATCAAAGGTTCCTCCTCCCAAGTCGAAGACTAATATTTTTTGTGAGCGCTGTTTATCCAACCCATAAGCTAAAGAAGCCGCCGTTGGTTCATTGAGAATACGATGAACTTCTAAGCCGGCAATGCGCCCAGCATTTTTAGTAGCTTGACGTTGGGAGTCATTAAAATAAGCGGGAACAGTAATTACGGCTCCTGTGATTGGCTCTCCCAAATAACGTTCAGCTTCCCCTACTAATTTTCGTAGAATCATCGCGGAGACTTCTTCGGGGGCAAATTCTTTTTTAAGGCGAGGACAACGAATTTTAATATTATCGTTGTCATCTCGACGAACAGTATAGGGAACTTGTTTCGATTCTGGTTCAAGCTCTTCATACCGACGACCCATAAACCTTTTCACCCCAAAAAATGTATTTTGAGGGTTGAGAACAGCCTGTCTTCTAGCCAATTGCCCAACTACTAATTCTCCATCTTTATTAAAACCTACTACTGAAGGGGTTGTCCGCATCCCTTCTGAACTGGCTATCACTACTGGTTTTCCGCCCTCCATGACGGCTACCACAGAGTTAGTTGTCCCCAGGTCAATGCCGACTACTTTTCCCATGCCTCTGTTTTTCTCCAGCTACTCCAATTAAATCTTGAGTCTTTATTTTTTTGAAAGATTACCGCGTACGCTGAAAGCGTGCCACCGGCCACCATGCCTCACTGAGAATATTCTATCTCAATGTTGTGAGAGGTCTTCCATATAAACTCTTTATGCAGTTTAACGGAATCGGTAACGGTTAACGCGTAATATTCTCAAAAGCTTTTTTGAGAAGTAAAAGATCTATATAAAATTTCGCAGACCTAGACATAAATGTCTAGTAATTATTCCCATAGCCTTAATAGTTTGAATAGTCTTAGTTTTTAATTATGAAGCAGAGCAAAAAGCAAAAGTTATTGCTTTAGTAAATCAAAGAATATTTTTGTATAAAAATCATAATAAACCCACTTTTAGACTGGTCTATTTTTGTCAATAGAATTTTTAATTTTTGACAATAAATATAGATAGTCGTCGCAATAATTTCAACTTATTTTTTTGTTTTTAAAAAGCAGCTTTTCTTCTAAACTACTTTTTAAAAATTTAAATTCATTAAATAACTATCTATATTTATTGTTTATTGATAGTTTGGTGCAAGTTCTTTTCTTAAAACAACTATTTTATATATCAAACAGTTATTTACGCATATTGTATGATATGTCCTTTATTAAAAAGTTAAACAACTAAATTTAAACAAAAAAATCGATAAAGTAAATAAATGATCTGTATTTTTTTACTAAAGTAAAGTAAGTACATGTAAAAAAATACAACATCATATCATAAAAAGATAATTTTTTACAAAATTTATATTTAATCCTATAAAATTATATGTATTGGATTTAATTATAAACATCATATTTATTTATAATTAACAATTTGAATGTCATAATATTTCATGAGAGCTATTCTTTATTTTGAGAGATTAGGTGTTTAAATTGCAGTCAGATATCTAAAAAAATTTAATATGTTTGAGTAGTACTTTGTATCACGCAAAAAGTCTAATTAAAAGTCAACACAGTATTTTAACTGCAATTTTATTTTCACAAAAAATAATGAATTATTTATAAACTTACTTATTGTACAAATAATATTTTTGTACTAAACACTTTAAATGGTATTAAAAAAAGAGCAGCTTATTTATCTTACGTCTAAACATGACAAAATTGTACAAATACTTTAATGAAAGCTAATAATCATTAGTCTTAAAAACTTTTAAAGAAGCTATTTCGTAACTATTTATTCAAGTTTGTGCTAAAATCACACACAAATCTATGAGTCAAATTACAGTAAGTAATAAAAAATAATTCTATCTAGTTGCGCTATTAATTGGATGAATAAGTCAATAATTGTTGACCTTTACTACCTGCTTCTTATAAGAAGTTATACTATGAGGAATAAAGATTAATAGCCTTAGCTCAAGAGACTCCCCTGAAGAATGTCCAGCGAAGTTCAGAAAGAAATCCGAGAAGCCGTAGAAAAACGACGTAATTTTGCTATTATTTCCCATCCTGATGCGGGAAAAACCACCCTAACAGAAAAACTTCTACTGTATGGGGGGGCAATTCACCAAGCAGGAGCAGTAAAGGCCAGACGAGACCAACGTAAGGCCACCTCCGATTGGATGGAAATGGAAAAACAGAGAGGAATTTCAATTACCTCCACTGTTTTGCAATTTAAATATAGAAGCTTTCAGATTAATCTACTAGATACTCCAGGGCATCAGGATTTTAGTGAAGACACCTACCGTACTCTAGCGGCAGCTGATAATGCTGTCATGTTAGTCGACGCAGCTAAAGGGTTAGAACCCCAAACCCGTAAACTGTTTGAAGTCTGTCGTTTACGTGGACTTCCCATTTTTACTTTTGTTAATAAACTTGATCGCCCCACAAGAGATCCTCTGGAATTGCTCGATGAGATTGAACAGGAATTAAGACTACAAACCTATGCTATTAACTGGCCAATTGGAACTGGTGATCGTTTCCGGGGGATATTTGATCGTCGTCAACAAGCTATATACCTCTTTCAACGTCGTGCACATGGTAGCCAACGTGCTCAGGAAACTGCCATTAGGCTTGGTGATCCTAAAATTGAAGAGTATCTTGAGCAGGACCTCTATTGTCAGCTTAAAGAAGAACTAGAAATTCTAGAGGAATTAGGAGCCGACCTCGACTTGAAAAAACTCCACTCCGGCCAAATGACCCCAGTATTTTTTGGATCGGCTATGACTAACTTCGGAGTGCAATTATTTCTTGAAGCGTTTCTAGAATACGCCCTAAAACCTGAAGGACGGAATTCTTCTATGGGACTAATGGAGCCTACTTATCCTGAATTTAGTGGCTTTGTGTTTAAATTACAAGCCAATTTAGATCCAAAACACCGTGATCGCGTAGCTTTTGTACGAGTCTGTACAGGGAAATTTCAAAAAGACATGACCGTCAGCCATGCTAGAACTGGAAAAACCGTGCGTCTGTCACGTCCTCAGAAACTATTTGCCCAAGATCGATCTTCTATAGAAGAAGCTTATAGTGGAGATATTATTGGGTTGAATAATCCAGGGGTATTTGCTATTGGGGATACCATTTATAATGGTAAAAAAATAGAATATGAAGGAATTCCTTGCTTTTCCCCTGAAATATTTGCATATCTAAAAAACCCTAACCCCTCTAAATTTAAGCAATTCCAAAAAGGTATTCAAGAATTACGTGAAGAGGGAGCGATTCAAATTATGTATTCTACCGATGACTTTAAACGAGATCCGATATTGGCTGCTGTGGGACAATTACAATTTGAAGTAGTCCAGTTTCGGATGCTCAGTGAATATGGGGTAGAAACTCAATTGGAACCTCTTCCCTATAGTGTAGCCCGTTGGGTAACCGGAGGCTGGAAAGTTCTAGAAAAAGCCGGAAGAATTTTTAATACTACTGTTGTAAAAGATAATTGGAGTCGTCCAGTATTACTGTTTAAAAATGAGTGGAATTTGCAACAAATTCAAGATAATCAGCCAGAATTAGGATTAACTACTATTGTTCCTGTAGGAGCAGGTATTCAACCAAGTTAAAGGCTAAACTGTTGGAGTAAATTGTTATTTATGATAGTCGAGTAAAAATACCTCACTAGAGAGTTAAATTAAGACTAAAAGCTATAAATAAACCATAAACTTAAACAACTAAGAGGGGAAAAGAACGTTGTTTTTATCCTTTATACTGTGATCTCAAAGCAATTATTCAGCTATAATCAGCCTCAGTCAGAATTGTCAATAGAATAACGATGAATAAAGAAGATTTAGTCAACATGATTGCTGCCAAGACTCGTATGACCAAAAAAGATACTAGTCATATTCTGGATGCGCTTACAGAAACTATTATGGAAACCGTCGCTTCAGGAGATAAAGTTGTCTTAGTTGGATTTGGGACTTTTGAACCAAGAGATCGTAAAGAACGTAAAGGAATGAACCCTCAAACTGGACAGTCTATTACCATTCCTGCCACTACTGTTCCTGCTTTCTCTGCAGGGAAAGTGTTTAAAGAACAAGTTGTCAACCCTGAAAAAACAACTGACCTTTACTAGCTATCAAAAATAACAGACCCAATGTATCGATCTCAAGTGATGTTCTTGGGTCTTACCACTTCTACTTAACATCCCTGTGTACTTTAAAAAAATGATTTATAAACCTCACAATTCAGACTTCTAGCTATTAGCAAATGTCTCTACTCGCAATTTATATTTTTAAAAGTTGAGGTGTTGTAACTACATCCCATACTAGACATCTAATTGATAGCCTTACCTGGGATAAATTTATCATTCAGTATGCTCTAAATAGTACGATTAGTTTAGTATTCAGAGTTTATTGATAAATAATAGAACAATACATTACTCACTTTTAAATCTTTTTCGAGAAACTTTTATGGATAGTTTAATAGGTGTAACTACTGATTACACTTTACTCTTATACCTTTGATGGCTTTTTAAAATTCAAGCAATAACAAAGAGGTTAATTAGAAGGGGAGAGTAATTACGTAAAGAGAGAATCTAGAGACTAAAGATATACTTTCTCAAAAACTAACCTTGTTATTACAAACAATATAATTCTCGTTTGAGATACTCTTTAAAAAAACTAAGGTCTTTTTTCCAGTTGAGAACTTCCTTAAGACGAGTAGACGAGTAATTGACCCTTTCTATCAAAAACACTACTTCCAGAACAATCGGCTTTCCCTTTAGCAGTTTACTGTTTTACAGTTACACCAGAATATTCTTCAGCGACAGTTCTTGGAGCAGCTAAAATCAAATCTCAGATTATTACCACCTTAGCGGGAGTATTAGTCGGGAGATACAATAGTTATTTTGGTATTTTATCTAACTGGCAGTCAGCTTAAAGGAGAAAAGAAGAAAGTTAATTAATAAAGCACATTATTGCCAAGTTGAGCTAAACCTTAACATTAATGTCGTTAACTCGCTTTTAATTATGCAAAAACGTTTATCTGTCAAACTTGTTTCCCAAAAATAATATTGGCTCTTCTAAAGAAGACTATAATAAATCAGTAACTAATAACTGTCAAAAATCTTAGCCCAGTTACATTTTATAACCCCAAAAACTCAATCTATATCAAAATAAGGTTTTTGAGATCTGGGAAGCCTTACAAAGCGAGATTTTTTATCTTTTATTTACGTATGATTTTTTACATGCAGTCTAGAAGAATTGTAATACTTAAAATCAAAGCCATTTCCAGAGATAAACAGTAAAGTAGTTAAAGACGTCTGATGATTAAATTGAGATTATTTTATCATGGCTAGATTTCAAGGTAAATCTACCCTAGTTTAATTTAGTGGCGTATTTCTTAGGGCTCTCTATTACGCTCCTAATGTCTTTTCAGCGACCTCACATACGATGAAAAAGCTTCAATTTTTAACCAAAAGCCTGGATAAATGGCGTACAAACTACCATAATTTTAGTTTTTCGCCTTCGAGGAATATTGATGCTTCACCTATACCCCACAAGTCTCAGTCAAACCATGCTCCTAATTTTTTTCAAAAATTACATAGTTCATCATCCTTGAGAAGAATTCACCCACCCATGATGTGGGGGCTAGCGATTATATCCTTGACTAGTGTAATTAGTTATCGCTTCTACAATCAACCAAAACTAGCCGTAGGAACTGTTTCTCCAGTGACTATTATTGCCCCTGGGGATGGAACTTTTGAAGATCTTAAAACCACTGAGGAGAAACGAAAAGAAGTTCGCACTGGAATCATTCCTGTATTGCAACGGGATGTCAAATTAACCAGTCAATTGGAATTGACTGTGAAAGAAGCTTTAGTCAGTATGCAACAATTACGAAATATAAGTAATCCTTTCCCTGTAGTTAGTGTTCAACAGCTTTCCTTGTTCACTCAACAAAGATTACGGGCTTTTTCTGAACAAGACTGGCAAAAAGTCTTAAATATAGCTAGATTTCACTTAATTACTAACAATATTGACAGTTTCCCGGAGAAAATATCCAAACTATCTCCTGATTTTAAAAAAGCTCTAACTGAGCTTAAAGATTATCGGCAAACCACGACTGGAGAAGAATTTCAAACCTTTTTAGAAGAGATGAGTCAAGCTCGTCAACGGTATAGTCAGGCTAAATTAATTCTATCGGGTATTAGAAGTCCTTACCTATCATTAGAAATAGCTGTTGCCTTTCTAAACTTGGATGAGTATACCTGGAAAAACACTCAAAAAGCACTACTCAACACCACAAAAAAAATATTAATTCAAGGAATTCCAGCCGGAATGCCAAATAATCTTTTACAGGATATCCTCAAAATACAATTTGAGCCGTCAATACCTTTTTCTAGCAAGATTATGGGTCAAAAGCTGCTCATGTCTGTTTTTCAAAATCGACATAATTTAACGGTAGATAGAGAAGAAACAAAGAGGCAGGCTGAACAAGCAGCTCAAGCTGTAGAACCAATAATCGTTGAAATTCAAGAGGGAGATGTTATTGTCAAAGCAAATGAAACGATCAGTCAAGCAGATTTTATCTTACTTGACAGCTTTGGATTAAGTCGTAGGGGCATCAATTGGTTAGGGTTAGGAATTTCTGTGATTCTAGTAGCAGGAGGGGTTACGGTTTTTTGCATGGTAACTCATCGTGTTCATTGTCCGATGCGTCGCCGCGATCATTTTTTACTGTGTTTATTAAGCTTAAGTACTCCTTTTCTTGCAATTTTTAATCTAGGTTATACCAATTTGCCAGCTATTGGGTTATTGACAAGTAGTTTCTATGGACCTACCCTAGCGGTTACTCAAGTTTTATTATTAAGTGGTCTATCAACATTTACTGCAGGAACAGTAAATTGGAGCTATGTTCTAGCGGGAACAGCAGGGGGCTTATTAGCAGGAGTTATGGCTGGAAAGCTCCGTTCACGAGACGAATTAGCTCGTTTAGGGGGAGGGGTAGGCATCGTTCAAGGAGGCCTTTATTTTCTCATTTATTTAATAGTCGCACCGGTAGCGGGAACAATTTGGTCAGCAGTTTTACCGGGAGCAATTGTTTACGGTCTATCTGGATTCCTCTGGAGTGTCATGGCTTTAGGAATCTCTCCTTATCTGGAACGCTTGTTTGATTTAGTAACTCCAATTCGTTTAGTAGAATTGGCTAACCCTAATTGCCCTTTACTCAAACGATTATCGACCGAAACACCGGGAACGTTTCAGCATACCTTATTTGTAGCTTGTTTGGCTGAAGCAGCTGCTAGAGAACTGCATTGTAATGTTGAGTTGGTAAGAACAGGAACTCTTTATCACGATATTGGTAAAATGCACGATCCTTTAGGATTTATTGAAAATCAAATGGGTGCGCCTAATAAACATGATGAGATTAACGATCCCCGGCAAAGTGTGGAAATTATAAAAAAGCATGTTACCGAAGGTTTAGTCATGGCTCGTAAATATGGCTTACCACGAGTGATTCGAAACTTTATTCCTGAACACCAAGGAAAGTTATTAATTTCCTATTTTTATTATCAGGCTAAACAACAGGCAGAAAAAAACGGAGAGGAACTAATTTGTGAGGAAGAGTTCCGCTATGAAGGACCCATCCCTCAGTCACGAGAAACCGGGATTGTGATGTTAGCCGATGGCTGTGAAGCGGCATTACGATCCTTGAAAGAAACGACACCAGAAACCGCTTTAGCAATGATCCATAAGATTTTTAAAGCGAGATGGCGAGATAATCAGTTGAATGATTCAGGAATTAAATATGAGGAGCTACCTATAATTGCTGAGGTTTTTGTCAAGGTTTGGCAGCAATTCCATCATCAAAGAATTGTGTATCCTAAAGCTGCTTTAGAACCTAAGGGAAAGTGAACTGATCAGAGTTGTTGAGCCTACACTTTCGGTACTCTAACGAATAAATCATTCGAAAATTTCTCTGACACGATCTTAAATTGATACATGATAGAAGGTTAAAAAACAACACTCTGAATACTGTAACTTCTAGACCCTTACGAAACCTGATGATGTTTTCTTGGCAATAGTTTGCTAAAGTAAAAATCAAGCTTATCTCTAAAACCCAATAGCCCAATAATTGAGATCAATGCCCTATGTCAGGTGACTATTATGAAATCCTTGGTGTCCCTCGTAATGCCAAGAAAGAAGAAATTAAACATGCCTATCGTCGTTTAGCGCGCCAATACCATCCCGATATCAATAAAGAATCGGTGGCAGAAGAACGTTTCAAGGAGATTAACCGCGCTTATGAAGTCCTATCAGAACCAGAGACCCGTGCCAGATACGACCAATTTGGGGAAGCTGGAGTCAGTGGTGCTGGAGCAGCCGGATTTGACTATGGTGATATGGGGGGCTTTGCTGATATTTTTGAAACCATCTTTAGTGGTTTTGGTGGTGGAGTAGGAGCCGGAACGGCTCGTCGTGGTAGTAGTACTAGCAGAGGAGATGATCTCCGACTTGATTTAAAACTCGGTTTTGCTGAGGCAGTATTTGGGGGCGAAAAGGAAATCCGTATTCCCCATCTAGAAAACTGTCAAGTTTGTAATGGTAGCGGAGCTAAACCAGGCACTGGAGCTAAGACCTGTCCAACCTGTAATGGACAAGGACAAGTCCGACGGGCAACCAGAACCCCATTTGGTAATTTTGCTCAAGTTTCTACTTGTCCTACCTGTAACGGGTCCGGAGAAGTTATTGAAGAAAAATGTGAAGCTTGTGGGGGCAGTGGACGCAAACAAGAAACAAAAAAACTGAAAATTACGATTCCTGCTGGTGTTGACAATGGGACCCGCCTACGGGTTGCTAAAGAAGGTGATGCGGGAATGCGAGGAGGAACCCCAGGAGATCTCTATGTCTACCTGTTTGTAGAAGCTGATAAGGAATTTACCCGTGAGGGAATGAACATCCACTCAGAAATTACTATCAGTTATCTACAAGCGATCCTCGGTTGTACTATTCAGATAAATACAGTTGACGGTCTCCAAGAATTAGAAATTCCTGCCGGAATTCAACCTAATGCAGAATTGATGCTTGAAGATAGAGGAGTTCCTAAGTTAGGCAACTCTTCCATTCGAGGAGATCATTTGATTACTGTGAAGATCTCAATTCCTACCCGCATTAATACAGAAGAACGAGAACTTCTCGAGCAATTGGCACATATTAAGGGTAAAAGTCATGGGAAGGGCGGTTTAGAAGGTTTTTTGGGTAGCTTATTTCACCATAAATAAGCTACTCAAAAAACCTAACTTTATTATTAAAAGTTAGAAGTTTAAGAGCTATGATTTTTTCAGAATTTAATTGTCTAATATCAAATCTAGATTACTAGAAAAGCAAGAAGTGAAAAGTAAACGGTCAGTGGGAATATTCTAAAAATGAGTCAAACAGCTACCGAGATTCCTCTACTTGATTTGCGGGGGATTTCATGTCCTATTAATTTTGTTCGCACTAAACTAAAATTACAACAGATGTCTCCTGGTTTGCTATTAGAAGTATGGCTCGATCCAGGAGAGCCTATCGAACAAGTCCCTGATAGTCTAGCCATGGAAGGTTATCATGTTGACACTATTGAAAATCGTCAGAAATTTTTCTCCTTGAAAGTCTGCCGTCTCTAGAACGAGTCATTATCTATAGTCTATTATTGTGTGAGTGATTTTATCTATCGTGATGTTACTCCCTATTCTGGTTTATCTCAACCTTTGGGGACTATAACTGCTGCGCAAGCAAATTTCTATCAGGTTCGCTTGGATCGATTATCTGAAATAGTTGATTATGAACAATCCTTTTCCTTATTATGTACCCGACGCACTCGTTTAAAGAAAATTGGACAAAAGGTGATAGTAGGTGATCGTGTAGTAATCGAAGAACCAGACTATCAGGATCGACAAGGAGTGATCGCTCAAGTGCTTCCCCGTAAAACGGAATTATCTAGGCCATCTGTAGCCAATGCGGAGCAAATCCTTGTAGTGTTTGCTTTAGAAAAGCCTTCTCTCGATCCCTGGCAATTAAGTCGATTTTTGGTGAAAGCTGAATCAACATCTTTATCCTTATGCTTATGTTTAAACAAGTTAGATTTAATTGTCGACAATAAACGGAAAGAATGGCAAAAACGTATTGAACAATGGGGCTATAGTCCTTCTTTTGTTAGTATTTTAAATCGTCAGGGTTTAGAAGACTTAAATACTCGTTTACAAGGTAAGATTACTATCCTAGCCGGTCCTTCAGGGGTCGGTAAATCTAGTTTAATTAACGCTTTAATTCCAGAGGTTAACCAAAGAGTATCTAAGGTTTCAGGAAAACTCGACAAAGGTCGTCATACCACTCGCCATGTAGAATTATTTGAACTTCCAGGAGGAGGATTTTTAGCAGATACTCCTGGATTTAATCAGCCTGATCTTGACTGTAGTCCCCAGGAATTAGTTTTATATTTCCCTGAAGCAAGGCGGCAACTTAAGACAGGTAATTGTCAATTTAAAGACTGTTTACATCGGGGAGAACCGTATTGTATCATTAATGATAATTGGGAACGATACGAACATTATTCAACCTTTCTAAAAGAAGTCATTAACAGAAAAGAGACTGAAAAAAAAATAGGAGATCAAGAGTCGAATTTGAAGTTAAAAATAAAAACTTTGGGACGAGAATGTTACGAGCCTAAGTTAGAAAGTAAAAAATATCGCCGTCGTTCCCGCCGAGATAAACACCAAACCTTGCAGGGATTATATGATAAGCAAAATTTAGAGGACATTGCCCATAGAGATGAAGATTTATAAAAATATACACAGACAAATAATGTAAATACTAGTTAAATAGTATTCGTCGAATTGGTTGTTCTTCTACTATTCATACTGCAAAAAATAAGGACTTATCGTCAGATAACTCATTGTAAATTCTATATAAATAACCACAGCTTCAATGTTACCATTTAACCAGTATATACAGTTATGTAACTCTACATTACACTTGTTTATTGATTACTGAGTGCTGGTTTCAATGGCTGTAATTTTAATTTAGTAATTTTTTTAGTTGTCGCTATTTATTTTTAGTATCTAATTATGTAGCTTCATGATAACTATATTTAATTTTATTTATCAATCTATATATTTTAAAATCTAAATTAAAATATATATTTGTTTAAGTAAGATCGATATAAATTATACCAATAACATAAGTAATAAAAGTAATATTTTATAAATAAAATGTATTGTCAATTTTCATAAAAAACTCTAATCCTTTTAAAAAGCAAAAATATAGAGAGTTTGAAAAAAAATATTGTAAAAAAGTATAAACTAACAATCTTTAAACAATCAAAAACTTAACTTTTAAACTATTAGTTTTAAGGTTCATAAAAGTCGGTTAGCAGGTTAGTTTCTTGAGTTACTTTAGAGACATCTAAATAAAATTTATCGATTTGATGAAGCCAATTACTTTATAACAAGTAAAAACTAAACCTGAAGACAGATAAAAAAACGAAGCCTAAAAGCAATCGCAGTTGACTTACAAACTTTGAAGAAACCAGCATAAATTGCTAAAGATGGCAAATAAACTATTCTAGTTGCGCGACGTCTCTAAATTAATAAAAATGGGAACTTTACACGATGTATGTTATTCGGTGAATTTTGTATTAAAGATTGAGTTAGTAAATCAGGTAATGAGGTATGGTAAATGAGGTGAAATAATGAAAATAAGGTTAGGGAAGAAAGTTGCCTAACAGTAACTAAATCCTTACGGAATAAACCTTCATTCTTGAAACTTTGGACTCAAAAGGTTTTAGAGTAGGAGTTGTGGTAGCAATGAGCTACGGCAACAAGAGAATAAACAAACACAAGCATCACCGATAACTGCGATCTAGATAGAATAACCATGGCAAAAGTTCTTGTATCCGATACCATTGATAAGGCTGGAATCGATATCTTGTCTCAAGTAGCGCAAGTAGATATCAAAACTGGACTTCCTGCAGAAGAATTGGTCAAAATCATTCCTGAATATAATGCCTTAATGCTTCGTTCAGGAACCCAAGTAACCCAAGCCATTATTGAAGCAGGAACCCAACTTAAAATCATCGGACGCGCTGGAGTTGGTGTTGATAACATCGATGTTAAGGCAGCTACTCGTCAAGGCATTGTGGTGGTTAATTCCCCGGAAGGAAATACTATTGCGGCCGCCGAACACACCTTAGCTATGATGTTATCCCTATCTCGACACATTCCCGAAGCGAATCAGTCGGTTAAGGAAAAAAAATGGGATCGAAAAAAGTTTGTTGGGGCTGAAATTTATAAAAAAACCTTGGGGGTTGTGGGATTAGGTAAAATTGGCTCCCATGTAGTTAATGTCGCAAAATCCATGGGCATGAAATTATTGGCATTTGATCCCTTTATCTCTAAAGAACGTGCCGATCAATTAGGTTGCACCTTAGTAGATCTGGATTTACTTTTTACTGAGTCTGATTATATAACTCTCCATATTCCTAAAACGCCAGAAACTGAACATCTAATCTCCACAGAAGCGTTAAATAAAATGAAATCAACAGCTCGTTTGATCAATTGCGCGCGTGGGGGAATTATTGATGAGTCTGCCCTGGCTGAGGCAATTGCTAACAAAAAAATTGCCGGAGCCGCCCTAGACGTATTTGAAGAAGAACCTCTTGGAGAATCTGGACTACGAGAGTTTAATAATGTGCTCTTAACTCCTCATTTAGGAGCGTCCACCGCCGAAGCACAGGTGAATGTGGCGATTGATGTGGCTGAACAAATTCGAGATGTGTTATTGGGACTGCCCGCCCGTTCAGCTGTTAATATTCCTGGGCTAACTCCTGATGTCATGGAAAAATTACGTCCCTACTTACAACTAGCTGAAACCTTGGGAAATTTAGTCGGACAATTGGCAGGAGGACGAATTGAACGTTTAACAGTGAGGCTTCAAGGGGAATTGGCAACCAATAAAAGTCAGCCTCTTGTCATTGCTTCTATAAAAGGACTGCTATCCAGAGCTCTACGCGAACGGGTAAATTATGTTAATGCGTCTATCGAAGCAAAAGAACGAGGAATCAGAGTTATTGAAACTCGTGATGCAACAATTCGAGACTATTCTGGATCTCTTCACTTAGCAGCTCAAGGATCAATGGGTGAACATTCCGTAACAGGGGCATTACTCAGTGATGGAGAAATTCGTATTACCGATGTGGATGGTTTTCCAATTAACGTTCCTCCCAGTAACTATATGTTATTCACGGTACACCGCGATATGCCAGGCATTATCGGTAAAATTGGTTCTCTACTTGGTAGTTTTAATGTGAACATTGCTAGTATGCAAGTAGGACGGAAAATCGTTCGTGGAGATGCGGTAATGGCTTTGAGTCTTGATGATCCCCTTCCTGACGGACTACTGACAGAAATTACTAAAGTAGCCGGTATTCGGGATGCATACACAGTTAAATTATAGTGTTGACAATTTCCATAGAGGATTCCCGTTATGATCGGAAATCCTCTAATAACACTTAAAATATTGTCATATCGATAATTTGCTACTTATCGATTACTAACTTAAATCTTTAATGTCAATGAGCTGGTGGGAAATTAGCATTCTTTGTAACCCCAACTTGGAAGAGTCCATTCTTTGGAGGTTAGATCAATTTGGCTGTTCTGGTACTGCAAGGGAGATAAAAGGAGAATTTTATTCGATTTACGCTTATATTCCCAAAATCAAAGAAGTAACCTTGGATTTAGCCACACTATCTTTAGAACTACAACATGATGCTTTGGTGTTAGGATTTCCTTCACCATTAACCAGTTGGGGGTTAATCGAGGAAGAAGACTGGGCAAGTAGCTGGAAAGAAAATTGGCAACCAACAAAAGTAGGCGAGCATTTTCTGATCTATCCAGCTTGGTTAACCCCCCCAAAAAAAAGCGACCACCTCATTCTACGTCTTGATCCGGGAGCAGCTTTTGGCACTGGAACCCATCCCACCACGCAGTTGTGTCTAAAATCTTTAGAAATGTGCTTATCAGACTCAACCAGGGAAACTATTATTGCAGATATTGGCTCTGGATCTGGTATTCTCTCAATTGGGGCTATTTTATTAGGGGCTGCTAAGCTCTATGCGGTGGATACTGATCCTTTGGCAGTAAATGCTGCCTGTCATAATCGCCGTCTCAATCAAATTGATCCGTCTATCTTAGTGATTAACCAGGGTAGTGTTCAAGAAATTTTAAACTTAGTTCCTGAAGGCGTAGACGGTATTCTATGTAATATACTAGCCGAAGTTATTGTTGAGCTTATTCCCCAATTGACAGGTTTAGTTAAACCTAATGCTTGGGGCATTCTTAGTGGCATTCTACTTGATCAATCTCAGGTGGTTGCTGATACCCTCGAACAATATGGCTGGATTGTGACTGCTTTTTGGAAACAACAAGAATGGTGTTGTTTCCAAATTCGACAAAGTTAGTTGAGATGCAGAAACAATAATATACACTGGTAGTAAATTTATTTGAAATAATATTTGTCTTTTTCAAAAATATTACGTTCTACTTATTTTCGCTGATTCTGTGTTTCTGAAATTTATAAATACAATCTGGTTAAATTTCACATATTTAATTGTTTAGATGGTTATTAACAACTTGTAGCGTCTCTAATATTTTTGGCATTTTAATAAACAAATATAATAAATCTTATCATTAGTGAGTATTAAGTGAATAGTTCCAAATAGATTTTATAAAAATATCCTTTCTCTCTATATTTTAAATGATAAAAATTAAGTTTATACTAACCTTAAAGCTGACTTATTATTTAATAAGTATTATTCATAAATAACTTTTTTGTTCTCCACTTACTTAAACTACTTTATTAGCTCAAAAATAATAATATCTTCGATAAAGTTTATGACTTGTGTTTGAAATATTCATCTTTATAACCAGCTTATAGCTAGACTGTTAGATTGTTACAATGAAAATTAATTAATGTTTGGCTATAAATTAGATATTAAAACAATAATTTGCACGATTTATACTGAAATATACATATAAAACAACATGTAAATTACATATGATATCTAAATATCATCATCCTTGAACTAAATTTAAATCAGCTTTACAGTCCTTTCTTCCTTGATAGCTCACTAAGTGCACTTTTGTCAGTGTGTAATCGTTCTGAACGATACTATAAAAATTATGATGGTCAAATGAATTGGTTAAGTTGTTTTCCCAGGAACGAGCGATTTATAAAATTTCTGAGCTGCATCGGGTGATATTTCCTAAGCTTTTTTTTGATAAGCAAAACTGTTAAGCTTAGTTTGATAAGCAATTTCGATGTGCTTATCGAACTATGATGCCTGATTAACACCAAACCAAACTATAGTACGGCCTTGGGTTGAGTAATCAATTTATGGAAATAGTGTGAGAAATAAGCTCCTTGTCCTTGTAATTATAGTAGATATTGAAAAAGAGCAACATCACAGTGATTGTTAGAAAGTTTTTCAACTTCTTACAATTTACTTAATGTCAACATTCACATGACTTAAATTTCGTTGATCAGGCCAATTTAGACTAGACCGATTAAAATAGAAAAGTTGTCTAGTTTCTCAATAATAAGGCTCACACGAACTATGGCAGTCCCAAAAAAGAAAACCTCTACTCTCAAACGAGATCAACGCAAGGCTCATTGGAAAAGACAAGCAGCTAAAGAAGCCCAAAAGGCTTTATCTTTAGGCAAATCTGTCCTTTCAGGGCGTTCTACTTTTGTTTATCCCCAAGACGAGGACGACGAAGAATAACAAAACAACAAGGCACACGACTAGAAAAATTTTTCTAGTCGTGTGCCTTGTTGTTTCTTTAAAAAATGGCATATTTATCCTAAATTTATTGATTAATAATCTTTAAAGCGGAAATACTATTGCAACCTCGATGGCATTTCTGTTATTAAAAATAATTACTAGCTATATTAAGATCAATCATTGTAGTTTATTTTGAATACAAATGGACAATCTACTATTATTACCAGACGATAGCTACAGAGTATTTTGTTTAATAATAAATTGATTGGATTGTTAAAAGCTCAAATTATTTTGATGTAACTATAAGTAGAAAGGCGTGATTGTTATAGTGATAAATATGCTGATTGTCTAGATAGATGTCCTAGAAATTAGATTTTAAACTAAAAACATTAACGATATTTATTTACTAGTTAATTTTTTACTAATAACTATTATATAAAGGCATGACTAAAGATATATCTCTACAGGGTAGATATCAAATCAATGATTTTTATTTTTAATATAGCAATATACTTTTAATTAAGTAAAGCATACTGTTAATAGTAAGATTATTGCTGCAATGTTAATTGTTATTTAATATGATTGACATTGTACAAAATAAAAACTAACAAATATTATATAAGATATTGATATTTTTACAGTAATTTTAATGTTGTAGATTTTAAATTATTTAACAAGTAAGCAGAAATTAACTATCCTAGTAAAGGATAATTAATTGTTTAACTTATTCACATAGAAAACTAATTATTTAACACTTTTTTAAAGATGGACTTTAAGTAAAATACAGCTAAATCTTATTTTTAGTCAATTTCAAAGAATACTAACTATTTTAGTGATTATTTATTTAATTAATATTAGTTAATTAAATAAATAATCACTACCATCAATTAATCTTGAATATAAATACATAACATCAAAAGACAAAGTAACTGATAATAATCCTATTCTCTTTGGAGTAAAAATGATAAAAGACTATATATAAATTTACTTTAAACAAAAAAACAATCATAATAGTATTGATACGCGCTCAAGACAAGAATAATCGGATGGTGAGTAGATAAATTTATATTCATGACTTATCTTAAAAAGATTATCACTGAAGGAATAGCAAAAAAAAATAAATAGTAAAGTGACAATTTTTTACTAGAAAATTATGCAATATAAGCTTAATTTATTGACTAAATTTTATTTTTTGGCAAATGATTCTTGTATAATTAATATTATCTTTTTAATATATTTATATACAATGGTTCTTATTGGATAAATTAACCAAGTTATATGTTTAATTTTTACTAAAGATCAAAGTAATTGAGCTTAAGAATTTAACTTTTTGTATTTAACTTGTTGCGTTGAGGATCCCCCAAATAAGGTTTAGTTTTCTGAGTAGATAAAACATGAGTCAGTTGCCAATGCTCTGCTAAACGCTGCAGGAATCTATCCTGTTCAACCCGAAAACGCTCAATATTGTAACCATGGTTAATTATAGAAAACCAAACTTGACCTCGTTCTTTCGTAGGTATCACCCCAGCTAAGGCACTTACTTGGGCTAGGGTCCCTGTTTTAACCGCAACTCCGTCTGGAAGATTACGCAATTTTACCGTTCCAGTAGTGTCTCGTCCAACCATTGGAAAAATATCTGTGATATTGATAGGTTTTTCTTCCAACCTCTTCTGAATACCAATCAACATAGCAACAGATGCTTGGGGAGAAATACGGTTTTCGAGTCCCAATCCTGAGCCGTTAATCAACTGAATCTCTTCGAGAGGAACATTAGCAGCCCTGGCAGCTTTCTGCGCTACTATTGTTGCTCCTCCTACTGATTGTGCTAAGCTTTCAGCCATGGCATTATTACTGTAAAGATTCATTTGTTTAAGGAGTTCGGCCAAAGTTAAAGACTGGTGACAGATTAGTAATTTAGAATCTTCTGGGAGATTAGATTGAAATTGAACTTTACCGGTGATCGCTACTTGGGGACGAGAAGTATCTGAAAAGAGGTTTTGATACTTTTGTTCGATAATTTTACGCCAACTAGATTTATCTAAGCCTACCTTGAGCAGTTCTCCTGAAACTTGAGGATCAGGATTAAAGTTCATAGAAAACTTGTCAACTATGATCAAATCACCTATTACTTTACTAATTCCTAATTTGTTTAATTGATTACCCAGGGCAATCGCTTCTTCCCAAACAAATAAAGGATCACCGCCTCCTTGTATCACCAAATCTCCTCTTAAGACTCCATCTGTGAGAGAACCCGTCCTATAAATTAGGGTTTCAAAACGATGATCTGTGTTCCAAGTTTCTAAGGCAGCAATAGAAGTAGCAATTTTAGTCAAAGACGCGGCAGACAAAGGAATATTAGACTGGTGTTGTCCTAAATGAGCCCAGTCTGATTGAATCCAAACCCCTTGTTTATCTAGAGAAAAACCTAAGGAGCTGATGTTTTGGAGATAGTCGGCTACAATTTCTTCTACTATAGGATCAGAGTTTATGGGAACATTAAAAATTTCCGCCTGTTGCCAGGCAGCTATCATAATTGGCTGTAACGGTTCTGGATTAAGCCCTAAAAAATTTATTAAAAAGTTAGCAATAGCCAAACCGAATAGTTCTTGCATTCTGAAATCACCTCACGTCATGCGATAATTTAGGTAATGTTAATTTTTTTGGTCTTTCTTTTTTTATCATTATTTGTTTGGCCTATTGTGAAATTGCGAATTCTTTCCATTCTGATTTTTCAGGGCTTCTGTTAAAATTTTGAAGGTTTATATCACTTTGATTCAATGGCAGCAACCACCGCAAGAATTGCAGTAGACGCTATGGGAGGGGATCACGCTCCTGGCGAAATTGTCGCTGGAGCAATCCGAGCTTCTGAAGAGCTAGATGTTAACGTTTTGTTGGTTGGCGATCACCAACAAATTCAAGACTCCCTAAAACACCATGCTCATGCCCCTAATATCGAAATTGTCGAGGCCAATGAGATAATCGCTATGAACGAAGGACTCAAGGGACTTAGACGTAAACCAAAGGCATCTATTAACGTAGTTATGGATTTGGTTAAACAAAATCGTGCTGATGCGGTGGTTTCGGCAGGACATTCAGGGGCTGCCATGGCGGCTGCCTCTCTCCGTTTAGGCCGCATCAAAGGCATTGATCGTCCCGCAATTGGGGCTGTCTTCCCTACCCTACTAGAAGGTAAATCGGTGATTATTTTAGATGTAGGGGCTAACGTGGATTGTCGTCCCAAATATTTAGAACAATTTGCTCTAATGGGGACTATTTATAGCAAATATGTAATGGGAGTCGACCAACCCAAGGTTGGTTTACTTAATATCGGCGAGGAGTCTAGTAAGGGCAATGATTTAGCTTTACGAACTTATGAATTATTAGAAAACAACCCAAAAATTCCTTTTATCGGTAATGCAGAAGGAAGAGATGTCCTTGTAGGGCGGTTTGACGTAATTGTCTGTGATGGCTTTGTTGGAAATGTTCTACTTAAATTTGCGGAAGCTGTTGGAGAAATAGTTCTACAAATTATGCGCGAGGAATTGCCTCGAGGATGGCGTGGGAAAATTGGTGGACAAATCCTTAAGCCAAATCTGAAAAAGCTGAAACAGCGTGTTGATCATGCTGAACATGGAGGTGCACTATTGTTTGGGGTAGCTGGGATTTGTATTATTAGCCATGGAAGCTCCCAAGCTCCATCAATTTTTAATGCGATCCGCTTGGCAAAAGAAGCTATTAATAACAAAGTTATTGAGCGTATTCAGTCCGATGAGTCTACTTACCTCGATAAAATGGCGAATAGATCAGCCATAGTAAATATTGAGCCTTAATAATGACACTGAAAGACTTTTAGGGGAGTATTCTCCCCAATAATTATAAATATTTCAGGGAGACCCAAGGAGAAAATCTTTGAACGCATTAGGAGCTAAAATCGCAATTACGGGCTGTGGTTCATCCATACCCCCTCAAGTGATCACTAATGACGACCTTAGTCGTCTTGTTGATACCTCCGATGAGTGGATTCAGACACGCACTGGAATCGGCCGTCGGCATTTAGCTTCGCCAGATACATCACTTAGCGATATCTCGGCTCAAGCAGCTCAAGAAGCAATTACTATGGCTGGTCTGACTCCAAGAGACATTGACCTAATTATCTTAGCGACTTCTACTCCCGATGACTTATTCGGGAGTGCGGCTAAAGTACAACATTTATTAGGAGCCTCTAATGCGGTAGCTTTTGATTTAACTGCGGCATGTTCTGGCTTTGTTTTTGCATTAATTACAGCTGCCCAATTTATTCGTACTGGGGTTTATCAACGGGTAGTAGTGATTGGAGCAGATATCCTTTCCCGTTGGATGGACTGGTCAGATCGTAATACATGTGTTCTCTTTGGCGATGGGGCAGGTGCCGTGGTTTGTCAAGCAACCCTTCGTGAAGATTGTTTATTAGGGTTTGATATGTACAGTGATGGCAAGCAACATCATTCCCTTAATCTTTCTTACAAAGGACAGCAGAAAACCCTTAAAGAGAAGGTTAATATCAGTCAAGGAAGTTACCATCCCATCACGATGAATGGACGAGAAGTTTACCGTTTTGCTGTAGTTAAAGTGCCAGAAGTTATCGAAAGAGCTCTAGTTCGTGCTGGCATTTCTAGTGAAGAAATTGATTGGCTAATCTTACATCAAGCCAATCAGCGTATAATACATGCAGTGGCTCAACGGCTAGATATTCCCTCAGAAAAGGTCATTGCTAATCTAGAAGAATGTGGTAACACATCAGCCGCCTCCATTCCTATTGCTCTTGATGAAGCTGTCAGAGATGGGAGAATTAAAATGGGGGATATCATTGCTAGTTCAGGTTTTGGAGCGGGGTTGACTTGGGGTGCAGTAATTTTTCGCTGGGGTATTTAATCACCTTTAATTAAATTTTGAAAATTTATTGATAAAAGCAAATGAAAATAGCGTGGGTATTTCCAGGGCAAGGATCACAAACTGTTGGGATGGGGGTAGATTTACAAGAAACTCTCATAGGCAAAACTAAATTTGGACAAGCACAACAGATTCTAGGTTGGTCTGTTTTAGAGAAATGTCGGGGCGATGAGAAGGAGTTATCCCGTACTCTCTATACTCAGCCGTGTTTGTATGTAGTTGAAAGTATTTTAGTCGATCTATTCCGAGAGACAGGTCACACTCCTGATTTAGTAGCTGGACATAGTTTAGGGGAATATTCAGCCTTGTATGCGGCAGGAGTATTTGATTTTGCTACCGGATTGCAGTTGGTTCAACATCGTGCCCAATTGATGGATAAGGCTGTTGGGGGAACAATGGCCGCTTTAATGAAGTTTGATCGTGGTCAATTAGAAGAGGCGATCACAGCTAACCCTGATGTTGTATTAGCTAACGATAATAGTGAGCAACAGGTAGTTATTTCGGGAACTCCTGAAGCAGTCAATGTAATTATCTCTAAGATTAAAGCTAAACGAACTGTTCCTCTTAAAGTATCTGGGGCATTCCATTCTCCGTTAATGAAAAAAGCAGCTCAACAATTTGAGACTTTACTGACTGCTTATGAATTTACTGATGCTCAAATTCCGGTACTTTCTAATGTTAATCCTAATCCGACTCAGTCAGGGAAAGTCTTAAAAGCTTATTTAACTCAACAGATGACTAGTTCTGTTCGTTGGCGGGAGATAATGTTGCAGTTGCGTCAAGAAGAAATTAGTCAGGGGATTGAGATCGGTCCAGGAAAGGTTTTAACTGGTTTAATTAAGCGCACTTGTCCCGGTATGGAGTTGGCTAATGTTAGTAGTCTCAAAGACTTGGTCTAATTAAATTGATTAATAGAGAAATGGTCGAGCTCAACTAAACTATAGCTAAGTTCTTTGTCCAGAATAATTCTAATTCTACCTTTTTTATTTGTTTGTTATATTTGACCCTTATGTATTTCCGAATAAAGTGGGTCAACTTTTCTATTGGTCTAGGTATCTATACAGATGTAATAGACCAAATTAGTGAGTTTACGGCCTTATATACTCTATTCATATCTTTTAAATATAACTTTGAATAAGTTGACAAAAAAAATATTAGTGCCATAGAACTTTCTTTCTAGGATTATCGAACTTAGTTGGGGCATAAGCTTGTTTTTATTATCTATTTTATTTAGTTAGTTCATTGTTAAAAACTGACAATAGTTAAGAAATACAATATCGCTTTATCTTTTACATTTTTTGGATAAAAAATATAGATTAATGTTTCTATGAACGGGTTAAAAAATACTAAAATTAACAGTTTTTACTATCTTCTTGAGAAGAATAATATAATCTTATTTTTATAAAATTATATTATTCTGGTTAATTGTTAATAAATGATATAGCTTATAATATTTTTTAGTTAAGATACACAATAACTTTTTATACTCTTTAAAATATAATAAATATTTTTAAATACTACTAATAATTTATCTAGAATTTTCTATTTAAAAGATATATTATAGAATAATAGGATAATATTAATGTCTTATATACTCAATTTAGTTTTATTTATTATATGTATTAGATACAATCTATTTGATTAAATTTTATCTAATAATTTAATTGGCAAAATGTTTTTATGCCACAATAAATAATTACTATTAGCTTAGATATTGAAATTGATTTGTCTATACAAACATTATGTATTCATAGTACATTTACTATTATTATGAATATAGTTCTTTCAAGATTAAAATATTTTTATAGTTTTTGTATTTATACTCTCATACAAATTAATCAGGGTAATATAAGGTATTCTTGTGTTTTAGTTACAAATATTTTGTTAATTATCAGCTGTCAAAATTTATAATGTTGTTACATAGAAATTGCCCAACTATATTGGCTATATATAACTTGATAATTGTCATTTTATAAAAAACTATAAAACTCAATAAATAATAACAAGCTAAGTATTGAAAACAGTTTAAAAACCAACTAATATATTATTGTTATTAAGTAATATTTATTAAGTACTTAGTAACAATAATATATATGTTAACTTCCATATATATTAAATAATAATACAGTAGTTATTATTTTTACAGTTAAACTCAAAATATTTTTTATCTTTGAACAAAGTCTTACTCTTAGTTCATCACAATGTAATATATTTATCTAACTTTTAAAAGTTACAAGATCTTTGATTTTTAGAAATAAATTATCAATAAATTTTTATTGTTTAATCTACTTTTTTCTTTGTTCTCCACTTTTATATTTAACGACAAGAAGAATATTTAATCTTTTTTAGTTAACCCCATCTTGTTTAAGATAAAACTTTTTTAAAACATTTAAATATAAATATTATTTTCTTAATTATAAATATTTAGTTTTTTGAATTTAAGCAAATTAAAATATGGGAATCAACCAAGGTTTTCTGATATAGTTTTTAACTTAATTATTTTATTTATATTTATAGTCTAGCTCTTATTAAAATAGATATTTTTTATTGTAAAACGAAATTTATAACAATTAATTATGTATTTTAATAAAGTTTACTAATGATTAATTTTGAATATATATATATATATATATATATAATAAATCCTATATATTATCCTAAACAAGATTTTTGTCCTATATCTGTAATAGAAATAGCTTTATAAAATGCTCATCAGCATAGCTTTTTAGAGGAATATTGAGTAATATATTTTCGATTTTTTAAAAAAATTATAGTCAATTTTTATTGACTATCAAACTGATTTATAATTCCATACAATTTTAACTTGTGAGGCTATATCTAAAAATTTTTTTGCTAAATATGCCAACCGGCAAATAGAATAATAATGCTATGCAAACTCCTAATGATAGTTGTTTAAATTATAAAATATTACTATGATATCAAGGTAAAATTTTTACTCATAGCACAATACATTAATAAATATTTATTGTAGAAAATAACTGAGATTTTCTATTCACTTTATAAGTTTATATTGAACTTACCTCGGTATAGAATATAAATTTATATAACTTCAAATAAAAGTTTATTATATTTTCAGAAATTATTTCTTAAATAAAAATAGTAAAACAATAAATTTTAAATAGAAGAAAAAGGCTTAAGTTTTTGAAGTAACATTTTAGCTTTTTGAGTAATAACTTCCCAATTTTTATTATCAATAGCATTCTTAGGGAATAATTGGCCCGATAAACCTACTGCGATTGCTCCTGCTTGAATAAAATCCGCAGCATTGTCAAGGGTTACTCCACCAGTGGGGATAAGAGGAATAGACCCTAAAGGACCTTGTAGCCCTTTAATATAAGAGCTTCCTCCCATTGCTTGTATGGGAAAGACCTTAACGCAACTAGCCCCTAATTGCCAAGCAGTGACAATTTCTGTTGGAGATAAAGCACCAGGAATTATGGGAATTCTAGCGTTAATGGCGGTTTGAATTAATATAGGGTTGACATTTGGGGTAAAGCAAAATTGAACCTTAGCTGCAATCGCCCCCTGTAGCTGTTCGAGGTTTAAAATTGTTCCTGTTCCAACAGTACAGTTAGGTAATTCTTGGCAAATTTGGCGAATTAATTGTGCAGGTCTTCCACTATTCCAGGTAATTTCAATTAGACGAATTCCACCGGCAGATACGGCTTTGGCCATATTTAAGCCAAGATTTAAATTATTAGTACGGATGACTGCAATAGCCCGATGTTGTCTGAGCAAATTTTGCCAAGAAAGTGAAAGGTCTTTAGAAGAGTTTGAAAATATCAACTTTTTTATTTGATAGATAATTAATTTCCCAATCTAGTCTAACCATTCCATACATTTAATACAAGTAAAATATATCAATTAAAATAAATTACATAAACAATATTCTATAAGTTTTTTCTTAAATAATCCTTTATATTCAAAAAATATGTCAAATGAGAATAGACCGCATTCTATAAAATATATTATCTAAAAGTTAAAAAGACAAAGTTTAAGAAATTGAATCTATATTTATTAAATAAGCTAGTAAATATCTTTGTCATAAAGTACTAAAAAATATTTTAATTACTGTATATCAATGCGTAATTTTTTATTTACTAATCCAGTATATTGTTTGATTTATCTTTATAAGTGAAATTAAGTGGTTGACTTAGAGTCTTTTGTTATTAAAATCATTGGATTAGACAACTCTTGTTTTGTTTAATGAACTGCAGCTTCTTCTAGAATTATATACATATAATTATGATTGGATAATTATATAGCTTTAAACACTTATTCTTTACTAAATAATTACAGTCATAGCAATAAATATTAGAGTACTTTTTAATAAAAAAACACGTAAGCTCTTAGTGATTATTGTCTAAATCTACGCTGATATTAGTAACTATTTCTTTATCAGTTTATTTTGTGCTAATATTCTACATTTGGAATAAAAAAGATAGTTATATTGACAGTGATTTTCATATATGGTGGCGACACTAACTATCAATTTTGATTGTAACTATTAAGACTATAACTAAAGTAAAATAGATAGTACGTAATACAACAAAACGTTAATTTATTCTCTTAAATAGTCAATGTTTAACCTTGATAACTACGATAGCGATAGTAAGCAGAGCAAGCTCCTTCTGAGGACACCATAGGTGCGCCTAAAGGACGTTCTGGGGTACATTCTTTTCCAAAGGCAGAACAATGGTAAGGTTTTTTACATCCTTGCATAATTTCCCCACTAATACAAATTGAAGAGATATAAGAGGAGTTTATTGAAGATAACTCCTCAGCAAACCGTTCTAAGGCGTCAAAACTAGCGTATTTTTCTCGCAATCCTAGTCCACTTCGGTTAATTTCTCCAATACCTCGCCACTGTCGGGGAACAACCTCAAATACTTCTCTAATAATTTGTTTTGCAATAGAATTACCCTGCTGTTCTACAGAACGGATATATTGATTTTCACAGTGCGCTTGTCCTGACTCTAATTGTTGCAGACATAAATAAATACCTTGGAGGACATCGATGGGTTCAAACCCTGTTATCACAATGGGAACACCATATTTATGAGCAATGGGGTGATATTCCTCATACCCCATTACTGTACAAACATGACCGGCCGCTAAAAACCCTTGTACTTGGCATTTAGGTGACCCTAAAATAGCTTCTATAGCAGGGGGGACTAAGACATGAGAGACTAATAAAGAGAAATTGGTTATTGCACGTTGTGCAGCTTGATAAACGGCCATGGCAGTTGCAGGGGTAGTTGTTTCAAACCCGACTGCAAAAAAAACTACCTGTTTGTTGGGATTTTCCTCGGCAAGTCTAAGACCATCTAAAGGAGAATAGACAATACGAATATCTCCCCCCTTTGCTTTGACAGTGAGTAAATCTTCATCAGTTCCAGGAACTCGTAACATATCGCCAAAGGAACAGAAAATTACATCCCGAAGACTAGCAATTTTTAAGGCGGAATCAATCAGTCGAATAGGGGTGACGCATACGGGACAACCAGGCCCATGAATTAATGTGATTTTTGATGGTAAAAGTTTATCGATTCCGTATTTCACAATAGAATGTGTTTGTCCGCCACAAATTTCCATTATGTTCCAATCTCTGGTAGTTATTTGAGTAATTCTCTTGGAATATTTTTGAGCCAAGTTAGTATCGCGATATTCGTCAATAAATTTCATAGTTAATTAATAATAAATTAGTTATGAATAATATTTTTTAGGTTTTTTAACCTTACTAGATAACCTCCATATTAATTAACACTGTTATAAACATTGAATAACTTTAATTTTTCTTTACATATTAAGTGTTAAAGATCAATCAGGTTATTAAATTTGATCATTTAAAGTATACTAAATAGCTCGAGTTAATTTGATTATAATTTATATAAATAATTCAAAACTTTTTTACTTTTTTTGCTAAAAAATATATTAAATTTTATTTTTTATTGTTTAACGTAAATCATTGTTGTAAAGAGATAGTCAGTATGATTGGTGTATTAGACTATTGGACAATGTCTAGTATTTTATACATTGAATAAGTAATTGACTTTAAGTAAAATAAAGAAAATAATTGTATATATTTACATCTCGAAAGACATGATTTTAACTGTCCAGGATTTATATCGCTTATGCTAAGTATTTAAAGTTAAATTTTGTTTGATTTTCTTAGCCACTTTAATATATATTTGTATTTAAATATTTTACAAAAAATTTATCATTTTCTACATTTAATGAGATTCATCTTCTATTAATCTAGTTATAGATAATACAATTATATAAACTATAGATATATTTTGTCTCTGCCATCTTCCTTTTTATTTAAGTAGAGTACAATATACAATGATGAATTTTTACTAATTAATTAATTATTCTATTTATTTAGAAAATATTTTATAAACGTAGTATTTTGCTATTGTTCTAGTTATAGAAATGACTTTATATTTTGATCTAACGATGATGAGCATTATTTTTTGATATTATTATAGCAGTGATTAAATTATTTCAAGTCTAAAATAAATTGGATATCAATTTTATAAAAACTCGTAGTATAACCTGATTTATGGAGCAATTTATAACCCAATAAAATTCTAAAGCTTAATAAAAAAAATTGTCGTTCTACTATGGCAACTAATTCTAAAATTAAATTTACTCTTTCAGGCTCTATTCAAACTTGACCGGGAGAACTAGTTCTCTATAATATCCAAGTAGTTATTTTGCTTACTGCTTCTGCAGACATAAAAGTAAAAATAATTTTACTGAATAAAACCTATTTCTCTCTATGAGGTTGTCTCAACCTTAGCTAGAGGACCCTAAGAAAACTGACTAAAAATTTTTATAGGATAGCAAAATAATTTAGCAGTCTAGTGTAAATAATTATCCATTAGCTTATGGAAATAATTACTATCATAGCTACCCCGTATTTAGGTTATTGCAAGTGCGGTAAATTGAAATATTTGAAGTTGACTTAAGAACAAAAATAGATTGATTTGTAATTACACTCTCTTGAGTCTTAAGTAATTTACGAAAAGGATAATTTTAATTAAATAGAAGATTAGTTTTTGGGATCTATGCAAACTTATGATTTAATGAGTAATTAATAGATAAAAATTAGTCATTTAATAAGCTAAGTTTTGCACTGGTCTTTAGTGATAAATCTACACCTTCAATTAAGGAGATAAAGGCATTCTTGAAATATTTAGCTACACCCTTAGGGACTTTATCACTGTATAATAGTGTCCACTAAGTACCTGACATTTTATAAATAAATTCAAAAAACTTTCTAATTAGAGAGAAACTTTGATAGTTTCTAATAATTTTATATTTTTTTTAAAAATTCTTTAGTAAAGTTAAATGATTGAAGTTTATGAGAAAATTGGACAACTATTGAAGTTATCCAATACTCTTCTAAGCTTTTCGAGAATAATACTCAACTACCAATAATTCATTAATTTGTAAAGCTATCCATTCTCGCTCAATAATCCCATTTACTTTCCCCGTTAAGGTATTTTTGTCAAAATCTAAATGACTTGGAAGATTAGCTAGACCAGGATATTCCATATTTGCTTCTACCAAGCGACGAGAACGCTCTTGATTACGAACTGAGATAACTTCCCCAGGACGGCATTGATAACTAGGGATGTTAACAACTTGTCCATTAACGGTAAGATGACCGTGCGAGACTAGCTGGCGGGCTCCTGGAATGGTTCCTGCCATACCTAAACGAAATACTGTATTATCAAGGCGCATTTCTAGTAATTCCAGAAGTTTTTGACCGGTAGAACCTGTGGCTCTACGAGCTTTTTTCACATAGCGTACTAGCTGACCTTCAGTTACGCCATAGTTAAAGCGCAG
This sequence comes from Cyanobacterium sp. uoEpiScrs1, assembly GCF_947331815.1. Taxonomy (GTDB): domain Bacteria; phylum Cyanobacteriota; class Cyanobacteriia; order Cyanobacteriales; family Microcystaceae; genus Rippkaea. The sequence goes on from NZ_OX373462.1 coordinate 518,817, forward strand.
TTTCTGTTTTTCCTCAAGACGAATAGCATATTCCGAACGCTTTCTGCGTCCTTGTCCATGTTGCCCTGGGGGATAGGCACGACGAGGGTTTTTGCGACTTAAGCCAGGGAGTTCTCCTAGTCGTCGTACAACTCTTAAACGAGGTCCTCTATAACGAGACATATAACGGATTTTCTCCTAAAATACATAGTTATTCCAAAACCATCATTATACACGATTTGTAGTAATTGTTGGAGGGTCGAAATTTATATTGAGATAATCAGGAATTAGTTAACGAGAAAAAGCACTATTGCACTGGTAATTTTTATTAAAGAATTTAGAAAATCATTTCTTAAAATTTTTACATATTTTTTATTTTAAGCACATACATAAAACTTTAACTATTAAAGAAGTAGTAGAAATAAAAATAGAATACATACTATATACTAAACTATATTTTTATTCGTTCGTCAATATATTGAAGTAAGTGATTATTTCTTAAACTATTGAGATTGATTTTTTAAAAATCATCTAAGTTATCAAACACTTATACTTTTATTTTAGTATTTTTATAAAAAATAATAGTTTTTTATATATCAAAAAACATCATTGTAAAAAAACATCTATCTAAACTGATATATTATTTATGTAAACTTTAGTTAATAGCTCTCTATTGGAGTATAAAACTTTTAAATTTATTCAGACTATAAATATACAAAATTACATAAACATAATTTTAAAAAATATAATTATCAATACTCTTGTTTACAATTAATAGTAGTTCATAAAATGAGCAATATCTGTTATTTAAGTGATTTTAATCTTGATTAGGAGTATCAACTTCTAACGACAACTTATAAATTTGACGACGGTTTAAAGAAATTAATTCTGCTAAGTGACAACTCGCTTGTGACCGCGTCATTCCCATAGCTAACAATTGTTTTAATTCCTTCTTTAATTGTTCTTCAGTTAATGTTAATTCAGACATTGTATGGCATCCGGCTACGATTAGGGTAAATTCTCCTTTAAGGTATTTTGAATCTTGAAAATAGTTAATTGCTTCTCCCAGGGTTCCTCTCCATAATTCTTCATATAATTTCGTTAGTTCTCTAGCTACTGTAATTAAACGGTTTTTTCCGAAAAAATTTCCTAAGTCGTTTAAAGTTTGTAACAAACGATGGGGGGACTCATAAAAGATTATGGTACGAGTTTCCGTCTTCAAAAATGTTAAACGATTAACCCTGCTTTTATCTTTTGTGGAAAGAAATCCTTCAAAAACAAAGCGATTTGTGGGTAAACCAGAAACTGATAGCGCCATGATGGCAGCATTTGCTCCAGAAATAGGAATAGTAGCAATACTTTTATCAATACAAGCTTTAATCAATTCATACCCCGGATCAGATATACCTGGCATTCCTGCGTCAGTGACCAAAGCAATAATTTTTCCTTGTTGTAGATAACCAATTAACTCATCTTGACGAGACAATCGATTATGGTGGTGATAACTTATCTGAGGGGTGTTAACGTGAAAGTAGTGTAGGAGTTTTTTCGTGTGACGGGTATCTTCTGCAGCGATCAAATTCACTGATTTTAGAATATGGATCGCCCTTAATGTCATATCTTCCAAATTGCCAATGGGAGTCCCGACAACATAAAGAGTACCTGTTTGTAGAATTTCATTGCTCATTTTTACGACTCATGAATGGATTATTTATCGGTTTAACAACTCTGGACTTAATTTATCTTACCGAGCACTTTCCCCATAGTAATGAAAAAATTGTAGCTATTGATGAAACGATTTCTGTAGGGGGCCCAGCAACGAATGCGGCTATCACTTTTAAACATTTTAGTGATCAAGCAACTTTATTAAGTGTGATTGGTAATCATCCTATTAGTCAATTAATTTATGCTGAATTAAACGATTATTCTATAAATGTTTTTGACTTAAATCCTCATCACAAAAAACCTTTGCCTACTTCTTCAATTATTGTTAATACAATGACAGGTGAACGGGCTGTTGTTTCTATTAATGCTACTAAATCTAAAGCGATTATCAATAATGGACTTTCTGCGAGAATTTTGCAAAATGTTGACATTATTTTAGTCGATGGGCATCAAATATCTACAAGCATTATGATAGCTAAAGAAGCGCAACGGTTAAAAATACCTGTTGTTTTAGATGGAGGAAGCTGGAAACCTGGACTATCTAAAATTCTTCCTTATGTAAATTATGCGATTTGCTCTGAAAATTTTTATCCTCCTAACTGTCTTAATTCTCTCGATGTGTTCCATTACTTAAAAGATATTAAAATTCCTTATATTGCTATTACTAAGGGAGCAAAGCCAATTCAATATTGGACTAAAGAAGAATCAGGAAATGTTGAAGTTTCAAAAATAAAAGCGATAGACACATTAGGAGCAGGAGATATCTTTCATGGAGCTTTTTGCTATTTTATTCTTCAATACAATTTTAAGGATTCTATAATAAAAGCTTCTCAAGTTGCGTCTATTGCTTGTCAGTATTTTGGAACTCATCAATGGATGTCTAAAATAGTTAATGGTTAATGATTATTAAATTAGGATTTAAACTGCTCTCTTTATTTATTTTTTTACAGACAATAAAGTTTTTTGACAGTTATCATTTTTTGTTGCATCTTATGGCTATAATTTTATCTTTATGGTGTAAGATAAAAAATCCTTCTAGAGTTGAAGAAAGAGAAACAAAGGGGTGTTTACCCAACTTTAGAGGGAATTGCCATGAAGAGAATTATCAATATATTGATGGGCATGATAGCTCTAGTTTGCGTAACTACCATAGTCAACGCTCAAACCATTCGTCAATCGAACTTAGAAGAGAGAGCTGCTAATCTAAACTTGGGGTACAATGAACCCTATCAATCGGGTACTATTGTCGGAATTATTTCAGGACCTTATGGCAGTGTTTTATTCGTGAAACTTGAAGATAATACAAAATTGAGATTTCACCATCCAGGAACGTCAATTGATAGAGGTGATAGTGTTTTTGTGTTTAAGAAAAATGGCAAATATTTTCTACTTGAATCAGCGATTCCAGAATAAATAAGAGATGAGCTAGAACGCATTCAAGAATACGTTTTAGCTAAAAATATATTCAACATACTATTTATTGAAGGATATTAATCAGCCTATTGAAGCTTTGTATGGTGAATATTGCTTAATTTGGAGTAACGTCTTAGTCTTTTTAAGACTATCAGACTAAAGATCATAGTGAATATATTTTTGAAATATTGAATTTGTCGTTTCTTAAAAAGATGATAACAAAAGACATAAAATTCACAGCAAAGTCCATAAGAATAGATTTTTATAAATACAAAAAATGGTAGGATGAGTGGTTTCATTAATTATCACTCTAATGATATATTTATTTAATTTTTGAACAGGTTAACCTCTAGTAGTCGCTTTTTTAACTATTTTTCCATTTTGCATTGAATTTAAAATTTTTACACATACATTTTAACTTATTTAAATAAGTATTTAGAGCAAAATGTTTTGTAAGATTGATTATTCGTAAATAACTCGCTGACTATTAGGCTCATTCTCTGTTTGTATAATTATACTTTAATCAATGCCAAATATTTTCTGTATTGGTTAGTCATAAAACTTATGGCACTAATACAAACAAAACTAACTGCACTAGTTTAAACTAATAAAACTTAAAAATTTATAAGCTAAATAGTTAAAAAACATCTAATTATTTAGAAAAAGTTATATTTTTACAGCTACTTTGTCAATAAAATTAACTATAAAGAATTTATTATTTATTTTTATTAAAACAATTATTAATCAAGTTAGAAGGTTAATTTAAATTCTATTTTTATACCTATTAACCTGAATCTTAGTATCTTTCTTGTTAGGTATGTTGGTAATATAACTATATATAGTAAAAAACTACCACAGGCTAATATTTATAGAATAGAGACGAAAAGAACAAAATGGTTACTCTATAAGGCTTTTGAATTTTGTTAAACATCAATGCCTAGCCTTATCTTAGGAACTCCTAAAATATTTATATGGAATCATCAATGAGTTCATACAATATCTTTTCTAAAAAATACTGAAGATTAGTTCAATCTCTATTCTGGAGATAACATTCTCTTTTATCCTCAATACACTTTTAATCTATTTATAGATTTTTATCTCTCAATAATACCGCCGCCTAAGACAATCTCTCCATCATATAAAACTGCCGCTTGGCCTGGAGTAACCCCAAATTGAGGATCATCAAAAATTAATTTGATACGATGATTACCCAAAGGGATAACATTAACTGAAACTGCAGGAGAACGATAGCGAATTTGGGCTTCTACCTGAATAGGAGAAGAAGGTTCAGGGATTGAAATCCAATTCATTCTATTTACATGACAATCAGAACACCTTGCATTATTACGATTAGCAACAATAACCTGGTTCATTACGGGATCAAGTTTTATTACATATAATGGTTCAGTTGCCGCAATGCCTAGTCCTTTACGTTGTCCAATAGTATAGTGGTGAACTCCTTGATGTTTCCCTAATACTTTGCCGTCGATACTAACAATATTCCCTTCTTTTTGAGAGATATGCTGATCCAGAAATGTTTTCATAGATCCATGAACTTCAATTAAACATAAATCTTGACTTTCAGGTTTACTTGCGGTTTTCAAATTCAGTTCACTAGCAGTTTTTCGAGTTTCTTCCTTAGTTTGATTTCCCAAAGGAAAAAGAACTCCCGCTAACATTTCTTGGGAAAGATTATAAAGAAAATAAGATTGATCTTTATGACAATCAACTGCTCGCAATAATTGATAGCGTTGATTAACTTCATCGTAGCGAACACGTGCATAATGTCCCGTTGCTATATGATTGCACTTTAATTCCTGTTTAGCATACTTTAACATAGGACCAAATTTGATCACCTTATTACATTGGGAACAAGGAAGAGGTGTTACACCTGACTCATAACCTGAAACTAAATAATCAATAATATTAGCTTGAAATAGATCACGAATATCAACAATATGGTGAGGAATTCCTAACTGCTCGCAAATCAAAGCTGCATCCACCATTCCCTCTGAACAACATTGCCCTTTCCCTTTCATTAACCATAAGGTTAAACCAATCACTTCATAACCTTGATGCTGAAGACTAGCAGCTGCAACAGAACTGTCAACCCCCCCTGACAAACCAACTAAAACTTTGCTCATTATACTTTCGTTTCTCGTAACTTTATTTCATTCAGGATAACTCATCATATATAGTCATTGGCTTATGACTATTGGTGTTATTCGATAAGCCTAGCTTTAATAGTGAATATTTTAAATCAGGTATCAGACATGAAGTCTTTACAGAAAGAGTCTTAATTCTAATAATAATAGCTCTTCTAGACCGAGTCTAAAAATGAGTAGGGAGTAAAACTTAAAATTTATGTTGTGACTATATTTTATGCATATAAAAACAAAATTATAAACTTTACTTTATATAAATAAAATAATTTTTTTTGATTCTGTTAACACTGTTAAATCTAATAATCAAAAGAGAAAAGTAAAAATATTAATTAATTACAAGTAGTTATAAAACTGAGATTCTTTATAGTAAAAAATAAAACAATAATTATGCTTGATATATATTTTTATATGTTATTATGTTTCATAAATAAGTGGTATATTTTTATATAAATGCAGCCAATTATCATACTAGCAAACAAAAACAACCACAGAAGTAACTTTAAAAGTTATTTAAAGTTACTTCTGTGGATTTAAAGATTGAATATTTTTCAAGTAAATTGTTGTTAGTTTATTTTAAAAAACTAATTTAATCCGTCTTATTTAAATCCTAATATTAAAAAATTAAATTACATAAACAAACTTAACTAACAAAGCTTACTAATAAATATAATTTTATTGGTAATATAACTTAAATATTTGTTCCTACAAAAAGTAGATAGATTTACTAAATAATAGATGCTTTTTAACTACTTTATTAAAAAATCCTAGAGAATATACATTCGAAAATCAAGTTAATTAAAAAACAGGCGTATAGATAAATTGACTTTAGTGCTCTTACAGAAAAAGTTCTATTCATTTTATATTTTCTAGGTTGGCTATGCTAGCCCAAAATTTAGAATAGTAGATTTATAAAACAAATAAATTTCAAATATTTGGTAAACAACCTAAATATTTGAAATTTGTCACCATTTTTAATAAATAATTAGAAACAAATAGCTCGCATTTCAGTATTTACTAAATAGTGTGATCCCTAAAAGCACACTGAAAGTGAACGCAACCTTAAAGACTAGCCCGAAATTCCCTCTGTCCATTATGATCCAAAGGGATAAGGCCGGATGAAATTGCCGGATATTTCCTTAAGCTTAAATTCTTAGGTGTTTTTTCTCCCATAACTCTATGGATTTTTCTAGTAACATTGCCAGTCAACTGAATGCTGAAACAATTCTGCCAGAAGGAATTGTGATTATTACTCTCCTCTTTATTTTGGTAGGAGACCTCATATTTGGCCGTAGTTCGAAAACCTGGCTACCTTATGCTGCCATGCTTGGGTTGTTTGCTTCGCTGATCGCTCTTTGTTTGGCTTGGGATACTGCTACTCCCATCGGTTTCTTAGGTTCATTTAACGGAGATAACCTCAGTATTATTTTTCGGGCTATTATCGCCCTGTCTACTTTAGTAACTATTCTGATGTCAGTCCGTTATGTAGAACAAACAAGGACATCTTTGGCTGAATTTATAGCCATCATGTTAACGTCTACCCTAGGAGGAATGTTCTTATGTGGGGCTAACGAGTTGGTGATGATTTTTATTTCCCTAGAAATGTTAAGTATTTCCTCTTACTTAATGACAGGGTATATGAAACGGGACCCTCGTTCCAATGAAGCAGCTTTGAAATACCTTTTAATTGGGGCTTCTAGTTCAGCTATTTTCCTATATGGGGTTTCTCTTCTCTATGGTTTATCTGGAGGAGAAACTAACCTAAATGAGATTGCCACTAACATTACGAATGTAAGTGGAGGACAGTCTTTAGGAATACTCATTGCCTTAGTTTTTGTTATTGCAGGAATTGCCTTTAAAATTTCTGCAGTTCCTTTTCATCAATGGACTCCTGATGTTTATGAAGGTTCCCCCACTCCCGTTGTTGCTTTTCTCTCTGTGGGTTCTAAAGCTGCAGGATTTGCCCTCGCAATTCGTCTATTAGTGACTTCTTTTACTGCAGTTGAAGAACAATGGCATCTTATTTTCACTGCTTTAGCCATACTCAGTATGTTGTTGGGAAATATAGTAGCCTTAACTCAAACTAGCATGAAGCGGATGTTAGCCTATTCTTCTATTGGCCAAGCCGGTTTTGTCATGATTGGTTTAGTGTCAGGTACTAATGAAGGGTACTCTAGTATGGTGTTTTATTTACTAATCTATCTGTTCATGAACTTGGGGGCATTTACGGGAGTTACTCTCTTTTCCCTACGGACTGGAACTGATAAAATTAGCGAATATGCCGGACTTTATCAAAAAGACCCCTTACTTACTTTAGGATTAAGTATTTGTTTACTTTCTTTAGGTGGTATTCCTCCGTTAGCTGGCTTTTTTGGCAAAATTTATATTTTCTGGGCAGGTTGGCAAGCGGAACTTTATGGGCTAGTTATCCTTGCCTTAGTCGCTAGTGTGATTTCTATCTATTATTACATCCGCGTAGTAAAAATGATGGTGGTGAAAGAGCCTCAAGAAATGTCAGATGCTGTAAAAAATTATCCCGAAATTTGTTGGAATTTATCGGGAATGCGTCCACTACAAGTGGGCTTAGTTTTGAGCATGATTGCTACTTCTTTGGCTGGAATTTTAGCGAATCCTTTGTTGACTTTGGTTGATAACTCGGTCACTAGTACCCCAATTTTACAATCAGTTATTATCCATGACCAAATATCTCAACTTAAGACTACAGCCGATTTGGCTAACCAATGATTAATTGTCAATAGTAGGTGGGGTGGGCATTGCCCACCTTATCTTTACAGCTGTCCAACTCATCCTTTATATTGAAGCGTAGCCTCCAGTTTTGTTTTTCTTAATATCTTTATGTTATTCCCAAAGATCTTTAAGCTGGTAATAAGTTTTTTGAAAAAAATTCTAGGTAGTATTTTCCAGTACTAAAACTACAATTAATACTGTTTGACAGACTTCCCTATTTTAGTATTACAAACTAAGTTTGCTAGTAAAATTATTTCTCTATAGTAACTTTAACTTGATAGAAGATTTAAGAAGACGAAAATTACTATATATCGTGATAGCCTAGTACATAAATAATAAATAATTGAAGGTCCAATATTCGTGAATTATTTGATATAATTAATCATATCAAACAGATTTGTATAATTTATAAAATACATTTTTTATATCGTATAAGTTACAAGCTATTGAGAAACTTGAGTGAATTAAAAAGTGCTAGTTGCTTGTCTTTCTGTAGTTTACTCAATGTATCGATTCAAGGTTTCTAAGTCGAAGTATAGCCTTTCTCTCTTTTGTGAGGTAGACTCTAATGTGTTTCTCCATATCTATTCCCTCAGAATAAATAATAATCTTAAATCCGTAGGATTACTATTATTGGAGCAAGCAACAGATAATAAGCAAAAAACAGTTAATTAGAATTTCAATAAACTGTACTTGGTCAAAATTAAGAGAAATCTTTACACTAAAATACTATAGCTAAAAACAACTTAACGACTACTAATAAGGATAAACAACGAATGGAAAAGCTTTATGAAGGAAAAGCCAAGATTATTTATGCTACTGATGATTCGGAAATCCTTACTACTCAATTTAAAGATGATTTGACAGCCTTTAATTCTTTAAAAAAAGGAATGGCACAGGGGAAAGGAGCTATTAACTGTCATATTTCCTCAGTTTTATTTAAATTGCTAGAATCTAAGGATATAGCTACTCATTTTATTGATCAAATTGCTGATTGTGAAATGCGCGTCCGTGCTGTTAAAATTATCCCGCTCGAAGTAGTAATTAGAAATATTGCTGCGGGTAGCCTATGCCGACAAACAGGCTTAATTGAAGGTAAAATTTTACCTTTTCCTTTGGTAGAATTTTATTTAAAAAATGACGAGCTTGGAGATCCATTATTAACACGTGATCGTCTACTAATACTGGAATTAGCTTCCCCAAAACAACTTGAACAACTCCAGTCTATAGCATTGAAAATCAATAAATGTTTAACAGAGTTTTTTGCCAGCTGCCAGATTACTTTAGTAGATTTCAAACTAGAATTTGGTTTAGATTCTCAAGGAAATCTCCTCCTAGCCGATGAAATTAGTCCTGATACTTGTCGGTTATGGGATCAACAAACAAAAAATTTACGAGATAGAGTTTTGGATAAAGATCGATTTCGACACGATTTAGGAGAAGTAGAAACGGCTTATCAACAGGTTCAACAAAGGATTTTAGAAAAATTAGGTATTAGACAAAGACCCTGACATTGGAACCTTTATAAGTAGCCCTGGTCACTAGATTCGATAATTTAGCTCGGTTGCTTAGGCACTCTGGCAGCTATTATGAGTCAATAACAAAAACATAAATAAAATAAACAACACTGTAGCTTGATTGGGTGTGTGGAAGTGTCAAACGAGATTAAAAAATTACGGTTATCTCCTATGGTGGTAGTTCCTGTCGTGACTGCCACTATGTTAAACTTAACCCAGTCTATTAGGGGAGAGACTATAGCCCCTTTAACTGAAACAAGTGTTAAAGAGAAGAATCTAAAAACTATCGTAAGTGTGGCAAAATTACAGTCCACCATGCTGGGGGACCCTAAACTAGTAGAACTAACATCTATTCCTATATTGGAAGACTCAACTGAAGGCAATTTAACCTTGCCGACGGACTTAAAAGCTAGTCAATTAGCTGTTTCCCAAGAGAATCAGCGATTAATAATACCTGTAACCCCAAAAGATTTAAATTTTCAAACTTTGTCGGCTTTAGAACAGGGGACTACATTAGTTTCTAAGTTAAAAAAGTTGATCTCAGCAGATTTAACTTCTTCGGTGGATACTCAAGGGCAAACTGAAGTATCTGGAACAGGATTGCCTAAAAAGGAAGACTCACCAGCCTTAAAAGAAATTAACACCCCTATCATACCGTCCCCGTCAGATGATTCTTTAATTGAAGAATCATCCGGGAAAGAACCCAGAGTTTTGGTAGTAGAAGTCGTAGTTAGTGGGGTTGATGAGGACCTAGAAAATCTAGTCTACAACACTATTCAAACTAGTCCAGGGCGAACAGCAACTCGCTCTCAATTGCAAGAAGATGTCAATGCAATTTATGCCACTGGATTCTTTTCTAATGTTAGAGTCACCCCTGCCGACACACCTTTAGGGGTACGCATTACTTTCGGTGTGAAACCTAATCCAACATTGAGTGAAGTGGTCGTAGAAACAGGCACAGATAAGGAAGCTCGAGCATTACCGCCCAAAGTTGTTAAAAATATTTTTGAGGATCAGTATGGGGCAATTCTTAACCTACGAGAATTACAAAACGGTATTCAAAAACTTAATGAATGGTATTCTAAACAAGGCTATGATCTAGCACAAGTTATTGGTTCTCCTGAGGTTGGGGATAATGGAATTGTAACGCTGGTGGTCTCTGAAGGGGTAATTCAAGATATAAAAGTAAGATTTTTCGATGCAGAAGATGAACCCATCAATGGTCGGACACGCGCTTTTATTGTGACTCGTGAAATGCAACTTGAAGCAGGGAATGTTTTCAACCGCAGAATCGCTCAAACTGATCTGCAAAGAGTCTTTGGTTTAGGGTTGTTTGAAGACGTCAGAATTTCTTTTAGTCCTGGGGAAGATCCGCGAGAGGTTATTGTTAACGTAGATGTAGTGGAAGGAAATACAGGCTCTCTAGCTGCGGGAGCTGGGATTAGTTCTACTAGTGGACTGTTTGGAACAATCAGTTATCAAGAACAAAACTTGGGGGGAAACAACCAAACTATTGGGGGTGAGGTTCAAGTTGGAGAACGGGAACTACTCTTTGATGTCAATTTTACCGATCCATGGATTGCCGGCGATCCTTTTCGTACTGCTTATACGGTTAATGGATTTCGTAGACGGACTATTTCTTTAGTGTTTGACGGAGATGATTCTTCGATTAGGACCCTTAACGATTTTGATAGTCCACGGGTGGTTCGGACTGGAGGTGGGGTGACTTTTGTACGCCCTTTAGCAGATGATCCCTTCAGCGTACCTGATTGGCGAACCTCTCTAGGCTTTAACTATCAACGGGTTCAAGTGGAAAATGCAGACGGTGATATTGCACCTTGGTCAGCTCCTCTTAATGGGTTTCCCTCTCAGCCGTTGGCCTTTAGTGATGAGGGAAAGGATGACTTGTTTACTATCAGTTTTGGAGCTTCTCAAGACTTCCGTAATAATCCCTTACGTCCTACAAGTGGTCATCTGTTGCGCTTAGGAGTTGAACAAACTATACCTTTAGGTTCAGGCAGTATTTTCTTTACTCGACTACGAGGAAGCTATAGTCACTATATCCCGGTAGATTTTATTGATTTAGGTTTTATTGAGGAGGATCAACCAAGACCTCAAGCATTGGCCTTTAATTTTCAAGCGGGCACAGCTTTCGAAGATTTACCTCCTTATGAAGCCTTTGTAATTGGGGGTAGTAACTCAGTACGGGGTTATGATGAAGGAGAATTAGGAAATGGACGTAGTTATTTCCAAGCAACAGCCGAATACCGCTTTCCTATCATTCCAGCAGTTGGAGCAGCTCTCTTTGTTGACTATGGGACAACGATTAAGTCTCAACGTTCAGTCAGAGGCTTTCCAGGTACGATTCGAGGACTACCTAGTGATGGTTACGGTTACGGTCTTGGTGTTCGCATTCAATCACCAGTTGGACCGATTCGGGTTGATTATGGGGTTAATAATGAGGGGGATTCTCGTCTCCACTTTGGCATTGGAGAAAGGTTTTAATGAAAAATTAGGTTTTGATTTTATTGTTTTTCTTATATTTTCCTCAATTCTTAAAATAATTTTAATTAGAGGACAAAATCATCGTTTTTGTTCGATAGAAGTTAAACAACTTAATTTTTAAATCAATGTAGTTTTTATCTAAAAATACCCAATAAAAATCTCATAATCTATTTCTATAAAGTCCAATTTATAACGAAAATATATTATACAGATAGTTGATTATTTGCTAATTTTTTTTGCTTAGTAAAATGAATAAATATAATAATTAACAAAGAAATATAATCTATTCTAGAATTAGTATAAAAAATAAGTCTTTAATAACAAAAGTAACACTATAAGATATTAGAGTGTTGCTTTTGCTAATTTGAACTTCTTATAAATTATTAATCAATTTAATATTGAGTTTACTAAAATTCTGTTACTTATAAGTCAAAATAAGCAGGTGATTAACAGCGTACGTCAGCTTATTTACCAAAAGATTTGAGATAAAACTCAATCAAGTTCAAGGTATTTTTCAACTGATAGACAAATTTTTTTAGAAATCACCCTGCTTTACTTGCATAGAGGGAATGCCATCTTTGGTATAGATGCATTAAAGTGAAATTCAGTCCTTTAAGATATCCATTGAGAAAAACTACTAGAAGCAGTTTTAGGGGCTAAGAAGGCTTCTAGTCTCCATATTATTACGATCAAGATTAACGGTCTGATAAGTGGCTGAGGCATTAGAATTAGATATGAAGACTGGATATGAAGTAAGTAAGAGAGATATAAATCAATAATAATTGATAATAGCCTATTTTTTACCTTTAGATAGTAGTGGGGATAATTATGAGTTCTACGCTTAGAGAAATTGTTACAGTATCGGGAATCGGGCTACATTCTGGAGTAGAAACTCAGGTAAGTATTTTACCTGCACAATCGGGAGAAGGTCGCTATTTTGTAAGGGTAGATTTACCTGGAAATCCTATAATTCCTGCCGAGGTAGCTTCAGTTAGCGAGACGACTTTATCAACGAAATTAAGTCGAGGAAATGTAGCTATTCGTACGGTCGAACATCTTCTCTCCACGTTAATCGCCATTGGGGTCAAAGACGCTCGTATTGAAGTTGATGGGACAGAAATACCGCTATTGGATGGATCTGCGCAAGAATGGCTTAAAGCGATAATTTGTGGGGGTGTTACTCCTTCTTCATGGTCCACAAATTCTACTTTATTAGAACCGATTTGGGTTAGGGATGGAGATGCTTTTGTGGCTGCTATCCCCGCGTTTGAGACTCGCTTCACCTATGGAATTGATTTTCCTTACCCTGCTATTGGCAATCAGTGGCATAGTTGGAATCCTAATATAGACTCCTTTGAAAAAGATATTGCTCCTGCTAGAACTTTTGGTTTTGCTGATCAAATTGAAAAACTACAAAAAATGGGTTTAATTCAAGGAGGAAGTTTAAAAAATGCCTTAGTGTGTGATCACGAAAAATGGTTAAATCTTCCTTTGAGATTTGAGAATGAGCCAGCCCGTCATAAATTATTAGATTTAATTGGGGATTTAAGTTTGTTAGGAACCATTCCTCAAGGACATTTTTTGGCCTATAAAGCAAGTCATAAGCTTCATATTCAATTAGCTATGGCGATCAAAAAAAAATTAAATACTTAAGAGTAAAAATAAATCGACCTGATAAATAACCACAGCTGCGATTTAGATTCAAACTCTAATATGACTTAACTATTTTCTAGGAAAGCAAAAAAGTTTTCCATGAGGGGAAAGCAGAGTTATCATTAGACATAAGTTTGTTCCTACTAAAACTAGTGCTCTGTATTGCCAAACTATGGTCCATTATCATACAGTTCGCATCAATCATCGTCAAGAAGGAAAAGAATATACCCTGGAAGTACCCGATGATCGCTACATTCTTCATAGTGCGGAAGAACAAGGTAATCAATTACCTTTCTTGTGTAGAAACGGGGCTTGTACTACTTGTGCTGTGCGTATTTTGTCAGGAGAGGTCTATCAACCCGAAGCTATCGGGTTATCTTCAGAATTAAAAGACAGAGGTTATGCTTTATTGTGTGTTAGTTACGCTCGATCTAGCTTAGAGTTAGAAACTCAAAACGAGGATGAAGTTTATGATCTTCAATTTGGACAAAATTTTGGGAGGGGAAAAAAAATTAAGAATTTTTATAGATAATGATTCAATAACTGAAGAAGAATAGCCATATCTATCCTCAATTATTGAAAAGAAACAAAATTGTACACAATAGCTTAAAAGCTTCTCTTTAGAAAAAAACTTATCCATCGTTAAATTATCAACAGCTTATTATTAACTGCTAATTATGCACAAACAAGTCCAACATGAACTGGAAATACTCTTAGAAGTTGCTACGGAAGCAGTAATGACCGCTGGAGTAGTTTTGCAAGATCTTTGGGGTAAATTAGAAACAATTGAAGAAAAAGATCGTTCTGGAGATTTAGTTACCGAAGCCGATAAAACGGCAGAAGCAGCTATTTTAAAAATTCTACGTCGTCGAGTCCCTCAACATCAAATTCTAGCTGAGGAGTCTGGTCTTTTAGGAATAGATGAAAGTAATTATCTTTGGGTAGTTGATCCCCTTGATGGAACTACAAACTATGCCCATGGTTATCCTATTTCCGCTGTATCTGTTGGGTTACTGGTAGAAGGAATTCCCCAAGTGGGGGCTATCTACGATCCTTTTAGAAAAGAGCTATTTAGAGCAGCTAAAGGATTAGGAGCTACCCTTAATTATCGTCCTATTCAAGTTTCTAAAACTACAGAATTAAGTAATAGTTTGTTAGTAACAGGATTTGCTTATGATCGCCGAGACACTCAAGATACTAACTATCCTGAATTTTGTTACCTAACTCATATCACTCAAGGGGTACGCCGTACAGGATCAGCAGCCCTTGATTTAGCTAATGTAGCTTGTGGCCGCTTCGATGGGTATTGGGAAAAAGGGTTAAGTCCTTGGGACATTAGTGCAGGAGTTATTATCTTGGAAGAAGCAGGGGGAAAAATATCCGCTTATGATGGGAGTACTTTAATTCTTAAGTCGGGGAAGTTATTAGCTACCAACGGGCATATTCATCATGTTTTGAGTCAAGCTTTGAATGAAGCGCTTCCTTGGCTACGAAATTTTTATCAGGCAAAATCACTATAGTCGAATAATAGGTAGTCCTAGCTATATGGACTTAGAATTTTGTATGAGCTTTCCTATGAAATGAGGACTGTTTGAATGTGCTATCATCAATCGACAACACAATATAATGTTCGACTTTCCAACAAATGTAGATATCAAGCAAATTAACTTTACTTAAAAGTCACCTTTTGTGTGTATTCTAATAGCTACAAAAATCAAATAGAAAACATTAAGCAACTAAAGATGAATAGAGAAATATTGTGATGAATAACCGTTAATCTCAGCTCAAATACTCTGTATTTAGGCGAAGGAGATAAGGTTACAACTATCCAAAATACTAACTTAATTTATCTAAACTAAAAGTTAATTAAATACTTAATTGCTGAACAGTACCAGGCTTAGAGTTAACATTTTTATAAAAATTGCCCAACTTAATGAATACGTCCAAGGAAAAACTATGGTTGAATCTTTATACTGAACTGCCTAAATCTTAGTCTGGTTTAGATAATCATTAACAACCGCTGGAGATTTAAAAACTCATGTTTCTACTGTTGATTCTGTTAATCGTAATTCTATAATGACTTGGGACATTATAGAATTACGAGAGGCTCTTAAAACTGAACCAAATAATTACGTATTCCGTTCGCCATAATTAAGGTCCACGGCGATCAAGCTTCACCAAGAAACTCTAAACATCTGGTAGTTATTTAAACGAAACAATCCTTTAATCAACTGATGAACAATTAATTGAGGGAGAACTTTTTGACTCTTCATTTTGTTCAAAAAAGTAGTTTATACTTAGCTGGTAAAAGATAATCCTACGCTAGGCTAAAAGACGGGACTTTAACCTCCCTGTTTAGAGGAAACAATACAAGGTAATAAGCATAAAAAACTATGATTCATCAACCACCTGCTGGAGCAAGGGACTTACTTCCCCTCGAAGTTGTACAAAAGGCTTGGATTAATGATCATCTTCAAAAAGTCTTTGGACAATGGGGATACCAACGTGTCGTTACCTCGACTATTGAATGGTTAGAAACGTTGACGGCTGGAGGAGCTATCGATCCTTCAACAGTCATTCAACTGCAGGATAGTTCTACAGGGCAATTAGGATTGCGGCCGGAACTAACTGCCTCAATCGCCAGGACTGTCGTTACTCGCATGGCTGACACTGCTTATCCCCAACGCCTTTGTTATCGTGCTAATGTTTTTCGAGATCCTCCGGTAGGTCATCACGGAAGACAGTTAGAATTTTATCAAGCCGGGGTAGAATTACTTTTCTCGGGGGGAGTGTTAGCGGATGCGGAAATTTTATTATTAGTCGCTGATTGTCTTGAACAGTTAAAAATTCCCTATTGGCATCTCATTTTAGGAGAAGCTAGTCTCACTAGATCGCTTCTTAAACCCTTTCCAGGTTCCCTCAAGAATCAGGTTCGTCAATGTTTGGCCCAACTTGACTATGTTACTTTGGAAAATCTTGATTACCCTTCTATTGACTTACAAGAACGAGGAAAATTATTATTTGATTTGCGGGGAACTCCTACTCAGGTGCTCCAAAAAGTTGTTCAATTAGAGTTAGATAAAGAGGGACAAAAAAGTGTTAATAATCTGAAGTCCCTAGTCGAACTAATTGAAACGAGTTGGTCAAAACCATTTCCATTTACCTTGGATTTAAGTTTAATTCAAACCTTTGACTACTATACAGGAATAGTATTTAAGGCTGTTGGACAAAATAATAGCCAATTGAAAATTTTAGGTCAAGGAGGACGTTATGATGAACTTCTTGGGGTTTACCATCCTCGAAGGATGTCAGCCCCAGGTATCGGATTTTCTTTCAATCTTGAAGACATATATACCTGTTTATTAACCACTACTATTTTGCCGCAAACTCCTCCTCTAATTGATTACCTAGTAATTGCTCAAACTTCTCAAGCTCAACCAATGGCCTTGAATTATGCTCAAAAACTTAGACAGTCCTCAGAAAAACTAAGAATAGCCCTAGAATTGGGGGGACGTTCTCCTGAAGAAATCCGTAATTATGCGCTGCGAAGTTACATTAAAAGTCTCGTTTGGATAACTGACAAAGAAGAAGTAAAAATTGAAGTTTTGAATAATTAGACCGAAAATCAACTCTGATTTCAGTGATTACTTTTCAAGTCTATTATTTAGAAATAAACTACATATCTATCTAGAAAACTCATCAAAATGTTAGCTAAACGAATTTTGCCTTGTCTCGACGTTAGTGCCGGTCGCGTAGTCAAAGGTGTTAACTTTATTAACCTTCAAGATGCTGGAGATCCTGTAGAATTAGCTAAAATGTACAATGATGCAGGAGCTGATGAATTAGTTTTTCTTGATATTACTGCCACTCATGAGGGACGAGATACTATTATTGATGTTGTTTATCGTACAGCTGAAGCTGTTTTCATCCCTTTAACCGTTGGAGGTGGCATTCAAACCTTAGAAAACATCAAAAATCTGTTGAGGGCTGGAGCTGATAAAATTAGCATCAACTCCGCCGCTGTTCGTAAACCAGATTTTATCAACCGTGCTAGTGATCGCTTTGGTAAACAATGTATTGTAATTGCTATTGATGCTAGGCGACGTAGATATCCTGGTAACGAGGGCTGGGAAGTTTATGTGAGAGGAGGACGAGAGAATACGGGGATAGATGCTATAGAGTGGGCACAAGAAATAGAAAGACGGGGCGCAGGAGAATTATTGGTAACTAGTATGGATGCGGATGGAACCCAGGCTGGATATGATTTGGAATTAACTAGAACTATCGCTGAACGGGTAGAAATTCCAGTAATAGCCTCTGGGGGAGCAGGAAATTGCCAACATATCTATGAATCTTTCTCTAAAGGTCGTGCTGAAGCCGCTTTATTAGCTTCTTTGCTTCATTGCGGTCAATTGACTATTAGTAATATAAAAGAATACTTACGTGATCGTCAAGTTCCCGTTAGAGATATGTAAATACTACTCAACTTAAACAAAATTATTTTTTGAACTCAACTGAGTGTTAAAAACTTAGATTTGGATGATAAGAGTAAATAACTATTTTTTTGTTAAGGAAAATAAAAATATCGTAGTAGCTCAAGGAGCTAACCTCAAAAAAAAAGCTCTGCAAAACCGGATTGACCTCCAAAATTAAAGAGTTTTCCATTTAGTTTTGGAGGCTATGGTTAATGTATGACTTGTATCATAGAAACTGTTGAAAGGATAAAACAGTTTGCCGCCATAAACAGGTTGTGAACAATGCGTACTTAAGAACAAGCCAGACAACCACAGCTTATATGACCAAACTGTGGTTAGTGCAGCAGTTAAACTTAAAACCAAACCTTGTTCATTCCCTTTAAGCGTACTCCTTATGCCGACAAAGATGCACAGAGAGAGGTTATTATGGGGAAATATAGGAAACAAATGTTAACTGCTAACTAACAGAATACTTTTGAATCGATGAGCTGGTTTATGATTCCTTCAAAATACCAGAACAAGACAATTATAAATGCCTATTACTATAGTTCACAAGAGTATCGTTAAAAACGATACTCTTGTGAACTATTAATATCTTTCCACTGTTAAACACGATTGCAAGACCATACCAGTCCCCACAAAGAAATAAAATAACTGAATAAAAGTGGTCAATTTCTATTTAAGGATATAAAATAAGGGAATTCATATAAGTTAATAATTATAATTTCATATTTGCTATTATATCCGTCTTGATTTTTGCGGTGTTTCTACTAATTACCCATACACAAACTATATTGAGTATTTAAAATTTTAGTAGACATTTCACTGTGAAATATTCTTATTCTACATAACTAACTTCAAGACGTTCCAACATTGCTTTCCTAGCTAGTTCAGTGAGAGAATCGTCAATAGGATCTAAGGTAATTTCAACTTGATATTTCTTTTGTAAAGCTGTTTGAATTAACCAGTCAGCAATAAAAGGATTTTTAGGTAACAAAGGTCCGTGACAATAAGTAGCGATAACATGACGATAAAAAGCTCCCTCATAACCATCTTCCCCGTTATTTCCATATCCTTTAATCACTTTCCCTAATGGTTCGACTTTTCCTAAATAGGTTCGTCCTCCATGATTTTCAAAGCCGATGATAATCGGAGGTTTTCCTAATTGTTTTCTCAAAGCTTCTGCTAGGGGACTAGGAGTGACTTCAAACACAACATCACCAACACAACGAGGCATATCCGCTCCGGGGTGTTTACTAACTAAATCCAGCAATCCTAGTCCATCAATGCGCCGTCCTACAGCAGGTTCATAGTAATGACCTAAAAGTTGAGGTGAACCACAGGTAAATACCCCAGGGATTCCTTCTTCAATTATGTCCTTAAAAACTTCTGCCTTAGCACCTTGTAAGTCCCGCATCACAATCTCTTGTTGGCGATCCTGCGCTCCACCCCCGACAATGACATCAACTTTTTTGAACGTCGAGACTTCTGTTTGCTGAGTTATGGGGATAATGGTAACACTGAGCCCACGCCATTGACAACGACGTTGAAGACATATGACATTACCGCGATCACCATAAGTACTCATTAAACTAGGGTACAGCCAACCGATACGTAATTCTTTAGTTTGAAACATAGGTTAAAGCCAAAAGTTATCAGAGCATTTTATCTTAGTTCTTTCAAGGCTATCCACTTTTGAGTTGATTTATTGTGCTCTTCTTTTGTTTTCAATAATCATAGTTAACTAACTATGGTAGAACTAATCTTATATCTGTCCCAACCACTTATAAATTTATTCTTATTCTTTAATATTTACCTAACTGTACTGCCATGAGTTTATAAGAAACTCTTGAGTTTGTTCAACTAGACGTTGAGCAACAGCAGTCAGATGATTAGAAAGCGCTAAGCTTTTATAGAATCAATGTTAGGAATTGTTTATATGTAGTGTTAATATTGTCTTTTTCAATTTTTATGTGGTTCTCAATAGATTCAAGCAGTCATGTCCTGAGAATAATAACTATTAATTAAGTTCTTACTTTATGAGCTTGTTATGATTGTTCTTTCAACATTAGCATAATACGTCACATAGTTAATCTTTAGGGAATGGTCTTCCTGAAGAGCAAACACTCTATATATTGGGAAACTAATGAAGATAATTAACTATTATCGATAGATATATGCATAGCTATGTTGACCAGTTCTTTATTTATCAACCTTCAAGGGCTCAAAACTATAAATGACTTGTTGGGTTTCTTCGCATTATTCTCGTACTATCTATCCACTGAACTCACTATTACGATATTTGGCAAAATTATACCTAAGGTATACCAGTATCTTACACACACTAGAGCCTACAAATAGTCAATATTAAAGATTTGTTTTTTGATATAGAAGAAATGAACAATCAGATATATAGTGCAGTTCACTATATTGAAAATCATTAAGATAGTGGGTAAACAATCAATTCATATTGAAAGAATCAGAAAATTTCTTAGTATGAGAAGCTCAAAACTAATAGAGATATTGATATGATTTAGTGTAAATTTGACACCAATTTTGAACATTGTTAAACAAAAATTAAAACTTTTCTATTTTGCTTGCGTGTAGGAAGTCCTGTTCTGTAAACAGGCGGGACGAATAAAACCGAAGGAGAACAACCGAAAAGCCTATGGATAAATGGATGATGACGATTATAGAAGTATATGAACGAAAGTAAGCAAATGACAATATGATTGCAGTTCTATCTAGAAAAGCCTAGTGATATAGTAATGCCTTGTTGTAAGCCAGAAAAGTAGGTAATGTTCGTTTTAATGACACGGCACAAAGGGCTCTCCTAGAAAAACTTCAAGAAGAAGTAACAAAATCAATAGGAATGTAATCGCCTAAGTTAATACCTAATTGTGTAGCACGCCCCCCGCGTAATTCAATCACCATATCGATATCAGTGTTAAGAGTAGGTCCGTAGGTGGAACAGGGGTCTTCTTGACAAGGGGGGACATTGGTGATTATTTGTTTTACTTCTCCATTGAATAGAAAAATCATGTCTAAAGGAAAGTTAACATTCTTCATCCAAAATCTTACCGGTCTTGCTGGCTCAAAAATAAAGAGCATTCCTCGATTGTCTGCTAAAGATTCTCTATACATTAAGCCAATACGTTGTTGTTCTGCAGTTTTAGCAACTTCTAATGCAATCACTTGTTCATTGATCGTGATCGTTGCCTTGGCTTCTACAGGGCGTTTTTTACCCTGGGTTTGAGCGGTTATTTCTAATACCTTCTCAAGGCTACTAGAGCGAAAGTCAGTCCACTCTGAAAAAAAATCTCCAAAGGATAAAATAGCAATGATAAAAGTTGAAGTTAAGGCAATCGATAATTTCATTGCAAATCCCATCTTAAATCAATGTTTATAAACAGTTACAGTTGAATAGGAGAAAAGAAATACAAAGTAAAGTTTTTTCCTTGTCTCCTTTCTTTCTCATTATCCTTCTCTTAGGACATAGCCAACACCGCGCACAGTGTGGATTAATCGTTTTGGATTTTTACTCTCTATTTTTAAGCGCAAATAGCGAATATAAACTTCAATAACATTAGATTCCCCTTGAAAATCATATCCCCAAACATTTTCTAAAATTTTATCCCGTGTTAGTATTTTCTTAGGATGAGACATGAGGTATTTAAGCAATTCAAATTCCTTCATTGTCAAATCAATAGCTATTTCATCCACAAAAAGTTGGCGGTTATGCAAGTCTAACATTAAATTGTCAAATTGAAGTTTTTCAGTAACTGTCTTAGTAGTAGCTAAATAAAAATGGACTAACTTGAGTAGGTTTTCAGTATGATAAGCTGTTAAAATATAATCATCAGCTCCTGCCTCTAAACAAGCTACTCTTTCTTCAACGCTGTCTTGATCAAGTACCATAATAATCAACGCCTGGTTCTGGTTCTGAGCCTTTCTCAACTGATGGCACAAAGTTAATCCGGCTTTTTTGGAGCGGTGACGATCAATAACTATCATAGCTGGTTGTTGTTTCTCGACTTCGATTAGGGCTTTATGAGCGTCAGATACAATCACCGGGGTGTAACCAATTTCTATTAAATCAGCTTTCGCACGTTGATTAAAGGATTCATCAAGCTGTACTAACAAAATACAACGATTCATCGTATTAGAGGTTATTAAACTCATAAGTGATATTTTTTATGTAAAAAACTGTCAGTTTAAGTCATTTATTCTATAAAAATTTCCGTTACTACTCGATCTTGAGTATTGCCGCTGACAATAATTTTGTTATCGTGTATAGTGCCTACAGCTTTTTCTCCAGTTAAATTAAAGTCCGGATTAGTTTGTTCGTAAATGATATTTCCCAAAGCTTCGATGATCTGAGTACTAACATTCCAGGTAAGATTGTTTGAATATAGTTTAGCGGCATTAGCGGTGCTATTGCCTTGAACTCCGCCTCGAAGATAAGCAATATTATTAATCAAATCAACCTCAGCCTGATTACCGGCAATAACAACTCCCTGTTGATAGTGAATTAATTTGACCGGTTTGTACGAGGTGACTTGGCGCGCTTTGTATTTCCAAATAAATTCGTTAGTTGCTACTTGTACTGGAGGTTCAATTGATTTGAACTCAATATTTTCTTGAACAATGACCTGTTTAGTGTTGAGATGAACTTCAGCACGGTTAGCGACTAGTTTATCAGTGATGGTTTTATCTTGGAAACAAACTATATTAAGTAAGCGATCACCCATGACCTTTTGTTCAGGAATATTCCAGAGTAGATGTTCTGTTTTTAGTTGCATCCGAGGCTTTTTCGAAGTAGCAATAATATCTCCTATAAATTCAAGTTTTTGCTTAGTAGCATAATATTTACCCTCCTTAGCAGAAGCCATAAGTTGAGGATGAGAACCCCGTAAATTTTTTCGTATTACGAGGATCGATTCTTGGGGTTTCCACTCCACCTCGTCACTCTGCATTACCGCATTGTTACGAGGATCAACAGCGACAATATTTTCTTTGAGATAAATTTCTTGTCCATCTTGAAAAATCTCTCCTTGGTCAGCCTTAATGCGAAGAACAATCTTACCATTTTGAAAAATATTGCCTTTGACGACAGTTAATTTAGCCTTTTTACGATCAGGACTATATGCAGCTTCATCTACTTGAATTTTCCAAAGCATTTCTCCTTTAGGATTAGATTGTTCTAAGGTCGCGTTTTCAAGGATTAATTGACTTTCTACATTGGTAGCTTCCTGCTGTGGTTTATCAGAATTGATCTGGGATTGATTGTTTTCTTGACAGGCAGTGATAGCCGAGAGTAGAAACAGCACTCCAACTATTAGAACCCATCTGGGTTGGAGATGCTGCGTCTGAAAAAAATTTGAGCTATCCATTTGGTTGAAGTTATGTGAGTCTAACCTACCTACCTTATCCTGGTTTATTACTATCTAACATCCCGACCCCTGAAAAACTACCATAAGACATATTGGGTTTGGGAGTTTTTTGAATATCTTCTTTTATTTGGTCAAGATCAATGTAACGATCAGCGACATTGATTAAACTATCACTAGTCATCGAACGCAAGCTAACAACTTCGATGCGCGCTCCTCGATAGCTAACTGAGTCAGCCGCATAGGCTAAATCTCCATCACCACTGACGATTACAGAGGTATCATAAGCTCCTACTAAAGCCATGAGATCAACAGCAATTTCTACGTCTAAGTTAGCTTTTTTTGAGCCGTCAGGTAATTGAACCAGATCTTTAGCGATTACTCGATAACCATTACGACGCATCCACAATAAAAAACCCTGTTGTTTATCGTTGGTACGATCAACTCCTGTATAAAAAAAAGCCCTTAATAACCTAGAGCCTCCTGTCAGGCGACACAGCAACTTTGTATAGTCAATTTCAATTCCTAATTGAAGAGCAGCATAAAATAAATTGGAGCCATCAATAAAAATAGCAACACGTCCTCTATTTTCTAATACCTGTTCTGGAGTAAATATAGAATCATCTTCAAATTCTTCAAACATTTGTCTTATTCCTGGTTGATTATTGAGAAGGTATGGTTTATGAAATGGATTTGTTATTTCTGGCTTATATTTCATGGGATTTGTAAATTGGTAAAAGGTGTAATAGCAACATTGTTTCCCTAACACCCGGTTTGGCCAGATTTAGGTAGATTCTTCCTCGGGAAGGTTAAGCCTAACAAAAATAGGTTGGGATTTAGTTAAGGTTTGACTAACTTCAATTTTTCCCCACTGACTATGTTGAGCAAAGGGAACATTTTGACGGACGTGATCGCCGTCATTAAAATCGACGGATAACCCCAATTGCTGGTATATTTTATTACTTAAATTGGGAATTATTGGGGATAATAAGTAAGCACTCAAGCGGACTGATTCTAACACAGCAGCTAGAATAGTTTCGACTTCCTTTTGTTTTCCTTGTTTAAATAAACTCCAGGGAGCTTGTTCATCAATGAATTTATTACTTGCCTGAATTAAACTAAAAATTTCTTCACAGACCTGATTAAACTTGATGCTTTCATAGGCTTGAGTTACTTTTATCCCCAAATCTTGACCAGTAGTTTTTAATGGATGATCTAACGGAAGATTAGCTGCTCTAGGAATTATCCCTTTACAATATTTTTGGGTCATCCCAAGAGTTCTACTGAGCAAATTTCCTAAATCATTAGCTAAATCAGCATTGAGTACATTAACAAAACGGGTTTCATTGAAATCTCCATCTCGTCCACATTCAATTTCTTTAAGAAAATAGTAACGTACAGCATCGGAGCCATAACGGTTCACTAAATCCAAAGGATCGACTGTATTCCCTAAACTCTTACCCATTTTTTGACCATCTTTAGTCAAAAATCCATGACCGAAAATTTTTTCAGGCAAAGGCAATTTTGCTGACATCAACATGGCTGGCCAATATACTGCATGGAAGCGTAAAATATCTTTCCCGATTAAGTGAAGATTAATGGGCCACCATTGAGATAAAGCGTTCTCTAGAGTCGGTTCCTGATCAGAGTCAAGCAAAGCAGTCACATATCCTAGAAGAGCATCAAACCAAACGTAAATGGTATGATTAGCATCGACTGGAATAGGAAAACCCCAATTGACGTTAACACGAGAAATTGAGAAGTCTTGCAGCCCTTGACTAACAAATTTTAAGATTTCATTCCGGCGAGTTTCTGGTTGAATAAACTCATAATGTTCTTCATATAAGGTTTCGAGGTCCTCTTGATATTTGGACAAACGAAAGAAATAGTTTTCTTCATCACGCCATTCGGCTTTTTTGTTGGGATGAAGAGGACAACACCCATCTTCTTGTAATTCCCTTTTTTCTTTGAACTCTTCGCAAGGAACACAATACCATCCCCTTTGTTGAGCTAGATAAATGTCGTCATTGTCGTAGACACGTTGAAAAAACTCCTTGACAATTGCTTCATGACGTTGATTAGTTGTGCGGCTAAAACGATCATATTGGATATTCAGCTTTTGCCACAGATCTTCAAAACCTGCAACAACCTTATCGCAATGTTGTTGCGGATCAAGTCCTTTGTCTGCTGCAGTGCGTTGAATCTTCTGTCCATGTTCATCGGTTCCCGTGATAAATAGGACAGTAGAACCTTTCAGTCGTTGAAAGCGTGCTATGACATCAGCCACCATAGTCGTATAGGCACTCCCCATGTGAGGCACGTCGTTAACGTAATACAAAGGAGTAGTTAAAGAAAATGTTTGTGACTTAGTCTTGTCTGTGATCATTTAAACTTACACTGTAAAAATAAACGGCATTTACCTATGCTATTGACACATTTTTTTTACTGTTATGTTTATCCCCACTTGGAATTAAGTTGTTAGTTATTTGTATCACTTTTAGTTCTAGCCTAATAGAGGACTCTCTATAAATAAAAATAACCTTAAGCTAAAATTTTACAGACAATTTTTTTGTTGTTTTAGATTCCAGCTTACTTTAAGAGGTACTGTTTAAATCTTTCTCTAAGCTAACGTAATCTATCGTAATAGTTTCTCGAATTTTTATATAAATAATCTAAGATTTTTTGTTGATATTTTGAGAACTAATAATTTTTATCAAGTTAAATCGGTTGTATATATAGCTCAAAACAAAATTATTATCATTTTTTGCTTTATGTTTAGTTATTTAAAAATAACTAGTCAGACTTGAATAGAGACAAGTAGGATAGAGACGCAGATAACTCATATAAAAATCATTTACTACCAAATTTAGGAAGTCATTAGTTACAGCTTGATCTAATTAGGTTATTTTTTCATTAATTTAGAGAGATATCTTTTGTTTTAGTCACTAAGATAAAATAAATGTTTTTCGGATGACTATAACGCCATAGGTTAAGACATAATTCTTTCTGGCTAAGGGATTAGATTAGTGTAATTATAGTAAATAACTCCCTTATTCAGACAAAACTATTAAGGGGAGATTTACGAAAAGTTATGGCTGAGTTTTTAAGCAATCTGAATGATTAGGGCATGGTGGGCTAAAAATTAAACTATCTCCATTAAATTAACAATTATTTTAGATACTTATTATTTATTAATAAGTATCTAAAATAATTGTTAATTACAAATGTTTCGCGATAGACTCCTTAATCTCAGGCTAAATACTTTACAATATTAGAATTAGTTTTACTGACACCATAATAAAATTATTGAGTACCAGTTAAATGATATAGTTTTGTAACTATTGATTAACTCAAAGTTGAAACTGAAAGCAATCCGTGGTGAGAAACTTTACTTCATCGTCTAAGATTTCTAGATTATAGAGAAATTATAAAAGTGGTTAAGTGTACCTAACTCCTCATGTTTATCCCAAAAGTAGAGTTAATTACCTAAGGTTGTAGGATTGTCTTAATTGCAAATTGTAAATTATGCACCACTGCCATCAGATGATAAGACATAATTTATGTTGTTTGCCAGTTAACCTCATGAATTGATTTGATCTAAAACTAATCCAGATTATAATTTGGGAATATTTTCGAGGATATCTACTTCTAGAATAAAAAATTCCTGATCGAAAATAATAGAGATCAGGAATTTTTTAATAAATAAAAACCTTGTTGGAAATTTAAGAAGTGGCCTGACGTTCTTTGACTTCGGCAATCACGTCTTCAGCTACATTGTTAGGGCAAGGTGAATAGTGAGAAAACTCCATAGAGAATTGACCCCGGCCTGAAGTCATTGTACGTAAGTCTCCAATATAACCAAACATCTCACTTAATGGGACATCAGCCTTGATTCTAGCTCCCATAGGAGTCGAATTTTGAGATTTAATCATTCCTCGACGACGGTTAATATCACCGATTACATCTCCCATATAATCTTCAGGAGTGAATACATCCACATTCATAATAGGTTCGAGGAGTTGGGGTCCTGCTTTTGGAATGGACTGACGATAACCAGCTCGTGCAGCAATTTCAAAAGCAATTGCAGAGGAGTCAACAGGATGAAATCCGCCGTCTGTTAATGTTACCTTAAGATCTACACAGGGGAACCCAGCTAGAATTCCTTTCTTAATACTGTTTTCAAAGCCTTTCTGAACTGCCGGCCAAAATTCTCTGGGAACGTTACCTCCAGTCACCTTGGACTCGAAGGAGAAACCACTACCAGGTTCTCCGGGTTCGATAACATAGTCAATTTTCCCGAATTGACCTGACCCCCCAGATTGTTTTTTGTGGATATAGGTATCATTGACGATTTTTGTAATAGACTCACGGTAAGCGACTTGGGGTTTACCAACTGAGACCTCAACCCCATGAGTTCGTTTGAGGATATCTACCTTAATATCAAGGTGAAGTTCTCCCATCCCCTTCATAATAACTTCACCACTTTCTTTATCGGTTTCTACATAAAATGAGGGATCCTCTTGAACCATCTTACTGAGTGCTATTCCCATTTTTTCATTGTCTCCTTTCTTTTTCGGAGAGACAGAAACGGAAATTACAGGATCAGGGAAGATCATAGGTTCTAAAGTGGCTGGAAACTGGGGATCACAAAGAGTATGGCCTGTTTGGACATTTTTCATTCCTACAATTGCAACAATATCTCCGGCCTGTGCAGTTTCAATTTCTTCACGAGAATTAGCGTGCATTTCCACCAAACGGCTAACCCTTTCGCTTTTTCCTGTAGCGGTGTTGAGCACGGTATCTCCCTTGGAAAGGGTTCCAGAATATATACGGGTGAAGGTGAGTGCGCCGAAACGATCATCCATGATCTTAAAGGCTAAGGCCCGTAGTGGTTTATCGGGGTCGACAATAGCAAATGCTCCTGTTTCGTTACCTTCAAGATCAACCTCCGGTTGAGGTTTGAGTTCGGTAGGATTGGGTAGATAGTCGATTACAGCATCAAGAACTAGCTGTACTCCTTTGTTTTTAAAGGAGGAACCGCAGTAGCTGGGAAAAAAGGCAAGTTCACGGGTTCCCTTACGAATACAGGACTTAATTTCATCGATGGTCAGTTCTTCCCCTTCAAGATATTTTTCCATAATCTCGTCATCCTGTTCAACTGCCATTTCGATCAACTGTTCACGGTAAAAGGTGACTTGATCAGCCATATCGGCAGGAACTTCTTTAATTTCATAATTCATGGGATCTCCAGAATCATCCCAAATCCAAGCCTTTTCAGTTAATAGATCGATAACTCCACGGAATTCGCTTTCTATTCCAATGGGAAGTACCATAACTAGGGGTTTAGCGACAAGGATATCTTCTACTTGTTTGATAACTGAAAAGAAATCGGCTCCTGTGCGATCAAGTTTATTGATGTAAATAATTCGAGCGACTTTGGAATCGTTAGCATAACGCCAATTGGTTTCTGACTGTGGTTCTACTCCACCTGAACCACAAAATACTCCAATTCCTCCATCAAGTACTTTGAGAGAGCGGTAGACTTCAATGGTGAAGTCAACGTGACCTGGAGTATCAATAATATTGAGTTGGTGATCTTTCCAAAAACAACTGGTAGCGGCAGATTGAATGGTAATCCCACGCTCCTGCTCCTGTTCCATGAAGTCTGTGGTAGCCGCGCCTTCATGAACCTCACCTATTTTGTGAATTTTTCCAGTTAGTTTGAGAATTCTTTCAGTGGTGGTAGTTTTTCCCGCATCGACGTGAGCGAAGATGCCAATGTTACGGTAACGAGTTAGGTCTTTGTTCATACTAGGTCTACAGGGTTTAGGTCTTACAAATGGTATTTAGGGGAAAATAGGCGTTTTACTCATAGCCAGCGCAGGAGGCTGGAACTAAACCACTCGGAGCGTTACACATTCGAGTTATGTCTATGACGACACCAAGAATTGTTAAGCAATTTTACACTTAAATTACAGTGAAAGTTTGTTTCCTCCTCTAGTTGTTCTGACTATGTTTAAGTTCATAGACATAAAAAAGTAGATTCAGCTTTTTGAATAGATAGTTTACAATCATTAAGATAACTATTCCAGTAATCGCAACCTTAAAAGTTTAAGGGAAGTCATTCTGAACACAGAAAAGTAGGTTTAATAGCTTGTTTAGGAAGCTCTATGGCGGCTTTATGGAAGTAAAGAGAGATTACAATGAGTAAACCTAATCTCTGTACTGAACATAAGTAGCAAGGGATATGCAATTAATATTTTTTAGCTAATTATAGATGTTATAGTCCTAGGCATCGAAAGAGCTTTGTTTTACCTTGATAAGGGATACTTTCAATTAGCCCTTATCAAGGTAAAAGTATGAGATTTTGTAATAACCCCTAAACTAATACACATACTTTTTGCTACCAGGATTAATTCAGAATAGGTTTGGTACTGCCAACCCAACTATTAGGATAATAATTCCCGGACATCAGCTACTTTGCCGCTAATAGCTGCAGCTACTACCATTGCTGGACTCATTAACAGTGTTCGCCCGGTGGATGAGCCCTGACGGCCCTTAAAATTACGATTAGAGGAGGAGGCACTGATTTGATCTCCTTGTAACTTATCAGGGTTCATAGCCAAACACATTGAACATCCAGCCTCACGCCATTCAAATCCAGCTTCAACAAAAATTTTATCAAGACCTTCTGCTTCTGCCTGGAGTTTCACCCTTTCTGAGCCTGGAACGACAAAAGCTTTGACTCCTGGAGAAACCCGATATCCTTGAGCGAATTTAGCTGCTTCTCTTAAGTCGCTAATACGACCATTAGTGCAACTTCCTATAAAGCAAACATCCACCTTAGTGCCTTTGATGGGAGTTCCTGGAGAAAGTTGCATATATTCACATGCTTCTTGAGCGATCGCGCGATCGCCATCGGATAGACTCTCAGGGATAGGAATTTTTTCTTTCACACCAATTCCTTGACCTGGAGTAATTCCCCAAGTTATTGTGGGCTCAATCTCCATTGCATCAAATACTACAATATCATCATAGATTGCATCTTCATCAGAACGGATATTTTTCCACCATTGTACTGCCTTATCCCAATTGTTTCCTGTGGGGGCAAAATCCCGGCCATGAAGATAGTCAAAGGTAACTTTATCAGGATTTACATAGCCGCATCTAGCTCCCCCTTCGATAGACATATTACAAACTGTCATTCTTTCTTCCATGGACATAACCTCAAAAGTAGTCCCGGCGTATTCATAAGCGTAACCCACTCCTCCTTTAACTCCTAATTTACGGATGATATGGAGTATCACATCTTTAGCGTATACTCCAGCTCCTAAGGTTCCGTTAACTTCAATTTTACGGACTTTTAGTTTAGACAAAGCTAGAGTTTGGGAAGCTAAGATATCCCTAACCTGAGAGGTTCCTACTCCAAAGGCAATTGCCCCAAAAGCCCCGTGAGTCGAGGTATGAGAGTCTCCACAGGCAATGGTCATGCCTGGTTGGGTCAACCCTTGTTCTGGTGCAATAACATGAACAATTCCTTGATTTCCCGAGCCAATACTATATAAGGGGATACCGTTCTCTTTAGTGTTGGTTTCCAAGGCTTGGATCATTTCTTCAGCCAAATAGTCAGCGAAGGGGCGAGACTGATTTTCTGTTGGGACAATATGATCGATAGTAGCGACAGTGCGATCACGGTACAATACTTCTAGTCCTCTTTCTCGTAACATAGCGAATGCCTGGGGACTAGTGACTTCATGAATTAGATGAAGTCCAATAAAAAGTTGAGTTTGTCCTGAAGGTAAAACTTTGACGGTATGGGCATCCCAAACCTTGTCGAATAGGGTTCCTTGACTCATGTAGGTAGCCTAAATACTTAGAAGATACATCGTTTACATGTTATCCATGTATGATAACGTTTCTTTGCTTCTGAAGCTGATCTTTGTTCCTAACCAAATATTGAGTGTAACCTTTTTTATAGTAAAAATATAATGAGAGTTCGTCTTTTTTTAAAAAACTTTATTTAGAGTTTTTTTCGTAGCTGCTAATATAGTGCCGTTTATAAAACAACCTGAACACAATGGACCCGTCAGTATATCCATAACTGTCAATAAAGATACTTACAACTAACCCATGATTGCATTTTATTCTAAAATTATTGAGGGTTAAGTAGAGATGGTATACATCTTCTATGTTCTTCTGCCGTCTCAGAGTAGTATAGGGAATATCAATATTATTTAATTAATCTTAGTAACAATTTCCACAATCTACTTCCTAATTTTTCTAGCCAGGACATAGTCATATCAAGCCATTCTAGAATATTTTCTAACGGATGTTCAACATATCCCGTAGATTCAGCTTCAGTTTCAATCCAATTTGATGTTTTTTTCTTAAAATTATCTTGAATATCTACTTGTTGTAAAGCTGAATAAGTATTAGAAATAATTGTAGCAGTTGAGTTAAGCTCTTTATTTTTCTTTTGCTTATTCTTGTGTTTTTTAATAAAAGGTATTCTTAAGTCTTTTTTCAAAAATTTGGCTGAGTAAACTTCTTCTTTGGAAGATTGAGGTAAAGCAATGAACTGTTTGGATAAATTAGAAGTTGTTTCTTCTAAGTAAAGATCATTCCAAGATAAGCAAGGATCATCGCTTTCTTCAGTTAAGTTAGCGTGATGCAAACTAACACTTGGAGATAAAAACTGGGACTTGATAGTTTTAAAAGATTGTTTGGATTTGAATTGAAAACCAGAAGTTTTTTGTCCAAAAAAGTAATCAATAGCCGCAAAAATCAACATTCTTAGCTGAAAAGGATTATCTTTTTCTGCCATTAAAGATCGGCTTGTCCATTTTTGAAGTTTTTGTTCTAATTCTTGAATTGGTTTAATATTAGATTTGATAATATATTTTTTAAAAAATTTAGGTTTGTCTTGTGAGGAAGATAATTCTTTTGACCTATTTATCGAATAACTATTAATTGATTGATTAACTTTATAGGATAATTTTTTAAAATGTTTGTAAAAATAGTTTTTTGACTTTTGAATAACCTCTTTAAAGTATTTAATGTTCACCTTGAATGATTGTTTTACTTCACTGCTGACTGGCTGATGTTCAATTCTAATGTTTAAAAAAGATTCTCCAAATAGATTAAGTTTTATTGCCATCGGACTTGTTTGCATCCATCTCATTCCTTGCCAAAACCAGCGTACTGGAGGTAAAACATTTTGGGGATTAGTGGAAAAGCTAGAGATTAGACTAGGAGTTTTGCGAGACTGAGTTAGTTTGAAGCGACGACTATACAAATAGTTCGCAGTTTCTACCTGAATGAGCTTTTGAAGAATTTTTTGTTGACTAGGGGAAAGAACATCAACAGTCTGATTGTTTGATTTGACTAACACTAGATAGCAGCTATCTAAAATACTAGCAACTCCTTGAATTGTGAATTTATGACTCAAATTACTATCATCAGTTTCTGTTTGTGTAACTTTTCCTATCGATAAGAATTCCGAAGAGGCTAACCAAGGTTTAATTGTTTGTAAAACTTTATTAAGGGGACGATCACTATCCAAGGGAAGATAAGAAATTTCCTCGGAGGATAAGGAAATTCTTTCAACAGTTTGTCCCAATTGTCGTCGAACCGTTCTACCTGCTTGTACAAGTAAGTACAATGGGAACACAAGAATTTGTGTTCCCCATTTAGCGGTAACTCTCAAATGTCGAACAACACGGCCAAAATTGTCTCGTAGTTCTAAAGAGTGACGATTTACGAAATTAAAAAGTTTACTTTTATAGGGACTACCGGAGGAAGAAGGCATAGGCGTTTTGAGTCGTTAACCTCAGCTGCCTTTTTATTATGCCTGAAAGTTGAGATAAAGGAACCCCATTCAACCATAACTTTGATTGGTATTTAGAAATACCAGAGAAAATCTGAAGACAATTGTCAATTAATTGGATACTAGTGTTAGGAACTTGTATAGGTTCGGTCAAGGTTACTTTTTCGTTTCAACAAAAAAACATTCGCATAGCTATCCTGTCAATATTGCTCTCAAGTTTAGATAGAACAGGGCTAATATTGTATTGCGTCCCGTGTTAAATCAGGTATTTGTTTAAATAAATACATTAAAGTTACATCTAACTATTCAAGTTAGAAAAGCAAATTTAGTCAAAGCACAGTAGCCAATTAGACCTAGCATTATGATAAGACATAATGATATTTACGTAAAAATAATTATGTCTTATCTCTTATTTTAGTAATTTTTTTATATAAATAAAATTACTTATAATTCCGCTAAATAACAAAGTACACTAGCTATTTTTAACAGTTATTATCTATTTCACTATAGTCGAATCCATTCAATCCATTTCTTAGCGTAAAATTTATAAAAAATAAGTATTAAAATACAAGAAGATATTTTTATAGTCTAAACATATTAAAAAAATCAGATTAGTTATAAATAGTTAGTAGATTTGTTTTTCTAAATGTTCTTTTTCTAGCTAATAGCAATTTTAATTCTAATCAATTTATTTATCAAAGTCTTACCCAGTTTAAAAAGACTTTTGGTATTTGTCTAGATTAGAAGGGGTAAAATGCTATCCTATCATCATAAATTTAATACCTAAATATTCTAGTTTAGTCAAAAATTTACTTATTTATTTAAACGTTTTTCCTAATGCTTCTACGTTAGTAATAAATGAGCAATCTTTAGTAATAAATGAGCAATCTATTGTCTTTGTAGTCTTTACTTAATTTCTGCGAATCTTACGATGAAGATATCCCAGTATTTATACAAATAAACTGTGAATCCATTGTGTTATCTTTATTTTCCAGAAGTTTGATTTCTGTTCGATAAAGAGCCTTTAGGTGAATAAGATGAGGAACGTATTGATGAACTTTCATGTAATTGTTGACGACCATTACGAATAACATTAAGCATGTTGTTAAGTTCTTGTTCCAGCTGTGTCAGTACCCCATCAGTATAACTATCAGCATCCTCCTGGAGTTTTTGAGATTCTGCAAGACTTTGTTGACGTAACTTCTGTATCTCCTCCATTGTCACTTGGTGTAACTGTTCCATTTCTGCTACACTCTGCTTCTGCATTGTCTCACAGTCTTGCTGAACCTGTTGCCGTAGTTGATTGGCTTCTTGTTGTGCTTGTTGGATGATTCGCGTCTCATCTAAAATCTGTGCTGCTTGTTGCTTAGCTGATTGAATAATTTGTTGTGCATAAGCTTCTGCTTCCGTTAAGAGTTGCTCTTCTTGCTCGAGAACCATTAAAGCTTGACGAATTGATTGAGGAAGCTTCTCTCCGATGAGATCGAGTTGATCAATTAATTTTGCTTCATCAATCATTGTCCATCGTGTTAAAGGGATATGAAAACTTTCGTAAATCATCTCCTGAAGATGAGCAAGTTCTTGCTGAATATCAAAATCAACTTCTCGGCGATTGGTCATAGCCTTATTTTGATGGTTGACCGTTTCATTACGGGATGGGGGATTTCGGCGTAGCATAGAGATTAAGTTAATAGACTCTCAAAAAGTATAAATTATGATTGACTTTCACGATAGTACCAATAAATATCTCTAGCTACATTGCCAGGGACTAAATGGGATATAGGTCCGCCAAATTGTGCAATTTCTTTAACAGTACTGCTGCTTAGGAAGCTATATTCAGTAGTTGTCGCTAAGAAGACAGTTTCTATTTCTTCGGAAAGTGTTTTGTTGGTATGGGCCATTTGAAGTTCTTTTTCAAAATCCGATAAAACTCTCAACCCTCTTAATAAGACCCCAGCGCTATGTAATCTAGCATAGTCTACTGTAAGTCCAGTAAAACTATCGACTCTAACATTAGTTAAATGTTGGGTGCATTCACGGATTTGTTCAACACGCTTTTCTGTCGAAAATAATGGATGTTTATTAGGATTACATAACACAGCAACAATAATGTGTTCAAATAACTTCCCCCCCCGTTCAATAATATCAAGATGACCGAGGGTAATAGGATCAAAGCTGCCAGGATAAATTGCAATCACGAGATTTAGTTTATAAAAGAAATCAGGTTATCCTTCTACCTAAAACTTCCCCTGATAAAGAGACACAAGTCTAAGATACAATTAAAACATAATATTATCTATAAAGCTTTATAAGCTCAACTGTCTCAGCAGTAGAATTATACTCTACTTTCTTTAATTGAGATAGATAATGAGACACTTAAGATTCATTAAAATTATAATTTTTGTTCTAAATTTATTAAAAAAACTTCCTTTAACCCATGTGGTTAAAGGAAGTTTCCGATTTAATGAAATTCTCAATTGAGAAATATTATTACTGTGAGAAATAACCCAATTAATTAGTAAGCTCCATTATTCCTAGGAAAAACGACCACCTCAATGGTTTTAATCATTACCCAAAGATCCATTAACCAATTGCGGTAGTTTACATAGTAGACATCGATTTGAACCCGTTGGGGATAAGGAATATCATTTCGTCCCGAAACTTGCCATAAACCGGTAATTCCAGGACGAATTGTGAGAACCTTATCAATACGATTTCCATATTTACAGAGTTCTTCAGGAACTAAAGGTCGTGGACCTACAACACTCATATTCCCTTTGAGAACATTCCAGAACTGAGGAAATTCATCCAAACTAGTTAAGCGTAAAAACTTCCCAATCCAAGTAATTCGTGGATCGTCTCTTAGTTTGAAGTTATCTTCAAACTCAGCCCGCATCTGAGGGGAGTTAGCCATCATTGACTCTAGTACCTCATCTGCATTATGAACCATGGTTCGGAACTTAATACAACCGAACTTTTTAAAATTTTTACCAGCTCTCTCCTGGATATAAAAAATGGGGCCAGGAGAACTGACAGCAATCAATAACCCTAAAATCAAATAGAGCGGAGAAAAGAAAATCAAAATAAAGAGAGAAAAACTAATATCAAAGACACGCTTGGTAACATCTCCATCTAATAAAGTCTGTGACCATGACCTTTGATATCTTCTTTGGGATAACGAGGAAGTTAAACCCCGTCTCATCAAAGCCTGTAAGGCTTTGACAGAGATAAATTGGCTGTTAGCAGTCATCTTACTCCTTCACATCACATCACACCACACATTCCCGATCATAAAGCCATACAACTTAAATTATGGCAATTCTTATTATAGAAATCGGAAATTTTTCTCAGAACTTTTTTGGGTAAAGTTCTTCTCACAATCTTCTAAAAACGCTAAATAAGACGTTTTAAAGATTTTCGGAGTAAACTTAGCTGCCTGTTGACGACAGCTTTCCGATTTAATTAGATGTTGAGACTTTTCAAAAGTTTCAACAGTTTTAACTAAATTTTCTGAAGTCTGGGAAGAAAAAAGTATTCCTGTTCCCTTTTGGGGATATTGACGAATATCGAGTACAGTTTCTAGTGCACCACCTCCTCCATAAGCAATAACTGGGGTTCCACAGGCTTGGGCTTCGACTAGGGCAATCCCAAAGTCCTCACAAGCAGCATAGACAAAGGCTTTTGCCTTAGCCATGTATTGCTCAACGATCTGATTAGATTGGTTCCCTAATACCTTAATATTGGACTTAGCCAATTGGCGAATTAAGGGAAGATCAGGACCATCACCAATAATAACTAAAGGATAACCCAATTGATTAAATGCCCGCACTATTAATGAAATCTTTTTATAACTAACTAATCGGGAAACGCTTAGATAAAAATCTTCCTTGTGAGAGGTAAAATCAAATCGTTCAAGATTTACAGGAGGATAAATCACTTTCGCTTGACGACGATAGCAACGCCAAATTCGGCGTGCGGTGTGCTTAGAGTTGGCAATGAAGTAATCAACTCGATTAGCACTAGTTACATCCCATTGACGTAAACGATGTAAAAGATAGCGAGTTATAATACCGGCTACCCCTTTTCCAGCAGGAGAATATTGTAAATAATCAAAGGTTAGGTCCCAAGCATACCTCATCGGAGTATGGCAGTAGCAAACATGAAGTTGATGAGGACTGGTTAGAATCCCTTTAGCTACTGCGTGAGAAGATGACAAAATAATATCATAGTTCCTTAGATCAAACTGTTCTATAGCAATTGGCAACAATGGTAGATATTTTTGGACCCCATTACGTGCTAGAGGAAAATATTGTAGAAAACTAGACCCTACCGAGCGTCCATAGAGATAGCTTTGAGGATTGGTAGATTCAAAATCAATTAGGGCGTATAGATCCGCTTTAATATGCTGTAAAATTTCTTCAACTACTAATTCTGACCCCCCCGTTGCTTTGGGGGTCAACCATTCGTGAACTAGGGCATATTTCATAACTTTATATCCCTTTTTTTGGGTAAGGTCACAAAGGCAGGGGTCATCAAAAGAAAATAAGGTGAGTTTCAGGTAGTTCTATTCATGAAAAGAGAAGGAGCTCTTGCTAGCGATAGCTGATTACTAAGTTCATCATTTTTGTCTCTAAACATAAAAGACAGTTAACTTAATACCTTAGAATTCATCAGCTTCTTGATGGCTATTAATTGAGCCTGGATCATTGTCCCGTTTAGACCCCAATAATTCTAATCTATCTACGACAATCACAGGACTAGAACGATTCGCTCCAGTATTGCGATCAGTCCATGTTTCAATAACTAATTCTCCTTGAATGCCAATCAATCCTCCTTTTCTTACGTAGTTGGCTGCTATTTCAGCTGGTTTGTTCCAGATTTTGAGTTTAAACCAATCTGGAGTATCAGTCCTATTACTGCGACGACCAACTGCTAAAGAAAGCTCGCATAAAACTTTTCCTGAGTCAAAATACCTGACTTGTGGATCAGCACCCGCACGACCCACTAAATGAACAACGTTTAACCCCATTTATCTGTTAACTTTAGTTAATAATTTAATGTGAAAACATATTTATTGTAGAGGAAAATTGTCTTGATGACTTTAATTAACCTAAATTAAAACTGGCAATTGTTACCATATACCAAAAAAGTTTAGAGTCAAACTATATTTTGTAAACAATCAATAATCAGGGAAGAAATTTATAAGGTCATTAACAAGCAAGTATCATGATTGATAAATTATGCTTACAATTTGAGTGTTTATAACTATAAATTTGTTAATTCAGCTAGACTTACCATGGAGAAACATAATTACGATTCTATTGATATCTTTAAATCTGGAGTCGTCTTAAATTAGTCAGTTGATCACTCGATATAGGAGGTGTAACCCAAAATGCCAAAAATTGGTTTTTTTAGTCGTTTTTCTCTATCAAGAGATATGGGCATAGACTTAGGGACTGCCAATACCCTCATCTATGTTTCTGGTAAAGGAGTGGTGCTTGAAGAACCATCAGTAGTTGCTATTGATCAAGAGCGAAAACTTTCTTTAGCAGTTGGGGAAGAAGCTAAAAAGATGCTAGGTCGTACTCCTGGGAATGTAATTGCTGTACGTCCCCTACGCGACGGTGTGATTGCTGATTTTTTAAGTGCTATGATCATGCTTAAGGAATTTATTGCTCGCGCCCATGAGGGGAGTCCCTTAGGAAATCCAAGAATGGTGATTGGAGTGCCCAGTGGTATTACTGATGTAGAGCGCCGTGCAGTAATTGATGCCGCTAGAGAAGCTGGAGCGAGAGATGTGGGTTTAATAGAAGAGCCGGTCGCAGCTGCGCTTGGTGCCGGGTTGCCTGTTACCGAAGCTACAGGTAATATGATTGTTGATATCGGTGGGGGAACTACAGAGGTAGCAGTTTTAAGTTTACAAGGACGGGTACTTAGCGAATCTGTTCGAGTGGCAGGAGATGAACTAACTGAGTCTATCATTAACTATATGAAAAAAGTTCATAATCTCGTGATAGGGGAACGTACCGCTGAAGAAATTAAAATTCGTTTAGCATCAGCCTATCCACTGCGACATGAAAATGAGCCCATTATGGAAGTACGTGGGTTGCACTTAATGTCCGGCTTACCACGGACTATAACGATTAAAGGAGAAGAAATTAGAGAAAGTATGGCTGAACCTTTGGCAGTTATTGTCGATGCCGTAAAACGGACTTTAGAGAGGACTCCTCCAGAATTAGCGGCAGACATTATTGACCGAGGAATTATGTTGGCTGGCGGGGGTGCTTTACTTAGAGGTCTTGATACTCTTCTAGGCCATGAAACGGGGATTGTAACTCACGTAGCTGAAGATGCTTTACGCTGTGTTGTAAAAGGAACTGGAGAAGTTCTCAAAAACCCCAAAATCTTAAATCGAGTTTTGAGTGAAAGCTCCCGTCTAGTTTAATAAACAACTTCTTAGGTAACTGCAGGCAATGACATGCTAGTAGGCAAGCAATGATATGCTAATAGTGCGGCGTTGGTATGTTCGATATGGCTCAAAATTGATGTGGGCAGTTGTGTCCGTGGGAGTCGGTTGGTTTTTTCGACAAACACAGGGTGCACCTATACTAGAACTATATTATTGGCTTAGTCTTCCTTTTAAACAAACTCCCCCTGTGCTACTACAAGAGCGACTTACTAATGCCAGGATTCAAGAGCTAGAAATGCATTTAGCCGAACTTGAACGACAAAATAAACAACTACGAAAACTTCTAGGATATTTTGAGACACAATCTCAATCGGTGATCACCGCGCCCATTATTGGGCGTAGTGCGGACGATTGGTGGAGACAAGTGATTTTAGGTCGAGGGAGCCAGGATGGAGTTGAAGTTGGTTTTATTGTCACTGGTATTGGAGGTATTATTGGTCGGGTAGTGGATGTTACTATTCATACTAGCCGAGTTTTATTAGTCAGCGATCCTACAAGTCGGGTGGGAGCCACGGTAAGTCGTAGTCGCACTATGGGGTTAGTGGAAGGAAAAGGCTCTCAAATAGTAGTTATGAGATTCTTTGAGAAAGTGCCTAAAGTTCATCCCGGTGACATTATTACTACTTCTCCAGTGAGTCGTATTTTTCCAGGAGGTCTACCTATTGGACGGGTTGAGTCAGTGAATTTCGAAGGTAGTCCTGCTCCTCAGGCAGTGATTAAACTAACAGCCCCAATCAATGACTTAGAATGGGCGATTATCACTCCTTTTGACAGCAAATGATGTTTCGGTTACGTTATTATCTTATAAATGGGTTGGTAATTGGTGGATCTATAACTCTATGTTTATTGTTGTCCCCCACTCGTTTACCTGGGACGCAGTTGTTGGGTATTGGTACTAATTGGGTGCTAATTTGGGTGGTGATTTGGAGTATCAATAGAACTGTTTTTCAAGGGGTAATAGCAGGACTTTTGTTAGGATTAATTCAAGACGGATTGACAGGAACTTATCCTTCTCATGTTTTTGGTTTAGTTTTAGTAGGATTTTTTACAGCTCGTTTACAAAAGCAACGCTATCTTCAAGAAGACTTTATTTCAATTGCTTTAATTGTCTTTGTTATGGTTTTTTTTGTGGAAACCATTACAGCAATTCAATATTTTGTGGGTAAAATGCGTCCTTTAGAGGAGATTAGTAGAGATTATCAACAGTTAGTTTTATCTTCTGCAATTTTGAGTAGTTTATGGGCCCCTGTGTTCTATTATCCTCTAAATTACTGGTGGGAAAAAGCTCCTCATAAAACTCAATATAAAGCAAATAGTAAAAAATAAAAAATTAGGGATATCTCATCCTAAATCAGTGACTAATAACTTCTAGATTTTAACTTTAAATTTAATTAAGCGATTCTTTCGCACTTGATTTGTTCATTATAAAAATATTAGAGTAGTTTCTAAATCAGAAAATAACTAAATCATATATTTATATAATTGATAGCTTTAATTTTTTTTAAGCTAGTTAGAATAGTATACAGGGAGTATATAGTTTATTTATAAAATTCTTTCTTTGTTAGAAAGAAATCAAAATATTGCATGATATTTACTGATAAATATTAACTAATACATAAGTAAAATAAAATACTAAATTATATAGCTAAAAAATTATTTAGATTGTAGACAACAAGTAGGTAATCTTTATTACTTTATGTTTATAAATAATTGTATAAGCAACACAATCACTGATAAATTTAGTTAAATACATAATAATTATCTTTATTTAAAGATAATTTACATAAAACCATTCAAAATAAACTATTGTAAAATAATTTAAAATCTTATTTTATAGTTTTAAATTAATAATTATTCAACGGTTACACTCTTAGCCAAATTACGAGGTTGGTCTACATCTAACCCCCGTCTAGCAGCAATATGATAGGCTAGTAACTGTAGGGGGATGACTGCAAGAATCGGAGATAATAATTCATCAACATGAGGAACAAATAGCAAATCATCAAATGTTGATCTTGCTTCATTATCATCAATAGCTGTTACTCCAATCAACCTTGCATCTCTTGCTTTTGCCTCTTGTGCATTGGATAATATTTTATCGTAAACTAGCCCAGGCATTGCAATCGCAACGACTGGAACTTTAGAATCTAACAATGCAATAGGTCCATGTTTCATCTCTCCTGCGGGATATCCTGCTGCATGAATATAACTAATTTCTTTTAATTTCAAGGAACCTTCTAAAGCAATAGGAAAATTAATGCTACGTCCTAAAAATATAAAGTCTTTAGTGTCAGTAAAGTCGTGAGCTAATTCTTCAATTTTTTTCTCTTGTTTTTCTAAAATAATCTCAATTTGAGACGGTAGTTCTCGTAAACCTTTAATTAAAGTGCTAATCTTATTTATTGTTAAGTGATGTTTACGATGAGCTAAATGAATAGCTAGGAAATAAAATCCCATTAATTGGGCTGTAAAACTTTTGGTTGCTGCTACTCCAATTTCAATACCCGCTTGGGTATTTATGATACGATCTACCATATGGGCTAGAGTACTTTCGGGGCGATTTGTAATTCCTAAGATTCGCGCATCGTAGGGAGGAACTAAGCCGATACGTCGTTGTTTTTCCATTTCTAACGCAGCTAAAGTATCAGCTGTTTCTCCTGACTGAGTTACACCAATAGTGAGGGTATTTGCCATCATCGGTGCAGGAGAATAACGAAACTCTGAGGCATATTGTACCATCGTAGGAATTCCTGCAACTTGTTCGAGCAAATACTTACCAACTAAACTAGCATTCCAACTAGTTCCACAAGCAACAATTTGAATATAATCAACATTGTCGCACAATTCTGTTGCTGACCCCAAATCAATAGGACTTATATCGTTATCATCTTGTGCACACCAATCATTTTGTAAATAGGTTTCCAAACAACTTCTAACTACTGAAGGTTGCTCATAAATTTCCTTTAGCATAAAGTGACGAAAACCTTGTTTTTCTACCGTAGTTGCTGTCCAATCAAGAGTTCTAGGAAGCTTTTTTAGGCGTTTTAATGTAAAGTCGTAGACTTCTACTCCTAGGGGCGTTAAGCGAGCAATTTCCTCATTCTCCATCGATAAGACTGCATGGGTATGAGGAACTAGAGCAGTGACGTCAGAAGCACAGAAAAATTCTCCTTGACCAAAGCCAATAATAAGGGGGGCTTGATTTCGCGCTACGATTAATTCATCAGGATAATCTGCACAAATAACCGCAATGGCAAAAGATCCTTTGAGACGATGAATTGTTTTTTGAACAGCTATAATTAAATCGTCATATTCTGAGATTCGGGGAAGAAATTGAGCAATTAAATGAGGGATAACTTCTGTATCGGTCTCGGAGAGAAATTTATAACCTTGACCTATTAATTCTTCACGCAAATCTCGATAATTTTCTATAATGCCATTTTGTACCACGGCTATTCGCTTGGTTGCATCCATGTGAGGATGGGCATTATATTCTTCTGGTTTACCATGGGTAGCCCAACGAGTGTGGCCAATACCAACTTGGGAAGGGTTAACATCCCGTTCCAATTTTTCGCGCAGATTATACAATTTTCCTTTAGCCCGTACGCAGTGAATGTTGCCTTCTAAAAGAGTAGCTATTCCTGCTGAATCATAACCTCGATATTCTAATCTTTCTAAACCGCCTATTAAAATATCCGTTGCGGTTTGAGTTCCAATATAGCCAACGATTCCACACATAAGTTTAAACTAGAAATTTATTAATCCCATTAATTATCAGTGATTAAGCTGATTGTGACTATTGATTTTTAGAGGTTGTTAGAGCTTAATAAACCTTAACTTCCAGGTTAATTCAGACATTAGAAGTCTAATTGACTAAATTATTAATGATTTAATATAATGAATAGACGTGCCAAACCAAGGTCATGTTTCACCATAAATACGACTCTAGAAGTACAGCTCTATAAAAAGTTAAAGGCAAAATAAATTCAAATTATAGTTAGTGATTACAATCTACCTATACTATTGTTATAAATTTAATTTACCTCCCATCGCTTAAAAGAGTTTTTTGCAAAAAATCGTAATTAGATTACCTCTGAACTAGATATTTTTTAGACTGACTCTGTGACAGATATCAGTGTTTAAAAATTATCGGTTTCTAAACGGGGAGAGGTTACTGACCCTGCGGGATTTAAAAAAAGATTTCCCGCCGCATCATTAGGATAAATACAGTTAATTTCCGGTTTAGTCTCAAGAGAACCGGTAAAACCGAAAGTATTCATACGATTTTTACAATCTCTAACCTGTTCTCCTGTAATCAATCTTTGTTGTTCAAGTAAACTCATATTAGCACGGCGTAATACGCATCCTGGTTGCATTGCTGGTTGAGTAACAAAGACACTAAAAGGGTTAAGAGTAATAAAAACTCGCAT
Organism: Cyanobacterium sp. uoEpiScrs1; assembly: GCF_947331815.1. Lineage (GTDB taxonomy): Bacteria > Cyanobacteriota > Cyanobacteriia > Cyanobacteriales > Microcystaceae > Rippkaea. The sequence goes on from NZ_OX373462.1 coordinate 563,049, forward strand.
ATCAGTAACAATGGCACTAGCTCCAAATTGAACGCAAAGTTCAGCGTCAGGCACACTTTTATCGATGACCTCCCGTGAGGCGACATTTTGGGGATCAAAACTAGCAGTGGAACTAACTCCAATGCCAACGCCAATTCCTAAGACAAAAACTCCCCCTAACAGGGCAATATTAGCGTAATTAAATTTTGAACCAGAAGAGTCTGGAGAAGAATGACGAGGTGTTCCAGAACGGTGAGAATAATCGCGAGGTCTACGTGCCATATAAATTTACAATAATTCTTTATTCAGAAAAACAAACGAAAAGAGACATTCCGAAATAAGACACAGGTCTTGATTACTTGATCGTATTTAACAAAGGACATTGATGATTCTAAAATAACTTAAACTTGAGCTAGATTAAAGATAAATGTTTTTTAGTTAAAGGCTACTCATTATTATTCATGATAACTAAAAAGAACCTCTTGTTTTCACTATTGTTATTTATTCCCCTTTCTTTTGCAGCTAGTTATTTCCACTGGGAATCGAAAGTAATTTTCATTACTGCTATTTTATCCATTATTCCGTTAGCTGCTTTGATGGGGGAAATAACAGAAGCAATTGCAATAGTGGCCGGTCCAAATTTAGGAGGATTACTCAATGCCACTTTTGGAAATTCCACTGAACTAATTCTGGCATTAGTTGCTCTCAAAGAGGGGTTAGTTGATGTAGTTAAAGCTACCATTACAGGCTCAATTATTGGTAACTTATTGTTAGTCATAGGTTTTGCTATGTTATTCGGGGGACTTCGTTACAAAGAACAAGAATTTCAACCGGTGGCTGCCCGATTAAATGCCTCTTCAATGAATTTAGCAATAGTTGCTATTCTCTTACCGACAGCCGTTCAATATACTTCCCCAGGAATTGAAGGACAAACCTTACAAAATCTCTCAGTTGCCGTGGCGATTGTTTTAATTATTGTTTACGTTTTAACTCTAATTTTTTCCATGAAAACCCATGCTTATCTTTATAGCTTGGTAATAACGGAAATGCAAGGTGAAGACTTATCAAAATCCAGGAAAGAAGACTTCGGAAAAATTAATGTGAAAAAGTTGGTATTTCTCCTATTATTAATAACTCTTGGGATTGCTATTGAATCAGAATTGTTAGTTTCTTCCCTGCAAGAAGCTACAAAATCCTTAGGACTCACTCCTTTATTTGCTGGAGTTATATTGCTTCCTATTGTAGGGAACACTGCAGAACATACTACAGCAGTAGCAGTTGCTATTAAAAATAAAATGGATTTATCTATGGCTATTGCAGTAGGTTCTAGCTTACAAATTGCTCTATTCGTTGCTCCAGTGTTGGTTATTTCAGGATGGATTTCAGGGCAATCAATGGATCTTGGTTTTAATCCTTTTGAATTAGTAGCTGTTGCCGTCGCCGTTTTAATTACTAATTCTATTAGTTCTGATGGTCGGTCTAATTGGTTAGAAGGAATCTTGTTATTAGCGACTTATATAGTGATTGGATTAGCGTTTTATTTCCATCCTGTGATTGATGGATTTTAAACTCGTAAAAATATGAATTAATTTAATTGAATACTATTGTATAGAAATAGAAGTCCGACTATAGCTTTGAAAGAAACTAAAATATAACTAGAAGTTCGATAACTAAATTAATTTGTCAACGCTGCCATGGCTATGATTATAGCCAGTAAAAACCTAGAAGAGCTTAATTTTTATAAAAAAATTATAATAGGAAAACTGTTGCAAAGACATTCACTGATAAGATTAATTGATTTTCAATTTTAGAAATATAAGTTTGGCGAGATCTAAAAACTTTGTTGTTGAAAACAACAGCTAATACATAATACCTGTAAGGTTGATTTTTATTAATCAGTTTGACTAATTATTTTTTATCTCCAATAGATAATATAGCTAGTCTAGAAGAACTATAATTTTTAAAAAATTACAGCAGTTAACCCTGTTTTAATTTTGCTCCCAGTTCCCACTTAATTCGATTTAGAATAGAGGACTGATCTAGAGATGATAGAATGCTTTTAACTACCGTCTTTGGACCTTTAGGCCCCCAGGAAGCTCCATTAGCTAAATAACGTTTTGTAACTTGTCCAATAGTGTAACACGACGTACCGGCAACAGCTCCTTGAGTAACGGCCACAGAGATATAGGGAAGCAAAGAAATCCCTCCTGTTACCGGTGTAGCTAATCCTAATACACTCTTAAGAGAACTCAAGCTAAAAGAAGCCAAAAATTCACTCCCTGTGATACTACCCATACTAATTCCAATTCTTTGAAGTAAAGCGATTGCCCCTTGTTGAGTCATATCCACTCCGTACAATCGGGACAAGGCCAAAATCATGGATAAATCTACCACTGCCCCCGTCAACAAATCGAAGACTGTCACCGGATTAAAAGCGATCGCCACAGCTTTTACTATTACTGCCTTTTGAATTAATTTATTGGCCGCCTCTTCCCGAATGATCAGCTTTCGTTCCACTATTTGTTCGTTGATTTCTGAGGCGTACAACATTGTATTTAGGGCTATCAGAGACTTTCCTTCCCGATGTAAAATTTCAAGAATTTTCAATTTCAGAGCTTCAATTTGCGGTTTTCCTCGCTTACGTTCTTGTTTTAAGTTTCCTCCTTGATTTTTTATCACTTCTGTCACTAAGGGAGAAGCAGCCACCATCACTATTTCATCGGGAGATAACAACTCTCTTACCCTATCATCCCGAATTTTTTGATAAATTGTCAGGCGATCAGCTTCAGGATACTGATCAATTTTGTTGAAGGCTAAAATCATTGGTTTTCCTACTTCCCGTAATTGGCATAGGGTCTCATATTCTAGATTAGTCATATCCCCGGCGATAATAAATAAAATTAAATCTACCTGCTTAGCTATCTTATGAGCTAATACTTCACGGGTTTGACCGCCGACTTCATCAATTCCAGGAGTGTCAATTAATTGTATTTGGGAACTTCCCCATCCAGGCAATTCCAGTCTTTGAATTCCCTCATGAGCATCATCAGAGTTAAATTGCCAATTGGCATTATCAACAGTTTTTGTCACTCCATGTAAAGGACCTGTTTCAAAAATTGCTTGACCTAAAAGAGAGTTTAAAATCGAAGACTTTCCCCGTCCCACCATTCCAAAAGCAGCTATTTGTACCAAAGACTGCTCCAATTTTTCTAACATTGTCGTTAGATGATTTAACTCAGTTTCTAATCCTACTTGTTCAGATTTAGTTAAATCAAGATGATTAACCAATCCTCTCATTGCATTTTGAGCTTTTTTGTAGTTAATTTCTTCCTGAATAGCATCAAAATTAATAATTCCTGGATCTAAGTCATCAGAATTCCAATAATTGCCAAAGTTGGATTGAAACATTGTGGTTAGAACAATTGGATTCAATAATTTACCGTTTTCTTATTCCATTATGACTGACTAAATTTATGATTGAGGTAAATTCTAAGTCTAATAAATCACTCTCATTACTTAATCCTAAGAGGAATTCCCGTTTTTTTACAGAAATAAAGTGTTAATTAATTGTCCTAATATTCGTCTTTTTAGGAATTCCATTTAACCTTAAAATATCATCCACAGTTGTACAATAATTTTTTAATCCAAAAGTTGCTGGAGTTACAGGAGATTTATAAACAAAATGGCGATAATTAATTGAAAAGCGATCCCAATCTTCCATCCGTAATCGAAAAATAGCAATAAAGAAATTTATTAAGGCAATATTTAGAGGAATGCGAAAATAAATCTTCTTATTAAGATAAGCACAAATTTGTTTAACTGCTTCATTAACTGTAATTGCTTTATTTCCTAATATTAACTGTTTAATATTACGTTCCCCAAGAGGATGATCAACTATATATTTAATAACTTGAGCAATGTCTTTAGCATGAATATAATGAAAACTTCCATCTGCTTTAAACCATCGAATCAAGTTAATCCATTTTACGACATCAGAAAAACCGCCAGATAAATGAGAAAAAGGTTTCTTCTCTTCTCCCCCAAATACTAAAGTAGGAAATATAACAGTAATTTTATTGGCAATAGACAAATCAGGAAGTTTAGTATAACAAATATATTTACTACTAATATAATTAGTGCCAAATTCTCTTGCTTCTGCAAGAAGTTTATTATTTTTGTCTAAAATACTTGCAGTAGAAAAATAGATAACTTGTTCACATGTTTCTACGTCAAATGAGTCAATTAATTCTAACATCTTGACAACATTAACTTCATAGGATTCTTGAACACCTCCCCAACTAGTTGCAGCTAAAATGGCAATATTTATAGTTTTTAGTAATCCTTTAAATTGATCTATATTCTCCAAATCTCCTCTTAAAAGATGAATATTGGGACGAGATTTGTAATCAAATTGTAGCTTTTCAGGGTTTCTAACTAATAAAAACAGCTCATGAGCTGTTTCTTGTATCAAGGACTCCGTCATGTAGTGACCAATACAACCACTTGCACCTGTCAAAAAAATTCGTTTCATTAATGATACCTAATAATCGACCGTTAACCTTGAGAGAAAAAAATTATAAATCTCCCTCACATGTGTCAATTTATTTTGACACTTTCACAAATAATAAATGAACTCACAAGTGTTTTAACAAAAAATCCACCTACTACCTCACGGAAGACTGTCTGATCTTTATCAGACGATTTAATTTTCCAAATTAATCCATTTGCCATTACTATCGTTTTATTTATTTATTTGGAGACTATCTATTTCGGAAAATGCCTCAGAATAAATCTATCAGCTAACTCAAATTACCGATTTTTGGGCAAGAAATACTGATAAATGTATTGAGTACATCATCGCGTTATGATGGTAACATGATTTTTAAACCGTCTAAAGAAGATCAAACTACAAACTAAATCCCATAAACAAGTAGGGGTAGGTATATAGGCATTACTGATGAAAATATTAATAAGGGGTAACCAATTAAACTAAAATAGCTGATAATTAATTGATTTGTTTAGCTGTTTCAAAGAAAAAACGTACATTATCTTCAGGGGTTCCCACTAAAATGCCATGTCCTAAATTCAGAATATGACCAACTTTTCCGGCTTTACGAACTGTATCAAAGATACGATCACGAATAAACTTTTTGGATCCAAATAAAACCACGGGATCAATATTGCCCTGTACTTTTACATTAGACCCTAACCGTTGTCTAGCTTCAGCCATGTCCACGGTCCAATCTATACTAATCATATCCACCCTTGATTTTACCATTCTTTCTAAAATCCCTGCACTGCCGCTTATATAAAGAATAAGAGGTGTATTAGGATGAGTTTGTTTTACTTGGCTTACTACCTGCTGTTGATAGGGAAGAGCGAACACTTCATAATCTCGGGGAGTTAATTGTCCTGCCCAAGAATCAAACAGCTGCACTACCTGCGCTCCACAATCAATTTGATAACGAATATAACTAGTGATCGCATCAGCTATTTTACTCAAGAATTTATGGAGGATAGACGGTTCAGTAAAAGCCATAGACTTGATTATGGCATAATTTTTAGAGCTTTTTCCTTCAATAGCATAAGCTGCTAAAGTCCAAGGACCACCCACAAATCCCAAAACTGTCGATTGATTACCTACTTCTTGTCGTAAAGTTTGTAAAATAGTTTCAATAAAAGGGAGAGAGACTTTAGGATCAAAGGGATGGAGTTTGTCAATCTGTTGTTGAGTCCGAATTGGAGAATTAATTATCGGTCCCTTACTTTCAGGAATCTCGAAGGGAATACCCAATCCAGGTAGAGGAGTTAGAATATCAGAGAACATGATGACCCCATCTGGTTTAAATGCCCGCCAGGGCTGTAGGGAAATTTCGATTGCTAAATCAGCATTTTCTGATCTATCACGAAAGTTGGGATATTTATCCCGTAAATCCCGATAAACTTTCATATAACGTCCTGCCTGCCGCATCATCCAGACAGGGGGACGCTCCAAAACCTCGCCCCGCAATGCGCGGAGCAAATACGGGATTTCTGTTGCTTGGGTCATCCTAGCTTCTCTAATCTAATAATTTTGGTGCACCAAAACTACGGGTGCTCCTGTCAGCTTATCATTCAAAGGTGGAATGTCTATACTGATAATTCACGAATATTTACCTTTAAATTTCATGGCTTTTCTAGGTTAGCCATGATAGGATAGCAACAGCAAATGACAGATAAAAACAGATAACAACAGACAATTTAAGGTCTTTCATTACACATTGCGAATCTTTCAAAATTACAAAAACTAAACTTGTATATGGGTTTTAGTTCTGGTATTTGAGGTGAAAGTGTACAGTCAAAATAATTATGTTTACAAAATGTTAGGTACTGGCTTATTACCTAACAACGTACGTAACAAACCAGTACCTAATATTTTGTTTTATTTGAGTTACCCTGTGTAATTAACTTTTTTAGTTATCCATATCTGTTGTTTGTATAAAACTTTCTATATAATTAATCGAAATACAATTAATTATATAGAAAGTTAATTATGTATCTAAATATAACAAGGAAGTCTATAAAACTAGTCAAAAGAATTATACGTAAAAAGTATGTCTATATATTTATAGGTATTTTTCTTACGTGTTTTCTAACATTACCTACTAAAGCTCAAGTTTATGTTTTTCCTGATTTGACCAATACCAATAATTGGTTGCCTCAATCTGAGAAGAATGCTGAGGTATCTGTTTGCATTAGACTAGATGGAATCTGCTTGTTTCAAGTAACTACTAAGCTAGAGAATGTTTCTGAACGAGTTGGTCTTATTCAAAACCGCTTAAAACAAATTAGTTATCTTTACTTTTCTCAAAAAACTCCTAAGGCGATAATTACAAAAAAAATGATAAATAATCTTCCTAATATTAATGTAAGTATTAGTGAACAAGAAATTCGTCTGATGACTGTCACAACTTTAGATGTAAAGAACGAAGGAGTTGACACGGCAACAAAAGCTAACTTTATAATTGAGCGATTGGAACAAGGGTTAAAACGTGGCAAGAAAGAGCGCGAAGGGATTTACCTACTAAAAAAAGGGTTTATATCAGCAGCTATTATAGGGTCATTACTGGTTATTAATTTTCTTCTATCTCGTTTAGTTAAACAATTAAGTTCCTCTAGAGATAGAGTTTACAAATATAGAAGTAGTCAACCAATTTCTACTGTTTTAACTCGGCGAGAGCAATGGAATATTAAAGAAGTTCAATACCGACTTTTACAGATTACTCAAGGCGGAATATGGTTTGCTGGAACGTTAATAATTATTGGGCTATTCCCTTATACACGTATTGGACAAATTTGGTTAATTAATTTTTTAAGGATTCCTATTAGAATAGGTATAGTTAGTTTAGGCACTTATTTAGTAATTCGTACAAGTTATGCTCTCATTGATAAATTTAGTTCTATTTTATTCAACCAAGATTTGTTATCGATAGATTCAAATCAAAGATTGCAATTACGATTGACAACTATTTCTCTTGTTGCTCGTAGTATTATTACTATCATTTGGATAGTAATAGGCATTATTGTTGCTTTATCAGTGATCGGAATTAATGTTGCTCCCTTATTAGCAGGGGTTGGTATTTTAGGTGTGGGTGTTTCCTTATCCTCCCAAAACTTAATCAGAGATGCAATTAATGGTTTTTTTATTATTGTTGAAGATCAATATGCAGTGGGAGATGTTATTCAAGTTGGAGATTTTTCTGGATTAGTAGAAAATATCAATTTAAGAATTACTCAACTTCGTGATCCAGCAGGAAGATTAGTTACTGTTCCTAATAGTGAAGTTAGAATTGTTGCTAATCTTTCTAGTAATTGGTCGAGAGCTGATTTAATGATACCAGTTGCTTATGAAATAGATGTAGATAAAGCGTTAAAAATAGTTCATCAAGTTGCTCAAGACATGATGCAAGATAAATTTTGGAAAAATAATATTTTGGATAATCCCGAGATTTTAGGAGTAGATAGTTTCGAAGAATGGGGATTGATTATTCGGGTTTGGATCAAAACTCGACCGCTTAAACAATGGGAGGTTTCACGGGAGTTTCGCCGTCGTTTAAAGGTAGATTTTGATAATGAGGGACTACCTCTTGCAATACGCCAACAAAAACTTTTTTTAACTCACGATTCTTCTAGTAAAAATGGTCGTCCACTTGCTTAGTTAAAGGTAAATTAATAATCGATTTTTTTGTATTTTATAAAAATATTCAATATAAGAAAACAGTTGTTTTATTAACAACAAATTAAACACGAATTATTTGTTGAACAAAAATTGTATCGTAATTTAATTTGTATTTTAACTTAGTCGTAGCTAAGTTAATTTTTTTTCTTTTTTAATATAATTATATTAATACTTTTTTAAAAATATTTAATAATATTCTTACGGTTTCGTTTGACTGCGGTCTTTTTAAAAGTAAAAAAAGTTTAATTGAATATTTAAAAAATATCATTACAATGACATTTTTTAGGGAGATTTAGCTGATCACTTATTATAACTAATATAATTTAATTGCGTCAATTTTAATATAATTAACGTTAACAAATAAGTAAATAGTTTATTATATATAAATAATTTATTTGCTAATAAACTATAAACTATTAGAGCATTCATTTAAGTTAATAATAATTAATTGTAATAGAGGTATATTTATTATTTTGGTTTTTATTAACTTAAATAAGCGATAAATATATCCTTATAGAGTAAGCCTTAATGTTGATATTTTTATCATCATATCATAACAAGAATTATTCTCAATATATCAAGTTATGTTATTTTATGGCTATTACTTTAATTAGTTTATAAGGTAGTGCAATATATATTGTCATTAAATAGATTGCAAATACAGTTATAAAATTATAAATTTATTATATTTAAACTCGAATACAGCACTCGGTCACTAACTTAGAAGCAGCAACAGTTTTAGCAACGAAGAGTTAATTCAGCTCCGCTCCAAAAACTATTTGTCCCCAAAAATGAGACTCTAAAAGTGACCGAGACAACTTTTAAAACTGAATTAAGGGAATTCGTCGTGTTGGACGTTCTACATCTCCTAGATGGGAATCATGTTCTTCTAAGATGACATTAAGAGCTTCTGTTTTAGCTTCATAGACGGTTTGATCAAATTGATATCTAGTCAGTTCTTCATTCGATTCCTCTGTGGCTGCATATTGTCCGCCAACACCTCCTAACCATTCTTCGCGGGTTTTTGACTCAGTTCCGTTCAAATCCTGAACGGTGCCAGTATGAATTTCAAGGGGTTTAGGGTCAGTAATGATCTCCTCCTGAGCAAATGCAGACATGAAACCTGGCATTGTTCCTATTCCTAAAATAAATATCCCCATGCAAATTCTGATTGAATGAGTTAAACTCTTACAAAGATCCATATTTTTTACCTAAAGTCCATAAAAACTCCTCAGCGACTTTACTCGCCTAACTCCTCAAGATACTTGTTGTAAACACCACACCTAAATTAAATTTCTAAGTTTAACAGCCTCTGCTTCTATCAACTTTAGAATAAAAAGCAGTCAGTAAGGCTGTAATCAAAGTCCTTCACACACCTTAATTGTCAAAGACAATAAGTTGTAAGTCTATTAAGAGAAACAAAAACTTTTCATTTTTGACGTATCTTGTTAATCTCTTCAAGGAGATTAACAAGATACGTATGGATACTTCTAGTTGACTGGTTCTATGCTCTCGCTTGAAGATAAACGAGTATGTTGCTCCGCTTCTATCGGGGTAAAATTAATATGATTGAACAAAGTAGTCAAGAATGCAAAAAGCAAAAATGGCAAAGATAGCACTAAAGCAAGTCCCACTATAGCCAAAACATAAATCTGACGAGTATTACTCCACAACTCTAAAGTACTGACTAAAGTTAAGAAAATAACAACTAACCAAATTATAACCTGTCCGTAAATATCCCCAAAAGTATACACCACACGATAATTTTGAGCTGTTTTATCCATTGTTGAAGTCCGATGAAAAATCTTCTCCTGATGTTCTACTTCACGTTAATGCGAGGACTTGAATTAAGCTTACTATTTAAAGATTTTTATAAAGTCTTGCAATATCCCTTTACATTTTTAACTTTATATATTTATACATACATTACTTAATACTGCTAGTAAATTTTGATCATTGACCTAGATCAATTCTGATTAAATTCAGGATTTTTTGGGAAAATCATCAGAGGTCGTAATAGGCTATAAAGCAAAAGCTAATGATAAATACTGGGAGGTTATTTTTTTTATGCCAGGAGACTCAATTATCGAAAATCGGGACTATACCCTGATAATCGACAAAAGTGCCAGTATGGCTACCTCAGATGATACTAATGGCAAAACTCGTTGGGAAATTGCCCAGGGTTCTACTTACGCCTTGGCTCAGAAATGTGAAGAGATAAATCCTGATGGGATTACAGTTTATGTTTTTTCTGGTTGTTTCAAAAGATACGACAATGTGACCTCAAACAAGGTTACTAAAATCTATGAAGAGAACGAACCGATGGGACAAACGAACTTAGCCACAGTTCTTCAAAATGGACTTGATAACTATTTCAAGCGCAAAGCGACAGGTGTAGCCAAACCTAATGGAGAAACTTTTCTTGTTTTCACTGATGGGGAACCTACTGATCGCAAAGCGGTTATTCAGGTCATAATCGAGGCATCTCAAAAAATTGATCGTGGTGAAGAATTAGCGATTTCCCTAATTCAAGTTGGTCATGATACGAAAGCAACTGCATTCTTCAAAGCATTGGATGATAAATTAGACAAAGTAGGGGCTAAGTTTGATATTGTCAATACAGTAAAGTTGGATGACATGAAAAATATGTCCTTAAATGATGTGCTACTTAATGCCATCATCGATTAGACTATTTGAATTAAAAGAAAGAGCTCATCATTAACATAGAAAATCTATAAATAATAATGATGGACTCTTTTTGTTGATAAAATAAAAATATCAAGTATCTTTTCAGACTAAGAATTGTAAATAGATAGTCAATAACCTGCAAAATTGTTCTTCTAATTGTGTTTTACAACTAAAAAAAGATTGACTGTGATCAAAATTTGGCTTCTCTAATGTTAGAAGTTTTACAAAAAAGTTCAGCTTTTTTCATTATTAGTTCGTGAAAGCTAGACTAAAACAAACAACATCTATAATTTAACTGTTTACTAACGATTGAAAAAGAGACACGATAACTCGAGTCTCCTATTTTATTTTTAACATTGTCTGAAACCGATTACAGTTGAGGGACAAACTGTTCTTTTTCAGGAACTTCAGTATATTCAGCCACAATTTGTCTAAACTCCTCACCATCAATGGTTTCTTTTTCGATTAACAATTCTACCAAACGATCAATCACTTCGCGGTTATCTCGAATAATTTGCAGTGCCAGTTGGTGTCCCTCTTTAGCAAGAGTCCGAACTTGATGATCAATCCGCATAGCTACTTCCTCAGAATATTCTGAACGGTTCATCAAACCACCGCCAAGGAAGACTTCTCCAGAAGAGCTCTCTAAAGAGATAGGTCCTAAGTCACTCATTCCAAAGCGAGTCACCATTTGCCGTGCAATCTCAGAAACTTGCTGTAAATCGCCACCAGCACCAGTGGTTGTTTCATCATAGCCAAAAACTTCTTCTTCAGCTGCACGACCTCCCAACGCCCCAACAATACGTGCCATGAGCTGTGCTTTCGTGATTAACCCTTGTTCCTCATCAGGGGTAAACCATGTCAATCCTCGCGCTTGACCACGGGGTATTAAAGTTACTTTCTGAACGGGATCATGGTCTTTCACTAAGGTTCCGACGATCGCATGACCAATTTCGTGGTAGGCAATAAGTCGTTTACTCTTACTATCAACGAGGGGAGTTCCCTCCATCCCAGCTACAACGCGATCAACTGCGTCATTAATTTCTAATAGAGTAATTGTTTCCTTACGACGACGGGCCGTTAAAATAGCAGCTTCATTGAGTAAGTTTGCTAAATCTGCTCCACTAAACCCCGGGGTACGACGAGCAATCGCCTCAATAGACACATTGGGATCGAGTTTTTTATTACGAGCGTGAACTTCTAGAATTTCAATTCGCCCTTTAAAGTCAGGAGCATCTACAATGACCTGACGGTCAAAACGACCTGGACGCATCAAGGCAGAGTCAAGGACATCAGGACGGTTGGTAGCTGCAATGATAATAATTCCTGTATTGCCTTCAAACCCGTCCATTTCTGTCAACAATTGATTTAGAGTTTGTTCTCGTTCATCATTACCGCCGCCGATACCCGCACCTCGTTGACGACCGACAGCATCAATTTCATCAATAAAAATCAAACAAGGGGCATTTTCCTTGGCTTTCTTAAATAAATCACGGACACGAGAAGCACCTACTCCCACGAACATTTCCACAAATTCTGAGCCAGAAATACTGAAGAAAGGCACTCCTGCTTCACCTGCAATCGCTTTTGCTAACAGAGTTTTACCAGTTCCAGGAGGTCCGATTAAAAGAACCCCTTTTGGAATTCTTGCACCAACTGCAGTAAAACGTTCAGGTTGTTTAAGAAAAGTAACAACCTCTTGCAATTCCTCTTTAGCCTCGTCAATACCAGCTACATCATCGAACATTATGTCGGTTTTAGCTTCCATTTGGAAACGAGCACGAGATTTCCCAAAACTCATCGCTTGGCCTGGCCCGCCTGGCAAATTATTAGACCGACGGAAGAGAAAGAATAATGCTCCAATCAAGAGAATGGGGAACAGTAAATTTCCTAAAAATCCCCATAAGGCTCCCTCATTACGAACTGGATGGGATTCGATATCAATGTTTGCTTTGCGTAATTTAGCTATCAAATCAGGGGTATTAACCGGTAAATCAACTCTTGATCGCTGTACTCGATTTTCTAATTCAGGATTAACTGCTCGAACAATTGCAGTTCTTCCTCCTTCATAAAGGTCAACTTCTAAAATACGACCTGAATCGAGATACTTTAAGAAGTTTCCATAGGTCATGCGAGCATTAGCTGTATTGCCACCCATGTTGATGCCAAAGGAAAAAAACGTCCCTTGCCAAATAAAAAATCCTACTACTAAAAGGGGTAGACTCCAAAGCAATAGGGTTCTCCAAGAAATTTTCATAAGTTAATGTTTCTCTTCATGGTTAATCAAAAAAATCATAAAAGTGTAATATTTCACTCTTATCAAGTTATCTGACATAAATAATGTTTACTTACGTTAAGTTTAGTTAGTTCATACTAACTAAACTTAACGTAACTCTCATATTTTTGACAACTGTAGTTGGAATAAAAAAAGAAAGTGGAAGTTAAAAGTTCGTTTCTTTTACTTCTAGTAACACCTTTCTTTTCTTCTTTTGTCTATTTTTCTTTATCTTTATCTGCCTGAGCTTTTGAGTTCGTTAAAATATCCCATGCAGCTCTAGCAGCTTCATTGAGACGATCACCAAAACTAGTAACTTCTTTAACAATCGAATCCCAATCTTTTTCAATCTCTTTTTTAATTTGTCTTATAGCATCTTCAATTTGTTCTGGTTCAAATATTTGTCGGTTTTCGATATCTTGGCGAGCTTTACGCACTGCTTCTAAATAATTGTCTAGAGCAAATTCCCCAGCTTTTTTAACTTCAGAAAAAGCTTTAGTTTTAATAGCATTAATTAATGCTTCGGTCTCATCTTGTATTGGTCTACTATTGGGGTAGGCTGAGGATACTTTGTCAGTTTTAATAATTTCGACATTCACTTGTTCAATAGTATTTTCCTGAGATACATTAGGTTCGGTTGTCATTATAATTTTTCCTCCTAGGGGTTAGGGTAAAAAAGTTGAGTAAGTTACTAAAAATATTAAGTTTAGTTTATCGTAATTACTACTTTGCGTAAACCTTGTGTCCTAACATTCAAGAATATATTAGTAAATAATTAACTTGAAAACTAGCTAATTAACTAAACAATGGTTTAAAAGCTAAGTTATCATCACATATTGCTAATTACTAAACTAAGTTTTATAAGTATTATTAGACAATGACTAAATTTCTATGATTTAGCGTAAACCACACCAACCCTACATTAACTTAAAATGTTATAGCTTCTGAAACTACTATTTGAATCATATCTAAAATTATTAAAGGGAGGTAATTTTGTCATGATATATAAACCATGCTCTATTGTTTTTTAAAAATTTTATTTTATTTTTAGATTTTAATTATAAATTAACACTTTTGAAGTAGATTTCCTGGCAAGGCTTTACACAGATAAAACAACTTATAATCTACTTTCAATTTTAAATATATTCAATTAAATATATTTAAAATTGAATATTTATGTTTTTATATTCAATTAATTCTAATTAATTTTAAGTTATATTGGCTGAACTCTTATATAATTTACTTTTAACAAATACTTTCTAGCTAACTTGTCTTAAATATCTTAAATATATTTAAAATAAAACTCAATAATAGATTTGCATTTTTAGATTAGTATCCATAACATAATCTTATACAAAAAAACAGAAAATAATGAATATATTTTCTGTTTTTTGTGATTTATTTGGTATTTATATACCGATCATTATTTGTAGTTACTATATATATTTATTTATGCAGTATTTTTAAATTTTAGCTATTATTTCATAGATAAAACTGTAAAGTTGATTTTACATAAAATAGTTTTTATTATCGATAATATATAGAAACCATAATAACATTTTATACTTAACAAGCTATATAAAAACTTAAAAATTTCAGACAAATGTATGTTGTTAGATCTATTTATTTTTTTGCGAGCTATTAAAAAGACAAAATATCTTATTTAGTCTAAGCTATTTGCTTAAAAACAATCTATCTATAAATTACTTTTCCTATTTCAGGATATCCATCCTAATATTTAGCCATCGTACTTAGAGGTAAAACAAATAATTAACATTGATATTTTTTAAAAATTCTAGAATAAGGAATACTGTAATCGGCTATATACTTTTATTTTTAAATAAGTTTACTTACTGCAAAAACAATATCTAAAAATGAAATTACCGAATAATTTAGGTTGGTCTAACAATAGAAGTAGAGGCAAATATAGATTTATGGTATTATAAGTAATCTTAAATCAAGTCAAGTTATTACATTTGGTAAATTAATAAATTAAGTTAACCTCAAAATTTAGATGTTGTCTGTTTAGGAGGATAAGCCAATAAAATTATTGTTAGATTTTCTTATGATTAAACAAAACTAAAAAATTGGGGATTATTTGCTCGAAGAGAAAACTGGTTGAGGTAAACTAGAGGTTGACTCGGATCAAAGGGTCGTCCATCTATAAAAGCAGTAGTCGGTTCAGATTTCATTGATTCATGAGGAATTTTAATGTTGAGAACTTTAGCTACTTCTTTATAAATAGAGACAGGATAAATTCGGTCTAAAATTTGTTCAGCATCTTTCGGATAGCTGGTGATTTCCAGTTGATTCCAACGAATCATTTGGGTTAGCACCCATACAGCATGAGAACGCCAAGGATAGTTAGCATGGTCGGGGGTCTTAAGATATGGAGTATCTTGATAGTGAAAAATAGTGAAGTCTGGAATCTTTACCAATTTATTCTTAGGGGTATTATTGGTATAAGCATAATCTCCATTTAAAGTCGGTTCAATCAAGGTCTTATCTAGATTTAGATACTGATTTTGAGCTAATATTTCAGTCATTTTCCCTCGATGGCGTTGATGATCGCAATACTGACAGGCTTCTAACAACGCAGCCATTAAAGATCGTGTAGTAGCAGGATGTCTTTTTACCCAACCATCCATAGCAGCTAAAATCTTATTGGGATGTCCTTGCCAGATTTCTCGACTAATATTGATGATAAATCCTGTGTTCTCAGCAATTGCAGAGCGTGTCCATGGCGCCGAAATACTATAACCTTCTATCGTCCGCGCTTGCAATTTATAGATCAATTGGCTGGCTTTAAATTCTAATAATTTTATTTCACGATCAGGATCAACTCCCATAGCTGCTAACCAATAACGCAATAAATAAGCATCCATTGAAATTGGGGAGTCTATAGCAAAACAAGTATGAGCATTACTTCGAATATATCGACAAAAACTTCTTTTAAAATCCCCAAAATCATTATAATTTAGGAAAGAACGTAAACCTTTTTTCCAGGCTTGCTTAGTAAGGGTAATGGCACTACCATTTAAGTTAAGGTTCATCAGGGAAATCAGGGAAGCTTGTTGTTTCCCTAACTGGACAGATATTGGTAAAGCAAAAGGAGCCTGTGCAGCATCTAATTGCCAGTTTAGTAAATCCTTTTCGATTGCTTTCCAGGAAGATAGGCGTTTAAGAATAACTTCTAGTCCATAACGTCTAAAAAAACCTTCTTTTTGGGCAATAATTAAAGGAATAGCATCGGTAGTTGGAACAAATCCTATAGTTAGGTTAGTTTTTTCCAATGAGCCGAATTTGTTCTTGTAGTTCAATAAAGTTTCTGAAAAACGAAGGGGATCTAGATTACCTTGAGTGCAAGCGGTTACTCCTACACTAGCCATTCCTAGGCTGCTGTATTTAATGAATTGACGACGCTTCATAATGGAGGTTAATCGGAGTAATCTAAACTTTTCAGTGAATATTAAGGTAGCATCTCTTTAATTATTTTGCATCTAATCTACAATTGATCTACAATTCTTCATACTTTTGAAATACTACAATTGGACTTATGTTAGTTACTTTTAATTAATATCTATTACTTTAACAATTTAAAACTTCAGTAATCAGAATTAGAGCTTAACTTTTGGTAGTTATTTATTTAAAAATTTATTTTTAATTGCCTGGTATATAGATAACTTAGCTAACAATAACTAATATCAGGTTGATCATAACACATTAGTTTATACTAGAAAAGCTAAACTAGAACTTATTCTTTTTCCCATATTTTTTTAAAAGGATTACTTACTTTGAACTCATGGGATAAATGAGGACGCAAACAAAACTTTATAAAATCTAATCTTATACTGAATACATAGTAGCAATCTATTTAAGTCAGCGTTTTTTCAAGATATATTCGACCGAACGATACATTTTAACTGATAGTCTAATTGTTATTAAAGAGACAATAGCCGGATACTCAGGAATTAGTAACAAAAATAAATCATGGGTTCAAGATATTTTTGCCGACACTATCTGTGATCAAGTAACCCAAATGTTTATAAATCAAGAACTAGTAATTGTGATGGGCAAAGATATCATAGAAGAAGAGACTTGTTATTTAACTAAGTACGGCTCATTAATTCACATCCTAGTCTGTCACAAGAAAACGCTGGCTAGTTAAATTACACAAAACTATCCCTCTAGCCATCCCAGCATTATTATTGACTAGAATAGAAAAGTGGTAAGCACTATACTTAATGATTCTAAACTCGAAGAACTAATAATTTGTAGTAATCAAAGAGTACGAACAGACAAATTAAACATTAGATAAGCATATTACACTATCAGCAATATTTACAATATAAACTTCCTTAAAGTACAATTACAACTTAATAATGTTAGTTATCTTTCTGTCATAATGGAAAAACTATAAACCAACTAATACTGAAGATATTTATGGGGTTATAAGTCTACAAGATTATGAACTATAGCATTAATGATACAACAATTTGTTGACATTAATATATAAACTAGTTGTTGAATTTCTAAGTATAATAATGTACTATCACTAAAGATTTAGTAATAACTTAAAAATATTAATTTAGCTAAACCGAAAAAGTTACTATTGTTGAGTTGTCAACAAATATTTATATTTTTTTATTAAAAAACAAATAATCAATGAAAATTAAACATTTTTTTAATTTAAATACTTGTATACCAATAATTATAGCTTTTTTAGGCGGAATATTGATGGGATTATCAACTGCTCCTATATCAGCTTTTTATTTTGCATGGTTAGCTTTAATTCCTCTATGGTTTTTCACATTTAAAAAGCATCAATATTATAACCAATCTAAAGAAAAGACAACTATAAAAACTTTAATTTTAGAAAAAAAAACCTGGATCGCTTTATCTTGGGGAGTAGGCTATCATGGATTAAGTTTATTTTGGATTACTGGAATTCATCCTATGACTTGGATGCAATTTTCTTGGTTTACTAGTTTATTTATCACTATTATTTGTTGGGCATTAATCACTATTTGGGGAGCCATACTAGTCATTATTTGGTCATTAATAGTTAGAGTTATTGATAATCTTAAATTTAGAGAAATTTACTTTAGAAAAAAGATAATTGATTCCTGTTCAAGAGTTTTTTTTGGTGTAACAATTTGGTGTCTACTAGAGTCAATTTGGAGTAAAAGCTCTTTATGGTGGACTTCACTCTCCTATACTCAAAGTCCTAATAATTTAGCTATTCTACAACTTAGTCAATTTTCGGGATTTTCAATGGTAACTGCCACTATTGTTACTATTAATGGATTAATTGCAGAAGGAATTATTTTACGAACAAATCAATATCAGTCAAAAATAACTTTTTCTAATTGGTTTAAGTTAAATCAGTATAATTATCACTCTTTAACTCTTTTTTTTATATCAATTAAAATTTTAATTGGTTTACATTTAATAGGATTATCTTTATACAAAAGTCCAGTTTTGATAATAAAAAAAAATGCTATAAAAGTAGGCATTATCCAAGGCAATATTCCCAACTCAATAAAGCTTTATGCTGAAGGTTTACAAAAAGCAACTCAGGAGTATGTAAATGGTTATAGAATATTAGCTCATCAAGGAGTAGATTTGATTATAACCCCAGAAACTGCTTTACCTTTTGACTGGAATTACATTGTGATTAATAGTCCTTTATATTCAGAAATTTTAAAATACAAGGTCCCTGTTTTATTGGGAGCATTTGGGAGGCAAAATAATAGCTATACTAATAGCCTATTTTCAGTAACGGGAGAAGGAAAAATATTAAGCAGTTTTGATAAAGTCAAATTAGTTCCTTTGGGAGAATATATTCCTTTTAGATTTATTTTAGGTAAAGTTATTAGTCGACTTTCTCCATTAAAGAGTCATTTAAAAGCGGGAGACAACAGTCAAATTTTTAAGACTACCTTTGGACAAGCAATCATAGGAATTTGCTATGAATCAGCTTTTAGTGAACATTTTCGTCGTCAAGCAAAAATAGGTGGAGAATTTATAATTACAGCATCTAATAATTCTCATTATAGTCAAGCAATGCCCGCCCAACATCATGCTCAAGATATAATTAGAGCCATTGAAACAGGTAAATGGATGGCAAGAGCAACTAATACTGGATACTCTGGTATTGTTAATCCTCGTGGTAAAACTTTATGGATATCTGATATTAATACTTATCAATTACACCAGGGAAAAATTTATCGTAGTAATAGCCATACTTTGTATGTTCAATGGGGAGATTGGTTAACAAAAGTATTATTATTACTAGGGATAGTATTATTGTATATTAAGATTAAATAACAATAATTAAACTTAAAGAATAATCGGATAAGTAAACTCGTATTTATATACGGTAGTAACAATATTTTAGCAGGTTTACAAGCTAGATCTTATATTATAAAATAATATTTTTTTCTTAATTAATTAGCTATGAATATTAAAGTAATATGACATTAATTAACTATAAAAATATTTCTAATAAAAAAAATAATTTAACTAATAACAATATATGTGACAGACTATATTGCTCTATATATTTTCAATTTAGATCAATAAATAAGTGAATCAAAAAAATACCTAAAATAGAAAATAGAGAGAATAGTTGTTACGGTTAAAAATAGCTGAATATGTATTATTCATAATAACAGCAGTGTACAATGTATCATATAAATATTCACATTAATATAACTAACAAATATTGTTATAAGTCAATATCTTAGTTATCTGCTTCAAGTACAGAAGATAGTGACGTATTTAAATACTTATCAAGTGTAATAAAATATAATTATAATTATTATCACTCTTACATAAAGGTCATAATCTTAAATGAATTTGCGGGTTTCGGCTATCTGGATGACCCTAGTATTGAATGTTGTTATGACAACGGGGTGTAATAACCAATCGAGAATTCAAACCAAGACTACAGAGGTTTTTAACGTTACGGTAAGTATCGTTCCCCAAAAGTATTTTGTCAGGAAAATTGGAGGTGATCGAGTAAAGATTAATGTTATGGTAAAACCTGGGGCTGACTTCCATAACTACGAACCAAAACCTGAGCAATTACAAGCTCTGAGTGATGCGAAAGCTTACATCACTATTGGTATCCCGTTTGAAAGAGCGTGGATAGACAAGATTTCAGGGATAAATACTCAATTGCAAATTATCGACTCAGCTAGGGGAATAGAGCGTCTCCCTATGATAGACCATGATCATCATAAACATCACCATAGTAAACTAAAATTAGAAACCGCAATAGAAACCCTAGATCCCCATATTTGGCTATCTCCAACATTAGCTAAGATCCAAGCTAGAAATATTTATAAAGGATTGTCTAAACTTGATCCTGATTATCGGGCAAAATATCTAGAAAATCTAAACATATTTCTACAAGAGATAGAACAGTTAAGTAATCAAATAAAAGAAAATCTCACTCAAATAGAAAATAGAAAATTTATTGTATTTCATCCGGCTTGGGGTTATTTTGCTAATGAGTATAACTTAATTCAAATACCTGTAGAGGTGGGAGGACAGAGACCAAGTCCTGCTGAGTTAGTAAAATTGATTAAGAAAGCTAAAAAAGAAAAAATAAAAGTTATTTTTACTCAACCAGAGTCAAATACTAACTCTGCTAAGATTATTGCAAAAGAAATAGATGGAGAGGTTTTATTTATTAGTCCTTTGGCACCTAATTGGTCAGAAAACTTACTAGAAGTATCCAAAACTTTTTCTACTATTTTAGATTAAAGTATATTTTGTAGCACCATCAATTTAACTTTATGTCTACTGAAGTTATTAGTCTGAATCATGTTTGGGTAAAATATAATCAAACTCCTGTCTTAGAAGATATTAATCTTACTGTTTATGAAGGAGATTTTATTGGAATAATTGGTCCAAATGGAGGGGGAAAGACAACTTTATTAAAACTAATATTAGGATTAATCTCTCCTTTTCAAGGTAATGTTAAAATCATGGGAAGGCGAGTATGTTCTGGTCGACAATATATAGGTTATGTTCCTCAAGTCTTAGAATTTGATCAAGATTTTCCCGTTAGAGTTGCTGATGTTGTCAAGATGGGTCGATTAGGAAAACGCCGTCTATTACACAGATACAATGCAAAAGATGAAGCCATTGTCAATCATAGTCTAGAACAAGTAGGAATAGTCGAACTGCGAAATCGTCCCATCGGTCAATTATCAGGAGGTCAACGTCAACGGGTTTATATTGCTCGCGCTTTAGCTTCAGAACCTCGTATTTTGCTATTGGATGAACCTACTGCAAGTGTTGATTACAAAATAAAAAGCAGTATTTATGAGTTACTCAAAGATATTAATCAATATATTACAATTTTGTTGATATCTCACGATATAGGAGAAATTTTAACCTACGTTAAGAGTATAGGCTCTCTTAATCGCCGTCTGCTCTATAGCGAAAAAGACCAACTTACAAATAATATTCTTGAACGAACTTATCAATGTCCTATTGATTTTATTGATTATAAAGTCCCCTATCAGATTCTTCCCCAATATTCTTGCCCCTTTTATAAAAAAAATGATTGAAAGTATTTTTGAATTATTTCAATTTGAATTTATGCGTAATGCTCTTTTAGTAGGGGTATTAGTTAGTATTGCTTGTGGCATCGTCGGTACACTAGTAGTTGTTAACCGTATTGTATTTATCAGTGGAGGAATTGCTCATGCAGCCTATGGCGGCATCGGATTGGGCTATTTTTATGATTTTAACCCTATTTTTGGGGCGATTATTTTTGCGTTGATGGCAGCTTTAGGAATGGGATGGATAGCTCGAAAGACTAAACAAAGAGCAGATACTTTGATTGGTGTAATGTGGGCAGTTGGGATGGCGATTGGTATTATTTTAGTAGATTTGACTCCAGGATATAAAGCAGATTTAATGAGTTACTTGTTTGGGAGTATTTTAATAGTATCCAAAGCCAATCTACTGATAATAGCATGTCTAAATACTATTATTATATTGATAGTGACTATATTTTATAAGGAGCTATTAGCTATTTCTTTTGACCGTGTTTTTGCATTAACTTGCAATATTCCTGCAGATACTTTTTACTTAATATTAGTTGCCATAATTGCTTTAACAGTAGTAATGGTAATGCAGATTGTTGGGTTGATTATGGTAATTGCTTTGTTAACAATTCCAGCAGCAATTGCAGAACAATTTTCACAGGATCTTAAGCAAATAATGATATTTTCAATTATTTTAGGGGGAATTTTTACCACTTTAGGACTTGGTTTATCTTACCGTTTTAACTTGACTTCTGGAGCAACTATTATACTAATATCTGGAACTGCTTATTTAATAAGTTTAGTTATTAAACAATACAATCAAATCAAAATTTAGTTAAAATAAAAATTATTAAATATTATTTTTTGTTACAGACATCTAATTATATTCTTAAATAATCAATAAAAAGTCTTATTTCTTGGATAGCTTGTCAGAATATAAAGTATAAAGTTGTTAGAACAATCATTAAGTATAATAGGTGAAATTATGTTAAAAAAATAATTTAAATTTTTGAGTATATGCTTCAATGGTGTCATTATCAATGATTATTTTATGGATAAATTTAAAGAGCATTATTTGTGTATTAATCAAGCAAAAAAATGTAAAATATGTCACATTTCTTATACTTATATTTATTAAATTAAATATATCTAAAAATACTATTTTCTAGAAATATTAAAAGTAAGTATGATGATAAAATTATATAAAAAATATTAACTAATATATCTGCGAGCAATAGCAATTTCTTATAAAATCTATAAATATAAAATTATTTGGACATTCTCTCAGATGAGATTTGCTGGCATTTTTTTAGTTCCTTGGCTATTGACTGCATTTAGTATAGCAATGTTTACCCTTATAACTCCTGTTCAAGGAGCTGAGACAATATATCTACTATATAATGCCCTTAATCTTTCAGTGAGAGTTAAATCTTTAGAAAAATTTGCTAAAAAAGGAAAAATAGATAAAAACTTAGCATTCTATTTAGATATTGTCGGGACAACAGAAGAAGAAAAAGTCTTATTTCGGGAGGCTTTAATGACCCCTGTAGAGGTTAACCCTGTTTTGTTGTATCGTTTTCTTCGCACTGATGAAGGAGAACGTCTTATTGATTATTTTGGAGATGTTATTAACATTCAAGGAGGACGTAATGGCAAATATCCTCTGAGAGGGTCATTAGTCCAAGCAGCCTTTGAACCTGAAGGATTAAGCTTAATTAATATTCTGAAAAAACTTCCTGTAAATATGCAAATTGATCTCAAAAAAACTTTACGTTTATCTCAACAAATCAAGGTAATTATTAACGGTACCTATTTATTTAGTGAAGCTGTCGCTGAATTATCAGAAATTGAAGCTCAAAATGCTGCACCTATTAATTTTGTACAGTTAACTGATATACGAGAGCCAGGCCCTTTTAAAATAGAAAAACCTAAACGTTGGACTTTACAACATAAAAAGCGAAATATACAGTGGAAAGGACAGGAATTTTATGTCGATGTCTATAGACCTCAAACACAGCGTGAGGGTAGAACCCCTGTAGTGATTATCTCTCATGGACTAAGTTCTAGACCGGAAGATTTTGCCAAACGGGCCGAACATTTGGCTTCTTATGGTTATGTGGTTGCTCTTCCTCAACATCTAGGGAGTGATGTTCAACATCTTCAAGATTTGTTAGAGGGTTATACTAGAGAAATATTTGATCTTGATGAATTCTTAAACCGTCCCCTAGATATTAGCCAGACTTTAGATGAATTAGAACGACGTAATATTACTGAGTTCGGCGGAAACCTAAATTTAGAAAATGTAGGAATTTTTGGTCATTCTTTTGGCGGTTATACAGTCTTGGCTTTAGCAGGAGCAACTCTAGATTTCAAAGGACTTGAAAAAGATTGTAATATAGAACTTGGTAAGTTAAATACAGCATTATTACTTCAATGTCGAGCTTTAAAATTGAAGAGAAAAAATTATAATTTTCGAGATGAACGAATACAAGCAGTTTATGCGATTAATCCCGTTAACGCTAGTATTTTTGGAGAACAAGGATTAAGTAAAATCATAATCCCAACTTTCATTGGTGCTGGAAATTACGATCCAGCCACGCCTTTTGTATTTGAACAGGCTCGATCTTTTCCCTGGTTAACAACTAAAAACCGCTATCTTTTATTGCAAGAAGGTCAAGCACATGTAGATTTTTCTCAACTAGATGCAGGGTTAACGGATATGATTAAAACTCTTCCAAATTTAACTTTACCTAGTTCAGTTTTACTTGATAATTATACTAATGCAACCATGTTAGCTTTTTTTGAAATCTATATTGTAAACAATCAAGATTATAAATCTTATCTTCAATCCTCTTATGTTAACCATATCAGTAAAAAACATAACTTTTCTGCTCATTTGATTTCAGGAAATTCTACAGAAGGATTAATTAAATTCATTAAACAGTTTAGATTAAACAATTTAGATACAAACTAAAATCAATTGATTGGAGTTACAAAGCTTATTATTCTCAGCCATAGAATAATTAAATCTTGACTTATATAAATAATTTACTGGGTTATTTAAGAAACCAAACATAGTAAAATGTTATTTTTTGAAAAATCATTCTAACTATTCAAGATAAATAGTATCCATAAATAAATAAAAAATATTTACGCGATAAATCACTCTTTACTCTTGATAATGGTAGGTCCTTATTAATTTATATTAATTTTTAAAAATTGTTTCTTAACTGAAATAGCTCTTTCTTTAGCTAGGGATAAATAAAATATAGTCATGTGTAGATTAAGAAATTAATTTTAGTTTTTAATAAAGTCATATATTGATTTAAGCTCATTATTTTTCTATTAATCTGATTATCAGAATAGAGATATATTTAAATATAAGAGTATATTATACGATGATTTACAGTTCCAAAACTTTGACACTGATTTTGTAAAATAATTCAGGCACAGGTGGATTAGAAAATTTTATTCTTAATATAGGCGACATACTTCCTTTTTTTAACAATTAATATTGGTTCAAACATTAACGATAAACTGGTGATATCTGTAAATAATAAATTGATTATTGATCTAACAAGATTAGACAGAACCTAGGAAAGAAATGATTGCATATTCAATCATTCCTCATAGAATTATTCTGGAAACCAAAAAGTAATGCATAGTAGTTAATCTTAATGCCTTACCTTTTGGTTAAAATATTATTTTTGTTTATTTATCAAATTCTTGAGCTTGACGATCTATAGAAAGAGAAATACACTCTTTCATTTGTTCACACAACATCTGGCTGTCAAGATTCTGACCAATGAATACAATTTGATTTTTGGGTTCTCCTTTCCACTCATCATCTTCTAGGGTAAACCGTTTACCACTAAGGTGAAAGATGTGACGTTTGGGACTTTCATCAAACCATAAAATACCCTTAGCACGAAAGACATTATCCGGTAGTTGGTTGTCTAAAAAGTACTGAAATTTGCGAACGGCAAAGGGTTTATCACTTTCAAAAGAAATAGATATAAATCCATCATTGTCCAAATGATTGGAATGGTGGTGGTCATGATCGTGGTGGTCATGATCGTGGTGGTCATGATCGTGGTGGTCATGATCGTGGTGGTCATGATCGTGTCTATGTTTGTGATACTTTTTGGACTCTTCAGAATCAAAATATTTACTAGAATTAAATAGCCCGACACTTAGAATTAAAGGTAATGGTACTTCAGACTCTCGAGCGCGTAATATTCTGGCCGCTTCTTTAATATCTCGAATTCTAATTTCCAAAGCATCTACATCTGATTTGTTTACCAAATCTATCTTATTAAGAATAATAATATCGCCATAAGCAATTTGACTGTAGGCAGCTTGGGAATTAAATAAATCTAGACTAAAGTTAGAACAGTCTACCATTGTGACAATAGAATCTAAGAATGTCATATCTCTTAACTCTGTTCCCAAAAATGTTAAAGCGACTGGTAAAGGATCAGCAACTCCAGTAGTTTCAACAACTAAATAATCTATATTGTCAGGACGTTCTAAAATTTTATAAACTGCTTGAACTAAATCTTCATTAATAGTACAACAAATACAACCATTGCTCAATTCTACTATATTATCTTCAACAGTCACAATGAGTTCATTATCAATACCGATTTCGCCAAATTCATTAACAAGAACTGCTATTTTTAATCCTTTTTGATTGGTCAGTATATAGTTAAGAAGAGTTGTTTTCCCACTACCAAGAAATCCTGTAATAATAGTAACCGGTAAGCCGTGTTTTGCTAGATCCATCACTTCAGAAGTTACTGATGTTTGCATAATCTTCTCCATTTGCTAAACTTTAGGGCGAAGGCTGCTACGCTAAATATCTAAAGTTAACTATAATGAAAATTGTCGCTTTCACTAAAGCTTAACTTTTGTGAGTAGTCCTACTGTTTTTTTGATATATTTTTTATTAGTGAGGTTAGTCACCTGTCTCAGTCTAACGTCTTTTACAAATCTAGAACAATGTTCTATTGTCGAAACGGGGTATTCTCATTCCAGGTGGGGTTAGATTATGTTCTTACTTTCTCGATTAATTTATTCAAATTGTTATTTATCTTTTGTCTTCGATTACTTGTAATAAGAATACTCTTAAAATTTTAATACTTTCTGTATTTTTTAGTAAAGAAATATGCCCTCTTTTGGGAAAAACAAATAATTTTTCTCAAACATTGTAGTCCGTATTCCCTAATTATTTCTTACAACTACTTTGATACCTCCCGCTTCGAGAACGATAACCTTAATAAAACGCCAAGCAGTTAATTTTTAATGACTATATAGTCATATCATACCAAACACGAATTCAAACCTGAGTATAACCAAATAATATCCATTAATTACTAGACACGTCAATATTTTAAACGAATGTTTCATCTCGCATGACCTCATCGCAAAACAAATTTTTCAACTCTCAATCTAAAATGCCTCTCATTGGGGCATTAATAAAATCAATTGCTCAGAAAAATGTAGCTTTCCATACACCTGGACATAAACAAGGGCAAGGAATATCACAACCCCTGGAAAGGTTACTAGGAAAAACTGCATTTACTGCTGATCTGCCAGAGTTGCCTGAATTAGATAATTTATTTGCCCCATCAGGAGTTATAAAAAAAGCACAAAAATTAGCAGCAGAGGCGTTTGGAGCAGAACAAACTTGGTTCTTAGTGGATGGTTCAACTTGTGGAATTGTTGCAGCAATTTTAGCTACTTGTAATCCAGGGGATAAGATTGTTTTGCCCCGTAATATCCATCAATCAGCGATTGCGGGATTAATTTTATCGGGGGCTGTTCCAATTTTTGTTAGTCCTTACTACGATCCTCTTTGGGATCTTTCCTATAGCATTACCCCAAATTCCTTAAAACAGGTTTTAGAGGAAAATTCTGATGTTAAGGCAGTTATGGTAGTTTATCCTACCTATCACGGTGTGTGTAGTGATATAAAAGCTATTGTAGATTTAACCCATTGTCGGGGAATTCCTTTATTGGTCGATGAAGCTCATGGAGGTCATTTCACCTTTCACCAAGACTTACCACCCTGTGCTTTATCCATGGGAGCAGATCTAAGCGTACAATCGACTCATAAAGTATTAGGAGCTATGACCCAGGCTTCTATGTTACATCTTCAAGGTACACGTATTGATCCTCAAAGAATTAGTCGAGCGTTACAGTTAATTGAGTCTACAAGTCCGAGTTATCTATTGTTAGCATCTTTGGACGGAGCAAGACAACAAATAGCATTACAGGGAAAAGAACTATTAGATAAAACAATTGAACTTTCTAGAAAAGCTAGACAAGAATTAAGTCAGATTCAAGGCTTGTCCATTTTAGATTTAAAAGAACCTTTTGACAGCTTTTATTACTTAGATACTACGCGATTAACAGTCAATGTTACAGCTTTGAAGTTAAGTGGTTTTGAAGTTGATAAAATTCTCCATAAACAATTAGGAATAACGGCAGAACTACCCATGTTACGTCATTTAGCTTTTATTATTTCTATAGGTAATACAATAGATGATATTACTAAACTGATAGCAGCTTTCCAAGTTCTAGGTAATGCCTATTATTGTCCCCATACCCCCACCTTTCCATACCCCCATCTTCCTGTACCTCAATCTCCCTATCCCCCCATTTCCCCTCGTGAAACTTTCTTTGCTGTGACAGAAATGGTTGACTTTAACTATAGTCTTGGCAGAATTAGTGGGGATTTAATTTGTTCTTATCCTCCAGGAATTCCAATTTTAATGCCCGGGGAAGAAATTACTAATCATATCTTAGAATATTTACAAATAGTATTAGCTCTAGGAGCTAGTATTACTGGTTGTAGTGATCCCCATTTACAAAAATTAAAAGTATTAGCTTAATGGAAAACATCAATTAAAAATGTTAGAATTAAAAGTCTGATGATAATAATCTTGGCTTTTCTGACTGGCTTTAAAGGTATTCCAATCAAGTCAAGGACTGAAAGTCTTATTCTACAAGGATTCTAAGATATCAGAAACTTGAACTTTATAAAAGTTTAGTTTCTGTAGTTACAGAATACACTCAGAATAAGAGTTCGAAAAGTTATTGGCTACTATCATGCTTCAGCCTGGAAAGACTATAACTTTTATCTTGTCTATTAAACCATTAAAAACCGCTTATGATTTGGCCGTTTAAACCTAGACCAACTAAACAAATTGCCCGCATTGAAGTTAGTGGTGCTATTGCCTCAGAAACTCGCAAAAATGTTCTTAAAGCTTTAAAAATCGTCAAAGAAAAGAAGTTTCCTGCTTTACTTTTACGAATTGATTCTCCAGGAGGAACAGTAGCGGATTCCCAAGAGATTTATGAAGCAATCAAAAAATTAAGAGAAACAGTTAAAATAGTAGCCAGTTTCGGCAATATTTCTGCCTCTGGTGGCGTTTATATTGGAGTAGGAGCGGAGTATATTGTCGCTAACCCAGGAACTATTACTGGAAGCATTGGAGTTATTTTGCGGGGAAATAACTTAGAACGGTTTCTAGATAAAGTTGGAGTTTCCTTTAAAGTGATTAAATCAGGTCCTTATAAGGACATTCTCTCTTTTGATCGGGAATTAACGATGGAAGAAGAGACTATTCTTCAAGAAATGATTGATGTGAGTTATCAACAATTTGTCAATACAGTTGCTCAAGGTCGTAATTTAGATGTAGAGAAGGTTAAAAGTTTTGCTGATGGGCGCATTTTTACTGGACAACAGGCTTTAGAATTAGGGGTGGTGGATCGCCTAGGAACAGAAGAAGATGCCCGTCGCTGGGTAGCTGAATTGGTGGGACTTAATCCTGATCGAGCTCAATGTTATACAATTGAAGCCCCCAAACCTTTATGGAATCGAATTTTATCTAAAAATCAAAATAAGTCTGGGTTAAGAGTAGCAATAGATTGGGTTAGATTTGAGTTGGCGACCAATGGTCAACCATTATGGTTATATCGACCCTAAACTCTAAGTATTAAGCAAAAGTTGTCGGAGGGATTTGATTGTGAATTGCAAAGTGCGGGGTATTCGAGGAGCAACCACAGTATCAGACAATACAAAAGAAGAGATAAAGGATGCTGTGAACGAATTACTTGAGGCAATCGAAATCCGCAATCAACTTAATCCCGAAGATATAGTCAGTGCGACTTTTACTACTACTAAGGATCTTGACGCCATTTTTCCAGCGGCGATCGCTCGTCAACGTCCACATTGGGACAATGTTCCTTTATTAGATTTGCAACAAATGCACGTGGAAGGAAGTTTAAAAAGATGTATTCGGGTTTTAATTCACTTTAACACCTCAAAACCTCAGGTAGAAATCTACCATTCTTATTTAAGAGATGCTAGTCATCTTCGTCCCGACTGGCATTTTATGAAATTGGGATGAGATTTTTCTATTAAATTTATAATAAATTCACATGGAAGAAAGCTTAAAAAGATGTATTTTGGTGTCAAAGTATATCAATACTCCAAAGTATCAAATAAGCATATATCATTACTTATTTACGAAATACTTGTTACTTAACGGTTTTTCCTGATTTTTTCTATTTATATAAGCTGTTAGCATGGACGGTAGTGAGCGTCATTCTGTACTAGAATGGCATGCTATGATGTTTTGTATGTTTTTTAGAGAAACCTTCAGATCCAGTCGAAACTTATATTAAAAAAACATAAAAGAAAGGGCAGGTGGGAACTTCTAATTGGGCGGTACGAAAAATTTAGTATTATTAACCCAATATCTGTGGCATTATTGCCTTGGAAAAAGATAAGTCTCAAGCTTGCGATGTAGCCAGTATTATTTTTATAGTGCAGATTATTTACTTATTTTACTCATAAATCTATCTCATAAATTAAATACAAAAAGATAAAAGTTTTCATTTATTTAAACAGATGAAGCTTACTTAGGATAAGTTTTAATATAAAGTTCGTGAACTTATTTTATATTTATAATGAGTTATAGTTAAAGTTATAGATATGAAACAAACAACAATAAAACAACAACAAGTTACCTACTCGAATTTACCGTTAGCAGTATATCGAGAATTAGCAGCTCATTTGCAACAAGTTAAAGGGGTAACCACTGAGTTAATTCCCCAACAATTAAAACAGTTTGATTATACTCAAAGTCAAGTAAAAACTTTAATAATACATTATACTAGTTCTCTTGATACCCTGAAAAAATACCAGATACAAATGATCTTAGACTATTATGCTAAAATATACGGCAAATATGAGCTAAGGTAGTTAAATGGCTACTTTGAAGAATCTTTTGCTACTCAGTTGTTTTTAGGTAAAAGGATATTAAGTGAATTTATTTTTAAAATACATTTGTTTTATTTATTGAATGAAGGGTATTGAAGTATATTCATTAAATAAAAGTCAATAGCTTTTATTTAAAAACTAAGACCTTTTATTACTACGATAATTAGCTACAGATTCTACTAAACCTAGAGCAATAAAGTTAGTTAGCAAGGAAGATCTACCATAACTTAACCATGGCAAAGGGATACCCGTGATAGGAGCTAAACCTACCGTCATACAAATATTGACAACAACCTGAAACGAGATCATTGATAAAACTCCAATAGCTAATAAAGACCCGAAGTTTTCTTTAGCTTGACAAGCAATAACTACTAATCGAAAACAAATTAACCAAAAGGCAAACAAAACACAAATACTACCAATAAAACCGAACTCCTCTCCGACAGCCGCGAAAATAAAATCAGTATGTTGTTCAGGAATAAAATTTAGTTGGGTTTGAGTCCCTTTATGTAGTCCCCGTCCCCATAATTCTCCTGAGCCAATAGCAATTCGGGACTGAATCAACTGATAGCCCCCACCGAGTGGATTTTTTTCTGGTTCTAAAAAAAGAGTTAAACGATCCTTTTGATAATCTTGGAGTAGTTTCCACAACATACCGCTCAACTGCCCTGCTGCTATATTAACAGCGACTGCTCCCATGCTAAAAACAAAACGCAAGGGCAAAGTAAACCAAGCAATTAAACCCATAATCACTACCCAAATAATCCAACCCAACGGCAATATATTGACTAATATTGCAGAAATTAGGGGAGATAGAATTAAAATGAGCCATCCTGGGTGCATGTTTGCCCAATACAACATTCCTAAGGTAATTGCGGTGAAAACTAATCCTGTACCTAAATCTGGTTGTAACATGATCAGTATCAAAGGAACCGCCATTACTGCGAAAATTCTTAAGACAGTTGAGATTGTTGTTGCTTGTTTTTCGTGCAAAAGAGCACTTAAGGTAATAATCAGACCGACCTTTGCAAATTCTGAAGGTTGAATGTTAAAGCTACCAATACTAATCCAACTTTGCGCCCCATTAGCTGCTACTCCAATGATAATCACCGCGATGAGAGAAATATTGGTGATAGTGTAAGTTACCCAATGTAACTGTATAAGGGGGTCATATCTCCAACAGGCCAATATCAAAGTAATCATTAACCCTATTAATCCAAATACCCAATGTTGCCACCAGTCTACCGATCCTTCTAGAAGTTCGGTACTGCGGATCATCAACCCTCCTACACTAGTTAAACCTACAACTAAAAATATTAACAGCCAATCAACTTTGGCTAAGTTATATAACCAGAAAGGTAAACGTCGTTTTTTAGCAAGTCTAGGCATTATCTAGGATAACTCCCCGTTTGAAATAATTTTTTAACTTAGGTTAAGGCTGCTACCGATACCTTTGCAGCAATTTGTTGAGCAATTGAGGTCAATACTTTAGCAGAAACCGATTCAGGGGCAGCCTTAACAATCGGAATTCCTTGATCTCCTCCTTCACGTAAGGCAATTTCGAGAGGAATACAGCCAAGTAAGGGGATATTTAATTCTATAGAAGCCTTTTCTCCACCACCTGAACCAAAGATATCATAAGTGCGATTAGGTAGGTCAGGAGGGATAAAATAGCTCATATTTTCCACCAATCCCAGGACATTAACCCCTAATTGTTGAAACATTCTTAGCCCACGACGAGCATCTAATAAAGATACTGTTTGAGGAGTAGTAACAATAACAGCGCCTGCCATAGGAACTGCTTGGGCGAGAGTTAATTGAGCATCTCCAGTTCCCGGGGGCATATCTACAACTAAATAATCTAAAGTTCCCCAACTGAATTGATAGAGAAATTGACGAATAATGCCATTTAGCATTGGACCACGCCAGATAACGGGTTGATCAGTATCAATTAAAAAGCCCATGGATACTATTTTTACTCCATGATTAAAGGCAGGCTCTGGTACTTCCCCATGGGACATATGTTCTATCTTAAATCCTGCGTCGGCTAATCCTAACATAATCGGAGTATTAGGACCGTAAATGTCAGCATCTAGCAAACCAACTTTTGCTCCTGTTTGAGCTAAAGCAACAGCTATATTCACCGCAACGGTGCTTTTACCGACACCTCCTTTCCCACTCGAAATAGCAATAATATTTTTGATTCCGGCGACGTGTTGTTGACTTGGTAACATTTTTTGTTGAGGAATTTCGGCCGTTACTTTTACTTCAACAGTTGTTACTCCTGGTAACTGTTTAATAGCTTTTTGGCAATCCTTAACGATAAATTCTTTTAAAGGACAAGCCGGAGTAGTTAAAACCAGAGTAAAACTGACTCGGGAGCCATCAATAATTACATTACGAATCATATTTAAGTCTACTAAACTCTTTTGGAGTTCAGGATCTTGAATTGGACGCAAGACTTCTAAAACCGATTGGGTATCAAACATTGTAATTTCAAGTTCTCCTTATAAGGCAATGTTAAATTTTCTCATGCTGCATCTATGAAAATGTTAACGGTTTTAGAGGTAAAGATGTTTAATGCTAAGAAGTAGACGAGCGTAAATAAGTAGGGATTGAAAGGAAGAGTCAAAAATTTAAAATATTAGCAGAGTTAAATAAGAATAAATATACTTTATCT
Source organism: Cyanobacterium sp. uoEpiScrs1 (assembly GCF_947331815.1). GTDB lineage: Bacteria > Cyanobacteriota > Cyanobacteriia > Cyanobacteriales > Microcystaceae > Rippkaea. The sequence goes on from NZ_OX373462.1 coordinate 596,748, forward strand.
AAAAAGCGAGAAGAATCAAGCATAAGAATAAAGGAGATCAGGTACATAAAACGTTTTTGATTTTCTTAACAACGCACGGATTAAATAAAAAGACGATTTATGTTTAAATAATTTTCAATAAAATACTGTAGAGTATAAGAAATATTAATTGATTTAGAAAAAGATGGCTTATATTTTTTGCTAAAAAATTACTGTCTATTTTAATAAAATAATAACGGAAGGTATCAATAACAAATTAAAGTTAATTGAAACGATAATTTATTAATCAGCCAATTCCAACTTTAATTTATTGTTTATTTGGGCTACTAGTTAATTCTATATCATCATTTTAGTACAAGCAGATTAGCTAATATAGTCTTTCTATCTAAGAATTTTTCTGAGGATCAGAGCAAAAAACATTTAGTTAAGTGAAGTAAAAAAAATTTATAAAAGAACACAAGCTAAAGTTAGCTTTACAAGGAAGATGAATATGAATTTATAATATAAATTATTAACTATTGATTTATATTATTCTGGTTAGAAGAGCCTAAATTTATTCCAGAATAAATATCAAAATATTGGCAATCAACATAAAAAATATATCTATTTAATATATATAAAAATAATTTAAAACTCAAAATCATCTAAATCCCTTTCTCTTTGGATAAGATAAATATATTTCCTTCATTCCCTCTTCCTACCCGAAGATCATCATCTAAATAAGTAATTTCTAACCATCCCTGTTGTTCTTGACTTTCGAGGCTAAAGTCTAGAGGAAAAAACTTTTTTCCTATTTCAATATCTTCAATTAATTGGCTAGGTGATTGATATCCTAATAACCTTTGAGAACCAATAATATAACGTTCAAAATTAACATTAATTCGTTTATCAGAAACAACTTTAAACTTAGCCATGACACCTACTAGTCCTTCTAAAAGAGGAACTCCAATAATTTCAGCAATATTGTAAAGTTTTCCGTCAGCCATGCGTATACATTGATAAATTTGTCCTAATTGCAATACAGGAAAGCGACCCAATCCTAAAATTCTCTTACTTGTGGTATAAAGTAACCGCCAATTCCCATCAAGTAATTCTTTTGCTCCTAGGGTTTGAGGAATGGGATTATGATCTTCTAACTGTTCTAAGGCTGAGAGAACTCTTACCCGATCTATTTCTGTTGCTAATAAACCTCTATTTTTTCCTGCAATAGCTTCTAATAGTCTGGCTTTCTCATTCATTCTAAAATACTTCCTTTAATGAATTCTCCGTAGGAAACCATGGGCTTTTAATTAAAAACTCCTACTGCTGTCCCTAAAGAGACAGTGGTAGGAGTTTATTTATCTTGAGGAGGTGAGTCAAACAATACTTGAGTCATATATTTATTAGCCCATTTTTTACCAAAAACTTTTTCTAGGACTCGACGGGTTTTATCATTTTGTTGTTGCTTTGCACAATAGTAATGCTGTCCGGCTAAGTTAGACATTTGCTGTCTACTTGAAACAGTTTTAGAATCTATCGCAGTTTGACAGTGAATCCTCAAAAATTCAACCACACGGGATAAGAATTGAGTTTCTTCCTCTCGGTCAGTTGGACGAATAAATAAACAATAGTCAGAGAAAATATCGCCCCACTCGGGTAATCCACGAGATTTAGAAAACTTCAAGACGGGTGATTTGGATAGAGCTTGGTGGTATTCCGAAGAAAGAGTTAGTTCTTGGTTAGCAGGAGACAAATCTACGATTGCCGTATTTATTCCTTTAGGACTCGCTACTATATCACAACCGAACATAGGTAGGGAATAACTCGGATGAGGAAACATCACACAATGAAGAATATTTAATTCCGATCCCACTTTTGCTAGCTCCAAATGAAGTTTACGGAACTGAGAAGTTTTATAGCATCGATTTTCAATCACTACTTCTTTCCCCTCAAGTTTTCCTTCTAAAAATTCTAACCCGTCGGGTAGTTCGTAGGAGACTAAAGATAAATACTGTTCCCAATGACATTGAATAACATCAGCGAGTAGTCGTATCAAGGGATTGAGTTGGGAGCGAAGAGAACCTGGTGAAATGTTTAGCATACTGCCTACTAGCTAAGATTTTCGGATAGTTGGTAATAAATACTGCACAAGGTAAGATTTATCCAAGCAATTTTTCACTAGCCTCAAACTCAATTATTGCAGCCTTAGCTATTCTAGCATTATGTTAAGACGTTAATCTGATATTATTCTTTAGAATTTAATGTTTTTCTAGTATAAAATAGTAGAAGCAATTTGTTAATTAAACATAATCGATTGTTGCAGTATCTGGAGAAAATATGTTTGGATTGGGATGGACAGAAGTAATAGTTGTTATCGTTGTTGCTTTATTAATTTTTGGACCTAAAAAAATACCTGAAATTGGTTCTGTTTTTGGGAAAACACTACGAGAATTTAAAGATAGTATAAATGCCTCTGACGATGAGTATTCTAACGATAAAAGTTGAGTGTTGCCGTTAAATAACGAACATCAGCTATCGTAGCTGTGGGCTGATTGTTATTAGTTAACTGAACTTAAATATTAAACTAAATCTTAAATAAGAGTTTAATGGTTTAGATTATATTTCTGATATGTGTATTATGATAATATATATATCAGAAATATAATTTTTTAGGTTTCTTCTTGACAACAAGGTATAAAAACAATTTAGACTAGACAACTATGTTTATCTCATTTTTGAGAAGTGAAGGACACTGATGAATAAGCCTTCATAGTCATTCAACTAAACTAGTGCGACTACGGACGGTTATGGTTTTATTTACTAAGCTAAAATAGTTAATATTCCTGTGTATCGTCAAAATTTATATATATAGTGTATTTGAGGAGTTAATCAAAAGGAACTGGAATGGAAGACTCTCTGTTTAATTACTATCTTGAAATTAGAAAAATACAAACTAGTAAGACAAATTTATTAGCCGTACCCTGTCTATGAATCGCATTGCCGACAATACTGGATCAGTTTCATGAAATTAAATTAATATCAACGTATAAATTAAAAAATAATTGAAATGTCACTAGGTCTCCACTATCAATACAGACTCAGTGGTAATTTAAACAAACTTTGAAAGTACTATCAATGAATTGATTATTAACTGAAATCTAAAAAAGAAGTAATCTAATTTGTAGTTTAAAGGTTTGAAATAATTGACAATATTGATTCAGCTATTATAAATTTAATGGCTGCCAATGACCTTATTTGTGATTAATAGTACTTAAGTTCTAATCTAAAAACTGGAATTTTCCATAATAGACTTTAAAATATTTGGCAACAAGTTTAGAAGGCAAATCATTTGTTTGAACGTATTGTTAGAATGGGGGTGCGATTAGAGTCGAGTCTTGATAAGGTAAATGTGGCGATTGTGGAAAGACAATTCTAGAGAATGACTAGAAAAGTGTTCTTTATTTTTGATAAAAATAGCTATATTGTCAGGATACATCTTACCGAATAATCAGATTTCTCCATTACTGGACAGACTTAACTTATGTTAAACAAACCTGAAGTTCTCATTGAAGCTATTACCGCTAGAGAGATTTTAGACTCTCGTGGTCGCCCCACCATCGAAGCAGAAGTGCTTCTCGACACAGGTGCATTTGGTATCGCTCAAGTACCTAGTGGAGCATCAACAGGTAGTTTTGAAGCTCACGAATTACGGGATGATGACTATAACCGCTATGGTGGTAAAGGGGTACTAAGCGCTGTCCGTAACGTTAAAGAGAAAATTGCACCCCAATTATTGAATACCAATGCATTCGATCAAACTTCTATTGATCAGAAGATGATTGATTATGATGGGTCTTCTAATAAAAAAGAATTGGGAGCTAATGCTATTCTCTCAGTTTCTTTAGCAACGGCTAAAGCAGCAGCAGCTGAATTACAGATACCTCTTTATCGTTATTTAGGAGGTCCTTTAGCTAATGTTATACCCGTCCCCATGATGAATGTCCTTAACGGGGGCTCCCATGCAGATAATAATGTTGATTTCCAGGAATTTATGGTGATGCCCATTGGGTCTGACTCTTTTAAGGAAGGGTTACGTTGGGGAGCTGAAGTTTTCGCGACCCTAAGTAAAGTTCTCAAAGAACGTAATTTATTGTCTGGCGTAGGGGATGAAGGAGGTTATGCTCCTGACCTTAAATCAAATCAAGAAGCCTTAGATTTACTGATTGAAGCCATTGAACGTGCAGGATATAAGCCTGGAGAACAAATAGCTTTAGCTATGGACGTGGCTTCGAGTGAGTTCTATAAAGATGGACAATATATCTATGACGGGTCAGCCCATTCTCCCCAGGAGTTCGTTAAGTATTTGACTAAATTAGCGGATCAATATCCTATTATATCCATTGAGGATGGTCTGCAAGAAGAAGACTGGGATCACTGGAAACTTCATACTGATTCTTTGGGGTCTCGCATTCAATTAGTGGGAGATGATTTGTTTGTTACCAACATCACTCGTTTACAGAGAGGAATTGATATAGGAGTTGCTAATTCTATTTTGATTAAACTCAACCAAATTGGAACCCTCACCGAAACACTGGAAACTATTGCATTAGCAACCCGTAAAAAGTACAGTTCAGTGATTAGTCACCGTTCGGGGGAAACTTCAGACACCACTATTGCCGACTTAGCTGTAGCCACTCGTGCTGGGCAGATTAAAACTGGTTCTTTGTGCCGTAGTGAACGGGTTGCTAAATATAATCGATTGTTACGTATTGAAGAAGAGTTAGGTGATCATGCATTTTATGCGCCTAGAGTTGGTTTAGGACCTCAATAAACACTTAAGTGACTTAGAGTGTGATTTATTTAAGAACAAACCCACTTCGAAAGGTGGGTTTGTTCTTAAATATCAGTTTTTATACTTAAAAAATATACACAAAAAATATATCAAATAGATTTACCAATGTAATACCTTAAACTTATAGAAGTGTAGAGTATATTAGTGTGGTGCTATATACCAAAATATATTTTGGTGTATTAGAGTATAAAAAATATAAATCAGCAAAAAACTTGTTTTTGCTTAATCTAATTTACTCATTAATGTTTTGTACGGGTTAAATTTTCTGATTCCTAACCCAGATGGTTAATTAGTTTTACGTGACGCAGGGGGAGCCGGAAGTACGAATTCAGTCTTAGGAGTAGGAGTAAGCTTTTTAGCCGCACTAGGAGCAGCAAGAGAATTAGGAACAGGGGATGTAGCTTGAACAGAGGACGGAGTTTGGGATGTGACTGCTGTTTGTGAGGAAGTACTCGATGGGGTAGCTGACTGAGCCTTTGTCTTAGTTGAAGCAGCTTGTTGAGAATTAATGTAAGCGCGCTGACGGTGAATTACAGTTTGTTTCCTGCGATGGTTGCTAACCATAGACCTTGAACGTGATGATCTAGACCTTGTAGCCACTGTATCTGATTTATTTTTCGGGCTAATGGGTTCAGCCTTAATAATTGGTTTACGTCCTTTTATATTAGGAACAAGAGGAAAGGACTCAATAGGGGTATCTTTGACGACTTCTTGCATAAATTCTTTCCAAATACCCGCAGCCGTAGTACTTGATCCTCTGGTGGGACGATTATCATCGTTGCCTAACCATACCCCCGCTGTTAACTGAGGAATATAGCCAATAAACCATAAGTCTCTGGCTTTATCAGAGGTTCCTGTTTTTCCTGCTACCGGTCGCTTTTCTAGCTGAGCAGAGGAGCCGGTTCCCCCAGTCACTACTCCCTGTAGCATAGAAGTCATCACAGCAGTAGTGTCGGAATCGATCACTCCTTTAGGAGGAAATTTAGCTTGGTATAGAATCTGTCCACGGCGATCAAGAACACGGTCGATACCGTAAGCGCGTTGATGGACACCGAGATTAGCTAAAGTCCCATAAGCACTGGTTAATTCTAGTAAATTAACTTCCCAGGCTCCTAATGCTAGGGAATAAGTCGGTTTTAACTTCGATTTAATACCCATTTTTTTTGCAACTTCAATGATGGGATTCCATCCTACTTTCACCAATGTTTGAACTGCTACTACATTTAATGAAGATGCGAGGGCTTTACGAATGGAAACGGGAACGCCGCTATAGCGATCACCATAATTCTCTGGTCGATAACCGTCCACTATATAGGGGGAGTTTAGAAAGGTTTGGTCAGGCGAAAGTCCGGCAGCAATTGCAGCAGTATAGACAAACGTTTTAAAAGTAGACCCTGGTTGACGTTGAGCTTGAGTAACTCGATTATATTGATGATTTTTGTAGTCATCTCCCCCAACCATCGCTTTTATTTGTCCGTTACGCGGATCAACTGCTGTCAATGCTGCTTGTTTAAACCCTTGCCATGGGCCATATTCTGTTACGGCCTTTTCAACAGCGGCTTCAGCGGCTTCTTGCCATTGATTGTTGAGAGTGGTTTCGACCACAATTCCTCCTTGTTGCAGCACCTCTTTAGAGATGTATTTCGGTAGTTGAAGTTGAATATAATCAGTGAAATAGGGCGCTTTTCGTTGTAGCCGTTTTGGTTTATTTGGTTTTAGAATAATAGGCTCAGCAATTGCTTTTTTTGCTTGAGAAGTATTAATAAATCCCTTGAGTTTCATTCGTTGTAATACGAGATTTCGACGCCCAATAGTAGCTGCCTTGTTCTGAATAGGGGAATAAACGCTGGGGGCGGGGACAATCCCTGCTAGGGTTGCAACTTCAGCTATAGTTAATTGATCAATGGGTTTACTGAAATAAACCCAAGCTGCATCGGCAATACCGTAGGCTCCCGAGCCTAAATAAACTAGATTAAGATAACGTTCTAAAATTTGGTCTTTAGTCAATTTTCTTTCTATTTTCTGAGCCAAACGCATTTCCTTGATTTTTCGGGTTATGTTAATTTCCTGATTCAAGAAAACAATGCGTGCTAGTTGTTGAGTGATTGTACTTCCCCCTTCCACTACTTCTCCTGCCAGTAAGTTGGAAAAAGCTGCACGAACAACTCCATGAATATCAACTCCTCGATGACTTTCAAAGCGATGATCTTCACTAGCAATGAATGCTTGAATAATAAGCTCAGGAATTTGCCAAATTTTTAGTTGCTCATGAGTAACTGGTCCTACTTCTTGAAGAATAATCCCGTCAGATGATTTAATAATCAAAGTTTGAGGAGGAGCATAGGTGAGAACATCCTCAATTGGTTCCATTATGCTATTTTCAAGTTGGTACATGCCATATCCTAAGACAATTGTGCCGCTGCTAGCTCCCAGCCCAATCCAAAATAATAGACAGAGCTTTGGATAATGGTTTATAGAGACTATTCGTTTAATAGCAACAATGGAGGTTTGGGATATTCTTTGATATAAACTAACTAGTTCAGGGAAACCCCCGAGAGTTTTTGCTAAAAAACTGATCTTAAGTTGGGTTTTGTTTTGACAAAACTTAATGTTATCAGAGTCATTTCCTGAATTTTGATTTAGTTTTTCAATATTGTTTGATTTTGGGTGCAAAACTTGGTCTATTTTATATCTAAACTTTAATACTAACTGATTAAACACGCTTACTCCTCAACAAATATTAATAACAAATATTATCTATATAGATAATACATAAATTTTTGTGTAATGGATTAGTTCTCGTAATCTATTTCAATTTGTCAGGTTGAATAGCAACATCATTTTCTGTTCATTAAATTCATATCTTTTAAGGTTTTTAATAAAGTAACACTCATATCTACAATAATATAATTTTCATAATTACCTAATATTTTAAAACGAAAATTAATAATAAATCTTGTTTATATGACACTCATAAACTATAGATATAACCTATAAGTTATATCTATAGTTTATTGCACATAATTAATATCAACAAAGACGAGTCTGTACTCTATTTTGTTTACTATATTTACCCAGTAATGTAGCTTTGATTTTTGTTAACTTACTGATTGATTATGCCAGACTTTAGTAGTAACTGAATTATCATGTGATTAGTTCCTCATAAAGATACCTATTACTATATTTGTTGAGTATAAAAATTATTTTGCAGAAAAACTATCTATCCGAACAGGAATAGTTATTTATCGTCGTAGTTGAGCTTTGTATACCTTATAGATTACAGTAAAAATAACATGGAATCTATAATAATCAAAATTATTTTATAATCCATACAAGCTAACTGACAGTATGTAAATTTCATTGATTTTATGTTGCAAATGAGAGAATTGAAGTTATACAATAAAGCTTTTTTAGCAAGACAATAAGAAATATTAATTTCTTCATAGTAACTATTATAAAAATAATTCTTTCCAAAAGAAACCGATGTTAGATTCAGGTAAATACAAATTATTTACTCATAGATAAACGTCTCTATTTCTACTTCATGGGCAGTGTAAATTAGTTAGGTTACTATCATCAAATTGTTGTGATATTAATTAGATAGGGAATTCTCCATTTAAGCTAATTACTTTTGTGTAGGTAGCGAAATAAATAATAATATATTGTTGATTAAATACATGTTGATAATTATAAGTATTATCTTCAACTAGTAATCTTAAATACTCAATATTTTCGTCAGAATAACGAAGTACCTAAAACTACTAAGTCTATTTCTCCTATCAAACTAACAAGTTCTTTAAAAGCTGTACTTAATTTTGTTTTGCTTTAGTCAAATAGCTGCGCAGCATATTGACTTCAGTCAGGAGAAGATGGCATTTATTGAACACAGTTTTCTTAGTTAAGATAAACGTAATCAGGAAAAAGATTGAGTAATTATCACATAGGATTAGTTTCTTCAATAACTATAACAAAATTGTCTAACACCGTAAACTTCGTATCTTTATTTGAATAAAAACTAACTTAGATAAGAAGTATTTTACACGGCGTCCTTTGAATTAGCTTTTAATTAGGTAGTGTTTCGGTTAGTCTGCAAGTAAATAATCGGATATTTTTTAATATTAAAACTAAGTTAATATCAATTACATGCATTGCTTTAATTTTTGTATTTATTGCTTTATAGTAAATGCTTAGAATAATAGTAAGTTACAGACTACACACTTATTAGCATTTTAATTCATAAAATTTATATTAAAATATTTGATAGATTCATTACAAAAGAGCAGCTCAGATTTTATAGCGGTAGATCTGGAGAATTATGGAGTGTTATATGATATGTATTTCAGAGTCATTTATGAAGAGATGGTATGCGAACTGAAATTGATAGTATAGGGGCTATTGAGGTCCCAGATGATTGTTACTGGGGAGCTCAGACTCAGCGCTCACTACGTTATTTTGCTATTGGACATGACATTATGCCTCCAGAAATGATTAGGGCTTTTGGTCTTCTGAAAAAGGCGGCAGCTAAGGTAAATTACGATTTAGGAAAATTGCCCTATGAGAAAGTTCTATTAATTACGCAAGCTGCAGATGAAGTCATTAGAGGTGACCTTGATTCCCACTTTCCTTTAAGTATTTGGCAAACAGGAAGTGGTACTCAAACCAACATGAATGTAAATGAAGTGATTGCTAACCGAGGGATTGAATTAGCGGGAGGTATTTTAGGGAGCAAATATCCTATTCATCCCAACGATCATGTTAACATGTCCCAGTCTTCCAATGATACTTTTCCTACAGCAATGCATATTGCTACAGTGGATAAAATTAAGTGTAATTTATTACCCATGGTGACCAAGTTACGAAATGCTTTGGCAAATAAAAAGGAGGAATTTGACGATATTATCAAAATTGGCAGAACTCACCTTATGGATGCAGTTCCTCTAAGTTTAGGACAGGAATTTTCAGGATATATTTCCCAACTTGATAAAAATATTGATCGCCTTCAACGCACTCTACCTGATTTGTATGAATTAGCTATTGGAGGAACGGCAGTAGGGACTGGGTTAAATACGCACCCATATTTTTCCCAACTGGTGGCGGATGAAATTGCTCAATTAACCAGTTTACCTTTTGTTTCTTCTCCCAACAAATTTGCCGCTTTAGCCTCTCATGATGCTATAGTAATGACTAGTGGAATTATTAAAACTTTAGCAGGTTCCCTGATGAAAATCGCTAACGATATTCGCTGGTTAGCATCAGGTCCTCGTTGTGGTTTGGGAGAATTAATATTACCAGTAAATGAACCAGGGTCTTCAATCATGCCAGGGAAAGTCAACCCCACACAATGCGAAGCAATGACCATGGTTTGTGTGCAAGTGATGGGCAATGATTCAGCTATAGGAATAGCAGGAAGTCAGGGTAATTTTGAGTTAAATGTTTTTAAACCCATGTTAATTTTTAATCTTCTCAACTCTATTCGATTATTAGCGGACGTTTGTTCTTCTTTTACAGATCATTTAGTTTTGGGTATTGAGCCTAACAGGTATCAAATTGAAGATTACTTAAATAATTCTCTAATGTTAGTAACTTCACTAAATCCTCATATCGGTTATGATAATGCAGCAAAAGTAGCTAAGAAAGCTTATGTTGATAAGATAACTTTAAAAGAAGCCTGCGTTAATTTGGGGTTTCTGTCTGCCGAAGAATTTGATTGCTTGGTTAATCCTAGAGATATGGCCTATCCTTCAGAAAATAAATCATAAGCTATCACAACATAGATATGATAACTATCGCCAATTGCTATCTTAAAATTATAAAATAAGGCAAAAATTTTTATGATCAAGAAAAAGAATACATCAAATTAGCCTATTTATCTATAAAAGTATTATTCTAATTTCTAAAAAGATGATCCAATTTTATTTGTTGTAATAATTAATGAGGCATATAAAATTTAATTTTTAACTATAAAAATGGAAAATTTTATAATATATTTGTCCAGCAAAGATTAGGATTAATAAAAGTATTATTTAACAAAATAAACACTTAGTTAAATATCTAAGATGCTTGGTAAAACACTGAGTGTTTAAACAGTTAGCTTCTCTATTTTTTAGTGCAATTTATATTTGTTTTTTAAGATACTGCTGGTATATTTACATTCTTATATTCATTGCAATAGTATTTATATACTTTAAAAAGCTTTTAATAATAGTTAATAGTGAAAAATTACTGTTCTTTATAAAAAGATATATGTATTATATATATATTGAATTGTTTTCATTTGTTTTTTATTAGCTAAGTCATGGCTAGTCAATATAAACAGTCTAATTTATATTAGTTATTTTAACAAAATTTTCTCAATTAAATAAATATTTTTTTAAAAAAATAAATAGTTTATATTCTATATACTTACTATTTAAGTCTACAATAAATTCATATAAAATGTATATATTTTTCGTTATTACTTTGATTGCAAGTGGTATATTTTTGATATTTGCTAAACCAAATATTTATTGACAACAACTACATTTTATATTTTTGTATTAAATTTATTAGCTTTATCTATTTGTTTTTTTAAATTTTTATTGTCACAGAATATATTCGTTTATATTTTTATATTTCATGATGACTAAATATTTGCTTACTAAATCATATATTTTAATGATAGTTAGCAAAAACATACTAGCTCTTATTTTCTCTAATTATTTTATGTAAACATTGTAAACTACAGTTTTTATATAAAATTAAATATATTTAATATCTGATATATTCACGTTATTGTTCTTATCTATAATAAAGTTTTTATTCTTAAAATTTTATTAACTTTATTTTTTTGTTTGAATCAATTAAATAAACCCCAAAAAATATTTATCATTCGTACGTTAAATATACTAACCTATCAAAACTTATATTTTATAAAAATTAAATTAATTCAATGGAAAAGGTAATTATTATTATGATTGTACTAGCAGAATAATATATTTATATCTAAGGAAATTTTTATAATAAAAACTAATAGTCAAGTATCTTAAAATAGAGCTATTGATTTAATTTTTAATATAAAATATAACTCAAAATAATAATTACTTAAACACTCAAAATATTACAGGTTAATATTTTATCAAAGTAACCCATCCCAAAGTCAAGCAATAATTTTTGATTATTATGGATTTTAAAAAATTGCGATAAAAGCTGATTCTAAATTGTCATTATAAATAAATTTTAAAATAAGGTTTTTCAATAAAACCTAAATTATAATGCGATGTTGTCTTTAATAAAATCAAAATTATTAATACTATTAATTTTTTATTTCCTGTATAGTTAAAAACCACGTTTAAAACAGAAGAGAAGAGTTACAATACATTATACTTATCCGCTACTATATATCCCTTTTTTTCTTGCCAGCAAAATGTACCTAAAAACCTTATATCTACATAATTTTCGGAATTATTTGGAGCAATCGGTTGAATTTGAGCAGCAAAAAACTATTTTGTTAGGAAATAATGCTCAAGGAAAGTCCAATATCCTTGAAGCAGTAGAATTATTAGCTACTCTCAAAAGTCATCGAACAAATCGTGATCGCGATTTAATTTTTGAAGGGAAAAAGACGGGGCAAATTTTGGGAAATATTGAACGAACCTACGGTAAATCGGATCTTAGTATTATTCTACGTTCTCCAGGAAGGCGGACCTTAAGCCTGAACCAAGAAAATTTACATCGTCATTTAGAATTTTTAGGAAGTATCAACGTGGTAGTGTTTTCCTCCTTAGACTTAGATTTAGTTAGAGGGTCTCCTGATGTCCGCCGAAGTTGGCTAGACACTCTATTAGTTCAACTAGAACCGATCTACACTCACATATTACATGAATACTATAAAGTTTTACGTCAACGAAATGCCCTGCTAAAAAAATTACGAAAAAAAGTTACTGGAGAGAAAATAGATGCCAATCCAGCGTTCCAGATATCTCAATTGTCCCTTTGGGATCAGCAATTGGTAGAGATTGGTTCACGGGTAACAAGACGAAGGGCTAGAGTAATAAAAAGACTAGTTTCTTTAGCTCAAACTTGGCATAAAAATATTAGTGGAAGACGAGAGTTCTTAGAAATTACTTATCTCCCTAATATTCTCTGTGATTCAGATGATCCAACCCAGGTTAAACAAGCATTCCTCGACAAGATAGAACAGCACCGTATTGCAGAACAACAATTAGGGACAAGCTTAGTAGGTCCTCATCGAGACGATGTGAGATTTACAATTAACCAAGCTTCTGCTAAATCTTCCGGGTCCCAAGGACAACAACGAACCCTTGTCTTGTCACTGAAATTATCTGAGCTCCAATTAATTGAAGAGGTGATAGGAGAATCGCCATTGTTATTACTTGATGATGTATTGGCTGAACTTGATCCGAACCGACAAAATCAACTGTTGGGGGCAATTCAAGGACGATTTCAAACCCTAATTACGACTACTCATTTACACTCTTTTAATGCTCAGTGGTTACAATCTTCTCAAATTCTTAAGGTAAAAGCTGGCAAAGTTAGTTTTTGTTAAAGGCTAATTCAGTAATTATTTTAAAATAATTAAATTGTAAAGATGTACTACAAAGTTATATTGTACAGCCCTCAAGAGCGTATTTTCAATTTTTTACGCTCTTACTTCTCTAGCCTCACCTTCTATTAAGATTTGTAAGATTTAATCTATTTACCTCATTTCTAGTATGACAGCCTGATATATATAGTAAGGATATAAGTAGGCCACATTGGCTTGACTAAAAGAATATCCTCTACATCAACAATTAGCCAGCGGCTGCTTTTATTAGGAGAAGTGATATGATGAATCGGTTAGTATACGAAATTGCCGCATTAATGCTTATTTTGGGTGCTTCTTGGGTTAACTATTGGCGACTTCGTCGCAATAGTATAAAACGGGAAGTAGAACTCGTTGACAAACAAAAACAGATCAAGCAAGAGAAAGAAACTCTACATGAGCAGCTAACTAGTGTTGTAATGTCTAACAAAAGGTTAACTGATAATCAAGAACACGTTCAGCATCAACTTAATGAAGTCTCTTGTCAACTTACTCGTCTGAAAGAAACTGAAAAGCAGATAGAACTTGATAAGAGTAATTTAGCTAGTGATTTAAAGGAAAAAAAGCAAGAGATTGCTACTTTAACAAAAGATTTGTATGATAATAAAAAACAATTTGTTTCTCTAGAAAACGATCTTAAAAAATCAGAGGAATTAAAACAAAAATTATGTATTGAAAAGCAAGAACAAGTTTCTTCTTTTCAACAGGAACTCAAGGGTTTACGTCAGGAAAAAGAGCAAACACTCAATACGTTACAAAAGGAATTAGAAAAAATTACTGATTTACAACAACAAGTAGATGATTTAACTCAAGAAAGGAAAAAACTTGGAGAGTTTCTCGCTGAAGAAAGTCAGCGAGTAGTTTTTTTTGAAAGACAGATTCAAGAATTAGCCAAGGAAAAAAATACTATACAAACTGATTTACAACGACAGGTAAAGAGCTTAACTCAAGAAAAAGAAACTTTTCAAGAAATTATAAATAAGGAACGTGAACAATTAACTACTTTGCAAAAACAAGCTAAAGAACAAGAGGTGTTAGGGCTTACCCTACAACAAAAAATGGATTATTTAATTCAAGAGAGAAAAGTTTTTGAGGAAAATATAAGCAAAGAACGCGAACAGGTGTCAAGTTTAGAGAACAAGATAAAAGAGTTAGAAGCGCAACAATTGAGTGTCAAAGATAATGTTACTAAATCTTACGATATTCTATCTCAATCAAAATTAGCATTAGAAGAAACTGAGGAAGTGGAGGTTAAGAAAAAATCTACTAAGGGAAATACACAGGAAAAAAAAGAGGATAAACAAAGCAAAGAAAGTTTGAGACAAGAAAATCTATTTGAAGGAAAAAAAATAGTTTTATTGGGCAATTTATCTCAAATGAATAGAGATGAGGCTAAGTTGTATATTCAAAAAGCTGGAGGAACTTTAACTAGCTCCCCCAGCTTAAAAACAAACTATGTTGTTGTGGGAAAAACTCCTGGTGATAAATTGAAAAAGGCTCAAAAGTTAGGTATCTATCAACTATCAGAGACTGAATTTATCGAACTACTTGAATCGGCTGGAGTTCATGTTGATCTTAATACTAAATAGTCAAGTAGAACTGGATGAGGTTATTGTTTGTCTTAATGAAATTACTAGACAAAATATCTACATCACAACACCATAATAAGTTGCATTATTATGGTGTTGTGATGTAATAGCCGATGAACAATTTTTAATGAGGATAGCAAAGTTGTTAATGGAAAAAATAAGTTGATTATCCTGTATATCTAACACATGAGCAATTAAGGTTAAATTTATATCGTTATAATTTATATTATATCTTTGGTAAAATCTTTATCAAATTGCCATCTTCAAGCAATCTCACCAGTTTTTGTTAAATGTAATTTCTTTTTTTTGAGCATTTATCTCATAAAGATGAGACTTCTGTTTTTGTTCTGGAAATAATTTTTAGGTTATGATCTTAATTTTGAAGTTTAATAAGTCTTAATAAATTAAAATATTTGCATGGTATTGATTACGATACAAATTAAATAATTGCATAAGTTAATAAGTATTGGCAGATTAAAAGTTAATAGTATAATTATCGGTATATAAAATAATTAACATCTGTGGTTAATTACTTACTGAAAACCTTTAAGTGGTCGTTTTTGTTCCTCTGGTGTCAGTCCTTTCCCTTGCAACAATACCCCAAATCCTCCTAGCCCCATGGGATCAATTAATTGGTGGAGGGTATCTCGACGTTTAATCACGTCAAGAAAACTATACTTACCTGTTGACAATGCTGACAGGCGAGTGCCCAATCCTAATCCCATTAAAAATAATCCTTGTTGAGTGAATTTTATAGTTTCTATGTTTAATAATTGCCCTTGTTTTTCTAGTGCAGTAAAGTTAGTGTGAGATGTAATATCTTGCTGCCCAATATTGACATAAGGATTATTATGATGACGGTGTTTATAATAACATTGCAACGTTCCTTTATGACGTTGAGGATGATAATATTTACTTGCAATATAGCCATAATCTATTGTCAGTAAATATCCCCTTTTTAACTTACCACATATTTTTTCTAACCAATCTAAAGCCCCTAAATTAACTTCTGTTCGGTAGTTTTCTGCATACCTGTTAGATTTTAAATTAATATCAATTAATTTAAAATACTCGATAATTCTTGTGGTTGACAAATCTGAGATTACTTCTTTGATTTTTCCTTCTGACTGCGTTACGTATATTTCTGTTAATTCTTTATTCTTAATAGTAATCAGATGAACTGGGAAAGCGTCGATTAGTTCGTTACTAAAAATACAACCAGTTATAGATAAGTCTTCAATTTCATCCCATGATTTCCACCTAACTTTATTTTCTTTACCAGTTAGACTAAGAATACTTTCTTGCTTCCTAATTAATCCTTGTGCTTCTTCAACGATGATATAGCTGATTATTTCATAGAAATTTGGATAATTATCATGTAAGTACTTTAAAATATCAGCGGCACACAAACCACTTCCTGCACCCACCTCTATTAAATTGAAAGTTTTGGGAGAACCTAGCAATTCCCACATTTCCAAAAATTGCTCAGCCAGTAATTCTCCAAAGTCTTCTCCCAAAGAAGAAGCTGTAAAAAAATCTCCCTGAGTTCCAATGTTTGCTCTTCCAGAGGAATAGTATCCTTCTTCGGGGTGATAAAGAGCCAGATTCATATAGTCAGCAAAAGTAATTTTTTGCTGAGGGGATTGTTCAATAGCTTCAATAATAGACTGCATAATCTCCAAAAAAATAAACCACGATTTTTAGAAAATGTTAAATACATTAAGTTAATTTAACATACTTAATGTATTAACTATTAAGTGCTAGTTGGATTTACCCAATATGTTGATAATTAACTCTTATTATTCTTAGATAAGTTATACTAAATTGGTGGACTACACATCAAACCCCTTTGGATTTATTAATTAACAAAAGGTTTACCCTTAATGAGCACCATCTAATAATGATGGATTAATCATAGAGATAACTATCAGTTTTCTTAATAATTTAAGTTCACTGATAAGGGATTGAGTTGGTGCAAAGTCCTAACTCACAATTCTGATAACTTATACAGTTGAGATTATTTAAACAGGTTATTAGTCTTTACTTGCTTATACTCAAACTATCAAACCGTTTTAGACATAACTAGATTTCTTTTTGAGTTTATCTCATTTGCTTGGATTAATTTAACATTTAATAAGGGGATAACTGAAGGAAATAGTTTTCCAGAAACCCCAGTTATTAACTTTGTCAAAAACAAGGAGTTTGCCATGTTTCTTAATGAATTACAGCCTATTTTTCAAGAGTTTTTGCAACATCCGTTAGTATTCACTGGGGGACTTGTATCTGGAAGTCTAAAACTAAAATTATCTGAAGATCCCTTAAGAGGCTGGTTAGAAAAACAAGGACTTACTAATTCATCCTGTACAGATAACGCTTCCGATAACGGAAGTGGACCACAGTCAATTTCTATTGATTAACTTCTATAGTATCAGCAAGTATCTTAATGTGACTTTGCTGATACACTATCTAAAAAATATTTAATTTAAACGATTTTAATTAGATTTCTCAAGGTGCCTATTTTTAGAGAATGTTAGAAAACGTTTAAATTGAAGCACTTTAATTAATTTATATTGATTTTTTTTAAATACAACTGGTAAAAGCTGAAAAACATGACATTAGTAGAACTTTATTCGCTACTATCGCGTCTCCCTACAGACAATGCCAACATTTTCAAAATGACCCAGCAATTATTTGAGAGCAATATCTAAAAGTTACTCTGAGTAAAATAGCATATATCAATGGACATATAACTCCAGCTAGTTTTGAATAAAGTCTTATGAAATAACCAAAGAAATATTAAAGCCTTAAAGTATGGATTATAGTTTTGTCCGCGTAAATATAGAAAATGTGGATCGTAGTGAACTTTATTTGGTCATGCTACTTTGACAGGAGCGGAATTTACGCGAAATTGATTTCGACGGCGTTAGTTTTAAGCATACCAACTTCGTAGAAGTTAATCTGTGCAGTTCCCATATCACGTTTGTCTAAATATATTCATACTAGACTTGAAATTACTGAGAACTAAGTCATAAGCCGTAGTGTCCAATGGCAAGCCTGGACTTTAAATGAAGTCTATTGATATAGAAAACTTTAGACTGAATATTTAATAATTGCTATAAGTTGAAGTCATGCCCCATTTCTTGATTTTTTAAGCATAACATTTTCGTAAAAGTGGGAGATATTTAAGACTAACAAGCTATAATAAAACTCCGTTTATATTCCTGTTTGGAGGTAATTCCAAACAGAAGTTTCTGTTCGTAATTTTAAATTATCTTAATTATCAATTCCAATGTCTTTCAACCAGCCTCCAAAAGAACTCCAATCTGTCTCTACTTTAGAAGAAATTCGTACAACCCGTCTTGAAAAAGTTGAACAGTTAAAACGATTAAATCTAGTTCCCTACGCTTATCAATGGAAATCTACCAATACTGCAGCTGATTTACAAGATAAATATATTGACCTTAAAAATGGGGAAGAAGTTGACTTAACAGTAGCTATCTCTGGAAGAATTATTGCCCGTAGAGTGTTTGGTAAATTGGCTTTTTTTAACCTACAAGATGAAACAGGCACCATCCAATTGTACTTAGATAAAAAACGAATTCAATCCTCTATGAAGGATTTTCCTAATGCGTTTAGTCATCTTAAAAAGTTAATAGATACTGGTGACATTATAGGAGTCACAGGAACTATAAAAAGAACTGAGAAGGGAGAACTGTCTGTTAATGTTAATACTTATACTATTTTGACAAAGTCCCTGCTACCTCTACCCGATAAATGGCATGGATTAACGGATACGGAAAAACGCTATCGTCAACGCTATGTTGATTTAATCATTAATCCCCAGGTGAGACAAACTTTTCGTCGTCGTGCTCAAATCACCGCTTCGATTCGTCGTTATTTAGATGATAAAGGATTTATTGAAATAGAAACCCCTGTGCTACAAGGAGAGGCGGGGGGAGCAGAAGCTCGTCCTTTTGTCACCTATCATAATACGTTAGAAATGGATTTATATCTAAGAATTGCTACTGAATTGCATCTCAAACGATTAATTGTAGGAGGGTTTGAAAAGGTTTTTGAATTAGGGCGAATTTTCCGGAATGAAGGGGTTTCTACAAAACATAATCCTGAATTTACTTCCATTGAGGTTTATCAGGCTTATGCTGATTACTTTGATATGATGGAATTAACTGTGAATATTATTAATACTGCAGCAAAAGACACTTTAGGAACCCTGAAAATTACTTACCAAGGAGAAGAGATTGACTTATCTTCTCCTTGGAGAAGAGTTACAATGCACGAAATTGTTAAAGAAAAAAGCGGTCTAGACTTTAACGAATTTAAAACTTTTGAAGAAGCAAAAAAAGCCGCCATAAAAGTTGGAATTGAAGTTCCTGTTCATTGTGTTTCTATAGGTAAATTACTCAATGAAGTATTTGAACAAACTGTTGAAGAAACCCTCATTCAACCGACTTTTATTCTTGATTTTCCAGTAGAGATTTCTCCTTTAGCTAAACCTCATCGCTCTCAAAAGGGTCTAGTAGAAAGGTTTGAACTATATATTGTTGGACGAGAATTAGCCAATAGTTTTTCTGAATTGACTGACCCCATTGATCAAAGACAGAGATTAGAAGCACAAGCTGCCCAAAAAGCTACAGGAGACTTAGAAGCACAGGGAGTTGATGAAGATTTCTTAACCGCTTTAGAATACGGAATGCCCCCCACAGGTGGGTTAGGTATTGGTATAGATCGCTTAGTCATGCTATTAACTGATTCAGTCAGTATTCGAGATGTGATTGCTTTTCCTCTTTTAAAAGGACAGAATATTGCGGTTAAATCTCATGAGTGTAATACTGAGAAAAAAATTGAAAGTTAAATTTGCTAATGACAGTATCTGTCAATATCACTCTTTACTTAAAAAACTTAATATGTTGATATAAGTAATTATTATTTTTAGTATAGATAAATGGAGATTAAATTATGTAAAGATATAAAATGAACGCAAAAAAAAAGGAATTATTTAAATAGTTATTAATAAGTGTTATAAAACAAGCCTTTAAATGCATTTAAAGCTCCATAATTAATATTTTATTGCGGAGTCCTAACATATCTACTAGCTTAAGTATTTTCTTGACAAAAAGTATAGATAATTTTTCGCAAAAAAGTTATTAATCTATTGATTTTTCAAATAAAATATTTAACTTGTAGATAACATTATAAATATTAGTAAAAAGCTTGATAGTAGCACAAGATTAAATGCATTGATTGGATTATTATTTTTAATATTTAAATATAGAATATTACTAAGTTAAAGTCAAATGATAAGCTTACAATCATAAAAACCGGAAAATTTTAATAACTAGTGAGAAGTTTACCAACATATTTTGATTTTTATTAAAATATGTTGGTAAATAATTTAGTAATCTTAAAGTAAGATTATAAACAACTTGATACTATTATTTTGAATAATAGTAGATATATTTAATGCTATGAACTCAATTAATTATAAATAAAAAGCTAAAGCTAAGGAGCGTAAAAATATTAATCAAAAATATATTAAAGATAAAATAAAAGCAAAATACACTTTTTAAAAATTTAAAAAAAATAGGATTATATAGTGTAACAACTAACAATAATAAATATATTTTGATAAAAACATTTTGGGGATAAGTCAATAAAAATCGAATAACAAATTTGCACTAAATTAAAGTTAATAAAATTATTATTTATATATTTATAAATCTCATTTTTTTTAACAACTAAGTTAATCAATCTAATATTTTATTAAATTTCATAAAACTAACTTTTCTGGATTAAATTTCTTTTGAAGAACATTTGTTCTAATCATAAGAACAAAATAATTATATATAGTTATCTATTCCTCTTTTTATAAAAGACGACGCAGAAAGAAATGTAAATAATCTAATATAGACATTCAAAACGCTAGAAAATTACCTAAATTACTAAATACTTATTTTCTATATTGCCCGATCTTTAAAGTTTGTTAAATATTAGTACGCGCTAAAAGATAGTTTCTCCTTAAATATCTGTATTAATTTTTACAAAAAGATTAAATAGCTATATTAGTTTTTGTAAAAAAATTTATGTTCCTAATCTGTAACATTTTTTCATCCCCCACTAGGCTAATCCGATTTGGGGGTTTATTATTAGGATTGAATGTTTACTATTAAGGGTAAAGATGAGACAACCACTCAAGAGTATGACAATAACTAAACCTCAACTGACAGGAAACTCAGCTAATGTCCATCTATTTGTTAAACAAAAGCCCCCATCACAATCAATGGAAGACTGGAAACAAGTAGAATCCCTCTTGGACAAAAGGACCCGCACAGACAATACATTCATTCGTGATTTTGTGAGTTATCTGAGTTTGTCTACTCTTTTTATCTTACTTGGACTTTTAGTCGGTGTTATTGGCTATCATTGGACTGCTCATTTAAGTTGGATCGATGCTATGGTAGAAGCGTCTATGATTCTGAGTGGAATGGGTCCTGTTAGTCCATTGCTAACCAATAGTGCAAAATTTTTTGCTTCACTCTATGCACTGTTTAGCGGGTTAATTTTTGTTTTAGCTATGGGGGTTGTTCTCTCTCCTCTTGTGTATAGTTTACTTAAACAGTTACGTTTGAATAAACCTGATTAGAGTTTTATTTTTAGAAGTTCTTCATATCGTGTCTCCACTTGAGAAATTAGTTCGCGTAAACTTGAATCATTTTCTAGCCTCTCCCACATTTGTAGAATATAGTAATTGGAAACTTCTTCTGAAGGATAATCCCTTGGAGGAAGACAACTTAAGTATTGTTCTAATAATTGGATAGTTTCTTTTAACCATTTACCTTGACTTTCTTGTTTTAATCCGGCGTAGACTTTTCTTCCTTTCTCTAAGGCTTGTTTAATACGATTCAATTTAGTTTTCTCTTGTTGAATCATCCATTGCTGCATATCAGGAGGATATTGATCGAATTTCTCTTTAATGTTCATGTAATCAAAATGGTATTAGCTAGACTTCAAAAATATATTGTGCTTTCTTATATCCTTTGGTAAATAACTTTATTGTTCAACCACCTAGCGTTATCGACTTCTTTCGTGCTAGTTTTTTTTTCAAAACCTAATATCCAAGTTAAAACCAATTACTTTTATTACGTTGTTGTTACAAACATCACTATCAATAAGATTGTCGGACTAGTCAATCCAAATCTACTCTCTCAATTAAAGTATATTAGAGCTGTAGAACAAAATTCTATTTAAGTGGTAGGATCTTGGCTACTTGACATTTAACGACGCAATCTAGATTTGGGAAAATAAGGAATTACTATTGCTTGATAGAGTATTAGACATCATATAGAGTACTTAGTTCAATGATAATGAACTGATATTGATAAAGCAATAATGCCCTATTCTAGCAAATTTTTTCATTATATTTACATAGATAGAAGGTTAACATTATTGTTTTTAACAATATTTTCTGCCCTTAACAGAAATAGGTAATACAAAGAAGATAAAAAAAGAAAATAAAAAAAGAAAATATTAACTATTCTGACGATACAATACTGTCTAATAATAAATGTTAAACATAATTGAATTTCAACTAATTAAATAAGTATGACTAATATAGATGTTATTTTAGATAAAGTCACCAGAGGGATTGACTTACTACCGGAAGAAGGAATTATATTACTAACTCAAACAGATAAAGGGTTAGTTAATACTATTAGAGAAACAGCTGATAAATTGCGCAGAAAACAAGTAGGAGATACTGTTACTTACGTAATTAATTGTAATATTAACTTTACCAATATTTGTGAACAGCATTGTAATTTTTGTGCATTTCGACGTAATGAAGGGCAAATTGGAGCATTCTGGTTAAGAACAGATCAAATACTTGAAAAAGCTGCCTATGCTTTTAAAAAAAAAGCGACAGAAATTTGTATACAGGGAGGGTTAAATCCCCAAGCTAAGTTAAATAAAACTTCCCTTGATTATTATTTACAATTAGTAAAAACGTTAAAAAAAGAATTTCCCAAACTCCATTTACATGCTTTTTCTCCCCAAGAAATCCAATTTATTGCCAGAGAAGATAACGTTAGTTATAGTGACGTCATTATTGCCTTACGTGATGCAGGGTTAGGATCAATTCCAGGAACTGCCGCCGAAGTTTTGGACGATAATGTAAGGCGTGTTATTTGCCCTGAAAAGGTCAACACACAAACTTGGTTAGAAATTGTAAGTACTGCTCATCGTTTAGGAATTCCTACCACGAGCACCATGTTATCGGGTCATATTGAAACCCCACAACAACAAATACGACATTTAATTCATCTAAGAAACCTTCAAAAAACAGCTATTAAAAAAAGTTATCCTGCGAAAATTACAGAGTTTGTTTTATTACCCTTTGTTGGAAAAGGAGCACCTCAACCCTTAAGAAAAAGAGTGGGAAGAGACCAGCCTATATTAGGAAATAATTTATTATTAACAGCGGTAGCAAGAATTATGTTGGGAAACTGGATCCCTAACCATCAACCAAGTTGGGTTAAATTAGGACTAAATGGAGCATTAAAAGCCTTGCAATGGGGCTGTAACGATATTGGAGGAACGTTAATGGAAGAAAATATTACCCTAATGGCAGGAGCAAAAGGAGGGACTTACATGGAAGTAGAAACCTTACAAAAGGCGATCCAATCTATCCACCGTCCCTATCAACAAAGAGATACTATATACTCAGACTTATTATCAATCCCTAATAGTAATTAATAATAGTTAAAATTGTAGTAATTCTGAATGGACGTAATGAGATAATAGATGATCGATGTTTAGTTGTACTTATCCCAAATACTAGTGTAACGATAGTTTGTAAGCACTCGGGTAATAGGTAACTAAATAAATCTAACTTACTCTTCATAAGACTATTGGCTAATTTTTTCTTGACTTATGTTTTTATACCTACTCTATAGTGCAAGACTTGCACTTTTTAGTCTTTTCGAGATTGCGCTCGATATCCAATATCTCGACGGTAATATTGTTCGTCAAAGTTAATGCAATCGACCCCTTGATAAACCTCAGTAATAGCTTCACTAAAATTTTCTCTGATTGCTGTTACCCCTAAAACTCTTCCCCCATCTGTGATTAGACGATCTCCCTCTAATGCAGTTCCTGCCTGAAACACCGTCACTCCAATTGCTTCTGCTTCTTGAATACCTGTAATCAGTTTCCCTTTCTTATACTTTCCGGGATACCCTGAGGAAGCTACTACCACACATACTGCTGTTCCTAAATGCCAACATAGGGGAGGAAACTCTTCTAAACGCTGTTGCACACAAGCCAAAATAACTTGATCTAAAGGAGTTTTCAACAAAGGTAGCACCACTTGAGTTTCAGGATCACCAAAGCGACAATTGTACTCTAACACTTTGGGTTCTCCTTGAGGAGATATCATTAACCCTGCATACAAAACCCCCCGATAGTCTATTCCCCGGTTGCGTAAAGCGGCTACAGTGGGCTGTAGGATTTCTTTGTCGACCCGTTGTAATAAGTCTGATGTTGCAATTGGAGCTGGACAATAAGCCCCCATACCCCCCGTATTGAGCCCGATATCCCCTTCTCCAATTCGCTTATGGTCCTGGGCAGGAAGTAGAGAACGAACTGTTATTCCATCAGTTATTGCCAATATAGAGACTTCTTCTCCAATTAAATATTCTTCTACCAAGATCGGGGAAAATCCCGCTTTAAATAAATAATCAACTGCAGCATAGGCTTCTGAGGCTGTTTGGGCAACAATAACCCCTTTTCCAGACGCTAGCCCATCAGCTTTAACGACAATGGGCGTCTCTTGTTGAGTGATATAAGCTTTGGCTTCTACTGCATTAGTAAAGGACTTTCCTTTGGCGATAGGAACTCCCGCTTCAGTCATAAGAGATTTTGCCCAGGACTTACTTGACTCAAGTTTTGCCCCAAGTTGAGTAGGACCAAAAACAGGAATATCTTTTTCTCGAAGAAGATCGCTAATTCCTAAGGATAGGGGAACTTCCGGACCTACTACCACTAGATCGACTTTATTTTGAATGGCAACCTGAGTAATACCTTCGATATCCTCTACCGCTAAGGGAATATTTTCGCACCTCTCTAATAAGGCGGTTCCCCCATTTCCCGGAACACACCAACACCGTTTAACCTGAGGAGACTGTAACAGTTTCCATGCTAAAGCGTGTTCACGCCCTCCATTACCAACAACTAAAACTTTCACCCTTTTTCCTTATTGAACTACATCTTCAAGACACTATCGACAATAGTACCAAAAGATTAAATTTAACCTAAGAAGTAAAAAAACTGACATTATCTCATAGATAAAAGTAACTAATTCACTGAATAACTTCAACGTCGATTGTAGTTACCTGAGAAGAATTGTTATCAACAGTTGGATAAGTATGACTTTTTTGACTGTATCCCCAAAATAGGATAGACAGTTCACTAACTAATAAGGTTATCAATAAACCATCGTCAATCCACCCTAAAATAGGAATTAAGTCTGGTGAAATGTCGATAGGGCTTAATAGATAAATAATAGTACCAAGAATAATAAGCCGACGGGACAGAGGACGTTTCATAGCATTACGATACCAGTTATAGAAAAGTCGAATTATATAGTTCATATTTACTGACTTGAAATTTACTTTTTAACTCAATCATAGCTTGACTTAAACTATTTAGGTTAATAAAAAGAAAACTACCGTGTTTAATATTAAAATTGAGCATTAAATACTCAATCGGTAATTAATAATTTGGATTAAGGTAATAATTAATAGTTACATGTTAACAACACTTATCAAATACGCACTGTTAAAAACAGATAAAGCGATTACCAATAACATTAGACAAACTCAAAATTATTTAGTAATAACTGGATTTCTAAATAGATAAGTATACTAAACTAACTCTTAAACGTTATTAAGATCGACTTTTAACTCAAAACTCAGGTGTTACTTTGATTTTATACTTACACATTATTTAAATTTTTGACTTT
The DNA here is from genome assembly GCF_947331815.1 of Cyanobacterium sp. uoEpiScrs1. Classification (GTDB taxonomy): domain Bacteria; phylum Cyanobacteriota; class Cyanobacteriia; order Cyanobacteriales; family Microcystaceae; genus Rippkaea. Next base: position 622,763 of record NZ_OX373462.1, read on the forward strand.
TATTACATTAAATTTTTACCGATAAGACTTTTAAGACTAGAAAATACTTAATTTTTATAGAAATTAAAGTTTCTATAGTCATAGAATGCACTCATAATAAAAATTTTGTAAAAAATTAGAGGTTAACCTGATCGTGTTCAGTTAAAAATCTAATATTTTATACTCGTAATTTAACTATTTCGTCATTTGATAGATAAACGATTTAGTTTAACAAAAATAACAACAAAGGTTAAAATAATACCTATTACCTTGCCCAACATGGGGATTAAAAGGGCATTCGTCTTCATCCCCAATTTAAAATTCTTTTATGAGCAATATTAACTTCTAACCTTTGTTTTCATCAGATTTCTACTAAAGTCTTTCCATCAGATGATCACCAACTCGCAATGCATTAGCGATAATTGTTAAGGCTGGAGGAACCCCTGAACTTGATGGAAAGAAACTACTGTCAACAATATAGAGATTATCAAGATCATGAGCACGACAGTTGAAGTCAAGAACAGAAGTAGCTGGATCTTCCCCAAAACGACAAGTACCACATTGGTTAGCAACCGCTTGTATAGTCACCTCCCCACGAGGGTAAACCGCAAGCTTCTCAAAGACAGAATTTCCTAGTCTATTTTCTCCCTTTTTTAATACATCTATCCAACGGTAGATAAGGCGATCATGTGCCTCAATATTATTAGGAGTGTATTCAACATATAGCTTATCTCCACTAACTCTTACACGATTATTTGGATCAGGCAAGGTTTCCGTATACATCCACCAACCGATAGATCGTTTCGCTAAATGCTCAAGTCCAAACCCAGGTAAACCTTTTGCTAAAACAGATAAAATGGGGGGAGATTCTGCAAAAATAATATCTTGAAGCAGTCCACCCGTATTCTCAATATGACCCATTGGGTAAGGAAAATTTTCGTCACCCCAGTAAAAATCATTGATACTAACTGTTCTGAGAAATTGTCCCGAGTTTGGCTTTGCACTCAATTCCACCATTGCAGTTTGATGATGTTTCATAAAATTACGTCCTACCTGATCGGAACTATTTCCCAATCCGTTAGGATGTTTATGATTAGCAGAACGTAACAGTAGGGCTGATGAATTAATCGCACCACAAGCTAAAACGATTACATCTCCAAAAAATAGATAAGATTGACCGCAAATTTCTGCTTCTACTGCTCTAACTGCTTCTCCTGAGGAATTAGTTAACAAGCAGACTACCTTAGCCGAAGTTTTAAGAGTCACATTAGAATATTTTAAGGCTGGTACAATGCCAAATACTTCCGAGTCTCCCGTAGGATCATCCTCTGCCCGAGTCAAACTTAGAGGTAATATCGTAGGATGTAACCCCTGTTGACTGATCGCGTCAACAATCTTTTGAATTTGGGGTTCGTTTTCTATCGGAGGCAAAGGATAGTCAGAACTACGGAAAGGTTCAGTAGGATCACCTCCTGTTTGTCCATGAACCATGTAAAGCTTTTCAGCTTCGGTATAATAGGGTTCAAAATCACTATATTTTACCCCCCAAGCAGGTGAAATTCCTTCTTGATGTTCTACCTCTTCAAAGTCCTTTTCTCTCATCCTCACTAACGCTGAGCCGTAGATTTTTGTATTCCCTCCAACAGCGTAATTTGTCTGAGGCGAAAATGCCTCCCCATTCTTGTTGTACCAGCGTTCTGGTGCGCGATAACGTTCTTTCTTAAAGACATCAACGTTAACTCTGTTTTGTTCTTCTAGGGGCATAAAATCCCCTCTTTCCAGGACTAAAATTTCTTTGCCTGTAGAGGCTAGTCTATTAGCTAAAGTTCCTCCTCCTGCCCCCGTACCAACAATAATTACATCATAATGTTTATCATCAATAATCATAACTTCCTCTACTTTAACTATTAAATATTAACTATTGCCATAGATAAATTAAGACAAATAAAACAATCCAAATAACATCAACAAAGTGCCAAAATAAAGAGGTAGCCATTACGCCAAAATGTCCACCATCATAATTTTTTGGAAAAAAGGAACGACCTAACATTAATGCTTGTAGAATTACACCTGTGAGTACATGTAAACCATGAAATCCTGTTAGGAGATAAAATATTCCTCCAAATACTCCAGAGGTAAAGCTAAACTCTAAATTACTCCATTCGATAACTTGTCCTACTAGGAAATAACTTCCCATAGCCATAGTTATCAATAGAAAAAACCGAAATCCCCACAATTGACTGCGTTCTAAAAACTGCTCAGCAATATAAATTACAAAACTACTAGATACCAAAACCGCTGTATTAATAGCAGGTTCTTTAACTTCTAGTCCTGTTACTCCAATCGGTAACCAGTCAATCGCAGTAGTTTTGTAAACAAAATATCCGACAAAAAAGCTGATAAAAATAATACTCTCTGAGAGAAGAAACACGACAAAGGCAAAGAGACTATTACCCTCTGCATCGTGTTCATGTCCTCCTATTGCCTCATGCAATTGTTCTGAAGAAACTGAACTATTCATTGTACTCTCCAAGTTTTGAAGTTAGGGAATAAAAACTAATAGTAATAATCAAAAACTACTAGCTGTTGACTGTTGACTATTTACTATGTCCTACCATTGCTTCTTCATTAGAGACTAATGGGTCTGACTTACCATAACCGTAGGGACCAGAAATAATCACAGGAATATCTTCGAAATTTTCTATACTCGGAGGAGAGGATATCATCCACTCTAATCCAATAGCACGCCAGGGGTTATTTGAGGCTATCGGTCCTTGTATCCAAGAACTAACCATATTCACAATAAAGGGCAATGTAGACATTCCTAACAGAAATGCTCCAAAACTTGCTACCACATTCCAAAAAGTGTATTCAGGATCATAAGAAGCTACTCTACGTAACATTCCTTGTAATCCTAAAGGATGCATAGGCAAAAAATTTAAGTTCGTTCCAATAAAAGCTAACCAGAAATGGATCTGACCCCAACTTTCGTAGTACATTCTCCCCGTCATTTTAGGGAACCAATGATAAATAGCGGCATACATTCCCATAGTGACTGTTCCATAGAGAACATAATGGAAATGTCCAACGACAAAATAGGTGTTATTAACATGAATATCCACGGGGACCGCTGACAACATAATACCCGTTACGCCAGCAAAAATAAACATAATTAACGCCCCCAGGGAAAATAACATAGGAGTGTTGAGGCGTAATTTTCCTCCCCAAATAGTACCGACCCAAGCAAATACTTTAATTCCGGTGGGAACTGACACACACATAGTAGACAGCATGAACACCATCCGCATCCAACCAGAGGTTTCACTAGTATACATATGATGCACCCAAACCAAGCCACTAACCCCAGCGATAAGTAAAGAAGAAATTGCAACAATTCTATACCCAAACAAAGGTTTACGGGAATAAACTGGGAAAATTTCTGAGAATATGCCAAAGATGGGCAGAATAATTACATAGACTGCAGGGTGGGAATAAAACCAGAAAAAGTGTTGAAATAAAATTGGGTTTCCTCCTCTGGAGGCGTCAAAAAAACTCGTCCCTGTAGTGACATCAAACAATAACATCACTGCTCCTGCGGTAAGAGCTGGTAGTCCAAATAATTGAATAACCTGTGCGCTAAAAACAGCCCAAACAAAAACTGGCATCCGAAAAAAGGTCATTCCGGGGGCGCGCATTTTGACCACAGTCGTTACAAAGTTGACTGCTCCCATAATCGAGGAGACTCCAGAAATAGCTACTGCCAACAACCAGAGAACCTGTCCTGTTATCAATTGCCCGGTCGGGTTTTGAACACTAACCGGAGGGTAAGACCACCAGCCGGACTGGGCTGATCCACTCGGGACAAAAAAACTGGATAACATCAAGGTACCAACAATGGGGACCATCCAAAAGGCAGCCGCATTGAGACGAGGAAAAGCCATGTCTTTTGCCCCGATCATAATCGGAACCAAATAGTTAGCTAACCCTAGCAATGAAGGAAATGTCCATAAGAACAGCATAATAGTGCCATGCATTGTGAACATTCCGTTGTAAAAAGTCCGATCAACCAAATCCGCTTCTGGGGTAATTAATTCTCCCCGAATGACCATGGCAAAGATTCCACCGATAAGGAAGAAAATAAAAGAAGTTACCAAGTATTGGATCCCAATAACTTTATGATCTGTACTAAAGCTAAAATACCGTCTCCAATCTCTGGCAGATAGGTCTTGATAGCTTTCCGCAATAGTTGTTGTATTTTTGATTTGACGATCTGTCATTGATTTTTCCTGATATTAAATGCTACTAATGACAATCTGATTGATGTTTGTTTCAAACACAAATGATTGATGAAGGGAGAAAAAACTGAAGTCTATTTTCAAGCACAAACTATAAAACTCAAGCTAAGTTAGGTAGGATAGTTAACTACTGGTGGTTTTGCCGGAATAATTGTCGGCCAACCGGTTTTAAAGGCTTTTTTTGTCTGTTGGAAGTACTCTGAAGCTGCAACATTACTTGCAGGAGACGGTTTGCGTTTTGCTGCTTCAAGTAACCACTTTTCGTAAGCTTCAGGAGACTCAACTACTACATCTGTCTGCATTGTAGCAAAATAAGTTCCACTAAATTGAGAGTCCCTCAAGCGATATCTCCCTTCTTTAACGGGAGTGAATTCAAAGTCAGTGGTTTTGTTAGGAACGATATCTTGTTTAACTCGAAAGGCGGGAATATATAAACCATGCAGTACATCCTCTGATTTTAATGCTAAGTGCACCCTCTGATTTGCAGGAAGATGTAATTCCGTACTGGTTATATTCTTTTCAGGATAACGGAATACCCAAGCCCACTGTTTCGCAACTACTTCAATAGCTTGATCTGGTTCTGGAATAACAATAGTCTGTTTTTCAGCAACAATTGGTAACGAATTCAGTTCCATTGAACCGCGAATAGCCATCTGATCGTAAATCTGATAGCTATATCCCGCTAGCCAAAATACTAGGAGAAGAGGTATAGATGTCCAAATGACTTCCAGGGTGATGTTTCCTTCAATATGAGGTCCATCACTATAATCATATTTGGCTGCGCGTTGAAAAAAAACGCAGTAGATTATTACTCCCGTAATTCCTAGGAAAATAAAGGCTCCTATAGTTACAAGAAAGGCAAACAATTCGTCAACTAATAGAGATTCTGCCGAAGCTTGAGGAGGAAACCAAGAATAAGAAACTTGTCCTACCCAAAGACTAATCAATGTTAAGGTAATTGTATAAGCAATCAAAAACAAGATATTGTGAAGTCTCATAACTAATAAATACCAGAACAATAAACGTAATCCTTAATCAATGGAAGTCCCAAAAATATCATAACTTTTACTCATTCTTCTTCCCCTTTGGGAAGTTAACTTCTGACATGAATAACTGAGATTCTTGTCCTGACTCTAACAATTGATCCGCTGTATTATGGACACCAAACTCTGCAGCAATTTGTGCTCCCAAAGTTCCATGAAGGAACAACAGAAATAACATGAAGATGCCTACCCCTAAATAAGACCACTGCACTTGTATGGTTCTTTCTTTACGCCAAACAAATCGCTGAAACCCTCTCCATATAGTCATTGCAATTATAAAAGCTAGGAGTAATACACCTCCTACTCCGTGCAATAAAAGAGTAGTCATCGCGTCAAGTCCCCAAGCACTTTGAACGTCAGTGATTGGGTTAGCTAACATGATCTCATAAAATCCGGCTGCAACGGTGAAAACCGTGATAACTGAAGCGGCTAAAAGGTTATACCAACCAACATCAAAAAAGTTACTACGAGTAGCGGGAATAGCAAAAAATTTAAACAGAGGTTTTTGAAAACCAAACATTGCTCCTAAAGTATCAAAAGCAATGGCGATTATAAACAATCCTATAGTCAGATGAACCAGATTAGGATGAACCGGGACTGAATAAGGAAGTCCATTCGCGCCTAAATTAGCCATAAATGTATCAATTACTTTGGGATTCATTATTGTAAAATTCCCTCCTTAATGGCTTCAACAACAGGGACGGTGTGGAGTCCATACACCCATACTAGTTTGTCTCCTAGATATACTTGAACACTAACAATTGTTACCAAAAACAATAACAATCCTAGATAAGAGATCGGTAGTTTTTCAGGATTTTCCAAGCGAATCACATAACGCCATCCTGTAATTGCTGCAATTATCCCTGATAATGACCAACCCATCAATGTATGAAGATGCAAAACTGGCCGTACTGCTTCATAAGGTTGAGCTAATCCAGCCTCATATTGACCAAAAATAATGGCTACAAAAATAGAAACAGTTGCAATCAACATATTCCACCAACTTACCTCATACAAACGAAAATTGCGAGTAAAGTAGCCAATTACATCGCATAAGAAGGCGAACAAAACCATTGCAATAACGAAATGTACAACGATTGGATGAATGGTATCGGAATAGGGCAAATTATGATCATTTAGAGGTGGAAGATAGTTAAACATAAGTATCCTTTTGGCAGATCTTCACCTGTCCGTACATTTCCTAAGTTATTAGTTGTACGATATGTCTTCTAGGTTAGCAGTCGTACGATAACAAATATATTAAATTTGTTCAAAATTATTTGTATCCCCTATGACTTTTAAATTTTTAAAAAAATAGTATAATGAGTGCCTTTATCAAGATTTGTCAATTAGGCATAAATTGTATGCTGACATATTAATCGCATATTTGATGCAATCAATATGTCAAAATTAACAAATAATAAAATTATTTGTTATATATTTACACTAACTCGAAATAGATTGCTAAATATTTAGATAAATGAGAACATTAAATGTCGACTTAAATCCACTAAGTATAGAATGAATAATAATAAGTTTAATCATTTTTATAACCTTTTTATAACCTTTAATCTATTAAGTCTTAATCAGATTAAAGGTTATAAAAATAAATAGGCTAACTTTTCTCTACAATAGTTAGTAGCAAAGAAATAAAGTATTTAAAAGAAGTAAAAAATCTTAAAAATCAATAAAATAACTTTTATTTTAAGTATGGAAGTTTAAAATTTACTTATATTCATAACAAAGTTAATATATAAATAATTAATCAAGTTTTTCAAGCAAGTACAAAACTAAGTACACAATATAGTCAGTATATCCTAACATATTTAAAATAGATCAAGATAGTTGATTCAGTCTTCTAATAATAAAACAGTATTAATATATATTTTAAAATCTTTTCAAATAAATTAGGCTATCATGTTAGTGTTGGGGTTGTACTTAACACTAGCTAACAATCTTAAAGAATTACTTCAATGAAACTTTTAATCTCTAATACATCTTGAACAAGATTGTTCAAAGACGTGTCGGTTGTGTTTGAGTATCAGTATTTCCAAAATTTTTCCAGACTAACCCAAACTAAAGAGAAAAAGACCTATGGTTAATCAACAAAAAAATAAGACTGACCTCCATCATGTCGTAATTATTGGTGGTGGTTTTGGGGGACTTTATGCTGCTCAAAAACTTGCCAAAGCCCCCGTCAAAGTCACTCTGATTGATAAACGTAATTTTCACGTTTTTCAACCGTTGCTGTATCAAGTAGCTACGGGAGGGTTATCACCGGCCGATATTTCTTCTCCTTTAAGGGCTTTATTGAGTAGAAATAAAAATACAGAGGTGTTAATGGGAGAGGTATCCGTTATTGATCCCAAAAAACAAATAGTGAAGCTCCGTTACCGAGAAATTAAATATGATTCTTTGATCGTGGCAACAGGAGTAACCCATCAATACTTTGGTAATGATTGGGAGGAAAAGGCTCCTGGATTGAAAACTATTGAAAATGCTCTAGAAATTCGTCAGCGGGTATTTATAGCCTTTGAGTCAGCTGAAAAAGAACCTAATCCTGAAAGAAGAAAAGACTGGTTAACTTTTGTCTTGGTGGGTGGAGGTCCAGCTGGAGTGGAATTAGCGGGATCCTTAGCCGAATTAGCCCATGGAACCCTAAAAGAGGATTTCCGTAATATTGATACTTCCCAAGCTAAAATCGTTCTTTTGCAAAGTCCTCAGTATATTTTACCTGCCTATCCTTCTCATCTATCTGTTAAGGCCCAAAAGTCCTTAGAACGGTTAGGAGTAACAGTTAAAACCGGCGCGAGAGTTACTGATATCAGGGGACAGTTAGTAACCTATCGTCAGGGAGAAACCATTGACCAAATTCGCACTCGCACAGTTCTCTGGACAGCAGGGATGAAAGCATCTGCGATGGCTAATGTTCTAGCTAATTATGCTGAAGCTCAATTAGATAAAGCCGGGCGGGTTATAGTTGAAAGTAACTTTAATCTATCAAAATATCCAAATATATTTGTTATTGGAGATTTAGCCCATTATTCTGATGGAGAAGGTGGAACTTTACCCGGTGTTGCCCCCGTTGCCATGCAAGAAGGAGAATATGTAGCACGTTTTATCCGCAATACTCTACAAAACCGTCCTTTATCCCCTTTTAAATATACTGACTGGGGAAACTTAGCAGTAATTGGAAAACATCAAGCAGTTGTTGATATGGGTTGGTTAAAATTATCTGGCTTCTTCGCCTGGTTTGTGTGGTTATTTATCCATGTCTTCTATTTGCTCGAATTTGACAATAAACTAATTGTCATGATTCAATGGGCGTGGAGTTATTTCACAGACAGTAAAGGTGCGCGTTTAATTACCACACCCGGCAAAAATCCTGAAATCAAGCTTGAGGATGATAATGAGACTATTGTTTATCAAAAAGAAGCTGTTCAGCACGTAGAAGTTAATTAATCCGACTCCAACTTATACGTTTAAATACGTTGAAAACTAAGGAGTTTGAAAACCTAATAGATAGGAGCGTAGTTAGTTATGCTCCTATCATGAGAAAATAACTGGGCTGTTTTATTGTTTATTTTCACAATCATTAAGAGTAGCTATTGCTGCCTTGAGAGTTTGCAAAGAGCAGAATCCTAAAGTAGATATGAGAAGTAATATTGTTTGTCAGTATTCTACTCTATTTAAAGTTTATCAAAATTATTTGAAGTCTGAACTGAAATATTAGCGTTTTTAAGCGTTTAATGACTTGAATTATAATTTTTCTACATAAAATATAATTCAGTCTGCATTGTATAAGCTGGATTTTGTGCTAGAACTTCTGGGATCCCCAAAAATACAGCAAGTAATAGTAATGTTCCTTACTTGTATATAGGTTCTAGTTTCGTGAGCAGTTAAATTATTCAATAATTTCTTATAACTGATAGATTGGAGTCAAAGATAATTACAGGCATTAATATAAATTAAAGTAAACTTTTCTCTGGTCAGGATACAGATTAAATTCAGACTTCAAACTAACGACTTCTTCTTGTTGTGAACATGCTACTTGATAGATCCCATTTTAGGGATAGGAATAATCATCATTATGATAACTAATTTAATTAACTTTATTAAAAGCGATAAATCTAGTTAAATTAGTGGAAATATATCATATACTATTTAATTTCATATAAATCACCGTTTTTTGTACCAAGTAGTTATCATTAATAATGATATCAGCAATTATACTTTTTTATCTGCATCATTCTTAATACCTAGCTAATACATAAATTAATTTATTTTTGATATTAAATAATTGACTTTAACAAAAAAATATTGTACTTTTACATTAACTTAACTAAAGCTTAAACAGGTATCAATTCTTATATACTACTGCTTCTGAAGTAGCATACAAACTAATAATTTTAGTTAGATAGACAATAGCTTGCTGACAATGATACTTTTTTATATTTTATGCTCTCTGAACTAATTTTTGTTATAGCATAAGATGCCGGACTTAAAAAAATACTGCAATTGTTTTTTCTTTATTAAAAAGACTAAAAATATATTCGTTTTTTTTAATCCTTATTATAAATTCTAATTTAGATCTACTCATCATAAATATAACTTACAACAAATAAATAATTTATAACAATAAAAATGCCACATTATCAACACTAAAATTTTATTCTATATAAAATTTTAGTGTTGATAAAATTATGTTTTAACTTTATAGTTAAAATAACCAATAATGCAGATAACTTAGTATAATAAACTTGTGAAACTTGGTCAATGGCTTGGACTATCTAGCTTAGTAATTTCCGGTTATATTCTCTGGGAAATTCGTCAGCTTTTATTGTTAGTATTTACAGCAGTTGTATTTGCTACTGTTCTTAATCGACTGGTTAAATGGTTAAGTCAATTCCATATTAGGCAAATAACTATAGAACGAAATATAGCTGTTGTAATTATTCTTTTAGTAATTTCTTTATTGACTACCTTATTTTTCTTATTAATTGTTCCACCTTTTATTGGACAGTTTTATAAGTTTATAGAATTAAGCCCTATAGTTTGGGAAAAAATTCGAGATATTTTAATGTCATTAGAACATAAACAATTTAAGCTGAATTCACTTTTTTCTCCTTCTTCGTTGGTGAATTTTATTGAACAATTACAACCCTTATTTTCTAAAATATTCAGTAACTTTTTTGCCTTTTTTTCTAACTCAGTATCAGCTATATTTCAATTATTTTTTGTGTTAGTATTAACAGTTATGATAGCAATTAATCCTCAAGCATATAGAAAAATTTTGTTAAAAATTTCTCCATCTTTTTATCGCCATAGAGTTGATAAAATTCTAACTTTGTCAGAAATTGCTTTAGGAAATTGGTTAATGGGTATTACTATTAATTGTTTATTTGTTGGTATTTTGAGTGGAGTAGGTTTATTAGTTTTACAGGTCAAGCTCGTGTTAGTCCATGCATTACTGGCTGGACTACTTAATTTTATTCCCAATATTGGACCAGCTTCTAGCGTTATTTTTCCTATTATGGTTGCTCTTTTAGATGAGCCTTGGAAAATCTGGGCAATTTTACTCTGGTACTTTATTATTCAGAATATTGAAAGTTATTGGCTGACACCAATAATTATGGCTAAACAGGTTTCTTTATTACCTGCTGTTACTTTAATGGCACAAATTTTCTTTGCTCAATCTTTTGGCTTATTAGGATTATTATTAGCTCTTCCTCTAACTGTTGTTGCTAAAACTTGGATTGACGAAGTTCTATTTAAAGATATTTTAGATTCCTGGGTAGAATAAACTTTTTGGTTATTATATCTTATCGAATAAAAAATGAATTCAAGAAGTCTGCTATTTATACTTACTTTAACCTTATTTCTATCTGTTTCTACACCAGTAAAAACACAACCTCAATCTATTCTTAACGAAATTTTTAGTACGGGGTTACTTAAAATTGGGATAAGGGAAGATACAGTTCCTTTCGGTTATAGAGATTCCAATAATAATATCGCTGGAGTTTGTTTAGATTTTGTCTATATTTTTAGAGAAATATTGAAAGAAAAGTTAAACAAAAAGATTATCTCAACACATTTATATAAATCAACTTTATTTAATCGATTTGAACTAGTTAGTCATGGAATCGTTCATTTAGAGTGTGGACCAAATATAATTCGTGATTTAGAACAATTAAATGTTATGTTTTCTAATCCAATTTTCTCAACAGGTACTCAGCTACTAATTAACAAGAAGAAATATAGTATGTTTGATAACAAAAATAGTTTAGCAGAAATTAATATTGGAGTTCTTAATAATACGAACAGTCAACGGTTAGTACAAGCAAAGTATCCAGTGGCCAATTTTATAAAATTTCAGGGAATTACAGGAATATCCCGAGGGATACAAGCCTTGCAAGGAGAAAAGATTGATGCCTTTGCTAGTGATAGTGTTCTGTTAATTGGTGAGGCTATTATACAAGAATTAAACCTAGGGAAAAAGTACATTTTAATGCCCAAAATACCTTTAAATTGTGAAAAGTATGGACTTATACTACCTAATAACGACTCTCAGTGGCAAGAATTTGTCAATTCAGTGATCATAGATACTAAGTTAAGTAACATTTTTAACAAATGGTTTAATGAAGTTCATCATGAAATTGAGGTGCTAGAAAATTTCTGTCATTCCCAGCCCAATCAAAACCAAGAGTAAGCTAAGGGTTTATAAGATTAAATGCAAAAATTTTGAATAAAACTAGACAGCTGGGTTAAAAACCCATTATATTTTCTGACTAATAATTATCATTCTTTACTGAGTTAATCTAATGAATATTATATGTTAATAATTACAGAATTGATACCTAGATAAAAAATATTTTTATTCTCTATTCTATTTAGCTAAATTAATATTGTTTTTATGTTTTATTTCGTATACTTGTTCTAATATTTATCTAAATTGAAATTCAGATAATCAGATAAAAAGCACAAATTTTGTTTGCAAATAAATAATACTAACTATTTTAGGTTTATTGTAATACTGATTATTTTTTTAGAAAAATACTGTTTTCCTGTTGTTTTTATTTCCCAACTTTTGTAACTAATTTAATAAATTAAGTATCAATTATTGACACAATATAAATATATATTTATACTATAGATAATTCACTGATTTAGGTATATTTAAAATCAATATAGTTTCTTTTCTATTGTATCTACTTCTAGGCTATGAATATACTAATTTTGTTATGCTAACATGGCTATAATTTAACTTAGCATATCCATTTAGTTAGCGATACAATTGATATTGTACTTAATTTTTTGTTTAAAAAAATTAATCTTACTTAGGTATTTATATTTTTTATTAAGCTTTTATAGCTTTATGTTTTACCTATGATAAATCAATTAATAGCTCCGTAATCATACATAAATCAAAGTTATTTATTTCCTACAATTAGGTGTATTTTAAAAAATTTTGGCTATATAGATTTTAAAGCTATTTTTTCTGTGATGATTTTCGTTGATTTAGACTGATTTCATCCTAAAACCTATCCATAGACCTATGTTTTAAATTATAGTCATAGACTATTAAAATAACTTACCTAAATCAGTTATTTTAATTATAAATCCTTAATATTATTATATCGTCGTTTAAATTCTCTTTGTCGTTCTTCATGATTCTTAATTGGCTGAGGATAACCAGAACTATAACAGTCTAGAGGAGAAATTTTTCCTGTTATTAGACATTCCGTATCAAGAAAGCTTAATTCAGGTAGCCATTGACGAATATATTCACCGTCAGGATCATATTTTTGTGCTTGACTTGCAGGATTAAAAATTCGTAATGGTCTAGGATCCATTCCACTTGATGCACTCCATTGCCATCCCCCATTATTAGAAGCCAAGTCACCATCAATTAATTTTTGCATAAAATATTTTTCTCCCCATTGCCAATTAATAATTAAGTCTTTAGTCAAAAAACTGGCCACAATCATTCTACAACGATTGTGCATCCATCCTGTTTCATTTAACTGCCTCATTGCCGCATCTACAATAGGATATCCTGTTTTTCCTTCACACCAAGATTGAAAATCGTCTTCATTATTGTCCCAGGGAAATACATTAAATTTTTTTCTATAAGGTCTTTCTGTCAATTCTGGAAAAAAGTATAAGCAATGTTGATAAAATTCTCTCCAAGCTAACTCTTTTTGCCAGGTTTCAATACTTTTCCTCATTTCGTCGCTACGACTATTCTCATAGACACTAACTGTTGCTTGCCAAACAGTTCTAATACCAATTGCTCCGAATTTCAGAGCAGCACTTAGCTGAGAAGTTCCTTCAATAGCTGGAAAATTTCTAACTTCTTGATAAGAATCAATTAAAGAATCACAGAAATATTCTAATCTTTCTTTAGCCGCTATTTCTCCTGGGGATATAACTAAACGATTAGTCCAATAAAACCCTAGTTCTATTGCCGATGGCAACTCAATAGTACCCATCTTTTTAGCTTGTTCTAACTCTATTTCAGTTAATCCTTCTAATTTATTTAGAGAATTAGGAATAGAAGATTTTTTTTGTTGCAATAATTTTTTAAAGAAAGGAGTATAAACCTTATAAGGATATCCTGAGTTATTTGTTATTTCTTCAGGAGAATGTAACAGTTGATCCCAATAAATTTGAGATTTAATTCCTTTTTCTTTTAACGCTTCAATGACTTGTTTATCTCGTTTTCTGCCATATGGTTCAACATCCCAATTCCAGAATACTGATTTAGCTTGAAGACTTTCAGCTAGGTTAGGGATGGCTTGACTAGGGGTTCCTTGAATAAACAGTAAATCACCACCTAATTTTCGGTAATTTTGTTGTAATTCTTTTAGACAACCTATCATATAGGTTATCCTTACAGAAGCAATATAATCTAATTCTAAGATATTAGTATCAAAACAAAATAACCCAACTACTTTATGGCTTTGCTGACAGGCTTTAGACAAACCTATATTATCATTTATTCGTAAATCTTTACGGTGCCAAAAAATTATTAAATTAGTCATTAATATTCTCCAGAAATAGTCTTGTCATAAAAAAACTGCTAATAGATTTAGCATCAATAGACTCTCCTTTTAGGATAGCTGTTTCAAATTCTGAAAATGTCATTAAAACTACTTCAATATCTTCCTCTTTGTCCTGTTCTGGAGGACATTCTAACTTTTCTAAATCCTGTGCTAAAAAAACATAAATATACTCATCAGAATAACCAGGAGCCAAAGGAAATTTTCCCAACGAATGCCAAATATTAGCACGATATCCCGTTTCTTCTTGAATTTCTCGTTTAATAGTTGCTAATGCTTCTTCCTTTGGTTCTAAAATTCCAGCGGGAAATTCTAATAGTTGTTTTCCTACAGCAAAACGGTACTGTTTAACTAGGACCAATTTACCTTTTGATGTAATAGGAACAGCTAGTGCTCCTCCTGGATGACGAATACATTCCCAGTCTCCTTCAATTCCATTATGTAAACGTAGAGAATGAACATCAAAATTGAATTTACGCCCCCTGTAAAATAAACGTTGCTGTAGATAGATGGGAAATTTATTGAAGACAGACATAAGTTGACATATTAATTAGTTTGTCTGATAAAGATTAACTCCAGAACAGTCTACCTTGTCAAGAAGCTGAATAATCTTTTTTTTACTGACAGGATGTACCCAATGAGGAGAAATTTCTGCTAGAGGAACCAGGACAAATCCCCTTCTTGTCATATGGGGATGGGGAACTGTGAGTATATCGGTTTCTAGAATTAAATCTCCATACAATAATAAATCTAAATCCAGGGTTCTTGGACCCCATCTTTCCCGATGCACTCGTCCCCATTGTTGTTCAATCTTGAATAAGATTTCTAACAATTTATCGGGGGCTAAATAGGTTTCCAGGATAGCACAGCCATTTAAATAATTTGGTTGAGGTGGTCCAATAGGTACAGTTTCATACCAATGAGAATAGGATTTGAGATATACTTCTGATAATTGCCTAAAAATGTGGATAGTCTCTTCCAGGATATTGAAAGAATTTCCTAAATTACTGCCTAAAGCAACTGCACATTGAATATTTTTCATTGATTTTTAACTAATAATTTATTAGTTAAACCTTAAACATTGTAATTATACAATATTATTCTAGATAGTCTATGAGTTGCTATCGTAATCAACAAAAAATATGACTGTATAAAGTCACTAAAATTAATACTCTAGTAAAAGTTGTACTTACATTATAGCAAGTATGTTATCGACTTCATAACCACTAAACTAATTACTTTGTGAATAAATAATCAACTATGTTAGTATCTTTTTGGTTATTTTTAGTTCTAGTATATACTAATACTATACTTAATAGTAACTAATGAATTATCATACAAGTAAAATTTTAATATTAACAAAATAAAATTTGCTATTGTTAATACCTAAATATTTTAAGATTGTCTTTTCTGATTTTATTGCTATAAACTTAGTTTCGATAATTAGGTTAGCGGATGCTATTTTAAATTTTATGAAAAAGTATTTAATTACAAGATTAACTAACAAATAGTAACCTTATATAGTTTTTAGCTTTTAAAAGTTATATAAAGTAAAGTATCATTACATGACTCTTTCTTTTTTACAATCATAAGAGAACTAAAATTTTATAAATAAATCTAATATGATAATTACTTTAATAGTTTACCAATTAACTCATTATAATAAATATTCCACTATTATAATTTAAGTTCAAAAGAAGCACTGCCACTGTCGAATTTAATTAAATTTGTTCCGACTGAATATATAAATAATAACCGAAAAACATTGGCAATATAATAACAGTAAAGCTCTAATTATATTGCAGCAACTTAAGCAAAATAGTAAGTATTTAATATTTTAATCGTTAGTTGAATAAGTTATTGTTTAATAATTTTTTATATAAAACAAAAGCTATATATCGTAAATTAATAAAATTGTCATATGCTTATTTTATAGCTATTTAATTAACTATTCAACTCTTAAGACAATACATAACTAACTAAAAAAAGTAGGATTTTTTACAAGAATTAATACTAGAATTTTAGCAGGAAATACCTAAAAATTTTAATTATCAAAAATTGTTTTAATTTTAAATATTTTTAAGTGGTAAAATAGATACAGTATCTGATTAAAATAAATATGACATCGCTTATTAATGAGCGACTTATTATTAACAACACAAGGCGAGAGATTATCTTTTGTCTAAAAATAATTTATTCGATCAAGTTTTGACTAAATTTAAACAAAAAAATATATTATTTTTTTTAAAAGTCTTAGATAATAATTATTAAGTTAAAATTTCCACTCCTATTAATTTTTGATAACGTTGTTCTAACTCTTTTTTCAAAAAGGGCATTCCTTCTAAACAACTATTGGCTATGATTATCTTTTCTGCGGCAGTTCTAGCTAATCCCAAAATTTCTTGATCTTCAACTAAACTTGCCAAAGCAAAATCGGGTAATCCTGATTGACGAGTTCCTAGAACGGTTCCTGGTCCTCGAAATTTTAAATCCATTTCTGAGATAAAAAAACCGTCTTGAGACTGTTCCAACACACTTAATCGTTGTCGTACATTAGGAGTCTTACTATTACTCATTAATAAACAATAGGACTTATGGGAACCTCGTCCTACTCTTCCTCTTAATTGATGTAATTGAGATAGTCCAAACCGTTCCGCATTTTCAATTAGCATTAC
The DNA here is from genome assembly GCF_947331815.1 of Cyanobacterium sp. uoEpiScrs1. GTDB lineage: Bacteria > Cyanobacteriota > Cyanobacteriia > Cyanobacteriales > Microcystaceae > Rippkaea. The sequence goes on from NZ_OX373462.1 coordinate 639,817, forward strand.
CGTTGCGTTGGGCACATCAACACCTACTTCAATTACCGTAGTCGAAATAATAATTTGATTTTTATTATCTCGAAAATTAGTTAAAATTTCATCTTTTTCTGCTGAACTTATACGTCCATGTAGCAATCCAATATTTAATTTAGAGAAGACAGTTGTTGATAATTTTTTATATTCCTCTACTGCGGCACGAATATCCAAACTGTCTGATTCTTCAATCATAGAAAGAATAATATAAGCTTGTCTTCCCTGGGCAACTTCTCGTTGGATTAGATCATAAGCCTTAGTACGTCCTTCTCCAATTAATACTGTCGTCTGAACTGGTTGTCTTCCTGGAGGTACTTCATCAATTTGGCTAACATCTAAATCTCCATGTAAAGTTAATGCCAAGCTTCGAGGAATAGGAGTAGCAGTCATAGTTAAAACATGAGGAGATTTACTTTTAGCTAATAATTTAGCTCGTTGATGTACACCAAATCGGTGCTGTTCATCAATTACTACTAGTCCCAATTTTTGGAAGTTTACCTTATCTTGAATAAGGGCATGAGTTCCTACTAATAAAGGTAACTCTCCAGTTTCTAATTGACTATAAATCTCTTTTCTTTTAGCTATTCTTGTTGAACCAGTTAGCAATTCAACAGGTAAATATAAGAGATTAAACCAGGATACTAATTTTTGATAATGTTGTTTTGCTAATACTTCTGTAGGAGCCATCAAAGCAGCTTGATAACCAGACTGAATAGCGGCTAGTATAGAGAACACGGCAACGATTGTCTTTCCTGAGCCTACGTCTCCTTGTACTAAGCGATTCATTGGAGTTGATGAGTTTAAATCCTTTAAAATTTCATTAATTACTCGTTTTTGCGCATTGGTTAAAGTAAAAGGTAATAATTTATTAAACTCTTCTATCAATTTTCCTGTTGGAATAAAAATTGCACTGTTATTAGTTTTTTGTTCTTTTTGACGACGTTGTAAAAATCCTAGTTGTAAGTAAAAAAATTCGTCGAATATTAATCGTTTTCTAGCATCTTTTAAAAGATCTCTAGTTTGAGGGAAATGAATATTAGCAATCGCTTCTTTTAATTTGATTAATCCGTATTGATTTCTTATTGCTACAGGAAGGGGATCTTTAATTTGTTTAATTGCTTCCAAACAAATTATAATAACTCGTCTAACTAAATCGGCAGTAATACCTTCTTTTAAAGAATATATTGGTAAAAGACGTCCAATTTTTAATGACTCTATATTTGAATTGAAACTATCTAAAACTTCGATTTCTGGGTTATCTAAAGTAATGCCGTACTTATTTTTCTTAACTAATCCTGAAGCAGCAATCGTTGAACCTAAAGAGTAAAGTCGTTTCTGTTTTTCTTGCCAACCACGATTAGTAAAACGAGTTCCTACAAAAAAGCGACTGAGTTTAATTTCTCCGGTATTATCTCGTACAATCAACTCAAAAATATTTAATTTTTTATTCTTAGGGCTAGTGAAACAATTACATCTTTTTACCTTTCCTACTATTGTTACTGTTTCTCCGGGACTAAGATGAGCAATATTTACTTGACGAGTATAATCAATATGATCGCGAGGATAATAAAACAATATATCTTTAACAGTAAATAATCCTAATCTTTTTAGCGATTCACCTTTTTTATCGCCTACTTCTACTAAAGTATTAAGAGATTGGTCTAAAGTTATTTTGCGTGGATAAGTTTGCTTTTGCACTACAGACACAGTTCGTAGTGGTTTGGAGGGTGGTGATTTGGAAACAGTTCCTAATGAAAGTTTAAGCTTATGCAAAAACTGTCGAGTCCTACTTATCAAATTCTGGCGTTGAGAGAGAGACAATTGAGGATATTTGGCATATTTAACTGCAAAACTCTTCCATAGGCTACGATCGCTAGCAGTAGTTCCTGAAGGAGGCATTTTACCAAAATTAAGGCATAAAAATTCACTAAAACGATATTGATTCCCTTGAAGATCAGTGTAACCACTTTTTGCTTCAATTGAGAGAGATTTATCTAAGCGTATCCAATATGATAGTTCAGCAGACATTGTTCTCTGATAAAATTTTAGGAAAATAACTTTTAATAAAATGATGCATGATAATTAGCTATTATATCCATAGATGTTAGAGTTAAAACATCAACCTATGTTATCATCAAAAATTTTTAACATTTAATTGTTTAGCAAACTTATTAGTTATAACTATAAATTTTGGATGTATTACAGAATACTTTAAGTAAAATAAGTTAAATATATACACTTTATTTAGACTTTGAAATATTTGTTTGGATTTAAATATTATTATCAATATCAATGCTGGGCTATTACTTTATTAATACAAACCTAATTAAGAGTTGTCTATTGAGTGAAATACCTAAGATTTAATGATAATTGAGCAACTAATTATTTCAGGAATACGTATGACAAACTTTAAATTAATATAATAATTATTTACTTTCTTAAATAAGTAGTTTGCTTAATTGATATTTTCTGAAATAAATATGATATAACAATGTTAAGATTTGTCTTAGCTTGTTAACTAAATAAAAATTATCAGAAAATAACAATAAAACACCTCTATTTTTTGTTAAATAAATATTAGAACATGTATCTATTCTAAAGCAGCTAATTATTTTTAAATAAAAATGCATATTTGTGAATATAAATTTAAAACCTAAGATTTAAATAATTATGATAAAATTCAACTACAATCCCTGTTATAGAACAATATTATATATCAATAAATTTAAGTATTTGTTAGTTAAGCAGTCTTGATAGTGCTTTTTTAAATTCTAGTTTTAATTATGTATTTATATAAAAAACAAGTTTAAATAGTACAATATCATGGCATTAAGTATTAAATTTAGCTAAACAAATTATATGTTGATATAAAAAATTAACTTATATTGATTATGGTTTAATCACCAAAATAATTCCGTAGCTTATGAACTTTATGTTTTACTAAGTAATTCTATATTATAGATTTGGGAGAATCTGGAAACCGAATAATATCGTCTTCTTCTAAATACGCCCCATTTTGTACTTCAATTATTACTAACGGAATTACTCCTGGATTTTCTATACGGTGGCGAGCGTTCATAGGAACGTAAGTAGATTCTTTTTGCGTGAGCAGTTTTTCTTGTCCATCACAGATAACCTTAGCAGTCCCTGAAACAATAATCCAATGTTCACTTCGATAATGGTGTATTTGAGTGCTAATGTGTTCTCCAGGTTGGACTACAATTCGATTAATACAATAACCATTCCCCTTTTCTAAAACAGTTACAGTTCCCCAAGGAGGTTTTCTCATTATCATATTTTTGGATGTTTGAGATTCTGACATATTATTTAGAATTCTCCTCATAGTCTATTCATTGAATTACCTGAATATTATTTATATATCTATCACAAAATTTGATTTTTACTGACTAGTTTTCTTAAGTAAGTCCCCTTATTGTAGGATAATAAGTTTTATTATCCTACAATCTAGATTTAATTCTAGACAGTAGGCTATAAATAGTAGATAGGATTACAAAACTAATATTTATATGATATTAGTTTATCTCTTTGTACTTCTTTGTATTATTGCTAATTTCTTTTGAGTTTTATAGTTTTTTCTTAAAAAACTAAATAAGTAACTATTAGATAATCATGTTGGTATATATACTTCCTAAAAAAATGAATATATCATTTTTACCTCTTCTATTGTTATTTTAATAAACTAATCAATTACGAATTTTATTTAAATATAGATATATATATATCTATAATCAGTTAGCTAATCTTCTAACTCTTGTAATATAAATATTGTAAAAAAATAATCATAGAAGGTTATTTAAGTTTACTCACTTACTAGCTAATTATAGCGTAAGTGAGTAAACTTTTTTATTAATTATGGCTATATACAAAAATCAATTATTGTGCATAAGACAAGTAAGTTGTATTTGTACAATGGTAACTTTCTTTTTATGGACTACTATAAATCTAGTAAATAGTAATTATTTGGGCGGATAAATCGTTATTATCTGTATTTTATATTCCTATAACTAATTAACAATAAAAAATGAGGTTAAATATTGCTCTCTAGTCTAATTATATCATATGTATATTATATAAGAAATAAATTCGTTAATTATTACTATTTGAGTAAATTATATTCAAGTGTATGTAATTTACTTACAATCAAGATCATTCCGATACTCAGTTGTCCGTTACTCCTAATTTAGGACTGGCTATTTCTCATTTATTTTTGTGATTCTTTATAACTTACTAATAGTTTCTGCCTTTCATTAATTAGTTAGAAATATTAAAAAGTAAAACCAAGAAAATTAACCTGATTTTAGAATTTTTAACTTCATTATTACGCGCAAGTTTTTCTCTTAATATATTCAAATTGGCTGGTAACCAGGCTAAATTGAATAGTTAGTTTTATTAATAAATGTTGATATATACTTCTACGTATATTAACATTTATTAATGGACATCACTTAGTTTTTCAAGAATAACAATAGTCAAAGCTTGCCATTTTTACAAATACCATTGTATTAAGTTTTCTTTAAAATATTAAATTATTATTAGTTAATTTATTAATGGCAATTCTAAAGGAATACTGCCCATAAGTCCTTTGCGGAAATCATTTAATAACTGTCTACTTGCTCTTTCAACATCTCCTTGATAACGTTCATAACCCAGAACTCGAACGTACTCCTCCCCCGTTATATCTAGAGGGTCAATACTGTAACGTAGTCTCAAGATTTCTTCAAAATTTAATTCAACTAGAAAATCAACCAACATACCCGCTACATATTGATTATCGTAAGCTGCTTCTCCAATATCTTCACAAATTGCTAATTTAACCGCATCTTTCTGATTTTCTAAATTTCCTGGTATGATACCAGGCGCATCTAATAGTTCAATAGTATCAGAAATTTTAACCCAACGAATTTGACGAGTCACCCCCACACGTCTAGCACTTTTGACGATTTTACGTCCTAAAAGGCGATTAATCAAGGCAGATTTTCCCACATTTGGCAGTCCAATGACAACTGCTCGAACTGGACGAGGTAGCATTCCGCGACTACGTCTTCTTCGATTTATACTTACTCCTGCAGTCCGAGTAGCTTTATGGAGTACTTTGACCCCTTTTCCCTGTTTTGCGTCGGTAAAATAGGGCGTTTCCCCTTGATTGTCAAACCAGGTTGTCCATTGTTGACGTACAAATTCTGGTATCATATCCACGCGATTAAGCACAAGAATCCGAGGTTTTTCTCCAATCCATTGAGGAACCTGAGGATGATGAGATGCTAGGGGAATTCGCGCATCAAGAACTTCAAGAATAACATCAACTTTATTCAACTGTTCTTTAAGTTGTCTTTCTGCTTTAGAAATATGACCTGGATACCACTGAATTTTAGGCATAGTTTTTAAAAATCGATAATTATTAATTGATAATTTATTTGTAGTGAGTTGCTAATCTATAAACATTATCATTTTTAAATATTTTTACGCAGATTAAATTATTTACTCTATCTATAGTGAGTATTGCTAGTCAATATTGACTAGCAATACTCACGTAAAAGACTCTATATTGTTTGCAATATATATTATTATATAAATATAGTCAAGATATTAATTTTTATATAATTACATATAGTTAATTAAACGTTTATTTACTAGGTTTATCTGTCATATATTCACCATTTAGATTTATATGCACTATTACAATTTAATATGACAAAGTGTTTTTTGCTACTAACTTAGCAGACTTATTAATATATAACTTATAATACTAGTCTATATATAGCAGTTATTTTTTTATTAACTTTAATAGTATTTCAAGTTTATTTACAGTATATATATACCCAGTTTAAATTATTGATATCTTTTTAAGAGTTGTTGATCTTAATACAGGTTTTATTTTCTAAGTATTTAGTCAAAAACTAAATACTTAGAAAATAAGTAAAGTTTTGCAACTGGATTGAGTATGATACCCTTATAGATTGAATCTCGTGAGGGAAAGAGTAAATGGACAAAGGAAAACAAGGAATGATCTTACTGATATTTTTTTGTCTAGCTATCACTGGAATTGGGGTAGTTTTCCTTGGAGAAATTGATATTGAAAAATTAGAAGTTTGGCTTAATGAAATGGGGGCTTGGGCTCCTACTGTCTACGTAGCAGTTTACATTTTAGCGACCTTACTGATTCTACCTTCGACGCCCCTTAACTTAAGTGGTGGAGCATTATTTGGCATTGGTTGGGGAGTCTTTTGGACAACAATTGCAGCCATGTTAGCAGCAATTTCATCTTTCACTTTTACCCGGACTTTAGGAAGACAATATATAACGCGAAAACTTGCTGGAAAATGGGAGGCCATGGATGCAGAAATTCGTCAGGGTGGCTTGTTTTATTTGTTTGCAATTCGCTTACTACCGATTATTCCCTATGGGATTGTTAATCTTATGGCAGGATTAACATCAATTAGATTTCGAGATTACTTAATTGGAACTACTCTGGGAACTATTCCAGGGATTTTACCTCCTATTATGATAGGGGCAGGATTCAAGTCTCTCAATCAAGGTAATACTTTACCTCTACTGTGTGGTTTTACATTAACTGGAATATTAATAGGAGTTGCCGCTTGGTATCGTCATCGCCGTCAACCTCCGCATTTAAAAAAGAGCAACCGGTAAAAGCTAAAATCACTTTTTAACAATTTTGTTACTACTCAACACTTTTTTATCTATATTATGGGATAAACACTTAGAGGATATTAGATCTATAAAACTTTTTACTAGGAAACTATTACAGGAACTATCTAACAACGCCGCGTTTCGATAACTTATCATACTATAGCGTATCCAGTATATAGAATAATGGTCTAATAAACATTAGATGAATTAAAACAAAAAATTCTTATTTATGATTTATATCTTTATATTGTTATTTGTTAAATAAGTATTCTTTGCCAAAATTTTTTAATTGAATTAGAACTAGAATATTTTATTTACAAATAAAATATATAGAATATTATTCTACTTTCTTTGTTACTAAACTAAATAAAGATATAGAAAATAGTTTAAAAATAGCTTTGAAATTAATACGACAATAGTACGTTGACTGTGAAAAACAAATTATTTTCTACAAAATTGACTAGACGTGAGATAATCAGTAATGTCAAGGTTACATTATAAATTAACCATTTGTAGCTTGCTAGCATCTAGCTCCAATGATTAGGATAAATTAATCAAAGATATTGAAAAATTTTACCAACTCGGACGAAATTAGAATAATATCGATGCAATTACTGACCAAATATTTAAGCAATATTCTGTAATCTTGGCTATGAGTTTTTAAAAATTAAGAATTTGTTCTATGTTAGAAATAATTAACTTTTTATTTGGCCGTCGTCCCCAAAAAATTAATGCTAATGTTGAAATTTATACTTGGCAAGTTTGTCCTTTTTGTATTCGTGCAAAGTTTCTTCTGTGTTGGAAAGGAGTTAACTTCACTGAATATAAAATTGATTGTGACAAAGTAGCTAGAGATAAAATGTCGAAAAGAGCTAATGGAAACTGTAGTTTACCTCAAATATTCATTAATAATAAACATATTGGAGGTTGTGATGCTTTATATGCTCTCAACAAGACTGATAAATTAGATGCTATGTTAGGTATCACCCTTTGAGTTCATACTATTAGGTGAAGCGAAAAGAGAACGAAAGCTGAGATATTGTGAACATGTGGGAGAAAAATTATAGTCCCTAATTATCTCGCCGCTACAGAACTCAAGCATAGTAAAAACTGGGATTTACAAATTCTGTTTGCTTGGTTGCGAAGTGTGTACCTAGTCTAGGGTGTCACTGCTATTAGGGTCGTAGTTTTGAGAAGCTGACTTATAGATTTACTCCTAACGTTTTTAGATTTCCTCCTCGGATGGAACCAGTGACCTCATCCACCCTATTATAACCAATGGGGTGGCTTTCTATTTCAATCAATAATTTAATCCAAGGAATAGAGAAGTAGTTTAGTAAAAGTATTTTTACTAAACTACTCATTCAATGTCTCTATAGTTGTAGAATATAGCTATTATATTTGACTGTATGTCATCACATATAATGAAAAGATAATATTACAAATAAATTATTTAAAAAAGAGAAGAACTACTAGTCTCTTCTAAGATTAGAAAAAAAGAATTTGGATAGCTGATAGCTATGAAAAATATAAAAAATAGTAAAAAATTATTTAAATACGGGCTCAAAAAAATTCGTAATATTTCAAAATAAGGTCTATCTCTAGTAAGTGTAAAAATTTATCAATATCTTGAGAGACAGAGAAGTAAAAAACACAACAAAAGTATATAAAGCTAAAATATGACAAAAACTAAAGAGATAGATATACTATCATGATAGTAACTAGGTGTATAGAAGTCAGTTAGTTACTATCAACCCAAAATAATAGAAATAAAAAGTGACTATACCTATTTAATGTACTAACTAATAATCTATCATTATATATGATGTAAGGATAATAATACTTAATAAAAGTAATTCACCCATGAAAGTATATGCAGGCGGGTATTATTATAATTTAGGTAAAATATTTAAACAATATCTTATTCAAATGGGTAACTATAACAAACAAATGTTAAAAATAAAAATACAATTTCGATTTCTTAAATATCAGAAGTACAAAGTTATTTGTTGTTTAAAAAAGCATTAATAGTTTCCTGATTAATACTTTTTTAAAAATAGCTATACACTAATTCCAATATCTATAGTTTTAGTTTATGACAATAGTTCAATTTTAGACTAAAGATAAGAAATAAGTCAGAATAAATGTCTATGACTGTAGCAAATATTAAAAGTAAAAACAAAGTTCCTCTCCTTCTAAAGGAGTATCAAACCATATAATCTGTAGAGGTTTAACCTCCCAAATAAGCTTCAAGAACTGAGGAATTATTCTGAATTTCTTCTGGAGTGCCATCAGCAAGATTAGTTCCTTCTGCTAACACCCAAATGTGGTTACACAGTGACATAATCACATCCATATTATGTTCAATAATCAAGAAAGAAATACCTTGTTGATTCCAATTGATAATATGCTCACAAATTTGTCCAATCAGGCTAGGATTAACTCCTGCCGCTGGTTCATCTAGTAAAATGAGTTTAGGGTGAGTCATTACAGCGCGAGCAATCTCTAACAATTTACGTTGGCCTCCAGATAAAGCACCAGCATAGTCATGAGCTTTTGCTGCTAGTCCAACCCATTCAAGAATTGATAGGGCTTTTTCCCTATTTTGTCTTTCTTCGTGCTTAACTTGTTTTTGTTGTAACCAAACTTGAATTAAATTTTCTCCTGTTTGTCTTTGGGTTGCTAATAGCATATTTTCTAGAACAGTAAGTCTGGAGAGAACCCTTGCCACTTGAAAAGTGCGAACACATCCTTGTAGGGCAATTTCATAGGGAGATAGCGGATGAATTGGAGAACCATCAAAAATTACTTCTCCCTGATCAAGACGGATAAAGTTAGAAAGTAGGTTAAATAAGGTTGTTTTACCAGCACCGTTTGGTCCAATCAACCCCGTAATGCTTCCAGTTGGGACTTCAATATGAGCATCATTAACAGCACGTAGACCCCCAAAATTTTTGTATAGGTGGCTTGCCTTAAGTAAAAGGTGATCGGATTGATGAATGGTCATTAGCCTATCTTTGATTCGCTTAAATCAGAGCGATAAATCTGCTCGCTGCCCGATCATAACAAAAAAATACATGAAAAATACATATATTTTTAGCTCTCGACATATATTGGCATATAGTATAGCAATCGTAAAATATTAGTATTTTAGATACCAGTTATCGCCTAACCCCTTAGCTCTTATTAACTTTAAATATCAATATACTAAAAATTACGTAAAACTGTCTCATAGTTTATAACTATGAACTTATTAGTTTAATTCTATTACTTTGACATTTAGTAATTACACTTGATGTCTTAATAGTTTTACGGAATAAATAACACACTGTTGAGATAGTAAAGGTATTATTTAACTACCAAGCATTTTATGCTTTCCAATTACTATTGACAAGCAACTATTTTTTTTTGATTTATATACTTTTGGCTAATTAATATTTTTTAAAAAAGTTGGTTTTCTATTTTTAGATAGTTAAAATACATGTCTAAAGTATGTTTAATATCTAAATCTTAGATTAAAATCTTTATAAATCAATCTAGATCTTAAAAATTTTTATTTATAGACCAACAATAGTTTGTCAAGAATATAGTTAAAAGTAGATGAAACTTATAGCAAATAAAAGTACAATAATTAAATCAGTTATTTTAATAATTTTATTCAATCAAGTTAAATAGAGATATTTTTATCTTAAAGTGTCTCGACAACTTTATACTCAGTATTTGAGGTCGTATCCCTAAATTTAATATCTTAGTTCGACTTCATTATCTAAATAAACAATTCCATACCCCTTTTTTCTATAAAAATAACTCACCTGATTATAAGATAAATTAGTTATAAGACACATGTAATTAATTTTCCCTTTAACTATTTTCAAAGTCTCTACTCAAGTATTAAATATCTTCAATCAACAATCTATTTAAAGATATTTATATGGTATAATTGACATTGACTGCTAGGAATTTCAATAAGTAGAATCCATTGTTGTCAGATTGTCTTCTTAATCTTAAATACCAGAACTTTTACTATGACGAATCCAACTGTGTTTTTTGATATTGAAATTGATGGACAGAAAACCGGCCGTATAGAATTTGAACTATTTGCTGATATTGTCCCTGAAACCGTCGAGAATTTTCGTCAATTGTGCACTGGAGAAGCCGGTTTTGGGTACAAAAATAGTATTTTTCATCGAATAATTCCTAATTTTATGTGTCAAGGGGGGGATTTTACTCGAGGTGATGGAACAGGAGGTAAATCTATTTATGGCAGATCCTTCAAAGATGAAAATTTTAAGTTCAAACATACTGAACCTGGAATTTTGTCTATGGCTAATGCTGGACCTGATACTAATGGCTCTCAGTTTTTTATTTGTACTGTTCCCTGTAACTGGCTAGATGGTAAACATGTCGTTTTTGGAAAAGTATCCAAAGGATATGACATAGTAGAACAAATGGAAAGAGTGGGAACTAATGGGGGACAAACCATAGCAAAAGTTATTATTGCTGACTGTGGTGAACTTTAACAAAAAATATAAAATTGCCGTGGGGACGAGGTAGTGTCGTGTTTCACCCTTGTCAGGGGTAAGGTGATAAGGTGGAACTTGACCACCTTATTTGGCTGCTTCATTAGGTGTTACATTTTAGAATATAGATTATGATAACGGCCTAACGCCATCAACGGAAAATAATGGCAATAAAGATGATAACGGATATAGAAATGACAGGGGAACCCTGTTCCGGTAAACTCAGTTTCTTCCCAGGTTCCCTCAGCCGTTTGGTTAGTTAGTAAGTAGTTGATGCCTCGTTTTATAGCATCTGTGGCAAAGTTCCCTAACGCTTTCCCTGTATCTAATAATCCAATTAAGGCCCAAGCAGTCTGGGAAGCAGTACTTCCCCCTACTCCTTTGAGAGAAGAGTCATTATAACTCCAACAAGTTTCACCCCATCCTCCATCATTATTCTGACAACCGACTAGCCAGTTAACGGCTTTTTCCATCTGAGGTTTATGGGTCTCCGCAGCGATGGCTGCTAAGGCAGATAATACTCCACTGGTTCCATAAATATAATTGACGCCCCATCGTCCAAACCAGCTACCATCTACTTCTTGTTCCTTGTTTAAATATGCCAAAGCTTTTTGAACGCGATCACCATCGATTTCCAAACCACAAGACCCCAACATTTCTAACACCCTAGCAGTGATGTCAGCCGTATTTGGATCGATCATGGCTTTTAAATCTCCATAGGGAATTTCATTGATCCAATTTTTATCATTGTCTACATCAAAAGCTGCCCACCCTCCAGGTTTACATTGCATAGTTGCCATCCATTCTACACAACGATTAATAGCAGCTTGTTTGCGCTTTTCATCGGGCAATTTAACGCCATGTAAAGCCATAACTATTACCCCGGAATCATCGAGATCGGGATAAAAACGGTTAGTAAATTCAAAGGACCAGCCCCCTGGTTTTCCCTGGGTATTTTTAATGGACCAATCTCCATAATCAAGAACTTGCTGATTAAGTAACCATTCACCTCCTTTCACTAAAGCTTGATGATCCGGTTTTAGTCCTGATTCAACTAAAGCTCTTAACGCCCATCCCGTATCCCAAACAGGAGACACACAAGCTTGGACACGATAAGTTTCTTCTTCTTCAATGGAAAAACGATCAATGGCTTCAAATCCTTTTTGAACACAGGGATCGGCTATATCATAATCGAGTACCCGAAAAGCAATTAATGAGTTGACCATTGGGGGCATAATACCTCCCCAATCTCCGCTTTCTTGTTGATGATCTAAAATCCATTTTTCTGAGGATTGAATACTTTTTTTATGAAAAGGAACTAAATTATTTTTATTACTCCACTTAAAGACTTTATCTAATTTTAAAAAAATGTCTAACCAATTTCCATTACTAGGCAAGGTATATTTTACATTTGCAATTCCTTCAGCATATAATTCATTTAGAGTAAAATCTGAATTAATTTGAAAAACAGGCTTTTTATCAAAAACAATTAGTAAAGGAACTGTACTTTCTCTAGCCCAACTAGACATCTCATAAATATTGAAAAAAAAATTGTTGGGAAGTAATATAATCCAAGGCGGGATAGAGGGAATTCCTCTCCAATCATAACAGCCAATTAAAGCTAAATGAAACTTGGTAAAAATCCTGGTTTGACTAATACCTCCCTTGCTGAGGATAAAGTCCCTAGCTCGAATTAATGCAGGATCCTCTTGAGAAACTCCTAACAGACGCAAGGCCATATAAGCCTCAACAGAAGTACTGAGTTCTCCACCATCACCATAAAAAAGTTCCCATCCTCCTTGTTCATTTTGTTGACGACGAAGATAAGTTTCCACTTTATGGAGGGGACGAGTTGTGTCAGTTCCCCATATTTTATGAAGTAGAACAGTTTCAGCCGTTAAAGTAATATTTGACTCAAGTTCTCCCCACCAATATCCGTCAGGATATTGTAAAGAAAGTAAATACTGTTGACTGACCATGATAGCCTGACTAAGGTTGAATTGGTTAACCCTTTCGACTGATGACACACTCTCTTTGATCTGCATTTATGTTCCGTCTTTCTCCTCAATTGTCCCTCTAGATTATAGCTAGTTCAAGATTATCCTAAGTAACTATAGGTAGTCTGTCTAACGTCAACCAAATACAGTTCACCTGCATGAGTCTATTTAATAGGGAATGGGCTATGATTTATTTTTTACTGGCAAAAGTGAATCTGGTATCAGAAACTGATTTTGTTTCTGAAATATTAGATAACCTATCTTCTTATCCCAACAGCTATTTCAGATCTTCGATAAATTTTTGTTGAGTATTTTTAGAAAACTATCAGAGAACTCGATACACTCACAATTGATGATCAATTTTAATCCATATTATTCTCAACAAGTATTATGATGTATTTTTGGTTCAAGGCTTTGCACCTTATCGGTATTGTAGTTTGGTTTGCAGGATTATTTTATTTAGTACGTTTGTTTGTCTACCATACAGAAGCTTCTCAACAATCTGAACCTGCCCAAACTATTCTTAGAACTCAATACGAAATTATGGAGAAACGTCTTTATAAGATCATCACCATACCAGGAATGGTAATGACAGTGACCACGGCTATCGGTTTGATTTCTACGAAACCTGAAATCTTAAAACTAAGATGGTTACACATTAAGTTAGTTTTTGTTGCTCTGCTTTTAGCCTATCATTTTTTTTGTGGCTGGATTATGAAACAGTTGGAGAAAAAAGAATGTCAATGGACAAATCAACAGTTTCGCGCTTTCAATGAGGCCCCAACTGTATTATTGTTCATAATTATTTTACTAGCAGTTTTTAAAAATAATTTGCCATTTTATTCAACTATTATACTGATATTTTTGGTTGTTATCACGATAACTATTTTTATTAAAATTTATGAGAGAAAACGTAGTTTTATTCAGGTTAAAATAAATGAATATAGAAAAGAATAATTAAACAATACAAAAATAGATAGTGTTTAATTGATTGCAGCTAGTTACAATTTTTATTATTAGTTATTGTCCACGAATCTCTCATTTATTATTATAATTATTTTAAAATCTATATACTAGTGATATTAGTAAACATATAAAATTATTTTTTAATCGTATAATATAGCTTGTGCCTGTTTAGTTAAATCCAGAACATAAGAGATAAACTATATTTTAAATAGAATAATTTATCAAAATATTTCTTCCTGACTATAATCAGTAAAATGATTATTGTTTTTATCATTTTACTCAAAAAACTTATTTTATTGTTGATAACGTAAGTACAGAGATTAATTATGAAAGTTAATTATAATTAATCTTTGAATTAGCTAGATACTTTAGATACTTTAATAAGTTAAAAAAATAACTATTAAATTGATGTCAACTCCAATTAATATCCGACTAATTTATTTAGATTTCTAGACATTTATACCATGTGTACACTTATTAACTCTTTTTGTTGGGGTGGATAAAATAATCAATTATATAGTTGCTTGAACTGCTTGATAAAATTTAATCCTGTAAGCGTTTTTTGAATATTTTTTAATTAAAATAGTTAATGACTACTTAATAATTAGTTTTTAATTAAAGACTCAAACATATAAGTATTTAAAATTATTATTTTTACTTTTTTATTCGATTTATTTTCCATACTTACCTACCTGAAATAATCTCTCTGGATTTAGGTTGAATTGGCAATTATTATTTCAGGTAAGCATTAATTTTTGATAACTCATACCACTCACGTTATCATTAACATAATCTATTCTGCATAGATAAAGACTCATGAAACGATAACATATTAATAGTAGTTCGTGCTATATTCCTGTACCACTCGTCGAGAGGAGTATCATCTAGTTAGAGAGGGCTTTTGGGTGTTGATAGTTCCCGTTAAGGGAGAACTAGCGCTAGCATACTCTTTAACAGGAATACGTCCTCCCAAATAAGCTAAACGTCCAGACTCAATTGCCATACCCATTGCTTTTGCCATCCCCACAGGATTTTTAGCCAAGGAGATAGCACTATTAATTAACACCGCATCAGCTCCCAATTCCATTGCTTTTGCTGCCTCACTGGGTGTTCCGATTCCAGCATCGATTATAACGGGAACTTTTGCTTCTTGGACAATAATAGTGATGTTGGCTTCGTTGCGAATCCCCTGACCTGAGCCAATAGGGGAACCTAAAGGCATAACCGTAGCACATCCTACGTCCTCAAGACGTTTTGCTAATAGTGGATCTGCGTTAATATAGGGAAGTACTACAAACCCTTCTCTGACTAATGTTTCAGCTGCTTGTAGAGTACCGATAGGATCAGGTAGCAAATATTTAGTATCTGGAATGACTTCTAGTTTGACAAAGTTATTGTCTTCTTGTCCCAATAATTTTGTCATTTCTCGTCCTAACCTAGCTACTCGAATAGCTTCCTCAGCTGTTTTACAGCCTGCAGTATTAGGTAACATCCAAATTTTGCTCCAATCTAAGGCTTCTGCTAATCCTTCATGTCCAGGAGCTTTAGTTTGCACTCGTCTAACGGCAACAGTTACAATTTGGCAACCACTAGCAGCCACACTATTCTGCATACTCGCAATGTTAGGATATTTCCCCGTTCCTGTCATTAAACGTGAGTGAAATTTATGCCCGGCAATTATTAGATTATCATTGGCAGGAGAAGAAAGTTCGCGATACGATGATGAACTCTTAGCTCCGTTGAGGGAAACTGGATTAAAAGTTGTCATACTCATAGTTGTAGGAGTAGCTCTACTGTAGAAGCGCTCACTTCGAAAAGAATCGAGGATAGGATCAGACTTCTGGTTAATAATTAAATTACTAATTAAGGAGGCAGTTATAGGGGCTAATAAAATACCATTACGACAATGCCCTGTTGCTAATATAAGATTATTGCAATAGCTTTGTCCTAAAATTGGCAATTTATCTGGCGTTACCGGACGATAACCCCACCAAAATTCTTCAATTGGCCAATTAGCTAATTCAGGATAAAGTCGGATTGCCCTAGTTAGTAAGGTCTTGATACCTTGAGGGGTATTGTGGGGAGTCAAACCCACCTCTTCGGAAGTTGCACCAATAATTAAACGACCATTACGTCGAGGAACGAGGTAAGTAGCTGGACCATATAACACCCGTTGTAAAGGAAAGGTTTCTTCAAGTTGTCGGGAAGGCATAGTAACAGACAACATCTGTCCTTTAACTGGGCGCACAGGTAAAGGAAGAATTTGACCAGCCCAAGCTCCACTAGCTAGCACATAAGTTTCTGCTTTAATTTCTCCCTCAGACGTTAAAACACTAGTTACTTTGTCTTGTTTTTGTTGAATTGTTTGAACAGTCACTCCATTACGGACATTAATACCTAACTGCCGGGCTGCTTTGCTAAGAGCTTCCATCACTATGCAATTGTCTACTTGACCATCTTCAAAATGCCACCACCCTCCGACGACATCATCTCCTAAACCTGGTTGATGAAGACGGATAGCAGTTTTGTCCAACCATTGGGCAGTAGCAGTATTTAGCAAATCTTTGGAGGGAAGATCATAAACAGGAGCTATGATACCGGAAGGATTATATCCTAAATCGAGTCCAGTAAGATCTTGAATCTTGCGAACCCATTCAGGATACAGCCAGCGAGATTTAATACATAAGTCTAAAAAGGGTCCTGGAGTTATGGCTTCTGCATTGGGGGCCAACATTCCTGCAGCCGCTCGGCTTGCCGTTGGGGAAAAATTTCGGTTGAGGAGGGTGACAGACGCGCCTTTCAGTTTAAGATCCACAGCGATGGATAGGCCAATGATGCCACCGCCAATAATAAGAATGTCGTTGGTTGGGTTCATGTGTTATTCCGTAATTCCACCCCTTCTTTACTTAATTGTAGAGTTTAACATTTCTACGTGCCGTAAAATAATTGTCATTTTATAGATATACTCGTAAGCCCCACGGTTTTCGAGAAATGGAAAACCTTCCGTATTTCCTGATTCCAGAAATGTTTATACTCACTGCTCTATCCCCTATTCTCTATCTATCGTCTTGTCTGAGCTGTTGCTCTCATTGAACCTCTCTTTAAGAGCTGTCTATAATTTATTGTCCTTGGAAAGCTATTATCCCACTAAAACGATAGCTTTATATTAAGATATAAAGCTATCGTTTTACGACAAAACTTCTAGACAGTTTGAATTAAGTTGCTTAGTCTAAGTAGTTATATATAGAGGAACAGCACTTTGTTAACAGGTAGTATAGATAAAATAATAACAATAAACAGACACAAAAGTATGTTAACAAAGTTAGTAGTAAAAACTCTAATTAATGTCATTTTTTATTACGGGCTTTATTATTATGAAATAAAATTTAAAAAAATATTTAAAGATCAAGTAATAAACTTAGCATCATAAAACTATTAATAATTTCAAATAAATGACAGCATTTGCTATTGATTTAAAATTTGCTCTTTTCCCAGTTTGTAAAATAGTTTATTTGCCAGTTAAACTAGTATCTGTTGGGTTGATCTCTAGGAGGAATCTGCCTAAAAATATAGATAAAAAAGTTGATTGTAGAAACTATAAAATTGTATCTGGAATGAGATAGTTTATAAATAAGTAGAGAGGTTTCCTATTAATAATTAGAATATCAAAAAAGTTGCTCGACGCACATTAAGCAATATATTCACTAATCTTAAACTTTATTCAAACCCCTCCAGTTATAAAAGTCATCAACTCTTTGAAGGATATGGGGTAATAGTTCAACTACTACACTTAACTTCAATATTTAGCTATGTAAGTTTTTGCTAAATATTTTTATTAATATTTTATTAATTATTTACACAGTACGATTATAAAATAAAAATGTAAATAGTAGCCTAGAATGCTTTGCTGACTTAGGTTAATTTTTCTTCTTCTGATAAATAATATAAACGTTAAAACGTATACTCCTATTCTTAATATTGTCCAAACAATAATTACGTTACTAGGTCAGAGATCTGTAAACTGCTTTGTTAATCAGTATCTGTAAGATTTAGAAAACTTGTTAAATCATAAAATATTTTCTATAAATAAGTGTTTACTAAACAGATAAAATAAAATAATCTAGACGAAATTATTTTATTTCTTGTTCTCTTGTTTGGAATTGATACTGACTGGCAATCAAAGCAACAATAAACCACCACAAAGTATTAACTTGAGGACGATACCAGACTGTATCGACTAATCCTTGAGTTAAAATGCCAGCGATGGCTGAGATCGCCGCTATCAACCAAAGTCCCTGACTATTATGTTCTAAACGTAACCGTTGTATTTGTTGAACCCCTTGATTAAGGGTAACTATAATCAACCAAAAAAGAATTCCCAAGCCAATCAATCCCGTTTCCACTGCTGTTTCTAGAAAAATAGAATAAGCACTCAAAGCGCTATATTTAGGACTCATGTAATGAGGATAAACAAGATTAAAAGTCCCATTTCCTGGACCAATACCCGTTAAAGGATAGTCTCGAATTATGTTTATTACTGCTATCCAAACGTTCATCCGAAAATTATTACTGCTATCTTCACGTCCAGCAAAAATACTCATGACTCGTAATCGTAAAGGTTCTACCATCATTACCGAAACTATAGCGAGCCCTGTAAACCCTCCTAAAACCAGAGTTAATAGCCATTTACGCCAAAAATTAGACAAAAGTCCCCAAAACCAAAGAATAAGTAATGACATAAAGACAACTAACAAGGCTATCATCCCAATCCATCCACCCCTACTGCCTGTAAAGTACAGACAGGTAGAATTAGTTAAAACCATGGTAACAGCTAGAGTTTTTGGTAACCAACCTCGCCAAATAAAAATCGCTCCAATACTTAAAGCGATTGCTGGAAATAAATAAGCACAAAGTAAATTAGGATTACCTAAATAACTATAAACGCGAGTTGCTTGGGCTAATTCAGAAGCCGGATCATTCCAGGTAGCTAGCTGTTCAACTCCAAAAAAGTTTTGTCTCACTCCATAGGAACTGACTACTAAGCCAATTAGCAAAATAACAGTAATCAACCAGTTAGTAAAGCGAGGTGCTCTTAAAATTCGTGCACATATTAAGAAAAATAAGAGGTATAAACTTAATTTAATTAACCCCGACAATGCAGCTGTTTTAACTGGAGAAAATGCCACTGCAATAGCAGCCATTATCCAATACAACGCCACCATGAAGTGAATAGGAGTAATTCCTGGGTTTTTCTGATCAGAAACGGTTAATATTCCCCAATATACGGCTAGAGCTGTCAACCAAACTCCAATTAATCCAGTAGAGATAAACGGTCCAAAAATAAAAACAATACTAATCAGTAATGCGCCGAGAGTATCTCCCCATCTTAACAGAAAACTTCCCTGTTGCCATTGACTCAATAAACCAACAGTGCGATATAAATAACTACCACTAAGCCATCGATATGGGGAAAAACATGAGAAGGTCAACTTATTCCAAATATTATCCATAGATAATAACCAGTGATTGTAAATCTGTTATTAATCATAAAAGATAGAGTTGATAATCGCCGACTATCTTAGTGATTAACATAAATAGAATATTAACAAATAGCTGTTAACTGTCAGATTTATGTTAATTATAACTAACTATAGGTTGTTAAAGACAAAGTCAGTAGTCTTAGACAAGATATTTTATATCACTTGCAAAAAAGTTGTTTAATGATACCAATGACTCACTTACAGTTAAAGATTATATTGAACTGTAAGTGAGTCATTGTCGACTTGGCGATGTAAGAAACAGCCGATTTTAGTTCTAATGCGATAGTATTTAATTAATTAGATTAAAAAGTAAAGTTATGGACTGCTTTCATAAGCTCTCTTTACTTTATTTGGCTTATCTCTTACCAAAAGTAAACTTGTGAATACAAAGCCGTATCATAGTATTTCTATCCAAGATTGTGGAGAGCCTTTAGTTCTAATTCCCCTCAAAGAATTTGCTATAGAATCACCTCACCCCTACGCAAAACTAGGAGCAATTTATCAAGGAAAATCTCCCTATCATTTACGCCAAGGGGTTCTGGATGCTTTATTAAATGCTCAAACTTATTTACATCAAGAATATCCAGGATGGAAAATAAAAATTTTTGATGCTTATAGACCCATAGAAGTACAACAATTTATGGTTGATTATACTTTTGATTTAGTTATTAAAGAACAAAAATTAAGTCTAGAAAATTTAAGCCCTCAACAACAACAAACCATTTGGGAAAAAGTATACCAAATTTGGGCAATCCCTAGTAATAATAGTGAAACCCCTCCTCCCCATAGCACAGGAGCTGCCATTGATATCACTCTAGTCGATAATCAAGGAAATTCTCTCAATATGGGAGGGGAGATTGATGAACTTTCAATGCGATCACATCCTAATTATTACATTAACAATCATTCTAAAATAGAAAGGACCTATCATCAAAGACGAGAAATTTTAAATAAAATTATGACTAAAGCTAGCTTTTGTCGTCATCCCCGAGAATGGTGGCATTTTTCTCTAGGCGATCAAGTATGGGCATGGCAAAAAGGGAAATCTACAGCCCGTTATGGTGGAATTATCTAAGATTAGAATTAGGTGTTATGAAGTTTTAAATGTATCTTAATTTATATCCTATGATAATAAATGCTATAAGATATAAATTGTAAATTAAACTCACTTAGGAAAAATATTATTGATATTTAAATTTATATTCAAACTATTATTCAAATTTCTCTAACCGTAGGCTAGTACCTTCATTAATTAAATAAATTCAAAAGCACTATAAACTATCAAAGAAATAATAAATACATATCAGATATAAATACAGCCTTAGTTACTATTTTATATTGATGATTTTATAATTAACGAAAGCTATGAGTATGTTTTTTAAAAAACAATATATAATTTAGTTAATGTTTAATTTTTTATAAATAAAGACAAAAACCATAAGTAAACTATTTACAATAGTAACAAAATTAATTATATAAAAATATCAAGACATTAAAAATAATCTAAAACAAAAAATAATAAACTACTTTTATAAAAAATCATAGAAAATGAAAACCTGTTTCAAACATATATTCAGAAACTGATTTTAATTTAAACAACAGCAGTTTTAAGTATATTTTTATCAGTAGTATGTCAGTGTATGATTACAGATTAACCCTAAATATTACTGTAAACTTTAAGAAGATACTTGATAACGAAACATCTCCTTAATTACCAACTCAGGATCAATATATTGATCTCCATGTTTTAATCCCCAATGTAAGTGTGAACCAGTGGTTTGTCCAGTCATCCCAATACGTCCAATCCTTGCCCCTCCTGGAATTTCTTGACCCTGCCAAATAATAATTCCTCCACCTTGATCTATAAAATAACGTCCTTGAGGAGTATCTTCTACTGATCCCATCAAATGACAGTAAATATGTTGCCATTGTCCTGATTGAATTTTAATCATTGTTCCACAGGCAGTATGATCGGATAAACTTATTACTCGGCCTATCCACCAATTTCGTACATAACTTCCTAAAGGAGCAGCCATATCTAACCCTTGATGAAATTGCGTTTCTCCGGTAAGTGGAGATGTACGGTAACCATACCCAGAGGTATATGTTTGAAAGTTTTCCACTGGAAATGAGGCATATCGCCAAATACTTCTAGAAATTACTGCTGGAATATATTGTGCTTTTAATGGATAATGTCCCAACCATTGAAAACCTAAACAGGGCATAAAACTCATCAAGACTAACAAAATAGGACAAGACCATTGGGAACGGAAAATCCTAAACCTTGGACTAATAAACTGAACTACTTTAATCATGTCACTACTCACACTTAATTATATTAAAATTATAGCTTTGGTTTTATTTTGGCATGATAATCATTTTTGTTTTGATTTGATCGTCGACCACAGTAACTAATTGAAAATAATGCTGAGTTATTGTAGTGATTACGTAGAACTTTAGTTTAATAGTTTTTACAAAAAATAAATGACTTTTAAAAAATTTGTTTCACATAATATATCTTGATAAAAATAAAGTTAATGAGAATGAAAATAAGTATAAATTTTCTGGGCTAGAGCTTTTCCAATACCGGGTACTTGTTGTAAGTCTTCCATGGAAGCTTCCCTAATATAATTAATAGAACCAAAATAGGCCAATAGATGTTTTTGACGTTCAAATCCTAACTCTGCAATTTCATCTAACCTTGATTGCCGACTTTGTTGAATTCTTTGTTGACGATGAAAACTAACAGCAAAACGGTGAGCTTCATCCCGTATTTGTCTCAATAAAAGAACCCCAGGTTGTTCTACTTTAGTTCTTAAGGGGTGGGACTCCCTAGGAAGAAAAATTTCTTCTTTTCGTTTAGCTAAACTTACTACTTTGAACTCTTCCATCAAGTTTAATTCTTCTAACACAGCTACAACTGCTGAAAGTTGACCTTTTCCCCCATCAATCATAATTAAGTCGGGACGCTCTTCATTATTAACTTGATAATCACGAAAACGGCGACTAATAACTTCAGCCATACTAGCAAAATCATCAGGATGGCCAATTGTTACCGTAGGATTTTTGATTTTAAAATGTCGATAATGCTGTTTAGCAGGTATTCCGTCAATAAAAACTACTTGCGAAGCAACCGTATTTGTTCCTTGAATATGAGAAATATCATACCCCTCAATACGTCGTGGTAACTCTGGCAAACCTAACATTTGTGTTAGGTCTTTCATTGCTGTTATATTTTGTTCTACTTTTCGTTGAGTTCTTTCTAACTCATAGTTTGCATTTCGTTCTACCATATCAATTAATTGGGCTTTTAATCGCCGTTGAGGAACAGTGATAGATACTTTTCTTCCCTTACGTTCACTTAACCATTTTGCAAAAATCTCCATTTCCGGTAACTCATATTGAACAATGATTTCGGTGGGAATTTCTATCCCATCTGCCTGCCAGTAATGTTCTTCAAGAACTCGTTGTAAAATTGCGCCAGAATCCCCTACATTAGTATCTGTAAAAAAAATCAACCGCCCCACTAAACGACCAGCACGAATTTGGAATAATTGAATACAACAATGTTTAGTATCTTTGGCTAAAGCAATGGCATCTCGTGAGATAGTATTATCAGGTAATGAAACTTTTTGATCTACTGTTAACGTATTGATTGCTTTAAGTTGATCTCGGATCATAGCAGCTTTTTCAAAGTTTAATTTAATTGCTGCTTCGTCCATTTGGCATTTAAGAGTCGTTATCAATTCTCCTGTCCTACCTTGAAAAATCATCGCTATTTTTTCTACAATTTTACTGTAATCTTCAGTAGAAATTAATCCTTGACAAACCCCAGGACATCTACCAAGCTCATAGTTAAGACAAGGACGATCTTTAAAGAGAGGTGTGAGGCGCTGACGTAGGGGAAAAACCTGTTTAATTGACCGTAAAGTGTGTCGTAATAAATGAGCGTCTACATAAGGACCATAATAGCGATCACGTTCTTTGTTTAATCGTCGTTTACGGGTAATAAAAATACGGGGATATTCTTCTGACCAAGTAATGCAAACATAAGGATATTTCTTATCGTCTTTAAGCAGAACATTAAAATAGGGTTGATGTTGTTTGATAAGATTTGCTTCTAAAGCTAATGCTTCAGCCTCTGTGTCGGTGACAATAAATTCAATATCAGTCACTTGTTGAAGCATCAAAGCAATGCGAGGACTGTGGTGTTGGGATTGCTGGAAATATGAACGAACCCGTGACTGCAGTTTTTTTGACTTTCCAATATAAAGGATATCTCCCTCTCCATTACGCATTAGATATATTCCTGGCTCAGAAGGAAATTCTTTTAAACGAGTTTTTAGTTTATTAGTATTTAAGAATAATGGGACAACCATGGATAATATTAATAATCCTTATTTAGGGAAATATTCTTATAAACAAGTAAAGTCTTTATAAGAGAAAGCAAAGACATAGTATTTCAATTGTAATGATAGATCTAAATGTTTTAGTTTATTTATTAATTTTGGAGTTACCATATCAGAATTCAATAACTAACGATGAATATAAGTTTTAATGTACTTTTTTAGCTAAAATGTTGCTCATAAAGCCTGATACTAATCTATAAAGAAGGCCAACATATACTTTAACCTGTTGATTTTCTATTAATGGTAAATTTTAAATCTCTAAATAAAACTAGCATTTATTACCTATTTTTAGCTCTGATTGCCATAGGAATGCTCTTTCCTTTATTCTGGCTATTAAGTACTGCCTTCAAGTCTCCTACAGAAGATATTTTTACTGTTTCCTGGAAAATTTTTCCCCAAAACCCTACTTGGGATAATTTTACGTCCGTCTGGCAAACTTACCCTTTTGGACGTTATTTATTTAATAGTACCGTAGTTGCAATTTCAACCGTCAGCTTAAATCTATTATTTTGCTCTCTGGCTGCCTATCCACTCGCTAGATTACATTTTCAAGGACGAAATATTTTATTTGCGGTTATTGTAGCCACAATTATGATTCCTTTCCAGATTGTTATGATTCCTTTGTATATTCTGGCAGTACAATTAGGACTCCGCAACACTTATCTAGGAATTATTGTACCCAATTTAGCATCAGCATTTGGGATTTTTCTATTACGTCAAGCATTCCAAGGAGTTCCTAAAGAATTGGAAGAAGCGGCCCGTATTGATGGTTGTTCAGAATTGGATATTTTATGGCATGTTATGATCCCCTCGGTACGTCCTGCTTTAATTACTCTGGCTATCTTTGTCTTTATTGGGTCTTGGAGCGACTTTTTGTGGCCATTAATTATTCTTGATCGGCCCGAACATTATACTCTTCCCCTAGGCGTTGCTAAGTTAGCTAGTGCTTTAGATCTCGATTGGAGACTAATTGCAGCTGGTTCAATCATATCTATTGCTCCAGCTCTATTATTATTCGTATTTTTACAACGATACATTATTCCGACCGATGTAGGAAGCGGAATTAAAGGATAATAGAGTAAAGACAATCTATAGAATGGGGATCATTCCTAATTTATTGTATTGAGCTTTTATTTTAGAGACGCTCGGCTGCCTATTTGTTTGATACTTATGGCTTAGGCTAGATAATCTACTGAACAACCGCGCTTGCAATAGAGATTTTCTTGGTTTAGCTTTATTAGGCATCATCAAAAATATTCTGCCTAAAGGCTACTG
Source organism: Cyanobacterium sp. uoEpiScrs1 (assembly GCF_947331815.1). Classification (GTDB taxonomy): domain Bacteria; phylum Cyanobacteriota; class Cyanobacteriia; order Cyanobacteriales; family Microcystaceae; genus Rippkaea. Next base: position 665,217 of record NZ_OX373462.1, read on the forward strand.
AGTTCTCATCAAACAGCAAAAATTAATTAATGTTCTTGTTTAAAAATCATTTCTAATAATAAATTAAGTTGTTTTTGCAACACATCTTATTTCCTTTTTAAAAAATCAAAACCAATTTTAGTAAAGAATAGCAAAGATTAAAATACTTTACATTTATTGTCGTCATCTTTTGTGTAAAAATATAGCGACAATAAATGTTATTTGTAAATCATTTGCTTGTAAAACAACTAACACTATAGTTGTTTTTTATTTATAGTTTGATAGCTAAATTTTTACACTTAATAATACCTATAATAAAATCTTATCATTTATATACTTCATTTCAATGATTTTACGTTTAAAAGACAATCAGATTATAAATGTGTAGTATATATTTTTAGATTTTGATAACTTTAGATTGATATTCATTTTATATAAAAATAAATATCAATCTAAAGTTATCAGTTTATTCTTAATAGTCTTCATCCCTATTGTATATCACTTTTCATTGCTATTAAATCCGATCAACCTCTACTTCTTTTTAAAGATTAAGTAAAGATTACCGATAGTAGATATTAACTTTGATTTTTAATTGACAATTTTACGCTTAATATTTCCAATACTAATGGCAAAATAAATACTCTGTAATCGATAACATCTAACCAATTATTTTAATTATCACAATAACCTGATAGTTTTTTGTGATTTGTCCACAATTCTTAGTTAGTTGAACTAAAATCAATATAATGTTAAAAATATTCTTCTTAATTAAGAGAGGCTAGTCTGTTTTAATTAGTTAATTTTTAGAAGTTTATACAATACTTTCTACATTGACTTATAGATACTCTCCAAATGCTCAACAATTTTTATAGCTATTTCTTTTTTTCCTATCATCTTTTGAGGTAACTCATTTTTAGTAACTAAATAAGCAATGTGTCTCTCTTGATCCTCCATTTCCTCTCTTCGATTAGCAACTACTACCTGATACCCTTGTTTTATTCTAGCATTAGCAATTTCTATTAAAGCCTTATAACTAACTTGTTCTTGGTATTTAAATGTCACCATATAAAGGTTAGGAAATTTTTGTCTAACCTCTTCAATAACTTTGATGGTCGGAATTAGTTTAATAGTTTTTAGTTTTCCTCTACTAGAAATTTTACCAGGAATAGTTTTCTCTGGTTGATAGTCAGCAACTGCCGCTGAAAAAATCCCAAAAGCATAGTTGTTTTTTGTTAATTTTTTTATTACTAATTCTAAATAATCTTGGTAAGTTTTGATAAGTTGACAGGATAAATAATCCGGCGGAGTATAAGAACTTTCTCCGTGAATTAAAGTTACATCTGCTCCTTTTACGTATAATTCTTTAGCAATTGTAGACCCTAACTGCCCTGTAAAATGATTAGTTAAACGACGAATATTGTCAATAGGAACTGGTGTTGGTCCACCTGTTACTAAAATGGGTATATTCCTTAAAGGAGATTTACTAATTAGACGGCAAACTTCCATTGCAATATTTAATTCATGGGGAATATTATTTTTTCCATACTCTTGTCTAGGCGGCATAATTTTTACTCCCCTATTATGCAAGAATTTTAAGGATTCTATTAAAATAGAATTATGTAAGCTACCGTGCATAGTAGGAACGATCATAATTTTAGTTTTTCCTTGTTCCATTCGTCCTAAAGCAGATGCCAAGGTAGAGGTAATTACCCCATCCGCAATGCCGTAACGCATTTTATTAATAGTATTATAGGTAGCAGGAGCCACAATATAGGCAGTAAAAGGAGCACGGTCACTTAAATGTTCAGCCACTGATGTTAATTGAGTAACGACAGGATTATCAGTGCTCCACTCCAGAGCATTCAATGTAACATATCGAGTCGCTTCCTTGGAGACAAAAGCCCGAACATTAGCCCCTTCCCGACGTAGAGCACGTGCAATCAAAGGAGTTTTCATAGCAGCTATTCCACCAGTAATTAATAAAGCAATATTCTGCCCAAGAAGATTATTTCCCACTAAAGGAACATCATGATCTCCCAAGTCCGAAGATGGAGGTAGACTAAAGTCCCAGTCTTTCATATGGTTGTTGATTAAATTATTAAAGATTAACTTTTATAATATTCATTATTCTGTATCTTCAAACAATAAATCCTCCAAAATAGGCTGCATTCGCTGATCGTCAGGAGAGACTAAAGATATTTCTCCAAGTAAGTCATATTTAGCCAAAAATAACAAAGGAGCAAGAGGAGTATAGACAGAATACTTTTGATTTTTATGATAAAAATCAGCTAGAAACTGTAATTCTTCTGAGTCTAGGGGTTGTTCCTCAATATCTAAATCAAGGTTCAAAATGCCGTCATCTTCGATGGGAGGTAATTCTCCTTTAACCGTTAAAGTAAAAGCTGTAAAACTTAAAACTAAATCTAATTCAGCTAAAACGGCTCTAGCGTCAGGAAAAATATCCTTAATTTCTGCTTTGTCTTCTAAAAGAATAACATTAGTGTCTTCTTCTTCCTCTAACTGCTCATCCCAGTACAAAATAACAACGGGAATGTCGACAGGCATCAGAAGGATATAAGTTCCATCTTCTGCCTCTAGAGCGTTTTCTACATAGCATTCTAAAGTGCGACCCTCGTTATCGGTTAGGGTAACACTATCAATTTCTTCTGGCTCGCTTTCTGGACTAAATTGGAACGAGGGCATGCTCTTGAATAGGACTGTGATAGTTGATTAGAATATCACACAATGTCATTAGTTATTGACAAAAATTAACTTAGATAAGTATCTAACCAGCCAGTTTGATAAAGATATTTAAATCCCTCAACATCTGTTAAATTGTACTGTAACGGAGTAATGGTAATGTAGTTGTGTTGAATACCTTGGACGTCTGTTGGAATATCTGACGGAAGATGGAGATGTTCTGGTTGTTCAATTTCAGTAACTAACTCCCCAGCTAGCCAATAGTAGCTTTTTCCTCTAGGGTCGAGACGTTGTTCAAATTGCTCCACGTAGCGGCGTAATCCTTGACGAGTGATCATTACACCGGCAATCACGTCTTGAGAAACTGGAGGAATGTTCACGTTTAAAAGAGTTGCCTTGGGTAATGGGTTACTAACTAATTGTTGAACTAATGTACACGCAAAATTAGCTCCCGGTTGAAATTCTTTTGAAGAAAAACTAGCTAAACTTATAGCAATACTAGGAATTCCTTCAATTACTCCCTCCATAGCAGCTGAGACTGTCCCTGAATACAACACATCAGTGCCTAAATTGGAGCCATGATTAATGCCTGAAATGACTACATCAGGAAGGCTCTTAAACACGGCACTGAGGGCAAATTTAACGCAGTCTGAGGGAGTTCCTGAACAAGACCAGGCAACTACCTGGGGATGAAAAAGGTTTTCCACTACCTCGGCACGAATTGGGCGGTGAAGGGTTAATCCATGACCAGTTGCTGAGCGTTCGCGGTCAGGACAAACTACCGTTACATCATGTCCGGCCAGGGATAGAGTATTGGCTAATGTGCGAATACCCTGAGAGAAAATACCATCATCATTACAGATAAGTAGTTTTAAAGATTCCATGATCAAACTTGAAAGGTAGAAAAGAGGGGCAAAAAGTAAAACTTGAGTACAACAAGGTTATGGCTTTTACCTATGTTTTAACCTTAATAGGTAGTGTTACAACACGACAATTGAATCATTTATCTCAACTATAATCCTCCACTAAGTTTCAGTGTGATAATGATTTAAGTGAAACTGAAACAAGGATAAAGCCAAAACTTCGATACACTAAGATGTAGATGTCAAAACATTTCTCAGATAAATTTTAACTGTTAACTTCTGACTTTATTTCCATGACTACAATTTCCAACGCCCTAGAATTAGAATTAAAAAATTTAAAAGAGAAAGCACAACAGGAGATCAAGTCCATCACAGATTTGGAAATACTCGAACAACTTCGCATTAGCTATTTAGGAAAAAAGGGACAACTTTCCAGAATTTTGCGGGGGATGGGTAAGTTAAACAGGGAGGAACGTCCCCATGTTGGGTCCTTGGCTAATGAAGTGAAAGAAGCTTTACAAATTAATCTTGATCAACAACGTCAAATATTGCAAACTGCTCAAATTAAAGCACAACTTATTGCAGAAACCCTTGATGTAACTATGCCTGGAGTAAATCGTCCCCTAGGTCGTCTTCATCCCCTTAATAGTACTATTGATCGGGTATTAGATATTTTTGTTGGGTTAGGATATAGTGTAGCTACCGGGACCCATCTAGAAACGGATTATTATAATTTTGAGGCGTTAAATATTCCCCCTAATCATCCTGCACGGGATATGCAGGATACTTTCTTTTTAACTGATGGTCATTTGTTACGAACCCATACCTCTCCTGTACAAATTCATTACATGGAAGCTCATGAGCCTCCTGTCCGTATTGTAGCTCCTGGACGCGTTTATCGTAGGGATACGGTGGATGCAACTCATTCGGCTGTGTTTCACCAAGTAGAGATTTTAACTGTAGACAAAGGATTAACTTTTACTAATTTGAAAGGTACTATCAAAGAATTTTTAAAGCAGATGTTTGGAAAGGAATTACCTGTCAAATTCCGTGCTAGTTATTTTCCTTTTACAGAGCCTTCAGCAGAGGTAGATATACAGTGGCAAGGTAAATGGTTAGAAGTAATGGGGTGTGGTATGGTTGATCCTAATGTCCTCAAAGCTGTAGGTTACGATCCAGAAGTTTATACGGGATTTGCTGCAGGTTTAGGAATTGAAAGATTTGCCATGGTGTTACATCAGATTGATGACATTCGCCGTTTTTATAACAATGATATGCGATTTTTATCGCAGTTTTGATAGTGAAGAATAAATAGTCGTCATTTTTTAAAATAAAAGTATAAAAACCTTATTATTTTGCTGTGTTTTACTTTCTATTCTATTTGACTGGATAGCTTTAAATAAATCCTAAAAAACTAAATACTTGTGTATCATTACATATAGACAATTAGAGTTAAACTTATATTTTTTATTAAAAAACTTTTTTAGCCAAAATTTTGTTCAACTGCCTCAGTTTGAATTGTTACTGTATTTAGTTTAAGATATACTATTTAACAATTTTATAAACTTGTATTTGACGCTATTCCTCTTCTATAGAGAGTCAAGTTATTTTTTTTATAAAATTAGCTTAATTTATCTTGCTTAACATTCTATATAAACGCCAAAGATAAAAGATATAAGAATAAAACTAAAGCATCAATAATATAATTTTTACAAACTCTAAGCACTGTGTTAATAGCATCATAAGGAGTTGTCTGTTTAGACTTAATGATACTGTACTTAGTATTTTTACTTTATGCACAGTTATGGCATCAAATGCTTAAATCAATTTAATGAATAAAATTATAAATTTAGAAACCCTAACAATAATAACTTGTTTCTAAGATAATTCAACTCTGAGAAAATTGCACCAGAATAATCAATTAAATATTGACAAATTTAGTTTAGGTAATAAAAGCTATATATTTTAATATTAATCATCTTAGAATAAGACATAACTAATTTATAAAATAAAAATAATAATTAAGATATTTTATTTTTAAGTTTAGTTTTTACAATAATAATTAATTGAACTTATCTTACTTTAGTAATATAAAACTTTACTTATTTTCAAGCTTCTAGATATCTCAATAAAATATTTAATTAATTATCTATTCTAATTAGATACGATTATTATCGTTACTTATTTTGGCATTAAAAATTATAATGCAACTCAAGAAAAACATAGTGCTACTTATTGAGTTACATTATAATTTCTTGGAAAGAATACTAACATTTATAGAAAATATACTACATCATTCCTTTAAAAATTCCTTGAGGACGAATTAAGAGAATAAAAATCATGATTAGTAGGGATACTCCTAGTTTATATTCTGAACCTAGCCAGGAAATACTAACACTTAATTCTTGTACAATACCAACTACTAGTCCGCCAACAATCGCCCCATAGGGGTTGCCAATTCCTCCTAAAATTACTGAGGCAAACATAGGCAAAGTAAGAAACCATCCCATAGTTGGTTTAATAGTATAAATTAGTCCATACATTGCTCCCCCAAAAGCGGTTAGCCCTCCTGTAATTACCCAAGTCCAGAGAACTACTTTTTCCACATTAATTCCTGATACTTTTGCTAAGTCTACATTATCGGCTACTGCTCGCATTGCCTTACCAAGTTTAGTTCTTTGTAAGAGAAGATGAAGAATTGTAATAGCCACAATGGCTAACCCCATAACGATTAGTCGATCTCGTTCAAATTTAATTCCTAAAAATTCTTGAGCAGGAACAAGGGGAAGTTGATAACTTTGATTATTACCTCCCCAAATCATTAAAATTCCGTTGCGAATAAACAATGCTAAGCCAATAGAAATAACAATCAAAGTGGTAGAATTTGCGCGGCGATCACGCATGGGTTTCCATAGTAGATATTCCGCAATGATCATAGCAATAATGGTGCCTAAAGCCCCTAGAATCATCGAAATCCATAAATTAATCCCGTTAATTTTTGCTACCCAAGTCAAATAAGCCCCCAAAGTCATAAAATCAGCATGGGCAAAGTTAGATAACCGTAAAATTCCATAAGTGAGGGTTAAACCTACTGCGGTGAGAGCAATAATACTTCCAATAACTAGTCCGTTAAAAATCAGTTGGGGTATTTCCATAGACTCCTAAATAATGATTTACTCTGATTCCATATCATGTCATATTTAGACATCTTGGTTGATATACTCCACTCCCTAAAGTGAGTGGAGTATATTAAATATCATTGTTTTAGATTTTTGGCTCAATGAGTTTCCCTAAATTGAAATTCTCTTTTATCTTTCACCCAGGGGCGATTCTATTCTCAGATGTTTACCCTATTTTAGGAGCCTGTTTTTTTATTTCCTACAATATAATTCAAAATTAGAATATATGATTTCTCTAAATACTTAGTGCTTAGAATGTTGACCTGTATAAACTTTCGGATACAGAACTCCATAATTTTAGTTTGTTAGGTAAAAGTAAAGACTAAAAGGAAAAAACTAAAGCTTTTATTATCTAACGGTAAAAAATTGTAAAGGGTAGGAGTCAGCAACTAAAGTTTCTGCTTGTTCCTTAACCTTTTTTAGGGTTGTTGAATCAAACGCTATTTTAGGAGTAGATTCTTCAAAATTAATCAAAGTTTTAATACGCTGATAAGCTTGGTAGGCAACAGTGGGGAAAAAAGAGAATTTGCCAGGAAGAACACATAAATAATTACTTTGGGGATTAGACTCGATCCAATAACTATAACGCCTTTTCTGTTCCTCCTCGCTAATGAATTCAGTTTTCATACATTCATAACTAAAAAGTTGACGATCATACAGTTTTTCTTTGCCAAAATAACGCTCTGCTAATTCTAGAATAGGCTCAATGTCAACTTCCTCCGGATCCTCATCTCTCATATAACCTGAATTAGCTAACATTGAGTAGATAAATTTTTTGTTGCCCTTTTCTCTTTGCTGAAGAAAATGATTGAAATGAAAACGATTCTTTGTGGACATTCTAACAAAATTATTATTTACTAGAGCTGGGTAGGCTACCACCATGGCACTTCGACTCCGTTTTAATCTAGCTCTTATCTGCAAGTCGGCTAAAAATGACTCAAATTCTTCCCCAACTGCAAAAATAAACAACTTAGCTTTCAGTCGTTTTATCAGTCCTTGTTTAGTTTTACAAATTAAACTTTTTAGGCGGATTGGACCGTAGCGATCTATTAAGAGTTTATCAATGGTAATTCCTGTTTCGAATGTTACTTCCTGATTTAGACAACTTGCTACTAAATCTTTGATAATTCTACTTGTATTCATTGAACAATCTAGGGTGTGGAGAATCTCATAATTAGAGGGCATCATCCCATAAGAACTGTCAAATTTGGAACAAAGATTACGAATGTTTTCAGTTGATTGACGCAGAGAACAAGATACCCCTTCGTAATTTTCTACTTGAGCATAACTAGGAGCAACACAACTATCATTATTTTTCCAATTATGTTGTTTTCCATAAGCAACTTCTAAGCGACCTAATACTCTACTGAGTTGAATATCAACTTGTACTTTATCACTTCGTAAACGAGATGAACTGATTTCTGGTGCATCAGCCTTGGGATGAATGATATGTACCGGTTGATCATTAAACCATCCTTGGGCATTAGGAATAATAGTTGGAGTGTAAAAGTTAGAAGATTTCTCAATCAAATTAATATTACAGTTTTTCAGAAAATAGGGACTATAGAAATTGATTATATCTTCTACTCCATTGACACAATTAATAAAAGTTTGGGCGTCATCTTGGCCAGAATATAAAGCACCTGTATGAAACCACCCTTCTAATTTACCCGAGGCTAAATTACCTAATTTGAGAGATTTTTCTAGAACTTTAATAGTTAAATTACTATGACGTGAAAGAAATTCAGCTATAGCAATCCCAGCGATACCGCCTCCAACAACGACAACATCAACGTATTCTATTTCAGATGCTTGAGTTGAATTCATGAGTTTGTTTTAATAATTTAATTTATAATCGATAGTGGACATTGACAGGTTTAGATAAAGTTTTAGAAATTGCTGTTACAGTTTTTATCTCTTTAACCATTTATTCATAAATCAAAACCAGGATTTCAATTTCATTACTTGGATGAATTTTATACTTATTTAGTTATTTAGCAGCAGAAGCATTGGCTCCTAGGTGATCTATATAACTGTAGCATTTATTTTTTATAAACTTTTTAATATATTTTCATTTAACTAAGTTGTAAATCGACTAGTAGGACATATTTGTTTAATTCCTAAAAGGAGACAAAATATCGACGGTTAATGTTCCGCTATTGGATACATAAATACTAAAATTCTCAAATAACTTGACATCTCAAAGCTCCTGTATGTAAAAGCATGTTACCATTACCTTATACCAAGTCAAATTAAATTTATAAATACTTTTTGGCTAGAGTTATTATTAATATAACCTATCATTTATTTAGATAAGTATTTTAGCTAGATATCCTCGTCATTTAGTTGTAAATTACGAGGATATGCTGAACAGCAATGTTAGGCAAATAGTTATTTAGTAGTAGAATAAAATTTAACCAAAATACCTTACAGTTTATTGGTCAGTAGAACTAGATTTGTTAAATAAGAGTTAATTATTATAATAACTAAAGACTTAACTTGATTCAAATAATATTAGATATCAAGTTAAGTCTTTCTTATTCACTAGTTTAGTTTTTTAAAATTATACTTGTCTAGTAAACTATATTTCAATAAAAATTTATACAATACCTAGTCTTACTATTATATTAATAGCTATATATTTTTACTAAAAGTTAGATTGTAAAAATATATTACTTAGATTTAGTTTTAACTATTAACTTTTACCATTAAGGTACCTTAATTATATTAATTATTAGAAATATAGAAAAATATCGGATTTTAGTAAAAATACTATTGATTTGATATCCTATTTAGGATAAGTTTATTTATATATAATTTAATTTAATTTTAACTTTTTTATTCGACTAGGTTTATAAATAATTATTTTTCTTTATTCAGTCAAAGGATTTAAAAATCTTTAATATTTTTTATTTCCTTAAATATAAGACGAGTAGATCATAACTTAAATTAATCATTTTTAGTAAAATAGGTACTTTTTGTAATTGCTTAGTACGGTATTTTATTGATGGTCTAATCAATTACTTTCTGTTTAATTTTATTTCTAAAATAAGAGTTTTTAGAATGAATAAAATAAATAGAATAAATCAAAAATTACTATAAATACTATTAAAATTAATAACAAATTTTCATAACTAGCTATAATGGTGTAACACGCTGATGATGATATCATTGCTACAATTAGTCCTGTCAAGATGAATATAAAAAAAATATTATCAAATTCCACTCAAGTATGGATAATACTAGTAACGATTTGGTTTATCAGTAGTTTAAGTGATAATATCTGGTTAGTTTTAGATAATTCTATTCCTCCTTGGGATCAAAGTAATCATTTAACTAAGTCTGTTCAATATCTCCATGCATTAGAATATCCAAACTTTTTTAATAGTGAATGGTGGCGAAGTTTTTGGAGTATATCATCAAAATATCCTCCATTAACCTATATTGTTGCTGCTTTGTTTCAAAAAATTTTTGGGGTTGGTAATGATTCTGCATTAACCACCAATATACTTTACAATGGCGTCTTAATTTTAGCAATTTATGTATTAGGTAAAGTACTATTTAATCATCAAATAGGTTTATGGAGTGCGGGTTTATCAATGCTGTTTCCAAGATTATATCAAAGCCGCTTACAATTCTTAATTGATACTCCATTGATGACATTAACGGTTTTGTGTTTTTGTTGTTTAACTATTTGGAAACTCCAGAAAATCAATTATAAACAATGGTTATGGACAGTTATATTTGGAATCTGTTGGGGATTAGCACTATTGACAAAACAAAGTGTAATGTTTTTCTTACTTATCCCTTTATTATGGCTAGCAATAGGCTACATATTCAAACGCAAATGGCAGAGAATATTACAATTAACTATTAGTTTAATTATATCCAGTGTAATCTGGTTTCCTTGGTATCGCACTAATTGGATTTATTTATTCAGTACAATTAATAATTCTAATACAATTCCTGCCTCTTATGAGGGAGATCCCCCTCTTAATACCCTAGCAGCTTGGACTTATTATTGGCAAGATTTGCCTTCGGCAGTCACTTGGATATTACTAGTGATTCCTTTAGTTGGTTTGATACTAAATTGGTTGGGAATGTTTCCTGATAACAAACAAAAAATAGAGACAAGTAAACTAAGACAAGGAATTGTTTGGTTAGCTATTTATTTTATTGGTTCATATTTAATTTGCTCATCTATTTTTAATAAAGATACTCGATATATTATGTCTTATTTGCCAATTTTAGCAATATTTTTGGCTTACGGATTACTTCAATGGAGAGCAAAATGGGAACCTGTTAGGTGGATTACTTTAGGTCTTGCATTTTTAGTTATGTGTACAAATTTATTTCCTATTCCTGGGACAGATAAAATTAGCTTAATATTAAGTGGAGGAGGATTGTTTCATCCCTATTTAGATAAAAATATTACCAATTCTGAACTAATAAAAACTGTACAACTAACAAGTCCTTATCAGGTATCTAATTTAGGAGTTATTGTCAATACAGATTTTTTTAATCATAATACTATAAATTATTATGGACAAGTTGCTGATTTTCAAGTGTATGGACGAGAATTAGGAAATAAAGAAAAAGACATAGAACAAGACCAGAAATATTTTGATTGGTTTGTCACTAAAACAGGAGATAATGGATTTGCTAGAAAACCTCAATTATCTTTGGCTAAAAAATTAGAAGCTAACGTTAATTTTTCGACTATTAAAACTTGGTATCTGTCTGATAAAAATATTTTAACTTTATACCACCGTCAAGTCCCATCTGTGATTGTAAAAAAAATTTTAAATACAAATATAAATACATCTAAGAAAGTAAATTTAGAGGAAGTTAAAATTCCCCAAAGAATTCCTTCTGGGTTTCCTGTTCCTGTCACTTATGAATGGTCAGGATCTTGGAAAGAATTAAAATCAGGTTTAGTGTTGTTAAATTGGGAACCTATACAGAAAAAGAAACAAAGCAAAATATTAGATGAGTATTGGATACACGATCATGGAATTGGAGCAGGAATGTTGTATGGAAATTATCCAGAGGAACAAACTTTTAAAGTTATTGAAAATTTTGGTATGATGGTTCCTAAAAATTTACCTTCAGGGGATTATCGATTAACAGGAATATATCTCAATCGTAATACTAAAGAAACTTATCCTATCACTATTTCTAATGTTAATATTACTATCGATAATGATGCATCTCCCATGCCTTCATTCCCATTAGATTTAGTCACAAGGTTAAGACAACTTTCTTTAAATTTAGCTCAAGGGATAGAGGGACTTGACCCTATTTTTGAGCAAGTTGATCGGATTAACCAATATGATCCAATTCAGGATTATCTTAAACAAACCGAAGAATCATTAACTTATCGCTTAAATCATTATCCAGAAAAATATGAACTGGAATGGACTTATGGGTTAGTATTATCCCATGTTTTACAAGAAAATCCTAAAGGTGCGATTACTAACTTAAAAAAATCAATTAAACTTGATCCCAATAACCCCTATAATTATGCTTATCTGGCATTTGTTTATCTCTATAATTGGCAACCAAAAGCAGCAGAAATTCCTTTAAAATATGCTCTTCAACTTAAACCTAATTCTAAAGAATTTCAAATATTAGACGGAATTTCTGCTGTAATGCAGGGCAATCTTTTTAAAGGATGGCGTGTCCTATCACCCTTGCTTTAAAGGTTAACGTTAAATCGATTCATATAAATATAAATTGAGATATTTAGATATAATCAATATATTACATAGTTCTGCAGATTATACTGATGTCCTTCCTCAGGTTAATCATTAAATAATTATTATTCAATAATTGTAAAAACTTTTGATGATTAAAATATCACTAATAATATTTTTGGACAATCTGCAGTTTTAGGTTTAATAATTCTAGTTAAATATTTAAGAAGCTATTAATTAGAGTGGAGTGAATTATCTGATTAAATATTAACTTTTATATCATTATATGTTTTCTATAAATCGTTACTAAATATAGAAAAAGTTAATTCTATAGGATATTTTTATTTTTTATCTATTCTGTATTTATATACTGTTTATCATAAAAAAAATTAAAGTTTTAAACTAATAATATATCCTAGTTTTATATAAAAAAATAAAAATATTTGAATCAATACTTAAAGATCTATCTCAACTGAAGTCAATAATGGCAATCAAATTAAACTCCTACTTAAAACAATTAATTTATTAACAATGAGAATATAAATCATTTAGTCTGATAGCATAAAAAGCCATCATTGTAAAAAAACAATCTTAATATTTCTAATAATGTAAACGCGTGTTAATATAGTTAATTATTGTTAAATTAATTGATCCTATATTTTTAGTAACTTTTTATAAATTCTTTTTAGGAATAATTTAGTAAATTTAAATTTAGTTAACTTTTGAATGTCGTTAATATACTGAGACTTAAGGTCAAAAAATAAATTAATATCCTTTAAAATAAATTCTAAGCGCCGGATAATATTTCCTGCTCTATACTCAGATAATACCTGCTCTAACAACATCATATTATCGGAAGAATTAATAGTCTTTAAAATTCTTTGTACATCATAGGTTGTTGAATACCCTGCAATTTTATAACAATTAAATCCAGGATCTAAATAATCAGACAATCCACCATTAACACTTGAAAACACTTGGCATCCACAAGCTAAGGCTTCCATTGGCTGCAGTCCAAACCCTTCACTTATCCTTTGTTGTGCCCAATACTCTGCTGAATCGTAAAGATATACTTTTGCCCGATTAAACAATTTACCCAAATCTTCAATATAGGAATCAACAACATAAACTTGACAATGTTTCTTTAATTCAGGAACTAACTGTTTAATTAAATATTCCGAAGACTTTCTAGCCTGAATTAAAACATCAATATCTCTTTCAATATGTAAGTTAGTAAACTCACTAGAAATTTGATTAGGTAAATAATAAATCAAAGAACTGGGAGATTTTTGTCCCCAATACCCCATTGTATTACGACTAACAGTTATAATGGGGATATCTGGCGGTAATGTAAAGTTGTATCCTGCACTATGGGCATGATAAACAACATGACAATTTTTTAATTTGCTCACTAAATTAGGAATATCAAAACCCCAACTTATTATAAATATAGCATCTTCGATAAATTTTCTTTGTTTAAATATGTCATCAAGAAACAATGTTTCTGGTTCCCTTTGACGATAGGTAACTACTTGCGATTGGCAAATTTGTTGCGCTAGTTTAAAGATTTTTAACTCAGCCCATAATCCGCCACAAGCAAATTTACCCCCTGTACCTGGAACTAAAAAATATAGTTTTCTCATTTTAATTATTGATTATTGAAATTATTAACTAAAAATGAAATCGACAAGAAAAATATAAATAAGAATGCCAAATCAACTAGTCACACACTATTAAATTTGAATATAAGTTAAAATAAATAGTATAAATAAAGGCTTCCAGTCCTGTAGTCATCTCTCTTAATATAAAGCATTTTGCTCATAAATGTCAGACTATTTACCCTTTTTTTGAAAATATCTAAGAATGGAACAGTAAGTAACTGCCAGAATCAAGATCTTAAAATTATTAAAATCTTAGAAAATGTTAAGATAGTAGATAGTTATTATGTACAGTAATTTTATCCTAAGTGTTCTTTAAAGTTTTATACTTAATATTTTATTTTTAGGAAATGAAGATCTTATCTATAATTGTTTATCCAAAGTATTTAATAACTTATTTCATAAAAGTATAAATTATTTCTATCGAAAGGTAAAATTATCAAATTATAAATTTATTTATAATTTGATAATTTTAAACTAATTCCAAAATAAGGAAGTTTATTTTGAATCATGAAATAAATAAGAATTTACTAAAATAATTAGTTCGGCTTTATTATCTTATTACGGACTATAGAATAATTTATTTTTTAAAATTAGAATTTTATTTCGTAATAACTAGTGTGATTAAAATAAATTCGTCAAAAAGCTAGTAGACCAACAATAACTATAATCTAACAATTATCTATGCAATTATTTATATAAGTCTAGCTACTATAATATTGCAGTTATCAAGTTATAAATAGTTTATTTTTATATAAACAATAATCAAGCTTATCAATTTTTCCTAAATATTTACTATGTAATTAATAAACACAATCCAGTTTTAGTAAATATAATTTTTAGCAAGCAGGTTAAGCATCCGATTTTTATTTATCAGGATAAATTCTTACGGATTAAATCTTATAAAATTTTTGCTGTATATTCATAGCATTTAAAGTTAGTCATTAAAACGCTGCCAATGCAGATAAGCAAATATGAACTCCAAATGTATAAGAATATTTAAAATGTATACTACTCTTAAAGGCAGTAAATTTTGTCTTTAAGAGCTTAAGTCGCTGTACAAACTCTTAGGTTTTTAAATTTTGACATGATCGATTTATTAATCTGCTAAATACTGCTCAACAACTTTTACTAAATATTCAACCCACTCGTGAGCATCTTTATAATTTACTGACTCTACCATAACTCTAATTAAAGGTTCCGTACCAGAAGAACGAACTAAAACCCTACCAGCATTTCCCATACTTATTTTTGCTTGAGTGATAGCTTCCTGTAATGGAATACATTCTTGCCAAGAATGACGCCGACCACGATCTTCTATACGAACATTACGTAGAATTTGGGGATAAGTTTGGAAACTATTGTCTACTAGGGTGGCTAAAGATTTCTTAGACTTACGAACTAAAGCTGCCAAGTGAAGAGCAGTTTGTACCCCGTCTCCAGACACACCATAATGATGGCAAATAATGTGCCCTGATTGTTCACCCCCAAGCACCGCCCCAGTCTCCCACATTTTAGCTTGAACATAGCGATCACCCACGGCTGTCCGAATAAATTTACCCCCCAAGTTTTCCCAGGCTCTTTCAAAACCTAGGTTAGCCATCACCGTTCCTACCAAAAGATTATTAGGCAGTTTTCCTTGTTGAAGAAGATGTTTTCCCCATAGATATAGGATATAGTCGCCGTCAACTACTCTTCCCCGACTATCTACAGCCATTACCCGATCTGCATCTCCATCAAAAGCAAATCCCAAGTCAGCTTGATGTTCTTTAATTGCTAGTTTGAGTGAATCAAGATGGGTTGAGCCACAATTAACATTAATACAATCGCCATTAGGGCTATCATGTAAACATATAACCTGTGCTCCCAGTGACTTAAAAGCTTTAACAGCCACATTCACCGATGCCCCCCAAGCCAAATCTAAAACTATCCGCATTCCTTGCAAATCTAGACTTTGCTGGAGATTACCTTGTAAAAATCGACAATAATCATCTACTAAACTAGGCTGATAACTAACTTTTCCCCATTTTGTGGCGTTATTAAATGACAAGGATAGATTACTACGTAATCTTTCTTCAATCTGTTGCGCTAACGCTTGACTGAGTTTTGTCCCTTCATGATCAAAGAATTTAATTCCATTATCTTCGGGTGGATTATGGCTTGCAGAAATCATAATCCCACCCACTGCATTGCTGGTGCGTGTCAGATAAGAAACACAAGGAGTAGGACACAAACCTAATTTCCAGACTTCTAGCCCAGCAGAGGTCAACCCTGCAGCTATGGACATAGCTAACATATCGCTAGAGTTCCGCGAATCTTGTCCAATGATTACTGGACCCGAAGTTACTCGATTTGCTTTTAAGACTTGTCCCGCCTGAAACCCGAGTTGAAGAACAAAAGGTGCATTTAATAATTCACCTGCCTTACCACGAATACCATCAGTTCCAAATAGGGGGGTATTGGGGAGATGGACAGATTGTCCCAGAAAAGCTGTATCTATGGCGGTACTAACACGGTCCATACAACTGTTTCCATTACGAGATAGAGAGCTTACCATCTTATCTATTTCCTCACACAACACATTCACTTTTAAAGAAAAAACCTTATTTGTCAATAGGGAAGGATTAACTTTTTTTGATAAATGAATTTAATCATCACTATCTATCAAATGAACGTTAATGAGTGATTTAATGTTCCCAAAATAAGTCAAATGATCAAAAATCGTTACTTTTTGTTTCAATATCTATTCTATTGTATTTGCGAGTGTGTCCTAGAATCTTAAATTAAGAAGGAATTATTTTCTTTGAGCTTAAAGTAATATGGGCGTGTGCTTAATTTTAACTTAATAACTTTAATGATTCAAAATTTTATTCATTTCCAGCGTATTTCAAGCTAAAAATAAATAGAAACCGCTATGGATAAAAATAGAGTTGTCCAGCATAAAGAATAACTTATCACTTACGGATTTAATAGATTAACTAGTCATTTTCAATAGCCAGCCGTAATTATTCTGACTAAAACTTATAAGTAAATGGTACCAATTTTAAAATTTGCTATGACCATTTAATTCCTTATTTGAGTATCTAGCGCAGTAAAAATTTACTTGTCGGGTATGCAAGGTAATATTAGGAATACTCCCTAACATTACCTTGCATATTTTAAATATCCTAGGAACAATTTATTTTTTAGTAGCTGACCTTATTAATATCGAAACATTAGGATAAAAAATAGTTGCTCTTATTAGTACAAGTATTATTTAAATAGGTATAGAAATTATAAATAGTTTTTATACTAAAGTAAACAATATAATAGCTACTGCATCGTTTACTTGAAATGGATTAAACGTAAAATATGCTGTGAACAAAAAATAGATCGCTCCAAGTTTTTTAAAAAATTAGTAAAATTAGCCTTGCTTAATATTGTCTTAGATGAGACAGATTTTTATATGGAATTGGTAAGAGTTTTGTGATTAATTAATTATAACATAAAATAACTATTAAATTGTTAGTAGTTGTTAGTCTAAACATAACAATATATATCTATATATGTTAATTACTAGTATAGTATTTTAACCAAAAAATATAATACAGGCTATATATTTAACACAAACAATTTGACTACCTAAGGCAACTTTAGTATGATTTTTTTGATCTAATAAAATTACAAGAGAATATTTAATGTTAACTTATAATTATCTTTATTTTTGTCTAATTATTGGCTTAATTAATATGCTGGTAAATTTTTTAAAAAGTTATTTATGTATTGCTGTTGATGTCAACGAGAGTGTTATTAAGAATAGTTTACTGAAAACAAAAAATATCCGTAAATAGCTCATTTATAAAATTTTATCATCGGAACTACTTGACATATTAGAAACAGGGACATACTTTACTGGTTGGCTAGGATTTATGTCCAGCCATTATCAAGTAAGAATTACTAATAAACCCAGCTTAAGATTAATACTAAACGAGGGGATTTACCTCTATCATAAATGGATTTAGGACGATATTTAGGTACAATATAGATTAGAATTTATTTCTCTTCTATCTCTTAAATTAAAACATATTTTTATTTGCTAAAACTACATAATTTTTCCCGATTAAAGAATAAATTAAATCAAAAGACTTTGATTATAATAAATAATGTTATTTGAGCTTGCATTTTTTAAAGCTTTTTGTATAATCTTGTTTCTTCTTTATGCCGAAACTTACGATGTGCAATAAATTTATTACAATTCAAAAAATCAAAATGAGAGTTATAGGACTATAAGATTAACCTATCTTCTTAATACTTGAATAAAAAAGCAAACAATCTCTCTACTACCTATTGCCTAATTATTATAAAATTTAAATAACAAATTAGATCTTCATATTATTAGGTTGATTTATTATTGATGATTATTTTGCATTTAGTATCAAAAAATATTTTATATATTCGGCTTAAGTTTACTTTCTTATTTAAGTTATCTTGGGATTTTTAAAATTTAATCATTATTAATAATGATTAAATTTACTATATTGTATATGTATTCATTTTATTTTTATTTAACCTGATGATATGATTTTAGTTTGCTTAACAAAGGAGTAGGCAATAGCTTATCTATAATCAATATATCATTATTAGCAATATCTCAAATTAGATGATAAGAATATATTTTGTACAAAGCACTCTAATAATAGTATAAATAAAAAAGCTACTATAGAAATGAAAGGATATTTTTTAAATAAAAAATATAAATTCTAATGACATTTACACAAAAGATATTTGAAACTAAACTGCTTTTATAAAAGTAAAATAATTAACTATTTTCTCGTAAAAATAAATTATGTATATAACTAGTAATATGTTCTTTGACAATGATTAAATTTGCTTAAAATACTTACTCATAACAGCTATATAGAATAATTTAAACAGTATTTCAATTGACTGTCTCTTTAATGATTTTCGCGAAGTATAGATAATTTGCATAATGACAATAGAGATAATAACGACATAAGCATTAAACTGGAGTGTTAGAAGAAAGAGATTAGTTTATATCAGGGTAAACTATCAATACTTACAGCTAATATTATCAAATTTGTCTTATATTGGCATTATTTATATAGAAAAAACTATAAACCATAGATAGTTAATTATAGTAGATTAATAATTCCAAAAAACTGAAATATCAGAAGTCTTTGATCCAAGAAAATCTATGGCTTGCAATCAGAGAAAATTGCTATAATTCCAGAAGATAATTAAATTAAAAGTGTTTCTGAATAAGTTAGTGCGAGTTGGGATATGAGTAATCACTCTGATCGGATTATTATTTTTGACACAACTCTACGGGATGGGGAACAGTCCCCTGGCGCAAGTTTGACGGTTGAGGAGAAACTAACCATTGCTCGATCACTCGCACGACTTGGAGTTGACATAATTGAGGCAGGATTCCCTTATGCTAGTCCTGGAGACTTTAAAGCAGTTCAAAAAATTGCCCAAACTGTGGGAACCGAGACTGGACCCACCATCTGTGGGTTAGCTAGGGCTACTGAAAAAGACATTCGAGCAGCAGGAGAAGCCCTTAAACCAGCTGTAAAGGCTCGTATACATACCTTTCTGGCTACTTCAGATATTCATCTCGAATACAAACTAAAAAAAACTCGTCAAGAAGTTTTAGCTATTGTTCCTGAGATGGTAGCTTATGCTAAAACTTTTGTGAATGACATAGAATTCTCTCCCGAAGATGCCGGACGAAGTGACCCCGAATTTTTATATCAAGTTCTTGAAGCAGCGATCTCAGCCGGTGCAACGACTCTTAACATTCCTGATACTGTCGGTTATACGACTCCTAGTGAATTTGGAGCATTGATTGGAGCTATTAGAGAAAATGTTACCAATATTGATCAGGCTATTATCTCTGTACACGGACACAATGATCTAGGGTTAGCAGTGGCTAATTTTCTTGAAGCAGTTAAGAATGGGGCTAGACAGCTTGAATGTACCATTAATGGGATCGGAGAACGGGCGGGGAATGCCGCTCTAGAAGAATTGGTGATGGCTTTGCACGTACGTCGTCAATATTTCAATCCTTTCTTCGGCCGTTCTCCAGACTCTACTAAACCTCTGACCCAGATCAAGACAAAAGAAATTTACCGTACGTCTCGTCTCGTATCCCAACTGACTGGAATGATGGTGCAACCTAATAAGGCAATTGTGGGAACTAATGCTTTTGCTCATGAATCGGGAATTCACCAAGACGGGGTGCTCAAACACAAGTTAACCTATGAGATTATGGATGCAGAATCCATCGGTTTAACTCACAATCAAATCGTTCTGGGTAAGCTATCAGGGCGCAATGCTTTCCGTAGTTATTTGAAGGAACTAGGATTCGAATTATCGGATATGGAGATCAACAATGCTTTCTTACGTTTTAAAGAAGTAGCCGATAAAAAGAAAAAAATTACCGACTGGGACTTAGCAGCGATCATTAATGACGAAATTCGACAGTCTCCCAAATTGTTCCGTGTAGAATTAATCCAGGTGTCCTGTGGAGATAATGCTGTGCCTACAGCTACCGTCACTCTAAGTACTCCTGATGGTCAGAAATTAACTGATGCAGCTATTGGAACTGGCCCCGTAGATGCAGTTTATAAAGCTATTAACCGTTTGGTTAATGTTCCCAATGAGTTGATTGAATTTTCTGTAAAGTCTGTCACTGCCGGAATTGATGCAATAGGAGAGGTCACGATTCGCCTAAGTCATGAAGATCGCATATATTTAGGATATGCGGCCAACACTGATATTATCACTGCCTCGGCGCGGGCTTATATTAGTGCCTTAAATCATCTTTATAGTGCGACTCAGCAAAAGTTACAAGTGACACTTACGAATCATAATTAGGTTTTGTTTATAAGTATCAATTATCTTTACTTTTGAGAATTTGAAGTTTGTTGATCTCCTATACTTTTTTCATTTTGACGATATGATAACCTTGACTAAATTATAAAGTAAGTTATGATTCAAGCAAAAATTGGAGTCCTAGGTGGTAGTGGTTTATATAAAATAGATCATCTCCAAGATGTTCAAGAAGTCTATCTTGATACTCCCTTTGGTTCTCCTTCCGATGCTTACATTTTAGGAACTATCGAGGGAATTCCAGTAGCTTTTCTCGCCCGTCATGGACGAAATCATCATTTAATTCCCTCAGAATTACCTTTTCGTGCAAATATTTACGGGATGAAACAATTGGGGGTAGAATACCTGATATCAGCTTCTGCTGTAGGATCGCTCAAAGCTGAGATCAGTCCACGTGATTTGATTATTCCTGATCAATTTATTGATCGCACTCATAATCGAATTTCTACCTTTTTCGGGGAAGGAATGGTTTCTCATATAGATTTCAGCCAACCCGTTTGCAATCAATTAGCTGCTATTTTAGGGGATGCTGTAGAAAGTCTTAATTTACCTGACACTACCTTACACAAAGAAGGCACCTATATTTGCATAGAAGGGCCAAGTTTTTCTACTATTGCTGAGTCCAACTTATATCGCAGTTGGGGTGCGTCTGTAATTGGAATGACTAATTTAACTGAAGCAAAACTCTCTAGAGAAGCAGAAATTGCCTATGCTACTCTAGCATTAGTTACGGATTATGATTGCTGGCATCCGGATCATGATCATGTAACTGTTGAGATGATTATTGATAATTTAAACCACAATATTGTTAGTGCCCAAAAGATTATTTTAGAGACAGTAAGGAAGTTAAGTACAAATCCACCAGTATCCAAAGCCCATCATGCTCTGAAACATGCGTGTTTGACTCCCTGGGATGAAATTTCACTAAAGACTAGAGAAAAGTTAGCAGTATTAATCAAAAAATATTTACCAACGAATAATAAATTAATTTAGCCCCATAACTTTTCTTTTAAAGAAGAAACTAGTTGTCTTCTAATAATTTATTTTTTGAGGAGAGAGAGTTAGTCTGTATTTAATTAATCAATTGTTGAAAGCACTTTCCTAATAGATTGTGATATTTTTAATGCTACCTATTTTCTATTCTATGTACAAATGAAATTTGCCTTTGTTATCGATTACCTGTCTGAGTTAGATCCCGGTCACGATAGCACAGTAGCTATCATGGAAGCAGCTCAAACAGCTGGTCATGAGGTCTGGGTGACCCTAATGCATCAACTTAATGTTATTGAAGGAAAGGCTTGGGCTCTCTTATCTCGACTTCACTTAACTCCAGTTGAATTACGGGATCAGAAATGGGTAGCTGTTCCCAATTGGTATACAATCTCGGAGACAATTTTAAGGTGTCTAGAAGATATGAATGTAGTTTTTATGAGAAAAGACCCTCCAGTAACTGTTCAATATTTCTATGCCACTCATATTTTGGAGTTAATTAATCATAAAAAAACTTTAGTGATCAACTCGCCTCAAGGACTACGTGAAGCTAATGAAAAAATGTATACTCTGCAATTTTCTTCACTAATACCAGAAACTATTGTAAGCTTAGACAAAACAATTATTCGTAAATTTGTAGAAGAAAAAAAACTAGCAATTCTCAAACCTTTGGGAGGAAAGGCTGGAGAGGGGATTCTATTGTTAGATTGTAATGATCGCAATTTTAATTCTTTAATTGAAGTTAGTACTGTTTATGGGCAAAAAGCTGTGATGATACAGCGTTTCGTTCCTGAAGCAAGGGATGGGGATAAAAGAATTATTCTCCTTGATGGTCAACCCATTGGGGCAGTTAATAGAATCCCGACGGAGAAAGAATTTCGAGGAAATATGGCTGTTGGTGGAAGAGCTGAGAAAACAAAGCTCACTCCCAGAGAATTAGAAATATGTAAAGTTTTAAGTCCAAAATTACGGAAGAATGGTTTGTATTTTGTTGGAATTGATGTTATTGGCGGTTATCTTACAGAAGTTAATGTTACTAGTCCTACTGGCATAAGAGAAATTGATTATCTAGATAACACTAATTTAGGAAAAAAAATCATTAATTGGCTAGAAGTACAATAACTATTAATTATCGACTCTAAAATTTATGAATAAACTTTTAATTTCTACCTAGTTAGCTTATTTGCCTCTAGTGTCATTAAGTGGATATTAGGAATATATTTACTTTGGACTGATGAAAAAGTTACTAGATGCTATATATGGTAAATGATTAGCTAATTGATAAGTAATCATAATAGTTGTTGGTAACTGTACATTTTTTAGTACAACTTAGTAGATTAGACATTGTTCTAATCAAAATGTTTTTGATAAAAAATTTATTAAATATTTAAAGAATATAGTTTATTGATTATTTTTATTACTTGTTACTTTTCTCGAAAAATAGCGATTTTAGTGTTGACTAGCTTTTATTTATTATTAATATTTGCGGCTCTAATTATTTTAGCTAAAATTTATATTAAAAATATAAGGAGTTAAATGCAGTAAAAAGTTATTATAGAGATAATTTTTATATTATCATTTCTATAAGTTATTGCTCAAAGAATCTAAACCTTCTATCTTTAAATATTTTAAAAACAATTTACCTGGTTTTCTATAATGCGTTTACTCTCAGAAAAATATTCAGATTCTAGATTATCGTTCGCATGTTTGTTTTCTTAAACCTTAATGTTCATAATAGCAATAGAACCATTTATTCTTGCTATAGTAGTCTCGAGTGGTTTGCTTCAAAATGAAGACTTTTCCTTATGTTTCATAATTGTTTAATTTGCACTGACTTCACCGACGGTTTACACCGCCTAGTTGACTTTATCCCCTCTTTAGCTAATAGCGGTCTTAAACGTATCGTATTTTTACACAGTATCTCAGTTTGGCAGTCGGAAAAAGTTGTCCGGGTTGATGAAGACGAAATTATTGAAGCAAAAAAACTTCTTGCACCCTCCTTGGAAAAAACTCCCAACGGTGTAGAAGTTAAAGTTGAAGTCCTCTCCGGACAACCTAAAGATACAATTTTACGGTTAATTGACTTCTATGACATTGATATTGTACTTACAGGGATGTCGATTCGCAGTGCCATAGAAACCAAAATTTTTGGGAGTCATACTTTAGAATTAGTCAAATTAACCTCGACGCCCTTAATGATTTTGCGTCCTCAGTTAATCTCTACCTATACTTGTGAAGAATTAGCTTTACGTTGTCAACATATGTGGCGTTACTTGTTGATTCCTTATAATGGTGAACAATCTGGTAAGTATTTACTTGAAGAAGTTATAAATCACTTGGAAAACCACCCTAAAAATTCTTGTGAACAATGCTTACTACTATGGGTGATTGATGATGGAGGACGAACGAAAGAAATCACAAAATATCATTATAGAAAGGCACAGGAGGAACTAAATAACGCTAAAGCAAAATTGGAAGCACTGAATATAACTGTTAAAACCAAAGTTATCCAAGGAAACCCCTTAGGGGAAATCCTTGATACTGCCTTAAACTTCGACATTAGCGCGATCGCAATTGCGTCCAATTATCGCAACACCATCTTAGAATGGACAAACCCTAGTTTAGCTAACGAAGTTCTTCGCCGTAGTTGGTTTCCAGTATTGTTTTTCTCCCCGAAAAAATAAGATTTCTCCTCTGTCCTCTTCTTTCTTCGGAGTCTGCAGTACATTGTAAAAATGATAACAATTCAATGAACGATAACCGCAAAAATCCAGCAATCACCCGTCCTGTATCTGAAGCTATGTTAGAAGCTTCCTTAACTTTAAAATGGTGGGGATGGCGTAGCTTTTGGATACAAATTGTTCTCGGGATTATCTCTTTGTTAGCTCTTGGGACTGGTTCATTAGGGGAAGGAGAAAAAAACCCTGGCACAGGGTTTGGTATATTTTTTGCTGTTTGTGGCTTAGTCATTCTCGGAATTAGCATTTATTTTTCCCTTCGTTACACTAAAATTGCTGATCTCCTACAGAGTTCAGATCCAATCCGTCGTCCAAAGCGAATTGATACTATCCAAGTGATTCGGTGGGGATTGATTATTAACCTGATTGGGATGCTATTATCGTTAGTCGGGACTCAATCTGTTGTTGGTAATGTTTTATTGAAATCGGTAGGACAGACTGGGGCGGTAATGGGAGGAGCAGGATGTTTAGTAGTAGCAGCAGATATTTTTAGTATTCAAGCTAATTCAACGGCAGTTACTGCTCATTTTATCGGAATTGGGATCTCTTTATGGTTACTCAGTCGTATTACCAAATAGTACTTCAGGGAAGATAAAAGATTTTTCTTTATATCTAAACAAAGTTAATTACCGGTTTAATACCAACTAAATGGATAATCATTTCCCATGAAATATGGGTATCTACTTAACCATATATCAACTCACTATGCAAAGAACTAGATTAAACACTCTTTTTGATAATATCCAAATCCGTTTTAATAGACTATTTGCTAACCCTTGGCGGCGAATTTCTTTAAGTTTAATAGGTCTTCTATTTGGATTTTTTGTGGGACAAGCTGTGTCAACAACTGCAGGACAAGAAGCCTATTGGGATATTACAATTGCTGTTTTTTTAATATTATTCACAGAAACAATTAGTCGTATTGCTTATAGTCAGATACAACAGTTAAAAAAAAATCTATGGCTTGACATTTTAAATATATTTAAAATTGGTTTTGTTTATAGCCTCTATTTTGAAGCCTTAAAACTTGCTTCATGATTATGAAAATTAAATACAGTGTCTAGATAATAGTTGTCTGACTTTAAATGATCACAAGTTGTCAATCTGGCTCTAAAAGATAAACTTAAAAAAGTAGTTATTGTACTTAATCTATAATAACTACTTTTTTAAGTATTATCTTACAAAGTTTCTAAATATTATAAAGCTCAAATTTTATAAAAATCAAGTTATTAAGTTTATTAGTATTTAAGAGTTTTGTAAGTTATTAAAAATTACTGTTGATAATTATTGATAGTTATAGTTGAGGCATAAAAAATTATATCTTTTTTAAATTTTAGTATTCTAAAAAAAGTAATAGTGTAAATAATTATTGTTAGAATTATTTTGTATTTTTATTAATTTTTTACAAGAGAGAGCAAAGAAAACAAAAATCTACTTTTATTGTTACAATAAGCAAAATGTAAAATACTTATTTTAAGTATAAAACAATATATAAAAAATATACAATAAATTATTTGTTTGAATAGAACTAAAATCTCTAAATACATTAGTACTTAACTTAAACTTTACGCCTACTAATAACTAAAAAATTTAATATATTAAATAATAAATATCTCTGGTATTTCTATTCAATAATCTATTGATTGTTCTCTATTTTGAGCAACATTATGTAAAATCTTTAGAGGAGTTAATTTTTTAAGTTGTTCCATCTGTTTTCTATTTTTAATCAAGAATGTTCCGGCAAAACCTAAAGAATTAATTGGAATAGATTCATAACTTGCTTGTGAGCGCTCAATGATCATCATCCATTTTCGTGTAATTAAAAGATTATAGTCTACAGTTGGTTTTCTTTTCCGTAAGGGTAGGTTAATAGCTCTCAATAATTTATAATAATTATCTAACATAATCAAAGCATTTTGAAAATGATTGTTTTCAGTAGTAAAGTTGATTTTAGTTAAGGCGTGACTAAACTTAAAATTAGATATAAACTCAACATTATTTTGGAAATTAATTTTTTTTATAATTGATTCAATTGGGATATTTTCTACTTCAGAACTTAATGGAAAAGGAACAAGCTGTAAATGTTTATGACGTTGACTTGCTCCTGAAAGCGTGCCACTATTATAAAATCCAAGTCCATCAATTTGTGATAAGCATTTACATAAGGCAGCAAAATTATTTAAGTCTAGCCAACTCTGTTGTTCTTCAAACAGACGGGTAATAATTAGTAGATGGTAATCAAATACATTATATTTATTTAGTAAGCACAAATGAGTGTTTGAAAGATTAGTGACAAATAAGTCTTTTTCATAGGGAAGAAAGGGATTTACCCCCTTCTTTATATTTTTACACTGCCATATTTCTTGTTTTTCAGTATTTTCTTTAGGTGGAAAATTATCCAAAATTCTGATTAAGAATTTAATATTAGCATCTTCTACAAGTTTACATTTTGTTACAATAGATTGTAACGCACCACAATTAGTAGCATGATTAGTTTGAGCGATGACTCTTTCCCATAAGTTTATAGATTCAAACTCTTCTTTTTCTGAGCTCATATTTGTAGCCATTATATGTAAAATAATTTTGAAATAAGCATAAGATTTAATCAGTTTTTTATTTTTTTAATCTTACGTTACTTATAATACAATTAACCTGTTTATTAATTAACATGAGTAAAACTGATTTTAGAAAATGTACTACAGAAGAGACAAAAAACTATGCTTATATTTGGGCGATAAGGTAGATGAATACGATATCTCGGACAATCATATATTATTCTTCATTGAACTTTTACCAACTCTACAAGATATTAAAACTGGTACATAATTTTCTTTTAACAAGTAGTATTTTAAATTTCTTCATGTCTTAATAACCAAAAACCAGTATAAGTCATCGCAGAATCATCTGGCTGAACGACTAAAAAATGTAATCCTTGGCTATTATTTTTTTGTAACTCATATTGTTCTGCCGCCTTAGCCATTTGTGAATCTTCAAAAGTAGCTAAGATCCAACGATTAACTAGACCTGCTTCTAAAACTAAGCCTCCAGATTTATCTATCTGAGTAGGAATATAGTTTAGGGCTACCGGTTTAACACTTACTAGCCAACGGGCTAAATACATTGAAGTTCGGCCGCCATAAATAATAACTCCTGGGATTTTTACGGTAGGGGCAAGTTCCAAATTTTTAGTAAGTAGAAGCTCAGGAATATCGACAATAGGAATTGGGCGATCTCTAAAAAATTCAATAATACCTTCCTTGGGGAAGGTAGCAAACCGCCATCTTTCTCCCAATAAGTTATCAGGAAGTGTTTGAGGG
This sequence comes from Cyanobacterium sp. uoEpiScrs1, assembly GCF_947331815.1. Taxonomy (GTDB): domain Bacteria; phylum Cyanobacteriota; class Cyanobacteriia; order Cyanobacteriales; family Microcystaceae; genus Rippkaea. The sequence continues at coordinate 693,231 of NZ_OX373462.1, forward strand.
GGTGCTTGTTCTATTTTTACGGGATTAAAATTATTGTTAATCCCTTGTTTGTTTAAAATTTCTTTAAGCTTAGACGTTCGTCTTGTAGCTTCAACTTTAATACCAAATCTGTCTGCTGCTGCAATTAACAAGTTAATTGATTGAGGCCGAAAAACTTGAATTATATTAGGTCTTTCTTTTTGAATGGCAGACTTTAGCTTGGAGGATAACCAATTTAAATCGGCTTCCTCTTGTTTACAAACAGCCTGATACACTATTTTTCCTTGGACATCACAAATCAAAAGTTGCCATCGAATCTGATATTCTTTGTCTTGAAAAGAAGTTTTATAAAAATCTGCTTGCCATATCTTTAAAGTCATTTAACTGATTAAACCAAAACAAAACTATTTGACTTGTTTATAAAAAATTCTAAAATCCAGAAGGCATTATAGCATAACAGTTTATAATGGGTACGATATAAATATATACATCATAGCGATATCAAAAAATGAATAGAAGTAATTTAATATCAGAGAATGTTGATGATTGGATCAGCATTGGAACAATTGTTGCACCTCAAGGATTAGAAGGAGAATTAAGAGTGATTTCCAATTCAGATTTTCCAGAAAGATTTGAAGAACCGGGAATAAGATGGTTAAAGTCTCCTCAAGAGTTATATCCACAAGAAGTTGAACTAGTTAGAGGTAGATATGTACCAGGGAAAAACCTATATGTTATCAAGTTATCCCAAGTAAAAGATCGTGCCCAAGCTGAGACATTACGAAATTATAAATTAGTAGTTCCTAAGAGTGATCGCCCAAAAATAGAAGAAGGAGAATATCATATCTCAGATCTAATTAATTTGGAAGTTTATCATCAAGGAACGGAAGAATTAATTGGAAATGTAACTGATGTTTTATCGGCAGGTCATGATTTATTAGAAGTTCAACTTTATCAAAAAACTGTTCAAAAAGCACCAGAGATATATAGACTTCCTCCAAGAATGACCCGCCGTAAAAAACAAATAAATCAAACGAAGGGAATTAAAATGACTACTGTTTTAATTCCCTTCGTTTATGAAATTGTGCCCGTGGTTGACCTAGAAAATAAACGGATAGAAATTAATCCTCCAGTTGGGTTATTAGAATTAAACCAATAATTTTTCATGACAAAGTATTAATTACTATCAATTACTATTAAAGGTTTAAATGATCTTGTAAGGATTGAGTCATAATATCAATAGGAACAGGCTTTTGTGACCATAATTGTAGAGACACTGCTCCTTGTTGGACTAACATTTCCAAACCATCAATAATTATTAGCCCTTGTTGTTGTGCATTCTTAAGCAATTTGGTGGGGTTAGGCATATAAACCAAATCATATACCATCGCATTCTTTGGCAGTCTAGTAAGAAGTGCAGACTCTACAGGAGAGTCATCAATATTAGGAGACATTCCAATAGAAGTAGTATTAATTAATAGTTCAGTTTCTTCTATTATTTTTGACAATTCATCCCAAAGATAACCACTTAAAGTGGCTGTAAGTTTAGTATTTCTCCAACTTTGTATAAACCTCCATAACTTCTGTTGATCTCGCCCCACAACGTAGATTTGAAGACATCCTAGTTGAGCTAATCCTACTACTACAGCCCTAGCTGCACCTCCATTGCCTAGAATAATTGGAGTTATATTGGACCAATCTCGTTTTAATGATCGGATAGGGGATAAAAAGCCATTTATATCAGTGTTAGTCCCTTTCCATCCCATTTCAGTGTACCAGACCGTATTAACTGCTCCCACCAATTTAGCCGTGGGAGTAACTTCTGACAAGAGAGGAATAATGGTTTGTTTGTGAGGAATAGTGACATTAAATCCTGCAACTCCAATACTAGCAAATCCCCTGATCGCAGTGGTTAAATCTTTGGTTTTTATAGGAAAAGGCACATAAACATAATCTATTCCTAAATGATTAATTGCTGCGTTTTGCATTACTGGAGATAGAGAATGTTTTACTGGATCGCCGATAATACCTAGTAACTTTGTTTTTCCTGTAATTATTGACATGTTTATTAATAAATAATTGTTGAATTATTTTTGTTTTGGATAGGCCAGTTGTTACTTAAAATTATCCATTGCGATAAGCTCAGTTCTTCTGCACGAGCTTGAGGATTAATATTTAATTGTTCTAAGAAAAAAATTAACCTATCATAGTCAATGATACTTTTAAAATTATTCTTTAACATTTTGCGACGATTAGCAAATCCAACTTTAATTAGTGTCTCTAATTGTCGGGGATTAGTCACAGGAATTTTGAGGGATCTAGGAGTTAAACGAATTACCCCAGAGTCAACTTTTGGGGGCGGGTCAAAGGCTTTCCTCGGAACATCACAGATATACTCGCAATGAGCCAAATATTGCATTCCAATAGACAAGGCTCCGTAGGCTTTTGTTTGAGGTCGAGCTACAATACGCTGAGCCACTTCTTTTTGAACTAATAAGACGATTAGATTATATGGAGGATGATGAGGGCAGGCAATGGTTCCTAATAATCTTTTTAAGATGGGAGAGGTAATGTTATAAGGGATATTTGCTACTATTTTGTTAATGGGGTGAAATGTTGGAAATTGTTGTAACTGAGTGGTTAAATCTAGAGTTAAGATGTCTCCTTGTAACAATAAAAAATTATCAATATCACCTAATTTTTTGGCTAACTGTTGACATAAGTCACGATCCAATTCTACTGCCACAGTAGACCGGACATTCGGGATAAGACGACGGGTTAAAACTCCGGTTCCCGGACCAATTTCCAGAAGATGATCGCTATTTTTAAGTTGAGCAGTCTGTATTATTTTTGTTAAGATTTTTTCATCACGTAACCAATGTTGAGCAAAACGTTTACGAGGTTTAGGCATTATTTAAAGTCGTAGGTAGAAAGTTAGCACTCTTTTAATTAGAAAAATAACTACTGTCTATGTTACCTGCTACTTTGCAACTTTAAAATAAGTCATTGAGTTCTTTAAATCAAAAAAATCTGTTCTAAGATATAATTAAACTGTAGTACGAGATACCTTTAATCTGCTATTTAAGTTACAATTATTGTTGTAGTCTGCAATCTAGCTAGTAATAATATTTTGAATAAGTAACTATATAACATAAATAAAATATACGCAATCCATATCATATATAATTTAGGCTCATGCTCAGTCCTAGATCTAGGACTGAGCATGAGTTTTTATAAAACAAATATGATTAATTTTTGTAAATAATCTGAGTAAATTGTTGAGATGTAAATGCATTATCTCCGATAATCGTTTTTACATAGCCTATTGTATTTTACAGTTGAATAGACATGAGGGTTCCATGACTAATGTCCTATGGCTTCAGGGTGGTGCCTGCAGTGGAAATACTATATCATTTCTCAATGCAGAAGAACCTACTATTGTTGATTTGGTAACAGATTTTGGGATAAAAATTATTTGGCATCCTTCGCTAGGACTTGAGTTAGGTGATAGTCTTCAGCAACTACTCGACGACTGTGTGAAGGGAAAAGTTCCCGTTGATATTCTAGTATTTGAAGGGACCGTTGTTAACGCTCCTAATGGAACTGGAGAGTGGAACCGGTTCGCTGGCCGTCCGATGAAAGACTGGTTAGCAGATTTATCCAAGGTTGCAGGATTCGTAGTTGCTGTAGGAGACTGCGCTACCTATGGTGGTATTCCTGCCATGTCCCCTAACCCTAGTGAATCACTTGGACTCCAATTTCTAAAACGCAAAGAGGGAGGAGCCCTAGGGATTAAATACCGTTCTCAAGCGGGCTTACCTGTTATTAACATACCGGGCTGTCCGGCTCATCCCGACTGGATTTCTCAAATACTAGTCGCGGTGGCTACAGGACGACTAGGAGATATCACCCTCGATAAATTCCATCGCCCCGAAACTTTCTTCAAATCCTTTACACAAACCGGTTGTACTCGTAGTATGCATTTTAATTATAAATCGAGTACCCATGAGTTTGGACAGCGTAACGGATGTCTTTTTTATGATGTAGGCTGTCGTGGACCCATGACTCATTCTTCTTGTAACAGGATTCTATGGAATAGAGTTTCTTCAAAAACTCGTGTTGGAATGCCGTGTTTAGGATGCACTGAACCAGAGTTTCCTTTCTATGATTTGAAACCAGGAACAGTCTTTAAAACTAGAACAGTGATGGGTGTGCCCAAAGATTTACCACCACAAATCAACAAAAAAGACTATGCCATAATGACTGTCATGGCAAAGAATTCTAGTCCAGATTGGGCTGACGATGATATGTTTACTGTATAGAGTGCTTTTGACAGTTACATAACTTGATAGTTTGTGTTCAAATACTTTGGATGAGATGTTAGGATGACAGTTAAAACATTAGAACTTTCTCCTGTTGGAAGAGTTGAAGGAGATTTGGATGTTCGTGTGGATATTGAAGATGGAAAGGTCGTTAACGCTTGGACTAAGGCAGAGTTATTCCGTGGATTTGAAGTAATTTTAAGGGGAAAAGATCCACAAGCTGGGTTGATTGTCACTCCTCGCATATGCGGCATTTGCGGTGCATCGCACCTCACATCTGCTTCTTGGGCTTTGGATACGGCCTGGGAGACTGAAGTTCCTCGTAACGCTATTTTAGCTCGAAATTTAGGGCAATTGGTGGAAACTATTCAGAGTCACCCCCGGCATTTCTATGCTCTTTATGCCATTGACTTAACCAACAAAAAATACAAAAATAGTCCCTTCTATGAGGAAGCATGTAAACGTTTTAGTGCATTTACTGGGACATCATACGAGTTGGCTATCACTGTATCAGCTAAACCCGTAGAATTGTATGCTCTCTTTGGTGGACAATGGCCTCATTCTAGCTATATGGTTCCCGGAGGCGTAATGTGCGCGCCAACTCTGACAGATATTACACGGGGTTGGGGTATTATGGAGTATTTTCGCTCTAATTGGTTAGAACCAGTTTGGTTAGGCTGTTCTTTAGAACGTTATGAAAAAATTAAAACCTACGAAGATTTCCTTGAATGGTTAGACGAGAGTCCAAATCATGCCAATTCTGATCTTGGTCTCTATTGGAGAATGGGCATAGACATCGGTTTAGATAAATATGGTCAAGGACCTGGACGTTATCTTACCTGGGGTTATCTACCTCACGAAGATAGATACCAAAAGCCCACTATCGAAGGTCGTAATACCGCAGTCATTATGAAGGCGGGAGTCTATGATAGCTTTACTGATACCCATCATATGGTGGACCATACCTTTACCCGTGAGAATACCACTCATGCATGGTATGAAGAAGGAACTTCTGATGTTCATCCTTTCTATCGTCAGACTAGACCAAAAGAGAAGAACACAGGGGATTATGAGGACAAATATTCTTGGGCAACTGCAGTAAGTCATAAAGACTTAGGTCGGATGGAGGTAGGGTCCCTGGCACGTCAGTTAGTTGCAGGCGGTACACAAGGAGAAAGCTTCCAGCATTATGATGGATTAGTTCTTGATATGTTCAAAAAGATGGGTGGACCTAGCATTCATTTACGAGAGTTTGCACGGATGCATGAATCCGTTAAACTATATCGGGAAGTAGAACGGTGCTTACGAGAGTTTAAACTCAATGATCCCTGGTATATCAAACCAACTTCTAAAGATGGTCGTGGCTGGGGCGGTACTGAAGCCAGTCGTGGTGCATTATGTCATTGGGTTGAAGTAGAAGGTGGAAAAATTAAGAATTATCAGGTCATTGCCCCCACTACTTGGAATGTAGGACCAAGAGATGGTAAGGATGTTCGTGGACCAATTGAAGAAGCGTTGGTAGGTATTCCTATTGATGACCCCACGGATCCCGTTGAAGTGGGTCATGTAGCTCGTTCATTTGATTCTTGTTTAGTTTGTACAGTACATGCTCATGATGCAAAAACAGGTAAAGAATTAGCACGATTTATAACTACCTAACAAGCCCACCCTGTCCAATAGGGTTGCCGGCAAGAGTCCAGCAACCCTATTGGACAGAGTGGGGAAGCTAACTCTTCTACATCTAAATCTAAGTTAACAACCCAATGAGAAACATTATAAATTATTCTGTTCTGTAATGTTATTCAGAGCAAGAATAGTGCTAATAATATTTATTCTAACTACTCTATCTTCCAACTGGGACAATCAACTCCCTCAACAATTGAGAAACATGAACTTAGTAACAGTATCTATTAGCGCAAATATAGGATGTATTACTAGCACAATAGAAAAATTTTTGAATATAAATGTAAGGGCGTGTGAGATGTTGTTGTGTTAACGAATTAGAAATCTACATGAAAGATTCACCAAATTCTCTTTTGATACTAGACTATTTTATGGTCCAATTTGGATCATTTCTCCTAAGACTAAATGAAATAAGAAAAGTTAATTTGAAATAATTTGAGTGTTAAGAGTCTTTATTTTCCATCATGATGATCAGAAGAATTTATAAAAAACTATAAGTCTTTCTATTTGATGAGTTAAAGTTAATCTTTGCTTTAAATGTTGTTCATAATATATAGGCCTTCATAGGGTAACAAATCGAATTATCGAATAAAGTCTGAGACAACAAACAGTAAAATTGAAACAGACTCAACAGCTAGGACATTTGCAACCATTAAATTGAGTGATTGTAAGATAAACAATAAGGAGAAGAAGGACTTATGCGTGCAGTGCTAATGGCTGGGGGATCGGGAACTAGGTTACGACCCCTAACTTGTGATCTACCTAAGCCAATGGTTCCAGTCTTAAATCGACCCATTGCCGAGCATATTGTTAATCTACTAAAACGTAATAACATTCGAGAAATCATTGCTACTCTCTACTATCTCCCCGATGTAATGCGGGACTACTTTCAAGACGGTAGTGAGTTTGGAATAGAAATGACCTACGCGATAGAAGATGATCAACCGCTAGGGACAGCAGGTTGTGTCAAAAATATTGAAGAACTTCTTGATAATACCTTTTTGGTAATTAGTGGAGATAGCATCACGGACTTCGATCTTCAAAAGGCGATCACTTTTCATAAAAAAAAACAATCTAAGGCCACCCTTGTTCTGACCCGCGTTTCTAATCCTGTTGAATTTGGAGTAGTGATCATTGATAAACACCAACGGATTAACCGTTTTTTAGAAAAACCCTCTACTAGTGAAGTTTTCTCAGATACAGTCAATACTGGAACCTACATCCTAGAACCTGAGGTTTTACAATATCTGCCCGACAATGAAGAGTCAGACTTTTCCAAAGATCTCTTTCCACTTCTACTCGATAAAGGTGAACCCATATACGGGTTTATCGCTGAAGGATACTGGTGTGATGTTGGTAATTTAGAAGCTTATCGAAAAGCTCAATATGATGCTCTAGAGGGAAAAGTAACTTTAGATTTTGCTTATGAAGAAACATATCCTGGATTTTGGTTAGGACAAAATACTTATATAGACCCTACGGCCAAAATTACTACCCCTGTCCTTATAGGTCACAATTGTCGTATTGGACCGGAAGTCATTATAGAAAAAGGGAGTGTTATTGGCGATAATGTCACCATTGGCGCAGGAGCAGACCTAAAACGCCCTATTCTTTGGAATGGGGTTACAATTGGAGACGAATCCTATCTAGCTGCCTGTGTCATTGCCAGGGGGACACGGGTTGATCGGCGTGCCCAAATCCTAGAAGGAGCGGTAGTGGGTCCTTTGTCCACGATTGGAGAAGAGTCCCAAATTAGCTCAAGTGTTCGCGTCTGGCCTAGCAAACGCATTGAATCGGGAGCTATCTTGAATATAAATTTGATTTGGGGCAATATCGCCCATCGCAATTTATTTGGTCAAAGAGGTGTAATGGGATTGGCCAACATCGATATCACCCCTGAATTTGCTGTTAAATTGGGAGCAGCTTACGGTTCAACTCTAAAACTAGGTTCTCAGGTTGTCGTCTCCCGTGATCAACGTAGTGTCTCCCGTATGGTCAGTCGTTCTTTGATTGCTGGGTTAATGTCGGTGGGTATCGATATTCAAAACCTAGAAGCAACAGCTATTCCCATCACCCGCATCCTTACACCTAAATTAGGAGTTGCTGGCGGGGTTCACCTACGGGCTTACCCAGATCGCCCTGACCATATCCTTATTGAATTTTTTGATGAACAAGGAATTAATATTTCCAAATCTAAAGAAAAGAAAATTGAAGGAGCCTATTTTAAAGAAGACCTAAGACGGGTAGGAATTTCAGAGATTGGTGATATGTCTTATCCTACCCAAATTATTGAGAATTACCGTAATACTTTTGAAACTCAACTTAATGTGGAGGCACTTCGCCGTAGTGGCTCGAAAGTTGTTATCGACTATGTTTACGGAGTTTCAGGCGCTATTCTACCCCAACTATTGACGAAATTCGGTTGTGATGCAGTAGTTCTAAATGCGAGTTTAAGACAAACTTCAGTCTCTAACGAAGAACGAGAAGCCTTATTGCACCAACTAGGCCAAGTGGTAGGAGCAGTTACAGCTAATTTAGGAGTTCAGGTGTCTGCTAATGGGGAACAATTTATCCTGGTAGATGAGTCAGGATTACCTATTCGCGGAGAATTGCTTACAGCATTGATGGTGAATACTATTTTTACGGCTTATCCTCGTAGTACGGTAGTAGTACCAATAGAAGTATCTAGTGCCGTTGAACAGATTGCCCGTCGTCATGATGGTAGGGTGATTCGCACTAAAGCTAATCCCACCGCTTTAATGGAAGCTTCTCAAACTAATCCCAATGTATCTTTGGGGGGAAGTGGAGACATGGGTTTTATTTTTCCTCAACTACATCCAGGATTTGATGCAATGTTCGGCATTGCTAAATTGATAGAAATGTTGACTATTCAAAAGCGATCGCTGGTACAAATTCGAGCTGAATTACCACGAGTATGTCATAAGTCCTACGCAGTTCGCTGTCCCTGGAAAGTTAAGGGAGCTTTGATGCGCCATTTAGTGGAAACTCACTCTCCAGAACAGCTAAAATTGATTGACGGAGTGAAAGTAGTTAACCCTCAAAATGATAATTGGGTTCTTATTTTACCGGATGCAGGAGAACCTTTAGTCCACATTTTTGCTAATAGTGATGATCGTGAATGGGTGGATATTTCTCTCAAAGATTACCGTCAGAGAGTTCAAAGTTTTATTGAGCAAGAACAAGGGGAGATGGTCAGTATGTAACTAATGAAAATAAGTTCGATAGAAAATTATACTGATGATTAACGATAGTTTAGGAGTTAATTCAATGAATAGTTGTATCTTAATGGTTAAGGTTATCAATCCTCCAGAATTGCGTTATACTCAAGACGATAAAACTCCGATTACTCAAATGTTGGTAGAGTTTGTAGGACGACGTCAAGAAGATTTAACTTCTACAATAAAAGTAATCGGATGGGGTAGCTTAGCAACGAAAATGCAAAATACCTACAGAGAAGGTGACCGCCTAATTATTGAAGGCCGCCTCTCAATGAATACCTTTGACCGTCCTGAAGGATTTAAGGAAAAAAGAGTAGAGTTAGTGGCTTCCCATATTTATTCTCTGGACAATTATCCTACTTCCCAAACCTCTTTTAATTCTGAAAATCATGTTGTCCCTATAGATTCTTCCCAATCTTCTGCCTACTCCGAACCGGACCAACTCGCCCCCACTTCTACTTTAACCTCTTTTCATGGAGAAGAAGATCCAATTCCTTTTTAAATATTGGTAATCTACCTCAAGACAATAGACAAAACAATTCCAGTTCTTAATAGTCATCCCGTACACTTGGAACGTTATGACATGTCCGTACGAGGAATGTTGTATTCGTTATTAATAGTTATAATTTATTGTTCTTCTGTTACGAACCATTTGGATTAAATCTATGGGAAGACACTAGTGAGAGTCAGTAATTGTTGACTCTCACTTTATTCATAGGTTAACTGTTAAACATAGGTTCCTACTTCGGACGCTCAGACGCTAGCCTGTATAGCATAGAAAGTTGGCGATTTTGCTGCTTTCGGCGCTCCTGACTGATCAAAAAACGCAACTGTTCCGCAACAGATAATAAGCTATCTTCGGACTTAATGCTAAGACAATTATTATGAGATTTCATATCGCCTCCTTCAAATTCGTTGAGTTATCGAATGAGGCGCGTTCCTTCAGAAGCTCTCATGACTTCCTACTTCCGTCTACCAAGTAGGCAGATGAACGATTTATCCTATCACCTAATAGCTTACCAAGTTTTTCTTAAAAATGACCAACGTGACGTAGATTGAAAAGAAACTCAAAGAAAGACAGAAAGACAACTGTGTGCTAAAAACGGTATTTATCAAGGTCTAGTATCATAAATGTAAAATATTGTATCGATTTATTAATGTAGATTCCAGTGTGTTGTGTGTGGTCTTTGAGTCAGAAATCAGAAACTTTTGATTTCTATGATCTAGCCACCAAGAAATAACAATCCAAGTTATCAATAAAGCCAATGAAACAATACTGAATTGAGCTATAAACTTGACTAACTGATGTAGGGTAATAATGCATCCAACAAAAAAAGATAAACTTACCATAATAAACGCCCAAACTGCAGCCCCACCAAGGTTACATAGCAAAAACGTACTATAGGCATTTTAGTAATCCCTGCCATAGGTCCGGCAAAATTCGCAACAACGCCACAAAACGTTCCAAAAATACAGAGCTCACTGCGTTATTGCAAAATTGTGTTTTGGCCTTCTCCATTTTTTGAGAAGGAATTCTAAATAAACATCTAAATCTTGATAAAATTGCTCAGCTTCCTGACCGACCAATCCAATATCGAAAATTATCACCTATAACTGCTTCTGCAGTAGCTGTTACTACTACGCCCCAATAATTTAATTCTCCACTACCAGATAGAACTCCTCCGACTATCATGATGGTCTCCCTAGGAATAGGAACTCCTGTATTCTCTAAGGTTATGCCGATAAACACTGCCCAGTAACCATATTAACGCACAATTTCTTGTATGCTATCCAGCGACGGCAGCTCTACAGTCATTTATCTTCAACCTTACAAGGATTTACTCTATGTTAAATATCTTGACGTACTTTTGAAAAAAGTTTCAATCTAAAGTATTTAGTGAAAAACTTATACAGAATAATGTAGAACGAATTACAATTTCTAATTTTTCACAAAAGTTGTTAGGTTTTCAAAAAGAAGTTCTGTTAAAGAAAAATAAATAAAAGCTAGAATACAGCAACTCTGTTGCTGTATTCTAGCTTTGCTAATTAAGTTTTTAGAAATGTACTTAGCCGCCAATTTCTTCTATCGATTCATTATTGATGTTTCCAAAAAGTGAATCTCTAACAAAAGTAATTAGTGCAATATCCCAGAAAGTGTAGAATCCATTGGCATAGAAACTTCTACCTTATAAATCAGAGTATATAAAGCTATAATTTGGACAGATAATTGCTGAGGACTAGAAAACTGGTATACATTTTGTACTAGAGTTTTGATCGGAGGATGGCGAATTAATGGTGATAGTAAAACAGTTAGGTTATAAGTTCAACTATACAGTTTCTCCCAACTAGTTGCGCAAGCGTACAATATCAGCTCTTATGCTCAAAAACTAAAATTTCTTTACTTCGCCAGTTTTTTTATAGATAGACAATAATATACCTCATTTAGATACGTTCAAAATTCTGGTATCTGCCTTAGCTTGGAGAGATTTCAGTTGTTTTATAATATGATACTTCCAGCGCAGAAGCTCAATTATTTCAACAATCATTAGAACTTCCTGAAATTAATTATTGTAGAAGGGTTGCCCCTGATAAGGTTATAGAAAGTAGAAGGGTTGCCCCTGATAAGGTTATAGGAAGTAGAAGGGTTAACCTCTTCATTTAGCTTTCACTGGCTAACTTAAAAATCTATTAAGCGTTTCATAAGGAGCAATTATGACTAGTTTACTTGAACAATTACGTGAATTTACTATTGTTGTCGCTGATACGGGAGATATTCAAGCTATTGAAATCTTTACGCCCCGAGATGCGACCACTAACCCTTCATTAATTACGGCAGCTGCTCAAATGCCTCAATATCAGGGAATTGTGGATGATACACTTAAACATGCACGTATTGAATTAGGCAAATCTGCGTCAACTTCTGATGTTGTTACCTTAGCCTTTGATCGTCTAGCAGTTTCTTTTGGTTTAAAAATCCTTGAAATCATTCCTGGCCGAGTTTCTACTGAGGTAGACGCTCGTCTATCTTATGATACCAAAGCTACTATAGAAAAAGCTCGCTATTTAATTTCTGAGTACGAAGCTAATGGAGTGTCACGTGATCGGATTTTGATTAAAATTGCATCTACTTGGGAAGGAATTAAAGCCGCAGAGGTGCTAGAAAAAGAAAATATTCACTGTAACTTAACTCTGTTGTTTGGACTTCACCAGGCTATTGCTTGTGCGGAGGCAGGCATTACTCTAATTTCTCCTTTTGTGGGACGTATTCTTGACTGGTACAAAAAAGAAACAGGAAAGGAGTACGCCCCAGCAGAAGACCCCGGAGTAATTTCTGTGACTAAAATCTATAACTATTATAAGAAATTTGGCTACAAAACTGAAGTAATGGGAGCAAGTTTCCGTAATATTGGAGAAATTTCTGAGTTAGCAGGCTGTGATTTATTGACTATTTCTCCCAAACTGTTAGAACAATTACAGTCAACCAAAGCTGAATTGCCTCGTAAACTTGATCCAGACGTTGCAGATAAGATTAAAATAGACAAAATCTCTATCGATAGAGCTACTTTTGACAAAATGCACCAAGAAAATAAGATGGCTTTTGATAAGCTTGATGAAGGAATTAAAGGGTTTACAAAGGCATTAGAAGATCTAGAAGAGTTGTTGAAAACACGCTTAGCCTGTCTTGAAAGTGCCTAAATGATCTTTGTATGCTGCGTTCAGCATTTTCTATAATTATGGCTTGGATCAAGATAGTTTTATCACTCGAGAGAGAGGTGATAGTCCATTATTTGTCTAATTTGAATCTAAGTCTATTCTTCGAGTTTATTCAATTGAGGGTACGTTGCAATTAGTAGTAACGTACCTTTGTTGTTTCTCAACAAAGTTTTTTAGCTGATCTTAATATATTAAATTAATTTAATTATAAGTATTCTAGAATTTTATAATTAAAAGATTATGATTTATTTGTAATTAATTTAAATTATTATATTTTATAAGCTTTATTTTTTTATAAAAAATGTTTCAAGTATAATCCCACCTGTTGGCAAATAGTAAAAAATATATGGTTAATATTATTATATATAATCTAAATAAGCAAATTTTATTAACAATATTTCAGGATAGTTTTTACAAAAAACATTAATATAATGCTAAGCATAGCATACACAACTATAGTAATAGCTCAATAAAATAACTAAATCAATATATTATTATCTGCTGAATAACATAGAGTATTTTTTAAAATAATTCAATAAAAAATAATGGTGATATTGATATTAAAATATTTAATATAACAATATAACTCAGTTAGAATTTAGATAATTTTAATATAAGCAACTAATAACTATTATCAAAAGAAAGATCAATCGTAAATAGTTATGCAAAAGTTATATATATCTGTGTGTGATTAATATGGACTAATTAACACTAGAGAACTACTTAATTCTATTAATTTTTACTGATAATGTGACAAATATTAGAATTAAGTTAAGTTAATCTAATTGCATAGATAGCCATAAATATTTTTATAACTTTTTTAAAAATTTAATATTTTATTTTAAGTAATAAAAATTTAAAGAGAGAAAATCAAAAATATTATCGCACCATATTATTAATCGAAAACAGAGCAAAATACTGTAGTTATTGAAGTTATTGAAATTATTAATATTGTACAAAGAATTAGCAAGTTTTAATTTTTTTATACCTATAACATAATTACTTCTTTATAGTAAATCTTATTTTTATATATTTTTATATATTTTTATATTAAATATTTTTATTTAGAAGTATTTTTTCTAGATACATTATTTTCATAATATCAGTACATCAAATAATATCAATATTAAAAATAGATTATAGCAATCAATTTTTTACAAACTTAAAAAATATATTTCAAGTTTGTAAAAAATATAAAATACGTATATTATACACACAAATATTTGAGTATTGCCATTGTTAGTTTGTCTAAATTGCTTATACTTAATTTTATCTTACTCAGTTTTTTAACACTCTTTATTTTATGTAATTTATGTAATTTATGTAATTTATGTAATTTAACTATTAAAAATTAAGCTGCTACATGTAGTAGCTTAATTTTTAATTTTAACTATATATTTTTACTTTTATAGGTTAAGATTATTCATATGCTTTAGAAAGTAGCTATTATGATATAATAATTTAGTCTCTTAACGTCCCCTATTAATTAAACCGTAACTTTATGGTTGACAATAATGCCCTTCCTCCCCAAAATATTGAAGCAGAAGAGTCTATTTTGGGCGGTATTTTACTGGATCGAGATGCAATGGGACGAGTAGTAGATTTAATTACCCCAAATGCTTTTTATGTCCCAGTTCATAAGGAGATTTATGAAGCAGCGCTAAAACTTTATGCCCAAGGGAAACCCGTTGATTTATTAACAATAAAAACTGTCTTAGAAGATTATCAACTCCTTGAAAAAGTAGGTGGTATTGATAAATTAATGCAGTTATTAGACCGCACAGTTTCGGCGGTCAACATTGATCGTTATGGCGTATTAATAATGGAAAAGTACTTACGCCGTCAGTTAATTTCATCCGGTCATGAAATAGTAGAGCTAGGATTTGAAACCACTAAGGAATTAGACCAAATTTTAGATGAATCAGAAAAGAAGATTTTTAGGCTAACTCAAAAGCGCCCTCAGGAAGGATTGATTCCCATTGCTGATACTTTGGTTCAAACTTATAGTGAGTTAGAAAAACGTCATCAAAAAACATCTTTACCTGGAATTCAAACAGATTTTTATGATTTAGATGCTATGACAGGAGGGTTACAGCGTTCTGATTTAATTATCATTGCTGGGCGACCTTCTATGGGAAAATGTTTAGCAGCTAATTCAGAAATCGTTTTAGCTGACGGCAGTTTAGCGACAATAGAAGAAATTTATCATCGTCGTCAGGGTCAGTTATTGACATTACATCAAGATTGGAAATTTAGGATAACTAATCCTTCTGATTTTATAGATGATGGTATCAAACCAGTGTTTAAAGTAACTACTAAACTAGGACGTTATATTGAGACAACCCTAACTCACCCTTATTTAACTATTAAAGGATGGCAGCAACTCTCACAACTAAAACCAGGCGACAAAATTGCTATTCCTCGTAAAATTGATATTTTTGGAACTAGAATACTTCCCAAACATCAAGTTAAAACATTGGCCTACTTAATAGGTGGCGGTTGTTTGACCCAAAATTATCCTTTATTCACAAATAATAATCCTTGGCTACAAAAAGATTTCATTCAATCTGTAACTAACTTTAAAGGAGTAAAAGTCAAGCGTCAAATTTCACGACTAACGAAGAAACAAAGTTTTTTTATAGTAGATAATTTAGGATTAATTAGGAGTAATCGTACAATCTCTACCGGTTTTTTAAAAAAAATAATTAGATCTAATAAATTTTCTTATCAAAAACTAGTTCACTTATTAAATGTCAATTATTCCTTTATCCAGAATTGTAAGCAAGGAAAATGTGTCTCAAATCAACAAACTTTTGAGCAATTACATCGAGTTTTACCAGTTGATTCTAAGAAACTTGTTTGTTATGAAACAGCTATTATTGGCAATAATGATAACAATTCATTAAAAATATGGTTACAAGAATTAGGTTTATGGGGTAGAGATTCTTACAATAAAATTATCCCATCAATTATTTTTGAGTTACAGCCCCAATTGTTGAGTTTGTTTCTCAATCGCTTGTTTGCCACTAGTGGACTAATTTTTATCCATAAAAATGGGCAAATTCAATTAATGTATTGTTCAGTGAGTCTCAGTCTAATTCGTCAAATCCAACATTTATTACTAAGATTTGGTATAATTTCTAGCCTAAAAAAACAACCTTTAAAACATAATATTTATAATAAAATAATCTGGGAAATTGATATTAATGATGCTCAATCGATTAAGATATTTTTTGAAAAAATAAGAATTTTTGGAAATGAAAAATTAATTGACTTAGATAAAAAGACTTTATTAAAACAACAATTTAAAATTAATTGTGACCTAATCAAAAAAGAATTTTCGCAACAAATAGACTTTTCTGCAGAGAGTAGGTTCTGGACGGGTATAAAAAAAAGGACAGAGATAAAAAATTATGATGACTTATATTTGTGTAAACAAGTACTCTCACGAAATAAAACCTTAAGATCAGCCATTTCTTCAGGTGATTTATCCTTAAATCCACTGATGACCAGTGAGGTTTATTGGGATGAAATTTCCTTGATTGAATACGTTGGAGAACGACAAGTCTATGATTTAACTATTCCTGAAACTCATAATTTTATTGCTAATGACATCTGTGTACACAATACAGCTTTCGGCTTAGCAATGGCTGCCAATATTGCTAAAAATAGTAAGTTACCTATAGCTATTTTTAGCTTGGAAATGTCAAAAGAACAACTTTCCTTAAGATTATTGGCTGCAGAGTCTAAAATTGAAGGAAATCGTCTAAGGACGGGGAGATTTGTTCAAAATGAATATGAACAGTTGAGTTTAGCATTAGGAAACTTGTCGGAAATGCCCATTTATATTGATGACGCTGCTAACATAACTGTAATGCAAATTCGTTCTCAGATAAGGCGTTTAAAGGCAGAACAAAAGGGAGATTTAGGGTTAGTTTTAATTGATTATTTACAATTAATGGAAGGGGGGGGAAGTGAAAATAGAACTCAAGAATTGTCCAAAATAACCCGTTCTTTAAAAGGGTTAGCTCGTGAAGTAAATGTTCCTGTAGTTGCTTTATCCCAATTGAGTCGCGCTGTTGAAACAAGAAATAATAAACGTCCTATGATGTCAGATCTAAGAGAAAGTGGGGCAATTGAACAGGATGCTGATCTAATTATGATGTTATATCGTGATGAATATTATAATACTGACACTGTAGACCGGGGAATTGCAGAGATAATTATTACAAAACACCGAAATGGACCAACTGGTCCTATTAAACTTTTGTTTCAACCAGAATTTACGCAATTTCTTAATATGCAAAACGATTATAACCGTTAATATTGTACTGCTAAAAGAGGTTAGGGACGTTTGCAGATAAGATAAAAGGTAATAAAGTACTAAAGTAAGTATTATTAGCTATGCTGATATTCTATAGCTGTATATTTACTTCAAAAAGTTGTTAAAGTATGACTAAGAAGATACAGTAGGAAGGGTGTTTGTTATTTATTTAAACTTAGTCATAATACTTCTAATTTATGATTAGAAATAATTCAATTATGTATAGACAAGAGTAATATAGTAAATAGCAAATCAAATTATAAGTTTTTGTTTAGTAAAATAATGCTAAATTTAGAATAAATAGTATTTGGTTACTGTATCGCAACATTGCTAATTTAAATATAAGTTGTTCGTAATAAAACTATATTAATTACCTAAATACTAATTATAAAAATCTAAACAATATTTAGCTATTGATTTTTTGTAATAGTTACGATAGCCTTTGATAAAGTGTAGTTACCATTAACTAACATATAATATGCGCAATACGAATGATCATTGTAACTCATTTTGGCAGATATACTAGCAGAAGGGACTGTCTAGATTTTCCTTTAATGATGTAAAGTCTTCCGCCTTTTAGATGAGAGGAGAAATACCGATATCGTGAATTATTACTGTCTATTCTTGAGCAGCCGAATTAAGTAAAATATTTTTCAGAGGGTAATCTGTTAATAGACAATATTTTGTCCTATAGAGCGATAAATCTTCCCGTCCAATAGTTGACAGCACCATAAACAGGGACAAATTGTCCTTTTCCTATCTATTTTAATGTGCAATTATGGAAGAGTAATAGCTTATGATTTTGATCGAACATAAGCTATTACTACCTTTTAATTTTGACTTGTTTAATCCATAATCATGATATTTTTTCGCCAGTATATCGCTCCGCTTCTTATTCTACTGATATTTTTAGTTGCCCTAGTGTCTGTAAGCATTCGTGCATTTTTACCTTCGGATATGGCTACCCCTGCTCCCGTTGGTAATCTAGGATTTCTCATCGAAATACTTGATTTGAAATGAATTTTCTTGATTTAGTTATCTACTGACTATTAATCAACAATAGGTTCTCTTAAGAAGGGAGAATTATTCGTCTATGTATGTAACTTCCCAGAAGTGATCTAAAAATCACTTCTGGGAAGTATTTATACTCCAAAATTATCTTATAGTGGGTCCGAGTGAATAATCAAAAATAAACTTTGGAACTCTATTGTCTGAACACAGATAGAAAGTTTAGTCAATAAGATGGGTTACACCATAGACAAATATCCTGAGATTAGGTGTAATCTAACTTTTATTGTCATGGATTGATAGGAGTATTCATTTAATGAGTGTAATATTTAAGCATTGTTTCTATTTTTTTAGACTAGCTCCGTTGCTTTTGAGCATGTCCTTAAATATTTATATTGACAATATCTTTGACAATTTTTTGATTTTTAGCTATATGTTCTTTTTAAAAAAGAGTTCAGATTTTCTTTGAACTTCTTTTTTTGAGTACATTTTAGCTAAATAAGCTTAATTTCAAAATAGAATTTTTCTCTAGTAAAAGTAAGTATCTGATAGTTAATTTGTTATTTTTACTAAGTTATCTGATAACTAAATAAATTACAGTAGATTAATTTGCTGTTAAGTCTATTATTTGATAAATTTAACTATTGTTGTTTAACTTAAAATTCAATTATAGTCAATAATATATTATTCTAAATTTAGAATTTATTGGTAAAATTTAGTTTTGTATTTGATGCTATAGGCATTTAATAAGTTAAATGCAAACCTTGAGTGTCATATAACCTAATTTATAAACAAAATCTGCTATAATTTTGTCTAGATAATTAAGTAATAGTTCTTGATAAGGTTATTATGGACGATCTAAACATTTTTAATTTTTATATGACAGACTTAGTAAAGAATTCTATTTCTTTAGAAATTGTCTAAGTTTTGTGATCTATTAGGAGCTTCTTAAAGCAACAATAGGATCAAGTTTAGCTGCCCGTTGTGCTGGAATTACACCAAAGATTAAACCAATCCCTCCAGAAATGCCTAAAGACAGAAAAATAGTTTCAGAAACAATAACAGGAGATAAGGGAAATATCACGCCAACTAGCGTTAAAATACTAATGCCTAATATAATCCCAATAACTCCTCCAGAAATAGCAATAATAACCGCTTCAATCAAAAACTGAACTAAAATATCTTCTTGAGTTGCACCCAATGCTTTTCGGAGTCCGATTTCCGGAGTGCGTTCAGTTACAGAAACTAACATGATATTCATCACGCCAATACCACCAACGATTAAGGAAATACTTGCAATTCCTACTAACATAATCGTTAATCCTGAAGTGATGACTTTCACAATAGACATTATCTGTTTAGAAGTTAGAACCCTAAAATCATCTTCGGTCGTAATTTTATGCCTCAGACGTAGTAAATTTTCGATTTGAAATTTAGCGGCGCGAACAGTATCTGTATTCTTTGCCTCTATATGAATTACACTTAGAGTTATTCCATAAGGAGATGTTTGCCCGACAATTTGACTAGCCATAGTTGTCAGAGGAATTATAATACTTTCATCTTGATTAGTCCCCAAAAAAGAACCTTTGGGTTCCATTACTCCGACAATTTCAAAACTGATATTATTAATTCTAATTTTCTCCCCAATAGGAGAGCGAAAAAGCGATAAATTATGAGCAATTTCTGAACCAATTACAGCTACTCGTTGATTACGCTTAAGATCAATTTGGTTAATAAACCGTCCTGTGGCCACGGAAAAGTCTCGTACGGAGGAGTATTCGGAGTTCGTTCCAACTAGGGTTGCATTAGTGTTTTTCTTTCTATAAGAGATTAACTGACGTTGGTTAATTTCTGGAGCGATTGCCTTGATAGTAGAAACTTGAGAAGAAATTGCCTGTGCATCCTCTAAAACAAGTGTTTTAGGAACATTTAAAGTTGTTCTACGGCTTTTTTGATTACCTGGCATAACAAACAAAATATTAGGACCTAAAAACTCTAATTGTTCGTTAGCAAGTTTTTGTGATCCCTGTCCTAAACCGATAGTAGCAATTACGGAAGCATTGCCTATAATAATTCCTAGCATAGTTAGACTAGTTCGTAATTTATTAGCAGCTAACATAGCGACTGAAATCTTAAATTTTTCTAAGATGTTCATTTGAATGTAGTTAAATACTTAAGCTCGAGACAACACAATCCAATGTGTGGATAGATTAATTAATCTTAGAAAGATTGCTATTCTTTCGTTAACAACTGATAATTCCGTTGTGTACAATAGGCTGGTTATACTTAAAACTCAGGTTATGAAGATTGAGATTTCTTGTCATTCTTGTCAGAGGGAATATCAATAAAAACTCGATCTCCTGAATTTAACCCAGAAAGAATTTCGGTTTTTTCATCTAACACTATACCGATAGTAACAGGTTTGAATTCAGGGTCATTATCTTGATTAGGAACCATAACCCCGATTTTCCCTTCGTGTGTAACGATAGCTATGGTTGGCACTACTAGAGCATTACTAAGTTGTTTGCCTAAAAAAGTGACGTCTACATTCATTTTAGACTTGAGTTCATTTCGTCCTGTTACCAAACCGATAGTGACCTCAAAGGATGTGACGTTGCGATCAATAATTGCTTCTGGAGCAATACCAATAACTTTTCCTTGAAACATTTTATCGGGATAAGCATCGGCAACTATTTTTACTGGTTGTCCTACTTCTAACATTCCTAAATCCATTTCTGGAACCTTAGCCACGACTTCTAACCCTCTGGCTAAGCCCAAGATAGAATTAGAAGTAGAGGGAGTAACAAATGCGCCAATATTGGCATATTTTTGGGTAATAATTCCATCAAAAGGAGCGCGAATAGCTGTATCTTGGAATTGAATCATCCTTCTTTCTAATTCTGCCTTAGCGGCAGTGACAGAAGCTTCTAGGCGACTAGTTTCAGCTTGAGCTGTTCTCTTTCGTTCTTCAAAAGCGATTTTTGCTTCACTTACAGCGGCTTGAGAGCGGATGATATCTTGTTGTAACTGACTAATTTCCGGGTTAGCA
This sequence comes from Cyanobacterium sp. uoEpiScrs1, assembly GCF_947331815.1. Taxonomy (GTDB): domain Bacteria; phylum Cyanobacteriota; class Cyanobacteriia; order Cyanobacteriales; family Microcystaceae; genus Rippkaea. The sequence goes on from NZ_OX373462.1 coordinate 714,549, forward strand.
GTGTTCTGGATTTGTTCGAGTCGTTGAGTAATTTCAAGTAAATTTGCTTCGGCATTATGATATTCACTAATCACTTCATCAAAACTATCGTGGGTAATTGCCCCTGCTTTCATTAATTCTTCATTGCGCTTGACACGCGAGGCCGCCAATTGAGTGCGAGAACGAGCAGCCAAGATTTGTGCCTTAATTTGTTCAATATCTTTTGGGATTCTCTGTTGAGCTTTTGCTAGACTTGCTTGAGTTTCTTCAAGTTGAGCTTCAGCCTGAATAAGTCTGGTTTGAGCTTGGTTGATTTCACTAGGGATGGTAATCTTAGCTGCTTCGAGTTCAGCGACCGCTTTTTGAAAATGTGCTTGAGCTTGTTTTCCTTGAGCTTGAACCTCTGTGTTTTCCATGACTGCGAGAACTTGCCCTTGTTTAACAGACATTCCGGGTTTTACCAATAATTTTATTAGTCTTCCGGGATTTTTCGGACTAAGATTGACACTCTCAATAGGTTCTAGTGTTCCACTAGCCTCAATTTCTACTGTCAAGGTTTCACGTTTGACCGAAACAGTTAAGTCCTTCAGTTCAACTTCGGCAGTCGGGGTTTCAACGATTTTATAGGTCACGCCACCGACCATGATAATACCTCCAGCCATCAAGGCTAAAATCAAAGGGAGGGGACTGTTTAACTTACCAATTACAGGAACTTCCATAGAAACTACTAGTAAAAAAAGAAACGAAAGGTCAAAAGTTGTCCCCACTATACTAACGTTTCTCCTCTTCTTACCCTCAACAACAGAATCAACTTTGCTCAAGAGACTTTTGAGCAATCAACCCTAAAAAACAGTTTTTAAATTACATTTTTAAAAAAGTTAAAAATTAATTGTGTTTTTGGAGACAAAGAAAGAGAGACATTCAAAAGAACATCTCTCTTTAGAAAATTATGCAAGATTGGTAGACTTGAGAGTTTAGAGTGTTACATCATACCCATGCCACCCATGCCGCCCATGCCGCCCATGCCGCCCATGCCGCCCATGCCGCCCATGCCGCCCATGCCGCCCATGCCGCCCATGTCAGGAGCGGCAGGGGCTTCAGGTTCTGGTTTCTCAACTACTAATGCTTCAGTAGTTAATACCATACCTGCAATAGAAGCTGCATTTTGTAGAGCAGAGCGAACAACTTTTGCTGGGTCAAGAATACCAGCTTTAATCATGTCCTCATACTCGCCCGTGATAGCGTTATAACCCACATTAAATTCTGTGTTGCGGACGCTTTCAACAATAACTGATCCTTCAAGTCCAGCATTATCTGCCAATTGATGCAGAGGTGCTTCTAAGGCTTTGGTGAAAATTTTTGCTGCTACTTGCTCTTCGGAGTTGGTTAAAGTTGCCTCGAATTGAGCAATTTTACTAGCTAAATGAATTAAAGTGGTTCCTCCCCCTGGAACAATGCCCTCTTCAACTGCAGCTTTAGTTGCGTTGAGAGCATCTTCAATACGAAGTTTGCGATCTTTTAATTCTGTTTCGGTTGCAGCTCCCACTTTGATAACAGCTACACCCCCAGCTAATTTTGCAACTCGTTCCTGAAGTTTTTCTCTATCGTAGTCAGAGTCAGTTTCTTCTAGTTGTTTACGGAGTTGGGCTACCCGTTTCTCAACTGCAGTCTTGGCTTTGTTCTCGCCACTAGCAACAATAGTAGTGTTATCTTTTTCAATAGTCACTCTAGCGGCTTTTCCTAGCATGTCGATAGAAACCGCATCCAGACTTAACCCCACATCTTCGGAAATGACGCTACCACCAGTGAGAATAGCAAGATCTTCAAGGATAGCTTTACGGCGTTCCCCAAACGCAGGGGCTTTAACAGCCGCAACATTGAGAACTCCGCGAGCTTTATTAACAACTAAAGTGGCTAGGGCTTCCCCTTCTATATCTTCTGCAATGATAAGTAGAGGACTACCAGCCCGAGCAACATTTTCAAGTATGGAAACTAGATCAGCAATTGCACTGATTTTTTTATCGGTAATCAAGACTAAGGGTTTTTCAAAGTCCACTAGTTGCCGTTCGGGATCGCTGATGAAGTAGGGAGAAAGATAACCGCGATCAATTTGCATGCCTTCTACCACTTCTAATTCAGTGGTTAGGGACTTGGACTCTTCTACAGTGATTACACCGTCAGTGGTGACTTTATCCATCGCTAAGGCGATCATTTTGCCAACTTCAATATCGTTGCCGGCTGAGACAGTGGCTACTTGAGCAATCGCCTCTCCTTTGACCGGCTGAGCCACTACTTCAATTTCTTTGACAAGATAAGCGATAGTTTTTTCAATACCACGCCGTAAGGCAACAGGGTTGGCTCCAGCAATGACATTTTTTAACCCTTCTCGAATTAAGGCTTGAGCAATAACGGTAGCGGTTGTGGTTCCGTCTCCAGCAACTTCTTTGGTTTTAGAGGCTACTTCTTGAATTAATCTAGCCCCTGTATTTTCTAAGGGATCTTCGAGTTCAATCTCTTTAGCGACGGTAATTCCATCGTTAACGATCTGAGGGACTCCAAATTTTTTTTCAAGGAGGACATTACGGCCTTTGGGACCCAAGGTAATGCGAACCGCATTAGCCAGGGAATTTACCCCTTCTTCCAATGCCCGTCTCGATTCATCGCTGAATGAAACAATTTTTGCCATGTTTTTTTCTTAGGTACTTTGGTGACTTTCGACACTAACAACTTCCCTGATTCAGAAAGTTTTAGGTGAGCTATGCTGCTGCGTTCAAGTGCAAAAGATAAAAGACACAGGTTGGGCAGCTTGTGTCAATTGTCTTGACCTTAATACGCAGTGCTTGACACTCAGAACTGATTTAGAGCTAAAAACCCAAATTCTCTAGTTTTAATTGAATAAGGTTATTCTGAGTGAATATTGTTCGGGACAGTTTGACCCTACTTATGTCAATTTAGCACTCAATAGGGGTGAGTGCTAACAATTCCATCATTGAAATAAGAATTGTCTAGATTTTATGATAACTGAGGGAGGGATTTCCTCACCTTTACAGTAGAGATAACGGAACACGATGAGGAGATAGCAATAAGAGAAAAAAGATCTATTCTCTAAATATTCTTTAATAAACCTGTAGAATGTCGCTTACTTTCGTTAAGAGAATGCTCAATCCTTATCACATATTTCCAATTATATAGTAATGATTTTTGTGTTTAAATAATGAGTTTTTAAAAGCTTTATTGTCAATAAATTTATGGTATTTTAATTATTAAATATAGTTAACAACTAAACACCCGCTATTACTTAGATATAATAATTTTTATACCTAAATAGCTTGGATAATTTTAACCTCAAAATCGAATAATTTAGTTAGGATTTAAACATAATTAGTCGCGGGAGATTTTATTGTATAGATTGTTTATTTTTTTTAGAAAAATATTTATTTCTAATAGTTAAATACAAGTAATTGTAAATGAATATTTAATCTATAGTTTTTATTATAAATTAAATAAGTAATTAATTTTTAACAGTAATTTATATAAGTTCTATTTTTAACAATAAACATATATGTAGTTATTGAAAATAGAACTTATTTTTTAAGGTAACTCAACTAGTTTTTAAATTTAAAATAGAGTATAAATTAGGGTTGGGGTACCTTTTAGTTTGACTAACTGATTAATACTATCTGCTTGGATCATTGATAATCAACTATGGTTATGAAACTAATTAACTCTGGATAATAATTAGTATTATGTATTTAATACAATAGTTATTTTTTAAACAAAAAAAATATTTACTAAACTTCTTAACTATATAAAGTTTAAAGTATTTAATATAATTTATATATTATCTTACTAAATTCTTATAATATTAAATATAATTCATAGAATATTTTTAACTATATATATTAAAAACTGCTAATTATTGATTTTTTGTTTTTAAATTACATAATATAATATTCACAGTAAAATTTTATTTTTATTAATCAAATAACATTTGCCAAAATATATATTAGACAAGCTAGTAAAGCTACTTTTAATTTATTGGTTGTAAATTTTTAAATAGAAGATAATCAAATATTCAATAAGACTATTGTAATAAATACTAATTCATGACTAGAATAAAGCATGATTTATAAAAAAAGTTTGAATTAAACTAATTATGTCTGAACTAATTTGGTTAGGAATTGATCCAGGTTTAGCCATTCTAGGATGGTCAGTTTTACAAGAAACAAAATCAAATTATCCTCTACTGATTGACTATGGAATTATTGAGACTCCAAAAACTCTATCAACTTCTCAACGATTAGTAGAAATTGAACAAGATTTGGTGGGGTTAGTTCAAGAATTTACCCCCCACCGAATTGCTATTGAAATGCCCTATTTTAACCGTAAAATTAAAGCTGCTGGTGGTGTAATGCAAGCTCTAGGAGTGGTTAACTTAGTTAGTTATCGTGAAATGAAAATCGAACCAATTTTTCTTCATCAATCAAGTTGGAAATGTCATTTAGGAAATGGGCGAGCTACTAAAAAAGATGTAGCTCACACGGTAAGTCGTTTATTTGAATTAGAATTTCTTCCTATTGATGATAGTGTGGATGCAATTGCCATTGCCTATGCTGCTTTATGTGGATTAACCAATAACATTAAATGAAAACACGGTGTCGTAGAGAAGGCATTTGTCTACGTACCTGTTGAATGCGGGAAGGGTTAATTTCCGCAATTACCATCCCTTCTTCTTGTCCTGCATCGGCCAAAATTGTCCCCCAGGGATCGACAATACAAGCATGCCCATGAGTATACCGTCGTTCATAATGATTCCCTGTTTGAGCAGGAGCGATCACGTAACAGGTATTTTCAATAGCTCTAGCTTGAAGTAATATCTTCCAGTGATCTTTTCCTGTAAAGGCAGTAAAGGCAGCGGGAATAAACAGAACATCAGCTCCCTGATGGGATAGGTGACGATAAATTTCAGGAAAGCGAACATCGTAGCAAATAGAAAGTCCTAAATTGCCAAACTGCTCAGAAGGATAGATATTAGGTAAGTTTTGTCCCGCCATTACCGTACTTGACTCGCAATATGTATTGCCATCAGGAACATCTACATCGAACAGATGAACTTTTTGATAACGAGCTACTTCTATACCAGTGGAATCGACTAAGATAGCGGTATTATAAGCCTTGGTGAAATCTCCTTCTACAGGCACTGGAAAACCTCCTCCCAAGATCATAATTTGAAAACGTTGTGCCATAGTCTTGAGAAATTTTTGAGATTTTTCATTGATGATTTTTGCTTCCTGTAATTTTTCTTCTTCTTTACCTAAAAATGCAAAATTTTCTGGTAGTCCAATTAACTCAGCTCCTCGACGCACAGCCAACTCGATTAGTTCTTCGGCCTCAGCTAAGTTTTTTTGAAGATCAGGCTGACTAGTCATTTGAATAGCTGCGGCAAGATAAGATTTCATCAGTTCTGTCAGTAATATTGTAGATGCAACGTAGACTTATATTCTAACTTTCAGAGTTATTTATATCCAATCTTGATCTTCTTCTTGATTACAATTGGAAGACTTTTGGTTTTCACAATAAGGAGGAGTCAAGACACGATAGTTAGCATCATAAACTTGATCAACTGTTTTGTTTTTCGATTTAAGAGTCTCTGGCTTTTTTGGGGGAGGTTTAACCGACTCTCGCAATAGTGAACTATTTTCAGAGTCGCGGAGTTCACGATAAGTATAAGAATAAATTGAACCTTGACAAGAAACTTTTTTAGGGGATTGTAGAATCTCAAAATCTGTTGCTCGCTCTTCCTCTGCTTGTGGTTCTTCTAATTGTTCACAAGTAAATGTGGAGTTTGTTGGCGGCTCCTCAATATCCCAAGCATCTTCTTCATCAAACTCCTGTTCTGGCTTTCCCCAATTCCTTAGAGATGTTTTTCCCCAGTCAAATTTTTTTGAGGAAGGGGAAGAATTTGAGAATTGAGATGCTTGAAGAGGAAAGGTAAAACCTCTAAGAGAGAATGATGAGGAAAACTGATTGATAAGTGTTATTATCAAACTGGTTAAAAATCCAAGAATAATAAACAAAAAAGCCCAAATTCCGACAGGTAATGTTAGAGTCAATAAAGCAGTTTTGGCATTTATCCCTAGAAAATAAAGAGTTATAGGCTGTGGGTTTTGGATGAGAAAAACAATAGTTGAAACGAGAATTAATAACAGTAATAATAACTTCATCTGATATTATTGGCTAACAACAAGATGATCGACTGAAAAGGTGAGTAAGAGCTTTACCCACCTTTTCTTTAATGTCGTTTGACTTTAGTGTTTTCTACTCTTCTTCATCGGTCTGGGAAATAGCAAAACCCAGAGAGCCTAGTTCAAGTCTTTCTCGAACTTGCTGCTCTATGGTTTCCGCGATTTTGAAATTTTCCTCAAGATACTTGACTGCATTGTCCCGCCCTTGGGAAATATTATCTCCATTGTAGCTGTACCATGCCCCTTTGCGATTGATGACATCGGTTTGTTCCGCTAAATCTAACACACAGCCCATACGAGAAATTCCTTTACCAAAGATAATATCAAATTCAGCGATGCGAAAAGGTGGAGCAACTTTATTTTTAGCAACTTTAACTTTAGCTCGTATTCCATACTCTCCTTCGCTACCTTTTTTGAGAGTTTGAATACGGCGAATATCTAAGCGGACTGAGGCATAAAATTTCAGGGCATTTCCTCCGGTAGTCACTTCAGGATTACCATAAGTAATCCCTATCTTTTGCCGTAGTTGGTTCAGGAAAACTACTACGCAACCTGACTTACCAATATTTCCGGCTATTTTTCGTAAAGCTTTGCTCATAAGGCGAGCTTGTAACCCAACCTGGGTGTCTCCCATTTCTCCTTCAATTTCAGCACGGGGTACTAAAGCAGCCACAGAATCTATCACGACTATATCAACAGCAGCGGATCTAACCAATTGATCTACAATTTCTAAAGCTGATTCTCCGGTATCAGGTTGAGCAACAAGCAAATTTTCAATATCCACTCCTAAAGCATGAGAATAGGTGGGATCAAGAGCGTGTTCTGCATCAACAAAAGCTGCTACCCCTCCGGCTTTTTGTACTTCAGCAATTGCATGAAGAGCGAGGGTAGTTTTTCCAGAACTTTCAGGACCATAAATCTCAACTATTCGTCCTTGAGGAAATCCTCCTCCTAGAGCCAAATCCAACGTTAATGCTCCACTGGGTACAGTTTCTACCCTCATCCGCGCTGCATCTCCTAGACGCATGATGGAGCCTTTCCCGAAATTCCGTTCAATTTGATTGAGAACTAAGCCTAGGGCTTTATCTTTGTCAGGATTATTAGTTATAGTAGCCATCAACGCCTCAAAAAGTTTTCAGAAAAGAATTTATAGTACAAGAATATCTGCTCATTGTAGCCGTTTTTTGTGGCAGCCAACATTGAGTTATGACAATTTTGTTATTTTTTAAAAAAAATAATTATAATCCCGAAGTTATACAGCTATATGGGTAACAGATAGATTACAGATACTCTTAAAATCTTTAATAAATTAGAACTAAAATAAATAATTAGTAATTTACTATTTTGTTATTTAAATAGATGATCTTTTATTATTTTATTTTTATAAACAAGTACTATAGATAATTATTTTTATTTACGAAACTATAAATAATTTTTACTTGGCTGCATTAATGCTACTAAGACGAATAAATTTACCAGGACTACTATAATAGTTATCATAATATTAATATAATATAACTTAGTTACTAGTCTAAAATTATTAATCTAACAAGTAATAAACACTTACTAAATTAATAAACTTAAGCAAAAATCAGTTAAAGTTTTTTATGAAACGTAATTAAAAGACAATACTAACTAGTCTCTTGTTGAATTATGATTGGTTTAAGACTAGATTTTATGAACCATGTGGATGTAAGTAGATTACTTAAATATATTTACCATAACCACATTCAATTTTTAATAATTTAATTTGCTATTTAAGCATATTTTTTACTACTTATTACCTAGCTTATTTTAGTTATTTAAAATAGTATTTTACTATATCTTTATCTTAAATATTTATATGTTTTTTGATGTTAATTAGATTAAGTTTTACTTTGAAGAAGATGAAATTTATTTTAAACGAAAAGTATAGTATAAGACTTAAGATGTTTAACTTGAATTTAAGCTATTGAGTAAAAAGGTTGATTGTATAAAGTTACCCAGTATACTCTTAGTTGTATTTGAGCTTTAACTTTTGTTAAAGCTTATTTGTCAAACATTATAGGAGATTTTAAAATCTAGGAAAATAGTATAAACTATGCTAGAATACCCTCATGAGAGTTGTGTTTGTGAATTATTAACAATAATTCATAGTTCTTAGCTTATCTATTCTTCTAAACTTTTTCTTTAGACTTACGTCTATGTTTCAACACAAAATCACCAAAACAAAAATTTACAGGATATTCTTGAGAAACCAAGGTTAAAATACTGTATTTATTGATATAATGAAGGCTTGACTATGAATGCATAAAACACTAGACAGATATGTTAATGGACACAAAGACTTGAAAAAAATAGATCTAAATTACTGTTAATTTGAAATATAAACTATTGAGGATGTAGTGATGACCCAAATAATTTTGGGGGAGCATGAGGGAATTGAATCGGCTCTGCGTCGTTTCAAAAGACAAGTTAGTAGGGCCGGGATATTTGCTGATATAAAAAAACATCGTCATTTCGAAACACCAATTGAAAAACGAAAACGGAAAGCAATAGCAAAACAGAAACAACGCAAAATAAAATATTATTAGAAATAATTAACGAATCTTGTATTTTTCAGGTAGATTATTGTAGATTTAACTACAAAACCAACGAAAAAATAGATCCAATACTGGTCCTTTTCACTTCGTTACTGGACAGGAGTTGAGTTTCAATTATCAAATTATTAAAAATGCAAGGGTTACTTCAAGGCATCAATGTTTTTCTTATCGGAATGATGGGCACAGGAAAAACTACTGTGGGAAAACTTTTAGCACAAGAGTTAGCTTATCGTTTTTTTGATACAGATATTCTAATTGAACGAGTGATACAACAACCTGTTGACAGGATTTTTATCTCCATGGGAGAGGCAAACTTTCGGAAAATTGAAAGCCAAGTACTCGCTGAAGTGACCGCCTGTACAAAAAGTGTAATTGCAACGGGAGGGGGCGTTATCTTAAAACCTCAAAACTGGGTTCATCTTCGTCATGGTTTAATTATCTGGTTAGATGCTTCTGTCGAGTTATTAACTACTCGTTTAGCTGACGATAAAACCCGTCCTCTTTTACAAAATACCGATCTAACAAGCAAGTTAAGCTCCTTATTAGAGCAGCGACGTTCTCTATATAACCAAGGAGATTTACGGATTACTATTAATAAAAACGATACTCCTGAAATGCTTCTTTCCAAAATTTTAGAAAATATTCCTGGTAAAATTAGGTCTAATCTTGAAGTGTCTAACAATTAAAACTAAAGATAGACTCCAGCGTCACAAACTAAGATATTAGCATCTAAGATGTTGGATTTTAAGAAATAGATATTTCTGCATGTTATGTAGATTACATGGTTTGTAAGCAATAAAAATTATAAAATTATTCTAATCATATTTATCCTCATGACAATCTTTTCGACTTACTTAAAAAAATAGAACAAATTGAAGTAAAAAGTTTACTAAAGTCAACTAACGGAGCCACTTTGTATACTAAAAAACAAATAAAAAGTATCGAGGCTTATCTTGTAGTTTATTGTAGCAACAGTATTTTGGCAAGACACATAAATAATACGAATATATTTTGTATAAAAAATGACGACTAAAGCATTTTACAAACCTTCTTAGTAATTAACTCCCCAGCAAGTTTATGTCCTAATTGATTCCAATGCCCACCTCCTAAAATAGTATTTTCAAATCCGTGTAAAAATTGGTTATTTTTATCAGCATAGGACTGAAATTCTGGGGCTAGATTAAGCACATCAAATTTTTCTTTTTCTCCTAATATCTTAATTCGTTTGTCAGGGTAGAACTGATCTACTATTCCTTCTTCTCTAAAATATTTATCTCGTATAGATTTATTGGGATAAACTTGTGCTGGATTACTTAATGTAACAGCTAAAAATCTAGCTTTTATTGTCGCACTTTCTTGTTTAATCATTCTAACTAATTCTTCCGTAATATTCCAGGCTTTTTCCCAGTTTTTATCATCATTATCTAAATAAAGTTGTGGTATAAAATCAAGATACTTAATGACATTAAAGTTATTCTTATTTGCAAATTCTTGATCTAAAAACTTATGGCGATTTTTAATCGTAATTCTAGCTTTATTAATTATCTGTAATAGGTAAAAATTATTAATAATAGAGAAAACAACTTTTCTCGTTAAACTACTACGCCACTGGTATATTTCAGTTTCCTTTAAAGAGAAATCCATAACAAACTTATCCCCCTGTTCAATTAAAAAAGGACTAAATCTATCATAGGGACTCAATGCTTTTGAATTATTCACAATATCGTTGCCGGTAAAAATAGCTAGGATTACCATGTCAGGAGAATAGTATTTAACCTGGTGTTTTAAAGTCATTAATTCTTGGGCAGTTCCATAGTCTCCTACTCCAAAATTAATAGTCTCGACCATCCGATTATTAATACTGGGACAATTATGTAATTCTCGTTCAATAAATGACCAAAAAGTATCCTCTAAATTTACTTGAATGGCTTCGGCAAAAGAATCACCTAAAACAGCAATTCTAAAAGTGTTTTTTGGTTTTTCTCTGGGATAGTACTTATCCCGTAATCCATCCTGGTTTATCTTAACCCATCCTTTTCCTTCTTGAATCCACCAACCGGAAATGCCTGGAATTAAAGAGTGTCCTCTAAATTCATCAACCTGATAAAAACTAGGATAAGAAATCTGAGCAATTCTTAACCCAATCTCACTTATACCCAAGGCGAAGATGACACCACATAATCCCAACAAAATATCTAGTCCAAATTGCTTAAATTTCAACATAAATCGTAGGTAAGTCGATGAATTTAATTTATTTTTCTTTAATTATTTTTCTAATAGATTCTTGAGTTTTATGGTCAAATAGATGGATTTTACTTGGGTTTAAAGATAGCCAAAAACTATGTTTATCTTTATCGATTTTAGCCCAATCCTCAGAAGATATACAAACTTTTATAACAGAATTTATATCAGTAACTAAATGAAAAAAAATCGAGGTTTGATTTCCTAGATTTTCAATTAAATTTACTTTAACTTCTAAATTATTAGGTGAAGGTAGTCCAAAACCCAAATGTTCTGGTCTAATACCTAGATATACTTTAGTTCTAGTGTATTTTTTAAGAAAATATTCCCAAGATTGTGACAATTTTAGAGAAAATTGAGGATGAGTAACCATTACAGGAGTGTCCACCATCACCTCAAGAAAGTTCATTGGGGATGACCCAATAAATTCTGCAACAAAGCGATTAGCAGGATTATTATAAAGTTCTAAAGGAGGAGCAAGTTGTTGGATTTCTCCACTATTGATAACTGCAATACGATCACCCATGGTCATTGCTTCAGTTTGATCGTGAGTGACATAAATGGTAGTAATATTCATTTTTCGTTGCAGTTGAACAATTTCTGAACGCATCATTGCCCGTAGCGTAGTGTCTAAATTTGATAAGGGTTCATCCATCAAAAATACCTGCGGTTTACGGGCGATTGCACGTCCTAAAGCTACTCGTTGTTTTTGTCCACCTGATAACTCTTTAGGAAAACAGTCTAAGAGATGATCTAGTTCTAAAAGTTCAGCAACTTGGGATACTTTTTCATTTACAATTTGTTCTATCTCAGAAAGATAACGCCAGGACTGAGGCAATGATCTTGTCAAGTTAACTAAAGCTGAATCTAGCCACTTAGGTAAATATGAGATAGATTTACCTAAGTTATCTTGGTCCATACGACGCAAACCAAAAGCAATATTATCATAGACATTTAAATGGGGATAGAGAGCATAGTTTTGGAAGACCATAGCAATATCCCTTTGTTTTGGGGGAAGGGTATTTATGACACGATCACCAATTTTAATATTGCCCCCTGTTACTGTTTCTAGCCCACAAATAAGACGCAACAATGTACTTTTTCCACAACCAGAAGGTCCAACAAGAACCATGAATTCACCGTCGTCAACTGTCAAGTTAATATCCCGTAAAATACTGACTTGCTTATTTTTCGAAGGATTAAACTCGGTTTCTGAAGATGTTGGTTTTGCATCTTTAGGAGAGAAACTTTTATAAATATGTTCTAAGCTAACTTTTGCCACGCTGACCCATCATAACAATTTTACTCAAGTTTTATCTTAATACTTGTCTAACGAAGAATGTTTATTTTCTTTTTTCTTTTCTTTTCTTTTTAACTTTATTACAACAACGTTAATTAAGCATGTGTACTCTAATTAACATATCATTTTACATTTAAGTAATTAGAGTTTAGGTGATATTGTTTTTGCTTGTTTTTTAGAAAAATAATTTCTATAGAGAAATTATTTGACTGCTTTTGCTAAATTGTATTTACTTTATTATCTTAATATATAAATTTTTAGACTATTAATTAATTAAGATGATTTTTGCCGCCCAAATATTTTTTTATAAATTGTTAAGTATTCTGGTGTCTAGCGATTATTTTTTATAAATCTTTCATCCTACTAGCTTACACTAATTTTTACTGGCAAACTTATTTTTAAAAATGTGCGATAAAAAAAATTAAAGCAATAACAATAGTTGATCACCCAACTATTGTTATTGTGCAAAAAAATCTATCTTATTTTTTTAGATTTAGCAGCATTATGCAAAATATTTTGGCTTGTTTTATACACGCATTTTTTATTAACAAACGATAAACTAATATCGCTTATTAAAATAGATGAACCGACAACCTATAATATTTTCCATTCTAAATAAAATGGACAAAATAGTAAAAAGTTGCTATTTTTTAGATAAGATTGTCACACACAATAGCAGAAAACACGCAGTAAGAAGTAAAGCGAACATAGGTTAGATCAACATGTTTTCTCTTTAATGTAATAGAAGACTTATCCTAAATCACTGTTAAAAATTTCTTACCCGCAGAGCCAGTTTTCTGTTTCTTCAAAAGGTTTTAACTCAGTTTCCATATATCATATGGCATTGTTGAGATAATTTGATAAGCTATGTAATTTTTTACATGAAAGTATGCTTATTATTGTATTTAATAACTCTTAACACGTTTATCTATTGTCCTATAACAGTACCATTAGACAGTACGAGATTAAGTATATTGATACATCCCCGTTGACTGTAGGGGGGCATTCTGCGAAGATTTTAGATAGACTAGGCTTAAGTGTAAACATTTACTGTTGAACAATGACCATAACCGACTTTCTAACAGGCGATACACCTGCAGTTTCCTTGCTTTACCTGACCTTGAGCATTCTTTATCTGTTAATTATTCCCGGAATGGTCTATTTTTATCTCAACATTCGTTGGTATGTGGCGAGTTCTTCTGAACGAGTGTTGATGTATTTTCTTATGTTTTTCTTTTTTCCGGGAATGTTAGTGTTGAGTCCTTTTTTAAACTTCCGACCTAAACGCCGCAATGTGACAACTTAGTCTCAGGTGTCAACTTGAATTTAAACATGTAACATACAATGCGACGAATAGATGTTATCGCTATTGGAATTGCCATTTTTGCTGTAGGTGGGATGGCATATCTGTTTTTTCAAACTATCGGATTTAACGAAATATCAGCTGGAATTTGGAGTCAGTTCTTACTAATAGTAGGTTTGATCTGCTGGACACTGACCTACCTGTTTAAGGTTATGAATAAAAACATGACCTATAATCGACAAGTTAAAAACTATGAAGATGCAGTTTTAGAAAAACGACTTCAAGCAATGACATTAGAAGAACTTGAAAAATTGCAACAGGAAATTGTACAAGAACAATCAACGTCCGAATGTTAATCAATAAAAGCTATATCCGACTTTTGTAAGGGGCGATACCCATTTATTCCAACTTTTCGACCTGGTAATTTACTATGACCTCGGTTTCTGATTGTTTTCAATCCCTACGCAATCGCAGTCGATGTGCCTTGATTCCCTTTATTACAGCTGGTGATCCTGATTTAAATACTACTGCCCGAGCTTTACACCTTCTTGATAGTTCAGGAGCAGATTTAATTGAATTAGGAGTTCCCTATGCCGATCCCCTAGCTGATGGACCTGTGATACAGTCGGCTGCCACCCGAGCCTTAAATCGTGGTATTAAACTACAAGATATTTTAGATACTGTTAAGCAGGTTTCCTCACAAATTAAGGCCCCGATTATTTTATTTACCTACTACAATCCTATTTTTTATCATGGAGTGGATGCTTTCCTGAAACAAGTTAGGGAAGCTGGTATTAAAGGTCTAGTTGTTCCTGATTTACCCCTAGAGGAAGCTGAGAGTTTGTTAACCCCCGCAGCCGCAGAAGGGATTGAGGTAACCTTATTAGTTGCCCCAACTAGTCCTATAGAACGAATTAAGGCAATCGCTCGTCAATCTCAGGGATTCATTTATTTAGTGACTGTGACTGGAGTAACAGGAGTGCGATCACAAGTAGCCAGTAGAGTAGAAGAGTTAATAACTAATTTACGTAGTGTTACCAACAAACCTATTGGGGTTGGATTCGGCATCTCCGAGCTTGAACAGGCAGTTCAGGTGAAAAATTGGGGGGCAGATGCAGTGATTGTAGGAAGTGCTATTGTTAAACGGTTATCTAAGGGAACTCCAGAAGAAGGACTAAGTGCGATTGAAGAATTTGTTAGAGCTTTAAAACAAGGTCTCAATTAACCCCGATAGGGCGTCACATTACAAAGTAACTTTTAAAAATTCCTATGTCGTCTTCTCAAAAAAGAATTTTATTTATTAGTAATGGACATGGAGAGGATAATCATTCCTCTTATGTGATTCAAACATTATTAGAACTTTGTCCGTCTCTAGAAATAGTGGCCATGCCCATTGTAGGGGAAGGAAATGCCTATCGCCGATTAAACATCCCTATTATTGGACCTACTCAGAATATGCCTTCGGGGGGATTTTCCTATATCAACCGTTGGCGCTTCCTAACGGACCTCCAAGCGGGATTGATTGGGTTAGCATGGAGACAGTTAAAGGCCGTTTGGGAATATGCTCCTACTTGTGACTTGATTATGGCAACAGGGGATACCGTATCCCAAGGCTTTGCGTATTCTACGGGATATCCCTACGTTTCGTTTATATCCTGTTTATCGAGTCTTTATGAAGGAAAGTTATATATTGGTCCGTTTATTGGACATTTTCTTCGATCACAAAAATGTTTAGCGGTAATAACTAGAGATCCCTATACGGCTCAAGATCTTAAACGGCAAGGAATTACTAAGTCCAAATTCGGGGGAATTCCTTCTTTGGATAAACTTGTTCCTACGGGAAAAGATCTACATCTTAAACCCAATATTCCTACTATTGCTTTACTTCCTGGGTCAAGACTTCCTGAAGCAGAGCGTAACTTTAAATTGCAACTTAACCTTAT
The DNA here is from genome assembly GCF_947331815.1 of Cyanobacterium sp. uoEpiScrs1. Lineage (GTDB taxonomy): Bacteria > Cyanobacteriota > Cyanobacteriia > Cyanobacteriales > Microcystaceae > Rippkaea. The sequence continues at coordinate 730,142 of NZ_OX373462.1, forward strand.
TCTAGAAATTATCAAAGTGATTCCCACCGATCATATCCAATTTCGAGCAGCGTTGGTTCCCAAACTCATGAACCAATTAGCCGAAATAGCTGACTATGAAGGATGGGAACATAATGAAGGTCAATTAACTTACCAGTCTGATTATGGAGTTGCTGAAGTTAGATGTTATTCCGATGCTTTTAGTGATATTTTGCAAAGTTGTACCCTAATGTTAGGAATGGCTGGGTTGGCAGTAGATCAGGGGATAGCCCTAGGAAAACCTGTTATTCAAATTCCAGGAGAAGGACCCCAATTTACTTATAAATTTGCTGAGGCACAAACTAGACTCATTGGTAATTGTGCTCAAACTATTGGAACCGGACCTGCTACTCTAGAAACCCTTCGTGAAGCAGCCCAACGAGTAGTAGAAACAATATCGAATAAAGAGTATTTAGCCGAGTGTCTTGAAAAAGGGCAAAAACGCTTTGGTCCTCCAGGAGCATCTACCAGAATCGCTAAACTTTTATTGAGTTATATATGAGATAAAACTCAAATAATTTACTTTCAAAAAAAACAGAAAAGTTAAAAAAATTATTTACTTCTTTATAGATAATCAATTTATCACGGTTTTGTATTAACGGCAGTTCTAGAAAAAGGGCTAAAAATGGCGAACTGTATCTAGAATTAGATATAGAAATCTATCGGAGTAAACGTTAAAATAATGACAATTGGTCGACCTGTTTAAAATAAATTTGACTTCATTTAATCAAACAAGTATTTATCAATTAGATAAATACTTGTTATAAATTTGTAAATCGCAATCAGGTCCTTAACAAGTTAATATTGGTAATGTCAATCAACAAGTGTAGTAAAACTACTAATTTGAAGTTGTTGTACTAAGTCCATAATGGACAAAATTACCGCTTTTTAAGTATTAAATAAGCTCTTAATTATAAAAATAGCCCTTAAATGTATCAGGGAAGCAGTTTTTGTAGTTTAAATTACCAGTTAAGACCAAATGACAGCATTCGATAATATAATATCGAAATAGATAAATTAACTAAATAAATATGTTACAATATCACACCGGTTTACACAGTCTCTCTCGTCGAGAGAGACTGTGTAAACTTCAAAGCAATAACCATTTTATTTACTATAGATTAATAACCGTTGATACTGATATTCAAAAGATTTGCTGACTGTATTGATCTGTTAAATACTTTAATTTTCTAGTTATATTTAAATTCAAAAAAATAATTGTTAATAATGATTAAAAAAAAACGATCAAATTGGTGGCAATTAATTCCCTATTTATATCCACAATGGCCATTAATTACTAAAGGATTATTCTGTGTTCTAGGATTTGTCCTCATCACCCTTTTTTTACCTTATCTTGCTGGTAGAGTTGCCCTATTTATTGGTAGAGGAGAAGTAGAAAAAGTTGCTTATTGGTTAGGATTAGGGACCTTGGCATTTTTAATCCGGGGAATCTTTCAATATGGGCAAAATATTTTTATGATCAATGCGGCCCTTATTATGGGTTTAAAATTAAGAAAAGGAGTCTATAGTCATCTCCATCAACTGGGATTAGATTTTTTTGAAACAGCAAAAACTGGAGACTTAACCTATCGTCTAACAGAAGATATTGATCGAGTTGGAGAAATTGTTGATAAATTATCCCATCAATTTATTTCTAATTTTCTCCAATTGATTGTTATCCCTGCTTATATGCTTTATCTAAACTGGCAGTTAACTATTGCCAGTTTTATTTTAGCTCCCTTAATGGCTATCTTAGTCAGTCGTTTTGGGGAAAAATTATTGCTATTATCCCGTCGTAGTCAAAATCAAATCTCCAATCTTTCAGCTTTATTAACAGAAGTTTTTAATGGTATTCGAATTGTTAAAGCGTTTGCTGCCCAAGATTACGAAATTAAGCGATTTGCCAGAGAAGCAGAATGTAACCGCCAGTCTAAATATCATGCAGAACAACTCAAGGCATTTCAATATCCAATTGTAGGTTTTCTCGAAGCAATTAGTATTATGCTGCTTTTTCTGATTGGAGGTTGGCAAATTTCCCAAGGAAACCTAAGATCTGAGGAATTTGTTAGTTATTTGGCGGCTGTCGCTTTGCTGCTGCATCCCATTGACTTAATGACCAGTAATTATAATGAATTCAAACAGGCCGAAGCATCAATAGATCGTATCTTCGAATTAGTTGACCATAAACCAACTATCATTGAGAGTCCTAATGGGCTAATTTTACCTCAGGTAACAGGAAGAGTAGAATATTCCAGGGTCAGTTTTGCCTATCAACCAGGTCAACCCATTTTACAAGAATTATCGTTATTGGCTGAACCTGGTCAAATTATTGCCTTAGTCGGGTCTTCTGGGGCAGGCAAGACGACTTTGATAAATTTACTACCCCGTTTTTATGACCCCCAAGAAGGTCAAATTCTCATCGATGGAGTTGATATTAGGAATGTCACTTTAACTAGTCTTCGTCGTCAAATTGGTATTGTTCCTCAAGAAAATACTTTATTTTCAGGAACAATTGCCCAAAACATCGCCTATGGACAAGAAAAATTATATCAACAGACCATCGAAGAAGCTGCTAAAATCGCCAATGCTCACTCATTTATTAGCAAACTCTCTCAAGGCTATCAAACTTGGGTGGGGGAACGAGGAGTTAACCTGTCCGGAGGACAACGGCAACGAATTGCAATCGCTCGTGCTGTTTTGCTCAATCCCCGTATCATGATACTAGACGAGGCCACCTCTGCCTTAGATTCTGAGTCGGAAGCGTTGGTACAAGAAGCCTTGGAACGAGTAATGGAAAACCGTACCGTTTTTGTGATTGCCCATCGTTTAAGTACTATCCGCCGTGCTAATTGTATTTTAGTTTTAGAAAAAGGACAAGTCATTGAGTGTGGAACCCATAGTGACTTATTAGTAAAAGGAGGCCGCTACGCTAAATTTTATAATAAACAATATAAAAAAGGAAATAAGGATTTTTAGTTTATTTGAGTAGAATGACAAATACTATATAGTTGGATGGGTTTTGACAAAAAATATCTATGTTACTGGTTTCAGGATTACTGATACTAATTTTTAAAAAAATAGTAACATGTTCTCTCCATAGGTACTAATCTTTGTTAAGTTTATGTTTGTAATTGGATTTAATAAAAACACTCATTATATGAGCATAATTGTATTAAAAAAGTAAAACTTCATATAATAGTAGTTACAATCTTATAGATTAAAAATTAAATATATTCTCTATATAGAGAATATATTTAATTTTTTTCGAGCATGATTAACTAATTAATTTTATATAAAATATTATGTATAACTATTAATTTCAATATCTTATATTTTAAATTATTTAATTTTCTAAAAATGTTAATTACTAAAAAATTATTTATCCTCACAATTATTGACAAATTTAATAATATTAAAATTTGATATATTCCTTAAATTTAAGTTTAGTAGAGTCATTTTATTAAGTAACAATTTTATATTTTGTATAAAAAAATATAAAATTGTTATACTTCTTTACTCTTAAGTCCAAAATCTATTAGGAGATTATTTCAAGTAAAACACAATTAAAAGAAATATATCCTAGACTTTATTAAGTTGCTATTAAATATATATCTAAACTGTACGACCTTTTGAAAGACACTCATGTTTTTCTATAACAATTATGTTAGATAGTAATTCAGTTACTACCCGAATAGTAACGAACTGATATTCTTATATGTATAAGGTCTCTATTGATTTTATTTTCTACTGATCATTCTTTTTTTTTAAGTTTTGGTTAATAATTTAATTAACTGTTGTTAATAGCGCTTAAATGGTAAACGAGAAATTATAGAAGTTATGTATTGAAAAACTAATTTATATATAATAATAGTTCAGATGAGGACGTAAAGTTATTGTCAAAAATAAAAAGCAAAGATGGGATTAAAGAATCGATATGTTTTTATTGTCTTTAAGTATTCAATAGTTTTCAAATACTTTATTTAAGTTATTATGAATTTATATTTATTAAAGATTCGTCTTTGGAGATAAAAATATATTAAGAGTTTTCTAAAATAGAATATTATATATTTCAATAAAAATTTGTTGCTTATTCTTAATTAAGATAATAGACTGCTGTTAGGTATTCTTAATTAAATAAAAGTCAACAAGAGGCTAAAGTATATATACTTTTTTGTCTTAAAACTTATAATTTACTTTTTATTATTAAGAGTGTTTTTCTTTTGCTAAAACTTTAGTTCTTCAACTTTCATACAGTCTAAACTAGCAACTTAGATCACAGATACCTCAGGTGTAATTAAATAAGAATATAATATTTATATGAGTAAGAATAAACTGTGTTTATTAAGTAAATGACTAAAAAATATATCCAAATTAATTATGAGTATAAAAGTAGAATACTAAAAATCAATTTTTTCTTACAATAAATAAAAATATTAAAACATAAACTGAAATACATAATTTTAGAAATATTATCAGAAACGCTCTAGAGAGACATTTTATTTACTATTTTAAAGTCTGGACAAGTTAAGATTGGTATTGCTAGTAAATTATTAACTTAATCTCTCTTTATATTTCACAATCAACTATTTAAGTAGTTAAACATTCTTTTAAAGCATAATAAACTTGCTGTTGTTCCTTAAAAGAAATGTCAGGAAACATCGGCAAGGATAACACTTCATAAATAGCATTTTCTGTTACTGGAAATGCACCTACTTTATACCCTAAGCTCTGATAAACATTTTGTAAATGCAAAGGAATTGGATAATAGATCATAGAAATAACTCCCTGTTTTTGTAATTCCTTCTGAAGATAATTACGGAAATTTTCGGTCTTTTCTTTTTTCTTTTTAACTAAAATAGTGTATTGATTCCAAACATGATATCCTCCAGACAACTCTTGAGGAAGTTGAATCTCTAAAATAGATTTTAGCAACTTATGATATCGTTGTGCCGCTATTCGTCGTTGTTGGTTCCAAAGATCTAAATAACGCAATTTGACTTGTAAAATTGCTGCTTGAATGGTATCAAGACGACTATTTATTCCGACTAAATCATGATAGTAACGTTGACGGCTACCATGTTCTTTTATGGTGCGAATGGTGTCGGCAAGTGCAGGATCATTTGTTGTGACAGCTCCCCCATCTCCACAAGCCCCTAAATTTTTCGTTGGAAAGAAACTAAAACAACCAATATGGCCAATACTCCCCACTTTTTTTTTCTCCCATTTAGCTCCTGTTGCTTGGGCGCAGTCTTCAATCACGTAAAGGTTGTGACGTTGAGCAATATCCATAAGTTGAGTCATATTAACCGGTTGTCCGAAAAGATGAACTGGAATAATAGCTTTTGTTCTAGGAGTAATTGCTTTTTCTAAGAGATCTATATTTAGATTAAAAGTCGTACGATCAATATCTACAAAGACTGGAGTAGCACCAGTCATAGAGATGCTTTCTGCTGTAGCAATAAAAGTAAACGGAGAAGTGACAACTTCATCCCCCAACCCAATATTGAAAGCGCGTAAGGCTAAATAAAGAGCATCACTTCCTGAATTACAACTTACACAGTAAGGAACCCCCACATATTGGCTAAATTGTTGTTCAAAATCACTAACAGTATCACCACCAATATAACGACCTGAGCGAACCGCATTGAGGATAGCCAGGTCTACTTCTTCACTAATTAGTTTGTATTGACGGACTAAATCGACTGGCGGAATTGTATTCACTCGTAACCTACCCGAAATTTATATCTTATGAAAACAAATTTTTTACTTAAAAGCAATCAGTCTCATCCATTTTGAAGCTTGATTTAACTGCCATCATAACTCTCGGAGGGCTATCTCAAAGCGTAGAGCGACTATATCCCTAAGGTTAATGTCTGGTAAATATTAATCTTTAGATTGAGAGTAGTATTTTATTGACTATCGTTAATCCCTCAATAGCGTTAAATTGAAAAGCGGTACTAAAAGCTGGGCATTCTCTAGCACATACAGCGTACTAACTTTTGATGTAAAAAAAAATAATGATCAGATTCGACTCATTTCTTTCTGATAATTCCATGTCCACTAAAGCAAAAATCTCATACTGTTGCTCAACATAGCTGAGAAGCATAGCAATAATGTTAAATATTAGCAAGATAACAGACGCTTCCTCTACGTTTAAGACATAAAAGACATTAAATTATAAAAAAAAGCAAATATTGGCTAATCAATTACTGACTATACCAAATTGACTCTACTTTTTGTGCAATTTCTAATAAATGTTGCCGTCGAATTTTTGAACTTGAAGTTATTTCATTTTTTTCCAGTAATACCGTCACATGACCAATTTTTCTTCCCGGGCGAATATTAGTTTTCCCATACCAATGAACGTGAGAACAGGAAATTTCTGAGAGTTTCTGCCGTTTTTCTAAATAATTTTGTCTTGAATGTTCATAACCTAACAAATTGATCATCACAGCTCCTAAACAATTTAACTCGGTTGAATCCAATGGTAGTCCTGACAAGGCCCGCAACTGCATTTCAAATTGAGATATTTTGCAAGCATCGAGGGTATAGTGTCCTGAATTGTGGGTACGAGGGGCAATTTCATTAACTAAAACCTGATTTTGAGGAGTTAAAAATAGTTCAATTCCTAAAATTCCTACCACTTCTAATCGAGTCAATAAATTAATGGCTATCTGTTTTACTTCTTTTTGAACTTCTGTTGAAATATCTCCAGACACGAGTACCCATCTACATACTTGGTTAGACTGGTAAGTCTCCACCAAAGGATAAACCGCTATCTCTCCAGTAACGCTACGAGCAGCCATGACAGCTAATTCGCGTTCAAAAGGAACAAACTCTTCCACCATAACTTCTTTTCCTTCCAAGTTTTTGGCAGTAATTTCCAGCTCTTCTGGAGTTTTGATAATAAAAGTACCTTGGCCATCGTAACCGTGACGACGAACTTTCAGCACAATTGGAAAAGAAAAGTTGAAAGAGGATAGATTCTCTAAAGTGGTAAATTTAGGGACGGGTAAACCAATGTGCTGTAAGTAAGATCTTTGCCTGTATTTATCCACTAACAAAGTCATAACCTTTAAACTAGGACAAAAGCGGACCCCTCTTTTTTCTAAAGGTTTCAGTCCCTCGAGATCAATAAACTCATTTTCGAATGTAATTACATCACAATGATCAGCCAGTTCAATAGTAGCTGCTTTATCATCAATAGGGGCAAAAATAACCTCTGTTGCAATAGACACGGCAGGATCGTTTTTCTGTGGCGTTTGAATTATCAAATCAAAACCCAACCGTTGAGCAGCTTTTGCCATCATCCAGGCTAACTGACCTCCTCCAATAACACCAATACGCTTTACTGTCATTTGAGTTATAAACTAATTATCGACAACCTAGAAATTCACAGGTACTTAGTTCCCATTTTAGAGTTAACTACGTTAGCTTAGTAAGTTGTTTTGTCTTTGAATACTATCCTGAAAAATTTTTGCTAATCAACTGTACTTCTTTAAAACTAACTACCGCGCCAGTCATTGTCACTGAAAAACTGACTACCAGAACGGAAAGGAGACTCAAGAAAAATATAAATTAAGAGAGAAAATAGCGCTGACTGCAGTAAATATTTCATCAACTCAATCGCTAATAACCTACTAAGATCATCTGATTCTAAAGGAAAATTGGATATCCATACTTTTGAAATTGATAGAAATCAACGGCTTGTTGATCTTTAAACCTAATAGAAACTCCACCCATTTTCTTTAATGTAATGTCTCTAACGAATTGTGCCATAGAATAAATTGAGAGTTCTAACCGTCAATACTTGAGGAGGAGTGGCGTCGGGAGGATAGAGAAAGTCAACTTCAACTTCTCGTCTTTCTCCTGGTTCGAGATTAATTCTGACTAAAGCATCTCCCTGTTGTCCTCGTCGTTGAACTAAATGAAAGTAACGTTCTTGGAGTTGACCATTTCGGGTCGCATAAGCAACCTTGACAGTACCTCGGAAAAATACTTGACCTTGAGGACGGTAGGCAAATACTAAGTGATCAGCATGTTCATTTTGTTTAAAAGGAGTTTGAAGGGAAATTTCAACGGTTTGTCTCTCAGAACTCTTATTAGTTACTGGGAGAATCAAATTGTAATGTACCCCATAATTCCCATGAGCGCGGTAAGCGGTGTCAGGATATCGGACTACCATTGGCGCACTTTGAATCTGCTTGGTGCCATGAGTTCCCGTGGTTACTGTACTCAAAGGATAAGAAAAAGCCTTTCCTCTCGCAGGAATACTCAAATGAATTTTATTTGGCTGATCGGTAAGTCGTGCTACCCATTCAGACCCGACAGAGATACCAGCTACCCGCCCGTAAATTGTGTCTTCTCCTAAATCCTGATCCATTGGTGTCGGGGGAAGATCTCTGGGAGTGACTAATTGTCCAGTAGTAACTAAATATCTCCATTCGTTTAGGGTGGGTTTTCTGTAGATTATTTTCCTTGATTTATTTTTATTCTCATGAGGAACTTCGTATAAAGCCAAATTAGCCATATAAACGGATCCATTGCTATAGAGACGCATGAAAGTTGAACGACCATTGCTTGGACTAATGGGCAATGTGAATAACATTCGACTTTCACTTGGTCTCAGTGTTATACGGGTAGGAAATTTATTATGATTGACTCCTCGTAAAATATCGCTCATTAATCGGGAACCTGGACCTGAAAAAACCTGTCCAGATGGATCTTCAACCAAAGAAGGTAGATTAATAAATGGGGCATCAGGAGAAGTACGATAACTGGCCCCCTGTAAGACCTTAATGATAATTGTTTGGGAGGTAGGGTTATGAACCAGCAATCCCTGATAAAGAGTTCTTTGTACGTAAGCCGGCCGAGAAATATGGTGGGTAAAAACGTCAAAACGTCCTTTTAACGGTTTATTTAAGTGGGCATTGGGAAATTTTTTTCCACCAAATGGGAACGTTGATAATAGAATGCCTTCTGTTTCGATTACTTCAGGACTGTTGCTATTGAAAACTAACACATCATTAAGTTTTCCTGGAAGAGTCCGAACTTCCTGAGGTTGAGCAATGAAATCTTGGCTAGCCTCCCGAAATGTCAACGGGTAAATAGTTTGAGCCACTATGAATGATGATAGAAAGGACAGCATAGGCTGAGAACAGCAGGTCTAAATTTGATTCTAGCTTTCCTTAAGATTGCCGTCTTTAACTCAAGATTGTCAATCCCTGGTCGAAGTTATAGTTATCTATAAATCTTAACCCATCACATTTATCCTTTATTATCTTTATATCGGCACTCAGAAATAATAATAAAAATTAATTAGGATATTGTCTTAAAAGTAAGTAAGCGTTTAAGCAATTACTAAATACTATTTTAAATAATGTTTTAGACTCTTCCATTCTTCTTTTTAGCTAAGAATAAGCCAAATTTATCATCTTTCAATAGATGGTTCAAATAAATCTATATCTAACCTTCTATCTTTATATGAATAAATAAATCAAATTTAAACCCATATTTTAACTAAGTAGTAACTCTCATAGAAAATGACCAAAAATACTTTATGGATAAATAACTATTGCCACTTAAGAGTAGACTTGATTCACTAAAAAATTATATGTCAAGTTTAATTAAGAGCAACTTTTAAAACTATTATTATGAATATTTTTTATGATTCTAAAAATCTACCTTTTATAAATATCAAAAATTTTATAAAAAGCAGAGAAGAAAATACTTCTAGCTTCTGTCAATAGTTAAGCTAGAAGTATTTTCTTCTATAAAAGTTATTTATTAATAACTGTTGTCTATTGCCATCTTAATGTAAATATAATACATGATATTCTTCAGAATTAACTCTCACCCTCTTTTAATAACCTATACAACTCTACTATTTTTAACCGGTATAATCTTGATCAAAAGTTTATAAAACTATTAAACAATGAAAACTAGTTTTAACCACCATTAGATGTTATGGTGTGAGTTAATTAAAATTCCAAACAAATAGCCTGTGTTACGTTATATCATTCCTATTTTAGATCCGAGTGTACGACATTGGTCAGGAGAAGCCCGCTTTTTGCGCTGGCTAACCTTCTTGTGGATATCTCTCGGCCTAATCATTATGTTTTCAGCTTCCTATGCTGTTGCTGAAGCCGAAACAGGAAATGGATGGTACTATATGACCCGTCAATTAATCTGGACTTGGGTCGGATTGCAATTATTCAACATAATTGTACGATCACCTCTACGATATTTGTTTAGGCTGGCCCCTTGGTGTCTATTTATAATATTAGGATTGATTCTATCAACTCATGTTCCTGGTTTGGGAGAAAATATTAACGGTGCCACTCGTTGGATAAAATTTGGTACAGTTTTAATTCAACCATCAGAATTAATGAAACCCTTTTTAGTATTACAAAGTTCCCTGATTTTTGGGCAATGGGAACAGTTGTCCTGGCGAATTCGTTGGCAATGGTTGATAATCTTTGCAGTTATTTTAGCTTCAATTTTATTACAACCTAATTTGAGTACTACTGCTTTGTGTGGTATGAGCCTTTGGCTAATTGCTGTCGCATCAGGAATTCCAGCAATTTACTTAACTTCGACTGCTTTAGGGGGAGCTTTAACTGCCTTTATGAGTATTAGTTTGCGAGAATATCAACGGGAACGGGTAACAGCATTTCTCAATCCTTGGGAAGATCCTATGGGAAATGGTTATCAATTAGTACAAAGTTTGATGGCAGTCGGTTCAGGAGGAACATTTGGTACAGGATATGGAATGTCTCAACAAAAACTTTTTTATTTACCTATCCAATATACCGATTTTATTTTTTCAGTCTTTGCTGAAGAATTTGGCTTTGTGGGAGGAATGGTTCTACTACTATTCCTATTTATTTATGCAACTTTTGCCCTAAGAATTGCTATGAAGTGCCGCCATAGAGTCAAACGACTAGTTGCTATTGGAGTCATGGTCATAATGGTTGGACAAGCTCTACTTAATATTGGTGTAGCAACAGGTGCTTTACCCACAACCGGTTTACCTTTTCCTTTATTTAGCTATGGAGGCAGTTCGAGTTTAGCTAGTTTAACCTTAGCAGCTTTACTAATTAGGGTAGCTCGGGAAAATAATGAAGCTACCGTTGTCCCTTTATCTATTTCTAGCAAATTTACTGTGTAAACATCTAAAACATAAACATAAAATTTTTTGTCAAAAATAAACCATAAAAACTATAATTATTAGATATAATATATCCTAAAAATTTTTGTTTTTAAGTTAAATCATCACAAATTAAATATCCTTAATTAATTTACAATCAAGACATTAGATTGTTAACTCACCTTAATAAATAAAATCTCAAATTTAGTAGTACTTACTATTTTCTATAATCATATTTTACACATTTTGACTTAAATTATAGTACTCTAATCTTGGGGGCAGCTAGTATGACTATAACTTTTATTTATAAAAAGAAAAAATTGTCTGTATTTACATTTATAATCTTGAATTATATTTGATTAATCCAAAAAATATTATACAAATTTTTAAGGCAAAAATAATCTGATAAGTTTTAGATACTGATATATAACTTAAATAAGTTAGCAAAAAATAAAAGTAATAATTAAAAACCAAAATAAAGAATTACAAAACAATAGATTTCAAAATAATTAACTTTTAATAAAAATACTACAAGTTAAGATGGTTGCTGATGTATTTTATAAGTTGCGACAATTTAATATTCATGACTTTTTCTAATAAACAAATCTAAATCACAATCTAAATATTAACAATATTTAGATTGTATAAAAATATATTCTTGGCTTAGATTAAAATAGAAAAATTTAGCAAACAACAGTTTATAAGATACATTAATAAATGGTATATATTCTTTGTTTATTTGTGAACAAACACACTAGCGAATTACTATAAATTATATAGAATCCAGAAAACTAATGACATCACTGAAATAAAGTATCAAACCAAAAGTATTGTCTACGTATATTTAAAAAAAATACAAATATTACAGCAAGAATTAGCAGTAAATATTATAAAATCTAGTAGATATTTTATAATATTTTATTTTGTCCTTTGTGTCTATTTTATAAGGATATATCTGTAGTAAACATTCAAGTTCATACAATTCAATAACTTTTGAAAACCCTCTATAATCAAAAATTTTTTTATAATCTCTTAGGTATTGAAAAAAATATTCTTATATAGGATGATAGAACTAAATAACCTAAATAATTTATTGTAGAATTTGACTAAGTAAACACCAAACTTTACAACTGTTCCCTCCTAGTCACCTTCTCTGGTTAATTTTTAAAGAAGTACAGGATTTTAGTTAAACGGAAAAGATTAAAATAGATAAACAGTCCTAAAGCAAGCAGAGTTAAGTTATTGTGGAGATCACCTTTTTAGGAACAAGTTCTGGTGTACCAACGCGATCAAGGAATGTATCAAGTGTTGCTCTACGTCTGCCCCAAAGGGCAGAAGTCTGGTTATTTGATTGTGGGGAAGGAACCCAACATCAACTTTTGCGGAGTGATATTAAAATTTCTCAGATTACCCGAATTTTCGTTACCCATATGCACGGTGATCACATCTACGGGTTAATGGGACTCTTAGCTAGTTGTGGTTTAGCAGGAAATGCCCAGAATATCGACATTTATGGAACACCAGATTTAGTAGACTATTTAAAAGCTTGTGCTAAGTATTCTCAGATAAAACTTTCTCATCGAGTACGGGTTTATAAAGTTCACCCTGGTATCCTCTATGAGGATGATCAATTTATCGTTCGTTGTGGGTTGCTCAAACACCGTATTCCTGCTTACGGTTATCGTATTGAAGAAAAAGATCGTCCCGGTCGCTTTGATATAGAAAGAGCAACTGTTTTAGGAATTCCTCCAGGACCCATCTACGGACAACTCAAACGAGGTGAAGTCGTAACTCTACCCGATGGTCGCCGTATTCGAGGGCAAGATCTATGTGGAGATAAAGAAACCGGACGTAAGGTTATTTATTGCACTGACACAGTTTTTTGTGATGAAGCTATAGCCTTAGCACAAGGGGGAGATGTATTAATCCATGAAGCAACATTTGCCCATCAAGATGCTCAACTAGCCTTTGACCGTCTTCACTCTACCTCAACCATGGCAGCACAAGTAGCTTTAATGGCCGGAGTTAAACAGTTAATTATGACCCATTTTAGCCCCCGTTATGCCCCTGGAAATGTTCTACAATTAGTCAACTTATTAACAGAAGCTAAGGCTATTTTTCCCAATACACTTCTTGCTCGTGATTTTATGACCTATGAGGTCCCCAGACGGAAGTTATCTCAAGAAAGCTTGAAAAATACTCAGTAGTTAACAATGGTGAATAAAACAATTTAATAATTACCATAACAGCAATATTGGCTATTTACAGATAAAAACGAGTCCCTTGACGATGAAGGGAACATTGATCTTTAATCTTATCTTAAGAATATTTCCTTAAGAATTAGCAAACACTAATAAACGCTTCGTATGGACAATTACCGCAACTGTTACGGTCTCGTCCCGAACTCGATATATTACGCGGTAAGTATAAGCTAACTTATCACGAATCGTTGAATTATCGCCTTCGGAAATAATTGTTCCAGCTAGAGGAGATTCCTGAAGATAGTGAGTAATGTCTAAGATTTTACGAACGACAGATGCCGCATAAGAAGGCGAGTCGCGGGCTATATAGGTGGCAATTGCCTCGACATCCTCAATTGCTTTAGCAGACCAAATTACTCGATAAGCCATTTGTTTAGAAGCCCTTCAACTTCCTCTTGTTGTAAGGTGGATCCCTGATCGGCAACGTATAATCCTTGACGTACTTTTTCAAGCACGTATAAATGATACTGGATATCTTCAATTGAACAATTATCTGGTAATTGATTCAAGATCGATTGTATTCTCTCTTTAACAGTATTCATAATCGAAGATAACTAAAATTGAGAAGATTAAGGAATTATAGAAAATCTATATATGCTTTCTATTCTAGCTATAGACGGATAATTTACAGTATTGTGATTCAAACAATAGAAGTACACAAAGTAAAATAAGAACATGTCATTTTAGTTATAGCGACAAATAGTTGTGATAGGATTGCAGAGCTAAGATTTTGCTTAGTCTAATTCGTATTCTTGTTGCTAACTCCCATGCAAATCCGAAGACGTTCCCCTAATCCTGCCATAGATGTTGATATTCTCCGTTATCAAGTTCGTGTTCCTGATGAGCATCCGCGACATATTCTTGAAAAAATTGTTTGGCATAAAGAAAAAGAAGTTGATCGTCTAAGACAACGTCTGCCCTTATTAGAGTTACGCAAACGAGTGAAAGAAATACCACCTCCTAAAGATTTTTTAGCCTCCATCACATTGGGCAAAACTAGACCAGCTTTAATTGCAGAACTCAAAAAAGCTTCCCCTAGTAAAGGAGTTATTCGTGAGGATTTTGACCCGGCGACAATTGCTCGATCTTATGCTAAGGGAGGAGCAAGTTGTTTATCAGTACTAACTGATACTAAATTTTTTCAAGGAAACTTTGATAACCTCACTATAGTTCGTCAGACAGTCAATTTGCCCATAATGTGTAAGGAATTTATCCTTTATCCGTATCAAATTTACCTAGCTCGTAGTAAGGGGGCTGATGGCGTGTTATTGATCGCTGCTATTTTAAATGATTGTGATCTTACCTACTTTGTAAAAATTATCCGCTCTTTAGGAATGACCTCCCTAATTGAAGTTCACTCCCTAGAGGAATTAGATCGAGTACTTGGCATTGAAGGCGTATCCTTAATTGGAATTAACAATCGTAACTTAGAAACTTTTGAGGTAGACCTCAACACTACTAGGAAATTATTGGCTGCTCGACGGGATGAAATTAAAAAGCAAGGAATCAAAATTATTAGCGAGTCAGGATTATATACTCGTGATGATATACAATTTGTTCAGCAAGCAGGGGCTGACGGAGTATTAATCGGAGAATCTTTAGTAAAACAACCCGATCCTACAGAAGCGATCACTAGGTTATTCTTTTAAAAGAGGTGATATATACGATCAGTTATAATAACAAATCCGGAATAATTCCTAGAGATTGACCGTCAATTTTGCAAGACTCATATTGTATCAATTGCCAAACAAAATTTTACAAAAGTATGTCTTTCGTCTAAACCACAATCATCGATGATAATTAATAGTTAATAAATGATAACTACAAACGAAGTCTCTTTCTCTTCATTCTATTGTCTATAAACAGCTCACCTTACAAAATCATGTTCAACCACTCATTTTGACTTCATATAAAATCTGCATACAAGAAAAACAACTCAAAACTATCTGTTATCAAGTTCGTATCTTTTTTTAACCTTATTAGTCCTTTATCAGTATTGGTCCTTTATCAGTAAAAAACAAACCTGAATTAAACCTTAAAAATTACTAAAGTCATTAATTTAACTTTTTAGGGTAAATAAGAATGGAGTAGACTGACTATTTGGAAGAGTTTCAACCCAAAACAGGAGCCGGAATTCATGGAAGATAAGCACATGTTAATGATCCCAGGGCCAACCCCTGTCCCCGAAAAGGTTTTGTTGGCTATGTCCAAACATCCTATAGGTCATCGCAGCAGCGATTTTAGCGAAATTATTGCAGAAATTACTGAAAATCTCAAATGGCTACATCAGACCCAGAATGATGTTTTGATGTTAACTGCTAGCGGAACTGGGGCAATGGAAGCAGGGATTATTAATTTTTTGAGTCCTGGTGAAAGTGTATTAGTAGGTAATAACGGAAAGTTTGGTGAACGTTGGGGGAAAATTTGTCGGGCATTTGGGTTGAAAGTAGAAGAAATTACTGCTGAATGGGGAAAACCCCTAGATTCTGAATTGTTCCGTAAAAAATTGGAAGCTGACAGTCAAAAGAAAATTAAAGCAGTTATTATCACTCATTCGGAAACTTCTACGGGGGTGATTAATCCGTTGGAAACTATTAACAAATATGTTAAAGATCACGAAAAAGCTTTAATCATCGTCGATGCTGTCACCAGTTTAGGAGCTATCAACGTTCCTATTGACGACTGGGGATTGGATGTAGTTGGTTCTGGTTCTCAAAAAGGTTATATGATACCTCCTGGGTTGGGCTTTGTGTGTGTTAGTAAAAAGGCCTGGGAAGCTTACGAAACTGCAACTCTTCCTAGGTTTTATTTAGACTTAGGGGCATACAGAAAAGCCACACATAAAAATAGCTCCCCTTTTACTCCTCCGGTGAATTTGATGTATGGGTTACAAGTAGCTTTACAAATGATGAAGGCCGAAGGATTAGAAAAAATGTTTATTCGTCATCGTCGTTTAACTGATGCTGCTCGCGCAGGAATTAAGGCTTTAGGGTTGTCTCTATTGGCCGATGATAAGACTACGAGCACTGCCGTAACAGCTGTTATGTCGACAGGAGTTACAGCTGAGTCCATTAGAGCAACGATGAAAAGACAATTTGATATCGTTATAGCTGGAGGACAAGATCACCTCAAAGGTAAAATTTTTCGTATTGGTCACTTAGGTTTTGTTAGTGAGCGAGATATTCTGACGGTGATTGCTGCTTTGGAATCTACTTTAATTACCCTAGGTGATAAAAGAGTAACTCCAGGAGTAGGAGTTGCTGCTGCTTCTAAGATTTTGGGGGATTAATTGGTCTCAAAATTTTAGTCCCCCTTTTTTAGGGGGATTTCGTATGTAAACTTGTAAATAGAAAAGGCTAATGGCTAGGAAATTTATCAAAACATCAGATTTTTAGGAACTGAGCTGAGTAAAATATTGTTAAACCCTAAAATACTATTTTTATTACGTTTTTAACATTATAAAAGTGTATGAATAAACCTTCACATAAGGGCTAAGCTAGTTTTCATAAGCTTATAAAAATTATCCTAATAATCAATGTCACATTAATCGAGAAGATTACTACATTAGGGGTTATAATTTTTTTTCTTTCTGAAAAATATATAAATAGCGTTTCTTCTTTCTATTACAGAAATACCGATGTTCTATAGCTAGGACCTTATATGGTAGTGAATAATTAACCAGTTTATAACAATAATTACTATCATTTTTAGTTAAAAATAAAAAATATTTGTAAATTTAAAAATTACTAAATTTAAATAAAAAATTTTGAGACACAAATTTTTAGCAAGTTCTCTCTTGATTCATAAATAATATGACCATCGACTAAAAGCTATTATCGGGTTTCCTAAAATCTTATAGTCTATAACTGTATTTATTTACAGGTCCCTGTATCTACTTTCATACCTACTGCTTGAGATATATGTGATAAACCTTCTTGTTCTAATTTATTGCCTAAGCCGGTTAAGATGTGTGGAATAATCCAGGGACCTTGATAAATCCATCCCGTGTATATTTGTAATAAACTGGCTCCAGCCGTAATTTTATCCCAGGCATCTTCTATTGTAAAAATTCCTCCAACCCCAATGATGGGCAATTTTCCTTGGGTTTTTTTGTAAATAAAACGGATAATCTCTGTTGATAGATCACGGATAGGAAGTCCACTTATTCCTCCTGCTTCTTCTTTAATTTTATTCCCTGTTTCTGGGAGAATGTCAGTGGTTAGTCCTTCTCGTTTGGTACTAGTATTCGTCGCGATAATTCCAGCCAATTTATAGGCTTGGACCAATTCAATAATTGTTATAATTGTTTCCCAATCTAAGTCTGGAGCAATTTTGACAAAAATGGGTTTTTGTAGTTCATTTGCTTGTTGTAACTCCTGCAAAATGAATTCAAGTTGTTCCCTTTCTTGAAGTGCTCGTAGTCCTGGAGTATTAGGAGAACTTACATTAACTACAAAATAATCAGCCTCATTTTCAAGGTAACGAAAACTTCCTACATAATCCTTAGCAGCTTTTTCTAGAGGGGTGATTTTAGATTTACATAAATTGATGCCAATGGGAATAGTACGAGATTTACGTTGCCAAATTTCCCCCAAGGTTTGAGCGATCTTTTCCGCTCCCCGATTATTCGCTCCCAAGCGATTTAAAACCGCTTTATCAAGCGGTAAACGAAATAAACGAGGGCGTTGGTTTCCTGGTTGAGGATGGAAAGTAACAGCGCCTAATTCCGCTAATCCAAAGCCTAAATGTCCCCATATCGCCGCGGCTATTCCGTTTTTATCACATCCTGCAGCTAATCCTACGGGGTTGTCAAAAGTCAATCCCCATAATGTTTGTTTGAGACGATGATCATGGATACAAAAGGACTTATCAAGCTGGGAAATTAACCAACGTCCTCCTACAGTGTGACGAGTGCGATCAACTATATTTAGTATTTTTAGAAGTTGTGAATGTACGCTCTCCGGGTCATTTTTGACTGCCGTTAATAGAAAAGGATAAAAAGGTTTAACTAAATTAAACATATGGACAATCAACAGATATAGGTTTAATTGAGTTAAAGTAAACTCAGTACTAGCATAACGTTTTTTTAGGAAAAACCCAGTCAAGTATCATTAATATTGGTATTTTAATCTAAATAAAAACTTGAATTTTTATTATAGAAATTAAAAAATCAGCATAGATACCTCCTTTAGTTTTTAACTTACAAGACTTAGATTAACATCAGAATTAATTTAGTATCATTAAAACCTATGTAATAAATAATCAATTAGCTTTATATACTAAGTAATAGTCTATATTATGGTCATTAACTATAAACTGTGTCTTTGCAAGAATTACTATTATTAATTAACGTATCTTATCGTAAGATTAACATTACGTCTAGCTGTACTTAAATAAGTGCTATAAATAATGTTTTTAATATGTAACTATCCTTATACTTTTTATATTAAATTATTGACAATGTCCAGGGTTTGAGATGCTTTTTGTTAGCTGCTATTTTTATATAGTTAATATTCACCAAGTTTTCCCAATTAACAAACAAAGTTTTGTTCAGTCAGGTGGGGGTAATTTATTTTTTATGTGTGATTTCTATCTTTACAGATTTTCGATATATCAAGTTAAAATTAGCCTAGCTAGAGATAACGTTCACTCTAAACTTAGGCTTTATGATTTCAAATTGTTTTGAATATTAAATTTGATTTTTAGACTGAATTAGCTCTTTATAAACACTCCATAGAGAAAACTAGTTTCCTCTATGGAGTGTTTATAAGGTTATATTAAGCAAATAGAAAAAAATTTTTGGGGTAAAACTTTTTCCAAAATTATTTACATTAACTATTTCTAAATTCAGTGGCAAAATTAACGGAAACCCACACCTCAGGGATGTCTTTCACCCGATAGATTAATATTCAATTAATATCAGTCTTTCTAACAATGTTAATTACGTTGCTTTCTGAATTCTGATCATGACGGGTTAGGTATTTGAATAGAATTCCCAACCCATACTCTTGTTACTAGACACTACAGTGGGGCTACCTGAATCTCAACTTCTGCGGTAACTTCGGGGTGTAGTTTAACTGTTGCCTTATAAAATCCAGTCTGGCTAATTTCAGGTAAAGTAATTCCACGACGATCTACTTCTTGATTTGTGGCTATTTGAATTGCCTCAGCCACTTCTTGAGTGGTAACAGTACCGAAAATAGCTTCTCCTTCCCCAACTTGTTTACGGATGGTAAAACGTCCAATAGTTGCCAGGGCTGTTTTACGTGCTTCGGCTGTTTGTTTTTCAGCTAGCAGACGTTGTCTTTCTTTTTCTTTGCGTTGTTCTACCTGTCTGAGAATACCTGATGTTGCTCTAATTCCCAGTCCCTTGGGAATTAGATAATTGCGAGCATATCCTGGGGCAACTTCTACGAGATCACCCGTATTTCCCAATTTATTGATGGATTGATTCAATACAATTTGAATGCGTTTGGCCATGGTTCCCTCTATGTCTTGAGCAAAATTTATTTAGTAACCATAACCCATCATTATACAACTAATTGGTTACTAATTACAAGTTAGATACTAGTCTCCAAGACAAATTTGCCCTAATCTCTCACGAACTTTGATTTTCTCTTTGTATTACTAAATAATTGTATACTTTAAAAAGGTTTTGACAATCTAACCCCCTTAACAAGTTATGCTATTTCGTCAACTCTTTGATGGGGAGTCCTCGACTTATACTTACCTCATTGCTGATCACACTACAAAAGAAGCGTTGCTGGTTGATCCAGTATTAGAACAAATTGAACGCGATCATCAACTTTTAGAAGAACTAGGATTAACCCTCAAATACTGTTTAGAGACCCATATTCATGCAGATCACATCACAGGAACGGGAAAACTAAAAGAAATAACAGGGTGTTTGGGGATTGCTCCAGATAACTCTCGAGTTGTGTGTGCTGATCGCTTTTTAAAAGACCAAGAGACATTACAAGTTGGCGATATTATCCTAGAGGCAATCGCCACTCCTGGACACACAGATAGTCATTTAGCACATCTAGTCAATAAAACTCACTTATTGACAGGAGATTCTTTATTCATTAGGGGATGCGGACGCACTGACTTTCAAAGTGGAGATGCCGCAACTCTTTATGACTCAGTAACTCAGCGACTCTTTACTTTATCTGATGACACATTAGTCTATCCTGGTCACGACTATCGGGGTCATACCGTTTCTACTATTGGAGAGGAAAAAAAATGGAACTCTCGTTTTGTAGGACGGGATAAAACCAACTTTATTGCCTTTATGAATAATCTTAATTTACCCAATCCTAAAAAGATAATGGAAGCTATTCCTGCCAATAAAAATTGTGGAAAAATTCCATAAAAAAACTAGTTTTCTAGATTTCTCTAAAAAATAAAGTTTATCCTCAAAATTATAGAAGCAGATTTACATATAAAACATTCTACTACTTTATGTTTTTTTGTTTGGTTTAAGAATTGTTTTGTAATTAAATATTATTCTGCTAACCAATACAACAAGTTTACGCAACTATCTTTATATCATAAAGTCTGTGTTTTTGAGTTGTAGTACTTATATAAATTACAATATTTTTATAGCAGCTAATTGTTTAGTTAATAAAAAATTTTTAGAAAGAATTATCAAATAATCATAAAATCAGAAAAATGAATCACATTATTATTACTAAATAATATTTTGTAAAAAAACAAAAATTCAGAAGATAATAAACACAAAATCAATTGCTTATAATCTCAATTATTACACTCCTAATATTTTAATGAATGATATTTAACCCTTTTTTTATTTAATACAATGTAACTGTAGTTTAAGTTTATTGCCTAATAAGTTAAAATCTATTAGCCTGTATTCTATTAGTAAATAAATACTAATAGAATGTATACTGATTATCTTAATAAATTTCTTGTAAAAATTACAATATTTTTTGTTAACACTAAATAAATTTATTTTCTAAAATTGTGTTTATTGATAAAGAAATAAAACCAGCAAACTAAAATAACTGATTATAACAACTATATAAGATACTTAAAGGTTTAACTTATTATTATAATTTTTCTACAAAGCTACCTATATTACAAATATCATACGATTAAATCTTAGCTTTTTTGCTAAACATAAACAGGTAATTTTCATAAAATAAACAATAGTTATTTTGATAAAAACTACTTGTATTTGATAAGGGTTTATATTTAAAAACCAACTTAAAATATACACTATACAAGAATATAAAAAGCATATAAAGTACTACAAAGACAATTTTGCAGTACTTTATTAGTGACTAACTATTTATATGCATTTATTCAACAAATAATCTTTCAACATAGATATAAAAAGTATACTATTCTCGTATTTTACTGTATCTAATATATTTATTGAGGTCTTGATTATTAGTAGTTATTAGGTCAGGTAATTACTTACCTATTATCTTTTAAATCAGAGATTGAATATAACGATCATATTTTTATATATTGTCAAAATTATGTTAGTTAATATCGAACGAAGTTAAGATTAAAATCAAGAAGAGAACTCTAATTATTACTTTATACTTTTTGCTTTCTAAGAGTTAAATATATGAGAAAATAACTATCTATGTATCGATACAAATCGTTGAATATCTGTTAGCTAGTTTAATTGCAATTAGGTTAAGAATATTAGGAGGAGGTTCAATTATTACTCTATCCATTTTAATTTACATTATGGTGATTACTCCCAAAAATTCTATTGCTATGATCATAGTTATTGTGGGAAATATTAGCGTAATTGGTAAAATTAATCACTAGTATTAAGCTAGTTTTAATCTGGAAAAACTGTTGATTGGGAGAATGTACCATGCTGGAAATTTTTTAGAAATTTAACTTAGCTAATATTCCCACTATTACAGAAAAAACTAAACTGCTACTATTTGAAGTAATGATGATCTTAACAGCTATTTTAATAATTCGGAAAAACTTCTTATCCTCTTCATCTCTTTTCAAGAAAGACATTGAATCTAATTTAAAGGTTTAATCTGCCTATCGAGACTCTGATTTAACTTATGGGAGTTAGCGGAGAAGAGTCCATTGTTCCAGCTTTAAAATACCCCAGTGAAAGAGGCTATTAGAAGCTCTTTTATAATTATTTCCTTAAAAGCTATATTTTTAGAACATATAAGTATAGTGCCTCTTGACTGAAGTTTAATAGACTCATCTATTCTACCTAAGTAACAAGTTTTGAAACCTTTTCAGGAGCTGATTTATTCCGATACGTCCAAGCCAGATAACTAGAAAAAGAATTCGATTATTTTTAAATTATCGTAGCAGTCTTTATTTTTATTCAACAATGGAGTATTTTGCTCTGTCGATTGGCTTCAAGTGAAATCCCAACTCGGATTATGATATAAGTAGCGAACTCTAATATTTGGGACCGCTACAATCAAAGATAACACCCTTGCAATAGTATAGTTAATTAACATAAATAATCCTATGACATCCTACGTAGCTTCATCTGCCAGGGCAGAAATGAGTGAACTTCGACGGCTTAAGACCTTATTACCACCGGAATTACAAAGTTGGGTCATGGTTGAAGGTAGCACCGAAGTTAATCCTTCTCTGCTTCGCTGCGAAGAACTTGGAAAAGACGAAGTTGAGATACAAGTTGATCTAACTCAATGGGAAAACTTTTCTATTGACCAGCGTAATCTGCTTTTTTGGCATGAAGTTGCCCACATTCAAAATGACACAATTCCTAGAGAAGGGTGGGAAATGGCTGCCCTGGCTATTGGTCTAGGAGGAGCAGTTGGAGAACTCTGGGTACAAGATGGTTTATTACTTTTGTTAGCTCTTGCTTTATGTGGAATTTCCGGCTATCGACTCTGGCACAAAAATAACGGTGAACGAAAACTCCGAGAATCTCTTAATGCAGACGAAAAAGCTATTACCCTAGCCACCCGTTTCGGGTATTCTCTCCCTAATGCCTATAAAAGTCTTGGTAGTGCTTTTAAAACTTTAATTGAACAGACCCCAAATCGTCGCCAACGCAAACGGTATGAAACTCGTCTCCAAGCTCTCAGAAAAAGTGCAGCCAAAGCTAAAGCCAAAATGCAGAAAGAGCCAGTTCAACGTCCTCGTCTTTAGTAAAAGATTGTTAATAAATAATATAGAGATTTTTATCTTGATAGCTTGACAATAAAGACAAAAATTGAGCTAATTCTTACTTTCATAGCTTTATAAAGGCGTAAAATAATGTAATTAAACTAAAGCCACTAACACGATTGCAAATTCATTTTCAGAAAAATTTTAATTGTGTTCTCTGAAAATAGAGCTAGCTCTTAAATTATCTAGCAAATAAAAATTACTATGAAAGAATAATTGAGTATCATTTTTTAAAAAATCTTAAATAAAGATAATGCAAACTATCTTTAATAAGACAATCAACTGATAACTTACAATATTTTTCATATAGTTTATTAGTGAAACTTCTTCGTGATTTAACTATAGACAATATTCTAGTTTCTTTTACACAAGAAACACCAAACAATAAACTCATAACTGCTAAAACTCTTATTGTTGCTATATTCTAGAACTATGAAAACTAATGCAAAGTTTTCATAGTTCTAGAAGCCTTATAAAAAAGTGTTTTAAACTCTTCTCTTTGTTGTTAAGCACAGTATTCATCAAAAATATATTAATCTTGAATAGAGTTAGGATAAAAAATGAATTAATTTCAAAATATATTATACATTGACAATAAAAAGCTAAACTTTAATGTCATTTCCTATCCCAATTTATGGAAAGAAAAATCTTATTTTGTTCCTTCTTGTAGCTGTACTCCCATTTCAGTAACCCATTGTTTTAAGGTAACTACAATTTTCTCAATAGGTATCTCTTGAGAGTGTTTACTTCCCCTTTCTACTACTTCTACCTTATCTGATTTAAGTGATCGCCCTGTCACAACACGATAGGGAATACCAATTAAATCTGCATCCTTAAATTTGACTCCGGCTCTTTCATCTCTATCATCTAAGAGTGTTTCTACCCCGGACTGGTTCAACTTATTATAAAGTTTCTCAGCTGCTTCCACTTGTTTTAAATCATTAATATTGGGGATAATTATGATCACATGGTAGGGAGCGATTGTTACCGGCCAGACAATTCCGTTCTTATCATAAGACTGTTCTACAGCAGCTTGAGCTAAACGTGATACTCCTAATCCGTAACATCCCATAACTAAGGGCTGTTCTTCTCCTATTTCGTTAGTAAAAGTTGCTCCCATTGCTTGAGAATATTTCGTTCCTAATTGAAAAATATGTCCAACTTCGATTCCTTTAGCGGTCTCTAAAGTTTGTTTCGGGTCATGAACTGCACGATCACCTATCATAACTGTCTTCACATCCACTACTAATTTCGGTAACTGAAAGTCTTGATTCCAATTAGCTCCTGTTGTGTGATATCCATCTTCATTCGCCCCTGTTATAAAGTTTTTTAGCTCTACAACAGTTTTGTCAACTATTCTCAGAAATTTGGGGGCGTAATCTTTATCATGCCTAATATAATCATCCTCTATGTCAGGGCCAATATATCCTAACGGTAAGGGTTTTATCGCCCATTTTTGTTGTGATATTTTATTGGAAGTTTTTACATCTAAAACTTTACTTCCTTGATACTGAGGGGAAAATATTGCTAACTCATTTTTTAATTTTACTTCGTTGACATCATGATCTCCACGGATTGAAATCAATACCATGACAGTCTTTCCACTATCATACAAAATTTCATAGAGAACATTTTTGACAACCACTGTAGGTGAACATTTCAAGAATTTACAGAGCTTCTCTATAGTATCAGTTGCTGGTGTTTCCAATTTCTCCAACTTTGTAAAAGGAGATTGATCTGGATCACAAGGCAAAGATACCGCTTTTTCCGCATTAGCTGCATATTTTCCATCCTTAGTATAGAAGATTTGATCTTCTCCCGATTCGGCAAGGATCATGAACTCCTGAGATGCTGATCCACCAATCGCGCCTGAATCTGCTTGTACAGCTCTAAATGCCAACCCACAGCGACAGATTATGTTTCGATAAGCTTGCTCCATAGCTTCGTAGGTTTTCTGAAGATTTTCAGAGGAAGTATGGAAGGAATATGCGTCCTTCATAATAAATTCTCGCCCCCGCATCAACCCAAAACGGGGACGAATTTCGTCACGGAACTTGGTTTGAATTTGGTATAAATTGACAGGTAATTGACGATAAGAGTATATCATGTCCTTAGCAAGAGCAGTAATAACCTCTTCATGGGTAGGTCCCAATCCTAACTGTGTTTGTCGTCTATCATTCAAAGAAAACATAATTCCTTCTACTTTAGTGTAGGCTTCCCATCGACCTGACTCTCTCCATAGATCTGCCGGTTGTAGTTGAGGCAGTAAACATTCCTGAGCCTTGACAACATCCATTTCTTCACGGACAATTTGGGATACCTTTTGTAAAACTCGCCACATTAATGGCAAATAAATATAAATTCCACTACCAATACGACGAATGTACCCCGCTCTTAATAATAGTTTATGACTAGGAATCTCTGCCTCAGCAGGATCTTCCCTTAGGGTGACAAAAAGCATTTGAGACAGTCGCATAGCTAGTTTCCTCTTAATTTACCCAGGGTCCATTATGGCATTTTTTTGTAATCTTCAAATCTTACAAGAGGACTGCTATTAAGCATACCCAGGTTGTATCTGTTTATAGCATGCTTTTCATATTTGCTAATTTATAAAAAAAGAACAAGTATTCCCCCAAGTTAATATAAACTTATATACGTTTAGCAAGCTGCTATTACATTGTATTAAACAGAATTAAATATTAAAATAATTCTACTAATTTTAGAAATCAAATAATAGGCATATTCTTCAATTGTGTTAACAATTTTCTTAAATATTTTAACTATTTATTAAATTTGCTTACTCCTGTATGCTTCTGATATTATACCAATTTTATAAAAGACTTTAATTTATAGTAAAAGACTATTAAATGCATTGAATATGTCAACATTAATTCTGTCTGATAATCTTTTAATTATTGTTTAGTGAATAAGACAATAGGACAGCAAAAGTATACAGTACTTGTACGTCAATAACTTATATTTATATAATTTTAGTTAATTGGTTCATTTCAAAAATAAATGGAAACAAAGAATATTAAATTACTTTATATAAATAAATGTAACAAAAGTTAAATAGCCTCATCTTTTATTGGTGCTAATAAAAGATGAGGTCGGAGTTTATTCAACGCTTATAAAACTATAAGCATTAAATTAATAAGAATGAAAGTTGTAACTAAAAAATCATAAAACTAGAAAAATACCAATAAATAACACAGTTTATCGAAAATCAAATCAATATATAACCAAGAACTAACAGTTGGATTAAAAAGAATAAATTTTACTCAAGTAAAAGGAAGAATATTCGGCGTATATAATATACTCTAAGGAGTACTATAAAATATAGATTGTTCTTATACTTTTTAAAAATTGATACTTATACAAAGCCGATCAAATAACAGAGTTATAAAATAATAAGATTATTAAACTATGTCTGTTAAACAGAAGTAATATCTTACTTTTATAGAGTACATTTTTGTAGTATAAAATAGTTTAGAAGTAAAGACATTTGTTATTAATAATAATAAAGTCAAGAAAGTTGATGAATTAAAGAATAAATAGAAAATTCTGACTTTTATTTAAAAAGGCTAAAAATTAGTAAAAGAGTTATAGTAACTAATACATCTATTAGTTTCAAAGCTTTATTTTAACTTATTAGGCTAGAGGACTTTATATTTGTTGGTATGAGTTAACAGTTCGTCTATTCCTTGATAATTATTACTTTAACATTGTGTTGTCTATTAATCTCTCGATTTCTTAGCAAATAATAACCAACATAGAAAATTATTTTAGTGGGTTATAAAAGAAAAACGGAGAAACACTACAAAAATTTTACTTTAGGAACAATATCCAAGTCTAGTTTTTGTAGCTATGGATCTCCTTCTAAACTTCAATTACTTATTACTCAAATATTCAGCTACCGTCTGTACATCTTTATCCCCTCTTCCCGAACAGTTAATAACAATACGAGGACTACCTTCTAATTGAAGACAAAGGGTTTCCAAATAGGCGATCGCATGAGAAGTTTCCAGAGCGGGGATAATACCTTCTAATTGAGACAACTGTTGAAAAGATGCTACCGCTTCCGTATCAGTAACACTATAATACTCTGCGCGATGGCTATCTTTAAGATAACTATGTTCTGGTCCGACACCAGGGTAATCTAATCCTGCGCTAATAGAGTGGGCTTCAATCACTTGGCCATCTTCATCTTGTAAAAGATAACTCATTGCTCCATGTAAGACTCCTGGACTACCTTTTGTTAAAGTTGCAGCATGTTTTCCTGATACAATGCTTTCCCCTGCGGCTTCGATTCCAATTAACCGAACGGAGGGGTCATCTACAAATTCATAAAACAGTCCTATAGCATTAGATCCCCCTCCCACACAAGCTAAAAGAATATCGGGTAAACCGCCCCATTTTTCTAAACTTTGACGACGGGTTTCTTCTCCAATAATTTTATGAAAATCACGTACCATCATAGGATAGGGATGGGGTCCAGCTACTGAACCAAGAATATAATGGGTTGTCTCCACATTTGTTACCCAATCCTTAATAGCTTGTGAGGTAGCATCCTTAAGGGTTCCTGTTCCCACTTCGACAGGTTTTACGGTAGCTCCCAATAATTTCATGCGGAAAACATTCAATTTTTGACGTTCCATGTCGCGAATACCCATGTAAATCACGCATTCTAAACCAAAACGGGCGCAAACAGTTGCGGTTGCCACTCCGTGCTGACCTGCCCCTGTTTCAGCAATAATACGCCTTTTATTCATTTGTTTAGCTAATAGTACTTGTCCCAAAGCATTATTAATTTTGTGCGCCCCAGTATGATTTAAGTCCTCTCTTTTAAGATAGATTTGAGGTCCATTCCCACTAGAATCGCTATAATGAGCGGTTAGACGTTCAGCAAAGTAGAGGGGACTAGGTCTTCCTACATAGTCTCGTAATAATTGATTTAACTCTTCTTGAAAGTCGTGATCGTCTTTGTATTGATTATACGCAGTTTCTAGTTCGCTTAAGGCTGGCATTAAAGTTTCGGGAACATACTTTCCGCCATAACGGCCAAAACGTCCTAAAGTATCAGGAAATCGGCGTTGTGTGGCTGAAGTGGAAGAAATAGGGATTATGGTCATTACAGTTTCGTGATCTATGGATCCATTCAAGATGGTGACACTCTCGGTGTTAATTCTATCGAATTTGATGGGAAATTCTTTTTTTCATTCTTACCAATCTGGTTAAATGTTGAATTTATTTGAGAAATTTCTCAGAAAATGCCATAAATCAAACTATAATCCCCTTACTCTATTACAAGACACCCAGGTGAAAAATACTGATTTAAAAGGACAGGAATTGAGTTACAACACAGCAAACCTATCCCAAAAGTCCCCCTTTTGGGTTAACCATTAACTTCAGCTTTAAACTTTATAGGATTCTCATGCTTAAATCTAACCAGGGTGATCGCGTAATAAGCGCACTACTTGAAATATAATCAACTCCTGTTTCTGCTACGGCTCGAATGGTTGTTAAGGTTACATTACCCGATGCTTCAATTTTTACCTTAACGTTATGATTGCGGATAAGTTGCACTGCCTGTTTCATTAAGGCTAACTCCATGTTATCCAACATAATAATATCAGCAGAACTTTTCAGTGCTTGGTTTACTTCTTGCAGAGTGGTGGTTTCTACTTCTATCGTGAGAGGATAGGGTATAGTCTGACGGATCCTCTTAATAGCTGGCTGAATACCTCCTGCTGCTTTGATATGATTATCTTTTATCATCACTGCATCATCTAACCCCATACGATGATTAATTGCTCCTCCAACCTGGGTGGCATACTTTTCTAAAACTCTTAAGCCAGGGGTTGTTTTACGAGTATCTACTAATTGGGTGGGAAGGTCTGCGATAACCTCTGTGTATTTTTTTGTGGCTGTGGCAATTCCACTCAGGCGCATTGCTAAATTTAAGGCTACTCTTTCCCCCATCAACAATACATCCAACGGACCATTAAACGTGGCAATTATTTGTGACGGTTGTACCTGCTTCCCCTCAGCGATCTCATAGTTAACTTGTACTTGGTCGCTCAATAATTCAAATACCCTAGCAGCTATGGGTATCCCTGCAATAACCCCTGTTTCTTTGGCTAACCATTGAGCTTGTCCCCATTCTTGTAAAGATAAACCTTGAGTGGTACGGTCACCTCGCCCCACGTCTTCTCGCAACCATGTATTAAGTAATGGATCTAAAATTAGCCGATGGGGTAAAATGTTCATAATCTAAATTAGTAATTGAAACTAAAAAAATAGGGGTGATAGATACGAGGAGCTGACAGTTTTTATAGATTTAGACTATTTTTTAGTTTAAATACAAAATGGCTCGGTATGGTAGCACCACTAATAAGTTAATTTTTTGCTTAATTGTTGAAAATTAATTTTTTATAATAAATTTTCTTAAATTTACTTTACAATCAACTCGGAGTAATTGGCAAGAGTATTTATCCAATCTATCATTGAATCTTACGTAAATAGGTTAGGCACTAAAAAAGGAAGGGTCGCTCTATAATCTTAGATTGAGTTAAAAATTCAAACCCAACATATTGTAATTCAAATACAATACCTTCTATTAAATTATTCATAGTAATGATGATGAATTTTAATATACTTTTCTTCTTAAATAAATTTGATTTTTATAATTTTATTCCTTATATATTTCTCTTAAGAAGAAACGATTTTTTTCTATTTTATATCTAGCAATCACTATATTTTAACTAAATTTCTATGTCTTGCCTATTCAAATTAACTTATTTAGCATATATGTTTGCGTATCTCTTCTAGACTAACTTATTAAAAATAATATAGACTCTCTTTTATTAAAATAACTTAAATTGTAGAATACATTCAGGAAAATATTCTGAAAACTAGTTAATTATTAATCTAAGTATATCTAGTGTATAACAGCCGTTACTGATGATTTTATATACAACACAAAATAATTGCATATTTAGAACAGAATTAGATAATAGATGATATACTTCAATAGATTTAGAGCATACATAATTTATAAAAAAGCATATATGATCCATAAATAGGGAATTATCATACAATGTTCATTATAAACAGAATGTGGCTCATCTTATAAATAACATTGGGAACAGGAGTAGTTTCACTGTACGGTATGAATGGGGAATAAAGTGAACTTTTAGGATTGCATATGTCTTTGGTTAAATGGATTGTTATGCTCCTTGATGTTGTTCACTAATTACCTAAAATGACTGTACTCAGCGATTGTGGTGGTCGCTTTATAGTTTTTTTGATTGTAATAGATTGGCTCATCGGTTTCTGGTTATTAGAATCAGGGGATAATCTCCTAAGTATAGAATTATAGGGTGATTTTCTGGTTGGTATATGAGTATATTATGTCAACCAAACTAGATAAGCAAAATTGATGTTATGTCACATTCATCTTAGATTTAAGATGCTAATTTTTTTACAAATTACAATTCTGCAGAAAGTACTATGTCCTATACAATTGCTAACAGTTGTCCAAGCTGTACTCCTTGTCAAATTAAATGTCCTACTGGGGCAATCCAAATCAAGAATGGAGAGTATCTAATTGATCAAGGACTATGTAACAATTGTGAAGGCTACTTCTCGGAACCTCAATGTATTGTTCAATGTCCTATCAGTAGTCCTCTTCCTGTTCAAGCAAAAAAAGGTAGATATAAAAGTGTTTCAAGAATAGAAACTTCTGATGAGCTTTTTGTCAATGGAAATAATACCCCGTTTGCATCATCAATGGTTATTTGGGAGGGATGTAATGTATTAACTAGTGCAGCGGTTTTACCTTGGGAAAAAGACAATGATGGGGCATTATTTTATCAGCGAGAGGTTAAACAAGGCCGTGGGACAATGATCTTCCGATTAAATGACAGTTTAGAATCGGCTTCCCCTGAAGAGTGTAACTATGCATCCAATATCTCTGACTTAAAAACAATTGATATTCGTTCTGCAAGTTTACACCTTATTTTTGCGGCTTATGCAACTACATTAGATAAACCTTGGGAGCAAAAGTTTATTATTAGTGACCAACAAATTGAAGATTATTTAGGTTTAGATAAGCGAAAAGATCTTAGTAAAGCGACAAAACTATCGTTAATCAAAACATTAGTACAACAGCCAAGTCAACTTAGAGTCGCAGTTAATTGGCCAAAACAGGGAAAAGTTGAGGGATTTACGGTTTCTGAAAGTCCCCTATGGCATATTTTAGATATTCAACACCATTTCCAGCAAGACGATTTAGGATGTCAACATTTAATTGGACTAACCTTTACTATAAAACCGGGACTATGGGCAAAATATTTTTTAAATAAACAAGGTTACAAACGGCGAATTGCTTTTTATCAATATGGGTCTTTACCTAAGTTTCTTTTAACAACAGTAATGAGTATTTGGCAGCAACATCAAGGAGCAGTTCGGATCATGTTGTGGTTGCTATTTAAAAGCAAAATGGGTAGAAAACAATGTTTAACAGTCTCTACCTTAATGCGAGTAGCTTATGGCCAAGGAAAAATCAATCAGTCAAACTTACAACGGGAACACAGAAAGCGACTTATCCGTTCTTTCGAAAGTGACCTCGAAGTGCTAAACCATTATGGTATTAAAGCCGTTTTCGATCCTGTTTCGTATCCTGAAACTATTCGGCCTATGTGGGTTAAATTGGCGGACTTACCCGATGATGCTGATGAGGCCTTAGACTTTTGGATTAATGACGGTTCCCAAGAAAATCGTGTTACTGATGCTGGTCGTCGTGGTAAATGGAATCAGTTAATGAAAGCGCGCATTCGTAATTTTGAATTACCTTTGGAATGGGAAGAGCAACTAGCTAAATTTGAACGCAAAAAACAACAACTTACCAATCGGAAAAGCCGTTCTAAAAAATTATCCGATCTTACAGCTGAACAAATTCTGGCTGCCAGACAGCGTCAGGGAATGAGTCAAAGGGCTTTAGCGGAGAAATTGGGCAAAAGTCAAAGTTGGATTCGAGATTTAGAAAGAGGACGTTTTTCTGCAAAACCTGATGATAGAGCTATCTTACAGAATGTGTTGGGATTAAGGTAAAAATTAAAATAATGGGCATATTTATGCGACAGTTTCTATCAAGAAATGTCAGTGTTATTTAATACTTTGTTATTCAACAATAATATCGCCAGCGATTATCGTTCGTAAGTTAAAGTTATTTCAGTGGTATTTTATATAATTACAAATCAATAGCTCAAAAACAATCAATGAAAAATCCCACTAGTTTACACGGAAGGATTACTTGAGAATATTGCTTGTCTATAATTTTTATGAAGCCATCACCCGTGGTGGTTTAGTAAAAATAATTCATCTAGCAGAGATTTGTCATGCCCAAGTCACAACCAATCGTATTTTATCCCTCAGATATATACTCTTTTTCCTGTCTGAGTATTTTAAGTTTGGCGGATATTTAAAGCAATATCATTAGCATTGATAATAATCACTTTTTGTAAATTAGCGACTTTACTTAGTAATTAATAAACTAATTATTAGCCTCATAGCCAGTGTCAAAATGATTTCAATGGAGGTGCTACTAATTCTATGTTCTAAACGACAATAAGTAATTTAAGTGGCTAAGTCAGAGGCTGGTTCAATAATTAAGGCAAAACCTATCTATTAACTAGCTTAAATTTTCTAAATTATAGACTTGATTTTAAACAACCTATGGTAGCGACGCAATATTATCAAAACTAATTTTTGCGGTTATCAGGATAAATATAAAGACAATAATGGTATCAAGTATAATCATTATCTTACAGTCATTAATATATTAGCAGTTTAAGTAATAAAGTAAAAATATTTTTCTAAAAGTATATAAAAATAAATTAATTAACCTATAATATTATATTATCTTCAGGTTTAATAAAATTTTAAAAATAGCTAACCTATCAAAGATTTTTATCAATATTTGTATTTTAGTATTTAAATTAGTTAGACAAATGAAACTAATTAATCTTCCAAAGTCTGCTTATATCCATATTCCTTTTTGTCGTCGCCGTTGCTATTATTGTGACTTTCCAATATCGGTATTGGGAAACAAAACCGATATTTATCAATCTTCTTCTATTGTTGAATACGTGGAAGTATTATGTAAAGAAATTGCAGTTACCCCCTATCAAAATAGTCCTCTAGAAACTGTTTTTTTTGGAGGAGGAACTCCATCTTTATTGCCTCCATTTTGTTTGGAAAAAATTTTAACTATTTTGGATAAATATTTAGGGATTATTCCTGACGCAGAAATTTCTTTAGAGATAGATCCTGGAACTTTTAGTCTTAAACAATTACAAAATTATCAAAGTGCGGGAGTTAATAGAGTCAGTTTAGGTTGTCAATCTTTTCAAGATAAATTTTTAGAAAATTGTGGAAGAATTCATCGAGTTGATGATATTTACAGAGCTGTAGATTGGATAAATCAAGTTAATTTTAAGAATTTTAATCTTGACCTGATATCAGGGTTACCTTATCAGACTTTAGAAGATTGGCAACTTTCTTTAGAAACTGCGATAAGAATTAAACCATCCCATTTATCTTGTTATGATTTGGTTCTTGAACCAGTTACTGTGTTTGGGAAACGATATCAAGCTGGAAAATATCCATTGCCTGCTGATGAAACAACTGCAGCAATGTATCGTCTTGGTCAACAATTATTAACTGAAGCAGGATATCAACATTATGAAATTTCTAATTATGCTAAGCCAGGGTATCAGTGTCGTCATAACTGTGTTTATTGGAAAAACATG
Source organism: Cyanobacterium sp. uoEpiScrs1 (assembly GCF_947331815.1). GTDB lineage: Bacteria > Cyanobacteriota > Cyanobacteriia > Cyanobacteriales > Microcystaceae > Rippkaea. The sequence goes on from NZ_OX373462.1 coordinate 764,539, forward strand.
TCTTATTATGGCTTTGGAATGGGGGCAGCAAGTTATATAAATAGACAACGCTTTACTCGCCCTCATACCCGAAAAAATTATTATTCATGGGTAAATCAGCTGTCACAATCAGATGGTTTTATTGATTGTCCTCAATTATCTAAAATAGACATCTTGCTAGAAAGTTTAATGCTAAGATTGAGGTTGTCTGAGGGAATAAATTTATCTTTAATAAGAGTAAATTTTGGAGAAGAGATAACTGCTAAGATAGTATCTTGTCTATTTACTTATTATCAAGATAACTTAATTAGTTTTACTGACGAGCAAAAAAATAAGATAGTTTTAAAGGATTTTAATACAATACCAGAGAATACTAATTTAAAATTAAATGATCCTGAAGGCTTTTTATTTTCTAATACTATTCTAGCAACTTTATTCTATCAACTAAAAAGTAATCTTGACTAGTAAGTTTTTATTTTCATAACTTAAATGTCTTACTATCGATAAACTGGAAGGTTCTGTTGTTATTTGTTCTTAAACTACTGGACATATAATTGCTTAACTATGATGTTAATCATAACTAAACCACAATTTTTGATATCATATAAACAGAGATGTACAAGTTATGGAGATAAGGATCCTTGTTAGACAAACAAGCTAAAAAAACTATGTTACGCAAAATACCCCACGGACTTTATGTCTGTGGGGTTAAGGATGGAGAAGAATTGAATGGATTTACTGCAAGTTGGGTAATGCAAAGTTCATTTGAGCCTCCTTTAGTAATTAACTGCGTCAACAATAATTCTGGATCTCATGAAATACTGCAAAAAAGTGGGGTTTTTGCCCTAAGTTTTCTTGAAGATGGACAGAAAGAATTAGCTGCTAAATTTTTTAAACCTAAACGTCGTGTTGGCAATAAACTCGAAGACGTAGAATTCATTGAGGGACCTCAAACTGGATGTCCTATTATTAAAGACTCTCTTGGATATCTAGAATGTAAAGTGGTTGGTTGTGTAGAAAAAGGAGATCATACTATCTTTGTTGGGGAAGTTATTAGTGCAGGGATTTATCGTGAAGGAAAACCATTATTATTAGAAAGTACTGGTTGGCAATACGGCGGTTAAATTGATTAATAATCAATACTAATTAGTAAACAATTAATTAATATGTTTATTTTTAATCAGGTTAATTCATATTGTTTTATTACTTTTCTTTAACGAAAGATAAAAATTACAAACTTACATAAAGTATTCTTAATAGTTTTTTAATTTATTTAGATATAAGTAGATACAACAGTATAGCTCTATCTTACAATTTTAATTGTAAGATAGAGCTATACTGTTGTTAAAATAACTATTAACTATTTATAGTAGTAACTCAAAGCGACTATAAAAAGCTATGGGTTAACCTAACCTTACTTTTTTGTAAAATTATTAGTAATTTACTTATAGGAGATATTTACAAATAAATTCACCATTCTTATTTATCAATTAGTGAAAGAATATAAGCTTTTTCATAAAAAATTAAGATTGATTTATTAAAAGATTATTCTTTTGAGAAAAAATTGTAATAATAGTTGACTTACTGTCACAAATGTATTGTCTATCATTACGGCTGCTTAACAAGCGTATTATAATTCAGTTTTTTCTACAGACAACATAGGCAGTAGCTATGATTTAAAATTACTTCAACAAGATTGAAAAATATGATTTTTATTCTCAATAAAATGATTTATATTAAAATGCAATAGCGGATAAAAAAACTGTCTTTGGACCCTAACCCAAGAAAAAATTTTTTAGGTGAAGAAGGATAAGCTATTAGTCTAGTACAAAAGTTAACAAAATAAAACTATTGATAGAATACAGTAAAAGAGTAAAAATTTAACTTTGAGTAATTCACCAAAAATTATCATCATTGGAGGGGGAGCAGCTGGATTTTTTGCTGCTATCACTTGCGCGAGGACTCATCTCCATAGTCAAGTAACTTTACTAGAATCAACTGCCATAGTATTAGCAAAAGTTCGTATTTCTGGGGGAGGACGTTGCAATGTTACTCACCATTGTTTTGAGCCTGCACAATTAGTCACTAATTATCCCAGAGGAGGGAGGGAATTACGAGGAGCATTTGCCCGCTTTCAACCTAAAGATCTAATTGAGTGGTTTGAATCTCAAGGAGTGGCTTTAAAAAAAGAAACTGATGGTCGTGTTTTTCCCATGACTGATACTTCGGAAACTATTATTACTAGTTTACTTAAAACAGCAAAAAAAGCAAATATTAATATTAATATCCATTCAGAAGTTATTAATATAATTAAAAAAGAGAATCTCTTTAGAGTAAAGCTAAAAACAGGAAAAATTCTAGAAGCTAATCGTATTTTAATTGCAACAGGAAGTAATACGACTGGCTATCAATTAGCAAAATCTTTAGGACATAAAATTACTCCGCTTATTCCATCTTTATTTACCTTTAAAATTAAAGATTCTCGCCTTCAAGGATTAGAAGGAATTAGTGTAGCTAAAGTAGGGTTAAGATTAGTAGGAGTGGACAAAAAGCAACAATATCAACAATCAGGATCTCTTCTGATTACCCATTGGGGAATTAGTGGATTTGGCGTTCTTAAATTATCTGCTTTTGGAGCAAAAATATTACACAAAAAAGAATATAATATGTCTTTAGTAATTAATTTTTTGTTTCCAGATAACCTTGAAGAAGTTAAACAAAAATTATTGAATTTTAAAGCACAAAACTTGAAATTAAATAAGTTGATTTCAAGTTTTTCTCCTTTTAATTTACCCAGAAGACTATGGCAAAAACTGCTGGCTCATGTTAATGTAGAACAAAAAAAAACCTGGAAAGAACTATCTCAAAAAGAAATAATTAAGTTAGCACAAGAACTTGTTCAAGGACAATATAAAATTTCCGGAAGAGGAGTTTTCAAAGAAGAATTTGTTACTTGTGGGGGTGTTAATTTAAAAGAAATTAATTTTAAAACGATGGAAAGTAAGATTTGCCCTGATTTATACTTTGCTGGAGAGGTTTTAGATGTTGACGGGGTAACAGGCGGATTCAATCTACAAAGTGCTTGGACTACAGGATGGTTAGCAGGAAGAGCAATGGGAAACAAACAATAATCTAAAATATACTTTCCCATCAACTATTAAAGGAAATTCTGCAAAAGTAAACAAAAGATCTTGTCTGTGTACTCTATGTTAAACTTTCCATCTTGTAATAAATAGTAGAGCAGACATACACCATATCATCAGTAATATAAGATTGTCTAAAGATACCATTTTACTTTTAGAGTGACTGTTAAGTATCTGGCTATTATGTGTTTTGTGTCGACTATAAATTAAAAAATATAAAACATAATGTTATTAACGTATAGAATAAATATCATCATAATTAACGGCATGAAATTTTCTACTAAAGCATAAGTGATTGCTATAACAGACCATTAATGGTCATTATCATGATTTGAAGTAAGAGAATTTGTCATATCAATATGACATTAATGAAGGATGAACAACACGATAATTAGAACGGCAATTGAACAATCACATAAAAACAGTCTTATGTATAGTTTGTAGAAACTATACATAAGACTGTTTTTATTAACCTCAAAAATTAATTCAATAGATATTTAATTCATTGGATTTAGCATAAAAGAACTTTTAGGATAAAGTGCGGTAAGTTTTATTATGTTGTGCTAATGAGCCAACACTTGAGAACAGTTGACTTCTGAATCTATCAAAATTCGTGGAAGTCGATATTTAAAACCACAAATAATTTCCCAGGAAATAGTCCCTAAAGAGTGTGCCCAATCATCTGCTGTAATTTCTTCTGTTTTATCTTTGCCAATTAAAGTAACTACTTCTCCAACTCTAATATCTGTGATAGAACTAACATCCAACATTAACTGATCCATAGTAATTGCTCCAATTTGACGTACCCGTTGACCTCGGATTAAAACTTCTAATTTATTGGAAAGATTACGGGGAACCCCGTCCGCATAGCCAATACCTACAACGGCAATATTCATTGGGCGACTGCTGACAAATTGATATCCATAACTAACCCCTGTCCCTGAGGGAATCATTTTGACCTGAGTTATTTTGGCTTTAACTTGTAATACAGGTTTTAAGGTAGTGATCCAACGCAGATGAGGGGCAGGATATAATCCATATAAGGCTAGTCCAACTCTAACTAAATCGTAGTGTAAATTTGGGTGAATCAAAGTTGCTGCCGAATTTGCTAAGTGTAGAGGCGGTAATTTAAATAAATAAGTTTTTAATTGAGCGATTATCTGCTCAAACCGTTGGTGTTGTTCGTGCATTACTGTGGTGTCAGGGTTATCTGCCGTAGCAAGATGAGAATATAAACTAGCGACTTTGAGATAAGGCAACCGACTCACTAACCGCACGAACTCTTTAGCTTGATGCCAAGGTGTCCCTAGACGGGACATTCCCGTATCAAGTTTAAGATGAACAGGTAACGACTCTCCCAGGCGACTAAGAGTATCAGAAAAAATTAAAGCTTGCTGAGGGTTACAAAGGGTCGGTTGTAAGTGCCAGTGAGTTACCGCAGTGACTTCTTTAGGGGTATTAATTGCTCCTAGAATCAGGATTGGGGCTGTAATTCCTGCTTCTCGAAGTTCAATTCCTTCTGTCAAGGTAGCTGTTGCTAAACTATTAGCCCCTGCTTGTAAAGCTATCTTGGCAACTTTAATAGCACCGTGCCCATAAGCATCAGCCTTAACTACAGCCATTAATGATGTTTTTGGTGATAATAATCCTTTTATTTTCTTAACATTATGAATTAAGGCTTCTGTATTAATTTCTACCCAAGCCCGTTGACGGATAATATCTGATGGATGGTAATCGTAGAGACTTCTTTTAGTAATCTTACATGTTGACTTTTGTCTTAACATCACCCCTCACTTCACTCTTGAATCCATTAAGTCTTTCCTCGAAGCTCTTGATAGACTTAGAGATATGCTCAATCTAACAAAAGTTTCTGAAAAGTCAAGGTATCTATCTCAAAATGTAAAAATATATGGGGGTAGATTAATCTACCCTCATATAGGCATTAGTAAAGACTGGATAAATGTTTGCGATAACATATTGGGTGCAACCTGGTACTAGACAGACAGCAAATTAAAGTAATTGACTATACACTAAGTATTTGCCATTCATTCTGAATATATATTTTGAAAAAAAGTAAAGATTTATTAATCTCTAATGAATTGCTTTTTGATGTTTATTATTCCAAATGAGAGTATATAAGTTCATCTTGTTGCTTGAACATTATCTATACTAAATTAGAGTATACAATTTAAAAAGCTAATAAAAATTTAAAATCTTAATAAGATCCCCAATATAAATATTGCTCGAGTTCTAAAATAAATTTTGATAGTTTCAGTCCAAGTCTTTGTCGATCTACAGTCCAAAAAATTATATTTTCCTTATTCCAAAAATAAACATAGTATGCGTTCCCATAAAAATACTCAGATACTCGAAAATCGTTTTGAGGTTAATCAGATAAAATTACTCAAATCAGAGAAAATCAAGATCAGGAAGTCTGAAAACATAGCATAGCTTGACAGTGAGAAGATATCAAAGGCCGAATTAACTTTCAACCATGTATTAATCAATGAAACAAACTCTTGTTGTTAAAGTTGGAACATCGAGTTTAACTCAATCCTCAAGTGGACAATTGGCTTTGTCAACCATTGCTACTTTAGTAGAAACCTTAACTCAGTTACAACAATTAGGCTATCGGGTAGTGTTAGTTTCTTCTGGGGCTGTAGGAGTAGGATGCGTCCGTCTGAATTTGAAAGAACGCCCGAAAAAAATAGCTTTTAAACAGGCGATCGCTGCTGTTGGTCAAGGTCGTCTAATACGCATCTATGATGATCTATTTACCACTATTGGGCAGCCTATTGCTCAAGTTTTGCTGACACGACGAGAACTAATCGAACGTAGCTGTTATGTTAATGCCCATAACACTTTCCGATCACTATTCGAGTTAGGGGTTATTCCTATTGTTAACGAGAACGACACAGTAGCTACCGAAGAGTTAAAATTTGGCGATAATGACACCCTATCAGCCCTTTTAGCTAGTGTTATCCGTGCCGATTGGTTATTCTTACTAACAGATGTTGATCAACTTTATTCAGCCGATCCTCGATTAGTTCAGGATGCTCAACCCATTACTCTTGTCAATGCTAAAGAAATTGATCTACTAAAAGTCAATGCAGGGAATAAGGGTTCTCAATGGGGAACAGGAGGCATGGCAACAAAACTAATGGCTGCACGACTAGCCACTAGTGCAGGGGTGAGAACGGTAATTACCCATGGTAAAAACCCAGGTAACTTGCTCAAAATTTTGGAAGGGAAGGCGATTGGAACTCAATTTGAACCCCAACTGCGTAATGAGAACGCCCGTAAACGCTGGATTGCTTATGGTTTGGTTCCTAGTGGCCAACTTTATCTCGATCAAGGAGCAGTTCAAGCTATTTGTCACCAAGGAAAGTCTTTATTGGCAGTGGGAATTATCAAAGTTAAGGGACACTTTGAAGCATCTGATGCAATTCAATTGTATGATGAACAAGGACAAGAACTAGCTAGGGGAATTGTAAATTATAGCAGTTTAGAAATCAAAAAGATTAAAGGACATCATTCTGACAAATTTGCTGACATTTTAGGTTATGAAGGTCCATCAACCATGATACATCGAGATAATTTAGTTATCCAAGATAGTCGTAAATTAAATAAATTTGATATAAACTCTCAATAAGGTTAGAGAAACTAGAGACCATCAATCTCATCTTAGTATTTAGTTTCAATTGTCAGATTAAAATGCGGGTAAGAAATACCTAAAAAGCGGGTCTTTTTCTTTGAAGTTCGGAAGATCCCCCCTTATTTTGTCCTGCCGTTTCTTCTAGAGACCATGTAGCTCAGGTAGTCAAAACTCCTACACCACAAGATGTGAGTCAATCCAGTCTTGTCTCTTCTTGATCTACATCGATAAAATTCTCCGATCTTTAGCAAATTCAACGAATAATAAAATTATAAGTTATCATCTACTCTAAACTCCATCATTAGGAAAGTAGTCTTTCATCAAACGTCACATTCTCCCTGTCAAGAATTATCTTTAAAGGTTTCTTTTCAAAGCAAAGAGCAACGGTTAACTAAAAAATTAAAGTACAGAGCTGCTTCGCGCAACTGGGAGGGTATTTAATATAGGATTGAACTCCTATACTAATGGTACTAAGATTTCTTCAAAACTTATAGAATTGATTAATCTTTTATAAGGAATGAAAGTACTTCAAGCAATTCATAAAAGAAAACAGAGTGTTAAAAAAAGATGGTAGGTGTTCGTTGTTAATCACAACGAGATTTCAAAAATATTTTTTTTGAGTAAATTATCCTTCTCCACTGATAATAAGGTATGAGCGACAAATAACCGGAAAAATTGGTCAGCTAACGCAGAGGAATCATCGTGCGATTATCCAAAGGACTCGAAATTGAAATATACACAGGGACATCCGATGGGCAAATTGTAGGATTGTCTGAGCGTATTATTAAAGACTTACAAGGGTTTGTCCGGGAACCTGATTCGCGGAATATAGAATATACCACAGCCCCTTTGTCTTACTATGACCGATTATTGTGTTCTATAATCCGCCCCCGACACAACTTAAGAAAATATCTACAACGCATTGGCAATTTTACCTTAATTCCGGGCAGTACCCTTTCACTGGGAGGTAGCAATCAGTTCTATCGGTCCGATCTTAATAATCCCTACCATAATTATATTGAGAAAACTTATGGAACGAGAGTTGTGACTGCTAGTGTTCATATTAATATTGGAATCAATGACCCGGATACTTTAATACGAGCTTGTCGTCTTGCTCGTCTAGAGGCCCCTCTTTATTTGGCATTAAGTGCATCTTCTCCTTTTCTTGATGGGCAACTTACAGGCTATCATTCTACCCGTTGGCATTTATTTCCCTACACTCCTGACCATGTTCCTCTGTTTATAAACCATAGTCACTTCATTCATTGGACCGAAGAACAGTTAGCCCACCAAACTATGCAAAACGTTCGTCATCTCTGGACATCAGTACGTCCTAATGGAGATAATCGTCCCTATAGTCTTAATCGTTTAGAATTAAGAATTTGTGATTTAATAATTGAGCCGATCACTTTATTGTCAGTCGTGGCACTGTTAGAAGCTCGTTTAATTCAAGTCATTAATGATACCAGTCTTGATCCTCTACTTTATAGTCAATTTTCCCCAGATGAATTATTGACTATTACTGCCCATAACGAAAAAGCTGTTGCGAAACACAGCTTAACTGCTAAGTTGACCCACTGGCAAGATGGCCGTAAGATAGATGCACAAAGTTGGATTCAAGAATTATATCAAGAAACATTGCCAATAGCTAAACAGAGAGGCTTCAGTTGTTTTCTCAATCCCATAAAAAGAATTTTACAAGATGGCAACTTAGCACAACAATGGCTCAGAAAATACCAATCAGGCTGTTCCATTACCTCAATCTTGACTCAAGAGATCGAAGCTGTTGCCCAACTTGAAAGAGAATTAGAAAACAAATTATGTCGGTCCTGGCTAGTTGCCTAAAAGTGAATGTTAGCTGTAAAAATATATTTTTAGTTTATTAAAACTGATGGTTTTGTAAATTTTAAATTAAAAATCAATTTAAATTAAACAAGAACTATAAATTTATATGCCCAGTATTATTTTAGTTAACCCGCAAATTCCACCAAATACTGGCAACATTGCTAGAACTTGTGCAGCTACAAATACAGAATTACATCTGGTCGGTCCATTAGGATTTGAGTTAAGTAATCGTTATTTAAAACGTGCTGGTTTAGATTACTGGCCATATGTTGATCTCAACTACCATAATAGTTTAGAAGATTTTTTAGTCTGGCATAAGCAACAAGGAGGGCGTTTACTTGGCTTTAGTACTCGGGGTCGTCGTTCTTATCTTGAATGGACATTTCAGGATAGTGATTGGTTATTATTTGGGAGTGAAACCGAAGGACTACCCCAGTCTATTTTAGCCAGTTGTCAGGAAACCTTATATATTCCGATGAATAACCCTCAAGTGCGTAGTTTAAACTTATCGGTGAGCGTTACAGTAGGTTTATTTGAAGCACAACGACAATTGAAGATGATCTGAGTGTGTTAATAAATAGTTTATATTTATGCTCCAAGAATACCTGAGAAATCCATCTTATAGAGTTAAGAAATTGACTATGTCAGATTCACACACTCAAAATATCCCAAATTAGAGCTCTTGAACGTCAGGCACTATTTTATCGAGAAACCTTCAATCAACTTCTATCGTCTAAAAACTTGACATCATACAAAAAAAGATTAAATGTAATGGTCCCTCATTGAAATTCGAATCGGACTATACTTGTCTAAAATAAATCAGCAAAGAAAATAAGTTGAATTTAATGCTTAATCAATCAAATGATATTTGAGTATATTGACTTATTAATATATCTCTATTAAGATATTCCCCTGTAAAATCAGGTATCTATTACATTTCGATAAATCAACGGAATCCATAGATTTTTAACAATATCTCATTCATAATATTTTAGGAGGTTTTTTTGAAAAATATATTTATGCGCAAAGTGACGCTTATATCTTCTTGCCTAGCTGATTATCCTGACACATCAGTTATTCCTTCAGCTGATTTTCCTTTAAGGAATTCGACTCCTAATAACAATCATAGTCAAGTAGGTCGCTCTACGGCCATGATTGGCTTAGCCATTTCTATGGGGGCTACAGGATTGTTGCTGACTCAAAATAAAGTAGCAGTGGCAGCCAACTCGCGAACTGTTACTACAGTTACAAATTTTACCAATTTTTCAACCTCGTTTGGCTCAACTGACACTACCAGCTCAACTAAAAGTAAATTAGCTCCCCTGACCCTTAAGCGTAAAATTAGGCATGGAGAATCTATCACACAACTAGCCCAAGAGTATCAAGTGGAAGCAGCTGAGATCGCTACACTCAATAAACTTCCTATTGAAGCCGACTTAGTTTCCGGACAAATTTTAAAAATTCCTTCTCTAGAAAAATCTAAGCTTCAGACTTCACCACGCAAACTTAGAACAGTAACCTCCGAATACCAAGAATTATCCTCTAAATCTGTTAATACTTCTCTCGATCACCTTAGAGAGACACGTAAACGTTTACAAGATAGTTTGGCTGAATTAAAAGCAGAAAAGTCTAATCTAAAGCCTGATATTAGTTCCTTACTAGCGGATGTCTCTGATGTTAGCCAACCTTTAAGACCTATTAGCAGTAGGTTTCAAGATAATGAATCTGCAAGAGAAACAGCCACTCAAGTGATTACATCACAAAAGACTGAGTTAGTTTCAACTTCAAGTTTAACCACGCTTGTAGAGACCGCCGGATCTTTGTCCTCTGGTTTGTCGAATAACCATGTTTCTCCTACCTCTACGTTAAAAAAAACTGATAAAAATCGCCTCTCAGCTTTAGCAAAACTCTCTTCAGTTCCTTTGGCAAAGATAGAATACGAAGAAATTCCTCAATTTAATGAGCCTATTCCTATTCCAGTTTCTACACGAGAAAACAATTTAGCCTCAACCGCAGTTCTTTCTTCCTACTCTTCAACCCTTAGCAAATCAACTTTTGAGCCATCTAAAATTGGACTCTCTATAGGATCCACTTCAACTGATCAGATTGTGCCTAAACCAGAAGCAAAATTAGTGAACACTAAGAAATCCTATCGTGTTCAGCCGGGGGATACCCTTAATAGTATTGCTCGTAATCATGGCTTAACCCTTTCAGATTTAATTAGAGCTAATGGTATTACCAATCCAAATTTAATTAAAGTTCATCAAAGTTTAGTTCTTCCTGAATATGCAACAAAGGCACAATACAAAAATCGACATCAAGGTTTAGTAGCTTCATCTCCCAATCAATTTTTCGATTCTCCTCTTCCAGTTTATGATAGTGGATTGTCCTCGGCTTTTCCTGCTAATGTAAATCGACGAGAGAAACAGCTATCTAGGAATAAAAATCTAAAGCATTTCGAGACTTATATTAAAAATAGTCAAGATTTCCATACAGAACAACTCAAAACAGATATTGCTAACCTTGAACAGGAATATACAGTTGAGGCTGAACCTGATACTCCAAGGAAATCTGAAACTCCTATACTAGGACAAATTCTAAATCCTGAGTGGGCCAGCAATCACCGTAGTTCCCCTTCTTCTCGACAACAAGTTGCCCAACAGCAATCTAAATTCCGTTCTAGATTAATGGGAGTGGCTCCTAACGATGCAGAACAGTATAATGACGCTTTCCGTATCCCTGTGGGGACAAATGTAGGACCTGAGTTACCACCCTTATCTGTTCCCGATAATTACCTTCCTAATGCTCCTATGCAGTTTACTGGTTATATTTGGCCAAGTAAAGGGGTATTAACTTCTGGCTATGGACAACGCTGGGGTAGAATGCATAGGGGAATTGATATTGCCGCTCCCATTGGAACTCCTATTATTGCTGCAGCCCCTGGCGAAGTGATTACAGCAGGATGGAATTCGGGAGGCTACGGAAAACTAGTTAAAGTTCGTCACCCTGATGGCAGTATTACTCTCTATGCCCATAATAACCGTCTGCTGGTCCGTCGTGGACAAAAAGTCGAGCAGGGGCAACAAATTGCTGAAATGGGAAGTACTGGATACAGTACTGGACCTCATCTTCACTTTGAGGTTCATCCAAGTGGCACGGGTGCAGTTAATCCTGTGGCCTTATTACCCAAGAAAAGGAAATAATTGATAAATTTTTTAGTTTAGTTCTTTTTCAGGGGAAGGTCGGACTTCCTCTGACTTTTTTGTCCACTTGGGTTAATATCTCTGTTTTGTGCTATGCTATTCATGATGGAAAAATATGGCTCAGTAGCTCAGTAGGTTAGAGCAGGGGACTCATAAGCCCAAGGTCGGCAGTTCAAATCTGCCTTGAGCCATCTAATATGAGTTATTTACTCATAGTCATAAAGTCTATTTAGGTTGCTTGTTCTAGAGTTATTTAGTTTTTATCATAAAACGAGATGAATAGCACACTCGTAAGTATGAATGGGAGATATTTTCTATTTTTAGCTAAAGACTATCTTGTGTCCGTATATGACCTGGACTTTTGTATTAACACCTTTGGTGTGATTAAGAATACAGGCTCAATTCAGACAAATAAACGGTTGTTATAACAATAATTCAGACAAATAGAATACCTTTTAGGGCATATTGAGTTTTGCTATTAACGTGATACTAAATTTTGGTATCTAAGAAGATAAAATAGCTATATAGACTGCTCCAACACTATTGGAATAAAAATCCCTGCATTGTTGTAACTATAAAAAATTGAGTATTCTTCCTAAAAGTAAAAAATTAGTCTAAGCTAAACTGGTAATAAATTTACAATCAATTAAATTGTCAAGAGTAATCAGCACAGTTATGAGCAAACAAGGAGGACAAACCCAACCAATACGGTCACTAGAAGATGCCCTGAACCTTTGTCAGGCATTGGGAATGCGGGTTAGTCGTCAACGTCGCTTCATCTTAGAATTACTTTGGAAAGCTAAGGGACATTTATCTGCTAGGGAAATTTATAAGTATCTCTCTCAAGAGGGCAAAGAGATCGGCCACACCTCGGTGTATCAAAATCTAGATGCTCTTTCAAGCCAAGGAATCATTGAATGTATTGAACGATCTGATGGTAGGCTATATGGTCATATTAGTGACTCTCACAGTCATGTTAACTGCCTAGATACACGACAAATCATGGATATTCACCTGGAATTACCCCCAGAATTACTTGAACAAGTGGAACAGCAAACAGGGGTAAAGATAACCGACTATCGAATCGATTTTTTTGGTTATAAGCAATCAGACAAACCTGAACTAAACTAAAGATAGTGTTATCATTTTTTCCTAAGCATCGTGAGCGATCGCCCGATTAATCTACTGCTAATTGATAATGATGCTATTTTTCGCTTAGGACTGTCTAATGTCTTAAGCAACTATTCGAATTTTTGTGTTGTCGTTCAAACAGACTTTTCCCAGCCCGTCCAAGAAACTTTAGTTGGACAGTCAATAGATTTAATTATTTTAGATCCAGATACTCCAAATAATGTCTCAGAGGGGTGGAGATTTCTTAAAGAAATTAGACAAACCTACCGCAACTTTAAAATATGCTTGTTAAGTCGTTTGACTGACCCTTTATTACTACAAACTGCTAAACAAGCTGGTGTTGAAGGTTACTGTCTAAAGGGAATAACAATAGAATGTTTAGTCGAACAACTACAGAAAATAGCTCAGGGTCAGACGGTTTGGCCAACGTTAGCCCTCCCTTCGTCTGATGTCATCTTAGAACAACCTAAATCTCCTCAGGCATGGCTTTTACAGGGTAAACAATTAGGCTTAGAACAAATTAATAAAACCGTTGCCAAAATTAATCTACGGCTCAACCAAAACCAATTATCGTGGATTAACAAAGAATTTTTAAAAGTGAGAAAACGAGAGTTATTAGCTGCAAAATGGTTAGTTAATAAATTAATCCCCATTAGTATTACTATGGCTAACCAGATTTCACAATCAAAGTTTTCCTCAATAGGCTCTAAAGATGATAACTATTCTTCTGAATTCCTATCTGAGTCTTCAACAAATATTCTAGGATTAAAGTCAATAAATAGTTTAGTCATCATTAAAAATACACTTAAAAAAATAGCGATCAATTCTAATAATTTAACATCAACTCCTTTCGAAATAGATATTCTCAAAGATGATAAAAAAGAAGAGTTAATGACTATTGTTATTCATCAGCTTGGGAGAGTATTAGAAGACTTAGATTTTATCAAAACAGATACTTCAAAATTACCAAAAGATACTGTTATGATTACCCAGAAAATTTGGAAAGAATCAGCAGTTAGCTTTTTATGTAAGTATTGTATTTTAGAACCAACAATAACTTTAAACTATGTTGAGAATATTATTGATGATAATGTCAGCTTAGTCAAGGAAGAACTTATAAAAAAGACACCTTTTTTTGATGAGTTATTAAAATACTTGCTTTTTGATCAAGGACTAAAAATTAAGGGTACTTTGTACTGTGCTAAAACCCCTGAAGCTTATCATCAAGCTGAGATTCTTTTCGAAAACTTTATTATTCATATAGCTAATGGAATCACCTTTTTAATTTTAAATAATTTTTCAGACACCGAAGTAATTAGTCGGAAATTATTTTTAGATAAAATGGGTTGCTATAGAGAAATTACTAAATTTCGTAACAACCTATCCTGGGTTTATCGTCAAGAAAAATTTTGGGAAGAACCAAGTAATATTTTTGAAAGTAAATACAGACTATTATTTTGGGGTAAAAAAGGAATTGAAACCACTTATATCTATGCCTCACGACAACATGAACTTAGACAGCTTAAAGGGGTTCGTTGGGTAGTTACCATGATGTTAGAATCTCGTGATGCTTTTGCCCCTATATTGCGTTCTATAGTTAGATTGATTGGAAACAGTTTAGTTTATCTACTAACTCAGCTTATTGGTAGAGGATTAGGACTAATTGTCCGTGGAATCATTCAAGGAATTGGCAATGGTCTACAGGAAACTCGCTATAGAAAAAGTAGAGAACGACGAGATTCCTAGCCTTATGGGATGAGAGGGGGAGAGTTAAGGAGAACAACAGCTAGTACTTAACTGTCAACAAACATGCTACCTTGACGATTGTCTCTCATCAATTCTTTGACATCATCGTTCATAATAAAAATAAAACAACTTCTTTATGGACAACTATCTTAAGTTGGCCTCAGGGCAAAATCAAACTCAACAAGCTATGATAAAACAGAGTACAGCAATCCCCAAGGTTCAGCAACAAAAGAAACAGAAAATCTTTTCAAAAAAATGGGATTGGTTTATTACTGGTTTGATGCTCATTCAATCATTACTAATTGCCACACCCAGTTTGGGACAAACGAAAACAGACACCAAAATTGAGCAAGGTAGTTACACCCAACTAATTGAGAACGTTAAATCGAATCAAGTAGTAAACGTAGAAATTGATCCCAAACGACAAAAAGCCAAAGTCACCTTAAAGGACCAAGATAGAAAAGAACGATACCAAGAAATTTCAATATTTAAAAATCATTTTAATACTGAATTGATCACTAAACTTCGAGATCACGAAGTACCATTTACAATTCGTCCCTCTACTGATAATTCAGCTACAATTGGGCTAGTCACCAATTTAATTGTTCTTTTTTTGTTATTTGCAATTTTTCTGGTAATCCTACGACGTTCGGCCAATGTGTCTGGTCAAGCTATGAATTTTGGGAAATCTCGCGCCCGCTTTCAGATGGAAGCCAAAACAGGAATTACCTTTGATATAGTGGCTGGTATTGACGAAGCTAAAGATGAATTGCAAGAAGTAGTAACTTTCCTCAAACAACCTGAAAAATTTACTGCAATTGGTGCAAAAATCCCCAAAGGCGTATTATTAGTTGGACCTCCAGGAACGGGTAAAACCTTACTCGCTAAAGCCATTGCGGGAGAAGCGGCTGTCCCCTTCTTTAGTATGTCAGGCTCAGAATTTGTGGAGATGTTTGTTGGTGTCGGTGCTTCACGAGTACGAGATTTATTCAGGAAAGCTAAAGAAAACGCTCCCTGTCTAATCTTTATTGACGAAATTGATGCAGTAGGTCGGCAACGAGGAGTAGGTTATGGGGGAGGAAATGATGAACGAGAACAAACTCTTAACCAATTGTTAACCGAAATGGATGGCTTTGAGGGTAATCAGGGAATTATTGTGATTGCAGCAACCAACCGTTCTCATGTTCTCGATAAAGCATTGTTACGCCCTGGACGTTTTGACCGACAGTTAATGGTAGATTATCCTGATTTAAAGGGTCGTCAAAGCATTTTGGAAGTTCACGCCAGGGATAAAAAAGTTGACAAAAAAGTGTCCTTGGAGGCGATTGCTCGACGGACTCCAGGATTCACAGGGGCAGATTTAGCCAATGTTCTCAACGAAGCAGCAATTTTCACTGCACGGCGACGAAAAGAAGCAATTACCATGACAGAAGTTAACGACGCTATTGATCGGGTTGTAGCTGGGATGGAAGGAACTCCTTTGGTCGACAATAAGAGTAAACGGTTAATTGCCTATCATGAAGTGGGTCATGCAATTGTAGGAACTTTATGTAGTGGGCATGATCTAGTGGAAAAAGTTACTTTAATTCCCAGAGGACAAGTTAAAGGTTTAACTTGGTTCACCCCAGATGAAGAATATAAACTAACAACCAGAAATCAATTGTTGGCTAGAATTGCTGGTTTATTAGGAGGTAGAGCTGCCGAAGAAGAAATTTTTGGCGAGGATGAGGTCACAACTGGAGCTGGGAACGATATTGAAAAGGTAACTCACCTAGCTCGACAAATGGTAACTCGCTTCGGAATGTCTGAGTTAGGATTAGTTGCCTTAGAAAATGATGATCACAATGATTCTGATTATTCTCAAGAGATTGCCGGCAAAATTGACCATCAAGTGCGACATATTATAAATTATTGCCATAATAAAGCTCGGAATATAATTCAAGATAATCGTAATGCCATTGATTACTTAGTAGATGTTCTTATTGACCAAGAGACCATTGAAGGAGAACAATTCCGCCAATTGTTAGAAAGATTCGAGGTTTCTTTTCAGCAGTCATTAGAATATTCAATTAAATTATTGTAAGTTCGTATAATTACAGAGTTAACTATATATCTTGTTATTTTCGTCTTTAAGCTACTGAAGCATTATTTCAATCACTTTTACTTACTAATAAGTAAATAGCTTAATTATGACTTATATATCGAAAGTCAAAGAACTTTCTTGTATTTTATATGGCATCCAAATTTATATTCTTGACGGAGCAATTATTTTTAATTTTAAATTATTACTTTTGTCAAAAGTATAAGTTTGGGAGTATTAGTAATGTCGTTAAAGAGAGCAAAACTATCATAAACCAAGTTATTTATCTGTTTGATAAATGGATGAATTTGAATTAACTTTTAAACTAATTTAAGTAAAATTAACTGTAGGTAAGTGTTGTATGCACATTGTAAAAATTTATCAAAAGTTTCATCACTTACTATTTAAGTTTTAACAATATTTTCTAATTTATGATTTTCTACTTTATTTAATACATTTTTCTAAGACTGATAATATTTTTGATTCTCTTTATCCTAGTCTTTTCTTTTTTTGTTACTTAAGTTCTCTTTGCTCTCGAGTAATAGATATTTACTATAGATTATACTGGCCAGTTTTTATATATTTTTATCTTTAAGTTTTTTTGTTACGATTTTTTAGCATACTACTATTATTCTGGCATTAGAAAATATTTTTTGATAACTATATCTAGATAGTCTTATTAGACTTTTATTTGAATAAAAAATGATAAATTTTAATAAAAAAGTATATTATTTACAAAATATAGAAACATTTTTTGTTTATACATAAAACCTAAATTAAAATAGAATATACTCTGGTAATCTTAGCAGATTTATTTAGGATAATTATTTTTGTTAAATCTCATCATTATAATAGATTTTTATCAATAGTTCTTAAAAAATATTATTATTATATTTACTAGATTATAATACTTGATTATTTTAAATAATTAATATTGATATTATACTTTGTATAAAGTAACAATTTAGTTTCTATTTAGTTTCTATTTATTATTATTTTGCCTTAAATAAGCTCTAACAGTAGAAAGATATCATACTTTTTATATTTTGTTGTAATCAATAATAGATATTGCTTTATTAAGAATCAAATTTTAATAATTAATATTTATTTATATTTCACTTCAAAATATAAATCCTTATACTCCTTTTAAGAGTTTATTATCTTAATATAAACTAAATTTATCGTAAACTATCATTACTTACATAAAATATTTGTTTTTTAGATTTATCTAAAAAAGTAGTGTAAATTAGCTATTTATTCAATACATAATAGTGTTTTTAGTACATATATATTTTTACGATACTATACTATTGTAGTTTAGTTGTTGCTCTTGAATAGTCTAAAATCTATTTTTTATGATTATTATCATTAATAGTATTGCTATTGAGGGTAAATGAGCTAATTAATTATTTCACTAGCAATATCGAAGTATAATTAGTTAACTGTAAAAGTGAATTACCGACAATTATAGTTATTGATTATATTTAATTATTAAATAAACTCTCCTGTAGGATTATCAAAAGATATAAAAAATTACCATTTGTTTCAGTTTGATATTAATTTTTTATGTTAATTTATTCTCTTTAAAATTAAATCCAGTATAGTAAAACAATTTAGGTTCTTTTTCAGTGGTTTAAGAAAAGTCTTAGATAGTTATATCCTTAGTATTCTATCAATGGTTAAAGATTTTTACTTAAATAAAAATATTTATTTGGAAGTATTTTTATCATCTACTTCTACATCAAAGACTTATACTTTCTATTTAAGTTCTCTATTATAACAAAGGGGAAACTTTTAAGGTAAGATTTTAATTAAGTAAGATTGCTTAACTAGACTATTAAGCTAAAAGATTAAATTTTATTTCTAAATTATCTTAGGTTTTAATTTCATGGATGTTGCAAATATTTGTATTCTTCAGAAAGAACGCGTTTCTATATTTGTCGATGGTAATAATATGTTTTATGCACAACAAAAAAACAGCTGGTTTTTTGACCCTAGAAGAGTTCTAGAACATTTTACTAAAGATCCTATAGTTAGTTTGGTGAATGCTTTTTGGTACACTGGACTGAAAGATTCTCAAGATCAAAGAGGATTTCGAGACGCTTTAATAAGTTTAGGATATACAGTAAGAACTAAAATTCTTAAAGAATATTATGATGATACATCAGGTCGTTATTCACAAAAAGCTAATCTTGATATTGAAATTGTAGTTGATATGTTTAATACAGTAGATCAATACGATAGAGTAATACTTTTTAGTGGTGATGGAGATTTTGAAAGAGCGATTGAACTATTACGTTCTAAGAATACCCATATTACAGTTGTCTCTACAGAGGGGATGATTGCTAGGGAATTAAGAAATGCTACTGATCGCTATATTGATCTTAATGATATTCGCCAAGATATTGAAAAACTTGATTGTCAAAGTTAAGCAACATTAAAACTGTATTATATAATGGGGAAGGACTAATGGTCCGTAATCCCCTATCTTAGTTAAATCGCTTCAATATCGCTTTCTCCAGTGCGAATACGGATAATTTGATCTACGGGAGAGACAAATATTTTTCCGTCTCCAATCTCTCCGGTGCGTGCCGCAGCGATCAATTTTTTGATCACCATATCTACCTGAGGATCTTCGACTACAATTTCTATCTTAAGTTTTTGCAGAAACTCCACTGTATATTCTGATCCACGATACCGTTCTGTTTGACCTTTTTGTCTCCCAAATCCTCGCACCTCAGAGACCGTCATTCCGACAATTCCTGCATTGACGAGAGCAATTTTAACATCGTCTAATTTAAAAGGGCGAATGATCGCTTCTACTTTTTTCAAATTAATTACTCCTAAAGATGTCCCTTAGCTTTTAGTTATAATGCCAGTTCCTAAGCTTATGTTATCTAGAATCCAAAAATTTTTCTAAGAGCCACTGTCCCTAAAGCAATGGAGTGTATTTTTTTTAATGCAAGTTTAGATAACACATATTTTACTTAAATTTGCAGTATTTTATAGATATGTGTTAATAAACATTAAATAGTTTTTTCTAAAAACCCAGCAATTCTCTCAACTGCTACTTCTAACACATCAGAGTTATGAACTAAAGCAAATCTAACATAACCCTCTCCCTGTTTTCCAAAACCTGCTCCAGGAGAAACTGCAACTCCTGTTTTTAATACTAATTGTTGACAAAAATCAATTGATTTATTTTGCCATGATCGTGGCAATTTTGCCCAAACATACATAGTTGATTTAGGAGATTCAACTAACCAATTAATATTATTTAATGCTTCGATAAAAGCATCCCTGCGTTTTTGTAATTCAGCAACAGTTTGTTTAACAGTTTCTTGAGAGCTCTCCAGAACAGCAATTGCTCCCTTTAAAATTCCTCTATATTGATTAAAATCAACAATTGTTTTAATTTTTTTTAATGCCGTAACGAGTTCAGCATTTCCAATAGCAAATCCGATTCTAAATCCACCCATGTTATAGGACTTAGAAAACGTAAAAAACTCGATTGAACTAGATTTATTTGGATCTGCTTGTAAAATAGATGGCGGTATTTCTATACCATCAAAAACAATGTCAGCGTAAGGAAAATCATGAACTAAAACTAAACTATTTTTTTGACAAAATTTGACTGTTTCCTCAAAAAAAGACAAGGAAGCCATGGCCGTCGTAGGATTATGAGGATAGTTCAATACCATTAAACGAGCCTTAGCCAGAACAGAAGTGGGAATATCTGCTAGGATGGGTAAAAATTTATTTTCTGCTAACAAGGGCATTGTATAAATCTGTCCCCCTGCCAAGTAGACGCCACCTGCATGAGAAGGATAACCAGGATCACATAATAAAGCTATTTCCCCAGGATTGAGAATTGCTAATGGAAAATGACCTGTTCCTTCTTGAGAGCCAATCAAGGGTAATACTTCTGTCTGAGGATCAATCTCAACATTGAAACGCTTAGTATACCATCTGGCCACAGCTTCCCGAAAAGGGAGTGTTCCATGATGCAACAGATAACCATGGGTGATGGGATCGTGCAAAGAGTTTTCAATAGTAGCAATCGCTACATTTGGGGCCGACAAGTCAGACGATCCCAATGATAAGTCTATGATAGTTTTCCCTGCTGATATAGCCTCAGCTTTTGATTTATCCATATCGGCGAAGACATTGCTTGACAGATAATTGAGACGGTTAGCAAAGCGCATAGTCTTTACAAGAGGGGTATCAATGACTTATTTGAACAATTTTACAAACAGTCATTAACGAATAGTTAATGACTTACTATCTAACTTAAATGAGGATCTAGAATGTCCCCAATAAGTTTTTGTTTTGTGATGGCCCCTTCATGGGAAGCTAAAAGTTTTTTGTCTTTATAGAGTCTCAAAGCTGGAACTCCTTTTACTTGACACTCAGCAGTTGCCTTAGGATTAGGATCAACTTCTAATTTAACAACTTTAAGGCGATCACTATAAGTTTGGGCTATCGCATTGATGGAAGGAGAAACTAATTGGCATGGACCGCACCAAGAAGCCCAAAAGTAAACTAGAACCGGTTGCTTCGTGTGAAAAATTTCTTCCTCAAAGTTGGGATCAGTAATTTCTAGAACACTACTCATAATTGCTTTTTAATTGGTTGTTTAATAATTGAGTTGTCGATTATCTAGGTTACAGGGTTGTCAGTTATTTTGCTTATCTTTTATTCATATCAATCCTGGAGTAAAGCGAGCTGAATTTGGCTAGCTGAGGAGATGCAGCAAAATACGCCCCTAAAAAGTAAAAGGTGATTTTCGGTAACGTATTTTAGTCCACTTCTTTAGAGATTGTCCAATTGTTTACGTAAGTCTTCTAGTTCCGTATCCACTGCTGAATCTTTTCGAGATAATTGGGGATCAGAGGCTTCAGGTAATTTCTTTGGTTCGGGAATTCCACTGATTTGTGCTTTGAGCATAGCTAATTCGTCATCTACACCACTTGCAGACTCTAATTTAGCAAATTGTTCTTCAATACCAGTATCGCTTAACTCTCCAAAGGCTTGGGAACGGGCTTCCATATCCAATACTTTGGATTCCATACGCTCAAAGGCTGCCATTGAGCCACTAGTATCAACACCACTTAAAGTTTGCTGAATTTCTGCGTTAGCCTTAGCTGCTTTAGACCGAGCGATAAGCATATTTTTCTTAGTTTTAGCTTCGGAAATTTTACTTTCTAAAGCTATTAGATTACGCTTGAGGGTATTGACTTGGCTATTTTGTTGTTCCAGCTGTTGTTTAAGAGTTACAGAAGTATCAGTATGAGTTTTTTTACGGACTAAGGCTTCTCTAGCTAGACTTTCATCTCCTTGAGAGAGGGCAAGTTTAGCCCGTTGCTCCCATTTATTAGCTTCTGATAGATCCTGATTGTACCGTTGCTCAGTACGCTTTTGTTCGGCAATAGCACGGGCGACTGCTTGACGTACTTGTATTAAGTCTTCTCCCATATCATTGAG
This sequence comes from Cyanobacterium sp. uoEpiScrs1, assembly GCF_947331815.1. Classification (GTDB taxonomy): domain Bacteria; phylum Cyanobacteriota; class Cyanobacteriia; order Cyanobacteriales; family Microcystaceae; genus Rippkaea. Next base: position 786,805 of record NZ_OX373462.1, read on the forward strand.
GGTTTGTTCTAATACTTTTTCGGGGTCTTCTGCTTTGCTGACGAGATCGTTTAAGTTAGCTCGGACAACTCGGCTTAGGCGATCAAATAATCCCATGATGCTGTTTATCCTCCGGTGTGTATACTGGGGTAAGTAAAATTTTAAAGTTAAAATTAATTTTTTTATGCCACTGAGTATGGCTTGCCCATTTCTAGTTTGGCATATGAAAGGTCATGGAGGGAAAGTAAGGAAACCAGAGATAGAAAACAATTTTGGAATACTCCTGAATAAAATTACCCTTTTTTTCTCAATAATTATGTTTTAAAAATTAATCGGGCTTAGCCTTAATTGTATCTATTTTCGAAGAAGAGTCTGATGATTGATTAGACTGGCGTGAGGTCATTTTTTTTCCTTTGAGGTTAACAATTTCTGTATCGATGATTTTATCCATTTCTAAGTCTATGAATTGCTGTTCTAAGGAATCAGCACTCAAACTTTGGGTTATTTCTGATTCAACTTCTAGTTTCAAAATTTTCGATTCTATCTGCTCCAAAATGCTGTTAGAATCACCCGAATTTAGATTTCCAACAATTTCCTGTAGTCTTTGGGAAGCTATAGCTGATCGTAGTCTAGCTAGGTTAAGGTTTTTCTTTGCTTTAGCTTCAACGTACTTTTGTTCTAGAGTTCTTAAATTTTGCTTAACCTTCCCAATTACTTGATTTTGTTGTTTTAGTTGATTTTCTATTTCTTGAGACTGTATTTGATAAGATTGACGGTTAATAAGGGACTCCCTAGCTAGCGGTTCATTCCCTTTATCAATAGCCATGACTGCTTGTTTGTACCATTTTTCTGCCGCTTTTTGGTGGTGAACTAACTGCCGTTGTGCGTTTTTGTTAGTAGCGATTGCTTCTGCTAACGCTCGTCGCATGGTAATCAATTCCTGTTCTATTTTTATGATCGCCGTTTCTAAGATTTTTTCGGGATCCTCTTCTTCTTTGATTAAGCCATTAATATGTGATCGAACAACTCGATGAATTCTTTCTAACCATTCCATAACCATCTTCAATTTTTTCAGTCCACTCATCCATGTTAACTTGAGTTTGAGTTTAGGAGGGAGACATAGTCATTGGATGTAAGTGGAACATTCTTGTACTTCTTGATTTATATAAAAACAAGCTAGCGTAGCCCATTCTAATCTACTTTCATCTTTGTTCATAAATTTTCTATTATTAGATCAAAAATTGTGTTGGACACGATTAATATTGGTTAGAATTATTGATTTAATTTAGTTTAGTTTGTTGCTTATTTATATTAATACTTTGTTGCTATTTACATAAATTAAAATCATAATCATGATACCATATATATGGTAAATTTTTAACAAACAAATAAGCAGCATTTTTAAGTATTCAGCTACTTATTTATTATACCGATGTAAATGAAATAAAGGCAATTAAAAATTAAACTAACAAATTGTATAATTTATTGACTTGTTTTTAAAGAAAAATACGATTAAGTTATATCCGATAGCATTAAGACTAATAAACAAATACAAAAAACAACGCTATTTTATATATGCTAATTTAAATTACTGTTAAATATAAACGATTCAAGCAAATTAAAACACTAAAAATATGTCATATTAGTTTACTATATAATATGCTTATTTTTTTGAAGGCTTAATGACATATTTTAAATTAATTAAAAGATATAAAGTTAAAGTATTTAAGCTCAATAACTAGGTATTTCCTAAAATACAGAAAAAACTGTAAACTGATATCTATTGAGTTGAGTTATTTACTGACTCAATTAAATAAAACTGCCAATTATAAAAATATATTTACGAAATACAATTGAATATATTGTTATTGTAAATATATTTCAACTCCTTTAACTTAGCCATCACATAAAAAATAATCATTTTATATACTAAAAGCGTTTATATTTTTTGTCTTTACTCTTTTTTCATAAGTTTTCACACAAAAATTATAATTTATTACTTTTTAGTTGAAATAATTTTTTCATACATTAAACAATATTTAATCAGTTTAATGCTATTTATCCCTAGTATTTATTATTAATCAAATTATTTTATATAAAGATATAATATCATACTTTTAATCAATGTATAACAGCTTAACTGCTAGAATTACTATTTTATATTAGATAACTAAATTAACTATCCTAGCAATATAATAACAATTTTTTTGCACTATAAACTATGTCTTATATGATTTATAGCTTTAATATAAACTTACTATAACTTTACATTATATGCTTATATAAATTAAGTAGCAATAAGCTATAAATATGATAATAATTTTTTTGCAGATGATTATACTATCGTCATATTCTAATAAGTAAATTGATTTTGTATATAGTATGCTACATTAAAAAATGAAGCTATATCAGTTTCTTACTAAAGAATAATCCCTAATTCTTATTCATTAATCTCAAAAAAACTTTTTTTATGTTTTTTATAAAGAATTTTACTGGAGCTAAATAAAATTTAATTATTTATTTAAATTAATTGTCCCTAAAATTTTGTGATAGTAATAACTATGAAAACTATATTAATTGATAATTACGATTCCTATACTTTCAATCTTTATCAAATGATTGCACAGGTAAATGGAGAACCTCCAATTGTTATACACAATGACCAATTTACTTATTCTGAACTACAGGCTTTATCATTTGACAATATAGTCATCTCTCCTGGACCAGGTCGTCCAGAAAATCAGAAAGATTTTGGAATTTGTCAACAAGTAATTAAAAAAATAGGGGTTCCCTTACTAGGCATTTGTTTAGGTCATCAGGGTATTGGTTATGTTTTTGGAGGCCAAGTTATCTATGCTCCTGAAGCAATGCATGGACGATTGAGTCGTGTCTATCATGACAACTCTGAAATATTTGCTGATATTCCTCAAAACTTCTGTGTTGTTCGCTATCATTCTTTAATTGTTGCCCCAATATTACCTGAGAGTCTAAAAATAACTGCTTGGACAGCAGATGGAATTATCATGGGGTTACGCCACCAATCAAGACCAATTTGGGGGGTACAGTTTCACCCTGAGTCTATCAGTACTGAGTATGGATATACCTTATTAGAAAATTTTAGAAATATTACTAAGCAATATTTTACCGAGAAAGACAGAAGACAAAGTGTGATGGATCAAGAGTTTTCTATTGTTCCAACCGGTTATTTTCACCAATTCCATAATCTTGATTACCAAGTTTATAGTCGTCAACTTAATATTGATCGAGATCCAGAACAAGTTTTTGTTCATCTATTTGGAGACAAAACCCCTGCTTTTTGGCTTGACAGCAGTCTAGCCGATTCAAATCTTTCGCGTTTCTCTTTTATGGGAGACGGTTGTGGTCCCAACAGTAGATTGATTCAATATAATGTTCAGACTAGAGAAGTATCTGTCACTCAAGGAAACGAATTGAATGTGTATAAAGAGAGTATATTGGACTATCTCAAGCGAGAACTTGAATTGCTTAACTGCTACTGTGATAGTTTACCTTTTGACTTTAATTGTGGTTTTGCTGGTTATTTTGGTTATGAAATTAAGGCCGAATGCGGCAGCACATTAGAAAATCCTTCATCATTGCCTGACTCTAGCTTTATCTTAGCTGATCGATTAATTGTCTTTGATCATCAAGAACTAACAACCTACGTATTGTGTCTAATGAAAAAGGAGCAAGAAAGTGAAGCTGAGGCTTGGTTTGACACCATAGAGCAAAAACTATCGACGTTACCATTATTAGAACCACCTACTCCCAAAAATAGTAACAAACCAGTCACTTTTCGCTTTAGCCGCTCTTACCAAACTTACTTAGATAATATCCAACATTGTCTCTATGAAATTTCTGAAGGAGAAAGCTATGAAGTCTGTTTAACTAATAAGATTTCTACTGATAGTAAACCTGATCCTCTAACACTTTATCGAATATTAAGGAAAACTAATCCAGCACCCTACTCAGCATTTTTTCGATTTGAAGATCTCGTCGTTCTTAGTTCTTCCCCAGAGCGTTTTCTAAAAATTGATCGTAATAATAAAGTCGAATCCAAGCCGATTAAAGGAACCAAAGCAAGAGGGATTAATATTCAAGAAGACCAGGAAATACAAAAAAGTTTAAAAAATGGGGAGAAAGATCGTGCTGAAAACTTAATGATTGTGGACTTGCTACGAAATGATCTAGGACATGTATGCGAAATAGGCAGTGTTCATGTTCCTAAATTAATGGATATCGAAACTTATGCTACTGTGCATCAATTAGTCAGTACTATTTGCGGACACCTTCGTAAAGATCTCAGAGCCACCGATTGTATCCGCGTAGCTTTTCCTGGTGGATCAATGACTGGTGCTCCTAAATTGAGAACCATGGAAATTATTGACAGGCTTGAAGGAGAAGCACGGGGTATTTACTCAGGGGCAATTGGTTTTCTAGGACTCAATGGTACAGCTGATTTGAACATTGTCATACGTACAATTGTAATGACCCCAACTGAAACGACTATTGGTGTAGGAGGAGCAATTGTTGCTCTATCAGATCCCCAGATAGAATTTGATGAAATACTTCTCAAGGCACAAGCTTTAATTAGAGCTATTCTACTCACCGTTCATGGGGAAATTAATCCTAACTTGTACCATATTATGGATATTCCATTAGTCAAACAAACCGTTAAAATTTAAGAGTAGATTCAATATGTTGTTAACAATAAATTTTCACAGATATCTTTTCTGATAATTTTTTTCATTACATGGATGTAGTTAATATAAAGAGCATTCAAAAGATCATAAAGAATTATCTTGATATTTTAATATTAAGTAATTAATTCATAGAATGGATAATAACAGACTAAGTTATTTGTCAGTTGCATATATATTTTCTATTAAAATAGAAGTTTATTTGTTTGAATTGTCATTATTTTATCTCGCTGCTACTTCGATATAATCTGTTTATTTGCTTAATTTATCCTATCTTGCCCTTGATAGAATTCTGTATTCAATGAACATAATTCTGCTATTTAACTACATTTTTAAAATATTATTATCCTTCAAAAATTATATATAAAAAGAAATATAAGCCATGAAAATATTTTTTAATTTTTTATAAAAAATAGCAAAATAAAACTTCAAGTTAAAAAATAAATTAATTCGATCAAGGAACAAAAATAAAAAATGATATAGTAATTATTATCGATAGGAACTTAGTATAGGTAAGTAACTTAATTAAAATAAAACCAAAAAACAAAAAAAAGAGTATTTATATTTATTCCTAAATACTTAGTGTCTTTAATATCTAATTAAGGTTGAATATTTCACTTTAGCTAATATTGTTTATTAGAGATTTATAGTACCATCAACAAATTAAGTACAACAAGCTAATAAGTACTGTTACACTGTTACGAAGATAAAATGTAGATACTAAAGATGATATTTGCATAAATTTAAAAAGGGTAACTTTACTTAAGCTTAATTTATATACCAACAGTTCATATATTTAAAATTATGAACTTAGCTTCTTATTTTTAAGATATCTTGAGTAGGTTGATTGATAAAAATTATCAAGTTCTTCGAATGGCAATATTGCGGTATGTTTAGAAGTATGTAAAATTTGTTATTATCTATCGCGGGACACATAATAACGTGATAGTTTCGTAGAACGGTCAATCAACCAAATCATATAGCTCAATTTTAGGAAGGTATCTTGAAAGTGGAAACGACTTCAATCAATACAGAGTCCATGCAGGAAAACATACAGGATTACGTGGCTCAACTGCAACTCTACATGGCATTACATGCTCGTAATCTTGTTCCCTCTTTAACCCAAGTTAAAGATCCTCGCCACCAACTATTCCAAGAAACCCAGGCAACTATTGAAAAGTTAGCATCTCGTCAAACTCGTTAATATCTTACTCTTTTATTTATTAAAAAAGACCTTCACTGTCATCTAATTTACATGGATGATAGTGGGGGTGTCATGTGAGTTAAAAAATAACTTTAAACCATGTCCTTAGCCCAAATAAAAATTGTTTTAGTTGAACCTGCTGGACCGTTGAATGTGGGATCAGTAGCGCGAGTTATGAAAAACATGGGATTACAACAGCTTATTTTAGTTCGTCCGAACTGTGATCCTTTGGGTCCGGAGGCACGATTGATGGCTGTTCATGGACTGGACATTTTAAGAAAAGTTCAGAAAGTAGGCAGTTTATCTGAAGCATTGCAAGGATGTCAGGAAATAATAGCTACAACAGCCCGCCCTCGTAGCCTTCTGACTCCCTTAGAAACTCCCCATCAAGCTCTCCCTGGGCTATTAGCCTCTAACTTCCCCAGTGCCTTAATTTTTGGACCAGAAGATCGAGGATTAAGTAATGAGGAACTTAATTATGCCCAACGTTTTATCTGTATTCCGACTAACCAAGCTTATCCATCTTTAAATCTTGCCCAATCCGTTACTATCTGCGCCTATGAACTCTACCAAGCTGCTCAAATTCCGAGAGAATTACCTTCAACTTCGCCTAAAAAACTAGCATCTTTTGATATAGTTGAAGGTTATTATCAACACCTCGAAACAGTTTTGTTAAAGATTGGTTATCTTTTTCCCCATACGGCTAAGGCTAAAATGAAAAAACTCCGCCGCCTTTATAACCGCTCAAAGTTAAGTGCCGAGGAAGTAGCTTTACTGCGAGGAGTTCTTGGACATATCAATTCTATATGGCAACATTTACACGACAATTACAGTCACAAAAATTAATCATCATGATTCATGATTAAAATTAATTGGCGTCGCAAGCGTTATTTTAACTTATTCCTTTTAACGGATATATATTGCAAGGATTCCTAAACTATGTCCCGTCGAATGATTAATTCTTCCTATAATCCTCAAAATAGTGTAAATAACAATAACTATTCAGGTCATTCGACTGATGGCAAGAGTACTTCTCGTCGTCAACATATAAATAGTATTTCCAGGATGGGACGTCCAACTAAACAACTTTCTCGCCAAAGTCAAAGGAAATCAACTCCAATAGTTTCTACTAGACTTCCTGATCGACGCAGGAAAAAGTCTTCTCCCAATTTGATGAACGTCGTATTTCTCTATATTCTGCGTTTAGGTATTATGGGAGTGGGAGTAAGTGCAATTGTTGGAACGATTTTAACTGTATTCGACCCCACTGGTTTGTTCGCTGCCTACTTTAATTCTTCCAAATCTACTACTTCTGAACAATCTGTGCAGTCTGAAAAAAAAATCCCTACAAAGACTGTTAATAATACAACAACTATTCCTCTAGGAAAAGAATTAATTAATCTCAAAACTAAGTTAGAAAAAATAGCCAGCCAAGAGAAATACATTAAAGTCAGTCCTCGGGGTTGGTTTATTGATTTGGATAACGGGAATTATGTAAATTTAAATGGAGAGAATTACCTTTCTGCTGCTAGTACAATTAAAATTCCTGTCCTTGTTGCTTTTTTTGAAGAAGTAGATGCTGGAAGAATCTATCTAGACGAAATGTTAACCATGGACAAGGAAATTATCACTGGAGGATCAGGAAGTATGCAATATCAGAAACCTGGAACTAAGTTCAGTGCGTTAGAAACTGCAACTAAAATGATTGTTATCAGTGATAATACAGCCACGGATATGTTAATCCGTCGTCTGGGAGGCAAAGAAATTCTTAATAAACGTTTTAAAGAATGGGGGTTAACCAAGACGGAAATTAATAATCGTTTGCCGGATTTAGAAGGGACCAATATCACTAGTCCTAAAGATCTAGTCAAATTATTGGTTCGCGTTGAACGTGGAGATCTATTGACAGTACGATCACGTGATCGCATGTTAGGAATTATGAAAAAAACACGCACTAAAACCTTATTACCCCAAGGATTAGAACGGGACGCGATTATTTCTCATAAAACAGGGGACATTGGTACAATTTTGGGGGATGCTGGTATCATTGATATTCCTACAGGTAAGCGTTATATTGGAGCTGTCTTTGCGGAACGTTCCTATAATGATGTCATGGGGAGAATGATTATTCAAGATTTCTCTCACACAGTTTATCAACATTTTAAATGGTATAAACCTAATCAAAGTATTAAGCATGAAAAACCGGTTCAATCGGTTCAAGAGGCTACTGTCGAGACCGAACACTGACGAAATTGATAATATGTGCAAAATCTGCTACGAGTTTGTTTCAGTATAAGTCTAAAAATTGCTATTATCTAACTCGAAGATCTCTCAATTCTTATAAAGAAGTAATTTTCATCGCCTAGGAAGAAGCTGAGCTAATCAGTCTAATTTGCTTTGCTCATCCGCATCTATTCCTTATTCTCTTGATGATCAATAATTTTATCTTCAATAATTCCGGCACTTGACTCTTCCAGGCGATGGAGACGAATTTGCAATAAGCGAGGTGGTTCAACCATGATCACTGTAAATTCCAAATTGCCATAGAATAAAGTTTCCCCTACAGAAGGAATTTTTTGCCATTGATAGAGTAAGAATCCTCCCAAAGTTTGATATTCATCTGTTAGCGGTAAGTCTAGGTCTAAAACTTTATTAAGTTCTTCAAGATTGATTTGAGCTTTCACTAGAAACGTTTGAGCATCCAACATTTGTAGGGAAATGTCTTCCATCCTGGTTTCTTCTAAATCATTATCAAGAATTTCCGCAATTAGATCTTGAAGAGTAATTAATCCAGAGGTTCCTCCAAACTCATCCACAACAATCACTATCTTTAACTGAGATCTCTGCATCACAGTTAACAATTCATCCAATGGCATAGATTCAGAGACAAATTTAATTGGTTTTAGCCAACGAGACAAAGAAGATTCCTTTGTTAATTCTCCTTTAGCTAACGGAGGTGCTAAATCTTTAAAATCAATGAAGCCTAATATATCATCAAGAGAATCTCCTTTAACTGGATAACGAGAATGACCGGTAATAGCGACCTCTTCGAGTAAATCACCGAAAGTTGCCTCCTCAGAAATGGCAATTAACTGAGTACGGGGAACCATTACCTCAACAGCCATTACTTCACCAAATTCAAACACATTTTTCAGTAGTGCTCTTTCTTTAGCCTCTAAACCAGTTGATTCTCCTTCGGTAGCAATAATCAATTGAAGTTCTTCTGGAGTAACTTGATTGTATCGTGTATCTCCCATGTATTTAATTCCAACACTGCATAATAGATAGCGAGTTGATTGATTTAAAATCCAGATAAAAGGATTAAAAATCTGGGCAATTACCCCAATGGGAGGACCAAAAAATCGAGCTAACTTCTCTGAATAAATCAAAGCAACAGATTTAGGACAGAGTTCTCCTAGCACGATTTGTAAATAAGCAACTAGCAGAAAAGCAACTGGGACAACAAGACTATAGGATAAGGACTGGGTCAATTTAGGAGTAAAAGGCAGATTTCTCAAAAGAGGATTAACCAGAACTGCCATGGTTCCTTCTCCAATCCAACCGAGAGCTAAACTAGAAAGAGTAATACCTAATTGAGTGGTTGACAGAAGACGATCAATACTACGTTGTAAGGATTGGACGGTTTGAGCTTGAAGATCACCAGCTTCTACTAATTGACTAATACGTGACCGTCGTACCGATACCATGGCAAATTCGGCAGTGACAAAAAAGGCATTAATGGCAATCAATAATAAGACTAATAAAAGACGTAGTAAGATTTCACTAAAACTCAAACTATCCATTGAAAAATAAAACTTTTAATCATTTTTAAGAACCTCGAAACTTTGCAAATCAAGTCTTTTGTTGTTTAAATCCAGCAATTTCTAATTTTGAATTAACCATAAAGCTTTAAGACTTTTTAGGATGAAACAACTCTATCATAGATCTTAAAAATCAATTTATATCATTAGATCAATATAGTTAATGCTCATTAATGTCATAATTTATGATGTATTATAAACTTATTTAAGAATCGTTTAACTCCCGATCTATATCTTTGACAGACTTGAATACTATTAAATACTAGAAACTGTAGTAGAGGAAAGAAAAAGTTCATTAAATTGCAAAAAGATAATCGCATAAGAGATTTACTCTTAAAAAGTCTCCTTAGTCATTGTCTTCATTGTTAGAAAAGAAAGTGTTGAGAAAACTTTTTTAGGGTATATCATTGTTCTTATATTAACTGGACGGAGATTATACCGATTATTGATATCATCTTTACTGCATGATAAAAGAGTTATTAACAACGTCGTCTTAAAAAATTTTTACAGTCTTCAATAAAACCATAATTTAACAAATCAGATTTTACTTTACAGTTGTTTGTAGTCAACCTAAACACGACTTTGATATCTAACAAGGATAGAATTTGAGGAGCAGTAGGGTCAACAGTTGTCGAGCCCTACTTTCTACTTAGATAAACAATAGAACTAGGCTTATCTTGCTTAATATTTAAACAGGGATAATCTGTTCCAATAGTGTTCTTGACTGAAAAAAAATTAACCTAGCATTGCAGGATTATAATCTTCGATGTTGATAGTGACAGGATTAACATCCCAAATTTCTCTGCAATATTCTCTGATTGTGCGATCGCTGGAAAACTTACCCATTCTTGCAGAATTAAGAATAGACATATCTGTCCATTTTTCATAATCACGATAAGCATGGCTAACGGCTTCTTGGGCATCAATATAAGATTGATAATCAGCCATCAACATATAAGGATCATGAGACATCAAAGGACCAACAATGGGGTGGAACAATTCCCCATTTCCATGACTAAAGTAGCCACTGGCAATACGATCAATCACACCCTGTAATTCTTCATTGTTATGATAATAATCCATAGGATTATATCCATTGGCCTTCAGTTCGTAAACCTCTTCAGCTGTTAAGCCAAACAAAAAGAAGTTTTCAGCCCCAGCTGCTTCACGAATTTCGATATTTGCTCCATCTAAAGTTCCAATGGTTAATGCTCCATTCATAGCAAATTTCATGTTACCAGTCCCAGAAGCTTCTTTACCGGCAGTAGAAACCTGTTCAGACAAATCGGCAGCTGGATAAATCCGTTGCCCCAAAGAAACGTTGAAGTTAGGCAAGAAGACAACTTTTAATCGTCCTCGAACGTCGGGATCTTTATTAACAACTTCGGCAACAGCGTTAACTAATTTAATAACTAACTTAGCTAAAAAGTAGCCAGGAGCAGCTTTACCACCAAAAATAAAAGTTCTAGGTAGAATATCAATGTGAGGGTTCTGTTTAATGCGATTGTATAAGGTAATGATATGTAGAACCATTAAATGTTGCCGCTTGTACTCATGAATTCGCTTAACCTGAACATCGAATAGAGAATTAGGATCAACTTGAATATTTCTGTGTTTAAGGATATAAGTCGCTAAGCTACGTTTATTGTTTTGTTTAATTTCACGCCAACGATGACGAAAGTCAGGATCATGAACAACAGCCTCTATATTGCGCATTTCATCCAAATTCTTAAGCCAACCATCCCCAATTTTTTCATTGATTAAAGTAGCTAGTTCTGGATTAGATAATAAAATCCAACGGCGTGGTGTCACACCGTTGGTTTTGTTATAAAACTTCTCAGGCCATAGCTTAGCAAAATCCTTGAGGGTATCTTTTTTCAAAAGTTCCGTATGTAAAGCTGCTACCCCATTAATTGCATGAGAACCAACACAAGCTAAATTAGCCATGCGAATTAGCTTTTCCTCTCGTTCTTCGACTAAGGATAGGCTAGATATCAACTGCTCATCTCCTGGGAACCAGGTTCTTACATCTTCAAGGAAACGATGGTTGATTTCGTAAATAATTTCTAGATGCCGGGGGAGAAGACTAGCAAATAATCCTGCAGGCCAACGCTCTAAAGCTTCTGGCAATAAGGTATGATTAGTGTAAGCGAGAGTTTTTTGCGTTATGTCCCAGGCTTTCTCCCAAGGATAATTATGTTTATCAACTAATAACCGCATCAATTCAGCAACGGACACTGCAGGATGAGTATCGTTAAGTTGGACTGCAACCTTTTCATGAAAATCATCTAGACTTTTGTGAGTTCTTAGGTGAATACGAATTAGATCCTGTAAGGAAGCAGAAACAAAAAAGTATTGCTGCGCCAAACGTAATTGTCGTCCCGCAGGTGTATTATCGTTAGGGTAGAGAACCTTAGAAATGGTCTCTGCATCCATTTTCTCTGCTACTGCTTGGTCATATTGTCCAGCGTTGAAGGCATCAAAATTAAAGGCTTCACTGGCTTCTGCCTTCCACAAACGTAGCGGGTTGACAGTATTAGTCTGATAGCCCGGAACTGGTGTATCATAGGGAACAGCAAGGATAGTACGGGATGGAATCCATACCATTCTCATGTTACCTGCCTCATCGTGGACCATTTCGGTATGCCCCCCTAATTTAACCTCTACGCTTTCGGTGGGATGGGGTAATTCCCAAGGGTTACCAAATCGTAGCCAGTTATCAGGAATTTCTGCTTGCCATCCATCTCTGAGAGTTTGATGGAAAATTCCGAATTCGTAACGTATACCATAGCCGATAGCTGGAATTTCTAGAGAAGCAAGAGAATCGAGAAAACATGCAGCTAAACGACCTAAACCTCCATTACCTAGTCCAGGATCTGGTTCTTGTTCGATAATTTCGTCAAAGTCCAGACCTAATTCTTCGACTATTTGACGCATCTTGTCGTATATGTCTAAATTGATTAGGTTGTTTCCTAGGTGACGACCCATAAGGAATTCGGCAGAAAGATAAGATACAATTTTTACTTTTTCTTTTTTATAGGTTTCTATAGTTTTAAGGAAGCGATGCAGAAGGCGATCACGAACAGTATAAGCAATAGCTACATAATAGTTATACAAAGAGGCATTGGAGCGATCAATGCCTTGGAGGTAGAAAAGATTGTCTAGGAAAGCACGTTTCAGTGTTTCCGCACTCATTCCAGTGCGATCATCTTCCACTTTAATATTCGATTGAGGGGTAAAAGTATCCATATGAAAGTTGTAATTTTTCTCCGTGCATTGATCATCCTGTCAAACTGAATCAGGATAATGCTGATAAAGATTAAGTAATTACTAGCCAGCATAAGCGATTATTCTTGAAACTACAGTTTTTTAGTTAAGTTTTGCTAACAAACTTATTCAAAATTAATTGCTTTAAATAAGTAAATGATATACGTTAGGGTTGGTATATAATATTTTTTTATTTTTATAAATTTATTCAAAACATCAAACAATCTGCTCGGTTCAATATTAATGAATTAAATAACTATTACCTATAAAACTTTACTTTGAGAAAAAGCAAGAAAAAAACTGATAATCAATGTACTTATTCTATCTAGATATCAATATGGTTGCGAAACTACTCAATATGTTTTTAGTGAGTTAACAATTAAGTTATATGAATAAAAGTAAACACTATTTTATTGCAACTAATGATATAAATCATACGTCAAAAAATAAAGGGTATCAAAATTGTTCTTAAAATCTTGATAATATTAACCGTCATTGGTATAGTCTTAATTTAAATTTATTAAACCTAAAAAATAATAGTAGAAAAACATCAAGTAAATTAAAAATATTTTTTATATTTAATCTTTTAAAAATTGCTTATCAATCCAGTTTGTAAAGCGTTTACAAGCAAAATACAAAATAAATATATATAGTATACTCATTAATTTTTTTATATTTATAGTTTTGTGCTAAACAAAAACATTTTAGTTTACTTAACAAAAAAGACTATGAACTAATTTAGGAACATTAATTAATTTTAAGTAAACTAATTGAAATAAAATTTAAAATAAAACAATAAAAAGTAAAATAGTTATATATATCTGTCAAACAAAGTTGTTGTTTAACATAGTATTTTTTAAACAACAACTTATGATTCCTCTAAAATCTTAATATTTTTTACCCATTATAACAACATAATTATTCTTTTTTAAAAAGTTGGTTTTAATATTAAATAGTTTTTTAATTTATTATTTTATAGCTTTAATTTTATAAAATTAATCCTAGTTTTTTAGTGATTAAAAATTAATTAATGATATATTAAAACATAAAAAGTAGATTTTTAACTCTAAGACAATTCTTAGTAAGTAACTGATTTCGTATTGATATACTTTTGTTGATAAAGTAAAATTTATATTGCTTATTCACTATCTTATTTCTAAGGTATTCTGTTCTAAACTATATTAGTATTTATTTAAAATAAATTTAATTATCCAGTATTGCACTCTATTGTTACCTGACCACAATTATAAAATAAGAATAATTTAACTTAGGACCTCGGATAGATAGTCTGCCGTCGATTCTACTAAGGGAATTGTATTCTCGTAGACCATACGAGTTGGACCAATAACACCAACACTTCCTACTGGAACATCTTTTTGTTTATAGACAGCGGAGATTAAAGTACAAGGATGCATTGACTCCAGGGGGTTTTCTGAACCAATTCTAATTGTAACTCGTTGAGTTGTTAAAGATTTAACTTTAGGAACTTCAAAAATTAATGGCAATAGCTGATCTTGCTGTTCTTCTAATAAATAGAGAAGTGTTTGCACTTGTTTTAATTGAGAAAATTCTGGTTGATGTAATACTTCTGAAAATCCACGTATTATGATTGGAGTCGAAATAGATGATTTTAAATGATTTGATATCTGTTGTAATAGAGTTTTGAAAAAATCTGCATAATGAATAAGTTTCTTGTCAAGACTACGCCAATTTAAAGCTACTAAATCCAACAAACTTTTATTTCTTAAATGACTATTTAAAAAATTAGAGATAACTTGCAACTCTTGTGCTAGTAAATTTTCATCATTAAGCTCTTCAATGAGGATAGCTTTTGGAACATCAATTAAAATAGATTGAGTTTGATAACTATCTGTAACAATTATTAAAATAACTTGGTTTAATGAAGCAGGTATTAACTGTAAATGACGTAATCGATTTAGAGAACTTTGTGGAAGTGTGATTAAGGCAATATAGCCACTAAAATTCGCTAGAATTTGAGTTGATCTCTGTAATAGCATTTCACAGTTAAATATCTTTTTTTGTAATTTTTCATTTAAATATTTTTCAATTTTTTGCCGTATATAGTTGTCGGGTGTAATTAAATCGTCAACGTAGATTCGATAACCACAGTCAGAAGGAATCCTCCCGGCAGAAGTGTGGGGTTGATATAGAAAACCAGCCCTTTCTAATTTTCCTAAAGCTTTTCTAATGGTAGCCGAACTTACACTCAGATTATATTCTTGAACTAATGTTTCTGAGCCTACCGGTTCAGCAGTAGCAATGTAATGTTGAATTGTTCTTCGTAGAATGTTTTGATAACGTTTAGTTAAAGTGGATTTAACGGTCATAATGGTAAAAACTAAAATTTGATTAAAGCACTTATAGAAACTAAAAAGTGTAAAGCTCTCCCAGTATCGTAAATTATTATAAGAATCCACTATAATAAAATAGTTCTGCTAAACAGTAATTTTTATACTGAACATTCACGAAAAAATTCTGTTGAGCGGGGATTGTAATTTTATAAAAATTTAGTTTCTATAAACAAAGAACTTTTGGGGGTACAGAACAAAAACATAATAAGAAGTTTCGAATTTATGAGCTACTGATTGATAATACTCAGTCCAGACAATACATCAAATAAAAATACTTTCAATGGCATTTAACTCATAATAATTATGCCAAAGTATTAGTAACGGGGAATGGTTGGATCAACATGGAGAGCATAAGCATCAATGCCACCAATAATATTTTTAACATTAGTGAAACCATTATTCAGTAGCCAGTGGCACATTTGAGCTGAACGTATACCATGATGACAAATAACAAAAGTTTCCATATTGGGATTTAAGTCTGTTGTTATTTTATCCGACCATAGCTCAAATTCACTTAGAGAAAGTACTCTGAAACCATCAATATTGGCAATCATAACTTCATGTAGCTCTCGGACATCTATTAGTTGTAATTTATTATTGGGTTGAGCCAGTCGTTCAGCTAGTTCTATGACAGTGATTTGAGAAATATATAAATTTTGAGACATATAGTACTAAAAAAATTATTTGATGGTCTATCATAACAATTGTGAGAATAAAGGGTAAAAATACTTTGGGATGTTTAGCTCAAGATTAGGGTTTTCTTAAAAATTTTGTCCTCAAATGACGACTACAATCAAGAGTAATCATTAATCACAAACGATGAATTATTGTGAAGCTTCGTTCTTTTTTCATCATTCTAGCTATTAGTGTCCTCATTCTTTTATCTGGGGCTATCAGCAGTCTGTATTGGATTCTCGGACAAAGCCCCCTTGAGCTCGTATCAGGAGGCATTTTCAAAGAACCCATCACTGCGGTTTTTGTACCGAAACAAGCTCCATTCATGGTATCGTTGCTCGTCAATCCTGACCGTCTAGAATCCTTAGCCCAGTATATTGCTTTTCCTCATAATAGACGTCGGTCGCATCGGGAATTCCTTTCCATTGAAAAGCAACTTTTGTCTAAGACAGGGCTCGATTATCAAACTCAGATTCGACCTTGGTTAGGAGAAGAAATTACCTTAGCTGTAACTTCTCTAGATTTTGATCACAACCCAGGTAATGGAATTCAACCTGGTTACTTATTAGCTGTGACTACTAAAGATAAAGAATCGGCAAAAGTATTCCTTCAGAGTTCCTATTCCAAAGAGATAATATCTGGTACCTCGGATCTAATTTTTGAATCCTATAAAGGGGTCAATTTAATCTATCAACGTCATCATGATAGCTCTGTTAATGCTCGTTTTTCTGCCACGGCAATCCTCGACAATCTAGTGTTATTTGCCAATGATCCCAAAATATTGAGAGATGCTATCAATAATGTTCAAGTTAAAACATCAAATCTGAGAAATTATCCTAACTATCAAAAAGCCTTAAAAACAATTACCGAACCTCATATCGGTATCATTTATGCTAATTTTCCAGCCCTATCTGCTTGGTTCGGTAATTTACCCATCCCTGAAATTCCTGAAATAACTCAGACCTTGACAGTTGCTTTTTCTGTCAAATCCGAAGGGCTAGTTGCCCAGACAGCACTGATCGGAGGGGCAGAACAGGGAGAAGAACCTCCAGCCTTATCCCAACCCGTAGGTGCATTAGCCTATATACCCGTTAATAGCATCTTAACAGCTGCGGGAACTGACTTGAACCAATTATGGAATCAAATTGAGACAGGATTGGCTAAGGAAAGTCCCCTACAACAGTTATTAAATCGTATTCTAATCTCTGTTCAAGACCATTTAGGGCTAAATTTATCTGAAAGAGTGTTTCCGTCTATTCAAGGAGAATTTAGCTTAGCCATTATCCCCAATGTGGATAATAGTGAACTCGACGCGATTTTTGTTGCTAAAAAAATACCAGATATTAATTTTTCCGGTTGGGTGGACAACTTTGATCAGTTAGCACAGAAAAGGGGGTATAGCGTGGGAAAATTGCCACTACGGGACAATACTGTGACTGTTTGGACAGAACTTAGCACAATAACTAGAAATAATGGCAATTTGACTTCTTTGGACGCGAGAGTTAGTGGTGTTCATACAGATGTAGACGATTATGTGGTTTTCGCCACTTCAGTAGACGCTATGTCTCAGGCTCTGTCGACATCACAAATATCTTTAATTCGTAGTAATAAATTACAACAAGCTGTTGAAGCATTAAACCCAGAAAATGATGGTTATTTTTATTTGGATTGGAGTCAAGGAAAAAAAATATTAGAACAAAAATTTCCGATTATTAAGGTGCTTGAATTATCTATTAAACCTTTATTAGATAATGTACAGTCTCTCACAGTAAGTAGTCAAGGAAAAGAAAATGGTGTTCGCCGTGCAACTATTTTTCTGAATGTAGGAGTTCCTTAAGTTATTTAATTAAATAGTTATTTTTGAAGGTACAACATGTTAGTCTTTATCTGGAATCTTATCTTTATGTAATAATTGACATCTTATATTACAGTAATAACCTTTTAAGATTTTATAAATTATTCAAAACTAAAAAGTTTTTGACTTAACTAATTTAATAAATCTAAATAGGGACAATATACAGTTGAGAACAAATAACTATTGAATACTAGAACGCATAAAAATTTAGTTAATAATATTTTGTCAAATTATACTTAACTTGGCATTAGCTATCAATTATTACCTCTCCAATTCCTTTTACAACTTGACCAATCTGATAAGCAGTAATTTTTTGGTTTTTAAAGAAACTCAGAGTCAATTCAGCCTTTTGAGATGGCACAATCACCACAAAACCAATTCCCATATTAAACGTTTCAAACAGATTATACTGAGAAATGTGTCCATTCTGAGCGATCCAACTAAAAATCGGGGGAATTTTCCAGTTTTTAGTATTAATGATAGCGGATTGCTCTTTATTTAAACAGCGAGGTAGGTTTTCTGGGAATCCTCCTCCCGTAATATGTGCCATGGCGTGAATCTCTATTCCTAACTTTAATGCTTCAAGAATAGGTTTAACATAGAGCTGGGTGGGGGTTAAGAGAACATCCCCAATGGTTTGTCCCTCAAATGTTTCACATCCATCGCTCCAACTAAAACCATTGCTCTCTAGCACTTTATGGATCAGACTAAAGCCGTTACTATGTACTCCACTACTGGCAAGTCCGATAACGATATCTCCAATCTGAACTTGGGAACCGTCAAGAATCTTATTTTTTTCTACGATTCCTACACAAAATCCTGCCACGTCATATTCTCCGACTTGGTAAAAGCCTGGCATTTCTGCAGTTTCCCCTCCTAGTAAAGCACAATTGCTTGAACGACATCCTTCAACAATTCCCTCGACGACCTGACTAAGTTGTTGAAGATTTAGTTTACCAGTAGCCAAATAGTCTAGAAAAAATAAAGGCTTGGCACCACAGGTTAAGACATCATTAACACACATGGCTACTAAGTCAATACCAATTGTATGATGTCGATTCAATGCTTGGGCTATTTTCAATTTGGTTCCTACACCATCGGTTCCCGAAACCAAGACAGGGTTTTGATAGCCTTGGGGTAACTCGAAGTAGCCCCCAAACCCACCAAGTCCTCCCAAGACTTCCCCCGAATAGGTACTCTCAACTTTTTGGCGAATTTTTTCAACGAATGCTCGTCCTGCTTGTGTGTCTACCCCTGCTTCTCGATAATCCATAGATATCTTATAACGGTTTTTCAAGTTACATCTTAAACTGTATTTATCCACTTATGTTTATTCTTTCTTTTTTAAACTTGGATAATTTATCCAAGTTTAAAAAAGAAAGAATAAACAAATCAACATACTATATTTGTAATAATTTAAGAACATGATACGTTGATTTGTTGACTTTAAAAGCATAAACTAACTTTTACTACAGACAAAAATACTATAGGTTGTTGATATTTACCCTGCTAACCAATCTTTTATAAAAGATAATATTTAGTTGATAAGTATTATTTTAATTCTATTTTTGCAACATCTATAAAAATAAGAATAGCGGAGTGCATAATCCCTTTTGATTGTAATTTTACCTAGTTAGAATATAAGTGTTCTAAAATTGTTTCTTTATATCTCAATATATTATTGATTTACTATGTAGTAATTACTCTGATTTTAAAGTTTCACAAAATAGAGATATTTATCATGATAAATATCTCTGGATATTAATACTAAGCTCTGAGTTAATTGTAGACTAAACTTTATATCTTAAATAGTTATGGACTAATATCAATACTATAGAGCATTTAATTACAGTCTAACTTACTTTTGATTTGGGATAAAAATAGAAAAGAAAAAACTATAAAAATATAAACAAACTCTCAAAAGCATTTATCTTATCATATAAGAAGTTTAACTAGATAAATTATTTTAGATTTCTAAATCTAAATAATTGAAGTTGCATTTATTTTGCTTTAATTATTGTTTCTTATAATGGTTATTTTTATCGCTAAATTTAGTAATAAATTGCGTTTAGATTATTTCTATATTTAAATATATTTTCAAAAATTTTGCAGACTTTTATTTGAGATTTTTTATTATACCTAAGTATAATTTACTTACCAAAAATAAGCTGTAAAAGATGTTTATCTTATAAATAAATGAGTTTTATTAATTCAATATTGTTTCTTCTTTTTAGAGTATTTATTGAGTTATTGTGTAAAATAAATTTATTTAAGTTCAACAAAAAAAATAGTTTATTGTATAAACCAAAAATAGTTTATACAATAAAAGTGTCGGCAATAAAATATTATATTGTCATCTCTTAAAAAGAGATTTTATCTAAGTTTTTAATGCATTAAAAACTTAGATAAAATTATTAACTAGTCAAATACTATATAGAATTTATGAACAATTAATCTAAGATTATAAATATTTAAAAATACTTAAATTTAAATTAAACAGAGACGTTTGTTAGAAGCGTCTTCTCTCAAAACTAATTAACCTAATTATAATCTCTAACTAAATTGTTCTTCTATTTCTAAATCGAATAACATTTGCAGAGATTGAAGACAACGTTTTCGAGCTTCAATATCCTGTTGAGTTCGTAATTGCACCATTGGTTCGTGCAGAATTTTGTTAACTATTCCTCGTGTTAAAGCTTCAATTACTTCTTGGTGTTTCTCAGCAAATTCAGTTCCTAAACGAGATAGAGCTTTTTCTAATTCCTGTTCTCGAATACTTTCTACTTTAGTTCGCAGAGAACTGATGGTGGGAACTGTTTCTAAAGAACGCCACCATAACTCAAAGGCCTTTATTTCTTCTTCAAGGGGTTTTTCAGCTTCTTGTGCCATCTGACGACGGCTTTCATGATTTTGAGCTACTACTGCTTTTAAATCATCCACATTGTATGATTCAATGATATCCATCTCTTGAACATCAGCAGCTACATTTCGGGGAACTGAGATATCCAACAATATTAAGGAGTGATTCGGAGCTAATGCCTTGGTCAGATTTTCCTTACACAAAATCGGTTCTGTTGCTCCTGTGCTCGTAAAAACAATATGGGAAACAGCTACTACTTGCATCGTCTCATTAAGAGATTTTAAGGTAAGGGGCGCTTGAGAAAATTTATTAACTAAGTCTTGAGCACGTCGTTGGGAACGGTTAACAACCGTAATATCTGTTGCCCCTTTAGCTAAAAGATGCTGAACTAACAAACGAGCCATTTTTCCTGCACCAATAATAGTCACTCGACGATTGGCAAAATCTTTAACTTTAGTTTGGGCTAATTCCACCGCTGCAGAACTTATAGAAACAGCTCCAGTTCCGATATTGGTCTCGCTGCGAACCCGTTTCCCAGCAATTATTGCTTGTTTAAAGAGACGATCAAGTAATTGTCCAATGCCTTTATATTTTTTAGCTAATTTATGGGTGGTTTTCACTTGAGCTAAGATTTGTCCTTCTCCTAAAACTAGACTTTCTAAACCCGCAGAAACTCGTAGCAGATGACGTACT
This sequence comes from Cyanobacterium sp. uoEpiScrs1, assembly GCF_947331815.1. Classification (GTDB taxonomy): domain Bacteria; phylum Cyanobacteriota; class Cyanobacteriia; order Cyanobacteriales; family Microcystaceae; genus Rippkaea. The sequence continues at coordinate 808,249 of NZ_OX373462.1, forward strand.
GCATCCTGATGGAGCAAAATAAATAAGTATCGTCGTAGAAAATTTAATGGCAAATGACTCACTTCAGATAGAAATTGGTTAATTTCTATTACCCCTTTTTCGGTATCAGTAACCACTGCGTAAATTTCCAAGCGATTGCAAGTGCTAATAATTGCTACTTCGTCGATGTGGAGATAGCTTTTTAAATGGACAATAGCTTCTTCTATTTTGGCTTCTTGAATACTCAACTTTTCGCGGATTTCGAGAGGGGCTGTTTTATGGCTTAAACCCACAACGGCAATATTCATGTGTTCTCCTATAAGGATTCGATCTTGCACTGTTAAGCAATGAAGAATTTAAGTTCTGTTCTCTTTGATTTGGATCATTTATATCTAAGTAGCCACTATAGCTAATATTTATTGAAATAAACCTTATAAAATTTAAAACAGAAACTAAAAGTTTGGAAATTGAGAGCCACGAAAATTTTTACTCAAAAGCCTTACTCTTCTAGACTCCTATATAGGCAATACTCCTAAGCTATAGAATCTAAAATTGGTAACTCTTACGGTCTCTTACTCCTTACATTTTCAACTGAGGCGATTTAGTGAAGATTAATAGACTTAGGTGTGTCAAATAAATGAACAGTATCGATAAAACGGGCTGTTTTAGACTGACTGGAGATAAATAAACTTTGGGTTCTAGCTCCTCCTTGAAATATACGAACCCCTTTCATTAAAACTCCCGGAGTAATTCCACAAGCAGCAAAAAGAACAGTTTCTCCACATGCCAACTCATCAGCATCATAGATCCGATCAGGATCTTCGATGCCCATTTCTTTCAGTCGCATCAGGTTTCCCTCTTTGCTCTCCCCAGTTAAACCAATTTTAACAATTGCGGGATCATAGATTAATTGTCCTTGAAAATGCCCATTTAAACAACGGATAGCTGCAGCGGAGATAACTCCTTCAGGAGCTAATCCAATCCCCATCAAAGCATGGATATTAGTTCCTTGAAAAGCGCAGGAAATAGCGGCAGAAACGTCCCCATCACTGATGAGTTGTACACACGATCCCGCATGGCGAATTTCTTGAATTAATTCTTCGTGACGGGGGCGATCCATAACAACCACAACTAATTCTTCAACGCTGCAATTTAGACATTTGGACAGAATATTAAGATTATCCGTGGCGGACTTATTCAGATCCACATGCCCTTTTGCCACCGGGGGAGCTGCTAACTTTTTCATGTAGAAGTCAGGAGCAGCAAATAATCCACCCTTTTCAGATACAGCGATAACTGCCATAGAACCATTCTGTCCATAAGCAACTAAGTTTGTTCCTTCACAAGGATCAACAGCTATATCAACTTCAAGAAGTTTTTCTGGATTAAATGTCTTAGCATTTTCTCGGGTACATATTCCAACTTCTCCCCCAATGTAGAGTGTGGGAGCTTCATTTCGTTCTCCTTCTCCTATAACAATACGACCGCGCATATGAATTTTATTCATGCGTTCACACATTGCTTCAACAGCAGCATGATCAACGGTGTTTTTGTTACCTTTCCCCACCCATTTATATGAAGCAATTGCTGCTTGTTCAACAACTTCAACAATTTCCAAGCCTAGTGTACTTTCCACAAATTTTTTTCTCCCAACTGTTGATTTAGTTTTCTTTAGCGTTCTACAGACATTAGTCAAAAGTCTATCAGAATGAGAAATATCATCAAGATTTTACCCCTCTAGGAGTTTTGTTACGTTTGATATTGCTATGGGGAACTGGTGAATAAACTTAGATCAATTTAAAATAAAAAAAGTTAAGAAAGAGTGATTTGTAATAGATTGTACTCAGCCAACAATGTTTATTGAACTAATAAAGTAACAAGAAAATAGATCAAGAATTTCAAAATTTAGCCATCTCATGTCTCGTACTATTACCTACAGTCCTGCTTATACTCTTGTTGTTACCTACGAGTGTTTTAATCATTGTACCTATTGCAATTTTAGAATTGCTCCTGGTGAAGATTTGTGGTTAAGTATTCCCAAAGCATGGGAAATTTTACAGTCTCTCCAAGGACAAAATATTTGTGAAATACTCATTATTAGTGGAGAAATTCATCCCCATTCCCCAAAAAGAAAATTGTGGTTACAAAGAATTTATGATTTGTGTCAACTTGCTTTATCGTTAGGCTTTCTACCACATACCAACATTGGTCCATTAAGTCTCACAGAGATGGAAACTCTTAAATCCGTCAATGTATCGATGGGGTTGATGTTAGAACAAATTACTCCTAAATTATTAGAAACCGTTCACCGCCGCGCTCCTAGTAAAGTTCCTCAACTACGTTTACAACAATTAGAATGGACGGGAGAATTAAAAATTCCCTTCACCACAGGACTTTTATTAGGAATTGGAGAAAATTCTAACGATTGGTGGGAAACATTAGGAGCTATAACTCAAATTCATCAAAAATGGGGTCACATTCAAGAAGTAATTCTACAACCTCATAGCCTTGGATATCAACAAGCTTTTTCAACCCCTTCCTTTGATTATTCTCAACTACCAGAGATAATACTCAAGGCAAGGCAAATACTACCTAATACCGTTACTATACAGATTCCTCCTAATTTAATATTAGATCCTTCTTGTTTACTCGATTGTTTGGAAGCAGGAGCTAAAGATCTTGGCGGAATCAGCCAAAAAGACGAAGTTAATCCAAGTTATCCTCATACCCATAGTCAGGGCTTAGTTAAGCTACTTCAATCTCAACAATGGAATTTAGTTCCTCGTCTTCCTGTTTATCCACAATACGATCATTGGTTGTCTTTCCCGTTAAAACAGGCTGTAAGAAACTGGAGAACCCAATTAAAAAGAAATAGCTTACCTTCTGTGACGAGGTAAGCTATTTCTTAAAAACAAATCCTGGCATCGAGCTATTGTCCCGGTGGGCTACCCCACAAGTATCTTGGCCGCTGCCGCGTTTCACAGACGAGTTCGGGATGGAATCGCAGTGGTACCACGGTGCTAGAGACACCAGGAAGTGATTCAGATAGAACAAATACCTTCAAGACTGCAAAAAATGAGAAAGAGTTAAGTGATGATACATTGATGTATTAAGGTCAAGCCCTCGATCTGTTAGTATGTCTCGGCTTCATTCATTACTGAACTTCCACCTAACACCTAATAAACGGGTAGTCTTCCCGTGATCTTACCAGGTTTACCCTGTGAGAGCACTCATCTTGAGGTGGGCTTCCCACTTAGATGCTTTCAGCGGTTATCCGCTCCGCACTTGGCTACCCTGCGTTTACCGTTGGCACGATAACAGGTACACCAGCGGTGCGTCCTTCCCGGTCCTCTCGTACTAAGGAAGGCTCCTCTCAATGCTCTTACGCCTACACCGGATATGGACCGAACTGTCTCACGACGTTCTGAACCCAGCTCACGTACCGCTTTAATGGGCGAACAGCCCAACCCTTGGGACGTACTTCCGCCCCAGGTTGCGATGAGCCGACATCGAGGTGCCAAACCTCCCCGTCGATGTGAACTCTTGGGGGAGATCAGCCTGTTATCCCTAGAGTAACTTTTATCCGTTGAGCGACGGCCCTTCCACTCGGTGCCGTCGGATCACTAAGGCCGACTTTCGTCTCTGCTTGACTTGTAGGTCTCGCAGTCAAGCTCCCTTATGCCTTTGCACTCTTCGGCTGATTTCCAACCAGCCTGAGGGAACCTTTGCGCGCCTCCGTTATCTTTTAGGAGGCGACCGCCCCAGTCAAACTGCCCACCTGAAACTGTTCTTTCCCCGGTTAACGGGTTAAAGTTAGAATTCTAGCCTTCCTAGAGTGGTATCTCACCATTGGCTCCATCTGACCCACAAGCCAGATCTCAAAGCCTCCCACCTATCCTGCGCAAGAAAAGCCCGAACCCAATTCCAGGCTACAGTAAAGCTTCATAGGGTCTTTCTGTCCAAGTGCAGGTAGTCCGTATCTTCACAGACAATCCTATTTCGCCGAGCCTCTCTCCGAGACAGTGCCCAGATCGTTACGCCTTTCGTGCGGGTCGGAACTTACCCGACAAGGAATTTCGCTACCTTAGGACCGTTATAGTTACGGCCGCCGTTCACCGGGGCTTCAGTCGTTAGCTTCGGTTACCCTAACCAACTTCCTTAACCTTCCGGCACTGGGCAGGCGTCAGCCCCCATACTGCGTCTTACGACTTGGCGGAGACCTGTGTTTTTGGTAAACAGTCGCCTGGGCCTCTTCACTGCGACCACCTCTCGGTGGCACCCCTTCTCCCAAAGTTACGGGGTAATTTTGCCGAGTTCCTTAGAGAGAGTTATCTCGCGCCCCTTAGTATTCTCAACCTCCCTACCTGTGTCGGTTTCGGGTACAGGTAATTAGAAATTAACGTGGTTCGGGCTTTTCTGGGAAGCCTGACATCAGTCACTTCCTCTCCGTAGAGAGTCGGACTCGCAACTCAGCTCAGGATGTTTTCTCCATCCCTCAACACCTCGTATACTTACACCGGGAACCATCATCCGGCTGACTTAGCCTTCTCCGTCCCCCGCCACAATTTCTAACCAGTACGGGAATGTTAACCCGTTGTCCATCGACTACGCTCTTCAGCCTCGCCTTAGGTCCTGACTAACCCTCCGCGGACGAGCCTTCCGGAGGAACCCTTAGGGTTTCGGGGTATATGATTCTCACATATATTTTCGCTACTCAAGCCGACATTCTCACTTCTATGCTGTCCACACCTGCTTGCCGCTAGTGCTTCACCCTACATAGAACGCTCCCCTACCACAGTTTCCTGTCCACAGCTTCGGTAGAATACTTAGCCCCGTTCATTTTCGGCGCAGGAGCGCTTGACCAGTGAGCTATTACGCACTCTTTTAAGGGTTGCTGCTTCTAGGCAAACCTCCTGGTTGTCTGTGCACTCCCACCTCCTTTATCACTTAGTATTCATTTGGGGACCTTAGCTGGTGGTCTGGGCTGTTTCCCTTTCGACGATGAAGCTTATCCCCCACCGTCTCACTGGTTGATGCATAATGGGTATTCTGAGTTTATCTCACTTTGGTACCGCTCTCGCAGCCCGCAGCGAAATAGTGCTTTACCCCCCACTATGGTACACAACCGCTGCGCCTAAACGCATTTCGGGGAGAACCAGCTAGCTCCGGGTTCGATTGGCATTTCACCCCTAACCACAGCTCATCCGCTGATTTTTCAACATCAGTCGGTTCGGACCTTCACTTGGTATTACCCAAGCTTCATCCTGGCCATGGTTAGATCACCCGGGTTCGGGTCTACAAATTGTGACTAACGCCCTATTCGGACTCGCTTTCACTTTGGCTTCAGGTATTTCCCTTTAACCTGCCACAACCTGTAAGTCGCCGGCTCATTCTTCAACAGGCACACGGTCAGACGTTGAATCGTCCTCCCATTGCTTGTAGGCTAACGGTTTCATGTTCTATTTCACTCCCCTTACTGGGGTTCTTTTCACCTTTCCCTCGCGGTACTATTTCACTATCGGTCACACAGGAGTATTTAGCCTTACGAAGTGGTCTTCGCTGATTCACACGGGATTCCACGTGCCCCGTGCTACTCGGGATCCAGCTAGGCTGTTTGAGTTTTCAACTACAGGACTTTCACCTTCTTTGGTACAGTATTCAGCTGTTTCATTTAACCGCTACAGTCCACATTGCTGTCCCACAACCCCATCGGCCTAAGCTGATGGTTTAGGCTGTTCCCTTTTCGCTCGCCGCTACTAGGGGAATCGCTTTTGCTTTCTTTTCCTCGGGTTACTAAGATGTTTCAGTTGGCCCGGTTGGCTCGTATCACCCTATATATTCAGGTGGTCGTGTTTAAAGGTTGCCCTATTCGGAGACCTCCGGCTCAATGCTTGTTTCCAGCTCCCCGGAGCGTTTCGTCGGTAACTACGTCCTTCATCGCCTCTGTGTGCCTAGGTATCCACCGTTAGCCCTTTGTAGCTTGACCATATAATTGATCATCACTTGGACTTTTGGTCATAACCTTACGTATAACGTAGAGTCATAACCGCTTTCTCATTTTTATGCAGTTTTCAAGGTACTTTACTGGACTTTAACCATCCAGCAGTCTGTCTTACCCTAAAAAAGTAAGACTCGGTGCTGAACTCGGTTTTCATATTAATTAGGTGGGCCATCCTGGACTTGAACCAGGGACCTCACCCTTATCAGGGGTGCGCTCTAACCACCTGAGCTAATAGCCCTTGTCCTGAACCTAGTCTTAGTTTAGAAGCTACTCCAAATAATTTCCCTTGCACGACCTTGGGATTAGTTCTAAGGAAAGGCTTATTTTTAACATGAGTTTTAAGACTTTGCTTTCGACTCTTTGCCTTTTTCCTTGAACTGAGGTCTCCCTATAAGGAGGTGATCCAGCCACACCTTCCGGTACGGCTACCTTGTTACGACTTCACCCCAGTCACCAGCCCTGCCTTAGGAGTCCCCCTCCAAAAGGTTAGGGTAACTACTTCGGGCGTGACCAGCTTCCATGGTGTGACGGGCGGTGTGTACAAGGCCCGGGAACGAATTCACCGCAGTATGCTGACCTGCGATTACTAGCGATTCCTCCTTCATGCAGGCGAGTTGCAGCCTGCAATCTGAACTGAGGCTGGGTTTGATGAGATTCGCTCTCCCTCGCGGGGTCGCTGCTCGTTGTCCCAACCATTGTAGTACGTGTGTCGCCCAGGGCGTAAGGGGCATGCTGACTTGACGTCATCCTCACCTTCCTCCGGTTTGTCACCGGCAGTCTCCCTAGAGTTCCCAACTTAATGATGGCAACTAAGGACGAGGGTTGCGCTCGTTGCGGGACTTAACCCAACATCTCACGACACGAGCTGACGACAGCCATGCACCACCTGTGTTCGCGTTCCCGAAGGCACCCTCAAATTTCGTCGAGGTTCGCGACATGTCAAGCCCTGGTAAGGTTCTTCGCGTTGCATCGAATTAAACCACATACTCCACCGCTTGTGCGGGCCCCCGTCAATTCCTTTGAGTTTCACACTTGCGTGCGTACTCCCCAGGCGGGAAACTTAACGCGTTAGCTTCGGCACGGCTTGGGTCGATACAAGCCACACCTAGTTTCCATCGTTTACAGCTAGGACTACAGGGGTATCTAATCCCTTTCGCTCCCCTAGCTTTCGTCCCTGAGTGTCAGTTCCGGCCCAGTAGCGCGCCTTCGCCACCGATGTTCTTCCCAATATCTACGCATTTCACCGCTACACTGGGAATTCCCGCTACCCCTACCGAACTCTAGTTTCTCAGTTTCCACCGCCTTTCCAGAGTTAAGCTCCGGTCTTTGACAGCAGACTTGAGTAACCACCTGCGGACGCTTTACGCCCAATAATTCCGGATAACGCTTGCATCCTCCGTATTACCGCGGCTGCTGGCACGGAGTTAGCCGATGCTTATTCCTCAGGTACCGTCAGAACTTCTTCCCTGAGAAAAGAGGTTTACAACCCAAGAGCCTTCCTCCCTCACGCGGTATTGCTCCGTCAGGCTTTCGCCCATTGCGGAAAATTCCCCACTGCTGCCTCCCGTAGGAGTCTGGGCCGTGTCTCAGTCCCAGTGTGGCTGCTCATCCTCTCAGACCAGCTACTGATCGACGCCTTGGTAGGCTTTTACCCCACCAACTAGCTAATCAGACGCGAGCTCTTCTCCCGGCAATAAATCTTTCACCTTGCGGCACATTGGGTATTAGCAGTCGTTTCCAACTGTTGTCCCCAACCAAGAGGTAGATTCTCACGCGTTACTCACCCGTCCGCCACTAGCTCCGAAGAGCCCGTTCGACTTGCATGTGTTAGGCATACCGCCAGCGTTCATCCTGAGCCAGGATCAAACTCTCCATAGTGTTTGTTTGATTTGGCTCATGCCGATACATCCCAGATAACTGGTTCTTCGACTTCTTACTTCATCTTAAAAATTATGTCTTTATTGCTTATCTACTAGACAAGCAGACTAATAAGATGTACAATTGTCTTAAATGACAAGGGGCTTACTGTTGTTAGCTTCTAAACTATGATCTTTTCAAGGTTCGGTGCGCTGTAGGGAGCGTGTTGCTCTTAACCGCGCATTTACCAATGTACTCAATGTCTTAGAAAATGTCAACCCTTTCTCAAAAATTTTTTATTTATTCTCCCAAAAGTGGCTCTATACAAAGAGTAGATGCTCTAAGCAAGAAAAGTCTTGCTTAGCTTAGGTTGTTTATTTCTAAATTCTCTCCGCAACGCAGTGACATGGATTCTCTACTTTCTGCCTTAGTATAGATCCGATGAAATAAAAAACACTGATATTATTCATCTCTAGATATCTAAATGACAATGAGCCGAAGGTATTCCAACGAGGATTAAGTAGTTGTCACATTTAAAAAAGAGATGAACTAGCCTCATCATCTCACTTTACTATTTAAATAGAGAGTTTATAGGTGAAGAATCTTCATATAAATCATGTAATGAATACAAAATGATTCTAAACGCCCAACCTCTCAATATCCCTTACTATTTATTTAGTAAATGCTTATGTTTATTATTGTCAGTAAATATATATTACAGATAGGATGTTATTTTATTGAACGAATAAAATAACATCCTATCTGTAATTCACAAAAATTATATTGATTTTCTTATTTGAAAGCTAGGATTGAATTGAGAGAAAGCAATCACTATTTTATAAAGGACTACAGTTTTGAACCTCCAGATAATAATTGTATCGGAAACTATGATTATGTAAAAGCTATGTTAGTGATCATAATAATATCCTTAATATGCTATTTCATTAAGGTGTCAGTAACAATTTGCTGTCCCATAGGAGAAGTTGCATAACCTAAAAACAAATCAACTGTTTCTGAAGGAGGTTTTTTATAGACATAATAGAGTGATCGCCTATAGGGATATTTGGGAACTTCAAGGGTATGATCATCAATAGGAATAATTCGTACTGTCTTTTCGTTGGTAATCTGAGAATAGATCATATAACTAATATCATTAGTTCCTAAATTTCGTAAAATAGAAGTGTCAGTATCTTGAGTTGTAATAGCGATGTCTGGAGTATTTTTATTATCTTCTCTCTTTAGGATCAATTCTTCAAAGATCTGACGTGTACTACTGGCAAAAGGGTGGTTAATTACTCGAATTGCTCCAGACGACCGTCCTAAGGCTGACCAGTCAGTAATTTTTCCTTGGAAAATGTCGATTACTTGAGCTTGCGTTAACCCATGACGAAAAGAATTTTGAGGGCTAATTATGATGGCGACCTCATCTTTTGCTATAAGAACAGAAGTTAATCCCAGAATTTTTTCATTACTGGTGATATCACGAGATATCACTGCGACATCAGCACTACCCATTAATAATGACTGAATACTTTTATTGGATTTCTGTGTGTTTACAATGACTTTAGTTTCTGGAAATTGTTGTTCAAAACCATTTTTGAGGGCTCGATTAAATAATGCCATACTGGTCGAGTTACTCACTTTAATGATAGTTCCTGGGGTGACTTTTGTAGGAAAAAAAAAAGTTCCTGAATCTGTCAAAGAAGGTGGTGGCGACAAAGGAGAGCCGGATGTAATTACCTGGTTGTTAGGAAATATAGTTGTTCCGAAAAAAATAATTGGGAGATTCTCTCCTAATCTTTGAATTAACCACAAAGAAACCCCTCCTACAATTCCGGTAGTAATTAGAAGAAACATAATAATTGTAAAGGATCTATTTTTTTGTGACATAACCTGCTCTTAATAACGACCTCTGCTATTTGTTATAAATTTTGTTGGAGCTGGTCTGAGTTAAAGTAGGAATAAGAGCTAAAAAATAGAGTCTTTTATCTAACACAACGCAATCGTACCTTAAATCTTTAACACCGAATTCAACTTCAACTTGTACAATTCATAATAATCAACGTAGCAATCCGTTAGGATTATAAAAACAGAATATCAAGTTGGCATACACCAACAGTTTTAGTTATCCCCCTCTTGAGAAAAAACTTTTTTAGGAGTTTGAATGAGCAACGAAACTTATTTCAACCATCCCACCTTCGGACTACTTTATAGAGTATGTTCACTAGATAATAATGAAGAGTTATTTACAACATTGTATGCCCAACGGTTATTTTTCTTATTGAAAATACTGCCTACTAATATGCTTTTTGAGCCAGTAAGTCGTTCTGGTGCTAGGCTATTGGTAGAGACTCGCGTGCGTGACCTACGCCGTTTGGGAGCTCTTCAGGATTATCAAGAACTACAGACAATTTACGAACGAACATTTCCTTAATTACTCAGAATATTCAACTTTAGGCTAGGATTATATTTTGTCGACCAATGACCATTGCTCAACGTCTTAATCAGATTAGTCAACAGCTGCCTTCTCATGTCCGTTTGATAGCTGTCACTAAACAAGTGTCTGTTTCTCAGATACGAGCGGCTTATGAATCTGGAATACGAAACTTTGCTGAAAGTCGTCTTCAAGAAGCCATATCAAAACAAGAACAACTCAATGATTTGCCAGATATTTGTTGGCATTTTATCGGGCATTTGCAAGCAAATAAAGCTCAAAAAGCCATTTTACATTTTGACTGGATTCATTCAGTTGACAGTATTAAAATTGTTCAGCGTCTAAATCGACTTGCTGCTGAATCTTCTCTATCTCCTAAAGTTTGCCTGCAAGTCAAAATTGTATCCGATCCCAACAAATATGGTTGGACAGAAGAAGAACTGTACACATATCTATCAGAACTAGAGAACTGTAAAAATTTAAGAATAAAAGGTCTAATGACAATTTTGCCCTTAGGTTTATCTAAAAAAGAAATGTTAGCCACTTTTAAAAAAGTAAAAAGCTTAGCTGAAAAAATAACAAAACAGTCAAACTTAGAGCTCAAACAGTTATCAATGGGGATGTCTGAAGACTATCCATTAGCCGTACAAGCAGGGGCAACGATGATTCGCCTAGGGAAAATTATTTTTAGAGAAAGGGATTAAACGTCTCTAGTATTTAACCTTATCCTTAAATATGTAGTGAAAAGCTTCCTTGTTTTAATTCAGAATCAAAAAATCACATAATCTAACAGATTTATTGTATTTTACAAATTCTTTACATTTTTTAAGGATATTTGTCTATTGATATCCTAAAATGTAAGACAGCTGGTCAAACATGTTCTAGAATGTAAGACAGCCGGTCAAACATGTACTAGAACATTGAAACGTCCAGTTGGACTATGTCTTTCTAAAATCTAAACGGGGGAACATGTTATAGAGCTAAAACGACTAAGAACATAATTATTGAACTAAAACAACTAAATGATGTAGCTGTCTTTTGTGGTCTAGTTAGTCCAAGAAGGTTCACTATTTATTAGAACAGTCAGACAGTGAAGAAGTGGGCGAATAGCGCTCTGAAGCTAATTTTAAACCAATAGGTGCGACATTGTTATTCATCCTTTTGTTCACCCTATGTGGTTGACTCTTTGTAGAAAATTGTAAAAACGGAAATTTTGAATATGTCTTTGACAGAGAAGCTAAAAAGAATTGTAGGTATTGACGAACCCGTATATGAAGAATACGATCCTTATGGTTCGGAAGAATATAAAGGAATAGACGAAGAGCAGCACCTTTCTTCTATGGGAAAAAATTACACTCAGCCATCTTCACGCAACCGTGATTTGGATTTAACTTCTGATTCACAGATAGGAACAAACAGAAGCAATGTTATTGGAATGCCAGGGATTACTAATAGCATTGCTGAAGTGGTAGTAGTTGAACCTCGTTCATTTGATGAGATGCCTCAAGTCATTCAAACCTTACGGGAACGTAAGTCTGTTGTTCTGAATCTGAATGTGATGGATTCTGAAGAAGCACAAAGAGCCGTGGATTTCGTAGCAGGTGGAACTTATGCTCTTGATGGACACCAGGAGAGAATAGGTGAAAGTATTTTCTTATTCACACCCAGCTGTGTCAAGGTCAGCACTCATTCGGGAATGGTTCACGATGTACCAGAAGTTCCCACAACTCCTGCTCGTACTTCGGCACCTACACCTAGTTGGGGAACTGATACCAGCCGCTTAGTTCAATAACTCGGTTGTTTTGGTGAAAGCTGAATCGTTAAGTTAAATTTGATTAAAACTTGTGTCTATTAGATTGGGTGTCATCGGCGGCGGGGTAATGGCAGAGGCTATTATATCCCGCCTTCTGAGCAAAAAACTTTATCAATCCCATGAGGTGTTAGTTAGCGAGCCTAACCAACAGCGGCGGGAATTTTTTGAAAAAACCTATCAAGTTCATACTACTGAAAATAACCAGACAGTAGTTGAATCAAAAGAAGTGTTATTGTTATCTATCAAACCTCAGGTGTTAGATGAAGTTTTGACTAGTCTAAATGTGGTAGGACATTCTCGTCCCTATCCCCTCGTTGTCTCTATTTTAGCTGGAGTTTCTTTAATTCGCTTAGAAACAGGGTTTCCTGGGTATCCAATATTACGGGTAATGCCTAATGCACCGGCTGTCGTCGGGGCTGGGATGACCGTACTCTCTCCTGGACAAATGGTTAAACCTAACCACTTGGTATTAGCCACTACTCTCTTTGAGGCGATTGGACAGGTTATACAAGTGCCAGAATATTTGATGGATGCGGTGACAGGGCTATCGGGATCAGGTCCCGCTTTTGTAGCAATGATGATTGAAGCTTTGGCTGATGGAGGAGTGTACGCCGGGTTGCCGAGGGGAACAGCCATTCAACTGGCATTACAAACAGTGTTAGGAACTGTACAATTGTTACAAAACACTGAGTTACACCCAGCTCAACTAAAAGATAAAGTCAGCAGCCCTGGGGGAACTACCATTGCTGGAGTAACTCGATTAGAAAAGGCGGGATTTCGTTCAGCTATTATTGAAGCAGTACAAGCAGCCTACCAGCGATCTCAACAATTAATGGATAGGTAGGTGGCTTTAAATAAAAGTTAGAGTAGTAGATTATCTCGTTTTTCTGTATTTAAGTATATATTCAAACGATTAGTCTGGGATTTATAATATTTAAATATAGATATAATTCTTTAAAGAATTTTTCTGTTTTATCTGCCCCTTTATTATGAAATTTCTTTCTTTTAAACTACTTTTTCATAAAATATTATTGAAAACCCCACTTGCTTCGAACCCCTCTATTATATTTATTTAGTCATTTTTTAACTTTCTGGAGCTACATTATTTTTTATTTCACCCTTTATATAATTCCATAACCATTCTTTTTCCTGAATCATTCGTCTTGGAATTTGTTTTATAAACGTATAGTCTAAATCGTTTTATCTATAATTACAAACACATTTGACTTTTTATCTATTTAGATTAAAAAATAATATCTCTATTTTAGCTTTCATTGTGTAAGAAATCTTTGGACTGTGAGTCCAGTTTTAAATTATGTCTGTTATTTATCCTGTGAGCCTTATTTATACGTAGGCTTAGATCTTAAGAAACAATTCCCTTTAGTCACCTTTCTATTACTTACTTAGTTATTCAAATTATTCATAATAATGACTAATGATTTTATTTATTATTATCCTCCTCTAATTTCAGGAATTTTAATTAGACGTTATAAACGATTTCTAGCTGATATTCAACTTGAAACAGGGGAAATCATTACAGCTCATTGTGCTAATACAGGTCCAATGATAGGGGTATCTAAAGCTGGAAGTCATGTCTATGTTTCTAAAAGTGATAATCCTAAACGAAAATTATCCTACACTTGGGAAATGATTAATATTGAGGGGACTTGGGTTGGAATCAACACAGCTCTTCCTAATAAAGTAATTAAACTAGCCTTGAAACAACAATGTTTATTAGAGTTGACAGGACAATACACTCAGGTTCGTTGTGAAGTACCATATGGGAGCAATAAAAAAAGTCGTATTGATTTTCTTCTAACAAAAGAAGGAGAGAAAGCGCCCATTTATATAGAAGTAAAAAATACAACCCTTAGCCAGGGAAAAATAGCTCTTTTTCCCGATACTGTTACTAGTCGCGGACAAAAGCACTTAAAAGAATTAATATCACTTTTGCCAAATGCAACACCAATTATGCTTTATTTCATCAATCGAAAAGATTGTTATGCTTTTGCCCCCGGAGATAATTTTGATGCCACCTATGGACAAATTTTGAGAAAAGCAGTTAATCAAGGAGTAAAAATATTACCTTATCGTTTTGAAGTTACTCCTAAAGGCATTCGCTATTTAGGACTTGCAAAATTTTTAACAAACTCTCTATGATAGGGTCATAAGTAGGTTATTCCCGTTAACTTGAAATTACTTGGTTATGAATAGTCGGAAAACACGTAGTATTTATCTCTGTTTTGTATACACAAAATAACAAAAGGGTATTTAATAGAAATATCTCTTCAGAGATTTAAATCATTATCATAATAAAGAAAATCTAAAACTAGAAAAGAGACAAGTCATCAATTTTTAGATATTTGTTCACTAAATTTTCTAGGAGCGATCATACTATATTCTTTGTTTGGCTAGTTAAATCTTTACTTTTGGGTTCTGAACTTGGACCATAGCGTATGTTCCTTGTATATTCCTTAGACCCTCTGCTTTAATAATAGTAATTATGCTGCGACAACTTAGAGCATATACACAATGACCTGGTATTTAACCTTTTACATTGTTTACTATTGATTGTGTTAATTTTCAATATTTGTATAATGAGTTATATCAAAAGAATGATTTTCAATTCAATAATCATATAAGACTTTTTGAGATCAAACACAAGGGAAGGTCGGGCTTTATAAAAGTGAAATGTGCCTTCAGATTCTGATTGTCAGTTAATGAAGACAGTCTGTAATTGTGTTACATTCTAAGTCAAATATAGCTATTATTTATTCTTATCATTGGCTGTTGATTCTGTATTTTTACTACTAGTTTTGCTTTTTGTTGATTTGCGATTTGTCTTTTTCTTGGTTGTCACTTTTGTAGCTAATAATTCTAACGCTGTTTCTAGAGTTAAAGTATCAACCTTTTCTTTTTCAGGAAGACTGACATTAACCTTGCCATGTTTAATATAAAGTCCATAAGGTCCCTCATAAATATTAATGGCTTCTTTGTCTTCAGGATGAATGCCTAATTCTCTCAGCGGCTTTTTAGCCCCTCGACCTCCTTTTCTTGTTCGCTTTGGTTGAGCTAACAATTCTAAAGCTCGTTCTAGGTCAACTGTTAAGATATCATCTTCTCCTTTTAGGGAACGATAATCCTTACCTTCTTTACCCTGATCGTGCACTATATAAGGACCAAAACGTCCTAACCCAGCTTTGATTTTAGCTCCTGTATCAGGATGATTTCCTAACAAACGGGGGAGAGATAACAACCCTATAGCTCTCTCTAGAGTTACGTCTTCAGGTTTCATCCCTTTAGGCAAAGAGGTTCGTTTGGGCTTTTTATTATGCTCACTGACTTCTCCTAATTGAACGTAGGGACCATAACTACCAATAAGAGTATAAATAGATTCTCCTGTTTCAGGATGTAACCCCAATTCTTTAGGGCCTTCTATTTTCTGCTTAAGAATTGTGGATACTCGTTCAGAATTCAGATCAGCTGGAGTTAAATCTATGGGAATTGAAGCTGTAATTACTTCTTCTTCTTGCATTAGCTCAATATATGGTCCAAACTTTCCCAGTCTAACAGTAACCTCTAAGTTATTTAGGTTAACAGCCTTGGCAACCGAAGGATCTATATTTTCAAGACCCAATTTAACTAGATTATCTAATCCTTTTTTCCCAAAATAAAAATCTTTAAGATAGGGGATCCAGTGGGTTTCTCCAGTAGCAATTTCATCAAGAGTGTGCTCCATTTTGGAGGTGAATTTTGCATCTACTAAATCATGGAAATGTTGCTCTAATAGACTTACCACCGCAAAAGCAGTAAACGTCGGTATTAAGGCTTTACTACGCATTTGTGCATAACCGCGATCAATAACTGTCCCGATAATACTGGCATAGGTACTTGGACGACCGACCCCTTCACTTTCGAGGATTTTCACAAGAGACGCTTCCGTAAATCGAGCAGGGGGTTGTGTTTCATGCCCTGATACGTCTAATTGCTGACAGTTAGGATGATCTCCCACTTGCAGGGGAGGAAGGAGCACTTCTTGGTTTTCTAAAGCTACTTCAGGATCATCAGAGCCTTCGACATAGGCGCGAAAAAACCCGGGAAAATCAATACGTTTGCCTGAAGACCGAAAGCCTGCATCTTCTACTTTAAGATTAATAACAATTTGAGTTAAACGAGCATTAGCCATCTGACAGGCTACAGTACGCTTCCAAATCAAGTCATAAAGGGAAAACTCACTACCTGATAGTCCTGTCTCTTGGGGGGTGCTAAACTCATTCCCTGCCGGACGAATGGCTTCGTGGGCTTCTTGGGCTCCCTTACTTTTTGTCGTATATTGACGAGGTTTGGGGCTAAGGTAGTTCTCACCATATTTTTGTTCAACACAGTTTCTTGCAGCAGTAATAGCCTGATCAGATAAATGGACAGAATCTGTCCGCATATAAGTAATATATCCTTCTTCATAAAGTTTTTGAGCAATCCGCATCGTATCTCTCGCTGAAATACCTAATTTTCGATTAGATTCTTGTTGTAGGGTGGAGGTGGTGAAAGGAGGAGCCGGTTTACGGATTGTTGGCTTTTCTTCTATTTTGCTAACAGTCCAATGTTTTCCCTCTAAACGATCTTTAAGAGTATGAGCTTGATTTTCACCAAGAAGAACCACATCACGTCCTTGAATAATTTTTCCAGTATTAGGGTCAAAGTCGTTAGCCGTAGCGATTTTTTTATCCTTTAGAGTCACTAATCTAGCATTGAATGAGTTCTTATCCTTTGTTTTTAATAAGGCTTTGAGATCCCAGTATCCTCCTGATTGGAAAACTTGACGTTCTCGTTCTCGTTGCACCAATAAATGGACAGCTACTGACTGTACTCGTCCAGCAGAAAGACCGCGAGCAATTTTTTTCCAAAGCAAGGGAGAAACTGTATAACCAACTAAACGATCTAGAATTCGTCTTGTTTCTTGAGCATGAACCAAATTCTTATCAATATCACGACAATTCTTCAATGCTTGTTGTATGGCCTCGCGGGTAATCTCATGAAAGACCATACGCTTGATAGGAACTTTAGGTTTTAGTAGCTGCAATAAATGCCAACTGATACTTTCCCCTTCACGGTCTTCATCAGTAGCAAGAATTAACTCGTCTGCTTCTTTTAAAGCAAATTTAAGTTCTTGAACTACTTTTTTCTTACCTTTGGGAACGACATAAAGTGGCTCAAAATCATTCTCAATATTAATTCCCAAATTTGACCAACTTTTCTCCTTATATGATGTGGGAACTTCCTCGGCTGAGGCAGGGAGATCTCGTACATGACCCATGGATGCTTCGACGCGATACCCTTTGGGTAGATAGTTTTTAATAGTACGAGCTTTAGTTGGAGATTCAACGATAACAAGCGTTGGCATAATAATAGTTCAGTCTAATCGAGCGAGTGTAGCAAATAAACTAGGTCTGTAACAGAATTTTAATTAGCTCATAGTATCTGGGAGATCACCTATGTTAATCAGGTTATAGCATAAAGAATTAACTTGCTTGTTAAATGTCTTTAAATCCAACACAAAACCATTGATTTTAATAATAAAGAGTGTCGGTAAATTTTTTTATCCATCTTGTTCGGTAATTTAACATGACTTATTGAAGATAAATTATTAACTAAAATGCAATTAATTTAAGAGTCAAAGTAAATGAAAAAGTAAAACGATAAATCCGGACTTGCTCCTTCTACTGAAGCCTGAAACGCCTCTTTTTCTATACTAGATTTCACTATAGGAGGATAACAAAAAGAATTGAATTGATTGGGACATCTTTCTTATTGTTTACGGTATTTGGGAAACAATTGCTTTACCAATTTCCAAAGAGGCAGTGGCTGCCGGAGAAGGCGCGTTACAAACATGTAACGCCTGTGTATCTTGAATAATTAAAAAGTCGTTGACCAATTTTCCATTAGTTTCCAGGGCTTGTGCACGAATTCCCGATTTGCTGACAACCACATCAGACATAGTTACTTCAGGGATAAGTTGTTGTAGACTGTGAACAAAGGCCGCTTTGCTAAAGGAGCGAATCATTTCCTTTATACCTTCATCAGCGTGTTTGGCTACCAGTTTCCAAAATCCTGGATAAGTCATAACTTCAGCAAAATCTCTTAAGTTGAAGTCTGTTTTTTCATATCCTTCTCGCTTCAGACTTAAAACTGCATTGGGACCGGCATGAACACTACCATCAATCATGCGAGTGAAGTGAACACCTAAAAAGGGAAAATCAGGGTTGGGAACTGGATAAATAAGATTTTTAACTAAATAACGTTTTTCAGGAATTAATTCGTAGTATTCACCCCGAAAGGGTACGATTTTAACCTGATTATCCACTTGTGCTAATTGAGCTACACGATCACTATACAACCCAGCACAATTAATAACAAAATTAGTTTTAATTGTTCCTTGATTGGTTTCCAAAATTTGGCTATCGGAATTTTTAATAATTCTTTCAACTTTTGTATTGAGGAGAATTTCTCCCCCCTGCTCTTGAATTAATTCTGAATATTTTTGGCTTACTTTTTTATAATCAACAATTCCTGAAGTGGGAACATAAACTCCAGCTAGACAGTTAACATAAGGTTCTATTTCTTTTACTTCTTGGGAACTAATTTTTTTTACTTCTAACTTTTTTTCTAAACCCCGTTGGTAAAGATTATCTAACAAGGGAAGTTCCTTCTTTCTGGTAGCAACAATAACCTTACCACAAACTTCATGAGGAATATCATAAGTACGACAAAAATCAATCATAGATTTATTGCCAACAGAAGTAAATTTTGCTTTAAAACTACCAGATGGATAATAAATTCCTGAGTGAATGACACCACTATTGCGGCCAGTTTGATGGGAAGCAATACAGGCTTCTTTTTCCAAGACTATAATTGAGGCATCAGGATACCTCTGTCTCAAGGCCATACCCGTAGAGAGTCCTACAATACCTCCACCAATAATTGCAAAGTTATACATATTTTTTAACACCACATACAATTGTATTTTATCATTAATTTTCCTTGTCTTAAAACCTTAAGAGAGGACTATGTAAAGTGTATAATTCATAAATTCTTATAGTCAACTTATCCATTGTTAATTATTCAATTTCAGACTTCATTCTTTCTAAAGTTAAGTTCATTTGATGAAACATTTGCTGAGGAGTAATTCCGAATTGTCCTAGTTGAGTTTTAAGTTGTTCAACAGTCATTTTTGCCATAAAATCTTCTGATAGTTCAAAGCGTTTCATAAATATTTTGTACCGATCCATAAGAGACTCCATTTTATCAATAAAAATTTTCTTACCTTCACGATCAAATTTTCCATATTCTCCTCCTAATTGCATTAAAGATTGATAGTCTTCAAATAATTGTCTGGCTTCTTGTTGGACAATTTCAGAATCAAAAAATCCCATTTTTATTTCACGTAATTTTATAACGATGTCAACGAGTAGACTCATTCGATAACGAAGGTCTACTCTCTATTATAAATGACTCCAAATCTATCAAAAACCACAGATCTCCGTACTATATTTAGTAGTTTATTGAGAGCCTAATAATTATAGAGTATGCATTTCCCTAAGAATTATCTAATAAAAATTGTAGCTTTACTAGTAGGCATTGTAAACTTAATAATTAATTTTATTGAAATGCCTATACTCTTAAGAAGGAACTGTTTCCCTATCAAAGATAGTCAGAAATAGTAGATTTAACAAATTGGATCAATTATTACTCTTTTATAGAAGACTCCATGGAAAGATTAGAAAATCTATTAAATCAAAAGAAAAGCCGTAAAGTTGGAATTATTTTAGCTTTACTCGCTACAATCGTTCCCTGGCCAATTGCAGGTTGTCATAAATTTTATTTAAGACAACCTGTCTGGGGAGTCATTTACTTTCTGCTATGGGATAGTCCTATTCCTCGTATTGCCTGTGCTATTGACGTGATATGGTACCTTGTACAAGGACAAGAACTATTTGACGCTCAATTTAATGGATTATCCTTGAATTATACTCAGTCTGTTGACTTTAACCCTAATATGGTAAAACCAATGCAAGTTGAGATTATCGCCGAAGGGTTACGAGAGTTAGACCAGTTACGAGAAGAAGGATTAGTCTCAGAATATGAATTTGAACAAAAACGTCGTCAACTTCTTGATCACATAGCCTAATTTATATTATAAATTTTCATAATTATCTAATCTAAATAAGTTGTGTGAATTTTCTTCTTAGACTGTAGAAAAAACAAAACATTATAGAAATATTCCTGCTGTGGTTTCTTTCTCGCCATAACTGAGCACTTCCTTATGTAGGTAAATAAATTTCTAAGATATTAACTGATCTTTATTCTAAAGATTTAAGTTTATTTTCAATAAATGCTTTTAAATTTGAAGGCTTATACAAACAAAATTATAATTTAAACACTTCGGAAAAATATAATATTGACGGTAAAAAGTACTGCGTAAACTTCTTGCCTTCAGATGACAAATAAATAAATAAATAAATAAATTTATTTATTTATTTGTCCCACTATTGTTTAACAAAAATGACGATCATAAAGGGTGTGATATAGATATAAATAATGAAAAGTCTACTCGTAATCACCTTGTATCTTTATTTTTTAAAACTTAATATCTTTCAATTTTAGTTAAAAGATATTAAGTACAATATGAAAAGTTAATATTATTTACTAAATATCAGTAAAAACTTAGATAGAGAATATAAAAAAATTTATTTTTTTAAAATATATATTAAGTTAAAAATAAGATATTAGATATTTATTAATATAAGCTTTTTTCTAAACCTTTTTAGTGCTGGTTGACAGAAGAATCTTGCTCGCTAGACACCTTGACTGATGGAGAGTACTCAGGAGAAGAGTTGTAAACTTCTCCTGTCTCTAATTCTGAGGCTATACGTTTAAGATGATTAGAAATCCCTTCAACAGATAAAATAACAACGACAATATAAATTAAATAGAGATGAAGAGGACGTAACTCAAGTGTGGGAAAGAAAATTTGAATACGGGGAGACTTAGAAAACTTTTCTCCTATTTTTGTAGGAAAACGACTTGCTAAAGCTTTGCCGTTCAAACCTAAATAATCTGCAAATTTCTTGATTAATCCCCTAATATAGATAGGCTCTGGTAAATTTTTCAGACGACCATTTTCTAGTGATTGTAATAATCTCAAAGAGATAAGAGTATCAGCAGCAACTGTCTCAAGAGAGATATTCTGTTTTTGACGAGCCTGATAGAGTTGATCTCCTATATCGGTCAAGATATCACATTGTACTTGTTCGGGATCATATGATAAGGTTTTATTCCATCGAAACCTGGGTAAAAATAGATTAATCTTTCTTAAAGAGGAAATTATTGGTGAGTATACTTGATACTCAGTTGCTGTACTTTTTTTTGTCTGGTCTCCTGTCACTAACAGATTTAAATAAATTTTAGTTATTAACCGTCGCCAAAAAGTTGGACTTCCTTTTTTGAAGGAGATTTTAGATCGTGAGTTTGACGGTGGATTAACAGAGGGCTTTTTCCTAGACATAATGCTCAACTGAGCTTTTGAGATACTGTTGTAATGAAATCGGAACGAGATCTTAGAAAATCAATTTCTGAGTTTGTTAGTAAACGATAGTGTCCGCTGGGCAAGTTAGATTCATGAAGTGACCCTGAATCTACAGTAATAGAACCGATCGAGCTACGATGAAGTCTGATTACTTTACACCCCATTTGTTGTACAATACGGCGAATCTGACGGTTTCTTCCTTCAGTAATAACCACACGTAAGTGGATTTGCTGATGAAAGCGACGGTTAATCACCTCAACTTGAGCTGGTAAAGTCTTTTTGCCCATAAGCATAACACCTTCACGCCATTGTTGTAAGCGTGTTTCTGAAATATTTCCAGAAATTACTACCTCATAAGTTTTTGGCAAATGATACCGAGGATGAGTTAAGTTAAGAGTTAATTCTCCATCATTAGTCAAGAGTAAAGCCCCAGTTGAATTAAAATCTAGTCTTCCGACTGGATGGAGCCCTGTACCATGACAAAGTTTTTCTGGCAGTAAATCAAGTACCGTAATACGATGTTGAGGGTCATCACAAGTAGAAACAACTCTTTTAGGTTTATTAAGTAAAATATAAAGAAAATCAGGACGTTTGATCAGTTGAATAATTTGACCGTCTATTTCTAGTAGATCACACTTAGGATCAACCTTGTCTCCTAGTTGAACTAGATGTCCATTGAGTTTTACCCGTCCGGATAAAATCAATTTTTCGGCTTTTCGACGAGAGGTAATCCCCCGCTGGGATAAAATTTTTTGAACCCTTTCTTTCATTGGCTTTACCTAACTTAATAAATTGTAATGTAAACCGAAAAACTCTAAATACTGTCTTCTGTAAATAGATTTTTTGGCTTAATTTCAGGAGAAAACCAATCCTTTAATAATTTTGATTGAGGATGAAACATTTACGCTATCTTATTATTTCTCAGCTTGTTGAAAATTCTTATTAGAATAGAGGTTAACTATAAAAATAATCTTGGTGAGACTTTAGTTTTGACCAAAAACATTATTTTAATTCCGAACAATTTTTAGTGGCTTTTAAGTCATAGGAATAGTAAAATTAACCTGATTTAATACTCAATTTTTAATTTATGTTTCCGATTAATCGTCCTCGTCGTCTGCGTCAAACTGTCCGACTGCGCCGCATGGTGCGAGAAACGATTGTGACAGCTAATGATTTAATTTACCCTTTATTTGCAGTTCCTGGGGAAAAAATTGCTACAGAAGTTAAGTCCATGCCAGGAGTTTATCAGCTCTCAGTAGATAAGATTATTGACGAGGCTAAAGAAGTTTATGAGTTAGGAATTCCATCCATTATCCTTTTTGGTATTCCTAAAACTAAGGATACGGCAGCAACAGAAGCTTGGCATGATCACGGAATTATCCAACAGGCAACTACGGCTATTAAGGAAGCTGTACCTAATTTAGTAGTCATTGTCGACACCTGTTTGTGTGAGTATACTAACCATGGTCATTGTGGCTATCTAAATGTAGGGGACTTAACTGGGAGAGTACTCAATGATCCTACTTTAGAGTTACTGAAAAAAACGGCGGTTTCCCAAGCTAAAGCAGGAGCTGACATTATCGCTCCATCAGGAATGATGGACGGACTTGTCCAAGCGGTTCGAAGTGGATTGGATGAAGCAGGATTTAATGATACTCCTATTCTTTCCTATGCTGCCAAATATGCTTCTGCCTATTATGGTCCTTTTCGTGATGCGGCTGAATCTTCCCCGCAATTTGGAGATCGCCGTAGTTATCAGATGGACCCAGGAAATGTTCGAGAAGCTCTCAAGGAAGTAAAATTAGACGTCGAAGAAGGAGCGGATATGTTGATAGTTAAACCTGCTTTATCCTACATGGACGTAATATGGCGCGTTAAAGAGATAACTGACATTCCTATAGCAGCTTACAATGTTTCTGGAGAGTATTCCATGGTCAAAGCAGCAGCTCTCAATGGTTGGATTGATGAGAAAAAAGTAATTCTAGAAACTCTTACTAGTTTCAAACGGGCAGGAGCAGATTTGATACTAACTTATCATGCCAAAGATGCGGTACAGTGGCTAGAAGAAGTTTGAAAGAAAGAGTAAGGTAACAAAAAGGGGCTTTTAACTCCAAATTCCAAACTCTTAAAAATACGTTGTTAAGCCCAATATTAAATCTATATAAAGGAGAAAAACTTGTGACTCGTCAATCTGTCCCCAGTTTACAGTCTTTAATTGGTGGTATTATTGCTGCTTTATTGCTTGTTATTAGCTTTAACTCATTTATTGTAATTAACCCTGGTCAAGCAGGAGTCTTAAGCATTTTAGGAAAAGCCCAAAATGGGGCATTATTAGAAGGAATACACTTTAAACCACCGCTGATTTCAACAGTAGATGTTTATGATGTGACAGTACAAAAGTTTGAGGTTCCTGCCCAAAGTGCTACTAAGGATTTACAAGACCTTACTGCTAGTTTCGCAATCAACTTTCGTCTTGATCCTTTACAAGTAGCTCAAATTCGCCGAACACAAGGAACATTACAAAATATAGTTGCAAAAATTATTGCGCCTCAAACCCAAGAATCTTTTAAGATTGCAGCAGCTAAACGCACTGTAGAACAGTCCATCACCCAACGGAGTGAACTGAAACAGGACTTTGATGATGCCCTTAATGAGCGCTTAGCAAAATATGGAATTATTGTGCTTGATACAAGTGTTATTGATTTAAACTTTTCTCCTGAATTTGCTCGCGCTGTTGAAGAAAAACAAATTGCTGAACAGCGGGCGCAACGAGCAGTTTATATTGCTCAAGAAGCTGAACAAGAAGCTCAAGCTGATGTTAATCGTGCTAAGGGGAAAGCAGAAGCTCAACGTTTACTAGCAGAAACTCTAAAAGCTCAAGGTGGGGAGTTAGTTCTCCAAAAAGAGGCAATCGAGGCCTGGAAAGAAGGAGGGGCAAAAATGCCTAATGTATTGGTAATGGGAGGTGAAAATAAAGGAAGTGTACCATTTCTATTTAATTTAGGGGATATACAAACTTAATAACTTTTATTTAACACTTTAAAATATCTTGTCTAGCTTCCGCACGGGGATCCCTGTGCGGAAGGTAAGTGGAACCAGTCAAACCAGAAAGAAGTATTTAAAACATTCCGATTTTAGGATAAAAGTAAGCTGAAATAATTTAAGTTACAGGGTACTTTTCATCAAGCTAGTCAGAAGATAAAGAAACGAGAATAAAAACAGCTACATGACATTAGCTATCAAACAGTGCATGTACTTGTAAAATCTTGTAACTTTATCAATGCTATAATGTGTAGTACCATGAACTTGACTATTATGTCCACGCTGCAAATTTATAATAATCTAATTAACGATAATAATTTCAATTTATTTAAAAACAAGATAATATTTCAAATCAAAATAAAGTAATTTTACTTACATTTACTTAAATTCTAGGAACTTGTGTATTTGTACACTGATTCGCCAATCGGGATGTTTCAAAACAAAATCATAAATTAGTTGCTTACTTTTAAGCTTATTCCATTCTGGCTGTAAATACTTAATAGTGTTCAAAGGTACTTTTTTCGCTTCTTGCTGTCCCCACTGTAAATCCAATTCTGATGAAATAACTATTTTCAATTCATTAACCTGATCATAAATAGTGTTATTGGGTAGCTTAAACGGTTTTGGAGAAAAGGTTATCCAGTCGAAATTACCGCTGAACGGATGTGCGCCGGATGTTTCTAAATGAACTTGTAACCCTAACTCCTTTAATTGATATGTCAATGGATTTAAATCATGAATCAATGGTTCTCCTCCGGTGATAACAACAATGGCGGGATTAGTTTTTTTTGCCAACTTTGTTAATTTTTCTACAGACCATTGGGGATAAGCTTCAATTGGCCAAGACTCTTTTTGATCACACCAGGAACAGTGGACATCACATCCAGCCAAACGAATAAAAAATGCACTTACTCCCATCCATGCTCCCTCTCCTTGAATTGAGTGAAAGGTTTCTACAATAGGATAAGTAATTGTAGTTGATGAAGTTACTTTCATTTAAAACGACAATAGACTATTAATTTACCATGACTAAGAATATATCCAAAAGACAAATATTTCTGTCAAACAATAATTAGCAATTTGTATATAAAAATAGACTATATCATATATCGTCTATTTTATCTTTTGAACTAGTTGTTTTCAAATAAAAAAAGATTTAGCAAATTATTGATATTTAGAAAACTTATCTTGACTTTCATAATTTTATTTGGATTTTATCTTTCCAATACTGTTTTTTTACCCATTGTAGTTATCTCCAGACGTGTGACTTTATTATCCTAATGATATCAAGCAAAATCGTATTTTACCTCTTCTCAGTAAATATCTAAATTACCATTGAAGTTGGATATTAAAAACTAATCTCAATATAATCAATGTAAACGAAACATTATAATATCAATAGTACAACATATCATATTTTTGTATCAACTCAAAATCAATAAAATGTTTTTAGCGATAAGAGAGATTTTGGATTGAATGTCTTACCATTAATTTTACAGTAATTTTAAGAGATATCTTTTTTAAATGTAAAATAATACAATCGATTATTAATGCTTAACTAAAACCAACTTTACTATATTTTATATGTAATTCTAAAAATAGAGAATTTTGAATTTAAGAAGCTAAACTATGACTTATTTAACTTATGCTTTGCTAATATCAGTAATATAAAATATTCAATTAAACGATATGATCATGAGGCATTAACAAAAAAATATCAGTTGATTTTAAAACATCTCCTAAAAATTAATCAGTTTTTGACTATATAGTTTCTTTTCTTGACATTTCACTGATTAATTTTGGTAGAATAAAAATTTTCTTTAAAGTATTTTGTATTACGATACTAAAGTATTGTAATCTGGATTTAGTGACTTAATTTTAAATTTACTCTCACTGACTATTAAAAGAGTTTTTTTCTAGTTTTTAACTAAATTAACTTGACCGCTCTTTTTTAGGATCTATCAAACCATTAGTCAACTGATTTTGCCATGGTAACTTTAACAAATTTTCAAGTTAATGATTATGATTTGTCTGATGATACCTTGCACCGATATTTAACTACTCCAGTCATTGCAGTGG
Source organism: Cyanobacterium sp. uoEpiScrs1 (assembly GCF_947331815.1). Lineage (GTDB taxonomy): Bacteria > Cyanobacteriota > Cyanobacteriia > Cyanobacteriales > Microcystaceae > Rippkaea. Next base: position 835,037 of record NZ_OX373462.1, read on the forward strand.
ATACAGAAACTATGGGGTTAATTCCCCAACGAGACCGTCTCTGTTTAATTCAATTATGCGATTCTGATGGATTTGTAACAGCTATTCGCATTAAACTAGGGCAAACAGAAGCCCCTAATTTAAAACAATTAATGGAGTCTAAAAAAAATCTTAAGGTTTTTCACTATGCACGATTTGATGTAGCGCAGTTGCTGTACCATTTTAAGATTCAGACTGAACCAATTTTCTGTACTAAAATTGCAAGTAAATTAGCACGTACTTATACAAACTCCCATGGATTAAAAAGCTTAGTGAAAGAACTAGAAGGTATTGAGCTAGATAAAAGTTCTCAAAGTTCAGATTGGGGCGACGCCTCTAATTTATCTGAATCACAATTGAACTATGCAGCCAATGATGTCCTGTATTTAATATCTATTAGGCGAAAATTGATGACTATGTTAAAACGAGAGGGAAGATGGGGATTAGCCCAGAATTGTTTTGATTGTATCCCTGTTTTTGCAGATTTAGACATTAGACAATATAGAGATATTTTTGAACACTGAAATCTTAATGAGAATAAATACCGAACTGTTAGCTCATGAGATATCATCTATTCATGTTGAACAGAAAAATGAACTTCTAAAAAACTATATCTATCCTATTAGGAGCACTTTTTCAAAGCTGAGAGAATTTATCTCTAATAATCCTTATCAAATGCCAGGCTTCGCGTTAGTATGGCAATAATAAATTTTAAAGATTAAATAGGTTGAGGTTGACTATGGAAGCAATGACACTCACTCGAGATAATGTAGAACAAGTATTAGACGAGATGCGTCCATACTTAATGGCTGACGGTGGTAATGTAGAACTCGTAGGCATTGACGGTCCCATCGTTAAACTTCGCTTACAAGGCGCCTGCGGATCTTGTCCTAGTTCAACTATGACCCTTAGGATGGGACTTGAACGACGTTTAAGAGAAATGATTCCTGAAATTGCCGAAGTAGAGCAGGTTATATAAGGTAATAACTGGGACCCATCATCGCCTTCTAATTCAGATAATGGGGTCCAGTTACGCAAGACTATATTATGGACTTCTGTCAAATTTAGATTCTTCAACAGTCAATATTCCAATCTGCAAAATTGGGACGATTGGAGTTGATTTCTTGTGAAGTATCCTCCATTAGATTTAATCTTGGTTGATTACTTACTCAAGATTTGTTCCAAAATAATATGATTACTAAAATAAAGTCATATAACCATGATTCCTCTGTTTTGGTAGTAGAAAAATTCAGGTTCATGACATATGGAATTCCTTGCGGCAAAAAAAGACAAAATATATTGTATTGTAAGGAAAGACTATGTTTGACAATCTATTCTTCTTGGGATGAGGTCCCCATTTGACAGAAATATAGTGTGAGATAAAAACTATCGTTAATTATTAAGATGATAAAATAAAAATTGACTAATTTCATAATGGATGTCTTTAAAAATCATGTTAGATAAGAGCAAGGAATCTAATGACTTTTGAGTCTTCAAAACTGAAAAATTATCCCTCGAATAGTTTGTGGCGAAATATTTGGCGGCGCTTTTGTCGTAATCGTCTAGCTTTATTAGGGTTGAGTTTATTAGTCATTATTATGACTAGTGTAGTTATTGGTCCGTTTTTTTATCATGTTTCTATTGATGCCATTGATTTTACTCAAGCCTCTACTCCCCCTAGTTGGCAACATCCTTTCGGGACTAATGATCTTGGTCAAGATCAATTAGCAAGGGTGTTATTTGGAGGACGTATTTCCTTAACTGTAGGATTAATGTCCATGGTAGTGGCGATTTTTTTAGGAACGATTATCGGGGCGATTGCTGGATTATATGGGGGAGTAATAGACAGTGTACTGATGCGTTTAACAGATTTATTTCTATCATTACCCCAATTACCCCTACTATTATTGGTAGTTTATTTATTTCGAGACACAATTAAAGTAATTGCCGGACCTGAGTTGGGTATCTTTATCTTAGTTGTGATAGTTATTGGTGGACTTAATTGGATGTCCGTAGCGCGACTTGTAAGGGCAGATGTATTAAAGCTACGGGAGATGGAGTTTATGAGTGCAGCATCTGCTATGGGTGCGAGTCCCTTACGATTAATCTCAGTTCACATTCTACCTAATGTCCTTAGTGTTATTATCGTAGCGGCAACTCTGGCAGTAGGTAATGGAATTATTACCGAATCTACTTTAAGTTTTTTAGGATTGGGATTTCCTCCTGATACACCAACCTGGGGGCAAATGTTATTTCAAGCCAAAGATTATTTAACTTGGTCACCACATATGGCTTTTTTTCCGGGGTTAGCGATTTTTGTGACTGTTTTAAGTATTAATTATGTTGGAGATGGTTTACGAGATGCTTTCGATCCTAAAGTTCGTCATTAAGTTTTAATTAATGATATTCGAACTGACGATAAAAAATGTTACCCTAGAAGTTGTTGTTATGGGTGCGTAGCTCAGTGGATAGAGCACCAGGTTCCGGTCCTGGGTGTCGGGGGTTCGAATCCCTCCGTTCCCGTTTATAATAGGTACTCATTTTGTAAAAATTTCGATAGTTATCCTCTAAATATGCTAAGTGCTTCCATCCGTTTAATAAGTTGATACCGAGAAAGACCTATAAGACAAAATAAATAATATATATACGGAAGTTAAATTTTAACCTTTTTGTGCTGACTGTTATAAATCAGTATCTAATACTTTATAGTATTCTAATTGAGATTTGACAATATATAACAATAACTTCAGTATTTACATCCTATAAGTCAATTATTTTGTTTCCTATCTTTTTTATAAAAAAATAACTTTAATTGTTTTTTATTTTATATTTATAGTATTATCGTTACAATCAGTGTCAAAAACTAATAGTATCAATATTAAAAATATTTTCTAGAAATTGTCAGAATGGTAGATACTTAATATTCAAAATAATTATATTATTGACTAATAATTTTTTTTGATTAATCAAATCATTAAAAAATACTGGATTAAAGACAACTTTTCAGTGTTCTAATGATTAAAAGCAATTTTTATTTTAGAACACTAAGATTAAGTAAAAAATAAATAATATCCCAGATTATATTTATAATTGTTAAGAGAGATATTTTAGATAAAAATATTAGTTAATACTCATATAATTTATCTTCATGGAAAGAAAAATATATTTATTTCTATGTTTCAATTATTTAAACAAAATTAATTTTTTACTAAAAATATTAGATTATTCTTTTAATGAAATAAATAGGATAGATATAAGTTATTTTATTTTTGGTAAAAACTGGAATTAATTTGTTAGTATCTTTAAATTTAATTAATATATTATTATCTTGTTTAGTTTCTATTATCGTAAAATAGAGAGAACCTATTATTAGTATATATCTAAAAGTTAGTTTAAATATCAACTTTTTAGTTCTACTATTTTCAGTAATACCTCTCTATAGATTGTGAGAAAACTAAGATGGATAATCAAAGATACTTAATAAGTGAATCGCTATAAGTATTTCCATTTTTATTTATTTTGCCAGTAATTACCTTGGTATTCATTATTTTAATTTAATTGATATTTTTTAATTAAACTTCACTCTTGTATTGAAAAGGAGATACTGGTCAGTCTAGAGATAGAGACAAATAGAAAGATTATTGATTTAAAAGAGTTCAAAAAAGTTTAAATTTTGAACAGGTAATTCTAAAAAGAAAAATAGTTCCAGAAAAGTAATCACCAATAGGACACAATCAAAAGAAAATATCAAACTTAAAACTATACTATTAACATATTATCACTACAAAGAAAAAACTCTTTGAGAGATATATGAGTATTAAGATTAACTACATAGTAAATCTTTTTTTCCCTCTTGATAATTTATCTTTTTCAAAGAGTTAAGCTTCTCGATGTATCTAATTCTATAGTGATAGAATATAAGAATTTAAAGCAATCTTTTTATCAAAAAAATCAGACTTCCTACATTGATAGTATTCATGATATATTATAAGATTCAATATAATTACTTCATAATGTTTAAAAATATTTCTATCAATATTAAACTTATTATCTAAATTGTTAAAATCTGATACAAAATACATTTTGTCCTCAACTGTTCAGTATTTCGTGTTCTGATTGTGATAGAGCACAGTTTATAAAGGATTCTGAGTTACCATTCCTACCTGACGTGGAAATTGTCGGGTAGTCTTAGATATTTTTTTAATATAGATGAAGTTGCGAACACTCTGAGTTAATGGAGTTTCAATGGTTTTAATCGATATAATTTTACCTCCTAATTTTCTTAAAGCAGGTTGTAGAGTAAATTTGTCTCCATCGTACCAATGCCCCCTATATAATACAGCTATTCCTCCAATTTTTAAAAAAGGTAAGGTATATTCAGCACAAACAGAAGGTGTACCAACAGCGCGAATTAAAGCCAAATTATAAGTTTCTCGATGTTCTTTCATATGTCCAACAGTTTCCGATCTTCCAATTAAGGTTTGACAATTATTGATCTTTAACTTCTCTAAAACAAAGTTGATGAATTTGATTTTTTTTATTATTGAATCAAGAAGTGTTACTTGTAAAGTAGGATAAGTTATGGCTACTGGTATGCCTGGAAATCCTCCTCCTGTACCAATATCGATTACCTTTAAATGTGAATTAATATTAATTATTTTTTTATCAATTCCTACCAAGGAATCCCACAAATGTTTTTCCATAAAATCATCAGAATTAGTAATTCTAGTTAAGTTAATTTTACGGTTAGCTGATATAATTTCTTGATAGAGTTGATTCCACTGTTTAAATTGTAATCTAGTGGGTTTCCAATGTAGAGTTTCTTCCCAAAGTTCGTTAAATTCAGGCAATAAGTCAGAGGGCATAAATTATTAAATTCTAGTACTAGGAATAAGTAATTCAATGTATATATTCTACCCTAACAATATTAATATTTTTTGTTTTCAAATTGATAATCTTTTGTAATCATATAAAAAAAAGAGTAGAAATTTACAAGTTAAATAGATTTCTGCTATTGTCCCTTTAACACTTTTCTGTCAAAAAATCGTGCAATTTAGAATAAAAACTTATATTAATGTTTAAAAGTTAACTAATCACGAGTATATTCCTAAATTTAAGCAATACGTAAAGTTATAAAAATATTTTAAGATATCAAAATTTGGCAATTAATTTTTCCCGGGAAAAGGACTATATTATCTAGTCTCAATAACAGTAGAAAAATTCTCATTAAGGGAAACCTGCTATCTGTTCCTCTATTTTAGAAATACCAATAAACACACTGATATTTGTATTCGTATAAGGTATAGATATAATAGAATTGGACTCCAGGGTGTATTTCTGTATAGACCCTAATTTACTTTGTCTATTATTTGAATTCCAAGTCTTGAGTAATTCTTCGGTTAGTTTATTGATAATTTTTCTTGAAAAGGATTATATAAATAACTAAGCTAACTTTTTTCTAGTTTTTTTATAAAGTCTTATATCAGATAATTGGGCTAGGGACTTATTAATAACTCTTAGTATTTATAATACTCGTTATATCATGAGGTTATCCAAGCAAGAAAATATTTTAACAATTGTGGAGATTATTTTTTTAAGGTATATACTTTAAAGTTACTCCCACTATATAAGGCGAATAATATTTTTCATATAGAGTTTATACCTTCCTGATTTTTATTATTTAAAAAGGCATTACAATCTAAGTCAAATAGTACAGATAGGCTAATATTATTAGTCAAGTAGAATAATATTTCTCGATAACCAACTCAAGTCTTTATATAAAAACTTAAGCGACTTACATACTTAGAATAGTTAACTATATAATTTTCGCTCTTAAGAAACAGTCAACCAACTTAAATAAAAGATTATGGCAAAAATTTATCTAAAGCTGATTTTAACTCCCTAATTTCCTTGTCAAGGTTACTGTTATGTGCTACACGTGCTATACATTCATTAAAATGTTCATCTAAAATTAACCTAGATACTTGGTTAATCGTGTCCCTAACTACTGCTAATTGAACCAAAATTTCCGGACAGGTGTGATTCTCTGCTACCATAGTTTTGACTTCTCTTATATATCCTTCAATGCGAAAAAGACGATTATAGATTCTTTTTAAAGATTCATTGCTATGAACAGGGGAACATCCACCATGATAATTGTCGTTATTCGTTGGCATAAATATTGACTCTATGTTTTTGTGGGGCTATCGTAAATTGTTGTTCGAACTAATGATTCAACTTTTGAAGTACAGAATACATATACCTAGCTAATTACTATACTATTTTAGTACAAACGATGATTATCAAAACCATTAGCTATATTTTCAGGTGTTATTTGCTCATAATATTCAAAAGGTTGATGAATCCAAGGATTGTTTTCTAAATATTTCACATAATAATCAGGTTGAATTGCAGAACAACTTTTATACCAGAGAACGGCAGAGCGAATCTCAATTATGCTTTGATTATTATCATAGTTGTGCAACCATTGAATTACATTTTGAATGCTCATACCGGAATCAACTAAATCGTCGACTAACAATATCCGATGTCCTAATGATTCTTCCATCATGGCTAAGTGATTAGAAATCTGTATTTTTTCTCGTTTTTTATTTCTTTTGTCTAGATATGAAGCAGTATAAATAATTGCTAGAGGTTTCTTATAGAGACGACATAGAATATCTCCTATTCTCAACCCTCCTTTAGCCAAACAAACTATTTGATCAAATTTCCATTTTGATTTATATATCTGAATCGTTAAAGTTTCGATATATTTATGATATTCCCTCCAGGAGATATATAAATCATGCATAATCTAAACTGTGGCAAAATAATTAAATAACATGCACCATTATACACAATAGTTTTATAAATTAATAAAAATATCTCTTTTATTTGTTTTTACACTTATACAATAGTTATTTTTCCTCAGAATATATATTGCTATATATAGTATTATTTTTTAGGCATGTATCTTAATTAAGACAAATTAAGATACATGCCTAAATAGTATTTTATAGTTATTGCTTGTCTTTACATTATTGTTGTCCCATCGTAAAACAGTTCTTAAAGTAATAGTTATACAACACTATTACTTTAATACACACACAATATAAGCATAAAGATTAATACTTGATAAAAAAATAAAATACAAAGTAAATAGTAATAAGTATTTTGACTAACCTCATATTTAGAATATTAAATGTTTAATAAAAGTCTACTAATATAATAACAGTAGATTGATCAAAATAAAATTATTTACAGTATTATATACTAAGTTTATTGTAAATATACATAAGAATATTTTTATAAAAAATTATTTATTGACAGTATTTTATCATTTAAAACAATTGTTTCTATAGTTAAAATAAGACAAATACACAGTAAAATTATGAATAAAATAATTTAACAAAAAAACAAAATAACTAGAATAATATAAATAATGGTTTTTCATCTACTTTTAAAAATCATTGCTTAATCTATAAAAAATATAGATATTATTTCTCTAGTTTTACTGATATAATAAAAATAAAGTTGTCTTGTATAAAACTTTTTGTATTCAACTACTCAAATAAGTTTCAATCAGTCTTATATTTATTGGGTTAAAGTAATTACTATATAAGATAGTATACTAATAATCGTTAACTCTATCATATAAACTAAAGTCAATACTTACAGATCAGAGGATAATAAATAGTCAGGATATTTAAATTCTTAAAAAAATATTAATAAGTGAATCGGCTTTAACTATCTGATATATTAAACTATCAAAACTAATATAGTCTATCTATACTTAAGAACTACCTTAGAATGTTTATTATCTTCCAAATTACTTTATAAGTTTAAACATTTATTCTTGTATCGAATCTGTTGTCTTGTACTGTTCTGATTATTATTGTAGGTATTTTGAACTTTTTTGTTATTTAATCGTTTTGAATACAAAGGGAGTACTCTTATCGAAAGCAGAAGTTACAAATAGAGACATTCACTGTCAATCATAGATACACTAATAACTGACGTAGAGGTCGACTGCTGTTGACCTCTACTGATGAGAAATAACTCTACACCGACCTACTCAATTAAATATTATGACAACATTCGAGGGAACTTTCACTCAAAATCTATCTACCTTACGCTTTGCGATCGTTATCGGTCGTTTTAATGACCTAGTGACTGAAAAACTTTTATCAGGTTGTCAGGATTGTCTAAAACGGCACGGCATTAATATTGAACCTGATAGCACTCAGGTTGATTATATTTGGGTCCCAGGAAGTTTTGAAATCTCTTTAGTAGCTCGTCAACTAGCTTTATCTAACCGCTACAATGCCATTATTTGTCTTGGGGCTGTAATTAGGGGGCATACTCCCCACTTTGATTATGTGGCCGCAGAAGTTGCTAAAGGGGTCGCAGCAGTAGGTTTTCAAACAGGTATTCCGGTAATTTTCGGAGTTCTAACTACCGATACTATGCAACAAGCTTTGGAAAGAGCTGGAATTAAGAGTAATTTGGGCTGGAATTATGCTCTCAATGCATTGGAAATGGCCAGTTTAATGGGGCAGATCCATGAGCAAGCTTTTTCAAGGTATCAGGGTAACAATCCCCCTGAATTACCAGTTTCCTCTCATAACCACCCACTAAGTGAGTCTTTCTCAAAAATTGCAGATCAGCCAGAATAAATTTCGAAATTGATTGATCAACCAACTTTGTTTTAGCAATCTAAAAGCCCCGTTAATCCTAATAGATTAACGGGGGTATTAATTGAGTATGTTTAGACTAAAGCAACAAAAGTATTAAAATATTAAGCTGTTTCAGCACCAGCCACATGAAAGAAGCTTAAATGCAAAACTGTTCTTTTCCATGGATGGGCTTGTACTTCTCTAATTAAAGCATTGCCTGTCCAGGATAGCTCAGGGATCTTAACCTCTATAATAGTCTCATTGACTGAGACCTTTCTCAAAAGGTTAACTGCTTCCTTTGTATCAACAACTAAAGACACAGAATTCGCCCCATCATGTCCATATAAACTGCCAGGAATTAATCCTTGACGACGCAGGGCATTAGGTTTACTGCCTTCAGGTCTTTTTTGACATTCAATACTAAGAGGCATAGATAATTACTCCCTAAAATTAAGATCATTGATTATTAGTCAAATGTTGAATTAACGGGATCCCCGTTAATATCAAGTAACGCCCGTTTCGGTCCGTGAATTGGATCCTCGACGATAATTGTTTGATCACGGCTTGCCCCCAAGGAAACAATTGCAATGGGGGTTTCCATTAGTTCCGCTAGGAACTTAAGATAGTTTAAAGCAGTTTGAGGAAGATCATCGAGAACACGACAATTAGTAGTAGATTGTTGCCATCCTTCTAAGGTTTCATAAATAGGCCGACACTGAGCAAATTCTTTAGCGTTACTAGGAAGATGATTACAGATTGCCCCATTGAGTTCATAGGCAACACAGACTTTTATTTCCTTCAATTCGTCAAGGACATCCAGTTTAGTAATAGCTAAACAATCTAAGCCATTAATCCGCACTGCATAACGGCCGATTACTCCATCAAACCAACCACAACGACGACGACGTCCAGTAGTGGTTCCGAACTCTGCGCCACGATCACCTAATAATTCCCCTATTTCTCCATGTAATTCTGTTGGAAACGGACCTTCCCCCACGCGAGTTGTATAAGCCTTAGCAACCCCAATCACCCGATCTATAACGGTTGGACCAACTCCAGCTCCCACACAAGCTCCTCCTGCGATAGGGTTAGAAGAAGTAACATAAGGATAAGTGCCGTGATCTAAATCTAGTAAAGTTCCTTGAGCCCCTTCAAACAGAATATTTTTACGTTTATGGATAGCTTCAGCAATCTTGAGAGAACTATCTACTACGTAGGGACGTAGTAGCTCAGCATATTCTATATATTCCTCGATGACAGCTTTTGGATCCAGAGGAGATAGGTTATACAGTTTTTCTAAAATGACATTTTTATAATTAATCGTCCATTCTAATTTTTCCTGCAAGCTATTGAGATTCATCAAATCAATGATCCTAATGCCTGTTCGTTCCGACTTATCCGCATAAGTCGGACCTATTCCTCGTCCTGTTGTCCCTAACTTATATTCACCCCTGATTTTTTCAGATGCCGTATCAAATAGACGATGATAGGGCATTGTAACGTGGGCAGTTTGAGAAATAAAGAGGTTTTCAGTTGACACCTCTAGAGCCTGGAATTGCTCCAATTCTTCAAGTAAAACTTTGGGATCAATAACTGTCCCTGAACCAATAATACACTCTGTATTTGGGTAGAGAATTCCTGATGGAATCAGATGGAGTTTGAAAGTTTTTCCCTGAACAACAATGGTATGGCCGGCATTAACTCCCCCTTGGGGACGTACCACCACATCGGCTGAACGGCTCAATAAATCAGTAATCTTCCCTTTTCCTTCGTCGCCCCACTGTGCGCCGATGACAATTACGTTAGCCAAGAGTTTACAAAAAAGCTAAAGTTCACACAAACCATCATTATCTCTCATCAAATAAGTTTGTGTCAAGTGCGCTAGTTTATTATTTGAAGGGCTGTGTGTTTCAGATTAGTTTTCTAACGACAAAAATCTCAATTTTTCTGCGAAAAAATAAATTTTTAGGGCTCAGAACAGAGTATGGCAATAGCGCCTTATGAAGAACAAACTCTAAAATATTCTTTTGAGAAAATAAGGAATGCAATATCAGAAATTTTATATACTGTAAAATCACATAATATTAACTCCATTTGAATCCTGATGGTGAAGTAATTTAGCTATTTTGACCTTAGTTTTATTCCTTTTTGTTCTTTCTAAACTAATAAATATTTTTCATTCTATTTATACTTTCTTAGTTTTAGTTCTAGTTACAATTATTGAGTTTAACTGCCTCTGTTTATTTATTCTATAGCTACTTTTATGCTGTATATCGAAAACAATATATTTGAAACTTATTTATGTACTGGCATAAATAGTTAATTTTAAGGTAATATAAATAACAGCTAGTTATTTTTAATTAAGTCGTTTAAGATAAAATATCATATGAACATTATAGAATTGATTCTTTATAGTAAACCTGGCTGTCATTTGTGTGAAGGGCTACAAGAAAAATTAAAACAGATTAAAACTTTGAATGTCAACATAGAAATTAGAGATATTACAATTCGCGATGATTGGTTTCAAGCCTATCAATATGAAATTCCTGTTTTATATCAAAAATGGGGAAAGTACGAAAAGATAATTCCTCGTCTTTCTCCTCGTCTTTCCGTTCCTAAATTGGAACAAATTTTATTAAAATATGTATTGGGACAGGAAGAACAAAAATAATCTTTATTCATTATTTACTGTAGCAAAATATCATCCACGAGTGCCTACTGCAGTAAGTTTAGAATAACTACAATAGTTAATCTACTACTTTATCTAATCCATTACTAAAATTAAACGTATAATGATAGCCTCAATCAATACATCCAACTAGAACTTATAGCCAGTGTTTATGACTAACTAGTCAGTTGTGATATTAAGTTTGGTTGTTTTTTTTATTTATTGTGCTTCATAATGGTTGCCTGGTTACAAATGAGTGCTGTTTTTGATTTAATTAATCAAAAACTTATGCAAAATGTGGCAACACAAATTACTATATATATTTATTTTCTTATCTGTACAAATAAAACTTAACCAAGTGCAGCGATTATGTTACCTAGGCTGGAAACAACTTTTACTACTTTCAGTTTAATTATTCCTTTCTTAATAACTTCAAATTTAGTTATTGCAACCATTACTTTAAAATAATAACTCTATTTTTTAAAAAATAGGATTATTATTTAGCTATTTACTTAAAAAGAAAATATATTAAGTAAGATTTAATGAAGATTACTTATTAGTTAATAAAGTTGCATAACTTCAGTAATAGACAATCGAGAAGTTACATTTAAGGTTAAAGAAGAAGTATGTCCTCTGGAAAGATGAGCAGCCGCAGCACAGCCAATCATTGCAGCATTATCAGTGCATAATTTTAAAGGAGGAAAATGAATTTTTAAATTATGTTTGACTCCTGATGCTTGTAACTGTTTTCTCAATTCGCTATTAGCCGCAACGCCTCCTCCAATAGCAATAGAATGAAGACCATTATCTAAAGCACAAGCAATAGTTTTTTTTGTGAGTGAGCGTGCTACAGTTTCCTGAAAACTTGCCGCTATATCAGCTACAGGTAATGGTTTATTATCTCTCTTATCTAATTTTTGAATTAACCTTAATACTGCTGTTTTCAAGCCGCTAAAACTGGAATCATAAGGGTGATAACCACCTTTTGGCAAAGAAATTCGTCCCTCTGGGAAAGAAAATGCCTGAGGATTACCGGTTTGAGCAAGATAATCAATTGCTGGACCCCCTGGGTAGCCTAAATTTAATAATCGTGCGACTTTATCAAATGCTTCTCCAGCTGCGTCATCACGAGTCGTGCCTAATTGTTCATAAATTCCACAATCTTGAACTCGAATTAAGCTGGTATGACCGCCTGACACCAATAAACATAAAAATGGAGGTTCCCAAGTAGATTCACTTAAGTAAGTTGCGTACATATGTCCTTCGAGGTGATGGACACCAATAAAAGGTTTTTGATGCACAAGAGAGAGAGTTTTAGCCGTCGTCATCCCCACCATCAATGCTCCTACCAATCCAGGAGCTACAGTAGCCGCTACTCCGTCAATTTCTTGCCAACTAAGTTGAGATTGAGCCAATGCTTGTTCAATACAAAAATTGATTGTTATTAAATGTTCACGGGAGGCTACCTCAGGAACAATACCACCATAAGCAAGATGTAAAGGAATTTGTGAAGCTACTACACTACTACAGATGTTACGGTTATTTACAATTGCAACTGCAGTTTCGTCACAACTTGTTTCTATTGCTAATACTGTCGTCATTCTTTACTAACTTGCAACAAAAGACTACTTATTTCATTCTTTTTATTTTATCTACTTGACTGACAGTCTGGCGATAAAATGCCATAAATATGTAACTAGTTCCCTTATCTCATGTATAAAACTTAACTTTTTGTTATTAAGGTAAATAGTTTTTATGAAAGAAATATTTATTTAAACTAAAATATAAACTCTCCAATCTGATTTTATATCTTCCCCTCATTCATTGAAGGGGGTCGATTGCTTACCAGCACAAATGTAAAAATGTCCTGCATGCAATACCGCTAAAAAAATGTGCAGGACATTTTTACATTTCTAATATTTCTTGTTTCCCTCTATGAACAGATTTAACCAACTAAGTTTATCTAATTATTATCAACAATTAGATTAATATAAAATTCAGAAAAATTTTATTGGTTTTATAACTACATTTGTTTTTCTTTGCTTATAAAATAGTTTGTAAAATTTATCTACTTAAATAAAGTTTTTATTAACTATAGATATCCAGCCTATCTATTAAATTTTGCTAAAATCATGGAACACTCACCTGGTAATATTTTTATAAATCCGTCTCTTTTTTTATGAAAATTATCCAATTTTCTTTAACCTCCGCTATCAGCTCACCAGGAAGAGAAGAAGTGCGTGTTCGCTCAGGAGCATTAATTAATTTGATTAATGATTCTATCTGTTCAAAGCTCGGATTTTTAGAACTTATTTTAAAAAAAAATTGGCGCATTACTCTACGTTGTAATACAAGAGGAATTAACTGTAAAACTGAACGGTTTAACTGAGTTTCATCTTCACTAAGTGCTCTTGTTAAACTCACTCTAGCACAATTTTCTAAATATTCAGTTTCATCTCTTATTATCTCAGCGGTTCTTGCTAAAGTTTTTTCAACTTGAGGATTAAAGTTCATTTCAAGATAAGGGATTAATTCTTTTCGAATACGGTTACGAGCATAGTTTAAATTTTCATTTGTTATATCTTCCCATATTGGAAGTTTATGCTTCTGACAAAAATCCCAAACTTCTGAACGATTAATAGTTAATAAAGGACGAACTAAAATAATGTTATTTGTTAGGGGACGTTGCCAAGTCAAAGCACTTAATCCATCATTTCCTGAACCGCGAAAGAGATTATAAAGTAAAGTTTCAGCGCGATCACTTTGTGTATGTCCCGTAACAATTATAGGAAAGTTGTTTTCTTGGGCAACTTCTATTAATGCTTGATATCGCCAATTTCTAGCTGCTGCTTCGGTTTCTTTTAGTTTAGATGTAGTTTTCAAATGAAAGGGAATTCCCCATCTTTTTGCTAATTGTTGTACATGCTGTGCTATTCCAGTATCGTGTTCCCATCCATGATCACAATGGGCAATTGCAATTTTCCAATTCCACTTGGATTGCAAGTCAAGTAAAAGCTTAAGTAAACATAACGAATCTTGTCCCCCTGAAACGGCAATTAGAATATATTTGTGTTGAGGTAGCAGTTTTCGTTGTCGTAACGTGATGTGTAAGCGAGCATGGAGAAGAGTAAACATATCTGTTGAAAAAATGAAAAGTAAAAAATATCGAGATAAATATCAAGTAAGATAAGAAGTTTGAGACATAAAAAATTTGCCAAAGGAGAGAATTAACTTAACTTACTGATACTTAAAATTATTTAAGATATTAGTTTTAATGAGTTATATTATCGATATAATTTTTCATATAGTCTAAAATAAATAGTTAATAGATTACATAGGGATTCATAATTCAATAATTTCGCTTAATACATAGATATTGTTTAATCAGTAATATAATTCCCAGTTATTCAACAATACAGTACGCTAGGTACATTTTTTGATTCAGATTACAACAATATCATTACTTCAGCAGTTTTTGTCTATAATTCACGTTGATATTTTAATCATATTTGTGGTTTGAATAAAACTTTTTTTGATATTCTATTGTATTCCCATAATTATTGTAGAAAGATAGATGAGAATAGTTATTTATGATGTATTTTTATGATCAATACTTTTAAAATAATCTCTGTGTTGCTTGTATAAATTTTTATTAAGTAAAATAACAATAATTTACCATTAGTTAATTAAGATATAAAAGGGTCTAACGATACAAGTGGTTTATATATATAAATCAAATCATTTATTGTTTTACTTAATTTTTAAAAAGATAATAAAGAAATATATTTAATATTTATTTTTGATAACTACTCAGTATATTTTAGGCATACTAATAGCTTTTTTGTTAAAAAAATTTTATTGGACTGCTATTTATAGTAATCAATTTAATTTGATATAAAATATAACAATATATTTTTAAGTTTAATCATACAATTAAAAGATATAAATTGTTTTATATCTTTAATATCTTCTCTGCACAGTTTTGAGAACTATTAATTTTTTTAAATTTACACTTCTACAAAACAACACAGTGCAGAAATAAAAAATAGTCGTAAATTTCACTATGGAAATAGTAGACAGTCAAAAAATACATCATCTAATTGTGTTATGCACCTTTCGCCAAAAAGAACCTGCAGAGTAAGATAGCTTATGTTTAGGTAAGTATTCATAAACAAGTACAATTATTAAAGAGATAATTTTTTTTAAATAGAGTTTAACTTAAAAAAATAATTATTTTTTTAAGTTATTAATAGTTTTTATCACTATTTTTACATTCTTTTTGGTTGATTTTTACTAAACTATAAAATTCTAAAGAATTTTATAGTTTAGTAAAAATAATTATTGTTATTATTTTTAACATATAATTATACTCATTATTTTTTTAATCACTCAGATAATTATGTTTATATTTGCTGCTTATAATAAACAATTAATATCTATGATATGTTTATAGAATGAATATATATATTAACAATGAAGTATTAAAGTTATTTTATTAAATAAATGTTATTTGAATGGCGTTTCTAAAACATCTACTCTAAGTAAGTTGTCCTTAATGTTAGTCATCGATATAGGCAATACAATCCTATAACTTTAGCTATGTATGGCATAAGAAATGAATAAGGATTAACTTTTAATCTTTCGTAAGAACATCAGCGATTACTCATCCATCAGATTTATACGCAACAGCGGTGTCATAATAATACAATTGGAGGAAAAAGACCAACAGCCATATGTCAAAAATCGAAACTAGAACTGAGCCCATGGTACTAAACATGGGTCCCCACCATCCCTCAATGCACGGGGTATTACGTTTGATCGTAACCCTAGATGGAGAAGACGTGGTAGACTGTGAACCCGTGATAGGTTATCTCCATCGAGGAATGGAAAAAATAGCTGAAAATCGTACAAATGTGATGTATGTACCCTATGTTAGTCGGTGGGACTACGCTGCAGGTATGTTCAATGAGGCAATTACTGTTAATGCCCCTGAAAAACTAGCGGACATTGAGGTTCCCAAGCGTGCTCAATATATCCGCGTCATCATGCTGGAACTAAACCGTATTGCCAATCATTTATTATGGTTAGGTCCATTTTTAGCAGATGTCGGTGCACAAACTCCATTTTTCTACATTTTTCGTGAGCGGGAGATGATCTATGATCTTTGGGAGGCAGCATCAGGAATGCGACTAATCAATAACAACTACTTTCGTGTTGGAGGGGTTGCCGTTGATTTACCCTATGGTTGGATTGATAAATGTGAAGACTTCTGTAACTTTTTCGATCCTAAAATTGATGAATATGAAAAATTAATCACTGACAACCCAATTTTTCGTCGTCGTGTTGAAGGAATCGGGACCATTACCCGTGACGAAGCCATTAATTGGGGACTATCAGGTCCAATGTTAAGAGGATCTGGTGTCAAATGGGACTTACGCAAGGTTGACCATTACGAATGTTACGATGACTTTGATTGGGACGTTCAGTGGGAAACTGCAGGGGATTGTTTTGCCCGCTATTTAGTCCGTATCCGAGAAATGCGTGAATCAGTGAAGATTATCCGCCAAGCCTTAAAAGGTATACCAGGAGGCCCTTATGAAAATCTCGAAGCAAAGCGAATGATGGAAGGGAAAAAGTCTCAATGGAATGATTTTGACTATCAGTATATCGCCAAAAAAGTTACTCCTACCTTTAAAATCCCTGAGGGAGAACATTATGTCCGGCTAGAAAGTGGTAAGGGAGAAGTCGGCATTTTTATTATGGGTAATAATGATGTTTTCCCTTGGCGTTGGAAAATTCGTGCAGCTGACTTTAATAACCTGCAAATTCTGCCTCACCTTTTAAAAGGGATGAAAGTCGCTGATATTATGGCTATTTTGGGGAGTATTGATATTATTATGGGGTCGGTAGACCGCTAATAGTTTTCTAGCAATCATTAGTTCTTAGAGGAGATCAATCTCCTCTTTTTTTTTATTTAATTTATTGATTAGGTGATTAGAGTTTAGAGACTATCTAAAAACTAAATATCAATTAAGATATATTAGGTATATTGTAGTTTGCTAGGTGATCTTTACTTTTATACTCTTTCTTTTTTAAGGTATTTTATTTTAACATAAATCCTAAAAAATTCTTAATATTTACTTTATCAAAAATTTTTTGTATTTTATGTTTTTTTTGTAAAAAAGTTGTATCTTATATCCTAACTATAATATTTAATATTTTATGACTGAATTTTATCAAGCTGTCCAATTGCCAACTTATGAAAGTGCCATTGCTTTAACAGGCATTGGACAAAAAAACCTTAAATTTTTGTCTAGTCATACTGGAACTAATCTAGTTTTAAGAGGTCAAGAATTACAAATTTATGGGAAAGAAAAATCAGTTAAACGAGTAATACAGATAGTAAGGTTGCTACAACCATATTGGCAGACAGCAAAAGCAATTTCTTATCCTGATTTAATAACAGCTTTTCAAGCTGTAGATACAGGAAAAACTGAGGAATATAAAGACTTACAACAATCAATTTTAGCTAAAACTAGGCGGGGAGAAACTATTCGTGCAAAAACGTTTCGTCAGCGACAATATATTAAAGCAATTCAGACTCATGATATCGTTTTTTGTATTGGTCCAGCAGGAACTGGAAAGACTTTTTTAGCAGCTGTCTTAGCTGTACAAGCGTTATTAAATAATCAATATGAACGTTTGATTTTAACCCGTCCTGCAGTGGAAGCTGGAGAAAAATTAGGTTTTTTACCAGGAGATTTACAGCAAAAAGTTAACCCTTTTTTACGGCCTCTTTATGATGCATTATATGAGTTTATTGATCCTCAACGCCTTCCTGATTTAATGGAACGAGGAGAAATAGAAATTGCACCTTTAGCTTATATGAGAGGAAGAACTTTAAGTAATGCTTTTGTAATTGTTGATGAGGCTCAAAATACCACTCCTGCTCAATTAAAAATGGTATTAACACGTTTAGGGTTAGGCTCGAAAATGGTGATAACTGGAGATATAACTCAAACTGATTTACCTCGTCATCAAAATTCAGGATTAGTAACAGCACAAAAAATTTTAAGATCAGTAGAAGGAATTGCTTTTTGTCAATTTTTACATGTGGATGTAATTAGACATCCATTAGTTCAAAAAGTTGTAGAAGCTTATGAAAAGTTTGATGCCTAATTAAGCAGTATTCCCCTATATTGTTTCTAGATTAATTAAAATTTTGACTCATAGATATAAAATATCATTTAAATTCTATCAAAATGTTTTCTAATTTAGACAATTTATATTGAGGCTTAAAATAAATAATATTCTTTAATAAGATAATTATTTGTCTTATACAAAAATTACAACAATTATCATTACTGATCATTGCTAAATATATAGAACTACCAAAAAAATATATCATAATACTACTTTTTTACTAGTCTATAGTAAACAAATTCCATAAATATGAATGACTGTTAACTTATGTTTGAATAAATATAAAATTTAATTATTATTTTTTGGCAGATTAAAGATATATATCTACATAAATATTAATAGTATTCTACAGAGAAGAACTGCAATAAATTATTGAATATAAAATATAAAAATTGATACAATTAACTAACAATATAATATTTTATCCTATTTTTAGATAAATATTTGTTTAATTAGATTTAGATATTTTACGTTATAAAATTAAATTATATTTGTCAAATACAAGAATTCATAAGTATATAATTATGTATACTTCCAAGACTTTATTTTTATTTTTAATAATAAATCAAAAATAGAGTTAAGATTATTTAAATACAAACATTACATTGTGCTGTATTATAATATAACGTATTATTATGCAGTAATAAAATTAGGTTATTTATAATGCTATATTTAACAATATACAGAAAATAACTTATCTAAATAAGTTAGAGATTAAAATAACAACATATATTATTATATTTTAATTTTATTTAATAAATTTTATTTCTTATAAATTAGAGGATCTTGTTTGTTTTTTGTATAGTAATTTACATCAATATATATAATTAAATATTTAGGGCAATAAGATTTTAATCTATTATTTAATAATAAATTTGATTAACTTTAAATTAATACTTCTGGTTTGATATTAGATTAATAAATTTTCTAGTCTAGATTTATACAATAATTCTAATATTGCTTGTCTGCAGACTAAGGGTTTAACTATAGTTAAAGTTTGTATAACTTGTAGATTAACTTTTATTTAGCTGATCATTAGAATTTTACATCAAATTCTAATGATCAGCTAAAAGTATTTCTATATTATCGTAATAGATTTCTAGATAACAATAGTTAAGGTCAACCCAAAAATTAAACTCTGAATCAATTTTTTTCACACAAGTAAG
Source organism: Cyanobacterium sp. uoEpiScrs1 (assembly GCF_947331815.1). GTDB lineage: Bacteria > Cyanobacteriota > Cyanobacteriia > Cyanobacteriales > Microcystaceae > Rippkaea. The sequence continues at coordinate 854,767 of NZ_OX373462.1, forward strand.
CAAATAACAAGAATCAATCTCAATTATAATAATGAAATAGGTTATGATTATAACAAAAATAGTTTTAAACAATTAAGACTATTCAGATCCCAGAACAATGTTTGTTATCTGACGACTGTGTAAAAGTGTTAAGTTGAATGAGGAATCTCAATTAATTTTTGTATTAACTCCATGACTTCAGCCAATACTGACCAAAAATATAATGATAAGATGTTGGAGGCGATGAAAAACTTTGCCGAACAATATGCAAAACGGACTGATACTTACTTTTGTAGTGAACCATCCGTAACAGCAGTAGTTATTGAAGGCTTAGCAAGACATAAACAAGAGTTAGGTGCTCCTTTATGCCCTTGTCGTCATTACGAAGATAAAGAAGCTGAAGTAAAAAATACTTTTTGGAACTGTCCATGTGTTCCCATGCGTGAACGCAAAGAGTGTCACTGTATGCTCTTTATTACCTCGGACAATGATTTTGCGGGTGATAAACAGCAGATTGATCTTGAATATATCAAGGAAGTTCGGGACAACATTGGTTCTTAAACAAGACTATGTCGACAAGACAATTTTGGCGAGGAATTGAACAATTCAACACTCGGAAATTCTATAGTTGTCATGATACCTTAGAGGCTCTATGGATAGATGCTGTGGAGCCGGATAGACAATTTTATCAAGGTATTTTACAAATCGCTGTCGGTTGTTATCATTTAGAAAACCATAATTGGCATGGGGCAGTACTTTTGTTAGCAGAAGGTATTAAACGACTCAGTTCTTATCAACCCGACTATCAGGATATTGATGTATCTAGCCTAGTAATAGAAAGCAAAAAACTATTACATTATCTTCAACAAACTAATTCTGAAAAAATTGAAGTGGAAGCTAAACAATTTGAAAACATCTCAGAGAACTACACTCGACTTTTTCCCTATATTCTTGAGGTAAACTATTAACAAAAATTTTCATAATCAACTGTTGAGTATGCTGGTTAAATACTTAGTATCCTTAGATACTAATAAATGGTTGATTATTTATAGATAATTTCATCAATTAATTAATTGGTATATTTATAAATTCGCTTTTATAGTTTTTGCTAAAAAATAATACTCACCTAAAAAATAAAAGTTAAGCAAGCAATAATTATCCCAGACAAATAGTTAGAGAAATGATACTTATTGATACAATAGCTTTTAGGACTAATATTTTGTTTTATATAAGTAAAAACACATAAAATTTTTATAGATTTTTTAAATAAAATCAATTTTTTTATAAAAAATCTATAAAATATAATTATTAGAAATAGATATATTACTAATGTGTTGATTAAATTCAATACTTATGTGTGTTTATTATTTTTACTTAATTTTAATATCTGGACTGCGATTATTTATTCAAAATATTTGATAATTGATCTGATAACTAGAAATCAGATTTCGTTATTTAATAATAATTAAACAGTAACTGGGGTTAAGTAAAGTTTAAATATAACTGAGAGGTTTTCAACTATTTATATGGATATATAACGACTATTATCTACACTTTTCCCAAAAATATTCATAGACCTCTAAATTTTAGAAGCTTAAAAAATTTTTAGGTCGAAAAGTAAAGGAAATCAAGAGCTAAAAAATAGTTTTAGTTTTATCTACATAAAATATGCTACCATAGGCTGGTGTATCCTGGAGAGGTGGCTGAGTGGTTGAAAGCGGCTCCCTGCTAAGGAGTTATGGGGTAACACCCATCGAGGGTTCGAATCCCTCCCTCTCCGTTTTCGGGCTATTTAACCTTGCCCATTGAAAAGTATGGTGGACCGTTCTCAGGTTCCACAATTTGACATAAGCTTTGTCTGCATTTTAAGGTAAAAGCCTCAATAGAACACCTTATGTAAGAGTTAACGATAAACGATGACCAATTTTTTAAGAGAAAATTGTTTAAGATATTCCACCACCCTAATTTTAGCCCTTACCTTGAATAGCAGCTTATTAATTGGTTGTAGTCAAGAACAAAAACCAAGGATTAACTCCTCTTTCCCTGATGAACTAAAATTAGGAGCTTTATTGCCTGTAACCGGTGATTTATCTTCAATTGGTCAAAATATGCCTGAAGCTGTCAAGTTAGCCATCGATGAAATTAACGCTTGTGGTGGAGTTAATGGCACGTCGGTAACTCTTGTTACCGAAGACACTCAAACTGACCCTACTACTGGAGTATCAGCTATGACAAAATTGGCTGAAGTTGATAGAGTTGCAGGAGTAGTTGGGGCATTTACAAGTAGTGTATCCAGTGCAGCTATTACCATTGCGGCTAAAAATAATGTGATGTTAGTATCCCCAGGTAGCACTAGCCCTGTCTTTACTGAGCAAGCAAAAAATGGTGATTTTAAAGGTTATTGGGCCAGAACAGCTCCTTCCGATACCTATCAAGCTCGAGCGTTAGCAGCCTTAGCTAGTAAAGAAGGCTTTAAAACTATTGGAACAGTGGTAATTAATAATGATTACGGGGTGGGGTTTGAACAGGAATTTATCTCTGCGTTTGAAAAGCAGGTAGGAAAAATAATAGGTAAACGTAAGCCTATTCGTTATGATCCTAAAGCAGCTGTTCTTGATAGTGAGGCAGCTGCAGCCTTTACCGGAAAGCCTGACGCTGTGGCTACAGCTCTTTATCCTGAAACAGGGAGCGTTTTATTGCAAGCAGCCTATAAACAAGGGCTAACCCAGAAGGTAATTGTACTATTAACAGATGGAGTTTACTCAGAAGATTTTGTCGAGCAAGTTGGAAAAACACCCAACGGGAGATCCATTCTAGCAGGGGCTTTAGGAACAGTTCCTGGGGCTGATGGTGAAGTCTTAGAAACTTTTACTACTAAGTGGAAAGAAAAAACGGGGAATAAACTTACCGCCTTTATACCCCATAGTTGGGATGCTACTATCCTCTTAATGTTGGCAGCGGAAGCAGCAGGCACTAATACAGGAGAAGGAATTAAGAGTAAGATTTATGAAGTTGCTAATGCTCCTGGTATAGAAGTTACTAACCCTTGCAAAGCAATAGAGTTGATTCGCAATGGAGAAGAAATTAACTATCAAGGAGCCAGTGGCAATGTTGATATCGATGAGAATGGAGATGTAGTTGGAATTTATGATGTTTGGACCGTAAAAGAGGATGGAACTACTGAAGTAATCGGTCAGATCAGTCCCGCTAATGTAACTGACGACTAAAATATCTGTCGACTATACTAGTTTTTCCTAAAAAGTGAACAATTTTCAATTTCCTCTTTAAGTCTATCAATTCTAGATACCATAATACAATCACTCTTATTGAGTCCAGCAATAGTATGATTCCAGCAGGATACTATCTTCCCTCCCACTATGTTAGTAATACGGGATGATATACTTCTGATTCAGCCAGATCTCCAACAGCTTTAGTAAAAGAAATTGCCTGTTGGAAATCTGGAAATCTATATAATCTTTCTAATCGTAATTATCTTTGTTTCTTAACGATATGCCAATCAGTAATCTGAGTCTTTAATCGTCCAATTTTTTCTAGAAAAACAAAGTATCTGTGAGCATTATAAACTTCAAATGCTTGTTTTTTACAAGACCATTAATGATTATATTTTCAGGTCTACATCATTAATCAACATTATAGTCAAATTGGCTTTTTTAATAGAGAAGGAGTGGTTTTTCTCATACATCTTTTGAACTTATACTTTATCAGTTCAGACAGATAGGGAGTCTTCATGGTACAATCCATATGGTTCTTATAACAGCATCAGGAAAAACCAACTGTGGTTCAAGTATCCGTATCCTCCTCTCCCCTACTTCATCAAGAAGGGAAACAGACTTTAAAAGACAGGCTGAGGCAATTAGCTCAAAGGATTATTGAAGGTAATCACATCACTAGAGCAGAAGCTCTAATTCTCACAGAAATTGAAGGACAGGAAAATATTTTATTGTTATGCGAGGCTGCTGATTATATTAGACATGCTTGTTGTGGAACAACAGTGGATCTGTGTAGTATTGTCAATATAAAATCGGGAAACTGTTCGGAAGATTGTAGCTTTTGCTCCCAATCTGCTCGCTATCAGGGAGGAGATTCTCCTGTTTATGGACTCAAGTCTTCTAAAGAAATTATTGATCAGGCTAAGTCCGCGGCAGCAGCTGGGGCAAAGCGATTTTGTTTAGTGAGTCAAGGGCGAGGTTTTAAATACCAAGGAGCAAACTCTAAGGAATTTGAGCAAATTTTAGAAACTATCCAACTCATCACCGCCACAACAAAAATTAAGCCTTGCTGTGCTTTAGGAGAAATTACGCTCGAACAAGCTCAGTCCTTGAAGGAAGCAGGAGTTACCCGCTATAATCATAATCTGGAAACCTCCGAAAACTTTTATACTGAGATAGTTACAAGCCATAGTTGGCGTGACCGCGTTGAGACTGTTAAAAATCTTAAAGAAGTCGGCATTCAAGCCTGTTCAGGGGGCATTTTAGGTATGGGAGAAACATGGGAAGATCGAATAGATCTTGCTCTAGCTCTAAGGGAATTAGAGGTAGAATCTATTCCTATAAATTTGCTTAATCCCAGGAAGGAAACCCCTCTTGGGGATCGTTCCAGACTTGAGCCCTTTGAGGCACTTAAAGCAATCTCTATTTTTCGCTTTATCCTCCCTCAACAAATTCTTCGTTATGCAGGAGGACGAGAAATAATTATGGGTGAACTACAAAGCCTAGGGTTAAAAGCTGGAATTAATGCTATGCTAGTCGGACATTATCTGACAACCCCTGGACAACTCCCAGAACTGGATATTGCTATGCTTGAATCGTTAGGACTACAAGGTGGTGAAGCTCCAATTCCTGGTGAATATCAAACACAATTGTAACAAATCAAAACCTATCTTTACCTCAAAATTACCCCCGATATAAGGTGTCTGCTACCAATGAGTTTCTCTGGGCGATAATTGGTCTATTATTAACGGTTTTCAGTACGTTCGTGCAGGCCTTTATAGTGAGTTTGCCGTGGAATTGGGAACAACAAAGTATAGGATCACTCCCTTTGGGAGTAACCTGTCAAGTAGGAGCCGTACTATTAACAGGATGTGTGGGAGGAAAAAATGCTGGTGTCTTGTCGCAAATTGCTTATATTTTCTTAGGTTTGTTCGGACTACCTGTCTTTGCTCAAGGTGGAAGCCTAAATTACTGGCAAGAGCCCAGCTTTGGTTATCTGTTAGGATTTATCCCAGGAGCTTGGCTATGTGGTTTTATAGCTTCTCAGGCTAGGCAAAAATTGGAATGTTTAGCCTGGAGTGCTGTATGTGGATTATTTATGATTCATCTATGTGGCTTAGTATATTTAATCGGGTTATCTTTCTTAAATCCTACAACAGTTCCTCTTAAGAACTTACCTGAGTTTATCATGAATTATTCCGCCAACCCCTTACCCAGTCAGTTAGCAATTGCTTGTGCTGTCGCTGTAGCGGCTTTCATCTTACGTAAACTGTTATTTTATTAAAGGACTTTATTTGAGCAGAAATTAGGGTTGTAAGTCACCCTAAACATAGCGGACACACATGAGAAAAAACAGTTTTTTTTGGCTGGTTGGCCTAGCTGGTTTAATAATTGATCAAATAACTAAATATTGGGTTACTCAATGGTTTACAAATTTAGGACAGACTATTCATATCTGGTCAGGAGTATTCCATTTGACCTATGTTATTAATACGGGGGCTGCATTTAGTTTTTTTACCGGAGGTGCAAAATGGCTACGCTGGCTTTCATTAGGGGTTAGTTTAAGTTTAATGGTTTTAGCTTTGTGGGGAAGTAGAATGAAGTTTACGGAACAGTTAGGTTATGGATTTATCTTAGCAGGAGCATTGGGAAATGGAATAGATCGTTTTTTATTTGGATATGTGGTTGATTTTCTCGACTTTCGATTAATTCAATTTCCTGTTTTTAATTTAGCTGATATTTTTATTAATTTTGGGATTATTTTTTTACTAGTTGCTAGTTTTTCCGAGCCATCATCTTCTCATAAGTCAGACTTTTGAGTTTTAAAGGTTATTTGTTTCAGTATCCCCCAGAAAATAGCTATGATGTATTGAGGCTATGTTTATGTTAATAGTCTTACAGATTTAAAATCTTTCCCAAATCATAGTACTGTTAATTAGAGAGATTAGTATCATTCACTATTGTTTACTAAGATAACGGTTAGCAGGTAACTAATTATTGATGTAATAGAATAAAATCAAAGTTTAATTAATGTATGATTGTTTGTTTTGTATTTATTAAGTTAATTATTCTAACTTATTGCTCTTTATAGAGTTGCTCACATGGTATTTTATACCATAATAAGTCAGACAGTTTAAAATAAGAGTAAAAGTATTGTTGCTAGTTACGGATCAATAGTAGTAATCTACTAATGTAGAGGAATGTTTATGAACGTTTTTGGTATTGGACTCCCAGAAATGGCGTTAATTTTTGTAATTTCCTTATTAGTTTTTGGACCTAAAAAACTACCAGAAATTGGACGAAGTTTAGGCAAAGCTATTCGAGGGTTTCAAGAAGCCTCTAAAGAGTTTGAAAATGAGTTTAAGCGTGAAGCTCAAAAATTAGAGAGTTCTGTTACGATGCAAGCTCAATTAGAGGACAATAAAGTTGCTAAACCATCATCTTTAAACAGTTCTGTCAAGGAGACAATAAATAACACACAACAAGAGTAGATAGTCAATAAATTGGTATTTAACTTACTTAGCAGCTTAAACAATGTGGAGAAATACTTGAAGAGGAAATTTAAATGAGTGAACAAAGTCCCTATGAGGTTCTGGGAATTAATGATTCAGCCTCATTTGAGGAGATACAAGAAGCAAAAAATCGTTTAAGTCAAAAATATTGTAAAGATAATAAAGTCGTTGAAAGTATTGAAGTTGCCTATGACGCTATTATCATGGATCGTCTGAGAATGAGACAAGAGGGAAAGATTAAAGTACCATATCGTATTCGTTTCCCAGAAAAATCAGTAGAGATTCCTTCAACTCCTCTTCCCCTATCTTTAGATAATTCTCTCCCGTGGCTACAAGGTTTTATTAACACACCATCTTATGACGATGTTCTTTGGACAACTGGGATATTTGCGACTTTATTTATTTTTATTATCTTTGTATCTTTTAGTAAAATTCCTTTGATTTTAATGTTAGGAGTTTTTGTCAATATCTATTTTCTTAACCGTAAGGGAGGACAAATTGGAAGAGCGTTTTTGATAACTATCATTGGTTTATTAATTGGTGTAGGATTAGGGACAGGTATCATTAGTTTGCTAAGTAGCTCCAATTTAACTATCTTCTTAGAGTCAGACAAGTTAGCAGGTTTCATTACACTAATTGTATTTTGGTTTATTAGCAGTTTTATTCATTAAAATAAATAACTAGGATCGAGTTAAGACAGTTATCTAGTACTGTTCACCACTGTCTGTAAGTAGCATTTGCTATCTATAAGTTTCACATAATTTTATACAAAAAATCAATTAAGTAAAGACTGCATAGTTCAAGGCTAAATTAACTCGATGTAAATTAACTAACGCTTTAATTCTGTTTTATCTACATAGCTTGCCTCAATTATACTTCTTTTTAGAACAGTGTTAGAAACTAGACTTGCCATGGTAAGATTAGTTCTTACTAACTAATTTTGAAAACATAAGTGGTTACCATCTATTGTAGTTAGAATACATTAATTGATTTAAAAGAGCTTAGAGCCTTATTTCATATATTCTACTTTTAATAAATAATTTAAAGCTATATATTTACTCGGATTTCAATGGAGACAATAAGTTTTCTAAACTGGGACTATATCCTAAATATTTAATTATAGATTCACATACTTCTTAGTATATTCTTTCAACGTTTAGGAATTAGATATTTTATCTATTCCATGAACAGTAATTATAAAGTTGCCGTCTAGATAAAAATAACAAATATGTCACAAAAGTAAGAATATCAATCAATTTATGCAAAATTCACTATTGCAAGCAATCTTTATATTAAAATCAAAACTTGTATCTTTTCTATATCTAATCTTCAATTTTAGATTGTAGTGATTAGTTTAATAATTTATTTGGTTATCCTATTTTTAGATTATCTAATACAATTACTATATTAAAATAATCACTACAAATTACAAGACTATAAATACAAAATAAATAATAAAAATCTTTGTTTGATTTACAGATAACTATTTTATTTTCAGATATGATTTTCATTGAGTTTATTTAGTAAAATTTACAATAGCTTTTAGATTCAAAGATACCCTTTAAATTAAATCAAACAGTTCTAATCCAATAACAGAGTGTGATTAGGGAAATTTTAAGGATTTTGTTAATATTAATGTCACAAGCGAGCCATTGGAGAACATTCCAAAATTATGAGCCAATCTACTAAACCCACCGTAATCTCCCCTTCCATTCTCTCGGCTGACTTTAGTCTTTTAGGAGAAGAGGTCCGAGCTGTAGACGAAGCAGGAGCTGATTGGATCCATGTCGATGTCATGGACGGTCGTTTTGTTCCTAACATCACTATTGGTCCACTAGTCATTAAAGCGATTCGTCCTTACACAAATAAACCTTTGGATGTTCACTTAATGATTGTTGAACCTGAAAGATATATTGCTGATTTTGCTGAAGCTGGTGCTGATATTATTTCCGTTCATGCTGAACATAACGCATCCCCTCATCTACATCGCACTCTAGGACAAATTCGAGAGTTGGGTAAAAAGGCTGGTGTAGTTCTTAATCCTTCTACTCCCCTAAACTTAATCGAGTATGTTCTGGAACTATGTGACTTAATACTGATTATGAGTGTTAATCCGGGATTTGGTGGTCAAAGCTTTATTCCCGAAATGGTGAATAAAATCAGTGCACTGCGTCAGATATGTGATGAACGCGGACTAGATCCTTGGATTCAGGTTGATGGGGGGTTAAAACCAGACAATACTTGGCAAGTTTTAGAAGCAGGTGCTAACGCTATTGTCGCTGGGTCGGCGATTTTCGGAGCTCCTCACTATGGTGAAGCTATTGAAAAAATTAGAAACAGCAAGCGTCCTCAACCAGAATTAGCGGTAGTTTAATCTCTAAAATTTGGGCTTATGTTCCTATGAACTTAAAGCTCTTCAAAGGCGATCAGTTTGATCGCCTTTTGCACCAAATTAGCTCTCTGTTTGATTATTACGCTTCATCGTATGCAACTCTTGCAAAAGAACATCGATTTCAGCTTCTAGATGTAAATATTTGAGTTGCTGTATTGTTTGATAGGATGTGCTCAATTGTCTTACTGAGTTTTTCTCTATCTCCGTTTGTGGCCACTGCTGAGTCAAGGATTTAATAGAAGTCTGATGATTTTGTAAAGACGAATAGGTAAGGGTTTGAATAGTCATCTACTGTTTGATTAAGTAAAGTTACTTATTATTTATTGATACAACCCGAGTATTATAACTTAACTATGGGTTAAAGCATACGCTTATAGTATTCATTGTATAGATATAAAGAATTAAAAAATTTAATTTACTACATAATTTCGATTTTACTTAAATAAACTTTCAAATAAAATCGAAGCTTACTAAAAAACAATTAAGTTAAATTAATTAATTTATAATAATAGAATAATTTCTGTCTCCATTATTAGTATTTTTGCAACTTTTATGAAATTAAAGTTGATATTGACTTAGGAATTGACTGATGACTAGTCTACAATCTAAGATTATAAACTACATGTTTTTCAACATATTTAGTAATTGTTAAAAACGTTTAGTCAAACTAACGTGTAGTATTTAGCTTATTTATACTAAAGAATATATATCTGATATGGCTTTTAATTTATAATCACTACTTGTTTGTCAATGGGGTAGTCATATACACTTGTAGCACATGCATTTGTACTTTTGGAGACCAACATTATGCGAACCCTTCCACGGACTTCAACAACCGAGATGGAAGTTACCAGTATTCGCTTAGAACGAACTTTAAAGGAAAAGCTTAAAGAATTAGCCGGCAATCAGGGTTATCAAGCATTAATCAGGGATATTCTTTGGAACTATGTACAACAGAAGTCAGGAGATTACCGACCTCAATTTTCCAAAACTGATATTCGCGCTACCATTGAAGCCTCTGCCAAAAAAGATGAAAGTTGCGTTCTCACAGGTAAACTAATTCCAGAAAACGAACTCATGTTATTGGGATTGACTATTCATGGAGATCTAGTTCCTTTGAGTATGGAAAGTGTTACTAGTCATTAATACACTCCTTCATTCAAGTCTATGATTACAGTAGGGGGTTATTTCTAAATAAAATCATTGGTATGGTTTTTTTTCTCAATGGGAGGGTTTAGATTCTCAATATCTCTTTAAAACTCAGAGGTCAGACTCTCCCAATATATTTAGTTAGTCTATAAATTTTTTATAATATTGTTACGATAGTTTTCCTGTTTTGATTTTACTCCCAGTTATTCTTCTTACTTTTTACAAAGTAAATCGCTTTCATTTTATCATTAAATTAATTTAAATATATTTAAAAATTCAGTAAAACTTTATCAATTATCTGGTTGATTTGTAAAATTTAATATATAAAAAATTAACAACAAATTGATATAAATAACTATTATTATATCTCGTAATTATTATCAGTTAATTTACTTAAAAAACAAATGTTATCTTATCATCAGATAATGTGTAGTCTATTTCTATTTCTTTTTGTAAATCTTCTATTTTGATTAGTCAAAGCTTTCCCCTTATTTTTAGTACTTCAAAGAAAAGATATAGGTAATGTAGTTTAGTTTAGCTATAGTATTTCATACTAGCAAAAAAAATTTAGATTGTTTACGATTTTTTTGATTTATAGTTATTTAAGAGTCTATAAATTCACAAAAAAGTGATACTTAACTATATATTTATTCTATAGTCTAATACTATACATTTCTTTTATAAATTCTTTACAAATAGTTCTGAGCAATAGTTTTCTATTAAAGTACGTTAATATTGTTAATTTTCTTGTAGTCTTATTATATCTTTTTATAAATTATTTTTAATTTGTTAGCAACAATGGTTTTTCTCTATAAGTTATGAGAACAAACTTGTCAATGATTAATATTTTTTCTATATTTGACTGTTGATTGATTCGATAAACTATAATTAAGGTCAGAATTTTTTCATTAATTATAGATTGTTTACTCGATTATTATTTCGTGATAGACGATCAAAAGTTCTTTGCTAAACACTTTTATCATAATATTTTCGATAAATATTATGAGGTTAAAAAGATATGTAGACATTTCCCACTTTATCTTATTAGTAACGTATATATCTTGAATGGTTATTTAAACTTCAGTCGAAACAACTAACGCAGATAATAAAAATTAATGCTTTTGTATTTTAGTTCTCAACAAACATAGATTAATGCACTTAATATATTCACAGACTTTGTATTTTAGAACATAAAATTATGGCAGGAATTATCAACACTTTAAAATCATTAGTTGATCGACATCAAAACCAAGTTCGTAACCGAAAATTTGTTGAAGCAGTAATGGCTTCTATGGCATTACTAGCATTAGCAGATGGAGAGATCAGTTTTGCTGAATTAATGGCTAGAGATTACTTTCTTGATCATGTTCAGCAATTACAAATTATTGAACCAAACGAAGCAGCAGAATTATTTCGTTATTATGCTGACACTATAAAGGATGATATCAAAGTAGGACAAGATAAAGTCTGGAATCTAGTGTCAACTTTTTGTGGTGATGACATCTTAGCACCTTTGTTATTAAATATCTGTAAAGCTATTGCCGAAGCTGACACAAATTATAGTGAACAAGAACACACAATAATTATAAAACTGACTAAGATACTAGGTCTGAAAAATTATTAGCAATGTAGATTGATATTGTTCAAATAAAAATCAGATAATAGCTTTTTGAACTAACTAAAATCAACTATTTAAATAATATAAAAGCTATCTCTAAAAGACATTGTCTTACATAAATAATTAGTAGCTAAATAAATAGACAGTTTTTAATAACCTCGAATGAAACGTGATCGCTAATGATAACTTTCCCAATTTCTGTCGGAAGAATAAAACGAACTTTACCAGCTTTAATTTTCTTATCAGTTTGTAAAACGTTAATAACTTCATTAATTTTTAATATTTTAGGGAAAGTAGTTAGCAACCCTACTTTTGCAATCAGGTCATTTTGTCGCTTAACTTCCTCTTCAGTCCATAATTGTAATTTAACAGCAATTTTGCCTGCTGCTACCATTCCAATGCCAACTGCTTCTCCATGATTAATCGTTCCATATCCAGTTAAACTTTCTATCGCATGACCAATAGTATGACCGTAGTTCAAAATAGCCCGTAAATCTACCTCTTTTTCATCTCGGACTACCACATCTACTTTTGCTCGGCAAGAACTAACTATAATATATTGCAATAACTCACAACTTAAATCATCTAAATTATTAAGAGTTGTGGCTTGCTCTAATTGTTCAAATAGGTCCCGATTCCAGATAATTCCATATTTAACCACTTCCGCCATTCCTGCACGGAATTCCCTAACAGGTAAAGTTTTTAATACAAAAGGATCAATAAATACTAAACGGGGTTGATAAAACGCCCCAATAAGGTTTTTCCCTTGGGGATGATTGACACCTGTCTTACCCCCAATAGAAGCATCTACCATTCCCAAAAGGGAGGTAGGGACCTGAACAAAATTAATTCCTCTAAGCCATGTAGCTGCTGCAAATCCTGTTATATCACCAATAACTCCTCCTCCTAAAGCTATCATAGTCGATGAACGCTCAAGACGATTTTCTAAAGCAGAATCGTAAATTCGAGTTATTGTGTCCAGATTTTTATAGGATTCCCCAGAAGGAATCAAGTGGTCAAACACTTTAAATCCTGATCTAGTAAGCGAATCTACTACTATTTTTCCATAATGGTTGAAAATTTCTGGATTAGAAATTAGAATGATTTTTTGTCCAAGATCAAGCCTTTCAAGGTAGCTTCCCAATTGACTGAGAATATTTGAGGCGATCACAACTTGATATGAGGACTGTGGTAGTTTAACTTCAATAATTGAAGATGTCATGGATAGACTATTCCTTTTTCTTAATAAGTATTGTCAATATTAATCAATTGTAGATTACAATGACATAAGTTATATTGAATCAATAATAAAATATTTTATCCATTAGTTAATAAGCATAAGTAACAGCATTAAATAACAAATATAATTACTGAATAGCGGTTGCAATCAAATAATACAGGGAGGACATTATAATTAATAATCTCCAAATTTAAAGCTTATCTTTGCTGTTTTTTGAAAATCCTTAATATTTTTATTTGTATTAGCTTTTGTTAATTGCTTATGGGGACTTTTTGTAAATACAATTTAATACCATATGTAAATATGTTTTGCTTTGATAAATAATAATAGTCTCAACTACTAACAGAGTAAAATATATTTATATTATAAAGACAACCTGTGATATTTATATCTGATTGATAATATCACTATTTATGATAGCTCTTTATTTCTAGAAAAAGCACTATTTAACTATATAATATCCGACTTTAAATAATATAGTTTTACTTGTAAAAAATTCTAGGACAGAGTACAGAAACGCTTATAATAAGCTATTGTTTATGATTTAACTCATCCTTAATAATTTAGTTTTATTAAGGATGAGTTAAATCAATCTTATTTTTTAAATATTTGATTTATAAAATATTATTTTCAAAAAATTATAAAAAAAAAGGATTAGACATATATAATTTGTGAACATTTAAATTAGAACATATGGATTTTACTTTCTCTCAATTAATAAGCTATGATTCTGTATTAGCGAATTATTTGAGCTAAAAGTATTATTATTAAATAATAATGCCTATTAAGGAGCGTTTTCGAGTACAATGACTCAATAATCATTATCATCGGAGTCATTCACAAATGTCTACTTTTGCTGTTTGTGCTTTTGCAAGTTATCTAATTTTCTTTACAGTGATTGCTTTAGGCTTATATTTTGGTCTACGATCTACTAAAATTATCTAAAAATCGTTAGTAACCAATGATTCCTAATCATTGGTTATCGAGAAACTATATTTCAAGTTTCGCTTTTAAAGCAACTGCTTCGTAACGAGTATCATTTCAAAGTAGTGGATAGGATAAGCTAACACTTAAAAATAGTGCATGTTATGTTGTTATTTAATTTAGAATTCAATAGTCAATACTTGAAGTTAGTAGTGACTAGACGATAAAACAAGAATAGAGTAGCTATAAAAAAATTATACTAAATAATTAACGTAATTGGCATTATATAAGGTACCAATAATTATAGTGAACAATTAAGTAAAACCATTCTTATCAAGATATCTACTAGGGTTAACTGTGTCTACTTTTCTGAATATTTGAGATTGACTGACACTTGGTTAGGTTTAAACTGGATATATTCGCAGTCTCCGGTTAGGTTCTTTCCCAAGACTATTAGATTGTAAACGATAATGTTCTACTAATTCATGTTGCATTTTTCTTACTTTGGATGATCTCGGTAATAATTCTACAGGTTGTCCTTTAGGTAGTACGATCTGTTCTACTGCCAACCTAGCTTCTTCTAAAGCCTCAAATTCATCATCGTTACCCTCACGAGCAAGCAAATGTAGATCAGCTGTTTCAGGAACCTTTAACTCATCCATACCCAAGATTATTTGTAGAGTTCGGGTAATTTGGGGAATAGTATTAGACTTCACCCCATGAATGGGAATTTGACGAACCTTAGCAATTTGAAATAACTTAGATTTGTTCTTAATATGTGATCTTAAAGCCACCACTACGTCAGCATCATGTAAATCCTTAGTTAACACAATAGGAAGACTGAGAATTTCGATCACCTGTTCGATCTGTAATCGCCCAATACCGTAAGGGTAAATATATATAGGCCAATCTTCTCCATTTGGACCTGGAGTACGAACCCTATGGTCTATTTGCTCTGATTGATGCCAGGAAGCAGATAATAGACTATCAAATTCTGAAACTAGGGAAGGACTTACTTTTTGTCTAAGTAAAGTATCTACTGGACTCATCTTCCCTGATTTACGCCATCCTGTAGGATCTTCCGGTGTTTGTAATAAAGAATGACTTCCCAAAACATTATTGAGAGGTTTTTCAGATTGTTTCTGACTAATTTGAATATATCCGTGATTATCAACTGTTCTGATTGGAGAATTCGGTTTGCCACCACGCAGAATAAGATCAACAACTTGAGAGACATTCTCATGAATAACCCAACGCTGACACTCTAACATTTCAATAGCAATTTCAAAGGTTGGAGGAGCTTTTCGTTCTAATATAGTCTTTTGCGAACTCCGTCGTCTGGCTTCCTCATCTCCTAGTATTACTGCCTGAATACCTCCGACTAAATCAGAAAGAGTTGGATTTTTGATTAAATTTTTAATACAGTTACCGTGAGCAGTTCCCACCAATTGAACTCCCCTTTCAGCAATAGTACGAGCAGCTAATGCCTCGAGTTCAGTTCCAATTTCATCAATAACAATAACTTCCGGCATATGGTTCTCTACTGCCTCAATCATCACCTTATGCTGTAATTCGGGACTAGCCACTTGCATTCGTCGGGCACGACCAATTGCAGGATGGGGAATATCTCCATCTCCGGCAATTTCGTTAGACGTATCAATGATTACTACTCTTTTATGCAAATCATCTGCTAATACCCGTGCAATTTCTCTTAAAGCAGTAGTTTTTCCCACCCCAGGACGACCTAACATTAATAGAGATTTTCCTGTTTCTACTAAATCCTGAATTAGAGTAATAGTTCCAGAAATAGCTCGTCCCATACGACAGGTTAAACCGATAATCTCTCCATTACGATTGCGAATCGCACTAATACGATGTAGAGTGCGCTCGATTCCAGCTCGGTTATCACCACTGAAATGTCCAACACGTTCAATACTGTAATTTAAATCTTCAGCAGAAACAGGAGTATTTCCTAAATATGATGCTTCATCAAGAAAACGTACTTCAGGTAACCTTCCTAAATCCATTACAATTTCAATTAAGTTGTCGTTTTGAGGATGTTTCTCAATTTTTGTTCGAATGGTGGAAGGTAGAATTTCTAAGAGTTTATTGAGATCATCAACAATTTGTATTCCTTGAGAATAGATTGGTTCTGACATTAAAGATTCTGAAGTTAAGGATAATAGGAAAGAATTAAAAACAATATTTGTCTTGGGGTTCAACATAACTCAAAGAGTATCGTCAACGACAAAAATTTGATTTTAAATCAGTGGTATTTTAGGGAACATATCAAAGAATCTGCTATTTTTAAAGCTTTTAACAGTAAATTAGGTTGGTTTTCTAAGGCTAATTGGTGATTTAAGTTCATGGATTGAGTTTCTAACTGTCTTACTATAGGGGATAATACTGAGCGGGCATAACTACCGTAGGCAATACCGGACACAGCCACAGTAGATGAAACTGAAGGAGTTAATAGTCCTATTTCTCTTAATTTGGCAACAGTGTGATGATTGGTTCCTCCTGCTAGTTGGACAAATCCAGGTATTTGAGTATCGAGAACTTTTTGAGCTAATTTAATTGCCGCGTGGGTGGTTCCCTTACCAATATCTCCACTCATAGGACGACCATCAGTTTGCCAAATTAAAGGGATTGGTAGAGGAGAAATCGTTTCATAGAGAAAATAAAGATAGTCAACAAACCCAATCCCGTCGGGACAGCTAATAGAGAGCAATTCAAAACTACTAATCCAAGGAGCAATTGCTTGCCATAATTGTTTAAACTGATTTTCTCGTCCTACTTGAGTATGAATTTCTATGGCATCAACACCTATTCCTTGAATAAGAGGAATTATTTCTTTTGAAGAGATTAAATAGGAGTTACTTTTAATTAATTGATAAGGACAGACACGGATACAACGACCACATCCATAGCAACGACTTTCTAAGACCCCAAAGTTTCCTTGTTCAGATTCAATAATAGCTCGAGGAGGACAGATTGTTTCACACGGACGAAAACAGTTTGAGGGACAATTCTGGCTATCAAAATAAGCTTTCCGAAAATGTGGATCTTCCCCGTCATTTAAACTTACCATTAACCAAGGTGTTGCTTTTCTAGAGAATTTTTGATGTCTTTGACTATATTCTAATTTTTTAGCCATTTGTATAGCTGCTTTTGCGACGATAATCACACTAGTATCAGCTGACACGTCAATGCAGTCAGCACCAGCTAAGGCATAAGCCAAAACAAGAGTACGAATAGCTGGTAAATCCTGGAAACTAGCCCCACAAATTAGCTTAAACCAATTTCCTACTCTGAGAGATTGTAAAGGATAAGATGCGCTCACTCTGTCTATGCTAGTTTTTGGTTCACTTTTTATTTTAATAAATTCCCGTCGTGTTTAATCAAATCCTTATCCCGATTAAAGATAATAAAAACTCAATCAAGAAAAATATTTATCTAAAAAACTTTAGCAATAACACTATATGATAACACGTATCGTCTTGATACCCTAATAAAATTTAGTTAACCAAAAAGTTCAATATGTTTTTATTGTTTTTATTGTCAGTCGTTGAACCCCAAATCGACTGTTGCCAAACAAGAACTAATAATAAGGTTTACAGGTATTCAAGTTTTAGTTATGATCTCCCTAAATTTAAGGCAATTTTATACCATTAAACATTCTGTGTGAGGAAAGAATAGAAAAATGTTTAGTATAATTAATATATTACAATTTCTCTGCTTAATCCCTATTCTAGGGGGGACAATATTTTCAATCCTAACAGTTTTAACAATTCAATATTTTTTAAAGAATTCGAAGTCAGATATCATTGATAGTTTTACTCCACCCCTGACTGTTCTCAAACCAGTCCGGGGATTAGAAAAGAATTTAAAACATAATTTATGTACTATTGCCACTCAGGATTATCCAAACTATCAGGTTATTTACTCAGTTCAAGATCCTGAAGATCTTGCTTTTCCTATTCTAAAAGAAATTCAAGAAAAATTTGGTTCAAGTCGAATTTCTATAGTGGTAAGTACTCTTGAAGTAGGGGCTAATGGTAAAATTAATAATCTTTTAGGAGCCATCAAAGAGGCTCGTCACGACATTATTGTTATCAGCGATAGTGATACCAATTTACGACCAGATTATCTTAAAAAGATTGTAGCTCCTTTAGATAATCCCGAAGTAGGATGTGTCTGTACTTTATTTAAGGTAACAAAAGGTGATAGTTGGTTTGAGAAAATGGAACTTTTGAGCATCAATGCTGACTTTATACCTAGTGTTATTTTTGCAGAAGTAACAGGAGCTTCTAACGCTTGTTTGGGTCCTTCTATTGCCATTAAACAGTCTACTTTAAAAGAAATAGGTGGTTTAGACAGTTTAGCAGATTACCTAGTGGAAGATTATGAAATAGGACGGAGAGTATGGACTTCTGGTAAAAAGATGATTTTATTACCTTATATTATTGATACAGTAGTAAGTTTAAAAAATGTGCGTGATTGGTGGACTCATCAAGTATATTGGGATCAAAATACTTATTTAGCAAAACCTATTCCTTTCATTGCTACTATTCTTATTAGAAGTATTCCCTTTGCTTTATTATTCGCTTTGATTCGAGGAGATATAATCGGACTATATAATTTAATAGGAGTCATAATCATTCGTTTAATAACCGCAGGAATAACATCCTGGAAAATGGAAGATATAGAAGGAATTAAAAGTCTCTATTTATTGCCATTTCGTGACATATTAGGTTTAGCATTCTGGATATTATCATTTTCCCAAAGAACAGTGGTATGGCGTGGAGTAAAGTTCAAAGTTACTAGTCATGGTAAGATGGTAGTCTGTCATGACTTAAAAATAGGTGAAAATAACTAATTTTTAATCTAAACATTATTAATAATAAATAAAAAATTTGTGTATAGGTCTGCAACCATATTCAAGATTATTTTTGATAAAATTATATAGGATGACTATCTAATGTAATTTAGTACCTACTCTAAAAGAGAGGACTATAAATTTTATATTACTATTTAATGATTGATTTGTTATGACTGTTAATCATATTTATTGATCTTTGTTTTTTTACTAGATCTAATTTATTTTTTGACATGTAATTTCTTGTAAAATATATAAAATTTTTTACCTGTTTGGATAAATAGTAATTACAATTACTTTTGTAAGTCATAGGGTAGCCTCATAATTAATTCAGTTATTTTAAACTTAAAAATATTAATTTATTAAAATAAAAAAGTAATAATATATATTTTTTATAGTTTTAAGTTAATATTTGACAAATAAAATTAATGGATATATTTTAATCTTCAATACATTTTTGATATGTTTATTTTATAACAAAACTTAGTTATTATAAACTAATATTTTTCATGATTCTAGCTATCTATCATAATCATTAATATCTAAGCTTGATTTTATAAGCTATTGAAAATTTATTGGTTTATTACCCCATTTTTTGTCTATGATATTTATATATAAATTATCTAATATTTAATTTATTTTAAATAATTATTTATTTTTTATTACTTAAAGAAGATATAGTTTTTACTTACTTATAGACAAAGTATATTTAACTATATATTTAATAACAACTTTAGTTTCCTAATAATTATAATTCTAACGCTTTTTTAGAATTTACTCATAGTATTTTATAAAAGTTATTATCAGTTTTTTTAGAATTAATACTAAAAATTCATAGAAACAAACATGATTACAATAAGAATATTTTATTTATTTTATAAAGTGATTATATAATATCTTATTTATATAAAAGGTTTTTATAACAATACCTAGTCTGTAATATTACATCTAAGTCTTGATGTAATCGTCTTGATAGAGTAACTTTGTCTATAAATATTAAGAATATACTGTTTTTAGCTAATTCAACTTAATTCCAATAACGGGTTTAAGATATTAAAGTTTAATATCCTCATGTTGTTAAGACTAAGAATTTGCCTTTAGCTAAATGACACAATAAAAGACTACTAGTATCTTATTGAGATAGCCTCTCAACACTTATATCTTGAGAAAATAAAAAAAATTTATGGTTAGAATGTATAGATATTTTAACCATAAATTTTAAGATTTTTAATTTAATAAAAAAACAACTGAATAATTCTTGATTTTAAACAAAATACTTCTTTGTTACACTAATCAATTTAATCATCTGTTGTTAAGATTCTTAAATACTTTTTTCCAAATAAAATATACTGTAATTAATTAATACGGTTTCTTAAAAAGAGCTATACAATACAATTCTTATAATTTATTATATTTGCCCACGAACCATAATGACATCGGTAAGTAAATCGCATTGGTATCGATATTATCAACATATTTATAGAAAAGAATCACATAAGAATAGTTTCTACGAGTGAAGATGACGCAGTTGTATATCATTTATTAGCTGAAAGCCTTACATAACTGAAAATTTAGATGATTTGGTAAATGATGGTATCTAGATTATAAAAAACATTCCTGTTGTTACAATCATTAAGTTTTGAGTATATTCTCTAGCCATGGAAGATCTTATGTTAGGGACTGCTATATAAGAAATTTAAGTAGATACTTTGTTACAAAAATTCAAAAATATAGATTTTATGGTGACATAAATAATATATTTGGACGTTTATTGTTAATAACGTGAACTTTTCATATTTTCTTGAAGTCTTAGTATTAAGTGTTGACAGTTAGTTCTGCCACTATTAGTTGACAGTATGTCTCCATAGTTTTAATTCATGGATTTACTTGTAGTGTGCACTAAAAATTCTGTCACCTTGATTTTGTTAAACTCATTTTTTAGTGGTGTACTAAAATGATGAAGTTTAGAAAACATACTGAGATAGTCAGTTATTTTTTTCAAATGCTCTGTAAGCAAAAAAGAATTAGGATAATAACTGCTCTAAAACCCATTAGTGCTGTATTGTCCATAAATAATTTCTGCGGCAGAGTAATTTTCTATTAGATTCTCATTAAAATCCACTTATTGGTTCATGCTATGAGGTGAGGTTATCTGCCAGGATTTTAGAGAACATAGAAATTAATCTATTCGTCACCCAAGTTTATCGATTAAAACCGATAACATTCATTCTAAAACCGATTATGAAGAGTTTAAAAGCGCATATTCAGCTACAAGCAGTAATCTACCAAATTCCAGCAGAGACAGCCAGCGAATATCTAGAGCTTAATATTGCCAGAAATACTGGACTCATTTCTTCTGAAGAGTACACAGAGACAATATGGATGGTAGCTGCTGCTGTTGCAGAGACTGAACAACTATGGATAAATCACCAACTATTCTCTCAGCTAGTAACGACTTTAGTCAACGAATATTACCTTAGTTTTATTGTTTCAGATTGACTAATTACTCCCCACGATTACCACTCTATTTAAGTGTTTTTACTTAACTTAAAAGTTTTGTTGAAGTAAAATATCAAGAGAGTATTTCATAGTTTTCGTTTTGTTATGGTCCGCAAAAAGAGATATACTGTACACTTGCTGAGAATAACTTAGTAATAAGAAGTTCAACATCTCTTTCCTAACTATTTATAAAACCAAAGTTTTATAAAACTATAATAGCTCTTCTATTGTTCGGAGTAGAAGAACAGTATATACTATGATTACTGATAATTATAGCCAAGTAGATTTGGAGTTAAAGGATTAGGTGTTGGGATTAGTTCTGGTTTGCAAGGATTGATAGTAGGTATGACAAGGATTCCGACTCTATAGGAGGAAAGCAAACTTAGAATAAGATGTTTAACCAATTCTAAAGATAACTTAAGATATGCTCGAAATATACCTATAAAGACCACTATAGAAATATATATTGGTTAGTGCTTGCAAAATGAAAAATGTTAGTTTCTCTTCTTCTAAAAAATAGTCTTATTGATTATGAAAAAAACTTCTTAAATGTTAAACAATAGATATTAACTACAAGACATCTATTATTTGTGAGCAAAATATATTCTTATAATTGTTTTTAAAAAAATAAATTTTCTAGTAAATTAGAAAGTATAAAGAGTTAACAATTATAGTCAATTTCTGTTCCTATTTATTTACTACGTAAAAAAAATTATCTTAGAATTTACTCGATTTAGATTGAAATAAGTCATGAAGACTGAAAGCAGTCTATTGCATTGATTAGTCAAAAGATTATAGAATATTTTTGTATTTTAAATACTATAAATAAAATGGGTGAATTTAATAAAGATTTAATTCATAATTAAAACTGGATAAGATTTTAAGTAAAAATTGAGTACTGATTTAGTGATCTTTATACTAGGATGAAAAGAAAACTTTGATATCAATAACTTCATAGGAACTCTCCCCTAAACAATTAGTCTCACTTATCTATTTCTTGTAAAGGATGCACAAATAATGCACCAAATCTATCGTTATTTAGTTACATTGCCTGTCAGTTTTATTTTATGGCAAATTAACATTTTTTCAACTCTAGCTAACTCTCCCAGTACTCCAAATAAAATTGTTGAATGTGAAATTCTAATTGTTGGAGGAGGACTTGCGGGAACAGCCGCAGCTTATGAAGGTTTACTCGCTGGGAAGAATATATGTCTTACCGAAATAACTGATTGGGTAGGAGGACAAATTTCGTCCCAAGGAACTTCAGCTTTAGATGAACGACCAACCCAACGATCACAATTAATATACCCTCGTGGTTATCTAGAATTAAGAAAACGTATTAAAAAGCATTATGGTAAACTCAATCCCGGGAACTGTTGGGTAAGTGAATCCTGCTTTTTGCCGAGGGACGGCGATCTAATTCTAATGAAGATGTTAAAAGATGCAGCTAAGAAACACAACGGAACTCTAAGATGGTTTCCTTCAACAGTTATTAAGGAAATAAATATTGGAAAAAAAAACAGGGAAGTAACTGGAGAACAAATCTTAAGTGTAATCGCTATTCAACATCAATCGGCTGATGGTCAACCCCCTCTTAATACTGATCCTCTTTCACAAACTATTGAAGACGCTTACACTTACAAAAATTCTTCCCGCTTTGATAAAACTATTATCCATTTTATTCCCGATAAAAAGAATCAACTAGGTCCCACAGACTGGTATGTTATAGAAGGCACAGAAACAGGGGAAATTATCGGTTTAACGGGCGTTCCCCACCGTTTAGGAATTGATCCTCGTTCCTCTTTTGAACCCTCTTCATCAAGTATTATAGGTGATCCTTACTGTACTCAGGGATTTACTTTCACTTTTGCTATAGAAACTACAAAGGAACCTCAAACGCATGAAATGCCAATTTTTTATTCCCAATATGCCCCTTACTATAGTTATGAGTTAGAACGATTAGCTAACTTTGATTTAGTTTATACTTATCGACGAATTTGGAATCAGGAAAAAGGGAAACCTAAAAAATTTGGGGGAATTAATTTCACTGTTCCCACTGCTGGGGATATCTCAATGCAAAATTGGACTTGGGGGAATGATTATCGTCCAGGGAACTCTCAGGATAATCTAATCTACACTCGTCGGCAATTACAAGAGACTGGACAGTTGAAACCAGGGGGATGGATGGGAGGACTGAGGACTGAGTCTCTCCGTAAAGGTGAAGAAAACGCCTTAGGATATTTTTATTGGTTAATGAGAGGAATGACAGATTCTCAATTAGGAGAAGGAGTAAAAAAAATTAATGTTAATCATCGTTTTTTATTAGGTTTAAACTCTCCTATGGGAACTAAACATGGATTATCTAAATATCCTTATATTCGCGAAGCAAGGCGAATTATTGGACGAAAATCTTCTGCATACAAAAATGGATTTCTCATAACAGAAATTGATATTTCTCGTCGTAATTATCAAGATGAATTTTATAAAAAACATCTTACCTCTGATATCTATCGTCGTCTTCATGCAACTATTCGACGATGGGAAGGTTTCGATATTTTAAATAAAAGAATTACTCCTGGTGACGTAACAAGACGAAAGCGGTCTACTCTTTACCCTGACTCAGTAGGAATCGGTCATTATGCTATTGATTTTCACCCCTGTATGACTGAATTTCCTGTCGAAAAACCAGATAATATTGAACGAAAAGGAGAAAGACAAGGAGCGGGGCAAGCTTATCCATTTCAAGTTCCTTTAAGGGCAATGATTCCCCAAAAAATTGATAATTTATTGATAACTGGAAAAAGTATTGCCGTGAGTCATATTGCGGCTGCAGCCTACAGGGTACATTCCTTTGAATGGTCATCAGGGGCAGCAGCTGGAACTGTCGCTGCTTTTGCTTTGAATCAACAAACTTTACCGTATCAAATGGTTAAAGAACCGATTTTTCGATCAAAAATGTTAAAGAAACTACAAAAAAAATTAAACAAAAATGGTAACTTTACCAACTTTCCAGATACTTCTATTTTTAATAACGATTGGGACCATTGGAAGTAAAATTAATTTAAACTCTAGGATAGAATTGGTTAGAGGAACTTATTTAAGTATTTTATAGGTAAGATAATCCTAAAGAATTTTGCTATGTAGTCAGTCAACAATGTGATGTAAGTCCTGATAGCTTGACTCATATTTCTGTTTGTACTAAAAGTCGATAGTTTCTTTCTATCTAAAAATAGAAATGAATAGCTAAATAATGATTAGTTACTATTGACGAGGTTGAAATTTGCTGTTCATTTCTTGAAATTTTAAATTTATACTAAACTACCGCCAAAAACAGTTAATCTAGATCCAAAGAAAGGATGATTAGGAGTACGGTGGTGGCCTTTAAGATTGGTTTACTAGGTTTAGGAACAGTAGGAGCAGGAACTGCCCAGATATTGCTTGATACTTCGGGGCGAAATCCTCTGTTAAAAGAAATTATTATTGGTCGGGTAGGAGTACGAACACTAACAAAAACCCGTACACCCAAATTCCCCCCAGAAATTATCAGCACAGATTTAGAGGCTATTGTTACTGATCCTAATATTGATATTGTAGTGGAATTACTAGGAGGACTAGAACCCGCAAGATCACTCATTCTACAAGCAATTAACCGAGGAAAACACGTTGTTACCGCTAACAAAGCGGTTATCGCCCGTCACGGGTATGAAATTTACGAGGCAGCTAACCGTGCAGGTGTTTATGTTCTTCTAGAGGCATCTGTTGGTGGAGGGATTCCTATTATTAAACCGCTAAAACAGTCTTTGGGAGCAAATCGCATCACCAGTATTATCGGTATTGTCAATGGGACTACTAACTATATTCTAACCGAAATGACTACTGCTGGGGCTGATTTTAGTGATGTCTTAAATGAAGCACAAAAGTTGGGTTATGCTGAAGCAGATCCCTCTGCGGATATAGATGGGTGGGATGCAGCTGATAAGATTGCCATTTTAGCCTCTCTAGGATTCGGTGGACGGATTCAACGAGAAAGTGTCTACTGTGAAGGAATTCGTGAAGTAAGTAAAGTAGACATTGCTTACGCAGATAAATTAGGATTTGTAGTTAAACTTCTAGCAATAGCAAAGGGACTAGAGGGAACAGAGTCTGATACTCTTCAACTGCGGGTCCATCCTACTTTAGTGCCTAAATCCCATCCTTTAGCTAATGTCGACGAAGTAAACAATGCCATTCTAGTTGAAGGTGATCCTCTTGGACAAGTTATGTTTTATGGTCCAGGGGCAGGATCTGGTGCTACAGCAAGTGCAGTTGTTTCAGATATTATGAATATTGTAGCCATTCTAAAAAGTAGTAACCATACTCAAACTATTGATCCTTTATTGAGTTGTACTCATCAGCATTATTGTAAAATTACCCCTATAAAATCCATTGAGACACGTTTTTATGTTCGATTTCTCACTAGAGATGTACCGGGAGTAATCGGTCATCTCGGAACTAGTTTTGGGAACTATCAAGTGAGTTTAGAGTCCGTGGTACAGATCGGGTTTAAAGAAGGACTAGCAGAAATTGTGGTGGTCACTCATTGCGTTTGTGAAGGAAACTTTAGAACTGCCCTAGAGGAAGTCCGCACTTTAGAGGCAATTAAAAACATCCCTAGTATTTTACGAGTTTTGTAGGCCTGTGAGTAGTCAACTTCTGTTCATTTTCCTAGTTTCCTTAATCACCCTTATTATTAATTTTGCTGAAGCATCACTGTCTCAACTATGTCCTACTCCAGTGTTATCTCGCTTACAACGTCATAAGATTGTATCAGGAGAGAGCATATCTAGTATTGCTCAAGACTATAATTTAATTCCTGAAACTTTGATCAAACTTAATCCTAACCTAAAAAGAAAGTCAATTTGGGTAGGGCAAGAGATTCTAGTCCCTCCTTTTAATGGAATTCGGATAGAAGTTCCTAATGGAGCCACTTGGAATGATTTAGCTAAAGCTTATGGCATTCGTGCTGATGTACTTTTTGAAATTAATGGTTGTGCTAAGATTCCTACTGTGGTGTACATTCCTGGGGTAGATTGGCAAATAGGAGAAAAGACCGGGCAAAATGACTATATGGGACTTAAGAGATATCCTTTACCTTCTGTCACTAGGGTGGGTTTAACTTATGGATGGCACCGTAATCCAACAACAGGACAATCTTTTTTTCATGGAGGTATAGATTTATTAGCCCAGGTTGGAACTTCGGTTTTGGCTGCTGATACTGGAAGGGTAATATTTGCTGCTCAGGAAGGAACTTACGGTTTTTTAGTCGTGGTGTACCATGGCAATGGCAGACAGACCCGTTATGCTCATCTAAATCGGTTTCAGGTAAAGATAGGTCAGACAGTTAAAGAAGGAGATGTAGTAGGATATGTGGGGAAAACAGGACAACCAGATTTATTAGAACCGCATCTTCACTTTGAAGTTCGTTATAAGTTTCCAGTAGGTTGGGTTGCTCAAGATCCGGTGACTCATTTGCCGAAACTTTAAGTCATATTCGTAACAAAACGCTTCTAATTTAGTTAGAGAACAAAAAACGGGGAACAGTTTTTATCATTTTAGGCTTTCCTCATAAAAACATTTTGGCTTATATTCTATTCCCCAAACTTTTTGACCTATCCATTGGTATCTATTGGAACAAAAAGTCTTGATTTTCGTAGATATCTCCATGCTATTCCTTCAGGATCTTTATTTTGACTCCATTCAGGGAAACTAGGATCGCTTTTTCGTCTTCCAATAGTACTTGGGGTCGTATCCAAACGCTTGGCCAGATCCACTTGGATTAAAGACAATTCAGAAGAAACCTTAGCAGATTTCTCCATGCTTAACGAACTTTCTAAGATTGTCTGAGCAATTCCTTCTGGTTCAAAATCAACAACGGATTTCTCAATAGCTGTATTGTCCAATTTTCGTTCGTCTTCTTTGGGTTCAGCTAGTTGAGAAAGACCTCTTACTGCTGTATTAGAAAGCTTATCTTGCTTAATTGTAGGAGTCTTTAACATAGGATGGTGGTTAGTGCTGTTAGCTATGGGTTCAACATCCTCTGACTCTTTAATTGCAAGTTCAGGTTCACTGAAGTCAAAAATACTACCTAGAGTACTAGCGGTAATGAAGTAATAAACTATCCCTTGATCAGGGAATTCTTTGCAATAAGCTCCGTATTCCTTGGCTTTTTTGGAGAGAAATCGATGAGCGTTTTTAGCAGTAAGATTAGCTTTCAAGGACAAATCCATTGGAGTTAGACATCCCTGGTTTGCTTGTAATAACTCGTCAAAAACTGGGTTGATCTGAAAACACCATTGTTGCCATTTATAACTATTCCAAGCTCTCCAGAGAACAGTCATACCCACGACGCCTAAAATCCATAGCCAAGTTTCATACAAAAGAACGATCCCTGCCGCTAAGGGAAGAATAAGAAGAAGAAAGGCGGCCGGATTGCCATTAAATACTTTTCCAGTCATAATTTCTGGTTATTGATCGAAGTGCATGACAAAACTAATGCCATTAAGGATATCGAGTCCTGTTAACATTTTAAGATCTAAATGTTGAAAAATTTTATATTAACAGTATTGTATTCAAATGTCGTCATAATACATTTCGAACTCATCAGATAGTTGGATAATGATGTTCTCACAATATTATTGATAATAAATTATCCAATCTTGGCAAAATATGACAACATAATTTATTTTAGAAAAATATTTTTTGCATTATAAAATCGTATTATTTTGTGACTAGTACTATAGTTAAGAAAACTATCAATCAATAATTTAGTTTTCTTAACTCATTGACAATTAATTGTAGGTGGGGAAGAATATCATTTTACAAAAATTGGCATTTTTAATGTTAATTGCTATATAAAGCATAATAAAATATAGATTATTAACGGATAAATTAACATTAATTTATCCGTTAATAATCTATATTTTATTAGAAACTTAGATTCGATACTTAGTACTATTTTTACGCGTTTGTTAGTGAATAAAACGCGTAAAAAATTTTGAGATTACTCCTTTCACATCAAGATATGAGTAAAAAGAGTAACAGTGATTACGAGACACTAATTACTTAGTAGGAGTTAAGGTTTTCTCCTCAACTTTAATGGGATTAGGATTAGTCTCGGGACTATTTGCCTCGGAAGAGGGAAACACCTGCCAGAATTTACTTACATAATCTTCCCAATAATTTAAAATCATATATCCTTTTTTGCTACCGGTACGATCAACATGAGATTGAATTAACTCTTTTAATTGAAATTCTCCTGCTTCAGTACAAATCTTTTGAATTTCTACGGTTTCAAAATTCACTTTTTCAGAAAAGCTTTCTTCTTCATCCAAGAAGTAACCCAATCCTCCAGTCATGCCTGCACCTACGTTGCGACCAATACTTCCTAAGACTACAATTACGCCTCCCGTCATGTACTCACAACAATGATCTCCAGCACCTTCAATAACTGCTTTTCCGAGAGAGTTACGAACACCAAACCGTTCACCTGCACGACCATTAGCGTATAAAAAACCTCCAGTTGCTCCATAAAGACAAGTGTTGCCGATAATGACACTATTCTCTGGCTTATAGTTACTTTCCTTATGTGGAATAATCACAATTTCTCCTCCGTGCATTCCTTTACCAACATAATCGTTGGCTTCTCCTTCAAGGTGTAAAATCATGCCAGGAAGGTTAAACGCCCCAAAACTTTGACCAGATGTCCCTTTGAAGTTCAGGTTAAGCTTTCCTTTAAATCCTGTATTTCCATATTTTTTAGCAATTATTCCAGAAATACGTGCTCCAACTGTACGATCAGTATTGATGATATTAATATTTTTTGTGACGGAGCGGTGTTCATCAATCGAAGAAATAATATCCATATCAGCTAAGATGCGATCGTCTAATACCTCTCCATTGCTGTGAACTTCTTCATGGTTTAACCAACTACGCTCTTCTTTGACATCAGGGAGTTTAATCAAGCAATCTAGGTTCAACGCTTGGGTCTTGGTTAATTTTGGTGTCTTACGAGAAATTAAAAGATCGGAACGTCCAATCACTTCATCTAAGGAACGATAGCCTAATGCTGCTAGAATCGATCGTATCTCTTCGGCAATAAAGTAAAAGAAATTAGTCACATTTTCAGGAACTCCACTAAACCGTTGACGTAATTTTTCCTGTTGAGTAGCAACCCCAACCGGACAGTTATTAGTATGACAAATGCGAGCCATAATACAGCCCTCAGCAATAATAGCAATAGAACCAAAACCGTATTCTTCAGCCCCCATCAATGCAGCCATTATTACGTCCCATCCAGTTTTTAAGCCCCCATCGGCGCGTAGGATGACGCGATCACGCAATTGATTTTCTAGTAACATTCTATGAACTTCGGTAATCCCTAATTCCCAAGGACATCCCGCATGTTTGATTGAACTTAGAGGTGATGCACCTGTTCCTCCATCATGTCCTGAAACCTGAATAACATCGGCGTTAGCTTTAGCAACACCGACTGCAATAGTTCCAATGCCAATTTCTGCCACTAATTTCACTGAAACTTTAGCCATAGGATTAATTTGATGTAGGTCAAAGATCAATTGAGCCAAATCCTCAATAGAGTAAATATCATGGTGAGGAGGGGGAGAAATCAAAGTTACACCGGACCTGGACCGCCGTAACATGGCAATATAAGGACTGACTTTTTTCCCCGGTAACTGACCTCCTTCCCCAGGTTTTGCTCCCTGAGCCATCTTAATTTCCAGCTGTTTACCGTTCATTAAATATTCGGGAGTTACTCCAAACCGTCCTGACGCAATTTGTTTAATAGCAGAACTTGCTGTATCTCCATTTTTTAGTCCATTAAGGTGAGGGAATGTGGGAGAATTCCCATTAGCGTCTACATCTGTAAGAGTAATAAAGCGGATGCGATCCTCTCCTCCTTCCCCAGAATTAGACTTTCCCCCTAAACGGTTCATAGCAATCGCTAAAGTTTCATGTGCTTCTCGTGATAGAGCTCCTAAAGACATTCCCCCGATACAAAACCTTTTGACAATGGCTTCAACTGTTTCTACCTCTTCAACAGGAATAGAAGGGTGATCGCTATTAAATTCTAATAGATCTCGTAAGGCAGTAATAGGACGCTCTTCAAGATACTTACTGTACATCGCATAATGATCATATCTCTCTTTATTACCGTCATTCATTCCTTCTTTATAAACTGCTACTGCTTTATGAAGAAATTTAGCCATTTTAGGAGAGTTCATATGATATTCTCCTCCTGGACGATAGTTAATAAAGCCAAAATTTCTCAGTTTTTTATCGGTTAAACTTGGGAAAGCACGACTATGAATAGCAATGATTTCCTCAGCAAGGTCTACAGTACTTAATCCACCAACACGGCTAGTGGTTCCATCAAAGGCCATCTTAATTAATTCAGGTCCTAGTCCGATTGCTTCAAAAGTTTGTGCCCCATGATAGGAAGCCAATAAGGAAATTCCCATTTTAGAGAGAATTTTTAACAAACCTAATTCAACTGCATGACGATAGTTTGTAAATGCTTCGTCGAGAGTAATAGGTTCAATCTTTCCATTTTCCATCAACTTCTGAGTTTTGGTATCATTCCACCATTGGCGAATAGTTTCTAGGGTTAAATGGGGACAAACTGCTGACGCACCATAACCTATCAAACAAGCAAAGTGATGAGTGCTCCAACACTGTGCTGTATCTATTACCAAAGAAGTTTGCAGACGTAGACCGTGTTTAATTAAATAATGGTGAATAGTTCCTACAGCCAATAAAGGAGGGATATAACTAGTTGTTCCTGCAACACTGTCCATCTCCAAGGCACGATCACTCAAAATGATAATTTGTGAACCATCGTGAACTGCTTGAGTGGCTGCTTTACACAATCTATCTAAGCCAGTTTTTAGTCCTCCAGGTCCAGCAGTTAGATCAAACAAAGTAGATAGTTGCGTTACTTTAAATCCAGAAGATTTGATCTGCTCTAATTCCGTTTCATTGAGTAAGGGACTTTTAATTTTCAATAGTTTTGCATCTTCTGCTTTAGGATCTAATAAGTTTCCTTGTTTCCCTAATAACATTTCCAAAGACATCACCAAACTTTCCCTTAACGGATCAATGGAGGGGTTAGTCACTTGGGCAAACCGTTGTTTAAAGTAATCGTAGAGTAAATGGGGTTTATTCGAAAGAACAGCTAAGGGGATGTCGTCTCCCATACAGAAGATAGGTTCTTTCCCCTGAGTTGCCATAGGAACCACTATCATTTCGACATCTTCAGCCGTGTATCCAAAAGCGGTCTGTTGTTGCAAAAGTTGGCCAGGTCGATCAAGAAGAATTTTTTCTGCAAAAGGTTGTGGTGCAAGTTCTCGACGAAACGTATGCAACCATTCTTGGTAAGGATGTTGTAGAGCAATACGTTGCTTAATATCCCAATTTTTGAAAATTGTCTTGGATTCTAAGTCAACTGCAATAGTTTGTCCAGGACCTAATCTTCCTTTTTCTACAATATCTTCTTCCGGTAAATCGACAACTCCTGCTTCAGAGCCAACTACCAAATAATCATTTTTAGTGATGCAATAACGAGCGGGCCGTAAACCATTACGATCTAAACAGGCACCCACCGTTTTACCATCACTGAATGTGAGTAAAGCGGGACCATCCCAAGGTTCTTGAAATCCACTGTAATATTGATAAAAGCTAGTTATTTCAGGATAATCTTTTAAATCAGGTTGATTTTGGTAAGCTTCAGGCACTAGGATCATAGCTGCTTCGAGAGGACTACGTCCAGTCCTAACTAACAATTCTAAAACACTATCAAGGTTATAAGAGTCACTATTATCATTGTTAACAATGGGCGTTAATGCTTCTAAATCTTCGGCAGTCCATCCAGGAATTTTTAAATGTACTTCTCTAGCTGCCATGGAATTAATATTCCCAATGAGAGTATTAATTTCTCCATTGTGACCCAACAAACGCATGGGTTGCGCTAAAGACCACTTTGGCATGGTATTAGTACTAAAACGACGATGGTATAAAGCAAATCGGCTACTATAATTAGGGTTTTTTAAGTCTTGATAGAACTCTCCCAAGATCACACTACGTACCATTCCCTTATAGACAATAGTACGACAACTAAAAGAACAAATATAAAAATCATCTGCCAGTCGCTTGCCTATCCTTGACCGCACCACATATAACATTCGGTCTAATTCATCTCCTGATAACCCAGCAGGAGAAGTTACCATCACTTGTTCAATATGGGGTTGATTTTGTTTAGCCTGAACCCCTAAAACTTCAGATTTAACAGGAACTTCACGCCATCCCAATACCCTTAAATTAGCTGCAGATATTACTGCCTCAACATAAGCACGATCTGCTTCTCTTTTGATATTATTCTGGGGTAGAAAGACCATACCAACTCCTAAATGTTCAATAGGTGGCATTGTTAGACCTTTTCTTGAAAACCAGGGCATTAATACTTCACGAGGAATTGCTGTCATGATCCCAGAACCGTCTCCTGAATCATTATCTGCGCTACAGCCACCCCGATGTTCTATACAGCCTAACGCAACAATTGCCTGTTGAATAAGTTTATGGCTTCCTTTTCCTTTTACGTCGGCAATAAAACCAACCCCACAGGCATCTCTTTCTTCCACCAGCCATTTTTGACCAAGATAGGAAGGTAATGGTTGACTGGTTGATTGGTGATGGTGATTAGTCTGTTTTTTCATAGGGTTACGCTTATCCATACAAATTAAAGGTACGATATTATGGTTTCTAATACTGCAAAATAGGTCGCTAAAGCCGGTTCTGCGAAAAGCTCACAAGACCATCATATTTAGGATATGATCAACAACAATTAATGATAGCGGAACAAAATAGATAATCTTTCCACACTTCTAGTTGTAGAGGCATTCAAAGATCCTCGACCTCTATACTATCGAACCTTAGTCATGACAATGCAGTCTGTTAATGATAATTTAGTTTATCCAAATTCTAAACTGACTTAAATTTCTGGTAGTTTTTCAAAAGAAAAGTTAAACCGCAACGATGAAGCTAATTTTTTAGGAGATGCAACATTTGTTTCTGTCGGTGCGTCCTTGTGGAGGAGGATAGAGTACATCAATCAACAAAAACACCTAAATGACTAGTAAAAATTCAAAATAAGCCCCGAAATCTCTTACTCCAACTTTTTCCTAATTGAATTAGATCTTTGAGGAAAATAAAATACATTGATCATTTTCTAAGACATGAATATTAGAACATTTATGAGACTTACACTTTTGGGCAAAACAGCTGCCATCATCGCCTTTTGCTTAACTGTTATTACGCCTTGTCCTCCCAGTAACGCTTCAAACTTCGAGGAAAAAGAAGTTCATCAGAGCAATCTTATAGCTATTGCCAGACCTTATGGTGACAATAAATACGATTTGCTAATCATAAGCCAAATTCCTGGTCAGCAAAAGTGTTGGAGTGAAAGTGGAGCCAATCCGATCTTAGTTAATCCATTGCTTCTTAACTTTAATTTTATAGGAAGTTGCGAACGTAGTACAGACAGCAATGGCTATTCTATTCGCATTGATGGTCAAGACTATGGTCTGGATTATCTCCTGCGTATTGTAGAGCATAATGGAGAACTGATACTTATTGGAACCCATCGAAATGATCCTAGTCAACCTGCAATCATCGTCGGAAGAACTAATGGCATAGCCGATGGTTTCATTCGACTTGATCTGGAGCCTGGCTGGAGATTCACAAAACGGACCTATAATGGTAGGGAGTTAAATCATGTGTATCTTACAGGGGACAGTTTAGCTATACAAAAGCAATCCTTTCTGACAGCCACAAATTCTTCTATATCTATACAGAATACTCAAAATAGTGAGCCTATGCGGGAGATGATTTTTACAGCAGGCAGTCGACCTGATAGTCAATCTTCGGCGCTTATTTTTCAACAGTCCTCATCTAAAACCTTACCTCCCCCCCCTCAACCTCGTTCATTATCTACTACTAAATCTTTACCCAAGTTTTCCGACTTACCTCCTCTTGCGCCTCCTCCTCAAAATAATGGCAATTCTATTGTTCCTCCTCCCCAACCTCAACTCCAATCACCAATAAGCACTAACTCAAAACGTAATTTGTCTAATGCTACACCGGTCGTCTTACATGCTTCTCCCAGAGGATATCGCGTGATTGTTGCAACTAATACTAATCATCAAAAAGTTAAAGTGCAATCACTCTATCCCGAAGCGTTTCCTACTTCTCATAAGGGAAAGTCTGTTTGGCAAGTAGGATTATTTAGTGACCGCGATAATGCAGAGAAAGTCCATCGTACTCTAGAAAATGCTGGGCTAAAACCAACTATTATTCCCTAAGCGGGAAAATATAGTGATTAGTAAGAGAGAAACTCTGATTCAATTCTTTTATATAAACTTTATTTTTACTTAATAACTGAACCTAATCGATATCAATATAATAAAGGATGTGAGTTAAAACATGAAGGGGATTAGACCATGTACACTCCGCCCCTTGCCCGTTTGATTGAGCAATTGGGACATTTACCAGGAGTTGGACCAAAAACTGCTCAAAGACTCGCTCTGCATATTCTAAAATGCCCAGAGGCGGAAATTCAAGTTTTGGCTGATGCTTTAATTGAAGCCAAAAAGAAGGTCGGACTATGCCAGGTTTGTTTTCACTTTTCTGCCGATCCTGTCTGCGAAATTTGCCGCAATCCTCATAGAGATTCCCAAGTTATCTGTGTAACAGCAGATTCTCGTGATGTTATTGCCTTGGAAAAAACTAGAGAATATAAGGGAAAATATCATGTTCTGGGAGGAATTATGTCTCCAATGGATGGAGTCGGACCTGAACAATTATATATCCAACCTCTTGTTAGACGAGTCAGCCAAGATCAGGTAAAGGAAGTGATTATAGCTCTTAGTCCTACCGTAGAAGGAGAAACAACTACTCTTTACATTGGTCAACTACTCAAGCCATTTACAAAAGTTACGCGCATCGCCTTTGGATTACCGATAGGAGGAGACTTAGAATATGCCAATGAAGTAACTTTGACACGAGCATTAGAAGGGCGACAGGAACTATAATGATCAACCATCATTTCATCTTCAACAATAACTAGCGCATGGATGTAGTGGCAAGAAGAATATCATGAGTCGCTTATGTAATTAGGATGGGG
Organism: Cyanobacterium sp. uoEpiScrs1; assembly: GCF_947331815.1. Classification (GTDB taxonomy): domain Bacteria; phylum Cyanobacteriota; class Cyanobacteriia; order Cyanobacteriales; family Microcystaceae; genus Rippkaea. The sequence goes on from NZ_OX373462.1 coordinate 890,419, forward strand.
CGATTGTTTTGAGTTTTATAATTAATTGATAAGTCAATTGATCTATATTAAAGATATTAAAATTAAAAATCTAATTATGGTGAAGGATATAAAGTTTATAATCAAATATGATTAACTATTTGTCTAAGATCGTAAATATTCTTTCAATAAAACCTTTGCCAAATTGTTGACTGTAGCAGTCAAAATGGAAAACTTAGATTGGCTGTGATCAGTGAAAGTAATGGGGAGTAAGTAACTTAAATATTGACACTGGATAAGAATTAGAAATTAAAGGATTAAATTTGAACAAAAACTCAGAAATATCTTGAAGATGTCTGTTTGCTTTGTTTTCAATAGTATAATTACTGTTGATTCATATCTATCTAACTAGACTATCGCTGGGATATACTAGAACTTAACATAACACTTATTAATCAAACTAATACTAATTCTCTTGAGGGGTTAGATTGCTTTCCCTGGTTTTTATCTTTTACTGTTTTACTTATCTTCTTTATCTGCGCTCTGTTCTTTTTTAAATTTAGTTAGTAATTTAGTTGCTTTTTGTCGAATTTTATAATGTTTTTCTATACCTTCATATGCGTAACGGTTAAAGTTATTTTGCACAATTATCTCTTCGAGATATTTAATCCGATCATTAGTATCTGGATGAGAAGACAACCAAGCAGGGGGATTATTTTTCTGTTTCTCATCCATGGACTCCATTAAATTCCTCACCCCATCAGCTGCATATCCAGTAGCCGCTAGTAGTCGTGTTCCAAACATATCAGCCTGTTTCTCCATTTCTCGACTATAGCTAAGGATAATAAGATTGCCGGCTAATCCTCCTAGATAGGGAACATATTGTACTATGCTGCCAGCCAATGAACTTTGAGTCATTTGTTGAAAACTGTGGGAGAGAACAGTGTGAGCTAATTCATGAGCAATTAAACCAGCTATTTCCGCTTCTGAGCTGGTTTTAGTAATTGCTCCTACATTAATAAAGATTTTGCCACCAGGCAGAGCAAAAGCATTAATGTTTTCATCCATCACAACATAAAATTCGTACTCAAACTCATCTCGTCCAGCGACGGAAGCCAGTTTTTTTCCAACTATATTAATATATTGATTAATATCATAATCTTCTACAAAAGTTAACTGTTTTTTAAGTCCCTGGACATAATTCGCTCCTATAATTGCTTCTCCTTGTATTAATAAATAAGTAGTTTCTAAGGTAGAAAGAGGAGCAAATACATTCCCCATCAAGGCCACTCCAATACCGTCCATAATTGCATTACCAATCACATTCCAAGTCATTTGTTTTCGTAATTTATTCTGATAGCGGAGCAGGTTTTGGATTGCCATTTTCTTAAACTCAGAAGCGCGAAAGTGATCTCGATTAAATAGAACAAATTGACGGGCAGTTAATGAGGCAGCTAACCAATTTTTAGCTTTTTCATCAGATCCGATTTTGGCTGCTACTAGTGAGGCTTCATTCGGGTAAAGATTTATCGCATTATATAAAACTTTCAAGGCTTCTTTTGACTTTTTGTTTGTTTCGAGAACTCTGGCATAATGGAGATGACCAGGAATAAATTCGGGATATTTTTCTGTTAGGAGTTTTAACGCACTTAATTTCTTACTTTTATAGATAGGATTGTCTCCTAAACTTTCTTGGTACAATCTCCAGTAAACACCACCACCAGGCAATAAATGTTTGGATTCATAAACAGGTTCAGGGATAATTTCTCGGTTAAGTTCTTTTTCAGCTTTAAATGGATTTTTAATTTCTCGATATAATCGTTCGGCGAGCAATGTATCTCCACAACGATAGAGATGATCAGCTTTAGATATAATTTGGTAACGAGTAATTGTCTTAGGGGAAGTAATATTTTCGTGAGCTCTTTCTATTTTTTTAGTTATTTTTTTTTCTAGTTCAGGGTCAACCTCAAAGTGTATTTTATTGATAGCAGTTACTTTATTCAATGAAATATCTTGTTTGCTAACAGCTTCTTTTTCTATTTGTGTTTTAATAAAAAAGGTAAATTCAGGCAAAGCCTCTTCACAATTTGTCATAGCTTCTTTTTTAAGAGAATAACCTGAAGTAGCAGCTTCCATATTAAAATTAGTAGATATAGTTTCTTTCTCTAGAAACTGTTTAAGTTTAGTTTTTTTTTTAAATTGTCGTTTTTGAAATTAAAATTTTGTACAGGCTGAAGTCCTAGTAAGTAATCATTTCGAAAAAAAGTCCAAGAGGGCTCCAAGTTCAATTCTACTAATTTAAACTTGTCTCGGATAAAAGAAACATTCTGGGATACTACTGTCGGGATCTGTATAGTTACACTTACTATCGTTAATAATAAACACCGGGATACACTCATAATAATACTTTTTTTCATTAGACTGCTATATATTAATTACAATAATTTTAAATCTTTTTTAAAGAAAACTATAAATAAAAGTTAAATTAGACGTATATAATTTATAGAAAATAATTTGCTAAGAGAATAAATCATTAAATATGACAATTTAATCTAGAGTCAAAGCCGGAAAATTAAATCGTTACATTTAATAGTTTATTAAAAAAGCAAATAAAATTATATCCAAACTCTAAATCTCTATAAATCAGTCAGTAATAAATATCATGTCGTTTTATATGGTGTAGTATTGGCATTGTGTTTTGAACGAATACTCTCAATAGGAACATGTCTATGTCTTTTCTAACTGATAAACCAATTATTTTAGAGTACTGATTTTTATGAATATAAATACAAAGGTACAATTTTAAAAAATTTAGTAATTTAACACATTCCAACTTAAGTAGTTAGTTTATGGCAATACGTGTTATATAAACTCAACCTAATAATAAATAACTTATCTATATAATTAGATATAGTTTCAATCTATAGTCACATCAAGATAATTTCACTATTCAAATACTACCTGCCTAACACATTTGTCACTTTCCTACCTTTCTATTGATTTCTTTCTAACTTACATTTAGGGGAAAACATCGTCTAAATTAATGATTTATCTTAGAATCTTCGCTCTTTAATCTAGTTAGTTTGATCAGAACTATTTAATTTTTTTAGATTTAAGAAATAGATAAATATTCTATAAGGTTCTAATATCGATGGGGATAAATGAGAGCTTATCCCCATCAATATTATTGAGCTACAAATTGTTTATCTTGTTCTTTAGCCAAAAATTTTTCCAGTTCCGTCAACGCATCAGCATCAACTTTTGTCTGCATAGGACAGAATTTAGGTCCACACATCGAGCAAAATTCTGCTGTTTTGTAGACATCCGCGGGTAATGTTTTGTCGTGGTACTCCCTCGCACGATCAGGATCTAAAGATAATTCAAATTGACGATTCCAGTCAAAATTATAACGAGCTTTTGACAGTTCATCATCACGATCTCTTGCTCCTGAACGGTGACGAGCAATGTCGGCTGCGTGAGCAGCAATCTTGTAAGCAATTAACCCGTTACGGACATCCTCTGCATCAGGTAATCCTAAATGCTCTTTAGGTGTAACATAACATAACATTGCTGTGCCATACCAACCAGCCATAGCAGCTCCAATTGCCGAAGTAATATGATCATAGCCTGGAGCAATATCAGTTACTAATGGTCCTAAAACATAGAAAGGCGCTTCGCTACACTCTTCTACTTGTTTTCTAACATTTAACTCAATTTGGTCCATGGGAACATGTCCCGGACCTTCTATCATTACTTGGACATCGTGTTCCCAAGCACGATGAGTTAGTTGCCCCAAAGTCTTCAATTCAGCAAATTGTGCTTCATCAGAAGCATCATGAGTACAGCCAGGACGTAAAGAGTCTCCTAGACTGAAAGAAACATCGTATTTTTTAAAGATCTCGATAATTTGATTAAAATGAGTATAAAGGGGGTTTTGCGCATGATGATGTAGCATCCACTTAGCAATAATACCGCCACCACGGGAGACGATTCCTGTTAAACGATTTTTGACTAGAGGAAGATATTCAATCAATAATCCTGCATGAATCGTCATATAATCTACACCCTGTCGAGCATGCTTTTCAATAACATGTAGAAAATCATCGGGGGTAAGATTTTCAATCTTACCATGAGCGCTCTCCACTGCCTGATAAATGGGAACAGTTCCAATAGGAACAGTAGATGCTTTGATAATAGCTTGACGAATGGTGTCTAAATCTCCCCCCCCCGTAGACAAGTCCATCACAGTATCTGCTCCGTATTTCACTGCCAGATTGAGTTTAGCTACCTCTTCATCCACATTAGACGAGTTTGGAGATGCACCAAGATTGGCATTGACTTTGCATTTAGAAGCAATGCCAATACACATCGGTTCGAGATTTGAGTGATTAATATTGGCGGGAATAATCATCCGTCCCCGTGCTACTTCTTCTCGAATTAACTTAGGAGGAAGGTTTTCTCTCTTAGCCACATAGTTCATTTCTTCAGTAATTATACCTTGACGGGCATAATGCATTTGGGACACGTTGTCATGGTTATAACGCTTAGCAACCCATTGTGATCTCATACTTATTTATACCTCAAGAAACAGCTTACCTACGCCGATATCACCCAGTATCAGATTCTAAGGGTCTTTCTCGGTCTAGTTAAATCAGACACCCCTAGTTATGACATTCCACTCAACTAAAGCCAAGTGGATCTTTAGACTGAACTTTGCCTACACTAACACTACCAGCTTTGGTTTTGCAGTTTCATATCCAGCCTAACTACACTTTCTTAAAATGAGCACCCTGATGGACTACTCCCCAAGTGTAAACTTGAATATATCCTATCCTATTTAATTTCTAATTTGATTTTAACTGTTTAGTCTTTTACTTTTATTTTTGCAACAAATGATGACTAAAAATATAAAGGTTGCGAATCCTGGTACTAAGAGATTAAGTAACTTTTATCAGGAACTTCAAGGTTATTTATTTAAAAGTGTTTCATCGCATTTTTCACTAACTGACCGATTTTTAGAGGCTTGACTATAATTTGTCTATACATTACTGATCAGGAAAAAACTATATACTAAAAAAAGAGAAAAGCAATTGAATACTACGGTAATATTTGTCCAAAAAATACTCATATATACCGAGTTGTTACCAATAATTAGTTTGGTTTGATTTTTAAGTAGGATATTAACAATAAATCTAAAGAAAAGTCCATTTAGAGAATGTAGCTGCTTGTCCATGAAATTGATTGTTAGTATCAACAATATTCCAAACAATTACATTTTCGATCAAAAATTTCTTTCCTGTACTAGAACAACGAATTCCTCTATAGTTATCGATAAAACCTCTATTTCTTACTGTTTTTAACATCTTGTCTCTTTCTTCGATTTGAGTAAAGTCTACAGGACTTTTAGAGGTAGTTTGGGTGAATTCTTCCCAATTCATTTGCCAGAGTGTTAAAGCTATCTGGTTACCGTAATTAAAAATAGGATTCATTTCTAGTCCATGAGAAACTACAACAAATGGGAGAAACCAAAGTATTTTAGCTTCTTCAATATTATTAGTTCTCTCAATCAGTTCTTTTCCTAAAAATTTACTATAACTATTTAATAATAGTTGACTCCAAGTTATTACTTCTGACTTTTTCCAGATCTCTATACTCATTATTTTATCTAACTAAAAATTACAAAAGTCAAAGCTAAATATATCTGTATATATATTTAGCTGATTAATATAGAAGTACTCTAAAAGTAGCCCAAAATTATGCTTACTTCTAACCTTTGTAACATTAATTTACTAAAAATAAATACTAATTGAAAAATTAATAACTACATTATTGCTTATCGAGTAACAATGTTAAAGGTATGCTTATAAAAAACGAAATTAGTGGAAAAAAATTGATTTTTCTCTTTATTCAGACAAAATCATCTTGAGTTGAATATCTTTTCCCCTAAGTTAGTAGAGCTCACTTTAATAATAACAAGTGACAACGTTTTTAACTATCTAACTGGGGTGCTAGGATTCGAACCTAGGAATGGCGAGACCAAAACCCGCTGCCTTACCGCTTGGCGACACCCCAATGCTAACGCCCTTGTAATTATAACAGAGTCTAATGGGAATTTGTCAAGTTTGTGTTTCGAGTAACATATTCATTAGATGACAATACAGTTAATACTCTAAATTATGCCTGATATTTATCATCAAATACAAAGATAAGAAGAATATATACTTATATACAGTGCTGTATATAAGTATATATTCTTCTTTCTCACTACGTTTTAAGTATTTTAATTTACATAACTCCGCTACAGTACCATGTTTCCTAGCAGGGTGGTCAACCGATGGAAATTTTGATAGTTGAAGGATTTCCCATATCTCCTTCTAAAATAACCCCTCGTCCATTGGCTGCCAAGTGGCGCACAATTTTGTAGACTGCTTCCACTTCATCAGAAGCCCCTGCCTTTATTGCTAATGTAGCTAGATCTAGAGTTCCAGCAGAATCTTCAATCGCTCTTTGGACTTCAGTTTGTAGAGATAAAACAGAAGAAGCCATCTTTTTACCTGCTTCTACTCCAGGTTGATGATAGGCGTTAATATTTACTAACGAGCCATAAAAGCTGACAGTACGTTCATACATCGCGATTAAAGCCCCAACAGTGCGAGGATTAACCTGAGGAATTGTAATAGTCACAGAATCACGGTTATTTTCGTATAATGCCTGCCTAGTTCCCTGAATAAATCCTGATAGATAGTCTCCAGAGGTGATTCCAGGATCTAACTCAGTAGATGATCCTTGACGATCCTCTAATACTTCAATAAAGGTTGCAAAGAAATTAGGAACTCCTTCACGCAGTTGCTGAACATAAGCATGTTGATCTGTAGACCCTTTATTTCCATAGACTGCAATACCTTGATAGACTGTATTGCCATCAAGATCTTTTTCTTTGCCCAAAGACTCCATAACTAACTGCTGTAAATAGCGACTAAATAAAAGCAAACTATCTTTATAGGGAAGTATTACCATATCTTTTTCTCCCTTCCCATCACCAGAATAATACCAAGCTAAAGCTAACAAGGCTGAGGGGTTGGTTTTAAGATCTTTAACCCTGGTTGCTTTGTCCATTTCCTTAGCCCCGATCAACATTTCTTGAATATCAATCCCCTGTAATGCGGCGGGTAACAACCCTACTGCAGAAAGTTCGGAGGTCCGTCCGCCTACCCAGTCCTGCATAGGAAAACGGGCTAACCAGTTCTGGGCTATCTGATCCATTTTACTTCCTGGCATGGTGATAGCAACAGCATGAGGAGCAAAGTCCAACCCCTTAGTTTTGTAAGCTGCTTTGACTTCCAACATACCGTTACGAGTTTCGGGAGTTCCTCCAGACTTAGTGGTTATTAAAACTAGAGTACTTTTTAGACGATCACCTAAACGAGTTAGGATACGATCCATCCCTGATGGGTCGCTGTTGTCAATGAAATGAATAGCCATAGGAGGAAAATCAGGAGATAAGGCCTCGGCTACAAATTGAGGTCCTAGCGCTGAGCCACCAATTCCAATAGATAGAACGTCGGTGAATTTATCAGCGGTAGGGGGTTTAATGCTTCCACTATGAACTTTAGTTACGAAGTCTGCAATAGCTTCAAGAGGTTCGGTGATTTCTTTTCTAATATCGTCATTAGGTGCTAATTCTGGAGCGCGTAGCCAATAGTGCCCTACCATTCTACCTTCGTCCGGGTTGGCGATCGCCCCAGCTTCTAGAGCCTCCATATCCTGAAATGCTTTCTCAAATTTGGGCTTAAGTCCGTCAACGAAAGTATCATTAAAGCGCATTCGGCTAATATCTAGATATAGTCCTAATCCTTGGTGATAATATAGCCAGTTTTGATAACGTTGCCAGAGTTGTAGCTTATTCATAGGAAATATTGCACTATCAAGATGAATTTTAGAGATAATTAAGTACCTCTCCAACAATCATAGATATAGATCTTAGAAATAAAGGGTTAAGATTTTATTATTTTTTTCAAAAAGTTTAAACTTAGGATTATATAAGTAAAGGTTTTCTTTATTTTTATAATTTTAAGATATTATATTTTGATTTATAACACTAATCTTTGTCATATAATCCGATTCATAATTGACAAATTAAATTTTTTAACGTATTTTTTGCCTTGTAAATTGATTAATAATTAATATCTTATGATTTACCAATTAAAATAAATTGTGGAGTAATATAATCTTTTATATAAACTCAATAGATCATAAAAATTTAACAAAATATCTCCCAATTTATTGTCAAATAATATTTAATTTATACATTCTTTAAGGATCAACTCAGATTTTTTAGTCATTAAAAATAATTTGTTTTTAATATTAAAAATATTCTAGAAGCTCATTTTTATCTTATATTTTAAAAATTTTTTATGAACTCTATTTGTTTTGAGATAGACATTTTTTTAAATTGATCTAATTGCTAGCTTTTTTACTTGTTTATAGATGTACACAAAAATTATATTTAAATAGTTAATTGTATAGGAGTAAAATAACTTAATACTCCTACAATCAATTTTTTAAAAAAGCATCATAACATTATTTCTTGCATAATAAAGTTGGTAACAAGTTAATCTCCCTTAATAAGTTATTGGCTTCATTTATGTATACAATATTTATCTTTAGAGAAATATTTTTTTTGTACAAATAAACTATTTTTAAGATTATATTGACTATATATAAGTACTTAATAGTATGTCTGTTTTTACTATCTGAGTACAAAAATAATACTCAGCGCTATTTCTAGAGAACAGCTCAACATAATTTAATTCAAGTTGTATAAGCTATTTAAGTAGAAAACTTAACTTTTTGTATCTGATTTTTCTAGCAAATATTCCTCAATAAAATTAGTGTATACCTCACCAGTCAAAAAAGCAGAAGTTTCCAAAATTTGTTGATGGAAATTAATAGTAGTAGGAACTCCTGTGATTGCACATTCTCTTAAAGCACGTTTCATCCGCTTAATAGCCCTTTCTCTATCAGGAGCCCAGACAATTAATTTTCCGATCAAAGAATCATAATAGGGAGGGATTTCGTAATCTGTATAGACATGAGAGTCCATTCTTACTCCCGGACCTCCAGGGGGAAGATATGCACTAATTTTACCTGGATGGGGACGGAAATTATACTGGGGATCCTCAGCATTGATACGACATTCGATTGCATGACCTTGAAATTTGATTTGATTTTGGGAAAAGCTGAGTTTTTCGCCTTGAGCAATACGAATTTGCTCAGAAATTAAATCTAATCCAGAGATCATTTCTGTCACAGGATGTTCTACCTGAATACGGGTGTTCATTTCCATAAAGTAAAAGTTTCCCTGCCTATCCACTAAAAATTCTACTGTTCCTGCCCCCACATAATTAATGCATTTAGCTGCTTTAATAGCTATTTTCCCCATTTTTGCGCGTAATTGGGGATTTAAAAAAGAACTAGGAGCTTCTTCAAGTAATTTTTGATGACGACGCTGGATAGAACAATCTCTTTCTCCTAAGTGAACTACATTGCCATAACTATCAGCCAGAATTTGAAATTCAATATGACGAGGTTGTTCAATAAACTTTTCGATGTAAACTCCTCCATTCCCAAATGCAGCCTCAGCTTCTCCTTGAGCTCCCTGAAAAGCACGAGGAAATTCTTTATCTTCCTGAACCAAGCGCATTCCTCGTCCTCCACCTCCAGCAGTGGCTTTAATGATGACGGGATAACCAATATCACGAGCAACTGCTAAAGCTTCTTGTTCCGTGTCAATTACACCCCAACTTCCAGGGATTGTAGGCACTCCTGCTTTTTGCATCGTTTTCTTCGCGGTAGACTTATCTCCCATTGATCGGATAGCTTCAGGACTTGGTCCAATAAATGTAATTTTATGATCTGCACAAATTTCAGCAAACTTAGCATTCTCCGCTAAAAAACCATATCCTGGATGAATGGCAGTGGCATTGCGTGTAAGGGCGGCAGCAATAATGTTAGGGATATTGAGATAGCTTTTATTACTCGATGGTGGACCTATACAAACACTCTCATCAGCAAGTTGTACATGAAGTGCCTGGCGGTCTATCGTCGAGTGAACAGCAACCGTAGCGATTCCTAGTTCCTCACAACTATGTAAAATTCGTAAGGCGATTTCTCCGCGATTTGCAATTAAGATTTTAGGAAGTTGCATTGTTGAACCGGTGTATAAACATAAAACAGTCGTACTTAGTAGAATATCGGGTTTTGTACGTTAATTTCACTTAACTATACAACTAGCCAATATATATCGCGTATTATATCCTTGCTCAATTGAAACTTTTTAGCCATTATTAAAGTTAGACTAAAAAAGTTGTTAACTCTTAAAATGGAGATATCGTCTTTTTTATCTTATTTCTATTGAAACTAAGAATCTATTCAATATATCTTGGCTAATTATCAAAATAATAAAATAACCATTAATTGAGGTTAATAAGCGATTATAGATGATTAAGCCTAAATTTCTTAAAAAACGAACGAAATATTTTGAGTTAGTACTCTAGTCTTTTTTCCATAATCAGAGTATCAATGCTGATATTGTTTGCTAATAGACTAACTATACTGTTACATATTGTACTTTATCTGAAACACACGCCTGACTGATCCATAAATGCTAAAAATACAGATAGTGTTGGAACTTTTGGAACAACTAAAAATTTTCTTGAGAAGATACTACATAGTTCTTTAATGTAATTAAAGTCAATCCTAAAGTGAAAGTATAGATATAGTTTCAAGATACGTTACTATCAAAATCAAGGATTATGTAGGTTATAAAAATAGTTTACATAACCAATGTCTGAAAGATATAAACGATAGCCTTGATTCAAGAATTGATTGTAAATTGTGATATTGTTAATTTTTTTCTAAAATAATTGATAATACAATATAGAGTTAAAAGTAATCGGGAGTAGAAAATAGACGTTTTTTATCCTAGCTCTTTTCTTCTAATCAAAAGTGTACTTTGCCTCAATACTTAGATAATTTTTATGAATCTAGATAACCAACTAGAAATTCTCGCCAATGACGCCCCTGGACATGGCGTACCTATAGAGATTATGGAACAAGCAATTAATCCAGTGCTTAAGTTCTTTGCTAGTCAACAGAAAAAAACAGACTATTTTGTTTTACACACGAGTGACCGTCATTGGATAGTTACAACCTTAAATAGCCGCAAATACCCCCAAATAACAAAGCGAGTTGTCTATGGTTTTGTTAGCCATCAGGATGCCTGTGATTTTCAACATACTGTAGACCCCAATGGTATTAATTCCCCTATTGATGTTATTTCCTTACCGATAACTCATCTTTTTTTCCAAATGTTTGCTATTTGTCAAGTTGATAGTATTATCCTTATGGATAAACCAAATGATAAAACACAAGGGGTTGAAATAGAGCGAAAAAATATAGATAACATGATAAAAAAGCAACTACAACAGGTAGCATCCAATATTTCTTTAAGTTCTCATAGAACGATAGTTGATTGGGCATAATTAATGCTAACTATGTCTTTAGTTTATTAACAGAAAACTATTTAATTATCTTAAGCTTGTCCTATTTATTTTCATAGTAATACTTTTATCTTAGCTTTAGTAAAAGTACTTGCAACTTATACTGTCGTAATTATCACAGCTAATTTAGAATAACAGTGATTTATATGGTCAATCAACTTTAAGCTAGTGTTGGACGAGACGAAACTGGCAGATAATAACCATTTAAAATTCCCTAATATATGGATATTAAGTCAAAGTTGTCGTTTTTATCGTTCTGTTCACTGCCATAATGGGTTTAGAAGCTTATCTTTCTTTCTCCTGCCCATAAGTCCTCTGTCTTGGTTCGTTTTGTTTACTCCAGTTTAGATTAGACAGACTTTGATCGTCTATCTAATCAGATGCTTCAATTTCCTTTGTGTTTCTGCCTAGAAGCCTTTATAAAACAGAACCAGGAACAGTAAGGCGAAAGGCGCACTAGACTCTTTATTCTTGTCCCTCTCCACTTTTTTTCTCTCTCCATGCCTCTGTCCCGTCTGTTATTTCTGATGATTGGTTTGAGTATAATTCTCGGATTGATTATATGGTTAATTAATTCGATTTATCGTCTTTATATTCAAGTCTCTTTTACAGTTCCTATTTTAGGAAATCTATTGATTTTCTTGATTATTTGTCTCCTGAGCTTGTTAATCTATGCTTTTGTTTATTTCTTCAACCGGACTTTCTCTGGTAAATTCTTTTCTACTCGTCGTCAAGAGAGATCTCGTACTAAACTACCTAAACAAAAAACTGAAGCAGCACAGGAAACTCTTAAGGCAGTACGTTACCAAGTTCAACAGATTCAAGACAAAGTCACTCAAAAAGCTCTATTAAATCGTTCTCATCAAATTGAAACTAGTTTAGCCCAAGGTGATTTACAAGTTGTAGTTTTTGGTACGGGATCAGCGGGAAAAACTTCTTTAGTCAATGCCTTAATTGGGGAAATAGTTGGCAATGTAGAAGCAACTTTCGGAACGACCAAAATGGGGGAAACCTATTCTTTTCAGTTGTCGGGAGTTCTGAGAAAGATTTTAATAACAGATACTCCAGGAATTTTGGAAGTAGGAGTAGAGGGGAGTGAACGGGAACAGTTAGCACGAAAATTAGCGACAGAAGCAGATCTATTATTATTTGTGGTGGATAATGATTTACGTCAATCGGAATATGATCCTCTACAGACTTTAGTAAACATTGGTAAGAGGTCGTTATTAATCCTGAATAAAATTGATCTTTATCCTAAAGAAGAACTGATACTGCTAATACAAAGGTTGCAACAAAGAGTTAAGGGGTTGATTTCTTCTTCAGATATTATTGCAGTCGCTGCTAAGCCTCAATCATTCTCACTAGAAACTAAAGAAATCATTACGCCAGAACCAGAAATCATTCCCTTAATTAAACGTCTTGCTGCGGTTTTGAGGGCGGAAGGGGAAGATTTAATCGCTGATAATATTTTACTGCGATCTCAACGCTTGGGGGAGGAAGCAAGAGATATAATAGACCGTCAAAGAAAACAACAAGCAGATAAGATTATAGATCGTTATAGATGGATTGGTGCAGGGGTCATTTCTGTTACTCCTTTACCTGTAGTAGATATGTTAGCAATGGCAGCTGTTAATGCTCAAATGATAATTGAAATTGGACAAATTTATGGCTGTGAATTAAATAATGAGCGCGGAAAGGAATTAGCTTTATCTTTAGGAAAAACTTTAGTAAGTTTAGGAATAGTGAAAGGAGCTTTAGATTTGTTAAGTAAAGCCCTGCAATTAAGTATAGCTACTTATTTAGTTGGAAAAGCGATTCAGGGAGTAACTGCGGCTTATCTAACCTATATTGCTGGGAAAAGTTTTATCGAATATTTCCGTCAGAACCAAGACTGGGGCGATGGAGGAATTATCGAGGTTGTACAGCATCAATTTGAACTGAGTCGTAAGGATAAATTTATTAAAAAATTTGTTACTGATGCTATTGTTAAAGTGGTAGAGCCCTTAACAGCAACTTGGGAAAAAGAAGAAGAAAAATGTAGTATAGAATCTATAGAACAAGAAGCTATCTTAGAGGAGGAGGATTGGTAATTTATGCCATCAATGGATTTAGCGACTTAAACCGATTTATTCTGTTAAATATTAATCAATTAATTAAACAAATTTTCTTTGAAGAGAAGTTCGTGTAGGTAAAAGCCTAAGAATATAATCCTTTATTGAATTTATTGTCTATAGTCATTTTCTTAAAGCACTACTTAGTAGGTTTAAAATGTAATTGAATTAGATATATACTGAATTAATTATAATTATTAAGATAAACCAAGAAACTATTGAGAACAAAAAATTAGGAAAATATTATTTAATTATGCTAAAAGTTATGTCTAAGACAAAGTCACAGCTTATTCAATAGACTATATCTTGTAGATTGACCTCGAATTAAAATATATCTAAACAGGTACGTTTGTAAATTGAGGCAGTCTTACTATTGACTTATTTTGTTAAAAAATTTTTATCGTTTAGATACTTCTTTGGTTTATCTCAATAATTCTAATATATAACAAGTTGAGCCTTCTATCTCTGACGTTTCCAAGAAGATAGTTTTTCTATAGTTGATTTTAGGAAAAAATTATAGAAATTAAACAAAGAGTGAAATAGATATATCATAGTACTTGTGTTCGTTAAACTAAGAGGTAAAAATCTTACCGCTGATTTATAGTTATTTCTGTTTACGTCAAAATCTATGGAATCTTTAACCCCTGCCCAACAAGAACTATTTGACTGGCTCGTTGAGTACATCGACAAAACCCAGCATGCACCTTCCATTCGTCAAATGATGCATGCCATGCACCTGCGGTCACCAGCTCCTATTCAGAGTCGTCTGGAAAGACTACGAAATAAAGGTTATATCGATTGGATAGAAGGCAAAGCTCGTACCATTCGTATTTTACGTCCTAAACCTAAGGGGATCAGTATTTTGGGTGCTATCACGGCTGGTACGTTAGTTGAACTCTACATCGATGATCAAACTAAATTAGATTTATCTGAAATCACTGAACAGAAAAATTACTATGGGTTGCGAATTGTAGGAGATAGCATGATTGAAGATTTAATAACTGAAGGCGACCTAGCTATTATGAGATCTTTGTCTAGAGATGAATATCCCCAAGATGGCGAAATTGTAGCTGCTATTGTTCAGGGTCATGGAACAACTTTAAAACGATTTTATCAAAATGGTGAAAAAATATTACTTAAACCATCCAATTCTCAATATAAATCAATGGAGCTTAAGACTTCTGAAGTAGAAATTCAAGGAGTTTTGGTAGGGGTTTGGCGTGCTTACTCATAATTTGTTCTAATCACGAGTAAGCTGAAGAATCGAAGACAGACGACTTATCAGCCTAATCAATTGCTTTGCTATTCAGAGCTTACTATGTTTTCTTTATCTAAGGAATAAAATTTAATTATTTTTTTGTTATTTATTGCATTTATATATCTGATAACTTCACCTCAAATAAAGACAAAGTACAACAGCAATAAATAAGGGAAAGTATTAAATACTAATATACCTGAAATTAGGTTAATGTAAATAAAAAATAATTTACATATAATATATTTAAGAACTAATAGTAATTATTTAGTGTAATTTCATTATACAGATCTGGTTTTATGGTAGCGATAACAGAAAGAATAAAGTAATATTTTGGGTTAAATAAGTTAGAGGTGAATAAATTTTTCATTAAAGAGTAAGGAATGAGCAAACTTGATTATCTCGAAACTAAACAGAAAAATATGAATTTTATTTAACGAAACTAATGCTTGATCTAACCTATTAATATATAGTTATTTATTTCTATCTAATTATTTATAATTCGCGAATTTAGGACAAAGACTTCATGTAGACAAAATAGCTAGTTTTGATTTTAAATAAACTTAATTAAATTAGTTATCTGTATGACGACAATTACTGGAATAAACAATATAATATATCAAGGCTATTAATCTTTTAGTTAGTAAAAATTTACTCCAATAGTTTAGGGTGGTTAATAAGCAAAGGAAAATATATTCTATCAGTTAAAATTAAACCATATACTTTCTTGTGATGATTAATACATACGAAATTCTGTTAAGCCAATACTTAACTATAAATCTATATGAAATTTATATTGTCTATTCTAATTAAATCAGAATACTATTTCGACTATCTAAATAGGTATTATAAATAGTAGTCCAATAAACTAGATAAATGAAAATATTATTAATTTTTATAGATTAAATGACCCCTAAAGAAAAAATTACTTTAGGGGTCATTTAATCTATAAAAATTTAGATAGTACTACTGTAAAACTCATGTAACTAATCTCCACTCACTTGGAGAAGTTTAATATTAAATATGCACTATTTTTGATAAAGACTGTCATATTTGATCTCTAAAAAAATTCACATCATTAGTAATTATTGACAAGTATACCGTTGATAATTGTAACCATTAACTTTAGGAAACTTTTGTTGATCAACAATGCATTGTTCTAGATCAATAGGAGCTTTGAAATTAACTGCCCATACCTCAAGAGGATGGGGAATTTTACTAATTTCTTGTTTTAAATTTTCTGTTGCTTCAGGGGATTCCGATTGTTCTTGGTGAACCAATAAAAATAAAGTATCTTGGAGCTGTGAACGTCGTTGTAATTCTAGAGCAATTCCCATAGTTTCTCCTGTTTGTACTAAGCTTCTATGGGTTGTCGTAATTAAAACCGGACTAGAAGCTGTATCTTTAATGATTGATATCAAGCGATCAGGAAGATAATATTTTTGATATCCTAAATTAACTAATACAGTAACTGATCCTAAAAATCCCATAAACCAAACAGTATAAACAGCAAATTTTCCGTTGCAATTTAGTTTACTATAGATTTTCATTAATAAATGAGCAGGATTTAACGATATTCGGTATTTTTCTTCGATTATTGAATTATCAATATTAGGTTTACTCCAAAGTATCGCAAGACTCACAGCAACTAAAACTATGACAGCTGGAAAATAAACAAAACTGTATCGTGCACCACGAGTAATATCTAATCCTAGAAAATAGGTAATCCCTAAAAAAAGAGAGATTGCACTAATAATAAATATTATCAACCCCTTTATTGGAAAAAAATAGTCCGAATATTCTAATCCTTTTTTAATTCCTTTGTGTACATAGGGAATTAACCAAATAAAAAATAATAATAAGATTAAACCAGACAAGATGACAATACCTAAAATAGAAGATTCAACAGGCAGTAAAGATATCATGGGAACCCAAACTGCTAATAGTTGAAATGGAGGACTAATCATATATAAAATATGTTCAACTGGATGAATCCAGGTAATCATGCCATTACCGTATCCCTTAGGGATAATAATTGCTATCCAAGTTACCCCAGCTGAAATTGCCCCTACTAAAACCCACATAATACGGATTAAATTTCGTGATACAAAAGACAAATTATTTTTTCGTTGTTGATGACAACAATAAATTAAAAATATTATTGTAATCCCTTCTGAAAGTAAAGTTAGTCCAAAAAAATAATGGACTGATAAGCCAAGTCCATTGATAAATATCCAGACAATAATTAACCATAATGGTATCAATCTATTTTTGTATATACTGTTAATTGAAACCATAAAACAGATTAAAGAAGCAATTACAAAAAGAATTGCCAACGTATAATGACGAGCTTCTTGTGCGAGAAAGATTCCATAGGGAGAAACTGCCATTAAAGCTGCACTAATATGTCCCACCCGTTGAGAACGAAAGGTGATTTTTCCCAAAAAATAAATCGCTGGAATCGATAAAATTCCTAATAAAGCAGAAGGTGATCGCATCACCCAAACATTTACGTATTCTCCTAATGGGATAAATAGTTTTACCCATAAATGTACTAATACAAAATATAGAGGAGGATGATTATCTTCTTGTAAGAGTAATGAAATAACATCTCTAATGCTTGCATCAGGGTTAAATCTTAGGGGTTGTAATAAAGTACCAATAGAAATCACCTGATTGAGAGGAACTGAGGTGAAATCATTCCCCAAACTAAACACCATCGTAGCAAATTCATCTGTCCAAGGAGGTTTAGTCGTTAATTTAGTAAACCTGAGAATACCCCCAATAACTATCCATAACCCTAATAATAGCCAGTTTATCAATTTCGGTAACTGATTAACCCAACGTTGAGAAAATTGCATTTTTAACATGGACTACTTCACAAGCAACTTCTCATAAAATAACTCATCTTGTCATTTATGGAAAAAATTGGAGAGTATTATGAGAGCTTAAGTTAATGATTCACAAAGAAAACAAATTAGACAAACCGATCTTGCTAATCGTACACATTATTGTTGTTACACTATAGTGCATTTTTTATTTTTTAATATTAATTGAATATTTTTTAAAGGTAAAATCTTAAGTAATTAATGGTAATTTTTTTTGATGTATATATTTCAATAATTAAAGATTTAATATCTTTTAAAGTGTTAAAATATCCTCATTAGGAATAAACTGATTGCCAGCTAACATAAGTAGTTATGTTTAGTATAGTTGTGTCCCCTTAATCTTACCTAGTTTTTAAGAGTCTTATTTGATTAGAAAGGAAACCTGAGATTACAGCAGCTTGTAACTCATATTTCGTAGACGGATAATATGTTGTTTAAATTAACATTTAAGGTAAAAAACTATATTAGTAGGTTTTTGTAACAAGTAATCACTAACTTGCTGAATAATACCAATACTTTTATTTTTATCAATCAAAGCTTCTACAAAAATAGAAGACTAATTATATGATTTTACGGAAGCTTTGATTCTATACGAATTTTTCGTTACTGAAATAACGGGCTTTTTACCTGATATTCAAAATAATACATCGATATAAACACATCCAGATAATTATTGTTGATATCGATATATTATCTAGCAACTTGACCCAGCTATTTTTTAAAGTTATGTTCAGCTTAGTGATAGCTATCTAAGTATTTTGCTCATCAAATAGGTTTGAACCAAAAATCTCATCACTTCAGATAAACTAAACGTGTAATTTTTAACTTTTTAAGCAAAGAATTGTTATCCTAGACGTAACAATTTGTAATATTCTTTTAATAAAGGTACTGACTATGGTTGTATTTACGTTAACCCAACCATCAACCCAAGATACTGAAACTCTTAAGAAGGTTTGGCAAACTTTGCACAGAGAAAGCTGCCCTTACAATTATAATTTTCACATGCATACTACCCACTCCGATGGACGATTAAAACCTCAAGTTTTAATTGAACAAGCAGTGGCTCTCGGCCTTAAAGGGATAGCAATTACTGACCATCACTCTATTAGTGGTTACCAAATTGCGCAGAACTGGATTAATAAAACTCGCCTACACTATCCTCATATACCTCTACCTCATCTTTGGACTGGAATTGAGATTACTGCTAATCTCCTTAATACTGAAATTCATATTTTAGGCTATGGTTTTGCTCCACAACATAGTTTGATGGAGCCTTATCTTCAAGGAACCCATCCCGAATACTTTTGTAGTTCAGCTCATCAAGTTATAAATGCTGTCCATCAGGCTGGTGGTTTAGCTGTCCTAGCTCATCCTATTCGTTACAATTGCTCTGTAGATGAGCTGATACATGCTTGTACCGATTTAGGTATTGATGGAGTAGAGGCTTTTTATGCCTATGGCAATCCAAAACCTTGGACAACTAGTCCGAAACAAACAGAACAAATATTAGCTTTAAGTCAAATATATGGGTTATTTAACACCTGTGGAACTGATACTCACGGTTTAAGTTTACTTCGACGGATCTAGTTTAAGACTGACAGATGATTAAGAAGAGACTTTCACGCCTAATTTGAGACTTACATATTGTTAATAACAACTATTCTTTTTTTAATCTTTTCCAATTTAAAGTATGGTTTATTTTGTCCCAATGCCAGCGCAGTAAGTGAGCAGGCTGCCCTTTAGAAATTCCAGGCAGCCTAATGGCTTTTCTCGGAGATTCTGTTACCAAAGAAATAGCAGTTTCTATCTCACAGATTCCCCATTTTACTAGATTACCCAATCCAGAAAATAAGGGCAAAGTTGTTCCCGACAATGTTCCATTCATTAAACTTGCCGTTCCCTGTTTAACTTCAATTTGTCGCTCATCCCAAAGATAAATTCCATCTCCTAGTCCAATGGGAGATAAAGCATCACTAACTAAAAAAACTCCCTGGTCATAATGGCTTGATTTTAGTAATATTTCTATCATAGTTGGACAGACATGTCGGCCATCAGCAATTAATCCACAATAAACATTTTTATTAATTATCGCTTCTCCTAGTAATCCTGAGTTACGATGATGCAATGAAGGCATAGCATTGTAAGCATGTGTTACCATTGACGCTCCCAATTCAAAAGCTTTTTTTGCTTCTTTGTCTGTAGCTTGAGAATGTCCTAAACTAACAGTAATGCCTTGAGATTTTAAATAAGGAATTACTTTATAGGTTGAGTCTAATTCGGGAGCTAAAGTTATTATCTTAACGCGATGAACATAATCTCCCAAAATCAACTTAACCGCTTCTATACTAGGAGTTAATAGATATTCTTCACGATGTGCACCCTTTTTTTGTGGGTTTAAAAATGGTCCTTCTAAGTGAACTCCTAATACTTTTGCTGTCTCTTCTGATTTAATGCTTTGCTGACTTATAAATTTATCAACTATTGAAAGTGTTTTATGAATATTTTTAACTGATGTTGTTATAATTGTTGGACAAAAACCATCAACTCCTTCTTGCCATAGAAAGTTGCAGATTCTTTGTAATATAGGCAAATCTTTTTCTTCTATTTCAGAAAAAGCCAATCCTAGCGCCCCATTGATTTGTAAGTCTATACCTCCTAATGATAAATTATCTTCTTTTAAATCCAAGATTGTTCTATGCTGGATAGATTCAAGACTTGTTTTCATCGGTAATATATTTTCAATAATACCTTGAGAGTTAATATAAACTTGTTGACTGTCTTGATAGCCAGATATTTTTGCATTAATGATAATAATATCTTTGAGCATTGTTTTATTGTGAATAATTTTTTGTAAATTGCATTTTACTTATCTATTTATAATTTTAAGTCTACCAAGAATTTAAGCTTGATCAATAAATTCATTATTACTAATACTAAGTCTCTGTGTCTAGATAATTTTTCATTGTTAGAATTAACTTGTCGAATACACCTAATCAACTATTATGACTAACTCTTTCCCTCTTATAGGAATAATTATGGGAAGTGATTCTGATTTACCAATCATGAAAAGTGCAATTACCGTTTGTCAAAACTTTGGTGTATCTTATGAAGTTAAGATCTTGTCTGCTCATCGTACACCGAAAGTTATGACGGACTATGCTCAGACTGCGTGCGAACGGGGAATAAAAGTGATTATTGCAGGGGCAGGAGGAGCAGCTCACTTACCAGGAATGGTGGCTTCTTTAACTTCCTTGCCTGTTATTGGCGTTCCCATTGCGACTCGTCATTTACAGGGAGTAGATTCTCTTTATTCCATTGTGCAAATGCCTAGAGGTATTCCCGTTGCTACTGTCGCTATTGGAAATGCTGAAAACGCTGGACTACTCGCAATTCAAATTATAGCATCTTATGATCTTAAATTGTTGAAACTAGTCCAAGAGTATCGACACAATATGACACAAATAGTGATTGATAAACAAAAAAAACTTAACCAGTTAGGCTATGAAAACTATTTAAAAAAAATGGAACAGAAGTCATAATAAGTAAAAAACACTATCAATAGAAACTTACAATGATTCGTATATTACTAAGTCTATTCAGTATTCTCCTACTATGGATTGGGACTGTTCCCAGAGCCTTAGCGCAAGAAATCCCCATTCTAATTACTCAAGAGCAATTAGAATGGGGAGAAAAAATCGCTAAAAAAGCTGTTGAAGCAACGCAGAAAAGAGATTTTACCCAGGCAGAAATCTATTGGACTCAACTAATTGAAAAATTCCCCAAAGATCCAATATTATGGAGTCATAGGGGCAATGTTCGTGTCAATCAGAATAAATTAGATAAAGCTATCATAGACTTTAATAGGGCTATTGAATTAGCTCCTAATGAGTCTGCTCCTTACCTTAATCGAGGAATAGTTCTGGAAAAACAGGGAAAATATTACGAGGCAATTGAAAATTACAATCGAGTCTTAGAAATTACTCCCAATAATGCTATTGCTTACAATAGTCTTGGTAATGTTCAAGGAGGTTTAGGAAACTGGGAACAAGCATTACAAAACTATCAAGCAGCTGTCAATGTTGATCCAGATTTTACTTTCGCAACAGCAAATGTTGCTTTGGCACTGTACCAGTTGGGAAACAAAAAAGAAGCCGTAAACCAAATGAAAGACATTATACGAAAGTATCCTATGTTTCCTGATGCACGGGCAGCATTAACAGCAATTTTATGGGAGTTAGGAAAGCAAGGGGAAGCTGAGAGTAATTGGGTAGCAACAGTAGGAATGGATAACCGTTATCAAGATTTGGATTGGGTAACAAAAGTTCGTCGTTGGCCACCGAGGATGATAACGGCTTTGGATAGATTTTTAAATCTAAAGTAAAGTGGTACTAACATTATTAATACTATATTGTTTTTTGTTTAAACTATGTCACTAAATAAAGCAAGAAGTCTCAATACTAATACTAAAATTAAGACTGTAAGTCTTAAGACAATTTAGCTAAATTATCTTAAAGTGTCTGTTCCTTGCTGCATATTGCCTTAATTACTGATTAATTGAACAACTGATACAAAATAATTTATCTTAATCAAGAGCAGTATGTTTGTTAGAAGGACATTTAGTGTATTCATTAATATCAATACCAATATATTTAATTTTCAAAAATTAAACATATTGGTATTGGCTAATTTTTGTATGATTACTCCTTGAGATTAATTTTTATCTATAGGTTAAATTGGAAAATATTACCTTCTTTATAAAATTTTCAAGGTTGTAATTTATTTATTTGTTAGATAATTGCGGTTTTTAAAAAATTTTTGTCAGTCTAAATAGCTTAGAATAGAGCCATAATTAATATTTAAAAAAAAGTTTTTTATATTTAATTGTCAAGTATTAATACACTCTTCTTTCCCAGGTTTTTTGTTATATAGTTATTAACTATATTCAATATTCAGGTAGATTACTTTAAGTCTATATCAAAAAATAAAGTTTTTTAAAATAAATCAAATATCTACTTTTATCTTAAATTACATAGATACCCTCAGCTAAAGTTTATGACAACGCAAAAAATAGTTGTTGTACCGTAGCAATATTCTCTTCTTTTAAAAAAATCTATAATGTCGATCATAAAAACCTAAATATTGTGATTGAGCTAATAAATACCAATGAAAGAAACTAAAATAAAACTTGTTATATATTTTTTGTATAGATCAAAATATATATCTACAACTTTAACAACATACTCTATCAGTTTTGTCTTCTAATTGATTATGGTAGCTTTATGTCATCAGATTACTTATCTCAATGCATAACTATTATAAACATTCTGTATAAAATTCAACTTAAATATTAAGCCTTTCTTTCTAAAGAAAAGTGTAAAAAATCACATTAAGAGTCTTAACCATGACTACTAATATAAGGAGGATTAAAGTATAAATCGTTGATAGGATTCAAGACAAATAGCTATGATAAATAATTTTTATTATGAGCAATAATAAAAATTGTAAGATACTACTTTATATAGCAAGTCAGGATTGCCATTATCTATATTCTGATTTATTAAACTCATCTAAGAGGTATAAATGGTTACTCAGGCTTTAACATTTTCAACAATGTTGGAAAAGTTTCCCCCTTTGCCTTTCCGACGCCCCCTACTAATTATTGGACATGGAACTAGAGATATTGATGGAAAACAAACGTTTCTTAATTTCGTAAATATCTATCAGACATTGGATACATCACGCCCTGTCATTCCCTGTTTTTTAGAGCTAACAGAACCGTTAATTCAAGAAGGTATTGATCACTGTGTAACTGAGGGATTTAAAGAAATAACAGCTCTCCCTTTTTTATTGTTTTCTGCCCGTCATATAAAATTTGATGTTACCAACGCTTTAGATCGAGCGAAAGAACGTTATCCTTTTTTAAAGTTTCATTATGGCCGACATTTGGGTAATACCCCCTTACTATTGGATATATGGCGGTCACGTTTAACTAAACTTGATAGAGAAATTATTGCTCCTGAAGATACCGTATTACTTGTTGTTGGTAGAGGTTCTAGTGATCCTGATGCTAATAGTGACATATATAAGTTTTCCCGTTTATTATGGGAAGGAAGTCAGTACCGTACAGTTGAAACCTGTTTTATTGGCATTACTCATCCCCGCCTAGAACAAGGATTTGAACGAGCAAGACTTTATCATCCTAAGCGCATAATCGTACTTCCTCATTTTCTATTTACAGGGGCACTAGTTAAAAAAATCTTTCATATTTGTACTCAACAACAAAAACGATATCCCCACATTGAAGTCCTTAATCTTCCTGAAATTGGACTGGCTCCGGAATTATTTTCTATAATCCGCGAAAGAGAAATTGAAAGTCAACTAGGACAAACTCAGATGAATTGTGAGATGTGTAAATTTCGACTTTCCTTTGTTAGAAATAACCATTCCCACGATCACCATTCCCACGATCACCATTCCCACGATCACCATCATATCTCCCAAAATTTCTATGATGATATAATGCAATACCACAAACAAATCTGGCAGGTTCCATGAAAAATGGTAAATGAACAATCAATTTGTTTCAATTATTGTCTACTATAAATCTAACTTGCTAAATAACTCAACAACCAATTAGCCATAGTGGCACGGCGAGTTTGTCTTGGTCCAAACTCGCCTATCTTATAGCCTTTAAATCCTAACTGCTTTTTAAGTAATTGTTTATTTTCTTTTGGAATAGAACGGGTTAGCTTTACAATGGGCGGACGACTTCCAACAAAATCAGGAGGCTCTGGATAATCTTTTTTCCAGTTCTCAGCAACTTGAGTATTGTTCCAACTTTGACTAGACTGTTCATAACGATAGCCTAAATAGTGCCAAACTAATTGGTTTACAGTTGTATCATCAATTTGATCATTAAGAATTGCCCAAATAGTATCGGTGTTGAGAGGAGGTAACTGAGTAATCATTGGCTTTAAATTGAATATCAACAATAAACTATTAACAAATCCTATTTAATAATAGACTTAATTATTATCTCATAAAAATATGATACACATAAAACTCATCCTAAGAGTTAGGATTACTATTTTCTAGCTTTTCTATATTTATCTATATGACTATCTACTAAGTAAGAAATTATCTCAATGATGACTGTTGATATATTTGCTTTTTCTATGATTACTATTTGCAAAAATTATTAGAATATTCACTATAATAATTTATATCTGGCATAATTTATTTTAAATATTTATTTTTATCTACTTTCATTATATTGGATAAGGACTGTATGGTCTTAGATTCTTATCTTAATATTCTACTTAAGCACGTAAAATTCTATTTTTAGAGATTGATTTATTAATAATAAGTTTTACTCCTATTTCTTCTAAAAGAAGTGATATATTTATCATTCTAAAAAATCAGACTGTTTAAGAACTTAAAATCAACTTCTCTTAAAGTTTCAGAAATTTTACTTTAAAAATTGATAATATTTAAGATAGGGCTGCATTGATTATATCAATAGGTTAATATTTTTTGCTTAAGTCTATTATATCTAAGCCTGTATTTTTGTCATTTAAATTCAAGTAAGTTAAACCTTTCTAAATTACTATCTATCATTAAATTTTATCAAAATTTATTTTGCTTGAATTTCTTCAGGTCCGATTAAATCTAATGAGCTTGAGTTTATAAACATTAACGATTTTATAATATATACTGGGAGGACTAGTATAATATGAATTTATTAACTAGACTTTACCATAATAAGACTTAGTTTAATTATTCAAATCATAAAATTATAAATAGCGTTATTTATCTCTACAATAGTAGACTACAGACTAAGTATACAAGTATAGATATAATGACAAAAGCACAGTAAAGTTCAGTTAACTTAAACTTAAAAATATCAGAGTATATTCCAAGAGATTAAACATGAGTAAGATCTAAAAACTTAGACTATAGTATTAAGTATGAAGGAACAATAAATAGAAAAAACTTAACGCCTTGCGAATACTACTTTTAAAAAAGTCCTATTATAGTGATTTACAAAAATTGAACAACTAATAAAGAGCCAAATTCAATTTAACTTAAAATATTTTAACGTTCTCAATATTCTTTAAAATAGTTTATGAAAATTAACAAAAAACCTAAAATTTAATATCAAAAATTTTAAAAATAAATAACTTAAACTATTCAATATAGTTCAAGCATTAAATTGTATAAATCGTTACCTGTTTTTACCAAGAAATATTTATAGAAATAAGAGAAAGAATTTGCCATAAGTATAAATTTATTTAGAAAAGAGTACTTAATGAATCTTAAAGCTTTGCTGAAATAAAACTAGTAGCTTGTTTGATCAGTTTTTTGGTTAGCTTATCCTGAATTGTTAGGTTGATAGAACTATTGATTTTCAAAGTAGTAGATAAAAGGACTACGTTCATACTATTTTATACAAAAAACTGAAAGCATTAATAAATCGTTAGATGTTTATTGTAGGTAAATTATCATAGTCAGATTCCATAGAATAAATTTGTCCGTCCATCAATAAACGTGTAATTCCTTTAGCATATAAATAGGAACAACTTTTATATAGAAGACGACCATCAGGGATCTTAATCACTCGTTGAGAACGATTGGAAAAGCGACGTGCTCCTTGATGATTATCAAATACAGGTAAAGTTTTTTGCTGCACTTCTTCGGCTGGAATTTGACCTAAATGAGCAAATTCTTTAAGAGGACGAGCAATTAATTCAGCAGAGCGATCAATTACTAAATAACAAGTTTTAGGAAAAACAGCACACGATAAGGGCAAGACTTGAACCTCTCCATCTTGAGCTAAAGATTGATCATAATTTTCCTCTTCTCCCTCATTCCAATCTTCATCCTCTAAGTCTTCATCATCATCAATCTCACCTGATAAATCCTCACCAATCATTTCTCCAAGAGCAATGACATCGACAACTTCAAGGTCGTCTTCCTCATTGTCTTTATTTAAATTTCGAACATATTTCGATGGCTGATCTTTTGCCAGGATAGGAAGCTGCTTAATATTAGTTTCTGTCGAGGATGATTCTAATTGACTCTTTGATGTCACCAGCACAAGTCTACTCTCAGTTTTTATAGGTTTAGACTCTGGTTGACTCTCTGATACCATCAATACAGGTTTAGCATTTGTTTGTGCAGATGATAACTCTGATTTAACCGTCCGTGCTAAACGTTTTTGTTGAATTAACTCCTCATACTCTGACTCTGACAGATGACTTTTGAGAAAACGGCTAATAGTAGAGCTGCTAACTCCATAACGATCAGCTAAAGTGGATGTAGTTTCTGGTGTTTGGCGATAAAGCTTAAGAATTTCTTGTTTATCGTCGTCGTTCAATTTCTTGGGACTCATAGGATTCTAGCTACCTTTTTGGCAGTTTGACTTCACCCTGACACGCCGAACCACATCTGGTAAGATCGTCGGTTGTAACCTGGGGATGGGTGTGTTTCAACAGACGACAGACGACTAGACAGTCAGGCATTAATAGCTTGCCTGATCCAGTCTACCGCTCACCGTTGATTTTCATCCATTTTCAGTATCAAAAATTTAATGATTATGGCGATAGTAAAAGCGACACCAGCTCTATTGATGTTAGTGGACGGAACTTCTTTCGAAGGGTGGTCATTCGGAGCAAAGGGTACCACGTTAGGAGAAATCGTTTTTAATACAGGAATGACTGGCTATCAAGAGATTTTGACTGATCCAAGTTACTGCGGTCAAATCGTCACCTTTACTTACCCTGAGTTAGGAAATACGGGGACTAACCCTGATGACGAAGAATCCTCTTGTCCACAAGTTAAAGGTGTCATTGCGCGCAATATAACCTATAGTCCAAGTAACTGGCGATCTACAGAGTCTCTCCCTAACTATTTAAGTCGCCATAAAATTGTTGGAATTTATGGCATAGATACCCGTGCTTTAACCCGTAAAATTCGCTCAGTAGGAGCAATGAATGGAGCAATTTCTACAGAAATTCTTGAACCAACAGAATTACTGCGTCAAGCTCAATTAACTCCCAAGATGGGTGGATTAAATTTGGTTAAGGAAGTATCCACTAAAGAGGTTTATGAGTGGTCTACACCTACTGATCCTATTTGGGAATTTCGTCCAAATAACAAAGAAGTTTCAAAAGATCCGTTAACGGTGGTGGCAATTGATTTTGGAATTAAACGGAATATTCTTCGTCGCTTGGCTAGTTATGGTTGTCGGGTTATTGTGGTTCCGGCGAATATATCTTCTGAAGAAGTCTTAAAATATAATCCAGACGGAATTTTCTTATCCAATGGGCCTGGAGATCCCTCAGCAGTCGAAGAAGGAATCAAACTTACCAAAGCGTTAATTAAAACAGGAAAACCTACCTTTGGAATCTGTATGGGACACCAAATTTTAGGATTATCCTTAGGAGCAGAAACCTTTAAGTTAAAGTTTGGCCATCGGGGTTTAAATCAACCTTGTGGATTAAATAAACAAGTAGAAATTACAAGTCAAAACCATGGTTTTGCAGTGAAAGAAAAGTCTTTAGATGTTGATGTACAAGTTACTCATCTTAATTTAAATGATCAGACTGTTGCAGGTTTATCCCATAAAACTCTACCTTTTTTCTCAGTTCAATATCACCCTGAAGCTAGTCCTGGTCCCCACGATGCAGATTACTTATTCGATAAATTTGTTAGATTAATGCACGAAAATAAGAACTAAGTATATAACTTTAATAATTCTTAAAATTATATGGGAAACGACTCTTAAATATTTTCATTAATTTACTTGACTTTTCTGTGTATTCATCACACTAAAAAAAGACTGAATAATTAATGAAGTTATTTATTTACTTCTCTCTAAAGAGACGTGATTTATTAGAGAATTATGTGGACAATTTTTAAGAATTATTATTTTTTACTCTAGCTAAATAGTTGTTTTTTAGTCATAATTTTTGAGTCATGATTTTTTAGTATTATTTATCATAAAAATAGATATAATTCAATTATATTTAATCCACTTTTATATGGCGATAAATGATAAATCTAATAATGTTTTTGTACTTTCTACTCACCTTTAAGCTCATTAAATAGCTAATTCTATTTTTAGTAGTGGCGTTTGTTTTTGCACATTTGTTTCATAACTTACTATAGAAAATATTTTGTATTGTGTTAGGTGAATATATTTCCCTCAAGTAAGAAGTATAATGATAATCTCCCATATCGCTAAAATGATTAACATGGGAGATTATCATTATCAGCACTAGTTACTAGATTAATATTTAAATTTTTCTTTGTCTATTATGCATTATTATGATAATTGTCGTACATTGAAAAATATAAATATTAGTGTTGTTAGTAGGAAAAGTGAGTCAATGAACTGTTATTTTAATTATATTTGTCTCTGATAATGTAGTACGGTTAGATAAACTTTTCTCGAGAACTTGCTACTGCTATGTCTTAACAAACTCATTGTTTTATTTAGTATTCATATCAACGGCAACATTAGACCAATGTATCATTGTCATTTTTCTCACTCAAGAATTTTATACTAAATTTCCACGAGTTTTACAGAAAACATTGTAATTGGAGTAATTGGAGTAATTGAAGTAATCACTCCAATCTACGCAAATTTGAAATAGAGCTTAATAGATTTCGTTATGGTAATTAAAGACTGTAAGAGTAGATAGTCATTCGTGAATCCTGATGACTTCAGAGTTTATCTGCCAAGTCCTCAATCAAGAGAAAATTACTTCAGTTAGGATTTATTCAGTCAAGACATGATTATACTAGAAGATGAAAATATTGCTTAAGTTACGAGGAGAAAATTGTTAGTCATGGCTGATCTAGGTAATTTAGTCCAAAAAGCATTTTATATGGGAATAGGTTTAGCGTCTTATGCGAATGAGAAAACTCGTGTGGCTCTCACTGAGCTAGAGAAACAAGCACAAAAAGTAGCTGATACAATGGTGGCACGAGGGGAAATAACCGCTGAGGAAGCACGTAAGTACGTTGATGACCTGATACAGCAGGCTCATACAAAAACTTCAGACTTATCTGAATCTTCTTCTGATAAAGAACCTCGATTAATTGAAATAATTATAGAAGAATAGACTACAAAAACCTCGAAGTCCTATGATATAAATAAACTGTAAGACTGATTATCTTCTTTAGAAGAAAAATTGTGACTTTTAAAAGATAAATACGCTATTTATTATTTAAATTATTAATATAAAGTCGAACAGGCTTCAAGAAAAACATTAAACTCAATAAATAGTCAAATGTCAATGAATGGTGTGGAAATATATGTCACAAGTTAAAACAAACGATGGACAAAAATAGACTTCAAAGCATATTATTTTAGTTGATAGTAAAATGTATGATCTTATATTATCTATTAAATAGATAATATAGATAAGTTTTATTTAAACTAGATGAGATATAAAGTTAAATGTTTATAAAAATATATATTTGAATTAATTTACTTTTTTAAAATATATGTTGTTTGTTCGTGTATGAGTTACTAATACATAATTATTTATGCATATTAATCTTTAATAATTAAGCTAGAATAGACGAGTTCAATAGAAGTAATATCTAAAATTATTTACTAGTTTTAATTTCTAACGAATTTCACTTGTCACTTAACTTATTTTTGTACTATTCTCTAAAATAGAGATAGCTTTAGGATAGTCATTTAACTGTTCGTTTATGCTAGAATCATTTATTTAATATTCCTGGAAAATTATGTAGTGAAAAAGCTAGACTAACTTATAAAAGTGATTAACTATAATCAGCCGACAGTGCTGAAATTATATTTCACTATAGTATTTTTGGTTTTGTAGGTTGGAATACTATTAATTAAAGTTAAATATATTCCAAAGGAATTATAGCCTGTACTGTTTTTTTAAATACGCTCTGCTAATAATAACAATAAAGAATAACAGAAAATAGGAAATTAATTAAAAATATTTTTTATTTTCTTCCTTTTTTTTATAGCATACTTCAACTATCGTCTAAAATCAGATGAGTCTTATCGTCTATCAATTAATAAACCATACTCTTATTTAGATATCTTCTATATCTTCTTTATTTTCTTTAAATTTATTCTGTACCTTCCTGAGCTTTTAGCCGAGATTAAAATAGCATTCTCCCTAAATTAATCTTGACAAAATTTTCATAACTTTTAAGGTCATAGTCCACTATTTTTATTTGCTAATTTTAAAATCAGTTGGGACGTAGACTTTAGTTTGTCCACAATTGTCTTATACTATACTTTTTGAAAGTAATAAACTATGGATTGACAAAAACTCCTATTCCATTGTGAACCCTTGCCGCAGTGATAGGAGAACGATCAATCAATTGTCCTCCTAAGCTTAAAGACGTTGAACTTCCTCCATCCAAATTTAACGCATTGACTGCTCCCAACTGCTGCATAATTTCTGCCATTTCCCTTAAACTTGCCCCCCGTCCTCTAACACGATTATGAACTGCCACTAACATAATCTTTCCTTGGTTCGTTACACCAATAGCACTACGAGAAGCTTTTTGCTGTTGAAATCCTTTGCTAAACCTTTCTAGAGCTCCATCAACTACAATATGATTGTTACTAATCAAGACTGGACCTGCTCCAAGAATGTTAGGATAGGTCTTGAAATCTGTAGGAGCTGTAGTATTTTCAATTTGAACCTTTGTTCCCAGTTGCAAGGCAGCAGCAGAAATAGTACTATTACGAATGATTAACAAGTAGCCGTTGGCTGGAATAGAAAAGGGGTTTTTACCCACTTCATTAGCTTTTTTTTGGTCGATTACCCTACCATTTTGTATAAAAATAATTGTTTCATTATCTGACATGGGGACGTATTTGGGTCCCCACTCAGGAGTATAGCGGGCCATTCCTGCTTGGACATAACCACTATTTAGAAATAAGATAGGAATGCGTTGTCCTTTGCTAGTAACTAGCGTTTCTTGAAAACTAAGACGGCCTATTTTTATCTGCCCTTGATTATTCCAGGCGATTACCCCGCGACCTAAAATGGGGCTGGATAACCAACGAGCTTGTGATCGGATTGCTCCTAGAGGCAACTTATTATTACGATTAAAAAAACCTCCATTGATCGCTGCTGAAGCTTTCCATTCTTTAGCTATGGTTACTAAAGGAGCTGTCCCTTCTTGCCTGTTGGGATAGGTTGTAATGGGTTTTAGAGAAATCTGAGATGATCTCGCATTGATTTCCAACCAATTAACTGGAAAAATATTTTTTCGTAATTTAACTAACTGTTGTCGCCAAATAATATCTTTTGTCCAAGAGATTTGCTTTGGCACCCTGGCATCAGGACGGACATCGATGACAATACGATAGGGGTTAGCAATACTAAAGACATTTAAACCGTGGGATGTTGGTAAATTTATATGAACTTTTGTGATTTGTCCATTTTTCTCTAAAGAAAATAATTGAGAAGTAATGGGTCGAGAAATATTGCTACCGAGGTCATCTTCATCGGGATCATCCCAAGTTTCACTAATTGGAGACAGTCCTGTTGACATCTGATCAGAAGAAAAGACATTAGTATGCGCTGAAATTGTTACAACCCCTTTCCCTTTAGCCTGACTGACCTGCCAAACAGTCGGTCGATCAACATCGACCACGATGCGCTTACCCCAAATTTGGTTCCCTTCACGTATACCACTGATACGTGCTGGCGGTAAGGTGATCTCTAAAAGATTATCCTTCACCTGCAAAGTTCCTTGCACTGACTCTATTAAGTCGGTTACGTCTAAATATCGATATGGCTCGATAAATCGTGCTGTAATAGAAAAAGATTGGCTAGAATCGGTAGAAAACCATCTAATAGGTTGTAGGGTCGGCTTATTTGTGCTCAGTAGTTCTATCCCTAATAAATTCATCACTCCAGTATCACTAATTCCAATCCGCTGACTATTACCCCGACTCCACTTGCTCCAAGGAATGTTGAATAATTTCCCATTTAGATATATTTCGTTCCCTTGTTGCGGCCCATCAGAAGCTTCGACAGGTAAAGGCTTAGGGAAGAAAATATGTTGAGTAATTTTGTCGTATTCTCCGGAAATTAACCAATGAATTAACAGGGCTGATACTAGGGAGAGACAATAAAGGCTAAGAGAGTTCAACTGCACTTGTCTCACAGATTCATCCTCACACGGCTTTATTTGAGTCTTAATATCTTAAGTACCAACTTAACATAGAACAATCACATAAGTAATTTTTTCTTAAAAAATTTTATAGGGATAAACTTGTTTCTCAATGAGTAGTTGCTATATTTTGATGACTGGCTAAGTATTAGTCCTAAAAATTATTTGAAAACAAAATATAATGATGCATATTGTGTAAACGCTGTAAAAATTACAGTATAAATAAAATCATTAGATACTAGACAAAGCAGTATATAACTACAACAAAGTTAATCTCAACAGCAAGTTATTATTTTTTTACATTTGAACTTCTCTAGTCTATTATTCTCCTATCACCAAGTCAAAAAGTAAGGTAGCTAAATTAAATCTTAGTATTTAATAACAGCTGCTTATAAGGTTAATAGTATACATTAATTCAATTGGTTAAATTTTATTCAGTTAATTATAATTCTAGAATATAGCAAACTAATATTCTCTAAATAACTATACAAATTACAACTCCAATCATAGAATTATCTTTGCTTATGCCATAATAGTTAAGAGTATCCAATTATTATAACAACTTATCTTTTAATTATTAATTAAAAGATAAGTTAAACTGCAATTCAAACAGATTAAATTAACAAATACTAATAATATATTGCCAAGTTTATTTATAGTACAGTCAAAATTATGTTCACTTCATTTCAAGTCAGATTATTGTAAAAATGTTAGTGTATCCTCTATGATGTTCTTCCTGTTTCATAAGATAGATTTGATTGAACGTAATGGTAGGGAAAATTCTCTCTCCTATGTCAGGGAAAACCGAACAAAATAGGCTTGACGGTTTTGTTATTCTAGATTAGAAGGATAAGATTATTCAGATTGAACTTCAAATCTTTTTTTGACTATCAACTAAGAGGTTTTTATTGATGGCTTCAACGGACTACAAAGATTATTACGCTATTTTGGGAGTGAATAAAAATGCCAGTGCGGAAGAAATAAAAAAAGCCTTCCGTAAATTGGCTGTAAAATATCATCCTGATAGAAATCCTGAGAATAAACAAGCAGAAGAAAAATTCAAAGAAATTAGCGAAGCTTACGAAGTTTTATCAGATCACGAAAAACGTCAGAAATATGATCAATTTGGTCAATATTGGCAACGAGCTAATCAAGATGTTTGGCCGAATGGTCAGAGTGGTGTTGATATTAACGATTTTAATTTTAGCCAATATGGTAATTTTGATGAATTTATTAACGAATTATTAGGCCGTTTTGGCTCGACTAATGGATCAAGAACAGGAGGTTATAGTTATAGAACTACTGCTGGGAGACAACCTGAATATAGTGATTTTAGCGGCTTTTCTGATGTAGGAGGGTTTGGAACTCAACCTCCTGTAACTGATAGAACAGCAACATTGCGTTTATCTTTTTCTGAAGCTTTTAAAGGTGTGCAAAAACGTCTTAATTTAGGCAATGAAGTTCTTGATGTTCGAATTCCTGCCGGGGCGAAGACAGGAAGTAGGGTAAGAGTTCGGGGCAAGGGTTCCATTAATCCTTATAATCAACAACGGGGAGACTTATATCTCAAAATTGAATTGATCCCTCATCCGTTTTTCCAGTTTGAAGGGGAGAATTTGGTCTGTACAGTTCCTATTACGCCTGATGAAGCTATCTTAGGTGCATCTATTAATGTCCCTACTCCCGATGGAATGGTAACAGTAAGGGTTCCTCCAGGAATTAATTCTGGTCAATCTTTGCGTCTTCGAGGTAAAGGTTGGGTTCATCCCAAAGATGGACGAGGAGACCAATTAGTCAAAATTGTGATGGATACTCCTCAGAGTCTGACAGAAACAGAATTGGAACTTTATCAAAAAATTAGTGCATGTCGTGTACATAATCCACGCAGTCATTTAAAAACGGTGAGTCTTTAAAAATTACAAAATAAATCTATGATTGAACTACTATATAATTTTGATCTGAGAAAAATTTATTGAGCAATTAGCAAAATTAGTCTATCATTGTTTATTAATTTAAAGAGTTTGATATGTGTTAACTTTTAATTCTTGATTAAGCTGATAACTGCTTAAGCTAAAATTTATTTTTTGATATTAACTGTCAAAAAAATATTTAGCTTATTTTAACTATTGACTATAATTATGACAAAATAAGAGCAGGGATATATAAGAACAACTTATCTTAATAAGGATAAACCTGATTATCAAGGGCAGTTTATGATGAAGGGCGAGCGCGATATAATCTAGGTCATTTTTTCTGCTTATTATAGGGTCAAGTCTTATACTTCGATATTTATATTTTTCTGTGAATTGCTTCTTTAACATAAAATATTTTTCTAATGTAGAGTATCATTTTTATATTTAAGTGATTCATGATTATCGTTAATTCTTCTAATTAACTTTATAAGTAAAACTTACTTGTACAAAAATTGCCTAAATGCTTATTTATGAATATTTTTCAAAAAAGTTATCTAGTTTCTGGATTAAAAATATAATTAATTTAATTTAAACTAGATATCTTTACTATTTTCTTAATCTAATTTAAGTAGAGCAAAACTCCGGTAAATCAAATTATCTATTAAATTAAGATGTGATTTTTATCACATTAATTATACTAGCTTTATTAAAAAATCGCTGTAGTATCTTATCTAAATAATTCAATTGATGTATTTTAGCTTTTTTGATATAAAGTAAAGTTTCCTTTTAGGAACTACCCTCTAATAAGTATACTCTGATAGATTAGTTATCTGTTTTGGATATCAATTTAATCTCACTACTTATTTCAAGCCATAGTAAAATTTTTATTGCAGTATGTTCGTATTCTGTAATTTATATGTAGATAAACCACTGTCTACTTATTATTACCTATAGCTTTATATATGACTAAAATTTGAAGCTTAATATTTTTTATAGATTATTATTGGTGTTAAAAAAAATATATATATATTCATGATAATCGTATAATTATTCAGTCCTAAACTATTTTTATTTAGTTAACTACTTATGTTAACTATGGTTTGTACTTATAACACCTTATATATTTAAAAATACGAATAGAAAAGATTGTAAGATAAAAAGTGAAAATTAATCTTTTATTACTTGATTAATTAACTAAATCTATCTCCGTGTATAAATCAAGTAATTGTACAAAGATGCCGCAGTTGTACTATTTCAAAAAAATAAAGTAAAGATAGCTTTTTTAAGTAAATCAAAATAGATTTAATTTTTCTTATTATCTTCTTTCTTTTTCGACATAATTTTTGAATATAAATTATGTAGATCAAATCTGTTTTGTCAAAACAAAAAGTCGTTTACTCCCACTCTAAAAAGGTTTTAACATTACCATTAGGACTTAAAACTAAGCGGATAGTTTGATTTTCTGATGTATCAAGCGACGAAACAAAAATACTCCCAGGGGTAGGAATGAATGCTTTGCTATAATACATTGTAGCTGCTTTTCCTAAAGGAATTACTTTTTTTAAGGAACCATCAGGCTGAACAATTAGGCGGTATTCTAGAGTTTGAGAGAGATTTTTAGGTGGTTGCCAGTGTTGTTGAAAATACTGACGAACTTCTGCTACCTGAGGAGTAGCATCAAGGAGAGTTTTCTGAGGGGTTGGTTGAACGAAGGCATACTCTTCGGACAAAGGATTAACAATAGGAGTTTCAGGGATTGACTCTTTAGAGGATTGCTCTACCAACATTTCAGTCCGTAGAGGTGGTGGAGTGGAAATGTCGGGAATATCACTAGGACTATCAGCCATTGTTGAAGGAAAAGAAGACATAATTGCGGGATTTCTTAACCCTTGAGGTGTCAGGATATCTCCAGCTGAAGGCTCGGTAGAAAGTTGATAATAATTATTAGTTGTTAATGGTTGTAGAGAAGTTGTAGAAAACAAGGAGGAGGATGGTAACACTGGATAAGTGGAAGGTTTTATATCGGTAGATGAATTACGAGAAGGTGAAGAGATTATATTAATTCTTTCTGGGGGAGGTAATGGATCTTTTGTTGCTAATATTGGAGGCATTGATAGAGAAGGAATAGGTGCATTTGGTGGAGGTGGTACAGGAGGCAATACATCCAAAAAAGATAACATTTGTTCTGGATTTTCGTTATTTTGAATTAAGGATACACCACTATAGTTCAATCTATCGAGCCATTTTGGTACCACTGCTGGAACAGCAATGGCTAACAGAGCAACTGCAGTTACCCAAGTCCACACCCAAATTTCCTGACGGTGAGTAGAATTCTTGGAAGAGGATAAGACTGTCAGATCCTCTTGATAATTTTCTAAGGCATTAAGTAGATCAAAGAGTTGAGACGAAGTTAGACTAACGAAGGAATGGGAAGCTTTCCTTTTTAAGGAACCTAATTTAAGCTGATGATTTAAAAAGCCTTTAGGCTGTAATGAGGGAGGTAAATTGGACTCATTTATTTCATCACTAGAAGAAGAAATTTTAGTCGAACAAGTAACTTCTTTAAAAGAAGACTGATGAGTAATAGTCAAGCAACTAATGGTTTGACAGAGAAGATTTTGAACATAACAGGCAACCATATCACATAAAAATTCTAGTTGAGGGATATCTCCCTGAATCGTTACTTGTTGTTCTTCTAAAACTTTAGGATCATCAAAATTCAGCACAAAATTTAACTCTTTTAGGGGTGCCTTTTCTTTCCAACGAGACAAATAAGGACGTTTGTCCCATAGTTCAAGGGTGCAAGTAGGAGGAGTGTAACGTCGGACAGGGGCATTATTAAATAATTTCATAGATAAGATTTAAATATAGGATAAGATAAGAGTAATTTAAATTATTAATTTAAAGGGTGTTCTAACGCGTGTGATCTAACATGGCTAACCAAAGACGGTGGTGTCCATTATTAGTACTATAAAAAAGTAAGTCTACTAGGAGTTTAAATGCTAATTTTGATAATTGGGGAAACTTAAAACTTTTGTTTTTAGATATGTTTAATTGATAAAGGTACTCAAACTTATTAAAGTAATTGCCGAGTAACGCAAGTTCTAGCGGATCTTTATTCTGAGCTGTAATTTGTTCTAGAAGAGTAACAGCACGACGGATAATTTCTTTATTTTGTTGGCATAAATAGCAAATAATGACGATTAACGAGCGCACTTCCTCTACTTTTAATGACTTTGATTTTAGACTTTCGTAGTATGTTAAAGACTGTCTTTGCATCCATGGGAGCCAATTTTTGACTATAATCGTTTGTAGTCCTAGTTCAGTAGCTGCTTCGCTCAAACTATCATTATGAAGATTTATTAAAGCTTCTAACCCCAGTAGTATTAAGTCTAAATGAATATTGATACGTTCAAGTTCTTCTGAAGTAGGAACATTTGTCCAAGAAACTTCTGCCCAATTAGTTATAGACATTGATGTTTTGACAGTAGAAGACATCGATTAAATTTTCCTCCATAGTATGTCATCAGTAATTATAGGGGTAGTTTATCTAACCATTTTAAACCAGCTCATAAGTAGGTAACATAATTCTTAACTTATCTAGCCATAGGGTAAATTATTAACGTAAAATAATCTCATATATTCAGTAATTAAAACTAAGACAATGTATTCATAGTATAAAGTTGATGTAATTATGAGATTTAATCCTGAGTAACTCTTAAGAATATTGTTATTTTTTTAGCGTAACAACTATATATTATTTTACTCCTTATATTCATAAATTTCTTATATTCTGTTTTCTATCAGTAAATACTTTAATGTCTCATCATAACAATAATTTTTAACTCTATTGTATTCCAAGAATAATTAAATTCAATTAGGTATTGATAATGGTAAATGTCTAGATCATTGTGTGTTGTTTACTGTTTAGTTATCATAAACTATCGTAACTAACTTTTATTTTAATTAATTTTATAAAAATACTATAATCGTATAATATATTTTAGCCCAAAGAACTTCTATTATACTTATCGTATTACTAAAAACTTTCAGCTTAACAGCAAATAAA
The DNA here is from genome assembly GCF_947331815.1 of Cyanobacterium sp. uoEpiScrs1. Lineage (GTDB taxonomy): Bacteria > Cyanobacteriota > Cyanobacteriia > Cyanobacteriales > Microcystaceae > Rippkaea. Next base: position 929,360 of record NZ_OX373462.1, read on the forward strand.
AGAATAAAACATATTCTATAGTATAGATAAATAATACTAAATTCTGACGATAATAATATATTTTTATACTATTGTCTAAAAATAAAAAAATGATATTATGTTTGTAGTACTTTTAAAAATTTTATTGATTTAAATATTAATAGTACAATAGATACTTAACAAAGTGCAAATTATTCAAGTTTAATCAAACTATTAAAAATACAATAAATTATTGGCGTGTTATTTATTCCTGAAAATATAAATTTTCTAAAAAAATTCAAATGAATAACTCTAAATACTTCATATCTCTCTCGAGTCTATTTGTAATAAAAAATCTCTTTGATTTGTCAACACTTATATTAGGTTTAAGAGGATAAATAAATATTTACATTTTTATCAAAAAGAACGCATTTTAAATTACCTTTGCGCATACATCTAAATACCTAATAGTCAAAATCACTAAATTTTAATATTAACTAGCTGACTGTAATTTAGTTTGATTATCAATATGTAAGCATAAAATTGAATATAAATAGTTACTTTTTGGCATAACTTCAACAATGTCATACTAAACAAGGCTACAGTTCTCATTTACCATAACTGCTAGTTTATTATGACTTAGTTGAAAAAGGCCAAAAACGTTCATGTTAAGCGTACTAAAAAATCTATAGAAGTTAATATTATGCCTAACTAAAGAAACTGTCTAAAAAGTAACTGTCAAAACTAATATACCCCAAGTATAGGTAGGGAATAATATCTGGCATGTAATTCAGTAGGAGATAATGAATATTGGTTAGGAAAACTAAACAGCTGAAAAGTATACTTTTGCCTTCACAGGATCAGGAATCATAGTTCTGTCTCCTTCTTTCCAATCTACAGGGCAGACCTCATCTGGGTGAGTCTGAACATGTTTAATTGCCTTAAGGGTTCGCAATGTTTCTTCAACACTACGACCAAAGGAAAGATTGTTAACAGTAGAATATTGAATAATTCCTTCTTTGTCAACGATAAACAGCCCTCTTAGGGCTACTCCAGCTTCTGGATCTAATACATTATAAGCAGTACTAATTTCTTTTTTAATATCAGAAATTAGGGGATAATTAATGTCACCAATTCCCCCTTCTTTACGATCAGTTTGAATCCAAGCCAGGTGAGAGAATTCACTATCGACTGACACGCCCAAAACTTCTGTATTAAGTTTGGTGAACTCGTCATAGTGATTGTTAAATGCTATGATTTCAGTGGGGCAAACAAAGGTAAAGTCTAAGGGATAGAAAAATAGGACAACATATTTGCCACGATAGCTTGATAGTCTTTTGGTCTGGAATTCCTGATCAATAACGGCTGTCGCGGTGAAGTCGGGCGCAGGTTGACCGACCTGCAGGCGTCCCTCTGTCGTCATAAGTTGTAATTCTCCTAAAATCTGCTGGACTTGGGAAAACTTTCACGTTTACCTTCGGTTCTGAATATATCATACAATCTCTACAAATGTGCCATTGCTCAATGGCACATTTGTTAAAATAAAATGGGTTCCTTTATCTCTGTCTGTAAAAAAATACATTAACAATATGTAGATAAAAAATCCTCCGTACTGCGATAGTCGGAGGGATTTTAGTCTACGAAAAGTGATTTAAGCGTTTTCACCAAAAATTTGATTTTTTAGGGCATCAAACTCGGCTATTAATTCTTGGCGGTTAGACGCTTTCCATAGATAACGCCAAACGAACCAGGCAGTATGAGTTAGCCCTACGAGTTGTAAAACAGGAGCTAAAAGGGGTATATCACTAATTGCTCCGAGAACTGCAACAATAATCTTAACGCTGATGATGGCAAGAAGGACAATCCCAAGAGTGGTCAGTAATTGTCTATAGGTGTTGAACCATTGTCCAATGTAATCAGATGCATTAGAAAGAAGATCAACTAAAGGTTCTAGCCACTCTTGCCAAGGTTGATCAATTGTAGAAGATTGCTTGGTAATTGTCCCTGGAACTTCAGTATCCAAGATTTGAGGGATCGTTTTTTCTTGAGCTTGGGATTCCATTGTACATCTATCCTTAATCTAAAATTGGAGATTTTTGTAGGCGACAAGACAGTCGCATCATTTAGTATACTGCCTAGTGTTTGCCCATATTGTTAGACACACCAATGCTTAGATCATTTCCTTGAAGCAACTGTCAACTTGCTATAATCTTCAAGTTTTAATCTTACGTCAATTCTAGCAGTTTGACGTCAGTTCATTCCGAGTTTTAATCCTCTAATTAGTAGTTGCCAAGATAGACTTTTGATGGGTCAATTTTTGAGAAAGTTCAGAATACTTATGACAATAAATCTCACAGGAGTTGTTTGGACTCTCGATTAATTTAACTTTATCAAGCTCTACACCGAGTTCTCCAATAGGTTTTTGCAGTAATTGAGCAATATGAAAGGTTATGTTTTCAGTGGTAGGAACAACTCGAGTAAAGTAAGGGATATCTTTGTTAAGAAAGTTATGGTCAAATGGTTCGACTACATAATTGTTGACGACCTCTTGTAAGGCTCCTAAATCTACTAACATTCCTGTACGTGTATCAATCTCTCCAGCAACAGAAACTTCGAGATGGTAGTTATGACCATGGCCATGGATACGAGCACATTTTCCATAAATTTTAGTGTTTTCTTCTAGGCTTAATTCGGGAAGAGCTAGGCGGTGTGCTGCACTAAAATGGGTTTGAACGGTTAAACTAGCTTTCATAGCATTTCCTTGGTATTGTGCCCATAATTGAGGATATTCAAATAATTGGATATTAGCAAGAGATAAATGGGGCGCTAACTTTTGCCAAATAATCCTTGCTAGGTTTTCGGTGGTGGGTAAAGTTTGTTGAAATTCTTTCCAAACGTCGTTTAGATAACTATAATCTAGCTGATCTATAACTTCTTTTTTGATAACTTGTTCAACGCTGGAAAGGTTTTCTACCATGCCATACTGATCAACCTCCCCGATTAAGGAAACGTATAGAACATAATTATGTCCATGACCAGGAAACTTTGCACAGGACCCAAATAGTCTTTTATTTTTCCCCTCATCGAATTCGGGTAGCCAATACCGATGACTTGCCGAGAATCTTGCGCGGCGGCTAATAATACATTCCATAAAAGTTGGAGGAAACAATTTTCGTAAAAGTTTAACAAACCCTGTCATCTTTAGCATAAACTAGTTAGAGACAAATTTTATTACTTAACTTTTATAAAGCAAGATGTTTTACTTAATCAAAAGTGAGTTATTTATCTCGAAAATAGTTAGTTTATTCATGTTTTTCAAGAAAAAGAAGTCCTAAAGTCTTATTCCTTAAGTCTTATTCCTTTAATAATTATCAGCTATTTTTATACTATGTAGCTGTTAATTGGTAATAGCAATTTCATAATATTTGAATATTTGGTGTAATAATTTGATTTACTATTTATTAAGTTCTAGTTTAAAATTTATTGATTTTAATAAACATAATTTTTTTAAAATTTTCTAAATATCCTAAAGATTCTAAAAATCTTTTGTTTTTTGTTCAGGTACAGCGAAATCCTAAAAAATATTGATAAATTTTGGCAATTAACGATATGAATTAGCTAGACAAACAAGTTAGCGCGCATTCATTCTGTGAGTAAAAATTAAATATCAAGGTTAAAAAAACTTAAATAAGAGTAAAATGTCAATAATTCTCTCTTTATTATCAAAAGAGCTCTATCATTTAAACCATCTACAATAGAAGCATGACATGTGCCTGTCTTTGAAATTGGTTTCGCTATCTTTGTGATAACATTAGACTTGACAATTGATATATATTACGGAGAGAAGAGAAATTAAAGTATCTTAGTTATCATGCTCTCTCAAATTGTTCGTCCTCTAGTTCAAACCCAAATCCGTTTGTTAGCAAATTCTCAAGCTACTCGAGCGACCCTAGTCGATACAATTGCTCGTTGGTTAGGTTATCTTGGAGTTCAAGCGATAGTTACCCAACTTTCTCCCAAGGCTGAACGCATTCATGTTTGTCTAACGGTAGCTAAACCTGATTCATGCGATACTAAGGACTGGCAACAAATTATTAAAAATCTACAAGTATCAGAAATAGATACTAGAAGATCATGCTCTAAGATTGACAGCTTAACCAATGAAAATTATTGCCATATGAATGATGGTCAACAATTGCAACTGTCTAGATTATTGGCCTATCTAATACAAGTAGGAGTTCCTAGTGATAAAATTGACTGGTATGAGGTAGAAGCCCAACTTTCTTCTCTTAAGTTGGATCAATCTATACTAATTAGTATTAGATCTGCTCTAAAAGTGCCTCAATCACCAGAATTATTGAAAGAACTTGATCCAGATGTCGCAGCGAACGTCTTTCCTATTGCGGTAAGGATTGCGTGGTTAGATCAAGAAATTAATCACCATGAAAATAATGCACTTATTGCTTTATTAGCAGCAATGAAATGATTTAAATTACTGATGAATTTATGATGTTTATATTAAAAATTATTTTTATTTTGAATAATTAATTAGCTAATATTCTCATCTAATTTTTATTTATTTTCTCGTTATATAGATTATTTTTTTACAATTAACTAGTTTACGTAATACTATTGTTAGTTGTCTGTTCAATCTATAGTACAAAAAGTTTTAAAAAGTATAAATTAGAGACAATAACTCAATAAATAAAGGTAGATAACTATAAGTGATTATATAGTTAGAGAATGTATAAATGCAAAATATTATGAAGTTTTTACCAAAAAATTTTTTTCTATATATTTTTAAAAAAAGTTCAGTATAAAATACTTTTTAGATAATTAAATAAATAAACAATTGCTAGTATTAATATTAACAATTGGCATCTCAACATTAATAAAGATTTTACTAGTTTCAGGTTAAATTAATTTTTTGATCAGAGAGTCTACATCTAATAGTCAATTTTTAATTATTTTAAACGTTTATTTAGTTTATGCTGTTGAACTCAAAGCTTCATTCGCTAATATTTGCAATGTATTTAAATTAAGCAATCTACTTTTCATATATATTAAAGTTTCAACGTTAAATTTTTAATCATACTTTAATAAAAGTACTATTGCAGCTAGTTATTTAACATCAGATACGATCAAAAAATACTTTTGTAGTTATTAACCTAATAGGAGGTGTCTTTAAAGTGCAAGGTTTGAGTGAAAATTTTTGCTATCAAAAATACAGGCGAAGAGTGTTGCTATCACTTGTAAAAAGGTTAAGTCAAGCAAAAAGATAAGACGAATAAAGTTTAATCTGCAATCATGAATAATCATTGTGTTTAAATAGCCAACTATCTTAAGATAAAAATGGATACGAAAAGCACAAAGTAAAAGTTTAAGTCTAAGGAGATCTAGTAAAATTATGAGTTTTGATTTCGATTTATTCGTCATCGGTGGTGGTTCAGGAGGGATTGCTACTGCTAGACGCGCCGCAGAATATGGAGCTAAGGTCGGATTGGCAGAGTTTGATCGTCTAGGAGGGACCTGTGTGAACAGAGGATGTATTCCCAAAAAATTAATGGTTTATACTTCTCACTTTCCTAGCATTTTGGAAGAGTCCCAAGGATATGGATGGAGTCCAGTTAAGAGCACTCTTGACTGGAGTAAAATGGTTAAATCCATCAACGGGGAAGTTGATCGCCTTAATGGTATTTACCAAAAAATGTTAGATAAATCTAATGTTCGAGTATATCGTACTTATGGTAGACTTCTCGGCCCACACACAGTGGAAGTAGGTGACACTGAAGTCACTGCTGATAAAATTTTAATCGCTGTGGGGGGACGTCCTATTAAACCTGATATTCCGGGAAAAGAATATTTAGTGACCTCTAATGCGATGTTTGAACTACCAAAAAAACCCAAACGTGTAGTGATTTGGGGGGGAGGTTACATTGGGGTAGAATTTGCCTGTATTATGCATGGACTGGGATCAGACGTAATCCAAATTATTCGCCGCGATAAAATATTGAAAGGATTTGATGAAGATCTCCGATCTGCCATCCAAGAATCTATGCTAGAACATGGTATTCGTATCTTGAATAACTGTTCCATCTCTGGAGTAAAAAAAACAAACCAAGGTTTAACAGTTTCTCTAGAAGGAGATAGCAATAATGATATGGTCTTAACTGATGCTATTGGATTAGCTGCCACTGGGCGTATCCCTAATTTAGATAACCTAGGACTAGAAAATACAGGAGTTGAAGTACAAAATGGAATAATCATTGTCGATAAATATAGTCAAACTGCTGAACCGAATATATATGCAGTAGGAGACTGTACAGATCGCATCAATCTTACTCCTGTCGCTATTGGTGAAGGTCGCGCCTTTGCTGACGCTAAATTTGGTGGTAAATCATGTACGATGAGTTACGAGAATATCCCATCTGCCGTATTTAGTACCCCAGAAGCTGCTACTGTAGGATTAACTGAAGCACAAGCTAAAAAACAATATGGGGAAAGTACTATCAAAGTCTATCGCAGCAAGTTTCGCCCTATGTATTATGTATTGTCTGGAAAAGAGGAAAAAACTTTTATGAAACTTGTTGTCCATAAAGAAAGTGATCGGGTTTTAGGTGCACACATGGTAGGAGATCATGCAGCTGAAATCATTCAGGGAGTGGCGATTGCAGTGAAAATGGGAGCCACGAAAGCTGACTTTGATACTACTATTGGTATTCATCCAAGTTCTGCCGAAGAATTTGTGACTATGCGTTAAGTGTTTTGATTGTAGAATTCAGGGAGGGTTTAATTAATAATTTCATTAGATTTGCCCTAAAAGTCTTTATTTGTTGAAATACATAAATCTACATCTAAAAATCCCTTTATTTTTTGCATAGTACGATAATAGAGAGCTTTCATAAAAGCTCCCATAAAAGCTCCCTATTATCGTGTCATAATGGAACGCAGTACAATTTGTCACTGTCATTTATTTTTCTAATATGTTTGTTTGAGGTGTTTAGATTTATTTTCCATTCTAGTGTTTACGACTTAGATAATAATTCACAAAGTTTTCACTAAAAATATAACTGCTATCTAATATGCTTTAAGCTATCTAATCTTTAAGCTCGATTAAAACAAACATCTAAAGTTCTAAACTCAATTGGATGTAATTTTTGTTTTCTTGTTGCTGAATTCCAGTCATTTCCAACCTACTGTTTGTATATTCTTCAATCCAAGATTCAGAACTACCTGGAGATTTTTCATCTCTTATCCACCATTGTCTAAAGATTTCTTGTCTAGCATCACTAGGAAGAACAACTTGGTACACTCGCACTCGCTTTTTATCAACTTTTTGAGAACCAATACAAGTTAATCCATAGCCAATTTTATCTAATAAGCGCCTTATGATTGTGATAGGGCTAGAATTTTTAGCAATACCAATTCCTGTAATAGTTTTTATTTCTGCTCGGTTTTTAATAGCAATTCTTGCCATAGCTTGTAAGTCTTCATCTGTAGGTTTTAACTTTCGCTTATGGTTCATGAGTAACACAGGAATTCCTAATACCTCCATCGTTCCAATAATTCCCCCTAATTGAGAACCATTAAAATCAGGCACAAAAAGACTACCTTGTCCTTCCTCTAAGAATTTTTTCGCAAAAATAGTATCTCTATTTGTTAAATAAGAACGTCCCAAAGTTAAAAAATAATGAAGACGAATCTTGTTATACCATCCTTCATTGTCTAAGGCAACTAATTGAGGAGTTACTTCAATACAGTAGCGTTTTTGTAAATTATATTTTCTGATGTTATGCCGTTCAACCGCAGTTTTAACTAACCTCTTATTTAATATTTGATATTGTTGGTCCGTAATTTCCTTCCCTCTTGCAATCATTAAACATTCTTCATAATAATTCTGTTCTCTAATACTTTCAATTGCTTTTATTAATTGATGAGAATTTTGACTATTATCATATAAGTATTTTTTATGTGCTTTAGTATCTTTAATTTTGACTAGTTTTTTCTTACGAAATACTAAATGATTTTTATTACTAATATTTCTTAGTATAGATTCTCGATAATGAATCATTGAAGCATTAACACGAACTGCCATTTTGGCCCAACAAAGTAAAGATTCTGCTTGGAATTCTATATCTATATCATCTAGAGCTTCTAAATCAGATTGTTGTAGTAGCTTGATGTTTAATTGAGTAACACGATTGCTAGAAGTTAATAAATTAGGAATTGAGGTAGAGCCATTTCCAACTGTATTAAAGCCATAAGAAGCACACCAAAGATAACGAGGAATATTATCCCGAATTCGTCCTAACGATTGACAGACAGAAGTAGCAGCTTGTATTCCTTGGAATAATCCCCAAACAGAGGTAAAATGATTTTTGACATCAATACTAATCCCTGTCTCAATAGAAGGACTAGCCAAAATAATATCGTAATTCAACAAGATTTTATTTAAATAGTTGATAGATTGATAAGCATCATGATTAGGATCAGTTAATGATTCAGAATCAATTCTTAGGATTTTTATCTCCGGAAATCGCTTTTTTAAGTAAAATTCTAGAGTTTGTGTACCCCACTTGCTCGTTAATTTCTGAGCAGATAGACAAACGAAAGGTTTACCCCCTTCCTGAATATGTTGTACTAAATCTTTGAGCCATTCTCGGGGTGTAACTTCTGAATAATTATGCACCATCCATGCTTCTTTATCCCTAGGTTTCCAGTTATTAGTTATGATAAAAGGTTTAAATTTAATCCCAATTAAAGAAATTAAATAATCGAGAGAAACATCACTTAAATCTGCATCAGAAACAACTATTTTTCCTTGAGATTCTAAATTTTGTTCAAGTAGCTTCTTAAAAGATCTTAGAATAGATACCCTATTTTTTTTGCAAGTATTTGAGTTTAATACATGCCATAAAACCTGTTCAACCTCATCTATAATAATTAGACCATTCGCCCAATCACTAGGGTTAAACTTAGATAACGAATTAGGATGAAGAGAATCAATACAAAGTCCACATCCTTTGAACTCTTTAACATTATTTTTATTGATGTCTGTCAAATAAGGAATTTTAAATCGTTGACAAAGTTGTTCAACTAACTTAATGCGATGACCAATTACTAATATCTTTTGTTGACGAGAAACAGCCTGTTCAACAATCTTTTCAAGAGCCTTAGTTTTTCCAGTTCCTATCGGTGATTTAATCCCTATTAAACTAGCAGTTGCAGGAATTGATAAGTCTTCTAAATATCTAGTATTAAGCTCAATGTCAGAAGGATAAGTTAACTGACTCAAACTTTGTACTTTCCAAGTTGTTAAAGGTAAAGCTTTTTCGTATACTTTGTCAAAACTTTCAATTCCTTTAGAAGCTAAAAAATCATCTACCCCCTTTCCAGATTTTGATGACCAAACAATAACGTTAACTTGACACCCTGCTTGAGTGAATAAACTTCCCAATTTTCTAATAGCAGAATTTGTTGCCTTGATAGCACTTGGTTTGCTATCCTGATCAAAGGCGATATAAATTTTTCTTCCCGAAACTGCTAACTTTTTGAGTTGAGGAATAAGATTAGTTTTACCAATTCGGTTACCCAACTTATCTCTAGGAGTTCGATAACCATTATTAACCCCTGGGAGAGCAATGGCAGCATATCCTGCAGTTAGTAATGCCCCAGCTTTTTTAGCCCCTTCAGTAATACAAAGGGGAATTGAAGGATGATTTATGATCCATTGCCAAAATCCTAAATCCGAAAGTTGATTATTAATCTTGTCTAAAGTAAAATCTTGGTGGTGACGTTGAGCTAATTGTTGCCACAAACGCAACGGCACCCGTAGGGCAAAAATCCCTGCGGATGTTTTAGGTGGATGTTCATATTTGATTAACTTCCGCTCATCATAACTCATTCGAGGGAAATTGGGCTTAAAGCATCCCCATAAATCTTCAGAACCCGTCAATAAGTCTACTCCTGAACACCACCAACCCCCTTGTTTCGTATGCTCATAGCGTCTTAAAATAGAGTTATTGACCCGACCGTCATTACGTCTAGGAAGTTTTTTGGAATACAACAAATAATCTAAAGGAGAAGTTCCCTCTAAGGCTGTTACATTGAGATTAATCAATTGTTCATCAACACCGCTATTTTGCCATTCCTGCCTATGGTTCATTGTTCCTTCTTTATCCTAGACTAATTGAAGCAAACTCTATATGTAGTGTTTGGATCTCTAATATTAAAAGAAAGACTCTAGATAGGGAAGATACTAATGAACTATTTAACAAAATTATTCTAATAACAGTATAAAATTTAGTAGTATTTTTCTCGATAAGTTACATAAGCATACGGTATTAATTTCTCTGTGTTGTGAGGTGGATAATTTTTATGAAAAGAAACAAAGAAATAAATACTGTCTCTAGTATTTATTGGGATATAGTATTGTAGATATACAATCCTATTTAATTCTTATCTTTAAATACGCAAAAAAAATTTTTAAAACTAGAATCCATATAGCTAAAAATTTAGTAAAAAACAAGGAAATTTTATCAATTTTAAGTCAAAAGCAAGTATTTTTTATTAAAAAAAGAAGATATAAGCAGATAACTAAAAAGTAAGTTAAATTATAAAGAAAATTTTTGAATGAGGACAAGGGCATGTATTGACATACACTAGAATTAGTTAATTGTTGTAAACTAGCTATACTGTATCCTGTTTTTAAAATAAAATTGAATAAGCTATGAAAATATAAATTTTATCAGGCTTTAAATTCATATTTTCTTGACATTAGTTTAGTTCTGTATTAGTTGTTGTTAGGACTAGCTTAGTCATATTTAGTTCACTTTTTCTAAATTTTAATATCGTTAGGTTTATTCTAATTAGATTCTTCTAAAGTATTTTGTTGTAAATAAAAAATATAATTCTAAATGCTAAAAAATACCTAAAGTATTCAACATATTCCATGATCTTTGTATATATCTAAATAAATTAAATTATTTAATTAACTTCTCAATTTTAAAATCAAAATCACTCATCCCTTTAAGAGATTCAACCCTAAAATAATAATTACCTTTGATATTACTAGTAAAAATACATGTTGCAGAAGGTTCAGGACTACTATCTTGGATAATTGCTTGTCCATTTGGATCTTCAACATAAAGATTAAAATCTACGTTTTTAGCCGTTGGAATCACTACAACTTTCCAAACAACATCATTATCAAGATGACAGTAATAATTACGAGAAAAAATAATTTTTACAGGGTTAACATCAATAGCAAACTTACAATTTCCTTTAACCGATGTTACTATAAATAAATATATTCCATCTACAAAACTAGTAAATGTACAGTAGGCATCAGCATTATTGCTATTGTCCTGGGCAATGATATTGCCCACAGGATCTTCAACAATCAAATCGAAATCAACATCGTCCCGCTCGGGAACAACGGACACCCGCCAAGTCTTACCTTGAGATAATTCACAAGTATAGGTCTGGAAAAATTCGTTCATGGTGTCTCCCGTTGATGATAGCTTAATACCGTATTACTCAATAACATTGCCACGGTCATCGGACCTATTCCCCCAGGCACTGGTGTAATATATCGAACTATATCGGCCACAGATTTAAAATCTACGTCCCCTACCAACTGAAAAGTTCCATCCCCTCGAACAACACGGTTAATCCCTACGTCGATAACTATCGCTCCAGGTTTGACCATATCTGCATTAATGAACTCTGGTTTGCCTACTGCAACAATTAAAATATCTCCTTGATAAGTCACACTGCGTAAATCTTGGGTACGAGAATGAGCCATGGTCACTGTGGCATTTTTTTCAAGTAACATTAATCCTAACGGTTTACCCACTAAAATACTTCTTCCTACTACCACTGCATGTTTACCTGCTAATTCGATCTGATATTCTTCTAATAGACGCATAACACCAGCGGGAGTACAACTGCGTAATCCAGGTTCACCACGCATTAGACGTCCCAAGTTCATTGGATGAAGACCATCAGCATCTTTATTTGGGTCAATGGTTAATAATAGTTTGACTGCGTCTAAGTGGGCTGGCAAGGGTAACTGAACTAAGATTCCATCCACTCTAGGATCTTCATTAAGTTCTCTAATAACGCACTCCAGATCATGTTGAGATATATTTTTAGGAAAATGATGACCGAAAGAAGTAATTCCTACTCTAGCGCAAGCCCGCTCTTTATTACGAACATAAACGGTACTAGCAGGATCATCTCCTACCATTAATACGGCTAATCCTGGAGGACGGCCAATCTTAGGTTGTTGCTTTTGCACCCAGGATTGAAGTTCACTCTGAATTTTTTCTGCTAAGGCTTTACCGTTTAATACGAAAGAAGAAGTTGAAGAAGACATTGACAAATGATTGGTGAATTTAAAATTAGTAAAAGTTTCAAGGTGTCCTTTCAGTTAAAATATCTCAGTTAAGTAAAACTATTCCCACTCATCATGAAAGATTTAAACATTAGAATTTGCCATGGTGGATTTTTGTTATTGCTACTGGGAGAAATTATTGGCTGTAATCGACTGAATTTTTTCAGAATCGCTCAAATACCAGTAACTCCTATTAGTGAACTCATCCAACATCAGCAACAAGATGAAGACCCTCGAACTCAAGAGACAATTTATTACATTAAGGGAACTGTGGTTGATAATGCGCCTTTTATAGATAAAGGTTCTTATAGACTTCACGATGATACAGGGACAATTTGGGTTCTGACCAATGACATTCTTCCTAAACCAGGAGATCTTATAACAATCAAAGGACGGGTAGAACATCAGCCAATTTCTATTGGAGGTCGGAATTTGAACGAATTGTATGTTTTAGAGATAGAACAACTTAAGACTCAGTCTCAATCTATCAACCAACCGACACAACCGTCATCTCCTTCTCAACCCCAGTCTACATCCACATCGGATTTGGATATTAATAAACTTCTATTACCTCATAAAAGTAACTCAAAATAAAACTAAATGACAATAAAAAACATGCAATAGCATAAACACTCGTCATTATCTCGATTATATCTAACTAATATTGGAGTTAAAGACATTAAACTCCTTAAACTCCTCTTAAGTCAGTCTTGATGATTATTCGCCAAAAGAATGATTGCTTGCCAAAATTGCTTGATAACATACCCATGTTCATACATATTGAAATACTGGGATTTTTTTTCGTCATGTAGAATAAGGAAAACTCCAGAACATTCACTAACACAGGAATTAGTTGAAGGAATTAATTATAAAGTTCCTAACCATATATAGTTTAGAGTTTATAATGGACCAAATATTACTCTTTATCTTTATTCTTTTCCTTTAACTTTTGTGATACGACAATTAGTTTTACAAGAAGAAATTGATTTCTGCTTAGTACATGTGGATACTACTAAACAAGAACGATGCTATTCTAAAAAAACAATCAGGTTCATCTCATCGAAAAAGATTATCAGATAGTCCTACTTTATTTTTTCAAAGACAACTTAAAGTAAAAAGAAAACATAGTGCATGTCTATACTTACACTTAATTCTTATATTGTGGTGGTTAATCGAAGCCATCGAGGTTAAAAGAAACTAGTTCCATTACCTGAATTCGTTAATTTGCTAGAACCATTTTGTATTGTCATTATTCTGCAAAAATCACCATGAATAGTCCGATAAAACCCGTTTGGATTCACCAAATTTGTCTTTGGGGAGGAATGATCGCAGCCGTAACTTCCCAGTCTCTGACTACTCCTGCATTTAGTTCTCCTGAATCATCGATAACTATTTTAGAAGACAATCCTAAGGTGATCGTCGATGAGATGTGGCAAATTGTTAATAATGAGTTTGTAGATAAAGAATTCAATAGAGTTGAATGGAAAGAAAAGCGTCAGGAATTGCTAGTCCAAAATTATGCTAACCGCGAGCAGGCATATAAAGCTATTCAAAAAGCCTTAAAATGGCTAGGAGATCCTTACACTCGTTTTTTGAACCCTAATCATTTTGCCACTCTTACTAGTCAAACTTCTGGAGAATTATCCGGTGTGGGGATTAGATTGACACTCGACAGACGTACTAGTCAATTGTACGTGGTAGAGACCGTTAGAAGTTCACCGGCCGCTAAGGCGGGTATTAAAGAAGGTGATCGCCTTATCCGCATCAATGGTAAGCCAACAGCGTTAATGACTCTTGAACAGGCTCGAGATGCGGTTACAGGAGAAATAGGAACTGACATCAGTCTACAATTATCTCGTAAAAATAAAGGGATATTTCAAGTCACCTTAACACGAGCACAGATCGAAATTGCTGCTGTAAGTTATAACCTAAAACAAGAAGCTCAACTTCGTATCGGCTATATTCGCCTCGACGAGTTCAGTTCTCGCGCCGCTGAACAAATGAGGAATGCCATACAAGATTTGAGTGAAAAAGAAGTATCCGGTTATATTTTAGATTTACGGGGAAATCCAGGAGGATTACTTCTTGCTAGCATAGATATTGCCCGTCTTTGGTTAAAAACAGGGGAGATTGTCATGACGGTTGATCGTCGTGGTGGTGATCGCCATTTTTTAGCTAATGGAACTTCATTAACAGATTTACCTTTAGTGGTATTAGTAAATAAAGGCTCAGCCAGTGCTAGTGAAATATTGGCAGGAGCTTTAAAAGAAAATGGACGGGCAACAGTGGTAGGGACTAGTACTTATGGCAAGGGAACAGTACAGTCAGTTCACTCCTTATCAGATGGGTCTGGTTTAGCAGTTACCATTGCCCGGTATTATCCCCCTAGTGGGGAGGATATTAATCAAAGAGGTATTAACCCCGATGTTTACCTAGACTTGAGTATGGAAAAACACATACAACTTAAAAATGATCCTAGTTTAATGGGGACTCATGCTGACCCTCAATACAAAGTAGCTATTAACGTATTAAGAAAAAATGTTCTCCCTATTTCTTTACCCAAAATATCTAAGCCAGTTAGTCTTCGTTGGGAAAATTTACACGAGGTGGTGAAAGATAAAACCTTCATAGGGAAATAATAAACTGACACATTGAGAATACTTGAATTGTTTATTATCTGAATTAATGTATAATCCTGATGGTTATTTTATAAGATAAGAGGCACCTAATATTACATATAGAGTGTCAAAGATAAAGAGATTTTGAGACATAGATTTAGCAAGCTAAATTAGCTATAATTCTAGTCGTTAATAGTTAATACACTTAATTAAGAACAATCATTAACAACAGTAGCCCCAAGGACGAAAAGAACTTAACTATAATCTTTTTTGTTAAAGAAATATTATAGTTTGATATGACACTTATTTTATAAGGCAATTTAGGTTATCAATCTTATATACTACCGAATATTACAGTTGAATAGTGGCTCGGCGTAAAGACTTAATAGTGCTTATGGTTAATTCACTCACCTGTTCAATATCTTGGGTAGTTGTAAATCGTCCTAGTCCGAAACGCAAAGAGGAATAGGCCAATGACTTCTGACATCCTAAAGCCATGAGAACATGAGAAGGAGTTGTTTTTACTGAAGAACAAGCAGATCCTGAAGATACTGCTACTGTTGGTTGTAATCCTAGTAATAAGGCAGATCCATCAACTTTTTCAACACTAATGTTGAGGTTACCTGGTAACCGCTGAGTGGGGTGACCATTAAGATGAATACCACCTAGTTGATTTAATCGATGCCAAAGATAATCGCGTAATCGGCTTTGACGTTTTCCTTCAGACTCTATTTCTCCCAATCCTAACTCCACAGCCTTAGCAAATCCTACAATCTGGGGAGTACCAAGAGTTCCTGAGCGTATTCCTCTTTCTTGTCCTCCTCCATGCAACTGAGCAGCTAAACGGACTCTAGGGTTACGACGGCGAATATACAATGCCCCAATGCCTTTAGGTCCATAAATTTTATGGGCAGTCAAAGATACAACATCTAAGTTCATTGTTTGAACATCTAGAGGAATTTTTCCGATCGCTTGCGCTGCATCGCTGTGAAATAAAATTTGATGATCATGACAAATCTGTCCAATTTCTGCTAAAGGCTGAATAACCCCAATTTCATTATTAGCCGCCATAACTGAAATTAAAATCGTATCAGGACGAATAGCTTTTTCTAATTCATCAAAATCGATTAATCCATTCCTTTGAACAGATAAGAGAGTAATTTCAAATCCTAATTTTTCTAAATAATGACACGGCTCCAATACTGCTCTATGTTCAGTCTGAACAGTAATAATATGTTGTCCTTTATCAAAATAGGCCTCGGCAATTCCTTTGATTGCTAGATTATTAGCCTCTGTAGCCCCACTGGTAAAAATAATTTCTTCAGGACTACAATTGACAGCATCTGCTAAAGTATTTCTTGCTTTCCTGACGGCTGCCTCGCTTTCCCATCCATAAATATGAGTAGTGCTTGAAGGATTACCAAAATGTTGAGTAAAATAAGGTATCATAGCCTCCAATACCCGCTCATCCATGGGAGTTGTGGCGTGATGGTCTAAGTAAATGGGACGTTGAGACATGACTATATATAACCCACCCACAGATATTCAGTACTTGATTCTTTTACACCAGCACTAACCCTAATACACTACCATCGTAGTACCTAACATTGCTTCCATTCTTCATGATAACGTATTTTTTCTTAGGCGTAAGATTTTTATAGCCCTAGCCAGATATCCTGTGTGCTGAAAGTTTTGTTTAAATTGTTGAAACTCTCCTGCATCAAACCAAAGTCCATGGCACTTTAAACAAGTTTCATACCAAAGAGGATATTCGTCAAAATCAAGTATTTTGATCATTGAAATTTGACATCGGGGACAGTTAACTTTTTTTTGTAATGATTCTGATGGATTCTCCTCCTGAAAATTACCCGAGTCTATAATCTCAGAACCTTTAATATTTTTTAGCTGTTCGGCTTCTAAAGAGTCCAACCAAATTCCTAGACATTGGCAACACCGATCCACTTCGGTCTCTTCATAGATAATTTTTTCCAAATTGCCCCCACATTTTGGACAGATTGATATATTCATAAATTCTTGTTACTGGTATTTCTTATCTATAGGATAACTAATATTTATATAAGAAATATATAAGATAAACTTAAATATAACATTACACTATTAAAAATATTAAGGATAAAAAATGAATACAAAGTCACAAAGAATTATTGGGTTGACAGGAGGAATTGCTACTGGAAAAACCACGGTCTCTAATTACATCAATAAGATTTATAAAATTCCTGTTTTAGATGCTGATATTTATGCTAGAAAAGCTGTTTTACCAAATTCCCCCATCCTGCAAGAAATTTTTATTCGTTATGGACGATTAGTTCAGTTTCCAGATGGACAATTAAATCGTCAAGCGTTAGGAGATATCATTTTCAATGATATAGAAGAAAAACAGTGGTTAGAAAGTAAAATTCACCCTTATGTAAAAAATAAGCTTGAAAAAAAAATTAGTCAATCAAAATATTCAACGATAATTTTATCAATACCTCTACTTTTTGAGGCAAGATTAACTAATTTTGTTACAGAAATTTGGGTAGTTTATTCTTTTCGTAAAGAACAGATAAATCGATTAATAATAAATAATAATATGACAAAAAAACAAGCAGAGAAAAGAATATCAAATCAAATATATGTAGGATATAAAGCTAGTTTAGCTGATGTTGTCTTGTATAATTATTCAACTTTAGAGGTATTATATAGACAAGTTGATTTTTATATAAAAAATAAAACTTTTATTCATGTGTAAATTAGCAAAAATAAAGACAATGTAATTGTACTCAATATATTTAAGTTATAATTAATAATATTTAATCTCATGATTCTAGTTATTTTTTATTGTGCTTGTTTATTATCAATTAATTTTTTACCATTCTAAATAAAGGCTAAGCTTACCATTAGTAATGAGAAAAAATTAAATATTTAAGAACTAGTAAATCACTACATGGTTCTGATAATTACTAGATATTTAAGCAATCTAAATAGTAAAAATTTTTTGTATATATCTTTAGATAAAATAGATATAAAACTAAGATATATTGATGAGTGAGTGACATCTTATATCCTTTTAATAATATTGATAATAGTATCAGATTATAAAGCTTATTTATATTTAGAATCTAATAAGTTGACCTGTTTAATTGTCATCTAAACTTATATTGCTATATAAAGACATAAGTCTCACATTAGGTAGTTTGTATTTTCTATTATATAAGTTAATTAACTACTCTGTATAATAGTTAATATATTAGCTTAAATATAAGCTATCTAAAGAATAGAATTTTTACAAAAAACAAAAAAATAACTATCATATATTGTATAAGTAAATTAATTACACGGTATTATTTTCTGTATATTGTATTAATTTTTAATGTTTAAAATTAATACTATGTTCTATAAATACTGATTTTTAGTAATTAATTTATACAAATAAAAAACAAAAAAATCTTAATTTAAGAGTAAAAGTCTTGGAAAGCATTTCGAAAATAATTTTTGTCTTGTATTTTATTCCAGTCAAGGAATCAAGATTTAGAAGTTAGTTTCACTTTTAAGTAGTAAACCAAGCGCTACATAATAAGCTAAATACATCAAATGATAGGGAGAGCTCCGAAAGGTTAGGGTAAGGTTCTGGCGACGAAGCTAAGAAAGCTGATCTAAGATAAGTAAATCGACTTATATAAATAATTCAGAACAGTCCATACCTTAAAGACAGCCTCTTAGCTCTAGCTTAATAGGGACAAGTACTCCTAAATTGTGATAGATAGTTAGAATCTTCATAAGTCCGAAATAGTTTTTATAGTGATTAAACACTATATACATTGCAGTTAACAGACAATCCCCAATAGTATCTAAGTAGGTTATCCAGATGATGATAAACAAATGGCAACACTTTCCATCTAGAAAAAGTTAATGAAGTAATAAAGTCTTAAATTGTGAGCTAGGAAATTTCGCTTTACACGCCTGTGTAATCTATGGAGAAAAACACCACTAATCTATAAACTGTTTTCTAAGTTAATTCGTTTATACGGGACTGACGGGGCTCGAACCCGCAACTTCCGCCGTGACAGGGCGGTGCTCTAACCAGTTGAACTACAGTCCCATTTCCTAAGCCGTCCACTAATATAACTAAACTAACCAGGATTTGTCAACCCCTTAAAAAATTTTTTGCGATCATGATGGATAATCTTATGTCTTAGAGTATTTTTAACGATTGAAATTTTTATCATAAATCATCTTCTTATCCTTGGTAAAACAACTCAGTAGTAATGATTATCCAATGATAATCATTACTACTGAGTTACTACTAGTTTAGTTAAGGCATTTGTTTTTAACACATACCCTGATTAAAAGCTATAGAGAAAAAAATAATAAGACAAAACAAATCTAAGGTTCTTAGATTTGTTTTGTCTTATTATTTTTTTTGCCTTTAAATACCTATTTGTTCCTAACGCCTTTTACTAGCTTTTAAACTATTTATCAATCACTATAAATGATAGTAATTTAACTTTAATAATTATCATATTTTTGATATTATATTTAATATTTTTAGATTGCTATACTTTTTAAAAAACTACAACATTTAATTCAGCTAGAGTAGTTAATTATAGCATTAGACAAACTTAATAAGTATACTGTTTATTCAGTTAGTAAGGCAGCTATTTTATTAACGGCTCAATTGAGTTTTATGAACCTAGAATATTCTTTAGTCCATAAAAACTATTTAGTTATAAATAAGTAGTTATTGATTAAATTTAACTAATAAAAATCAGGAGATAGAGGATAAAGCATATGTCTAAAAATTATATATAAATTGATAACCAGTTAAAAATAAATTAACATAATAGATGAAATACTAGTTATTTTTTTAAAAACTATAACAGTCCACGATGTTTTAGTAAAAATTTAGTTTTAGGTTCTCGTCCCCGAAAAATCTTGAATACTTCCATTGGATGAATGCTTCCTCCCAATGCTAGGATTGTATTTCGGAATTTTTGACCAACTTTTGCTATAGCTTTATTATTTTCTAAATCTACTTCTTCAAAAGCGGCAAAGGCATCTGCACTTAATATCTCAGCTAATTTATAACTGAAATACCCAGCCGCATAGCTTCCTGAAAAAATATGGCAAAAAGTACATAAAAATGAATCTTCTGGTAATGGTTTCATGACCATTGTTTTTTGCGAAATTCTATCACGGACTTGACAGGGAGTTTCTTTGTCATTAGATCTGTAACGATGGTGTAATTCCAAGTCTAAAAGACTGAAATGCAACTGACGTAACATTGATGAACCACTCATATAATTACGCGCAGCCACTAATTTTTGATAATAATGTTCTGGTAAAGTTTCTCCTGTTTGATAATGTTTAGCTAGACTAAATAAAGTTTGACGGTCATAGCACCAATTTTCCATAAATTGGCTAGGTAATTCCACGGCATCCCATTCAACATTATTGATTCCTGATGCCCCTGGATAATCTACTTGAGTTAACATATGTTGAAGTCCATGCCCAAATTCATGAAACAAAGTAGTAACTTCATCAAAAGTCATTAAACTAGGATTTTCTCCCACAGGAGCGGTTTGATTGCAGATAAGATAAGCGACAGGTAAACGAGTATAAAATTGTTTGTCTGTTTTGATTTTTGCTCGACCAATACAATCATCCATCCAAGCTCCTTCCCGTTTTTCTAATGGACGACTATAAGGGTCAAGATAAAAGTAAGCAATTGCTTCCCCTAATTCATTGCTAACTTGGAAATAACGAACATCCCTATGCCACACAGAAGCTTGACCATCAGCAGGAGTTATAATTACTTGAAAAATCCGTTGTGCCAGAGTAAATAACCCATCCAATACTTGAGGTAAAGGAAAATAGGAGCGTAATTCTTCAGCAGTAAAATTAAACTTTGTTTCTCGTTGTCTTTCTGTCCAAAAATTGATATCCCAGTGTTTTAAATTATCAGTTTTAGCAAAAGTTTTTAAAGTGTTTAACTCATGAATTGCTGCTTTATAACTAACTTGCCGTAATTCTTCAAGAAGCTTTTCAGCTGTTTCTACATCAGCAACCATTTTACGGGCTAAACTAACTTCTGCATAAGTATTGTAGCCCAACAATTGGGCCATTTCCTGACGTAGTTCTAAAATACGTTCTATTAAGAGATTGTTATCTAAGTTTCCCTCAGAAGCACGAGTTAAAAAAGCTTTATAAACTTTTTCTCGTAAGTCTCGTTGTTCACTATTTTTTAAAAAGGGGACATAACTAGGATGATCAAGTGTAATGACCCAAGGACCTGTCTCTGGAGTCGCACTTTCTTCTCCTTCAGATCTGGCAGTTTGAGCAGCTAAGCTAAGTAAACTAGAGGATAACCCATTCACTTCTTTTTTTGTCGTTAATTTAAGCTTAAATGCTTTAGTTGAATCAAAAACATTATTAGAAAATTTATTAGATAGTTCTGCTAGTTCCAATTGAATTTGATTAAATCGTTCTCTTTTTCTTCCTGACAACTCTACTCCAGCGAGTTTTGCTTCACGAATAGCTGTCTCAACAATACGCTTTTGAGCAGATTCTAGATTATTCCACTTTTCACTATTTCTCAGGGCTTTAAATGCCTTATACAAGGACTGACTTTGGCTTATTTTATTGATAAATTGAATAACATGAGGTTGAGACTGTTCATAAGCTTTCCGTAGCTCAGGACTGTTTTTAACTGACATTAAATGCTCAACAACTCCCCAACTCCACTTTAACCGCTCTTCAATTTCTGTTAAAGGTTCTACTAATCCTTTCCAAGTAGGAGTAATATTCATTTCCAGATTAGTTAATTGGAAATCTAAGTTTTTAAGTAATGTAGTCATAGCCGGAACTACTTGATCAGTCCGAATTTGATGAAAGGGAGGGAGCCCTTTCCCAAGGAGTAATGGGTTATCGTTTATAGTCTCGTTGATCATAATTTGAATTATATAGTTCTATACAAGCTTAAGTAGAAATCAGAAAAAAGAAATAGTCTATCTAAAAATATAGAAAAAATATTGAAACATCAAGAACTTTGATTGATTAAAAATCTAACAAAAATATATAAATATTGCTAGGAGTTAATATATTATGACTAATATTTTTTTAAGCGGCAATATACCTATGCACTGGAGTTTACAAAATAACATGATGATTAACTTGACATAAAACGTTAATATATAATTTATATATATTAAAAAGGAATAAATCAGATTTTTCAAACATAACTTTAGACTTGACTAAACTAACAAAGAAAGAAAATGAGACAATTATTTATTCTTTTAAAAAAATAAATAATAGATTACAATTATCTATTTTTATTTTTTAAACGGACTAGTTACTAAAAAAGGTAAGTAAAATTTTAAAGTAAACATATTTTATATTTAATTGAAACCTACTCATATTTATCCTCGGAAAATAGTATTTACTTTGTACTCAGATAAATAATTAATAATACCCTTTATTACCTATATAAATATTAGTCGCTAAAAGAGCAAAATTTTATAGACAAGGCATACAAAATTATATTCAAATACTTACATAAACAATGGCTTAAATAGAAGCTTAATCACAGGTAACTTTCACCTCTTTATTTTAAATTTACCACTCAAACTGGTATTTATTTTTATAGTTTGTAATTAACATTTTAATAGAGTTCAATCTTATTTGAAAAATAAAGTATTACAATAATTATAGAATATGATTTATATTAATAAGTTTATTATACTGATCATCTTTTTTTCTTTAGAATAACTAAAATAAAAATCAAAAAAACATTATTAAGACATATAATAAGAGATGTTTGAACAAGCAATATATTTATCTATTGTCAATAGCAAAGTTTAATATAATTAACTACCTACATCTATTGTAAAATATAGTCTTTAGCCTATTTATTAATAAATAGAAGTCAGAAGTAGAGCAAAAAATAGACTTAATAGCCTGTTCATATTAAATAATTATTTAAATATTATTAAAATTAAAGCAGTAAACTATATTCTTTTAAAGGCTTAAAATTATTTAAAAAAATTAATTTTAAATTTATCTAAGCTATAAAAATAACTTTGATCATAGAAAATGTAAACAAAATTAATTTTAATTAAAAATCTATATTGAATACTATTATAATTTGAGTTTTATATGGATAATATTTCAATATAAACTATGCTTGAAAGCATATGATTTAACCAAAAAGTAATTTCATATTTTTTGGATTATCTTAAAATATTGCCTGCATTTTTTAGGGTTAAAAACAACAAACTAATACCGTTTATTTTTAGTACATTTTAAATCATATAAACATTAAAAACTATTTAAACTTAACTAAATTAATAACAAATATTTTTAGCAAGAATATAATCATAACAACTATCATCCTTTGGTGTTTATTATAATCAAAATCATCGTCTAATAAATTAACTCTATTTTTATTTATTGTTTCTCAGTTACTTTAAAACAATTCACGTATTATCCTAATTTGTAGAGGTTTTTGAACTGGCATTTGTATTTATTTTGTACAAATATCATTTTTTTACAACTAAGTATTTTAATTGTTAAAACTAATCTTAAAGACTTAAAATATTGATTGTTGTATTTTCAGACAAACTATTACTATTATTAGTTGATAAATTAAAAATTTATATCTTTATTTTTGTCAAATTTAATATCTCCTTTTAAATCTTATGAATTTAAAACACATATTTTTTATCTACTTAAACCTTGTTGTTATTAATTTATCAAATAAATAGTACTTTTTCTGCGATACTTATATAAACAATTCAATTTACAATTTAGAAAAGTAAAAAAACTGTAGACAACTAAATTTTGTACAATCAGCTAATCATTAACTAGAGATTTCAACGGTAGAGTACAAATCTATTCTTACATTTTTAGGAAAGTGTCATAGACAAAAGTTAATAGATTAGGAGTGCTAATATTAGTTTATATGAATCTCTACTTGCATGTCATAAAATGTAAAATGATTGATAACAAAACTTTATAAAACAAAATTTCAAGCATTATATTCATTTTAACGATGTCATAAGTTAACTTTTATTGACTTCACTATTTATTTTTTATAAGCATTTTATATTTGTATTTTTTAATAAATAGATTGTATAGGCTCTGGATAGTAGCTTTTTTACCTATTAATTCTTTGTTCATAAGGTATACTCCACCCCTAGTCAACGTATTAATAAAAATAAAATTTTTATATTCTTCTCTTTCTCTTATTTTCTTAAATCTTTCTATTTCATTCCTGAAATTGAAGTGTATGAACCAGCAAACTTAATATAAGAAAAACTTATATTAAGTTTGCTGGTTCATACACTTCAAACATTTAGCTTTCAAGTCTATATAAGAAAAATAAATGACGCACATGTTCTATGTTAAGATCATCTCTGACAACTAGAAATGTATCGAAACTATGGTAACTAAATGAAGTTACATCTGACTTATAAACGCATGAGATTCTAGGAAATATGATTTACACTAGATGCTCAACCTAAAAACCTAAATTAGGAATGATTGGGTGGTATTAGCATTATCTGAAAATTGAAAATGAGCTAATGGTATGATTTTGAGTTTTCAACTAGATTTTAATTGGGTTAAAATGATCTAGTATTTGTGTATGTTATCTTTAATGATTAATATCCAAGGAAACCAAAGCCACTCGACCAGCTAGAGTGATTTAATACAAATAGGACTCAACTGTTTAGTTGATTGTAACCACCATCAGTGAAAACAGTTAAAGTGTTTTCTAATCAGTTCTATTATCAACTCGATTCACCAAGGAAGCGTCTTGCATGTAATAAATGTTGGTGCTGACAAGTTAATTCAAAGAGGAGTCTATTAAATATCAAATTACAATTCTCGTTTTAAAATTGGTAGAGATACATCCAAAAAACGAGTAACCTCCTTAGACGAGATTACGTTAGCTCAATTTAGATAGCCAACGTTCAGGTGAAATATGGGGCTGAGTATAATTTTTTCGATTCTTTACTGGCTTAAAGTCAATCGCGACTACATTTAGAGAGTTTTTTGACCAATTTATTATCGACAGGCACTTGACTTAATAAAGTGTTCTGGTCGGCTACACAAGTTTGAGGGAATTGCATGCCAAAGCAAATTGTTATCGCAGAGCAACACCACATTGCTGCTGTTTTTTGGGAAGATCAAATTCAAGAGCTGGTGGTTGCTACTGGCAACCAACAAGTTAGTGACATTTATTTAGGAGTAGTGGAAAATGTAATCCCAGGTATTGATGCAGCATTTGTCAACATTGGGGATGCGGAACGCAATGGATTTATTCACGTCACCGATTTAGGTCCTCTTCGCCTAAAAAAAAGTGCGGGGGCTATTACAGAACTGTTGACTCCCCAACAAAAAGTATTGGTTCAGGTAATGAAAGAACCAACGGGGAATAAAGGACCACGGCTCACAGGGAATATTACGTTGCCAGGCCGGTACTTAGTCTTAATGCCATATGGTCGAGGAGTTAACCTTTCTAGAAGAATCAAAAATGATGATGAACGTAGTCGCCTACGTGCATTAGCTATTTTGATTAAACCTGCAGGAATGGGCTTACTAGTTCGTACAGAAGCCGAGGGGAAAGCTGAAGAAGCTATTATGGAAGATTTGGAGTTTCTGCAGCGACAATGGGAATCTATTCAAATTCAAGCCACTTCAACTCGTGCTCCTTCTCTTTTAAATCGCGATGACGATTTTATTCAAAGGGTATTACGAGATATGTACAGTGCTGAGGTAAATCGCATCGTTGTAGATTCTCAAGCCGGAGTTAAACGAGTTAAACAACACTTAATGAACTGGAGTGGTGGACGTTCTCCTGAAGGAGTATTGATTGATCATCACCGCGAACATCCTGGAGTTCTAGACTATTTTCGTGTTAATGCTGCGATTCGAGAAGCGCTAAAACCTAGGGTAGATTTACCTTCTGGCGGTTATGTTATTATCGAACCAACCGAAGCTTTAACAGTCGTCGATGTTAACTCTGGTTCATTTACCCGTTCGGCAACAGCAAGAGAGACAGTTCTGTGGACCAATAGTGAAGCAGCTACAGAAATTGCCCGTCAATTGCGTCTACGCAACATTGGAGGGGTAATCATTGTAGATTTTATCGATATGGACTCGCGGCGCGATCAACTTAAGCTTTTAGAACATTTTAATAAAGCTCTCAAATCTGATAAAGCTAGACCTCAAATTGCACAACTCTCAGAATTAGGTTTAGTTGAACTGACTCGAAAACGTCAAGGTAAAAATATTTACGAATTATTTGGTCAACCTTGTCCTAGTTGTGGCGGTTTAGGACATATGATTAGTCTTCCAGGACGCTCTGAATTAATTCCGTTAGACACAGTTACTGCCTCTTCCTCTTCCTCTTCCCCTTCGATAAAACCAGCAGAAAAACCTATGGACAGGTCTGAAATTTTTGGGGAATCTAGTTTTGAAGATGAAACATATCAGTCTCCTAGTCAACTAGAACTACTTCACCATCCAAGCTATCAAGAACAGAGTAATGTTCTAAATCCCACTCGTCGCCGCCGTCGTCGTCAATCCCAACCTCAGTTGAGGGATGAGTCAATAGCTAAAGTGGTTCCCAACGTTATAGTAAAAGAGAGTGAATATTTAGGGGAAATAGAAGCTGAATCGAGGAAAGAACGAGGTCAAAGACATTTGCGCCGAGAAGAAATACCAATAGAAAAGGTATTTGTGGAAATGGCTCCCCTAGAACAAAACCTTTATGCTTTGATGGGAGTTTCTCCGCTAGTGCATCTTGATCGTGAATTTAAGGATCCCAAGTCTGTATTAGTATCCGTTAATTCTCCTGAAAATTCAGTAAATGTCTCGAATAAACAAAAAATAACAGAAGAACAGGAGACAAAAAAGATACAAAAAATAACAGAAGAACAGGAGACAAAAAAGATACAAAAAATAACAGAAGAACAGGAGACAAAAAAGATACAAAAAATAACAGAAGAACAGGAGACAAAAAAGATACAAAAAATAACAGAAGAACAGGAGACAAAAAAGATACAAGAAATAACAGAGGAACAAGGGATACAGAAGATACAAGAAATAACAGAGGAACAAGGGATACAGAAGATACAAGAAATAACAGAGGAACAAGGGATACAGAAGATACAAGAAATAACAGAGGAACAAGGGATACAGAAGATACAAGAAATAACAGAGAAATACGAAATTCCTTGTGAAGATACGTCATTTGTTGTCTCTCAATCTATTCCTTATGGAGTATCTGAGTTTCTAGATGATGACGAAAAGACAGACAATAAAGCAACGGAAACAAAACCACTAGAAAGTGATTCCGAACGCCCTGTTATTCGTCGTCGTCGTCGTCGTTCTTCTGCTAAAGAAGCTTAAGAATTATCTTTACAGTCAATACAGATATATAAGAGGATACAAAGTAAGATTATCCCTTCTTATTGTTTAATAACAATAAGAAGGGCTCTAACAGAGCTGGCTTTATCTTGAACTTATCTTGCTAAAAAATTAGCAAGATAAGTTCAGTTTATTTGTGTACGTAAGTTCTTCTAAAGAATATCGATCAGCTATTTACTATAAATATAGTACTGGTATTTACCATAACAATTAAAATACTAACTACAATAGAACAAATAAACTATCATAAGCTATAAATTGATGTTTTTTAAATAACTTTTATTCTCGTATTTTCTATAGAAAATTTATATTTAAACTTCAAAAAACAATGATTTATATAGTTAATATTATAAATTTTCTATTTTTAACAACTTTTAAGTATGTCCCTAACTATTATTTCAACAGTTTAAAATAAGCGTAGATTATAAATAATCAAGCTTCATAAAATTACAGGGATATATCTTCAACTAAAAAATAGATTTAGAAAGATATTCTATTAGTTTCTTATCCATAATTATCTGAATTTCCCATTGGAGGTTACCGAAAACAGTTAAACAAGGATTTATAGTATCTTAAAGAATAATGAAGATCGAGATTGAAGACTAAAATAAATGTCCATAGTTAATAACTTAACTATGGACATTTATCTCTTTGTAAAAATTTCTATTGACTAAATGATAATCACGTAAACTGTAGATTAAGTTAAGTTGTTTAGATATAACTGTCCGAATCCCGATATAATCAATCAGATTACAAATTTATTGTCTATGGCTATTTCTATTGCTCATCTAGGTCCAACAGGAACTAATGCAGAAACGGCTACCTTAGCTTATCAGCGTTGGTTAGAGCAACAAGGAGAAACAAAATCTCTTTTATGCCCCTATCCGACAATTGCTCAAACTTTATATGCCGTTGCCTATGGGGAAACTCAACAGGCAGTTGTGCCGGTAGAAAATTCTACAGAGGGAACTGTAGCTATCATCCTCGATAGTCTTTGGCAATTAGATAAACTTAAGATTCAACAAGAATTAGTCTTACCCATTTCCCACGCTTTATTATCAAGAAGAAAATCTCCAAAAGGATTAAGAAAAGTTTATTCCCACCCTCAAGCTTTAGCACAATGTCAACATTGGTTAGAGCAAAATTTACCTTCTGTTTCCTTGATCCCAACAAATTCGACTACGGAAGCCCTGCATCAAATCGCTCTCGATTTAACCTCGGCGGCGATTGCTTCTCCTCGTGCTGCTAAATTGTACAATTTTCCTATTCTGGTAAATGATATTAACGATTATCCTGACAATTGCACTCGTTTCTGGATATTGGAACTAACGCCAACTAGCATAGAAGGAAGTCGGATTTCTTTAGGATTTAGTGTTTCTAATAATGTCCCTGGCACACTGGTCAAACCCTTAGAAGTATTTGCCAAACGGGGGATTAATTTAAGCCGTATAGAATCGCGTCCCACTAAGAGATCATTAGGAGAATATCTTTTTTTTATTGATATTGAGATCGACTCAGAGTTCAATTTTATTGAAGAAGCTTTGGCTGAACTAAGAATCTATACAGAAACTTTAAAGATTTTTGGAGGCTATAGAGTTTTTTCACTAAAAACCATAGATATTGCTCAGCTTTGAGCTATTCCTATTAATGCAATATACACTTTGCAATCGTTTCATCAGCTAAATGGTTACAGGTAGAAATTAACATCTTTGATTTATATATCGAGCGAGTTGTAGTATTTTGCATACTCAGTAAATTTTATTGTCTTGTGACTACGTCATAGAGATTTCCTGTAACCTATCAACTTTAAAACTTGATTTTGACTTAGAAACTTTCTAAGAATTGATATCATGACGGAGAGGGTGGGATTTGAACCCACGTTGGTTTGACCCAAACCCGATTTCAAGTCGGGCGCATTCGACCACTCTGCCACCTCTCCAATAAGATAGACAGCTTCTATTCTATCAAAAATTGTTAAACTGATGTGCAATTAATAAGACTTTAAGAATATCTAGTAAAAAGCCCCACATGTGATTACAGAATATGGGTTTTATTAGTCGATTAATTAAGGTAGCTTGGGACTTGGAAAGACTGTACCTGAGGCGGTTGTATCTTGATGACAATACAAATATTCTTGAGACACAATTACTCCATCAGTATTAATCCAAACCAAAGATATTTCCATAACTTCTCCCTTACTCAAAGATACTAATGAAAAATTACGTAATTTAACTTTATTCCTTTCTATATAACGAGGAACACTAGCAGCATTCAAATAAATTGTTTTTGTTGAATTACGTTTAACCTTAATTCTGAATTGAGAATTCGTATATCGTAATCGGTGATGCATATGCCCAAAAGTTACAAGAGGAACGTTCTTCCCTAAGGCGTGAACTTCAGCGATAGCCTGTGCAAAGTCAGGGTCTCCATGATCGCCTCCCAGGGGTTTCCAATCACGCCCGCAGATCGATTGGGGTTCTTCTCCTAATCCTGCTGGTCCATTATGTCCTAAAAAAATCATGGTGTTATGCGCTGCTTGTCGGGCTGCAGCAACAATTTTAGCGGTAGACTCTGCAAAATTAGAGACACCGTAGCGATCATGCAAGAAAGCCTTGTTTTTCCACTGAGATCCTCCCCAACTATAGGGACGACTTCCAACTACTGAGAGGTTTAATTCCTCAAAATCTAGTTTTGCATAGCCAACATGAGCTGTTCCTAATAAATCGAGTTGTGCTTGTAGCCAATCTTCTTTCGTTCGATCATAAGGACATTGTTCGCGCCCCCACTGTGAAGCAGTATACCAGGCATCATGATTGCCCATAATAGCTGCTTTAGGGAGATTGAGATCCGCGACTAGATGAACAATAGAAACTTCCTCATTTCCAAAATCTCCGACAAATAGAACAAGATCAACTCCTAAATTTTCTAGAGCGAGATTATCGTTTTCTTCCCATTGACCATGGACATCACCAACCACGGCAATAGTAACTTCTTGCTTTGAATAGTTAGCCATACTAGCTGGATAAGGACCCAATTAAGTTTTTTAGTCCGACCTAGTTATCGTTGTAGCTTTTAATTTCAACGATACTTGAGAGTAGTGATTTATTTTTAAGGCTTTTTTACTAAAGTCTTTTCACTTACCCGTTTATCATAACATACACAAAAAATATAACCTTTAATTTAATTAAAAGTGATGGGAACACTAAAATTAACTTTGCCTGTATCCTTATATTGATATTCTTTTGTGGCAAGGAATAAAGCTGGTTGCTGCAACATATAATTGTCAACAAAACCATTTTAGTTATAAATCTTATCTATCTAGGAGTGACAAAAAGAAAACTGTCACTTTTGTAAAAACCCTTAGAAGAAACTGATGAGATGATAAGTACGTGTGAGGAGTAAGAACGTAAAGACAAAAGCTTTCGGGGTCGAAACATGGCAAGACTCCCGAAAGTTTTTTGTTGTGAATATTAATTACTTATGTTCAAGTAGACTGTGCTGGTTATCTCTAATTGTGGAAGAAACGCTAAGATGACTAGCATAGTTCTATTTACTATTGATTTAATATTTTAAAGGGCAATTTCTAAAATCAGAGATTGGTCGCCACAAATAATTACGTTTGTATATATAATCTATTTCTGTTTATTATTTATCTCGTAAATCTGCATTTACTTATTTCTTGTTTATCTCAAAAAAACAAAATTATTCATTTTATTGTTTGGAAATAATTTTATTATAGTAATCATAGAATATCAGACATATTTTTTGTTAAAAAATATTATTTATAACATCAATAATTAATAGTATTTTTTGAATCACTGGATAAATATGTGCTAAATTCTTGTTGATTTATAGACTATCACACTAAGATCATAGTACAATTCACGTTGTTATGTCATCAGTTCTAAAAACTTTTTTATTAATTTTTTAGGGCAAAAGAAGATTATTTGTTATAGTCGAGCAAAGCCAAATTACACTTTGGATCTCCTTGAGACCTGGCTTGTGGTAAAATATAGTTACACCGAGCCTAGTATAGCAGACTGATAGCCGTAAATTTAGGACAATAACAGAAGTTATCAGTATCGCATAACATGTTAGAAAAGAACTGAAGTTTAGTTTGATAAAATAGCACACTCACTCAGAATGTAGACCATCATTGAACTACCTAAAATATAAAGCTTAACTTTTTAATTTTTACTTCTTGAGTTAGTCATAAGCAAATACAGAGTTTAGAAATATACTTTTATTAATTGATACAGGTTAATAACTTACTTTCCTAGCTTTTATACTAGATAAATTCTTGTGTTTAGATAAAAAAACAATATTATTGGTAATAATGTTCTATTATTAAGGTATTAAGTAAACATTCAAGAATCTCAAAATAAAGAGAAAATCTAACAAAAAATTACTATATTAAACTCTTCTTTTAAGAACTAACAACTGAAACTATATTTAGATTTAAAAAAAATCAAGAGGAACTCAAAATGAAATATAGATACCGAATAAATCCTAGCTTGCTATATTTAGTCGGACTGTTAGGTATTTATAGCCCTGTGAATGCTAACTTAATGAGCGATCTCACGATTGAAATTACCGGATTTGGGGAACGTCGTGGACAGCTTTGTTTTAGTTTATTTTCAAGTAGTCAAGGTTTCCCTGATAGTAAGAAAGATGCAATTGAAAGTGAATGTGTAAAAATTACCAATAATCCTATGCGAGTAACATTCAATAACCTACCATCAAAAACCTATGCTGTGGCAGTTTTTTTAGATCATAATGAGGATGGGAAACTTAATCGTAATTTTATGGGGATTCCTACAGAAAAATTTGGATTTTCTAGTAATCCAGTAATTAAGAGTGGCCCTCCTAAGTTTGGAGAGTCGGCTATTTTGGTAGTTGGTAGAAATATGAATATTAAAATTAAATTACAATCTATTTTGTAATTTAATTTTAATATTCATATTTTTATGATTACTATGTAGTTTAGCTATAGTGTTTAATTTATTTATATGAGAATTATTGTAAAAATAAGCTACTTAAATAAATTACTTTGAATTTAAATTGAAAAAATAAATAATTTTACATCTTCATCTTTAAAAGTGCTGATATTATTATTCCGGACATTAACTTATGTATTTATTGGTAATTTATCAAAAATGAAATAATAAAACTAAGATGACTAACAAAATTTATGTAGATAAATATTTAGTTTTATCTCCTTATTTTTAAAATTTAAATACTATCAAAAATTTTTAATTTATTAACTCAATAATTTCATTATTTTATTTAATAAAGTCATAAAATTAGTATATAAACACTAAGCAACTAAGCATTCTTACTGTGAACTAACTGATTTAAAACCACTATAAATCTTCTTTGTGTAGAAGGAAATTACTTACTTAATATAAGTAAATATTTTAGTTGATATATTTTTTTAAAAAATTAAAATTTGTCCTATTTTCTATGAAATATATACTGTTGATTTTGATAAAATAAAGAAGAAATTAAATATGACTTTTAAAGAAAAATTGAAAATAGTTATGTCTTTAGTATCATGAGTTTTTAAGATATTTAAATCTGCTTTCCAGCTTATTCCCCAACACTTTACAGTCTATTAAAACTATTTTTGCAACTCAACTAAATAGTTTTATTAATATAAATTTATAGTATTGTAGCAAATTATTGTTTCCCCAAATAATAATAACAATAATCGACTTTGATTTAAGTCTAACTTACTGTATTTGATAGGAATTTATATATTATTTCCTATTGATTATATCTGCATCCTCGGCTAAAAAATAACTAATCATAAGATCTATATCTTAACTCTAATACAGAATATAGTTTTATATGTCAAACTATAAATATTTATTTTTAACTTTTTAGAATCCTCCATGGACTTAATGATGATTTTATCCTATCATCCATTTGTACTTCCGTATTTCTGAAAAAAAGTTATTGTATAAAACATATACAAATTTTATATATAATATAGAAACAACTTCTGTAATACAACAAAAACTAAGTCGTTAAGTATTTAACCTCAAAGATATATTTTATATAAAGTTTCAAACTATATTTCTTTAGATGAAACAATAAATTACCGTGTATTCCCCTTTAACTGTACTTTGTGGTATTAACACCGAAAAACTATCACTCCGTACTAAGTGATTTCCTAAATATTAAGAAGAAACTATCTCTTTAAAAAAATAGCCAAAACTAGATTATGGACTGTTTTTTTTCAGAATGGAGAAATTTAGTCTAACTGTTGATAATTTTCGACAAAAATTGAATAAGTCATTTTCGATTACTTTTTCCAAATTAAATTGAGCATTATAAGAATCAAGAATCATAATCGTAACAGTAGTAGTTCCTAACCCGACATTCTTAAATCAAGAAAAAGTAAATCATTTCTGTACTATTAGTTATCAATGGTGTCAAAATTCATTTTATTTACAGGTGCTCTAACAAAATCAAATAAAAGGTTAGTCTTGTCTAAGAATATATTTTTGTTTATTAACTTATTACAAAATTTCTGTTAAGATAATTCGAACATATGACTTAATTTTTGCTAAAAACATACTTATGTTCAATTGGTTTTCTCGTAAAATTGAAACGTCTGCTAAATCTCAAGAATCAAAATCTATTGAAGAAAAAACTCTTTCTTATTCCTCACAAACCGAAGCACAAATCCCGGAAGAAACATCCTCATTAAGTCAAGAGGATTATCTGACTTGGGCTAAGTCTGCTTATCAAAGTATTCAACAGAGAAAAGAAGAGTCTAAATCAAAAATAACTGATACTGAAACTGACTTACAACCAAGAGAAAACATAGAAATACAGTCTGGGACAACGACTAAAACTTCAACAACAGAAGTTCTTGAAGAACCTACTTCTGTTGAAAAACAAACAACACCTGCTTGGACACAAAAATCTAATCGATTAGAAATTCTTAAGGAAACAGCGATAGAGACGGAAAAGATAGAAGAAGCCGGATTAGCCTTTGATGAAGAATTTGTCTGGTCAGTCAAAGTTCTTGCTGCTCAAGGCCGCGCACCTGAAGATATTTCCGCCGAAGAGATTAACTGGCTAAAACGACTACGTCAAGGGCTAGGTAAAACCCGTCGGGGACTAGTCAACAAACTAAAGGCAGTTGTTGGTCAAGGACCACTCAATCAGGACGCAGTAACAGAAATTGAAGCTTTATTGTTGCAAGCGGATGTAGGGTTAGAGGCTACTGATCATATTATTTCAGCCCTACAAAGTAGACTTCGCGAAGAGACATTACCCCCTGAACAGGCAATCGCTTATCTTAAAGAAATTCTACGCGATATTCTTGACGCTCCTCTAAAACAAATAAGGAATCTTGGATTTGCCCCTGAAAAGAATACTCTCAATATTTGGTTAATGACAGGAGTTAATGGTGCAGGTAAAACAACCACTATTGGAAAACTAGCTCATTTGTCCCAACAATCTGGTTATAGCTGCATCATCGCGGCAGCAGATACTTTTCGAGCAGCAGCAGTGGAACAGGTAAAAGTGTGGGGTCGGAGGAGTAATACTCTAGTTATCGCTAACCCAAGTAAAAATACAGATCCGGCGGCGGTAGTATTTGACGGAATTGTAGCTGCTCAATCTCGTCAGATAGAACTTTTGTTAGTAGATACAGCAGGACGATTACAAAACAAAAAGAATCTGATGGAAGAGTTATCTAAAATTAGACGAATTATTGACAAAAAAGCTCCCAATGCCCAAGTTGAAGCTTTACTAGTTCTCGATGCTACATTGGGGCAAAATGGACTACGTCAAGCTGAGGTTTTTTCTAAATCAGCAAATTTAACAGGGGTAGTTTTAACAAAATTGGATGGGACCGCTAAAGGTGGGGTAGCATTGGCCGTTTCTCAAAAACTTCATTTACCCATTCGCTTTATCAGTGCAGGAGAAGAAATTGAAGATTTACGTCCCTTTTCTAGTTACGAATTTGTAGAAGCTTTACTTAATGTTTGACATCAATTTTAATTTTTTGGTAAGTATTTTGTTTACTAATATTAAGTATTAAGCGCAAAAAGATACTTTATATATCCATTTGTGCCAAATATTAAATATTGCTAGTAAAGTCAATTAAAATGATCTAGTCGTTATTTAAATACACAAAATACTGATAGTATTTATCATTTTGAAATTTTTAAGAACAATTATGAAATATTAACATTTAATAATAATCTAAAAATATTTGCTGCACATAGGACTAACAATCTTGTTCCTTTGTCAAAATAGACAACAGACCATTTTACTCGTTCAGATAAATATTTTTAGTTTTTGTTTTCATATATTGTAGGAGTATTTTCAATATATATATTTAAAGATTTTTAAATTATTTTTATTGTACATATTAGAATTTAAAAATTAAGGTAGCCATTTAGGACGAAATCCAATTAAAGGTAATTCTTTCAATTCCACTTGAGTACTAGAATTATTCTGTTCTGGTGGAATTAGCAGCCATAATTGTCCTCCAATAATTGCTTCTCCTGAATTACTAGTCAACTTATCATTAAAAATGGGATTATCACTAGTTATAATCTGGTCAAATAAAAGAGCCAAACCATCGGGAGCTAAACTAATATTTATATCCCGATAATCAGATAGAGTTGCCAAAGGCATCATAGCTCCTGTTTTAATATCAAACTTTGCGAAATAAGGTTGTTCTTTGTATTCTTCAGTATCTACTAACTCAGTTAGCAAACAGTAAATAATAGTTCCCCTTAAATTAAATTGACAATCAATGATGGATCCTTCAGTCGTTAGAAGTTCCTTTTGTACTCCTTGGTTATTAACATAAAAAAGCGATCTCATATAACGCAAGTTAGCATCATCTGTATTGAAATCCACCATAGCTGCCGCCGAGCCATTAGGAGCAAAACTAAGTAATTGTCCAAATTTTGGTAGAAAATCTAAAGGTTCAGCTCGAGGTTCTAAGGGCAGGATTCCAATCCCTTCTCCTCTGGCTACTGCTAAAGTTTGACTGTCAGGGGTGATGGAAAATTCTCCGCCTGTAACCTTTAATCGTTCTGGTTTGTCCCCAGATTTTAGCATCCATAAGTCAAAATCAGCCGGATTTTGGCGGTTAACTCGTTGTATTACAATAATTTTTCCATCATTCGATAAATCAAACTGGTTGTTTTGATAGTCTTTATTATCAAGTATCAGTTCTGTTTTCCCGGGTTGGTTAGCTGTAGGGTTATCTACCCCATTATCAACTCCTGTTGTTACCTTATACAGTTGCAATTCTCGTAATCCTTCAATTCCTCGTCCTTGAGGTGCAGCAGAAAAGAGAATGTAATCACCTTGGGGATAAAATTCGAAATTAATGACAACTAGTTCTTTCGGAGTAAGAATTCGTTTGTTCTGTCGAGTTAAATTATAAAAAACTAGTCTTCCCTCCTCTTCGCCCTGAGTTCCAATATAAGCTAAAGCACGATCACGACTTTGAAACTCTCCTACAAATGGTTCCATCACTTCCCCTGGTTGTCCTTGTTGTCTAAATCGCTCCTTGGCACCAGAAAGATAAATTTGATAGGTTTGTCCATAGGGAGCTGAGTTTTTTAAAGTGTAAGCTAGTCGTCGTCCAGCCCAACTAAACTTACCAGGAACAGGAGGATCAATTACTAAATTATTTTCAACACTAACGGTATCCATCGGGCGATTAAAGGTTAGAATAAATGCCCGATCTTTTGCCCCAATTTGCTTGTTTTGCCAAGTAAAACTTTTGACTCGAGGCCCTTTCTTAAAAAAACATTGACTTCCACAGTTATTTTCTCCTATTATTAGACCTCCAATTACAAACATTAAAGCCGTCATTATAAATAAAGAAATTTTGTCAATAGGTCGCAATACTAACTTATTCATAAGAATATGGTCAAACAACAATTAATTTCTTTTCAAGAAAGTTGTGAGTATGTTTAATATCCATAAGGAGAATCAGGAGTAGGAATAGTTTTAATAGATGTAGCTTCTAACACTAATTGGCGTTTTTTTATAGGAGTTTCTTTCATGGTTTGTGTATCAACTTTCAGAGTTTCTGTTATCATTAGTGCCTCTACCTCTAGCCAAGTATCAGGAGGATAAGTATTACGATCACTCTTTAATTTTAAAGGCAACCCTACTGGATAGGCATCTACTGCACAACAAGTAATAATAAAACGACTTAGGAAAACATAATTTCTAGGTAAAATAGAGGAGTGAACCACAAACCCTGTGACTTTAGCCTTTTGTCCTTCATAGGCGTCAGGTTCAGGATAAGCATTCAATGTACGGATCCATTCAATAAGAGATCTTTCCTCTGGTTTGAGAGTGGATCTGAAGATTTGGGTTTGGGTTCGAGTGACGGGCAAAGATTCGGAAATTCCCCTCTGTAATGCCATTTTACTATTGAAAATAGTTGGGGGAATCATTAGTCCAGCGATAGCTGTCACAATTAGTAAACTACTGCTCCACACTGGAGGAAACAACGTCACATGTTGGACTGCCTTAAAATTTGTAGAAGTGGTGTTTTTTCTGCGTAAACTTTTGATAAATTGTGAAATTTTAAACCCAGTTAATATAAATAGAATGACGCTGGTAACGAAAACCAGCCAAAAGTAATTAGGATGGATCAATAACTTTAATTGTCCAGTTGCCCAATATTTAAACAATAAAATCGTCCAGGCTAGCAAGGCTAACACATCTAACCCTGGTATAATAAATTTTCGAGAAGATTTTAATTTTGAAATAAAAGTCATTACTAAATTGATATTATTTGATTAAGCATTGCTTTGATTTTAGAAGAAATAACTATGATTTAAGGCTAAGATAAAGGTCAATTGAGCAATTAAGACAAATAAATAGATCAGCATTCTAGGTTTAAAGATTGAAAGCATTAAGCCGATCGCTTTGATATCAATCATAGGGCCAAAAACCAAAAACGCCAGCAAAGAACTAGTTGTAAAAGTAGATGCAAAGGAAAGGGCAAAAAAAGAATCTACTGTTGAACAAATAGACACAATTGCTGCTAGAAGCATCATAGCTATGATAGAACTAATGGTTCCTTGACCCAAACTAAGAATGATTTCACGAGGGACAAAGACCTGTAAAGAAGCTGCAATCGCACTCCCCAAAATTAACATTCCTCCCAATTCTCTTAATTCTTGTATGATATTATCTGATATCAATTGAAGTCGTTGACTTAAGTTTGAAGCCAAATCTGTAGATAAAGCAGTAGGAGAAGCAGCCATATCCCCAATTGATAAGGGTTTTCCTGGCTTATCAAGTAAAAAAGTGCCTGACTGCAGCAATGTTAAGCTATCTTGACGCAAGCCTTTTTGAACTGACAAATTTTTTTTACTTGTCTGATGAAGTAATTTAGTAACTCGTTTGGATAAAAACGGTTGCAACAAAGGACGGGGATCTTTTTGAACGCTAAAAACACAGCCCATGATCACAGCAATGGTTAAAGAAAATATAATCCGAAAAATGACAATTTCTGGTTGTCCTCGAAAAGCTATCCAAGTTGACCAAACAACAATAGGATTGATAGTCGGGGCAGCTAACAGAAAACCAATAGCTGTGGAGGTAGGTATTCCCTTCATCAATAATCGTCGCGCTACTGGGACATTTCCACATTCACATACAGGAAATAAAAAACCAATACAACTGCCTGCTAACGCTCCTAGAAAAGGGTTTTTAGGCAATATTTCGATTAATTTCTCTTCATCAATCAATAATAGTAAGCTGCTTGATAGTAATACTCCTAATAGAAGAAAGGGAAAAGCTTCTACTAGCAGGCTAAGAAATAATGTAAAAGCGTTATACAGTTGACTCATTATCAGTGATTCGAAGGTTTCTTTAGACTTAACTTATCCTAAACCTTAATGGATATGAGTACCTTGACAAAAATTAAAATTACTACACTTTTAAAGTGATATCTCTCTTGCAAAAAATTTTGGATTTGGCAATAAATAATAATAAAATTTTGACTTAAAGTTAGAACTTATTGGAACTATTTTGTCTTTTTTAGCAATCAGTAGCTTGAAAACTCGATCTTTTGCGGCAGGTTTATTCCTTCGCATCATACGTTCCGGCACTTCCTATTATCTGTTCCCTAATTAGTTTATTAGAGAACCCGGTGCCAGACAAACTTATAGCTGAGGTTAGGTGTCAATAAAATGTTAATTTCCCATGGCCTTCCACCTTACCTTACCGAGAATGCTCTTAATAACATAATAGGATTTAAGGGAGAAAAGCGTGTCAAATTTCCAGCAGGGGCAGAACGAGAAATTTGTAGATTTAATACCTGATAATCCCAAGATCTTCTTCTAAACCAGTCTATAGCAATAGCTAAGTTTTCCAATGTTGCTAATGCCATAACTAAGATTCCATCCTCAGCCAACTTATCTTTACAAACTTCTAAGATTGAAATAATATCTCCTCCACTCCCTCCCATAAAGATGCGATCTGGTTGAGGTAAGTCAACTAGAATGTCAGGGGCTTGTCCGCAAATGGGGACAACATTAAAAGTTTTAAAACGCTGGCA
Source organism: Cyanobacterium sp. uoEpiScrs1 (assembly GCF_947331815.1). Taxonomy (GTDB): domain Bacteria; phylum Cyanobacteriota; class Cyanobacteriia; order Cyanobacteriales; family Microcystaceae; genus Rippkaea. The sequence continues at coordinate 969,333 of NZ_OX373462.1, forward strand.
ATTTTTTTCAATCAATACAATTCCGACTGCTGTTTTTTCTAAGGCATATATTTTAGAATCCGGACATAATCTAGCGACTTCAACAGATACGGAGCCTGTTCCTGCACCAATATCCCAAACAATTTGTTTGTTTTGCAAGGCTAATTCTCCCAGAATATTAATGCGCATTTCTCGTTTGGTAATTAATCCTGGTCGATCTTTGAAGGTAGAAAATAAGTGATCTGGTAAGCCAAACAAAGGTAAATTACTAAAGTTAACTTCTAAAAAGTTGTTCAAAGGCTTATGTAAGGCAACAACTATATTAAGAGAGGCAAATTCAGTAGTTTTTTTTTCTGCTAATTCCTCGGCAGAAAAAGACTGTATTTTTTCAGTACTATTTCCTAAATCTTCACATACCCAAAATTCATAGTGGCAAGGTAAATTTAAACTAAGATAAAGATGAGCAATTACGGATGGATTATTATTGTGGTCCGTCAAGATAGCAATTTTGTCAACTCCCTCTTTAAACACAGTAATTAACTCATCTGTTTCTCGACCGTGAACACTGATAACTTCAGCATCTTGCCAGGGTATTTTTAGACGATTAAATGCTAATTGAATACTACTGATATTAGGGTAAAATTGCAAATCTTTTGCGGAAAAATATCCTATTAAAAGTCGTCCTAGTCCAAAAAAAAATGGATCTCCACTTACTAAAATCACAATATGATGGTGATTGTCTCTTACCTGATTAATCTTTTTAATCAATTCGAGTAAGTCCCCAATCACTATTGTTTGAGCAGGGTGGTTAGGAAAGTAGCTCAGGTGCCGTTCGCTTCCAATCAATAGTGTAGCTTTATGGACAATCTCTTGGACTGGTTTAGTCAGTCCTATTATTCCATCTAAACCAATTCCTATTACTTTAATCATAATTATCTTAAAAAAGATAAACTATATATTTATTGACTATTTTGCTGATAAGCCAAAATCAATAAAGTATTGAGAATAGCAGAAGCAACTGTTGATCCTCCTTTACGACCTTCAACTCTGATTTGAGGAATGCCAGTGTTAGCTAACATTTCTTTTGAGTCAACCACAGAAACAAAACCAACAGGACAGCCGATGATTAAGGCTGGTTTAAACCTAGAGGTAGTCAATTCTTGACACAAAGCGATTAAAGCAGTAGGGGCATTTCCAATTACATAAATAGCTTGAGGGTATTGATTAAAACAAGTTAACAATCCAGTTTCAGTACGAGTTTTCCCAGGTAAGACACTGCTGACCTGTTCTATGGCGCTAATAATAGGATTTTGAAATGTTTGATTGACTAAGGTGGAGATTCCTCGCTCTATCATTGTAACATCAGTTATGATGGGTCTTTTTTTAGGCAAATACTCAATAGCTTGAGTAATTGCATCAGGACTAAATTTAAGTAAATCAATAAAATCAAAATCTGCTGTAGTATGGATAACACGACGAGCGATCTCGTATTCAAATTTATTCAGATCATGATCTCCTATTTCGTGATCAATAATCGCAAAACTTTTGTCAACAATTGGATTATTAAATTGTTGAGTCATTGTTAATAAAACCTCTATGGGTAAATTCAAAAGACTTTACAAATAATCAAAATTCTTAGAGCTACTCAAATAGACTTAAAAGAATTAGTAAGTAATCCACAGAAATAGACTTTTCTTATGTTGCGGTATCTACTTTAAGATCATCTTATCATTGTTATTTTGATAAGTATTCTTTTAATAGAAACAGAGTTAAACCATTCTAACGATTCTTTATAATATGTCAGTGTTTTCCACTCCTGATACCTATGTTACTAGGGACAGAATTAAACAAGTTTCTATTAATACCTCTCACAAGACTATCCTATCTATATCCATGACACAACGGCTAAAATTGATTAGCTGTAGGAAAGGAATAGGAATAGTTTTTAACGTTCTTGGAGACGTACAATTGTGTTGAGTCGGTTCATTACTGTGGATATAATCAGATTGACAATAAGATAGGTTATCATGACAACTAACAACATTTCTACAGCTCTTCCAGTCTGATTAGAAACAGTATTAGCAACAGCATAAATATCATTGTAACCAATAGCGACTGCTAGACTAGAATTTTTAGCCAGGTTAAGAAATTCACTTGTTAATGGCGGAATCATAACCCGTAATGCTTGGGGAAAAATCACTAACCGCATCGACAAACCTGAGTTAAGTCCTAATGCTTTAGCTGCCTCCCATTGCCCTTTAGATACTGACTGAATACCTGCTCTAACGCTTTCAGCGATAAAAGCTGCTGTGTAAATAGTTAATCCTAATAACAATGTAGCAAATTCAGGGGATAGATTTAATCCCCCTTGAATGAGATTGATATCACTGTCATACTGAGGTAACTGCCAATCAATACCAAAGATAAAAGTTAATGAGATAAGAGTTAATATACCAAACAATATCCCCTTATAAAGTCGTTCTTTTTTTTCCAACGTAACTATAATCTTATATCTTTTATTCCATACTAATCCTATTAAAAAACTATTGAAGATAATAAACCCCAGAACTAAAAAAGTTTGTAAACTACCTAAAGGACGGGGAAGGTAAATTCCTTGATTGGAGAAAAAAATTAGATCCCAAAAATTACCAGGTTCATAAATTTTAGGGAATTTTAGAAAAACGGCAAAATACCAAAAAAATAATTGTAATAATAAGGGGGTGTTCCGTAAAATTTCAACGTAAATTGAAGCAATTTTGCGAACTAACCAATTATCAGAGAGTCTTCCTAATCCAACAGTAATGCCTATGATAGAAGATAAAATAATACCACCAATCATTACTCTTAAGGAATTGAGTAATCCTACTAGAATAGCTCTGCCATAGGAATCAGTAGAACTATAGGGAATCAAAGAGTCAGAAATACTAAAAGATGCTGTGCGATCAGAATCAATTAAAAAAAATAATCCGAAATTCAATCCTAATCTTTTAAAGTTATTAATTAAATTAGTACCCAAAGTCAGGACAATTAATCCTAGCATTAGGACAACAAATACCTGAAATACAATCTTGAGAAAACGGGAGTCCCGCCATAATGGTATTTTTTCTTTATCAATCATTTTAGTTAGTGGTTGGTAATTTATGGTGAATAGTTTTACTATCACTAATAGCCCTCAAGCACAGTACTTCTTAAATTAAGAAGTTAATAGTAAAATAGCTTCAACATCAACTATTAAATATTGACTCTCAACTATGTACGACACCCTATCGAAACGGTGGAGAATATAGCAAGCCGCCATCAGTCCAAAGTTTATTAAGTCCCCGCTCCAATCCCAATGGCCGACCGATGTTGCGTTCATAAATTTCGCCATAATTTCCGACATGCTTAATAATACGGAATGTGAAATCATTAGGTAACCCCATGTCCTCGCCTAATTTATTATCTAGCCCTAAAAACCTTCTGATATTAGGATCTTCACTAGATTCAAAGGTCTCTATATTGTCAGACATAATGCCAAATTCCTCTGCTTGCATAGTAGCGAAAGTGATCCACTTTACTGCATCAAACCAATCAGAATCCCCATCGGCGACAACTGGACCGAGTGGTTCCTTAGACATAAAAACATTCAGTATAACATGATTATCTTTTTGAGGAAAAACAGAACGACGAGTTACTAATTGAGATAGATCTGAAGTAACTGCCTCACAGCGACCTTCTTGATAGGCGGCATAAAGGGCGTCTACATCATCAGAGATAACGGAATTGTAATTTTTTACTCCCCGTTTACGCATCTGATCAGCTAAATTTTGTTCTGTAGTAGTTCCAGCCAGAACACAAATTGATTTAGCTTCTAAATCTTCTAATTTAGTTGCCCCACTAGCTTTAGTCACCATAATACCTTGACCGTCATAAAAAACTGTAGGGGCGAATGCTACACCGACCGAAGTATCTCGACTCACCGTCCAACTAGTATTACGATTTAGAACATCTACCTCTCCGGACTGAACAGCAGTAAAGCGTTCTTGTGCGCTAAGCTTACGGTACTCAACTTTGGAGGAATCATCAAACAAAGCTGCTGCGATTGCCCGACATATATCTACGTCCAAACCAGAATATTGCCCATTTTCATCCACAAAACTAAATCCTGGAACCTCTCCATTAACCCCACATATTAGATTTCCTCGTTTTTTAATCATTGCTAAACGACTTCTGTCGGGATCGCTTTTCCCTTCTTTTGTAGTATTTTGAGTAGTTCTTTGCCCATCTCCACAAGCCGTCAAGGGAACTACTGAACATAGAGTAGCCAGAAGGAAGGACAGCCATTTAGCCATAAACCGGGTTTGCTTAGACATTTGTTATTTCTAAATATTGATGTAATGTATCGATACCAATTATCCATTAAAATGATTCAAAGAAACCTTCAGCTTTGCACTGAATTAGATTTTAAAGTAATTTAACAGCGATATCACAGTAAGAATTGTCTTTTAATTTAAACGACTATAGAGTTCTATCGACAGTTCAATACGATATAAAAAGTATAATGGACAAGTAGCAGTACTATTTTCTATCTAATACGCCAATAATTGAATCAATAAAGATAAATATTTAGGTAATCGGTTCCAATACCTAGGATATGGTAACCACTGTTAATTTTTGCGAGTAATCTGTTCTGACTATACTATCGTGTAGTGTATATGTTTTGAAGTATCTTTGATGAGATTCATATGGATAGATTCTAATTAAAGAACAAGAATTATATTGCAGATAGTAATACTATAATTGCTTTCACATCAATAAACTTAGATTAGTAATCTTCATAATACAACCACACTTTTAGTCCGTTTATAGATCTTTTAGAATAGCTATGACAACATTGTATATAATTACAATTTTGCAATAGTTTTAATATTTGAAATACTAGATTTTCTAAGAGACTTAAAAATTATTGACCAGCAATTAGTCATACTTGGGCTAGAAAAGTCATATTCATTAACTCTAGGATAGGTAGGTGATTAGATTCTATATATATTTATAAAATTTTGTTTCTATTTCTCCTGCTGTATCTTAACCATGGCATTTTGAATTTGTTGTTTTAAAGTTTTGTCTCCCTGTGCCTTTTCAGTCATAGTATTAAATTTACTTGCAGTTAATCCACGTTGTTTTGCAAGAGTTTTAGAATTATTACAAAAATCAACGGCAATTTTTTGCACTTCATTAGGTAATTTTCTAAAACTCTTAGGACGATCACAAGCAATTTCTGGGGGGGGATCATCAACAATATCTTCAATTTTTTGATATGCGATTTGACGTTGAGACTCTATAGTTAACACAATTCTAGCATAATTAATAATATCGGTTTCAGTGATCTCCGAAATTGACGACGGATCTTGTCGAGAAAAGGTAGGAACAATATTACATCCGTGGAGGATACCGATAAGTGCTAGTAAACTAGCCATTAAAGAACGAGTCAATGTTCTGTTCAAATTCAATAGGGAACAGTGAATAAACACCATGCGCGTTAACCGTCAAGTATATAATTCTATCGAAATCCCCGCCCGGATTTCTTCTTTTTTTGAATTATTTTAAGCATTATAAGTTCCTGTGATCTCCAAGAGAAACTGAGACCACATAATTCAACAATTCTCCTGTCACTAACTATCTGTGTAATTCTCAATTTTTTATCTTTTTCTATGAATTACTTAAATAATCCTTCATTAACGACTTTTACCGACACTCAAAAGACTTCGTTTATCCATACTCCCGTTTTATCACAAGAAGTCATTACTGGATTGAAAATTTGTCCAGGAGGACATTATCTAGACGCTACAGTAGGAAGTGGTGGACACAGCTCCTTAATCTTAACTGCTTTTCAGGATGTACGGATAACTGCTATTGATCGAGATCAACAGGCAATTGCGGCAGCAACTGCTAATTTAAAAAAATTTGGGCAAGAACGAGTTAGGTTTTGGCAAGGAAATTTTGCCAATTATCCGGGAGAAAAAGCAGAATTTTCAGGTATTATTGCCGACCTAGGGGTTAGCTCACCTCAACTCGATTTTCCTGAACGAGGATTTAGTTTTAATCATGAAGCTTCTCTAGATATGAGAATGGATCAAACTCAATTTCTAACGGCGGACGAAATTATTAACCATTGGGAAGAAAAGTCTTTAGCTGAGCTTTTTTATAATTATGGAGAAGAACGACGATCACGACTTATTGCTAAGCGCATCGTACAGCAAAGACCATTTTTGACTACCACCCAATTAGCCCAGGCCATTGCTTACACAGTTCCTCCCAAATACCGTTATGGACGTATTCATCCTGCTACTCGTATTTTTCAAGCGTTAAGAATTGCAGTAAATGAGGAACTTGTGTCTTTAGAAAAATTTTTAGAGCGAGTTCCCCAATGGCTAAAACCTGAAGGACAGATCGGAATTATCAGTTTTCACAGTCTCGAAGATCGTATTGTAAAACATCGTTTTCGTGACTCTTCAACTTTGACAGTCATCACAAAAAAACCAATTACTGCTCAACCAGAAGAAAAAGCTAGAAACCCCCGTTCCCGTTCAGCTAAACTCCGATTTTCTCAACGAATATAAGATTGGGAAGAATTGAATATTTATACTTAAATCTATAACAAGTGGTTAAAATACTTAATAGCTTAAGCCTTAACTACTCATCGAGAGATTTATCTTTAACTCCACGAACAATACGGGAAAGTTCGTTTTTTTCATCAATGGTAATTCGAGTAGGAGAACCACTGATAATACCTTCATAATTGCGAAATGAGCCTTGAATTCTTGGACCACCTTGATCAATAGTGTATTCTCTAATCCCTTTATCATGCCAAGAACCACGCATTTTGAAGACATTAATTGCTCTAGACATCTCACCTCTAATCTCTACATATTGCAGCATAAGAATAGTATCAGTAATAGTAGAAATATGAGATTCTGTAATAGAATGCGATCCCATAAATTGATCAGTTGTATTGGTAAAAAAACCTGTAATTTCCTCTTGTTTTGCGTAACCTGTTACCCCAATTACAAATTGACGAAAAGCGTTATTAGTAACTCCTCTTGCCAATGCTGAAAGAGAATCAATGGCAATCCTCGATGGTTTAAATTCAGAAATTTCTGATTTAATTATTTGTAAATGATCTTCTAATCCAGCAGATTCTGGATAGCTACATATTAATTTTAATAGTCCCCTCTGTTCCATTTCTTCAAAATCAATTCCCCAGGAAAAAGCATTTCGAGATAATTGGGCACGAGATTCTTCATAAGCGAATAAAATTGACCTTTCTTCTTTACGACACCCCTCTTCTAAAAATTTACTTACTAATAAAGTTTTACCAGTTCCTGTTGCTCCAGTTGCCAGAATAATTGAGTCTTTAAAAAATCCTCCTCCACACATTTCATCAAGAGTTTTAATTCCAGAAGAAGCTCGAGTATTTGAAGAACGTTGAGTAAGTCGCATAGCTCCTAACGGAAAAATATTAACTCCATCATTAGTAATAGTGAAAGGATACTCTCCTTTCATATGGGTTGTTCCGCGCAGTTTAAGAATTTCAACTGTTCTTCGACGACGTTCCCCTTCTAAAACATTTCTTAAAATAACTACATTATCAGAGACGAATTCTTCTACCCCAAAGCGAGCGATCTGCCCATATTCTTCCACCCGTTCCGTAGTCATGATTGAAGTGACCCCTAACAGTTTTAACCGCGCTACTAAACGGAAAATCTCTCGACGTACCACGGATGCTGCATCGTATTGCTGGAAAACAGCTGTTACCGAGTCAATAGAAACCAGTTTTGCTTTATACTTGCGAATTGCATATTGAATACGTTCAATTAGGGCCGACAAATCAAAATTTCCTACCACTTCTTGTCCATCAGGATCAGGGGAAGCGTCAAGAATAAATAGTTTACCTTTATCAATTATTTCTTGTAAATTCCAACCAAAACTACAGGCATTTTGAATAACATCTGCTGGTGATTCCTCAAATGTTACAAATAATCCTGGATGATCAAAATATTTAATCCCATGATAGAGAAATTGAATTGCTAGTAGTGTTTTACCAGTTCCTGAAGTTCCACTCACTAGGGAGGTTCTTCCCATAGGAAGTCCACCATGGCTAATTTCATCAAACCCTTCAATCATAGTTCGAATTTTACGAACTCCTTTAGAAGGTAACTTTTCTAATGTCTGCCTGTTAGGAAGAGGTTCATTCATTTTTTATTTATTGACTATTTTTATTAAAGATTAATGTTAATTTAACATGTGAATATGTGCAAGTTTGCCTTAATACCGTAACAAATAACATCTTGATTTCTTTTGCTAATTATCTTCTCTTTCTCTCATTTCTTCATATAGAAGATCTAAGCCAATAAGAACTTTTTCTCTATCTGAAAGATCACCTATAATTTTACGAACAGGGGAAGGTAAAATTTTAGCTAAAGTTGGCGTTGCTAAAATTTTATCTTCCTCAGCTAATTGAGGGTTTTTTAGTACATCAATAACTTTAAGGGCATAAACTCCTTTAAATTCATCTTCTAGAATATTTTTTAGTATTTTTAAAGCTTTTATAGAATTAGTGGTATTGCCTGCCACATAAAGTTTAAGAACATAGGTTTTTTTGAAATTTATCATAAGCTAAAGATTAGAGCATTTTAATATAAAAAATGTTATTTATATTATTTGAAAATATTTTTAATGTGATTGTAGTACAGTTACGTGTTAGTAACAATAAAACAAAGGATTAAAGTATAACGTAGCAAGTTTTTAGAGATGCAAAAGACTTGGCGTTTACAAAAGTTAAAGTTTTAGAGCTTATCAGCCACTATCATATCTAGCTTTAAGGAAGATATTTTTAAAATTTCTCAAATACCAAATCTATCTAGGAAAATATATTAACTATAAAGATTTTCTCTGGGAACTGAACGACGATACATTTCTCCCAAATGTGCTAGTATGTCAATGATAGTTAAGCGGTAATCTAAAAGAATTTCGTCACTGCGACCTTCTATTCTAAGTTGCTGGGAAAACTCATCGATTAACTCCATATGAATTTCTAAAACTTTAGAAATTGCAATATCTGCAAAAAAAGCCTTATTAACAAACTGATCAATAAACTGGTTAATCTCAGTCTCATTACTAAAGTAATTAAGAATAATCTTTCGATATTCCTCAGTTAAATGCTTGATAAGTTCCTCTTTTTGCACCTTAGAAAGGTTTCGAAAAAAATGTTTAGGGTTTCTCTTATAAAAAACTCCTAAATAGCCAAGTCTTTCCTTAAGCTTTTCTGCTAACCGACGTTGTTGCAAGAGTAAAAAACTTAATTGTTCATCGGAAACCAATTTTTCGGGCGGAAAAACTGGGCTTTTCACTAATGAACAACTTGGTCCTAAATGTAAAAACTGCGCAATAGCTAGCTCAAGAGATTTCTCTACATTATCCAATGTGGCTACTGGCTGTCTTACTTCTGCACTATGATATAGGCATGTTAGGGCTTCAACTTTTTCCGGAAGAGTGTCGAAGTTTAACTCTGGTTCAATAATAACCACCGGAAGTAAAGTCCCTTGTTCGTAAAGTTGATTAAACAAAGGAGAGACTGTAGTATCTCGGAAAATAACGAGACAGTCGATTTGTCCACCATGACTGTTTACTAAATCTAGTAACTCCTGAGAAGAGTCAACTAGTTGAATAGAATAAGACTTACTACTCAGAATGTTCTTCAAATTCTGGGCAACACGGTGGTCACTGATATAGAGACAAATTGATAATCTAGATTGCAAGGTTTTAAGACTTAAGAGCTAGGTTATTAGAGAGTTATTAAAAAACAAACCGAAGAGTATCAGTAACTCCCCAGTATAAAAGTTAACATAAATATCATCAAATTAGATAACTTAAGTTCTTTGACTAAACTATCTTAAGGATAATTAGGTTACCATTTAATGATCGACTCTTTTCAGTTGTTCATTGTCAAAATTCTTTTTGTCTTAAATAAATAGGAGCAAATAAGTATATTCTTAAAACTGTAGTTTAAAAATAGTAATTGCCAAATATAAAGACAAATACAGTTGCAATATCTTTATTGTTTACCTTCTACGTCAACAATAAAGATATTGGGTTAGCTTTACTTAATTAACGAAAGAGTAATATAGTTAAAAATTATCGTATCAGTTTTTTGTACAGACAATAAACCGTTCAATGAAAGTATTTTATATTAAAGATATAAGTAATTCTATTATTTTTATACTATACAAAAATATTTTAGGTCATTTATATTTGATATTTACACAAATATTGGATGTTAAATTTGAAGTATTTTTAGTTAAAAATAGTAAATGATAATTAGCAATATCTAATGTTTTCGTTTGTGTCGTATAGCATAATCTCAACAACTTGATAGTTACGAGAATCAAATTTTAAAGTGATGTCACTGACAGTTGATCTAGATAAGCCATCGGTCTTTGTACAATTAGATATTTGCAAACTTATTTTAAGAATTGTAACTATTTGTAATTTACAAGTCTTTAAAGACCATTAATCAAGGCAAGATTAAAATAGAGGGTAGAAACATCTATCTTGGGTTTGGACAGAATCACTCGTTAGGCCGAATGCTGACCCTAAAACAATTCTTGCACCCTGTCCCGATTTGCCAGTCTACTATCACTATTTCAGAGATCACTACTTTATTTTGCTCGGGGGACTACGAGGGAATAGTAATAGTAGATTATAATCAAGAGCCATTAGGTTTAGTCTCTGCCCATTATCTTCTTTCGATCTCGCCACTTCTACAACAGTCTTTTGAGGCTACGCCTTCATTGTCTAGAGTTTCTAAAAACGGTGGACAAGTATCACAATCATTAAAATTGGATAATCTGGAGGACTTGTTAACTCCTTTAGTACTTATTCCCTATACTCTTAAATTAACAGACTTTTATGCCTATTTAAAAGATAAAAATATTGATCCAGGAATTCCTCATACCTATGGACTTGTGGATGATAATGAAAGTTTTCAGGGACTTCTCGATAGCAGGAAACTGCTGAAAGCTCTTTTAACTAAAACAATCCCTGTTGCCCCTCAGCTGTTTCCCTCGTATACCTCAGGATCGTCACTATTTAAATTATTAGAGCAGTTTCCCTTACCCGTTATGTTGCAAACAAAACAGGGAAATATGATAAAACAAAATCGTACTTGGCGCGAGCAAATAGGAGAATTGATTCCCCCCAATGATGTTAGTGATTGTCCTTTGTCAGAGCAGGAACTACAATGTTTTTCGAAGCAAGTCTTTTCCGTTGCCCAAACTCTTGCTTTCAACTGTCCCTCCCCTTGCTGTTTAGCAGATCATTCTTCTCCAACGACTTATCTTTCTTGTTCTCAACGGTTCCAATCTGTTCCTGAGAAACAAAAGTCTCAGAATTCCCTAACCGGTACCAATTCTTTATTGTCCTCTTCTAGATCATTAGTCAACCATAATCTAGGAAAAAAAAGAGTTTGGAAATTTATTAGTTGTCCTTTAACTATAAAAGATAGAGAAATTTCTTTAGTTTTAGCCACTGATGTCACAGAACAGCAAAGACTGTATCAAGAATTAGCGGCAAAAAATGCTGACCTAGTTCAGCTTAATCGCCTCAAAGATGAATTCCTTGCTTGTATTAGCCACGAGTTAAAGTCTCCCCTTACAGCAGTGGTGGGGCTGTCAAGTCTTTTAAGAGAACAAAAAGTCGGTAAACTCAATTCTCGTCAAGTTCACTATGCTCAGTCAATTTACCGCAGTGGGCGTCAATTAATGACCATAGTGAACGATTTACTAGATCTAACTCACTTAGAGACGGGACAGCTAAAGCTAACGTTTATTCCACTTAATATTCAAAGTGTATGTGAACGAGCTTACCATTTCATTGCTGAGAAATATCGGGAAAGAACCAATAATTCTATATCTTTTTCCCTGGAGATAGAACCAGGATTAAAATTTTTATTAGCTGATGAACTGCGTTTACATCAGATGTTGGTACATCTGTTGGATAATGCTATGAAATTCAGCAAATCTGGCGGAGCAGTTGGGATAAAAGTCGGTCATTGGGAAGATTGGGTTACGTTCAACGTTTGGGATACAGGTATTGGTATTCCTGAAGAGTCCCAACACTTGATCTTCCAAAAATTCCAACAATTAGAAAATCCGTTAACTCGTAAAATTGAGGGAACTGGATTAGGATTGGTACTAACTCAACGTTTAGCAAGAGCTCATGGAGGTGAGATTTCTTTTATTTCCAAGGCAGGACAGGGTAGTCAGTTTACATTGTTGTTACCCCTCAATGCTAAATCTCAAAATAATGAACATCATCAATCTTCTCCGACCCTTTATCCCTTAGTATTAATCGTAGAAGCTATTCCTCAATGCATCGAAAATTTAATGTATAAACTGAGTGAATTAGGCTATCGGACAGTAATCGCTCGAACTGGAACAGAAGCAGTGGAAAAAGCTAGACGGTTACGTCCCTATGCTGTTTTGCTAAATCCTATATTACCTTTACTATCGGGATGGGATGTATTGACGTTACTTAAATCTGATCCCCAAACTCGGAAGATTCGCGTCTTTATGACAACCACTGAGAATTGTCAGTCTTTAAAAGAACCACACCAAGCAGACGGCTTTTTATCGGTTCCCCTTGATTCATCAGTTTTAAAAAAAATTTTTAAGAAAGTTAATACTCTCAAAAATACTTCTGATCGTGTTTTAACCCTATTAACCCTTTGTCCTAACTGTCCCGATAGTAAGACTTACTCTGTTTTATGCGCCCCTCTGGATCGAGGTCTAACAGATTCATCCTCTCAATCCAATCATCGTATTCTCGAAGGCGATGATCTCGAACAAGCACAAATATTAACCAATGTTTGGCAAATAGATGTGGTGGTCATAGATGGCCGTTACCTTGATGATCCAACCGATTACGTGCAATCTCTTTCTGAACAACCCAGATTAGCTAAGTTACCCTTAGTAACCTTAGATTTGAAAACAACTGAGGCAGCCAATCGAATTAACAATTTATCTGTCTTCCCTTGTTTGATTCCTCATAATCAGCAAAATAGCAAACAATTATGGGAAGTTATTTACATTGCTGCCTCGAGTATGCTTTGATTCTAAACATTAAAATTTGATCACTGATAATATACGATAATAAGTTAAATTCTCTGATGTATTCTACTCCTAAGGACTCAATCAAATCTTTAGCTTTCGCATAGGGAACTACACACCGTAAATAGAGACGAACAGTTAAGTCTTAAAGGGATTCTGCAATGTCTTGGGGTGAGAGAAATGCGCTGAAGACTTAATAACCAAAATTGTGGTGAATTGGAGTACTTTCTCTTGTAGTAAATATACATCAAGCGCCAAGGTATTGTTATAACTTAATAAAAAGTCTGCACTTATTATTATTGCCAATAATCTAGCGCCCTAAATCATGCATTTCATTAATAGCAATAGCACATTTTTGGGTAACAGCCTCTAGTTCAGGGCGTTTGGTAGAGGTAGGGGGATCGATTATAGTTCCAATCCGGAGAGTAACAGGAACGGAAATGGGGATGCGCGCCCCTTTGGGTAGAATTTCATGAGTCCCCCATAAACAGACCGGAAGTAAAGGAAGTTGAGCTTTAGCAGCAATCATAGCCGCTCCCAATTTCGGTTTATGAATACGACCATCTATTGTACGAGTTCCTTCAAGGAAAATACCTGCAATCCATCCTTCTTTGAGGGCATTCAAGGCCGCTCGAATTGCTCCGCGATCACCTAAACTTCGTTTGACGGGATAGGCCCCATATAACTGAATTCCTTTTCTAAGGAAGGGAATATCAAATAACTCTTGTTTAGCCATAAACGCCACAGGACGACCAACTCCGCCGCCCAAAATAGGAGGATCAAAGTAACTAGCGTGGTTACTGACAATGATCAAAGGATTTTTTCGCGGAACATTTTCGATTCCATAGATTTTTCCTCGGAAATAAGTATAAAAAATCGGAGTAATAATAATTTCCTTAAATAAATAATAAAGAATTAGATTTGTAATAGTTTCTCGTTCACGAAATTCACTGTTAAGCATGGTGATTACTTATTTTCTCTTAATTTCTTTACTCTAATAAAACCACTCTATATTCTCATCAGTAAGTTCCTCATTAGATAAAGAGAGTGTAACATAACATCCAAATAATAGCTTAAATTCTTTATTTAGTAGAACTATTACTGCTTGAAGCTTGAGAGAGTATTTAAGAAAATTTGCTCGGTAAGCTACTTCGGTTTTTAGTTTAGTAATCACTTGTTATTATTTAGTTTACTGAATAGCAACTCCTTCGTTTTTTGAGCTGCACATAAGGATATTCAACTAAATACTTTTGCCATTTTAATTATGTCTTTTGAATGTCTGATTTAATATTTATAATCAATATTTATTGTTTTAAACTAATTTATACATTACTGATTTTTTGATAAGCTAATAATTGTAATGGCTTTGCAAAAGCATCTTTTTCTATTGAGCATGGCGAGAATAATAGTTTTTGAGAAAGAAAGTAACAAAGAATATTTTTTCTAGTTCATACTTATTTCCTTTATATTAACAACTTACTTTGCAATATCATAGATGGTAATTTTTTTATTATTAATTGTGAGCAAACTTAACTAAAACATAGTTTATAGCTAAGTACTTTATATAAAGTACTTAGCACTTCATTTTAAATAAAATTAAAAAGACAAAATTAACTATAGTAACTAATTTATACATATCTATTTTTCTAAAAATCAATATAATACAATCAAGTGAAGTATACACTTTTATAAAAAGCACTTGTAAAACTGTACTAATTTATGAATTTACTATCATTTGTCAAGTTCATTAACCGTACTTGTATTTCCTATTATTTGAGTGAAAATATTTATAAAGTACAGATTTATTAATAAAAAATATACAGTACAAGCTAGTACCTTTAAATTTTGTGCTAACGATAAATCTTTTGGATAGTAATTACATTAAAAATACTATCATGATGTTCCCAATCACTGTTGGTGTTCCTAATGACTGGAAAGTCTTGAATTAAAGAACTAATTATTAAGATTGTATTCTGAATTTTGAGAAAATGACTTAAGAAATTAATGAGTTATGATGGTATTAGTCTCTGTAAAAAAAATAATCTTGTTTGTATTTATATTAACTGTTATTTTTTGAGGTTGAGAATAATAGTCTAAATTTTTTATCATGGACCTACTGCGATCACTTCCAATTGGACTCTATCTCGAAAAACCGATTACTTGGTTACACCAACTCGATCCTAGAGTTAAGTTGGCTTGGTTAATGACGTTTCTGGCCTCTCCCATTTTAGCTAATCCTTTCTGGCAACTTGGAATCGTTGGAATTCTAATCTTATTGACCATAACCGTCGGGATTCCGTTAAGAGTGTGGCGACAACAGATGGGCTGGTTAATCATTCTTTCAATTCTTATACTTATAATCACAGCAATCGCCCCTGATGGTTTAGCAGTTAATGCCCAACCTCGACTCTTAGATAGCGATTTATCTCTGCCACAACCTACTAGTTATAACTATATTTTATTTGACAAAGGACGATTGATTACTCGTCGGTCTGTTGAGTTAGGAATTCGCATTAGTACTTTGATTTTCATTCTTATTTATAGCACTAACCTTTATCTTTTAACTACTGCTCCAGAAGAAATTACTGCTGGGTTAGAGGATTTATTAGAGCCTTTGCGTCGTTTTAAACTACCTATTACAGAAATCATGCTCACTTTAACTCTTTCGTTACGCTTTATTCCCCTCGTGTTGGAAGAGTTACAAAATTTAGCTAGATCAATCAGAACTAGGGCAATTAATTGGAAGAAATTAGGTATTAAGCGTAGTTTACAAGTCTGGCTAGTTGTAGTTGAGAAATTACTAGAAAACTTGCTACTACGAGCTGAAGAAATTGCTGTAGCAATGGAAATTAGGGGATTTACAAATCCTAATGAATATCGATCTCAATGGCATCAATTGCGTCTAATTCAATGGGATTGGGTTGCTTTAGCTATTTTGATTCCTTTTTGGTGGGCACGATTTGTTTTGGGAAAAATGTTTTGATATAAATAGAAGTTATAATACTCTAATTGAAGTATAGTTAATAGCTTGTATAAGCATAGCTAATTTACTATGCTATAAGTCCATAAAATTTAAAAAACTAAAGGACAAAGTTTTATATTTTTTTCTTTAGAATCTTAAATCATAACCTCATCAATAACCATTTATCCAAAAAGAATAAAAGTTGTTAACCTTTAAATTTATTAATACTTAAACTATCGATAAAATAATTGATTGAACAGCGAATAAATAAATATCCAACTAACCTTATTGCTTTTAAAATAATAATTCACCTAAATAAATTGGTTATAACAACAGACAAAATACATATTAGAACAGTAATAATAGATTTTTTTTGATACCTAAATATAACGCAGCAGTTTATTGAATAGAACAATTTTAGTATAGATAAAAATAATAAAATAACTAAAATATATTTAAATAAACTTCAGGCTAAAAATTTTACAATAAAATACATTTATCTAAGTAATAAGTAATATAAATACAAAGCAATTAATATTGTTATTATTTATTTGAGTTTAAAGTTAATTAACAGCATTATTTTTCTGCGATTTTCAACATTATAATTTATCTTACTCTCCTTATTAATCTAAATCGGTGTTAATTATTATGTTTACAGATATAGTGAAATATATACATAAATTCACCCCATTGTTAGTTCATACTTTTTAGGTAAATTTCAATAAAGAAAGTTAATGAAAAGGATCTCTCTTTTCTCATAGTTAATATTTCTTGTCCAGCAGGGTAAATTTATACTTGATTGATTTTAGTAAACCAGAAAGAAACACGTTTTCTCTTAAAGTAGATATTGCTTGCATTCAATATAATTGATTATGTAAAAAGTTACATACCTTAACTAATTAAGACTGAATATCTCCATACTGTATTTATTTAGGTAAATAAAATATAATTTAGATTAGAAACCTTGTACTAAAAAATGGAATACTTGATTTACTTTCAATAATATTCAGACAATCGAGTCTAATCTTACAGCTAAAGCTTTTCTAGCTTGTTCGCGATCATCGAAGTAAATTTTTTCTGTTCCCAAAATTTGATAATCTTCATGGCCTTTTCCTGCAATTAAAACCCCATCTCCCGATTTTGCTCGTTGAATAGCTTGATCAATGGCCTCAGCACGATCACTAATAACAATTAGATTTACTGGTTCAGAAATCCCTTCTAAAATATCAGCTAGAATTTTCTGAGGGTTCTCAGTTCGTGGGTTATCGGAAGTGATAATGCACACGTCTGCTAATTGGTTGGCAATTTGACCCATAAGGGGACGTTTAGTACGATCACGATCTCCACCACACCCGAAAACACAAATCATCTTACCTCGAATAAAAGGACGAGCAGCATTGAGTAAATTCTCTAAACTATCAGGGGTATGAGCATAATCTACAATAACGTTGATATCTTGTTTGTTACTAATTTTAACCCGTTCCATCCGCCCTGGAACTCCTGTAAATTCAGGTAACTTAGCAACGATTGTATATAAATCTAGCCTGAAATGTAAAACTGTTGCAATTGCTGCTAAAAGGTTAGACAGATTAAATTGTCCGACTAAAGGAGAGGTGAAGGGAACAGTTCCCTGCGGTGTATGTAAAACGCCTGACACTCCCACTTCTTCATAAGTGAGGTCACTTGTATAGAAGTCTGCTGTCTCATCACTAACGCTGTAACTCCATACCCGCCTAGAATCTAACTCCTCAATTAACCGTCTTCCATAAAGATCATCTAGGTTAATAATGGCCCGTTCTGTAAGGTATTCTGGGCTAAATAAAAGGCTTTTAGCTAGAAAATAGTGTTCCATATCTTTATGGAAATCCAGATGATCCTGGGTTAAATTTGTAAAAACTCCTACCTTAAATTGGCATGCTTTAACTCTTCCCTGAGCTAAAGCATGGGAACTCACTTCCATAACACAGTATTGATTTTGAGCTGCCACTGCTTCGGCTAGTCGTTCTTGCAATTCTGCGGCAAAAGGCGTGGTATGAACAGCAGTTTGTTCAACCCCTTGCCAACGAGTATATAGAGTTCCAAATAAGGCTGTAGGCTGCTGTTCTTGAGTCAGAAAAAATTCAATTAAGTGAGTGCTGGTAGTCTTTCCGTTAGTTCCGGTGATCCCAATCATATTTAATTGTTGACTAGGATAATTGTAAAATATATTTGCTACTTGGGCACAAACTGTCACCATATCCTCTGCTATAAGAATGCAAGTATCAGGGGTCGGGGGGAATTGGGCAGCTGCTTTAGGGCTAATAATAGCTGCGATCGCTCCTGCTTCTATGGCACTTTTCCAAAATTGTCCACCATCGACACGGGTTCCTGGCATTCCTATGAATAGATCCCCTGGTTGACAAGCATGAGAATTAGTACAAATACCTTTAATTTGGAGATCAAGGGACTTATTGGAAGAACTTTTTTCTATGATAGGAACTTTTGTCAATAAATCTCGTATTTTTACCATAAGAATTATTTAGAATAATGAATTGTCGTCATATTTAATGATATGTTATGAGTGATATTAGCAGAATTTTCTAAAAACTTTCCAGAGAAATATAAAGTTAATTACATTAATAGTGTATATCTTCTAAAGTAGCTAATGAATATATAAACAATTATTTCTTATACGTAAAATATTCTCGTGAAATCGAGGAATATTTTACGTATAAGAAACTAATAAGCTTGCCTCTACAGTACATTTTTTAATTACTGAATTATAGAAGTTGGTTTTAATTTTTATAACTTCTATTTAATTAAAAGTTGCATAGTTGTTCTTGTTTATCTATTATTTATAGACTTCATATTTTTGAATTGTACATTATGCTAATCATCTAATTTCCTATATTGTTTTGATTTTATTAAGACAATAACAGCTTCTATATTTTAAAACTAGTAAATCAATTAAATTGTTTATATACTCTTATGATCAAACCGACACAGAGACGTTGAACACAACGCCTCTAGATTTATTTTCCCTAAATTATTAAAATTGAAAGTTAACATCCTTTACTAGTTCAGGGAAAAAATATTAATTTTTTATTTGTCATGGTAATAGTCTTTAAAAGATTGATAATTAGATTCTGGATGATAAAGATGACACTGAGTTGTAATCTTTCGCATTAAAGACCAAGAAAAACGGTATTCAGAAAGATAAATTCCCCAATTTTCCTTTAAACTTTGATGGGCTTTGCGTAAATTATAACTAGGAATTCCGGTAGAAATATGATGAGGAATATGAACATTGATATCATGGCAGAGAACCTCTACCCAACGAGGGTAGTCACAATGAACTGTACCAGTTAACTGGGCTTGGGCTTCATTCCATTGGTCAGCTTTCTTAAAAGCAACATTCGGTACCGTATGATGTACTAGGGTAAAAGTACTCATCCAAAAGTGAAAAATCAACCAAGGTAATAACCAAAATTTAACAAATCCCCAAACGCCAAGGGTCATTAACAACAGAGGACCCCCAATAATTGCACTAAAAATTACAACTAGTACAGAAAACCGAACCTGTTTTCGTTCTTTTCCAGTAAAAGTTGTCCAATCAAAATGAATTTTAGCCCAATGAACAACAGATGCAAACCACCAAAATCGTCCTCTGAGTTGACGATATCCCCATTTAGCAAACGGGGAAAAACTTTCATAAAATTCTACAGTAATGGGATTCCAAGCATTGTCGACATTAAGTTTGTTGGTATGTTTATGATGATAATCATGGAGAATACGCCAACTATGGAAGGGGTAGATAATCGGCATAAAAGCTAAATGTCCTACCCAATCATTAACCCAAATACGATTAGAAAAGGAACGATGACCACAGTCGTGGCCAATAACAAATAGTCCAGTTAGAGCAGTTCCTGTGAATACCCATGGAATAGGCAGTAAATACCAAGGAGTGACTGTTAAAGCTCCCATTCCTAAGGCTACTATAAAAATATTTAGAATTACCTTAACCCATGCCTTACGAGGGTCTTTGATGAATACTTCCAAAGGAAGGGTATTGATAACATCCCGTAAACGCACTCCTGGGTCAAGTTGTGGTGGGGTTTTGTATTGAGTAGGACTAGTCAGTATTGTCATGAACGATGAATAATGTTGAAATAATGAATCCGGAGTAATTAAAAAGCTGAATTAACATAAAGAAACTAATTCATCCCAAATGGGGAAATAACATATGCCCCTCATGAATAAAAATCTTTTAGGTTGAGCCTTAATAGTTATATCACAATCCATGAGCCACCCTATCTTAGTTGACAAACAGTATAGTGTAATGGAATGGTAGATCTCTTGTGATTTCCTAACCCGTTATTTCAGTAAAAAACTGACACACTTTGCATGGAGACTCAATCAATTAGCGAACTGTTTCCTTTGTTCCATACAGCTAATCCAGAGACATTGGAGTGGTTTTTATCAGTTGTAGACCAAGAAGACTATCCCCCTGATATTAGAATTGTGGGGGAGGATGATTGGGGAAAAGCAGTTTACTTTATCGTTTCTGGTTGGGTTAAAGTCCGTTCCCATTACCAGGGTTCCGAAACAACTTTAGAGATTTTTAGTCGAGGAGATTTTTTTGGAGAAATGGAGGTTCTTGAGGAATCCCTTAAGTCAATTGAAATTATATCTTTATCTGAGTTGCAATTATTGAGTATTTCAGCTCAACGCTTTCTACAGATGTTGTTTAAAGACCCTCAATTACATCATCGAATGTTACAGCTAAAAATCCGGCGGGTTCGTCAGCTTTATCGCCGTCTTCAATTGCGTCAACAGTCTCCTAAAGTTAGGTTGGCTAAAACTTTAATTAAATTAGCAGAAACCTATGGTAAATCAACTGAGAAAGGTACAGAAATTTGTTATTTTCCTGAGCAAGATTTAGCAGATATTGCTGATGTTTCTCTAGAAGAATTACAGTCAGCAATAACCCAGTTACAAAGTCAAGGTTGTCTAGAAATTGACTTGATTGGTCATAATTTATATTTAAGTAATCTTAAACAAATTCATCATTTTTCTCAACAACTCTAAGCATGACTAAAATAACACTCGATAACTCAGATATTTCTGAAATCTCTCCAATCATTGCTTACACTGTAGCCATGCCTCAACCAAATTCTCATATTTTTGAGGTAAATCTACAGGTTAGTGAATGGCGAAAGCCTACTCTAGAACTAGTCATGCCAGTGTGGACTCCTGGCTCGTATTTAATACGAGAATATACTAGACATATTCAGTATTTTAATGCATATTCTAGTCAAGATAAAACAAGATTATTCAATCAAAAAGTTAGTAAAAATCATTGGATAATTGAAACAGGAAATACTAATGATATTACGATAGACTATCATGTTTATGCTAATGAGCTAACCGTTAGAACAAATCATTTAGATAAGACTCATGGTTATTTTAATGGAGCCGCCTTATTTTATTTTATTCCGGGGCTAGATAAACAATCTATTACTATACAAATAATCCCCCCAACTGCTCGGTGGAAAGTTAGCACAGCTTTACCTGGAATTGAGAGAAAAATTAATTTGTTTCAAGCAGGTGATTATGATACATTGGTGGACAGTCCATTTGAAATTGGAACTCAGGATGTTTATACTTTTGAAGTATTAGGAAAATCTCATCAATTAGTGATTTGGGGAACAGGCAATATTCAACCAGTTACTCTTATTGAAGATATAAAAAAGATTATCGAAGTAGAAGCAAAATTATATGAGGAACTTCCCTATGATCAATATTTATTTATCCTACATTTATCGGAAAGTAATTTGGGTGGATTAGAACACAAAAGTTCTTGCTCTCTAATTTATCCCCGTTTTGGTTTTCGAGATAAAGACAAATATAATCGTTTTATTCAGTTGGTAGCTCATGAATTTTTTCATCTATGGAATGTTAAACGTATCCGACCAAAAGCTCTAGAAACTTTTGATTATGATCAAGAAAATTACACTAAATCTCTCTGGTTTTTAGAAGGAACTACTAGCTATTATGACACGATAATGCCCTTAAGAGCAGGAATTTATAATATTGCTAATTTTCTTGACATTTTAAGTAAAGATATTACTCGATATTTGAATACACCAGGACGCAAGATTCATCCTTTAAGTGAATCAAGTTTCGATGCTTGGATTAAATTATATCGTAGTGATGCCCATAGTGATAATTTTCAGATTTCCTATTATTTAAAAGGTAAGTTAGTCTCATTACTTCTAGATTTGTTAATTCGAATACATCATGATAATCAGCGATCATTGGATAATGTCATGAGTCAGATGTGGCAAAAATTTGGGAAACAGGAAATTGGGTTTACCCCTCAACAACTACAAGAGACAATTGAATCAGTAGCTGAAATTCAGTTACAAGAATTCTTCACAGATTATCTTGATGCTACCGAAGATTTACCTTTTGATGATTATTTAAAACCATTTGGATTAAAGCTACAACCAATCTTAGATTCTGATATCATCCCTTTTATAGGGATACGAATTAAATCAGAAAATAGTAAAGAAATTATTAAGTTTGTTGAGGCTGGATCGCCAGCTGAGATAGGAGGAATTGATATAAATGATGAGTTATTGGCGATAAATGGGATCCGCGTTAATCCAGGCCAACTTAATGATCGTCTAAAAGACTACCACAGCAATGATACTATCTCAGTTACGGTCTTTCATCAAGATCAACTTAGAACTCTTCCCGTTACTCTAGCAGATCCTCAACCCAGTCGATATGAGGTGATTTATATCGATTATCCATCTAGTGAACAAAAGCAAAAACTGATGGATTGGCTGGGACAAGAATAAGAAGGTTATTTTTAATTTTAGAGGCTATACTTTGTATTTAAAATCTTCAATCAGCAAACTATAACTTAATCTCTAGAAAAAGGATTAGTTTGTGCCTATAATTAGGACATATCTTAAATAATAAAAATACATAGGGCATGAGACCCAATAACTCATAGAACCAGTGATGCATCAATTTCTTCCTATTGCTTACTTTCAAAATCAATTTATTCCCTTCAAAAGTGCGAATATCTCTATTGCTACCCATGGGCTACATTATGGGACAGCAGCTTTTGGAGGTATGCGGGGAATTCCTGATCCTGAAAATTCTTCACAAATTTTGTTATTTCGTTTAGATCGTCACTGTCAGCGTTTGAGTCGAAGTGCAGGATTCTTAAATTATGAATTACCAGCGCAAAAAATTGAACAGATTATTATTGACTTTGTAAGAAAAAATAAGCCATCAACTTCTTTTTATATTAGACCTTTAGTCTATACCTCAGGATTGGGAATTGCACCTAGACTTCATAATATTGAAAAAGATTTTTTTGTTTATGGCTTAGAAATGGGCGATTATTTATCCTCAGAAGGAATCAGTTGCCGTATTAGTTCTTGGTGTCGTCAGGAAGATCGTAGTTTTCCCTTACGGGGTAAAATTAGTGCGGCCTATATCACCTCAGCTTTAGCAAAGACAGAAGCAGTAGAATCAGGTTTTGATGAAGCTATTCTAATGAATTCTCAAGGTAAAGTTTGTGAAGCGACAGGAATGAATATTTTTTGCGTGAGAAATAGCAAATTAATTACTCCTGGGCTAGACCAAGATATATTAGAGGGAATCACCAGAGATAGTGTTTTACACATAGCCAAAATCTTAGGCATTGAGACTATTGAAAGGCCTGTTGATAAATCAGAATTGTTTATTGCTGATGAAGTATTTTTATGTGGAACTGCTGCGAAAATTATTCCTGTTAATCGAATTGAAACCTTTAATATGCCTGAAGAACGTCCAATTATGGAAAAACTACGAAATAAATTATTTGCTATTACAGAAAATAAAGATCCAGAATATAAACACTGGGTATATCCTGTTGCCATTTAAAGTTTCTTAAGTTATAGAATGAAATAATTTTACTTGAAATTCTCATTTGAAAATAAGTAAGGTTATGCTTAATAATTTCAGCTTTTTAAAACCTATATTAATGGGGAGTTCAGATAGTCATTTACGATTTATGGATATAAATAATTGCTAAAAATTGCTGAAACTGACTAGCAACATTTTACTTGATAAGTATCCTTTTATTACTACGGTTAACGGTCTACAGAAATTATTTTAGGTTCAACATTCTGCTCTGTGCAGTATTAATTAGCAACAGTTACTATCCAGGAAAATCCTTAATCTTGTAGCATTTGACTGAATATGTTGCTAATAACCATGACGTTTTTCAATATTGTTTAATTCATATATTTTTACTTAATCTCTTTATTTAACCGTCTTTTCCTATTTTTTGCTAAAAAAAGAATTTAAACTCTGGTTGCTAGAATCTTGACTCAAAGGAAGAAAAACAGTGAATACTTGTCCGTATTGTGATCTCTGACGCACAATCAATTTACCGCCTAAGATATTAAACATATTTTTCGTTACATCTAAATTAAGACTTAATCCTCCGGTATTGGGATGAAACATTAACAGCCCGCCTAAAGCTTTTAAAGGATTATGGGGGCAAGAAGATTCTGTACAAAATTGTAATTTCAGTTGGTGACCTGCGGTGGTAACTTTAACGCGAATATTTCCACCGTTAGAGAAGCTACGGGTAAACTTTTCTATCAATCCCATTAACACCTGATTAAGCATCTCCGGATCACTAACGACTTGAGGTAGTTTGCGAGGAATCAGTATATCGAGAATAACGTTACGTCGTTGAGCTTGTTTTTTCCAACGAGGAATACTCTCATTTAGGACATTTTCCAATGAAGTATAAACCAATTTAACTGGTCGCTGCTTTTTGGAAGTAATTTGAAGTTCAGCAGCCCTAAAAATTAGTTCCATCCGATTAATTTGTTCCGTACATTCTTGATCAATCCCTTCGAGCAATTTAGTCATTCGGGCAGTTAATCCTTCATTACGCAACAACAACCGTGTTATAGTGTGAATGGTAGCTAAAGGCGTGCGTATTTCATGGGTTAATGCCTGAAGTAAGGCTACATCTGGGGCATTATTGATAAGTTCTAATGAGGATTTTTCTTTGCTTCGAGGCTCCCAATGGATGGGGCGATGCTTTTCTGAATGTGCAGTAGATACTTCAGGCAAATGAAATAGTAATAATCGACTAAATAGTGTAACTAAGCGATAGTCAGGAGCAGAAGGGGAAAAATGTCTAACTAGAGCATCAAACTGAGGTAATAGGGGATGACCAGTAACAACTAACCGTGATCGTAAAGCCAACCACCCTTGATTGATAACCTCTGGGTCAAAAGAGAACTGAAAAGCAGGAAGTCCTTGAATATCTTCTCCCAACACTGCAAGTAATCCAAAACCGGAGGTCAATACTAAGCAAAATTGTTCAGTAATAAGAGGATCTTCCGGAAGCAGAGGAAGTTCTATCGCTGTTGTCACGGTGTGCGATTCACTTTTGCAAGCAGCCGGAAGCTGAGACCGTATTAAGGTCAACTTCCGCTCCGTTTGGGGGATAAATACCCCTGTTTCAAATTGACAATTGAGTGACTGATTACAAAGGACTGTAGTAGGAGCAGATAAAATTAACCCTTGACAAGTAACATCGTCTGCCATCGGTTTTTTTTCAACCTGGGACAGCAAAATTTCTTCTAAAGTAGCAATAGCTCCAAACCATTGCCCTTGGGCTTTCGACTTAGCTCGGTTTATTTTATCTGGGGTCTGATTGATACTTCTAGTAATTGCTGATGCAGCCGACGACAGACAAGTATCAACCGCCATGGTTTCGTAATGATTGATAATGTCACTTAATTTCATTGATAACCCATTAGACGAAACCATCAATCTCCCCACAGTACTAATATTAGTCTATCCTTATGCACCCATAATGGTAATTTTATTTGGGGTATAAATACAGTAGTAAAACCGAACTAATCAATCGTGATCTCCGACATATAAATAGAAAGCATTAATTTTTCTATAGTTTTAGTCTCTAATAAATAATTAGAGACTAAAACTATAAACTTATTAGTCCTAATTTTTAAAGTTAAAAAATAAAAAATCCATATTCAGAAGCTTAATTATATTAAGCTCTTGAGCAATTTTTTTATCAACTAAATACAAAATTTAGACATAATCTCGTAACATTTTTTTTAGTTCAATATTATGGAGCTCTTCTTGTCCAATCATCCCGCGAGCAAATTCTTCGATATAGACACTTCCATTCTCTACAACTGCCAACAATTCCTTGTACAGATCCAAAGCTTTTTTCTCATGGTTGAGACTTTCTGTCAGAATTGCATGCAAGTCATGCTCATTAGTTTCCTCTATGGAGGCAATTGATAAACTAGGATGGCCTTCTAGCCCAGTTAAAATCTCTCCTACTTGTTGAGCATGAAGAAGGGACTCAGTAGCCTGTTGTTGAAAAAACTGCACTATAGGAATGCGATGAGGTCCTGTGACCATTAAACTGTAGTGAGTGTAGCGGACAACTCCGGCTAGTTCGTACTCCATAATTGAGTTTAGAAGTTTATTGGTTTTTTCGCGATCAAGTTCTCGCATTTCAGTACCTATTACAAAGTAGAGTTCTATGCCAATAGAAACACCTTTAATAGTAGTCTGTCAAGATAAATTGAATTAGTTGTCAGGAGACGATCATTATTTACAAACTATCTTTTATTTATTAAGTAGATATTTAAAATTATTAAAGTTTAAATATCTACTTAATAAATATTTTTTATATTTGTTTTATCTCAAAATTTGTCTTTAGCTAGACTAGCAAGTCTGTTTCTAATTAATAAATATTCATCTGTACTAAAACAATAAAAGATTTCTATAATAATCTTTAATAATATTTAAAACTAAATATTATTAAAGATTGTACCAGTAGACTTATACCATTAAAATCAGTATTTAGTCAATTACCTTTTTGTTGTTTGCAAGTGTTAACAATATTTTTTTGTCTTTAGACAAATTTACTGATTTTACAATTATCATTATCATCGATAATTTTTATTCAAAATATTTACTACTCCATTTTTCAACAAAAATGCTGTGTATTATGCCTTGTGCCTTAAATCATATTATAAGTTTTATTGAATTTTAAAAATAATGCAATTGCCAAAATACATATATCTTACTTATTTTGCTTTTAAACTATATATGTGTCAAAGTAACATGAGTATATAATTTGTTTTAACCATTATCATTGTTTAATAACAATTATTATTTTTATATTTAAATATGTTAGCAGTTCATTAATTTGGTACAAATATTTTGTCTAATATAGTTCAAAAGAACTATATTAGTAATTCTATGTATTTTTTGACATATATTAGAGATACTTATTCTACTTTTTAATCTAATTAAAGATTACATACTACTGAGGATAATAATTTAATTGGTTACATATATGAATTAATTATTTTAATTTTTTATAAAACAAACTATAACTGAATTTACTATGGTTAACTATGCTTATGAAATAATATTTCATTTGTTGACAAAAAAGTTCAAACAGTTTTGTAAATTATTACAATTAAACTTATCATATGTTATTTCAGACTTTTTCAATGATTATTTTTAAAATCACATCATATTTTTATATTTAGTCAAGTAAAAATTATTTATATAAAATTACTTGTTAATCAATTTTACAATTCAACTACTTAAGTTAAATTTTTATCATAAGAAAGTGAACTAAATAAGTTCTGCTAATCAAGAATATAGAAACATAAAAATTACTTGTTTTGATTTATAATAAATTACGGCAACTGCAATCAATCTAAAAAACAATTAAAAATATGCAAAGATAATTCAACTACCTACTCATTGTGTTCAGTAAAACTTAAGTATTTAATTATTTAACCTATGACAATTTATCCCCAAGAAATTATCGACTTAGCCTTAAAATCCAACGTGTCAGAGGCAGAAGTTTATCAGTTAAGTTCCTCATCTTGTCCAGTCTTTTTTGAAGCCAACCGTCTTAAACAACTGCAGAGTGAACAGTCTAAAGGAACTGCGTTACGTTTATGGAAACAAGGACGTCCAGGATTAGCAGTAGCCTATGGTTCTATTGACCCTCACGAGTTGGTAGAAAAAGCAATCGCTCTGTCTCAACTAAATTCATCCGAAACTATGGAGTTGAGTAAGCCCCGTATCGCTATTTATCCCGACATTGGGCATTATATCTCGGTTGAAACCTTAATTTCAATAGGGAAAAACATGATTGCCCAACTTCAAGATACTTATCCTGACGTTATTTGTAACGGTGAATTTAGTTGTGAAAAACATACAACCTTATTAGTGAACTCCCAAGGACTCCATTGTCAATATCAAGAAACATCTATTAACTATGATTTGGGATTAGAATTAGTTAGGGGAGAAAATTTTTTAGGTATTTATGATGGGGAATTAACTCGAAATAAGCCTAGCCCAAATACAGTTATCAAATGGATTTTACAAAGGTTACAATGGGCTGATAAAAATGTAAGTCCCCCTACAGGAAAAATTCCCATTCTATTTACTCCTAATGCAGTTACTATGTTGTGGGAAACAGTGGCTGACGCAATCAATGGAAAGCGAGTTTTAGAAAACTCTTCTCCTTGGGGTGATAAATTAGGTGAAGTAATTATATCACCAAAAATTACTTTATTCCAAGATCTTCAGCGTGATCCTTATGCTTGTCCATTTGACGATGAAGGAACTCCTACTCAACCCTTATCCTTAATTGTCCAAGGACAATTAAAACAGTTTTACAGTGATCGTACTGTTGCCAGGGAATTAGATCAAAATAGTACAGGAAATGGGTTCCGACCGGGCTTGGAACATTATCCAACTCCTAGTTTAGGGAATATGATTATTAAGTCAGGCACTCATTCACTTGATGAACTAATTAGTCAGTTAGATAGTGCCCTAATTGTAGATCAAATGTTGGGAGATAGAGCAGATATCTCGGGAGAATTTTCTATTAATGTTGACCTAGGATATCGAATTGAAAAAGGGGAAATTACAGGTAGGGTGAAAGATACTATGGTAGCTGGAAATATCTATACTGCCCTCAAACGTGTGATAGGACTAGGAAATGATTCCCGATGGAATAGTTGTTATTATACTCCATCATTAGTGGTAGAAGGTTTATCAGTTATTGGTGAATAAATATAAATTTATAACTATATCAAAAATATAATATATACAAATTATCATCGTAAATAATTGTATATTAATAGTAGTAAGTGATTTCAAGTTTAAAACTTTGTCAATTAGACTAAATAAAATATGTAATGCTGTAGATATAAATAGAGTTGGTAAATTTTACATAAAAGTAAATACTGTGGATATACTATTGTTAATCAAACTTTGTATTTTTAATTTTTTACTTATATAATTTTTATCTTTTATTAGATTACTTTAAATCAGGAAAAACGTCTAGAATAGCTGGATGTACTACACGACTTCCTTTAATATTTAAGCCTTTTCCTAAAGCAACATCTTTGTCTAATATATATAAACCATGATCAGCTATTCTCATCACATATGGTAATGTGCTATGGTTGAGAGCCTGAGTAGCTGTCCAAGGAACTGCTCCAGGCATATTAGGAACCCCACAATGGATGACTCCTTCTTCTACATATGTTGGAGCAGTATGGGATGTAGTTCGTAAAGTCTCGATACAGCCACCCTGATCTACCGCCACATCAATAATGACTGAGCCTGGGTTCATTTTGTTGACTAATTCTCGTGAAACTAATATAGGAGCACGTTTTCCTGAAATTAACACTGCTCCAATTAATAAATCAGCTTGTGGGACAATTGACTCAATATTAGATGCATTGCTATGAAGTAATTCAACTCGTGATCCAAACAAACTTTCTAGGTAGAATAATCGGTCAACATTAATATCAATAATTTGTACTTGTGCGCCCATTCCTACAGCAATTTTAGCTGCTTCAGTTCCGACAACACCACCGCCCAGGATGGTTACACGACCTGAACGTACTCCAGGAATTCCCCCTAGCAGAACTCCTTGTCCTCCTTGTTGTTTTTCTAGATATCTTGCGCCAAATTGCACCGCTAACCGCCCCGCAATAATACTCATAGGTGTTAATAAAGGAAGCTTTCCATCGGGTAATTCTACAGTCTCATAGGCAATTGCGGTGATTCCTGAATCTATCAATGCCTCAGTTAAATAGCGATCAGCTGCCAAGTGAAGATAAGTAAACAATAATTGGGGTTTGTTTAGATAAGGATATTCTTCAATTAGAGGTTCTTTAACTTTGACAACTAACTCTCTGTCCCAAGCATTGATTGCAGTAGGGACAATACTTGCTCCTGCTTTTTGATAGTCTATATCAGAGAATCCTGCACCCATCCCCGCATTAGTCTCGACAAAGATAAGATGACCACGATCACGTAGGACCCTAACACTGCTAGGACTCAACCCCACACGAAATTCTTGGTCTTTAATTTCTTTAGGAACGCCTATCTCCATTATCGTCCTCACTTTAATGAATGTTACTTATCATAATGTAACGAGGATTTAAGTTGATGGGGTTATCCATAAAAGTAATTATCACTAATGTTAAATGCTTTAAAAATAGCAAATAGATAAATATCATTACAAACAATCTTTAAAATAGTTAAAAGATTGACAATTAGTTAATAATTTAATATATACAAATAGCCATCTTGTTTATTTAAATTTGTAGCTTTAATAAAAAATAAGCAAATATTAAATACTCTTTTGTTGATTTATATATTTTTATCGAAAGTATGTATATTTTTGTACTTTTTAAGTAGATTACTTATTTTTTGTTGACAATATAATTTTTATATATTTACTATTTTCAAAATTGTTTAGCTCATGATATATATTTAAAAATAAGTATTTTTTTTATTTAATTTATATGGTTTGTGTTACGATTATTGATGTTATTTTTATCTAAATTTTTCTCTGTATGAAGTTCAATTACAAAAAAATAGCAGTTTTATTAGCCATATTTACAATAAATAGTCCTCGTCAAATATTAGCCCAAAATCCACCTGCTGAAACATATCAGCCTGGTTATTGGCAACCTGTAGGTAGATTTGATATTAGGCGTTCGGTGGAAGTTGTCTTAATCAACACAACGGAGATTCCTATGGAATATGATATCACTGATCTGAAATCAACTAATCCTCAGTCCCTTAAGCCTAAAGAAACGGGGAGTTTAAAAAACTTTGGTGATTCTGCTTATATTGTTATTTATCCGATCATTTCTGTTGATCCCGATAGCCCCTTAACTCTTCGATTTAATGTACAAGTAGAAGAAGATAATAAAATTATCGTTTTTATTGAGACAGATATAATAAATAAAAAAAATCCAAATTTTTTAGGGCATAGAGCTATCAATTTACAAAGTAATGGAGGAATATATTTATATTAAATTTTATTATTATATTTTTGAATAAAAAATCTAAAATATAATAATAAAATTTTCAGATATTTTTACAATAATGTTCTCATGTTAAGGTCTAAAATAGATAATTTAATCCGGTTATATAAATCTATTTATAATATTCTGCAAACAGATAACTAATTTTATCTATATATAAGTAGTTGAGTAGTTTTCAATTAGATGTTAATCACATTACAAATATTATTTAGTCTATAAAATGGAAATCAATCAAATAGTACTTATATATAAAAATTATTCTTTGTAAAAAATACTATGTTTTTATTAAAAATTAAGTGTTTTTTCTATTGATGTATTACGACTTCAACTAAAAGTATCTTATCAAAAGATAAGTAACTAATTTTTATGGTATAGTCAATGTCAATTTACATAATCATTTATTAATTTTACAGCCTATAATTTTACGCAAAGTTATTAATAAATGGCAACTAATATAATCGTGTTGGTTACTATTTTTCTTGCCATCTATCTAGAATGTCTACGAGCAATATTTCTTTCAGACAAACTTCACTAACTACGGCTAGAGGTAGAGCAAGAAAAAATCCTATAATACCAAAAATAATTGTAAAAAATAGTTGTGACAATAAAATAAATGCCGGCGGTAAAGATGTTTTTTTTCGTTTGATTAATGGATTTAAAATATAAATTTGTATTTCTTTTATTAAAAAATATAAAATAATAACGACAATCGATTTATATGAACTTTCTATAAGAGCAATTGCCATAGGAGGAATAATGCTTAAAACAAGACCTATATTGGGAATAAAAGCAAGAATCCCTGCTAACATTGCCTGAGAGAGTGCTAAAGGAACTCTTAATGCTAATAACCCAATAAAACTAAATAAAGCCATCACTAGCATATCAAATAAAACACAAATCAACCACTCTTGTAGTGCGGCATCACACTTACATAAAATCTTATCAATTTTTTGCCTATAAAATAATGGAAATAATCGAATAAACCCTTGACGATAAGGTAGAGGATTAGCCAACAACATCAAAGTCAATGCTAACAATAAAAGTAAACTCAAAGGAATAGTAAGAGTATTGTAAAATACGGATAAACCCTGTCCAGCAATTTGATTAACTAAGGGTTGTAATTGTTGAGTTAGTTCTTGTATATTAGGGAACTCAGGAATCCATTCTGAGTCTAATGTAGAAACAAGTTTTTTAAAACTTAAAATTAACTGTTTAATGCCTTGAGTAACTAACTGAATTAATTCTGGGAATTGGTTAGTGAAAGGAGGAATAATAATGCAAAAAAAACCCACCATTGCAGTTAATAATATTCCCGTAGAAATTAAGACTCCATAACTACGTTTAATACCTCTTTTTTGAAACCATTTAACTAAATGATTTAACCCGTTAGCAATTACAACAGCTGCAAAAAACAACGATACTAGTTGTCTAATATGCCATAAAATATAGAGAGTAATAGCTATAATTGTAAACCCCAGCCATTGGGAAAAATTCATCTGATTAAATCCTTTTTAATATAAAAACTAATAGATGGGAGATTTCTCAGTCTCCAGGTTAGGAAAAAAACTGTTAATAGAAAAAGAATGATGATTTCTATAATTACGTTAAATGTGGTGAGGGTAAGCGTCACCAGTTCTCTTTCATACTTGATTATAATTAAAAAGACAGTTGAAAATTCTAATACTTTTATTATAAAATAAATTTTATGGTTAACCATGTCTATAGTTTTGTCTATACTTAGTTAAATTCTACTAGAACAAAATATTAATTACTTTCTACCTAAATTAGATAAAACTTTTTCCAAGATATAAAAAACGTGATATTTTTTATTGCAACATCTAAGTTTAAGTTTAATAACTCACTATAAATATAGTCAAGCTCTAAATAGACAATATCATTAAAAAACTTGATATTTAAAATATAAAATGTTAACAAAATATCTTAGTTCTTTAAATAAAATTATACTAATTCTAAAAATTATTAATAGCTTTAAACTGACAATACAATATAGAATTAAATAATGTCTTTGTAAAAAAATAATTAAAATAAACTTATATTTTCTAAATGAATACAACTAAAGTATCATGATATATGGTGGGAGAATCAAATTGTTTTTAACAATAAAATATTGCTTAAGGAATAGTATAAATTTTAATCAACTATTGATGTATATGAAACTTAAAGTTTACCACCATCACTAATAAGAATACCTAGTTTGAGGGTACTAAATATCATCTTTAGTATCACACAATACAAAAATAGTTTTTTAAGAAATTGAAAATAAAAAGGTCAGAAATCTAGTCTAGATTCTACAATGGGATGTTAAATCTTGTCACAAGTTAGCTCCAATCACTTCTGACTGCTGTCTAGGAATGGAGAATAGGGGAGTCGAACCCCTGGCCTCTGCGGTGCGATCGCAGCACTCTACCAACTGAGCTAATTCCCCATAAGGTTTTATAACCAGTTATCATAACATTGAATGCTTGTATTTGTTATATTTTGTAATTTAATGCTAACAATTCTTAATTTTTATGTTGCTTTTCAGCTTTGGAAAGTCTATCGTATTCTTATTAAGACTACTAGAATTTCAACAAAGATTAAACAACAGATCAACTATATTTTTAAGCAGGTACCTGTAATGATTATGGATAGACAACTCCAAATCTATCAAGTCAGAAAACAATACCAAGAACTTACTTGGAAATTCAAAAAAGTACAACAAAGTTTACAGTTAATTAATCTAGGATTTTATATTTGGAAACGTTATCTTCGAACATTAAATCTTTGAATACTAAAAAACAAGATGTCTCTATTTCTATCTTATTTAGTCAGGCTTTTTTATTTTGGATCTTAGCATTTATTTGAAGATATAAATATGGCAATAAATATATTTACTACAAAAAAATAAACCTAACATCTATTATTGTGGCTGATAACTATTTTTAACATAATGTGTAAATTATACGCACTAAAAACTTATGTTTTAATATTTTAAATGCTTATAAATAATATTGTTTTTGCTGAATCAATTTACACTAAATAAGTATAAATGGTGGGTAATAATTACCCACCATTTATACTTATTTAGAAATCACAAAATTAACTAATTTTCCTGGAACAATAATGACTTTTTTTACTTCTTTTTCTCCTAAATGATATTGAGCTATTTCTGACTTATAAGCCAGTTTTTCTAACTCATCTTTAGTTGCAGTTGCCGATACTTGAATAGTTCCCTTTGTTTTACCCATGACTTGGATAACGAGAGTAATTTCATCCACAATTAAAGCATTAGTATCAAGCTTCGGCCAATTTGTTGAATGAATAGAGTTCTTGTAACCTAAATTGTGCCATAATTCCTCAGCAATATGGGGAGCAAACGGTGCGAGTAAAATCAACAAAGTTTCTATACCTTCTTGATACACTTCAGAATCTAAACATTTGATTTCATTAAGTGTATTACTTAATTTCATTAGTTCTGATACGGCAGTATTAAATTGATAGTCTCCTTTTAAATCTTCAGATATCTCTTTAATTGCCGTATGAATTGCTCGTCGTAATTTTTTTTCAACCTTGGTTAGGTTATTAGTTTTTTTGATAGTTTTAGATTTATTATTTACATAATTACTAACTAACCGCCAAACTCGATTTAAAAATCGAAATTGTCCTTCGACATCCGCATCATCCCATTCTAGATCTTTTTCTGGAGGTGCTTTAAATAGAATAAACATTCTTGCTGTATCTATTCCATATTTTGCAATTACTTTTTCTGGATCGACTCCATTATATTTAGACTTTGACATCTTCTCATAAAAGACTTCTAGTTTATCTCCCGTATTAGGGTCTTTCGGATCTTCAGAATTTACTTGATCTGAAGGAATATATTTACCTGTGTTTGGGTTTTTGTAAGTTATGGCTTGTACCATTCCTTGTGTTAAAAGACAGTTAAAAGGTTCATCTACATTAATCAACCCTCTATCCCGTAAGAACTTAGTAAAAAAACGAGAGTATAAGAGATGTAAAATAGCGTGTTCAATACCTCCTACATATTGATCAATAGCCATCCAATCATTAGCTTTTTTAACGTTAAAAACTTCCTCTTTATTGTTTGCATCAGTGTAGCGTAAATAATACCAAGAAGAGTCAATAAAAGTATCCATGGTGTCGGTTTCCCGTTTCGCCGGTTTCCCACAACTGGGACAGGTAACATTCATCCAATCTTCTGATTTTGTCAACGGAGATGCACCTCGCCCCGTAAATTTAATATTTTCCGGTAATTTTACTGGTAGATCTTGCTCAGGAACTGCAACTATGCCACAACTTGGACAATGAATAATAGGAATAGGACACCCCCAATAACGCTGACGAGAAATCAACCAATCCCTTAGGCGATACTGTATTCTTGCTTTACCATAGCCTTCTTTTTCTGCATATTTGACAATTGCTGTTTTGGCTTCTATAGATTGCATTTTATCAAATTTACCTGAATTAACCATAATGCCAGATCCGGTATATGCTTCTGTTAGGGTGAGATCCATATTTTCTGAATTATCAGGAACAATAACAATTTTGATAGGTAACTTTTTCTGAGTTGCAAATTCAAAGTCACGAGTATCATGTGCGGGAACTCCCATTACAGCACCTGTACCATACCCATAGAGGACATAATCTGCAATTAAAATAGGTATTTCTTGACCATTAAAAGGGTTTATAGCAATTCCTCCTGTTAAAACCCCTCGTTTTGGTTTATCCTCTGCAGTTCGTTCTATTTCGGTTTCATTAGCGACTGTCTTGATAAACAAATCTACTGCTATTTTCTGTTCTTTTGTGGTTACCTTAAGCGTTAAGGGATGTTCCGGGGCCAAGACCACATAACTTGTCCCATATACGGTATCGGGACGAGTGGTAAAAACAGCTATCTTTTCTTGACTTCCTTTAACAGGAAATTCTAAATATGCACCTACAGACTTGCCAATCCAGTTTTCTTGCATTGATTTAACGCGATCAGGCCACCCAGGAAGTTTATCAAGATCGTTTAATAATTGTTCCGCATAATTAGTGATTTTAAAGAACCACTGACGCAATTGTCTCCGTTCTACCTTAGCACCTGATCGCCAGGAATAACCGTCACTATCCACCTGTTCATTTGCCAATACAGTTTGATCAATTGGGTCCCAATTAACTGCCGCTTCTTTCTGATAAGCTAATCCTGCCTGATAAAATTCTAAAAATAGCCATTGTGTCCATTTATAATACTCAGGAGAACAAGTAATAAGCTCTAGATCCCAGTCAATAGATATTCCTAAAGTTTGTAGTTGTTGCTTCATTTGGGCAATGTTCTTATATGTCCATTCTGCAGGGGGAATACCACGATCAATAGCCGCATTTTCGGCTGGAAGCCCAAACGCATCCCACCCCATTGGGTGTAATACACGATATCCTTGCAATCGTTTTAGGCGAGCGATCACATCAGTTATGACATAGTTGCGAACATGTCCCATATGTAAGTTGCCTGAAGGATATGGAAACATAGATAAAGCATAAAATTTGGGTTTATCGCTGTTATCTGGAGTTTTATTTAACTTCTGTTTAACCCATTCCTGTTGCCATTTTTGTTCAATTGCTGTTGCTTTGTATTGAGACTCCACAAATATTTCTCCACCGTTAACATTTGTTCATGATCAATTATCCATGATTGTTGGAGAAAGTTAGAAGTACTTAATCTAGAAGTTTTCATTAATTATTGTCGGGATAGAATAAGCAATCAAAAATCCATATCATTCTGGATTATTATTTATCCATCTAATAAAATTACTTTTATAAAACAAGATATAATTTTATTTTATAAAAGTAAACTATTGAATAAATTGATATTCATGATAGCTGACTTTTCACCATTTTTTTCTATCTTTACACCTACTTGTTTAAACTCATGATCGTACAGAGAGAAGTCTCTAACTTTAATATGGAAATTCAAAAATAATCTCATAATTATTTTAGTTTAGAATTAAAAGACTTTTATTTAAACAGTGAATAAATGCTATCTAATTCAAGCCTTAAAACTAAAAATAAATCGATAGTATATTGAATGTATGTAATTTGAAAGCAAATTATTGATCAACATTATTAGTTATAACAAATTAATAGGCATCATAAAGAATAACTCTACAACCATTATAAGTTAATATTCCTATTCTTTATATTTTTATATATATTCGTAAAAATAAGGATGTTTGGCTTTAGTTATCTATACTAATTTTAAACTTATTAAATAAAACTTATACTCATAAACACTAAGTGTCTCTAAACATATCTTTTTGTAATTGTGTTTTTGTAAGCATCAACAGTTGATAATCTTTGACTTTACTTGTTAAACTCAGCTATGTTTTTATAACTTCTTATTATTATTGGCAATATCATTGTTTACTGAAATATACAGTATCATATCTTAGATTATCCTTGTACAATTATATTAGAATGTGGTACAGTGAGGAATTGTTTCAAATTTACCTTAAGCTCATGCCTAAACTAAAAACCCGCAAAGCTGCTGCTAAGCGCTTTCGCCTGACTGGAAGTGGTAAAAAGATTTTTCGTCGAAAAGCTTTTAAAAATCACCTTTTACAACATAAAAGCTCAGAGCGTAAGTACCGTCGCTTATCCCAACTTTCTTTAGTTAGCGAACAGGATGAAGCAAATGTACGTCTAATGCTCCCTTATTTTTAAAGAGGGTAGAGAAAGACCTGATTACTAAAATCTAACTCAAACGACAACTGTTTAGAAAACATTAAGTAGAGAGTCATTCATGACAAGGGTAAAACGGGGCAATGTTGCTCGTAAACGTCGTAAGAAAATTCTTAAATTAGCTAAAGGGTTTAGGGGATCTCACTCTAAACTATTCCGCAGTGCGAATCAACAGGTAATGAAGGCATTACGGAATGCTTATCGTGATCGCCGGAAACGGAAACGTGATTTTCGTCGTCTGTGGATCACTCGGATTAATGCTGCAGCGCGGATGCATGGAGTAAGTTATAGTAAACTCACTGGACAACTCAAAAAAGCTAATATTGAACTTAATCGTAAAATGTTAGCGCAGTTGGCTGTTACAGATCCCCAAGCTTTTGAAAAAGTAGTCGAAACGGCCAACACAGCCAAATGATTAAACTAGAGTCAACAGCGAAGAATTCAGTTAATTGAAGAAACTTCGCTGCAGCTCATCGATAAATTTAGTCTGGTTAGGGATTAAAAGTAAAATTTTAGAGGTTAATAATAAAGGCAGTATGTAAGATAACGATGAGTTTATCCCCAAAGATTATTGTTCTTGATGATGACCCCACAGGTTCTCAGACTGTACACAGTTGTTTGTTACTGATGCATTGGGATATCGATACTCTACGCTTGGGTTTAACTGACAAGATACCTATTTTTTTTGTTCTCACAAATACGAGAGCATTAATGCCAGAGGATGCCACTGCTCTTACACAAGAAGTTTGTCGTAATCTAAGGTCGGCTATTAGAACAGAAGGGATTAAAGATTTCCTAGTAGTTAGTCGGTCTGATTCTACATTACGGGGACATTACCCCATTGAGACTGATGTCATTGCCCAAGAATTGGGGGGATTTGATGCTCATTTTCTTATCCCTGCCTTTTTTGAAGAAGGAAGAGTGACTCGTGATAGCACTCATTATTTGTATGCACATGGCATTGCTACTCCTGTACATGAAACGGAATTTGCGAAAGATTCTGTTTTTAGCTATTGTCACAGTTATCTTCCTGATTATGTGGAAGAAAAAACTCATGGACGTATTAAAGCAACAGAAGTAAAACAATTTTTACTCCCAAATATTCGGCAAGGAAGTGTAGAGCAATTGATGAAATTAAAGGGAAATCAATGTGCAGTTGTTGATGGAGAAAATCAACAAGATTTAGATAAGTTTACACAAGATTTATTGACTGCAGTAGCATCAGGTAAACGATTTTTACTTCGTGGTGCAGCCAGTATCATAACATCTTTGGCACAATTAGAATCCCAACCGAATATCCCTGAAGAAATGGCTAAGTATAAACCTACAATCAACCCTGGGGTTGTTTTGGTAGGCTCTCATGTTGAAAAAACTACTCGGCAGCTCAAGCAATTACTCAAAGAAGAA
Source organism: Cyanobacterium sp. uoEpiScrs1 (assembly GCF_947331815.1). GTDB lineage: Bacteria > Cyanobacteriota > Cyanobacteriia > Cyanobacteriales > Microcystaceae > Rippkaea. Next base: position 1,008,992 of record NZ_OX373462.1, read on the forward strand.
GATGTAGCAGGCATTGAAATAGATATTGAACAGTTGCGAGATAAACCTAATCAACGGGAGAGTTTGTTGACTCAAACCTTAGATAAGGTCAAGGCAATTTACCAAGAAAACAAAACCCCAGTGATATATACCAGTCGAGAAGAATTAACTTTTGAAAGAGCACAAAGACGTCTAGCTTTTGGGGTCGAGGTATCTAACCTATTAGCGGAAGTGGTGCAAGGGTTGCCCCACGATATAGGATTTTTAATTAGTAAAGGGGGAATTACTTCTGACAATATACTTCGTAATGGACTAAACTTACGCTCAGTCCGCTTGTTAGGTCAAATTTTAGTAGGATGTTCAATAGTAAGAACATCAGTAGATCACCCGACCTTTCCAAATTTACCAGTAGTTTTATTTCCTGGTAATGTAGGAGATGATCAAGGGTTGGTCAAGGTATATCGTCGTCTAAATTAAGCTTCAGAATTGTCTGAGTATATCAACAGTTTGAAGGCTTAAAAGGACTTAAGTTCAAGCTTTAGATTTTAATTTTTAGTTTAAGAATCACAACAAACTATTTAGATAAATCTGAGTGTTCTAAGACTACTATCACTCTAATTTAAGTTCGTTGTCTGTGAGAATCAAATGCTGACGATGAATCTGCACTAATTGTAACTCCTGCTGAGAAATCTGCTCCAACATATAAATTACTTGTTCAGGTTTTAATATTGTCCCATCATTACGACAACTACCTAAATGTCTCAATATAACATAATTATCAATATCATAAGATTCTAGGGATAAATCAAATAAATATTCTCCTAAATTTACTGTGTTTTTCTTTCCAGATTTTGTAGTCTTTTCCCAACTAATATTTGGACAATTCTTAACTTCATCTATCCAATATTTCCATTGTTCTAATGGAAACAATTTAAGAGTTTTCACTGTTATTAAATAAGCAGCTTGATCTAATAACTGAGTAGCTGATAATGATTTAACTGGAATTTCTTCAACTTTATAAATGGGGATATTTGACGGAAGTTGTTTTGATAAAACTTGGACAATTTCTTCAAGTCTCATACTTTTAGTCAATTCAAAATCAACAATTTCTCCACCGCTTGTAATTCCTAAACTCAAAGCATTTGCAATTGAAATTCTGGGTCCAGGATGATACCCTCCTGTATAAGAAATTGGTAATGCCCCACGACGGACTACCCTATCAAATAGTCTTACTAAATCTAAATGACTGACTAAAGCCATTTCACCAACTTTGCCAAACTGAACTCGTATGCGTTGTGCCCTATTTTTGTTAGGTTCAAACTTTCCCTGAAACTCAGGAATTAGTGGAGGCTCTATTACTATATTATGACCAAAGTCTGGCCCACATACGCCACAATTAGAACAACTATTAAAGGCACAATCAGAAACGGTTGCTGCGTCTAAAGCCCGTTTTAAGTCTTCTTTGAGCCAAGTTTTATTAATTCCCATGTCAAGATGATCCCAAGGTAAAACTACGTCATAATTATCTACTGTTTCAAAAATATTCCATTCTCCATTCTTAACCTGACGGTATTTCCAGGTTAACTTCGCTTCGTCGATGGCTTGTTCCCAAGCAGCATGGGCTTTATCTGCATTTTCCCACCAAGAATCCATTCCTGCTCCTAATTCCCAAGCGCGACGCACTACAGAAGCTAAACGACGATCACCACGTCCAATAAAGTCCTCCATAGCCGATATCCGAATATCAGTGTAATTGACTTTAACCCCCCGAACTTTGCGAAATGCTTCTCTTAACAATTCCTGTTTACGACGAAATTCACTAGTAGATACCGAATGCCATTGAAAAGGAGTATGTGGCTTGGGAATAAAGTTGGAAATTGTTAAGGTGAATTGAAGTGATCGCTTGCCCTTGGGATTACATTCTCGTTTTAACCAATGCACAGTTTCTACAATACCAAGTACGTCAAGGTCTGTTTCTCCTGGTAAGCCAATCATAAAATAGAGTTTTATTTTGTCCCATCCTTGCTCAACGGCGGTTTTGATGCCTTTGAGTAATTCTTTGTCGGTTAATCCTTTGTTAATTACATTCCGTAGCCTTTGAGTTCCTGCTTCGGGGGCAAAAGTTAACCCTGATTGACGAGTTCCTCCAATAATGTTGGCAATATTTTCGTCAAAGCGATCAACCCGTTGACTTGGCAGGGACAAGGAAATATTTTCCTCTTTGAGGCGATTTTTGATTTCTAACCCTACTGACGGAAGAGAAAGATAGTCAGAACAACTTAACGAAAGTAAGGAAAATTCATTGTGTCCCGTCTGACGAATCCCTTTTTCAAGGATATTAACGATTTGTTCAGGTTCTACATCTCGTGCTGGACGGGTTAACATTCCTGGTTGACAGAAACGACAGCCACGGGTACACCCTCGACGTACTTCTAATACTAGGCGGTCATGTATAGTTTCTACAAAGGGAACTAACCCAATTGAATAAGCAGGAATAGGGGCTGCCACTCTTCGTAAGATTCGTTTTGGCACATCAGGGCAGTTGGGGTAAACTAAACTGTCTTCTGCAACATTATAAAAACGGGGGACGTAGACCCCTGGAACTTGAGCTAAATCTAAAAGTAAGTCTTTTCTACTTAAGTTATTGGCTTTCCCTTCTTCGATCACTAAGCCAATTTCCGGGAGTAACTCTTCTCCATCTCCTAAAGCAATAAAATCGAAGAAGTCGGCAAATGGTTCAGGATTAGAGGTTGCAGTTTGCCCTCCTGCAAAAACTAAAGGATAATTCTCCTGGTTGCGTTCTTGCCAAGTTAAAGGAATTTGGGCTAGATTAAGCATTTCTAGAACATTAGTTATTCCCAGTTCATAGCTAAGGCTAAAGCCTAAAATATCAAATTCAGTAAGAGAACGACGAGACTCTAGGGCAAATAAGGGAATGTTGCTATCCCGAAGTTTATTGGCTAAATCTGGGGCAGGAAGATAAGCTCGGTCACATAGTTGTCTTGGTTGAGCGTTTAGGATGTTATAAAGAATAATATGTCCTAAATTAGAAGCTCCAAGTTCGTAAACTTCTGGGTAAGTGAGAACCCAATACACATTAGCCTTATCCCAGGGTTTATGTTTAGCTCCCAACTCATTGCCTAGGTAACGGGCAGGTCTGTTGATATCAGGGGTGATTAGTGTTTCTATCGCAACTGTCATAATAAAACCTCCGGTACTCAGACTTCAGAATAAAATCCTGTCGTTTTTCTAATATATACCGGAAGTTTTGGGAAGTGATATGTAAGTTTAGGCTGCTGTAAGTTTAGGCTGCTATAACTTTGGGCATTAATAATTCAAACTGATGACGATTCTCAAAAATTTCTAATGCCTTATCTAATTGGGTTAGTTCAAAAATTATACGTACTGAGGGGTCTAAAGAGCACATACTGAATCGCTTGCCTAAACTTTCAGCTAAAGAATAGACATACACTAATGCCATTAATCCTGCACTGTCAAGAAACCCCACACTGTGCATATCGATCAAAAAGGTAGAATGTTTGGAAGAAGTTATCGTTTGAGTTAGTTCCTGTTGAAAATTAGCTGCATTGGCAGCTGTGATGTAGCCAATAGGCTCAATGATGGCTAGTTCGTGACCAATAAAATTACTCCTCATCATTGCCATGTATCCTCTGTTTAAAGCAGTTTACGTGATTAATGTGTACTCAAATTATAACCAGTTATTTTGACAAAAAAGTTGATCGAAATTAGTTTTATGGCTACGACTTAACCTTAGACAGTTAGCTGGAAGTGATATATGATGTCATGATTCAGTTATTCTCTCTCAACAAGAAAATTCATTTCCTGAACATTATAAATTTTTACCGGATCCTCATTATCTTCAGTTATTTTCTAGCCAACAGAGACTTTTCCATTTATTTTAAGTTAAATATATAATCAGAGATTATTAACCAGTACATAGTTGATATTTTATAAATAAAAAATTAAAAATTCTATTAATTCTTAATCAAATGCAGAATAGTGAAACTGATCGACAATCTCAGTACAAACTTGAAATAATACACTATTTTTAGTATTACTATTTTGTAATTTTATATCTTATTTGTCGTTATTAAGAGATAATGATTTTCAAAATATTCGATATCTAAACCTAAAAAATAATAATATTAAATTATTTATTAGAAGTCTAAACTTAGTTAAATGAATGTTATATAAAGTTTTTTCGCCAGCTATTATGGGCAAAAAATAATACATTTTATTTGATTTATTAGTACTTATTTCTTTTGATAGTTAATCTATTATTTTAATTGATTTTATTGGGAGTCAAACTACAATGCATATCAGTTGTGACAGAATATTCATCTGAATAGTAATTTTCAATAGGTGGGGTTAACCTACCAAGTAAATAACAAGATCCTGGTTGTTGTTATTTACTTGATGATGTTTTACTAATTCACTAACTGCGGATTTAGTATATTGTTGCAATTCAGAGTAATGGGAAAAAGAGTTTTCTTAATTATAGTCATAGTCTAACTTAGTTAAATTGAAAGTTACATTGGCAATCGTGTCAGTTCCGTTATCGAAACTAAGTCTAATATCTTATTTGGTAAAATTCAAGACAGTTCTTAGTGATCATCATATAAAAAAAGGTCTTGATAGTTTGACCAGATTTGTAAGATAAGACCTACACCTCAAGAAGATATAACGCATAATAGACTTTAATTTTTCGGTTGTTTTAGATAAGAATTTAAATAAATGTATTTTCTCGCATTTCAAAACAACAATCATTTACAATTTCTTTCCTAAGCATGATATTATCTTTTAAATAAAGTCCGATAAGTAATAAGTTCTGTTATTTGAGCCAAAATTTAAAGCATAATAGCCAATTATTCAAAGTAAGTTAAGTAGAATTTTTTTTTAAGAAACGAAAATAATAATCAATCATCGATTAATTATTATTCTGATAAAATTCTTGATACCATTTGACAAATTGTCGAATACCTTGGGTAATTGTAGTTGTTGGTTTGAACCCAATCTCGTTAACTAATTCATCTACGTCAGCATAGGTAGATAAGACATCTCCAGGTTGCATAGGTAAGAAATTCTTGATTGCTTTCATCTTTAAAGCTATTTCAATTTCTTTAATAAATTCTTTTAATTCTACTGGGTTATTATTTCCAAGATTATGAATTTTATAAGGCGGTTGATTAAGACTATTTAATGGAGACTTAGGAATAATTCTTACTATGGCTTCAACAACATCATCTATATAAGTAAAATCACGCCTCATCATACCATAATTATAAACATCAATAGGTTTTTTTTCTGTGATAGCTTGAACAAATTTAAAATATGCCATATCCGGTCTTCCCCAAGGACCATACACCGTAAAAAAGCGTAATCCAGTAATAGGAATCTGATATAAATGGCTATAGGCATGAGCCATTAACTCATTTGCTTTTTTAGTAGCTGCATATAGAGAAACTGGCCTGTCTACATTATCTTTAACAGAAAAAGGAACCTTTTTATTAGAACCATAAACTGAACTAGAGGAAGCAAAAACTAAGTGATTAATATAAGTGTGACGACAGCCTTCTAAAATATTAGCAAATCCAACCAAGTTACTATCAATATAGATTTCGGGATTTTCTAGAGAATAACGAACTCCAGCCTGAGCAGCTAGATGAATAACGTGGTCAAAGACACATTCTTTAAAAAGTTCCATGACTGAAGATCGATGGCCAATATCTAAAAGATTAAACTTAAAGTTTTTTTGAGGTAATAATTGGTCTAGGCGAGCTTGTTTAAGAGAAATATCATAATAATCATTTAGATTATCTACTCCATATATTTCGTATCCTTCTATCAACAATCTTTTTGCTAAATGGTATCCAATAAAGCCAGCTACACCTGTAATTAAAATTTGCATTTTTATTTATTAAAAATCTTAATTAAAAATTAATGAGTCAATAAATTAGAAAACTAATGAATTTTTATCTAAGGAGTGGAACATAGATTTTTATCAGTCGACTATAGTTTGTATTTTTCATATATTTGATATTAAACTCTGTTTTGGGCGCAAAACACAATGGAATGTGTTTTGCTAGATGTTCAAATAACTCTTCCATTTTAGCTGCTAAATCAAGTGAATTGTTAAAAATAAAAGAGTTTATTTGTACTATACTCAACTAATTTAGTAGTTGCCTCAGCATGAGAGGCAACAAGAAAAGCCTTTTCGAGAAAGATCACCATATTGCTACTTAACTAAAGGTTTTATAGCATTTAGAAAACAACATTAAGGAAACAGCTTTGTGTCGACAACTAAGCCATTGTTTTATAGGAAATTTTTTAAACAGACTCTATTGCTCGGCTAAACTAAAAAACATATCTAATAAATTTTAGGATAATATTATAATTAGAACACTCTAAGATTCCTAAAAAATATCGAACCTTTTTTACAAAAAGCAGACTCTACTAAAGAATAGATGCTCTTCAGTTATTTAACAGGCTAATTTGTGAAATACAGATACAATTAGGTAAATTGATTCAAACGATTATATTTATATATGTTTCGATTTTTTAAAATAGTTAAAATAAATAAATTTACTTGTTTAATACAGAGATATATCTACTAGAATTACAAAAACTAAGATAACAACGTAAGATTATTAATTTATAACTAAGACAGGTATTTTTTGACAAAAATAATAATGTTCTTCTAGTATAACTATTGAAGCCATTAGGCTAGGCGTAAATAGAAAAGTTGATTTAGTTAAGGTTAAGACTCATAGTTGCGGATATATTCCCCAAAATAATCGTAGTTATAGTCATCTAAGCAAAGGATTTCCGAGAAATGGCGATTTTGACTAGTTTAATAATCTCAGTAGGATGTTGAGCTATTTTAACTTTGGCTTTTTTGAAACGATCTATTATGGACTCTCCGGGAGAAATTTGTATTATTGATGGAGAGAGTTGAGCGGACACAATTGTCTCGGCATCCAATAAAGTACGTTCTATTGGTGTATGAAGCCCAGTAATATAAGCAATCACAGGTTTTTCAACAGCTGACGCAATATATTCAACTGCACATAGTTCAGCATGGCTATTTCCTTGCCCTAAGAGGACAATTACTTGAGTCGAGCTGTCTGCTTCAAGCATCTGTAACCAATATTCAAACTTTGAGCCAATAATACAATCTTGACCTAAACTGACAACAAGAGATTGACCTAACTTAGCTCGGGTTAATTCTCCGGCTACCTCATCAACTAGGCGATCGCAACGACTAACAATTCCCACAGATCCCGGAGTATAAAAAGAATGTTCACAGATTCCTAGCCAAAACTGATCAGGGATAACTAATCCCTGACTTCCTGAACCCAATATAAAAGTTTGGTTAACTTGTGCTTTATGGAGAAGATCAATCATATCTAGGGGAGGCACTCCCCCAGACACAATCACCAATTGTCTAATTCCTGAGTCCATTGCTTCTAGAGCTGCATCTAGGACTTTATAAGGAGGTGTAAAAATAATACTAATATCGATGTTTTTAAACTCACCGACCGCTTTTTCTACTAAGTTAAAGATTGGAATTTCATCTATTTTTTGACTGTCATTATTTGTACTAATTCCAGCTACAATATTCATCCCAAAAGCTTTCATTTGTTTTCCGTAGATACTTCCCAAAGGGGTTGTAATTCCTTGAATAAGGATTTTACTATCAGCTTGCCATTTCATAATTCAATATAGTTGCTATGTAATTGGATTGGATTGCAATCTTAGTTAAGTTAAATCAGAAGATAATCTGAAATCTTATTAACTTTGACCTGTACTAGAGAACAGGTTTTTATTTTTGGGTAATCTTAGCTAAAGAAGCCGTTGTAGTGATCGCTTTTTCTAAATTCTCAGTCAAATTAATGTCTAATTCAGAAAGACTTTCCTTAATTGATTCACAATCGCCCCCGAGTAAACGAAGTACTAAAGATGGTGGTTGCGTAATTTGGGACAGACGGTTCTGGGATAAACTATCCCGTCGATGCTCAAAGGAGTTAGTTCTCGTAGATTTTGAGAAAAGTTCTTCACGGAAGTTTGTCTCACGTTTCAGGTAAGATTGAAAATAATCAGTGATTCCTTCTGCAATTATTTTAGAAGTCTCAAGACTACCTAAAATGATGATTAACAGAATCTTGATATGGGTTAATTCAATAGCTTGTTCTAAGGCAATAGTCAGCTGTTCAACAAGAGAGTTCAATTCTTCCTGTTCGTTGAGCGTCCAAGCACAGGCTGGATTACCTCCTTCATCGGCCAACATCTCCCAGCTAGTTATAGTCAGTCCCCAGCTATTGCTAATGATGCCAATATTACCTTTTTGCGAGATAGATTTAATTGTACAAAGTTGGGGAAGAGTTAAAGGTTTGGAGATAACAGGTTCGAATACTATTCGTGAAGTATCTGGCTTAGATAATGTGAGTAATTCTACTAGATCTTGATGGCGAGACAAAGCTGCATCATTAACTGTGATTTTTCCATCAAGGGCCATAACTTCTCCAGTTGGACCTACTGCCAAAGGATTAATTTCAATTGAATCTAAATCTTTTTCCCAAAAAATCTGGTACATTTTTTCACAAATTGAACTCACTGTCTGAATTAGTTTTCCTTGAAGTCCCATTTTTACAGCTAAACGACGAGCATAAAAGGGTGAAAAGTCGCTATCAATCACCACTTTTTCCATATGTTTGAGGAGATTTTCCACATCAATCCCTCCTTTGGGTGAACCAAGTAAAACTGGACGTTGAAGTTTATAATCAAGTAGAACCGAAAGAAAAAATTCAAATTTTGTCTCATAGCGAGCTTCTGCCAAAATAACCTCTGGATATTCTCCTGAAATCGCAAGACTGAAAATAGCTTGGGCAGCTACTATCGCATCAATTGTATTTTCCACAAAACGAATACCCCCGGCTTTGCCACGTCCTCCAGAATGAACTTGTGATTTTAATACGACAGGATAAGGGATATGAAGGTGTTTAATCTCACCAAGATTAACAATAGGTTGAGATGGCAAAATGGGAATGCCCACTTGATGAAAAAGTTTTTTAGCTTGATATTCGAGTAAATTCATAACACTCCTAAATCTTGGAAGTCTAGTTTGGGAAAAATAGGGAAATATGTCACTTAGTATCCTACATTCTCCAATCCATGATTTGTAATCAAATACTAAAGAAAAGAATAAAAAGTAAAATCATATAAATGATTTATAAATATTTTCTAGTTTCAAGTTTTTTATTAGAAACAAAATAAAAAACTTGAATATTTTATGAGTAAATACTTGTTTTAGATTATCTATCTTTTTTAAATAATTAGTCTAATAGCTTAATTATTGTGTATTTTTATCGTACCTTAACATTAATAGTTACTGATATTCTTGGTTTCAAAGAAATTTTACAATCATTGGTTATTAGAAATTGTTGCTCTAGTTTAGTTAAAGTAGTAGAATAAAAAAAGCAATAAATTTCATTATATTCTAGAATATTTGAAATAACAGAAACTACCTGGCACTGAATGTTGCTTGATATTTTAGTCAAAGACAGATTAATTAAAATGTCTGCTTTTTATAAAAAACAATCTCAATAACCTCGTTAAGTAATATTAACTTTACATAATAGAAAATAGTTCTTGAATTGAAATTTATATTTTATAGAGTATCGAAGAACACAACATTTTAATTTGGAATAAACTTCTGCCATGTTATCTGCAATTAGTTGGAGTAGTTTGCATTATGGCTAATGAACATAACTAACCTGCTTGAATCATGGTATACCGTTATAATTTAATAAGTTTTTTTGACAAACTATGTATCTTGTACTTAAGTCAAGACAGATTAAACGACTTATTGGAACATACTCAAAGTGCTAGGTTTAGAGATGATGTAAAAGTCTTCTACTGTAAACTTGCGCGACTTGTCGGAACGGTTAACAAAGCTCATTTAACTAATATAGTCGATTCAACCTGTTCGAGGTTTTGCAAAAATTATGAAGTTTACAAAATTGCTACACCAATTGGGTAGTTACCTGATATCATTCTTGCTCGGTACACTTCTGTGCTTTAGTGGTTTCCACTGTCTCCCTTCTTATGCTGAATCTTTTGCAGAAACATCCCTGAATAACCAGGAAAATGCTCCTAATTCCTTCAACTTAGCTAAAGTCCTCGTTGCTGAAGATCGCGATAGCTTTGTCTCTACGGCTGTAGCCCGTACCGGTCCGGCAGTAGTTCGCATTGATACGGAGACAGTTATCAGTCGAAATATTGATCCTTTTTTTCGTGATTTTTTTGGGGAACAATTCCGCCCTCCTATTCCTCAGGAACGAAAAATTGCAGGACAAGGTTCAGGATTTATTATTGACAGAAATGGGATTATTTTAACTAATGCTCATGTGGTCGATAAGGCTGATAAAGTAACTGTTACTCTTAAAGATGGACGTACTTTTAACGGACAAGTACGGGGAACTGATGAAGTTACTGATTTAGCCGTGGTGAAAATATCTCCCCAAGAGGCTAAATTACCAGTTGCTTCCTTAGGAGACTCATCTAATCTCAAAGTAGGAGATTGGGCTATTGCTGTAGGAAACCCAGTCGGATTAGATAATACTGTCACATTGGGAATTATTAGTACAATTGGACGTCCAGCCGCTAAGGCAGGAATTCCCGATAAACGTCTCGATTTTATTCAAACTGATGCGGCAATTAATCCTGGTAATTCTGGAGGACCACTTTTAAATTCCCGAGGGGAAGTGATTGGTATCAACACTGCTATTCGCGCCGACGCAATGGGAATCGGTTTTGCTATTCCCATCAATAAGGCCAAAGCTTTGCAAAATACTTTAGTCAGTGGAAAAAAAGTTCCTCACCCTTATATCGGGGTACAAATGGTTAATATCACTCCCGAATTAGCTAAAGAAAATAACAGTAATTTTAACTCACCTATTTACATTCCTGAAGTTGAAGGGGTTTTAGTAATACATGTAGTCCCTGATACTCCTGCGGCTAAAGCTGGACTGCGTCGAGGGGATGTTATTGTAGGAGTTGACGACAAACCAGTAACCGACGGTAGTGAACTACAATCCATTGTAGATAGTTCAGGTCTCAATGCTTATTTAAAGTTTCGACTTTATCGTAGTAATCGTATTATTAATATAACGGTAAAAACTGCCCAATTACGAGGAACACCATAAATAACCTGGTGTGGTAGTTGATATACCACACCTCAACAATTAATTTAGGCAGTTATGAATTATCTGCGGTTTAACAACTATCGCTGGCTTTGGTAAAGAAAAACTACATTTTTCAACTCCGATAGTATATAACCTAAAAAATTATGCTTTAAAAGTAGAAATTATAATTTTCAGGGCAATGATTTAAGTGAGTACCAATTGATGATAAATATAAACCAATGATCTTATTGCTAAGATTTCAAAGAATTATTTGTATTTAAAAATTTAGATGTAGTGTCTATAGAAACTCGATATTTCTTACTGTTTATTGTTTATAACAAAGCTTAACTATAGTTGCAAAAAGGATTAAATAACAACCATGACTTCCACTCTTTTTATTAAAGAATTTATGTCCATTAGAGTATTTAACTCTAGTAGTTTAGCCATGATAATATCAGTTGGGATTCATGTGTTATCTTTAGGTCTACTCTTGCCTAATTTAACTAACTTAAATTCTTTACAAAAGTCAGCTTCTGATCGACGGGACGTCGAAATACTCGAATTAACAACCGCTGAAATGGCACGTTTGCCAGAGCAATTATCGTTGTTAAGCACCCCTGATTTTTCTAAGAGTTCTCTCAATGATATACCCGTCTCAGACTCCTCTTCTTTAACTCCTTCTCTACCTTCCTTGCCTAATACTTTGCAAGCTCCCCCTACTTTACCCTCGTTACCAGCTCTTCCATCTCTAAGTCCTACACACTCTTCTTTTCCTAGACCACTTACTAGACCACAACAAGCATTACCAGTTGCACCTCCTCTAGATCTGCGCCCAAGACCACCGGTCCCCTCCCAGTCTAATTCTGAGCTAGACAACTCTAAATATTCAACCTCGCAATTTCCACCTATTTCCAAAAGACCTGATTTCGGTCCATCGAAAGCTCCAGTTCCCATTGATCAACTAATAAATCAAGGTAGGGACAACACATCTACCAACACACCTACCAACACACCTACCAACACAACTACCAACACACCTACCAACACACCTACCAACACACCTACCAACACACCTACCAACACACCTACCAACACAACTACCAACACAACTACCAACACACCTACCAACACACCTACCAACACACCTACTTCACAAAATGCTATTATTGATAATTCTACTACTTCCCAAACAGTCATCAGCGCAGAGCAAGCTCGAAAAGATAGACTGATTAGCAATTTAGTACGAGAAACAATCGAAGGGTCTAATAATCTTCGTTACGATAAAAACAATACAACGAATGAAGATGCAAGACGCAATGATGCTCAGTGGATGGCTAAAATAGGAAATCCTGTTACTAAAAAAGAGAATTGGCAAACTTTAAAGGGAGAATACCCCAAAGCAGCTTGTTCAAGACATTTAGAAGGTACAGCAATTTATGGTATTACTGTCAACCCCGAGGGAGATGTTGACAAAACTCCCTATTTAATTAAAAGTTCAGGTTATGGAGTCTTGAATCAACAAGCTTTTAATCAAATTGAGTCTACTAAATTTAGCACAGACGGGCAACTTCAACATTACCGAGTCAAGATATCTTTTAATTTTGATCCTAAAATTTGCCCTGCCATTACTCAAAACTCAGAGAACCAAGAGGAATTACTCAAAAATCCGGATATTTCGGATGAATCATCAAAATCTACTTCTAGCCAAAAAACTAAACCGACTACTGGTAGAACTTTTCACAGGGATATTCCTCCTCTCCCCCCAAGTACTAAAAAATAGAAAAACTTAATTAATTTGAATAACTTTTAGCAGAATCTGTTCAACGATATTTTGATAAACCATTGAGAATTTTAAAGATTATTTAGCAAGTTTTACGTAAAATTTCTAGTCGAGAAAGACTTGACAAGAATATTAAATTCGGAGTAACATAGTGAGCGGTGTATGAGGGGCTATAACTCAGTTGGTAGAGTGTCACAATGGCATTGTGAAAGTCAGCGGTTCGAGTCCGCTTAGCTCCATTACAAAGTATAAAAGTAATAAAAATAGATGTGGACCTTGTCGTCTATCTTTGCAGTCTGTTCTTATTGATGACCGAAAGTTTCTCAATTTAAAAAGTTATGTGACTTAAGTTTGTTTTTGAATAAACTTAATGATTGATGCTTTTTCTAATAAGCCTAGTACGATACCATTTTCTTGAATAACAGTTAGTATTTGATGTGGATTATTTTCTAAAATTTTTACCACCTCTAGCAAAGACTTATTGGACTCAATTATGATTATACTATCATTTATCGGTTGCATGATTTCTGAGACTTTCAACTTAGTCCATTGGGAAGTAGAAACCTTATTTAAAGTGTTAATCTCAATAATTCCTGAGAGATTTCCTCTTTCATTAGTCGTTAAATAACAATTCCATTTTCTCTTGCCAATTATATAGTTATTAACAAATTCTCTTAAATTTAAACTATCAGGAACTATAGGGCTATTAGTAATTACTGCATCTTGAGCTGTATAACTACCTAAAATTTCCTGAAACTTAGCAGATTGACCAGAAAATACTGCATTTTGTAAGAGAAAAAAACCAATTAATAATGTCCATAAATTTCCAATAGGACTAATTCCTAAAATTGCTAATACCCCGATAGTAACAGCTGACCAACCGACAATTTGTCCAACGAGGCTAGCAAAAATGATTCCTTTATTTGGATTTCCAGTAATTTTCCACACCAATGCCTTGAGAATATTGCCACCATCTAAAGGTAAACCAGGGATTAAGTTAAATAATCCTAAAATTAAGTTGATTGAGGTGAGTAGGGAAAGAATTGCTGTAATTGGTGTGTTAAAGGAGAAGTTAACCAGAATTATGCTTAATAAAGCAAAAATTGCTAAACTGACAGCGGGACCAGCAACTGCTACTAGAAATGCTTTTAAAGGGGTATCAGATTCTTTTTCTAAACTAGCTAATCCCCCAAATAAAAATAAAGTAATAGACTTGACATTAATTCCCTGGGAAAGAGCAACCAAACTGTGCCCCAGTTCATGAACGACTACAGAAAAAAATAACAGCAAGGCAGCAAGAAAACCTAAAATCCAAGGAACAATTCCCACTAATTGGGGAAATAATGCCAACTGTCTTCCATAATTGACGGCAACTAACCCCAGAACTAGGAACCAAGAAGGATTAACATAAAAAGGTATCCCGAACAAATTGCCAACCCTTATATTATTATTCATGGGTCGAACCTCCTATTTTATTTGTGAAATCTCTTTCAACGACTTCACTGTTGCCTAATCCTATTGTAACGAGACGTAAAATTACTGAGACTTAACAATAACAGTAAAATCCACCTCTTTAAGTTCGGTTATCTACCGCAATTATGAATTATGCCTTATGAATCAACAGTAAAGTATGGTTTATCGATACAATAACGGTCTGTTCTCTACAGAAATAAAGAACAACATCTACAATATAAACTCGGACTAATTTATGACAACTCTAGCTCAGCGAGATATTCTAGGGATTGCTGATCTCAGTGCTACAGAACTTAAGAATATTCTAGAATTGGCAGTACATCTTAAGCAGGGGAAAAGGTTATCTGTCTCTCAAAAAGTATTAGGACTTTTATTTTATAAAGCCTCTACCCGTACTCGTGTTTCTTTTAGCGTGGCGATGTATCAGTTGGGAGGACAAGTGATAGATCTTAATCCCAGTCTTACCCAAGTGGGTAGAGGAGAATCTCTTGTAGATACCGCTAGGGTTTTAGGTCGCTATTTAGATATTTTAGCAGTTCGTACATATAAACAAGAAGACTTAGAGACTTTTGCTAATCATGCAGAGATTCCTATTATTAATGCCTTGACTGATTTAGAACATCCCTGTCAAATTTTAGCTGACTTATTAACAATTAAAGAAAATTTAAACTCCCTATCTGATATTACAGTTACTTATCTTGGAGATGGAAATAACGTTGCCCATTCCTTAATTTTGGGAGGAGCATTAATGGGAATGAAAATTCGTATTGCTACTCCTAATGGCTATCAACCAAATATTCAGATTGTCGAAAAGGCTAAAGAATTAGCAGTAGACGGATTTGAGATTATGATAACCAATGATCCCATTAAAGCGGCTAAAGACGCTCAAGTACTTTACACTGATGTTTGGACGAGCATGGGACAGGAAAATTTAGCAACTTCAAGAATTCCTTTATTTGAACCCTATCAAGTCAATGAAACTCTACTGAATTATGCTGATAAAGAGGTTATTGTTTTACACTGTTTACCTGCTCATCGAGGAGAAGAAATTACCGATACAGTTATTGAAGGAAAACATTCACGAGTATGGGAACAGGCAGAAAACAGAATGCATGCCCAAAAAGCATTAATAGTAAGTTTATTAGGAGTTAACAATTGATGGAGAGAACTTTGCGTTTATACATAAATGAGCTAATTATAGACAAAACTTAAGAAGTTATTGGAAAATTTATAAACGGATTGTATGGTATAATTCCACCTAGAATGACTATAGAGTTTAAAAGATAAATTTAGTTAACAAATATCAATAAGTTTCTAAAATTAGCTCTTATAAGATTATGTAAAAGTTAAAAAGTTCACTTGAAGTTGTTATTCTTATTGTAATTGCCTATAAAATTCTTAGCGAAATAGTAATTGGTAAACAGCAAAAATAAAAAGTATGAGGTAGTTTGAATGAATATCTCTAATTGATTTAAACTTAAACTAAACTTTATAAATAGTAAAATACAGATAGATATTTTGCAAAAAGTTGCTATATAAAAAAATTATTTAAGTACAACTAGGATGTATCTGATAAAAAATTTTGCCACAAGTAGCCTTTGACATTAATTTTTTATTTTTATTTAAGTTCCATATAATTCTACAACCCTCAGTTACTTTATCGATAAAGTAACCTGGTTACTGAATACTATTATTACCATCTGAATATCATAGATTCTAGTTCCACTATTTACTTTGCTGTTTTTTAGGAAAACAAGATGATACTGTGTACTTGCTTAAGTTATTCTAAAAATGTACTCAAGAGAATAGGGATGCAAAAATGTGTGTAATAGGATGTAAAACCCACTGTCACACTTTCTGCTAAGAAGGGTTAGCTTAAACTTATTGCTTGAAAAAATAAACACAATCTTGATTTTTACCATTGCCTATTGCCAGATCCTAAATTTACTCTCATGAGGGAGAGTAAAAGAATAAATAGATAAATTTAAATAAATATTAAAAAACAAATTATTTTATACTTATATATTTAGTTAGTTTAGATGATAATCTACGTTACAATTTTTCATGAAAATATTGTTCATTTATTTTAGATTAACAATATTATTCCCAAATATTATCTCAGCAATTATATTAGCTTTTACTTAATGCTATTTTTCTTATGTTATAAGTTAACAATTTACTATAAATTAAGCAAGATATAAATATTTTTTTCAAAAGTGCTATGCTTGTTTATTTAAAATTTTTATTTTTGTATACTTTTCGAGTGTAAATATTTTTACTATTTTAAGTTATTATTGCTTAGGATTAAATAAAATCTGACTCTTACTTTTTTTATTAGCTGTTAGCCACTATTAACTTTTAAAATTCTATCAAAACATTTTTTTAAACATTCTATATGTATATTTACAAACTTTTTATTTCTCTGTCACCTCTCTGGCAATTCTGGCAATCATAAAACAATCATTTGTCTTAAGTAATTAATCTAAAAATAGTTTTTATTATTTCACTGACTACTATATTTACTACTTTACAAATATTTTTAGTTTTTCATTATCTCGCAAACATTTTTCCCATTCGATCTTAATTGATAAACAGGTTGTCAGTCAAATATAATTCTCTATCTAAGTATTTTTTATCCTAAATTTGTTATAAGTTATGGCATTTATTGTTTTGTGTTAGCCAAACTGGCTATCACACAACAATAATAAAAAAAGAGGGCAAAAGCCCCCGCTCTCAAAATATCAGTAGGCCAAAGTCTCTAAAGTTTCTCGAAGATAGCAGCGTACTTGTTGGTCGAGAGGAGAGGAATTCTGCTCTGTACTTTGGCGAGACTGCCATTGCTTAAAACCAGAACAATCAGCAATCGCCTGTTTCAAATGCTCCCAAATTTCGTGATCTTGATTAAACTTATGATTGGGGGAGAGAGTTGAGCTCAACATAAGAAATTCATCAAATGACTAACATTATTTTTCTTTAAGCATAACTCAGGCAATTCAGAAGATTCTGATAACTTGGAAACAAATTTTAAAAAATCATGAATTTTTTAAAAAAGTTTATTTAGAAGAGGAAGAACATTCAACTTTGATCGGGAGAATTTTTTGCACACAAAAGCCAAAAACAGTAAAATCTTGAATGATTTTTTCAGTTGTATAAGGTTCAATAATTAACCATTGTTGTTGAGGAGTTAGGAGAATATCAATGACTGCGATGGGGATTTGAACAAACAAATTACTTAATAAAAAACCTATCGCCGAAATAAATAACCCTAGTATTCGCCATTGAGGTAGTGTAGCAACTGTTATTACTCCTAAGGGGGCGAGTAAATACAATTCCCATAGAATACCCAACATGGCAAATGCTACAATCACTGTCAAAATTCGGACGTTTCGAGTTTTTAACAACTTCAAAATCTTACGTTGTTCAACAGTCAAACTATCAGAAGAAAGAAAGATCAGCAAGATACTGAAAATATTAAAAGGTTTAGTCCACTGCATCAAAAAAATGGGGGCTATTCCAAATAATCCAACGATGAATAGTTCTAGCCAAAATATAGGTAATGGCTCTCCTATTGCTAGTCCTAACCAAACTAATTGTAAACTTAAAGGAACAACAGCAATTCCGGCTAAATGAATCCATAAAAAAGGTTCTGAACGAAAATTATTCATCACACAAAAAATATAATCAGGACAAATCAAGCCCATAATTACTGATAGAACAGCCATTATGGGCTCTTTACTATTTTACTTTCCCGCTAATGTGCGACGTCTCATTACCATTTCATAAGCTTCAATGATATCCCCCACTTGCCAGTCACTGAACTTGTCGATTCCGATGCCACATTCATAACCGGCATTAACTTCACGAGCAAGTTCTTTAACCCGTTTTAGGGAATCGAGATTTCCTTGATAGACTACATTGTCGCCGCGCCGTACTCTGACAAAGCGGTTTCGTACTACCTTGCCAGACTGAACATAACAACCAGCTACTGCTCCTCGTCCCAGAGGAAAAACAGCCCGAACTTGAGCTTGTCCGAGGGTAGATTCCACTTCTTCAGGTTCAAGTAACCCTTCCATGGCCCCTTGAATATCATCAAGTAGTTTGTAGATAATATCGTACTCTCGAATATCTACCCCTTCATGATCGGCTGCTGCTCTAGAGCCACTAGCTAGGGTAGTATTAAACCCAATCACAACTGCACCACTTGCGGCCGCCAAATCTACATCGGTTTCGGTAATTTCCCCGGGGGCAGCCAGAAGAATTCGAATTTGAACTTCATCTTGAGGTAACTGTTCTAAAGAGCCAAGAATTGCCTCAACAGACCCTTGGACATCAGCTTTAATAATAAGATTGAGTTCTTTCAATTCTCCTTCTTGAGCTTGAGCAGAAAGGGTACTGAGAGTAACACGACGAGAAGATGCGGCTTGTTGTAGACGGGTTTGACGTTGGTTAGCTGCTCCTTGTTCAGCTACGGTGCGAGCTTCTTTTTCACTGGCATAGACATCAAATTCATCTCCCGCTGAGGGAACATTATTAAGCCCGAGAACCTCAACTGCAAATGAGGGAGAAGCGGCCTCTACTTTGGCTCCACGATCATCAATCATGGCACGAATTTTACCGAAGACTGAGCCAGCAACAATAGCATCTCCTACCCGTAAAGTTCCATTTTGAATAAGGAGAGTGGCCACTGGACCCCTAGCACGGTCAAGGTTGGCCTCGATGACCGTCCCCTTAGCGAGGCGATTGGGGTTAGCTACCAATTCTTCTACTTCTGAAACCAGAATAATCATCTCTAAAAGATCATCAAGATTTTCCCCTTTGAGGGCACTGACAGGAACCATAATAGTCTCCCCTCCCCATTCTTCAGAGAGTAAACCTAATTCTGCTAATTCTTGTTTGATACGATCTGGATTAGCTTCAGGTTTATCAACTTTATTTATAGCCACTAATAAGGGAACTTTGGCTGCTTGAGCGTGACTAATAGCTTCTCTTGTTTGAGGTTGAACCCCATCATCGGCAGCTACTACTAAGATTGCAATATCTGTCACCTTAGCTCCGCGCGCCCGCATGGCGGTAAAGGCTTCGTGACCAGGGGTATCTAAAAAAACAATCTGTTCTGACTTTCCATTATGTTTAATATCTACATGGTATGCCCCGATGTGTTGGGTAATTCCTCCAGCTTCTCCTTGAGCGACTTTGGTTTGGCGGATGGAGTCAAGTAAAGTAGTTTTTCCGTGATCAACATGTCCCATAATAGTTACCACTGGGGGACGACGCTGAAGGTTTTCTAAGTCGTACTCATCAAGTATCTCCTTATCCTTAGTTGCTGCAGCTTTTACCTCAGGGATTTCCACTGCCACCCCTAATTCTTTTGTGACCAATTGGGCCGTTTCAATATCTAGCATTTGGGTAATATTGACTGCAATTCCCTTAGAAAAAAGATTTTTAATAATTTCAGTTTCAGGAATTTGTAGCCTATTAGCGAGTTCTCTGACCGTCAAATTACTATCGAGAATGATAATTTCAGGACGTTGAATAACTTCCTGACGTTCACGGCGTTCTGTTTTCTGACGAGTTGTTGATCCCCCTCCCGTGTCGGGTTTGGGCATCGGTTTTTTAGGCTTACTAACAGCAGTGGGTTTTGTCTGAGATTGAGGTTTAGGAGGACGAGCTGTGGAGAGACTTACAGTTAAAGGAATAGGGTTGAGCTCAGTTGTTGACTCGAAGTCCTCATCTTCTTCGTCCAGACGTTTATTCCGACGTTTAGCTTTGGCCGCTCCTTTGTTCTTTACCTTAGCTTCGCGTTCTTCCTCCTCTTCTTCCCATTTCTTCTGTTTTGAAAGACGCACTGACGTGGGGCGTTTTAAAGTGGGTTTTGGTTTTGAATCCGTTTCAATAGCATCATCATCAACCACATCTGAATTATCAATTTCTTCAGACGGGGATTTTATCGATGGAGCAATCAATTCAAGAGCTTTCTCTTTTAGTGTCCTCGTAACTTGCGGTCGCTGGAGATCCGGTTTAGCTTTAATTTTAGCTATTTTTTTATTAGGAATCAGAGTTTCAGAGGATTCTGTTTGCTGAGTTGGGACGGTAATTAATGAGAGTTTTTTCTGTGGCTCAACTCTGCCTGTTAGTTCAGGTTTAGAAGTGGGTTTCAAATCCGGCTTTTCAGAAGGAGATTTCTTGGATAATTGAACTGGAGGTTTAGATAATTGAGGGGGGTTGAGAAGAGTAGGGGCAGGTTCAGATTTTTGGTTCTCTTGAACTAGAGAAGTTATAAGTTCTTCGGATAGTTTAGGTTTCTCAGTAGATTTTAGCTTTTCGCCAAGTGTAATAACTGTTTCCTCCTTATTTAATGCTTTTTGAGGTGATTCTTTGGAGAGTACTGAGGGGTGAGAAAGTTGTGGCTTAGCAGGTGGCCGAGGGGGAGCCACTAAAGTGGGAGAAGAATCCTGAGATTGTTTTGGGGCTTTGGTAGAGGAACTCTTACGGATTTGCCTATGATGAACAGCTAAAATTTGTTGTTTATTTTTTCCTTTGGGAGATTCTTTTTCTATTAGGTCAGTTGTCTGGCTAGCAACGTACTTACTCGCCATGGCTTTGATCCGTTCAGCTTGGGATTCACTAATCGTGCTACTGTGGCTCTTAACAGGAATGTTAAGCTGGGTGCAAATTTCTAAGATATCTTTATTTTCTAGGTTTAACTCTTTCGATAGATCGTAAATTCTAACTTTTTGTGCGTTGTTCATCCACTATTCCCTTGACTAGGTTTGTGTTGGTTTAAAGACTTGGACCCTTGACTTTTAAGCAACGGGCAAGTTCTGCTTTTGATCAGTTCCATCTGACTGCAATCATGATGACTTGAAAAATGATCCTACTCCTATGCTAACGACCAAAGACATCGAGACGCATCCCTAATAACTTAAAATATTAGGAATTGGGAGGTTTAGTTGATATAGACTCGGCGTTATTTAGTCTATGCCAACGATTCCACAGGGTTCGGTAAATGTTATCAGGTATATTAGTCCTAAGCACTTTGCCCAAACGGTTCTTTTTACTGGCGTTGTACAAGCAACTTTCATGAGGACAGATATAAGCAGATCTTCCCATTCCCTTATCTAATTGTACCTGTCGAGATGAATGAACTCGAACAATGCGCCAAAATGTCTGTTTCGGTGCTATCTTTCGACAACTAATACAACGTCGATAATTGGGCTGCATAACTAATACAATAATTATTTACTTTTCTAAGATTCAATATTTAAATACAAGATCAGTTCCGCCATCGTCATTTTCGTTATTTAAAAGCTCTAACTTATCAGAAGATGGCTGTTCTTTGTTAATTTCCATCTGATAGGTGGCTGTATCTTTGATGTCTATTTTCCACCCAGTTAAACGGGCAGCTAAACGGACATTTTGACCCTCTTTACCAATAGCCAAACTTAATTGGTCTTCAGCAACTAAGACTAGAGCATGGCGTTCATCAGGGTTAATTAAAACCACCTGATCTACTCGAGCTGGACTGAGAGCATTGGCAATATACGTGGCAGGATCGGGAGACCAACGAATCACATCAATCTTTTCCCCGCGTAGTTCGTTGACAACTGCTTGAATTCGAGAGCCTCTAGCTCCAATGCAAGCTCCTACAGGATCTACATCTCGTTCTAGGGTATCTACCGCAATTTTAGTTCTTGGTCCGACATAGCGAGAAGGAGGATTGGCTTCACGGGAAACAGCCACAATCCGCACGATTTCTTCGTCTATTTCAGGGACTTCCACAGTAAATAGATCTACAACTAAGCCGGCTGCTGAACGCGAAACGATTAATTGGGGTCCACGATGAGAACCTTCTCGAACTTTTTTAAGGATGACCTTAAAACTAGAATTAGCGCGATAATTGTCGTTAGGTAACTGTTCTCGTTTTGGTAAAACCGCTTCCACTTCGGGTTGACTAAAAGTACTTTGAACGGCAACTATCGCATCCTGGCGTTCAAAACGTAAGGATCTTGCATTCAAAACTGTTCCTTCAAGATCATTGAATTCTTCTTGGATAAGTTTACGCTGTTGATCTCGTAATTTTTGTAAAAGGACTTGTTTGGTTTGAATAGCCGCCATGCGCCCGAAATCTTTTTGATTGGGGGTCACATCTAGAACTACTTCATCTCCCAATTGGGCTTCCGAGGCAACTTCTTGGACTTCTTTCAGAGAAATATAATGGTCTGTGTTTTCAACTATCTCCATAATTCTCTTAGTAGAGAGGACACGAAACCCTTCTTCTTCAATATCAAGTTCTATTTCAAAGTTGTCAAAATACTCGTCATGGAATTGCTGACGATCTAGACTTTGAGAACGACGATAACGCTCATATCCTTTGAGTAAGGCTTCTCGCAAGGCTTCTTGAACGGCAGATTTTGGAAGGTTGTGCTGTTGGCTGATTTCATCAATCATTGTAGCCAGACCGGGTAAGCTAATAAGGGACATGGTCATGGACCTCCTTGACTTAAAGATATAGGGTTTGGTTAGGGATGGTCATCAAGTTTAATTATGGCAATCAAGTTCCGAGGAATTATGATTGCCCGTCCTTTCCTATTTAGATGAACGCTCTCCTTGTCTCGTTTTTGTAGTTTGCCTCGCCATTCTTTTTGATTTAGGTACGGGGCATGAGTTATGACAACAACAGCAAATCCTTTGAATGAGATAAAATCACGATCACTAGTTAGATGTCGAGAAACCCCTGGACTAGAAATTTCTAGGACATAGGAACCAGAAATGACCTGGTACTCATCAAGAGTAGTTTCTAAGGCTCGACTTACCTCTTCACAATCATTTAAACTGGTGTTTCCTTGTGAGTTACGAATATCTATACGCAACACGGGTGGTCGCTTATTGGTTTGGAAAACAATACCAACGACTTCTAGTCCGAGATTTTTGGCTATAGAGTTAGCTATTTCGGTAATTTGTGAGATTACAGAGTTATTCATTGCGACTTAGACACTAAAAAAAGCGGGTTGTAGCCCACTTCCTTTGAACGTCAGTAATTGGGAAGGGTTGTAAAAGGTACCATAATTACCTGTCCTGATCTACATAGTTTAGCAAACTTTTAGTCCCTTTTTTTCTAGTCTGGAATTAGGTATATTTTGAAATATTTGAAAAGTTTATATTTACTGCTAGTGAGTTTAGCTTCTAGGAAATACTAATTTATTTTAAAATTTATTCAATATCTTCAAACAAAAGTTGTCTAAATATGACTAATCTCAAGTTTTTTGCTGACTATTACAAAATTGATGTCTATATTAATCTTATACTTTTTCAGTATACATCGTCTCTTATCAGGTATAATATTGAACTTCATCATTTTAATTAAAAACAAATATATTAGTTGATCTTAATCATAGATACTTGATTTACTTATTTTAGTTTCTTTTGTCTTAATAGAAGCTAATTTATTAAATGATGTCTGTTATACCAACTTAATTTTATATTGTTTATAGCAAGGTTAAATATTTATTTAAAACGCTCTCTACTTTACTTTTTAAATAAATATGGTTAGTTTATTATTGCGATTTAATTTTACTCATAAAAAATACTATTTCTGTTGTTTTTGGAAATACGATTATTTTTTAAATAGTATTTAATTTAAAATCAATAAGCATAAAAATATCCAGTATTATTTATAGGATAGCAATATTACTATTAAAATTATTCACAATTTTTATGTATTATTTGATCAGTAAAATTAGGTTTGCTATTTATCGCTTAATATATTGCTAACGTAAAAATTATTTATTTGTCTTTTTTATTGGTTAGGCTTGTTAAAATTATTCTCTTTAGTTGTTTTAAAAAAGTATTGTATGTGTACAGTTTATAATTTTGAACAGATATGTAATGTTTTTAAGCATAATCTATAAATATCCCAATAAAAGTATCAAAGCTAGTTAGTCTTACTTTATTTGATCAAAAATCATAAGTCATTTTAAGCTAAATTAATTTAATTGTTTAATTTGTTTTTTGATTTTTTAGATAAATCATTACATATGTATACTTCTATTATATTTTATATAGTGTTCAAAATACTATAACTTTAAAAGTTATAGTATTTTGTTTATCTTAGAGAGCAGATATTCTTCGGTAACTTATAATAGTAGTGTTATTATTACTTTCAGCTACTAACATTTTTATGCAAGATAAAAATATCTATAATAGAAAAAAATATGAATACAAAGCAGGTGGTAGTCTCTCTTTTGGGCATCCAACTTATGGAGAACGTACAGCAGATAAGGACCTATTAGAGGCGTTAAGAGCCGGGAAATTTTGTTATGTTTTTAACAGTCGTCAGATGGGAAAATCTAGTCTTAGAGTTCATATAATGCATCAACTTCAAGCAGAGGGGATGACTTGTGCTTCGGTAGATATCACCAGTTTAGGAAGTGATATTAGTCAGCAACAATGGTACAGTGGAATCATAACTCAATTATTTTTAGGATTTAATTTAGCTAAACAAGTCAATTTAAAGACTTGGCTAAAAGAAAAAAAAGATTTATCGGGAGTTCAAAAATTTGTTCTTTTCTTGGAAGAAGTGCTTTTAGTCTATTGTCCGGCAGGTAAAAAATATATTTTTATTGATGAAATCGATAAAGTTATCAGCCTTGACTTTTCTCTTGATGATTTTTTTACTTTAATTAGATTTTGTTACAATCAACGAGCAGAAAATCAAAAATTTAATGAGATTGTTTTTGCATTGTTTGGAGTGGCTACTCCTTCAGATTTGATACGTGATAAAACTCAAACACCGTTTAACATTGGACAACCTATTGAACTAACAGGATTTACCTTAGAAGAAGTTAACCCATTAATTCCTGGATTAAGTCCTATTACAGATTCTCCAAAAAAAGTTTTAAAAGCAATATTAAGTTGGACAGGAGGACAACCCTTTTTGACACAAAAACTATGTCAATTACTTTTAAAAAAAGTAAATATTATCGATTCTGGAAAAGAAGATGAAGTTATCGCCAGTATTGTACAGCAATTTATTATAACAAATTGGGAATTTCAAGATGAGCCAGTTCACTTAAAAACAATCCGTGATCGTATTCTTGTTAATGAAAAACAAACCGGTAAGCTGTTAGGATTATATCAAAAAATTTTAAATAATAACTCAATTGAAGCCAATGATAGTCCGGAACAAACGGAACTACGCTTATCTGGATTAGTAGTTAAGTGTAATAATAAACTTATTATTTATAATAAAATTTATCAAGAAGTTTTTAATTCAAAATGGGTCAGCAAAGAACTAGAAAAAATTCGTCCTTATTCAGAGACGATTACCGCTTGGATTAACTCGCACTATCAAGATAATTCTCGTTTATTGCGTGGACAAGCTCTCAAAGATGCTTTGAAGTGGGCAATGGATAAAAACCTTAGTAATATTGATTATCAATTTTTAACGGCAAGTCAGAATTTAGATAAACAGGAGGCAGAAACTAACTTGGTAGCTGAAAAAAAAGCTAATGAGATTCTAACACAAGCAAATAAAAAAGCTCAAAGAATGATACGTTTTGGAGTTGCTATTTTATTTTTTTCTTTAGTAGGAGCAATCATTTTCTTTGCCCAAGCAAGATTAGCAATTCAAAAACAAAAGGAAGCTCAACAAGGAACTCAATTAGAACAAACAGGGAATAGTGCATGGAGACGATTTAAATTCGAACAAATTGAGGGATTATTATCAGCAATGGAAGGTGTACAGCAATTAAGAACTATTGTAAAAGATAAACGAATACTACAAGATTATCCCGCTACTAGTCCAATTTTAGCCCTGGAACAGATTCTTGATCAAATTCATGAAAAAAATAAATTAATTGGTCATCAAGATGCCGTCAATAGTGTTAGTTTTAACCCCAATGGACAATTAATAGCTACCTCATCGAGTGATGGAACTATCCGTTTTTGGGACTGGCAAGGCCGAGAGCAATTGGTCATAAATAATCATCAAGGAAATATATATCGTGTAGCCTTTAGTCCTGATGGTCAAAATATAGCCACTGCCTCTCAAGATGACACGGCAAAAATTTGGACTTTACAGGGAGAGAAATTGGCAACCTTGAAAGGTCATAAGTCATCAGTTTATAGTGTTAGCTTTAGTCCTAACGGAAAACGTTTAGTGACAACTTCCAGAGATTATACAGCCAGAGTTTGGGATCTCCAAGGACGACAACTAGCAATTTTAAAAGGTCATCAAAAATCTATTGACCACGGAATATTTGACCCAAAAGGACAACGTATTGCCACCGCGTCACGGGATGGAACTGTTAGATTATGGGATAATCAGGGGAATCTTTTAAAGACGCTGAAAGACGATGTGAACTCTTTCTACAGCGTTAATTTTAGTCCTGACGGACAACGACTAGCTGCCTCGGCAAAGGATGGAACTGTCAGAATTTGGGATAATCAAGGAAAATTGATTTTAACCTTAAAAGGACATCAGGAATTAGTTAAAAATGTAACTTATAGTAAAGATGGCAAATGGATAGTGACAGGTTCAAGTGATGGGACCGCTAGGGTATGGGACAGCCAAGGGGAAGAAACGATGGTTTTTCATGGACACCAAGACCCCATTTACGATATTGCCATCAGCGATGATAGTCAAAGGTTGGCTACTGCGTCCAGTGATGGAACAGTAAAGCTTTGGTCTATGACTTCCCCTATGACTAATAGTTTTAAAACTATTGAGAATTATGTTACAGCCGTTAGTTTTTCTTCTGATAGTCAGCTATTAGCGATTGCGGCTGAAAATGGACATGTTTATCTTTGGAATTTATACGGTAAACAGGTACGAAAATTTCAAGCCCATAATAGTGGTATTAATAGTATAAAGTTTAGCCAAGATGGTCGTACACTAGTGACTGCCGACAACAATGGTCGTGTTAAATTATGGAACTTACAAGGCAAACTGCTGAGCGAATTATTTGATAATTCGCTCAGGGTTTATAGTGTTACTTTAAGTCCTGACAGTCAATTATTAGCAATAGCTACTCGTTCAGGAGAAATTTGGTTGTGGAATGTTAAAGGTACATCTCCAAAGTTAATTAGTAAATTCACTGCTCATAATGAAACTATCCATCACATTAGTTTTAGTCCAAATGCTCAAATATTAGGCACTGCGTCTGGAGATAAAACAGCTAAATTATGGGATTTACAAGGGAATTTACAACAGTTATTCTTGGGGCATCAAGATCAAATAAATTGGCTAAATTTTAGTCCAAATGGTCAATATTTATTGACTGCTTCTAAGGATAGCACTGCTAAATTGTGGAAGA
This sequence comes from Cyanobacterium sp. uoEpiScrs1, assembly GCF_947331815.1. GTDB lineage: Bacteria > Cyanobacteriota > Cyanobacteriia > Cyanobacteriales > Microcystaceae > Rippkaea. Next base: position 1,036,741 of record NZ_OX373462.1, read on the forward strand.
CAGATGGCAATCTATTAAAAACATTTAAAAGTGATCTTTTCCCCATTTCCAGCGCAAGTTTTAGTCCTGATACTAATTATTTAGCGACTGCTTCGAGCGATGGAACTATCAGGTTATGGGATATTAAAGGGAACCTTCATGCCAGAATAAAAAGCTATCAGCAGCCTATAGGGGGACTTACATTTAGTCATAACAGTCAACAAATCATAACAGTTGCGAGGAATGGTATTGTAAAAGTATGGCCAGTACAAAAAGAATTTATTCGTTTAGAAAATCTGCTAACTCAAGGATGTAAATGGTTAGAAGATTATTTTGTTACCCGTGCTAAAGAAAAAGTTAAGCTAAAAATATGTAAATAATTTATAACCTATTTTTTAAAGTATAGATTAAAGGTTTAAAATTTTAACAAAAATAAACAATAACTTAAAATCATATATATTCTATATGGCTATCTCTTAATTTTCTTATCTTTATTAAGATACATAAATGTTTTGATATATAATTCCTAAAACAATTGGAACTGTCTCAAAACTTGGGGTTAAGACAGAATAAATGATGAATTAGATTAGTTGTTTTTGATTTAAAATACAAGGTAATAAGTACATACCATATTTCTAATTTGTTATATTTATTTTTTACAATATGATTGATCACCATTTTAGAAAATAGCATTGAGTATATTACGCTGTAACAGAAACTATTTAAATTGATTCAGCTAAAAATTATTTAAAAATAAGAATTGATTGTTTTACGTTAATTAATACTTAAGTAAAAAATATTTACATTGCTTGTACAAAATCTATTTCCTAAACTAAACAAGACAATAATATACTTAGAGAACTATTTATTGTCACAATAAATCTAACTAATCAGAGATTATTAATTATATATAAGTGAAGTGGAATTATCTTTAAAGAATATAAAAATTATAAATATTAGAGATATTGATTCTCAATAGTTGAGCTTTATTTATTAAGCTAGTTTTATTTTTATTAAGATCAAATTATTTAACAATTTTTCATTTTCTATATCATTGAGAATTAAATTTTAAATTATCTACGACTATTAACTTTTTTATATGTCTGAAGACAATTATATAGTAGGTAACAAATAAAGTACTCAAACTTGGTAGTATTTCTGAATTTCATTCTGATATGTAAAAGTATGGGATACTGAACTGTCTAGAGGTCCAATTCTTAGGAAAAAAATTATGACAAATATAATAAAACCTCATGGTGATCAATTGATTAATTGTATCTTAAGCGGAGTTGAAGAACAAATTGCTCGCGAAAACGCCTATTCCCTACCTAAATTAACACTTTCCAAACGGAATCTCGCGGATCTTGAGTGTATTACAACCGGTATCTATAGTCCCCTCAATGGCTTTGTCACTGAACAAGAATATCAAACAATCATCAACGATATGCGATTAACGAATGGTTTAGCGTGGTCTATTCCTGTCACTTTACAGGTTTCTAAAGCTGATTCTGAAAAATATCATCTAGATAATGATATTGCTTTAGTTCATCCCAATGGTAATATCTTAGCCGTAATGACTATTACCAGCAAATTCAAACCAAATCAACACAATGAAGCTCTAAATGTCTATCGCACCGCTGACGAGAATCATCCTGGGGTGAAAGCAATACGGGCTGAGGGAGAAATTTACCTCGGTGGGCCTATCAACCTTATTAACACTATCCCTCAAGGAAATTTCCCTGAACACAACTTTACCCCAAAAATGACTAGAGAAGAGTTTGCAAAGCGTGGATGGAAAACTATAGTTGCTTTTCAAACCCGTAATCCTATCCATCGTGCCCACGAATACATTACCAAAATTGCTCTTGAGTTAGTTGATGGATTATTCATTAATCCCTTAGTTGGAATAACTAAATCTGATGATATCCCAGCCGACGTACGGATGCAGTGTTATTTAACTTTAATTGATAAATACTATCCCAAAAATCGTGTCTTCTTAGGCGTTTTTCCTGCTGCTATGCGTTACGCAGGTCCACGAGAAGCCATTATGCATGCAATTGCTCGTCAAAATTATGGCTGCAGCCATTTTATCGTTGGACGAGATCATGCAGGGGTTGGAGACTATTATGGCACCTATGATGCTCAACACATTTTTGAAGAGTTTCAAGAAGATGAACTGAAGATTCAAGCCATGAAATTTGAGCATGCTTTTTATTGTACTCGCACCAAAACTATGGCAACTGCTAAAACTAGTCCTAGCACTCCTGAAGAAAGAATAAATTTATCTGGGACTAAAGTTCGCAAGATGCTCAAAGAGGGTAAGACACCTCCTCCTGAGTTTAGCCGTCCAGAAATTGCTCAAATTTTAGTAGCATCAATGAAAGAAGAAGAAGCTCGTCCCGTCTCGTGAATCCTAGCCTGTAGAGAATTTTTGAAAAATCCAATTTTGTAAACCAAGTATTATAAATTGGTGAACAATAATGTTTAAAACTTTTATTCTGACTGTATCATTATATTTTCCAAATTCAAAAAACTCCATAAAACTTAGTTTTTTGAATTTGGAAACCCTAACAAAGTAAAGATTTTAATTCTTGCTTATTACAATTCTGTTATAAATAATGTAAAAAAACAGGAAGAAACTTTTATATTTTTTTCGATAAAATAAATTTAATTATATTTTATCGAATGAATAATTGATGGTTTTTAGTAGATATCAACAACTTTAACCCCAACTTTAATGTTTAGAGTAGTTCATGAACTTGATATGATTAGCAACGGTTGGCTGTTTGAATAACAAAAAAGTCTGAGCTATGCCAACCTGTAACTTTGAACCTCTGACTTGACGAATCTACTTTGACTACCTCTACTTTATTCCGAAAAGTCCGACTTTTAGATCCTTTCTCTAATACTGACACTATTGCTGATGTTCGGTTAACTGAAGGAAAAATCGAGGCTATTGACTCCCATATTGACTCTGTAAGCGCAGATACGACTGTCATTGAAGGACAAAGGTTGATTCTAGGCCCAGGTTTAGTCGAACTTTATAGTTATAGTGGCGAACCTGGATTTGAATATAGAGAGACTTTGGCTTCGCTTGCTGCTTCGGCAATTGCAGGAGGATTTACTCGTTTAGCTATCTTACCCGACACAATTCCTGCAATTGATACATTAGCTACTCTATCTTTTCTGCAACAAAAATCTACAACCCTGCAAACTGCTCCTAAACTTTATTTTTGGGGAAATTTAACTGTAGGAGGAAAAGGAAGAAAAATGACGGAAATAGCAGAATTGGCGAGAGGAGGGGCTTTGGGTTTTACTGATAATTATGGTATCGAAAATTTAGGGTTATTGCGACGTATTTTAGAATATACTAAACCAACAAAAAAACCAGTAGCCCTAGTTCCTGAATCTCACTCTCTTAAAAGAAATGGAGTGATGCGTGAAGGACCTTTATCTATTCACTATGGACTTGTAGGAAACCCTCAAATTAGTGAAACAACAGCTATTGCCGCTATTTTAGAGATGTTGACTATCGTTAATACCCCTGTCCATCTTAGGGGAATTTCGACCCATCGAGGAGTGGAATTAATTGCCTGGGGGAAGGCAAGAGGCATACCCATAACTGCCAGTACCTCTTGGCTAAACTTATTGCTAGATACCAAAGATCTCGCTAGTTATGATCCAAACTTACGATTGGAACCACCGTTAGGCTGTATTAAAGACCGTCAATCGCTTATAAATGGGGTAAAAATGGGGATTATTGATGCAATTTCTGTTAATCATCGATCTTATTCTTATGAAGAAAAAATGGTCCCTTTTGCACAAGCTCCCCCAGGAGCAATCGGACTAGAATTAGCCTTGCCACTTTTATGGGAAAATCTAGTCGCTAGTAAAGAATTAACTCCTTTACAATTGTGGAGAGCCTTAAGTAATAATCCTCAAAAGTGTTTAGGACAAGATTTAACTTCTTTAAAGGTTGGAAACTCCGCAGAATTAATTCTTTTTAATCCCCAAGAATTATGGACAGTAAACTCATCTAGTCTTCATTGTTTGGGTAAAAATACTCTCTGGTGGGGTCGTAAAATTAGAGGACGAGTTGTCATGTCAGTAAATTCACTGACTCAAGATTTTGATAAACATCATAGGCAACATCGGTGACGTAGGTTATCTATAAGAGCTACACAATCATATGTACAACACACAATTGTAACTGGCAAATAGGGCTTCAGAAAAATAAGACATTATTTAATGCTTTTTCCCATATACATGGGGAAGTGTGATATTAACCTTAAAAAGCATCAACATAAATTGACAAATTACTCTAATGGTAGATATAGTAGTTGTTTGTATCTTATAGGTCTGCGGTTTTATCTTTTCTGTTACCTAAGCTTTATTGGGAAAGTTGTTCGAAGTAAGTATCATCGGAAATTTTTACGAAGGTGTATCGATTAGTTATCAAATCCATTCAACATCTGAATCAAAGGGTCAGTCTAAATCCTGAACAACAGCACTATTTAAGACGAGTGTTGAGATTGAACGATGGTGATAACTTTGTAGCAATGAACGGCCAAGGTCAATCCTACTTGGCACAACTAACAGAAAACTCGGCTCAAATTTTAGAAATCTTTAGGGAATCAACAGAACTCCCCATTGCAGTTACCTTAATAATTGCTCTTCCTAAAGGTAATGGTTTCAATGAAATTGTTCGTTGTTGTACTGAATTAGGAGTGACGACCTTAATCCCCATCATCAGTAAACGCACTTTGCTTAAACCTAGTTCTTACAAACTTGAAAGATGGCGTAAAATCGCTACTGAAGCAGCAGAACAGTCAGAACGTCAAATTGTCCCAACAATAACCGAACCCATTCCGTTTGACAAGATTTTAACGAGAATAAATAAAACTGCTATTGATTACTATATTTGTGTTCCCCGTAAAGGAGCAAGACACTTATTGACATATCTAGCTAATTCACCTCAAAAACCTATAGTAATTGCTACAGGATGTGAGGGAGGTTGGACACAAGAAGAAGTAGAAAAAGCAGTTATTTCCGGATTTCAACCAGTTACATTAGGTCGCCGTATTCTCCGTGCTATAACTGCTCCCGTTGTCGCCTTATCTTTAGTCACTTCTGCTATTGAACGAGAGCTTATGACAACTGAAACATAACTCAAATTTAATAATTTCTAAGTTTTGAAAATTTGTTAACAGATTAATTTAACCTTAAATTTATCGTTTGTTAATTATTATGCCAACACCTGTTGCGCTCTAGTTTTCTAGGTTTTTATACTCGAGCTTATCGTCGAAATGACTAATCATCAAAAATACTCTAAACCACACTAACTACAAGAAAAATTTAATTTTCATGTTTAACAACTTCAATAAACAGACATTTCCTGGATTTATCAAGTAATTCTAAATTCATATACAAAAAAAGTTCACTAGTCGGCCTTAATGTTTGGCTTATCTGACGTTGGTTAACTGGCGGAAGAAATGCTTTCAAGTTTTGGAAACTATGTAAAGATAGAAGTTAAGAAACAAGTTGCGAAGAAAACTCATAATTCCAGACTGTGATGAATATAATAATCTTCAGTTTATTTAAGACAAAAAATAATTTTCCCTAGTGATACTTGAGGAGTGACTAGTCAGAGAAGAACAGTCCATCTATAGTTAATTTAGTTTGGTGAATTTGATGAATAGACGATCACAATCTATTCTCTATGGAAAATCAATCTTTAACTTTAAAAACCCCTTCAAGTTCATATGTTCTAATGTAGATTTACTCCATCATAAATATCCTTCTAAAGATGCCGCTTCTCAGCTGTTTAGTGAATTAACCTTTGTTAAGAAGATGTCCTGAAAATAAGTCACTCAATTCAGTGCTATGATAAGTTGGATCGTGACGGTAACTTCAAATTACTTCCTGGTCTTGACGAAATAAGCAAAAACCAACTTTGAGACTTGTTAGTGGAGAAAGAAATGGAAATTCCCTGTTATCGCTCTGTAAAAAACATAGAGAAGTAGCTTAAAAATACTGATAGCTTATCGTTCCATGCCTGTGGACTAGTAAAGAGCTAACTTCCCAGGATAAAATGAAAGTTGAACAGCGTACTGTCTAGTATTGCGTAGGTATAACGGCCTATCCTAACAACTATGCACGACGACGACCTTAGCGTAATTGAGACGGCAGATCAATTTGGTGAACCATTAGATTTCTTAGACTCTGCTCGTTCTGAACTGCCGCCTCCTAACCCAGAGTTAATACTACCTTTGCTAACCGATCCAGATCCGTCAAAACGGATGTTGGCAGCGCGTGTATTCTGTGAACTACAAGATGAACGGGCAATCGCTCCTCTAATTGATCTGTTGCATGACATTTGTCCTCTAGTAAGAGTTAGTGCAGCCTATGCATTGGGAAAAAATACTAGTCCTGACGCAGTAGAAGCATTAATTGAATTATTAAAACAAGATTGGAATGGATATGTCCGTAAAGGCATTGTCTGGGCTTTAGGGAATGGAGGTGATCGCCGTGCATTAAATCCTCTAATTCATGCTGTTAAAACGGATATTTCGGCAGTACGTTTGTGGGCTGCCAGTAGTTTAGTCCAAATAGCTAAGCTAGAATATGAAGATGCTGTTGCAACTATTGCCCCTTTAATTGAAGGGTTAAGAGAAGATTCTGTGGCTGCAGTCCGTGGCAATTGTGCTTGGTCCATTGGTCAATTATGTCGAGAGATACCTTCTAACGTGGTTTATGCAAAGGCAATAGACGCTTTAATTGAAGCATTAACCGAGGATGAAGATTTAGGAGTTAAAGACGATGCTAGAAGTGCGTTGCTTAAGGTTGGCGATCCTAGGGGACTACAAATGATTGAAGAACTCGAACTTGAAGGACTAATTTGATTCATTTAAGTTATCGAATATAGATTGAACAGTAAGTAGTAAGGCTCAGGTTCATATTCAGTTTGAATATGAATTACAGTAGTCATATTCTATTGATGATACTCTGAATGTATTAATATTTGTTAACATAGAATTATTTATTATTGATTAATCCCAAACTGAAGTAGTAGGGGTCATCCTCGAGCATTTTGCAATGAAAAAACCTTTGATTTTAGGTATTAGTGGCGCATCGGGATTGATTTACGCTGTTCGTGCTTTGAAGTTCCTACTCGAAGCGAATAATGTAGTTGAAATAGTAGCCTCAAAAGCAGCCTATATGGTGTGGCAGGCGGAACAGGGAGTTAGAATGCCCACTGAACCGGAAGAACAAGCACGATTTTGGCGAGAAAAAACTGAAGTCCCCGAAAAAGGTAAAATTAACTGTCATCGTTGGAGCGATGTAGGAGCGACTATTGCTAGTGGTTCTTTTCAGACACTCGGAATGTTGATCGTACCATGTAGCATGGGTACAGTGGCTAAATTAGCAATGGGGTTAAGTTCAGATCTGCTAGAACGAGCGGCTGATGTTCAAATTAAAGAGGGTCGCTTTTTAGTGATTGTTCCTCGCGAGACCCCTTTTAGTTTAATTCATCTCAGAAATTTAACAGCTTTAGCCGAAGCTGGAGTCAAGATAGTTCCTGCCATTCCGGCTTGGTATCATAATCCAAAAACTATTGAAGATTTAGTAGATTTTGTAGTAGCTCGAACTTTAGATCAGTTAGACATTGATTGTGTTCCTATTACTCGTTGGCAAGGTTATTGATAAATCAACATCTTTACAAAAATATGAAAATAAGTATGGCGGAAAAAATAATTTAAAAATTGTATTTAAAGTATTTAATACATATTAGATGTTTCAGGAAAGATATATCATAGTTTATTTATAATCTTGTTTGTTAGACTATTAAAAATGTTTATTTGAGTGGTTAGCTAGCTTTATTCTTCTATTAAATTATTTTTTAACTTTTATGTTGAGCTAAGCGACAATAGTAACATATAAATAAATATTTATTTTAAAAGAAATAGAGATTTCACTTTATGCTAATTTTGTTATAAAAAATAAAGTGTTTACAACTACTATTTATTATGTATATCATATATAGTATTTTATATTTTTTTATATATATAAAATAGTAAATCACTATCTAAAGCTACCTATTTTTTATTAATCTGTTATTTAAATCTAAAATATACAAAAATAAATTTAATATATGACTATCAAAATATTCCAATAAACTTTCATTGTGTGTATTGTGCTAAATACTAGTTTTTATATATTAATTAAAACTATTTAATTTTAACATGAATTAGATTATATATTGTTATATGCAGTTTTTTATAAATAAAAGTCTAATAAACATAATATATTTATTAAGCGAGTCAAATAATTAATCTAAACAAATAGATATTTAAATTTAAAAATTAGAAAAATTAAATATAAGCAACTTATATAAATCTAACTATAAAAATTTTTATCAATAAATAAACTTATATAGAATTAATTAAGTATATAAATTAATTGTTAATTATTCAAGATTGACAATAATTATATCTATTTTATATAATAAATCTGGTTTAGTTGGAGTAATTAAGCTGTGTAGATAAATTTTTATCAATACGTATAAGTTGACTGTTGTTGGTTAATTAAAATTTTATAAGAAAATAAAAATATAATTAAAGTTAATTTATGATTACAAAAGATATAACGATTTTACATGACTATAGTTGATTGATTTATTTTAGTGTTTTTAACACCCTGGACTTTAATCTAATAATTATTAGATAATTGTGTTTATTGTACATATTTTTTTCTTATGTTAGAGAGCACTATATAGTGTTTAATTTACAATTTATAGGTTTAATACTTCTACTTTAGAATGTTTATTCCTTTACTATGAATCGTTAAAATCGAATAGCTATTTCTTGCTTGTGGTTTTATGAAGTAATCTATTCTATAGTAAAAAATTTTCGTTTACAATAGAGTGTCTTTATCATTACTTTATTTTTAGATAGACTAAATTTATGAGAATAAAATTGGAAACTATTTATGACTGATTTAGTTGAACAACTTCATATTATCAATGAACTTGCCGATGTTTCAGGAGAAGTTATTAATCAATATTTTAGAGAATCTAATATTGAGACTGAAACAAAAAAATTTGAACGTTCTTCTATAGTAACTATTGCTGATCGTGCTGCTGAAGAAGCAATGGTCAAAATTTTGCGGCAAAAAGCTTCAAACGATGGTGTTATCCGAGAGGAAGGAAAAAATATTCCCTCTCAGAACGGTCGTTATTGGGTACTTGATCCTATCGACGGGACTTCATCTTTTGTAAAAGGACTGCCTGTTTTTGGGACATTAATAGGGTTAGTGGATGAGGACTATGATGCTCCTCTGCTCGGTTGTATGAATCAACCTGTTTTACAAGAAAGATGGTTGGGAATACATGGAAAATTACCTACTTTAAATGGAAAAGTAGTAAACAATACATATAGTCAACAAACTGATGTCCACCTGGAAAATGTTTGTTTAGCCTCAACGACTCCTATGATGTTCGTCACTGAAAGACAACAGGAGATAGCGACTAGATTGCAAAATACTTGCAAAAGAATAGCCTTTGGTGGAGACTGCTACAATTATGTATCGTTAGCCAGTGGGTGGAGTTCTATGCCAATGGTCATCTTAGAGTCAGATCTTAAATACTACGATTTTTGTGCCTTAATTCCCATTATTGAGGGGGCTGGATGTGTTCTAACTGACTGGTCAGGAAATCCGCTAAATCGTCAATCTACAGAGGTTTTAGCAACATCTAATAAAACATTGCATGAAAAGGCTTTAAAGGTCATGAATTGTCAATACTAAAGTCTTTAATTTAATTCAAAATCTACCTGGCTATCTTCATAAAGGATAGAAGTCTATGGAAATACCCCAACCGATTTTTAACGGACTAGTTAATAGTAATAAAAGCATAGTATTTAAGACTTAATAGAATCAGTGTTTTATTTCTCTACTGTAAGTAGATTTCAATTTACTTACAGCAGGGTAACTTGTCGCAGACATAGAGGGGAGAACAACAAGCTTTATAAAAATTTTGATGTGAGATGCTCCATACACATAAATACTAAGAGTAGATTATAATCAGTACGTACTAATCAAATTTCTAAAAGAGTATGAGACATTTACAAAGTCCTGATATATTCCCATTTTAAGAATAAAAATTATTTGCAAAGGTTCCATTAGTAAACAGATGATAATAGTGAATGAAACACAAAATATTTATTAATATAAATATTTTGTGTTTGTGTCCTGCTTAAAAAAAAAGAGTATGTTTTTACATAAAAGCCACTGTCATATTTTGTAAATATTACGACCCTAATTTTAATCTAAATCTTGATTATCATATTTTGTAATATACTATTTTTTCACTAAATAGTAATTGAATAAACAGTAAAAGTCATTAATAATCAAATGCGGTCAAATGAAAGCACAGCTTGTATATTTAAAATATATAAATTTTTACTTATTGTATGTAAACAGTTTATGTGTTACTACTTCATTATTCATTGTCATTGCCACTAATAATAATTAGTCGTAATGACTCAGTCTGCATAGGTGTTTTATACAATTTTTAAACTTAATTATATTAAGAATAAAAGCTATAAATTTTTATTTAAAAACTATATAACTGCAAAACAAATTAAATAAAGAATAGTATTTTTAAATTAAATAATATTGGTTAAAGTAATTTAACTTTAACCAATAGTTTATTGGATCTATGTATATCTATTTAAACCCCTATAATAACTCTCTTATATCACTTTAGTTCTCAAGACCTTATACAAGAAAGTATTATGCATTACTTGTGTTTAATTTAACTTTTTAAGTTATACTCTACCTGTTAATTAATATATACACTGCTAAATAGCAAGCAAAAATTAGTGTCAACTTCTACGCCAGAAAAATATGTATTGAATTCTACTGTTATGTATTTAACCATGGATAAGCATGATATAAAGAGCAAGTTCTTATGGGTTTACGTAATCTGCGACTTTATAAAAGTGTATTAGGACATCCTAAGGACTTCTTTTAATATTTGACTTTAACATTCAGTAAAAATCAATAGGGTGTTCTTAAGTTCTGACTTGAATGTAACTATCCAACATAAACCGCTAATATTGGTTTATAACCTTAGAGTATTATCAACAGAATATGAATACCGTAGTTCCTCTTCAAACTGAATATGAAGCCGTTATCGGTTTAGAGACCCATTGTCAACTTAACACTAGTAGTAAAATTTTCTGCGCCTGTTCAACCGAGTTTGACAGTCCTCCCAACACGAATGTATGCCCGGTATGTTTGGGTTATCCAGGTGTTTTGCCTGTTCTCAACAAAGAAGTTTTAGCCTCTGCAGTTAGGTTAGGACTATCAATTAATGGAAAAATCGCTTCATATAGTAAATTTGATCGTAAACAATACTTTTATGCAGATCTTCCTAAGAATTACCAAATTTCTCAATATGATCTCCCCATCGTTGAACACGGTTCCCTTGAAATTGAATTAGTGGACAAAAAAAACAAAAAAGTAACCCGTAAAATTATTGGGATTACGCGTCTACATATGGAAGAAGATGCTGGTAAGTTAGTTCATGTAGGGAGTGATCGCCTATCAGGATCAACTCACTCCCTAGTAGATTTTAACCGGACAGGTGTTCCTCTACTCGAAATTGTTTCAGAGCCTGACTTACGTTCAGGACAAGAGGCAGCAGAATATGCCCAAGAGTTACGCCGTTTAGTTCGTTACTTAGGCATTAGTGATGGTAATATGCAAGAAGGCTCCTTACGCTGTGATGTTAATATTTCCGTCCGTCCTGTGGGACAAAAAGAGTTTGGAACTAAGATAGAAATCAAGAATATGAACTCTTTTAGTGCCATACAAAAAGCTATCGAATACGAGATTGAACGACAAATTAAAACCTTAGAAAGAGGTAAATCTCTATTCCAAGAAACCCGTCTTTGGGAAGAGAAAAATCAATGCACCGTTAGCATGAGAAAAAAGGAAGGCTCTAGTGACTATCGTTATTTTCCTGAACCTGACATCCCTCCTTTAGAAATATCTCTAGAGCAATTAGAAAATTGGCGGAAAACTATTCCTGAACTTCCTGCAAAAAAACGGAAACGTTATGAGAAAGAATTAGGTATTTCTGCTTATGATGCTCGTGTTTTAACCGATGATCGAGATATAGCTAATTTTTATGAAAAAGCCTTAGAGACAGGGGCTGATGCCAAGCTAGTTGCTAATTGGTTAACCCAGGATATTGCAGCTTGTTTGAATAGTAGCAAGTTAGATATAACTGAAATTTCCTTGAGTCCAGTTAATCTAGGAGAGTTAGTTCTACTTATTGAAAAAGGTACCATTAGTGGCAAGATTGCCAAAGAGATTCTTCCAGAACTATTAGAAAAGGGTGGATCACCAGAGAAAATAGTTAAATCCAAAGGGATGACCCAAATTTCTGATACGAAAGAAATTGAAAAAATCATTGACGAAGTCTTGGTTACTAATCCTAAGGAACTGGAAAAGTACCGTAATGGAAAAACTAAATTAAAAGGTTTTTTTGTGGGTCAGGTAATGAAAAAAACAGGTGGGCGAGCTGATCCTAAACTAACAAATCAATTGGTAGAAAAAAAACTGAAAGGTTAGATGTTGTAATATTTCCTATTTATAAATTGGGAGGACTATAAACTTTACCTTTTTAAAAAGTTATACAAATGTCCAGCTTAAATGCTTATTAGTTGATTCGTTAACTAAACATATATTCACGTAAGTTACATCAAAGTTTATATCTCTTCTTGCGGTTATATCCTGTTCCCAAAACAAGAACTCAAATCTTCATTAGGAAAGTATCAAAACTAAATAGTGTAGTTTAGCCTCTTAATCTGTTTTCTAATCTCCTTCTTAGTTTATTCAAAAGTACTTCACTTTAGATGAAACGTCTTAGATTGACATATAAACTTGGTACGGTGTCTGAATGTGTTATGCTAACTAATTTCTTCTGTTAGCAAACTCAGAACAAACTGAAAAATAGCTAGACTACATTATGTTGAGCCAAAATAAGAAGCAAGATTAGTATTTAAACTAGTCTGTTGTTCACATTATAGGGCTGGATTTTTTTTAGTAAAAAGTATATTTTATCGCTTGACAAAAGGCTATATCTTTGGAGTAAAGTTGACCACTATACCGAGTGTAAATGCTTAACGTCATTAAGTCTACCGGCTAGTCAAGAGTATTACAAATGGAGAAATATTTGCACTAAGGAATAGTGTATTTGAAAGTGTCTGTTTATTTACAATCCTCGTCTTCGGCTCTGTTGATAGGAGATATGTCAAAATAAAAAAATAAAATCAAATTCTAACCTGATATTTTGAACATAGTTCTATGAATAATTCTTTCCTTAACCATCTTCGAAGTCCTAAACGACCTGTTCTTGTCTTTGACGGTGCAACGGGGACTTCATTACAATCTCAAAATTTAACTGCAAAGGACTTTGGAGGGACTGAATATGAGGGGTGCAACGAATACCTAGTCCACACTAAACCAGAAGCAGTTAGAAAGGTACATAAAGGTTTTTTGGAAGTTGGTGCAGATATTATTGAAACAAACTCCTTTGGAGGGACTTCTATTGTCCTTGCTGAGTATAATTTAGCAGATAAAGCCTATTACCTCAACAGAAAAGCGGCTAAACTAGCAAAAAGTATTGCAGTTGAATATTCTACTCCTGAAAAACCTCGTTTTGTAGCAGGTTCAATCGGACCAGGAACTAAACTCCCTACCTTAGGACATATTGAGTTCGATACTCTTAAAAACTCATATGTTGAACAAGTAGAAGGCTTATATGATGGTGGAGCAGATTTATTAGTCATCGAAACTTGTCAAGATGTATTACAAATTAAAGCGGCTTTAAACGCTGTCGAAGAGGTTTTTTCCAAAAAATGTGGCCGTTTACCAATCATGGTTTCGATCACAATGGAAGTAATGGGAACAATGTTAATAGGAACAGAAATAAGCGCTGCGCTAGCTATTCTAGAACCCTATAAAATAGATATTTTGGGACTGAATTGTGCTACTGGTCCCGAACAGATGAAAAAACATATTAAATATTTGTCCGAACATTCTCCTTTTATAATTTCTTGTATACCCAATGCTGGACTACCTGAAAATATTGGTGGACAAGCACATTATCGTTTAACTCCAATAGCATTAAAAATGGCGTTAATGCACTTTATTGAAGATTTAGGGGTACAAATTATCGGAGGATGTTGTGGAACTCGCCCTGATCATATTAAAGCATTAGCAGAACTTTCTCATAGTCTTCTACCTAAAGAACGTCATCCCCATTATGAGGCTTCTGCTACATCAATTTATAGTGCACAACCTTATCTTCAAGATAATTCTTTTTTAATTATAGGAGAAAAATTAAACGCTAGTGGCTCTAAGAAGTGTCGTACTTTACTTAACCAAGAAGACTGGGACAGTCTCGTGTCTTTAGCAAAATCTCAAGTGAAAGAAGGAGCACATATTCTCGATGTTAACGTAGACTATGTGGGAAGGGATGGAGCTAAGGATATGCGCACATTAGTGTCCTGTCTTATTAAGAATATAACCTTACCTTTAATGCTTGATTCAACGGAATGGCAGAAAATGGAAGCGGGTTTAAAGGTGACCGGGGGTAAATGTATACTTAACTCCACTAACTATGAGGATGGGGAGGGACGCTTTCTCAAAGTATTAGAATTAGCGAAGAATTATGGCGCAGGAGTTGTAATAGGAACCATTGATGAAGAAGGAATGGGACGTACAGCAGATAAAAAATTTGAGATTGCAAAACGGGCTTATAATGCAGCAATAGAGTATGGAGTACCTGCCCATGAACTTTTCTTCGATACGTTAGCATTACCTATTTCTACGGGGATAGAAGAAGATAGGGGGAATGGAAAAGCAACCATTGAATCTATCAAACTTATCCGAGAAGAATTACCAGGTTGTCATATTTTACTAGGAATTTCCAATATTTCCTTTGGATTAAATCCTGCAGCTCGACAAGTGCTAAACTCTATATTTTTATATGAAGCAATGCAGGTAGGATTAGATGGAGCAATTGTTAGCGTAAATAAGATATTACCTCTCACTAAAATTGAGCAAGAACATCAAAAAGTATGTCGAGATTTAATTTATGACTTACGAGAGTTTGACGGAGATATATGCACCTATGATCCTTTGACTAGACTAACAGAAATATTTATAGGTAAAACCACCAAAAAGGATATCACCAAAATAGCTAATTTATCTATAGAAGAGCGATTAAAACAGCATATTATTGATGGAGAAAGATTAGGTTTAGAAGAAACTTTAAAACAAGCATTGAAGCAATATAATCCTATCGATATTATTAACGTGTTTCTTCTTGATGGAATGAAAATAGTGGGTGAGTTATTTGGTTCAGGACAAATGCAGTTGCCCTTTGTGTTACAGTCCGCCCAAACTATGAAAGTAGCAGTGGCTTACCTAGAACCTCTCATGGATAAAGAAGAAAATAATAACGATAGTGGAAAAGGCAAATTTATTATTGCAACTGTTAAAGGGGATGTTCATGATATTGGAAAAAATTTAGTTGACATTATTCTTTCCAATAACGGCTATAAAGTGATTAATCTGGGGATTAAACAACCAGTTGAAAATATTATTCAAGCTTATGAGAAGCATAATCCTGATTGTATTGCAATGAGCGGTCTCTTAGTAAAATCAACAGCGTTTATGAAAGATAATTTGGAAATATTTAATGAACATGGAATTAGTGTTCCTGTAATTTTAGGTGGAGCTGCTTTAACTCCAAAGTTTGTTTATGAAGACTGTCAAAATACTTATAATGGTAAGGTTATTTATGGTAAAGATGCCTTTGCTGATTTAGCATTTATGGATACATTAATGCCAGCAAAGTTAGTTAATAGCTGGAATAATTTACAAGGCTTTTTAGGAAAATTCGAAGAAAAGAATAGTCTATTTCAGAAGGAACGAGGAGAAAAAACAGCAGAAAAGATTGTTGGTAAAAATAGTAAATATGCCTCCCAGAAAACCTCACAAATTATTGATACAAAACGATCAGAAGCCGTAGAAATAATAGAACCTGTCACCCCTCCTTTTTGGGGAACTAAAATTTTAAAACCAGAAGATTTAAACTTAAGTGAAATCTTCTGGTTTTTAGATTTACAAGCATTAATTGCAGGTCAATGGCAATTTCGCAAGCCTAAAGAACAATCACGGGAAGAATATCATCAATTCTTAGCCAAGAAAGTTTATCCAATTTTAGAAGAGTGGAAACAAAAAATTATTACAGAACACTTATTGCATCCTACAGTAGTATATGGTTACTTTCCCTGTCAGTCTGAAGGGAATAAATTGTTGGTTTATGATTCGAAGATCGTACAAAACCTAAATAATAAAATTCCTGAGAATATAGATCCTATTTGGATAATTGAATTTCCCCGCCAAAAATCTGGTCGCCGTTTATGTCTTGCAGATTTCTTTGCCCCTAAGGAATTGGGGTTAGCTGATGTATTATCAATGCAAGCAGTTACCGTAGGGCAAATTGCAACAGAATACGCACAGAAACTCTTTGCTAACAATGATTATACAGATTATCTTTACTTTCATGGTATGGCCGTTCAAACTGCTGAAGGATTAGCCGAATGGACACACGCCAAAATTCGTCAAGAATTGGGTTTTAGAGAGAAAGAGCCTGATAATATTCGAGAAATATTACAACAGCATTATCAAGGTTCACGTTATAGCTTTGGGTATCCTGCCTGTCCCAATATTCAAGATCAATATAAACAATTAGACGTGTTAGGATGCAAGCGTATTGATATGTATATGGATGAAAGCGAACAAATTTATCCTGAACAGTCTACAACTGCAATCATTACTTATCATCCTGTTGCCAAATATTTTAGTGCATAAGTTAAATATTTGACTGTGAATCACTTAAAACGTATACCGCTTTATCATCGTAATTCAAAAAATTTGTAGATCATCGATTTAGTGTGCAATAAACTGAAAAAATTTCCAAGTTTAGGACAATATCCTATCTAAAAGTTAATGGCTATCAGATGGAATAAACACCAATTAAGGAATAAAGGATTGAATATCTATTATGATGATCAATTTTTGGATTAATTGTTAACTCATTGAGTCAAAAAAATAGGACAAGTAGTTAGGTTAAACTTTTATAGAGAATAATGGGCGATCACTTATCAATAATCTATTTGTAGACTACCATTATAATTAATATTAATAAAGAGGAAGATACTTTAAATTTACTATCTGAATATTTAAAAATTAACTGCGCCGCCATTGTATCGCGATATTTCGTTCTTAAAAACATAAATATAAAAGATAGTTGCTTGCATGTTTTTTAGTCATTTTCAATATATTATTTTAATATAAATACTTATAAAACCTAATTTTTTTAATAAAATAAAAACATTATACTAAACATAAATATACTTATGTTAGTCTAAGTTTAAAATATTTATTATCCTAACTTGGTAGTTTAAATAGCTCATAGTGATAGAGAAAAAATAGAAAATTAACACTAATTTTTTAGATTATAATTTTTCTAGATAAACTATATTACCTAATAAAATTTTTGAATGGACTATCTTTATTAAACTTAGGGTAACTATTATTTAATAATATATTTAGCCCGAAAACTAATAAACCTAAATAACAATATATTGTTATTTAGGTTTTAAAAAAATAATCAAAATAAATAAAAGCAATTATTCTGTTTTTATTGCTAAGCATATTGTTGATTGATATAACACTGTCTATTAAAATATGATACAGATAATTAAGGTTAACTATTTTTCAGTGATTGAGTAAGCCTTAAAAATATTAAATAAATTTAATTTATACAATATAAATACTCTAAATATTTATGCTAAATATAAAAAATTATATATAACTACTTCAACAAGCTTAAAATTTTACCTGATTTAATTTAAATGACATTATTAGTTGGACACAAAATCAAATCTATTTTAGATATGATGTCTTGTAGCATACTTTATTTACATTTTAAACAGTCAAAATTAAAACTATATGATATTTATTTAATTAATACATAGATACATTATTGTCTTTGACAATAATGTATCTATGTATTATGGCTAAGTTTCATTGAATATTATCTTTAATATAAAAATAATTATTGTGTCTGTTTATTTATATACCAGCAATATTTTTTAAATTTTTTATAGATTTCTTGATCAATTAATCTTTCTTTCATCTACTTATTCTAAATAAATATCAGTACCAAAGAATAGAGAATATTCTTTAAAGAATGGAGAATATACTTTTCATCCATTAAAATAAATTTGTAAAGTAGTCCTTCTCTACTTAATTCATAGCAAAATAAGACAATGCAAACTTTGGAAAACTACCAGTTTCGTACATCTCCTAATTCTGGCTTCGATACGATTATTCACCGTCGCAAAACTCGTCCCATCTCTGTAGGAAACATTATTATCGGGGGGGGTCATCCCGTTGTGGTGCAATCAATGATTAATGAGGATACCCTAAATGTTGAAGGAGCAGTCGCCGCTATTAGGCGTTTACATGAGATAGGCTGTGAAATCGTCAGAGTCACTGTTCCCAGTATAGTCCACGCAAAAGCTTTAGAACATATTAATAAAAAACTTATTCAAGTTTATCAGAGAGTTCCTCTAGTAGCTGATGTACATCATAATGGCATGAAAATTGCCCTAGAAGTTGCTAAACATGTAGACAAAGTTCGTATTAACCCTGGATTATATGTTTTTGAGAAACCAAATCCTACCCGTGGAGAATACACTCAGACTGAATTTGATGAAATTGGCGATAAAATTGCTAATACATTGAATCCCTTGGTTACTTATTTAAAAGATCAAGGAAAAGCTCTGCGAATTGGGGTCAATCATGGCTCTTTGGCTGAAAGAATGTTATTTACCTATGGAGACACCCCTGAAGGAATGGTAGAATCTGCCCTAGAATTTATCCATATTTGTGAATCTCTAGGTTTTTATAATATGGTTATTTCTCTCAAATCATCCCGTGTTCCCGTGATGTTAGCTGCCTATCGCTTGATGGTTAAACGGATGGACGATTTAGGAATGGATTATCCTCTACATTTAGGCGTTACAGAAGCGGGAGATGGTGAGTATGGACGAATAAAATCTACTGCCGGAATTGGAACTCTCTTAGCTGAAGGTATTGGGGACACTATTCGCATTTCTTTAACTGAGGCTCCTGAGAAAGAAATTCCTGTTTGCTACAATGTTCTCCAAGCCCTAGGACTACGTAAAACTATGGTAGAGTACGTTGCTTGTCCTTCGTGTGGAAGAACTCTATTTAATCTGGAGGAAGTTCTTCATAAAGTACGAGAAGCAACCAAACATTTAATAGGGTTGGATATTGCAGTAATGGGTTGTATTGTTAATGGACCTGGAGAAATGGCTGATGCAGACTATGGTTATGTTGGAAAACAAGCCGGGTACATTTCTTTATATAGAGGACGAGAAGAAATTAAGAAAGTTCCTGAATGTCGAGGCGTTCAAGAATTAATTGAATTAATAAAAAATGATGGCCGCTGGTTTGAGCCTTAAGCAAAATACCTCTAATAATCTTGGAGACTGATGAGAATAATAACACTGGAAATTAAGTGATTAAACAGTGACCATAATCAGTTCCTCGAGCTAATGGCTTTGATGAGTAAGTAGGAAAATTAAAATCTCTGAGATTCTTACCTTGTAATTTTTATATAAGAAGTGTTATCATGTTCTTCCGTGTTAAAAGTTAGCATTAATTAGACACTAAGCAATCTGTTGTAGGAAACGACCGTGGCCAACTCGAAGTCTGCACTTAAGCGTATTAATATTGCCGAACGAAATCGACTGCGTAACAAAGCGTATCGCTCGGCACTGAGAACTTTGATGAAGAAACACTTTAAAGCTGTAGAGGAATACGCGGCAAACCCCACCTCTGATAATCAAACAGTTGCTGATGAGTCCTTATCAGCAGCCTATAGCAAAATAGACAAAGCCGTTAAACGGAGAGTTTTACATAAAAATAATGGGGCTAGGAAAAAAGCTCGCTTAGCCAAGGCTCTCAAGGAAGTTGCTACAGTTTCTTGAATGGGTTGTTGGGTTCAAACAATCGATAAAAGATAAGACAAGAGGGTTAGGATAAATCAAAACCTGCACTTCCTTACTAGGCTGAAAATAACTGTTTTTTCTAGTCTAGGAGACTTAACTGAGCAGCCGACTTACAATTAACCAGATGCAACTTATTGATACCCATGTTCATATCAACTTCGAAGTTTTTAAGCAAGACCTCGATTTACTCCAGTCCCGTTGGCAAAAAGCTGGGGTGGTTCATCTGATCCATTCTTGTGTTGAGCCCAATGAGTTTAAGGGAATCCAATCTTTAGCAGATCGTTTTCGAGATGAACTGTCCCTCAGCATAGGGTTACATCCACTGGATGCTCATAAATGGACGGTAACAACCGGCGAAGAGATTCTTGCGACAGCCCGGTCAGACCCAAGAGTGGTAGCCATTGGAGAAATAGGGCTGGACTTTTATAAAGCAAATAATCAGGACTGGCAAAAGCAAGTGTTGGAAGCTCAACTGGCTATTGCTCACCAGCTCGATAAACCAGTTATTATTCACTGTCGGAATGCTGCTGCTGATCTTCGAGAAATCTTGGAGTCATTTTCTAGCAATCAAGGTCCGTTACAAGGAGTAATCCACTGTTGGAGTGGAACTCCAGAAGAGACCAAATGGTTTTTAGATTTAGGATTTTACATCAGTTTCAGTGGCATTGTTACATTTAAGAACGCTGTACAACTGCAAGAGAGTGTATTAGTTGTGCCAAGTAATCGCCTTCTAGTCGAAACTGACTGTCCCTTCCTTGCTCCCGTACCCAAACGGGGTAAGCGTAATGAACCATCCTACGTCCGTTATGTCGCCGAATTTTTAGCCCAATGGCGGAGGGTATCCTTAGAAAGTCTAGCTCAAAGAACCACCCAGAATGCCTGCCAACTATTCCAATTATCGATAGCTCACTAAGTGTTGATAATAAATAATTAACTCGGTGATAAAGCGCAATGACTAATTCAATTCATAACTATGATTTACTCCCAGACTTGATCGAAATTCAAAGATCAAGTTTTATGTGGTTTTTAGAAGAGGGGTTGATCGAAGAGCTCAACAGCTTCTCTCCTATTACAGATTATACTGGGAAATTGGAATTGCATTTTTTAGGAGAAAACTATAAACTTAAACAGCCAAAATATGATGTTGATGAAGCAAAACGACGTGATAGCACTTACTCGGTGCAGATGTATGTGCCAACTCGTTTGATCAACAAAGAGACTGGAGAAATTAAAGAGCAAGAAGTATTTATTGGGGACTTACCCTTAATGACCGAGCGGGGGACCTTCATTATAAATGGAGCTGAACGGGTAATTGTTAACCAGATTGTACGGTCTCCAGGAGTTTATTACAAAGCAGAAACAGATAAGAACGGACGGCGCACCTATTCGGCTTCCTTAATCCCTAACCGTGGAGCTTGGTTGAAGTTTGAAACCGATAAAAATGGTTTGGTATGGGTTCGGATCGATAAAACACGCAAACTGTCAGCTCAAGTGTTACTTAAAGCCATTGGACTAAGCGATTCAGAAATTTTGGACTCTCTACGTCATCCTGATTTTTATCAGCAAACTTTAGATAAAGAAGGAAATCCTAGCGAAGAAGAAGCCCTGTTAGAATTGTACCGCAAATTACGTCCTGGAGAACCTCCAACCGTAAGTGGAGGGCAGCAACTACTTGATTCACGCTTTTTTGACAGCAAGCGGTATGATTTAGGACGAGTGGGGCGCTATAAACTAAATAAGAAGCTACGTCTAAATACGGCTGACACTATTCGTGTTTTGAGGGCGGAGGATATTCTGTCTGCGATCGATTACTTAATAAACCTAGAATTTGACGTTGGCAGCACAGATGATATCGATCACTTAGGTAATCGTAGAGTCCGCTCTGTGGGAGAATTGCTACAAAATCAGGTGAGAGTTGGGTTGAATCGTCTAGAAAGGATTATCCGAGAACGGATGACGGTTAGTGAGTCTGATAGTCTCACTCCTGCTTCTTTAGTTAATCCTAAACCTTTGGTAGCTGCTATTAAAGAGTTTTTTGGCTCTTCCCAACTGTCTCAATTTATGGATCAAACTAATCCTCTAGCGGAATTAACTCATAAACGCCGGATATCTGCCCTAGGTCCAGGGGGATTAACCAGGGAACGAGCAGGCTTTGCTGTACGAGATATTCATCCATCCCACCACGGTAGAATATGTCCTGTAGAAACGCCTGAAGGGCCAAATGCTGGGCTGATTGGCTCTCTAGCAACCTATGCTAGAGTCAACTCCTACGGATTTATCGAAACCCCTTATTATAGGGTAGAAAATAGTCGAGTACGACGTGACTTAGACCCAGTGTACTTGACCGCTGACGAGGAAGACGATCTGAGAGTCTGTCCTGGAGATGCAGCCACTGATGAAGATGGCAATATTTTAGGTGATACGGTCCCAATTCGTTACCGTCAAGAATTTTCTACTACTAACCCAGCTCAAGTAGATTATATCGCCGTCTCTCCAGTACAGATTGTCTCAGTAGCAACTTCTATGATCCCTTTTCTCGAACATGACGATGCAAACCGAGCTCTGATGGGGTCAAATATGCAACGTCAAGCGGTTCCTTTGCTACGGCCAGAACGTCCTCTAGTAGGAACTGGATTAGAAGCCCAAGCAGCGCGGGATTCAGGAATGGTGATCGTCAGTCGCACCAATGGAATTGTCACCTATGTAGATGCTTCAGAAATTAGAGTTAGAGTAACAGGACCGGAGAACCACGATAAATTAGGAGATGAAATTATTTATCTTCTGCAAAAATATCAACGGTCCAATCAGGATACATGTTTAAATCAACGTCCATTGGTTTATGTTGATGAGGATGTTGTCCCAGGACAGGTGTTGGCTGATGGCTCAGCTACAGAGGGGGGAGAGTTAGCTCTTGGACAAAATATTCTTGTCGCTTATATGCCTTGGGAGGGCTATAACTATGAGGATGCCATCCTAATTAGTGAGCGACTGGTATATGACGATGTTTACACTAGTATTCACGTTGAAAAGTACGAGATTGAAGCTCGACAGACTAAGTTAGGTCCGGAAGAGATTACTCGAGAAATTCCCAACGTAGGGGAAGATGCCCTAAGAAGTCTTGACGAACAAGGAATCATTCGTGTAGGGGCTTGGACAGAGGCTGGAGATATTTTAGTGGGGAAAGTGACACCTAAAGGAGAATCAGACCAACCACCAGAAGAAAAACTTCTACGTGCAATTTTTGGAGAAAAAGCTAGAGATGTGCGGGATAATTCTTTACGAGTTCCTAACGGAGAGAAAGGCCGCGTAGTTGATGTACGGGTATTTACCCGTGAACAGGGAGATGAATTACCCCCCGGTGCCAATATGGTTGTTAGGGTTTACGTAGCTCAAAAACGGAAAATTCAAGTTGGGGATAAAATGGCAGGTCGTCACGGAAATAAAGGAATTATTTCCAGAATTATGCCTGTTGAAGATATGCCCTATCTTCCCAATGGTCGCCCTGTAGATATTGTGCTTAATCCTCTAGGAGTTCCCTCAAGAATGAATGTTGGTCAAGTTTTTGAATGTCTACTAGGTTGGGCCGGGGAAAATTTAGGAGTTAGGTCTAAAATTATCCCCTTTGACGAAATGTATGGAGCCGAAGCATCACGAAATACCGTTCATGGTTTGTTAAAAAAAGCCTCACAAAAACATAAGCGAAGTTGGATTTACCAACCAGAAAATCCAGGAAAAATACAGGTATTTGATGGACGAACAGGAGAACCCTTTGATCGTCCAGTTACTGTTGGTCAAGCCTATATGTTGAAACTGGTTCACCTGGTTGACGATAAGATTCATGCTCGCTCAACTGGTCCTTATTCCTTAGTGACTCAACAGCCTCTCGGAGGAAAAGCCCAACAGGGAGGGCAGCGATTTGGAGAAATGGAAGTATGGGCTTTAGAAGCCTACGGTGCGGCTTATACTCTTCAAGAATTATTAACTGTTAAGTCTGATGACATGCAAGGACGGAATGAAGCCCTCAATGCAATCGTAAAAGGGAAGCCTATTCCTGAACCAGGAACCCCTGAATCCTTTAAAGTATTGATGCGTGAATTACAATCCTTAGGACTAGATATTGCCGTTCATAAGGTGGAAACTTCGGCTGACGGGACTAGCCGAGACGTTGAAGTGGACTTAATGGTAGATGCTCAGCGTCGTACCCCGAATCGTCCTACCTATGAATCATTAAGCACCGAAGATCTTGACCTTAAAGAAGAAGAAGCCTAAACAGTGAATAGTAAGTGAAAATTGACTAACAGGGCAATCTAACACTTAACTATCAACTATCAACTATTAACACATCAAAAAATATGACATTCTATAATCACATCGTTGATAAAGGTCGTTTGAAAAAGTTAATTGCCTGGGCTTACCGGAATTATGGGTCTGCGCGAAGCTCTCAAATGGCTGACAATTTGAAAGATCTAGGATTTCGCTATGCTACTAAAGCTGGAGTGTCGATTAGTATTGATGATTTAACGATTCCTCCTACCAAAAGAGGGTTATTGGATAATGCGGAACAATCAATACGTATTACCCAGGATCGCTATGCAAAGGGAGAGATTACTGAAGTTGAACGCTTTACCAAAGTAATTGATACTTGGAATAGTACTTCAGAAGAACTTAAAAATGAAGTAATTAAAAACTTCCAAGAAACAGATTCCCTAAATTCAGTGTATATGATGGCATTTTCCGGCGCACGAGGAAATATGAGCCAAGTACGTCAATTAGTGGGGATGCGAGGCTTAATGGCTGATCCTCAGGGAGAAATTATTGACTTACCTATCAAAACAAATTTCCGAGAAGGGTTAACTGTAACAGAATACGTTATCTCTTCTTATGGGGCACGTAAAGGCTTAGTAGACACGGCATTACGAACAGCTGACTCAGGTTATTTGACTCGTCGTTTAGTAGATGTTTCCCAAGATGTGATTGTGCGGGAAGTAGACTGTGGAACTAAACGAGGACTGAAAGTGGTTGCGATGAAAGATGGTGATCGCGTTAAGATCCCCCTAGTAGACCGTCTATTGGGACGGGTGTTGGCTGAAGATGTTATCGTAAAGGGCCAAGTATTAGCAAGGCGCAATCAGAGTATTGACCCCGAGCTTGCAGCATTGATTAGTGAGCATACTGACGAGGTTATGGTAAGGTCACCTTTGACATGTGAAGCAGCTCGCTCAGTCTGCCAACATTGCTATGGTTGGAGTCTAGCAGTTGGTCGTCTTGTGGATTTAGGAGAAGCAGTGGGCATTATTGCCGCACAATCCATTGGAGAACCAGGAACGCAACTGACCATGCGGACATTTCACACTGGAGGTGTCTTTACGGGAGAAGTTGCCAGAGTAATTAAAGCTCCTGACAAAGGAACCGTAACTTGGGGAAAAGGATTGAGCACCCGTAAAGTACGGACTCGTCATGGAGACGAAGCCTTTCAAGTGGAAATTGCAGGGGATATCATCTGGACTGCAGAAGATTCTGGTAGAACAGTAGTCAACTCCATTACCCCAGGCTCTTTTATCTTTGTAGCTGATGGAACAGAAGTTGGCTCAGATCAGCTATTAGCAGAAGTAACTAATGCACGGATACAAAAGTCAACTGAACGGGCAACTAAAGATGTAACTACTGATTTGGCAGGAGAAGTACTTTTTGCCAAATTGATGCCAGAAGAGAAGACAGATCGCCAGGGTAATAGCACTCGTATTGCTCAACGGGGGGGGTTGTTGTGGGTACTGTCAGGACAAGTCTATAATTTACCGCCAGCGGCAGAACCTGTTGTTGCCAATGGAGATAAAGTCAAACCGGGAACAATTTTAGCAGAAACAAGATTAGTCTCAGCTAGCGGAGGCGTAGTGCGCACCGCTACTGGTAGTCGCGAAATTGAGATTATCACGGCCTCAGTTCTATTAGATCAAGCCGAAGTAAAAATAGAAGGTTCCGGAGGCCGAGAACAATATGTTATTCATACAGCTGATGGACAACAATTTTTATTGTTGGCAGCTCCTCAAACTAAAGTACAAAATCATGCCATTATTGCTGAACTGATTGATGATCGTTATCAGACCAACACTGGTGGAATTTTACGCTATGGTGGCATTGAAGTATCCAAAGGAAATCGGAAGACAGGGTATGAAGTCACTAAAGGAGGAAGTTTGTTATGGATTCCTGAAGAAACTCATGAAGTTAATAAAGATATTTCATTACTCTTATCTAAAGATGGACAGTTTGTTGAAGCAGGCACTGAAGTCGTCAAAGATATTTTCTGTGCCAGCAGCGGGGTAGTCGAAGTAGTTCAAAAGAATGATATTCTCCGAGAAATTATTATTAAGCCGGGAGACTTTTATTTTGATGTTGACCCAGATAAGGTTGGCATTGAAAATGGCACATTAATTCCTCCAGGCACTCAGGTGTTACCTGATGTTACTACTGAAAGATTATGTCAAGGAGAATGGATTGAAAGCCCTGATGGATTGGGATTACTGCTACGTCCAGTTGAAGAATATTTTGTTTCAGACGAACCACTAGCTCCTTCTCAAGGTTCTATTAATGATGATCAGGGACGGACTATTGAGTTACTTCCCTGTCAAAAACTATTTTTTAAAGATGGAGAACGAGTTAAGTCGGTTGATGGCACCCAGTTGTTAAGTACTCAGCTAGTCTTAGAAATTGATCGGAAAGAATTAGAACATGGAACAAATCTCGTCGCTGATATTGAACTAAAGCCTGATGAAAATGCTGACTGTCAACGATTACAGTTAGTTATTTTGGAATCTTTGGTGTTACGTCGAGATCTTGATAGTGATCCTCATGGAGGCAAGATTCAAACCAATGTACTGGTATCCAACGGAGAGCAAATCCCCCCTGGGGCCGTAGTGGCCAAGACAGAAATTCAATGTACCTCTGTTGGTGAGGTCAGAGGAATAAAACAAGGAATTGAAGCGATTCGTAGGATTTTGGTAGTCCGCGATGAAGACTTAGAAACCATTGTCATTAAGGAAAAACCTGTCGTTAAGGTAGAAGACCTAGTTGTGGCTGATGCAGAGTTAGCTAGCGATGTTACCGTACATTCATCTGGACGGGTAGTAGCTATTTCCCAAATTAAGGATGGTCCTGGCTTCGAAGTTGTTTTACGTAAGGCTCGGCCCTATAGGGTTTCTCCTGGAGCTATTTTACATATTGACGATGGAGATTTAGTACAACGGGGCGATAATTTAGTCCTATTGGTGTTTGAACGTTCTAAAACTGGGGATATTATTCAGGGGCTACCTCGAATTGAGGAATTATTGGAAGCTCGTAAGCCGAAAGAAAGCTGTGTACTAGCTCGGAAACCGGGGATTACTCAAGTTGAGTATTCAGATGATGAAATGGTGGACGTAAAGATTATTGAAGATGATGGAACGATCAGTGAATACCCAATTCTTCCTCCCCAGAATGTGATGGTATCTGATGGAACTCGTGTAGAGGTCGGTGATCAGTTAACCGATGGACCAGCGAATCCCCATGAAATCTTAGAAGTATTTTTTAATTATTATGTGGACTTACTGGGAGTTTATGAAGCGGCCCTTAAAGGATTACGAGCTGCTCAAAAATTCCTAGTAAATCAGGTACAAATGGTTTATCAGTCTCAAGGAATTGATATTTCTGACAAGCATATTGAAGTTATTGTTCGTCAGATGACTGCTAAGGTTCGAGTAGACGACGGAGGAGATACCACTATGTTACCTGGAGAGCTGGTTGAATTGCGTCAGATTGAACAAGTAAATGAAGCAATGGCTATCACAGGAGGTGCACCCGCCAGATATACTCCAATTCTCTTGGGAATTACCAAGGCCTCGTTAAATACAGACTCGTTCATTAGTGCTGCTTCTTTCCAAGAGACAACGAGAGTCTTAACCGAAGCAGCAATAGAAGGTAAATCTGACTGGTTAAGAGGACTCAAAGAGAATGTGATTATAGGTCGTTTAATTCCAGCTGGAACAGGTTTTCATACCCATGAGGGTCTTTCCATGAGAGATATAGAAATCGATTCAGAACGATTATCTCGTTCCACTTCATATGACAATTGTGAGGCAGAAAAACCTTGCTCATGGGATTCCGTATCTTTCTCCTCGGACTCTAGCTATAACGAATCGAGTCATTTATTAAAGCCTAATTTAGAGGAAGTAGACGAGCATATGGTTCTTGATGATAATATTGCCCGTGCTTACACTAAATCTGAGACCCCCTGGGAACTTGATTCTGATATTTCTGATACTCCTTGGGAGCTTGATTCTAATCCTACAGAGTAGGGATACTTTAATTTACATGAATTAAACCTATAGATTTTGTTAAATCCCCAATTTTAACCTTCAGAAAAATTAAGGTTCCGAATTGGGGAGTTTCTTCTTATAAAAGCTAGATCAAAATAAAATATTATCGTGAATTTTAAAAATAGAAAAATTAGGGAATTACCAACTTTTCAGTTAGTAATTAGTGTTTAGACAAAAAATATAAAATCAAGTAAAACACTAATGTGATTTTAATGTAGCATTAAAGGTTAAGTTAAAATGTAAAGGATCAAAAATAGAAAATCATCAAGATAAAACAATCGATCATTATCAGGCAGTTGTTCTTAAAGAGGTGGAAAAGATTATGACGAATCCTGGAAAGATATTATTAGTCGATGATGAGCCTGGAATCCGTGAATCAACACAAGCTTACCTGGAATATGATGGAAACTTTAAAGTTAAAGTTGCTAGTAATGCAAATCAAGCCTGGGAACTGATTGAGGAAGATATCCCAGATTTGGTCATTTCTGATATTATGATGCCGCAAGTGGATGGCTATCAATTTTTGCAAAAACTACGCGAAGACACTAGGTATCAGTCTCTGCCCGTCATTTTTTTGACAGCTAGGGGAATGACTTCAGATCGCATTCAGGGATATCAGTCTGGTTGTGATGCTTATTTATCTAAACCCTTTGATCCCGAAGAATTAGAAGCCATTATTAAAAACTTGATTGAGCGTCGAAAAGTCAGTATTCAATCAAATAGTGAGATGACAAAACTAGAAGAAATTGCTCAGGAGATTCGGGAACTTAAAGCGCAAATTATTCAAAAACCTCATTTAGTAACTACTCCTTCTCCCCTTAAAATTGAATTAACACCACGAGAACAAAGTGTTTTAGATCTTGTAGCGGAAGGATTAATGAATAAAGAGATTGCTGTTCGTTTAAATACAAGTGTAAGGAATGTAGAAAAATACGTTAGCCGTTTATTTAGTAAAACAGAAACCAATGGTCGAACAGAATTGGTTCGTTTTGCCCTTAAACATGGTTTAACTAATTGAGGTTCAATTATTCATTAAAATTGAACTCATCCATAGCTTTTTTAAAATTTTATACTTTCTATTTACCCAGAAAAGTTTTATTAATTGATGATTACCCTTTTTTTAAAGGAGATACTTATTTGAGTGTGAGATATTTATCATTGAATGTTATCATTTCATACAATCGTAAACTTCATCGATTTATGTTGTTTTAACGTTAATAACAAATAACTAGTCGAAATAAAAGTGAAAAGTGCCAGGAGGCGGATTTGAACCGCCGACACGAGGATTTTCAGTCCACTGCTCTACCAACTGAGCTATCCCGGCAACTAACTTCGTTGACCTTTTACAGGCTAACAAAAACCTGAGCTAATTGCAAGAGGAAAGATAAAATTTTTTGCATTCAATCCTTCAAGCTTATCCGTGCCTAATTATATTTTATGTTCCAAGAAGCACACGATAACAAATCGGTCCAAGTCTTTTTTATTTATCTAGGATAAAACAACCGCCATTATTTCATGGTTCAGATTGAAATTATCCATTAATCTTTTAATGACTTAATAAATTATTTTTGATGAAATATAATAGACTATTACTAGAAAAAGTATTTCGACCTAGCGATTAAAAATAAAGTATCAATACAAAATATTCAAGAATTTACTATTGACAACTCGAACAACTAAAAAATAATGTTCATAAACAGTACCTGTGAACATTATTTTTTATAAGCCAACCAACTTATAGTGAAATTAATTTTATGAAATCAAATTCTATAGATGGATGTAAAATAGCTATATTACCCTAGAATATAGGGCGAGCCAATAAAAAATTTGTGAATTTATTTTTACATTTGGATAATCTTGTCTGTGACACTCAACATATTAATTGTTAAAAACAAGAGGTAGATTCTCGTCATCTTTTTTACTCTTTATTATATAGCTTATTGCTAACCAATATATGTACATATTGTTGATATTTTTCTTTACATAAATAGTAAATCAACTAGTATTTTGCTAAAAAATACTAGTTGATTTACTATTTATGTGCTAGTTAATACTCGGTTATTTAGGCTAATAAGATATCCCTTATAAAGGGTATTAAAAAAGTTGTAGGTATTTATAGACAAAAATATTTCATGCTAAAAAATATGCTACAACTATATCATTATATATGATAAATTTTGACATACCTATTTTTAATAACTATGTCCTCTGTAGGAATTAGTTATTAAAAACCATTACACTTTAGCATACGGTATGTTATGAGATAATTAATTATTGTGAGTTGTAATTAATTATCTCATAATTAGCTAATTAAAATTACTTTATTCTTAAAAATTACTTAGTAAAGTCAATTATAATATCCTAGTTTTATAAAAACAACAAAAGATAAAATGAAACTTTTATTACTCAACGGCATTAAGTACCTATTTTTATAACTTAAATAATTTACGGTATTTTATATTATTAATTGAAATAATAATTAAGTTTATTAGTTTTTATAAACGCATTAGTTATACTCAACTTATCTAAACTACAAAATCAAGATGAAATATACAGTAAATTCTCAAAATATTAAACAAAACAACCATTTTTATAGCCTAGATAATCGTGAAGTTTTCAAGGCTTATCCAGTGCTAAAATGGGCAGGAGGAAAAATGCAGTTACTACCACAAATCCAAAAGCAATATCCTTTAAAGCTACAACAAGGTTTGCTTACAACTTATATAGAATCTTTTGTTGGAGGAGGATCAGTTTTTTTTGATGTATACCATAAGTTTAATATTAAAAAAGCTTATCTTTTTGATCAAAATATTGAGTTGGTTATTTTATATAAAGTTATTAAAAGTAATGTTGAATCTCTCATTGAGAGATTATCAAAAATTGAGAAAAATTATTTAAACTTGACGGAAAAAAAAAGAAAAGATTTTTACTATCAGTCTAGAAATGATTATAATACTTTTGATAAAGAAGTTGATACCAACATTTATAATAAAGATTGGGTAGAACGCGCAGCTCTAACAATTTTCCTTAACCATACTTGTTTTAATGGATTATATCGAGTAAATCGGAAAGGTTTATTTAACGTTCCAATGGGAAAATATAAAAGACCTAATATACTTAATACCAGTAATATTAGGGCTGTCAGTCAAGCATTTAAGGTTGCAGAAATTAAACAATGTGATTTTTCTGAAGTACTAAAATATGCAGATAAAACTACTTTTATTTATTATGATCCTCCGTATCGTTCCATTAGTAAAACTGCTACTTTTAATGCTTATAATTCCTTGGACTTTAATGATAATGAACAACAACGCTTAAGAGATACTTTTATGGAAGTATCTCGGCAAGGAGCTTACCAAATGTTGAGTAACTCTGATCCAACTAATTATGCTGAAGATTTTTTTTTCGATGAGTTGTATCAAAAATTTAATATTCAACGTATTTTTGCCTCACGGAGGATTAATTCAAAGGGGGATAGGCGTGGCAGAATCAGAGAGATACTTGTTACAAATTATTCAGACTATATCAATAAAACTTGATTCTCATAAATATTGAATCTGGAAATCTTATACAAACTGTTCTAAATAAACTCAGTTAGGATCTTAAATTTAGTAAAAAAGTAGCAATTGACTCAGTAAATTAGATACCAAACTAATTATAGTTAGCAATAATTTAGTAAATAACTTTGTGAATTTATTTTTTTAAATTTTTACTCAAACGTAAAGGTTAATAGAAAATTAAAGTGACTGTCTAAAACTAGAATAATGTAAAAAATAAAGTGTCATTAATTCCAATAGTAATTACACTGAATATCTTACTTTTAAATTTTAAAAAAGAAATAAGAATAGATAAAGTATAGCTTTCATTTTATTAGAAGACCTATTTTTTTTGACTATTTAACTTAATCATGAATATTTTGAATTCATGAGAATATTCGAGATGACTTGTAAACGCCACTCAGTCAAAATTTATGATCCTAGCTACAAAATAACTTTTACAGAGGAACATAAACTTCTCGAGGTAACAATTCAGTTTGCCACTAGTTTAAATCCTTACCAAATTTGTAAATAATTTAGTTTGGTAATAATTACAATAAAATTATAAATACTCCCTTGTTGACTCTATTTGCAACAGACATGAAAATTTAACAGAAAAAGTCCTGAATTTATTAGTCTAATACTCCTTAAGAAGTAACAAATTTATTAGTTAATTGGATGGGTATAGTTACAATCATATAAGGGTCAGCGTTCAATTTATATGGTAGTATAGGCATACTCTAATGTTAACAGCTAAAGTGGTTATTTATTCTCGATATTTACTAATATTTGTATATCTGCTGCTCTTAATTTTAATTTCGAGATAATAGTATGAGTTATTATTCAGTGAATAATAACTCATACTATTATCTCGACTTAAGAGAATTTTTAAAATTGTTCTCTTTCCAAATATTGCAGAGTTCAATAAAATTTAAGAAACACTATTTTTGCCTAAGTTACTTTTATATCAGTATATTCATAAGTGTCTTTTTATAACTAGATTGGGTGTAATTTTTTTTAACGTTAAATTAAATTTACGTTTAGAATAATTAATTTTTATATCCTATAAATCTTGGGGCTAATTATTGAGTGACAACACAATTATTGTTTGATGAACGCAATTCTAAATATACCAACAAAGCATTAATATCAGCAGGATTAACTCCTCCAATACGAGAAGCTTGTCCTAAAGTTAAAGGTTTATATTTAGCTAGTTTTTCCCTAGATTCCATTGACAATGTTTCAATACTCATGTAGTCCAAGTTAGTTGGTAATTGACGATTACTATGACGACTAACTTGATCAATTTGGTTTTGTTGGCGCTTTAAATAACCTGAGTATTTAATATCTATTTCTGCTCCTTGTTTTTCTATTAAATTAAGTTGAGAATTCCCTAAACCATAGCGATCTAAATCAACATAATGAAACCCAGGACGGCGTAACAAATCTGCTAACGTGATTGAGCCCTTAATCTTTTGCTTAGTTTCTTTCTCAATAGTTATGCCAATCTCATCTGTTTCTTTAATTCTTGTTTTTTGGAGGCGTTTTTTTTCTATGACAATACTATCCTGCTTTGTTTGAAAAAGTTGCCAACGACGATCATTGATTAATCCAATTTC
Organism: Cyanobacterium sp. uoEpiScrs1; assembly: GCF_947331815.1. Lineage (GTDB taxonomy): Bacteria > Cyanobacteriota > Cyanobacteriia > Cyanobacteriales > Microcystaceae > Rippkaea. Next base: position 1,070,409 of record NZ_OX373462.1, read on the forward strand.
TCTACCTAATGGTGTTAATCGTTGATCTGCATTATCCGATCTTAAAATCAAACGATATTCAGAACGAGAGGTCAGCATTCTATAGGGTTCTCGTAGATCTTTTGTACATAAATCATCAATTAAAGTCCCTAGATAACTTTTCTCTCTTGGGAAGATGATCATCTCCTCATTTTTAACCAACTTAACAGCGTTAATTCCTGCTACGATGCCTTGGGCAGCCGCTTCTTCATATCCCGTTGTTCCATTAACTTGACCAGCACAAAATAATCCTTCAACTTTCTTTGTCATCAAAGTCGGATAACATTGGGTAGCAGGAATATAATCATATTCCACCGCATAAGCAGGTCGCAATATCTCGCATTTTTCTAACCCTGGAAGGGTTCTTAACATCGCTAGTTGAATATTTTCAGGAAGTCCAGTAGAAAGTCCTTGAATATACAATTCAGGAATATTTCGTCCTTCGGGTTCAATGAAAATTTGATGACTCTTCTTATCTGCAAACCGAACAATTTTATCTTCAATAGAAGGACAATAGCGAGGTCCTTTAGAGTCAATAAATCCACCGTAGATTGGAGACAAGTGTAAATTATCGTTAATGAGCTGATGAGTTTTGACTGTGGTTCGAGTCAAATAACAGTTCATTTGTTCACGTTCGATCCAAACTTCAGGATCAAAACTGAACCAGTGTACTTCCTTATCAGGAGGCTGAGATTCCAAATTATCATAATCTACTGAGCGTTTATCCACTCTGGCGGGGGTTCCGGTTTTAAGTCTTCCAGTTTCAAACCCCAATTTATTCAAAGTTTCAGAAAGTCTTACTGCTGCAAATTCTCCGGCTCTTCCTGCCTCCATAGATTTATTACCAATCCAAATACGGCCTCTTAAAAAGGTTCCGGTAGCTAAAATAACTGCTTGTGCGCCAAAACAAGTTCCAAAATAGGTTTCAACGCCAATAACTTGATCATTTTTTCCTAGAATTAAATCTGTCACTATTCCTTCACGAATAGTTAAATTATCTTGATTCTCAACAATTTCTTTCATTAATGCTGAATATTCCCGTTTATCTGTTTGGGCGCGCAATGCCCATACTGCAGGACCTCTTGAGCTATTCAGAATTCGTTTTTGTAAATAAGTGCGGTCTGCCATTTTGCCTATTTCTCCCCCTAGTGCGTCTACCTCATGAGTAAGTTGAGACTTTGCCAATCCTCCCACTGCAGGATTACAAGGTTGCCAAGCGATCTTATCTAAGTTGAGAGTTAGCATTAGGGTACGACATCCACAACGTGCACTGGCTAAAGCTGCTTCGCATCCTGCATGTCCAGCGCCAACAATAATGATGTCAAAGATGTCTTGGAAGTCAATAGTCATTAGATTTACGAAAAAATACGGTCTCTTTCTCCTTGACCTATAGAATAACAAACTTTAAGATTTATATTATCCATTAGTAGTTAATTAATAATCGTTAAATCTATTTTCTGCTAATAATATCTATAAAAGTATGATTAAACTATTTTTATAAATACTATTTTAGTATGTAATGAGATAAGTTTATAAGTTGAATTTTGGAATATTTTATGAAATTAATTAGGTTTTGAATCTAATTAATTTAGCTTGTAATTATTTTTTGTCCTTCGTATTAAGGATAAGACTTGGCAAAATTTATATCTAAGGTTAAGCTCTAAACGGAATCCAAAATATGACCTAATTTTTTTATGTGGTGTTGAGAACTTGATGAAAGCACAGACTTCCCAATTTCAAGCCCTTCCCTGGGGACTACTCTGGGAATTTTTGTTAATAACTAGTGCCTTAGGCACTTCTGCTGGACTAGGTTTTGGGGCTGCTATAACGTTAAATCGCCCTGCTGAACCTGGGGGGACTGTTTTACATTCAGAACAGTCTTTTCCTCCTCGCCAGGATTGGCCAATTGGCCAATCTATAGAACCTAAGCCTATTTCACAACGTTAGATTAAAAGTCAATAATGGTCAACAGTCGTTTATCCCTACGCTGTGTAAACAATTTAGATTTTTATCGAAAATGAGCTGATCAGTAGACAAAAATTCAAAAATCCAACTAAATTTTGAGAATTAATGAGGTCCTCTAACGATTTTCTACTCTCAAAATTTTTCTGATAAGCTTAAAGTAACTGAAAAGCTCTAAAAGGTAAAGCAGTAATTGCATCCCGACTCACTTGTTTGTTTGTATACGATATTTTATTAAGTAAAAATAAGTTATTTATCCTCAGGATTTCTTTTGCAAGGTCGGACAATGATGTAGTCTAATCCACTTTTATGTACTATCTTTTTTCCTAGTCATTTCCCTGTCAAAACATTGTAAGGTCAAGTATTTATACTGGTAAGAGAAGGTATTAATTTCAATTAATATTTAGCCTATATAGATATATAAAATATCTTAAATCAGACTAGGATAAGTTTAGGTATTTAGTTTTAATAAAAATGGAATTTGATAGATGTATACTTTAGATATAAAAACCTCATAAAGATCCAAGATGTAATATTGATTATCCCCAAAATAGCTTCACATATTTTTGTCTTACTATATATTATTTTATAAGATATTTTATTTGCCTTTTTAAAAATATCATTTATTTTAGATTATTTAATGCCTGGAAATAAAAATATAAATTTATCTAAAATCCAGATTTATATTCTATTTCTTGACAACAATTTATAGTTAATATTTTTATAATCCAGAAAATGTATTGACTTCTAAGTAGATATTTTATCTTTTTTTAGCATGTTTAACTTATGTTTAAATAATACAAAAAAGAGAATTATTTTAGTCTACAATAGAAATACAAACTACATTTTTTTAGCTTAATTTTCAATATACAATATATTGAAAATTAGAGAAAACCTGAATGGTTAATTGATGAGAAAATAATTATGTGCTAATTAGTTAGTTACCAAAAAAATTTAACAATAGTTCAGTTTAGATACTATATAGCTGTTAAAAAGATAAATCGATTATTTTTACAACTAAAAATAATACTCCTTGATTAATTTACTAAGATTACCGTTCACTCACGGTAAAAGTTATGTCTATTCTGGTTAATTTCATTATTGCTCCATGTTTTGTTTGTAATATAGTTTCTTTTGAAAAAAATATAGTATATTTCAATTTTTATATTAGTAATAGACTATTGCTCACTATAATTCATTTATTATTTGTGATTTATAACTATTAATTCTAATACTTTAAATATAGAAAAGTTATAATAAACGGAACATAAAAATTTATGTCTTGTTCTTAGTTAGAGATTAAATAAAAATATTAGTTTCTTCTAAACTAGCTATATTTGTTATTGAAATATTCTTTCACTAGAATAAGTGATAATAGAATATAGAAATTTATGACCAATTATATTATGGCTAGAGATCTACGAAAATTTATTAATCAACTTGAACAACGAGGACAATTACGCAGAATCAAGGCATCAGTTAATCCCGACTTAGAGATTGCAGAAATATCTAATCGAATACTGCAAGCAGGAGGACCTGGACTCTTATTTGAAAATGTTAAGGGCTCCGATTTCCCTGTGGCTATTAACTTGATGGGAACTGTAGAACGCGTCTGTTGGGCTATGAATATGGAAACCCCTCAAGATTTAGAAAATATGGGTAAAAAATTAGCTATGTTACAACAACCAAAACCACCAAAAAAAATTGCCGAAGCGATTGATTTTGGTAAAATTCTTTTTGATGTAATTAAGGCGAAACCAGTTAAAAGTTTCTTTCCTCCCTGTCAACAGATAGTAATTGATGGGGAGAATCTAGACCTAAATAGATTGCCTCTAATTCGTCCTTATTGTGGGGATGCAGGCAAAATTATTACGTTTGGACTAGTTGTTACTAAGGACTGTGAGACTGGAACTCCTAATGTAGGAGTTTATCGTTTACAGTTACAATCTAAAACCACAATGACGGTGCATTGGTTGTCTGTCAGAGGTGGGGCGAGACATCTTCGAAAAGCAGCAGAAAATGGTAAAAAATTAGAAATTGCGATAGCTATAGGAGTTGATCCCCTAATTATCATGGCTGCAGCTACTCCTATTCCTATAGAGCTCTCAGAATGGTTATTTGCAGGACTATATGGAGGATCAGGCGTAAGGTTGACAAAATGTAAAACCCTAAACTTAGAAGTTCCAGCAGATGCAGAATTTATTCTAGAGGGAACTATTACTCCAGGTGAAGTTTTACCTGATGGGCCTTTTGGAGATCATATGGGGTATTACGGTGGAGTCGAAGACTCCCCATTAGTTCGTTTTCATACTATAACCCATCGTAAGGATCCCATTTATTTAACAACGTTTAGTGGTCGCCCACCTAAAGAAGAGGCAATGATGGCCATTGCATTAAATCGTATTTATACCCCAATTTTACGGCAACAAGTCTCAGAAATTACAGACTTTTTCTTGCCTATGGAATCATTAAGTTATAAAGCAGCAATTATATCCATTGACAAAGCTTATCCTGGACAAGCAAGAAGAGCGGCTTTAGCTTTTTGGAGTGTATTACCTCAGTTTACTTACACTAAGTTTGTAATTATTGTAGACAAAGACATTAATATCCGAGATCCTCGTCAAGTAGTTTGGGCAATTAGTTCTAAAGTTGACCCCTCAAGAGATGTTTTTATCCTTCCAGCGACTCCTTTTGATACTTTAGATTTTGCGAGTGAAAAACTGGGGTTAGGAGGCAGAATGGGGATTGATGCTACCACAAAAATGTATCCTGAAATTGATCATGAATGGGGAGAACCTTTAGAGTCTGATGGAGAGGTATCTGAAATAGTCAATCATCGTTGGATTGAATATGGCTTAGAGGATATTATCCTAGATAAAGTTAATGACAACCTATTTGGTTATGACATTAAATAAGTAGGAGATTTTGAACAACCATAAATATAGTATCAATTGTTACTTATGTCTATTTGTAATAAATTAAAGCAAGAATTATAGTATCTTAATTTATATTTTTTATACCGAACGTTTATTTAGATATAAACGTTCGGTATAAAAATTTTAGCACTTACTAATATAATAGTATCAATATATGCATTAAGTAACTATCAAAACTAATTATATATATTTAATTTTATGGAAATTATTTTGTTTTTTTTCAGATTTATTAAAGTATTTATATAGCCATAAAAAAAATAGATATAAAATTAAAATATTTTTTTAATTTTATAAATACTAATTAATGAAATTATTATCTCTATAGAACATTAACTGAATATCAAATATTTAAATACAGAAATAGGAAAAATTAAAGTTAATAAGAATCTATAAAGAATTAACACTAAAGTTAGTGGTCATAAGAGTATTAGTCGTGGTTATAAAGCCTCTAATATTACTCAGTACAAAGCTAATCTTAGCTTAAAAAATATATGCAAACCTATTACTAGATATGATGGAGATAGCTTGGAGTTTGGTGGAAGAATAAAAATTTTAGAAAAATAAATTTTCAGTAAAATTATACGAACAATTATTCCGTCTTTTTAGACTAGTTGTTTCAATACTTTACTAGGTAAAAGTCAAAAGTATTAACCTAAAAATACAAAGTTTTTAGATATTTATTGGCTATCAATTTATAATATATAGTTTAGAATAGCAATTAAATACTTAAAAAATCTAAGTTAATATCTACTATAAAATACTACCAAATAGGTTTTCCTGAACGATCATAAACCATGATATCCCATTGACCACCCTGAGCAATCTCAAAAGCAATACGGTCACCATTTGCATTAATTATAGGATTACGAACTTCTACTTGCAGGTTTTTAGTGAGACTACGTTTTTGTTGATTTTGGCGATCATAAAGATAAATATTTGATTGTCCCTGACGACTAGTTGCAAAAACAATATAGCGGCCATCTTCAGAAATTGAAGGGTGAGAAGCCACTTCATCGAAAGAATTTAGTCCTGGTAAATCAATCAAATGTCGTTTTTGCGCATTAAATAAATAAACATCCTGAGAGCCATTACGATCAGACACAAAGATGATGTAGGAAGAAATTACTTGGGGCGTTAATTCTGAGGCCCGACTATTTAATCCTTGTCCCCCCATATCAATACTAAAATGCAGGAAACGGGGATAACCACCACAACCTTTTAAAAAAGTGGCTAAAATTGCACTTAGGATTAGAATAAAATACTTCACTATTTAAGGGACAACAACTGAAGCACCATCAGGAATATCTAACTCTATCAAAGGACCGCGATCAAATACTTCAATGTCCCACTGGCCGCGCTTTGCCGTTTCAAAAACAATGTAGCGTCCATCAGGGCTAATATGAGGATTTCTTACCCAACTCTGATATCCTTGGGTCAACAATTCAGCATGTCGGGTAGCACGATCATATAAAGCAACATCTGGCTGTCCTCGAATACTAGAAACGTACACGAGATAACGCCCCGTTCGGCTCAAACTGGGACTATCGAGAACAACATTTTTGGGGTTTAGTCTAGGTAGATTAACTAACTGTTTTCCCCACAAATCATAAAGTAAAATTTGATTAGTACCATCACGATTAGAGACTAAAGCTAACCAACGTCCATCACCACTTAGAGCTGGTTGGACATCATTATAGCGGCTATTCAGCTTACCCAAAGCTTGGGAATGGTTAACAAGATTACAAGAATTCAGTAGAATCGTTGAAACCAATAGAATCAAGTAATACAAAAGAAAATATAGACCAAACCTTTTATTTGCTAGGAGTTTGGACTGATTCTCCAGGGCCACTTTTATTGGTCTACTTTTCACTCAAACTAACCGGGATTAACGATAGGAATAGGAAAGAATAGAATACTAATTATGATCATGATGATCACTTTTTGATTCTTGATTGGTATTCGATTGCTTTATTTCCTCTTCTGATCGGTGTTGTGATTGATCAATGGGATGATAATCTACATAGTCATCTGGCGCAGTTTTCTCGGATGGATAATTAGAATAATAGTTTCGCTCAGATGAAGAATCTAGAGGAGGTTGTCCAGGAGGTATAGGAGGAGTTTTTGGCGATTGACTGTTCGGACGAGGACGACGGGAGATATTCCGTTCTTCCCACATGTCAGAGGAATCATTCCAGGCGTCATATGATTGAGAGGAAGGTGAGCTGGTGCGACGGGGACGACGTTGACGAGTTGGTTCACGATCACTATAGGACTGACTTGAACGACGAGTCCCTCTAGAACTACGAGGTTCTTCATACCCTCTTAACCGGCGGTTACTAGTGTATTTTGTCTCTTCTTCGTATGGTTCGAGTCGATCTAATTCAGCTTCTGTGTAGACGCGAGTTTTACTCACCCGACGCTCATTATCCACAATTGGAAAATTTCGTTTAGCTTGTTCTGTTGTTGCACCTCGTAGTCGAATAGTTTCTACTGCAAAAAATATTGCTGAACCGGTCAAGAGAAATTGCCCAAACTGCAAAATAGGATCAAGTCGCCATCCCTGAAACAACAAAATCAAGCCACATAACAAACCTACTGCCGCAAAAAATATATCATGATCTCTCGATAATTCAGGGCGGACGGATCTTAGAAAATATAAGCCAGCCCCTGCCACTGCCAGGAATATACCAAGAATACTAGCCGAATTTAACCCAAAATTTACCATTACCCCTCTCTATTTTCCATCTCTATAGTAGCGATTTTTGATAAAGGATTTCCACTTCCCATTTTTAGGACATCTAGAGAATACCCCTATCTTTAAAAAGCTAATATTTTGATTGGGACAAATGTTTTTTATAAAAACCTAATCTTGCTACTTTAGCTGATAAAAATTGAACCAGCTGTGATAAGAACAACAACGATGATATTTCTCAAAACCACACTCCACAAGAAGTCTTTTAACAGAATACCATATAGTCTTATGCTTTTTGCCAGTTTGAATACATTCTTTATTTATCTTAAAAGGCTTCCAAGTAATTATATTAAGGAATTTACTGCGCAAAGACTACTTAAATTAGAAGGGAATACGAAGTTAGCACAAATTTTTTTAGAGACAATTGTTGATTAGATTATCTCTCGGCGATGGGAGACCATTTTTGTTCACTCGGCCCTGTGTATATGGATTTAGGACGAATAATGCGGTCTTGTTCAAGTTGTTCAAAACAATGAGCCAGCCAGCCCACCACCCGGCTAATTGTAAATGTACTAGTAAATAGGGGCGTAGGAATATCAAGTCCATGCAAAACTAACGCGGTATGATATTCAACATTTGTTTTGATACTTCGATGGGGTTTGTATTCTTTGAGTAGCCTTAAAGCGATTCTCTCAACATCAATCGCAAGAGTCCAGAATTCTGAGAGATCTTTATGGTGCCAAAGATCTTCAGCTACTTCTGAAAGGAGTACAGCACGCGGATCTTTGACTCGATAAATACGATGACCAAAACCCATTAGACGCTCTCTACTTTCAAACTTATGGCGTAAGTATGATTCTATCTCCGAAAATGTTTTAATTTCTAGTAACATGTCAATGACTGGACCTGGCGCACCACCGTGAAGGATTCCCTTTAAAGCACCAATAGCTGCAGTTATGGCAGAGACAAAATCTGAGCGAGTTGACATCACTACTCGTGCCGAAAAAGTAGATGCATTGAGTCCGTGTTCCACCACTGTATTTAGATAGATTTCTAACCCCCGAATATGTTCAAGAGAAGGCTCCTCTCCCGTAAGCATATAGAGGTAATTGGCTGCATGACCTAATGCAGGATGAGGATCAATTATAGTTTTATTATTAATTAATCTCCAATAAGTAGCAGTAATTACAGGAATTGAGGCGATTATCTTAAGTGCACCACTAATTCCCTCTTTATCCATACGATGTGAATGCATATCCATTGAGAGGCAACTTACTCCAATACGTAAAGCTTCTGTTGGCTCAATCTCATTTTCAGCTGCACTCTTGAGAACATCTAATATTTTGGGATCAAGATCTCGATAATCTAACAACTTCTTAGTTAGTAGATTCAATTCACCTTGAGTAGGGAGATGGCTATGCAGCAATAAAAAAACAATCTCTTCAAAGGAAGCATTTATAGCAAGTTCTTCGAACGGAAACCCTAATATAATTAACTTACCTAACTGCCCATCGATCTTACTAAGGTGATTGGGAATATTGTCCATATACTTCAAAAATCTGACTAACTGAAATAGACATTATATACATCACAAACCTCCATACAGTTTAGCATAGTCAAATTATATATCCATCACCTTGGATCAAAAGCTTCGAAAAGCTTACTTGTTGTATATCAATAATCTTTGCTTTAGTTAATTAAGATTCGCTATTAGAGTAGTTTATACATCCTTGGCAAATAGTTTTTTAAGACGACAAAAGCAGCGGCGCATGATTGTAATTTCTTTACAAATCACCTTTTAACTTGAATATTAAAAATAATAGTTACTGTGGATCTAATTTTAAGACAGCCATAAATGCTTCTTGGGGAACGTCAACTGTTCCAATAGACTTCATCCGCTTCTTTCCTTTGGCTTGTTTTTGTAATAGTTTCTTTTTGCGAGAAATATCTCCTCCATAACATTTTGCCAACACATCTTTTCGAAGTGCAGGAATATGCTCGCTAGCAATAACTTTTGTCCCAATCGCCGCCTGAATAGGAACTTTAAACTGATGACGAGGAATCAACTCTTTGAGCTTTTCTGTTAAAGCACGACCTACAAAATAGGCTTTATCTCGGTGGACAATCATAGCCAAAGCATCTACTCCATCTCCGTTCACAAGAATATCTAATTTAACTAAGGGGTTTTCTCTATAGCCAATTAAACAATATTCCATACTTGCGTAACCTCGTGAGCGCGACTTTAACTGATCAAAAAAGTCAGTGACTACTTCAGCTAAAGGTAACTCATAAGTCAAGGCAGTTCTTGATAGAGTAAAGTAGCGCATATCCTTAAATACCCCACGACGACTTTGACATAATTCCATCAATGTTCCTACATAAGTTTCAGGGGTAATCATTTCTACTTGAATATAAGGTTCTTCAATTTTCTCTTGTTTTTGAGGTGAAGGAAGTAAACTGGGATTGTCAATTTCAATAATTTCTCCATCAATAGTGGTAATACGATAAATTACTGATGGTGCGGTAGTAATTAGGTCAAGATTGTATTCTCTTTCGAGTCTTTCTTGAACAATTTCCATATGAAGCAATCCCAAAAAACCACAGCGAAAACCAAACCCCATCGCACTGGAGGTTTCAGGTTCATAAGACAAAGCCGCGTCATTAAGTTTAAGTTTATTTAAGGCTTCACGCAGATCCTCATACTGATCTGCATCGGTAGGAAATAGTCCACAAAAAACCATTGGTTTAGCCTCAGTATAGCCTGGAAGAGGTTTTTCTGCGAGTTTTGTAGCTAAAGTAATCGTATCTCCAACTCGTGCATCTTCTACTGTCTTAATAGCTGCCGCCAAATAACCTACTTCTCCAGCGTGCAGACTATCCACTTGCACCTGGCTAGGAGAAAGGACTCCTAACTCGTCGATATTGTACTCTTTACCAGAAGCCATCAACCGAATGCAATCACCATTTTTAACAGTTCCATCCATAACGCGGAAATAAACAATAACTCCCCGATAAGGATCATAATAACTATCAAATATTAAAGCCCTTAAAGGCTCGTCTACCATATCTTCTGGAGATGGAACTAGATGAACAATAGATTCTAAAATCTCATCAACACCCACCCCATTTTTGGCAGAGGCTCTTACTATATTACTGCAATCAAGACCAACTACTTCTTCAATTTCGTTAGCCACCCGTTCAGGTTCAGAGCCTGGCAAATCAATTTTATTTAAAATAGGAATAATCTCTAAGTTATTCTCCAAAGCTAAATAAACATTAGCCAAAGTTTGGGCTTCTACCCCTTGGGAGGAATCTACTACCAGTAAAGCCCCCTCACAAGCTGCTAAAGAGCGAGACACCTCATAAGAAAAGTCCACATGACCAGGAGTATCAATAAGGTTCAGAATATATTTTTCTCCATTCCTGGCCGTATAACTCATTCGAGCTGTTTGTAATTTAATCGTAATTCCTCGTTCCCGTTCTAGATCCATATTGTCAAGGAATTGCTCTTTCATTTGCCGTTGTTCCACCGTTCCAGTGTCTTGCAACATGCGGTCAGCTAGGGTCGACTTACCATGGTCGATGTGGGCGATGATAGAGAAGTTACGAATATGAGAAACAGGAACGTCGGTCATATAGTTAGTTTTTAGTGGGAATGAATTTAGTAAAATCGAGAGCTTCTTCATTATTTATTGTAATAGTGATTTTGCTAAATGTAGCTAGGTTTTTAGACACAATTCTGTTTATGTTGCTGTGCTGAGAAACCTCTTTTTGCCTTTCAGATGGCTTTTAGGGTCTAAATATGGATTTATTATTAGTTAAGGACAGATATCAATCGACTGAATGATTGAATCCAATATTCTAAGCTAGGGTGAGCATTATGATTGTTTGGTTTGTTGAAGATCTTAAGCGAAGGCAATTTGATTTTTACTATTTTGTGTTTGGTGAGTTTTAAGTGCCTATTTGTATTGACAAATCTGAGAATAATTAGAATAGGATAAGAGATGTTGATTATAAAAAATCAATTATCTTTGGAATGGAATAAAATAAAAACAGTCGAGATAATTAAAATTTATTTATAATGAAAAATAAAATAAACATAAAGTCATAAGTTTTAATATTTAAATTTTTATATAAACAATATGAATTCACGTCAAATATCTATAAACTAGTTTTTCTAAAAAAACGAAAGTATTTTAATGAATCAGTACATGGTATAATAATAAGAGTTCAACAATTTTTTTATTACAATCCTAATTTTATATTAATTTGACTCATTTATCCTGTTTGTTTTTTACACTATCGCTATTTAGTAATAAGCAAATAAAAACATAAAATATAAGAGTAATAAAATATACTTTGCTTTTATACCTTAACTATATGCTTAGGAAGATGATTTAAGAAAAAATATAATATGATGAGAGTGGTAATTAATCGAGATTGTAAAAAAGTAATAACAAAGCTTTATTTAAGCCAAACGTTGAAGATAAGTAATGGTTTTTGAGGTTACCATAGCTTAATCAGGAATTGAATAAATAGAAGTATAGATAAGGTGTTTGAAAAATTTAGGTAAAAAAACTTTTTAAAAGTTTGTGCTGGACTTAATTGTTTAGTAAAATCCAAGTTTTATAAGTCCCAAAATTAGTTTGAGTATATAGGAATAATCTCAAATTAGTTTTTGTATGTGTCATCAGACTTGATATTAATCTACAAAAATTATCATACTTTTGGAGTAGTCTTAGATAATTAGGGACCGAACTAGTAGAGTTTTGCAGATTAGTTTCATAAAAAAAAATATATCTTAAGTATATTTTAAAATATGTTGTTGGGCGAAATTAAAGTATTATTGTTAATATCCAATCAACTGGCTTTAATTCGAGTGTCTAAGCAAATAAAATAGATGCTATTAAGCATTGATTTTTTTCGAATAAATTGAATAAAGTTGATTTAGTAACGGTCTTTCTAATATCCCCGGGAAAAGAGCAAGTGACTTTAGAATAATCGCTTGATTGTTCGGTGTTATTATAAATAATAAAGGATAAAATTTGATGGCTTTTAATTCCCTCAATCACTTAGTAATTGTTTTAACTCAACAACCTGAATGGGCGCGATATAAGCGATATTATCTCCTATACAAATATTGGAATGAAGTGATTGATCCCAAGATTGTTTCCCATGCTCGACCTTTATACATTCAGAGAGATTTACTATGGGTGGCTACTTCAAGTGCAGTTTGGGCTCAACATTTATCATTACAACGTCACCTTTTCCTCAAAAATATTAATGCTAAGTTTCCTGAAGAACCTCTGATAGATATTCGTTTCTCATCGGCTAGGTGGCATGACTCTCAGCTAATTGCAGATACTTTCATCGAATCATCTCATCCGAGCCATATTGATTTCCAGGTGTCTTTGTCTCACACTAATTCTCATAACTTAATAACTCCAGCAGTAGCTTTCCAACGTTGGACTGAGTTAATAAAAATGAGAGCACAGGGCATGCCATTATGTCCTCAATGTCGTTGTCCAACACCTCCTGGTGAAATAAAACGCTGGTCGCTCTGTATGCATTGTGCTACCCAAAAGTGGCAGACTAATTATCCTTATTCTCAGTAGTTTCACTTAAGTTTAAGAATTATTGTTCAAAAGTTTATTAAAGATAAACTTACAAATATGATATTGTCGATTACTCTTGATTTCTTTTTTTATACTTATTATCTATTAGTCTATCGAAGTAAGGAACTATATTATTCAATTGTAAAGATTAATATATTATTGAGTTTTAGAAATTACTAAAACTCAATAATATACAGAAGGCTTACACTCTAGTAAAATGCTTAATAAATTGTGAAGTAAAAACTTTTACTAAATATAAACAGATATTATTTCCATCTAAGAATGATATCTGTTCAGATTAAACATAAATTTTAAGCATAATAACTTTGGCTTATTAAAGGATACGATCCTTGGCTTTATCAGGATGCATTTTTAAGTTAGATTAATAGCCAAAGGTTAAACATTAACTTATAAAGATAGGATATGATATGACTTTTATATTGACTAATGATGATGGGATCGATTCCCCAGGGATTCGTGCTTTGTATAATGCCCTGGGAAGACAAGGAATTATTGTTGCCCCTAAAGAACAACAATCAGGCTGTGGTCACCGCGTCACGACTAATAAACCTATTCATCTCAAAAAACGGTCTGAGAGCGAATATGTTGTTGATGGAACCCCTGCAGACTGCACTCGCCTAGCCTTGACTCAAGTGTCTAAGAAAACAAAATGGGTGCTATCAGGGATCAATTCTGGAGGAAATTTAGGGGTAGACATTTACATATCAGGAACAGTAGCTGCAGTTAGGGAAGCAGCAATGCACGGTATCCCAGGAATTGCAATTTCCCATTGGATTAAGCGACCTTTAGCCATTGATTGGGACTTGGCGACAAAATGGACAGCTAAGGTGCTAGAGAAACTGTGGAGTTATCCTCTATCTTCTGGCAGTTTTTGGAATGTCAATTTACCCCATTTAGAGATTGGTTCTCCAGAACCGGAAATTGTATTTTGTGAAAGGAGCACTCATCCTTTACCGGTAGACTATTGGGTTAAAGGGGAATTTTATCATTATCAAGGGGAATACATTAAAAGACAGCGATCGCAAGGTACAGACGTAGATGTTTGTTTTTCTGGCAACATTACAGTAACATTGGTTAACATTTGACTTTGAAGTTAACCATCGTAAAAACCTCTCTATCCCACTCAGTATTATTGATATTGTCAATTCTGCCATAAAGAATTCTTGAAATTATAGATTGTTAAGCATTTTCTGTTTTATCTTTTCAAATCTTATTTTAGAAGAATCGTACTTGCCAAAAATCACTATAAGTGGATTCGCCCCTAAAAATAGAATCCTAGTAGTTTTTGCTGATTAAATAGGGATACCAGTAAAAAATTTATTTACTAATCATGTTAGTAGGTATTTTCTGTTGTAGAAAATATATTATGTATATATAATTTGTATATATTTTTTATATCTTAATATTATTATCTATTAAGTGTAAATACTTTAAGAGTAGTTTTTGCTGTTATTAAATTGCTTATAATTTATTTAACTTAATTTAATTTAATTAGAATATCTTCTTTTGTTTAAGCCTGTAAAAGGCTAGGAATTTATTTGTTTCAACTATACTAATAAGTATACAATTGCTATACTATAAATTTATAGTATAGCAATTGTTATTGTGTGCTAACTCTAAATATTAGTTGACAATTAATATATACTATGTTTATAGTTATGTTCTAAATAGATTAAATTATTTATTGAGAATCTAAAAAATATTTGCTTTTAGATAAACAGAATTTAAATTAAATAGCAAAAATTTTTTTCTAAAATTATGATAAATAAATTACTATAATTCTATATTTTGTTATTTATATAAAATAATTAAGAAATTAATGTAAATCAATAGTATTACTATTGCAATACTATGACTATAATTATGTTTAGAATTTATTATTTATAAAGATAAATATAATTTTTCAAGTCACAATTTTTCCAAATTGAGATCTCCACTAGCAAGTTAAAGAAATAGGAAATATGTTTTGGCTTAACAGTTTTTTAAATTTTGATTGAACTATTGAGATAAATATTAAAAATAGTCAGACTTAATAAACCTGACTATTATACAATAACAGCCTTGCCGTTAACCTTATCTAGGGTAGGTAATCAATCTACACCAGTTTTTTAAGTAAATTACTGAAATATTATGTATACATTATTTTAATTATTGTTGATATATTCTTTTACTTACTATGTAAAATAAAACAAAACAAGCTAGGATTAACGTATTCATAAAAATCATCGTTTATGAAGATGGGGTGGGCTATGCCCACCCCATAAGGCTAAATTGCTACATCTGCTCGTTTAAATGCTTCATCGAGAACTTCTGACAAAGTAGGATGAGGATGAATATTAAACGCTAAATTTTGTACAGACTGATGTTGAGCAATCGCATTTGCTGCCTCTTGAATTAAATCTGAGGCATGGGGACCAATAATGTGAACTCCCAAGACTTCTCCTGTACCTTGATGATATACTACTTTAGCGATACCATCAGTTTCTCCTTCTGCTAAAGCTTTAGAATTACCTTTGAAATGAGTTTTAACAGAAGCTATTTTAAAGCCTTCTCTTTCCCCCAATTTTCTTGCTGCGGGTTCAGTTAATCCAACATAACTAATTTCAGGATGAGTAAAAGTAGCAGCCGGAATGCTACGGTAATTGACTGTTCTATCTCGCCCACAAATATTTTCTACCGCAATCATTCCTTGTCCTGAAGCAGCATGGGCTAACATCATCTTGCCTGTTACATCTCCTACAGCCCACAAATGAGGGACAACTTTCCCGTCTAATAAAACTTCTAAGCGATCATTAACGGGAATAAATCCTTGTTGAGTTTCAATACCGATATTTTCTAATCCTAAGTATTTCGTTGCAGGAATACGTCCAGTCGCTACTAAACAAGCATCCACTTCTAGAAAATCTATAACTTCTTTTGTCTTTGCATCAGTTAACTCAATTGTAACAGGAGAACCTGGGATAACTTTGCTGGCAAATACACCAGAATATATTTCAATATCACGGGGTTTAATTAATATCCGTTCAGCAATTTTTGAAATCTCTGGATCGAATCCTGGCATCAAATCATCTAATGCTTCAATCATGGTTACTTCACACCCAAGAGCCGTATAGATATCAGAAAATTCTAACCCAATATAACCACTACCAATAATTGCTATCCACTGAGGTAAACTTTCTAATTTAACGGCTTCATCACTAGTGAAAACAGTTTTGTGATCAATTTCAATACCGCGAGGGGTGAAAGGAATTGATCCAGGACACAACACAATATCTCTTGCAGTGATAAATTTTTCTTCATCATCAGCTAACACACTAATTTTTTGGTTGTCAATAATTTTCCCCCATCCTCTGATGACGTCAACCTTGAGACGTTTTAAAGTCTTGGTGAGATCACCCTGAATTTTATTGACTAAATTAGTAGCATGATCTGCAATTGCTTCTCGTTGAAAAACCACTCCATCAACTTGAATTCCCAAACTACTGAGATGATGATGATTTTGTAACTCTCTTACTCTTCCTGATGCGGCAAGTAGGGCTTTAGATGGGATACACCCCCGATTAACACAGGTTCCTCCGATATCTTTTGCCTCGACAATAGCAGTTTTTAGTCCACAGTTAACGGCATGAAGAGCTGTTCCATGACCTCCTACTCCTGCGCCAATAATGACTAGATCGTAATCAAACTGATCACTCATAAATATATTCCCCTTGAAATACTATTGATTTTTAGTCTAGAGTAGTTCGGGTAAAAGTGACACAGATTTAATAGTTTTACCTCTACAACTAATTCTATAAAATGAAATGTTAGTGTAATTAAAGTCAATAATAATCTTTATAATTTATTTGAATATTTTTACTATATAAGTTTACTTATATAGTAAAAATATTCAAATAATACTTAAGTATAAAATATAGATTTAGATAGAACTAAAGTATATAAGATATGAAATTAAAATTAAAATACTAAATACTATTTCTGGATAAAATATTAACTGTAATACCTAGAATTACTTACAGCTTTATAAAGAATTATTTTACAAACAATCTTTTAAGCTTATAAGACAAGGTGTATTTTTAATATATAAAGACTACTAAAATATAGCAAAAACAGCGTATACTAGTTAATATAATATTATTATTTTATTCAAACAATATATTGTTTGAATTTACCATTTTACTTGATTATCAAATTGATATTATTTGTGCTAAGAATATTAATTTATATTAAAAATATTAATTTGTGTTAACCTATCAATAGACTGCATAACTATAAATTATTTTGAAAAAAAGTTTATAGTATAGTTCTGCGATATATTAGTCTTTATTTATTCATGTCTTGTATCTGTCTTATATTTTATTTTTATATTAGGTTGATCTCTGCTCTTTCTAAAATATTTTAGAAAGAGCAGAGATCATAGATCGTGTTTTACAAGTCATTAGTTATTATTGATAGTAGTTCTAGTCTTAAATACTGATTTATGAAAATAGGAATTATCGGACTGGGTTTAATTGGGGGATCATTAGGGTTAGAATTACGTGATCACGGACATACCATTCTAGGAGTTTCCCGCAAAGAAAGTACCTGTCAACAAGCTATAGAAAGGGGAATAGTTGATGAGTCCAATATTAGTCTGCAATTACTCAGTAATGCAGACATCGTTTTTATTTGTACTCCCATTGGACTAATTATTCCTATATTGGAACAGTTAATTTATCATTTGAAGCCAGAGACTATTGTTACTGACGTTGGTTCAGTTAAAATGCCAATTGTAGAACAAGGTTCTAGGTTATGGGATAAATTTATTGGAGGACATCCCATGGCTGGAAGTGCAGAACAGGGTATAGACGCAGCACAAAAGAATTTATTTAAAGATAGTCCCTATGTTATTACACCAACCCAAAACAATCTTTCTAAAGATGTTGAGACACTTAAAACTATAGTGAATGAACTGGGAGCAAAAATTTACACTTGTACATCAGAAAATCATGATTATGCGACTGCTTGGATCTCTCATTTACCAGTTATGATTAGTGCTAGTTTAATCAATGCCTGTTTAGCAGAAGAAGAAAATTTGACTTTTAAATTAGCTCAAGCTTTGGCTAGTTCAGGATTTAGAGATACCAGTAGAGTTGGTGGGGGAAACCCTGAATTGGGAATCATGATGGCACAATACAATCAAAAAGCATTATTGCGGTCACTCTCAGAATACCGTAAACAGTTAGATCAGATTATTAATCTAGTTGAAAATAAAGATTGGAAAAGATTAGGCTATCTATTAGAAAAAACTAAGCAAGGAAGAATTGATTTTTTATAAACAAGCTCGGACAAAAATGAAATAAAAATAATACACTATAAGAATTTAATTATTTTTAGCTGATTAGTATTTACCTTTATGAAATATTTGCTGTTATCATCAATAACTAACAAAATATATTATTGTTATAAATGTAGATCAAAAATCATAATTGCTCATAAAAATCTCTTGATAGCTTTAAACAGTAATTAATAATAATTAAAGATTTCAAACTAATTAATCTTTCTGGTATCCTATAAAAATAAATCCAGCAAAGTAGTTAGAAAAAAAATCAGAGCTCTTTCAAGGAAACCTGTACAGTAGATCAAAGTTATTTTTGCCGATATCATAACTGACATAAACGATTTGGATGAGTACACTAACTTTGACATTATCTCTACTTGACTTTGCCTCTAAGTTCCCTCTGTTAACCACAGTGACTGAAAGTGAGGCTGATGGCGCATTAGTTTTAGCAAGTGCTCTTTTGAGTTTAGTGGTTATTTATTTTGCCAGTAAACTCGGAGGGGAAATCTGTTTCCGGATAAATCTTCCCCCTGTATTAGGGGAGCTCGTTGGAGGTGTGGCTGTCGGAGTTTCAGCTCTAGGTTTATTAGTCTTTCCTGAAGGGGGGACAACTGCCAACGACTCAGTCCTCATGCAATTTTTGCAGCTAGCTGTGGATTTAACCCCTGAAGGCGTACAAGCCATATTTTCGGCTCAAGGAGAATTCATTTCTATCTTGTCTGAATTAGGGGTCATAATTCTACTATTTGAAATCGGTTTAGAATCGGACTTAAAAGAATTAATTCGTGTTGGACCCCAAGCAGTGATTATCGCCATTGTCGGTGTTGTTACTCCGTTTATTTTGGGGACATTAGGGTTAGTTTATCTATTCAACGTTCCCGTAATTCCTTCTGTTTTTGCTGGGGCTGCTTTAACTGCTACTAGTATTGGAATTACAGCAAAGGTGTTAGCCGAAATTGGACGTTTAAGTTCCTCAGAAGGACAAATCATTATTGGAGCGGCTGTTTTAGACGATATCCTAGGAATTATCATTCTGGCAGTTGTGGGTAGTTTAGTTAAAACTGGTGAAATTCAAGTAGTCAACCTTATTTATCTTGTTCTCAGTGCCGCGGCCTTTTTAATAGGAGCTATTTTAATTGGCCGATTATTAAGTCCTCTCTATGTTAGATTAATTAACGAGATGAAGACTAGGGGGCGACTTCTGTTAGTTTCTTTAAGTTTTGCTTTTGTTTTATCTTACATCGCCCAAGTGATTCAACTTGAAGGAATTCTTGGTTCTTTTGCAGCCGGCTTGATCCTTGCAGAAACGGAAAAACGTAAAGAACTTGAAGAACAGATTGTTGCAGTCTCTGATATTTTTGTGCCGATTTTCTTTGTCTGTGTGGGGGCAAAAACAGATTTAAGTGTCTTAAATCCAACTATTCCTAGTAATAGAGAAGGGTTAATTATCGCAGCTTTCCTAGTTACTGTGGCGATTATTGGTAAAGTGGTCACTGGATTTACTATTTTTGGACAACCTCACCTGAACAAACTCGCCATTGGTGTTGGTATGATTCCGCGAGGCGAAGTAGGATTGGTGTTTGCTGGAGTAGGGTCTGCGAGTGGAGCACTAACTCAGTCCACCGAAGCAGCTATCATTATGATGGTTATCCTAACAACATTTATTGCTCCTCCTTGGTTACGAATTGCTTTTAAAGAGCTAGTTCCCACAGCCAAAGAAAAAGAACTCAGTTCCTAACAAAGACTATCAAGGTTTGTTAACAATATATTTAAGTTATCCGAAACCTAAATAAGAGATTTTACGTCCTTTGGATTTGGTGGAGCAAGCCTTTACAACAATAAATGGCACCTTTGATTATTAATGGGACAGCTTAAACCGCTAACTGGAGTAAGTGAGGAGAATCTCTTTTCTTGATCACTTAGATCTATGTGATGTATGTCGTCAGTGTTAAAAAATTAGGTAAAACAAAGTCAAACTACTAAAACTTCTAATTTATCTGTTGTTCAACTCTATAAATCTCTTTAACCGACGTTCAGTACCACCCCCAGACTCAACGAGAGAATCGTTATAATCTCTTAAACCCGTCCGACAGCCACCTTTGTGTCACAGGAGCAATCATTGTGAGATTTCACTGGCTATTACTGAGTATCCTAAGTACATTACTGTTTGCCCTCCCAGCACAAGCAGGAAGGCTTTTATATTGGCGTTTTGAGTCAAACGATAATCGCTTAGTTTTTACCACTGACTCTCAAGTTCAACCTAGAGCTCAATTGATTCCTAATCCAACTCGTGTTGTTCTTGACTTACCTGGAATTATTTTAGAGCGTCCTAGTGTTAACCAAACTATTGGGGGAACGATCAAAAGTGTTCGAATAGGACAGTTCAATACTCAAACTACCCGATTAGTAATTGAACTAGCCTCAGGATATACTCTCGATCCTCAAAAGGTTACAGTCAAAGGAATTTCTCCTACTCAATGGACTGTAGATCTTCCTACACCCCAACGAATTGCTCGTCCATCAACTTCTACCTCTTTACCTTCTGGTTCTAACCCCGCGCCTCTTCGTCCTCTCTCTAGTCCTTCAATTCGGACTTCTAATGATTTTCAAGTGACTCGTAGTGGACTCTTCATTAGGCTAGAACGCAATGGAAGTAACAGTCAAATTCAAGTGAATCGTAGTGATGATCGAAAAACTATTGAATTTATTTTGCCAGAAGCGTCCCTTCCCCAATCACTGCTTAACCAAACTCAGTCAATCAATAAGTATGGAGTCAGTGAAATTCGATTTGAGCAAACTAGAACTTCACCCCCAGAAGCTCGCATTACGATGTGGGTGGCTGAAGATAGTCCCAACTGGCAAGGCTATTATTCCAGGTTAGGGGGATTAGTTCTTCTACCTAAAGGAGGTATTTCTCAAGTCAGAAATTTAACTTCTCCTGATCTGCCGACTAACGATAATCCTAGTAACTCGGTTTCTCTGAGTCAACTGCCAACTATTTCTGCAATTAAACTGACTAACAACAATACTCAACTGTTAATTCAGTCTAATAAACCTATTAAAGGAAATGGTAATCTTAACCGGCTTACAGGAGTGTACACTATTAATATTCCAAATGCCCAACTAGCTGAACCGGTAGTCGACCCACAGTTGGGGAGAGACAGTCCCATTTACGAGTTAAAAGTTCGTCAACTCGATCCTAAATCGGTAGAAATTTTAGTCAAGCCATCTTTAGGGATTCGCTTTGGGAGGCTTAATCAGCTTAATCAGCAGATATTAACTTTAGATGTTCATTCCTTGCGGGACCTAACTGTTAGCCCTGGGACTAAGCCTATTAACATTCTACCTCCTGCAAATGCATCCGTACCTCCAATCACCTCTTACCCTTCTAATTCCCTTTCCAGGGTTCCTAAGGGACAGGTTCTTGTTGTTATTGACCCCGGCCACGGAGGGAAAGATCCAGGAGCAGTAGGAATCAGGGGATTACAGGAAAAAAACATTATTCTTCCCATTTCTTTAGATGTTTCTCGTTTATTACAAGAGCAAGGGATTCAAGTTGAATTGACCCGCAGTGCAGATTATTTTGTCAGTTTACGAGGACGGGCTGATTTAGCTAATCGAGTAGGAGCTGATATTTTTGTGAGCATCCACGCTAATGCGGTTGGTGGTGGTCGTTCTCACGTTAACGGCATAGAAGTTTTTTATCATGGACATCGAGATTTATCAGAAGCTATCCACAACAGTATCGTCCGTAATGTTAATGTTGATGATCGTGGGGTGAAAAAGGGGCGGTTTTATGTTCTAAGAAAGTCAATGATGCCAGCTTCCTTAGTTGAAGTCGGCTTTGTCACGGGGACTGAAGACAATCGTAAATTGAGTGATCCTGCTTATCGTCTGAAAATGGCTAAGGCAATTGCCCAAGGAATTTTGGATTATATCCAACGAAAAAGACTTTAAGATATATTTATCTTACCAAAATATATTTACTTCTCTGAAGATTCTGTGTTTCAATTATGAACAACTCAAAGTGTGGTGTGTTAAATTGTCTATGAATAACGTTCAAGATAGTCCCATTGGCGTTTTCGATAGTGGCGTAGGGGGACTGACTGTTTTGCGGGAACTTTACCAACAGTTACCCCGAGAATCAATTATTTATTTTGCAGATACCGCTCGCTTGCCTTATGGAAATCGTCCTGGAACAGAGATTTTAAAATTTGTTCGGGAAATTCTCATCTGGATGGCTCAACAAAATGTTAAGATGGTCATCATGGCTTGTAATACTAGTTCGGCCTTAGCATTAGAGACCGTTCGCAGTGAATTCAGTTTTCCAATTTTAGGAGTTATTCTGCCAGGAGCAAGAGCCGCAGTCAAAATAGGTCAACGTATTGGGGTAATTTCTACCCCGGCAACGGCTAAGAGTGGTGCTTACCGCCAGGCAATTCAAGAAATTAATCCTAACGCTCAAGTATGGCAAGTAGGGTGTCCTGAATTTGTTCCTTTGATTGAACAAAATCGGATTTATGATCCTTACACGAAACAGGTGACTCTACGGTATGTAAGCCCACTACTGGATCGTAACATTGATACCTTAATTTACGGATGTACCCATTATCGCCATCTTGCTCCCATTTTTCATGAGATTATTCCTCCAACTGTTAACCTTGTCGATCCTGCAAGTTTTGTAATACAGTCGGCTGAAAAAGAGTTGAAATTAATGGGTTTATACCGTAATCGCAGTGCTCACCCCACCCGTTTTTATGTCAGTGGTTGTCCTAACACTTTTTCGAAAATTTCTCAACAATGGTTAGGTTACTGCCCAGTTGTTGAGCCAGTTTCTCTTCCAAAAATAGTAAGGTCTTCTTGGGCTCGGGAAGAAACGGAAGTTCTTGAATAAAAAAGGATTGGCTTATGAAAATACCTTTATATACACTTACCAATCCTAGACAGATTAGTCAATCTTCTTACTCGACATTCATCACTCGATTGATTAATTATTGTTTATAAATCTATTTATCCTAAATCACGACGAGGTGGAAACATCCACTTTTCCGTCCGCTTAGCAAGGATGAGTAATCCGTAAATCATCAATAAATAGAGAGCAGCGAGAAGCACAGTAATCACAGGCATTTTTCGTTATTGGTCTTTTGTTGCTAAGGTGGACATGGAAGTAAAGTCAATGACGTCAGTGGTCATGATAGAGTCGTCTGGATATTTAACGCCTTAAGGGTACTACCGTTAAGCGATAGCAGGACAAAAACAAACATTCCCTCTTTTCTCTTTGAGGATATTTGCCTCCGAGAGTAAACGGGTTTAAAGATTTATTTAGGATAAACTTAGGTCAATCTCCCCCAATTGCTCGACACTCCATAAACCATTCGAGTCAACATGTCTAAGTAACTAGTTGGACAAGGAATTCAGCTGAATCATACTGACATGAACTTCCTCAGTTAAGGAGATACTTCTGAGGAGTTTGACAATTGAGAAGAGAGGAAATCCTTAAAAACCCTTATTATTTAGGCTAACATAAGAGATTAGGTTAGGTTAGTTTTTTTAAGGGATTTTACTGAATTAGCTAAGGTATTTAGTCAAAAAAGTAGACGACTTCGTTTCCTTGTCTGGAAAGGTTGGCTTATTATGAATATAAGGATATGTAAACTTTCGTAACTGATACGCCAGGTTTGGCTGACCCATGATAACAAGTACCTCTCTCTTTGCTACTGTTGACGACGATCTACGCCTCCTAACCGATAATCTTAAACAGTTGGTCGGAGCCCGCCATCCAATCCTAGGGGCAGCAGCTGAACATTTGTTTGATGCTGGGGGAAAACGTATTCGTCCGGCTATTGTTCTTTTAGTTTCACGGGCGACTTTGTTGGATCAAGATCTGACTCCTCGTCATCGTCGGCTAGCGGAAATTACTGAGATGATCCACACGGCAAGTTTAGTTCATGACGACGTGGTCGACGAAGCCGAATTACGTCGTAACGTCCCCACTGTTAATAGCTTATTTGATAATCGCATTGCTGTCTTAGCTGGCGATTTTTTGTTTGCTCAGTCTTCTTGGTATTTAGCTAATTTAGATAACTTAGATGTGGTTAAACTATTATCTAAAGTTATTCGTGATTTTGCTGAAGGAGAAATTCTCCAAGGAATTAATCGCTTTGACACCAGTCTTACCCTAGAAGCTTATTTGGAAAAAAGCTTCTATAAAACAGCTTCACTAATAGCCAATAGTGCTAAGGCAGCTGCGGTGTTAAGCGAGACTTCACCTAGTGTTAGGGAACATCTTTATGCTTACGGACGAAACCTAGGACTAGCCTTTCAAATTGTCGATGACATTCTAGATTTTACAACTCCAACAGAGGTTTTAGGAAAACCAGCAGGTTCCGATTTGATTAGTGGTAATCTTACTGCTCCTGCTTTATTTGCTATGGAGGAAAATCCATATTTAGGAACTTTGATTGAACGAAAATTCAGTGAAAGAGAAGATATGGAAAAAGCCTTATCTATTATTAATCAAAGTCGAGGAATTGAACGGTCACGGGAGTTAGCGTCCCGTCATGGATACCTAGCAGTTCAACATCTTTCCTGTCTCAAAGATTCTCCCTCTTACCAGATTTTAAAAGACTTGATAGACTATGTGTTGAGTCGTCTTTACTGATTTTCTTAACCTATTGAAAGTAAACCTCTTCTCTTGGTTCTTTGATTATCATTTAGGTCAAATTTAGGTCGAATATTTTCTAAGAGTGGACCCGCAAAATTAATTAAAGACGGCTTGTTGATGGAGCCATGGCTACTTCCTTCTCGTGATAACCTAATATTATAATTATGTATTAATCCTTCTATGTTATGTTTGAATTCTAAGTCTACAAAAGTTAAATTTTAGTGGATTCAACAAAAGAATTGTGGGTGATAACTAGCTAATTGGTTCAAGGTTAAAGATCTAAGTCAAAGTCTATAACAACGTATTTTGCCCTTATCCTAAGAGCATGAGTTTAGTTCTAATAATTATTCCACTTTTTAATATTTGTTTAGGGCTATCTATTTAGTTCCATTAATTAGTGCAAGGAAGTGATTTAGGGATCGATTAGAAACCTAAAAATTGCTGGCAAGACTCGTCCCCGATGCTATTATATCAACCACTCCCTTCAGATTTTCTTTAAGAAAGTACTAGTTAACTAGTTGGAGAACCACCGTCATCTATTGGCGCAGACTCTTCTGGAGCTACAGTAGACTCTCCTATCGGAGCTGCTACTTTGACCATGGCATGGCGTAATACCTGTTCCCCTACAAGGTATCCCCGCACCAACTGTTCGATTACTGTTCCTTCAGGATAATCATTAGTACATTCTCTTAACATAGCTTCGTGATATAAAGGATTAAAGGGTTCTCCTTCAGGACGCATAGGGGCTACACCTAAACGTTTAAGACTCTCTACAAGATTTTTATAAACTCCTTGATAGCTTTTATGAATTCCTAACTCTCCATCGTTAGCAGGTTGGATTTGTCCTCTTGCCCGTTCAAAGTTATCAACTACCGATAGTAATTCACTGATAGTACGGCACTTAACTTGGATTTCCAATTCTTTTTTCTCTTTTTCAGTTCTTTTGCGGAAATTATCAAATTCTGCTGCTAACGTGACGTAACGTTTCTTCAGAACCTCGGACTGTTGATCTTCTTTTGTTAGTTTTTCTTGTAGGACTTCCACTTCCTTAGTTAGAGTGGCTATAATCTGTTCTGAAGTAGGTTCTTCCTGAACAGATTTAAGTTCAGATGTTACCGATTCTGCTGTTACTGATTCTAAATCAGCAATCTCGGAGGTTATTGTTGATTTTAGTTTGTTAGTCGCTTCGGTTTGGGTTTCTACGGAATAACCACCAATATTTTTTGATGATTCAGAAGTTTCTAAAGTTTTTCCTAGCTGCTGTTGCTCGTTGTTCATAGTAAGTTTTCTAAATTCCTATAGAGAAGATCAGACTCAATGGTCTCTTGTCTTCTTTTAAGGATCATATTTTTTTGAGGTATCTTCTTACCAGTATAAAGGACTCATTGTGACATTCTTGAGAAGTTACTATCTCAAGTGTAAACTCGAGATAGTAACCTCTTTGTCCTTATAAGTTTTTATTAATAGAATGACGCATTATCAAGTAATTAAGACAACAAAAGCTCCTACCCCTGTTGGTCCTTATAATCAAGCGATTGCTGCTAATGGTAAGTTTTTGTTTCTGGCTGGGCAAATTGCCTTAAGTCCTGAAACAGGAGATATTGTTGGGCAAGGAGATATTGTTCTACAAACTCAACAAGTTATGGCTAATATTAAGGCAATTTTAACTTCAGCTAAAGTAAATTTGAGTAATGTAGTTAAAACAACTGTTTTTATGAGTGATTTAAGTGAATTTAATTCTATGAATCAAATTTATGCTCAATATTTTGATGAGTTGACTGCTCCAGCTCGTTCTTGTGTGGAAGTTTCTCGTTTACCAAAAGATGTATTGATAGAAATTGAATGTATTGCAGTTATTGATTAAAATCTATTCAAGATATTATGAAAAAAAAAAATTAAAAAAATCATATTATTCTAACAAAATTTTCCTATAAATTTGAGTACAAATATGAAGATTTATAATTAATTGAGAGATATCATTATTTTTGTTTTGTAACATAAACAATAACAACATAAAAGTAGAAACTTAAGACTCAATTAAAATACCAGTAATTTAAGTAAAAGTATTAGTAGAGATGTACGGATAATACTTCAATTGACAAAAAACTTCTCTACTAGCTATGATTACTTTTAATATTTAACTGTTTTGAATATATATATTTACTTGGGTAGTATCATGCTAAAAATAAGCATTGTTTATCAAAAATATAAAAAATTATAAAATAGATTCTAATTAACAACATTAATTATTAATGCACTTAAGAACTAATTTTGCGTAATTATTATCTATTACAGACTCATAAAAATTCAAATTATAAATTTTTTAAGAAGTCTAAACAGCCATTCTATGTCAATTTCGTGTAAGATCAAACTTTGGAGATAAAATTTCTGTCAGTAATAATTATGCCAGCTAAAGTCAAAAAAGGATCTTTTGTTCGTACCGTACGTGACAAACTTGAAGATAGTTTGGAAGCAAAATCCAGCGATTCACGGAACCTTCCTTCCTATATTTTTAAAAGTAAAGGGGAAATTCTTGAGTTAGACGATGAATATGCACTTGTTAAATTTTATACCCCAGTTCCGAATATTTGGTTGCGTCTCGATCAACTAGAATTGGTAGATTAGGGTTTATTTACCTGAAATATAATATAAATCCCTCTTGTTTTTTCGTATCTTGATATAGGCAATATCGGCGGAACTTTAGCCTGACTTACTTGTAAAAAAAGCCCGCTGATGTTGTCTCTATTAATATTATCAAAATCATCGAAAGTTGACTTCAAAAAATAGCCCTTAGTGTTGTGGTTGTCTAAAGTCTTAAATGACACGATAGTTAAAATATCAATAAGTATAAAATTATGGTTATCAACATATAGTTATTAATTTTCAAAAACAACGGTAATATCTTTGATTGTTTGAATACATTTTGTAGAAATACAAAATGTATTCAAACAATCAATTACAAGTAAGAAAAACTTACATTACATTTATGATTTTCGTCTCTATTTAATCTTTTTAAAAAATATTGAAAATAAAATTAGGACTCACTCCCAATTCCTATTTATGGGGTATCATAATGTTTAATTAGTTTTAAATATTACTTTGATGAAGTAATAAAAAACTCCAAATATCATAAATAATTATGTCCGTATATAAAAAATAACTATATCTCTTAAGATTGGAATTCGATAAACTATAATCAGTGTATAACAGAGGACTAATCGTGAATAATATATATTTACCGTTTACATATTACAACGAGAAAATCTTCATTCCAGTAAGTCTCCTATCCTTGACTTGAATAATTTAATTAATGAGAAATGTAATTATGTTATCTTCAATCCTCCTCCTGAAATAAACAATCTCCATCCTCTTTATGAGTAGTAGGAGGAACTATTGGAATAGTTCCATCAACTACTTTTTTGATAGCTGTTTTAGGATCAGTTTCACTGGTAATATAAACTGTAATTCCCCGACGACTTAAACGTTCTGTCAATCCTTCTCCTGCTTCTCTGGTAATTAACACCATCTCATTAACTCGATGGGGGGTAATATCATCAGTATGAAGATCATGAAAAGTTGGTTCTGTATCAGGAATTTCTAACTTTTCTAGTAAAGTTATTTCACCCTCCTTATCAATTTCATATACCAAAAATCTGCGAGCACGCCCAGTCTTACCTGTAATAGTCTGAAAATTTTGACTAACAACAGCAATCTTCATTAGATTTTTTCTCCAGAGTCTATAGTGGTTGACATCTTAACATAAAATTCTAATGAAGATTCAATAAGAAAGATAATGTATAATAAGAGATTATGGAAAAGATTATCCTTGTAATTAATTAAGCAAAGACAGATTATTAAGGGTGATACTAATAATTTAAATAGTTATACTTTATTTATTAAACTAGGTTGATATTTAGTTGAACAACTGAAGCTATTAGCTATGTAAATTACTTTTTGATATAGCTCAAATATTTAAATTATTAGTATCAATTATTTTTCCTAGTAGAAATCAGTCTTTTTTGTCAAAAAACTATCTATTAGTGTACTAGCTGCGATAATATAGTTTCTTTAAAAAGGGATTATATTATATTTTTGTAGAGTAATTAGATTCTTATATCAATAACTAGTTATTGTAATTATCGCTATAAATCAATAATTAAATATCAGATTTTTTGGTAATTTTATAACCACCTAATTGGGAAAAAAGTTTCTATAATATTGATATGTTAGCTAAACTAAAAAATGTTATCATTTAATATATTAAGCTTGACTATCACTATCAAGGTTTAAACATTCTATTCCTAGTTATGATTATAAATATCAACAGGTTGTTGTGATTTTAAATATCTTTATATTTTATAAATTTAATTGTCAGATAAATGCTAAATAAGTATTGATTGATACCAGTATATTTAAAAATTAAACTTCTATAATTAAACAACAGTTATAATTAAACAATAGTAACTCTTAAAGTGAAATAATAACTAAAAATTTTATCTATTCTAGAAATGAAAGTAAGAATGACATATAAAAACAGAATAATAAATAATAAATAGCTTAGATTAATTTTTTAAAAAATATAGAAATATTGAACTAATTTAATATAGAATAAAATATATTTAAATAAAAGCTTTAACCTCAACAATGACAATTAAAAGTAAATATTTTTTAAATTATTGAATAAATATTATACAAAGTACTTAGAAAAATAAAGTCTAAGATTAACAGTATCTAATTGCAAGCAATCAAGAAAAAATAGGTGCTATAAAAAACTAACTTCTTGACAAAAGTATTAATCAGGGGGCATTTTTATCCTTAAAATATAAAAATTATAGATATTCGACATATTAAATCAATTACTATCTCTACAGACTTTACAATAAATTATTAAGAATGTAAACAATAACAATATAACTTCTAGTAAGAATACTTAAGTAAATAACGTTAATTTAACGATAATTGATGGCTATTTGTTTACAATTAATTAATTGATTTTTTATGATATGATTAATATTATCTAATAATAATTTTAAAAAAACTAATATTATCTAAATAAAAATTAGGTAGATATGATAAAAATTATTCACTTATCTGACATTCACCTTGGTAGTGGACTTACCTATGGACATCTCAACCCTAAAACAGGTTTAAATACCCGTTTTGAAGATTTTATACAAACATTAAGTCTATGTATTGATCGAGCATTAGAAGAAAAAGTTGATCTTGTGCTATTTGGAGGAGATGCATTTCCCAATGCTACTCCTCCTCCTTATGTTCAAGAAGCTTTTGCCTTTCAATTTCATCGTCTGGCTGATGCAGATATTCCTACAGTATTATTAGTCGGAAATCATGATCAACATTCTCAAGGCGATGGAGGTGCAAGTCTTTGTATTTATCGAACATTAGAGGTTCCAGGTTTTATTGTAGGGGATAGTCTTAAAACAAGTAAAATATTGACTAAAAATGGAACAATTCAGGTAATAACTCTACCTTGGCTAACCCATTCTACTCTGGTGACTCGTCGCAAAACTGATGGCTTATCTTTTGAAGAAATTCAGCGTTTATTAATTGAGAGTTTGACTTTAGCTTTGGAAGGAGAAATTCGTAAACTTGATTCAAAATTTCCGACTATTTTATTGGGTCATCTAATGGCAGATCGCGCTAATGTTGGAGCAGAAAAGTTTCTCGCTGTTGGCAAAGGATTTACCATTCCTATGTCTTTATTGATTCGTCCTGAATTTGATTATGTTGCTCTTGGCCATGTCCATAAACATCAAAATTTAAATCCTACTAATGATCCTCCAGTAATCTATTCAGGTAGTATTGAACGGGTGGATTTTAGTGAAGAAAAAGAGAACAAAGGTTATATACTTTTAAAAGTAACTAAAGAACAAGTTGATTGGCAATTTATCCCTCTCCCTAGTCGTAATTTTTATTCTATCAATCTTAATGTTTCCGAAGAATCTGATCCTCAACTGGCCATAATTAAAGCTATTCGAAAAAAAACTATAAAAGATTCAGTAGTACGATTAATTTATAAACTTCGTTCTGAACAATTAGAATTAATTAATACAAGAGAGATTTATGAAGCATTAAAAGAGTCTCATAGTTATACCATTAGACCAGAATTAATAAGTCAACTATCCCGTTCTCGTTTACCAGAATTAGGAGCAGGAAACACGCTAGATCCCATATCTGCTCTACAAGCTTATCTAGATAATAAAGAAGATCTCAAAGATATCGTTAAAGATATGTTAGAAGCAGCTGAACCTTTATTAAATAATGACGATCCCAATTTAGGTTTATCAGTCAAACAGACAATTTTACCATTGAGTGAACAATAGGTATTTAAATTCAGTTAACGGTAATTTAATTGATATCTAACTAGTCATAAATACTAAGCTCAATAAGTATCAAAAGGCTCAATTCCCCTTTTTTTGTACTTTAGGACGGGGAAATTTAGAAGTGGTGGAGAAGTGTTTTATTGGTTCATTAGCCATTGCTTGTTTCATAAAGTCTCGCCAAATAGGAGCGGCATTACCACCTCCTGTTACTCCTCGCCCTAAAGTACGGTTAGCATCATCTCCTACCCAAACTGCTGTAGCCAGTTGAGGAACATAGCCTACAAACCAAACATTACGTTCTGAATCTGTAGTTCCTGTTTTACCTGCGGCAGGACGATCAATCTTAGCGGCTCTTCCTGTTCCACTTGTAATAACTCCCTGTAAAACTGCCGTTAAGTTAGCCGTCGCCCAGGGATCTAGAACTAATTGGGGTTTTGGAGTGTTGTCTAATAAAACATTACCGAGACTATCTGTAATTCGAACAATAGCCGTGGGCTTAGAGTACCAACCATTATTAGCAAAGGTGGCATAGGCTCCTGCCATTTCTAAGGGAGTGACATCTCCAGCCCCTAAGGGAAGAGAAGTCACTGCTTGTAACGGACTTTTAATACCTATACGACGACAGATTTCAATAACTTTACTGACTCCAACCTTACTCCCTATAATTACTGCTGGAACGTTACGCGATTGTATCAAGGCTGTTCTAATTGGCATAGGTCCCTTATAATTCCCTCCATAGTTTTTAGGGCTATAAGTATTTTTTCCATCACGGAAACTTACAGGATTATCATTGACAATGGAGTCGGGAGTAAATTTACCACTAGCAAAGGCAGTATAGTAGACAAATGGTTTAAAAGAAGACCCAGGTTGGCGGCGAGACTGTGTAGCACGATTTAATTGACTTTTGTTGTAATCAACTCCTCCCACAATCGCTTTAATAAAATGAGTACGAGGATCAACGGCAACTAAAGCAACCTGTAGATCTTTGGCAGAAATTCCCCATTGCCGTAGGTTACGATAACCCTTTTCCACACTCTCTTTAGCTTTAAGCTGAAGATAATAGTCAACGCTAGTTTGAATTCGCATCCCCCCTTTTAATGTAACTTCCTGTCCGAATTTATCTTCCAACTCTTCCATAACAGTGTCAGTCACGTAGGGCAGTTTGCTGTTCTGCCATGCCGTGGGCTTACCTATTCCTAAAGGTTCTTTTTTAGCGGCTTCAGCTTTTTGAGCAGAAATCCATCCTAGATCCCGCATTCTGTCTAACACCATTGCTTGTCTTTGTTTGGACTTGGAGTAGTTAACGAAAGGGCTGTAGGTCTCTGGAGCTTGAATAAGTCCAGCCATCAAAGCTGATTCAGCTAAGTTTAACTCAGATGCTGGTTTATTAAAATAACTTTCGGCTGCAGTTTGCGCCCCATAGTTATTGTGACCCCAATAGATGTTATTGAGATACATTTCTAGAATTTTATCCTTGTCAAAAACCTGTTCTACCCGAAGAGAAAGAACTGCCTCAGAAAGTTTGCGGTTAAAGGTCCTGTCTGTTGACAAAAAGATATTTTTGACTAACTGCATAGTGATGGTAGATGCTCCTTCTACTACACCACCACTTTTATAGTTCACCCAAAGTGCACGAGCAATACTTGTAAGGTTAATTCCGTG
The DNA here is from genome assembly GCF_947331815.1 of Cyanobacterium sp. uoEpiScrs1. Classification (GTDB taxonomy): domain Bacteria; phylum Cyanobacteriota; class Cyanobacteriia; order Cyanobacteriales; family Microcystaceae; genus Rippkaea. The sequence continues at coordinate 1,103,643 of NZ_OX373462.1, forward strand.
GTGATAATAAAAGTGACTATCTTCAATCGCTAATACAGCTCTTTTTAATTCAGGAGACATATAGTCCAGGGTGATCACTTCTCGGTTAGCTTCCTCGTGAAGTCTTGACAGGAGCCGTCCTTTGATATCGTAGATATAAGTGGTTTCTGGTGGGGCATAATTATTTAGACTCCGAACGTCTGGGAGGTTACGAAAGCTAATAGCAAGTCCAACAAGCCCTCCTGCAACTATAGAACTAGTCAATAAAGAGAGGCTGAGGACAGTCCCTCCAGCCACCTTTATCACCCCTTGCCTAAAGGAGGCTTTAGGCGAGGGGGGCCTGTTTGGATTGGTTTGTTGTCGAATAGTGCTAGACGACACGATAGTTTTACTTCCTCACTCCGAGTATAAGTTTATGATATTAGCGGGAGACCTGGCATAAACAAGGTTTTTTATAAGTGGCTTATAGGAATTTGGCCGAGATTCAATCCCCTAGTCTCATTTATTATGCCCTATACCCGAAATAAATTCCTAGTATTGTGTCTGCATACAAAATTTTCTACCATGTCAAGCAAGTTTTTTTAATGGGGGGTTTAATCATGTCCACTGTGACAATTTCAGTTCCGGCAACGACAGCTAATTTGGGACCAGGGTTCGATTGTATCGGAGCTGCTGTCAACCAATATAATTGCTTTAAGTTTAGTCCTATTGAGACGGAGACCTCTGATTTGGTTATTACTATAACGGGGAAGGAAGCCTCAAGAGTGACTTGTGATCACACCAATTTAGTTTATAAATCTTTCCTTAAATTCTATCAATATCTGGGACAAACACCTCCTAAGATTGCTATCAACATTGAATTAGGGGTTCCTTTAGCTAGAGGGTTGGGGAGTTCGGCCACGGCTATCATTGGTGGTTTAATGGGAGGAAATCAGCTAGCTGGTGAACCTCTTTCTTTATCCGAGATTATGAAATTAGCAATCACTATTGAAGGTCATCCTGATAATGTGGTTCCTGCTTTACTAGGAAATTGTCAATTATCCGTAGGGAAAGCAGAAAATTGGCAAATTTGTCCTATTGCTTGGCATCCTGATTTAATTCCTGTAGTAGCTATTCCGGATTTTGAACTATCTACTAAGGAGGCAAGAGCTGTTTTACCTGCCCATTTAAACCGCGATGATGCCATCTTTAATATTGCCCATCTGGGATTATTGATTAAAGCATTGGAGACAGGAAATCAAGACTGGTTAACGATGGCGTTGAATGATAAACTCCATCAACCTTATCGTCAAACCTTGATCAAAGGCTTTAATTCTGTAAAGACAGCAGCTCTATCTGTGGGAGCTTACGGGGTTGTTATTAGTGGAGCAGGACCTACAGTCATTGCCCTAACTTCCGCTGATTACGCCGATAGAGTATCCTCCGCTATGACTGATGCATGGATGCGTATAGGGATTAAGTCCAAAGCGCAACCACTATCGATCGATCTAGATGGTACTAGGGTTATTATCTAAGACAATGCGGATGGCGAGACTTGAACTCGCATGGCTAAAGCCACACGCCCCTCAAGCGTGCGTGTCTACCGATTCCACCACATCCGCATAATGATAGCTTATATATACTATCATGATCAAGGGCTAAAATACAAGAGCATCTTAAACCATTTCTCAAATCTTCTAATTAGTTATCAGGGAAAAGAAGAAAAATCAAGAAAATGTTAAAAGAAGAGGCTAAGGTTGACCCTCTATCAAAGAACCCTGTCATAATCTTTACACAGGGGACCTTGTATTTATCTCAAACCAAAGAATCATGAGCATTTCCATCAAACAATTATGTGTCTATGTTGCATTCCTTACTGTAGGTGGCAGTCTCGGATTGTGGAGAAGTCATTACACAAATCAACCTTTGAGCACCCAGACGGTTCAAAGCTCTCCAGTGGTTCCCAAAAACCTAACCCCTTTATATTTTCCCTCTAGATCTTCGGGATTAAATAATCTTAATTTTATTGCTAAAGCTGCCCAAAAAGTCGGACCAGCAGTAGTTCGTATTGACTCGGCTAGATCAGTATCCAGTAGTATTCCAGACTCTTTTGAGAATCCTTTATTTCGTCGTTTTTTTGGAAAGGAGATTCCGATTCCAAAGGAACATATTGAACGGGGAACGGGCTCAGGATTTATTCTTAGCGAAAATGGACAACTATTGACAAACGCCCACGTAGTTGATGGAACAAAACAAGTTAAAGTGACTTTGAAAAATGGTCAAATCTATCGGGGACAAGTATTAGGAATTGATAAGATGACTGATCTGGCTGTAATAAAAATTGGAGCTACGGATCTGCCAACAGTTAAATTGGGAACGGCTGAGAATTTACAACCTGGAGAATGGGCAATCGCTATTGGAAATCCCTTGGGATTAGATAATACTGTGACAGTAGGAATTATAAGTGCTTTGGGGCGTTCAAGTTCGGAAGTTGGAGTTCCCGATAAGCGATTAAGATTTATTCAAACTGACGCAGCCATTAACCCAGGAAACTCAGGAGGTCCTCTTCTTAACTCTCATGGGGAAGTAGTGGGGATTAATACAGCAATTCGTGCAGATGCTCAAGGATTAGGGTTTGCTATTCCCATTGAAACAGCCCAACGGGTAGCCCAACAATTGTTTGTTAAAGGGAAAGCTGATCATCCTTATTTAGGTATCCATATGGTTACTTTAGATAAAGAGTTACAAAAAGAACTTAATCAAGAGAATAAATTGGATTTCGAAGTTACTGAAACTAAAGGAATTTTAGTAGTTCGTGTAGTGAGTAATTCTCCCGCTGCTGATGCAGGTTTTCAGCCTGGAGATATCATTTTAAAAGTTGGAGGTCAATCAGTAGAAACTGCGACAGATGTCCAGGAACAAGTCGAGTTAAGTTCTATCGGAAAAATTCTTAACATAGAGGTAATTCGTCAAGGAAACCCTCATCCTGAAACTTTAGTCGTATACCCAGAATCTTTCCCCATCAATAATTAATATTCAATATTTTCACTATTATTTAATGGTGGATTGTGGTAATTTAAAATATTCCAGTTTATTGTTTATACTTGCCTAGTCCACCTTATGGTATTTAGATTTGATATTTAAGCAAAATATAGTTAGATTTACAATTATCGTAGATAACAAACACTAATAATTAAACAACGACAATCACTTAATAGGTAAGTATAATATGATACTTACTCATTTCTTAACTTTAAATTCCAAAGGAGTAATTAGAGTAAATAAGTATAAGCAATCAGTTAATTCGTCAGATTAATTAGATAAGTACACTTTATTATTCATTAATCGCTTCAAAAATAAATACTGACTACTTGAATATTTTATATATTATTTCCAATAACATTAAATTTTATATTAATAAATATAACTAGTTAAAAGTATTATCCACAAAGCTTTAAAAATATTTTTTAACGTATATTAGTCTATAAATAATTAGTACTAAATCTTTAAAAATTAGTGTTACTATAAGATTGATAACAAGTTTTGATATAAAAAATTTATTAGGAGTCTAATTTAATAAACTATGAGGAGTAATCACTATAGAAATGTTTTTACCAATTCAAATTTTTAGTAAGGTAATTCGAAGAAAAAAATACATTTTTAAGATTTAGACTGGGGTTTATATTTACAGTACAGCTCTCAATAAATACTGCTGAATCCTCTGCTTATCTTTTCATATAACTTATACTTTAAATCAATCAATAAACTAAACATATTGTAGTGGTTTATAAAGTGGATATAAATCAGATTAAATTCAGCAGTTCAAAAGCCTCCAAGATATTGAGTTTGCAGTCAAGAACTTTAAATTTTTCAAAAAATTTTTCAAAGTCTTTAATTTAACCCAGATGATTACTATTATTTTTTTATTTACTTGTCTTAGTTGATGAAGTTTTTTTATTTGTTTTGCAAGGAGTGGTTTTGAGAAAAATAGGAACCGTAAAATGAAATTGACTTCCAAGATCTTTCCCCTCTGATTCTGCCCAAATTTTGCCACCCCATCCTTGGACAATCTGGCGGCAAATAGCTAAACCTAATCCAGTTCCTCCTGTACTACGTCGTAATGCCCCTTCTTCTTGATAAAATCGATCAAAGACTGTTTCTAAACAATTGGGCTCGATCCCTCTCCCCGTATCGGCTACAGTAACTTCTAAACTATTAGAATCTGTGCTATTGACTTCGATGGTCACGTTTCCTTTAGAACTGGTAAATTTACAAGCATTGTCGAGTAATTTAGCTAACAATTCCACTAGCCATTCCCCATCTACTTGAATTAAGGGAAGTTCAGAAGTTACTAAATTTTTAATATTAGGTAAATTGCTATTTCGGTTACGGGACCTAACATTACTTAGAGATAGTTCAACACATTCAGCTAAATTTAAGGGTTCAGTATGCCATTTCACTCGTCCACTTTCTAATTGGGAAAGAGTCAGAAAATCTTGGACTAGCTTGCACATGCGTTCAGTATCTTGTAAGGCGGTATTGAGCATTACTTGACGCAATTCGGGGGACATATCAGGCTCTGTAGCTAAGCTTTCTAAACAAATTTGAATAGTAGATAAAGGAGTACGTAATTCGTGTCCAGTAATAGCTACTAAATTAGAACGGGTGTGATCAAGAGCTTCAAGTTGTTTATTAAGGTCTTGTAGATTAGCATAAGCTTCTGCTTGAATTAGAGCAACACCAATTTGAGTAGTAATTGCATTAACCAAAGCCACATCTTCATCTCTCCAGTCCGCAGGATTCGGTCCACAGTGATGTAACTCTAACATTCCTAATAGTCTTCCTCTATAAAGAATAGGAACTAGTAACCAAGATGAAATTGAACACTTAATGATAAGGTTTTGAAGAGATTTTAAATCCGAATTAGACTTTATTTTATTGAAAATTCGTGGATCATTATTTGCATCCTCAACCATCAAAGCGTCACGTAACTCTATTACTTCTTGAAATAAGGGATTATTGTGTAAAGGCCAAGTTTTTCCTTTAAGGGAAGTAATACCAGCACTTAAAAATTCATGTTGAATTGTTACTGTAGAATCAGTTTCTTGACAACGGTAGACAAGACAACGACAACCCCCCAAACCTTCCCCTAGTTTCTGAACAGCTAAGTGTAGAATTTCTTCAGGATCCAGTGAACGTCGAATAGCACTTGTAACCGAGTTAATCAGACGTTCTTTATGTTCTTTAGAAGCTAGAGAACGGTTGGCCTTGAGTAGTTCATATTGACCAGCTTGTAGATAGCTAACTAGACGTTGTACAAAGGGCTCAGGGTATCTATCAGGACAATCCCATGTCGAATTATTAATCTCTTTTTGCTTAAGATTTTCCTCTCTTTGTTTCAAGATGGTTACTGGTAAATACTCCTGACGAGCTTGCTTGATTTTTGTTTTTAACTCTGGTCTATAGGTAAGAATACGCCGTAATAAAGTGTCTGCAGCATGTTGACTAACTTGACGATCAAATGTCCAAATTCCGTCAAAACGTCGGCTATTATCCATAGCTGAATCAACATTATTATAAGTATCATTATGATTTATTCCAATACGTTCTTGACACACTAAACAGCTTGCATAATCCTGAGCAATAACGATTAAATTCCATTCTTGAACCAAACTATCAGTTGATTCAAAGGCGATCTTTTCATAAAGCTCAGAACTATTTTTAAAGTCAATTTCAGGGACAGTCAATACATAAACCTGATTTGTTTTTTGAGCAATTCGCCGATACCGTTGGGCTTCTTGCCGATAAAATCGTTCTTTTTGAAAACTAGCAATAACTAGAGGATAACCTGAGCCGGCTAAGATTTGATCTTCTATAGCATGAGATAAAGCTGTCAAGGAAGCCTTGAAATACATTTGAGGTCGCCAATAGGGAAAAATTTGCAACAGTTCTGTTAAAACTGATATTGAGTTGCTCATCGATGTCTTTTTGATATCTCCTGGCAAAATCGATGTCATACTGCCCTTATCGCCTTTATATTGCAATTAAAGGGCTTTAAAGAATGGTATTAAACTATAAACAGGAAGTCTATATTTACAGTTACCCCTCATTGTAACTGGATTACTATAGTGGCTAACAATCATATCACTAGGATTCACTGAACTCTATGTCCATAACCTAGATCAATTATTTTGTCCTTAAGCTTTATTTAGAGACTATTCTTTTAAAGAGAATTAAAATATTCTCGTTGTTAAATCTATGAGTAGTCCTAATTTAGGAGGATTTTTCATTTAGCCTAGAAGATATATAATTACTCTTCAATTAAATACAAATTCCAGTATGGCTTTCTATCTTTCTACTCCAAGAACTTTTTCTGCACACTTTTGCTTTTAACACACTCTCAAAATAGCTAAATCTTCTTAAAATTTTTTCGAGACGATAATACTTGTTGAATTGATACTTTCATGACTTTAATATTGAAATTTTAAAAAAGTTGTCATTATTTTTTAATTTTTTATGTGAAATCAGATAATTCATCAGTAGTGATCATAAATATCAAGAAAAACTGACAGAATAACTTCCCAAAGCCTGATAAATTCGTCAATGACCTTGCAAATTAACGATCTTACCCCTTGACTATTTCCCCTAGTGTTTTGTTACATGAAATTGAACAAACGACCCCTATAGTATGAATTTTATGAGTCAACCGTTATTTACATATAATTCTTCAGACTTTACTAAGAACTATATATAGTCCAAATTATAGGAGAATATATCTCATGGCACAAGAGCAACTACTGTTAGAGAAGATGACCTTTAGACAGCTACGTAGAGCAGCTAGTAAATATAATATTCCTCGTTATGGCAGAATGCGCAAAGCACAACTATTATCTGCCCTAAAACAACAACTTCAAGAACAAACTGTTCAACAACCAAAAATAAAAAAAACAATAATAAATCCAACACTTGTTAAGGAGAAACAAAGAATGGAAGCATCTAAATTTGAAATAGGTCAAGATAACATTGTAGAAAGAATTTTATCATCTGTGGATAACGAACTTAGTGATCCATTATCACCTGCAGATGACGAACTTGGTGATCCATTATCATCTGTGGATAACGAACTTAGTGATCTATTGTCACCTGTAGATGACGAACTTAGTGATCCATTATCATCTGTAGATGACGAACTTAGTGATTTACCTGACGGTTATGGAGAAAGCCGTATTGTCATTTTGCCCCGTGATCCACAATGGGCTTATGCATACTGGGATGCCCCCAACAGTTCTAAAGAAGAATTACGTCGCCAGGGAGGACAGCAGTTAGCTTTACGTCTTTACGATGTAACTGATATTGATCTTAATTCTCAAAGTCCCCATAGTGTCCAAGAATACCTCTGTGATGAATTAACACGGGAATGGTACTTATCGATTCCGGTAAGTGATCGTGATTATGTTCTCGATATTGGTTATCGTTGCTTCGATGGACGCTGGTTAATTCTCGCTCGTTCAGCGTCTGTTCATATCCCCCCTATTTACCCTTCTGATTGGGTAGAAGACATATTTGTTACCGTCAATTCCAATCAAGAACTCCAAGACAAGATGGTTTACAATTTGGTGTCTCCTGCTCACCCTAAAATGACACTAGGTAACAGCCTTGTCTATAACGAAACTTTTGACACAGCAAAAGGAGTGAACAAAACTTTTGATACAAAAAAAGGAGTGAACAAAACTTTTGATACAACAAAAGGAGTGAACAAAACTTTTGATACAACAAAAGGAGTGAACAAAACTTTTGATACAACAAAAGGAGTGAACAAAACTTTTAATACAGCAAAAAGAGTAGAAGATAAGTGCATAGAAGATTACGTGTTCGGTTCTATACAACACGTCGCAGGATCGGAGGTTAACTCCTATGTTCATCAAGAAGTAGTTAGTTCTTATGTCTTTCCCCCTGGCATCGGAACGTGGGCAGTTCCCTCTGCTTCCGGACTGAATCCTTCTAACATGTCTGGTGTAGGATTAGGAGTTTCTGTTTCTGCATCGTCTGAAAATCCTCGTAAGTTTTGGTTAGTGGCTGATGCTGAGTTGATTGTTTATGGGGCTACTGAACCTGATGCCACTGTTACCATTGGAGGCCGACCTATTGAACTAAATCCTGATGGGACTTTCCGCTTTCAAATGTCTTTCCAAGACGGTTTGATTGACTACCCTATAATGGCTGTAGCTGTTGATGGAAAACAAACCCGTTCTATTCAGATGAAGTTTAATCGTGAAACCCCAGAAAATATTACTAACACAAGGGAAAAGTCCGTCTTGGATTGGTTTTCAATTTAGTCAATAGTCCGAGACGATAATTAATCACTTTGTTTATTTGTCTATTTGTCTATATTCTTACAAGTTAGCCAACTTGACTGCTCCTGGTAAGTTTATCAGGGGCCTATTATTGAATAATAAAGAAACTAAGAATTTCTTTAAAAGAAGACTATCTACTCAAAATTCTATATTAAGATGGAGACAATATTAATTTTTTTTAAGAAATGTCGATTCCAATTTTAGTATTTGATGTGGCTTTAGTTGCCTGGTCACTTCACTTGATGCAAGAGGCAGTTGACCAACAAGAATTCTCTTTAATGCTTGCAGGAATTTTAGTAGCTATGTCCGCTGTGGCAATGCTGGTAGTGTATTTTCTAATGGGGAATTGTTTAAGTTATCTAATTCAAACTCATTGAGACATCCGAAAAATTAGGACACAACTACATATTGCTTTTGAATATGACAAATATAATATATGATAATTCATTTTCTACTCTAGCAAAAGTCTGTTATTTAACACGTCTATCATATTTAATTTAGTTATGGTGTTATATTTTAATCAAGTTACTAAATACAATATCTAAAGTATTTTCTAGTAGGGGGTAATTTTGTCTGGCTCAAATCTCAGGAAGTTTGCATAAACCTTAAATTAATAATCTCAAATAATTAATATTAGAGCCAGATGAAATTACCCCATCAACGATGGCAAGTTGCTGCTCCTAGTCCCAAACGAGTTATGCAGCTGGTCCAAACAACAGGGCTATCTCCTCTAATCGCCCAAGTCATCATTAATCGGGGTATTGAGACTCCCGGTGCTGCCGAAATATATCTTAATCCTGAAGTCCAAACTCTTCCTTTACCTTGGGAAGAATTTCCTGATTTAGAAATCAGTGTGAAACTCTTAAAAGATGCGATCGTCACAAAGAAAAAAATTACCATTTGTGGGGACTATGACGCCGACGGAATGACTAGTACCGCCCTGTTATTACGCGCGTTAAAACACTTAGGGGCTGATGTTGACTATAAAATTCCTAATCGAATGAAAGATGGTTATGGCATTAATGAACGTATTGTGGAAACTTGTGCCCATGAAGGAGTGGGGTTAATTTTAACGGTAGATAATGGGATTACAGCGTATGAACCAATTCAACTAGCAGTAAAATTGGGGCTAAATGTGATCATTACTGATCACCATAATCTTCCTAAAAAATTACCTCCAGCCAATGCGATTTTGAATCCTAAATTGTTAAGAGAAACTTCTCCTTATTATGGATTAGCAGGAGTTGGTGTGGCTTATATTCTAGCAGTGACAACAGCTCAAAATTTAGGGTTACTCAAAGGCTTAGTAGACCCATTATTAGAACTATTCACCTTAGGAACCATAGCAGACCTAGCCCCCCTCGTTGGGGTTAATCGACGTTGGTTAAAACGGGGTTTACGTAAGCTTTCTCAGTCAAAATTAGCAGGAGTTCAGTCCCTTATGCAAGTTGTCGGAATCAGTGAGGAACAAAAACAACTTAAACCTGATGATATTGGGTTTCGCTTAGGTCCAAGAATTAATGCAGTTGGACGTATTGGTGAGCCTCAAATAGCAATTGAGTTATTAACTACTGATGATTGTGAAACCGCACTAAAAAGAGCAATGCAATGTGAACAAATTAACAGTAAACGTAAGTTTATGTGTGAAAAAATTGAACTAGAAGCCATTAATTTAGTAGAAAATACCCCAATCTGTTGGAAACGTGATCGCATTTTAGTGGTAATTAAATCTCAATGGCATCATGGAGTTATCGGCATTGTAGCCTCCCGTTTGGTGGAACGTTACGGAGTTCCAGTTTTCATTGGAACTTATGAACAAGATTCGAGTAAAATCAGAGGGTCTGCACGAGGGATTAAAGAGTTTAACGTAATTGAAGGATTGAATTTTTGTCAAGACATTTTAGAAAAATATGGAGGACACAAAGCCGCAGGTGGATTCAGCTTGTCAGCCGGCAAATTAGAAACTTTTAAACAGAGATTGAGCACTTTCGCTCATCAATGCGTAAAAGAACAACATCTCAAACCTTTAGTGATGATTGACTCTCAAGCTGATTTTAAACAATTAACTATTAACTTATATCAGTCTATAGATCAACTACAACCCTGGGGAATTGGAAACAGTACTCCTGTTTTTTGGACTCCTGATGTTTATATTGTTGAACAGAGAATAATAGGCAAAAATCATCTTAAATTAGGTATTTCTCAGGAAGATTGTAATCAAGTAGAGATGAGAGGTATTGCTTGGCGCTGGGGTGAGTATTTTCCATTACCTAAACGAGTTGATATTGCCTATAAGTTAACGGAAAATCGCTGGTATGGTAATTCTAAAATTGAATTAGAAATCGTAGGAATACGGTTGCCTTTATCTCCTTTATATACTCTGAATCATGAACTAGAAATCTTTCAATATCAAGGACGAAACTACCAATGTAGTTTTTCAGCCCATGAGAAAGAATTAAGAATCAAGAATAGTCAAGGAAAGATATTATCTGTTAAAAAAGGGCAACGAAAAGGATGGTTAGGAACGGAGAGAGAAAACTCTCAGCAAGTTGATATTACCCAACCAGCTTACTTTAATCTAATTAAAACAGCTATGGAAGTTTTAGGTTTATGATTTCTCAATTTATTCCAATTATGTTGCGTTAGGCAACTCAATTATCATTTGATACGATTCAGAGTTCAGGTTGAATTGCGGAAATAAAATATATAGTCTTTTAAGTTAATACCTAATATTTTTTAATAAAGTATAAAGAAAAAAGATTAAAGAACAGTATTTAGTTATAATCTTCATCAAGTGGTTGATTTCACAGTTTTTAAGGAACACTTATCTATCAAGAAGTGAGTTAACTAATTTTCAAAGGTAAGTGGGTGAGGATACACAAAACTATTTCGGATTATTATTCCTGATACATTATTTTAGATTCCTGTATTTGTAGTTTCCTTAAAAAATTGCTTGTTTTTAAACTCTTATAAAGAGATCATATCCATGTCCATAACCTTAAATGATGCTAATATCAAAGCTGCTTTAGCTGTCATTGACTCTGATGGAGCTACCCTAAATGAAAAAATTGAGATGTTGATTGAAATGGCTGGAGGGCTACAGAAAAAGCCTAAAAGTCCTCAACAACTCGAGAATGCAATTTTCCTTTACAATCGGGGCTTAGAACTATGCACTCCCGATTATCCTTTACTGCAGGCAAGATGTTTATCTGGGATGGGAACTGCATTACGAACAATTCCCACAGAAGGAGAAATACTACTCTTGGAAGCGAAAAATGCTTATGAAACTGCTCTTCCTATACTTGAAAAACATGCATCTCTTGAAGAAGTTGCTGAGCTACACATGAACATGGGAGTCGTGCTACAAGAATTAGTCCCCTTTCAAAAAGCAACTATGCAAGATGCTATAAAAGCTTATCAGAAAGCAGCTAAAATATTTACTGGAGAGAATTATCCTCAAGAATTCTCTGTATTACAAAATAACATTGCAATTGCATATCTCTCAATGCCTCTAGCCCTAAACAAAGAAGAAATGCGTCAGGCTATTGCAGTTCAATCTTTTGAAGAGGCCTTGAAATGGGTTACGTTAGTCAATTATCCTAACGAGTATGCAATGTTAAAAAATAATCTTGCTAATGCTCTACATCATCTTCCGACTGCTCATCCAATAGAAAACAACTTGAAGTCTCTAGCTGCCTACGATGAAGCTTTAAAAGTTCGTAACCTTCAAGATACCCCTATTGAATGGGCTAACACAATCTCAAATAAGGCAAGCGTTCTATCTAATTTACCTGACGATGTTGAACATGTCGAAATAGGTAATTATAACAATCTAATGCAGGCTAAGAGTTACTATCAAGAAGCCAAAAAAGTGTTTAGTAAACATGGACAATGGAAACAAGTGGAAGTTGTAAAAAATGCGTTAGAAGGTTTAGAAATGCGACTTGAGAGTCAATACAGTAGTTCAACTTGTTCAAAGGAGCTTAATTCACATGACTGAGATTTTGAGTAACTTGGGAGTTAATCCAACCTTTTATAGTCTTTTCGTGAACCTAAAAATAGGAGAGATAAACCTCGAAACAGGATTACTTTGGTTGGCAATATCTATGATAATTTCTATCATTGGTGGAGCTATTGGCGGAATGTTATTGGCAGGGAAAGATATTGGCTATCAACTGTCGGCTATGCTAGGGAGTTTATTAGGTCCTGCTGGAGTTATTCCAGTTGTTACTGTTGGACTTGTTTTTTTGAAATATCACATTATATAAGGATAAATAACAATGTTAAAACTAGTTTGGCATTCTACACAGCTATTTTTTAAGGGAAGGTTAATCCGCAACTCTCAGTATGTTTACAAACAAATGGTTTCTGCTTTTTTTATTGGAAGCTTATTGTTTATCGGGCTAAGTAAAATGGAGATCAGTTTAGCTTTTACTATTATGGTATCTAGCCTATTGACGGGGATGCTCATGCCTTTCTTACTTAAAGATATAAAAATGCAGTAATTTTTTATGTCTAGTTTTTTGGACTCCATATTGAATAGTAAAGAATCATTCTATATAGATTATTAGGTGTTGCCCGTAAATAGATCTACCCCTGTATATAGAATAATCTCCGTGAACGAACAATACCTGAAATAGAACAGCGCAGCGTGGTCGTTATTCTATTTCAGGTATTGTTGATTATAAAATATTAACACTATCATAAGTTGATTCAATCTTTAACTCTACTCTTAGACGAGTGTATTTAACAAATATTAAAAACCACCTAACCAGAATTAAGGATTCATAATGGGGACATAGAATTGGTAGCAATTGACTCACCTGATATAGTTAATTATAAAAATAATATTTATTTTAGTTGTTTACTGTCTTACTCCAAAAGATAGGTTAGATATATTCAGTAATTGTCAATAAAATATCCAATAGAAGAATCTTACTAATGACAATTGACTAATTAAAGTTTATTTAAACCAGATAAGATAATAAAAAATAATCGTTGCAATCATTTGGCAATATCTTTAGATACTAGAAAGGATGTAGACGGATTGAACAATATAGTATGTTAGTCTGATTTACATCAAAAGAGTTTTTAATGATAATTAAACTTTTAAGTCATATCATAATTGATGTTATGGGATTATCCAGCGAATTGTACTGTTAACTTTATAAGTTTTTGGAGTTAAAAATTAATTAAATTATTAATTCAATCAATTTTCTTTTCAATCAATTTTCTTTTCAATCAACTTTCTTTTTAATTAACTTTTGCTTATTCTCAATATCTTGTACTTTAATTTATGCAAATACAGTATTAAAAACACAATAAAACTAGATAAATATAATATTTTATCTAGTTTTATTGTGTTTAAATTCCAAATATTTTGTCCTTATAAGTATAAGTTGTTTGCAGTAGAAAAGATAACTTATAACGTGTCAGATAAGTCGTGTTAATGATATTGATATCTACTCCGTCGAAAATTTGTAGCCACTCACCCGCTTCCCCTTATCATAAAAATAATTGGGAAAAAGATTCAAGGAGCAAGAATGACGCAACCAGTAGAACCACATAAGGTACACTATTTGTCTAATCAGGAAAATCGTTCACTGTCCCAACGTTTTCAGGAAATAGTGGCTATCGTCGAAACCATAGCTTCTGATTGCAACGGCAATACTCATGATTTGCTGTCTTTATTACGTATTTTAGAAACTTTACACCGAAAAATCCGATCAGATTTGTTTGAACCTTCCTTACCCGATACTCGTAAAAACTTTTATGAAGTTCTAAAAGATATTGAAGAAACAGGAGGTTGGCCCTATATTGAACGAATGGAACTAAAAAAATTTCTTGAACATTGGTACAATTCGACCTCTTCCTAAATTTCGATGAAGGGAAGATTTCGAGACCAGCCCATTGACATTTCACTAAATGACTTGTTTTCCCTTATCTTGGCAAAGAAGTCTTTACAAGGGACAATAGATCGCAGTTACCATCTCAATTAAATTTAAGTCTCTTTTGTGGATAAAGTTCGCACTGTTTCCGATACTAAACGGGATTTCTACACCCATCACACCCGACCCATAAACTCTATTTACCGTCGTTTTATTGAAGAGTTATTGGTAGAGATGCATCTGCTCTCAGTTAATGTAGATTTTCGTTACGATCCTATTTTTGCTCTAGGGGTTGTCACTTCTTTCGAGCGTTTTATTCAAGGATATCAACCTGAAAAAGACAAAGATTCTATTTTTTCAGCTTTATGTCATTCAGTTGGAGGTAATGCTGAACAATATCAGCAAGAAGCTCAATCTCTCTTGACTCAGGTTCAAGGGATGTCGATTTTAGAGTTCATGGAGATTCTCAAAGTTGCCAGTTCACGAATGCCTGGTGATGGAATACTAAGTGAAATATTTCAAGCGATTGCCCAGAATGCTCAATTTAAATATAGCCGTCTATTTACAGTAGGCTTATATACTCTAGTAGTGAAAATCGCTCCCAATCTAGTTGAAAATAAGGAACAACGCAACCAGATTTTTGACTTAATATCTGAAGTATTTCATTTGTCTTCAGAAAAAATAGAAAAAGACTTGGAGCTCTACCGTAGTAATCTAGATAAAATGGAACAGTTACTTGCTGTTACTGAAGATATGCTCGAAGCGGAACGAAAAAAACAAAGAAAAGCTATACAACAAACACAGATAACTGATTCTTATATTAATTTAACTAATGATCATCAGGATGATTCAACTAATTCATAATGGATGGATTCGTCCAAAAGTTAAGTTCAGCTTAACTTAGGAAAAGGGAAAAGGGAAGAGTTTAGAGAATTTGATAATCTTATCATCGTTAGATTTTTAATATAAAACTGCGATTATTAGTTTAGATTTTTACTTTTTTCTAATCCCTAATTCTTATATATCTGTTTCTCAACTATAGTTAATACTAAAACTTGGTTAAAAAAATCGTCTTTTTCGAATTGCACTCCTAACTTTACTAATAAATTGTTGCTTCTCTTATCACCTATTTTCTATTAATTACTAGGGCAATTTAACCCCTTCATCATATTCTATAAAGTAGATTAGGATTTTGTAAAAATTTAGTTTTTCAAAAAATAATTTATTTGATATTGTATTGGAAAAGTTTTAGAGAACCAATTTATATTGTTCCTGACAACTTGTAGTGACTATTTATTCTGGTAACAGGTATAAGTTCTTAATTTAAAATTTTTACGTATTAGTTGATTGATAAGTAAAACACTCAGAAAATATAAGATGTGAATACTAAATTGATACTAGTTAGTCCAAATCATAGTTTTTACATTGAAGAGTATGTGACTATTTTTCTTAAAACTTATCTTCTATTATGATAGTGAATGATAATAAATTAGAATTGTTAAGTTCTTTTGAAGAAAAAGCAAATCAGACTTTAGCTGACAGTCAATTTTATTACAATAAACAGTGATTACGTGATAAGCCTAAAAACTGAAGATATAATCTTTTGGTTCAAAGGATGTGAGGAGATTAATTGAGGATTTTATTATTCATGAATGCCACTCAAATTATCCATTTTAGTGTACTGGCTTACAGTTTATATCAATGGTTTCCAAAATTGTTTTCTGAAAATCAATTTTGGTTGTTTTTTGTTATTCCCATTATTGTAAGCCTGCCATCGATCAGTTCTGCCCAAAGTTTAGGAACTTTACCTCCTCCCCCTCCTCTCCGAGTTCCTGAAAATGCACTTCCTCACATTTCTAATGAACCGGCTCCTAAATTCAGTAGTTTCATTCCGACTACAGTCACTCCAGCTAAACTTATACCCCCGGACAGTGTCCTTGAATATACTTTTCAATCTCCTACTAGTCCTCGGTCTTCTTTCTCTATTACTCCTAGAGGCTCGGTTTTGCCTTTCCAATATAACAAGACTTCTAGTCTCTATCGGGTAGAGGTTATTGGGAAGAATATATCGGTGTTATCTCAAGTTAAAACTGTGGAACCTCTAGCGTTTATCCGTCAAAATGAGGGAGTTATCCATGCAGGTATATTTAAACAGTCTCAACAAGCTCAAAAAAGAGTTGTTGAATTGCAACGTAAAGGGCTATCTGCAAGTGTTGTTCAGGTTTATAAAAGTCAAGAAGGGCCTAATTAGATAGGCAAAATTGCAAAACGGCATTTAGTGCATTGTCAGATTGACTATACCGGAGGTCAATGTATATTGACCCCTCCTTTTTTTGTTTTTGTCTTAGGAACTATGTCCTGTTCACTTGCGTGACTTATCTGGAGAAATTTTGCCGAAAAAATAAATTTTTAGTAAATTTAGGTCTATTAAATTTCTAGAAACTTTAACAAAAAATATATTAACTATAATGTTTTTATCTTAATCTTTGTGACAATTATCTACTATATGCTTATTCATATAAGTTGACAAAAATCATGTTAATCTTACTTTCATCTAATTTAATTGTCACCGCAATAATCAAGATCTCAGTTCATTTCCGTGATAAACAAACTGAACCTATCCACGAAATAAGCTTGCACTCCAAATTCTTCTAGACTTTGTCTAAAAGAATTTGGAGTGGTAATTGTCTTTTCGTCTTTAATACTGAATTATTGGGGTAGTTCAAATCTATAGTAGCTAATAGCTTTCAACTTTTATCAACCTTTTCAAGAGAAGTTTATTGTTTCTCTTCAATTCTGGCTAGTAATTTGATAGCCTCGTTACATATAAGTTCATGACAGTGAGCGTTACTAGCTATTAGTCCTCCCCACTTCCTAACATCTCCCTCGTTATAAGTCAAAAGTGTACCATCAAAGTTGGTGATTTTTCCTCCTGCTTCTACCAAAATTAGTTCTGGAGCAGCAAAGTCCCAATCTTTAGGCGCAGACTTACCAGATAAAGAGACGTAAACATCAGACTTTTGTTCAAGAATAGTAGCAATTTTGTACCCAATACTTCCCATGTAATTACAACTTTTTATTGGTAAACTATCGATTAGTTTCTGAAAACGATCATCACGATGGTTCCGACTCACTACTAGGAATAAGTCTTCCATTTGATTGCGTTCCGAAACCCTAAGAGGTTTAACTGTTCCATCAAGAGTTTCTACAAAAGTCCCCTGATTTTTTGCTGCAAAATATAGTTTTTCAGCCTCAGGGACGCTAACTACAGCAACAATAGGACGACCTTTATAGGCTAAGGCAATATGTAAAGCATATTCTCCAGTTTTATCGACAAAATCTCTAGTTCCATCGAGAGGATCAATGATCCATACCCAGTCTTGACGAATAGGCTCGGTTCCCTGATAAGTTTCTTCACTAAGATAACCGAAGCTGTCAGTATTAAAAATTCTTTGTAGTTTCTCCAAAATATAATAGTTAGCAGCTAAGTCAGCAGAAGTAACTAGATCGCCTTGTTTATCTTCATTAATGTCTAAATTTCCTTGGTTAACTTCTCCTCGGTAGTAAGAACGAAGGAGCTTGGCAGCGCCCCAACCAACATAGCGAACAATCTTTACAATTTCTTCTAAATTTTTTACTTGTATATTTTTCAATATAACCTCAACTGTACTTTTTGTAGTTCTTAATCGTGGGAAGATGCTGTATTTGTCTTAAAATTTTTTTAGTTTCTTGATAAAGAAAATAATTTACCTGTTTTTTAAATAATTTTGCCGCAATTTTCAGGTCTTTAATAGCTTCGGATTGATTATTCAAAACTAGGTAAACTTTAGCGCGTTCAAAGTATACTTCAGCTAATTCATTTTCCAGACTTAAGGCATAGTTAAAATCAGCAATTGCTTGAGAATAGTTGTATACTTTAATATAGGCAATGCCTCGATTGTAGTAGGCTTCTGCATTATAAGCATTAAGGCGAATCACTTGAGTGAAATCGGCGATCGCTCCTTGATAATCCCTTTTAATCCCTTTTTCCATGCCTCGAATCATAATTTCTTCAAGGTTGTGAAAATCGTTGGACTGTTGACTCAGAAAATAAACTTCCTGGAGGAAGCTGTTGGGAATACTGTATTCTTGCATGATGGATAAACCAATTAAAATTCTAATACAGTTCAAATAACATAAACTCATTATCACCAGGGTATAAAAGATAGTTTTTCATAGGCAATACTAACCACTTATGATTTTTAGCACACCTGAGAGTTCGTAGAAAGGGCAACTCATTGACTGTAGTCAGACTACACTAACTTAACTCAAATGTAATAAGTTGAGTGTTGATTAAATTACAAAATTTAAGCCACTTATTGATAATAGTTCTTAAATGGGTTCTCATTTGATCTGTTTTATCTGACTTGATGTAAAAAAGGTTGAAATTTAATTCAGGAGTAAACTTTTATTTAGTAGTGGACATAGCAAAATTCAGCAATCTTAATATTCATTAATATTTAAGATTACTGAATTTATTCTAGAAATTAGCCCTTATTAGAGAAAGATAAAGATTGATTAAAATAATTACGACAAATTATGGGGATTTAATACCCATAATATAAATGTTAATATATTTATATTTTTTAGAGGTAAACTTCTACTATACAAAATTAGTAAAAAACGTCTCTATTGGAGACTAATATTTAACAAAAAAAGTTCAACTCAGTATCATAACCATCTTTAATTATTTTCAAGACAATTAACTTTAGCTAGTTAATTGTCTTGAAGTATATTTATACTAATACATATTTTAATGATTAGAAAAATAAGCATCTATTTTTATTGAAAGTTACTAACTTTATTAGTCTTTTCTTCAAAGTATAACCCCGAGAATAATTTAATCATAGCATTGAAGCTGAAGAAAAAATAAGTTTTACTAAATGTCTAATTTATATTGAGCTTAGTATATAAAAAAGTTAGATTTTGTATCTATAAATAAGGGGAATTATTTCCAATTTCTAAAGGTTACAGTTTATATATTGACTAGTTTAAGAGATTGATAATTACTTAGCTAAAAACTCTAATTTATCTAAAAAATTATTCTGGACAGTTTTCTAGATAAAATTTAAAATTTAAAATTTAATAAATAATTAACAATCAAATCTTTCTCAAAGAAAAAAAGAAAATTTGTAAAATATATTTTGATCTTAGTTTTTATTAAAATATGGATAAAATAAGTTTAGCGTATTACAAAAGTAACGAAAATAAATTATATAAAAACTATAGTTATCCCAACATATTATGATCATAAATTGATCATAATATGTTGGCAAATATTCATAAAACGATCTTGTTCTCTCCACTAGATAAAAACTAAGGAGTAGGTCTTTTCGTGCAAAAGGGATCATGTTCTTCATTAAAAAAATAATATACTGTCAATTATTGACTATAAACTGCAGATGATTATAGGTTTACAATAAAATATTGTATACTATGCTACAGATTAAAATATTTATCTCAAAATTTGTAACAATAATTCTATTTCCTTCAGCATTAGCGGTGTTAAACTTACGTTTGCTGTGAATTTGAGAATGAACAATGGATTTAGAATATCCCGACGATCTAAGATACTTAGATTCCCATGAATACGTTCGTTTGGATGGGGAAATTGCTACTATTGGTATTAGTGCTTATGCGCTCGAACAACTTGGAGATATAGTATTTTTAGAGTTACCTGAAGTAGGTGATGCTATAGAGGTTGGTGAGGTTTTTGGGGCAATTGAATCAGTAAAAGCAGCTGAGGATCTTTATCCTCCTGTATCAGGAACCGTGGTAGATTGCAACGAACAAATGCTTGAGACTCCTGAACAGATTACTGATGATCCGTATGGAGACGGATGGTTACTTAAAGTTCGAGTTGAAAATCTTGATGATGACTTAGAAAACACTTTATCCGCTAGTGAATACCAAGCTCAAGTAGAAGGAGGAGAATAACATCATGGACATGTTGCTTTACTACAAATGAACCAATACAAAGGTGTTCTCCTTAACAAGAGCACCTTTAAACCAACTCAAATTGAAGTGTTGGCTATAAATAATAGAGGCTGTAAAAGCTACTGGGGTTTGACTACTACTAGCTAATATTGTGAGCTTAAATTAAAAGTCATAATGCTTACTTTTCTTGCCGTTAACCAGATATCAGTTGTAAATCAAGCCCCTGATAAAATATATGTAAACCACGGTTATCATTTAAAGATTAAACGACCAGAATAACTGTGAATAGCTATAATACTGTTAAGTTTTTTCCTATCTGAATTTATAATTGTTGATCTAAGACTTGGCTTATTAGTTTCCTGTACTAAGTGAAAAATGACTAAGCTTTCATATATGGCAGAAAATACTGTAATATCCAAAATACATCCACAACTCCTAGTATATTAAATTGGTGTATAAATTATGTTTTCTTCTACTTAAAAAATAAATATATAACTGTAGGTTCTACTGATTGCTAGAAGCATTCTGTCAGATAAATATTTTTAATTAATATTGTAATAGCTATGTCATTTTGCTTCATATATTAAATATATTTAGTTTCTCAACATATTAGGAACTATTCACTATAATTTTGTAGAAATTCATTTAATTTTCATAGATTTTAAAATCTATGAATTTATTATATCTACTTTGATTTTATTAAAAATTGAAGTAATCTTTATCATAAGATCACTTTCTAAGCTAGAAATAATAGACTGTTATTTTATTTTACCTCTGTCAATTATTGTCTGTTTGTTTTAAGATATCTTCGGCTGACAGACCACTTCCTTGATAGCCAAAATACCATAATGCAGCTGCGGCTTGAGCGCGAGTTACAGTCTTTTTCGGTTGAAATAAAATTGTATAACCAAAAACACGGCGGACGTTTCCCCATTCTCCATTTTGAAAATCAGCATATAACCCCCGTAATCCTATAGGCTCAATTTGAGTAGTATCCTGAAAACCCCAAGTTTCTCTAATCCCATCAATAGAAGCTTTAGGTAGACTTTTTCCTATATCTAAAGTAACTTTCCAGATGATTAAATCAGACCGTGTTAACAACGCGTCAGGACGAAATAAGAAAATGTTATTGTCTCCTGTAAGATGTGAAGAAATTAATCCTGCCTCGGCTAATCCTTGAATTATGAGAAAATCAGCGTCATTTGAAGGAACGTCAGTAAAAGCCGGTTGAGCATTTTTTAATCCTAGACGGATTTGTTGTTCGGGGTAATTTTGATAAAATCTATTTTTGGCGCTGACCAACCATCGTGCATATTCTCGACGGGTAATCGGTTCATTAGGCTTAAATTGATCATTTTCTTTAGCAGTCAAAAGACCTAAGTTTGCTAAATCTTGAACGTAAGAACGCAAAGCTTCAGGAATTTGATTAAAGTCAGAAAAATTAGTAAGTTTACTAATAGTAGTTGAAGTCTGTTTAGAAGGACTGTTATCTGATTTAGTTGTATTAACTTGTTTATATTCTAGGGTAAATTCCGTCGTTGATTTTCCAGGGAATATAGACAATCTAATTTTTAGATTATCGATTTGAGCAACTAATGAATTTTCTTGAGATTCAGAGGAAAAATGCTGAATAATTTTCCATTTTTGTGATTTTAATTGCTGTAGATAAAAATTCTTGATTTTTTCAGTAGAGTCATCAGTTTTCCATCGAACTGCTCCATTTGCTTGTGTAATTTCTTGAGTGATTTCTTCTAAAGTGGCTTGAGGATATTGGGGGATTTTTGAGGGAAAATTGTCAAAAAGTTGAATAGTTGATTTTTGGGAAGATTCTAAATTTTTTGTAAACCTAGGATTGGCAGAAAATCTACCTTCCAACCCTTCAATTCCACTACATGCTGTTAATAATCCTATTAAGGTAACTAAAATACTATAATGTATCACAATCATAAGCTTAAACAATATGTCAATATGTCTGAAATTTAAGAGTTTATTTATCTAGATTAACGCATTACAGCCACAGTAGAAAAAGTATATATCATATTACTTATAAGTATCTAAAATATATTTTTTGTCTCGAGTCTTAATGTTTTATAAAGTAGCTTAAACAAGAAGCAAACAACTTTAAGTACAATTTATTAGAATGAATATATTGCACATTTAGCTCTACAGTTCTATATTAAAAGTCGTTACTCATATAATGACATATACATTTTTTTCTATTTAAAACATCTACATATAAATCTAACTTTAATTTAAATCAATCCAATATATCTTAATTTTATTCTGCTGTATTAAAAATTTAACTGATTGGAACTAGAAGCCTTATCTCAACCTCGGCTTTAAAAATATATTTTATTCGTGCCAGTTTATCTCTTTTTTATAAAGATAAAAAAGAGATAAACTATTTTAGGGGATTTTATTTAGATATTAAACTAGTTATAAGAAATTTTATCTAATTATTTCTATTTATAAATATTAGTAAATAATTATCTCATAGACAGAGAACAATATTTTTTTACTTGTCTGTTTTGTATCCAAAATAATGATAATTGCAAAAAACTTTGATCTTAAACAATAACAACTTTAAGTAATAACTTTCCTGGTTTTAAGATTTTATATTAAATCTTAAAAGTCAAACTTTCAATGAGATTATACAGTGTAGTTTGTTAATAATTAATTATCATTTTAGCGCTTAAAACTCTTTCTATAAAGAAAGTATTTGGATTCAAAATAAATTTCTTTACTTCAATACTAAGCCATAAAAACATTTGTACTAATTGCTTAGTGACTATTAAGTCTACATCATAAGTTATCGAATTTGTTCTTAGTCCATTTGAACCGTTGTATCTTATGCCTGCTTTATTTCAAACTGTTGTATTAAGCTTAAACTAAAAAATTTTTATTTTAGACAGATTTTATAAAAGAATAAACGTCTTAATCACAATACTCTTTTGATGGTTTCTTCCATGTTAATAACCTCTATCAGCCGATATAATCAACACATAATATTATTTTTGGCAAAATTTTTTTGAAAATTCAGTCAGTATAAATTAAGATATTAAGTACATCTACTTAAAAAAATATAAAATTAGGGCAACTTTCTTTCAAATTATTTGACGAATACTGTAAACAATCTGTAATAATCTAAAAGGGCAGTGTATTTCAAAGTCCCTATTCATTGACAGAACTGTTCAAAATTGAAACAACATCGTCAGTGAGTACTCCGTCAGCACAATTAGAGGTAAGGCAATTTTGACGATACAAGCCGATGTTATTAGTAACAATCTGAGTTGTATGGAAATGTGTCCCCGGAAAATTTTCGGACAGGTCTTTAGGTAGATCATATTTACTATGGCTAATCAGTGCTGAGTCAATGAGTTTTTTAAAATCAATCAATGGAGGTCCATCCTATGCCCATTCGTCTATATGTCGGTAACTTGCCCAAAGAACCTATCGAACGCCAAGCATTGCAAGAAATGTTTGTTGATGCTGGCGAAATTATGTCCATAAAAGTAATTAAAGATCGCAAAACGGGAAAATGTCGAGGGTTTGCTTTTGTTACTGTAGCCACCGATGAATTGGCCGATGCTTTTATAGAAAAATATAATGGTCAATCTTTTATGGATAGCCCTCTTAAAATTGAAAAAGCTTTACCAAGAGCTAAAAATACAAGTAAAGAAGAAAAACAAGAGGATAAAGTTTCCCCAGCTTCAGTTCCATCTCCAAAATCATCAGTAAAAAAAGGTAGTACAAAAAAACGGTCCCGTACTCAAAGTAGCGGGAGTAGTTCCTCAGGAGATAGCTTTCAACCTGACCCTCGTTGGGCTGATGAGTTAGCTAAGCTTAAGGAAATGTTGGCTACTTCATCCAATTAGATAAATATTAAGGTAAAAGATAGGTTCGCAAACAATGGTTGATCAAGTCATTACTTATCCTCTATTGTTGAGGTTGAAATCTAAAAACTCAGACAAATAGTCTGCCGTTAAGGAGTTTAGCCATGTCAATGACCAATGATCCTGTTGTGCTCATGAAACAAGAGGTGGGGAAAGCCGCCGTTGCCCGTGTTCAATCTGATTCTATTGTCGGGTTAGGCACAGGCTCGACCACAGCCTATGCCATTGAACACATTGGAGAACGTCTCAAGTCAGGAGATTTAAAAAATATTGTTGGGGTAACGACTTCTTTTCAAGGAGAAGTCCTAGCCAGAAAATACGGTATTCCCTTAACTACCCTTGATGTGATTGATCACATTGACATTGCAATTGATGGCGCGGATGAAGTTGATACGCAGAAAAATTTAATTAAGGGAGGTGGTGCTGCTCACACCCAAGAAAAAATAGTAGACAGCTTAGCCAGATTTTTCATTGTGGTAGTTGATAGTAATAAGCTAGTAGATAAATTAGGCTCGACTTGTTTGTTACCGGTAGAAGTAATCCCCAAAGCAGTAACTCCTGTTATGCGTCAATTAGAACAAATGGGAGGAAAACCAGAAATTCGAATGGGAGTCAAAAAGGCTGGACCTGTAATTACAGATCAGGGAAATTTGATTATTGATGTCAACTTTAAAGAGATTAACGATCCAGAGAATCTAGAAGTTACTATTAACAATATTCCAGGGGTATTAGAAAACGGTTTGTTTGTTGGTATAACTGATTCGGTCTTAGTAGGAGAAATTATTAATGGTAAGCCGGTAGTACGAGAACTATAAACTATAATTATTTTTTCTTAATTGACACGGACCCCCTATTTTTTACAAACGAGAGGGTTCGTGTCAGGTTATTTCTTGTTACAATGATTTCATATAAATGGATGGTCCTTATAAAAGAGGATCGAAATCTTTGACAGACATTAAGTAAATTTATTGGTATTTGGCTTTACTCCTTGTAAGAAATAGGATAAAAGAGAAAATACCCCGGCTGTGAATTACCCTATTAGTACGATCTTCGATCTAAGATAGTAGTTCAATGGATAGATAATCAGATTTATTAAAATAATTAGCTCTATCAAAAGTTTGTAGGCTAACTGAGAATTTTGTAGAAATTATAGAATATAATGTCCGAATATAGGGTACGTTAGACGCTCAAAGATTTGAATTTTTGCTACGTGGTACGTACAAGTATTAAGTTTTTCGGTAAAGGGAAAGGTAGACAGTAAAATATCTTCATTGAAAACTAATTCAGGACCATTGCTGTTAAAAACTGATATTAAATTTCACTTTTTTGGTGAGATCAAATAATCTCTTGCCACGGACAAATAAAAGAAGTTTGGGAGAAGACCATTCACACATATAAACTGTTTACTTATCTTTTGAAACAGGTGAGGGATTTATATGTAGAAATATTGTTTAACTAATGGTTAGATTTTACAAATCTAGCAAGAAATAGTTCTACCTATTATTCTAAATAATAGATAGAACTATTTTAAGATCTTAATGGTAATCATTTAATTAGATAGTTTTACGGTAGCGCGGCATTGCTCCCATAAGATCGATATAATTTTATCTTCTGTCTCTTTTCTTTATAGTTTATTGGCTAGGTTAGGGAGGTAATGCCTTAATAAATGCTGATAGCAGAATGTTTTCAGTGGATTTAACCTACCTATCTACAGCAAAATAGAGTAGAGCCGGATAAAATTTTCGAATAGAAAATCATGGTTATAGTTCAATATTCGGTTAAGCACAGTTAAAATCTGTATTTGATTTTACCTTGAATTAAAAAATCATTTATAAGCTAAATTTCCTGTCAAACTAAATGCACGAACTTCAGTAATTTTAACATCAACAATTTGACCTTTTAATTGGTTAATATCACCCTTAAAAAAAGTCAAACGATTGCCCTGAGTTCTACCCATTACTTGACTTTTGTCTTTTGGGTTTTTTTCTTCTACTAGTATCTTTTCTATACGTCCTAAATACCGTTGTGATCTTTCGGCGGCTTTTTGTTCTACTAAATAATTGAGACGTTGTAATCTATCATTTTTAATATCTTCACTTAATTGATTTACCCACAAGGCTGCAGGTGTTCCAGGGCGAGGAGAATAAGCTGCCGTGTTAAGTTGATCAAATCCAATATCGGAGACTAATTTTAAGGTATTTTTAAACTGTTGTTCTGTTTCTCCAGGAAACCCTACAATGGCATCAGCACTAATGGAAGCATCAGGCATGTAATCACGAATTTTAGCAATAATTCGGCGGTATTTCTCCTGAGTATAGCCCCGTTTCATCGCTTTAAGTATCTCATTATCTCCTGACTGAAAAGGAATATGAAAGTGTTCACATACTTTAGATAATTCTTTACAAGCAACTATTAAACGTTCAGTAAAATAACGAGGGTGACTTGTGGCGAAACGAATACGTTCAACTCCAGAAACATCATGGACGGTATAAAGTAAATCTGTTAAGGTATGTCGACGTCTCCCTGTTTTTAACACTCCTGGTAAGTCTCGTCCGTAAGCATCGATATTTTGTCCCAAGAGGGTAACTTCTTTGTATCCTCGTTTTCCTAAGATTTTCATTTCTTTTAAAATCTCTTCTGAGGTTCTCGACTGTTCCGTCCCACGTACATTAGGAACTACACAATAAGTACAACGTTCATTACAGCCATATATAATATTAACCCAAGCAGTGATTGTACTTTCTCGACGGGGTTTTGTGATATCTTCAACGATATGGATAGGTTCAGTTGCGATTATTTGACTTCCATCGGAGACTTGTTGTAGTAAATCCCCTAGACGGTTAGCGTGTTGCGGTCCCATGATTAAGTCTAATTCAGGAACCCTACGTAAAATTTTCTGTCCTTCTTGTTGTGCGACACAACCTGCTACTACTAAGATTAAATCTGGGTTTTGGTGTTTTCGTTTAGCTTGTCTTCCTAGGTAAGAATAGACTTTCTGTTCGGCACTATCTCGAATAGTGCAAGTATTATACAGAATTAAATCAGCATCGTTGGGGTTGTCTGACCAAATAAACCCCATATCTTCGAGGATACCTGCCATGCGTTCCGAGTCAGCTCTATTCATCTGACAGCCAAAAGTAGTTATGTGGTAGTAACGTTGAGAAGGGGTCATAATGTAGTTTGCAGACCAGATGTTTTCTAGACTAGTCCTTCATTATAAGCCACCATTCACACCATCTGCCCTAGAAGCTTAAATAAATAGACCACATTGAAATTAGACAGTACTCAAATTAACTTTTAATTAAAAATATTAACAACCAAAATGAAAAAAATTTGATAAATATAATAGATTTTAGAAAATTATTCTTAATATTTGCCTTGGATATAGTTTTTTACTAGTGCAAAATCCATCTAACTTATAAATATTTTTAATATCGGTAATTTAAAGTTACCATAATTAAAGTAAGCAAAATACCTGTTCCTATTCCTATTGTTCACAGAATTGACTGATTTGGTTCAAAGATTGTTTTCTTACAAAGAGTATAGTTTATGAGTGTCTTGATAATAGGAAAAAATTTGAGTAGTCTGTCACCATAATATCTTAGGTTAAGTACCCAGTAGAAAGTATCTTAGAAACGAGAATAATTGCCTCAAAACAGAAGTAGAGAGTAGGACTATAGCCTACTCTCCAACAAATTAACCGAATCAAATAGGAAAGAAAGAATCACATAGTTGGAATATTCTTCCCATAAAATATGAGCTTATTCCACAACAGGAGGCAATTCTTCAACAGCAAGTTCAGGACCCCCAATTCCTTCGGCAATACCGCCAGAAAGGCCAATTTGGAATTGGGTTAGGGTTGTAGCTGCTTGCTGTGCGTTTTCAGGCTTGAGGGTGAAAATTACGTTTCTAGTAGACGCATTTTCAGGATCTTGAGAAAGGAATATTACCCGTTCTCCATTAACTCTTCCCACCAAGCTAGATTCGCTGAGTTGTGCTACTTGTTCGGGGGTAACTAAACCAAAGGCGTAGGAAAGATTGGTTAAGCGAGCACTAACGGTTTGACAACGACTTTCAGGAATGTAAGCTCCATCAGGATGACTGGAAGGCAGGGTTGCTGTCCAAACCATCATAGGCTGTCCATCCAGACCATAATTAGCAGAGATATCCTCTGTGGTATAAACAGGGTAGTGATCAGGATCCATTGTCTCCCGTACTGCTTTTTCCACAGTTGCGTAACTTCCATCCCCTTGAGCTTCACAAGAAAAAACAACTTTTTCTTGAACATGGGGAATCACTGCGCGGTTGCTGTCCCAATCCACAGTAGAAGGAAATCCTTCCGAAACCATGTTATACTGAGGGTATTTAGGATGAGCTTGGGCTCCAGAAACTGCGCTTAGTAAGCCGAAGGTGGCTAATGCACTTGCCGCAACAACTTTAACTGAATTGTTAACCATTTTGACCTCCAAAAAGTGTAAGAAGCAGTGATTAATAGCTACTGCTATATTTTTATAGAACTTCCCATTAGCTAAAAGGCTCTAGGAGAGCTCCACTTCCTCACCTCACACATTACATCGTACAGGTCGTTAACCTACGCCCCTTGTCTATAACTATAATCATCTTAACCTTATAATTATGTTCAAAGTTTACAATCATAGCATTATTTTACAATTGAGTTGAAAAGCTAAGATTTATTTTCTTAATTCAATTATATTGAATATAAGAAAAGCGCAGAGTTTGATTGTGGCGTACAACAAAGGAAATACTTAGAAAAATTAATATTAGCTTTATAGTTCAATAGAAAGAAAATAATATTTAAGAGTTACATTGAGTTCAAACTGGGAAAAAACCTTATGCAAACTAAACTTGAGCAATTAGCTGTTTATCAAGGACAATTTGGAGACTTTACTATTACTCAAAATGATCGCATAGAGGTCATCATCTATCGTTTAGGGTTATGCTTTGCATCTCTCAACTTTGCTATTGCTACTCTGTCAGTATTGATTATTAGGGGACAACCCTGGGTACTAAATTTACTAACCCCATTATTCATAATGTTTACAGTAGGAGTAGGAATTAGTTTGGTAACTATTCACATTTATCTTCGCTCTCTTCATCGACTATTACAAGTATTTTGGGTAATTGGGACGATCATGACATTAATTATTGCTCGGCAAAGTTCTGATCCTTTAGCCCTGTTTGTCTACAATCACCCTTCAACTCTATTCGGAATTGGTTTTACTTTTGCTGCTTTAACAGGGATCTTTTTTAAAGAAGCCTTTTGCTTTAATCGTTTGGAAACTAAGTTTCTATCCCTTTTAGTTCCTAGTCTTCTATTAGGTCATTTAACGGGGATTTTACCGGTTATAGTCGAAGAAGTTTTCTTGGCTAGTTGGGGATTATTGTTCATGATTTTTAGTTTACGGAAAGCAATTCAATCTATCCCTTCTGATATTGGTGATAAATCTGTATTTGCCTATCTTAAAGAACAACGTTCTATATAATTTTATTGGTAACAAATAGGTCAGAAACGAAGTTGATTTTTAACTATAATTAACTATTTAAGGCTAGTTACATAGTCATATTCTAGAAGAGTGGCATTAAAATACTATTCATATTAGCTTATTTTAGAGATTAACAAGTAAAAAAGTTACCTTGTTAGGATTGTAGTTAAAGACACATAGTCTAATACCGTGAATATTGTATCTTACCATCGATGAGTATATAAAATTTACATCTTGTGCTGTATTTTAATTTTAAAAATATACAATTTTAACACTTCTAATTATGTGTTTATCAACTACAGACATTGTTTCAGTGATTTTGTACTATCGTAATGAAGTCCCAAATATAAGTTTTTAAGATAAAGGTATAAATATGTTTTTAACAGTCTGCAATAGCGATTTTTTAATCTATGGTATTACCGTCCTAATTTTTATCGATGCCTGACTAAAAGTACTGAAAATTAGAGAGTTTTTAAGAGGGGAAAGTCAATACAATAAATCACCCTTGACATTGCGGGCAAAAGTGAGTGGAACGCCCCCCCAATTTTAAACGCTCGATAGCTCTTCCACAAATTCGACAGGGTTTTCCTCTACGTCCATAGACCCAAGCCGTTCTACCATAATTACCATTGATTCCCGTTACTCCTCGAAAATCACTAAAAGTTGTTCCCCCTTTTTTAATAGCGTCTTTTAATACTTCAATGATTGACATTTTTAACTTTTGAAGTTGTTTGTATTCTAAATTTTTAGCCACTATAGTAGGTCGAATACCACTTTTAAATAATGCCTCATCTACATAAATATTTCCTAATCCCGCCACGATGCCTTGATCCAATAATAGGGTTTTGATATTGCATTTGCGAATTCTTAATTTTTCAGCGAGATAGTCTACAGAAAATTCTTTAGAAAAAGGTTCTGGACCCAATTTTTTTAGTCCTGTAATAACCGTTTCTAATTTTTTGTTTGGGGGAACAAACCATACTCTACCAAAAGTACGGATATCAACAAAACGTAATTCTTGACTCTCACCACAAAACAAACGTAAGCGCGTATGAGTTTGTATTGGTTCAAGTTTGTTCAACCATAATAACTGACCGGTCATTCTCAAATGAATACCTAAAAAACCTCCATTTTTACCAGAGCCTTTTCTCAATCTTCCTAATAAATATTTTCCCCTTCTTTCCCATCTGTCAATGGTGACATTGGTGATATTGGACCAAAATTCTGTAACTGATAAAGGATAAGCAAGGGTACGACTTAATAATACTTCACCCCCCTTGATTTTTGTCCCTAAAGTCAATTGATTGAGACCTTGACGAACAGTTTCTACTTCAGGAAGTTCTGGCACAATTTTATTCTAAACAAATATGGTCATTGACCATATTATAGTACAGCTATAGTACTTTTGTTTAAGAGTATTCCCTTTATATTTTTCCTTAGTATTCTAAAAAATAATTTATGCTACAGTAAAAGCTAATTTTTGTCCTTAGATGATAGAGCTAGATTATATATATAATATTTTGCTCAAAATACCAGGATTAAAAAGCAAAATTAGACAACTTAAGTTATAAATTTGAGTGATTGATTTTATCCGGCTTCGGTTAGGAAATACATTATCAGCTTTAGCTACCATAATTACCTATTTGCTGCGTAGAATCTATTTACTTCTAAGAATCTAATATAAAAAGTATTTTTTTAAGGAATTTTTTTAAAGAATAATTTTATGTTTAAAAAATTGGTCGAAAACTAGGCAGTTGCAGCAGAAAATCAGCAGTTAAGAATGACCTGAATAGGTTAGGTAGTTTAAAACAGATACCTTTTCATGGTATCATTGCTGACGGTTCGCTATTGGTTTCATGGATTGATCCTAATAGCTTAATCTGCCTGAAACTATGCCTGTAATTGATCGTCAAACCCCGACGGCTGAAACCGTTTTACCCTCAGTTAATCCCATGAGAGATTATTATCAGTTGCAACGCACTTTGTTGTTATTGAGTTTATCTCTGACAGGGGTTATTTTTATCTTTGTCTGGATTGCCTATTCTTTAGACGTAGCTCTTAACTATTTGGTAGGAGCTTTTGTCGGTATTGTTTATTTAAAACTGTTAGCCGAAGATGTAGCGCAACTCGGTTTAGTCAATAAACGAATGGGAACTAGAGGGATAGGATTGTTTGTGATTTTGATTTTTGTGGCTAGTCAATGGCATAGAATGCACATACTCCCAGCTTTCCTGGGGTTTCTGACTTATAAAGCCGCCATAATTACCTATATGCTCCAAAGTGTTTTGACACCAGGATCTGAGCCAAGGTATTAGGGCCTCGAGGAAATTAACCATTCTCGTATTCTGATTAAGTAAATAAATCTCACCGAATGACAATGTTAGATGGTTTGAGTTTTGTACAAACATTTCCTCTTGCTTCATTAGAGGTCGGTCAGCATTGGTACTGGGAAATTGGTAACTATCGGGTACATGGACAAGTATTCATGACCTCTTGGTTTGTCATTAGCCTCTTGGTGATCGCATCCTTAGCTGCTACTCGAAATGTGCAACGTATTCCCAGTGGAATGCAAAATTTCATGGAGTATGTTCTGGAATTTTTGCGAGACCTGGCTAAAAACCAATTGGGAGAAAGGGAATATCGGCCTTGGTTGCCCTTCATTGGAACCTTGTTTCTATTTATCTTTGTCTCCAACTGGTCAGGTGCGTTAGTTCCTTGGGCGTTAATTGAAATACCAAAAGGAGAATTAGCTGCTCCTACCAACGATATTAATACTACCGTTGCGTTAGCACTACTAACTTCTCTAGCGTACTTCTACGCTGGTCTAAGCAAGAAAGGATTGAGCTATTTTTCCCACTATGTAGAGCCAATTCCAGTTCTTTTACCCATTAAAATCTTAGAAGATTTTACCAAACCCTTATCCCTAAGCTTTCGTTTATTCGGAAACATTCTCGCTGATGAATTAGTGGTAGCAGTATTGGTCTTCTTAGTACCTTTGTTCATTCCCTTACCCATTATGGCCTTAGGGTTGTTTACTAGTGCGATTCAAGCCTTAGTATTTGCTACCTTAGCAGGAGCCTATATTCACGAGGCGATTGAATCTGAAGAAGGACATTGATCAAGCATCGTAAATTGAATAGGATCTGTTATTGAAATATGCCCAAAACATAGGACAATATCAGATGGGTTCATTTTTACAATTCAACATTGAGAATTGCTGAACTCTTCAAGCACATAGGGGTTGACTAGTGGGGCTTTTTTCTCCGAGAATTCAGAGAGTACTCCGCCGTACGAGGATGGAGCCGGCTTTGACTTTTGGTCAATAACTACTCATTGCTTGGGAACGTCACCCTCTGTAGTTGTTCATCTAAACAACTCACTCCAAAATTTGTACTGTCAATAAAAAAGGAAGAATCACAATGAATCCAACTATTGCTGCTGCTTCAGTTATCGCTGCTGCTCTTGCCGTCGGTTTAGCGGCTATCGGACCTGGTTTTGGACAAGGTAATGCTTCTGGAGAAGCAGTTGCCGGAATTGCTCGTCAACCAGAAGCAGAAGGCAAAATCCGGGGTACTTTACTTCTAAGTTTAGCGTTCATGGAATCTTTGACCATCTATGGTCTAGTTATTGCACTTGTTTTACTTTTCGCTAACCCCTTTGCATAAGCGGTTTTGAAACAGTAGAGACGCGTGCTATGTGAAGGCAAAAAGCGAAAAGAGACGATACGAGCTTTACTGCTTTTACTAATGTCAACTTAGATAATATCGGGTGTAGTAAATCTAGCAAGTTCTGTATTAACCTAGTCACTTGTGACTTCAATCATCGTCTCGTCTCTACTGATTTCTCCATCATGCCAACCAAAGATTTGTTAGCCTATTGGATTTTTTTGTTTTGACTAAAATATCAATGGGAACCGTAGAAAATGTTTGATTTTGATGCAACTATGCCTTTAATGGCTTTGCAATTTGTTCTCTTGACGGTTGTCCTTAATGGGATTTTTTACAAGCCCTTAAATAAGGCATTGGACGAGCGGGCAGATTATATTCGTCAAAAAGAGACTGACGAAAAAGAACGTTTGGCTAAGGCTAAGGAATTAGCGCAAGAATATGAAATGCAGCTTGCTGATGCGCGTAAGCAGTCTCAAAAAGTAATAGCTCAAGCTCAGGCGAACGCACAAAAAATTGCAGCCCAATCTTTTGCTAATGCTCAACGAGAAGCTCAAGAAGAAAAAGAAAAAGCCGCCCAAGAAATAGCCAAACAACGCCAAGAAGCACTGGGTGTTCTAGAACAACAGGTTGATGTCCTGAGCCGTCAAATCCTAGAAAAACTTCTAGGGACTGAATTTGTAAATTAAATCTACCATCGATTGAGTTTTCACTAGCAAAATACGTATGATCGATTCTTTTTTTATATTAGCTACAGAAGCCCATGAGGTTAGTACAGGCGGGTTCGGTTTAGATTTTAATCTTCTGGAAACGAACTTTGTGAACCTTGCTATTCTCATTGTACTGTTGGTGTTCTACGGCGGCAAAGTTTTGGGAAATATCCTGAATGAACGGCGATTGCAGATTGCTAATGCTATTCAAGAAGCTGAGGAGCGTCAACGCAAAGCAGCCACTGCTTTGGGAACAGAACAACAAAAATTGACGCAGGCTCAAGCTGAAGCTGAACGAATTTATCAAAGGGCTAAGGATAGAGCCACCACTCTAGCCAGCGAAATTGCTGAAAGAAGTAGGCAAGATATAGAACGTCTTAAAGAAACGGCTGCAGCTGACCTCAGTAGTGAGCAAGAACGAGTTATTGCTCAATTGAAAAAACAAATTGCCCAAATGGCCCTTAATAAGGCGGAAAACCAACTCAAAGAACAGGTCAATGAAGATATGCAACACCAATTAATTGACCGTAGTATTACTCAATTAGGAGGTTAATTAATGAAAGGTTCCCTCGTTAGTATTGCGATTGCTGAACCTTACGCTCAGGCGTTAATGTCAGTAGCCTTAAGCTACAATCTCACCGATGCCTTTGGGAAGGAATGTCGGTCTTTACTTGCCTTATTGGAAAAATCTCCTGATTTGGAAGAATTTATTGCTTCCCCAGTAATCAAAGAAACAGATAAAAAAACTGTTTTGAGACAAATGATGGGGGAAGAAGCTAATCTTTATCTACTCAATTTTGTAATGTTATTGGTGGATAAGCGGCGGATTATCTTCCTTGAACAAATTTGCCAGCAATATCTTAAGCTTTTACGCAAGTTGACCAATACTGTCTTAGCCGAAGTTACTTCAGCTAAAGAATTGAACAACGAACAAAGTGAGTCTGTAGCAAACAAAATCGGAGAACTTACTGGTGCGAAAGGCGTGGAAATCAAAACAAAAATTGATCCTGATTTGATTGGGGGTATCACTATTAAAGTAGGGTCTCAAGTTTTTGATGCCAGCCTTCGAGGACAACTACGCCGTGTCAGTCTTAGCCTAGGCGGTATCGCTTAGGTGATTTGTGTTTCATTGTATTCATTCGACTTCTAGAACAATTAAACTATGGTTAGCATCAGACCCGACGAAATCAGCAGCATTATTCGCCAGCAAATTGAATCCTACGATCAGACTGTCACGGTTTCTAATGTAGGAACCGTGCTTCAGGTAGGTGATGGAACTGCCCGTATTTATGGCTTAGAACAAGCCATGGCGGGAGAACTCCTCGAATTTGAGGATGGAACTATCGGAATCGCTCTCAACCTTGAAGAAGATAATGTTGGGGCCGTGTTAATGGGAACCGGTCTCGATATTCAGGAGGGAAGTACCGTTAAAGCCACCGGAAAAATTGCCCAAGTTCCTGTGGGGGAAGCAATGATAGGACGGGTGGTTGATTCCCTAGGTCGCCCTATTGATGGTAAAGGAGATATCAATACTTCTGAAACTGGCTTGATAGAATCAATGGCTCCTGGAATTGTTGCTCGCAAATCTGTTTGTGAACCAATGCAAACGGGAATTACAGCGATTGATGCAATGATCCCTGTAGGACGGGGACAACGAGAATTAATTATAGGTGATCGCAAAACAGGAAAAACAGCAATTGCGATTGATACTATCATTAATCAGAAGTCTGAAGATGTGATATGTGTCTATGTGGCAATAGGACAAAAAGCATCTACTGTTGCCCAGGTAATAGGAACCCTCGAGGATAATGGCGCGATGGATTATACTGTCGTCGTTGCCGCCAACGCAAATGATCCAGCCACATTACAGTACCTAGCTCCCTATACAGGTGCCACTATTGCTGAATACTTTATGTATAAAGGCAAGGCTACCCTAATTATTTATGATGACCTCTCCAAACAAGCTCAAGCTTACCGTCAGTTATCTTTATTACTAAAACGTCCTCCTGGTAGAGAAGCTTATCCTGGAGATGTATTCTACATCCACTCTCGCTTATTAGAACGTGCTGCAAAACTGAGTGATGAGCTTGGTGGAGGGAGTATGACGGCATTACCAGTGATTGAAACCCAAGCGGGTGACGTTTCTGCTTATATTCCTACCAACGTAATCTCCATCACTGACGGACAGATCTTTCTTTCTAGTGATTTGTTCAACTCAGGTTTCCGTCCAGCTATTAATGCGGGTATTTCGGTAAGTAGAGTAGGGTCTGCGGCTCAAACTAAGGCCATGAAAAAAGTTGCTGGTAAATTAAAGCTAGAATTGGCACAATTTGCTGAATTGGAAGCTTTTTCCCAGTTTGCCTCTGACTTAGATGCTGCGACTCAGGCCCAACTGTCACGGGGTCAACGGTTACGTCAAGTGTTGAAACAACCCGAAAATTCTCCTTTAGCCGTGTGGGAACAGGTAGCAATTTCCTATGCAGGCTTGAATGGTTATCTTGATGAAGTTGCTGTGGAGAAGGTGCCCGAATTTACTATGGGACTACGGAATTATATCAAGACCAGTAAAACTAAATTTACTGAGATCATTGGAGCAGAGAAAAAGCTCACCGATGAAGCAGAAAGCCTCCTCAAAGAAGCTATTGGGGAATATAAACAGGCTTTTGCAGTGTAATTTACCATAAGTTAGTGGTTAGTCATTCTCTGATCAGATAAAAGGAAGACTAACCACCCACTACCTCTTATGAATAATTAATCCAAAAAAAATATGCCTAACCTCAAAGCTATCCGTGATCGGATTCAATCCGTCAAAAATACAAAAAAAATTACCGAGGCTATGCGTCTGGTAGCTGCTGCTAAGGTTCGCCGTGCTCAAGAACAGGTAATGTCTACTCGTCCCTTTGCTGATGATTTAGCTAATGTTCTTTATAATCTGCTCAACCGTCTCAAGTATGAGGAGGTCGATTTACCCCTATTGAAGCAAAGACAGGTGAAAACTGTAGCGATAGTTGTTGTTACAGGTGATCGAGGATTATGTGGTGGCTACAATTCTTATGTGATTCGTCGTGCAGAACAACGCCAAAAAGAATTAGAAGCTCAAGGACTTGATTATTGCTACATAACTATTGGACGTAAAGCGACCCAATATTTTTCCCATCGTAATGCCCCTATCTTAACTAAGTATACGGGATTAAATCAAATTCCTACAGCTGACGAAGCTGGGTCTATTTCCGATGAGTTACTATCTTTATTCTTGTCAGAAACAGTTGACCGAGTGGAGTTAATTTACACTCGTTTTGTTTCTTTGATAAGTTCTCGTCCTGTGGTTCAAACCTTATTACCATTAACCCTTCAGGGATTAGAAGTTGAAGATGATGAAATATTTCGCTTAATTACCCGTGAAGGGAGATTAAGTATGGAAAGGGAGACAGTCGTTCAAGAGCTCGAGAGCTTCCCTCAAGATATGATCTTTGAACAAGATCCTCTGCAAATTCTTGATTCTTTGTTACCTTTGTATATTAATAACCAATTACTCAGAGGATTGCAAGAAGCATCGGCAAGTGAATTAGCAGCTCGGATGACGGCGATGAGTAATGCGAGTGATAATGCTGGTCAGTTAATTGGAAGTCTAACGTTGTCTTACAATAAAGCGCGTCAAGCAGCAATTACTCAACAGTTAATGGAAGTGGTTGCCGGTGCTAATGCTTTGTAGGAATTAATTATTAGAACAATTCGACACTCTTCTGAGCGTTTAGAAATTTTTCTAGACGCTCGCTCTTTTAAAACAAAGAAAACACCTGAGGGACTCTATTATCTTGATGATACAACTTCATAAGTTCCCCTTTGATTTTTAACTCTTATATATATAAAAGTTGAAAATCAAAGGAGAACTTATATTTATTTGAATAAATAACTTTTTCCAAACTATGATGCATACAACAGCTATTTAAATTAACTGGATAAATTGACTATTAATTTTATATATTAGAATTATAAATATTAAATACTAATTATAATTGATGATATCAACATCCCCATAAATATTAAACAACAAATCTCATATATAATCTCGTTAAAAGCTAGTAAAACCTAATCTGAGAAATTATAAGACTCAAATAGAATCTCTGATTTAGATGGGATAATTAACGTCACAATATACAATATGAAGGGATAGTTCTAAAATAAAAACAGTTATGACTGTAGTAAATTCAGAAATTGACATTGCCAGTTATATTGATCATGCTTTGCTTAGTCCTACAGGGATTACTCAAGAAGTAGAACAGTATTGCCAACAAGCTAACCAATTTAGCTTTCCCTGCGTTTGTGTGTATCCCTCAATGGTACGTAAAGCAACC
Source organism: Cyanobacterium sp. uoEpiScrs1 (assembly GCF_947331815.1). GTDB lineage: Bacteria > Cyanobacteriota > Cyanobacteriia > Cyanobacteriales > Microcystaceae > Rippkaea. The sequence goes on from NZ_OX373462.1 coordinate 1,141,946, forward strand.
GAATTACTTAAAGGAAAGCAAACTCAAGTTTGTACAGTGATTGGTTTTCCTACAGGAGCAACTACCTCAGCTGTTAAACTCTATGAAGCCCAAGAAGCAGTAGAAAATGGGGCAACAGAACTCGATGTGGTAATAAATTTAGGATGGTTAAAAGCTGGACTTTCTGACAAGATCTATCGGGAAATTGCCGAAATTTGTTCAGAAACAAAACAAACGGTAAAGGTTATTCTCGAAACTAATTTATTAACAGATACAGAAAAACAACTTGCTGTCGAAATTTGTATGGATGGAGGGGCAACTTATTTAAAGACTAATACCGGATGGTTCGGGGGAGCAACAGTTGCTGATGTAAGTTATCTTAAGCAACTTGTTAGGGGACGAATAGGTATTAAAGCTTCTGGGGGTATTAGGACTTTTGAACAAGCTTTGGCTTTAATCGAAGCAGGAGCAACTCGTTTGGGAACTTCTTATGGAGTCGACTTAGTGAAACAACAACGCGAACTGACTCGAAACGTCTAGAGAACTTTAACAAAATCTAATGAGTCAATGAGTCGAACTTATAAAACTACAGGGATTGTTTTAAAACGAATACCTTTTAAGGAGGCTGATCATTTAGTAACAATTCTTTCCCCAGAATTCGGTTTAATTCGAGCAGTAGTTCCAGGGGCAAGAAAACATACATCGAGACTAAGCGGACGTAGTGAGTTATTTGTGATTAATGATCTGTTAATACTAAAGGGACGATCACTTGATCGGATTATCCAAGCCGATACCTTAAACTCTTATTCTAGATTGAGTAAAGATTTAGGTAAATTAGCTGCTGGTCAGTATCTAGCTGAATTTGTATTATCTATAGCTTCTGATAAACAACCTCAAAGGGAACTATACGAACTCATCAACGAACATTTACATCGTCTTGAAAAAATCTCGTCCAGTCATAGTTTACATAGTCATTTAGCCCAAGGGGTGTTTCATTTCTTAATAATTGCGGGAGTTATGCCTCAAGTTCACACTTGTTGTTTGACTGGTGAAACGTTGTCAGTAGACTTTAATAACCCTCATTGGCGAGTAGGGTTTAGTTTTGAAGAAGGAGGTTTGATTAAATTAACAAATCCAGAATTTTCTTTATCAACTCAACAAGAATCACCTAGGATACCCCAGTATTTAATTAACTGGCAACTCAATGCCGTAGAACTTAGTCTTTTGCAACAATTAGTTCACTTTGATCTCCCGCAACCAACAAAAATATTACCTCCAGATTATCTTAATGATTCTCTGCCCACAATGTGGGTTCGTATTGAACATCTGTTACGTAATTATGCTCAATATCACTTAGGGGCAACTTTTCGGTCAGCCGATCTCATAGATAGTTTATCTTCATTGGAGTTTTAGAATTGAATAGAATTGTATGATTAACTACAAAATTAGTTGTTATTTCTGCAGCCATGTCTAGGAAAACTTTTATTTCTAAACCCTAACTTCTACCATTTTTGTCTAAAAAACTGTCAACCTAATTCTATGGATCGTCAATCTATCTCCTCTAAGCCACCAATAAATCAAGGATTTGTCCCTATTCTGCAGAACCCAAATTTTTTAACACTTTGGGTTGGACAAATTTTTTCTCAATTGGCTGATAAAGTTTACCTAGTTTTGATGATTGCTTTAATTGCTGGTAACTTTCAGGGAAAAAATCAACCTATTAGTGGTTGGGTATCAGCAATCATGATTGCTTTTACTATTCCAGCGGTTTTATTTGGTTCCTTGGCTGGGGTCTATATAGATCGGTGGTCAAAAAAGGGGGTGTTAGTTATCTCTAATTTTATACGAGGGATATTAGTTTTTGTGATTCCTCCCTTAATCTGGTTATCCCAAGACAAAACCTTAGCACTATCTGTTGCTTGGCTCCCTGTCTGGTTACGACAGCGGCAATTTCAAATTCAAGATGAGTTTTTTATTCCTTTAGGATTTTTAATTATCCTAACGTTAACTTTTGTAGATTCAACTATTACCCAATTTTTTGCTCCAGCAGAACAAGTTACTATTCCCTTAATCGTTGAACGTCGTCATCTGCTTTCGGCTAATTCTCTCTTTACTACTACTATGATGGCTATGACCATTATCGGGTTTGCTATTGGAGATCCTTTATTAGAATTGGCTGCAACATTAGCTAAATTTGCGGGATTATCTTGGGAATTCGGTAAATCCTTAGTTGTTGCTTTATCCTATTTGTTAGCGGGTTTGATTTTAATTTTTTTAAGAACAGGAGAAAAACGAGAACACTATAAAAAAGAACGTCCCCATGTATTTAAAGATATTCGTGATGGTTTTCATTATCTTAATAATAATCGTCGAATTTGCAATGCTTTAATTCAACTAGTAATTCTTTTTTGTATTTTTGCCGCATTATCAGTATTATCTGTCAGAATATCCGAAACAATTCCAGGGTTAAAAGCTGAACAATTTGGCTTTTTGTTAGCTTTTGGAGGACTAGGAATGGCTTTTGGGGCAGGAATTTTAGGCAACTGGGGGGAACAGTTCCGTAAAAATCAATTAGGATTGTGGGGATCTTTGGGAATGGCAGTTTCTTTGGTGGGGTTATCCTTATCCATAGATAGTTTGTGGTTAACCCTATTAATGACCGCATTTTTAGGCTTATTTGCAGCTTTTGTCGGAGTTCCAATGCAAACTATTATTCAATCAGAAACTCCCGCGGAAATGAGGGGTAAGGTATTTGGTTTACAAAATAATGCAATTAATATTGCTTTATCTTTACCTTTAGCTTTAGCTGGTATTGCAGAAACTTTAATAGGGTTAAAACCTGTCTTACTTATCTTAGCCGGATTGGCGGTTACAGGGGGAATTCTCACGAGGGATATCAGGAAAAATAGACTTACTGATTAAAGATAATGGTTATCTTTTAGCTACATACATAGTATGTTTTATGTCGCCCGGATCGTTTTCTCTAGAGCAGAGAATATTCTTTATGAGTTAAAACGGCAAATTCTTTATATATTATTTTATTTTTATATATTTTATTGCTTTTTTTAACTTTTTTTAAAAGTTAAATTTTTTATTAATTATATGTCGCAATATCAGAACTATCTGCTGATATTCATATATTTAATTGAGTAAGATTTTAGAAAATATTTACAAAGATATATATTTATTTTTATCAAATAACTAGCAACAAAATTAATTTATAAATCTATAAAATTTTATCGTTTAGTATGATTTGAGTAGATGTAATAATCTAGAGTTTTCTTAAACAACTAAGAACGAATAAAACAGATACAATTTACTCTAATCCTTCAATTTTGTCATCAATCTCCCGATATAGATTTTGTAAGTTTTCTAAGTTCTCTACTGAAGTTTTCCAGTAACCTCGCCCATTTACTTCCAATAAAGTAGATACTATTTTGCGAAAAGAATTAGGGTTTAAATTCATCAGACGTTCACACATTTTTTTGTCTTCAATAAATGTCGTATTCACGTTTTCGTAAACCCAATTATCTACTGCATCAGCAGTTGCAGACCATCCCATTGTATTAACTAAACGCTTAGAAAGCTCTCTGACTCCCTCATAACCATGAGATAACATTCCTTCGTACCATTTAGGGTTTAATAACTTAGTACGTGTATCTAAACGTACAGTTTCTGTAAGAGTGCGAACTTGTGCATTAGCAGTGGTCGTATCAGCAATGTAGGAAATAGGTTTTTTCCCATCTTCTCGTAAACTGGAAACAACTTTTGTGGGATCAGAATCAAAATAATGTGAGACATCCGTTAAACTTATTTCTGATGAATCTAAATTTTGAAAAGTAGCATCGGCAGTTCTTAATGCAAATTCAAATATCTTGCGGTTATCTTTCATAACCCCTGGATTATCAGAATCAAAAGCAAAACCTTTTCGGTTGAGATACATATTTTGTAACTCTTTTTCTTCCTCCCAACTGCTATTTTCTACTGCTAAATTTATGTTAGAAGAATATGAGCCAGAAGCGTTAGAAAATACACGAGTCGCTGCTGCACGAAGGTTAATTCCTAATTTATCTGCTTGCTCTAGAGCGTGTTTACGAATATAGTTTATCTCGATAGGTTCATTCGCTTCTGCTGCCATTTTAACTGCTTGGTCCAATAAATTCATTTGGTTAATGAATAAATCACGAAAAACTCCAGAACAGTTAACTACTACATCAATACGCGGGCGTCCTAATTCTTCGAGAGAAATTAATTTTAACTTATTAACCCTTCCCAAGGCATCGGGAACAGGCTTAACCCCCACCATCCACATGATTTGTGCCAGTGATTCACCGTAAGTTTTGATATTGTCAGTTCCCCATAAAACACAGGCAATAGTTTCAGGATAATTCCCTCCACTTTTATTTTTTTGGCGTTCCAATAATCTGTCCACAACTACTTTAGCAGATCTAACTGCTTCTAAAGTAGGAATAGATTGGGGATCTAATGCATGTATATTTTTTCCAGTAGGTAAGACATTTGGATTACGAATTAAATCTCCCCCAGGTCCAGGTAAAATATATTCTCCTTCTAATGCTTTAAGCAATCCTTCTAATTCGTTATTAGCACAAATTTTTTCTAAACAAAATCCTAGGTATTCAAATAAGGATTTCAATGCTTCTTGGTCAATATCATTATATCCTAATTGATGCAGAGTTTCTACCCAAGGACACTTTCTACTCATTTTAAAAAAACTAAGTTTAGAAGTAAAGGAAACTCGTCCATCTGCATTTGTTTGTGCTTGAACTAACGAAGTAACAGCTTTATGAGTAGAAAGTGTAATTTGTTGTAGCAATTCAACGTCTTCTAAGACTCCACGGTCACTGTTTTGATAAATTTTCTCGATATCCCGTCCTAAAGTATTAGCAATAATACGAGGTAAAGAAATAATGTCTTCTTCTTTACGATCTAAAGAAGCAATATTAACTAAGGTTGCAATCGCTTCTTCTGCAGTAGGAGGTTTGCCAATAGTATGAAGTCCACAGGGTAATAAACGAGATTCAATTTCTATCAATTTTCTATAAACAGAGCCGATAATATTATTATGTTGTTCAGACGTCATGTCTTTAGCATCGATATCAGGCATTTCAATATCCTGATCCAAATTTACTAGGCGACATTTGTCCATGATTGCATTAACAATGGCAATTCCCCGACCACTATCTTTAAGAGTTTGATAAGAACTAATTAATTCGCTTAATTCTTTTAAACCCCTGTATAACCCTGCATTCTCGGCAGGAGGAGTCAAATAAGATATAGTTTCCGCATAACTACGACGTTTGGCAATAGTTGCTTCACTAGGATTGTTTGCAGCATAGTAATACAGATTGGGAATTGTGCCAATAAGAGTATCAGGATAACATTCCCCCGACATTCCCATCTGTTTTCCTGGCATAAATTCTAATGATCCATGGGTTCCAAAATGTAATACTGCATCTGCTTTCCAAACTTGGTTTAAATAGGTGTAATAGGCTGCAAATCCATGATGAGGACTAGCGGATTTCGAAAATAGTAGCCGCATGGGATCCCCTTCATAACCAAAAGTTGGTTGAACTCCAATAAAAATATTACCAAACTGTTTTCCATAGATTAATAAATTTTGCCCATCACTATTTAAATTACCTGGAGGAGGACCCCAATTTTCCTCTAATCTAACTGAATAAGGAGTTAACTGCTTATACTGTTCAACAGGCATACGATAGGCTATGTTTAACTCTGGGGATGTATATTCTGCTTGCGCATCATGAATCACTGTTTCCATTAATGCTTTAGGAGATTTAGGTAGATCTTCTATCCAGTAACCATTGTCTTTTAATGCTGTCATTACCTCATAAATAGATCCAAAGACATTCAAATATGCAGCGGTACCTACATTCCCCTTGTCAGGAGGAAAACTAAACACAGTAATAGCCACCCTTTTCTCTAGTCTAGGTTTTTTCCGTAGATTAGCCCATTTTATTGCGCGTTGGGCAACTGCCTCGATGCGATCTTGCAGTGCAATTGCTTTTCCCGTATTTCCGTCCCGGCCTGAGAGGACAATAGGTTCGATCGCTCCATCTAATTCAGGGATAGCTATTTGTAATGCTACTTGAATTGGATGTAATCCCAAATCACTTTCTTCCCATTCTTGAGTAGTTTGAAACACAAGAGGTAGCGTACACATATAAGGACGGTTAAGGCGTTTTAATGACTCAATTGCCCTAGGATGGTCTTGACGAGCTGGTCCTCCGACTAAAGCAAAACCAGTCAAAGAAACCACTGCATCGACAATAGGAATTATTCTCTCCCCTTTACTATGATCTAAAAAATAAGCATCTACCGGCTTAGAAAAATCTAACCCTCCTGAAAATACAGGAAGTACTCGCACTCCCATGGCTTCTAATTCCTGTACTGTAGCTACATAATGTGCATCATCTCCTGTTATTAGGTGAGTCCTTTGTAAAATCAAACCAATACAAGGAGACAAAGAGTTTTTCAAGTTATCGGAAATATCTATGCGACTGTTGAACCAGCTTAAATAAGAAGAAACATCCTTAAACATTTCCACCGATAAGGGGTGCCAAATTCCCATGTCAGGATAGACTACTGGATCCTGATACCCAATGGTTTTATCTTCGAGAAGACCTGGATAAGAATATTTATGAGCCAACATTACCAGAAAATTTTCTAAATTTTCTGAAGACCCTCCCAACCAATATTGGAAACTCAACATAAAATTGCGAGCATCTTGAGCTTTTTCTACTGGAAGATACTTCAAAACTTGTGGTAAAGTCCGCAATAATTTCAACATAGCGTCTTGAAATCCTACACTAGAATTTTCCTTCCGCCTACGCATAAATTGTGCGATTACATTCTTAGACTGTCCCAACTGAGCCATAGAAAAGCTGCCCAATTTGTTTAAGCGCATTACCTGGGGCATAGAGGGAAAAACTACTACAGCATCTAAATTATCTCGATGGGGTTCCACTGCATCCACCACTTTATCCGCTAAATCTTCAATAAAAATTAAAGAAGCAATAAACAAGTTAGTGTTTGCGACATTACGCTTAAATTCTTCATAGTTTTCAGGATTTCTGAGTTCTTCAATGAGGTAGCCACTAATTTCTATAGCCAATTTAGGGTTGTTCTTATTGATTGCTTCAACAGCAGCTGAAAGGGAACTTTGATACTGTGGTTCTAAAACAACATAGACCACCTTTAACAAAGAACGACCATTAACTGCCTCTGGAATGATATGGCGAATGGTGGACTTTACGTGAGTAAACATTTATTACGGTACTCCTTAGTTTTAAGATGGTCTAAACACTGTAAACTCTTAAATTCAGAGTTATAAAAAAAATTGATAAGTTCTATATGTGTTTCTACCAAAAATAGCTATCAAACAGGCAGTTTTTCAAACATTTGACATATTTTGTAAAGAAATATAGAATATTTCTTTACAAAAATCGATATCCTAACAATGGTAATTACTCTTTTCTTGTTTATACAAGTCAAGTTCATATTCATTGATAGATTTATCATTTAAATAATTAAGCCTACATCATCATTACTATGATGCTTTAGTAATTTATTTGATAAGCTTGAAGCAAGTGTGAATATAGAAGATCTTTAATCCGTATATAAGAAATTAAAATATTTTACTAATTTTAGTTAATTTAACATATAAAAAATTCTTTGTTTAGCCAAGTATTATTAACCATAAAATGGTAATGTATAGTAGTAATTTCAAGTAATATTTATTTTTTTTAAAAGCTAGTTAAAATTTATTTATTGATAAAACAATAAAATTTAAGTACAATCCCTCAGCTTTAGTCTATTTCCTTTAAATTATAACTAGTTGTTATTTTGAGTTAAAAACTTCATTGAAATTTAAATATTTTCAAGTATCCATTACTGGGTAAATATAGCAAATAAAGTATTTAAAATTTTAGAAAATATTAATTAAGTAATTTAACATTACTCTTGATGTTTATATGTAAAGCCAATGTCATAACCGATATAATTTGACGACCGTATTTTTTATCTATCTGATTAAAACAGAGTAATAACTATAGTATTATGCTCAAAAAGATTCACAAATAATGATAAAATTTAGTCTGGCATAAATTTAACTGCCTATTAAAATACTTAAAGAGAAGGTTACTTTATGATTCATGATATTTTCATGCCTGCACTCAGTTCCACTATGACCGAGGGAAAAATAGTTTCTTGGACAAAGTCTCCAGGGGACAAAGTGGAAAAAGGAGAAACTGTCGTTGTGATTGAATCAGATAAAGCAGATATGGATGTGGAATCTTTTCATGAGGGTTATCTGGCTACCATTTTAGTAGAAGCTGGGCAAGAAGCTCCCGTAGGAGAAGCGATCGCCTTTGTAGCAGATACCCAAGTAGAAATCGCTCAAGCACAGCAAAAAAACTCCTCGCTCTCAACACAAGTTCCTCAAAAAAACTCTCCAACTGTAGTTTCAATCTCCGCGCCTGAATCAATCACAATACCAGCAACAACTTTATCAATAAATACTTCTAAAAACAATGAAGATTATAATACAAATGTCCGTATAATTGCTTCGCCACGAGCGAAGAAACTAGCTAAAAAGTGGAACATTGATCTCACAACTCTTCAAGGTAGTGGACCCTATGGACGCATAGTTGCTGAAGATGTAGAAGAGGCTACTGGTAGTTCCTCAATTTTAACTACTACTCCGACTTCATCCTCTACAGCTCAATCTACTCCTACTCCGAGTGTGTCGCCGACTCCTGTATCTGTAATCTCATCAGGAGAAACTGTTCCTCTCACTATCCTACAAAAAGCAGTAGTACAAAATATGATGGCGACAGTGCAAGTTCCTACTTATCATGTAGGTTATACGATTACTACTGATGGTTTAGATAAACTCTATAAAATAATTAAACTAAAAGGAGTGACTATGACTGCTTTATTAGCAAAAGCAGTGGCTGTTACCCTTCAAAAACATCCTTTAGTCAATGCTAATTACAGTGACCAAGGAATCCACTACAATAGCTCGATTAACGTTGCGCTGGCAGTAGCAATGCCTGATGGGGGATTGATCACTCCTGTTCTACAAAATGCTGATCAGGTCGACATTTATTCTTTGTCTCGCACTTGGAAGGATTTAGTAGAACGTGCCAGATTAAAACAATTGCAACCTCAAGAATATAAAAATGGAAGTATTACTATCTCGAATTTAGGAATGTTTGGAGTGGATCGTTTTGATGCAATTTTACCTCCAGGGCAAGGAGCAATTTTAGCTATTGGAAAATCTCATCCCCAAGTAGTAGTAACCCCAGAAGGATTGACCGGAGTCAAACATCAGATGGCAGTAAATATTACCTGCGATCATCGAGTAATTTATGGAGCACACGCAGCTGCATTTTTGCAAGATTTAGCTAAGTTAATCGAAACCGACGTTCAATTACTGACAATGTGATCAACAATTAGTAAGGGGGAATTATACTCCCCAATTCTAATTTTAGTTTTTTTATAAATCTACCAAGTTAAATTTATTGTTCTGTCCACAACTGTACTTGTTTAAATAATGTACTACAAAGCTTATTTTTAGTTTGTCTTGAATTGGCGTCATAGGAGTCAGGCACTAATTCATAGCTTAAGTCATTAAACTTCGTTGTTCTTAATACAGTTGAATATTTCTGAGTTATTTCAACATACATTTGAGTAATTTATCTGTTCTGAATGAAATTATTTGCCGACAATATAATCATTACATTTTGAGTTCTCATCTTTTATGTTTTTAATTACCAGTCTTTTTGGGTTGAATAACTATGCCACTTTTGCCAAGCTGCTTTCAGTCCAATCACAACTCGGTGGCTTCCCTCTTGAACAAGACCGACCTGTTTTTGGGTTTGGCTTAAAGTGATATCAACTTTTCTGGCTACATCTGAAGCATTTTTAACCCCATTATGAAGCTCATCTGTCAATTCCGTAATTTCTAATCCTGTCAGACGAATAGATTCTAGGGCAGGGGGAAGTTCACGATTGAGAGTATCACAAAGTTCTTCTACACTGCGAGCTGCTTTTACCAACTCTATATAAACAAGTACAGCAACCATCAAAAATACTGTCAAACTGACAGTTACCAAAAGCAAAGAAAGTCCAAGCCAAAAAATAGGGTTAATCACGCTTGTTTACCTGAAGGAGATTTAGCAGGGGGGACAGAATCCATAGTTATCTGTGACGGAGAACTTTGAGAGCCTTTAAAATTCTCCTGACTTGCTTCAAGCCCAGCTGCTATTGTGTCTTTAAGTCTTGCCAGAGTGTCATTCCAATTCTGAAGTGCTGACTCTGACAGTCGATCAGCTTGTAATTGCACTGTCGTCGATAGATCTTCAGCCATCTCCGGTAAAGCATCTGCTGATTTCTTGAGAATACGTCTTGTTTCCTTCCCTGAACGAGGGGCCATCAAAATGCCGGTTACTGTCCCCAGTACCCCACCAATAACTATCCCTAGGACTAAAATACTACTTTTGTTATTATTAGACATTGCTATCTGCAAAATTTTAGTAATTGTAATTTTATTCTAAAGTCAAACCTTAGGACTTGATGAGCAATGTCATAATGATCCTAAGTAATAGTCAACATCGGGAGATTAGGGCTTCATGGCGCGTTTAGCACTACTGAGCGTATCGGACAAAACCGGAATTATCGATCTTGCTCAACAATTGGTTCATAAATTTGACTTTGAGTTAATCAGTAGTGGAGGAACGGCAGATATATTACAAGAAGCCCGACTTCCGGTTACTAGAATTAGTGATTATACCGGGTCACCAGAAATCTTGGGGGGACGAGTTAAAACCCTACACCCTCGGATTCATGGGGGCATTTTGGGACGACGAGATTTATCTCAAGATGGACAGGAGATGGAGTCTAATCAAATTCGTCCAATTGATTTAGTGGTCGTCAACCTCTATCCTTTTGAAGAGACAATTGCTCAAACCCATTTTACAATGGCTGAGGCTATTGAGAAAATCGATATTGGTGGACCAACCTTATTGAGGGCAGCATCCAAAAACTTTACCCATGTTACGGTTTTGTCTGATCCTCGATATTACAATAGCTATCTACAGGAGTTAGAACAAAACAACGGGAAAGTTTCCCTGACGTTTCGTCAAAACATGGCAAGAGAAACCTTTGCTCTAACTCATAGTTATGATGGAGCAATCACCAATTATTTTATGACCCTTGCCTTAGAAACACAGCCTCCTTTGCCAAGTCGTTTTACTCTTTCAGGGGCTCAATTCCAGTCTCTTCGTTATGGAGAAAATCCTCATCAAAGTGCAGTCTGGTATCAAACTGGAACTCAAGCATCGGGATGGACTGAGGCGGTTAAATTGCAGGGTAAGGAGCTAAGTTATAATAACTTAGTGGATTTAGAAGCAGCGCGGCGTATTATTGCTGAATTTAACTCTAAAGAAGCAGCTGTTGTCATTCTTAAACACACAAATCCCTGTGGGATGGCGATGGGAAAAACGTTAGTTGATGCTTATGAAAAGGCATTTAACGCAGATTCAATTTCAGCTTTCGGGGGCATTGTAGCAGTTAATCAACCTCTAGATAAAGATACAGCAAGTCAATTAACAAAAACCTTTTTAGAATGCGTGCTTGCCCCAGGATGCGACGAGGAAGCTAAGATGATCTTGTCTGCTAAACCTAAGATTCGTGTCTTATTATTACCTGGTTTGATTAACGGGCCAAAACACATGGTTAAAGCTATCGCAGGGGGATTTTTGGTGCAAGCATCTGACGATCAGGTAGACACTCCTGAGGAATGGAATATTGCTACAGAAAAACAACCAACTTCTAAACAATTGGCAGAATTGTTGTTTGCTTGGAAAGTAACAAAGCATGTCAAATCAAATGCCATTGTCGTAACAAAAGATCGTACAACCTTGGGGATTGGTGCTGGTCAAATGAATCGGGTCGGTGCCGTCAGAATTGCTCTAGAAGAGGCTGGAAATGCGGCGAAAGGAGGAGTTCTTGCTAGCGATGGTTTTTTTCCCTTTGATGACTCAGTACGCACCGCAGCAGAAGCGGGGATTGTCGCTATTGTACAACCTGGAGGCTCATTACGGGATAAAGATTCTATTGCGGCGGCTAATGAGTTAGGATTAGTTATGATGTTCACTGGAAGAAGACATTTTCTACATTAATTTCTATAAGAGAATCTTCTAAATTGATACAGCTAGAAAGAAAAAAGCAGAGGGATTACCTAGAAACTAACCCTTCCTTCATGTAGTCCCTCCATAGAGCCGCTGCTTGGCTGCTGCTGCCCCTAGTTGAGGAGCTGTCATCATTACCTAACCATACCCCGGTTACTAGATTTTTGCCTGGAATATAGCCCACAAACCAAAGATCTACAGCTTTGTTGGTAGTTCCTGTTTTCCCTACTTCTTCTAACCCAATGCTGGCTGATCTTCCAGTCCCCCTTTGTACAGCTCCCCGTAATAGATTGGTCATAGTTTGAGCCAATTGATAAGATATCACCTTTCTCTGATTAGTTTTATCCTTATTAAGATTGTAATCGTAAATAACTCGACACGTTCGCCAATTATTTACATCGGAACAGTCTCCCCCGTCAAAGATGCGCTGAATTGCATGGGGGCGGTTCCAGACCCCTTGATTAGCAAAGGTAGCATAGGCTCCAGCCATTTCTAAAACAGTGACCTCACTTTGTCCTAAAACCAGTCCTGGTGATCGCGTTAATACTGATTCTACTCCCAACCGTTGAGCCATCTCAATCACTCGATTTAGCCCTGTATCTTTGGCAACTCTGAGGGCAATTGCATTTTCTGACTGTGCCATCCCTCTATACATGTCTATATCTCCACTACTACGTTCACAAGGTTTGTATTGTTGTCCCATCCAGCGTAATCTTCCACAAGAATAAACTTGGCTAGGGGAAATTCCTTGTTCAATTGCCGCCGCATAGCCGAACACCTTAAAAATTGATCCAGGTTGACGTTTAGCCTGAGTAACACGGTTAAATTGACTTTGTCCATAGTCTACTCCTCCCACCAAAGCTAAAATTTCTCCAGTGCGGGTATTTAAGGTGACAATTGCCCCTTGAGAGAACTTGTATGTCGGGCCTATAGTTTTAACATGATCTCGTAGTTTCTTTTCAGCTTTAGACTGTAACTTAAGGTCTAACCCTGTTTCCACAATAAAATTCCCCTCTTTCGCTAATTCATTGCCTAAAAGAGTCCTTAGTTCTTTGAAAATATGACTATAAAGGTATGGAGCAATCAAATTTGATAAAGTTTTTCTAGCTTTAGGACTAATTTCTATGCGTGATCGCCGTTGACGATCAGCTTGTTCAGGCTTGATCATTCCTAGTTTTGCCATGCGAGTGATGACACGATTTCGGAGTTGAACAGAAGTATTATAATTCTGAACAGGGTTGTAGAGATTTGGTGCAGGTAACATCGCCACCAAGGTAGCCGCTTCGGAAATTGTCAAATTTCTGGCTGATTTGTCAAAATAAAATTGGGCTGTATCTTCAAAACCATAGAGACTATTCCCTAGGTAAACTTGGTTGAGATAAGTTTTTAAGATTTCATTTTTACTGTAAACAGCTTCTAATTTTAAGGAAACAATCATTTCCCTTAATTTGCGACCAGTCGTATTTTCCCATCCTACTTCAGCGAAGAGACTACGAGCTAGTTGTTGAGTTAAAGTACTCGCTCCTTGATGAATGCCTTGATCTTTTGAATTAATGATTAAAGCACGAACAATACCGTAGGGATCGACTCCAAAATGCCAATAGAAACGAGTATCCTCTGATGCAATGAGAGCCTTAAGTAAATAGGGAGAAAAATCTTGCAAACTGCTAAGTTCTTGGTGGGTACTTTGAATAATAGGGTTTAAGGGAGTTTTGTTATCTCTTGCATAGACAATCACTGGACCACTGACCCCTGATGGAAGTGGCATTACATCATATTTACGGCTCTCCCAGATAATGATTGCACTCAAAAGGGTAAATAGTCCAACAGTTCCATGTAGGGTATAGGAAATTAATCTACGCCAAATAGGAGGAGGATTATAGTAAGTCAGTTTAGCAGTTTTAGCTAATTCTGGGGGTCCAAGGATAACGACATCTCTATGGCGTAAGGAAAGATTTTGAATGCGTCGTCTGTTATGGTAAATTCCGTTAGTAGAGTGTTCGTCTTTGAGAATAAAGTGTTGCGGATTGTTTTTATCACGGCGTAGAGAACAATGAACTTGACTAACAAAACTATTAGCAATGAAAATGTCACATAACTTTGAACTCCGTCCCACAATATAGCGGTCACCAATTAACGAGTAGACTTGAAATTTATCTCCTTCTTTATTTTGTATTCGTAATTCTGGAACTTTTTCTCCTTTTTTAAGAGTTTCAGGACTGAGTTTTCCTTTTCCAAGTTTTTGTACTACTTGGGTAACTAGTTTACTAAAGGGGGGGTTGGGAGGCGATGACGGTTTTGAGGGCATATCCTACTATTTTATGGCTTTTAGTCTAAATATTTTAAGTAAGCATAAAACGAGTTTGGCTATTACATAGTATGTTTTTTTTTTAGAAAACGCAATAACTTTTTAAAGATAGCTAAAATAAATTTTTAAAAATACATGGTAGGTATTAATTAATTATTTAGGAGTAAAAGTTTTTATACAAAAAGACAGACTTTAAGAAAAAGTCAATAAATGCGGCAATTAAACAAAATATTCATTTAAAGAGCTTCTTTAAAATATCCACTTTAATGAGACTTTAAGCTTATATTACTGCTTAATTAGTTAACTGTGGCTAATGTTTATAACATTCACTTTTTGATAAATAGTATTTATGCCAAAATTTTTAGTAATTTGATCCTCCTTTTAAACTTTTATGCTTTAGTCACTAAATGAATGGTAATATTGCTATGCTATTGTATGATTTGAATTTTTTTTTAAAATTGTCTGATTAGCAACTAAATTCTGTTTTTAATTTTATTAAATATTAGTCAATAATATATATTAAATTTCTTTTTTTAAAGAAGCTAGAAAGGTTCAAATAACTAATTTTAAAAGTAGGAGAAATAGTTATATTTTTAGTTTTTTGAGTAAAGTTTAGTAATTAGTTATTTAGATAAAATCTATTTTTTTAGTATAAAAATACTATTCATATCTTTATTGATAAGTATTTCCATTAATAAAGATATGAATATCGGACAACTTATTTATCACACAAGTGGATTCAGCTTAATAGATCAGAATATTCTTGCTGTTTAATTCTAGAATTGCAATCGCACTATAATTGATTGCACTAATTATCGACGGACTCAAAGTAGTACTCTAAATTTAGAGTTAATATTGATTATATAATCAGTAGAATTATTCCCATTAAAAATAAGTTTGAAAACAAAGAACTATACGCAAAATTTATAAATTTCAAAAATTAAATCTATATCATCATCTTTGTTCTGTATAAAAGATTAATTTATAGTAGCTTTTATAACTTACATAATTGTTCAACTATGTAAGTTATTCATGATAAATAGTCACAGTTAAAATAACATACTGTTATTGAGTAATTATTAGATATATATTTACTTATCATTTTAATAAAATTGAGGCTAAAGTCACTTTTGAGATATTGAACAAATAGTCATAATTAAATTTAGAAGATTAATACTGATTTAAATGCTTACTAACTACGTAAATCATACAAATGGGTGAAGAAACAATAGTAATTACAAATATATAATTTCTACTAGATATCTAATATCTTAAAATATTCCAGCACACTTTTTTGGAAAAACTACTCATGAAAAAAAATTTTATCTTAGAATTACTTGCAACTAGTTTATTTATCAGTTTAATCTCATTATTTGACTTTCCAGTCAAGGCTCAAATTATAGAATTGGGTGATGATATTCACATTAATCTTTCCAATGAACGCCGTCACCGTAGTAGAACTAACATGAGAATATATACCGAAAATGGTCGCCTTAATGTAGGTTTGGAAAACGAAAGAAGACCTCAAACTAGAATACGGGTGTTTGATAAATATAATTATCCTTCCATCGATATTCGTAAGAGAATACCTGTGTATGAAGAAAGAGTTAGGTCTTCACTTCCTTTTTAGTAGATATATGGACAAAATATCCAATTTTAATTTTGGAAGCATAATTTATGACTAGATTTTTTGTATTTATCGCTAACCGATATAATTTTGCTTTAACAAGTACGTAATTCGTTAGATTCTTCACTTTGGACCAAGAGTGGGACTAAAAAAACATAGTAAGCAAAATGTAAACTAATTAAATTTATTAGCATAGGAAAAACCTCTAAGTCAGTAAGTGTATCTAATTGCATCCATTTTGGCAATACTTACAGAAGTTAAATATAGCCAGCTAAAGAATTGTTTTGTGAAGATTTTAATCATTGCAGAGATAAAGATTTAACTGAAATCCCCTAACATGTGAAAATATTATTAGTGAACAGTTTCCTGATGTGATAGTAGACGTAAAAAGTGTTATAGAAAACTTTCTGTCAGGTCGACTAAATCAACAATAATAGGGTTATTGATCTAATTATTTTATTCATATTAAAAAATAGTTATTTACTTAACCAACGTTTTTGATTCTACTTAATAAGCTGCTCAAAATAAAATAATAAAAAAGGGAGTTGTTATTGTAAACAATCAATTTTTAATGAGTTTATTTTATTTATTAGTCCTGTTAAATTTACTTATACACATAACTTATCTAATTAATGATATAACCTAGGGTTATATCATTAATAGGAGACAAACTATCTGAATCTAGTACAAATTTTAATTTCTGAAGGCAGAATTGTATTGTAACGTATCTTTCTTGAAGATCAGAAGTAGAAATAAAGGCTTTAGATGTAGTAAGCAAACTCTCAACAGGTCTGCTAAAAAATTACCGTTAATCTTACTAGCAAATTTATCCTCTGATCAATATTGGTTATGGTTTGGTTGAAATGTCTTTAAATCTTTAAAGAGAGGAGTACTTAGATAACGTTCTCCAAAACTAGGTTGAATCATGACAAGCAATTTACCTGTATTTTCAGGACGTTGAGCAACTTTAATAGCAGCGGCCAAAGCTGCCCCTGTAGAAATTCCTGATAATAGCCCTTCTTCTCTCGCTAAACGACGACTATAAACAATGGCTTCATCATCAGTCACTGTTACTACTTCGTTGATTAACTCTACCTTGAGAACTTCAGGAATAAAACCTGCCCCTATTCCTTGAATTTTATGACCGCCCGGGCTTCCCCCTGATAAGACAGGGCTATTCGCTGGTTCAACAGCTATCGCTTGAAAAGTTGGTTTACGTTGTTTAAGTACTTCGGCCACTCCAGTGATAGTTCCCCCAGTACCCACTCCTGCAATGATAATATCTACCCGTCCATTGGTATCTTCCCAAATTTCTTGAGCAGTGGTTTGGCGATGAATCTCAGGATTAGCAGGATTGTTAAATTGTTGAAGCATATAGGCGTTTGGTAAGGTCTTTACCAGTTCATCGGCACGTCGAATACAGCCACTCATACCCTCAACTCCAGGAGTTAGCTCTAATTGCGCGCCATAGGCTTTTAACATTGCCCGTCGCTCTTGACTCATGGTGTCGGGCATAGTCAAAATTAACTTATATCCTTTTGCGGCTGCGGCCATAGCTAATGCAATCCCAGTATTACCAGAGGTAGGTTCCACTAGGAGAGTCTCACCTGCGACAATTAGTCCTTCACGTTCTGCGGAATTAATCATATTCACCCCAATACGATCTTTGACTGAGGCTGATGGGTTCATTCCCTCTAATTTAACAACAATCTGGGCTACACATCTCTCTGCTTGAGGAATTCGGTTCAATTGTACTAGCGGTGTACGACCAATTAACTCTGTAATATTATGGGCAATTCTCATATTGATTTTTAATTGATGTCTACTTGTTTTATGATCCCTTCGTTTTAATATCTCGACTGCCTGTTTAATCGCATTCTTTAGAATTTCTTTACACTAAGGCATGTCCCCCTATTTTAAGTTATGGCAATTGTTCTTGAATTAACCCTTCGAATAATCTTAGTCCATCTATAGCCCCTAAAAGGGGATCTGAAGCACGTTCTGGATGAGGCATCATCCCTAAAACATTGCCCTTTCGATTGCAAATTCCAGCAATATTATTAAGGGAACCATTAGGATTTTGAGACTCATTAATTTCGCCATTGGATCCACAATAACGAAACAGAATTTGCTCGTTATCTTCTAAACTTTTAAGGGTATTTTGCCCTGCATAGTAACGGCCTTCTCCATGAGCGATAGGGAGAGTAATAATCTGTTTTGATCTATATACTTGTGTCCAAGGCAGACGATTATTTTCAACCCTTAGAGCAATCTGATCGCAAATGAAATGTAAGTTTTGATTACGAATTAATACTCCGGGCAATAACCCAATTTCCGTTAGGATCTGAAATCCATTACATATTCCTAATACCCATTTCCCTTTGTCAGCGTGAATTATGATTTGTTGTATAACCGACGAAAAGCGAGCAATCGCTCCACAGCGTAGATAGTCTCCATAACTAAATCCTCCTGGAATTACCACTACGTCTAAATCGGAAAGATCTGTCTCTTGGTGCCATATCATACGAGTTGGTTGGTGTAACAAACTTCGGGTAACTGTTGCTATATCACGATCACAGTTGGACCCTGGAAAAACTACAATGCCAAATTTCATAGTTGTTCACCTCATTGAGGATTGAATCATATTGACAGGTGTTACCTCAAAACAATAATTTTCAATGACTGGATTAGCTAATAATTGATCACACATTTGTTCAAGTTGTTCTTTAGCATCGATCTCGTTATTAGCTATTAAAGTCAATTCAATATATTTACCAATCCTCACTTTTTCAACCTCTTGATAGCCTAACTGCTTTAATCCTGATTCAACTGCGGTCCCCGCAGGATCCAATACTGATGGTCTAAGGGTAATGTAAATATAACACTGGTATTGTTGAGACATAGAATATTAATTATTACAAAGATAATCTTTAAAGTTTAATACATTTGTTCTTGAGTGTAGGTCTTCTATTTATTCAAGTCTTTGGACTATACTATTTCAACTCCAGTTAAGGACTTATATTTAGGATTCAAAAATTAATATCAACTCTTAAGATCGGTTACAGTTTATTATGCTCTAAAGGCTTGATCAAACAAGGCAAGTAAAAACCTTAACCGGTAGAGAGTTTCCTTGTAGTTTAATCTTTTAAAGCAAATACTATTTTATATAGTAACCTATCTAGTTCAGAGACGATTGGTTTATACGGACTTAATTTATAGTCAATTAATCTAACTTTTAACTAGTTTAAAGATTTAACCATTGGGCTACTGTCCTAGGTAAAGGAAGTAAAATCATTATTAGCAATGCTAATGAAAATAACCCTAAAACATCTCGTTTGTTATCTAATTCGGTTACATCATTTAGGGCAGTCTGCTCAGAGTTGGGCATAAAAAA
Organism: Cyanobacterium sp. uoEpiScrs1; assembly: GCF_947331815.1. Taxonomy (GTDB): domain Bacteria; phylum Cyanobacteriota; class Cyanobacteriia; order Cyanobacteriales; family Microcystaceae; genus Rippkaea. The sequence continues at coordinate 1,161,487 of NZ_OX373462.1, forward strand.
GAGTAGAATTGCCCATAATAAAAACTCTTGTCTGATGATTCCTAATACCAAGATAAACAATCGAGTAAATTGACCGATAATAATTGCTATTCGTTGCCCGAACATCCCATGAACAATATGTCCCCCATCGAGCTGTCCTACAGGCATTAAATTCAATGCTGTAACAATTAATCCTATATAACCAGCGATGGCTAGAGGATGAAGATGAACGGACTTTTCGGCTATAAAACTACTTCCACAGGCTATTTTAGTTAAAATAGCAAATAAAAAGGAAATTCGAGGATCAAATGCTTGTATATTTAACAGATTGGATTCCTCAATCTGAGGTACGATTTCTGACAGAGATAATCCCCACAATAGGATAGGAACAGTTATAATAAATCCACCTAAAGGTCCTGCTACACCGACATCAAACAAGGCTTTACGGTTAGGAATAGGAGATTTTATTTGAATAAATGCCCCGAAGGTTCCCAGAAAAAAAGGAATGGGGATAAAATAGGGTAGGGTTGTGACAATTTTATAACGAATGGCAGTTAAGTAATGACCTAGTTCATGAGTGCCTAATATGAGAATTACTCCCAAACTATAAGGTAATCCTTTTAATAGCAATTTTAAATTCTCTTGCCATTGTTCCACTGAAATACCAGCTATTTCAGTACCGACAATTGTTGTAGTGAACAATGTTAGTAATAGTAAGCCTAGAGCAAATAATGGACGTACAATAGGTTGTCCAGGTCCTTTTTGCTGAGATTTAGCCCAAGGATTCGCCACTAGAGCAAAAAAAGGTTGTCCCTGTAAACTTTCCTGAAAGAGAATTAAAAATCGATCACCAAAAACCCGCTCAATATTAGTTTTAATGGATTGATATGCTTTTTCTGGGGTTGTCCGTAACTTTCCTCGACAAAGAATGGCTTGGGGACGATAATCTAAATTCTGCAAGTAATAAACGCCCCAAGGGAAACAATCCCTCAATGACTGTTCTTCAGTAACAGTAATTGGACGAATAAAAACGGGACTGCCTAAAGTACTTATGTTTTTTTCATGGTTAGGGGATAAAGAAAAATTATGATTACCTCGGGTTTCTGTGAGGATACGTCCAATAGAAATTAACCATCCATAAGTAATAAAGCAAATCAATAAAGGCAAGATAATCCACATTAAGGAAATCGGCTCTTCTTCTCCCATTACCATATACCATACTGTCCAAGCTATAGGAGGAGTCATAACAACTAACCATAATAGCCAAGCGGGGGTACGAGTGACTGACGTTACAGTGCGCTTAATGAGTATATAAGTAGTAATGCTTAGAGTAAGTAACAATGAAAGTAACCACATAGTTATTTATTAAAGAATGTGTTAAGCAATCATCTCCATCGTTCATGATTGAGATGATTTACTAAATTGAGGAATAATAGGGTTATAAGGCCACACTCAGTTTTAAGATCTCCTGTAATAAATTAACATCTGCTTTTCACCTATTATGTTTCAAAAGACAGCTAGATTTTTTAAACCTCCTCAACAACTATTAGAGGGGTTGTTTGCTTTTCCTCCCAATCAAGATACTTTGGGACTGACAACTTACTTCATTTTAGAAAAAACTGGCAATATCTTAGTGGATTGTCCTAATTGGAATCAACAAGTTGAAGACTTTCTTCAACAACACGGGGGAGTGCGTTATTTATTTATCACTCATCGTGGTTGCATAAGTAAATCAGTAAAATCCTTGCAAAACGCTCTAAAGTGTTCTGTTGTTCTTCAGGAACAAGAAGCCTATCTGCTCCCAGAGATAACGGTGACTTCTTTCAAAGAAGAAATTTTGCTGAGTTCAGACATTAAAGGAATTTGGACTCCTGGTTATTCTCCCGGTTCTTCTTGTCTTTATTGGAGTTTGCATGGAGGAATTCTTTTTACTGGAAGACATCTTTTATTTGATTCCTCAGGAAATCTAACACCTTTACGATCAGCTAAGACGTTCCATTGGTCACGTCAGCTAAATAGTGTTCAGGTGTTACTCAATCACTTCACCTATAGCTCTCTCACTTATATTTGCCCAGGAGCCAATATGAAATTTATGCTAGAAAAAGGGTTGATTGACAGAGCTTATGAGCAATTATCTAATTTAAATTTGGAAAATCTTCGTAAAACTCCCATCAGACGATGATTTCGTGTATGCTTTATTTATTTTCATATTCTTACAATTTTTATTTATTTTTAAGAAAAGATTAAAGATAATATAATATTTTTTTGCAAGTTTAGTTGGATATTGTTTAATTGTCCAAAAATAAAACCAAGAATTCTAATCTTTTTACTTTTTCTGCTATACCCTACGTTAGGAATATTAATTCTAAAGTAGGTAAAAAATAATAGTTCATTTTTCATAAAGTCTTATTTCATTTATGGTGATTATATAAACTATATCAAAAGATAATATAGGTAGTGATATAACTATAAGTAATTATAAATAACGTTCTAAAATATCAAGACAATCTAATTATTAAGATATAGTATTATCTACATCTACATGCCATAAAAATTCCCTAACTGCTTCTCAAATTAATCTAAATATTATCTTTGCAACATAAAATGGATAAGTCATCATTTCAATTTCTTGCCCCTGAAGGCGCATCTATTATTTTAGGAGAACAGTCCTCTGATGCTTTGGTAATGCCCGTAAAACCTGATGCAACTACTATGTTTGGACCAAGAGGTGCTTGTTTAGTCTCCGAAACTGGTCCGTTATGGGTAGCAGATACAGGACATCATCGATTGTTGGGGTGGAAAAACCGACCTAAAATTGATAACGAACCCGCAGACTTCGTAATTGGACAACCAGACTTTTACCAGGAAGGACAAAATGCAAATGGAATTCCTAAAAGCAATACTGTCAGTGTTCCTACGGGCATTTGCAGCTGTGGAGAAGGATTGGCAGTAGCTGATGCTTGGAACCATCGGGTTTTAATTTGGAAGGAACTCCCCCAAGATCATAATGTGCCTGCAGATATTGTATTAGGACAAACAGACTTTCACCAAAATCAAAGTAACCGAGGAGAGATTGATACAGCTGCGGATAGAATGCATTGGCCTTATGGGGTTTTTTACTATCGTGGTTATTTTTTTGTTGCAGATACTGGAAATAGACGAGTTTTGGTATGGAATCAACTTCCAGAATTCAATGGACAACCAGCAGATTTTGTTCTCGGGCAATCCCAGATGAACCTACGAGACGAAAATGGAGGAGGAACTCCAACCGCTTCAAGTATGCGTTGGCCTCATGCGTTGACAATTTGGCAGAATAACCTCGTTGTGACTGACGCGGGAAATAATCGGGTCATGATTTGGGATGGAATACCAGCTGAAAATAATGTTCCCTGTAAACTAGTCTTAGGTCAATTGAATTTTGAAGACGTAGAACTTAATCAAGGAGTTTATTATCCATCCTCTAATACTCTCAGTATGCCTTATGGCATAGCTGTTGGTGAGCAATGGCTAATTGTGACAGATACTGCTAATTCTCGTTTATTAGGATGGATAAATTTACTAGAAATGGGGACAACTTCCCAAGGATTAATGGGCCAACTTGATTTCTCTAGCAAAGGAGAGAATCGTTTCTATGGTAGGACTTATCGTAACAGTTTAAACTGGCCTTATGGCATTTCAGTTTGCAATGACACGGCTATCATTTCTGATTCTGGAAATAATCGGGTTTTACTATGGACTATTAAAAGCTAAAACAAGTAAGTAATCAAGTTCAGATAAACGTGAATAAACATATTTGTTATATCTCATAAACAACAGCAATAGAAAAGTGCTAATCTAAGCAATTTAATTGATATTTTTTATGATGGCGTATCTGAATAATCACTTTTTTAGCTAAATCCTATTTATAATAGTGCATTTTTTTTGCAAGTTTTTATTTGACATCATTTCCTTTCTTCTTTAACTTGCTGAGATTACTCTCTACACTTTTATATAAAAAATTACAAAGCATAAACAATGTTTCATATCTCAATTTTATGATCCTAGCTTTTAGCTAGATTGCTATCTCTCAAAGTTAATAACTTCCAGAATATACATTATCAATCTTAAACTTTAAATTATTTCAGGTAAAGAGTTTAAATAGATAATATCTTACAAAGTAGGAGTAAAATTATACATATTTTATTTGTGTTGATTTTGTTGTTGATATTGACTAATCATATAAACAATCATGCCAGAAGGTAAATCAGGAAATGGAATTAGATCGGCAATACAAAAAACAACTGTACTAGCTAAGACGAACTTGATAAGACAACTCATGATAATCGACCCTCTCACAATCTGTCCTTCATCGTCTCAAAATTAATTTCATTATATCTTCCCCTAATTGGATGAACTATTTTCACTTTTCTTCTTAAGAAAGTTCAGTTAACTAGCCACGGACTCATTAACATAACTAAAATAATTCACGAAGTAATTTGTCAATAATTTTAGTTAAAGTTACGATGTTCTAATGTTGCCAGGAATTAATAATTTTATAGTATTTCTAAAACTAGAAAATAAATTATTATTAATATAGGGTCAATATTCAAACAAGAAAATGTCCAAACACTAATTACAAGAGCAATTTCCTATCTAGCCTATTATAGTGTGAAAGTTTTTTAGAAAAATAATTATGTTTTAAGGGAATTTACTGGTAACTTTACCAATAATGCTATAAATATCTATAAAGCCAAAAGACCTACTATCATTACTTTGTCTCGTATTGTTTCCTAATAAAAAGTAGTTACCATTTTCGTCAACTAAAACAATTCGTTTAATAATCTTTAAGTCCTGATAATAAGGGTGCTTAGCTACAACTAAATCTCCTATTTCTGGTAAACAGCGGCGGTAGGCTCTCGTGTCTACAAGGACCTCCTCTCCCTCTTTAAGTAGGGGAAACATAGAAGGACCTGTAACACGAAAACGTTGACGCAATCTTAACAACCAGAGAAGTAGTTCTTGATTATTACTAGTGAGGATCAACTGTATGCCTACCACCTAAAATAAACAAATTTAACTAGCTTTCACCCAAGCAACATCCCGATTCTTACTAGACCAGAACATATTATGAATTTTCTCAACAGTAACGAGTAATTCATTAGCTCTGTCTAAGTCAACTTCTACCTTGCAAACAGAGCAAAGTTTAGCCGCTTTCCAAAAAGTGTCGTGGAGATCAGGATATTGTTCCAAATGTACAGGCTTAAAGTAATCAGTCCAAAGAATAAGTAATTCTTCTTTAGTCTTTTGTGCTTGCTCTTCCTTAATTGAAATATAGCGGGAAAGAGTATTAGCAGTAGCATGATCTCCAGCGGAAGGATTAAGGTCTAAGATTTTTTTAGTCATAGATAACACTGCTTCAGCGTAAATACGAGCAGAAGCGGAATCATAAACACCGCAAGGTCCATCACAGTGAGCACTAACTTTTGGTGCACGGAAATGCTTTTTAATTTGACTAGCAATTATGTTGAGCATAGTTTTTTGAGATGTATCTAATCTTTCAATAAAATGTTTGGAAACGTTACTATAAGGAGCTGTTTTCAGTAGAAAACATCTCCTTATAACTTCCTTACTAATAATCTTAGTTGAAAAGTGTCGGCATTTCATATATTGAATTCTGGATTCTTGCCCCTATCCTTAATGGCTTACTAATAATCATACTTTAAAAGTTCAACTTAATTACTTGAATATTGTTTTTGAACACAAAGGTTAAAATATTAGAATCAACTAGGATAAAGTCAACTATTTTACAATTTATATGGTTTAGACAAGTTATTTTCTAGGTCATATTACAACTGCCCCTTACACTTATCTCCCTATAAAAAGTGTTATGGGATTGCTAAGTATTTAAAAATAAGTTCTTAACGATTTTTTTTCTGTACTCGCTCAATTAGTAACCGAACTTCATTAGTCCCTTTTGATGGTTCAAAAAAGAGAGGAAATTTACCACTAGCTAACATTCGTACTCCTAGAGGAGCAAGACTAAATAATCCATTTAGATCCCTCAAATAGTTTCCTACAACAAATAATCCAAACTTACGCTCATCGATCCATCCCCCTGTTTAACTAAATTTACCAATACTTTACGGTGTCGGATAACACGACTGTCTTGAGAATCTTTACGGTCCAAAATTTTTTGTTTAATATAACTAATCTGGTCCATGGGAAAAACACCCATAGGACAAACTACATTGCAAAAATGGCAACGAGTACATCCCCAGACTCCTCTTGTTCCAATATCTTGGGCTTCTATGCGAGTATCAGTTGCTGTGTCTCGTGAGTCAACTATCATGCGTTGCGTTTTAGCGAGAGCGTGAGGTCCAACAAAATCAGAGTTGACTTTAAGAGTATTGCATTCGGAATAACAGGCTCCACACATAATACAGCTACTGGACTGATTTAGTTGCAACCGTTCTTCGGAAGTTTGCATAAATTCCCGCTTAGGAATAGAGTGTGCCTTGATACTGACATAAGGGTTTATGGCTTCTAATTTTCTCCAAAAATGGGACATGTTAACTACTAAGTCCTTAACCACTGGGAGATTTTCTAGGGGAGCAATGATCATAGTTGGAGGTGTGTCCTTCCTGGAGTGTCTGAGTTTTTTAAGTTCACCACCCACGTTTTCCTTGCAAGCCAGGGCAGAACGACCATTAATTATCATGCTACAACTACCACAAATTGTATTACGACAATTTTTACGAAAGGCAAGGGTCCCATCCTGTTCCCATTTGATACGATTGAGGCAATCTAAAATAGTTGCACTTAACCCTACGTCTAAATTATAAGTCTGTAAATGAGGCCTTTTGTTAGACTTTTGTCGCAGAATCTTAAATTGAATTTTCATAAGAGAGAAATAGAGTGATTCATAAAAGGGAAATAGGGATAACCTTACCTATCAGTTTAATACACTAACAAATTCACTAAAATCTCTTAGTCATTATTCTATCAAGGATATACTCTATTGTTTAGCTTTCTTTTGAGAATAGAATTAAACGGTGAGGTTCTTTCAACTTCTAGAGTAATTCTATAGATTGAAGTCTAAATAAATTGCTATAGGATCTTAAAGTTTAGTCTTTTCGTTCGTTCGTAAGTATATTTCACAAACTCAGTATTACAAAAAGTATCCAGATTATAAAATCTAACTTTAGAAAACTTATTTTTAGACTGAGTAACTCAAATCCATCACGATCTTAGTGACAAATTTTCTTAAGGGAGAGCGCTTATCCTTGCATTTTATCTCCTTGAACTATCTGCTTCTCCCGTTTATAATTGTTGAAAATTTTCTTGATTTTATTAGGAAGATAACGCTATATTTTTGATATGATCAATAAAGGTAACGATCATTAAACTTCAATCAAGGAACGTTAATAACATCATGACTGACAAACCAATCCCTTTAACGGGAAAAGCCCTACTTCAAAAAGTCAAAGAGCTATCTCACAAACCACGGAGAGAAACAGCCAAAGATTGTGGCTATTACTCTCTTACAAAAGATGGGCAAGTACGCGTCAATTTGACAGAGTTTTATGATGCGGTGTTGGGAGCAAAAGGAGTTCCCCTAGAACCAGGAACTGCTAAAGATGGCCGAGGGCGTGAACCTACTTACCGTGTAAGTGTGCACAAAAATGGACAAATTGTTATTGGATCGACATATACCCAAGAAATGGGATTGAAACCTGGAGATGAGTTTGAAATTAAATTAGGGTACAAACATATTCACCTCAAACAAATTGGGGATGATGGGGAGGTTGTTGAGGAAGAAGCAGCTTAAGAATTGTTTGATCTAGATAAAGATTTAGATGGGTGCACGTTAACTTGTTCTTATTAGGGACTAATAGATGGTTAGTCCTGAAGACCATCGTCTTATCTGGGGCGGCGTAGTATAAGAAACAGACGTTAGCCCCATGTTTTCCTGTGGGAGTTCTGTTTAAACTCGAATATTTTACTAAGGGTTATTATAATAGTCCCTTTTCTAGGAGAACATGAACAGTATAAGAAATAACTTTGTTATCCTAATTGTATGCTTAGATGATTTTACTCTCGACTTTTTCTGGAACAGTCAAAGTGTGTCTCTTTCTAGGCACTTGGATGATACTCTGGCTACCTTTAGCCTGGTTTATAGCCAGAAAAATTGGCTGGCAACCTTTTAATCCCTTAGCCGGTTCGAAGAAACTTCCCCTTGTTTTATCCCTCTATTTAACTGTTCCTCTTCTAGTATGGTTAACTACTCTAGTGGAAGGGTCCTCTATAGTAGATTACGGGCTAAAGTTACAACTGGCTTCCTTGACTTCTGTAATCTTGGGAATAGGATTAGGAATTGTCAGTTTGGGGATTGTTTTCGGACTTGAAGGATGGTTTGGTTTATTAATTTGGCAAAACAGTAACTTATATAGTCTAAGTAAATTAGGATTTCCTTTATTGGGACTAGGACTTTGGGTAGGAATTACTGAAGAATTAATTTTTCGAGGGATTTTGCTTGAATTATTGCAACAAGACTATTCTATAGAAATAGCTGCTATTATTTCCAGTGGTATTTTTGCTCTTTTACATTTGTTATGGGAAAGACAAGAAACAATTCCTCAACTTCCTGGGTTATGGATTATGGGGATAGTTTTAGTCTTAGCTAGAATGATGGATGAAGGAAGCTTAGCTTTAGCATCAGGACTCCATACAGGTTGGATTTGGGGATTATCCTATATTGATGCGGCTGAGTTGATTTCTTATACCAATACAGAAACTGCCGGAGCTGTTGGGAGGAAAAAAACCCCTTTAGCCAGAATGTCCGGAATTCTTTGTTTGCTAGCAATAGGTTTAGTTCTATGGCAATTGTCTCCATTCCTTTGACTCACCTCGGCAAAGAATTCGACTATGGACTTAAATTGTAGGGAGTTGATAAGTCTTTGACTATAATTAATTTTGTACGCGGTCAACTATCGATAGAAATTCATAAGGTCAATTCGATCAAATGATCTATGAAATTAAACTACCCAAGTTAAATAATAGTAATGTCAACTTTAGTATACTGAAAACAATTAGTTGATTGAAATCCCTAAGATAATTGTCAAGTTATTGAGGTAACTTTTTAAACGTGTAAAATGGATTACTCTTGATTTCTACTTTATTTAAGTACTGTTTTACCCAAAGTTGCACTAAGACAATTTAAAAGATTATCCAAACTAATAATACTGCATTAATATATTAGATTTAGTTTCCTTTTTTATCACAGAATTTGATTGATTAAGTTATCTAACTACTTTTAAGATTATTTTTCTTTAAAAATTTATTCAAATCTGTCTAGATCAAGACTTACCTAATTTGGTGATTAAAATACATTTTGATTTCTTCGATTGAAGACTATAGTTTAATTCTTAATTGTTTTACTAAATGTAAAAAAGTAGAAAACCATAATAGGCTGTAGGTAATAAAAAAATACTCTATCTATCGTAAATTATATTATTTTTATTCTTTCTGAATATAAAACGAGAAATTTATTTAAAATTAATTAAACTTCTTGTTTTTTAATGGTTAATTTTAATAGAAATTAATAATATATTTCAGGTAAAAAATATATATCTTCGAAAGATACTATCGGCTTTTCATTAGCATAGCCCTACTTATTCAATAGACTAACATTGACTTACTTGACTAAATCCATAACAAAATGATGACTACTAAAAATAGTGTATTTTAAAAAGTTCGTAAGAAACTTCTTTTCCTTTGAGTTATTCTACTAAATCAGTCAAAAATCGTCCTTTTGCTTGTCTAAAGACAGCAACTTTTTATGTGTATTTTGCAAACAATATTGACATTCTTAACTAATATCTCGCTTAAATTTATTATAAGATTACAAATTTTTCTTAAAAAAAGCACGCTAAAAAAGCACGCTATTAAGTACGGAATGCTTTAGAATTCCTCACAACTTAATAGCACTCTCTAAATAGAGTAAACTATAAATTAATAAGAGATTACCGTCCACATCAATATCAATTAGGTACTTTTGATAATTTTATTGGTCTAGCCTATTGTATGATTAAATTGCAATCGCTAATGACAACACTACTAGACCCGAAGTCGATAGCGTTAAGATATATCAAGTTGTAAAAAAATTAACTATATCAAATATTAATCAGAGAAAAATGATAATTTATTGGAGTGAATAATCTCTAATGATTGAAGTAAAAAGTTTAGATGACATATTGGGTAAATTTTTCCTTTAAATAAATCTAAGACTTTTAGAAACTTTTCATGTGGCGTAAGACTTTGAAAACATGAGAATAAGACAATGGAATGTAGCAGTATGTACCAGAAAAATTGTACCGAACTAGACTAGTGCCAGGTCGCTATTTATTGTACTGAATTAATTTTAGTGTTACCTCGATCATTGGGTAAACATAATCTTGAACACGTTAAATAAAATTGAAAAAGAGCGTTAGGGTTTTACAATGGGGAGTGTTACTCGGAGGAAGAAAAGTGTTTACTCGACTAGCTCAACAACACTGCAGCTTTGTGAGAGATTTAGTAATCAATCTCCAAGCACTGGCTATTGTACTTGAAAAACGAGGTTATTTAGCTTCTTGCTACACTTGTGGTGGGCAGATGAACAGTGCTTCATTTATGGTTAGCTTAGGAGAAAATCACCTGATTCGATTTTTAGTATCGGACTACGGAATTACCTGGACAGAAATGCGGGATGATCTTGAGCTGATGAAACTTGAAGGAGCTGAGGCGATCAGTCAGTTGCAGGAGTTAGCTAATTTGGTTAAATATCAAATTGGCCCATCCAAATCTAATACTCCAGATAGTTTGATTCCTGAGCCTCAGATACAATCAATTTAGACGTTATGACATTTAGAGGAAACACAAATAAGTAAATCCCCTCAACTTTTTTTTGACAGAGATGACTTCCTGCTATAAGGATGTCTAGATGTTGTATATAGTCAGTAAATTGTCCCCTGTTTTAGAGGAGGGGTAGGTATAGGGGCATGACTTATTAATCTTCAGCAAAAACATAACGATAGAGCTCATTAGTATCAGGTTCTGGACTATCTTGAGCAAATTGGACAGCCATGGCAATTTTGTCTTGAATATTCTCTTCAATATGCTTAAGTTCTTGTTTATCAGCCAAGTTATGCCCGATTAAGTAAGTAGATAATTTATTAATGGGATCTAAGCCTCCCCAAAATTCTTTTTCGTCAGGAGATCTGAGTTCATCGGGATCGGCCAAAGAATGTCCCCGAAAGCGATAAGTCAAAGCTTCAATTAAAGTTGGTCCTTCTCCAGCACGGGCACGGGCAATAGCTTGTTGGGCAACGTTACGAACAGCTAGTACGTCCATCCCATTGACTTCCACACCAGTCATATTAAAAACAGAAGCTTTTCGATAGATTTCTGGTTGAGAAGTAGCCCGATCGTGGGACATACCAATTGCCCAATTGTTATTTTCAACTACGTAAATAATGGGTAACTTCCATAATGAGGCCATATTGAGACATTCAAAAAATTGCCCGTTATTGCTGGCTCCATCTCCAAAAAAGCATACAGTGACCTGATCGGATGATTCATCACCCATTGTTTCCCGTCGATATTTACTTTGGAAAGCGGCTCCTGTGGCTACAGGGATCCCTTCAGCAACAAAAGCGTAGCCCCCCAGCAGCCGATGTTGTGCAGAGAACAAGTGCATTGAACCTCCCCGTCCTTTGCTACATCCAGTCTCCTTTCCAAACAACTCCGCCATCACCTCGTGAGGAGGAACCCCACAACTAAGGGCATGGACATGATCACGATAGGTACTAGATACATAGTCTTCGTCAGGACGTAAAGCTTTGATTATTCCAGTAGAAACTGCCTCCTGCCCATTGTACAAATGAACAAAACCGAACATTTTGCCTCTGTAATACATTTCAGCACATTTGTCTTCAAACAAACGCCCCAGCATCATGTCTTCATAGAGGATTAAACCCTCCTCTTTAGTGATTTTGATAGAAGCTTGGTCAAATTCTGGTAATGTTCGTTGGGAAACCATAAATTTTGTAAGATTATAATAATTCGTTAAGACCATTGAGTAATCGAGGTTGACTTAAGTTCAGCCACAAACTCTAAATGGGGGCAAAAAATACCGACTTAAAAATTATAGAGGGAGATGAGATTTTTATGTTAAAAGAATTATGCGATTCCGTATAGACCTAAATTTTGCCTAAATAAACTCTTATTAACTCTATTAGGTTAATGTGGTTAGCATGGAAGAATATCTATTGTTGTTATAAGACTAAGTCTAGTAATAACCATTTTACTAATTAGAATATTTTAGTTATAATCTTGTTCAGCCTTGTCTACGGTTACCAGTAACTGAATCTTTCTGGAGCTTATAGTGTTATCAGTTGTCTTTGATTTGTTTTCTAAGTGTCTTAGACTGGACACATATCTTAATGTAGGCTATAAGAATCAGAATGAGCTTATTGTCTTGACCCGGCTCTGAGGAAATCAACCGTGCGTATCCCTCTCGACTACTATAGAATTTTGGGAGTTCTTCCCCAAGTAACAGATAAGCAGCTTAGTCAGGCTTATCATGATCGTTGTTTGCAATCACCCCGTCGGGAATATAGCAAGACGGCGACCTTATCACGGAAGCAACTACTTACTCAAGCTTATAAAATATTATCGGAATTATCGGACTCAGAGCAAAAAATTGTTCATGAGACCTTGTTTCTAGAAAGCACTTTTGCCAATCAATTAAAATCTAATTCAGAAATTCTTTTAACTACTCCAGAGGAAGAAATACTTCCTAATTCATCGCCATTAGACTCTAAAATATTAGAAATTACGTCTGAGCAATGGATAGGGGCCTTAATGATTCTCCAAGAGTTAGGAGAATATGAGCTAGTCATTAAATTTGGTGAAATTTCTCTTAACATCTTGTTAAGTCCCCAATCAGAATTGTATCCTCTTATCTGCGAGATTCAAACTGATATTATTCTTACCATTGCCTTAGCTGCTTTAGAATTGAGCAGAGAACAATGGCAACAAGAAGAATATGAACAAGCAGGGATTTCAGGAGGAAAGGGGCTCAACATTCTTCAAGAAAATTGTTTATTTCCATCATTGCAAATTGAAATCACCAAAGAACTTTATAAGTTACGTCCCTACCGAGTTTTAGAATTGTTGGCTCAACCTGAAAAAAATCGATATGATCGAGATCGAGGTAAAAGCCTACTTCAAGAAATGCTACAAGAAAGACAGGGAATTGATGGTCAAGGTGATGACAATTCTGGGCTTGGTATAGACGATTTTTTGCGGTTTATTCAACAACTACGGACTTACTTGACAGCTTCTGAACAAGAAGATATTTTTTTTCGTGAAAGCAGTTACCGATCAGCTGTGGCTGCTTATCTAAGAGTATATTCTTTGATTGCCCGTGGTTTTATTGGGAGACAACCCGCTTTTATAGTTGAAGCGAAAAGTATTCTGGAGGGCTTAGAGAAACTTCAGGATGTCTCTTTAGAAAAAGGAATTTGTTCTTTGCTTTTAGGCGAAACTCAAGAGGCTATCCTCGCATTAGAACAATGTAAAGACGAAGAAGTCTTGACTTTCGTTAGACAACAATCCCAAGGGGCACCGGATCTTTTGCCTGGGCTGTGTCTATATGGGCAACATTGGTTACACACGGAAGTGTTTTCTCATTTTCGTGATTTTAAAAAACGGACCGACTCTCTAGAGGATTATTTTGCTGATCAATCAGTTCAGACCTATCTAGAACAATTACCTGCTGACTCTCAAAGGACTTCTCTTGGGGAGAAACAAGAAAATGAAGTGATGCTAAGTAGAGCGATCTCACGAAATGATCACGTTGTTCAGGAAAGGCGGGCTTTCACGAAGGGACGATATCTAAGAAAAGCCCGCTTCCAACATCAAGAACCACAGTTACTTGTCAGTGGAGGTGGGGGAGTTCCTACTCTAGCTACAGGGGCAGCTGTTTCTTCGACTCCATACCGCCGCAGTTTTAGGGAAAATTCTTTAAGAGGAATTAGAGATAGAGCAGTCGTTAAAAGCTCTAATCAAGATTTTCGTCGAAACGCCCAGAATAACCTATCTCTAGATTTCCCAACAACAGTTGGCGAGCCAGAACAAGAAGCTCAATGTGAGTCATATGAACGAACCAATTCCTACAGTTTCAGCAAAACAATCTTTAAACTCCATCCTTGGTTTATTTTGGCTGCGTCATTGATAACTTTGGGAGCACTAGGATCATCAATTAAATGGGTTCAATATATTATGTCCCCCTTGGTTGCTTTGGAGGAAGAACAACTGGTCTTGGAACTACGCCAACCCCCAATTACCATTCCAGCACCAGAGATCTTGGTCACGAAGCAGATAAAAGATCAACCCGAAAAATTGACCGTAGAAGATGCTAAAAAAGTTATTAATATCTGGTTATCTAGTAAAGCTGATGCTTTTGGTCCTGACTATAAGATTGAACCACTAAGTAGAATTTTAGCGATTCCTCTGCTCAATCTCTGGGAAGATAGGGCACAAAATGTCAAGAGAAACAAAAATTATTGGCAGTATAAGCATTATGTTACCATAAAATCTCTCAAAATTCCTGATAATAACCCAAACAAGGCGGTTGTCGAGGCTGATATTAGAGAAGTTGCTGATTTTTACAACAAGGGTCAACGAAGCACAAGTAGATCTTACGATGATAAGCTAAAAGTTCGTTATGGATTACTTCGTAAGCAAGACGGTTGGTTGATTCACTCCCTTGAACTAATTAGTTAAGAAGAATGGAAAGCAGACTTTTTCAGTCATGAAACCAATTAATTTGACAAAAAGTAGTGTAGCTGATAAGCTGGGGAACTGTAACTGGACGGATACTCGTGATGGGAGAGCCAATGATTAGATTGTTGGCATGTTCCTCGTAATAAAAAATAGGAGGTATAAGAGTTAATCAATGACCCAAGTTGTCGTCGGTCAAAATGAGCCCATTGAATCTGCTTTGCGTCGGTTTAAGCGACAGGTTGCTAAAGCCGGAATCTATACAGATTATAAAAAGCATCAATTCTTTGAAACGCCGCAAGAGAAACGAAAGCGTAAAGAAGCGACTCGTAGAAGACAGCGCTCACGCCGCCGTTAGGAGTCGGACTTACGGTGTAGGCTGCATCTTAGTGAGTTAATTTTTCTAGAAGTTATTGATATATTTTGAAGAGTTTTATGGTGTCTATATCCTCTCCTGAGTGGGAGAGGATTAACTTTTCTGATGATTAACCGCCACTAATTTTTACCTTGTAGCCTAATTGAGAAAGAATAGTTATTAGTTTTTGGCAATGATCTCCTTGAATTTCAAGGATGTTATCTTTAATGGTCCCGCCACTACCGCATCGGCTTTTGAATTGTTTTAGCAATTTAGCTAATTTTTCAGCAGAGTGTTGAAAACCAGTTATAACAGTTACAGTTTTGCCCTTTCGTCCTGATCTAGTGAGCTGTATCCGAATATCTTGTTGTTCAGGAAGTAAATCTTGACCCTTGTTTTCCAACATCTTTGAGTTGGAGAATGAACTAAACTCTTGATAGACAATGCGCTTAGAAGAAGACTGACCTTGAGAAGACATAACAAATTATATAAACATAAACTAATTTAGCTTTATCTTAGACTGTAAGTAAAAATTATTTAGTTGCTTTTTTCAGAAACCCCACAGTAAACGGATTAAGTAAAATTACTAGTCCCATTCGTGTCGAACAATTTTAGCCGAACAGTCTACAAAACTGAGTCTTAAGCAGATTTTTTTATGGTCATCGTACCTTTTTAAAATTTTTTCTAAATCCAAAGCAAGGTAATGTTCCTATAGTTAGGTAAATTTTTAAGAGAAGACTGATAGATTTACAATTAGCAGTTTAATATAATGAAGGTTTATTTATTTTTCGAATAGTTAGGTTTGCTATTTCTATCATAAAGAAGGCAACATTACCATTCATACTGAATATTTCAATATCCTAACTAATAACCAGCAATTTGTTTTATTGATTAAGATTAAGGTATGGTTACAAGGAATCTTACATCGAAAGAGTTGTTTGTGATTTTAAACACTTTAATCAAAGCTTTTGCAAATCTAATACAACATAATGTCCTATGCAAAAATAATTTGAACTTAATGCAAGTAAGTTTAGGAGTTATCTAAGAGATCCGACAAAGCAGTTACTTAAAAGAATACTAAGGATTTACGGTAGTTGCGTTTATACAATAATTGAGTCATGCTCAAAAAGGTTTACAGCTCACTAACTACTAAGTTTCAATTAAGATATAAAAAGATAAATTTACTATTTTAACTTCGCCGGTTCTTTGGTCTAAATATTTTACGATTACCAATTAATTTTGAATAATCTGGAGGTAATTGGTAGTTTAGGAGAAAACTTTAGTCTGATCTAAAAAAATTCTTAAAGAGTAGTAAGAATTTTAATAACATATCTTCTCGATTAAAATTTTGGTTGTTTTTCTTACTAAAATTTGATCGAATTTCCATAGTCTATATCTGTTTGTGCTTGATTTCTATCAGGAAACTTATATTGAAGTGAAGTATGGTACAAAACTATTAAGGTATACGCTTTTAGAGGAAGAATGCCTAAATTACATTATATTACTATCAACCCTGCTGCCTCAGTTTAACAATAAAATAGTTAATAAAGTCACTAAAGAAAACATTAGGTAACATAAAAGTTAGCCTTTTGTTTGTAAGTATTATTTACTTTCTTGAAAAGAAGATAACGAAAGCTAGAGACTCTTGCAAATACTCAAGATATACCTGCAGAATGTAACGGACTGCAGTATGACAGGGAACGACTAGGTAGTTTTGAAGTAAATTCCATGACTTGGAGGAGGTTGACTTATCCAATAAGACTACTTTTAGGTGGCTAAGAATAAATTCCATAATAGCATTGAGAATAAATTAACTTAACTTATTTAGATGTTAATGTACTCCCCAGGAACTCTATTTTTAAGCCACTAACTTAGTATTATTTATGGCACAGGTTAAGATAAGCTTTGGTTGTTCCCATGTCTATTATTTCTGATATTTTCTTAAATGATCGCTATTGGCTAAAAAATACACATATTCCTTCATGTTTATTGGATAATAGAGATTTTATCCCTGATACCAGAGAAGGTTTGTGTCAAATTGATTTAGAAATTGCCCAAGGAAAAATTTCCTCAATTATTCTCTCTGACTCTACTGTGATAGAAGATTCTTTTATGGATTTACAAGGAGGTATTATTTTTCCTGGATTTGTCGACATTCATACTCATTTAGATAAAAGCCATATTTGGGAACGATCACCTAATTTGGACGGAACATTTGATACAGCAATGATAACTCTTAGGAAAGATACCGAAGCTTTTTGGCGGCCTGAAGATATTTACGCTCGTATGGAGTTTGGTCTTAAGTGTAGTTATGCTCATGGAACAACAGCTATTAGAACTCATTTAGATTCATTTGGAGAACAAGCTGACTTAGTTTTTAAAGTTTTTAAGGAATTACAAACTCAATGGCAAGAAAAAATTATTCTTCAAGCCGTTTGTCTAGTTTCTTTAGATTATTTTTTGACGGATGAAGGGGTCAGTCTAGCGGATAAAGTCGCTGACCATGGAGAGGTTTTAGGTGGATTTACTTATATGAATCCTCATCTAGATAAACAACTTCACCAAGTTTTCAGGTTAGCTGAAGAACGTAACTTATGTTTAGATTTTCACGTAGATGAAAATAATGATCCTAATTCAATTTGCTTATCTAAAGTTGCTGAAACTGCTATAAAACATAAATTTGTAAAGCAAATTGTTTGTGGTCATTGTTGTAGTTTAGCGGTCCAACCACAAGAAGTCGTTAGTCAAACAATTAAATTGGTTAAACAAGCAAATATTGGAATTGTTAGTTTGCCAATGTGTAATCTATATCTTCAGGATCGAGCCTCAAATACAACTCCTTATTGGCGGGGTATTACAAAAGTCCATGAATTTAAAAAACAAGAAGTTCCTATTACATTTGCTAGTGATAATTGTCGAGATCCTTTTTTTGGTTTTGGTGATCATGATGTGCTAGAAGTTTTTAAAGAGTCTGTAAGAATTGCTCACTTAGATATTCCTTATAGTGATTGGTGTAGTACCGTAACAAAAACACCTGCAACTTTAATGGGACTTTCTAATATTGGTCGAATTTCAGTTGGATTAGATGCAGATTTAATTTTATTTACAGCTCGTTATTTCAGTGAATTATTGTCACGTCCTCAAAGTGATCGAATTGTTTTACGTCGAGGCAAACCAATTAATACTAACTTGCCCAAATATGCGGAATTAGATAATTTAACATTAATAAATCAAAAATATAGTAAAAGTATATAAAGCCTATTTTAAAATGGGCTTTTTAATAAAAATCAAATAAAAAGCTGCTATAGTTAGCATTAATAACAACTAAAAAGTATCTTACCAAACTTATTGAGTTAAAACACTACTTGTCTATGAATAGTTAGTAGAATCTGAGGTTATATTTAATTTCTATGCATAAATCAAGATAAAAAATTGTCTTATATTTTAATAAATTATTCTAATACTCAATATTTATATTATTGCCTGTAATAAAGCAACTACTGAGTTCTAAAATAGACAAGCCTATTAAAAAACACTCTAATATCTCCAGCAAAAATAGAATAACAGAACAATATTACAATCTAGAAGATTATTAAATGATATCGAAACTAGATTGATATCTTCCAATAATATTTTTTGTTTTTATTAAAATAATATGTAATGATTTTGCATTGATTTTATCTCACAAAAATTATCTAAGTTCTAAACTAGATTTAAGTTCTTTAATTATCTCTAACAATAAAAAAATTTCTTGATCGGTTCCAACAGAAATTCTAATATAATCCTTAATACGAGGATTTTCAAAATATCTCACCAATATTTTTCTCTCTTTTAATTTTTCGTAAAGCTCTGACGCAGGCATCCATTGAGAAGATGCAAAAACAAAGTTTGAGTCAGAATCAAAGACTGAGAAATCCAAAGCTTTTAGAGATTCAATAAGATGGCTACGGGTTTGACGAACTTTTTGCCAAATTTTTTTAAAATATTCTTGAAAATTGAGAGCATTTGTACCCAAAAGTTGCGCTACTCTATCTAAATTATAAGAGTCTTTAACTTTGTTCATTTGTTCAATTATAGGAACTGAAGCAATTCCAAAACCTACTCGCATTCCTGCTATACTATAGCTCTTAGACATAGTGCGAGAAATAATGACATTATCATATTTATTCAAAAAATCAAGATGATTTTTATCACTAAAATCTGTATAAGCCTCATCAATTAAAACTATTCCAGTAGCTTTTTCACAAGTTTTTTCTAAGTAATCACGCTTCAAATGTTGTCCTACAGGAGGGTTAGGAGAAGCAACAAATATTAGTTTAGCTTCGGGACAAATAATCGGTCGGTCAATAGTAAATTGATTATTTGTAGAAATTTTAGTAACAGATGCACCATGAACTCGCGCAATTGTCTCGTATAAAGAGTAAGTTAAATCAAGAAAAGTAACACTTTCTCCTGGATTTACAAATGTCCTTACTGCAATATTTAAAATGTCATCGGAACCATTGCCTGCTATGATGTTGTTGGGAGATACTCCAAACACTTTTGCTGCTGCTTTTCGTAGTTTGGAAGATACTGGGTCAGGATATAATCTTACTTTTGTTAGTTCTTCTTGAAGTCCCTCAAAAATATCAAGGGGAGGCGAGTAAGGATTTTCATTAGTATTTAATTTAATAAAATCATCGGTTTGAGGCTGTTCTCCTGGAATATAACCTGACGTTTCTTCAACGCATTCCCGAATAAGTGACATAAAGATGAAATTTGTTGCTATTGCTAGACCCAGAGAGTCTAGCGCGGAATCTTAATGATATATAGATTTCTTAACAATGCTTTAATAAAAATTAAAAACAAAATAGTTGCCCTAAATTTTCTATTTATTTACCTTCTTAAACAAAAAATAATTAACTATATTCTTGTTTTAAGAAAAGTAAGGATGCTATTTACTTATAACATCCTAAGGAAAAATGCATTTATGTAGATAAAAATATTATTTTGTCAGATGAGTTAACATCTGGTTAGAACGTTCTATAAAGGATTTCATTCCTTGTGAACCTAGTCCTTGCTGCGCTATTATTGCTAAGTCATAAACGTGCTGACAAAGCATTTTAGAAATCTCTCCAGAAGGAGATTCACCTGTTCCTTGGATAATACTAGACTGATTTAATCGATAAATATTTTCAATCAAAGGATGGCTAGTATTTATCACTAATACATGCTCTTCTGGAAATTCCATAACTTGTTGTTTCATCATAGCCGTCATTTCCTGTAAACGTCGCATTGCCTCAGGTAATAGAACCATCACAGGAGGAGTACTTTCAGGAGTATTTGATTTTAACGCCTCGGTGCGAACGTTTATCTTGGGTTTATTGATTGCTTTCTCGAACATTTCTTTAATTTGTTCACTTCGTGTTTTATTTGTAGCCGGATCAATAATCTCCTTATTCTCATCATTCTTTAATAAGGTTTTGTCTAATTCTGCATCTACACGGGAGAATTGAACGTCAGAATATTCTCGTTCCAGGAAAGGGATAAAGTAGTTAGTATCAATGAAAGAATCCATAAATAGGACTTCTATTTCTTGATTTTTATAGAGTTCAACATAGGTTGCTTGGGCAGTTTTATCAGTACAATAAAATACCCTATTTTCATGAGTTTTTATATTTCTATCTAAATAAGCTTTTAAGGTAGTAAATCCTGATCTTTCATAGGTTAATTGCGTATTTTTGTTGTTTTCTTCTGTCTCCTGCCAAATATCTTTTTTATCTTCTACTTGAATTACGTCCGCTTTATCCTCAATCTTAGTCAATGTGTCAGTAGGCTGATAAGTGGTCCGATAGATGAGGATATCTTCAACTTGTTTCTTAAATTTATCTTCTTTGAGGGAACCATATTTAACAAATGTTCCTATATCCTCCCAGCAACGAATATATTCTTCTGGTGTTTCCTCCGAAAGTGATTTTAGACGATCAGCAATTTTTTTAGAAATATGATTAGCAATACCTCGAACAGTACGATGATTAGTTAACGCACTACGAGAAACATTCAAAGGGATATCAGGACTGTCAATCACCCCCCGCAATGGCATTAAAAATTCAGGAATAACTTCTTCACAATGATCACTGACGAAAACTTGATTACAAAAGAGTTTAATAGACCCTTTTGAAACATCTACATCAGGACGAAGTTTAGGAAAGTAGAGAATTCCAGTTACCAAAAAAGGGTAGTCAGTATTTAAGTGTATCCAAAGTAAAGGATCTTCTTGGAAAGGGTAGAGATAGCGATAAAATTCCAAGTAATCTTCTTTAGTTAAATTTTGAGCTGATTCATTCCACAAGGAGCGTTGTTTATTGACAGTTTCTCCTTCAAATTTAATGGGAACTGATAAAAAGTCAGAATAAGTTTTAACCAGCTGACGAATACGAGATGGTTCAAGGTATTCTTGCTCCTCATCCATTAAAGTTAAGATGACGGTTGTTCCAATTTCAGTCCGAGAAGAGTCTGTTAATTCAAATTCAGGAGAACCATCACAAGACCAATGTACTGCTTGGGAACCTTCTCGGTAAGAAAGAGTTTCAATTTCAACTTTTTTAGCCACCATAAAAGCAGAATAAAAACCCAAACCAAAATGACCAATTAAATCATTGGTATCTTTCTGATACTTATGAATGAATTCTTCCGCGCTAGAGAAGGCAACCTGATTAATATATTTTTTTATTTCATCAGCTGTCATACCAATGCCATTATCAGTAATAGACAGGGTATTGTTATTTTTATCAACTGAAAGTATAATTTCAGGCTCGGGAACTTCTCCTTTCATTTCTCCAGCAAATACAGCCATTTTAAATTTAGAAATGGCATCAACAGAGTTAGAAATTAACTCACGTAAGAATATTTCGTGATCAGTGTAGAGAGATTTCTTGATAATGGGAAAAATATTCTCAGTATGAATAGTAATATTGCCTTTTTCAAGTATCGTCATAGCTTCTCAATTTTAGAAAGTGTTTACACATTATAAATAATAATTGTGCCCGATTATAAGTTAATATTCACTCAGGGATTGTCCCACTAAACAAATGTGGATTTCCGTACACTTATAATTCACAATCAGACTTCTGCGAATAAATTTGCTTAAATTAGCCAGACTCCCAAGGAACAGATTTTATAAAAACCCGTCAGTCTCCAGATGGTAGTTGATAAAGGATAGGCAACGAGTACTTAAATTTTACTTGATTGGAAAAAATACTGTCCTAGTCTAGGAAAATTTTATCTATAAACTTAACCTAATTTCCTAATATATTTGTCTCTTAAGTTTTACCTAAGCTTATTTTATTCTATTAGCAATTTTTTAAAATTGATCTATACTGCTACAGGTCTTAAAACGACTCTTAATACCAATAACAAAGCGATTTGTTCAACTTTTATCTAAAAAAATACTGAAATAACTTTCATGATCAGTCCTCGCAAAACACCTGCCACTGTTTTTTTTAATAAACTTATTTTTCTTACAATTCTAATTCTTGTTTCAGGAATTCTCGGATGGTTTACAGGAAAAGCTTGGATCTCTCGGGTTATTGGAGTTAATACAGGAAAAAATATTGAAATTCTTTCAACAAAGTCTAATAAAAATAATATCTCTGATATTAATAATGAAGACTTACAACGTAAAAATAAGTTACGTAGCCGTTGCCGAAATTTAGGATTAAATTATAGTTTATTTGCTACCTTAGTAGATGAATATTTTAACAATCAATATCCTAGTCAGAAAGGTCGTTCTTTGAGTAGTAATCCAGACGATGCTTTCTGGCAAAATAAGAGGGATCAAGCTGCGGCTTATTTGCTTGATATTGTAGACTCTTTGAGCCCTGAAGCAGTTCAAAGAATGGGTACTTATACTCAAAATGATAGACATTATTGGAAACAACAGGTTAATAATTTACATCTAAGTAGTCGTGCTCTTTATAACTTAGTTAATACTCGCTTTTTTCAGTTATTTCCTAAACAAAGAAATACACACTTTTTTGAAAAAGCTATTGGTCAAATTTGGAATGGTATGATGTTAGATACTTTACAAGCTCTACAATCTGGTTCACGTTATGAAAACCTTTCTTTTGTAGCTATAGGTTCTGATGTTATTCGACGAGAAGCAACTTTGCAATTAGGAGAAGGAAGAGCATATGTTGTTTTTTTAAAAGCTTCTGATCGAATGAAATTTTACTTAAAAGCAAATCGAGATATTTTATTATCTATTTATTCTCCAACAGGTTCTAATAACTTAATTGAAAACTCTCAAGAAAATCAATGGTCTGGAATACTTCCTGAAACTGGATATTATGAAATAATAATAGTTTCTCGTTCTAAGCAAACAGTTGATTATCAATTTTCTATTGTAGTCGATAGGCATGATTATTGATTTTTAGTTATTTTTTATTTGTTAATTTAGCAAATACATTAATACCTTAAAAGATAGATAATTTATGATTATTTTGTGTCAAAATTATAGTTCTAATTCTGGAGAATTAACAGTATATATTACAAATTATCTTAACAATAGACATTTATAAGTAGTCTGCAATAAACAATTATTTAATCATATTACATTCAGTACTTTGTTGAAATAACAAAAAACAGACTTCGTCATAATAATGTCTAAAAACTGATAATATTTTTTTAAACAATAAAAGTAAAAATTAGTCAAATTTCTATAAATATTGAATAACTTAACAGTCGTTAATTTTGAATAGCAAAAAAATATAAAGCATTATAAACCTAATCTAATCAAAATAAATAGAACAAAAAATAAAGCCAGTAACAGTGTATTTGTTAGCTATAAATAATTTGTTTAATTGTCAACTATTAATCTTAAAAGAATTGAGTCTACTAAGCATGGCTATAGCTGGAATTTCAACATTATCTTAAATTGTTTTTATAAAAGTTTACAAGTTTTAGCTCAAACAAAATAAATAACAATTTACATCAGCTAATTGACAATTAACATCATCCTTAAAGAGGATGCATTAAAGTCAACTATAACTTTATTTTAGAATATTTAAACTAAAACTATTAATTGTCTACTGTTCACTAATTTTAGCTAATGCTCTCTTAATGACCTTAACATCTGCCCCAGGTAAGTGACTATTTTCACTAATATATCGTTTCCAAGACTTAGTCCCTGAAATACCTCCAAAAATAGTTAATAAATGACGACTAATACTGTGAAGTTTGAGACCATTGTTACTCCAATAATCAATATAAGAAAACATCTTTTCAATAATTTCAGGACGCGTTAATGGAGTGACTGTCTTTCCATAGATATCCCGGTCTACTGTAGCAAATAAATAAGGATTATCATATGCTGCGCGACCAATCATAACTCCATCTACAAACTGCAAATGTTCTTTTATTTTTTCTATAGTAACAATCCCCCCATTAATTTCAATAAAAAGTTGAGGAAACTGTTTCTTAAGACGATAAACATCTTCGTATCTTAGGGGAGGAAGGGTGCGATTCTCTTTAGGACTTAATCCTCTTAACCAAGCTTTACGAGCATGAACTATAAACCTTTGACATCCTGCTTCTGAAACGATGCGAACAAAGTTAGTGAGATCTTTATAGCGATCACGCTCATCAATACCAATACGATGTTTAACTGTTACAGGGATATGAACCCGTTTTTGCATTGCTTCAATACACTTTGCTACCAATTTAGGTTGTGCCATTAAACAAGCTCCAAAGTTGCCACTTTGGACACGATCACTAGGACAACCTACATTCAAATTAACTTCATCGTATCCTAAATCTTCGGCAATAATACTACATTCTGCTAATTCTTGTGGATTATCTCCTCCTAATTGTAAAGAGAGAGGTTTTTCTTCTAATGAAAAACCAAGCAACTTAGAGCGATCGCCATAATGAATAGCTGCGGTTGTAATCATCTCTGTATACAACAGAGTATAACGAGTTATCTGACGCATAAAATAACGGAAGTGGCGATCAGTCCGGTCCATCATCGGTGCGATACTGAGCAGGGGTCCTAAAGACTTCTGATTTATAGTATTAACAGTCATTGAATTAGTCCATTCTCTATTATTGAGTATTTATTTTTAAGTTTTAAATGTATTGAGACAATTAGTTGACTATTCTAGTATTACTTTAAATTGTATTTATTCTCCCATAGTTTATTTCCCGAATAACTACATTTCAAGATCTATCTTGATAAGTATAGATCTTGAAATGTAGTTATTCATCTCTATATTTTTATATTCATCAGATACAATATTTAATATAAAAATTATAAAAAACCACTAAGAGTATAAACAAAGTTGGCTAAAAAGGAATATAAATAACCCTTAATAGATAGGAAAACTTAGATTTTAAAATAGTTGTCAATCAACAAAATAGTGTTCTTGTATAAGAACACTATTTTGTATGAATTTAGAAATAAAAAGTATAAATAGTAAGTCTGTTCAATATGTAAAGAATTAACAAAGATATTGACCTGAATACTGAAAATATTTGTAAAGATATTATGAACAAGTTTACTGAGCAAAGGAAACTACTCTTATGGTGCAATGCATCTAAAGAGACGAACTCTTAAAACTTGGATAAAAGTAAAGTCCGATGGCTTTGAAAGAAGAAACAACAGAAATATTTGGAGTTACATAGTTAATACAATATTTTTCTATAATCATAAATACTTTAGCATTACTGTAAAAGGTAACAGGCATAGTTGCGCAATTTTTATTTCTTTTTCTCTATTGCGTTGATGTCTGAAACTGAAAGCCCTGTATAAATTAAGCCTTATAAATTCAGTAACAATTTATTGTTGATGGTTTAAAAAATCTCTATCGTCGAACAGATTATGCCCAGGGGTTGATTTTTATCAGCATTTAATTGTAAAATACTTAATTGTGGACAAAGTGTTAATAGCTATTGTCACGAATAATATCTGTTACCTTAGCTGATAAGGTACTGTGGAAGCATAAAGCAGCTTAGTGTTTTAAGCCGCCTTAGAGATACTGGGGAAACAAACTATCCCTAAGTCTTGGGGAAAAACGGCGCCAAGACCTTAGCCAGACTATGTTCGGCTGGTTAAACGTGTAATCAAGCATACTCTTGATATACCGAATCCAAAATGTCACCCAGAGACGGAGGAGCGCGTATATTCTGTCCCGCACCTCTGGCTTTGATTGATTGCTGCTTACTTATTGTATCAATAAATGAGGGAAAAATCCGTGGCTGTTGGTATCCTCGGAACTAAGCTCGGTATGACCCAGATCTTCGACCAGGAGACGGGACTCGCAATTCCCGTCACTGTGGTTCAAGCAGGTCCATGTACCGTCACACAAATCAAAACATCTAAAACGGATGGATATAGTGCCATCCAACTTGGGTATGTTGAAGTAAAAGAAAAAGCTTTAACCAAGGCTGAATTAGGACATTTGAGCAAAAATGAGATGC
The DNA here is from genome assembly GCF_947331815.1 of Cyanobacterium sp. uoEpiScrs1. Classification (GTDB taxonomy): domain Bacteria; phylum Cyanobacteriota; class Cyanobacteriia; order Cyanobacteriales; family Microcystaceae; genus Rippkaea. Next base: position 1,188,080 of record NZ_OX373462.1, read on the forward strand.
CGCCTCTGCGTCATCTAAAAGAATATAGGCTAGATGACCCCAGTCAATATCAGCTGGGGGATGCCATCAAAGCAGACATATTCAACACAGGTGATTTAGTCGATATTGCCGGCAAAAGTATCGGTCGTGGGTTTGCTGGGTATCAAAAACGCCATAACTTTAAACGGGGAAATATGACCCACGGTTCTAAAAACCATCGTCTTCCAGGATCTACTGGAGCCGGAACTACTCCAGGGCGAGTTTATCCAGGAAAACGTATGGCAGGTCAATATGGTGCAACCCAAGTCACCATCCGCAAACTTCAAGTTGTACAAGTTGATGGAGAACAAAACCTAATACTTGTTAGAGGAGCAATTCCGGGTAAGTCTGGAACTTTACTTAATATTACTCCCACTAAGAAAGTCGGTAAATAAAGAGGAGTGATCACTGAAAATGGTTGATTGTATCATTAAAAACTGGCAAGGAGAAGAAACAGGTCAAGCTACTTTAGAGTTAAAAGTAGCAAAAGAAGAAAATGCTGCTCATATAGTTCATCGTGCTTTAGTTCGACAACGTACTAACGGACGTCAAGGAACTGCCTCAAGTAAAACTCGTTCTGAAGTTAGAGGAGGTGGGCGTAAACCCTGGAGGCAAAAAGGAACCGGACGAGCTAGGGCAGGCTCTAATCGTTCTCCTCTATGGAGGGGTGGGGGAGTCATTTTTGGACCAAAACCCAGGGACTTCAACATCAAGATGAACCGCAAAGAGCGACGTTTAGCATTAAGAACTGCCTTCCAGAGCCGTTCTGAAGACCTAGTGATTGTAGAAAACTTTGCCGCTCAATTTACCAAGCCCAAAACTAAAGAACTAGTTTTAGCTTTGAGTCGTTGGGGAGTAGAACAAGGAAAAACAATTATTTTGATATTGCCTGATATTCCCGATAACGTCTACTTATCAGCTCGTAATGTTCCTTGTCTCAAGCTACTAAGGGCTGATAGTTTAAATATTTATGATTTATTAGTAGCCGAAAAAATTATCGCTACCCCGGAAGCCTTAAGCAAAATACAGGAGGTTTACAGTGACTAGCTATGACCCTCGCGATTTGGCTGATTTAATCCTCAAGCCGATTGTTACCGAAAAAGCAACTTTACTTTTAGAAGACAATAAATATGTTTTTGAAGTTGCTCCTAAATCAACCAAGCCTCAAATTAAAGCCGCTATTGAAAGCTTGTTTGAGGTCAGTGTAGTCAAGGTGAACACAGCTCGTCCACCACGCAAAAAAAAGAGAGTGGGCAAATTCATTGGGTATAAGCCCTTATATAAACGTGCGATTATCACCTTAAAAGAGGGGGACTCTATTGTCTTGTTTCCCGATGTATAAAGAGTCAATCAATCGTGATAGTCAATGTAAAAATATTAAAGAAGGCGTTTAAAAAACCCAAGTATTTACCATCAACTACTAACGATTAACTATTAACTACCATTATGGGTATTCGTTCCTATCGGCCTTACACTCCGGGTACTAGACAAGCATCTGTTTCAGATTTCTCAGAAATTACTAAAAGTAAACCGGAAAAATCATTAACCACATCCAAGCACAATCCCAAAGGGCGCAATAACCGTGGAGTAATTACCAGTCGTCATCGGGGAGGTGGACACAAGCGTCGCTATCGCCTAATAGATTTTCGCCGTGACAAGCATAATATTCCAGCGAAAGTCGCCGCTATTGAATACGATCCTAACCGTAATGCCCGCCTTGCTCTTCTATTCTACCAAGATGGAGAAAAGAGGTACATATTGGCCCCCTCTGGCATCACTATGGGAACCATGGTGGTTTCCGGGGAAAATGCTCCATTCGAGATAGGTAATGCTTTACCTCTTATCAGAATTCCTCTAGGAACCGAGGTTCATAATGTTGAACTAACACCAGGTAAAGGAGGACAAATAGTACGTGCTGCCGGAGGAGCTGCTCAAGTTGTAGCTAAAGAGGGGGACTACGTCACCTTAAGATTGCCATCAAAAGAAGTTCGAATGGTCCGCAAAGAATGTTACGCCACCATTGGTAAAGTAGGCAATACTGAGGCTAGAAATCTCAAGCTTGGAAAAGCAGGACGAAGTCGTCATATTGGACGACGTCCTCACGTTAGAGGCAGTGTCATGAACCCAGTGGATCACCCTCATGGTGGTGGAGAGGGGCGTGCCCCCATTGGTCGTAGTGGGCCGATGACACCCTGGGGAAAACCTGCATTAGGAGCCAAAACTCGCAATAAGAAAAAAAGGAGTTCCAAACTAATTGTGCGTCGTCGCACGAAATAATCTGACTGAAAAACGTAATTCCTTTAGGAAATTAATCACTGAATTTTTACCATTGAACTACTTATGGGTCGCTCTCTCAAAAAAGGTCCGTTTGTTGCCGACAGTCTCCTCTCAAAAATTGAAAAACTCAATGAAAAAGGAGACAAACAGGTTATTAAAACTTGGTCAAGGGCTTCAACTATCGTTCCCCAGATGGTTGGTCATACCATTGCCGTACACAATGGGAAACAACATGTTCCAATCTTTGTGTCAGAACAGATGGTGGGGCATAAATTGGGAGAATTCGCTCCCACCCGAACCTTTAGAGGACACGCCAAAAGTGATAAAAAATCGGGTCGTCGATAACCTAGCTAATAGTCAATAGTCAAAAGCTATTAACTGTTAACTATTAACTATTAACTATTAACTAAAAAAATGACAGTTGATACGACAGTAGAAGTAAAAGCGCTTGCTCGTTACATACGAATGTCACCGGCAAAAGTACGACGGGTATTAGATCAGATTCGCGGGCGTTCCTACCGAGAGGCTTTAATTATTCTTGAGTTCATGCCCTACAGGGCTTGTGATCCAATTCTTAAGGTCCTGCGCTCGGCTGCAGCTAATGCAGAACATAACAAAGGATTAGATCGAACAACTTTAGTGGTCAGTAAAGCCTACGCTGATGGTGGTCCAAGTCTAAAACGCTACCGACCTAGAGCCCAAGGGCGAGCTTATCAAATTCGCAAACCCACCTGTCACATTACAGTTGCCGTCGCACCCAATGTAAACGAAAACTCTTAATACTTTCCTCCTTAATATGGGACAAAAGATACATCCAATCGGATTTCGTCTCGGCGTTACAAAAGAACATAAATCATGTTGGTACGCTGATGCTAAGCACTATCCAGAATTATTACAAGAAGATCGTCGAGTTCGCGATTATATTACTAAGAATCTTAGTAATGCCGGTATTTCTGGTATTCGTATTGAACGCAAGGCTGATCAGATCGATCTCGCTATTCATACAGCACGCCCAGGAGTTGTTGTTGGACGAGGAGGTAGTGGTATTGAACAATTACGTGTTGGCTTACAACAGGAATTAGGCGGCAACCGTCAAATTAGAATCAATGTTATTGAAGTATCTAGGGTAGATGCTGACGCAGCTTTGATTGCTGAGTATATTATCCAACAGCTTGAGCGAAGAGTCTCCTTCCGTCGTGTAGTCCGTCAGGCTATTCAACGGGCACAACGGGCAGAAGTAAAAGGCATCAAAATTCAAGTTGGAGGCCGCCTTAACGGAGCAGAGATAGCTAGAACTGAATGGGTAAGAGAGGGGCGGGTTCCTCTGCATACTCTCCGGGCCGATATTGACTATTCTTATCGTACTGCTCAAACTATCTATGGTATCTTGGGTGTCAAGGTTTGGATCTTTAAAGGAGAAATTATTCCTGGTCAAGAGGAACAAGCTGTTCCCATACCTACTCAGACACCCCGCCGTCAACGCCGCCGTCAACAATTTGAGGATCGCTCAAGTGAAGAGTAAGAGTAAGTTGACACTATCTAAGGAAATGATGTAGTCGATAGTGGACTATTTAATAGTTATTAATTACTAACGACTAACTATGAAATGATAACGGATAACCACAATGCTTAGTCCTAGAAGAACTAAATTTCGGAAACAGCAGCGAGGGCGCATGAGAGGTATGGCCTATCGGGGTAATACCCTTAATTTTGGTGAGTATGCCTTGCAAGCCACTGAGCCCTGTTGGATTACCTCCCGCCAAATCGAAGCTGCTCGACGTGCCATGACCCGTTATATCAAAAGGGGTGGGAAAATTTGGATTAGAGTTTTTCCTGATAAACCAGTTACTATGCGCCCTGCAGAGACTAGGATGGGCTCAGGTAAAGGCAATCCAGAATACTGGGTGGCTGTAGTTAAACCTGGTCGTATTATGTTTGAATTGTCGGGAGTGGCTGAACCGATTGCGCGAGAAGCCATGAGATTAGCGGCTCAAAAATTACCCATCAAAACAAAATTTATCACAAAAGAGGAGGAATATACCTAAGGCTATGCCACTACCTAAAATAGAAAATGTGAGAAAGCTTAGGGATGAAGAATTGGTTGATGAAATTTTAGCTACTAAACGTCAGTTATTTAACCTGAGATTTCAACAGGCCACCCGTCGCTTAGAAAAACCTCATGAATTCAAACATACACGCCATCGTTTAGCGCAACTTCTCACCGTGGAACGAGAACGTCAAATTCAGGCAAATCACTTAAATGTATCGCCAAAGACGGAAATCACCCCCCCAGAACAAACCTCAGAGGAGAAATAAAAACAAATCATGGCAGTGAAAGAAAGAGTAGGAGTTGTCGTCAGTGACAAAATGGATAAAACCGTTGTTGTTGCTGTCGAAAACCGTTCTCCTCATCCAAAATATCGAAAAATTGTCGTGAAAACGAACAAATTTAAAGCTCACGATCAAGAAAATCAATGCCAAGAAGGTGATCGAGTTCGTATTCGAGAAACCAGACCCCTCAGCAAAACCAAACGCTGGGTAGTTGCAGAAATCTTAACGTCCCATTAGTTCTTTTGTTAGCCCTGTGATTCAACAGCAAACCTATCTTAATGTCGCTGATAATAGTGGCGCTCGTAAATTAATGTGTTTGCGAGTTTTAGGAACCGGAAACGTCACCTATGGCGGAATTGGCGATGTCATTATTGCCGTCGTCAAAGACGCCATTCCTAATATGCCAATTAAACGCTCTGATATCGTCAGAGCTGTAATTGTACGAACTCGCCAACCACAAAAGCGGGCAAGCGGGATGAGTATACGATTTGACGATAACGCTGCTGTTATTATCAATAGCGACGATAATCCAAGAGGAACCCGTGTTTTTGGACCAGTTGCGCGGGAACTACGCGATAAAAACTTTACCAAAATTGTTTCTCTGGCTCCGGAGGTGCTCTAAATGAGTAATAAAAAAAAAGAAAAGCCCCAACGACATAGAATGCACGTCAGAACAGGAGACACCGTTCAAGTAATTTCTGGTCAAGATCAAGGAAAGGTTGGGAAGATCATTAAAGTAAATCCTAAGACCAGTAAGGTTATTATCCAAGGAGTTAATGTGAAAACAAAACACGTTAAACCTCAACAGGAAGGAGAATCCGGGCAAATTACTACTTTTGAAGCACCGATTCATAGTTCTAACGTCATGTTGTACTCCACTAAAGAAAAAGTTGCTAGCCGAATTTGTTACACTCTCACCGAAGAGGGTCGTAAAGTGCGGATGCTTAAGAAAACTGGGGAAGTTATTGACTAGTATGAGCAAAAACTAATTATTATCCCTGGATAGTTAACCAGTTCATTGATCAATGATTAATTCTTTTCCTGACCAAGCCCAGGGAAATCAAGGATAAAATACCATGACTCAACGCCTGAAAATTTTTTATCAAGACACCATTGTCCCGAAACTCAAAGAACAGTTTGGGTACAAAAATATTCACCAAGTTCCTAAAGTAGTTAAAGTTACTGTTAATAGAGGATTAGGAGAGGCATCTCAAAATGCCAAAGCTCTAGAGTCTTCCATTAATGAACTGTCCACTATTACCGGACAAAAGCCCGTCGTTACCCGAGCAAAAAAAGCGATTGCTGGCTTTAAAATTCGCGAAGGAATGCCTGTCGGGGTCATGGTTACCCTGCGGTCAGATCGTATGTATGCCTTCTTAGATCGTCTGATTAACTTGGCGTTGCCTAGAATTAGAGACTTTCGCGGTATCAGTGACAAAAGTTTTGACGGGCGAGGGAACTATAGTCTAGGCATCCGCGAACAACTTATCTTTCCTGAGATTGACTATGACACCATCGACCAAATTCGGGGGATGGATGTCTCAATTATTACCACGGCAAAGACTGATGAGGAAGGGCGCACTTTACTCAAAGAAATGGGAATGCCCTTCCGCAAGTAGTCACCATATTGCTCCGCTTCATATGAAGCCCGCTTGCTAGCAATTGTGGTTAATCAGCGACCTTATAGGAGAAATTCACCTTAAGCAATAATGGCACCTAACGATACTATCTCAGATATGCTCACTCGCATCCGCAATGCTTGTGCCGTACGGCATCCCACTACCCATGTGCCGACCACAAAAATGACCCGCAGCATTGCTCAAGTTCTCAAGGAAGAGGGCTTTATTGAAGACTTTAAAGAAACTGGAGAAGGAGTTAAACAATTTCTTGTCCTGACTCTGAAGTACAAAGACAAAAGCCGTCAACCCATTATAAATATGCTTAAGCGGGCAAGTAAACCAGGATTACGAGTCTATTCTAAACGGAAGGACTTGCCTAGAGTACTCGGCGGCATTGGTATTGCAATCATTTCTACCTCCAAAGGTGTTATGACTGACCGAGAAGCAAGACGTCAAAATGTGGGTGGCGAAATCTTATGCTACATTTGGTAGCGTTTTCAGTAAACAGTAACTGATAATTTATAACTGATAATTGGTAATTAAACCTATGTCTCGTATTGGTAAACGCCCAATTCTCATTCCTAATAAAGTGACCATCGAGATCAACGGGCAATATATAGCAGCCAAAGGACCTAAAGGATCGTTAGATATAACCCTTTCCGAAAAAGTCAAGGTGGTTAAAGAATCAGACACTCTGTTGATAGAACGAGCAGATAATTCTCGTACTGCCAGAGAACGTCATGGACTTAGTCGTACCCTTGTCGCAAATATGGTTGAAGGAGTATCTAAAGGTTTTGAAAAACGCCTTAGCATCCAGGGAGTGGGCTATCGAGCTCAAGCCCAGGGAAGCAAACTTATTCTGAACGTGGGCTATAGCAAACCCGTTGAAATGATTATGCCCCAAGGGATTCAAGTAGTAGTTGAAAACAACACCCAAGTGGTGGTCAGCGGCATAAATAAAGAAATTGTGGGAAATGTTGCAGCCCAGATTCGTGCTGTACGTCCACCAGAAGTTTATAAAGGCAAAGGTATTCGTTATATGGGCGAATTTGTCAGACGTAAGGCAGGTAAGGCAGGTAAAAAATAAATATGAAACTCACGCGTAGACAATCAGTTCAACGTCGCCATCGACGAATTCGCAAAAAAGTAAGCGGTACGACCGAGTGCCCTCGTCTGGCAGTTTTCCGTTCTAATCAGCATATCTATGCTCAAGTTATTGATGATATAGATCAGCAAACCTTGGCTGCTGCCTCAACTTTAGAACCAGTTTTGAAGAAATCTTTGTTTTCAGGGTCTACTTGTGAAGCATCAGCTGCAGTAGGTAAATTGATTGCTCAACGGACTATCAATAAGGGAATTGAAAAAGTTGTCTTTGATCGAGGGGGGAATCTTTACCATGGGCGAGTTAAAGCATTGGCAGATGCAGCTCGTGAAGCTGGATTACAGTTTTAAACACAACGAAATAATATCTCAATGTAAGGGTAGAAATTATGGCAAAGCGTCGTAAAGGCAGCCGAACAAAAGCAAAAGAGACCAACTGGCAAGAACGGGTAATTCAAATTCGTCGGGTTAGTAAAGTTGTTAAAGGCGGTAAAAAACTTAGTTTTCGAGCTATCGTCGTCGTCGGCAATGAAAACGGACAAGTCGGCGTTGGTGTTGGCAAAGCCGGAGATGTTATTGGAGCAGTTCGTAAAGGAGTTGCTGACGGGAAGAAACAATTAATAGAAGTATCTTTAAACAAAGCTAGCTCTGTTACCCATATTGCTAAAGGTATTTCTGGTGGAGCTAAAGTTGTTGTTAGACCTGCTGCTCCCGGTACAGGAGTAATTGCAGGGGGAGCTGTGCGTACTGTCTTGGAATTAGCAGGTGTAAAAAATATTCTGGCCAAACAACTTGGTTCGAGTAATCCTCTCAACAATGCTAGAGCTGTGATTAACGCGCTTGAAGGCATTCGGACTTTCTCCGATGTCGCACAGGAGCGGGGTGTTCCCCTGGAATATCTTTACACCTAATTCCTAGACTCCAATGGATTGTCAAGGGATCAGGAAATATGACTCGCTAAAAGTTAAATATCCAAAACAAAGAAAATTATGAAAATTAATGAAGCCGTACCAAAAGAAGGCTCCAAAAGACGTCGTCGTCGTGTTGGACGGGGAATTTCTGCCGGACAAGGAGCAAGTTGTGGTTTTGGAATGCGGGGGCAAAAATCTCGCTCAGGGACGGGTACAAAGCCTGGATTTGAAGGGGGACAAATGCCACTATATCGCCGTATTCCAAAATTAAAACACTTTCCCATAGTTAATCCCCATAACTATACCATTATTAATCTAGATAAATTGAATTCTCTGCTTCCTCAAACCGAAGTTACTCTAGAAAGTTTACTCGAGCAAGGGGTTGTTACCAGTAATGATGGTCCATTAAAAGTATTGGGAAATGGAAAACTGGACAGATCTTTGGTAATTAAAGCAGCAGCTTTTACGAAAAGTGCCAAGAAAAAAATAGAAACAGCTGGAGGAAGTTGGCAAGAGTTATCTTAAAAATTTCTCCAAAAAATACCGAAAACGATTAATAATTGATAAGTAATAATTGATCATTGATAACTGAGGTAGCCATTAATGGTTGTCAGTCGAGATAAAACACCTACAGCACAAGAGACATTTTTACAAATGGCTCAAGCAGCCGGTCTTCGAGGTCGGCTTTTGATAACCATTGGATTATTGATTTTGATTCGTTTTGGGATTTTTATCCCCATTCCAGGAATTGATCGTGAAGCCTTTGCCGCCGCTATTAGCAATAGCCCTATTTTAGGTTTTTTGGATATTTTTACGGGGGGAGGGATTGCTGCCTTAGGAATCTTTGCCTTAGGAATTCTCCCGTTTATTAATGCATCCATTATCATGCAGCTATTAACGGCTGCCATCCCTGCTTTAGAAGATTTACAAAAAAATGAAGGAGAAGCAGGAAGACGCAAAATTTCACAGATAACTCGTTATGTTGCCCTAGGTTGGTGTATTGTTCAGAGTTCTGGCATTACTGTTGGTCTATTGAGACAGTATGCCCTTAATAACCAGTTCTGGTTTATCCCCGAAACGGTTTTAGCTCTAACTGCTGGCTCAATGTTTGTCATGTGGGTATCAGAAATTATTACTGAACGAGGAATTGGCAATGGTGCATCTTTATTGATTTTTGTCAATATTGTTGCGAGTCTACCAAGAACCTTAGGCAATACAATAGACTATGCTCAAACAGGCGGACAGCAAGCTGTAGCTCAAGTCATTATTCTTTTGTTAGTATTTCTGGTCATGATTGTGGGGATTGTATTTGTTCAGGAAGGAACCAGACGTATTCCCATCATTTCAGCTCGCCGTCAAGTAGGCAGAAGATTGTACAGGGAAAGAACTAGTTATTTACCTCTAAGGTTGAATCAAGGCGGAGTAATGCCAATTATTTTTGCTTCCGCTGTTTTGATTTTACCTCAGTCCTTAGCAGGATTTTTTAGTAATCAAGGACCAGTCAGTCAAATATTAGTTCGGATAGCTAATACCCTGCGTCCTGGAACTTGGAGTTACATCGGAGTTTACTCATTGTTAATTCTATTTTTTAGTTATTTCTATGCTTCCCTAATCATGAATCCCGAAGATGTATCTAAAAATCTTAAGAAAATGGGAGCAAGTATTCCAGGGATTCGTCCAGGAGATAAAACGAAACAATATTTAGAGGGAGTTCTCAATCGTCTAACTTTCCTCGGGGCAATCTTTTTAAGCATTGTCGCAACCGTACCAACTCTAGTTGAAGGAGCAACTGGGGTGACAACCTTTCGGGGATTGGGTGCAACTTCCCTTTTAATTCTCGTGGGGGTCGCTATTGATACCGCTAAACAAATTCAAACTTATGTTATCTCTCAAAGATATGAGGGAATGATTAAACAGTAGATGATTTAGAAAATAGGGCAATTCAATTACCCCCATTCCCTATTTTTGATAAAGCTTAACTAACCTCGAGATCAACAATAGTTATGAGTCATGCAAAGGGATTAATTTTTTTAGGACCTCCGGGTTCAGGAAAAGGAACCCAAGCCCAACTTTTATCAAAACAATTAGCAATGCCCCATATCTCAACCGGAGAAATATTAAGGGAAGCAATCAGTAAAAAGACAGAATTAGGAGAAAAAGCTCAATTTTACGTTTATCAAGGAGAGTTAGTGCCTGACGAGTTACTGTTAGACTTAATTAGAGAACGATTTAACCAGAATGATATCCAAAGTGGATGGATTTTAGATGGTTTTCCCCGGAACGTTTCCCAGGCAACTTTTTTGGATAAACTTTTATTAGAGTTAGGGAAATTTTCGGAACAAGTTATCAATTTGGAAGTATCCGATAAGCGGCTTGTTGAACGACTTCTATTAAGGGGTCGTAAAGACGATACTGCAGAAACCATTCGTCGTCGATTAGAAGTTTATCGAGAGAAAACACAGCCAGTTATTGATTATTATCGACAACATTGTCGGTTAACTTCTGTGGATGGAAACCACACACTAGAAGAAGTAACTGCCTCTTTGAAAGAGGTTATTACCATTTGATTGAGCGATAGAGTTAAACCTAAATTGATGAACTCCGCGACCTCAAAATTTTTGATAAGATGAGCGGAGAGTATGAACTATAGCGCTCACACGTTTGACTACTGAAATTAACTAATTCCTATTTTTAGTGTACCATTTGAGGCTTAATCTTTTGTCTAAACAAGATTTAATTGAAATGGAGGGAACAGTAACAGAATCTCTCCCTAATGCTATGTTTAGAGTTGATCTTGATAACGGATTTAATGTGTTAGCTCATATTTCAGGGAAAATACGTCGTAACTATATTAAAATTCTGCCAGGTGATCGCGTTAAGGTTGAATTAACTCCTTACGATCTAACTAAGGGGAGAATTACTTATCGGCTAAAGACGAAAAAATAAGGGATCATTTGGCTGAAGCTCGATAACAATTCCTTAAGAAAATTGTTACATTGACTAAATTTGAAGACAATTATTGTTATAATAATAAGCTTGCAGTCGAAGCTGTAGAAACTAAAATGAAAGTTAGAGCATCAGTAAAGAAAATGTGTGAAAAATGTCGGGTTATCCGACGGCGTGGGCGGGTGATGGTCATTTGTACCAATCCTAAACACAAACAACGTCAAGGTTAGTCGTTGTAGTTATACAAGAATGAAACAATTTCTAAAAACGCAAACAGCAATATTGTAGAGGGAGAAAAAACGTGGCAAGGATAGCTGGGGTAGACCTGCCTCGGGATAAACGGGTGGAGATTAGTCTAACTTATTTATTTGGCATCGGTCTATCGAGGTCTCAAAAAATTTTAGCAGAAACAGGAGTTAATCCCGATACTCGGGTTAGAGATTTAAGCGATGAAGAGGTTGCCGCTTTGCGTGCTTACATCGAAACTAACTATCAAATCGAAGGGGATTTGAGACGTTGGGAGGCGATGAACATCAAGCGCCTAGCAGATATTGGTACCTATAGAGGTCGTCGTCATCGCCAAGGGCTACCAGTGCGGGGACAACGTACTAGAACCAATGCTCGTACTCGTCGCGGTAGAAGACTTACCGTTGCTGGGAAGAAAAAGGCCCCCTCTAAAAAATAATAGGTTTCTATTGGTAATTGAGTTAGACAGAAAATTCAGTAAAGAACTATGGCGCGACCAACAAAAAAAAGCGGTGCAAAGAAGCAGAAAAAAAATGTTCCTAATGGCATTGCTCACATCCAATCTACCTTCAATAATACTATCGTTACCATTGCTGATACAAAAGGTGATGTCGTTTCTTGGGCATCAGCTGGCTCAAGCGGTTTTAAGGGAGCAAAAAAAGGGACTCCCTTTGCGGCACAGACTGCGGCCGATTCAGCTGGTCGACGAGCGATTGATCAAGGAATGCGGCAAATTGAAGTTATGGTCAGTGGTCCGGGAGCAGGACGTGAAACAGCTATTCGTGCTCTTCAAGGCGCAGGGCTAGAAATTACCCTTATTCGCGACGTTACTCCTATACCTCACAATGGCTGTCGTCCACCAAAACGACGCCGAGTTTAGCCAACGGTCGTGAATCTTTTAAAGATACAAAAGTTGACGTTGGACAAGGCGCTGATCCGCGTCTTAGAGGCATTTGACAATGAAGGGAGGTCATGGTCGTGGCGCAGTTTCAAATTGAGTGTATTGAGTCTAAGACTCAAAAGAACCAGAGTCAATACAGTAAGTTTATCCTAGAACCTCTAGAACGAGGACAAGGAACAACGATGGGTAATGCTCTAAGACGAGTATTACTAGCTAATTTAGAGGGAACATCGGTCACGGCAATTCGTATTGCAGGAGTTAACCACGAATTTGCAACCATTCCAGGGGTTAGAGAGGATGTATTGGAGATCATGTTAAACATGAAAGAAATTGTCCTTAAAAGTTATAGTGATCAGCCGCAAATTGGTCGTTTAGTAGCGACAGGGGCTGCCACCGTAACTGCGGCTAATTTCGAGTTACCCTCAGAAGTAGAGGCTATTGATCCGACCCAGTACATTGCTACTCTGACAGAAGGGGCAAAGTTGGAGATGGAGTTTCGAGTTGAAAAAGGAACCGGATATAAAGGAATTTCTCGTCAGAAAGATGAATCTTCTTCTCTGGATTTCTTACAAATCGATGCAGTTTTCATGCCGGTCACCAAAGTTAATTATAGTGTAGAAGACATTAGGGGAGATGGGACTGAACCTAAAGATAGACTTATTTTAGAGATCTGGACAAATGGCAGTTTTAATCCAAAAGATGCTCTTTCTGAGGCAGCAGAGATTGTAGTGGACTTATTTAGTCCTCTTAAAGATCTCAATCAACTTGAAACTAGTCCCCCTGATTATCAAGACGACGATAATCCTCAAAGTCAGATTCCTATCGAAGAACTGCAACTTTCGGTGCGAGCTTACAATTGTCTGAAAAGGGCACAGATAAACACAGTCGCAGATTTATTGGATTATAGTCAAGAAGATCTTCTTGAGATCAAGAATTTTGGGCAGAAATCTGCAGAAGAAGTGATTGAAGCATTACAAAAACGCTTGGGCATTACCTTACCTCAGGAAAAAGCTAAGCCATGATTTAAGTCTTCAGATTATAGTGTTGCACGACAAAAATCTGAGGACTTAAACTTGATCCATTACATTACACTTTACTTTAGGAGGAGTAAGAGTTATGCGTCATCAATGTCGTGTCCCCCAATTGGGCAAGCCAGCAGACCAACGAAAAGCTTTGTTGCGAGCACTCACAACGGAGTTGATTCGTCACGGTCAAATCACAACTACTAAAACTAGAGCTAAAGCAGTGCGCTCTGAAGTGGAAAGAATGATTACTTTAGCCAAAGATGGCTCTTTGGCAGCTAGACGCAGAGCAATGGGCTATATTTACGATAAGCAATTGGTCCATGCCCTATTTGCAGAAGCAAAAGATCGCTATAGTAATCGTAATGGTGGTTACACTCGGGTCGCTCGCACTTTACGCCGTCGCGGAGATAACGCGGAAATGGCCATTATCGAGCTTGTCTAAATTGTTTTGAAATTTGTTGCCGAGTTTATGAACCGGACCCAACCACAAGAAAAACAAAGAGTTGCCCTGGTTATTCAGTATCTAGGGAGTTGCTTTCATGGTTGGCAATGGCAGCCTAATCAGCGAACTATTCAAGCAGAAATCGAAACAGTTATTGCGCAAGTTCTTGAAACTAGAGTTACCTTGCACGGTGCAGGACGAACAGATGCTGGAGTACATGCAGCTGCTCAGGTGGCTCACTTTGATTGTTCTAGTCCCATTCCTGCCACTCGATGGGCAAAGATTATCAATTCCCGTCTGCATGAAGATATTCTCATTCGAGCCTCAGCCCTTGTTGCTAAAAACTGGCATGCTCGTTTTTCAGCTCAGTGGCGACGCTATCGCTATACTCTCTATACAGAAAATCTGCCCAACCTATTCATAAAACCCTTTAGTTGGCACTATTATCATTCACCCTTAGATGAATCTCTAATGAACAGAGCTCTGAAACCATTGATGGGAAAACATCACCTAGCGGCTTTTTGTCGTACTGGTTCCCATCGTGAACATTATTGGGTTGAAATTCAAGCGGCTCATTGTTATCGGCAAGGGCCTTTTGTTCATATAGAAATTCAGGCCAATGGTTTTTTGTATGGGATGGTACGTTTATTAGTAGGGATATTAGTTGAAGTAGGCAGTGGTAAGCGTTCTGCCGACGAATTTACCGATATTTGGATGAATCAAAGAAGAGAAGAAGTTAAGTATTCTGCTCCAGCTAAAGGATTGTGTTTGCTGAGGGTCGGTTATCAAAATTTTCCTTTTCCTTCTAGTGTTTGGTTTGATACTCAACCATTTTTTGTATTTCATCAAAATTCTGTACCACAGTTTTCCGTGGATGAGCGGCCTATGGATTTGTGCCATCAGTCCCTAGAAGACTCAATAAAATAAACTTTCTCTTAAATTACTCACTGAGTTATCCATGAATAAAACCCTAACTTCAACTCTAGAAAATATTGAACACGAATGGTATGTTGTCGATGCAACGGACCAACGTTTGGGGCGTTTAGCCTGTGAAATTGCAAAAGTTTTACGAGGAAAAAATAAACCAACCTTCGCTCCCCATATGGACACAGGAGACTTTGTTATTGTAGTCAATGCCGAAAAGGTTATGGTAACTGGTAAAAAAAATTCCCAGAAACTATACCGTCGTCATTCTGGACGACCAGGGGGAATGAAAATAGAGACCTTTGAAAAACTTCAGTCCCGTATTCCTGAGAGAATTGTCGAAAAAGCTGTCAAGGGCATGCTACCAAAGAACGCCTTGGGTCGTAAGTTATTTACAAAACTCAAAGTGTATTCCGGAGAAATTCATCCTCATCAAGCACAACAGCCTAAGCCACTTAATGTTAACACTATTCCTAATGGAGGAAAAAATTAATGCAAACTACTGCATCTGAAGATAAAGTTGTTTATTGGGGAACCGGACGTCGTAAGTCGGCGATCGCAAGGGTTAGGTTGATACCTGGCAGTGGCGGACTCACTGTCAACGGAAAACCTGGTAACATTTACTTTAACCGAATTGCCTCCTATATCCAGTCAATCAAAGCTCCATTGGAAACCTTGGGGTTAGAGAATAATTATGATATTCTAGTTACCTCTCATGGAGGAGGATTGACCGGTCAAGCGGATGCTGTTAAATTGGGGGTGGCGAGAGCATTATGTGAGTTGGCTCCCGAAAATCGCCAACCCTTAAAAGTTGAAGGGTATTTAACTCGTGATCCTAGAGCAAAAGAACGGAAGAAATACGGCTTACATAAAGCGCGTAAGGCTCCGCAATACTCAAAACGATAGTTTACCCATCTTGTTAGGGATTATTAATCAATCATAGTAAAAGGAGTTTTATGGCTAAACCAAACATTCATCCCACTTGGTATCCTGAATCAAAAGTAATTTGCAATGGGGAAGTCGTTATGACAGTAGGCTCGACTCAACCCGAAATTAATGTGGAAGTTTGGTCGGGAAATCACCCTTTTTATACTGGAACTCAAAAAATGATTGATACGGAAGGACGAATTGATCGTTTCCAAAAACGGTATGGGAACTTTGGTAAAGGAGGCAATAAAAAATCTCAAAAAAAGTCTGATGCTTCCCAAAAATAGCAACACATTATATTGAAAACCGTGGACTCAGCATAAGTTATGCTGAGTCCACGGTTTTCAATATAATGTGTTGCTTCTAGAATACAAGCAGTAGTTAACCAAACTTGAGTAAGATATGATCGCAAATCATCAATTTTGCTCTTGACATTTTGGGTAGATTTAATACAATCCAGCAGAAATTGTCAAGGACACAATCACTCTCGTGAAGTGATTGTGTGTGCTAGTTAATAGGTTATTGACTAATTGAGTCGGACAGAAACTCTTCAGTTGAGATTATTTCAAAAGATTCTATCCTATATTATTTTCCAGTCATATCATCAATCACATAGGCAAAAAAATAGTTGATTACTAGGAGCTTGCTTAATTACTCCGAGAAACACTGAAAATATTACCATCTTCAATATACTAAACAGATATCGTAATTTTTAAATTAATTCAAACCGGCTTGAAAACAAAATCCTTGACATAATCTTGTTATTGTTAAATTAGAAGTATTAAAGTTAAGAGAATCTTATGGCTGAGTCCTATTTATTAGAAAAGTTACGATCTGTCGAGCAGGCCTATGAAGAATTAACTCACCGTTTGGCAGATCCTGACATTGCCACTAACCCTGATGAACTTCAACGGGTGGCTAAAGCTCGTTCATCTTTAGAAGACACTGTTCTCACTTATGAGGCTTGGAAAAAAAATCAAGAAGAATTAACGGGGGCTAAGCAAATTCTTAAAGATGCCGGGGGTGATCTCGAGATGAGAGAAATAGCTTCGCTAGAAGTAGAGGAATTACAAAACAAGTCAGAAAATTTAGAAAAAAAGCTAAAAATCATGTTACTTCCTCGTGATCCCAACGATGATAAAAACATTATGTTAGAAATCCGCGCTGGTACTGGAGGTGATGAAGCTAGTATCTGGGCTGGTGATTTAGTACGGATGTATTCTCGTTATGCAGAAGATCAGAAATGGGTAGTTAAACTAGTAAGTGAATCTTTGGCGGATATGGGTGGGTTTAAGGAAGCCATTCTTGAAATTCAGGGAGAACAAGTTTATAGTAAACTTAAATTTGAGGCTGGAGTCCATAGAGTACAGCGTGTACCTGTGACAGAAGCAGGAGGACGAGTTCATACTTCAACTGCAACAGTGGCAATTATGCCGGAAGTAGATGAAGTAGAAATTGAAATTGATCCCAAAGATATTGAGATATCAACAGCACGTTCAGGGGGGGCAGGAGGACAGAATGTTAACAAAGTAGAAACGGCAGTGGATTTATTCTATAAGCCTTTAGGTATTCGTATCTTCTGCACAGAGGAGCGATCACAGCTACAAAACCGTGAACGAGCAATGCAAATTTTGCGAGCAAAATTATACGAAGTAAAGTTACGGGAACAACAAAACGCGGTTAGTTCGATGCGTAAGTCTCAGGTGGGAACCGGGGCACGTTCTGAGAAGATTAGGACTTACAATTACAAAGACAACCGGATAACGGATCATCGCTTAGGTCAGAATTTTGCTCTTGGGGGAGCTTTGGAAGGAGATATTGAGGATATCATCCAAATCTGTATTAGTCAGGATCAACAGGAACGTTTAGAAGAATTAGCAACTTCTCCAGAAATAGCCGATGCAATCAATTAGTAGGCTTGATAATGTCTAAATCGTTAACAAAAATCAAACATTTTTATGTCTAATAGGATTAGAAATGGTCTTTTATATTAAAAATAAATTAATCAAAAGCAAAAAGAATGTTCATTTATATTGATACAAATTGGTGCTTAGTAGTTAGAGCAGATGGTGTTTTTACCTATTTTATTAACTATAGTCACGGAATTTAATGTTCTTAATATCAAGTCTTGATTGTCTTTTTTAAAATTAATGCTGAGTTTCTACTAACGTTAGCAATACTTACCAAAATAATAAGCTAAACAATAGCATAGAAACTATAGTGTATCTATAAATCTATTGAATCCAGATTAACTATAGTACATTATAGGTTAGATTTGATAAATAAAAATTATCAATTTTTTTAAAAAAATAAATATAATTAAAACCATATGAAGTGTCTTTTCAATTATGTATCTATTCTAAATAACACTTCATTATAATTATACTACTCCCCAAAATAAATATTCTATTATAGGTTATGGACATCACTATAACACTACCCGACTTCTGTACAAATCAGTTACTTTGATGGAAAATGTAGAACATAACTTGAGTAATATTTTAGGGTTTACTCCAGCAGCGATGTCAACATTAAGTTGACATTTTTATATGATGGCAGCTGCTATGGAATCGGCTAGGGTTATTTTGTCCGGAGTTAGAATTGTCGTCACTCATTTCGTTAGTTGAATTGTTAGTATATTGATTATTGTCAATATATGAAAATTGTTAAAAGAATTCTTTCAGTTAGTGGTTTATGAAGTTACTACTAAAATTGATAAGTGTGCTGTTCGCACTGATTTCTATAAATTTCTACAAGTGAATCAAATTCATAACCTATATATTTTGGGAATCAATACTACATTCCTAACAGCACATTGAGTTATTTCCCAAGGTTATCTAGTTGACAAATGTTTGGACCACATTGGTCAGGGGTTACATAATGAATTGAGTATTGATCATTTAAGACTACAAGTTGAATCAGACAATTCACAACATCCTTGTACACTAGATCTAACAGAAAGAGTTAGATAGTAAATAATTGAGTTCTTTAATTTATCGTTTATAAATTAAAGAACTATTTTGATTTTTAAGAGGAATCGTATGTCTTTTGTTGGTTTACATATTCACAGTGAATATAGTCTACTTGATGGAGCATCTCAACTTAATGCTTTGGTTGATCGTGCCTTGGAATTAGGAATGCCAGCGATTGCCCTAACAGATCATGGGGTAATGTACGGAGCGATCGAACTTATGAAAGTTTGCCGTGATAAAGGAATTAAACCTATTATAGGCAATGAGATGTATGTTATTAATGAAGATATTGAAGTTAATAAACGTTATCGAAGATATCATCAAGTTGTCTTAGCTAAAAATATTCAAGGCTATAGAAATTTAGTAAAATTAACAACTATATCTCACCTCAAAGGCATTCAAGGCAAGGGCATTTTTTCTCGTCCTTGTATTAATAAGAAATTACTAGAGCAATATCATGAAGGGTTAATTGTTACTAGTGCTTGTATAGGAGGAGAGATTCCCCAAAGAATTTTGGCAGGAGATTTGAAAGGAGCTAAACAAATTGCTGAATGGTATCAGAACTTATTTCAAGATGACTTCTATCTAGAGATTCAAGATCATGGCTCAAGAGAAGATCGAATTGTTAATCGAGAAATTGTAAAAATTGCCGATCAATTAAAGATTAAAATTATTGCAACTAATGACTCTCATTTTATCTCTTGTTATGATGTAGAAGCTCATGATGCCTTACTTTGTATTCAGACACAGAAATTAATTACAGAAGATAAACGACTTAGATATAGTGGAACTGAATATTTAAAATCTGCAGAAGAAATGAGGTTGTTATTTCGAGATCATCTTCCTAATAATGTTATTGAAGAGTCAATAAAT
The DNA here is from genome assembly GCF_947331815.1 of Cyanobacterium sp. uoEpiScrs1. Lineage (GTDB taxonomy): Bacteria > Cyanobacteriota > Cyanobacteriia > Cyanobacteriales > Microcystaceae > Rippkaea. The sequence continues at coordinate 1,207,593 of NZ_OX373462.1, forward strand.
AATACTTTAGAAGTTGCCAATAAAATTGAATATTATAAAAATATATTTGGAGAACCTCGCATTCCTAATTACCCTGTTCCTTCAGGACATAATCCTGATAGTTATATTGAAGAAATGGCATGGGAAGGGTTGATAGAAAGGTTAAAATGTTGTTCTCGTAAGGAGATACCAGATAGCTATCAAGAAAGATTAATATATGAATTAAAAATATTACAAAAAATGGGGTTTTCCGGTTACTTTCTAGTAGTTTGGGATTATATTAAGTATGCAAGAGATCACAAAATTCCTGTAGGTCCTGGAAGAGGATCTGCTGCAGGCTCCTTAGTCGCTTATTCCTTAAAAATTACTAATATAGATCCAGTTCATCACGGACTTTTATTCGAAAGATTTTTGAATCCTGAACGAAAATCTATGCCCGATGTTGATACGGATTTTTGCATTGAAAGACGGGATGAAATGATAAAGTATGTCACAGAAAAATATGGAGAAGCTAATGTTGCTCAAATTATTACTTTTAACCGCATGACTTCTAAAGCTGTTTTAAAGGATGTGGCAAGAGTATTAAACATTTCTTACGCAGACTCCGATAAAATGGCAAAAATGATTCCAGTCTCACGGGGAAAACCTACTAAACTAAAAGTAATGATTTCTGGCGAAACACCGGAGCCAAAATTTAAAGAAGCTTATGATAATCAAAAAGTAGATATTAAAGATGATAAAGGAAACGTGATTGGTAAAATCCCTGTAAGTAACTGGGTGGAGATGGCAATTCGTATTGAAGGAACTAATAAAACTTTTGGAGTTCATGCTGCAGGTGTAGTTATTTCTTCTGAACCTTTAGACGAAATTGTTCCCCTTCAAAAAAATAATGAAGGAGCAGTTATCACTCAATATTTTATGGAAGATTTAGAGTCCCTAGGTTTGTTAAAAATGGACTTTTTGGGATTAAGAAATTTGACAACTATCCAGAAAACAGCAGACTTAATTAAGCAAAATAGAAATCTAGATTTAGATTTAGATCAATTACCCCTAGAAGAGAGAAAAGCCTTACAAATTATTGCTAAAGGAACTGCTAAAAAACTTCCAATTGACATAGAAAAAACCTATAAACTTCTAGCAAAAGGAGATTTAGAAGGAATTTTTCAGTTAGAATCATCGGGAATGAAGCAAATTGTTAAAGATCTTAAACCATCAGGAATTGAAGACATTTCCTCTATCCTAGCTCTTTATCGTCCTGGACCTTTAGATGCAGGACTAATTCCTAAATTTATTGATCGTAAACATGGGAAAGAAGCAATTCAATATGAACATTTTTTATTGGAATCTATTCTGAAGGAAACTTATGCTGTCTTAGTTTATCAAGAACAAATCATGAAGATGGCACAAGATTTAGCTGGTTATTCTTTAGGAGAAGCAGATTTATTACGTCGCGCAATGGGGAAAAAGAAAATCTCAGAGATGAAAAAGCATCGAGAGATTTTTATTGATGGATCGACTAAAAATGGCGTTCCTAGAAACATTGCAGAGAATCTATATGAACAAATGGTTAAATTTGCAGAATATTGTTTAAGTTATGAGACAGAAATATTGACTGTCGAATATGGAGCAATTCCCATCGGGAAAATAGTAGAGGAAGGTCTTAACTGTAGCATTTATACCGTGGACAAAAATGGCTTTGTTTATACTCAACCTATTCAACAGTGGCATTCACGAGGTAAACAAGAACTTTTTGAATATTGTCTTGAGGACGGTTCCATTATCCAAGCAACAAAAGACCATAAATTTATGACTGTTGAAGGTAAAATGTACCCCATTAATGACATTTTCGAACAGGGATTAGAATTAAAGAAAATTTTTCCCGGACATAATGATAAAAAAACTCACCGGATTCAATAATAAACTGGGAACCGTACCACAAACTAACTATTCACTGTAAGCTTTATAGTATGAAACCATTGATTTCCACTTATTGTATCTCCATTTTGGTTGATGTTAAAAAACAATTCTATTAACTCAAGTATATATCTAGATTAAAGATTACAATGTACTTGAATCCAAACTTTGTGCAGCCTCAGGAGTTAAGGGTAAATGCAACCCACATTCCTGCTTAAGTCCATGAAAACGACCATCTCGTTCACTTTCATCTCCTGCTATCACAGGACGACTTGAATGCCAATCTCCGACTGAAACATATCCTTTGTCAAAATAAGGATGATAAGGTAGATTATGAGTTTTCAAATACTGATGAATATCACGGGAACTCCAATGTAAAATCGGATAAATTTTATAGTAATTTCCTTGTTTTTCTACTCTTTCTAAAGATTCCCTATGACTCGTTTGAGCTCTACGCAACCCGGCTAACCAAGCTGTAGCATTTAATTCAAGCAACGCCCTTTGCATCGGTTCTACTTTGCGGATATGATCATACTGGTTAAGAGACTCCAAATCCTTTTTATCCCACAGTTTTCCATAAAGAGCTTCCATACGTCCTGGGGTAAGAGAAGACTGATATACTCTCAAATCAAGCTTTAATCGTTTACTTAGTTCTTCAGCAAAACGATAAGTCTCTACGGGAAGATATCCAGTGTCAACCCAGATTACAGGAATATTAGGGATAATTTGAGTTACCAAATGAAGCATGACTGCCGCTTGTATGCCAAAACTAGTACTCATTACCAATCCCTCTTCAAATGTAGTGGAAGACCAATCAACTACATTTTGGGCACTAGCTTCAAGGTGTAGTTGATTGGTTGCTTGTAAGTCAAGACTGGGCCCAATAGTTTTGGAGATGTGGCGTCCTTGAGAACCATAAGTAGAGACAGATTTGGTCCCATTTACTTGTACTTGGGTGTTGAGCAAATTGATATGGGGCATTCGGTAACTGTTTCCCTGGTGTTCAACAAACTTAATATTAAGCAATGGTATCTATCAAAGTTGAACGACCCCATCGACGTCCTCGCCGTTAATTGCTGACGCAATTGTTAAAGAGACTCGGGCATTTCGACATCGAAACTTGTGATCCTTCTAAAATTTGATTTTAACCAAAATTTTATACCTTTATCACTCCATTCTATCCTAGTTCCAAAAAGAACGACTCTTATAGCTAATTCATTATATTTTTTTAAGATTAAGCCTAACTAAAATATTGAATCGATGGACCCAAGAGTCATTGAGCGATATGATTGTCTAGACACTGTAACTGATATGACTTGAGTTGACAGACCTACTTAAATCAATCATGTTGCAAAAAACACTCTGCTGTCGGACAGCCAGTAGAAGTTAACCAAATACTTGTGGCGGGGAATCTCGAGCGAGTTTAGAACCCTTGCTTTTTGAATAAGACAAACCCAATGAAACAAGAACCCTACTTGATTCCACCGGTGGGAGTGTTAATTAAATATAAACTCTAGGTTCAATTCAACAGTGGCAACAAAGGGATGATTTACCAGCGAGTATTAGTTAAACTAAGCGGCGAAGCATTAATAGGCAACCTAGGCTATGGCATTGACCCTAAAGTGGTGGCCGAAATTGCTCAGGAAATTTCGGATGTCATTAAATATGGCACTCAATTGGCCATCGTTGTTGGGGGAGGGAATATCTTTCGTGGAGTTAAAGCGGCCTCGGCCGGTATGGACCGAGCAACAGCTGACTACATCGGTATGATTGCTACAGTTATGAATGCTATGACTTTGCAAGATGCTCTAGAACGAAGGGGAATTCCTACACGAGTCCTGACAGCTATAGCTATGCAAGAAGTAGCTGAACCCTATATCCGTCGTCGTGCTATTCGTCATCTTGAAAAAGGACGCGTGGTTATTTTTGGTGCTGGCTCGGGGAATCCCTTTTTTACCACTGATACTACAGCTGCACTCCGGGCTGCCGAGATCGATGCGGAGGTAGTTTTTAAGGCGACAAAAGTCGATGGGATTTACGATAGTGATCCCAATATCAACCCGAAGGCTCATCGTTATCAAAGTCTGACCTACGGTCATGTATTAGCCAATGATCTACGGGTAATGGATGGAACAGCGATAGCCCTTTGTAAAGAAAATAATATCCCAATCGTTGTCTTTAATCTTTCGGTTCGGGGTAACATCCTTCGAGCCATCAAAGGAGACGCGGTTGGTACACTTGTGGGAGGTTTCTGTGAAGTTAGTTGAACTTGAAGATCATATGCAAAAATCCATTGAGGCTACTCAACGGTCTTTCAATACTATTAGAACAGGAAGAGCTAATGCTTCGCTTCTTGATAGGGTAATAGTTGAATACTATGGGACAGAAACTCCCCTAAATCAACTGGCTAACATTAGTATTCCCGATGCTAGTACTATTAACATACTACCCTATGATAAAAGCAGCATGGGAGCAATAGAAAAAGCTATTAGCCTTTCAGATATTGGTTTAACCCCTAATAATGATGGTAAGGTTATTCGTTTAAATATTCCTCCCTTAACGGAAGAAAGGCGCAAAGAAATGGTTAAATTAGCTGGAAAGTTGGCTGAGGAGGGGAAAGTCTCTATCCGAAATGTCCGTCGAGATTTCATTGATGCAGTACGTAAACAAGAAAAGAATAATGATATTTCTGAGGATGAATCACATGATTTACGGAATGAGATTCAGAAGATAACTGACAAGTTTACGACGAAAATTGACGATTTGTTCAAGATCAAGGAAAAAGATATTATGACAGTTTAATTCGCATTATATATACCTGTCTAAAGCCAGTCTCAGTATCAGTAAGAGATTGACCTCATCAATATAAGCCCTTACTAACTCCTAATAGAATAGAAATTTCATTAACTCCAACACTCCTTGCTTTTTGAGAGCAGGGAGTGTTGGAGTTAATGTTGAACCACAGGAAATAATATAGATGAATATCTATGATAATCATCTTCCCACTGTAGCTATTGGATTAGCTGATTACTCTATTGAAGATAACCCTTACGTAAATCCAACTATTCAATATAAATCATCAAATTTATCTCCTTAAATTAGCTAAATAACAACAGTTATTATCTGTATTTCTAGACTGTCGAATAGTTGTTATATAGTGATCAGAAAAGCTAAAAATGTATTTAGAAAAACAGTTTTTCCTTAGAACAAACTGTTTATTGTGCTAATACTTTTAAACAAATTTTTAACCTAATAACGAGCAGATACTATACGATTTAAACTAACCGTATAGATAAAATCACTGAAGTTCTCCTAAAAATCAGTGAGTTAATATTAAAGTAACGGTCCCAACCAATTAACTGACATCTTTAATAAAGTATCCAAGCTTATCACTAATGTGAGACCTTCATTTCCTAGAAAAGTGAAGACTATAATGACTATTCAAACTAGAAGATAGCGGGAACCTGAGTAAGCATAGAAGACATAAATTGTAATGCCAAAATCGCTAGAATGGGAGAAAGGTCTAATCCGCCTAAAGGAGGAATAATAGACCGAAAAATGTTGAGATAGGGATCAGTGATAGGACTTAGGAACGCCATTATACTATAAGCCCATTCAGTACTTTGGAACCAAGAGAGTAAGATTCTAACGAATATCAACAGTAAATATATGTTGATAAAGTTGATCAGGGTTTCAATAATTAGTGCAGCAGCCATAAGTTACAATCCTCCTTAATGAATTGATTACTGTTGTACAAGTTGATCTTAATTGAATATCAAATCTGATTCTTCAATCACAAACTGAGGAGCTCCAGAGGGACCCCAATCGAGTTGATAACGATTATATCAAAAGCTGTTTAAAACAGTTATTACGTAAGTTTTGTTTTAATTAACTCTTGAACTTTCTTCCAGAAGCTTTACTCTTTAGCCGTTATATAACCAGTTTTATTACTTTCCTATATCTTTATGAGTATATTTTATCTTTCACTTTCATAGTCATATTAAGAGATATTACCCTTGATTTTTTTATTTTACAAACCTTTCAATATTGTAAAGAAAAACATTACCTGAACTAGAGACTAAAAAATAACTCTTTCCAGAAAAAGTAACTTAACAATATTTGAATATTAGGTTAATTTAATTTTTTTTATTTAAGCAATCCAGTAGTTTTAAGAACCTTTAGACCCCAATGATTTATACCTATTTATTTATATTTAATATAAGCATTTAGTTTTTTTAGACTCCTATGAGTTCATTAATTCTATCTACCTTTTATATTGATTTATATTCTGAATACTAGATTAGTTTTATAAGTTAAGGTATAGTTCTAGAAAAATTTGTAAACTACTCTAGTCTATTTAAAAGCTATTTAAAATTTATTTTGATAGCCCCAAAAAACAAAATAGAATAGCTCATAGTGTTAGTTACTATGATGGATCATGTCAAACTTTTTTAATGATTAAATTTAATTACTGGGAGTCGTAGCTGTTGATGAAGTCCCAAAAGGCACGTCAACAAACCCTAATTCGTATAATTGCTGATAACTTTTTTTTCCTAGATCGGTTGTAGGATTTTGGGAGCGAATGACTTGAACCAATAAAGGAACAGCCAATTCTGGTTTATCTTGTGCTCGATGAACGAGAGCTAATTGATAAGTGGCAGAATCTCTCATTTGACCTGTTTTTAACGCACTATTACGCTGAGATTCATAAATATCACTATCAATTCCTGAAAAACTCTTAGCTAATTGTAAATAGAAATTAGATAACTGATTAAAAATCTTGCGAGCTTGCTGAAGTTTACTAGCCGCTTGATCATAGTTTTCAGTGTTAACAGCTTCATTAGCCTCCGAGACGAGTCTTTGAGCTCCTTGTAGACTAAGTAAACTGTCAGCTTGAGTCAGGGGACGCAAATTAGCAGGATCACTAGGATCTTCATCTGATATTTTTCCTTCGTTATCTGGTATAGATTCAAGCACCTCACCATTATTAGAGCTAATAAGAGATGTTTGAGCTTGGACCGGGCATGATTGGGTAATTACCGAGACTAGCAAGGCAATCATTAGACGATTCAAATTAAAGTAGCGCATTAACACCTTTAACATGGCAGAACTCGCTCGAGCCGAGTTTTGGTAAAACAACTTTATGAAGACTCGAGATATCTTAACATTTGTCTTCCCTTATTAGTTAATTTTTTTACAAAAAGCCACTCAAATTAATGGAGGTTATAGCTCAATTTTATATCAAGAATTGAGTAAAGTTAATTGTTCCTTAAGGATGTTAGTAAGCTCAGTCGCTGCTCCTGGCTGTCCTCTAACTTGTAGTAAGCGATCCTGAATTCCTGCCAGTTGAATAGGATTAGCTAACCAATCTAATATTAACTTGGCGACATCGGTTGGTTGCAATTCTCCCACTAATTCCGGCACGATCTCTTCATTAGCCCAAATATTAGGCCAAGCAAATAATCGTCCCTGTTTGAGTATTATAAAATTAATAATTTTAGCTAAAGTATTTCCCACTAAAGGTAACCCAGCTAAAATTCCTGGAATCCCATCCCAAGTCCGCATAGCATCCAGTTGTTGGGTAGGAAGCAAGACAATCATAGGAATCCCCATTGCCCCCAATTCAGCTGTGTTAGCGCCCACAGTGGTTAAGGCTAGAGAACAATGGCGGAGATAATCATAGGCAGGAAATTGGGTAATTAATTGTACTTTAAGTCCACTAAGAGTCTCTAAATAAGGAGAAGAGGATGAATCAGCACTAGACGTGACTAATTTTGCACACACCCCCCCCATCTTCATCACCATAGGATTTTGACTTGAATCAGCAAAGCTGGCTAGAGTGGATAAATCTAGGGTAGGAGCAACAGGAAGAATAAAACGAGTTTGGGGGTTTTGTTGATAAACTTGTTCGGCAATTGCCAGACATAAAGGAATCCCCTGTATCAGTTTACCTCGTTTTGATCCGGGTAAAATCCCAATGGTAGGGGAAGAATTAATTTCGGATAAACTCACACTAGTAGGAATTAGATCAGCCATTAAATCTCCTACTAAGGTCAGTTTATGTTGATAGGATTTAGGAATGGATTTAATCACATCTGTATTCATAACTCCAAAGCGATCAACCCAACGATACCAACGAGCCTCCCGTTCCGCATAAATGACAGTGCGGTATCTTAATCGTTTGCCGAGTAGTACTGTATAAAATTGATCGCCACCTAGAAACAAGACAATGCCGTATTTATGCCAGTCCCAATTCTCGGCTGTTTTTCCCAATAATAAAAAATCAAAAAAATGTTCACTTGATTGAACCCGATCAACTTCTAGGTAACGACGTACAATGGCAGCTTCTTGACCAGTAGAATGAGGGCAGGGAGATAATACTACAGAAATACGTATTTGAGAGGTATCCCAGCCTGGGTTTTTTCGTATAGCTTTTACTACAGGACGCACCCAGGTAGTTACCTCCCCTGGTCCATTGGATAAAATGAGAATATCGGCTGGTTGCATTGTATAGTTGTCGCTCCTTTTTTAAAAAAATATTTCATCTTCATAATATGCTGAATTCAGTAATTGCTTGCTTTATAAAGATCCTTTCACTGAAGTTTCAATCCTAAGAGGATTATCTTAAGTTTTTCCCCAGAACAGGAAGACATTTGTTATCCTAAGACCCAATAAGTAGGTTGACTTGGTCTGCTCCTAAAATGCCTTTGGCTAAAAAATAAATTATGAATAAGAATCCTTTATTGTCTGCAATTTTCCTTTCTAAGCGTCTAATTTCCAGCTTAACTTTGTTTGGTTGTTTATTTACTGGTGTTCAAGATCTAACTTGGGCAGGCAGTAATCCTGGACTAACAATTTTTAGTGGGGTTGATGACCGTAAAGACATTCTCGATTATCATTTGGATTTTAATGGACGTCCTAGACAAGTAGGGGAACGGTATAGACTTTATGTTCCAGGAAAAAAGTTAACTCAAGGGGCAAGTAAATTTTTTATCTCTTATCTTGAAAAACCTAAATTCGATGGTAAATTTAATCTTGATAAAGTAGAAGTTCGTGTTGATGGTAAGTCTTTACCTTTAAAAGATGTCTATTGGGATAAAGAAAGCCGTGTAGTTGAGATTGAACTAGAAAGACCTATTGAGGCTAGCCAAAAGGCAGAAATTGTCTTTTCTAGTGTAAAAAATCCTAGCAGTGGTACTTATTATTTAATTTGTGATGTTTTGAGTTCAGGAGATATCCCTATTCGTATGTATGTAGGAACCTGGATTGTGTCAATTGAAAGAGTTTAAATTGTTGATTATTGAACCCCTTAAAGAAGAATTAGATAATGATAAGGATTAACAATTATTGATCATTATTTAATTAAACACATCAAACTAGACGTTGCTTACATAAGTTTTTTATAAATGTATTCAAATATTGATAAAGAACTTATGTAAGTCTAAAATTTTTTAGATAAAGTATCTTAACGTTTATCCTATTTATTTTTATTACAATTAGCTTAACAAAAATGATATGATATAAAGGTGAGTAAATAATATTTATTTATAGCTAATAATGGGGATATACAATACTAAATAATTTTGTCTTCTATAGCATCATGCAAAAATATTATTGGTATTTCACCAAAATATTTTTGCATGATGTTGCAAATTTAGATGATATTTATTTAAAATAGGTTTAGACAAAAATTGGTGGTTTCTCGTTTTGTTTCAGTCTGGTCAAGTAAAATGAGAAGTACCAACATAATTTTATATAAAAAAATAATACCCCCGTTTCTAACCTAAGGGATTAAAAGTTAAAATTTTAAAATTTAAAATAAACTTCTTTTAAGATTATTCTTAATAATTAAACTAATATTTTTAAAATATTAAATAACTATCTCTTGAAAAAGAATAAGAAATGTAAAATATTTACTAAATACCACATTGCCAAGTATATTGATGGATTATTTTGCCACTCTTTTATTCTTAAATTAAAAATTTTCTTGACCAAAGCATTATTAAATTTTTTGGAAAGTATTACAGTAGTTTTTAGTTAAAAGTTTAAATATTACTGTTAATATATTTATCTATTGATGGTATTTATACAAAAACAAAGATAATATTATTATTTATTATTAAGCAAGAAATAATAATTATGATTACTGTAATTGTTTTGTTGGCTATTTTTAATAAAAACATAGGTAATTAACATTATTTAGATTAAATAACCTTCTAATTAATAATATTATGCTGTTGTTTGTGAACGAAATTAGTGAAAAATGTTTCATGTTAATTGATATTGATATCGTAAAATTTATTAAATACAGAGGTATATTATTTTTCATAAAACTAAAGCTCAAATGCTTAATATTATAGAACTATAATACTAAAAAAATATAAAGAAACTAAATATAATTTGATTCTATAAAAATGTCTACCTTATAGCTAATTCTAGTCAACAAAAATAATAATCAACTTATCTACTGACTAAGATGATTATTAATCAAACAGCTATTTTATAGTTTAGGTATATTTTTTAGTAGTATTTTTTATGTTCTTATTAATTAGTAATGTCTCGAATAGACTATCTTCTTTATATTTAATATTTTCATTATTCTACTTAACAAAATATCTTATCTGTTTATTGCCTAAAATGTATTTAGTTGCTCAATTATTAAAAAATACATTTGGATGTATCTGTAAAATTATTTTTAAACTTATGGAACAAAGTAACACAGTGCTATTTATTTATATCAGCATTAAGTAATGCTGATATAAATAAATAGATAATAGCAGATTACAAAATAGTTTGAGAACTTTATAATGTCTTGGTTATCCTTAATACTACTATATTTGCCAATTTTTTCTAATTAGTTTTATGAATACTGAATAGATAGGTTTCATATGTAAATGTATTATTTTTGAATACTAACCATTATTTTTAGGTGCATCCTCTATAAAAAACTTTAAGCTGTGTCTCTAAAGAACTATAGTAATTTTAATTTAAATACTAAAATTTTTACCAAAATAAATATTGATAACTTCATATTATTTTTCTACTCTATTGACAAAATTTTTCAGCAACTCCAACAAAGATTTCAACTCCTATAAGTAATGCCGTCTCATCAAAATTAAAACGAGGATGATGATGAGGATTGGTCAACCCTTTATCTTGATTAGCTGACCCTAATAAAAAATAACATCCTGGTATTTCTTCTAAAAAGAAAGACATATCTTCTCCTACCATAGTTTGATAAGAAGAAACAATTCTATCAGAAGTTTTTACAACATCCATAGCTACTGAGCACACTAAATCTGCTATTTTTTTATCATTAATAACTGGAGGATACAACCACCAATAATCTAGCTCATAAGTTGCCCCAAAAGTTTGACAAATTCCTGAAACAATCTCTTCAATACGTTGATTAAAATATCCTTTTAAATTAGGATTAAAATAGCGTACAGTACCACTCATCCTAGCCTTATCTGCAATCAGATTTAATCCTGTTCCTGCGTGCAGTTCTCCTACTGTAATGACAGTTGAGTTAAGGGGATTAACATTACGCGAAACAATCGTTTGCAAAGCATTAATAATTTGAGCACCAACTATCACAGAGTCAACAGTTTGATAAGGCATTGCTCCGTGCCCACCCTTTCCAAAAATGTCTAGATGAAAACACTCTACTGCTGCCATTAATGGTCCACTACTTATCCCTACCGTTCCTAAAGGGAAATTGTTCCACAAATGTAATCCAATAATTGCATCTACATCAGGACTTTTGAGAACTCCTTCATTAATCATCGGTTTTGCCCCTCCTGGACTTTCTTCAGCAGGTTGGAAAATGATCTTGATGGTTCCTTTAAAATCATGGCGATGATGCCATAGATAATAAGCTGTCCCCAAAGCAATTGCTGTATGTCCATCGTGTCCACAGGCATGCATGATACCATCATTTTGAGAACGATAAGGAAGCTCATTCTCTTCTTGAATGGGTAAAGCATCTATGTCAGCCCGAATTGCTAAGACTGGTCCAGGCTGGGAACTGGCAATGGTGGCGACAATTCCTGTTTTAGAAATTCCTGTTTTATGAGGAATACCTATTGTGGTCAAGATTTGGGAGATAAACATACCCGTTACTTGTTCATGAAATCCTAATTCTGGTTGAATATGTAACTGTCTACGCCATTGAACTAATTTTGATTGTAATAAAAGAATATCTGGGCGAATTTTTGAAAAATCAATGCTAGGTGTTGAGAGAATTTCAGGTAAAATCATATGCGATAATAAACAGAAAGAATGCCATCATATCTTATAACAAAAAATATATAGTATACAAATATAGTGTAACTAATTAAATAATTGAGCGTAAAATATAGAGAATTTTTGTCAAAAATATTAATCTTAAAATATTATTTATTTGCTTATCTAATCTCTAATAAAAAACTACATAATTTAAACTATTAAATCAAGATAACTATTGCATAGAACTGAAATTAAGTATAGTCTAATATGCATGTATAGATATAATATATGCTTTATGTTTATGAACAAATAGCGTAATGCTGAACTAATAAAAAATATATAAATACAAAAAATAAAAGTCAGTTTTATATAAGTTGTTTACATTGATTTTATTATTTAAGTTTATTAACTTAATGACATACTAGCAAAAAAGTAATTGTTAAATACTATCTTGTTTTCTAAGACAAAAAAATCCTAAAAAATGTCTTGATTTATTAGCGTAAATTATCTAAATGGTTTTTAGTAAAAATAAATAGATTAAAGTAAATATTATAAACTTTTGCATATACTATAAATAGAGAAAAGCATTAACTGGTAGTCAGGCTGAAACTTCTATGAGATAGAGACAAAGAAGGGGTTCCGATGGTACACTCTAATGGTGTTTCGGTAAACTCAAGAATAAACTTATGTACAATCCTTCTTTACGACAAGAAGCGCGTTATGAACCGGCTGTAGTGATTCCGGTCAAGTACGATTCTTCTATTCTAGATTGGCTGAAAGCTAATGACCGTCTTATTCCTCGTGAACGAGAGGATTTGAGAAGTACTCTAAAAGAGGATGAGGAAATATCGGAGCTGATGGACGTTGATGATAGCTATGATGATGATGATGATGATATTGATTTAGATGAAGACTAAGCTATCCCATCCCATCAACCTTGCGCTATGTTTTTTGTGTTGATTATTATTCGATTCTCAATATTTTAAGGTAGTTGTGGACGCTAAATTCTCCCCTTCAAACCTCATTCAAAAACCGTCAGGGACCTTTCTACTGATTCTATTGACCGTGCTATTAAACCTTCTAAGTTTAGGATTAGTTAGACTTATTGGGCGACCAATTAACCTCAGCCTGACACTAATGTGTTCTCTTGATATTTCTGCCACTATTAGTGCAGTTCTTGGTTATGGAATAGTTCCCCTACTACGACGACTTAAAACTGGACAAGTTATTCAAGAAGATGGTCCCCAGGCTCATTTAACCAAAGCAGGAACTCCGACTATGGGGGGGATTTTTTTTGTCCCAGTCGGTGTGATAATAGCTCTAATTTTGACAAATTTTAATCCAACTGTCATTGCCGTCTCAGCCGTTACTTTTGCTTATCTTGGAATTGGATGGATAGATGACTGGCAGATTTTAAGACAAAAATCCAATAAGGGAATTAGTCCTTGGGTAAAACTTATTTTACAAATTGTAATCGCTGTTGTTTTTTGCTTTTGGGTATTTTTGAGCCAATCACCTAATATTACTGATATTGTCTTTCCTGGTAATCTTACTTTGCATCTAGGACTTTTCTTTTGGTTATTCGCAGGATTTGTTTTAGTAGCTGAGAGTAATGCCACCAATCTCACTGATGGGATAGACGGCTTAGCAGCAGGAAATGGGTCTTTAGCATTTTTAGGGTTAGGGATATTAGTAGGTTGTGATAACTCAGAATTAATGATTTTTTGTGCTTGTCTAAGTGGAGGATGTCTGGGGTTTGTTGTACACAACCGCAACCCTGCTAAGGTTTTTATGGGCGACACAGGCTCTCTAGCATTAGGGGGGTCTCTTGGGGCAGTAGGTATTCTCAGTGGTAATCTTTGGGAATTATTTATTATTAGTGGAATTTTTTTTGTTGAGTCTCTCTCAGTTATTGCCCAAGTCACTTACTATAAAGCAACTAAGGGACCTAATGGACAAGGCAAGCGATTGTTTAAAATGGCTCCGCTGCATCATCATCTAGAATTAAGTGGTTGGGCTGAGACTAAAATTGTAGGGACATTCTATTTAATTAATGCAGGACTGGTAGTGTTAGCTGTTATCTTAACTTAGTCTATTGAGTATGGAGCTAGTAAATTCCTCAATAGTTTTAAGTTGGGGCGCCTTTTTGTGTTGATCACAACGCAACCATAATAAATATTCAACATTTCCCGCAGGTCCAGTAATAGGAGATTCGGTTAGCCCATGATAGTACCATCCCAGGGAACAAGCTGCTTGTAGAACTTGATTAATAGCTTGAGCGTGATCTTTGGGGTTACGAACAACCCCTTTTTTTCCAACCCGCGACCGCCCTACTTCAAACTGAGGCTTAATTAGTAAAATAACTTCTTTGGGAATTACTAGTAAATTCCATAGAGTCCCTAATAATTTAGTTAAAGAGATAAATGAAACATCCATTACCCCTAAGTCGGCTTGAGGGCTGTTCCCATATAAATCAGAGGCGATTAAATAGCGAAAATTAGTTCTTTCTCTCAAAAGAACGCGCTCGTCTTGACGTAAACGCCATGCTACTTGTCCATAACCTACATCCACTCCGTAAATCTGTTTTGCCCCGGACTGCAATAAACAATCGGTAAAGCCTCCAGTTGAAATACCACCATCTAGACAAATTCGTCCTGGTATAGCTATATTGAAGGTCTTTAAAGCTTTTTCGAGCTTAAAACCTCCACGAGAAACATAGCGAGCTTTAGCTTGTAGTTGAATATCGGCTGTAGTGTCAATTTGGGTTCCTGGCTTGTCAATAACTTGTTGATATACTCTAACTTCTCCAGCTCGAATAAATCCCTGGGCTTCTTGGCGGGAAGAACACAATTTTCTATTAACCAATAAAATATCAAGACGTTGTTTACTCACAGGTATTATTTGTAATTATTTGTAAATGTTTAATTTATCTATATGATTACGATAGAGCTAAAAGATGTCTATTTTTATTAGAAGAATATATGTCTTTTTAACTAAATAATTAATTATCAATCAAACTAAAAAGTGGAAATTGTTTTTCATCTCTACAATCAAGCAATCAAGCTCAAATTTGTATTATTTGAATTAATATTTAATAGAAAAACTTTTTTGAGTAAGACTTTGTTTACCTGTTCTAGTATAGCAAAATCTAAACATGAATTATATGGATGTCGATATAGTAGTATTTGTATTTATTATATTCTATACTGGACTATAAGTTCACAAAAGAATCATATCTCTCCTTTTTCCTGAAATTACTTTAGTTTTTCTTTGATTTAAGCACTTGTATGTACTAGATCATCATGAAGGATACTTAGTAAGTATCCTTCTTTATTCTTTGTATTTTTTTGTTACTTTTCTAAAGTTTTTTATTGTTTAGAGTCTCTACTTTTTTGAAAACCAATTAATTATTATACTTGTTATAGTTTGACTTTTTGTCTATGGTTTTTAAACCTATATAATTATGCTAATTAATTCTATTTTTTTGTTTTAGATATTTGTTGAGCATGATAGGTTATTTAATTTAATTTTCAACTGTCTATATTCAAAATATTTTATATGTTCCCTTTGTTTTTGCTTAAGATTTTATTGATAAGACTAGATAATTCAGTTTTTTTAGCAAAAAATCTGAGAGGTTAAAGCTATTCATACAAAGAATCTTATTATTCAGAATCAGAAATAGAATCGCTCATAAATACAATAAAGATAAGAGTTTTGATAGACTTGTTCTCTTTAGCGTCGGGTATTTTGCGCACTGTACAAAAGACCTAATAAAATTGAGATAGCTATCAATATTAGTATTATCCATCCGGGCAAAAAGCTCAAAATATTTATTCCTCTCAATACATAAAGTATAAGTGTTATTAATGACGATATTATAAACAGAAAAGGAACAGAAGCAATCTTTGTACGAGTTGATTTATGCATAAGCCATAATAGTCCAAATAATAATTATTATATTAATATAAGGTAAGATGGTACATCAGCCCACAAGATATTACAATTCTCTCAATAAATAGTCATTTTTTCTAAGGTACACCGCTAATTTATTTAGACTGTAAATATTTTTTGTAAAATGCTTAAATAGTTAATTATCCTTAAAAACTTATTCTCTTAAGACCTAAAATATTATTTGTTAAAAATAAAAGTTAAACTTTGATAGTCAAGCTTAAATCTTCATTAATCTAGTGTTAGTAGCTTTTTTTTATATTAAAATGAACAAAGTAGGAGTTTTTGATTTTTTATATTTTAACTAATCGGAATTTATAATGATATTTTTGCATCGATATCAATTTATGATCAACTATCTTTTTCCAAAAATATTTTCTAAAATTTCAAGTTATTTAGAACTTATCTCTTAAGTCATTAGCAGATTAGCCCATAACTTAATCACTTAGATTGACAAAAGAAAACTGCTGTTTACCCCAGTTAGAGTAAATATAGGTAAATGACCATCAAGAGATACTTAAAGGAGAAAATGAGCTTTGACTTTGACACTTGCAGTTTACGGTAAAGGCGGCATCGGCAAATCCACGACAAGCTGTAATATTTCTACAGCATTAGCAAGACGGGGAAAAAAAGTCTTACAAATCGGTTGTGATCCTAAGCATGACAGTACTTTTACTTTAACCGGGTTTCTTATCCCCACCATTATTGATACCCTACAAGCAAAAGACTTCCACTACGAAGACATTTGGCCTGAAGATGTCATCTACAAAGGATATGCAGGAGTCGACTGTGTGGAAGCGGGTGGACCTCCAGCGGGATTAGGTTGTGGTGGTTACGTAGTTGGAGAAACTGTTAAACTACTCAAAGAATTAAATGCGTTTGACGAGTATGATGTAATTGTATTCGATGTGTTGGGTGATGTAGTCTGTGGTGGATTTGCTACACCTTTGAATTATACGAATTATTGTCTAATTGTGACTGATAATGGCTTTGATGCTTTATTTGCTGCTAACCGCATTAGTGCTTCAGTTCGTGAAAAAGCAAACAATTATCCCTTACGTTTAGCAGGGTTAATTGGAAACCGCACTTCTAAGCGTGATTTGATTGATAAATACATTGAAGCAGTGCCCATGCCTGTATTGGAAATACTACCCTTAATTGAAGATATTCGGATTTCCCGTATCAAAGGGAAAACCCTGTTTGAAATGTCAGACAAAAATCACTCTCTTAAGTATATTTGTAACTACTATTTCAACATTGCTGATCAATTGTTAGCAATGCCAGACGGAGTAATTCCAAATAATGCTCAAGACCGGGAATTATTCACCCTTTTATCTGATTTATATCTTAACTCTTAAGCCCTTTCTTATGATTAACTAAAAAAGTTGTATGTTGTATATTTAATAATGCTTTAGGTTTATAGCCTCCTTTTAATCGGATAAAGTTGAATAAAATTACTATGAACCGATATTTATATATTTTGTAACGAAAACAATAAATATTAAGTTATAAAAGTAGATTTTAATTTCAATCAAAAAATAGTAAAAAAATTATTTACACAATCAATGTTGGAAATTTAAAAACTAGAATAAATTAGATATAAAATATAACCAAAAGAATTGTAAGAGTACCACTATGACCCACGAATCTACTACCCTACAATTTGACTGTGAAACTGGGAATTACCACACATTCTGTCCCATAAGTTGCGTAGCTTGGTTGTACCAAAAAATTGAGGACAGCTTCTTCTTAGTTATTGGGACTAAAACCTGTGGTTATTTTCTACAAAATGCCATGGGGGTAATGATATTTGCAGAACCCCGTTATGCAATGGCAGAGTTGGAAGAGGGAGATATTTCCGCCCAATTAAAGGATTATGAAGAGCTAAAAAGATTGTGTTTGCAAATCAAACATGATCGTAATCCCAGTGTTATCGTTTGGATCGGCACCTGTACCACCGAAATCATTCAAATGGATTTGGAAGGGTTAGCACCTAAGTTAGAAGAAGAAATCGGTATCCCAATTATACCTGCTCGTGCAAATGGACTAGATTATGCTTTTACTCAAGGAGAAGACACAATCTTAGCCGCAATGGCACATAGGTGTCCTAAAAAGAAAGAAAAAAAGGAACGCAATGCCATTCCTAAACTGCTTAATTTTAAACGACAGAAAGAATATATAACACAAGATGATTTGGAATATATAGAGCATCCTTCCTTAGTTTTATTTGGTTCTCTTCCTGAGTCAGTTGTTACTAATTTAACCCTAGAATTAAAGAAACAAGGAGTTAGGATTTCGGGTTGGTTGCCATCTAAACATTATAGAAAGTTACCAATAATTGATGAAGGATATTATATTAATGGGGTTAGTCCATTTTTATCACGAACTGCAACAACTTTAATACGTCGCCGTAAGTGTAACTTGATTAGTGCGCCATTTCCTATTGGACCTGATGGAACTCGCGCTTGGATCGATAAAATTTGTTCAGTGTTCAATATTAAAACTAAAGGATTAGAAGAACATGAGACAAAAATTTGGAATAGTTTAGATAACTATCTTAAGTTAATTCGTGGTAAGTCTGTCTTCTTTATGGGGGATAATTTGTTAGAGATTTCTTTGGCACGCTTTCTAATTCGTTGTGGGATGACTTGTACTGAAATTGGAATTCCTTATATGGATAAGCGATATCAAAAATCAGAGTTAGATTTCCTTGAAAAAACTTGTCAAAAAATGGGAGTTCCTGTTCCTAAAATTGTTGAAAAACCTGACAATTATAATCAGATAAAACGTATCTATGAGCTAAGACCTGATTTAGTTATTACGGGAATGGCATACGCTAACCCCTTAGAGGCAAGAGGAATTAATACTAAATGGTCTGTCGAATTTACTTTTACTCAAATCCATGGATTTATTAATGCACGGGATATTCTAGAATTAATTACTCGTCCTTTACGTCGTAATAATAATCTAAAAAAATTAGGCTGGGAAAAATTGGTTAAAGAAGAGAATAACTTTTAATATCAATCTAATTTACGGGGTAGATAATGTACTCTCAACAGGTAAAATTTATAGTTAGTAATTTACTATATTGATAGGAGATAATTATATATTATTTTAATAATATATAATTTTTTTGAAAAAAGTTTATATATTAGTGGTTAATAGTTTTTAACAGTATTAAAATGACCGCATTGTACAATGCCAGAAATTTTATAGATTTATGGCGATTTTATTAGACAAAATATTTAGATTTTATTTGTGATAAGTTTATTATAACTGGGCTAAAATTGCTTAATGTTTTTATATAGCTAAAATTTTATTTATAAAGATTATACTAAACAGTTAAAATCAGTTTCTAGTTAGAAATATACATAAATCAGTTATTATAGCAGAAACTCAAAAAAGCTGGTTAGATTTTCTATTAGAATTTTTTTAACATAATTAAGACTGCAATTATTTTACACGTTGAGGATTAATTATTCGGTATATATATTACTAAGATTGATAGTATTATTATAATTAAATCATAAAGTATTAAATTTTAGTTTATATCTAAATAATAAGATATTAGATATTTTTGATTATAGTTTAATTTATAAAAATATTATTTTTTTTAATAAATTTTATCAACAGAAAATATTTATTATTTAGGAATATATAAAAAACGAGTAACAAGAAGTATAATATCTAAATATTTTTAACATTTAGATATTATATGAATAGATAATTAATAGTTTAATTAACTTAGTTTAATTGACTAAAAAGTGAGTCAAGGTCTTATCTCTATAGAACTACACTATTAAACCTTGCTCACTTGATAGACATCACTACACTAACCAAGTCCTAATTTAAAGTTGTTAACTGAGCATTTTGATAGTAATGTTTGACAATTTGATCATAAGGGATACCTTGTTCTGCTAAGTAATGACTACCCCATTGACTCAGACCAATACCGTGCCCATAGCCCCTGCCATGAATTTGAAATGTTTCATCATTGGCAGAAACGGTAAATAAAGTACTCTTAAGATTAAGAGCTTTGCGTAAATTATCATCAGTAATGTTTTTAGAACCGCGAGTTCCTACTACCTTCAAGGTGATGATACGTCCGTGAGGGGTCGTTCTCTGGGGAATCAAGGATTGTACTGCTCCTATACCGCCGATAAGTTTTCCCATTTGATTAGCACTAAAAGATTTACGCCATTGGAAAACGGGAGCGAGTTGATCATAGTCCACAACGCCGCGCAAATAAGGTAAAGGAGAACTCCAGACATCTTCAACATTTTCAGTATGACCTCCAGATGAAGAATGGAAAGCGGCCAAAATGACTTTACCCTTGTGGGTCAATACTTGACCGGCTGTCCCATTAACAGCTTTATGGGTTGTAACAAATTCTGTTTCTAACCCCTTATAAACCTGGGTTTTAGTGGTTGTATCAAGATCGTAGTAACGACTCTTTGCCTTGGAACTTTTGTATAGAGCGTAAGTGCGGGCAACTACAGCCTGAGACTTGAGAGCTTCCATGGGCCAGGTTGGATAAGCTTCAGCCCCTACCACACTGTAAAGATACTCCTCTAAATCAACTAAATTAACTGCCATCACGCCATTTCCCTTGCGTATTAATCTTACTTTGCCCCGATACCAGCGATCGCCGATCCAAATAGAGCCATTTTCAGTAGGTTCAATAACAATTTGATTGGAATTCCATTGATTGAGATTTACCCCATCATGACGAGGTTTCACAGCAAAAGCCTCTAACCGAGTCAATTCTCCTAATTTGCGGCCTACCCCATCACGGACTAGAGCAGAAGTAGAACTTCCTACCTTGAGAGTATTAACGTCTTTTTTTATAACAACTCTTAACTCAGTAGCCCCTTGAACTGGAAAACTCAAAATCATCCAAGTTAATCCTATTAACCAGCCACAGCGACTCAACAAAATCCGTGATAGTTGGAATGTCCAGACTCTAGAAGCTAAATCATGGTTTTGTGACATTTGCTTATTCTCCTCACATACATTCACAAACATGAAAATCTTATCGTAAAATTTGAGTACTTTGAGAAATGCCTAGATGAACCCCAAAAAACTTGAATGAATGGACTAGATAAGTTTAACCATATGAAGGTCCTTCTCTAGATAGACTAATATTAATTATTTTCGCACTATTTCCATAGCTGACTAATCGTGCATTATA
This sequence comes from Cyanobacterium sp. uoEpiScrs1, assembly GCF_947331815.1. Lineage (GTDB taxonomy): Bacteria > Cyanobacteriota > Cyanobacteriia > Cyanobacteriales > Microcystaceae > Rippkaea. Next base: position 1,228,852 of record NZ_OX373462.1, read on the forward strand.
TCGAAATTAGGAACTACCACTCTTAAATCAATCCATTGCTTGGTAGGCTTAGTGGCAACTTAATTGAAATACTATCAGTTGAGACTTACTCCACCACAATGATATTTCACGGTAAAAGCTTCTGACTAAATCAATTTTCTAAATTTATTGATTACCTCACTGCCAACTAACACAGCAGGAGAACTCCCCGTCTGTAGAGTGTACCATAAGCAACTTTTAATATCGTCGAAAAAAAAACAGGCTACTCTCTAGTAGAGGAATTACCTTTAAGGGGCTAGGTAACCGCAATCAATATTAAACTTACCATGTTTGATGATAATTGGATAAGACGTGTATATAGTTAATAAAACCAATCTCTATGATCAAAATATCTATCATAGACTTCAACAGCATTATGATTTAGATAATAAAAAGATAGATTACTGATTTTTAGTGATTTGGGTAATATTAAAGATACTATAGAGCTGCTTTAAGAAACAGAAATGATCTCTATTTGATCTCTATTTGATATCTGATTAGACATTAACCCCCACACGCTAATTTAAACAGATCCTACGAAACTAAGTTTTTAGGTTTTATCTTAAAAATTAAGGTAAATTGCTCATGGTTAGCTCACATCCGATACAATTTATCCAAAAGTTGCTTAGTGATCAGGTTAAGTTTGATTTAAGGTCTCTTATTGTAAACCGACAGAATATTCTTATCAAGAAACTTCAATGACAAGACAGCTAAATGTATTAGGGACGGGTAAAATTATCCCAACCGCATTGCATACAGAAATGCAACGCTCTTATCTTGAATATGCCATGAGCGTCATTGTTGGGCGTGCTTTACCTGATGTTCGTGATGGACTTAAACCTGTTCACCGACGCATTTTATATGCAATGTATGAATTGGGGTTAACTCATGATCGCCCTTTTCGTAAATGCGCTAGGGTAGTTGGAGATGTGTTAGGGAAATATCATCCCCATGGTGATCAGGCAGTATATGACACTCTGGTGCGGATGGTACAAGATTTTTCGAGTCGTTATCCTCTTCTATCAGGTCACGGAAACTTTGGTTCGGTGGATAATGATCCTCCTGCTGCAATGCGTTATACAGAAACACGGCTATCTACCATTGCTGATCGCGGGATGTTAAACGATATCAGTAATTCAATTGTCGATTTTACCAATAATTTCGACAATTCTCAACAAGAACCGGTTGTTTTACCCGCTCAACTTCCCATTTTACTCCTCAATGGATGCACCGGAATTGCTGTAGGAATGGCGACAAGTATTCCCCCCCATAATTTAGGAGAATTAGTTGATGGGTTGATTGCTCTGATTGATAACCCTAATCTATCTAATGAGAAGTTATGGAAAATTATTCCTGGACCTGACTTTCCCACTGGAGGGCAGATTATCGATACAAATGGCATTAAGGAAGCCTACGCAACAGGACGAGGTATGATTCCTGTTCGAGGAGTAGCCCGTATTGAAACTCTAAATGTAGGACGGCGACGACGTAAGGAACGTACTGCCATTATCGTCACCGAATTGCCTTATCAAGTCAATAAGTCTAGTTGGATCGAAAAAATGGCAGATCTGGTTAACCAAGGAAGTTTAGAGGGCATTGCCGATATTAGGGATGAGAGCGATCGCACGGGAATGCGGGTTGTTATTGAACTAAAGCGAGATGCTAACTACAATACAGTATTGAAAGATCTTTACAAAAAAACTGCTCTGCAAAGTAATTTTGGGATGATTTCATTAGCTTTAGTGGATAATAAACCTTGTCAGCTTTCCTTGCGTCAGTTATTAGAAGAATTCTTAAAATTTCGAGAGCAAACCCTAAAACGACAATACGGACATGAGTTGAAGGAAACACAAAATCATGTTCATTTGCTGGAGGGATTATTAATAGCTCTCAATAATCTTGATCAAGTTATTGACATTCTACGGAATGCTGCTGATGGAACTACCGCTAAATTTAGATTTAAAAAGGAATTAGAAATTAGTGACGCTCAAGCTAATGCTATTTTGTCCATGCCAATGCGCCGTTTAACAGGTTTAGAACAACAAAAGTTACAAGCCGAATACTACGAATTACAAGCTCGTATTAATGAATTAGAAACACTATTAAATGATCGTCATGAACTATTAAAAACACTCAAGAAAGATTTGCGATCACTAAAACGCAATTTCGGCGATTCTCGTCGCACTAAAATAATCACTCCTACCAAAGATGTAAAAACAAAATCAACGAAAAGTAATTCTGAACTTAAATCATCTCTCTCTAAACAAAAGAATAATTCAGAAAAAAAATTAAAATCTTCAGATTTATCCCAATCATTAGCCGCCTTCTCTTTTGAGAAACCTCCTAAAAATGCAATCTTAGAGGTTACATATAATAGTGAAGCAGCTTGGCGATTACCCGGTACTAAAGGACTCAATCACCTTGTCTATTCTGCAACTATTGGACAAAAAAATGAGTTAATAGTGATTACTGATACTAGTAAAGCTTATCCTGTCACTGTAGAGGATATTCCTTCCGTTAAGATTCAACCAATTTCTCTGTTAAGTCTTTTAGCGAAAGGAACACAACGAGATGTAAGCCGGGTCATTTATTCGGGGTTCCTACCGCAGCAGCTAGAAGGCCAAGATTTGTTGTTATTAACTAAATTTGGACGTATTAAACGCATTGCTATGTCTCAATTAACAAGTTTAACTAATCGAGGATTAGTGTTGGTAAAACTTAAAGAAGGTGATCGTCTTGACTATGCCTGTCCTACTAAAGAAGGGCAAGAGGTAGTGATTGCTACGTCAGGAGGACGTATATTGCGGCTTTTAGTTACTGACGAAATGATTGGCGTAATGGGACGAAATGCCCAGGGAAATCAGGCATTAAAATACCGTTATGGAGAAACTTTAGCCGGTTGTGTTACCCTGAATCCAGGAGAAGATGTTTTTGTGATTTCCAGTCTCGGTTATGGCAAACGCTTATCTTTAAAAGACATTAGAACAGGAAGATTAGGGGATATTGGTCATCAATGTTTACAGTTTAAGAGTAGAACAGATTGTTTAGGAGGGATAATACTGGCTAAAGACGAAGGGGAAATTACCTTACTGACAGATCGCAACCGTTCTTTAGTCCTGCCGATTAATTCAATTCCATTTTGTGGTAAAGATGGCGCAGGGGATAAATTGGTAAAACTTCAATCAGAGGAAACAATTATTACCGTATTAAGCTGAATGAGTCCTAAGCACGCTGTCTGCACTCAATGTGATAGAAGAAGGGTTTTATCTTTTTTAGGATAGGACAAGTTATGCGGAGACCTTATTATGAAAGGAGATTGTTGTCTGTAGTAATGTAACTTAATCTAACTAGCTGACTATACAATTTGTACTGACATGTTAAAAGAGTTCATAAATCTGAAAGTAAATTGAAGCTTAAAGAGAGAAAGGGAAGCAGCCCAAATTTATCTCAATGTCTAAACGATAATATCTTTGTTTAAAAAACAATCTCCTTTTTTAAAATTTTCTATCCCATTGTTATTTTTATATTTTTAAGGATTTTAGAGCTATTTCTCTGGATAAAAATCATATAATTAGCTTTAATCATTAATGTAGATAAACAATACCGCTAGTTTTTTGTAGGTTTATATTTTACAGTTGTTATTATGTGATATTACCTTCATCCTAATATTTAACAAGTGAGACGCTAAACTTCTGTTCCAATTTGCATTAATACTACTTTTAGGTTAAGCAATGTATCATGCATTTATTTTTAACACTTGAGATTATTTTTTACCTTTTAGATACTAATTTTATAAATTAAGTAACTAATATAATTACTTGGCGAAGTAAATTTTTCTACCAATAACTATTTTCACAAGTAACTTTACGACTAGAATAAATATTGGGTATTTACTTTCTCCAACTGCCCGCGAGAGCCGCGTAAAAACTTTTGATGTGGATAGCAGTTGTAACTTTAGCCTTTGACAGTTAACCCTTCTCAAGGTGTAGGTTTAACCATCAAAACTACAGAGGAGCGCCCTCGAACACGATACTTATGATTTTTAACAGGATAAGCTGTATCTAATTTACAGCAACTCTTGGATAAAGGTAAAGCTGTGTCAATGATACGATGCCAACAACCTTCATGATCCAAAACGGGCAATTCAAATTCTAAAGATTTCCAGTAAGCATTCAGCATTACGTATAAATGTTCATCTGCCTCAGGATGACGCATACTAAAAGCCAAACAACGTGAATGGTAGGACCAGTCAGGATGCCTTAATTCAGTTCCATGCCAACTAATTTGAGGATAAGAAAAATCCATATAGGTGACTTCTAACCGTTGTTTTTGACGGAATAATTGTAGCCCCTGGGTGAAGTGAGTTAATTTTCTGAAAAAGCACCATAAATCAAATTGTCGATCCACGTCATCCCAATCAAACCAGCTTAGTTCATTATTCTGGCAATAAACATTATTATTTCCTTTGCTAGTTCGACCTACCTCATCTCCCATTAAAATCATTGGGGTTCCTTGGGAAATGAACAGAATAGTTAGAAAATTTTTAATCTGTTGTAAGCGTAAGGAATTAATTTTAGGATTATCAGTTTTTCCTTCCACTCCACAATTCCAACTGAAGTTATCATTGCATCCATCGCAGCTATTTTCTCCATTAGCTTCATTATGCTTTTCATTATAGGAAACCAAGTCATTAAGACTAAAGCCATCGTGACATGTAACAAAGTTAATACTACGGTTGGTATCCATATCCACGCGGTGGTAAATATCAGGACTGCCTAAAACCCTTGCTGCTAGATAGGGAACCATTCCTAAATCCCCTTTTACAAAGCGTCGAACGTCATCTCGAAATGGTCCATTCCACTCAGCAAACCAGTCCGCTAACTCTACAAACCGACCTACATCATAGAGTCCGGCAGCATCCCAAGCTTCAGCAATAAGTTTAGTTCCCGCTAAAATAGGATCAGATTCAATCACCCATAGTAAGTCTAATGCTTGGCGATCTTTAATAGGATTTCCAATAGCATCTCTAGTCAAAATTGAAGCCAAATCAAAGCGAAATCCATCAATATGCATTTCCGATACCCAGTAACGCAGAGAGTCTAAAATTAAACGGGCAACAATGGGATGATTACCCCTAAAAGTATTGCCACAACCGCTATAATTTTTGTAATGGGCTAAGTCTTCGGCTTCCAGAATATAATAAGTTGCATTATCTATGCCTCTAAAACAAAGGGTGGGTCCTCTTTCATCCCCTTCTGCAGTATGGTTGAAGACTACGTCTAAAATTACTTCAATTCCTGCTTTATGTAACGCCTTAACCATATCTCGAAATTCGTTAAGAGGTCCTAGAGAACTCTTGTCAGAACTATAGATACTGTGAGGAGTAAAAAAGTTAATAGTACTATAACCCCAGTAATTTGTTAGTCCAGGTCTAGCATCTTCGAGATCAAAATAGTGAATTGGTAACAATTCAACCGCTGTAATGCCTAGACTCTTGAGATAGGGTATTTTTTGAATTAATCCAGCATAGGTGCCCTGTTTATCAGATTCTAAACCAGAATTAGGATTACGGGTGAATCCTCCCACATGCATTTCATAGATGATACTTTGTGAGTAGGGAATGCGTAAGGGGTGATCGCCTTCCCAGTCATAACTACTGTTGTCAATAACAACATTGCGTAATGCTTGGGCACAGTTGTCTCCGGGTTGGAGAGCAGCATTCCTCTTATAGATAGAAGACCCGACAATAGCCCTAGCATAGGGATCTAAAAGGACCTTATTCGCATCAAATCGATGACCACTTTCCGGCTCAAATGGACCATGAACCCGATAGGCGTATACTTGTCCAGCTGTCAACCCAGGTATGAAAATATGCCAATAGTAATGTGTACGGTTTATTTCTCGTTTTAAAACCAGGATATGGGAGGGACGAGGAGCTTTAGATTCTTTAAAGAGAAGCAGTTCAACAACTGTAGCGTGTTTGGAAAAGAGACAGAAGTTAACACCTTCTGGATAGACAGTAGCACCAAGAGGATAACTTTTGCCAGGTTGGGTACTAAGGGTCATGGTGCAATTAACATTTTAGACTTTTATATTAAGTTCCTTTTGGAAGTCTATCTTGGGTTCGCAAGCAATCACTTTTTTATTTAGTATCTTTTTAGATCAATAAGTCAGAATAGTTTGTATATTATTGATACAAATTGCTAAATAATAGAAAACGCTATTTTTTATCAAAAATGCGAATTTTAGAATATAAATTGAACCTAGATAATTGCTAATTACACAGTTCACGCTAAATCTACCACAAACACAATATTTCACTAATTTTCCCCTAGAAATAACTAGGGGAGTCACTCTATACTGATGTTTCTCTTTGTAATTCTAGCGCTTTCTTTTTCATTAGTTGAAATATATTGTAAAAGCCATTAGCACGAGAGGGGGTAAGGCTAACCTTTAACCCTGTCTCTTCAATAAAATCAGGAGAAATTTGTAAAATTTCAGTAGGTGCTAAGCCATTCAACCCCTCAATTAGAAAGGAAACTAACCCTTTGACTAATTGAGCATCAGAATCTCCCCTATACCAAACTTTTCCATCTTCCAGATAAGCGGCAATGTAAACTTGAGAAACACAGCCTTGAACTTTATTTTCAGGGGTTTTATTTTTTTCTGACATTGATTCTAGCCTTTTAGCATACCATAGTAATTGTTCATAGCGTTTTTTAGGGTCAGAACGCTTTTTAAACTTCTGGACAATTGCATCAAGATTGGGAGGTAACGAGATTGGAAATGATGACATAATTCTAGTTTTTAAGTGGTAAACATTATTTACGTTAAATCTAACTATAACTATGCTACCTACTCCTGAGAACTTATAATAATCGACCAATTAGAGGAAACAATTTCCAAACTTCTTCTGAGATAGGAAAAATACTAGGAAACTAAGGTTTTTAAGGTGTTTTATCTTAGCAAAATAGATTGTAAAAGACTCTATAGACAAATAATCGTTACGTCGAGAAACGAAAAGATATGTCATGTATGGCGACATGATATATTCAACAACTTCACTGATGAATTCAAGCGCAAGCCACATGGGAAGATATCGGTGATAGGAACTCATTGGGTTGAGAACTATACCTAGAAATATTAATCTTACAAGCCCGTAAAGTTTTTAAATAGTTAGTTAATAAACAAATATCCTAACTTTGATTACAAGAGACTTAGGTATAATCAACTTTACCACTAGCATAACTATGACGTGATAATATCGTTTAATTTGTCATGGACAGAGAATTTTACTCGTTCCAGACGCACTCATTTCCGATGAAGAGTATAATATATTTGAGCCTTTTTATATTTAATTTTTTTTAATGACTTCAGTTGTTTAATTTTCTTTAATCTTCGAATTTGCTTTTTGTTAAGTTCCTGACTGTTTCCACTAGTGAATATAATGCAAATTTATCTTGACTACAGTGCAACTACACCCCCTCGCCTGGAAGTGATGGCTAAAGTCGGGGAAATACTAAGATGTCAATGGGGAAATCCTTCAAGTTTGCATACCTGGGGACAACGGACAGCTACCATACTTGAAACTGCTAGATATCAAGTGGCGAGTTTAATCAATGCTCCTAATGTTAACTCCATCATTTTTACATCAGGAGGGACAGAAGCGAATAATTTAGCCTTGTGGGGAATAGCCAAACAATATTTAATTCCCCAACATTTGATTATTTCATCAGTTGAACATTCTGCAATCTCAGAAACTGCTGAACTTTTGAATCAAAGAGGATGGCAAGTAACAATATTACCCGTTGACTATCAAGGACGAGTAAATCCATTGGATCTCAAAGAATCGATTCGACCAAATACAGTGCTTATTTCTACTATATATGGACAAAGTGAAGTTGGAACGATACAACCAATTAGGGAATTAGCCAAAATTGCTCGTTCTCATGGGGTACTTTTTCACACCGATGCAGTACAAGTGGCCGGTAGATTACCCATAGATGTACAGCACTTGGGGATAGATCTATTATCTCTCTCAGGTCATAAAATTTATGGAATTCAAGGGGCAGGAGCCCTATATGTGCGTTCAGGGGTAGAAATTTCTCCCTTGTTGGGAGGTGGAGGACAAGAAAGGGGACTACGCTCAGGAACTCAAGCCGTCCCAGCTATTGCTGGGTTAGGAGTTGCTGCTGAACTAGCTGCCTCGGAAATGGATTGGGAAATCCCTCGTTTAACGATGCTACGTGACCGTCTTTTCGAACTTATGACCGACTGTCCCTATCTAACTCCTACAGGTGACAGATTATATCGTCTACCCCATCATGTTAGTTTTGTTCTAACTAATCCATCGAGTAATGATAACCAAAAGCGAATAACAGGGAAAACTATTGTTCGTCAGCTTAATTTAGCTGGAATTGGCATTAGTGCAGGATCAGCTTGTCATAGCGGGAAATTGAATCCGAGCCCAATTTTATTGGCTATGGGTTATTCTAAGACAGAAGGACTGGGGGGGATTCGACTCACCTTAGGACGGGAAGTTATTTTGGAAGATATTGAATGGACTGCTATGGTTCTGAAACAGATCCTTAATCGACTACTGCAACCATTGGTTTTTGTCAAACATTAATTCGATAGAATTAATGCCTGAGAATGTTAGGCTTTTCTTAAAAAAGAAACAAGGAGATTTGCAATGTTTCTATGAAAAGATAATTGTTATCTTGTTATCAATTCGCTGGTTAACAGTTAATATTCTATGTCCAAGACCCCTGAACCTCATTCTTTCAACAAAACTACAGACCGTTTAACTGAGCAAAATAATAAAAATAGCATCTCACCTAAAATAGGGATGAGTGTTTCTTCCAATCTGTCAACTCAACTACCACAAAAAAACTCATCTTCTACCGCACAACCTCAACCTTTGTATCTACATGAAGTGGAATCCTCTAATCCTTGGTTACTTTTAACCACAGCGGCAATTATGGGACTAGGATTAGGATTTAATATTTCTTGGTTGGGATTTTCGGCGGGAATTATAGCTTTATTGTTATCTCTACAGATTATAATACCATCTATCCGAGATTGGACAATTCGCTATTTGACCTCCCGAGAACGTAACACTTTAATTGGATTTTTGGTATTTATCTTGGCTATTACTGGACTAGCAAAATATGTTGGCTTTTATCAAAAAGTGGGAGAGTGGCTTAATCGGTTTAAATATGACGAATTTGGCTCCTGGGCTGAATGGATAGGGGCATTGGGTCAAATTATGATTGCTTTACTTGCAGTTTATGTTGCCTGGGCTCAGTATGTCATTTCTAAAGATTTAACCATTCAACAAAACCGTATTACTCAACAACAAACTATTGATACCTACTTTCAAGGAATTTCTGATCTAGTTCTTAACGAAGAAGGCATGCTTGAAGATTGGCCACAAGAACGTTCCATCGCCGAAGGAAGAACAGGAGCTATTCTCAGTAGTGTTGATGAGGTAGGAAAAGCAAAAATCTTACGTTTTCTATCACAGTCAAAATTATTAACTCCCTTAATGCGAGATGGTCGTTTGGGCCGACCTATGCTTGACGGTTTTGGAGGATACGCTGAAGATCGAGCTAATGGGGTACGAGTTATTAATTTAGGAGTGATGTTAGCCGGGGCAGATTTATCGGGTCAAGATTTACGCTGGACAGATTTAAGTGAAGCTAATATGGTGCGTGCTGATTTAAGTTGGTGTGATCTCATTAAAGCTAATTTGTCCAGAACTGTTCTTTATGATGCTAATTTAAAAGGCTCAGATCTTAAAGAGACTCGTTTGTTTTATGGTTCTGTCGAAACTGCAAGTCCCCGTTCGCGTAGCTTTCCTCCCAATTATGAAACAGGTGCTTATACAGGAGTAGTTCTGGAGAACTGTAATCTGATGGCAATTCAAAATCTCACTGAAGAACAACGTTATTATTGCTGTGCTTGGGGAGGAGAGAAAACCCGTGCAACTATTTCGGGTGGATGTTACGATATTCCCAATAAACTAGCCCGGTAAACTACCTCGCTTGTTATGGTTTAAGTCAGCGATTCTCGACTAATTAGAGGTTAGGCTTAGAGAAATAAAAAATAGAAATATTACCTTCCAGCTTTTTTATATCTTCCCTATTGAAAGTAAAGGTACAAAATAATCGTAATTGCGTAAGCATTGATTTACAATGCCTATCGGCATCTTTATGTTTTTATTTTGGTCGATATAGTAGTGTTCATAAATCCAGTTTATCAACCAAAGAAGTGAGTTATCAAGGTAATCTACATATAGATGATTTAGATATATCAGATAAATTTTAAAACTAGATTGCTATTTTTTTCAAAAAAACATTCAATTTAATTAATGATAAGTTAAAAGTTTATATTAGGTTTACAAGTGATTATTTTTTTTGTTAAGTTAAATTTTTAGTATGTTTTTTTATTATTATTTAACCTAAAATAATAGTCTTTATTTTTTGTAGAGATAAGTTTATGTATAGACTCATACTTTAATTTAGTTCTGAGTTTTTCTTGTCTAGCTCCTAATTTCGCTTAAACAAAAAAACATTATCTTGTTCATGAATAGAGGTAAAATTTTTATTTTCTTTTAATCGTTCAACTAAATCAATAACAGTTTTTTTAGAATTTGGCCAGCTCGGATGATGAACATTTAGCAAAACATATTCAAAATTATTAATGTTGATAGACTCCGTGTCTTTAATTCCTAATTTCACTACAGGACGCTGGGTTAGATGAGGGGCAATTTGAGGAGACGTTAAAACTTTTACTTGAGGAGGTACTAACTTAACTCCTTGTTTCATCGCCCACAACGTGTCTAATTGTTCTAAATATTTTGAGCCAAAATAGCTATATTTAGCTAATACCAAAAAAATAACTAAAGACCACATGATGATTAATTTACGACATTGTGGCAATTCTTTTTTTGCTGCTAATGTATAAATATTTGATAATAATAGAAAAGGTAGAATTGGTAATGAATACTGATGAACTAAATCCTTTTGAGGTTGATAATCAGTTAATAAATTTAATCCCAACTGGGGAATAGCTGCAACCATTGGAGTTAAATAACGAGGATATAAACCCCAAATCACAGGTAAAACTAATAGAATCAAATATTCAAAGTTGGCTGAAGTGAAAATTCTACTAAACACGGCACTAGGATCTAATAAAGAGTTTTTTATAATTTCTCCAACAGAATTTCCTAAAAATGAATAACGTCCCAATGCGGCAACTTTAGAGCCACTAAACTGAGGAATAATGACTTGAGTTGCAATACAAAACCAGAATACTCCTAACCCTAATGCCACACTACCACAAAGGCGTTTTCTCTCAAACAAAAATAACCACAGTCCCATAGCTGCAATAGTTAAAGATAGTACAGCTTTGCAACTCAAAATTGTAATTATAGCAAACAAAAAATACAAAAATTTGTTATTTTTTGCCCACAATATTCCCCAAAACAAAAGAGGTAAAGCAATGACTTCGGAATGAAAATCAAATATGTTGATATTAAAAACTAAAGGATAAAGTAAATAAACCTCTGACATAGTTAAAGCTAACTTTTTTTGTAGTCCTGCTTGTTGTGCTAATTTATAAACAGGAAAAGTCCCTGACCCTAGAGCGATTGCTTGAATAGCAAATAACCAATGTATATTAGGACAAATTGCATAAAATAATGCTAAAGGGTAAAGGATAAAAGCAGCATGATCTCCCACAATATGATCATCGGAAAAGGAAACTATCGGAGTTTTTCCTTGACTAATTAAAAAAACTGCTTGATCAAACCACCCCAAATCTAAAGCATTCGATTGAAATAAAAAATGACGTAAACTTGCAAATAAGAAGAATATTATTATGCTTACACTGGTAATAATCCACAACCAATAAAGATTACTATCTTTCTCTTTCATACACTAACCATAATCAAGATAACATCCTATGACAGCTTAACTATTTTAGTAAAAAAATACAAAAAAGTTAAATAAAACCAGATGATAGGAAGAATATAGACATTTTTAGTTATAAGGGTTGAGAGAAAACATCGAAATAGTGCTCCTTAGATAAGAGATAAACTTGCAGTTACCTGTTTGTTCCCTTTTGCTACTGAAGATATTCCGCATCTCACTCAAATTAGTGACAGCTGGATAACTGGCATTATAGACATGTTAGACACAACAGTTAAATAAAATAATAACTCAGTCATAACACTTCTGATAAGTGGCAAGTATCTTGAATATATCTCTTAGAGAGGTATCATAAATTATATTTAACAACCATGACTTTTAAAACACGCAATGAATACCTTACTTAATAACTTACCAATTTTTACTAGGTCAAAACTTTTAAATCTTGAACTAAAATATCTCTTTTAAATAAAGAAGATTGAATTGATTAAAATATAATGTGGTTGACCATTGTAGACTGCACTATGCAACCCAAAGATGTTGAGCAAAACGAATTGAAAAGCTAACTAATAAAACAGTATAGAACCCTATCGTGGCATATCCCCAACGAGGATGATTTGAGAGTACAATTCCTAACCCTAGGCTTAGAGAAACAATCCCATAAGCCAAACGACTCAAAGAAATGGTACTACCAGATGCTAATAACAATCCTAAAGCCGAAAATCCATAAACAACTACAACAAAACTGAGCCGATTACGTAAGTACCACAGTAAATAAACTCCACCTAAAACGGATATCGTATTGAGAAAAGGATCACCAATTAGTAACCATAACAAAAACAGTAACCCACAACAACTATAATCAAAACAAGTTGACCCTAGATAGTCACGATAATACCATAGAACATAAGCAATTACACTTAATAATAATAATAATAAAGGATGCAATAAATCCCATAAATTATCATAATGCCACTGACTTCTCCCTGTAGTAATTTCAACTAACATAGTCCCCCATCCTTGCCAATCAATGCCACGGCTACGGTTCCATTGAGTATGCTGAACAGTAATGAATGCTAAAGGATCATTAAACTGTATCCAACAATAGCCACTGTACAGTAAAACCCCTAATGTACTACCAAAACTCGTTATATAGGCAGTAATAGGGATGCGTTTATACCATGCTGTAATTAAAAAGGCGGGAATTAAAGCTAGCCCTGTAATGCGGGTTGCAGTTGCCAACATTCCCCATGCTGCAGCCTGTAAATAAGACTGACGATCAAAAGCCCACAAAGAAGCGGCACTTAAAAATAGGAATAGTCCTTCCGTATAGACAACTGCGGTAAATAATGAGAGAGGACACCAGGCTAAAATAGTCGTTGTCCAGTGTGCCGCCCTGACACCATTTGTTCTTTCTACCCAATGAAAAACAATAAATAAGGTTCCTAAAAAGGCTAAATTGTTAATCAAGGTTCCCGCTATTTCCGCTGATAATCCTAACCCCATTACAATTCTGATGGTTAAGGGAAAAAAAGGAAAAAAAGCAACGTTAGCTCCCGGTAACGTTCCGATGCCATCATAATTGGCTGTAGCAATTTTTTGATAGAAATTACTGTCCCAAGCAGAAAAGACCTCCCATCCCCATTCCGCCTGAATTCCACCTGAAGGGGCGTCGAGTAATGGTGCAATCCCTAACATCCCTACAATAATTAGCCCTCGACTCAATAGCCAAATTGCAATAATGAACCATAAGGATTGCCCAAAAAATTGTTCTAAATTCTGAGTACCGACTTTCAACTTCATCTTTGTCTTAATTAGAGACTCCTGAGAGAGTTACTAAATCAATGTAACGCTAAATCTCCGCAATCTTTTCTTAAAATATGCTAATAACATGGACTCATTTGTCCTGAAGGAATTTAACCTCGAGTTGTTGTTCCAAGATTTGTCCATAATGTCTAATTTACTTAGTCATTGAAGGATTTATCTAGCTGCAATCCTCTCTTTCTAAGACTTCGCATGTTTTTTTAATAACTACTAAGTTTTCTAGTTTATTCATACTCCTTACTATTGCACTGTTTTTAAACTGAGCAAAATCTATACAAAAAGATATCTTAGTAACTCATTTATTGTCATAGATGTCGATAATCAACACATTTTCTAAATTAACTAACTTTAAAAAACAAACTACTAATTTCTATTAATTTTATACTATCAATATACAATCAGGGATTTTAATTTAGTTCAAAAGAAACTTTAAAAATCGTCTAAAAAAGAGTAAATATCAAGATAAATCTTTTCTTCCAAAAAATAGATTATCCTAAAATCACTCATATTATTCAAACCTAGATAAATTTTAGTCATAATTTTTGTATATCTTGTATCGTAGTAGGATGGTGAATAATTGCCACCTTACCAGTCTAGGATGAGATTACAGAAAAATATTAAGATATTGATTGTCGGAATCAAGTTAAAATTATGTTAGAACAATATGATGGACGTGAGTTTTTTTATAGTTTATTCAGAAATAGAATGCTGGTAAACCATCCCTAGATTATATTATAGTCACTGTCGAAATAACTTTCATCCTTGTTACTATGTGAAAGCATTGGAATGGTTTATAAAGAAATACTCTCGTTTAGTCTTGATCATGTATAGATTAGCTTGTACAATAAATAACCAATAATCATATCTATTTTAGTTTTTTTTGTATCCTATTTTGACTGCAAATTGTTAAGTTTTAACTTTGAAAATATGATAATTTTTATAAAAAATCTAGAATGATAAACCATAGTACTTTTAGTTGGTGAAATATTAATAGATTATTCTTGATTATGATTCATAAACCAAGGTATTTCCCAATCCTTTTCGTTCACTAATACTTTCTCCTTTTTATTATAAAATAATCTAGAGTAGACTTGTTCACTTCCGTATTATCTCGTAATTTACTTTACCTTAAAAATATAGCGTCTACATATAGTTTACTCTACCATGCTTTTAGCGAGCTAGACTTTAATTAAAATCAATTAATAATTAAATTTCTGTATAGCAAAATTACACAAAGTTGAGAGCTAAGATAAACTTAAATAAGAAGTAAAGATTTACCAGTTTTTATCATGAAGTTAATTTTTAAAACTAAAAACTATATTTCTTAACCTATTGTTTACCAAAATTCGTTAATTTCTGTTTGAATGTTCATTATGTAAATAACTTTAATGTATAAAACATCTAAAATATGTTAGAAATCCCCAAACTTAGACGAATTCCTTTTTTTTTCACATTTTCCCTATCAATACTGGCCTTAATAGTAATTTTAGGTGCTTGTGGTGATAAGACTGATGATGATAGCTCTATCGGAGGTAAAGTAACTCTAACCGGTGCAGGAGCCTCTTTTCCTGCGCCTCTCTATCAAAACTGGTTTGTCCAACTAAATCGAGAGATACCTGAACTTCAAGTTAATTATCAGTCTATAGGTAGTGGCGCAGGGGTGGAACAATTTGCCATCGGAACAGTAGACTTTGGTGCTAGTGATGTAGCAATGACAGACAAAGAAATCGCCAAAGTTTCTAGAGGAGTGATATTGCTACCCATGACTGCTGGAAGTATCGTGATGGCTTACAATCTTTCTGGAGTGAAAGGTCTAAAATTATCCCGAGAAGCCTATGTAGGAATCATGCAAGGCAGTATTACTAACTGGAATGATCCCAAAATTATTGAAGTTAACCCTAATTTAACCTTACCTAGTCAACCAATTACCGTTGTTCACCGTTCTGATGGTAGTGGAACCACTGAAGTCTTTACTAAACATCTAAGTGCGATTAGTTCAGAGTGGAAAACTATAATTGGCAAAGGAAAAAGCGTGGAATGGCCCACCATCAAGGGTAAATTTATTGGTGGCAAAGGAAATGAAGGAGTAACCACCACTATTCAACAAAACGAAGGAACCATCGGCTATATTGAGTATGGCTATGCAAAGAATAATGGTCTAACTATGGCAGCTTTAGAGAATTCATCAGGGAACTATATAGAGCCCAATGACGAGTCAGCCAAACATACTTTAGAATCAGTTACTCTTCCTGACAACCTACGAGCCTTCATCACAGATCCTAAAGGAAAGCAATCCTATCCTATTGTGTCCTACACTTGGATATTAGCTTACAAGCAATATGAAGATCCCAAAAAAGCGATCGCTATGGAAGCCATGGTTGAACATGCGTTAAACTATGGACAAGAGGCTAGTAAGAAACTCGGTTATGTTTCCTTGCCTCCTAGTGTTAAAGAAAAAGTAGCCGCGGCCGCTGATGTAATTAGTCCAGATTACACTATCGAGCTCAGAAAAGCGGATAGTTTTCTAGATTAATGTCCTGCATTGACTAAGTAAAATTACTGATTGATTTTCCCTAGTCCTTTTCACAAAACTAAATAACCTGAGTTCATGGTTCAAGAATCTTCAACGTAGGAATCAGGAGTAGGAGTTTCCGATTGCCGTAGGGCTTCTGTGGATTTGACCTATGGTAGACTCAGGTACACAAGTCATAGGAGCAAATTGTTGTTTATTACTTTCGACTTGGTTATTCTTGAATTATGATTGCACCTATCACTTCTAAGTTTAAACAAACTGGAGTTGGCGTTCGCTCTGGTCTAGAAAAAACCTTCGATACTGGTTTTATCTGGCTAACCTTAGCCTTTGCTGTCAGTATTGGACTAATTTTATTGTCCATTACTGTTGTAATTATTGTGCAAGCTTGGCCAGCCATTCGGGCCTATGGACTTGATTTTATTACTAATAGTGCTTGGAATCCCGTCATAGGAAAGGAGAAATTCGGAGCGTTATCAGTTATTTATGGTACTCTGGTAAGTTCTTTTATTTCCCTATTCATCGCTGTTCCTTTAGGGATAGGAACAGCACTGTTCTTAAGTGAAAATTTTATACCTCTTAAATTTCGTACTCCTTTGGTGTTAATGGTGGAACTTTTAGCTGCCATTCCTAGTGTAGTGTACGGGTTATGGGGTATTTTTGTCTTAATTCCTATTATCAACCCCGTTAGTTCCTGGTTATACCACAATCTTGGTTGGATTCCCTTTTTTGCGACCCCTTCTGCCGGACCTGGAATGTTACCTGCGGGAATCGTTCTTTCTATTATGATTTTACCTATCATAACGACAATTTCTCGCGACTCGTTAGCTTCTTTGCCTCCTGAATTACGTCAAGCTTCTTTAGGTTTGGGAGCAACTCGTTGGGAAACAATTTTCCGCGTGTTGATTCCATCAGCTATTTCAGGAATTGTTGGGGGAATTATGTTAGCTCTTGGTCGTGCAATGGGAGAAACAATGGCAGTTACGATGATCATCGGGAATGCCAATAAGATCAGTATTTCTCTGCTTGACCCAGCAAACACTATTTCCTCCCTTTTAGCCAATCAATTTGCCGAAGCATCAGGAATGCAGGTTTCTGCCCTGATGTATGCTGCCTTGATCTTGATGATTTTGACCTTAATTGTTAATGTTGCAGCTGATTGCATTGTTACTCAGGTGCGAGCTAAATATCGGTAAAAAATAAATGGTAAAAATATAAGCCTTTTCTTCATTATTGTTTTACTTTGCACAAAAAATGACTGATTCAAGTATCACTGAGATTGGTTTAAGTCTAAGAAAGAAACCAGGTAGCTCTCGTTCCCTCTTTGACAGTTTCTGGACAGCGTTGGTCTCCTTATGTATGATCATTACTCTTATTCCATTAGTTGCAGTTCTCATCTTCGTGATGGTTCAAGGGTTAGCGCGGATTAACATAGATTTATTTACTAAGCTTCCCCCACCGCCTGGACTATCGCAAGGGGGTATTGCTAATGCTATTCTTGGGACTTTACTAACTGTAGGGTTAGCAACTATTATTGCTGTTCCCATTGGAGTACTGACTGCTGTTTATCTATCGGAATTTAGTACAGGGAATAAAATCGCTCGTTGGGTCCGTTTTGCGACTAATGTTCTCAGTGGAGTGCCTTCGATTATTGCTGGCATTTTCGCTTATGGTTTATTAGTTGCCACAAAAATCGTCGGGTTTTCCGCTGTTGCAGGAGGATTAGCCTTAGCTGTATTAATGTTACCTACTATTATCCGGACAACGGACGAAGCTTTACAACTTGTTCCTCAAGAGATCCGTTGGGCAGCCTTTGGGCTGGGGGCCTATAATTACCAAACGGTCTTAAAAGTCGTTCTTCCTGCGGCTGTTCCTGCTATTTTAACTGGAATAACCTTAGCGATCGCCCGTGCAGCAGGAGAAACTGCCCCTTTAATTTTTACTGCTTTGTTTTCAAACTTTTGGCCTAAGGGAATTTTTGAGCCTATTGCCACCCTATCAGTGTTAGTTTATAACAATGCTATTGTCCCTTTTAAACCTCAACAAGAATTGGCCTGGGCAGGATCTTTAATTTTGGTCTTGTTAGTGCTAATTACTAGTATGGCCGCTCGTTGGGCAACTCGACAAGAAACCTATTAATAGTGAACAGTTAATTAATCATAGAGAACTTTAATGACAGATCATGACATTTTGGATTCTATTGAAACAGAAACAGTTTTTAGCTTAGAAAATGTTGATATCTTCTATGGAGATTATCGCGCGGTTCGAGATATTACTTTTACCATTCCCAAGAATAAGGTGACTGCTTTTATCGGTCCTTCGGGGTGTGGAAAAAGTACCATTCTACGGTGTCTAAATCGACTCAACGATTTAATCGAAATATTCCACCTGACGGGAACAATTACTTACCATGGACAAAATCTCTATGACCCTGACATTGATTCCGTAGAAGTAAGAAAAAGGATTGGAATGGTTTTCCAAAAACCCAATCCTTTCCCGAAAACCATTTACGATAACATTGTTTACGGAGCTAGGATAAATAATTATGAGGGAGATTTCGATGAATTAGTAGAGACTTCCCTAAAACGGTCCGCCCTTTGGGATGAAGTTAAAGATAAATTGCAAGATAATGGCCTTTCTTTATCAGGAGGACAACAGCAACGTCTATGTATTGCGAGAACCATTGCTGCTCAACCGGAAGTAATTTTAATGGACGAACCCTGCTCAGCTCTTGATCCTATCTCAACCTTAAAAGTTGAAGAATTAATACACGAACTTAAGAAACGGTACACCATTGTAATAGTTACTCACAATATGCAGCAAGCAACCCGAGTAGCTGACTTAACCGCTTTTTTTAATACTGAAGTAACAGAAAAAGGAAGTAAAGTCGGTTATCTTGTAGAATACGATATAACTAAAACTATTTTCGGTAGTTCTCGTCAACAGGATACCAAAGATTACATTAATGGTCGATTTGGCTAGAAGAGATGAGGAAAAAAAGGGGAGAGTAGATGATAACTGTATAACTAATAAAGTACCTCGAGCAGTAGTTTAAATAATAAGTAATGGACTTTATATAAATTTTAGGAGAGTCTAATAAAAATTATGGTGGCTGATACAGAAGCAGTTTTAAAGACTACAAATCTTAATGTTTTTTACGGTTATAGTTTAGCAGTTAGAGAGGTTTCCTTAGATATTTTTAAAAATAAAGTTGTGGCTTTTATTGGTCCTTCAGGTTGCGGAAAAAGTACTGTTCTTCGTTGTTTTAATCGAATGAATGATTTAATTCCCAATGCTAGAATCGACGGCAAAATAACCTTTAAAGGAAGCGATATTTATGCAGATAAGGTTGATCCTACAGACTTACGTTGTCGTATTGGCATGGTATTTCAAAAACCCAATCCTTTTCCAAAGTCTATTTATGAAAATATTGCGTTTGGGGCAAGATTAAATGGATTTAAGGGAGATATGGATGAATTAGTAGAAATATCCTTAAAAAAAGCTGTACTTTGGGATGAAATTAAAGATCAATTAATGCAAAGTGGACTTGCCTTATCGGGAGGACAACAGCAACGTCTGTGCATTGCGAGAACTATTGCCGTTAAACCAGAGGTTATCCTAATGGATGAACCATGTGCTGCTCTTGATCCCATTTCTACTCTTAAAATAGAAGAACTAATCCACGAACTAAAGCAGCAATACACTATCGTTATAGTTACTCATAATATGCAACAGGCATTAAGAGTATCCGACTTTACTGCCTTTTATAATGCAGAAGCTACTAATAAAAAGGAAAAAGTCGGCTATTTAGCAGAATATGATAAAACAGAGGTTATTTTTCAAGCTCCAACTCAGGAAACAACAAAGGACTATGTAAGTGGACGGTTTGGTTAAAATTGATATAAATATCAGCTCTTGCTATACTTGTAGCAATCAAAAGATTTTATACCTTGCAGTATAGATTACCCTTGAATCTGGAGAAACAATGAATAAGTTTTTATTTGTTTCGTACTGTAATCTGGAAAAGTAAGTATTACAAAAATTACACGATTACTCCTTTTTTTGTAAAAGATAAGTCTATATACGATAGATAAAAATAAGAGATTTAATATAATTGGTAAAGGTATTTTTATTCTCTATAATATTTGCGATTTTATCTTTTTACAGATTAACTTCATTTACTTAACTACTAAAGAAGTATTCTCTATTATTTAAAATTTAAATGTTTCCTTTTTTATAAGTTTGTTTAAACAATATTATGAGATTTATTTATACTATTGTTTAACTTGAAGTGTTAATTAAACAAATTAGAAGTATTTATTCAATCAAATGATGTTAAATGTTAATATTCACAATCTTTTCTAGCACTTAATATTGATTCAATAGTCCGTAATAATTTTTCCTGATTCCATTGATAGGATAAACTAGCGGCAATTGCACATCCTCCAGATCCAACACCCTCTTTAACAAATCCTTGTTCGTATGCTGATAATTGAGGATAGAAAGACTCAGCAAAACTTAACTGAGTCCCCAACAGGGGAACCCCACTGATCATCTTAGCTAACCCAATTGTATCCCCTGTGGAATCTTCGACAACCCAACGAGTTGTTCCTACAATAATTTGGTCTAAATTAGCATGTTTTTGAAAATTTTTAACGATTGCCTTGATCAAGGCATAGACTGCTAACATTTGGGTTCCTCCAGATAAAATTACTCCCATTTTATGGCTAGCGGTGATTGCCATACCCGCCGCCACAATTTGCATTGGATCACCGACCGCAGCAACAAGAGAAAATGGATTTATAGGCCGAAAAACAGGGTAAAATCCAGCTTTAGTGAGTCCAGACTGAACAATAGACCATTTTTGCTGATGATTACAGTGAGAATGACTGCTATTAACTTTCCCAATAGCATTAAAGCCTAGTCCTGTGAGAATTGCTAGAGCAGTGGTAGTTCCCCCCACAACACATTCACTTAAAATTAAATAGGAGTTAGGATACTTTTTAGCTATTTTTTCCCCCCATTGTAATCCTTGCTGAAATAGATGATGAATGACAGTTAAAGGTAAGGCTTTTCCTGTTGTCAGACAATTAGCAGTAATCCCTTTTAAATTAAAATTAGGGACAGAAGGAGAGAGTGGTAAACCAGCATTAAACAGATAAATAGGAATGTTAAGAGCTTCTAAAATAGCACGGGTGATAAATACTGGTGAAACCCCCTTAGTTAAGGGAGGTAAAGGATGTTGATAATGAGATTGAACCCCCTTAACTAAAAATTCTGCATCGGCGATGGCTGTATATTTTCGGTCTTCTGGCGTAGCTCCAGCCGCAGAGATTCCTGGGATTAATCCTGTAGATGTAAACCCTAAAATACACGCAAAAACTGGATAAGAATTTTGATGAAATTCTAGCCATTGATTACCCTTACTTTGTTGTGTATAAACTTGAATCACTTGTTTTTAACACCTATTTTAAAAAAAATAAAACGTTACCTTTCACTGTTTTAGACTTTAAATTATTACTTATAATCTAAAATTCTTTGAATCCATCGAGGAGGCTGAGGAATAGGATTTCCTAGTTTGTCTAAAATTAACACAGCAACTAAATGAACAGCAGACATATAAATTAAACTATTAAAAACAACTAATCCAATAGTCAGTAACTGAATGAGATAAAAACTAGGTTGAGACAAAATTCCTAATTTAATAAATAACCATTGAGCTAATTCAGTAATTTGGGTAGTCATATATTGCCATAAATCTTCTCCTAATAAAATTGAAAACAACCAAAAACGAAAAAAGAAGCCAAATGTTCCAATTAACGCCCCTGTTACCATAGAGAATAGCCAACTGCTTCCATATCGCCAACAACACCCTAATTGCACTCCCATTAAGCCGTAAGGCATCAAAAAAACAATACTACGGGTAGGACCCATTAATACTGTCAATAACAAGCCAGACACTAATGCTCCCATCCAAGCAGCGCGATATCCCCAGCGCAAATAGATTAAAGCAATGGGAATAGGAAACAAAATTTTTAAAAAAGGACCGAGAGGAAAATAATAATTAATTAACCAGATTAAACTACAAGCACTAGAGAGAAAAGCTGTTTCCACTATGACTAAAGTGCTACTTTGTTTAACTTTAGACAAGGATAAAGGTCGAATTATTGTGGAATTAGATGTAGACGCACTAACTTTTTCTTGAGTATCATCAGTGTCATCATTAACCCAATTAGACTCACTATCGGTTAAAATATTAGGTTCCAACCCGGATCCTTGATTAGCGTTATCAGAAGAGTAGTTCATTAAATAAAATTATCTAGTTGAGATTTCAAAAAAATAAAGCAATGATTAATCATAAGTCATATATATTCTAATTATTTTAGTATCAGTAGACTACGTATTAATTGTATTACAAGTAGCTAATAAGTTTCATAATTATTCGTATAGAAGTTTTATATAAACCAAACAATGAGTACTTATAATTTTAAAACGACAATTTAGTTCTTGATTGGAATATAAGCGAGAGTAGATAATGCCTAATTTTTCAAAAAAAGTTAACTATATACAATGCTTAAGTTATCGAACAATAAATGTATAATTCTCAAAAAATATAGCAAAAAATAAAATCTTAGCTTGTTTTAATAGCTTTAAATAATAATCATATCAAGTAATACATAAGATAACCTTAGCTTTCTTATTTTCTGAGTAAACTAATATTTTATTGTATGTCTAGAGTGGACAGTTTCAAAAATAAAATATTTTTATCGATTAAATATTCCAGCACAATAAGTATTTTACTATTATGTAAATAATCCTAAAAACATTTACAAACTAAGTTAATAAATTTTAAATTGTGTTAATACTAGAGGGATATGATTTTCTATATTTAAGATAATAAACAGATTGTAGGCAATTATTATTGTAGTTTTTTTGTTAATGGAATGCATTTAACATAACAGTACTCAATTTTAACATCTAATTTTAGATCAGATTATTTGTCCTGTTAAATTTTTTTTAAATAAATTTTTCTTTAAATAAACAATGTCCAACAGCTAATAAAGCTGGAATAATAGAAGACGAAGAAAATGCTAATTTTCTTCGTCTTCATTAATATCTTGTGTTCCTGCTTCAACTTTATGTTGGGGTGGAATTGCAGCGATAATAGCATCAATCACTTTGTTGATCGCAATGATTTCTAAGCCTATGTCATCAGCAAAAGTCTGACCCTTAGGCACAATTGCCCGCTTAAAGCCTAACTTAGCTGCTTCTTTAAGACGTAATTCCATTTGGGACACAAGCCGAACTTGTCCCCCTAATCCTACTTCACCAATCAAGACGGTGCGAGGATCAACTACCCGGTCACGAAAACTGGCCACTACAGCAATCGCAACTCCCAGATCAGCAGCTGGCTCTTCTACTCCTAACCCACCAGCAGATGCAACATAAGCATCTAATTTCGATAATGGAATACCTACCCGCTTTTCCAAGACAGCTAGAATCTGTTGTAAGCGATTGTAATCGACTCCAGTAGTGGAACGACGAGGGGAAGAATAACTCGTAGGGCTAACTAATGCTTGCAATTCTACCACTAAAGGACGGGTTCCTTCACAAGCGACTACAGTAGCAGTTCCCGGGGCAAATTCATCACGATTGCCTAGAAATAATTCCGAAGGATTAAGAACTTCTACCAACCCATGTTCAGCCATTTCAAAAATCCCAATTTCATGGGTCGCCCCAAAGCGATTTTTAACAGATCTGAGAAGACGGTGGGAAGCATAACGGTCACCCTCAAAATATAGAACTGTATCTACTAAATGTTCAAGCACTCTTGGTCCAGCAATCGCGCCTTCTTTAGTTACATGACCAACAATTAGTAGGGTTATATTCTCTCGTTTAGCTACTTGCATCAACGCTGAAGTACACTCACGGACTTGGGCAACTGAGCCGGGGGCTGAAGTTAAAGCAGCAAAATAAAGAGTTTGTATGCTATCGATAACAGCAACTTGTGGCTTTAATGATTCTAACTCTCTCAGAATTTCTTCTAGATCCGTTTCTGGTAAAACATAAAGGTTCGCACGGGTGTTGTTTGTCTCTGAATTTACTGATTTTGATTCTTTGAGTTCTTGACTATTACTGTCAAAGTCATTGGTCGTTGTTGTTTCTTTAACCCCTAATCGGGAAGCCCTTAATTTCACTTGTTGCCCTGATTCTTCAGCGGATACATAGAGAATTCGAGGTAATCTTTGGGATAATTGGTTAGCAGTTTGTAGCAGTAAAGTGGACTTCCCAATTCCTGGATCACCTCCAATCAAAACAAGAGAACCAGGAACCACACCCCCACCGAGAACTCTGTCTAATTCTTCATATCCCGACGGAAACCTAATTTGTTCCTCTTGGGTAATTGCCGAAAATGGAACTGAAATTCGAGGTTTAGGGTGTGCAGGTAGAGAAGTCTGCGAACGGGCGTTAGATTGCCATCCTCCTCGTAAAATACTTCCTGATGGACTAGAGTTAATAACTTGTTCTTCCAAAGTCCCATAAACTCCGCAACTAGGGCATTTACCAAACCACTGAGGAGATTCTGCACCACAAGTATTACAAACATGAATGGTTCGAGATTTTACCATAATGTCTTTTTTAAGAAAGGTTAAAAAAACTTAAAAAACTAGCTAGTTAGACTCCAAGATAATTAGAAAATGATAGGGGGTATACTGTTTCAGTATTCCATTTACAATCGTCCCTACGGGGGAGAGGATCCATATTTATTGAGTTCACCATAATGGGAAAGCGATATTCTAGAAATATCGCTATGTTACTTAAAAGTCAGAAATTTTACATTAAGGAGTATTGGGCAAATTGGAAATTCATAAAGAGAAAATTTTAGTTGTTGATGATGAAGCCAGCATCCGTCGCATTTTAGAAACTCGTTTATCTATGATTGGTTACGATGTGGTCACAGCTGCCGATGGGGAAGAAGCTTTAGATACTTTTCATAAGGCCGATCCTGATTTAGTTGTTTTGGATGTCATGATGCCTAAGCTTGATGGTTATGGTGTCTGTCAAGAGTTACGCAAAGAATCGGATATCCCTATCATCATGTTAACTGCTTTGGGAGATGTTGCTGATCGTATTACAGGGTTAGAGTTAGGAGCTGATGATTATGTAGTCAAACCTTTTTCTCCTAAGGAATTAGAAGCAAGAATCAGATCTGTATTACGACGGGCTGATAAAAATGGAACTTCAGGAATCCCCAGTTCAGGGGTTATTTATATCGGATCAATTAGAATTGATACGAACAAACGTCAAGTTTACAAAGGAGACGAACGCATCCGCTTGACGGGGATGGAATTTAGTCTATTAGAGTTGTTGGTTAGTCGCTCAGGTGAACCTTTTTCTCGTTCAGAAATTCTACAGGAGGTCTGGGGATATACTCCAGAACGTCATGTGGATACCCGTGTAGTTGATGTTCATATTTCCCGTCTAAGGGCAAAATTAGAGGATGATCCGAGTAACCCTGAGTTGATTCTGACAGCGAGGGGAACTGGCTATCTTTTTCAACGTATTTTAGAGTTAGGAGAAGAGTTGTGACTGCTCCCCGTCAAGCTAAAGCTCTGGCGGGAACAAAATACTTAATTTTTGTCTAACTAATTTGTAAAGCTAATTGCTTAATTTGTGTACGGATATTTCATCCGATGTTTTTGCTACTTGCAGACTTCATTGCTCATAATCATTTTTCCGTAGTTACTACTAACAATGATAGAGCGGTCACCTCCAAACAAAACTGAGCCTATTTTTACATCGACATTAGTATGTTTACGAATATAAGCTCGACTTTTTTGATCAATTGTTTGAGCTATAGACTGATATATTTTCTCAGTCCAGTTGCTTTCCATTCTTTTATCATAGTCTTGTAATAATTTTAATCCATTGTCAGTGGTAGAACTTTTTAAAAGTTGTTGCAACCTAATAGTTGGATAGCCCATTTTCACTCCATGAGCAACTAAGATTTCTAATCTTCCATCAGCTAAGTTATTATGTGTGTGGAAAATTCCGCCAGCTAATTTAATTAATTTGCCATGATAGCCAAACAGTAGAATATAAGCTACTTTTTGAAATCCAGCCGCTACTAATAAAGGTCCTAACCAGTTTGCGGTCTTAATTACTTTTTTGGGATTTATTCCTTGTTTTATTGCTAAACTTAAACCATTTTCCCCCAAACAAAATACTAAACTATTAAACTGTTTAGCTTTAGCAGCTAATTCCTTCTGATATGCTGTTAACTGATTGGCAGCAGTTAAGGGTCTAGAAATACCAGTAGTTCCTAACAAAGAAAGTCCTTTTACTACTCCAAATGATTCATTAGATGTTCTTCTAGCTAATTTTTTTCCTTGCGGTAAAATAATAGTTACAATAATGCTTTCCGTTGGCTTGAGATATTTTTTAAGATTTTCCTGTAATATTTTTTTTGCATAAGAGTAAATAGCGTATTTCCCATTGTTGTTAACCTGAATACCAATTCCTTCGCCTCCTTTAACCAAAATTTGTTTACAAACATCTACTTGAGTGTGTTTATCTAATTCAACTAGTACCCAAACTGGAGTATTTCTGGTTAAATCTAAATTGTCTCCTGGATCACTTCTTGTAATGGCTAAAGCCGAATTAAAACTAATTTTAGCTACTTGTTCAATTGGAATATCAACTACTTTAGACGGTTTAATTAAATCCACAGAGACAGTATTATTAATATCTTTTTTTTGAAGATGACCTAAAGCTGCAATTGCTGATGCACAAGCAAATACAGGTAACGTATAGCCAGAACGAAGAGATTCATTAATCATTGTTTATTTCGTTGATTAGCTAATTTTAATTGTCGTTGTTTTTCTCGTTGGCGTTCTATCTTTTTTAAAGATAAATTGGAAATACAGTTAGGACAAGATACTCCTTCTTCATACTCTAAATATAATTTATCTATTTCAGAAATTGGATGACCACAACTAAGACATATTTCATAACTGCCTTTCTCTAAATTATGTTTAACTGCCACTCTTTTATCAAAAACGAAACATTCTCCATCCCATAAGCTTTGTTCTGCTTTTACTTTTTCTAGATATTTTAAAATTCCTCCTTTGAGATGATATACTTCCTTAAATCCTTGACTAATTAGGAAAGAAGTGGCTTTCTCACAACGAATCCCCCCTGTACAAAACATAGCCACTTTTTTATGTTGAGATGGATTAAGATTTTGGGCAACATAATTAGGAAATTCACGAAAACAATTAGTTTTAGGATTAATTGCTCCTTTAAAGCTTCCCATCTCGACCTCATAATTATTACGGGTATCAATGACTAAAATATCTGGTTCAGAAATTAAATGGTTCCAGTCATTATAGTCAACATATGTCCCGACCTTTTCAAACGAATTTATATCTGGAACTCCTAGAGTAACAATCTCTTTTTTCAATCTAACTTTCATTCGTTCAAACGGTAAATAATCTACAGGTGCTTCTTTTGTCTCTAGGTCAGTTAAACGAGGATCACAACGTAAGTAAGTCATTACAGCATCAAGTCCGTGACGAGATCCCACAATGGTTCCATTTATCCCTTCTTTGGCTAATAGGATTGTGCCTTTAATGGCTTTCTGGTAGCAAAATTCTAGTAATGGTTTTTGCTTTGTTTCAAAATCCGCTAATGTCACAAATTTATAGAAGGTGGCAACGATTTGATTCATAGGAAGGTAGTTTGAAATAACTTGTCATTTTAATGATTCTATGTGTATAATAACGAGGTGGACAAGTTCTTGGAAACTTTTCATGAATTGTCTATCTGATAAGATGATATGGGGGTATAGCTCAGTTGGTAGAGCGCCTGCTTTGCAAGCAGGACGTCAGCGGTTCAAGTCCGCTTACCTCCATTTAGTTGTTCTTTTTTTACAATTTAGCCCGATGTTTGACTAACTAGGTGTCAAATAATAGTACAGAACAAAGAGTATTGATTAGATGTTGCCGTAACTATTAGGATTTTTAAGTAAATATAGATATTTAAGTTTTAGGAATAGTGCATTATCTTTTCTTCATCGTTAAAACTCCTTAATTTAAAAAGATAATGGTTCCCTCTAATATGACAATGTATTAGTGACTGTTAACTTTTTTCTTTATAAACACTGACAAAACAAAAACCAGAAGAAAGTCGTTCTCTGTTTAGTTAAATTCATATATATATGCTGAGATTAGGTGGAAAAATTATTGTATTAAAAATAAAAATTAAGATATTATTTCTTGTAAAGAAATAGAAATATCGAAAATAAAAAAACTTATACGATAAATAATCACTTAACAAGAAGTTTTAATTACTACTTATTAAGTCTACTGAAAAGTATCTTATAAGTTAATATAAAATTTAGTTATATTAACTTATAAGATACTTTTCTTCAATAATCGAACTAGTAAAATTTTTACTGTTTAAAACAACTAATCTAAATATCTATTTTTCTGTTATTGTTATATTACAATCTATAATATTTTTGTTTTTCAGGACTGTAATTAGTAGTATAAAAGAATCTAAAAATTTCCTATAATAGGGTAAAAAATAAAAGTATTTTTCACCCTATTATAGCAGTTATAATTCATACGCTATTTAGCAAAACTATTGTTCTTTAATTAAATTATATTTTTTTATTCAAGTTATATTTTTTACCTATAATTATTTTTTATTCTTTATTCTTTATTCTTAATCTTATTATGCCTTGTCTTTTTTCGTAAACAATTAAGTGTAAAAGTTTGGCATAACTATTTAAATATAGTTTAGTAAAGCCCCAAAATAAATTTTTTATTATTTATACCTCGTGGGATTGATGATCTTAGCTGAAATAAAATATCATAAAGTCTTTATACTGTTATCTCTAACGTCATGAAGGATTAAGCCTCTCCTTTTTAGGGAAAGGCTTGAAAACTAGTTATGGCTTAAAAGTTAGAGTGTCAGCGTCTTCTACCACTAAAATTACGAGAACGAGAACGTGACCGAGGATAACTGCTACCAAAACCTCTCCTCCGTTGGGTAGTTGGCTTAGACCTTCCAGAGGTTCTTAGCCGACTCGAGCCTATCCCTGAACCACTTGATTTGGTAGAATTAGGAAAATTTTTACGGGTTGAAGAGGTTGAAGAAGATCGTCTTAGATTTCCTGAAGTCCGTAGTATCTTACGATTTTTTACAGCTGCCGGAGGAGCATTGTATTTGCTTCGGTAGCTATCAACTGCTTGAGTATAAGTGTTTCCGTGACCGCCATATCCCCTTATAATACCTCCTGATTGATACATGGGAGGAACATAGTAGCGAGGGCTAAATAGTAAACTTCCTACTGCTTGACCCGCTAACGCCCCAGCAAAAGGTGTCCAAAAATTGGATTCCCTATGCACTACTACGGTTTGCTGTTGTCCAGTTTGAGGGTTAGTTTGGGTTTCAGTTACGGTATGAACATATTCAATTTTAAAGTCTTTGGTGAGGAACATAATAGCGTCATTAATTCCGGTAATTTCGACCGAAGTTTTATCCCCATTAGCGATTTGTTCATCTGTCAATTGTGCCATTTGTAAGTCAGCAGTCTGATAGACAGAAGATTTTCCTCGAGGTGTATTTAACAGTATCAGGGTATAGGTGCCATCTGCATCATCATAGCTTGCCTGTTGTACTGGATAAGTTCCTTTATCTACTTGGTTAGGAGAAATAACTAGTGAACTCTTATTGGTGGGAGAAGACTGTTGAGTCGAAGTTGTTGACGAACCACAGGCTACTGTCGTCCAACATAGAGCTACGATCATTAAAATAGTAATAAATCTACGTGACATAGGTTTAGATTATTAGATTAGGATTGTTCATAAATAAACGAGTTCTGAAAAATTAAGCAATAGTTGATCATTAGTAAGTTCGTCACCCAACTGAGCGGGGGAAAAGTGAATTTGTATCGCTTCTAAAACCCCTTGATAATTGAGATTAATAAGGGCTTTAAGTCCTTTTTCTAAGGCTAAGCGATCAGCTAAATTAGTTTCTAATTCAGGCGCTTCACCTTTAAAGGCTACTATGATCATAACAACTACATTACTAGTCATAGGAAGGGACAAAGGGGTATTTGCATCACTGGTAAAACTGTCAAACTCTGGTCCACTGAGATAACGTTGGGCAGAATCAGTAAATAATTCGGTTATATAATCCCCTGCCTCTTCTTCTTTCCAAAAAACATCCCCTTCATTGGCCGCTGATCGCCAATAAATAGACATTTCTAGGATTTTTTCGCAGATAATAGCTAAGCATTCTCCTAACACACCTAAATCGCCTTCGGATTCTAGAGCCTCCTGAGAAGTATTGTTAAGAACTCCTAAAAGAGTGGCGACTTCATCTCCGGCAAGATGGATGAAAATACGAGAGACTACAAAACGGTTTTTCCCTGTCCACTTATTAAAGCGATTACCTAAAGAACTCATGATAGTATTTTCCTTTACTATAGATAATTGAAAGAGAGATAGGAAAATTTTCAGTATATAATTGTTAAGAACTAACTTGATTTTTCATTATTTCCATCTGACTGTTTGTCTTCTTCTTGGTCTTGAGCAAACATCTCTAACAGATCGAAAGAAGATGATTCTGTTTCAAGACTGTCCGTGTCTAATTTAATCTCTTGTAAGTCTTTTCTGGTAAGAGATTCATCTGTTTTAGATTGATCATCTGTACCCATCGTTAGTATTTTTTCAAATTCTTCTCGGCTGATTTTCTCCGAAAAAACAGGTTCTTTTAAAGTTTCCTGTGTATCTTCTTGTAATTGTTCGATCTCAAAAGTTTTTTGGTTTATTTCTGGTGTAATTTCTGTCTCTTCAAGGATTGTTTTTATTGTTCTAGGTTGTTCTGAAAAATCAAAGTTATTCTCCTTTACTTGTTGAGTCGCAAATTTGTCTTGTTCCTCTGGTATTTCTGTTATTTCATCTTCTACAACTATTGTATTTTTAGAAATTGCTTCAAATGGTTCAGGTTTATTCAAAATGTCAGACTTTTCCGAGTCTTCTTTTTTATTGACATCCAATTCCTGTCGATTAGATGATTTAGTAATTATTTCTGGCTGTGGTTGAGAGTTCAGGTTTCTAAACTTAAATAGAGACCTTAAAGAGGACATTAAGGGGAAGTTTTTCTTTTTATGTTTTTTAAGTTCTAATTCAACGGGGGTGGAAGATCCGGATTTGGTTTCGGTTTCTACAATGGGAGTTTCTGTTGGTTTTTCTATCAGTAGGGATGAAGGAAGTTCTTCATCCGAAATTAACAATTCAGATACTTTTTCAGAAGAGGTTTCTCTAATTTCTGTTTCTTCTATTAAGGAAATCGTTTCTGTTGACTCTTCTACGGATCCTTCTGTTGACTCTTCTACGGATCCTTCTGTTGACTCTTCTACGGATCCTTCTGTTGACTCTTCTACGGATCCTTCTGTTGACTCTTCTACGGATCCTTCTGTTGACTCTTCTGCGGATCCTTCTGTTGACTCTTGAATAAAGGTCTCTTCTATTCCTAGAAAGGCTTTTTCTTCAGTAGATATCTCTTTAGAGACTGGCTGAGAAAATTCTCTTGTCAAGAGTTCTTTCCCGTCTGTTCCTGTCTCTATTATTGGGGATGGAGTATTATTCGTAGTAGTAGAGTTTATTTGGAATCCTAAACGGTTTTTCACCCAACGTAGAACAGAAAAACCAGTTAGAGCAGTTTGGTTTTCGGGGTAAGCAGTTACCCGTCTCAACTGCACTGTTTGCCATCCGAAAGATACTACCAAGATAACTGCCGCTAACTGTCCCAATAAAATTCCACCAGTGATGCGCTCAGCACATATCCATAAAACTAGGGCATAAAATAGACCAACACCACTCCAAAGAAAATCGTCTTGACGATGCAATTTAGGTAACAAGAAAGCTGATAAATACAAACTTATGCTAGTGAAGGCGATGACAATTGCTAGGATGTAGGCCAACATCGAATGGGTTACTCCTTGGGTATTCTCTTTATTATTGTGAGGCATCTTGCCTCTTATTGTTCATTGGATTCACGATCCAGTTTTTCACTTACCAGTTTTCCACTTAAGTAAGTTAGATTAGTTAGCAAATTCCTTGACTGCGGTTGTCTCCTCACACTTGATGTTTTTTATAGTTAAGAAACTTCTATGAGTCAATCGCCGCTTCCTCCTAATTCTCCGTCCAACTATTTGAGTCATCTGCTAAGAATAGCTAGAAAACCTTATAATGTTGCGATCGGACTTACTTCTGTAAGCATTATTATCATTGGCTACACAGGGTTAAGTCTTTTTCTTCACAAATATCTTCCTCCTTGGCTGGAAAAACAAGTTAGTTATCTGATTAATCGTCCTGTCAATATTGATGAACTTCATGGCTTTTCTTTGACTCGTCTGTATTTGGGCTCTACTTCTGTGCCACAAACGCCTGATCATCCTAATCAACTCGTTGCTAATCGTACTGTTGTTCATTTTAATCCCATAGCTATTCTCTTAAAAAGAACTTTAGTGATTAAAATTGTACCTGAAGATGTTGAAATTGAGTTACATCAATATTCTGAAGGAGATTTACTAAAGGGAGAGATAACAGATGAGATTATTCCTCTAAAATTAGACCTTATTTTTGACACTAAAAATGTTGCTATTAAGATCTTTCCTAAAAAGACAAATAATTTACTAATGGCAACTCTTACTGGACAAGTAAGATACAGTGAAATTACAAAATCAAAGTTAGATTACGATATTAATTTGGCATTACTTGGTAGTGAAATTTCTCTCAAAGGAGAAACAGTTATTGAAACTAAGGAAAGTCAATTAAAATTAGCTATTACTAAATTAGACTTTAGTCAATTAACACCTCTTATTATCAATTCTCCTATTCAATTAAACCAAGGAGATATTGAAGCAGATTTAAATATTAATTTTCCTTCTATTGATAAACTATCTAAAACTAAGGCTAAAGGAAACATTTACTTAGAAAATGTCGAAGGTAAAATTTTATTGTTTGACAAGCCTTTGCAAGCCTTTGCGAATGTTTCTTTTCAAGATAAAAAAATATTAATTAAAAATGCGCAGGCAAGTTTAGGGAATATTAATGCTAGTTTATCTGGCCAATATAGTTGGAATACTGGATATAATCTAGAAGCTAATATTAGTGGATTAAGCTGGAATAATATTCAGGCAATTAATCCAATTAAGTTTCCCGTAGAAATCGATGGAGAATTACAAGCACAATTAAGTTTAATAGGGATGTTTAATTCTCCTTTATTAAGGGGGAAGATAGAAAACATAGATTTAATAAAAATTGCTCATACTAAAATAAAAAAAATTACTATTGACTTTCAAAGTAATTTAGATTATTTCTTGTTACAAGATTTATCTATTGTCCCTGAAGCTGGAGGAAGAATTACGGCTAAAGGTATAGTTAAACATCAAATAAGTCAATCTATTACTGGTGGAAAATCAATTAACTGGGAAAATATTCCTTTTGAATTAGATTTCAATACTAAACTACCAACTAAACGACTAGTAAATGATTACTATAAGTTACCAGTGACAATAAACTTAAATAGTCTAAAAGCACAAGGAAATATAAAAGGGCGATTAGCTAATCCTAAAGGTTTTATAGAATGGAATACAACTGGAAATTTAAATGCTACCAACACTAAAATTATAAGTCAAGGTAAGTTTTTGATACAGAATAATGATATTGTTCTTAACAATATAGAGTTAGTGACCCAAAAAGGAAAAATAATTATAAATGGTAGTGGAAATTTAAAAAATAAGAAATGGCAAGCTCATCTAAATTCTAGTTCTTTGGATTTAACTCCATTTATTTCAGTCATCTGTAATACAAAAAGTAGAAAGTATTTTAATAATATTTTTATAAAAACTGTGAATATTAGAATAGGAGGTAACCTTGACAAATTTTGGAAAAGATCTATTAATTTATCTTCTAACTTAGTTTTTGCGCTAAATAATGGTAATTTTGTTATTAATACTCAATTAAAACAAGCTCAATTTACAACATCAGTAACTGGTACAAAACTTATAGGAAGTTTTGTACCAGTTACTGATGTTGTTACACCAATTATATTGAAAAAATTTTATTTAAATTTGTCAGGAAACATAGAAAAAATTTTACAGAAATCTTCAATTAATATTGATGCAATTAAAGGTAATTCTGATTTAGAAATAGAAATAGCTAAGAGCATTTTCAAGACTGAAACAACCTGGCAAAATGGTATTTTTCAAGGGATTGCTGAGCTAGAATCGTTATCTCTCAATCAATTTATCTCTCAGCTACCAGTTCCTGTTCTATTAACTAATAGTAGAATTAACTTTTTAGGAAGTCTACAGTCTCTACTATTTTTTAGGAAGACCTCTAATGTTGATGACTTTCAAGTAAATGCCAACACGCAATTTAAAATTGCTGATGGAACCGTTACAGCTATTAGTAAGTTAAACCAAGGAAAAATTACTGTTAATGCGATAGCTACTCCCTTATCAATCTCTAGTCTTGTACCCAGAGTTTCTATTCCTATTAAAGTAAAAAAGACATATGTTAATTTAACAGGATACTTGTCAGATTTACTAGCTTTTAACTTTAATACTGTGCAAGGAAATGCTCAGATAAAACTCGGAATTGCAAAAAAAGAAATTGCTACATCAATTAAATTGAGAAATAATCAGTGGCAAACTAATATTATTGCTGAGCAACTAGATTTGTCAATCTTAAAAAATCAATTATTGTTCTCAAAAATAACTGAGCCAATGCCAATTAATGCAGAAGTTAATCTGTTAGGAACTTTAGAATCGCTATTGTCACCTGACTCTATGATTCCTATCCAAGCTACTGATATAGTAGTAAAAACGGGAGAACAAAACATAAGAGCTAACGGAAATATAACTCTGACTAATTTTATTGATAATTTTGATATTGCTTCTGTCAGCCTAAATATTGAGACACAAGCTGATTTAAAATTTATACCTATCACAGAATTCTTAAATAAAATAACTCTTAATAGACAGCTCTTACCTCAAACCATTAATTTAGCAGGAAAAGGAAAATTTCAAGGTAGTTTAACAGGTAAAAATTTGTTGACAT
The DNA here is from genome assembly GCF_947331815.1 of Cyanobacterium sp. uoEpiScrs1. GTDB lineage: Bacteria > Cyanobacteriota > Cyanobacteriia > Cyanobacteriales > Microcystaceae > Rippkaea. The sequence goes on from NZ_OX373462.1 coordinate 1,264,299, forward strand.
CTTCTTTATTAGAGAACAATCTTCAATTAAAAGGCAACTTAGATTTATTAGATTTTACATTTAATGAACTGAATTTTGAATCTATTTTAAAAGGAGAAATTAATTTAGTAGCAGGAGAAGTAATTTCTCTTGATTTACGAGGAAAAAAAGATGTTATTGCTACTGTTTTTACTTCTTCTACACAACAAAAATATTTATTTCCCTACATTCCAGAATCCTTTAATATAAGTCAAAAATATAAAAACTCTTCCCCAGTTACTGTTAAAGGAAATCGTCAAGATGCTCGCCTAGTTGCTAAAGTTCAAAACTTTCCTTTAAAACAATTAAGACTGTCTCCAATTAGTAATTATGGTTTGACTGACTATTTAGGAGGGAAAATAAATATCGATTTAGAAATTGATTTGTTAACTTTTGAAAGTAGAGGTAAACTAGACATTATTGATATTAATTTAGGTGAAGTTTTTAAAAATAATTTACAAGTTAATTGGATTTATCAAGATGACTATATTACTTTAACAAAAGCAACCATAAAATCAGAAAAAAATGACTACATAATCAATGGGAAAATAGGGTTAATAACAGGAGAAATTCAAGGAAGTTTAAAGGTAAATAAAGGTTATATACAAGATTTTTTAACTGTTCTAAAAATTTATGATTTTGATAGTATTTTGCGATTATTGCAGTCTAAAAAATATTCTCTATCACATTTTAAGCAGGTGATTCCTCAATCTATTGGGGAAATAAATACTCGGCTTTCAGAACAAGTTAATCAGTTGTGGGAAAATGACAAAAATATCAAAGAAATTGCTATAGAAAAACAAGCTAGGCACTCACCGCAAGAATTAGATATTAAAGGTGAGTTTAGTGGAAAAATTTTTCTATCTGGAACTTTTAAAGTTCCAAAAATAACTTTTCAATTTGAGGGAAAAAATTGGGAATGGATCTCTCAAGCACCGACCCCCTCTATTGTTAATCCCCTAGGGTTTGTCCTTGAAAGTTCTCCAGTAATTTATTTTAAAAAGTTAGCAATTACAGGAAAATTAGAAAATGGAACTATTAACATAAATCCTATTATTGAGCTTAACAAAAGTTTGATTCAAGCTAATCTTAGTTTAACGTATGATAATAATCAGTTTTATTTACAACCTTCAACTTTTAGCTTTAACAATCTTGCTTTAGATACGGTACGTAGTTTAATAGTTATTCCCGAGGATATTAATGGTAATATTGATTTGGTAGGAGATCTCACTGGAAGTTTAAGAAAACCAAAAATAAATGGAATATTCTCTTTTAAACAAGGGGCTATTAATGCTCGATTACTTAGACAAAATTTTCAAGGTAATTTTACATATAGTAATGCACAATTAGAACTAAAAATAGACGAGCCTGATTTTATTCAAGCTTATGCCCGCTTTTCTTTGCCTGTTAAAACGGATAATAATAATCGATTTAAAATTAACATTCAACTAGAAACTAGGGCTTTTTCTTTACTAGAAATTTTAACTAAAGAACAAGTCAGTTGGATTAAAGGAGAAGGAAAAATATACATTGATCTAAGTGGTAAAATTAATATGAGTGATGAATTAAAAGTGATTTTTGATTCTAATAGTATGCTAATTTTAGATCTGAAATCAATGATTTTTAAGAGCGATTTATTGCCAAATATTTTAACCTTAAATGGGAAAGTAGCCCTACAAAATGGCAAAATTAAAGTAAATAAGCTAATAGGTAAGTTAGGAGAGATAACTATTAATGCTATAGGAATACTACCCTTGTTTTCTTCATCATTTATAGATGTTGATAGTGCCATTCCTCTAAGTATTAATTTGACGCAAAACCAAGTAAATAATGATTTCTTATATCAAGGAATTGCTGATGCTTTAATTCTCATCAAGGGATCAGTTTTTAGCCCTATAATTGAAGGAGAAATACAGTTAAATCAGGGAAAGATTGTAGTTCCTAATTTTATTTATAGTTTGTATAAAAAAACAAAATCACCAATTCTAGAAAAGTGGATAAAAAGAATGATTTCCCCAGAAGAAGTAATTCTTCTTCCAAAAATTAACGAATTTATAGTTTCAATTAAAGAAGTTGAAATTGAGCAAAAAAATATTAATCCCAAATTTAGTTTTAACGTTAGTGGTAATCTAAGTTTAAGTGGTCAGTTAACTAGTCTTTCTTTGCCAGGGTTACTTGCTCTAAAACCGTCTGGAAAAGTTTATATCAATAGAGGAAAAGTCAATATTCCTGTAACTCGCGTTTTTATTCCTCGTCAATCTAAAAACACTATTACTTTTTTACCAGAAAAAGGATTATTAAATCCCTATATAGATCTAGAATTTAAACTTTATATATTGAATATTGCTTTAAGGACAATTAATGCTAACGAAGTCGCCGATGATATTGTTCAAAGTGGTCGCTCTCAATCAGTAGAAATTACTATAGGAATTAAAGGAGATGCTGACCAGTTACTTCCTAATCTTGGTAATAAGTTAGAAGAAGTTTGTAAATTAAGACCAGATAATTATCGCCCTATTCCCAAAACTTCAGCAATTAATCCTAATAAATTGAGGCAGTTAGTTAACTGTATTCAGATCAATAATTTAGGTGCCAACTCAATTCGGGACTTACTACAATCTCCTATTGTTTCTTTTTCTAGTAGTCCTCGTTTAAGCAGTAGTGAGTTACTAACGCTTTTTGGGACACAACTTCCTAATTTAATTGAGCAATTACAACAACAAAATTCAGCCCAATTAGTAGAAGCAGGACTACCCCAAGTTGCAATTGTACTGTTTCCCTTTTTACAAGATTGGATTTTTGAGCTAAATGAAACAACTAATCACCTAGGAAAAGAGTGGGGAATGGGAAATTTACGCTTGTATCCTGTCTTAGAAAAAGTATATGAACTTGAAGATGATTCACTAATTCGGTTTTCCTATGATTACTCATTTAATGAAGTAATTATCCGTTATGAGAACAAATTTTAATAAAATATTTAAACTAAATTATATTTATAATCAAATATTGCTTTTTCAAAATCATAAATCAGGGATTTAAAGTAGGCAATAGACAACATTAATAATCCATTTGTTATTAACTGAAAATCTGTCCAATTAAGTCATACAAATATAGTTATTTTCTTGAAAAAGCAAGGTTGCTTAGTTGTTTAAATCTAAATAAAATTCTTCAATCAAACAAATACAAGTAATTTATCAAATAAAGAATTGACAAATATATAAATACTTGTAATCATAATATATTTAATGTAATTTTTTTTGATTAGATTTACTGTTAACTTATTAAATAAAATACAGTTTATAAAGTATAAGTTAGCAAATCAAATTAACTAACCTTTTATCTCCCTAAATTTTATTTAAACTTACATTTTATTTATTATTTTTGGTACTGGTATGATGTCTCAGTTTAATAAACATTAGAAACCCCGACTCGTAAGAGTCGGGGTTTCTAAAACTAAAACTAAGTGAGAAGTTTGAAGTGAGTTATTTAGTTTCTGAAAATTCGGCATCAATTACATCGTCGCCACCTTTGGAAGAACTACCAGAATCTTGATCAGAACTTGTATCACTTCCAGGTGTTGCACTGTCAGAAGGAGTTTGTCCACCCGCTTGTTGATACACACTAGTACCAATGCTATAGAGAAGTTGCTGTAAATCCGGCATAACAGTTTTGATAGTTTCTTCGTCTTCTTTATCGATAGCTTCTCTAAGTTTATTAACTAATTCTTCAGCTTTAGTTTTATCAGCTGCAGGAATTTTATCTCCCAGTTCTTTGAGTTGCTTGTCTGCTTGATAGACCAAAGAATCGGCCTCATTTCTACGGTCAATTTTCTCTCGACGCTCCTTATCAACTGTAGCATTTGCCTCAGCTTCTTGTACCATGCGGTCAACTTCTGTATCAGGTAAGGTAGAAGCCCCAGTAATACTAATCGACTGTTCCTTACCTGTTCCCTTATCTTTCGCGTTTACATTAAGAATACCGTCCGCATTAATATCGAAGGTAACCTCAATTTGAGGAACACCACGGGGTGCAGGAGGGATACCATCGAGACGAAAAGTTCCTAAACTTTTGTTATCTCGCGACATTTCTCGTTCTCCTTGAAGAACACTGATTTCTACATTTGCCTGTCCATCTTGTGCAGTAGAAAAGACCTCAGACTTTTTGGTAGGAATAGTGGTGTTACGAGGAATAATCTTAGTCATGACACCACCAAGAGTTTCTACTCCAAGAGATAAAGGCGTTACGTCAAGGAGCAAGATATCTTTAACTTCTCCGGACAGGACCCCTCCTTGAATTGCTGCACCTACAGCAACTACTTCATCTGGATTAACTCCTTGGTTGGGATCTTTTCCTAAAACTTTTTTAACTAATTCTTGTACGGCAGGAATGCGAGTAGAACCACCGACTAAGACGACTTCGTCAATATCATTGTTGCTGACTTTGGCATCTTTCATCGAATTTTGCACAGGAATCCCACAACGATCAATTAAGTCAGAACAGAGGTCTTCAAATTTAGCTCGTGTTAACGTTGTATCAAGATGTTTAGGCCCCTCTTGAGTAGCTGTAATAAAAGGAAGGTTAATTTCAGCTTGGGTAACCCCAGACAGTTCAATTTTTGCTTTCTCCGCGGCCTCCGTTAGACGTTGTAGGGCTTGTTTATCTTGTCTTAAGTCTACCCCCTCATTCGCTTTAAATTCTGCAGCTAAATAATCTACAATTTTCTTATCAAAATCGTCTCCCCCTAGATGAGTATCTCCGGAGGTGGCTAATACTTCAAAAACACCATCTCCTACCTCTAAAATGGAAACGTCAAACGTTCCTCCTCCTAAATCAAATACCAAAATAGTTTCATTACTCTTTTTATCCAATCCATAAGCTAGAGATGCTGCCGTTGGTTCGTTGATAATACGTTTAACTTCAATCCCAGCAATTTTCCCAGCATCTTTAGTTGCCTGGCGTTGAGAGTCATTAAAGTACGCAGGAACGGTGATAACTGCTTCTGTAACTGTTTCTCCTAAATATTTACTTGCGTCATCTACTAATTTACGGAGAACTTGGGCGGAAATTTCTTCGGGGGCAAATTGCTTGCCTTGCGACGGACAATCTAATTTAACGTTACCATTACTGTCTTTGTTAACTTTGTAGGAAACTTCCGTGGTTTCAGTGTTAACTTCGCTGTGTTTACGTCCTATGAAGCGTTTAACGGAATAAAATGTATTTTCGGGGTTCATCACCGCTTGACGTTTAGCAATTTGTCCTACCAAGCGATCATCATTTTTTGCATAAGCTACCACTGAGGGTGTGGTACGAAATCCTTCAGTATTGGCAATGACAGTAGGTTTCCCTCCTTCCATAACCGCCACACACGAGTTGGTGGTTCCTAAGTCAATTCCAACAACTTTGCCCATATTAGATGCAACTCCAAGATAACTATAAGAATAAAATGATACTGAACTTGAATAAAAACCATATGATATTTTGGGGATTACATTGAGTAAGTTCAGTCACCCATATCTATAGTGACGGCAGTAGGTCTGTCTTAGGTAGTGTAGTTTTCCGAACCTAAGATGACGGGTGGAAAATATAAACAAAAGTACAAAAGTACAAAATCAAAAAGTTCAAGTTAACTTAGTATAACGATACAACGTATCTTTATCGTATAGAATGGATAACTTTATTCCCAGTTAATTATACATTTAAATAAAAATCTAATCAACTCTAGTACTTATATTTCCTATTCAAATATTTTAAATAAAAACAATTTTTTATTTAGACTAAAATAGAATAAATTAATAAAATATAAAATTAAAATAGATAAAATTATGGAATTTACAATGTATTTTATTAATCAATATTTGTTCTATAAAAATATATTATTCTAACAAGATTTTTAGCTTGCTTTAACACACTTGCTTTTAATTTATAAATTTAATAGAATATATTATATTTCTGTCTATTTTTGTTTGATTTTAATGGTAGTATGTTTTTTGTATAATCAAATACCTGACACAGCTTATAGCAAAATACATGAAGTTTAATTGACAGAATTAGTTGAGTATATCTAGAAAAAATTCAAATAAATTACAATGTTTAAATAAGTGTTTTGTTCTTAAAAATACTTGTGTATTTAAAGGTTATTTGCTAATCCAACAGGCAAAGCTTTTATATTATTTTTGTTTAAATTGTCTATTCATAATATATTAAATTTTTAAACAACAGTTAAATGTTTTTTGCTATTATATGTTTAATCTAAAATATTCCTAAATTGTTTCTTGTATTAATAAGTTGTATATATAATTCTTCTATACAATTTAATTGTTAATAACTAATGTGAGTTTTTAGTAAATATTTAAACAGTGTTATTTTCTGATAAATAACACTGTTTTTTAAAATTATTTAAACTTAATATGTATAAATTTTAATATATATTTTTTTGTGAAGTTATTTTTTAAACTAAATAAAAATTAGAAGCAGAATTAGTCTTTTTCTAATGTTTATTTTTCTGTATACTTGAGCACTTATTTCTTGTAGAAAAATATAGTCCTCTTAGACTGTATCTATAATATTAAATTATTTTGCCTCAATTAAAGAATAATTACTCTATCCATGAACAAACAATTTTCTATTTTTTATCACTTTATAATGCCTAAATATATAATCAATATAACTATGGCTGACTTGGAAATAATCTACAAATTTATTACAAGTTGCAAATAGCTTATTTTAACTCAAGATAGTGACTAACGCTCAACTGCTGGAATTGTAGATAGAAGTAACTAGTCTAAGTTATTTTTTGATTAAGAGTTTACCCTAAAAACTTCTTATACTTTTTGTACTGTCGTTCTAAGATAAAAACTAAAATCTCTATAAATAAACCTTTAGGATTATTATGATGGTTATATGTTAAGAATAACTAAGAGGACCTCTTCTCACGCGTACTTTAATCCGTGACTATTCTTAATACTTTTAGAGCTCTTGACCGAGATAAACGACGTAACTTCTCACTTTTATTTAGTATAGGACTACTATTTTGGACTAGCTTGACTAGTCTTCTCCCCATCCTGCCTGTTTACATTGAAGATATTGGTGGGACAACGACTCAAATTGGGTTAGTTATGGGAAGTTTTGCTATTGGATTAATTGGCTCTCGTACCTGGTTAGGATACTTAGCTGATGGGCATAGTCGTAAATTAGTAGTTCGCATTGGTATGTTAATCACTGCACTGGCTCCTATCGGCTATCTTTTAGTTAAGTCAGTTTATCTATTGATTGCTATTCGTACCTTTCACGGCATTAGTTTAGCGGCTTTTACTACCGGCTATAGTGCGTTAATCACAGATTTATCTCCCATTAAACAGCGAGGTAAACTTATAGGTTATATGAGTTTAGGGGCTCCAGTTGGCATGGCAGTCGGACCAGCTATGGGAACTTTTTTGAAGGAATATCAGGGATATCAGCTATTCTTCCTAATAAGTGCTGGTATAGGATTTTGGGGTTATTTACTCGCTTCTCAGATTCGGGAGAATCCTCGTCATCGTGACATAAACGTAAACTCAACGATATCCGAGGTACCTCCTCGAAATTTTAAGCAGTTGTTAAGCAGTCCCTCAATTTTGGTTCCGACTATTGTTCTGTTATTGATTGGATTAGTCTTTGGTACACTAATAGTATTTTTACCATTATTTTTACGGGAAACTGCTTTTGGATTAAGTCCTGGATTATTCTATACTACTGTTGCTGTTGCTAGTTTTATCGTGCGGGTTATTTCGGGACAAGCATCTGATCGCTATGGTAGGGGACTATTTATCACTATTAGTTTGGTTAGTTACGTTGTTTCTATGGGTTTTTTAACAAAAGCTCAAAGTGCCAGAGATTTACTCTTAGGAGCTATTTTTGAAGGAATAGGAGCGGGAATGCTAATTCCCATGATGATTTCACTTATTTCTGATAGATCTTTTCCGTCTGAACGAGGTCTAGTCTACTCGGTATGTATGGGAGGATTTGACTTAGGGCTAGCCATAGCAGGTCCAATTTTAGGGATTTTGGGACAAACGATAAGTTATCGTTCCATGTTCGCCTTAGCCGGCAGTTTGGCCATCATCGCCATGATATTATTTATCAGTCAGTCTAATAAGAGTCTTAAACATTCCCTCAGTTTTGCTTTAGGACAAGAAAGGGATTTATATTCCCTGTAAATCTATTGAGTTGATTAATCAACTCAATAGATTTTTTCTATAGATTAATTTCCAAATATCTAGCTTTAAGATAAGTAGATTTCACCTACGACTACTGATGTTATCAAATGCAAATTTGCGGTATATTTAATCTATTTAACTTAATTAAATCTCTTTATCTGAATGCATATTGCTTGGCTAGGGAAAAAATCTCCTTTCTGTGGAAATGTTACCTATGGTCGGGAAGTGACCAATGCCCTTCTAGATCGAGGATACAACGTCAGTTTTCTTCATTTTGCCCAAGAAGAAGTTCATACATCTAATTGGCCAGATTGTCCGGAAGTTTTTCTTCCCTTCTTATATAAGTCTCAGATTTATACGATTCCAACGCCAGGATCAAACAAAATTTTGATAAAGTCTTTAGAGGATCTCAAACCCGATTTGGTTCATGCTTCTTTGACCCTTTCTCCTTTAGATTTTCGACTTCCTGAGATTTGTCAAATTCTCAATTTACCTCTGATAGCAACTTTTCATCCTGCCTTTGATAGTAAACTTCGTAATCTTAAATCAAGTACTCAATTTTTAACCTATCAATTTTATGCACCGTTTTTAGCTCACTATGACAGAGTCATCGTTTTTTCTCAGTCACAACGAGATTTACTAATTAAATTAGGAGTTCCTCCTGAAAAATTAGCGGTAATTCCCAATGGAGTACATACAGACAAATACTCTCCTGGTATTTCTTATCTTAAATCCAGGTTTTTTGCCAAACGTCTTTTTATTTACGTGGGACGTATCGCTACCGAAAAAAATGTTGAGGCATTGCTCAAGGCGTGGAAACACACTAACATGGGGTCGAAAAGTAAATTACTCATGATGGGAGATGGTCCCTTAAAAGCCTCGTTAGAACCGTTTTACGGAACTGAACATGGTATTCATTGGTTAGGTTTTATTGCTGATGAACAACAACGTATCGATATCCTACGGGGAGCTGACGTATTTATCCTTCCCTCGTTAGTAGAAGGGTTGTCTCTGTCCCTTCTTGAAGCTATGTCCTGTGGATTAGCTTGTGTGGCAACAGATGCGGGGGCTGACGGGGAAGTTTTGGCTGATGGGGCGGGTATTGTGCTTAATACCCAAGGGGTAACGACTCAGTTAAAAACGTTACTTCCTCTATTTCAAGATCACCCGGATATTACTCAACTTTTAGGACAGAAAGCACGAAAAAGGGTTTTAGAAAAATATAATCTTAGTGATAATATTAATCAACTGGAACAGTTATATACTCAGGCTCTACAACAATCCAGTGTTACTGTTATGGGTTCTTCCTTTTAAATTTTGATTAAAAAACTCTTTATTTTTTTCTCAGAAAGCAATAGGTTACTATCTTGAGTGTGGCTAGGCTTACTAACCGCAGATATTTTATAAATTAACGCCCTCAAATCTTGTTAATCTTAGTCATTATAACCAACAGCTTCTAATGATTGTATCATTTTAAATGCAATTAGAAGAAAAGATGATATCAGCCCAGTAAGAAGTTAATCTAGACTCGGGAAATATAAGGATAGAGAGAAAATTAAATTTTGAAACTTTAATTTTCAAAAGCTGATATTAAATACTTACCAGTTAAATATATATTAATACTAATATATTACATCCCGAAAGGAATTGGTAAACAAACGGTAATAAACCACTAGTATTAAACTACTAGAAACTAAATAAAAAAATGTCATATCAGAATACGGACACCATGAAGTCTTAGCTATCAATGAGATAGTTTCTTCCGCGGAGTGAGATAAGCGTAAATTATACTGAGATAGAGTTAGAAAAAGCCAATTAAGATACTTACATCCTATCGGATAAAGTCAAGAGAAGAGTTAGATTAACTAAAATATTAACAATTTGGCCAAAGCTATAAAAGAGTTGGTAACATACCTGAATCGTATCATTTAAGTTTGTGCTATTGATGTCCAAATAGTTTAGGGATAAATCAATATAGTTATAGCCGACGGGAGAGAAACTTAAGCTAATCAAGACTTAAAGGAAGTTAAAATTTAGAAAGGTAGTCAGGTTCTAAAGATTTATGTCCATCTGAGTAACAAGTCATTGATACTAATAAAATTCGTGATGGTTGCTAAATTGCATGTTAATGTTATTAACCTCCTTTTAATTAATAAACCAAATAAGGTAAAAAATAAGAATAATATCCTTAGAGTGAGCAAGAGTAATAGGAGCTGAAACTATCAAAAAATTAAATTTTGTGTCTTCCCTAGAAGTTAAAGGATATCTCGTTTGAGATATGGTTGTAGAACATCAGGAACCTTAATAGTTCCATCTGAGTTCTGATAATTCTCTAAAATAGCAGCCATGGTGCGACCAACTGCTAACCCTGAACCATTTAAGGTATGGACATATTGAGTTCCTTTTTCCCCTTTTTCTCTGAAGCGAATATTAGCTCGCCTTCCCTGAAAATCTCCACAATTGGAACAACTTGAGATCTCTCGATAAGTTCCTGATGATGGTAACCAGACCTCTAGATCGTAACATTTATTTGCCCCAAACCCTAAATCCCCTGTACACAGTTCCAAAACTCGATAAGGTAATTTTAAAGCCTGTAAAATGGCTTCAGCATTTTCCACTAAAGTTTGATGTTCTGCTTCAGAAGTTTGAGGATGAACAATCTTTACTAACTCTACCTTATTAAATTGATGAAGGCGAATTAATCCACGGGTATCCTTTCCATAACTCCCTGCTTCTCGTCGAAAACAAGGAGTATAAGCGCAATGCTTTAGGGGAAGCTGTTCCGCTTCCAAGATTTCATCTCTATACAAGTTGGTTAGAGGTACTTCTGCAGTGGGGGTTAACCAGAGGTCATCTTCGCTGCATTTAAAGCTTTCTTCTGCAAATTTTGGTAATTGTCCAGTTCCCTTTAAAGAGGTGCTATTAATCAAGACAGGGGGCATTACCTCAATATAACCGGCTTCTAGTTGGCTATTCAGCATAAAATTGATTAGAGCACGTTCTAAGGCTGCTCCTGTCCCCATCAAAGCAATAAAACGACTTTGGGCTATTTTGACTGCCCTTTCCACCTCCAAAATTCCTAATCTTTCAGCTATTTCCCAGTGAGGTAGAATTTCAATTTTCGGTAAATATTCGTCTCCCCAGCGGCGGACTTCCACATTTTCTGTCTCATTGTTGCCCAGGGGAGTTGAGTCACTTGGAAGGTTAGGAAGTTGGAGTAATAAAGTTTCTATTTCAGTCTTTAATTCTTTTTCTTGGGGTTCTAATACACCTAGTTGTTTTTTTAGGTCATTTCCTTCAGTTTTAAGAATTTTGATTTCTTCCCCTTTGGGTTGACTACCATTTTTAATTTTTTGTCCAATGAGTCTTCCAATTTCATTACTACGAGCTTGTAATTGGGTTCGAGTCACTTCTAATTCTCGCGATGCACGATCACGCTCTAAAATAGAGCTTAAATTATATTCACTGGAACTACTGCGACGATTTAGACGTTCTTGAACGTATTCTGGATTTTCTCGAATTTGTTTTAGATCTAACATAGAATACTCAATCCTTTAACTAGAATTTTTCCTCTGTTAGGATAGCTGATTTTGGGCAACGTATTGAAATGCTCCTTATTTATTCTTTAACTCTAGGTTAAACAAATAAAATAGCTTTTTTTAAAAAAGCCATAGAACGTCTGCCAATATATTAATCGTTATTTTATTAAAATTTTAAGATGGTATTATTGGCAATGGAGATATTGCAAGTTTTGGCATTTTATGAAAATAAAATTAAAAATAAACTTTATTTTCATGAAAATTATTTAGGTGGTCATGGTTTTGATAAAAATACTACTAAAACTTTTCTTCGAAAAGTGTAATTGGTTTACATCAAAAAAATAAAGGTGATTATTGTTAATAACTGAAATAGAGATTGTAGTTTAAATCAGTCGTATTAAAGCTAAAAAAGCTTAATATAGAAAAATAATAATTTTAATTCAACTAAATTGTTTTTTATGAAAATTATTAATAATGTTAGTTAACAGAAAGCACTTATCTAATAATAATTACAATATTTAATTATTTTACTATTTAAATCAACCACTATTTTTAACAATAAAATTTAAATAATTTCTTACTTAATAAGCATCAAGATTCTGGAGTAGTTGATGATAACTATTCAATACACTACATATTTCGTAGCTCTAAATCAGTTGAATTTTATTATTTGTTAATTCAATAAGTTTTTGTAAACTTTTGCTAGCGTTATTAACGCTACTCATTAGAGTTATTAAATAGTCAATGTATTTTGAAGTTTCTTGAGCTAGTACAAAACTGTATGATATGATTCGATTTTTTTATTGATAACTGTACATATTTAGTTGTCAACATTAGAGTAGAAACTATTTTTTTATTATAAAATATACTAATAATCGTATAGTAAAGAATGACACTTATTAAGTATCTCGTATCAACATATTGCTAAAAGACTAGTTTTGCTTAATTTTTTTGTCTATGAAATCTACAATTCTTCCTATCTGTCCAGTATTTTGGAGTGAAGACAAAGTATTGCTTATTGATCAAACGATGTTGCCTCACGAATATGCCTTGGTAGAAATTACCCGTTATGAGGATATGGCTGAAGCCATTAAAACTATGGTTGTCAGAGGTGCGCCGGCTATTGGGATTGCAGCGGCATATGGCATGTACTTAGGAGCAAGAGCAATTCAGACACAACAAGTGGATAAATTTTTAATACATCTTGAAATTGTAGCTCAAAAACTGAGAGAAACTCGCCCAACGGCTGTTAATCTATTCTGGGCAATTTCTCGGATGTTGAGGACAGCCTATAAAAGTGTAGAACCGGTAGAAGAAATTAAGAAGATTCTACTAAAAACAGCTCAAACTATTCAAGCAGAAGATTTGCAAACCTGTCATAAAATTGGTCAATTCAGCTTAAAAGCGTTACCCAATAGCCCTCAGAAATTAACCCTCCTTACTCATTGTAATGCGGGTGCATTAGCAACAGCCGGATATGGAACAGCTTTGGGAGTAGTTCGTTCAGCTTGGACTAGAGGGAGATTAAAAAGAGTCTATGCTGATGAAACTCGGCCCCGTTTTCAGGGAGCTAAATTAACTGCCTGGGAATGTGTACAAGAAGGTATTCCAGTTACTGTTATCAGTGATAATATGGCTGCCTATTGTATGAAATTAGGAAAGATTGATGCAGTAGTAGTGGGAGCTGACAGAATTGCCGCAAATGGGGATACTGCTAATAAAATTGGGACATATGCTTTAGCAGTTGCAGCGAAGATGCACAATATTCCCTTTTTCGTTGCGGCTCCTTTATCTACTATTGATTTTAACTTAGAAAATGGGGACCAAATCCCTGTTGAAGAACGTCATCCATCCGAGATCTATCAGATGTCAGAGACCCGACTTTGTCCTGAAGGGGTCGATTACTATAATCCAGCTTTTGATATCATGCCAGCCAGTTTAATTGATGCTTTTTTTACGGAAAAAGGAGTTATTAAACCGAATAAACTTTTGAGGCTCAAAAATAGTTAATTCTCGCCACTAAGTACACTTATAAGTATTTAGTAATAAATATATAACTATTTTATATATTTATTACTAAAATATTAAGTTGACTCTTACAATTACGATTTACTTAAACTAATTTTCTAATTTAATTTAGATGTGAGCTAAAAATATGGAACAATAAAAAGGATTTGATTAAATTCAAAATAACCAATTATCGTAACGAATCTCTATGTCAACTGTAACTAATACTGATACTACTCAGACCTCTCAAGAATCAAGTAAAAATAAAAAAGAATTAACGGAAAGTTTGTCTATTAAAACAACTTTTACTGTTCAAGAAATTCAAGAATTACTTCCCCATCGCTATCCTTTTGCATTGGTTGATCGCATTATTGATTATGTACCTGGAGAAAAAGCTGTCGGTATTAAAAATGTAACCATTAATGAGCAATTCTTCATGGGACACATTCCTGCTCGTCCTATCATGCCAGGAGTATTAATTGTTGAATCTATGGCGCAAGTTGGAGGGGTTATTTTAACTTTACTTCCTGATATGAAAGGTCAATTTTTTGCTTTTGCAGGTATTGATAAAGTTCGTTTTCGTCTTCCCGTAGTTCCAGGAGATCAGTTAATTATGACGGTAGAATTATTAACATTTAAACGGAATCGCATTGCCAAGATGAAAGGACAAGGTGTAGTTAATAAACATATAGTTGTACAGGCAGATATGTTATTTTCTCGAATTGATTAACTTCTTAAACTATTATTTAGTAATCTGGCTGTTTTAAGATAAATTAAGATCCATTAATATATCTGATTGTCTTGACAAATAATGCAAATTTTAAAACAGGGTCTAAATAGAGAAAATAAACAAAAAAAGTAACTTAGTCCTTGTTGCTATTGTCAGATTACTAAATAATAGTTAATTCAAGATGAATGAACCCCTGAGTTGAGATAATCCCTAAGATTTCTCTAAGTCATTAAATTAATATAAAATAATTTAACGATATTTTCTATTGTTTGATTGATCGATGATCAATATTGATCATTTTCAAAGTAATTTTTATCATCTAATTCTATAGCTGCCATTTCACATAGATAGTATTTTTATACTGCTAAGAAATCAAGTATGTCTTTAAAAGACATTTATATTATAGTGGGATATCTTTGTCTTTGTTAATCTTTATACTTTTTATTGGTATATTTTTTAAATACTAGTTCATAAAATATATCTTACACAACAAGAAATAAGCAAAGAATAAAAAATAAATTGAAAATTTAATAATTAGTATTAAAAACCATGAGAAATCTAAACATATATTCAAGGACTTATATATTATGTTTAATACGAAAATAATAAAATACATTAATGAATGATTGAAATTAATTTAAATTTAATATCTTCTTCGTCAAGAATTAACTTTATTTTTTATATTGTCATGTGTAGAAATTTTAAATTCTTAAAAATAGTCGAGCCAAATTAAGATAGATTAAAAGACCTAAAATATCAACAATAGTAGTAATAAAAGGAGCAGACATTAATGCAGGATCTAAACCAAAAGACTTAAAAATATAGGGAAATGCTGCACCCGTTGTTGCAGCAATTATAGTAATTACTAGTAAACTAATTCCTACAGTCAAACCCACTTCGTGATGTCCCAAAAATAAAAAAATACAAATAATGACTAATGGTCCCAAAATAATCCCCAATAATCCGCCACTAAGTAATTCACGAAGGATAACACTAACTGGTTTTTTGTCTCTTAAAGCTTCTGTACTTAATCCTCTAATGACGACAGTCGAAGATTGTGCTCCTACATTTCCTCCTGCACCGATTAGTAAAGGTGTAAAAAAAGCTAAAGCAACAGCTTCATCTAATACTGTCTCATACTGACTCATAATAATTACAGTTACTGAGTTAGTTATTAACAATAATAACAGCCAAGGAATTCTTTTTTTTACCACCTCAAATAATCCCACTTGAAAGTAGTTATCTCCCTGGGATTCTACTGCTCCCATTTTATAAAAATCTTCGGTTGCCTCTTCTTGTATAATATCAATAACGTCATCAACAGTAATAACTCCTAAAAGATTTTCATCTTTATCTACAATCGGTAAAGCTAATAAATCATAACGTTGAATAAGTCTAGCAACCTCTTCTTGATCAGTATTAGTATAAGTATAAATGACATCCTGTGTCATTATTTCCCCCAAGGTTTGATCTGGTTCAGCGATAATCAAATCTTTAAGAGATAAAATACCAATGAGACGTTTATTAGTGTCCGTTACGTAAATATAATAATTAACTTCTGATTTATGAGCTACTGTCCTTAGTTTCTCTTGTGCTTTTGTTGCTGTCAAATGTTCTTTGAGAGCAATATATTCAGGAGTCATAAGTCGCCCGGCATTGTCACTTTGATACCCTAATAAAAGAGCAGTGAATTCTCGTTCTTTCGGAGCAATCTGAGCAATTAACCTTCGAACTAGTTTAGGTGGTAATTCGTCAAATAATTTAGCCCGATCATCCGGTGACATATCATTAACAATAGCGATAGCTTCTTGATCATGAAATTCTTTAATTAATGACTGTTGTACTATCGGATCAAGATATTCATAAACATCTATTGCTTCTGATTTTGTTAAAAGACGAAAAGCTATAATCTGTAAGGTTTTTGGTAATTCTTCAATCGCCTCAGCAATATCCACAGGTTGAACAGGAACAAGTAAAGTTTTAACACCTTCATAGTTTTTCTGCTCTAGTAAAAGTTGAAGTTGAATACGAACTAACTCTCTAAGTTCACTATGAGAACCAATAGGAGTGGATATATCAGTATTCATCATTATTAATACTCCTTTATATATAAATTTAGACTTTTTTAGACTTTACTTAGTTTAAATGCAAAACAGCTTATTGCTAAAAATTATTTAAGCTATAATTATCAAGTTCTAGAATTGTATTTACATTCTTTGACTAATAAAATAATTATACTTTGTACTATAAATAATGATAATTAGCTGTTTAATTTTTAGAACTCATTAACAGGGAAAATATTTTATATATTACGAATATTGTTGGTTATGGTAATATATTAGTCCAAGGGAAAACTAATCATGTCAGAGTAAGGTGTAAGATACAACCTATATAAAAATGGTTAGTCAAGCCAAACTTTTTAGTAAACTTAATAATGCATTAAACATGAAACATACCCTATCTGTTTTAGTTGAAGACGAAGCCGGAGTTTTGACTCGAATTGCAGGCTTATTTGCCCGTCGTGGCTTTAATATTGAAAGTTTAGCTGTTGGCCCTGCCGAAACAGTAGGAGTGTCCCGTATAATTATGGTCGTGCCTGGAGATAAGGATAGTATTGAGCAGTTGACGAAACAATTGTACAAGCTAATTAATGTCCTTAAAGTTAATGACATTACCCAGACTCCCTGCGTAGAAAGGGAATTGATACTCGTCAAAGTTAATGCATCGGCTTCTAATCGTGCTGAAGTGATTGAACTAGCTCAAGTATTTCGATCCAAAATTGTCGATATTTCGGAAGAGGCAGTTACAATCGAAGTAGTAGGTGACCCTGGTAAAATTGTGGCAATTGTCCAAATGTTAAACAAGTTTGGGCTCAAGGAAATAGCACGAACTGGAAAAGTTGCTCTAGTACGGGAATCTGGTGTTAACACAGAATATCTAAAATCTCTTGAAGCAAAACTTCAAACTTTGTCTTGATAAATTGACTGGAGTAAATTTTCCAATTGTTCCTCTCGACAGAGTTCAATTAAACAATCGAAAGCCTCTAATAATTTTGCGCAACTATCTCCATGCATAGGACTTAACCCCCAAACGTCGTCGACCCAATCTTGTGGATGAGTGTCCTCAAAAATTAAACGTTCTAGAAGTTGTTTAGCTTCAATTTTGGAAATAGTCATTTTTGCTAAAAATCACCAAAATTATTATTTTCATGACTGAAAAATCCGAGAATACAAGCCCCCGGTTTTTAACTATGGGAATAAGCTCGACAGACAATTTATTACAGTCTCACAAAGTCTATACTAGCTTATATCGACGCTGATAAAATTAACATAAAATAATACTCTGCGAATCTAAGGTTAAACAAAAAGAGTATACACCTTAAATCATTGAGGAGACAACAAGAAGATTTCAATTAGTCCAGAATAAACACGGAATATTTCAAAAATATTTAAACTCGAGTTTTGGACATAATTAGTAACATCGGATTAGAAAACTGGTACAAGCATTTGTAGAGATTGCTTCGCAACTACTGGTTATTTACCTAAATGACAGCAAGATGTGTCTAGATACTTGACAAGAAGCTCTCGAGACTAATTCAACTCATATCGGTATTGTTTTAGGTCACTAAAAGAAACTATTTCTAACGCTCTAACATGGGTTGCTTCTAGAATAACTTGGGGAGCAACTCCAGCGTTCAAGGCTTCTTGCCAGCGTGACGCACATAAACACCAATGATCACCTGGTCTTAACCCAGAAAAATTATAATGAGGAATAGGAGTACTAAGATCATTGCCCTGAGATTTAGTAAATTCTAGAAATGCTGAACTTATTTTTGCACAGACAACATGGGCTCCATAATCTTGACTTCCTGTACGACAATAGCCATCTCGATAATATCCTGTCATCGGGGAAGTGCAGCAAGCAATTAATTCGGTCCCTAAGACGTTTTTAGGTTTTGTCATCTCTATACTCCTATTTAAAGAACCAGCTCTCGAGGGTATCCTATCATATTAGTGTCAAAAAATATAACTTTGAACTTAATTTAATTATAATTAAATTAAGTTCAAAGTTATCAGAAGATATCGAATACTATCAATCTATACCAATGAATAAATAGAGAAAACTATGAACTACTTATCCTGAAGTCATTGTATAAGTGGTAGAAGCAGTTTTTCAAAAAAACACTTGTTTTACATAATTTTTGTATCCTGAATAATAAATGATGTTACTTAACACTCAAAACTAAACTTATGTAATTAATATTATAGATGAATCATGAAATTACTATAGTTAGTAAAAAAGATTTAATTACCTATGATTATTCAACCAATTAATTAACTCTTAGATAGTATATTGTAATATCAAGTTATATAATAATATATTATGTTCAAGCAATTAACAATGACATATATTACTCTCATAAATTGGCTTGTTTTTATCAATTTTATTGTTTGTATTTTTATATTTATATCCTGGGCATTTATACAACCTTTAATAAAGAATAGAATATTTTTTATAACTACGGAACTGAAACTTATAGTTGAATGCCAAAAATAATCAAATAGTTTAGCTGACTTCAAAATAAGCTATAATATATAGAAAAATTTTCTATATATTATAGTTAAAGTATATACGAAAATCAGTTTAATAGATTAATATTGTTTAATATTGCCAATCATTGTACATCAGAATAATTTAAGTATAGAATGAAAATATCATATATACAAATATTATTTTTTAAACAATTAATTGGCTACAAACTAAATTGATTTATATAAAAATTGATTGATTATTTTACTGTTAAAGCGTCATCTATTGTTACTCACTTGCTTAAAACATAAAAGCTTATCTAAACTAGACATGATATAGAATTAATAATTTAAATCTTAAAATAATCTTCATTTATATAAAAGTCAATATTATTTATAGATAAGACCTATATTAAGGCAGTATTTCTATTGTAGAATCAGGATGATTCTACAATAGAAATACTTAATTAAATCAATGATACTATCAGAAATGATTTATAATCCTATAGTTAAATAACTAAATATTTTTATATATCAACAACATATTAGATAAAAGATTTTTATATTATTTATTTTTTTATTTATGATTAAAAATTGCTTTAGTTCAAGACAGTTAACTACTAAAAAAATCATAAAAAACATAGATTTAAAAATAAGAGAAGTCAAGTCAAAATAAGGAATAACCTTAAAATAAAAAGATAAAAATTGTTGGATATTAGACACTGATCAATAGTTAACAAATAATTCACAGTAGTATTTTCTAGTTATCCATCATCGACTGATAACTAACGTTAAATTACAAAATATAGCAGATATTGTTACATTAAAGAGTAGACATAATCAATTACTCATAGGAGACGAGTATTATGAACTGGCGTGGGTCTATAGAGATTAAAGAGCGTATTTTTGGAACCTTAGTTTATTGTTTCGCTATTTTCGACACAATATTTTTTAGTAACTTTTTGGTCAACCAATTTCCTATTTTTAGCTTATTTTTATTACCAGGTTTACCCATTGCAGTTGTTTACCAATTCTCTGTTCAATTGTTTGGGATGTTTGGTAGCTTTTTAGTTTTTATAATTCTCTTTTTAGGAATAGTTCGCAATGATAGAATTAGCCACTTTGTCCGCTACAATACTATGCAGAGTATTTTAATTGGAATTCTACTATCGTTAATCAGATTGATTATGCAATGGGTTCTCGTACCCGCTTTCGGAAATGGTGGTCTGCTGATAGAAACTCTATATAATGTCGTATTTTTAGGTTCAATTACAGTTTCCTACTATTCAATGGTTCAATCAGTTCTAGGACGTTACGCTGAAATTCCTACAATTTCTGAGGCGGCATATTCCCAAGTTCGTTACTAGAAATTTGAGGTACAAAAGCAGGCATTACAGGATTTTCTAAACTGCCAATCCCTTCAATTTCAACTCTAATCTTATCTCCTATTTTAACTGGGCCTACCCCTTCTGGAGTACCTGTAAAAACAACATCCCCTGGCATCAAAGTCATAATATGGGAAATATAAGAAACCACAGCTTGCGGTGAAAAAACCATCTCATGAATTAACGCTGACTGTCGAGGCTCAGGGTCGTCATTGACGAAAGTTTGTATTCTAGCTCCCGCACTTAATTCTCTTACAATCCAAGGACCGAGAGGACAAAAGCTGTCAAACCCTTTTGCTCTTGTCCATTGATCATCTTTTCTTTGTAGATCACGAGCGGTGACGTCATTAGCAATTGTATATCCCCAGATTTTTGTACGGGCCTGTTGAGGGGAACAATTTTTAGTGATCTCGCCCATCACTAGGGCCAATTCTCCCTCATAGTCAACCCGTTGAGACTGAGGAGGATAGTAAATTGGTTGACTATCAGGGGTTAGGGTTGAAGGAGGCTTGAGAAATAATAGAGGTTCCTGAGGAACTATATTACCAAGTTCAGCAGTATGGGCACGGTAATTTCTCCCTACTGCTATGATTTTGGAAGGAAAACAAGGGGCTAATAGATGATAATTATCAGCTCCTAAAGTAGTTTCAGTCAGTTGTCCCCCCTGCCAGGGAGCAGTATTTAAAACTGTCACTGTACGATCAGGATTAAGGGAGCCGTAGTGGATTTTTCCTTGAGCCGTTTTGACTCTAACATAGCGTTGCGCCATAGCAGTATAGGGTCAGTTGAATAGATTTAAGTCGATAGGGTAACAGATATACTAGCGCTAAATCTTTTAATCGTAGTATGATTTTATTTGGATTTGTCCAAAAGACTTCCCTTGCTTCTCAGACTTAAAGCTATAGAGAAGCCAACTTGTCCACAAGGAGATTATCGTTATGAATGAAAGTTACGAAATGTTATACATTCTGCGCCCCAGTTTATCAGAAGAGCAGGTGCAGCAAGAAGTAAGTAAATATGAAGATTTTCTAAAGGAGTATGATGTAATTGATCTCCAAACTAAAATTTGGGGTAAGCGGCGACTAGCTTATCCAATTCAACGATACTTTGATGGAATTTATGTTCAAATGAATTACCAAGGGGAGGGACTTCAAGTAGCCCCTTTAGAACGGGCAATGCGCTTAAGTGACGAGGTGATTCGCTATTTAACTATCAAGGTCAATAAAACTAAGTCAAAAGAACTAGATATTAAAGAACTAGATGTTAACGCTGAAGTCCAAGAAGAACTTGAACAAGTTGTTGACACTTAAAAGTTAACAGATTAGCTGTTGGAATAAAATGTATATGGGGGTTACGGGTGGTTTATTCAAAATTTATGATGGACTCTCTCCCCAATACTGCTCTAGTGTTCTAGCCGTAAGTAGTGTCCGTCTTAAAAACCTTGTGTTAGAATTGATACATCTATAAAACTCATTTATAAACTAGTTTGTTGTTGTAAGTATTTAGAAGAAATGGCACAGTTCTTAAGGTAGTTCTGCTGCCTATCTAACAAGCATCACAGAAAACCGATTGAACATATTAATCAGGAGCGGCCTGTACCGATGGACTACTTGGAGAAAGTTTTGGAAAAGCTCAAAGAATGGGCACAAAAATTGATCGAAACGTTACTAGGTCCACAAACCGAACCTGAACCTGAGCCTCTCCCTGTCCCTGTTAACGACCCACGGCACTGCCGCTAAGCATGGTTGATCTTAAGTGTATTCAGAAACTTTTAAGCGACTTAATATTTTGGTTCTTCACGGTCCTAACCTAAATCTGTTAGGAAAACGAGAACCGTCTATTTATGGTTCTGTCACTTTAGAGAGTATAAATTGTCTTTTAAAAAATGAGGCGAGCTCCCTTGTACTTGATCTAGAATGTGTGCAGTCTAACCACGAAGGGGTTTTAGTCGATGTTATCCACGATTCTTTGAATAAGCATCAAGGGATTATCATTAATGCTGGAGCCTATACCCACACTAGTATTGCGATTAGGGATGCCTTGTCTGCAGTTAATATTCCTACTGTTGAGGTTCATATGAGTAATATTTATAAACGGGAGGATTTTCGTAGTTATTCTTATATTTCTGCTGTTGTGGTCGGACAAATTAGTGGTTTTGGTGTACAGAGTTATAAATTAGGATTATATGCTTTAGTTGATTTTCTTAGAAATGGGAAGTAAAGAAAATTTCTTTATGGAATAGCAATAGGATGAACAATTTTTTGTCAGAAAATTAAGAGTAGGACTTATTGAAAATAATAAAGTGTATCTGTTTCGACTATCTTCAACTATCAGATATCTTCAACTATCAGAGATAGTAAACTTCTAAATCTCGAATTGCTGTTAGAATAGCTATATAATTAGCAATTAACCGAACTGTGACCATGCTAACAGACTAATTAGGCATCCGACAAAGAATGATACAGTGATACATCAATAGTGGTATCTTTATTTTCGATGTAAATTGTCTCTCCCCGACTAAGGTCATGTCATAATGGTTCGATAAGAATTATGTTGATTCTTCTGCGTCGATATTTAGAACTAATTTATACATCTAACTGACAATTAACTCTCTAAGGGTTAATATAGATATGGCTGTAGAAATAACATGATTTATTAAGAGCGGAGATCTCTCTCAACTGAATAGCTTGGTAAAAACACTTCAACCTGTTAATTAATGAGGTTCCTTCAGTCTATTATCGATTTATAGTGAATGGTATATCAGTTATAATTAATCTAATAACTAAAAGAATAGTCTTTAGAGCCAGAATAAAAGCAATTAAAATACTATAAATAAATTATTTAAAAGTATTAAACGTACCTCAATATATAGTAACTACAGTAAAAAAGCAATCAATATGAATAAACAGTTGAAAGAGAAAACTAGGTTGGTTATTATTTATTACAAGTAATAACCAACCTAGTTTTTAAGTTTTAATCTTAGAAAACTAGGTTATTGTAGTAGACAAAAGTCTTAATAATTCATCAACAGTTTAACTACCTTCAATTTTTTTTTGTAGACGCTTTAGTGTTTGATATATTTCAGGGAGACGTTTATAGATGGCAGAAGCCTTAAGATATAATTTATTAGGAACTGCCGGGCTGCTAGAAACTATTTCTCCTGAAGAGATATCATGAGGGATGCCTGTTTGAGCTGTAGCAATAACTCCGTCACCGATTTTAGCTTTATTTGCTACCCCAACCTGTCCGGCTAAGATTACATTGTTCCCCAACTTAACGCCTCCAGCTAAACCCACTTGTCCGGCTAAAGCACAATTTTCGCCAATTTGGCAACTATGGGCAACATGGACTAAATTATCTAGCTTGGTATTACGTCCAATATTAGTCGTTCCTACAGCAGGGCGATCAATAGTACTATTACAGCCAACTTCTACTCCGTCTTTGAGAATTACATACCCTGATTGTTCCATCTTAAACCAACCTTGAGGGGTGGGTACAAATCCAAAACCCTCTGACCCGATAACTGCTCCACTATGAATCACACAATTAGAACCAGTTTGTGTACATTCGTGAATAGTACAGTTAGCATGAAGAATAGTATAACTACCAATAGAAACATGTGGATAAATAACTACATTGGGATAAATACAGACATTATCTCCTATAGTCACATCTCGTTCAATGACCACATGGGGACCAATATAAATGTCTTTGCCAAGCTTGACCGAGGGATCAATGACGGCATTTGGATGAATTCCAGGAGCAGGGCGAAAAGGTTGATAAAACAAACTAATCACCTGAGCGAACATTAAACGAGGTTCTTGGGTAGCTATCCAAGCAATTCCTTTTTTACTCGCTTGGTTTTGCAATGTCTCATCAATGGGTAATATTAAGGCACTGGCTGCTGTTTTATCAACCATAGTGGCAAATTTATTTCCATCAATATAGCTAAGTTGTCCTGTTATCGCTTCATCGACAGGGGCAAGTCCAATAATATTAGGGTTATTATGGGGATGTTTAGTTAAGCTAGAATCGATAACTGCAGGATTAAGCTTCTCAGTAATTTCATTGAACTTCATCGTTAATTTTCCTTAAAAACCGATTAAATTTTAGGAAGTTGTTAGTCATTCTTCTGTAAAACTCTGACAACAACAATTATGGCAAAGATTTAAAAAACTTTGGACCAAGTAATTAGACTAAAATGAAACCTTATTATCTAGAGTTACTTTTTAAAAAAAAAGTTAGTTCACTCAGTAGGCTAAGTCTAGAGTAAATGATAAGCTGGTTTAGATATTATCTAAACAATTGCTCACCGCTTATTATCATCGATAATAGATGATTGACAGTAAGCCTTATACCGTTAACCGTACAATTAAGAACACACATGAAAGTTGGCGATCGCGTCCGTGTTATGGCATCTACTATTGTTTACCATTTCCCTCAGCATAAAAAACAGCCCTTCGATCTCAAAGGGATGGAAGGAGAAATCATTAATATTATTACAAATTGGCAAGGAAGGCCGGTTAGCGCCAATTTTCCCATCTTAGTCAAATTTGATAAACGGTTTAAGGCTCATTTTCGGGATCGTGAACTAGAATTGATCGAATCAGAATAAGATTTTACCTAGACTTGGGGAGAATAACTCGTAGAAACTTCCCAAGAGTCAATCGGACATAATTTGTGTCGCAATTAAACTTTACCGACAATTTTCTATCACGGCTTGAACTTAAAAAGAATTTCTTGGTTAGATAAAAATTTTTCTGACTGTTTCTCATCATAGAATAGATTAACTTAAATATAATAATTATGGACATATTAAGATGATTATTGAAACAAATAGCTAAAGTAAATGAAACAGAAAAAATTATTGAATTAAGAGACAATCATTATCCGCAGTTTTGAGTTGATCCAGTATATGGCTATATCTTATCTAGATATATTAAAAACTTCAGTGTATAGTGTCTAAGTTTGTTTATCTCTATAGACTGTTTGAGAATATTTCTGGTATTACTCAGATAATATAATATGGTTTGCTGCCAATCTTGACTATCTAATGAATCTATCCTAATTTAGTTTTTATTTTTTTTGTATCGTTGTTACGATAGCATTCATAGTCGGAATAGTTTTCAATGAAAACGATAAATTTTTTAGCCGATCTCACAGGAAAAGTTAGAGCTAATTGATCCATAAAGTTAAATAACATAATAGATGGATAGAGATTTTAACCTAATTATCGATCCTAATGTTATATATTTATCCTAGTCTATGTGCTGATAACGGTCTCCAATGTCTAATGAGACTAAACCAAAACAGCTGTTGCTTGCTCTTTTCTTTCTTAATTAATTTTAATATTTTCAATCATATTCCAAAGGAAAACTTATATTTTTATCTTACTTAATAAATATAAATTGTTATTGTGTTTTTTTTACAAAAAGGGAAATATAATCAATTCATGAAAAAACTAGATTAATTATCCTGATTGATTTTTATCAAAGTCTCTAATATTATTAATACCTAAGAAAATTTAAAACCATGTATATTATTCCTTATCTTTTTGACATACAGGTTCTTTGTTTAACTTCTAGAAGGCTATAATACTTTTGAAAAATTATTTTTTATAATACCTTTATTTAAGATGGTTACCTTATCATTTCGTGTTCTATTTTTATAGCAAATTTTAACTAAACTGAATTAGATCAAACTACTAAAATAATCTTGCTAAAGAATCGTACTAATGGAACTATAATAATTCTTAAAAATATCAGTTATTTTTTCCTTGATATAGAACGGAGTAAGCTGAATGACTAACTCGTCCATCGGTCATAATTACCTTCGATACTTTTACTACAAAAATATGGCTTTAACAAAATCGCTCTTGCAATAGGTTCCATAAACCCAGATAGTTCTCAAAGTAGCATAGTGATTATTATACTTTTAAACTATTACTGTCTAGTCAAGTTTACTTTAACTATAGATATTAAGGAGATTAGTCGAATTATTTTTCAGACAAGAGGTACGTTTTTACTATCAAAGACTTGTTTTAGACTTTATTAATAAGAGTATAAGCTACAACATTGATGATCATATAAGATTTGATTGCTTGTGTTTCCTTGTAAATACGCTAATGTTGAACTAAATCAATACCTCTAGAGTCTGCTATAATTTTTGACCTTATTGTCCGTCAGCTTCTATTAATACAATGTTTGACATGAGGTTTCTTATAGTAAGAACTATCAAGAGAATGGGGAGCATTATTCTAAAGGGTTAAATATTTCTTCCATCTTCTTAAACAGTCCAATAACTCAATTTCCATTTATTAGTGTGAAAAACCACTGCGCCTTGATAATTAGAGTGCGGTATTAAAAAGGATATATTCCAGTTCAACAGAGACTGATTATTAGGTAACTTAAGAAATTTAGGAAAGGAGTCAAGAGAAACTTCTACTTGATCAAGTCCTCTCCCAATCCCTTCTCCTATAGCTTTTAGATAAGCTTCCTTAGCTGTCCAAAGTTTAAAAAATGTTTTTTCTAGGGTAGGAGGAGTTAGAAGACTAATATGATTATATTCTCGGGAGCAAAAAAAGCGTTTGGCTAATTTCTTGGCTTCTGATACGGAACGAATATATTCAAGATCAACTCCTATGACATGGTTGTAGGTTACACCATAAATTGCTAGTTCGTGGGAGTGCGAAAGGTTGAATTGTAATTTATCCCCCCCTAATTTATTAGTTAATTTTGGTTTTCCCCGTAAACTATAAGTAAATTCAACTGTTGAAGCAGGGATATTTAAGTATCGACTTAAGATTATTTTTAGAGCACCTCTAGCTACAATGAAGCGCCGTTGGTGTTCTTCGAAACAAAACTTTTTAGCTTTAATTTTTTCTTCTCTATCAAGTATCTCAAAGTATCTATTCACTTCTGAATCTGAAACTTTTAGGTGTTGTTTCCATAGGTGGATATCCGATGAATTTAGAGTTAGACGATTGGGAGACTTAAACCACATCAAATATTTATCATAAATTTTATAACTAACAATCTAAGCAACTAAATAGTAAAAGGTGAAGACACTTCCTTTTCTTAATCTTCTGGTGACCTCTATTTTTGCTCTTGTAGTTCTACTAGATGACGAGCAATAGCTAATCTAATCCCTACTTCTCAATCATAACGTGCTCGAGAGTTATATGCATGCCAAAATTTTTCAAAAAGATAGGATAAATTATCAGGTTAAATGCCAACATGAAGATGATTCTTAATTTATGGGTCAAATCGCTCATAAATTTTTCTCTTTTTTGTTAAAAGCTTTCTTTCAACTGATTAAGACAACTAATCTAATTCTATAGAATTACATATTGACAGTTTTTTGTTTTACATCATATTATTAATATATAAACTATAATTTGTTTTGTAAAAAAATAGATTATAGTTTATATATTCCTATAATTTACTTGCACTTGTGTTAAATGAGTTGTGTTGATTACTACTTTGTTGTTACAGTCCAAAATAATTATTCATAACTTTTATACATAACGAAAAAGTTATTTTTTTATTGTTTTCTAATTAATTAACTGTAACTACAAATAAAATTTTAGCACTGTCAAATCAAGTAACTGTTCTGATTTATTTTCCAGCCTGTTAGTAGTCATATGAGGATATAAATCGATTCAAAAGTTTTTGGTGTGATAAACTTAATTAGATTGTTCTCCGTATCGTAAACCACAGCAAAGTCATGTCTCAACCCTTGGTACTGATTTTATGATACTAAAGAGTTAAATAAGATAATTAGTTAATAATATAATAACCAAATCGGTTTCATATCTTTTTTTATTAGTATACATATATGTATTACAATATATATATGTATACTAATAAATTGAAGTTTGATGAATACGCTTAAAAGCTTCTTAGATATATAGTTTAAGTGTTCTTAAATCAAGAATATAACACCTAATTACTCTGTTTTAAGCATCTATAAAAATACCTTGATTGGGATAGATTTTAAAAATAAATGATTATATTTTTAGAGTTTCTCTAATCAGTCATACAATTTAAGAGTCATCTTCAATAATTTAAATATTTATGGATAAATATTTGATACAGAATTATTTTAAAATCGATTAACTATTTAGCGTTCCAATCAAATATAGTAAAGCCATTCGCACAGCAATCCCGTTTGTAACCTGTTGTTGAATTAGACTAAACTCTTGATCTTCCATTAAATCAGAACTAATTTCTACTCCTCGATTAACTGGACCAGGATGAAGAACCTTGACCTGAGACTTACATAGTTTAAGACGATCACGGGTAATGCCATAACATTGATGATATTCCCGTAGACTGGGTAACAAATGATCTGTCATTCGTTCTTGTTGTAAACGTAAAGTAATAACGAAGTCAGCTTCGATTAAGGCTGGTTCAATGTCCCAGTTTAAACATAATTGATCGTTCTCTAATTCCGTTACCATATGGAGAAAAAATTGAGGAACTAATGTAGGAGGTCCAGCTAAATAAACCTGGGCCCCAGCCTTGGTTAAACTCCAAATATTAGAACGAGCAACCCGTGAATGTAAAATATCTCCTACAATGGCAATTTTTTTGCCTTTTAAAAGTTCTATTCTAGGATTATCAGGATCGAGTGAAGAACATAAAGTAAATAAATCTAATAATCCTTGGGAAGGATGTTCATGTTGACCATCTCCTCCATTAAGAACACAGACCCCCGTTTTTAGAAAGTCCATTTCTGCTGCAATCATTTGAGGAACACCAGCTTGTTTGTGGCGAACGACTATAATATCTGTCCCCATCGCCAGATAAGTTTTAGCTGTATCCAAAATAGTCTCTCCTTTGGTTAAAGAAGAACTTCCAGGAGAAAAATTAAGGATATCTGCCGAAAGACGTTTGGCAGCTAGTTCAAAACTACTGCGTGTACGGGTAGAAGGTTCAAAAAACATATTGGTAACCACCTGTCCTTGAAGGGCTGGAACCTTTTTAGTTCGTCGGGATAAAACTTCTCGGAAACTAGAGGCAGTTTGCATAAGGATATCGTATTCTTCGGTCGTCCAATCAGCTAAACCTAAAATATGATGTCGGGTCCAATTCATGTCAGTTAGTCATTAATTTAAATAAGTTGTGATTTTTGACTAAGTTGCGAGGGGCAACCGATCAATAACCATGCTACTGTATCGGCTCCACCAACTCTACCAATTTATCTCAAAAATAATCTTGCAATAGATTTCAGCTAATAATTAATTTTTTTTAATTCTCTACGGACTTTGGCAATCGAAACAGCTAAAATGGCATAAGTCCGGCCTTACTTTTGCATTTCTTATAAAGAATTATCAATAGTCAGCATCTAAATGATAATCACAGATCGCTTCCCCACACTCCTGTTGGCTTTAGTTTTTAGTTGTTTATTCTTGTCACCAGTGTTATCCGAAAACACCGCGGATAACACTGAAATTAAACCAAATAGCCGTTTCTTAACGTCTCCAGAAACAGGGGTAGACTATACTCCTCTACAAAAACGTTTACAAAGACAACAATGGCAGGAGGCTAACGAAACCAGTACTTATCTAATACTTAGGGCTGTTAGCCGAGATGAAGAAGGATGGATGTCTGATGAAGATGTGGCTCAATTAGCTTGTTGGGACTTAAAAACCCTTGATAGGTTATGGAAAGAATATTCCCAAGGAAAATTTGGCTTTAGCGTTCAATTTCCTATTTTCATTAACACTGGAAATCAACCTGGAAAATTAATAGCTGGTGATTTTTATGATGATTTTGGGGCGCGAGTAGGATGGCGTAAAGACGGTCAATGGATCGCCTTCAAATATAATTTAATCTATAATTTGGATGCTCCAATCGGTCATCTCCCAAATCCTCGATCAGAATACCAAGTGACTGGAGGAAGGCTGAATTACACAGCTTTAACCAAAAGAATGGTAGAGTGTAGACTTGTTTTTTCTACTTTTTCAGGAAAACACACTTATGATACTGACTTAACTCACTTTTATTCCAGTCTAGAAAAGTTAAATAAAACATAGACTCAAAAGTTTTGGGAGTCTACAGAGAACTCTATTTTGTTTAAACAATTTTGGAATGAAAATTATCATAGCTAATAGCAGATAGTTTTGTTCATATCCCTTAAAAATCTCTGAACAACTTTCTGGTTATATTTTTGTCAAGAATAGACTCTGGCTTAGAGGAACAACAAACTAAAATTGTTATGGCTTTTTTAACTAGAAACTAAAACCCTACAACAGACTACCCTAACTAATTAGTACAGAGGTATGGTAATTCTTAAAGATAAACAATAGACTCATCTGAATCTCTCCTGGTGTCAATGGATATGTTATCAGCATTCTCTCCCAAGAAAAGAATATCCCCAACGATGGATATTCCTTGGTTGAAATGTAATTTTCCTAAGAGAAAGAAGATGTGAGAACTACTATCGAACAGTAAGTGTTGCTACAGCGTAATTCAGACTGCTGAAGCGTAACTATGGCAACGAAGAACTCAACAAATCTTGCTAAAGCTGACCCAAAAGTCTTAGCTAATTTTAAGACTGGAATACATAAAATTACAAATGATTTAGCTTTAGCCTAGATTGATTATTATCGCTCATAAAATCTATAAGCTAACAATTCGTATGATTCTGGTTCTTAACCCAAGACTTAGACGATAGAATCCGTACTTTAAACGCAATGACAGCTCCATGAGACTCTATAACTTTAGCTTGTGATTTTGATAATAAGTATCTTAATGCTGTTACCTAAGACCTACTGACCTCTGAAAAATACGGGTTGGCTGGGCTTTTTATAAAAATAGAAAGTTTACTATATATTAAGCCTGAATAAAAATTAGAAACAATTTGATCAAACCCTAGTTTGATACCCCATTCACAAGAATGTAAATGGGGTATTAGAAAGTTTAGATTGAAAGAAAAGGAGGATAATGTTGATATTGGATAAATAATTACTATATTTGATTATTATTTATTTTAAGTAAAAAAATTTAGTTCCTTAAATTAAATATTTTGATAGATAGTTAATTCGCATTGTTAACAATCTATGTGAATTAACATAAAACATAAATAGCTATGTTTAGTTACATTGATGCTACTTTAAAACAGTTTGTTCAAAACAACTATAATATTAGGATAGACAAATACTTGTTTCTTAAAATCTTAACAGATAATATTGTATACATAAGTTTAGAAATCAAGATATTTAACAATAGGTAAAGTTCAGCCTAGTTCTCTTTTTTAAGAAATATGATTGCAATTAGTAATTATGATAGTAACAATAATATCTTGACAGATATTATTGTTAATTTTTTAGCAAATAAAATTTGCTCTTATTCCAGAAGATATTGAATATTATTTTTATATCTTTATATTATATGCTTTTCTATATCATTTATTTTGCTATTTTTACTAAAAGTAAATTTAGTCAAAATTTTTAGGTATCTATAACTCTATTTAAGTCAAATTTTACAAATTAAGTATCTTTAAACTTAGAGAGTATTAGTTGTATTCTTGTCGTATCCTTTAAGCTTAAAAACATAATATAGGCGCAGCTAAATAAATTTGGTTAATATTTCTCTTGTTTTGTTGTTCTTTGAATAATTAATTAAAATTAGTCAAATAGATTTGTTGAAACTCAGGAAGATTTATAAATAAAATAAAGAAAAAGATATTATGTATAATAAGTTGAGTTAACTTAAGTTTTTAAATATTTTCTTAATATCTTGAAGTAGCAAAAAAGTAATTTGTATGTCATGATTATTCTTAACCATTTTGATCTCCACGGAACTAAACCGTGGTTTTTTATTAAAGAGATATCACTGAGTCTAACCTCTAACTTCTCATACTAGGTTATATTAAAAATAGTAGAGCTTAGTTTAAACAATCTCACAATAATGAGTGAGCAACCATTACGTATTTGTATTTTAGGGGGAGGTTTTGGTGGTTTATATACTGCCCTACGTCTAAATCAATTTCCTTGGACAGATGGACATTCTCCTGAAATAATCCTAATTGATCAACATGATCACTTTCTGTTTACCCCCCTACTATATGAATTAATTACTGGTGAGATGCAATCTTGGGAAATTGCCCCTCGTTTTGAAGAATTATTTGCCAATACAAGAATTCACTTCCAGCAAGGCTATGTCACTGCAATTAATATCGAAACCAAACGTATAAAATTGGACAATTGTAAGGACTTATCCTACGACAAATTAGTCTTGGCAATGGGGACAAAAACTCCTTTGGATAAAATATTAGGATCAAAAAATTATGGTCTTCCCTTTCGTAGTCTCCAAGACGCCTATTGTATTAAAGAAAGATTACGTGCTCTAGAAATCGCTAAATTTAACAAAATACGTGTCGCTGTAGTAGGCGGTGGAGCTAGTGGAGTAGAACTTGCTTGTAAACTTGCGGACCGTTTAGGAGGAATAGGTAGAATTCGCTTATTGGAACGGGGAAAAAAACTCTTAAGTAATTCATCAGAATTTAACTGTAAGGCTGTTCAATATGCTTTAGAAAAACGACTAGTGAGGATTGATTTAGAAACAGAAGTTAGTAGAATTAATTCTAATAGTCTATCCTTACACTGCAAAGGGAAAACAGATACTATTCCTGTTGATTTAGTAATTTTGACTGTGGGAAATCAAGTGTTAGGCTGGATAAAAGGACTCCCTCTGAAACACAGTGAACAGGGGTTGATTGCGGTTAGCCCAGAATTACAAGTTATAGATCATCCTGAAATCTATGCGCTGGGTGACTTAGCTGACTTTAAAGATATAACTGGGCAACAGGTCCCCCGAACAGCCCAAGCGGCCCTTCAACAATCTTACTACTGTGCTTGGAATCTTTGGGCGTCTATTACCCAACGTCCCTTATTATCTTTCCGTTACCAAGCATTAGGGGAGATGTTAACTTTAGGAGTTGATAATGCCACTCTCAATGGGTTAGGAATAAAATTTGATGGTCCACTAGCTTATTTAACTAGACGGTTAATTTATTTGTATCGTCTTCCCACTTTTAAACATCAATTCAATGTAGGATTGAATTGGGCTATTCGTCCTTTTATGGAAGAGATTACTAAATTAATTAGTTAGCCGGAAAACAAGAGTCAAAGAATTAAAAGTATAAAATTTTCAGATTAACTAAAATTATGGAATCTGCTTGAATATTGATAGTATAAAATTAAGTAAACTGTACTTAATTTGTTCAGCCATATATATAAATATATAGATTAGTAAAATTACTAGATATTTAGATTGTCAGAATCAACTTTCTCCGAACTCTCTAGACAGAGTAGTCCAGACTTCACCTAAAGTATATGAATACTTCCCTCAAATGAAGCAGTAAATTTATTATTCTTTTAATTGCCAAAGATAACATTAGTGATTTGATTATTTACTTATACTCAATACAGATGCTGATGATTGCACAGTTTGATCCTTGAATTGTAATTAGTCATTGGACAGGGTTGTGGAACATCTACAACGAACTTAAATCTTGTTTATTTTATCTGCGCTAAGTCATTACCGGCGAAAAAATTATCAAATGGTTATATATCCTCAATTTTATTGGCAACCTGAACATTATCGAGATCTATATTCTTTGCCTACTTCCAATTTTATAAGTAGGCAAAAAACTTTTATTAACCCTTTAAGGAATAAGCTTAATTCTATGGAAATAAAGAAATTTTTGAAAAAATTTACAAAATAGATGACACAAGTAAGTTAGGTTTTGCTAGAATAACAGGCGGTCATTCAGCTTAAGATAGAATCTTTGAGTAAAGCAATAGAGATTCCCAACCTAGATATATTGGCGCAAGAGCTAGCCGCTATCCAACAAACAGGTTCCAAACGGATTGCCCTGTTGGGTTCGCGCCACGTTCCCATCACTCATCAACAATTGATTGAGATGATGACCTATGCCCTAGTTTTAGGAGGTAATCGTCTTATGACATCCGGGGCTATAGGGACTAACGCAGCCGCTATAAAAGGAGCAATGAGAGCCGACCCGAACCTGTTGACGGTTATTCTCCCCCAAAGTCTTCAACGCCAACCTAAAGAGTCCCGTGATCAGTTGCAGAAGGTTATTCATTTAGTAGAGAATCCGGAAAATGACGGATTATCTTTGAGACAGGCAAGTTCTTTGTGTAATTTAGAGATTATCTCTCGTTGCCAACAGTTGATTTGCTTTGCTTTTCATGATAGCCATACTCTTATCCAAACGTGTCAGGAGGCCGAAGGGCAGCGTAAGTTAGTTACATTATTCTATTTTGATTAACCAAAAGAATACTATTCTGATATGAGACTCACAATATTTTGCCAAATATCTCAATATCCCAACTCTGTTCAGTGTTAAGCTTGGACCAAGCATCTGATAAGAATCCCATGTCTAAGTCGTTCATGAAGGTGTTTGGAGTCTCTCTCTTTAAACAAGAGGTCCTTATTGTGGTGTAGAGAGAATACCCCGTTACTAGAGAGTTAGATGGGGGGATGCGAACATAGAGTTTGGATTATTATCTTAACTATTATTATCGCGATCACTATTAAGTAAGTTGTTACATTAGAATCATATGTTTATTCAACATACTTTATACCTTTTTATCAATTTGATAAAAAGGTAAAAGCTTTTATTAAAAATTAGTGTCGAAATTAGGCGGTAAACTGTGGAAGTTATATGATTTGATTATCATTAACTTGTTAACAAAATAGAAGCCCAGATAAGAATTGAAAAGTTTTGAATTGCTTAAAGATTATTAAACTATTTACTAAATTTTAAAATATTCTAAGTAAATAAACGTTCATTATCACTGAAAGATCGGAAAAATATTAATTATTTAATAATAAATCAAGAAAAACCATGACACTTTGTATTTTAGATGTAGAATTTTATCTAAGTTCAGAAGCATAATATGGTTTTATTTTGCGATTAAATATTTTTTAGGTTAATGGCTGGGGATATTATCTTTATATGATTTTAAAAAGATTATAAGATATCCCAAAAATAAAATTAAAGAACATGAACAAGTTAATAATTTAAATTCTAAAAACTCTAACTTGTTTGCTAACTAGTAAGAATAGTAAGCTTTGGAGGAAATAATATCTTTAATATAAAAATATTAATTATCGATGTCTGGGGGGACGCAACGCGGGAAAAGGACGAATTGGACCTAAAATCTGATTGAGTTCTCGCAATTGTTCAGGAGTTCCCATACAAATCAATAAATCCCCAGCAAGTAAAGGAGTATCTCCTGTTGGACCGCCTAAAAGACCTCCGTCGGACCGCCGAATTGCTAATACTAATGCCCCTGATTTTACTCTTAATCTAGCCTCACTCAAGGTTTTTCCCACACAGGGACAAAATTGAGGATCAAGCAAGAATTCTTCCATGTAGAATGTGCGATCAGTCCCCGTTAAAATTCCATCCACAAAGTCCATCACTTGGGGGCGCAAAGCAGCTGCTGCCAGGCGTTTTCCTCCTGTAATATAGGGAGAAACCACCGCATCGGCTCCAGCCCGTTGTAATTTGAGGACAGCCTCCTCTGTGCTAGCACGAGCAATCGCCCTAATGTTGGGATTTAGAGTTTTTGCTGATAGGACCGTGTAAAGATTTTCTGCATCAGATGTTAAGGCTGACACAATACAAGCAGCTTTATCAATTTTGGCACTGATGAGACACTCATCAAGGGTTGCGTCCCCCTGAATTATTATGTATCCTAGTTGCTTAGCCTCTTCTAATTGTTCAGTACGTGAATCAATAATTACAAAAGGAACGTCCTCTGCTGTAAATTCCACAGCGACCTGACGGGCGGTACGGCCATAACCGCAGACTATACAATGATGTTCTAGCGTATCAATCAAGCGTTTCTCCTGTCGTTGTTTAATTCCTTCTTGAAAATACCCTTGAATTAATGCTTCTGTCAGACGATTAACAATATAACCAATAGTGATTAATCCCATCAAGATCAGAACAATGGTAAATAGTCGTGAGCGATCCTGAAGAGGGTGAATTTCTGAGAATCCCACTGTAGATAAGGTAATCATGGTCATATAGGCTGAATCAATAACAGACCACTGTTCGACTAATGAATACCAAATGGTTCCCAGTCCAAATACTCCTCCTAACGCCAAGGCTCCAAACAATAACTCCTTTCGTAAGCGTCTATATTTATCTTGAAATGAGTATAGTGTCATGGCTGTTTTACCTAATTATTTATCATATTTTATTCCTGCTTGTTAAAATCACACGTGTGTTGCTTAATTAAAAATTAAAATAATTAATTTGTCTCTAAGGTATGCTCTTTTGAACTATCTTTACTTATTGAAAATCAAGATTGAGTTATCTTCAAAAATTTTGACTAATTTTATTAATAAGTTGACAATTATTAAAGTTTAATTTATGATATCTGTCTTTACCAATTTTACCATTTTATTTTAAGGGTTGAGAACATATCCTTTAAAAGGATGACAAGTATTGCAAAAAAATATAAAAGTAAGATAAATTACTGATTTTTAATCTTTTAACCACATCAGATTATGAGTGCCCTTCCTAATTTTGTTTATATTAAGTAACATATTATTAAAATATTTGCCTGAATAAACTAGAAAGTTAAAACTTCTATTATATGGAATTAACTAAGACTATAAATGTATTGGTCTTGTTATTTTTTATTTTATTGAAATTTTAATTTTTTTATAATGAACAGACACAAATAATTGAATCATATTTATTTTTAGTAAAAAGTTAAGTAACTGTACATCAAAATCATTAGTTTTTTCAAAAAAACATTAGGGTAAGTTGTAAAATCATGAAAAGAGTCAAGATTAGATAGAAATGGAAATTATTGGACTATAAAGACAAAAAGTATATTAATAAACTTAATAATTAAATTTTGACCTAGGATATTGATAAGAATAAATGTATTTTGATTATGTACTCTTCTTTTTAAAGGGACATAGATAAGACGAAAGTATTAATTTAATCAGAGTGTTAGTCTCGTAAAAATTTGATATCATCTTAGTAAATTTAGTGTTTTATGACTAAATATATAAAAAACAATTATATTTAATAGTTAAAGTTCTTAATAGAAAATAACAGAAAAATACTCAATAAATAATTTTATACTTACTCCAATTGTTTTTTGTCTGATTGTAATATTTATTTTTTAAAACCCTAATAATTTATTTTCAGTTTATACATCTCATGATACTTCTGACAGTCAAATACATTGAAATAAAAAATAATTAGTATAAAATATTTGATTATTTAGAAAAACTACAAGCTGAGTCAACAATAATTATATTTGGAAAATTATCTATTTTTGTATTCAATATAATTTAGTTTAAACTTTATATAACTTGCTTTAGCTTAGCCAATAGATAACATTTGTCACACTTATTTTGCAATGAAATTTGATATATTGGCCTTGATATTCAAGATTAAATCAATTATGCTTATCTCTTATAATCTAAACTCAATACCATTAGCTCAACCAAAAGACCAACTAAACTGATTTCAATGACTACAATAAAACAATCAGTTTCTTCTAGAAAAGTAGACTTTGTTTTATTGTTTTTTGAAAGTGTTTGACTAATTTTAACTTGAATACTATGAAACAGTAGAGATGACATCAAGTACAGTCGAAAACAGAACTGATTATTAGTGAATCGGAAGCCGAGACGAATCAAAATACTGTAGAAAAAAATCTAGATATTTGAGGAAATTCTGTCAGAGACAATATCGCTAGTAGTAGATATCATTGCTGCTAATAATTGTTCAGATGAAACATCAAAAGGAAGACGATGAATGTCTGACTCAGGACGACAAATGATCTCTGCTACTCGACGCAAATCATCTAATGTCACCCTAGATAATCCTAATTCTTCTAAAGTTTTTGGTAGACCGATTTCTTCATAGAATTTTAGCAATTGTTGTCGAGAGGCAATTGCCAATTGATTACCTTGGATCATTTCCTCTAGACGTAATTGAACTAGAATGCCATAGGCAACTTTTTCCCCGTGTAAAATACTATGAGCTGCCTCAATATGTGTTAATCCATTGTGGACTGCATGAGCAGCTACAGTGCGACAATTAGCTCCACCTAACCCTCCAATCACTCCGGCTAGTAACACGCAAGCATCAACTACTTCTCTCCATACTTCCTCTCCGGGACTTTTCAGAGCAGCTACTGATTTTTGAAATAGTAGATCCCGCAATACTCGTGCTTGTTGAACGGCAGAAATAGTAAGGGTAGCAGTAGAATTACCACTACTGACAGAAGCTTCATACCATTTAGCGATTGCATCACCTATTCCTGCCACTAGAGTCCGTTCTGAGGCAGTTTTGATAATAGTGTAATCTAAAATCAGTAAATCAGGGCATCTCAATAATGGAACGTCGTATTGAAATACTCCCTCATTGGAATAAATATTTGATAAAGCCGTCCACGCTGCACAGGTAGCGGCTGAAGTGGGGACAGTAATAATGGGCAACTGATGTTTATGGGCGAGTAATTTGGCTGTATCGAGAGCTTTACCCCCTCCAACCCCGATGATAAAATCGGACTGATGTTCCTTAAATGTTATTGTAAGAGCATCTAAAGAGCTTTCTGAACAGTCTGGTAGGTAGACACTATATGCTGGGTTTAATTTACATTTGCTAAAAATAGGGTCAAAATGAGGAGAAATTACTTTGAGAGTTTGTTGTCCCCCAATAAGCAAAGGACGTCGGCCAAAACTAGCGATTACATTGCGAGCTTGAGATAGAATCCTTTCTCCCTTGAGTATTTGACTAGGGGAAACTAATAAAGGGGCCAAGGTTGTAGATACACAAGAATGGATAGTAGATGTTTCTGAGGGCATTGCTACTAATTAATTTAGTTTTATTAAAGTGAATACACTTAATGATTTAACTGAGCAAATCGATTAAGTTAATCACACTCTAACTCAAAAATATAGATCTCTCCTAAATTTAGAGGAAAGTCGAGGAGAGAAAGAGGACTAAACAAGAGAAAATTTTTAACTTTATGTCTTACTGAAGATTAGGGAATAATCAACACTGGACAAGGGGATAGGTTGATTACACGGTTAGTAACGCTTTCAGATGTGCCTTCCATTGTTAAACCCAATCCTTGACACCCCATAACGATTAAATCTGCGTTAATCTCGTCAGCCACGTCGCAGATGGCAAATGAGGGTATTCCTTCCCGTTCAAGAATATCTGCCTCAATTCCTTTGTTAGCAAAAAGTGTCTGAGCCCCTTGCAATAATTTTGCTACTGCATTGGCAACTTCCATAATCCTTCTTTGCTCATTTTTTTGTTCTGCCGATGGTTCTTCTACGATTGATAGTAATACGAGACGACTATTGTAAGTTTTTACAATATTAGCTACAGTTTACACAGCCTCGCGAGTCTCCCGACTTTGATCCACAGGGAATAAAACGGTAGTAAACATGACTTATCTATCTCCTGTACATACATCCCAAGTTAATCAGTAACATCAAATATTGCCCGATTTCTTGATTGTACTCCTATTATTTTAGGAATTATTCGATATCAATCTCGAGGAAAGAAAAATTTCGAGTCATTATTTTAGTTAATATCAATGATAATCTTTTTTGAATTACCAAACAATTATTAAGGGGATTGAGCATGTCTAAAAAGACTATTTCAGACTTATCGTTGGACGAAGTAGCTGGGAGAAGGGTTTTAGTGCGCGTTGATTTTAATGTTCCCCTCGATGGAAAGACCATTGTTGATGGTACTCGAATTCAAGCCGCCCTACCAACTATCAAGGATTTAATAGAAAAAGGGGCTAAGGTAATTCTCTGTAGTCACATGGGTCGCCCCAATGGTAGAGTTATGAATAGTATGCGTCTTACCCCTGTCGCAGAACTTTTATCTGAATTATTAAAACAAGAAATAGTAGTATGTCACGACTGTGTGGGGGAGTCTGTAGCTTTTGAGCTTAGTAAGCTCAAAAGCGGTCAAGTTGCTTTACTCGAAAACCTCCGTTTTCATGCAGAGGAAGAAGAAAATGACCCAGAGTTTGCCAGAAAATTGGCTTCTAATGCAGAATTATACGTTAACGATGCTTTTGGAACTGCTCACCGCGCTCATGCTTCCACAGAGGGGGTTACTCATTACCTTAGCCCCTGTGTTGCGGGCTATTTAATTGAGAAGGAACTTAATTACCTTCAAGCAGCATTTAAAAAACCTCAACGCCCCTTAGCAGCAATTATCGGCGGTTCTAAAATCTCTGACAAAATCGGAGTAATTGAAACCCTGTTAGAAAAATGTGATAAGTTGCTCATTGGAGGGGGAATGATTTTTACCTTTTACAAAGCTCGGGGTTTGGGAGTCGGCAAGTCTTTAGTCGAAGATGATGAACTAGAATCAGCTAAATTGCTCGAAGCTAAGGCTAAAGAAAAAGGTGTAGATTTTTTATTACCTTCTGATGTGGTTTTAGCTGATAGTTTCGCTTCAAATGCTAATGATAAAACTGTTAGCATTGATAGAATTGAAGATGGTTGGATGGGGTTAGATATCGGACCTGATTCCATCAAGTCATTCCAAGAGGCTTTAGCTGATTGTAAAGTAGTGATTTGGAATGGACCTATGGGGGTTTTTGAATTTGATAAATTTTCTGTTGGAACCGAAGCAATAGCTAAAACTTTAGCTAATTTAACTGAAACTGGAACCACTACGATTATTGGGGGCGGCGACTCTGTTGCTGCGGTAGAAAAAATTGGAGTTGCTGAAAGAATGAGTCACATTTCTACTGGCGGTGGTGCAAGTCTAGAGTTTTTAGAAGGTAAAAACTTACCCGGTATTACTGCTTTAGATGAAGCTTTATTTTTGGCTTAGTTTATTTTCATAAATCGGTAGAATTGAGTTATTGGCAATAATGATGAATATTGAATAGCGAATTTTGGTTTTCGTCGTATGAAAAACTTCCTTATTTAAAGACACTTGAAACGGTAATAATACCCACGAATTAATACTATCCGTGGGCTTGATTTTTCTAAATAATTAACTAATTCCCAATCTATTTAGAGTCAAAACTACTTGACAATTATTTTACCAACCATGCCAGCACCACGATGTGGTTCACACCAGTAAGTATATTCTCCAGGTTCATTAAAGGTAGCTTCGAAAGATTCTCCAGGAGAAAAGACAAGTCCTTCATGATTGTACTCACTTGCCTTATCAAAAACAACGTTGTGGGGAGGTAGTTTATTGTTTACCCACTTAACGGTATCCCCAGCACTGATTTTAACTTGCTTAGGTTGAAACGCAAGCATTCCGTTATCTGCACCCATTTTTACCGTAACAGTTTCAGCAGAAACAGGGCTAACAGCTAAAAAGAAGCTAGAGACGATAAGCACAACAGCAGCAAAAAATAAACCTAATTTTTTTGACATTCGGTTAATCCTGTAATGTAAATAGTTTAATGACCTTAACGGTTTAGCTTTTCACTCATTCTACTATGTTTACTGGAATATGACTACCAACTTTGACAGTTTGTCTTTTGACAAATGTCTCAAACTTTGCTGTTTACTCTTTATGGCTGGTAACAAATTCCTGCTCGTTGAAGACGGAGTAAAGCCTCTTCTAGGCGATCACAATCAGCGATTAAACTAATACGAACATACCCCTCACCCCCTTCTCCAAAAGCATTACCGGGAGTAAATACAATTCCTGTTTTTTGTAACACATCGAGAGCAAAATCTGTTGAATTTGTTCTTAACGGACAGGGAACCCAAAGATACATAGTTGCCCTGGAAGGAGTTATTTCCCAACCCAATTTTCTTAAGCCATTAATCAAAAAATCTCGCCGTTTTTGGTAGCGTTTTTGGACACGTTTGATATAGATATCTGGCAGTTGTAAGGCTGTCTGGGCCGCAGTTTGAACAGCAGAAAAGATTCCATAATCCAAATTAGTTTTTAAGGTTCGTAGTCCCTGAATAATGTCGGCATTACCTACGACAAACCCTACACGCCATCCTGCCATGTTGTAAGTCTTCGAAAGAGTATGAAATTCGACCCCAATTTTCTTAGCCTCTGGTATCTCCAATAGACTAGTAGGTTGATAACCATCAAAAGCCAGTTCTGCGTAACATAAATCATGGACTAAAATAATTTCGTAGTGACTAGCCCAGTCAACAATTTCCTCAAAGAATTCTCTTGGAGCGGTTGCTGTAGTTGGATTATTAGGATAATTAAAATAAATTAGTTTAGCTCGTTGAGCTATGGTTTCAGGGATCTTAGTCAAATCGATCAACCAATCTTGTTGCACTGACAACATGAGCTGGTATAGTTCGCCTCCAGCAATTAACGGGCCGCGAAAATGAGCAGGATATGCAGGACTAGGAACTAATACCACATCGCCAGGGTTCACATAAGCTAAAGCTAAATGAGCTAAACCTTCTTTAGAACCAATTAAAGGCAGTACTTCACAACTGGGATCGAGATCCACATTGTAACATTTTTGGTACCAGTTTGTAATAGATTGGCGGAAACTAGCAGTTCCTTCGAAAGGAGGATATCCATGGGTTTGAGGTTCAGCTAAAGAAGTAATCGCTGCATTAATGACAGGTTGAGGTGCACAACCATCAGGATTGCCCATTCCTAAGTCAATTAAATCTAATCCTTGTTCAGTTGCCCGTGCTTTTAGTTCATCTAAACGAGCAAAAACGTATGGGGGCAAAGCTTTTAAGCGATCGGCACGGCGAATCCAATTGACACTCATCGTTACGGAAGCTTAGCAAAATATACACAGGTTCTCATTCTCCCATTAATGAGGTCATTTTAACTATCTATCTATCGACAATATCTCACTTTTACAGTTTTCTCGATAAATGGTGTTGGTTTGGGTAATGCTCCCTAAGATTGATTCCACCTAATAAATAATTGGGTAATATTATCGAGACAATAGAGAATTCAAAACCCCCTATACTGTTGATAACCTTTCAAGATCCAGTGTCTTTGGATAATCAAATCAGAAACAATCCAACCAGAAACAATCCAACCTTGTTTTGAACAGTTACTATAGTATCTAGGCTCTATTAATAATTTATCAAACCTATTTATTCTCTCTGATTACCCTATTTTTGGATAATTATTTATATGATGATAACCTCTACTTTAACTTTCTATCCCAAAGATTGAGAATTAAGATTGTTTTTTTTTCGATTAATAGGTAAATTAATTTCTCCTAATAGCATGGGATGCTTTGCACCTGTTACTTGAGGTA
Organism: Cyanobacterium sp. uoEpiScrs1; assembly: GCF_947331815.1. GTDB lineage: Bacteria > Cyanobacteriota > Cyanobacteriia > Cyanobacteriales > Microcystaceae > Rippkaea. Next base: position 1,307,977 of record NZ_OX373462.1, read on the forward strand.
AGTTCCCCGATATACAACAGACAAACCGCCAGTAAGCTAAAACACTAAAAGCAATGGATTCTTTAAAGTCTGTATTCATACCAAAATCGTTAGTGGTCAAAATTTTAGAGTTAAGTAAGTGCTTCTGTAATCGTTGGGTTAAATATTGATTACGATTTCCTCCACCACACAATAGAATCTCATCAATAGGTTGATCAATAAATCTATGATAACTATCGGCAATTGAGGCGGCTGTTAATTCTGTTATGGTGGCTAACCAGTCTTCATCTGTGAGATAGTACATTTGTGCGTCTTGCCAACATTGTTCTAGATAAACAGCACCAAATAATTCTCGTCCCGTTGATTTAGGCGGCGGTTGTCGGAAAAACTCTTGTTTTAACCATCGTTGGACTAAAAGTTCATGGGGAATTCCCTGAGATGCCCATTGGCCATTATTGTCGTAGCTTTGTCGGCCATCGGTCAATTTTTGAACAGCCAAGTCAATTAAAATGTTTCCCGGTCCTGTATCCCACCCACGAATTTCTTGTTCCCAATGGAGTTGTTGATGGGGAGGGAGGTAAGTAACATTTCCAATTCCCCCAATATTTTGAACACAGCGATGACGAGTGGTATGGCTTAATAAATAGGCATCAACCTTAGACACCAAGGGTGCACCCTGCCCTCCAACGGCTATATCGGCAACCCGAAAATTGCTGACTGTAGGAACCCCTGTCAAGTTAGCTATAACTGACCCTCGCCCCAGTTGTATACTATATCCTAATTCAGTTTCTTTGTTATTTCTTTCTTTAAGAGGCCGGTGAAAAACAGTTTGTCCATGAGATCCAATTAATTCCACTTGAGGGTGCCCTTCTTGAATCGTTTTAGCTGCCTGGGCAAAACAATAGGCAATTGCGTCATCTAATTGAGCAAATTCTTCAATAGAAATTGGTTTTCCTCCACAGACTTCTATTATTTTAGATTTGAGATCTTTAGGATAAGGATAAACCTTTCCCGAAAGTAAATTAGTTTTCAAGTCTAGCTCTGTTCCGGTAATTTCAACTAAAGCAGCATCAATTCCATCTACAGATGTGCCACTCATTAAACCAATGCAATACATTATTTTACTCCCAACTTTTAATAGATTAAGTTAATTATTTTTAAAATTAGTTATCTAATAGTATTTATCGTTCATGATGACCATTTATAGTCTCTCTGTATATCATGTTTTTTATATATTATATATGCCTTATACATGTACAATCTTTCAAGAGTTTATTTAGTTTATTAATATATTTAAGATCAATAACTTTAATAACTTCAATTTAATCTTTGGTTTATTCCAAAGTATGACTAATTATTATATGGTGATCTACTTTTTAAAATATTTATTTCTATATTTATAAATTAAACTTGAATTAAATAAACTGGCTTTTGTTGTAGAAAATTAATTTGTTAGACTTAAAAATTTATTTTTATAAAACCTATTATATCTTATAAGCAATAGAATAACACCAAGGATATGCCTATCATAAGCTACTTTTAGTGCATAAATAGTTTATGACTATTACGTTTATTTTTTATGGCAAAGAATATTATTGCCAATACTTTTATTTAACCTATACTTAAGGTGTACAATTAAAACACTCAAATAAGTTTAACAAAAATCAATAAAGAGATTAATTTGTAATAATTTTGGTCAGAGAAGTTAGGTTTGACTTGATTAATAATACAGATTTTATTACATATTATTTTTTGATAAATGTAAATTATTTTTGATACTATCTAAAACAAAAAAGTAAGATTAATTATTATTAATAATAATTAATCTTATTCAAGTAAAGGTAATAATAAAGTCACAAAATAATAGACCAAAGGAGCAGTAAAAACATAACTATCAGTACGATCTAAAATCCCTCCGTGACCAGGAATTAATTGACCAGAATCTTTGACCCCTGCATCTCTTTTCATCATTGATTCAGTTAAGTCACCTAATAAGCTAACAATTCCAATTAGTGTCCCTAATAAGAGTCCAGTTAAATATCTATAGGGCCAAGTTAAATACCAAGCTCCTAATTCAGCAACAATAATACTTCCTAAGAGTCCAAAAATTGCTCCTTCAACTGTTTTCTTAGGGCTAATGTAGGACAAGCGCGTTTTCCCTAACCATTTCCCCATAACATAAGCTCCAATATCTGCCGCCCAAATACAGCCAAAAGCAAGAAAAGTGACCATTAATGCCGATGGCAATAAATTGGGTTCAGTCCATGATTTGGTCCAAAAACCCATAAATGAAAAATTATTACTAGCAAGACTTACCGTGGGAACCGTATCGGTCAACCCAACCCGTAATCTTATCCAATAACTTGGTAAGTATCCCCCATAAAATAGCCCTAAGATGGAAGTTGAAATATCAGCAATAGTAGCTAATTTAGATTGGAATAACAAATAAAAACAAATTAAAGCTCCTGTCAAAGGAAATAGCGCATCGGTGAGGGGAGGAGCCACAGCGGCAGTAATCAGTAATACTTGAGATACTACTAAGGTGGTTTTAGTAGCGGGAACAATACCCTTCGCCCAAACTAACTGAAAATATTCTAGTTGTCCTAAGAAAACGATTAGGCAGAGTCCTAGGGTAAAATACCACCCTCCAACAATGAGCATTATTAAGGCAAGGGTAATGGCAACGATAGTACTGATAATCCGAGTCCAAGGCATAAGCTAGAGTGATATTTGGGTAGAAATATTAAGAAACTTTTACAAAGAGAAAACGAATTTCTATAAAAAATTAACAAGTTATTTTGTTTTCAATCATCTAAATTCTCTGAGGATGAATGTAGTCTACTTAAATTATAGAAAATGTTTTCATATTGCCTACTTTTTCTCTTAGAAATTACAATTTTTCTCCACTCAAAATAAAACTAGGATCGACAGCAGCAAAAACCTGATGGAGTCCCCTTGTTTCTAGACGGTTTACTCCTGATTGAACAACTTCTATATTACGCGCTTGTAGTGAAGCTAATCCTTCTGAAATCAAATATAGAGTTTCTAGATTGCTGGCGGTAGCTATTAATCTGCCTTTAGGCTTTAAAAATTGCCAAGCCTCTGTAACGATGTTTTTAATTGGTCGGCCCCCTTCAATACAGATGCGATCAGGTAAGGGTTGTAATTGATCGAAACATTCAGGTGCACTACTTTCAAAAATCGTTACATTTCTAACTCCAAAACGATCACAGTTATTACGAATTAATTTTACTACATCTTCATCTCGTTCTACAGCAATAATAGTACTTTCAGGACAGAGTAAACCCATTTCCACGGGGATTGTACCTGTTCCTGCACCAATATCCCAAAGAATTGAGTTGGCATTTAATCGTAGAGCAGAAATTAACAATAGGCGAACTTCTCGTTTGCTTAGGGGAATTCCCGGGAAGCATTCAAAAAGGTGATCTGGAATACCAGGAGTTTTGTAAGGCCAAAGCATACAAGTAGTAGTGTATTGTGACAATAACAATTAATTCCATTATCAGAGGAAATGGACGATTATAAACACTAAAATAAAGTCTTATTTTTTAAGCTTTTAATCCAACCAATAACAAAACTCTTCTGCAAACTTATCACTTAAAATAGCTTCTCGAATTCGTTGAGTAAACCTAACTAACTCCGTGACGTTGTGTAAGGATAAGAGAGTATATCCCAACATTTCTTTTGTTCGTACTAAGTGATTCAAATATGCTCTAGTGAAGGTCTGACAAGTATAACAAGGACAATCTACATCAAGAGGACTAAAATCCTCGCGGAACCGAGAGTTTTTTAGATTCCAACGTTCTCCTCTCACTAATGCAGTTCCGTGGCGGCCAAAACGAGTAGGAATTACACAGTCAAATAGATCAATGCCGGACGCGATTGCTACAGCTATCTCTCGATAAGTTCCTACTCCCATTAAATAACGAGGTTTATTAGCTGGAAGCAAGGGAGCAGTGATTTGTACGATTTCTCGAACTAAGGTAAGATCTTCTCCAACACTAACTCCCCCAATAGCATATCCTGGTAGATCAAAATCCACCAATGATTTAACCGCTGCTTTTCTTAATTCGGGATAGCTCCCCCCTTGAACAATACCAAACAAAGCTTGATCCTGAGGACGCTGATGGGCATTAATACATCGTTCTAACCAACGATAGGTCCGTTCAGTAGCGGCTGCAACCGTTGAATAATCTGCTTGACCTGGGGGACATTCATCAAATGCCATAATCACATCAGCTCCCAAAGTATTTTGAATATGTATCGAGCGTTCAGGAGTCAATTCAATAATTCGTCCATCCCTAGGAGAACGGAAAGTAACGCCAATTTCTCGGGTTTTACACAATTCACTGAGACTAAATACTTGAAATCCACCAGAATCAGTTAGAATTGGACCATTCCATCCCATAAACTGATGTAGTCCACCCGCTTTTTTAATTAGGATTTCTCCAGGTTGCAAATGTAGGTGATAAGCATTAGCTAAAATCATTTGGGCCCCTGTGGTTTCTAATTGAGCGGGGGTTAGTCCTTTAACTGTCGCTAAAGTCCCCACAGGCATAAATCTAGGGGTTTCCACTGGTCCATGAGGAGTGTACAAAACCCCGACCCTAGCGTGAGTTTTACAACATTTTTTTTGAGTTTGAAAAGAGAATCCCAAAATAACTATATAACCTAAAGTTAACAGACTTATCCTATTGTAACTAAGTTGATTATATTAAATACGAATTCAATATTTTAGATATACAAATTGTCCACAAAAAGTTGACTAATGAAATATTTAAAAAAATCAATTAAAAAAAACAAAAATTGTGTATAGTACGAAAAGTATAAACGAACTTAGATACTATTGTTTTCATTAATGCCATTGAGATTTTTAATAAAACAAACTTTAGGGATAAACAGAGGTATTCTTATATCAAGGACTATATCATGTTTCTTCAATATAGGAGACATCTTAATTCGAAGCTGCAAATCTTCTATTAGGAAATCGACATGTAGTGTATTACATGCTAATGTAATATTACAAACAATTTTTTCTGAAAATTTGCTTACAAACGTGATAATATCCTAATGCAAAATATACGATATAGAATATTTATTACTATTCCCTAAATAATCAGAAAACATATACTTCGTCCGAGGTATATGTTTTCTGATTAAAGAAATCAAATGTCAATCTGTCAGTTTTATTGTTTAATTTAACCCATCGATGAATTCCTTACTTGATATGATAATAAAATTAGTTTTTTTGGTAAAATTAAGGTTGAAGACTAAATAAAATTAATAAACTATTATCGTTAATACTTAATTTTGTAAGCATATATACAAATATAAATAAATATCAAGAAAAAATCTTTTTATATTTGTTAAAAGTAATTGTTGGCTAACTTATATTGCTGTAGTCTTTTTTCTATAACAGCCATTTTAAGTAGTATTTGTTTTAACTATTTTTATATACTTAATCATTGTTAAAAATAAATGTAGCATCTACTTTTATTTTGCCTGAGCTTACTAAATAGTTTAAGTAATGAGCTATCAATAGAATGAATCTAGATTAATGTATAGTACAGGACATTCTGCAATGCTGTAAAAAATAGTTTAAAATATCTATGTAAATCTAACTTATATATATGAACTTATTTAAAGTTTTCATATATAATAAAAGGACAAAGAAAATATATATACTATCAAAAATAAGAAAAGTAATACATACAGATTATTATAAATAGAGCAACTATCTAAAATTAAATTAATTTCAAAAAGTATAAACATTACTGTTCGTGTTCTTTCTTTTTACAATTTAAGGCAAGAACAATTTTTATCATATAAAACACTATGTATAAATTAAAATATTGAGAAAATAAATAAATGCTATATAGATAAAATTTATCTATATTTTGTACCGTAGTTTAAATAGTTGATTTAGCTTTATAAATATACTTGTTAATAGACAAAAAATAACTTTAAATTTAAGATAGAATAATTTATAGATATAAATATTTCTTATCAAGAATTACATAAATAAGAAAATTGATTTACTAATAACTGATTTGGCTAGTTTTAAAATTGGTATCAAATTTTAGTTTTGTTTTAGCTTCTTCAAGAAATTTTTTCTTACAGTATGAATTTATAGCGTATCCATTTCTTTATATAGTATTGTTTGTTTAGGCTCAACTACTTAGTAGTTTTTACAAATGTCTCCCCTACAGAAGATTTATTTAAACTGCAATTAGTTTAAATAAATTCCCTAATCCGTATTTAATAGTTACTAAATTAGGGAAGTACCTGAAATATGACATAAGTTAAATCAACTAAATTAGATCAACTAAGTTTAGAATTTGAAGGTAGTTCGTAAAGCTCCAACCCAAATACTATTATTGTCATTATTGCCCTCAGGTTGAAGAACAACATAAAAACCAGGAGTCAGTAAAATGCTTTTTGTAAGAGGGTATTGATATTGAGCTTCAATAATATAAGGAGTATCCTGATCAGGAACTTGCAAATCGCCATTAATGGCATCAACTCGTTTTGTATGAGTAAAAGCACCACCTGCAAGAGAAAAAACCGCTCCCTCTTTAAAGACATCGATGACGTTAAGGGCTGCCATCCAAGACCACAAGTCAGCACCAAAACCACGACGAGCATTTTCTTCTTCATCAAGTCCTTGGGCTCGCCCTAATCCATAACCCACCCAACCGGTTAAGTTAAACATATTATTGATACGCCAGTTAGCATTAGCTCCATAGGCATCAAGAATCGTTGGTGTTTTCAAAAAAGGATCACTAGATAATTTACTACCGGTACTAGCTGTCAAGTTGACATGATTTTTTTTGTAGTAATTATGTAGGTAGTGGAAGTTGAAGGCAAGATTGTCAGTAGGATAAAATCCAAGTTGACCTCCTGTACTAAAGTTTCCATTAAACAAACCACTCCCCAGTTCGGGATTAGCACCGTCATTATCAGGGGTTAGATAAAGCCCTCGAATGGTCAATATATCATTTAATTCGTAGGCAAAACCGGCGCCAATGCCTTCTTCCCCCCGCATAGTTATAGGATCACGGCGGATAAATCGTGACAATGCTCCAGTCCCTGAACTTTTTAAGAATGGGTTTCCTTCATCGAAAATATCATCTATATCTAGGGAGTCGCCTCCAATATAACCAGTGAAATTACCGATGGGAAAACGGTAGTATAAATTATCCATTTTAAGATCGGCATTACTATTAGCATCGTGTCCTAACCGTGCCATGTTAGTCTCCGTAGCATGACTTAAGTTAAAGAGACTTCCCGCTTGAAGACGAGCATTAAGTCGATCCCTTCCATTAAAGCTAGTATTGAAGTTAAGACGAGCCCGATAACCAAAGGTCGCGTTGTCGTCAATGCGTCGTCGTACGTCTGTGAATTTACCGTTTTGCAAGTCTTGGTTAAACTTGTCTTGGTTACGAGCGTCTAAAGCCCGCTCTCCCGATGTAGAGGAAATAGTAAATAGCACTTCCCCTTTTAACGTAGTGGTAGTAGAAAATTGATAATTTTCGAGAAACGCTATTCTACTTTCTAGGTTATTAACCCTTTTACCTAAGGCAATTAATTCCTTTTCGAATTCTTTGGCTAGTCGTTTAAGTTTTTCAATATCTTCGCGTAAAACAGCAACGTTTTCCTGTAAGAGTCGTTCAATGGTATTCAAGCAAGTATTTAAGCCTGCGGCAAACTCCCAACGACTAATGGTTCGGTCACCTTGGAAAGTTTGATCAGGATAACCGACAATACAACCGTAGCGTTCAATTAGACCCGATAAAGCTTCGTAAGTCCAGTGAGTAAGGGATATATCCTGTAATTCTGAAACTTTAGTAACTTTAGAGGTATAAGCACTGGATTTATGATTATAGAGACTACGATGAACAGGATTTTCTAATTGGGGACGATTTTGCAGAATTACTAGAGCTTCTGTCGGGTTTATTGTATTGGGGTTAGTTGCTTCTGTCTCATTTTCAGAAGATGCAATTCCCCCTTGAGCAACTGAACATAGAATTCCCAAGACCCCTAAGGTTGCTTTGAGCATTTGATTAAAGAATCGTGACATTGGGAATAATCCTCACACCTGAAATAAGAAGTATCAAAACCACCGAGTCTATAGAATGTTCTTTGATACTCAGTTGATCCCATTTTTTTACTTCTAATCTAACAGACAAATTATACAAGATAGATCAAAGTTTAGACGAAAATTAGCTAAGTTTTACTGAAAGTATTAGGAAACAATAATGACAATCTGATAAAGTAGCTATCTCTTTTATGTTTAAAATAATGTTAGGGGGCTATATTTAAAAGTACGTTTATTAACCTGATTGTAAGAATATTCTGATATACTAAATTTAACCTCAATATCCAGTAACGAGATAAAATCTCTGAGCAATATTAGAGAGATGATCTACTGTTCTTTCTAGGTTACAAATAACTAAAGCTAATAAAAGTGGCGGTTAAATAACTCCCTAGGTATCTCATTGCCAAGCTAAAATTTGATAAGATATTTTATAAGTATCATTGAGTGTATTGCCAAGTTGTTAAACTTATTTTTCTTAGTCATTTGAGACATCACTCAAGTTTAGTACCTTGAGGGTAGTTGCCATAATACGATAGGTTCACAAGATTTATTGCATAAGAGGAACAAAAGGTATTTAGACAAAAATAGAAAAGGGTAACAATGACACTCTTCGCATAGTATGCAATTCTTAATATATACTCTGAGTTGTTATCTATCAATGGTCATAACAAAAAACAGTAATTTAGGATTGGTAAAGTCTAAACTATTTTGAGGAAAAATGATTAATTATTAGAATTTTATGAGGCTCTATCCTTGATTTTGTAGTCAATAATTGTTATTGTTACAAATCTATATTTTTTAATTAGATTTAAAAAATCAGAGTATGTCCTAACCTGACTCATTGACTAGAGTCAAACCTATAAATTTTATTTAGAAAACTTAAATTAGTCTCCAGGTTTTTGTAACGTCTATGAATATCCTGAGCAATAAAATAAGAGCTCAAAGAATAGAAACTAAGTCTCTCCAAGAGATTGCCATTATGCGTAAATCATCTCAAATTGTAGCTACGGTCCTCAAAGAGATAGAGATGATTGTAAAACCGGGGATGACAACAGAGCATTTAGATAGATATGCCGAACGCAGAATTAAAGAAATGGGAGCAACTCCTAGTTTCAAAGGATATCATGGCTTTCCTGCTTCTATCTGTGCTTCTATTAACCAGGAAGTTGTTCATGGTATTCCTAGCCCTAAACGGAAAATTCGTGTGGGAGATCTGCTGAAAGTAGATACAGGAGCTTATTTTCAAGGTTATCATGGAGATTCTTGTATTACTATTCCTGTTGGAAAAGTTTCAACGAAAACCGCTCGTCTAATTCATGGAGCTCAAGAAGCATTGAATGCCGGAATTAGTCAAGTAAGAGCAGGAAATTATTTATTAGATATTGCCGGAGCTATCGAAGATAAAGTGAGAGAATATGGTTATAGCGTTGTGGAAGATTATACTGGTCATGGGATAGGACGTAATCTTCATGAAGATCCCTATGTTTTTAATTACCGCACCAAGAAATTACCCAATATTAAACTACGAGCAGGAATGACCTTGGCAATCGAACCGATTGTCAATAAAGGGTCAAAATATACAAGGACACTGCGCGATCATTGGACTGTAGTAACAGTAGATAATTATCTATCTGCACAATTTGAACATACGGTGTTAGTTACACAAACAGGATATGAAATTCTTACGGATCGCACTGCCATCTAACTCCTGGAGTCCATTAGGAATTAACAGCAATTGACTCCTAATGGACTCTAAGAAGAATAATAGTAAGGCGGGCACTACCCACCCTACTTAAGTTAGAGCGAGAAAGCTTAGTAAACTTCAACGTGCCAACGATGGTCTTTTTTCATAGACTTAACAAAGTCAGACCATTCTACCCCTTGCTTTTGAGCAAAGGGGGCAAGTCCTTCTTCCAGTCCGCTTTCCATACCTTTTAGTCCACACATATATAGGTGAGTTTTAGGCTGTTGTAGCATATTCCATAATTCTTCGGCATGTTCCGCAACTCGATGCTGAATATACATCTTGCCACCGTCTTTATTTTGCTGTTCACGGCTGATGGCAGTGCTAAAACGGAAGTTTTTAGGATAGTCTGCCTGCATTTTCTCTAAATCCTCTTTGTAGAGGATATTGGCAGAGTAGGGAACCCCAAAGATTAACCAAGCTAACCCTTTAAATTTATAATCTTCGTGTTGCTCTTTGAACATCCGCCAGAGAAATGAACGGAAGGGAGCAATCCCAGTCCCTGTTGCTAACATGATGATAGTAGCATCTTCATCATCAGGGAGAAGCATTTCTTTACCCACAGGTCCGGTAATGGCGACATCAGATCCGACATCTAGATAACATAGATGAGTCGAACAAACACCATAAACAGTTTCTCCAGTTTCAGGGTGTTTATACTCGAGTTGGCGAACACATAAAGAGACTGTTCCATCGTCAAGCTTATCACCATGACGGGTAGATGCGATGGAATAGAGTCTTAACTTATGGGGTTTGCCATTTTCGTCAGTTCCTGGGGGAATAATCCCAATACTTTGTCCTTCCAGATAGTGTAAGTCTCCGCCGGAGATATCAAAAGTAAGGTGTTGAACAATTCCACTACCGCCTTCGGCGACAAGAGGATAATTTCCGACACACTTTCCAATATAAGGATCTTTGGGTTTGTAAATATTAACAGGAATCTTCGCCTTTGCTTGAGTCATAGACCTACTTGTTGGTTTCTTGTTACTTTGCGATTGTTCTCACGACCTGGGTTTTTGATCAGTTGATGGTAACTTGCAAAGGGGTATCTGCGTTCAGATGTTTGACCTCGATGATGTGAACCCATACGAGCAATGCGGTACATTTATCTAACTCACTCCCTGATAGGGAACAGTAATAGAGAAACCCAACTCCCACTGCAATCAAATGGTAGTCTTGACTACCATTTGATTGCCATTCTGAACCTAACCCCACAACCTCGTGAGTAAACAGTGTCTGGAAGCCACTGTTGCTTTTTTCGAAGTTGTCCCAATCTTGGGATTTTACACGTTATGTCTTGTTTCCAATTCGCCCAAAAAGCAACCACTGTATTCCACCGTTGGTAGACTTTGGGTGCAGTAGCAAATTAGGTTAGGAAATCTAAACCCATACTAAGTCGCAAGTTAATTGTACTTGATTTTAATGTTAAAAACTGTCAACCTTGCCTCCATTTAAGGTTTTTTTAGTAAAAATTTTTATCTAAGGTAAAAAACAAGAAGTATTGCTCTTTAACATTTAAAGTTCGAATGATATTTTTTAGCTTGTAGCTTATAAAGCTTAGTATTTTAACTATACTTACAATACATTATCCAAAAGTTAGCTATTTTTAGGCTGGCAGCCAAATTACCATAAGCAAAGACTATAAGATCAGCATAATTCACCTCAATAGTGATATTTTCTCCATTAATATTGACTAAACTTTCTAATATGAACTTGTCATTATTTATATTATAGTTAAACGTTTTAGCTTGTTAGTATAAGTCTTCTTCTTTTTTTTTTGTTTGTTTTTATTTACTGCTTTAGTGTATTTAAAATTTGCACAAATTGTCAAAATATATTTGGCTTCATAATTGCTAAATAAAAACTTATTAAAATAATATATTATTAAAGACTTAATCAATTCTTGTAAACAAAAGTAAATGTATGGTCAAATAAAATGGTATAAATATTTATTATATCAAAAATAATTAGTGCTTTTTAGTAAAAATAAATTACTAAAAAGCACTAATTATAATATTCGTGTTTTATTTAATTAACACAAATTAGTTGTAATTAATATAGATTGTTTAATTTAATACTTTTCAGGCATGAATTAAATAGACTGTACTCTTAATTTAAAAACAGTGTAAATCAGAATCTAATAGTTGATATCTATTCACAAATTATTTAGGCTTTACTTTTATATTTTTTATTTTAAATGGCAATCATATCACAGATGTTAGCTGCTATGATGTAATATTTAATTTTTAATAACTTGGCTACTATACCTCAAACTATCACAGTAAAAAAGAATGGTAACAATGATAAAATTTATTTGTATAATAATTTTTACTATCAGCTATTTACTGAACATTAACTATAATTTGTAAATTAATCTGATTACTTCGTTATATATTATTAGGGATTATAATCAGCATTCATGTTTTATTTTCAAATAAAAACAATGAAATAATAATCAATATTCATTTATCTATTTTTAGATATAAAATAAATTAGTAAATTTATACATATTACAAAAAGTTATTTTTAATTTATCTTAAATATTACTCAACGGTATTGTGTTATTTATATATAAAAGCTTTCCTTGTCAAAATCACTAAAACATCATTTTTATCCAATAGAAATATTTACCTGATCACCCAGATTAACTTTTAACTTTTGTTGAGCACTACTGCCATTCATCGCAATCTCTACCCAACCATGACTACCGATAAAACTGACCAATTCTTCCTGAGCTACTTCACTATAAGTCAATGCAGTTTTAATCCGTTGCTTTGCTATTTCAACTGACCAGTTATGATCCTTGACTAACTTCTCTGAAATATTAGTAATAATATTACCAAAATTATCAACATATTGAATACAACCATGAATATGGCTAGCTGTTACCATCACTTCTTTAAGGGGTAATTCAATTAAACTATCGAGACTGATAGGAGGTCCCAAAGCAGAGAGAGAGAGCCCACTGGCTAAATGTGCCCCTACAGAAGCAAAAATATCCCTTCCATGAAAAGTCAAACTGGGCTGTCTAACTCGCCAATAATTGGGATTAGTTAACTCTACTGCTGCTGTTGCCTTAGATAAACTCAGAACACCTCCAAATAGTCCATTGTCAGGGCCAACTAAATACCCCTGAGGGCATTGGATTGCTACCCCTCTTCTTTGACTTCCTACTTCTGGATCAACAACTGCAACGTATACAGTTCCATCAGGGAAAAAAGGATAAGCATTCATTAGACAAAAACGTCCAGCGGCAACATTCTGGGGGGGGATATTATGAACAATATCGATAATATTTAAATAGGGGTTGATACAGGCTATTGTCCCCTTGATAATGCTTACATAACTATCTTGTAAACCGAAGTCAGTTAATAAGGCGATCACAGTTGAATTATTCATGGGTTGTATGTAGAAAAAAATCAAGTTGTATCTGTGTTAAATATTGGGCTTAAAAACTATAAGACAGTGAGTAAATACTAATTCGAGAATACATATAAATTATATAATGGCGTCGATAACTCTACAGAATGAAATAATTTAATAACATCTAAAACAAACAGCGCACACTCATTGAAAAATTTTTTATAGGTATTTTTAATCTATTTTATATTTTGCCGTAGTTTCAAATACTAGAATACTAACCTATCCACAATAAGTAGATGATTTATACTTATTGTGGATAGGTTGCTATTGTCTAAGACTAAAAATACTTTTCCTGCCACTTAGCAGAAAAAACTGTTTATATAATACATATTCAGAGAACCTGAAAGTATACCAAGCTACATTGACATACTCTCAAGTTTATTACTGTGGAGCGATAACAATAGTTTGTCTAAAATACCTTGACTTAACACTTTGTTTAAAAGTGGTTTCTAATAATTTTTGTCTTTACATAAGGAGACAATCTGAATAAGAATAGATAAATGTTTATTTATTGCTACCATCTATGTCTAATCCCCAGAAAATTCCTAGCCAGGCTGACGATTCTCTTCTAGAAGCACTTAATAGCTTAATCAAAGTAGTGAACAGACTACGATCACCTGATGAAGGATGTCCCTGGGATTTGGCTCAAACTGCCCAAACCCTCATTCCCTATGTTATTGAAGAAGCCTATGAAGTAGTTTATGCTCTCAAGAGTAGAGATAACCAAGCTATTGTTGAGGAATTAGGGGATTTATTATTACAAGTAATATTACAAGCCCAAATTGCTAGTGAAGAGGAACACTTCAGTTTAAAAGAAGTTGCTCAAGGCATTACTAAAAAACTAATCCGTCGTCATCCCCATGTTTTTGGGGATATAAAAGTCGCAAATCAAGAGGAAATTCGTCAAAACTGGGAAATAATCAAGGCTCAAGAGAAATCAGAAACTCCAGAAACTGCTCAACTACTAAGTCGTAAATTAAGTCGCTATAATCAAACTCTACCCCCTTTAATGGCTAGTGATAAAATCTTGGTTGAAGCTGCATCTGCCGGGTTTCAATGGGGGACTGTAAATGAAGTCTGGGAAAAATTTACTGAAGAGTTAGGGGAATTTAGACAATCTTTAGAGAAAAAAGATATAAAATGCCAAAAATCAGAGTTAGGGAATTTATTATTCATAATACTAAATATTGCTCAATTTTATGGTCTAAATTCTTCAGATGCCTTGCAGGAAACCAATAAAAAATTTATTCAACGGTTATCAGTAATGGAAACTTTTGCTGAAGGCTCCTGAACGGGTTATACTCTAGATGAATTGAAAACCTTGTGGCAAAAAGCGAAAAAATACTTAGACCAATAACAAACTAATTTTTATACAGACCATTGGAATTTTTATGAGCTTAGAAGAAGAAAAGGCAAATAGTTCTGCAGATTGCGAATCAAAAAAAGTAAAGAATCAAATTTGGAAAATACTTTTAGAAAATTTGAAAATTGTTGTTATCGCCTCGATTTTAGCATTCATTATTCGCACTTTCATTGCTGAGCCACGCTACATTCCATCTGAGTCTATGTTACCGACACTACAAGAAGGTGATCGCTTGGTAATAGAAAAAGTTTCTTATTATTTTCATCCTCCCCAAAGAGGTGATGTTGTTGTGTTCGAACCTCCTATACAATTGAGATTACAGGGATATAAAAAAGAACAAGCATTTATTAAAAGAGTTGTTGGAGTCGGAGGAGAAACTATCGCTATTATCGATGGAAAAGTGTATATTGACAATCAATCACTACCAGAAGATTATATTTTAGAATCTCCTCATTATAACTTGAAACCTATTACTATTCCTGATAGCCAATTATTTGTTATGGGAGATAATCGAAATAACAGCAATGATTCCCACATCTGGGGTTTTTTGCCTAGAGAAAATGTAATTGGCCATGCAGTTTTTAGATTTTTCCCTTTTCAGCGAATTGGCAATGTTTGAATCATCAATACCTAGGGGGTTCAGAGGTGATTCATTGATGCGCATAAACTCTAGAAAACTTCATAAATTCTGAGTCTAATATTTCTTTAAATCTTTTTTAGAGTATTTTTTACCCAATCATACCAAGTCGATAAACCCTCTCCTGTAACTGAAGAAACTTGAAAAATGCGAATATTAGGATTAACTTGTTTGGCGTAATTTAAACAACGGTTTATATCAAACTGAAGATAAGGAAGTAAATCAATTTTTGTTAGAATTATTACGTTACTTTTTCGAAACATATGGGGATATTTTATTGGTTTATCTTCTCCTTCCGTTACAGAAAGAATGGCAACTTTAGTATACTCGCCTAAATCGAATAATGCTGGACAAACTAAATTACCTACATTTTCAATCATCAAAACAGAATTAGTAGGAAGATTTAATTCTGTGCAACTTTTTTCTATCATTGCTGCTTCTAGATGACATCCTGTCCCTGTATTAATTTGAATAACCTTACATCCAGTTTTCTGTATTTTACGGGCATCATTTTCCGTTTCTTGATCTCCTTCAACCACACTAATTGTTATCCTGTCTTTTAAATCCTTAATTGTTCTAGTCAGTAAAGTTGTCTTCCCTGAACCTGGAGAACTCACTAAATTTAAAGCCAGAATATTATGTTTTTTAAACCAAATTCGATTCTGTGCTGCGATCGAGTCATTTTTTTTTAGAATGTTTTCTTCTAAGCTAAGGCTTGTACCGTGTACTTGAGAATGAAATTGAGGTGACTTTGTTGTAGGATGAGAGTGATGACTTTGATGATTATGGGAATGGGCAGCTATTGTCTCATCCTCTAAAGCTTTATCGTAATGGTGCTCGTCGAATTTTGTTTTAACTTCCGTTTCGAAACTAGTAAATTGGATTTGAGCATTATCTGAACAACCACATGTTATGCACATTTCCTTTTATACCTCTATTTCCTTAATTTTTAATTCTTGTCCTTGAATAATATCTAACTTGACGCTGTGACAGCAATCACAACTCCCAAAAGGTTGAGAAAGGTTGACTTCTGCCCCACAGTTTTGACATTTTCCTCTCCCTGGCACTTCAATAATCTCTAAAGTTGCACCTTCTAAAACTGTTCCTTGACAGCAAATATCAAAACAAAAATAAATCGAATCAACCATAACTGTTGACAGTTGTCCTATCTCTAGAGTGACACGCTTAACCAGTAATCCTTTAGCGTGTTCAGCCACAATAGCTACAACATTTCGAGTAATTCCTAATTCATGCATAAATATTGATAAAAACAGGAATATGACTATCCTAGTATATTTAACTGTAAATTATTAAAAATAATAGTCTATTTTAAGATTTTGCTTTATTATTAATAGCTATTTAAGATTAGCTTTTCAACAAAAACCACTCTAAAACTCTATTCCATGCCCACCAAACATCAGGATCATTTGCTAATTTCTGTCCTTTTTTACTATTTAAATAATGAACATGTCCACCATATTTAGTTAGCAGTAATTTAACTTGATTATTATCCTTGCAAGCTTTGTGTAAGTCAGAGATGATTGATGGATCAAACATCGGATCATCTGCAGCGTAGATAATCAAAGTAGGTTTAGTTAAATACCTTAAAAAGGGTAAAGGGCTACTCGCTCGATAGTAGTCTTCTACCGAAGGAAAACCTAATGGTTGAATTACTAATTCTTCGTCAAATTTACAAATACTATTAGCTCGCTTAATGGCATTAGGATTGATGCTATAAGGATAGCGTTGATAAATACGCCAAGCTAAATTATTAATATTTTTAGCAATAGATTGTTCGATATATCGTCCTAATGGAGAAAGCATTAAATAGGACAGAGAACGATTAGTATCAAGATTTGGGCAAATTACTGCCGCTCCTCCAATCTCCGAGGCATCTAAAGGTAAATTACCACCCCAGTCGGATAAAGTTTCGGTAGCTTTAACTCCCCATAATGCCAGTTGTCCCCCCAAAGAATAACCTGTAAACCAAAATGGTGCAGGACACCCCATTGCTTTTGCTTGCGCTGCAATCCTTACAAAATCTTCTCCTTCATGTAAACCGTTGGATGTTAGTGATGGAGATAACTCTGCCGTTTTCCCATGAGCTCTCCAATCAAATAAAACCATAGCATAATTTTCTGCCCATCCCTTACGTCCCAACAATCTCAAAAACCATTGATTATCTAAATTTCCTGTAATGCCATAGGTTCCAATAATTGTTCCTTGGGGTTGATCAGAAATAGCAATGCGGCCAAATAAAGGAACGCCATTAGCTCCCTGAAAAATACAGTCTTGATAAGAGGGTTCTTTATGACAAATTGTTTTTGTCCAGTTACTGCCTGATCGCAAGGTTGTATATATAGTCATTGATAGCCCATGTCTCAGTAGAGGCGCGGGATAGAAGCTAGAAGACATAGCTTACAAAATTCGAAATTTTTCAGCTAATCCTAACATTATTCAGGAGATAATCGAAGGTTATATCAGCAAAGACTAACAATCTTAGACTCTCTTTCTCAGAATCATGCTTATAATCGGGACAGGATTCTTTATTTTCCGATCGCATTTCTTAGTTAGCCTTTACAATACACGATAGTAATTACTATCTTATGTTATGCCTCGAATATTAGTAATAGACGACGATGCTGCAATTGCTGAATTAGTCTCCATCAATTTGGAGATGGCCGGTTATGATGTCAATCAAGCAGAAGACGGTATTAAAGGACAAGCTTTAGCCGTTCAATTACAACCAGACTTAATCATGCTTGACCTGATGTTGCCTAAGGTTGATGGTTTCACTGTCTGTCAGCGACTGCGCCGAGACGATCGCACAGCCGATATTCCTGTATTGATGTTAAGTGCTTTAGGGCAAACTCAAGACAAAGTAGAAGGGTTTAATGCTGGAGCTGATGACTATCTCACCAAACCATTTGAGGTAGAAGAAATGTTAGCTAGAGTTCGGGCGTTGTTACGACGGACTGACCGAATTCCGCAAGCAGCTAAACATTCAGAAATTCTCAACTATGGTCCATTGACTTTGATTCCAGAGCGATTTGAAGCTATTTGGTTTGAAAAGACTGTCAAGTTGACCCATTTAGAATTTGAATTACTTCATTGTCTCTTGCAACGTCACGGACAAACTGTCTCTCCAAGTGAAATTCTTAAAGAAGTTTGGGGATACGATCCCGATGACGATATTGAAACTATTCGGGTTCATATCCGCCACTTAAGGACTAAATTAGAACCAGATCCTAGACATCCTTGCTATATCAAAACTGTGTATGGTGCAGGTTATTGCCTAGAGTTACCTAGTGCTGAACAACTTATTGAACAACCTGAACCTGATGCGGCCACTGTTTGAGTGATGCATAATCAGGGAGAGGTATTTAGGTTTTGACGCCCTTAGCAACGATTAAGATGGGGGGTTTGTAGCGATAAAATTCCTAACGTTTACTTGTAAGGTAATTCACTTTTATCGTGAGATGATTAGGAAGCCATCAACTTCCCTTCCATGGTAGTAAAGGCTTAAAATAAGTCTTTAGTTTTCAAACTTAAGTCAACAGGAAGTTAAGTTTTTAACTTGGCAATTTGACAACTACTTTATGTCTCCCCCCATTCAACCCTTACCTTCAGATGTTATTAGCCTCATTGCTGCTGGAGAAGTAATTGACTCTCTAGCCGCGGTGGTGCGTGAGTTAGCTGAAAATGCCCTTGATGCCCAAGCAACTCGTCTAGTTATTTCTCTCTTACCAGAGGCATGGTGTGTAAAGGTGGCAGATAATGGTAAGGGGATGTCTCTCAATAACTTACGTAACTGTGCTAGACCTCACAGTACCAGTAAAATTACTCACTTCAATGATTTAGCGAAAATTACTAGTCTAGGATTTCGAGGAGAAGCATTACATAGTTTAGCCCAGGTCTGTGAGTTGGAAATTGCTAGCCGTTATGCGACAGACTCTCAAGGGATAGGATGGCATCTACGTTATGATAAACCAGGAACTCCCTTAATAGAACAACCAACGGCTATTGCTCCAGGAACAATAGTGACTGGCTCCAATTTGTTTGGAAATATGCCAGTACGTCGTCGAGGTTTACCTTCTTTCTCGCAACAACTAAAGGCAATACAAACAATTGTTGAAAATCTAGCTTTATGCCATCCTCAGGTAAATTGGCAGGTATGGCATAATGAGCGATTGTATCTTAATATTGGTCCTGGAAAAACAGCTCAGGATATTTTGCCCCAACTCCTGAAACGAATTCATTATCATGATTTACAATTTATTTCACAACAAGTAAAAATTACCGGAAATTGCGTGCCACAGTCTTTAGAAAAGGCGCAATTACTCGATATACCTTCATCACTTTTAGAAAAAAACGGACTGGTCGAAGTGACTTTAGGATTGCCTGATCGCTGTCATCGCCGACGACCCGATTGGGTTAAAGTAGGAATCAATGGGCGTGTTGTGCGATTACCTCAATTAGAAAGAACTATCCTAAAAGCTTTTAGTCGAGCCTTACCTAAAGAGCGCTTTCCCATTTGTTTTCTTCATCTAACTATTTCTCCTAATCATATTGATTGGAATCGTCATCCTGCTAAAGCTGAAATTTATCTTGATTCTATTGATTTTTGGCAAAAAACGATCCCTAATATTATTGAACAAGGGTTGCAACTATTTCCTCAAAGCCTATCAATATCGTCTCAAAATAAACGTGTTCAAAAGTTAATTAAAGCGGTAGAAACGAAAGCAAATAATCATATTTTATCTAAAACTTCTAATGAGATAAAATTAATGCCTTTAAAGGCGATAGCACAAGTACGTAATACTTATATTGTGGCGGAACATTCAAATGGGTTATGGTTAATTGAACAACATATTGCCCAAGAAAGAATTATATATGAAAAGTTACAAAAAAATTGGGAATTTATAAGCTTAGATACACCCATAATTTTAGAAAAACTATCAGATTGCCAAGTTGAACAATTACAAAATATTGGGTTAAAGGTTGAAGGCTTCGGTAATAAAATGTGGGCAATTCGTACCATTCCCAAAATACTAGGTAAAAGGGATGATTGTAAAGATGCTTTGATAGAGTTGAGTTTAGGAGAAGATTTAGAAACGGCGCAAGTGGCTACTGCCTGTCGTAGTGCAATTCGCAATGGGACCCCAATGAATTTACCTCAGATGCAAGACCTTTTAGATAATTGGATAATCACTCGAAATCCCCGGACTTGCCCTCATGGTAGACCGATTTATTTATCTTTAGAAGATTCTTCTTTATCTAAGTTTTTCCGTCGTCATTGGGTAATCGGAAAAAGCCATGGGGTTTAATAACTTTAGAAGTAAATTTATTTGTCAAAAACAACAAAATAGAAGTCAATATAAATCATAAATTAGATTGTTATTTTAGTCTTATTACTATTACTCTTGTTCAAGAATAGTACATACTTTTTTATAGTGATATCTTTATTGTGAATATTTTAATCTAGCTGTAATTTTTCCGTATTTTGTAAAAACTTCATGAACTTTTTTATAGATAACTTTTACTTATTATTTGTTAATACATTCTACTATTTATACATCTATTTTCTTTTGAAATTATACTTCTACAAAGAAGTAGAACGCCTAATATCGTGACTTAGTCAATTAGAATTTAAGTGTACTAAGTCAATAAACTTTTTATATTAACCTGCTAATTTAAATTAAAATAATACAGAGTGACAGTTTTTATTGATAAGCCATTAATTTTTATTTAATTTAATTGATGTAAAGCTCGGCAATGATAATATTTGATTTTGCCTGCTATTATTTTACTATTTATTTTTGCCGAAATATTATTTATTAAAAATCTAAGGTTAATCACTTTTGTTTAAATACGATGAAAATATAATAATTTTCATCGTATTTAAACAAAAAACGTATAAAATCTTTTACTGTTTATCAATCTTCGTCTTACCACATTCCCTACAACATCAATATCTAAGGTATACGTAACAGAGAAATCAGCGAGGATGAACTAAAAATGTTAGGATTGCCTTAGAAGAAGAAACGTGATAAAAAAGGAACAAACGCTACATGCAAGAGTTTGACAAGTCAATATCTTTTGACGGACGGGACATTCGGCTCAAGTTGGGACTACTAGCCCCGCAAGCAGGGGGAGCTGTTTTAATCCAGTCTGGAGATACAGCAGTTTTAGTAACTGCAACACGAACAGCAGGGAGAGAAGGAATCGATTTTCTCCCCTTAACCGTAGACTATGAAGAAAGACTGTATGCCGCAGGGCGTATTCCCGGGGGATTTTTGCGACGAGAGGGGCGTCCCCCCGAAAAAGCCATCCTCATTAGCCGTCTAATTGATCGTCCTCTACGTCCTCTATGCCCCAATTGGATACGGGATGATATACAAATTATTGCGACAACTCTTTCGATGGATGAAGAAGTTCCCCCTGACGTTCTTGCAGTCACAGGATCATCAATTGCGATGATTGCTGCAAAGATTCCCTTCTTTGGTCCAATGGCTGCCGTTAGAGTAGGGTTAATTGGGGATGATTTTATTATTAACCCTACCTACCGAGAAATAGACACAGGAGACTTAGATCTAGTAGTTGCGGGAAGTCCCGATGGAGTAGTCATGGTTGAAGCGGGAGCTAATCAACTCCCAGAACAAGATATCATCGAAGCAATTGACTTTGGCTATGAAGCAGTGCGGGATCTTATTCAAGCGCAGTGGGATGTGATGGAAGCGTTAGAACTCGAACTAACTACCGAAGAACCCCCACTAGTGAATGAAGCCGTTGAAACATTTATCCGTGATAATGCCTCGGAATCAATTAAAAAGGTATTGATAGAATACGATCTTGATAAAAGTAGTCGAGATAAATGTCTTGATGAGATTAAAGAAAATAAAGTTAACAAGGTTATCGCTGAATTACCTAAAGAAGACCCCATAAAGATAGCCGCTACCGAAGACCCCAAATCTATCAGCAAACTGTACAAGGATTTGACTAAAGAATTAATGCGTTCTCAGATTGTTAATGATGGGGTTCGCGTTGATGGTCGTAAACTTGATGAAGTCCGTTCTATTTCCTCGCAAGTTAGCCTCTTACCCAAACGAGTTCATGGAAGTGGTTTATTTAGACGGGGATTAACACAAGTACTATCCCTCGCTACTTTGGGAACCCCAGGGGATGCTCAGGATCTAGCTGATGATCTCCATCCTGAAGACGAAAAACGTTACTTGCATCACTATAATTTTCCTCCTTTCTCTGTTGGGGAGACAAAACCGATGCGTTCCCCTGGACGCCGAGAAATTGGACATGGGGCTTTGGCAGAACGGGCAATAATCCCGATTCTTCCCCCGAAAGAAGAGTTTCCCTATGTAATCCGCATAGTATCAGAAGTGTTATCCTCTAATGGTTCTACGTCTATGGGGTCAGTTTGTGGTTCAACTCTGGCTTTAATGGATGCAGGAGTTCCTATTACTAAACCTGTTAGTGGTGCAGCTATGGGGCTCATCAAAGAAGGAGATGAAGTTCGTATCTTGACTGATATTCAAGGAATTGAAGACTTTTTAGGTGATATGGACTTTAAAGTAGCTGGCACTGATAATGGTATTACAGCTCTACAAATGGATATGAAAATAACTGGATTACCCATGGAAGTAGTGGCAAAAGCTATTGAACAAGCTCTTCCCGCTCGATTACATATCCTCGATAGAATGTTGTCCACTATTGATAAACCTCGTACGAGTTTATCTCCTTATGCTCCCCGTCTACTGACTATGAAAATCGATCCCGATATGATCGGGCTAGTGATCGGCCCTGGTGGCAAAACTATTAAAGGCATCACAGAACAAACTGGTTCTAAAATTGACATTTCTGACGATGGAACTGTAACCATTGCAGCACTCGAAGCTGAAAAAGCTGAGAAGGCTAAGCAAATCATTTACAATATGACTCGCAAACTTAATGAGGGTGAAGTTTATGCTGGTCGTGTTACCCGTATTATTCAGATTGGGGCTTTTGTCGAAGTACTTCCAGGGAAAGAAGGTATGATTCATATTTCTCAATTAGCCGAAGGGCGTGTGGGTAAGGTAGAAGATGAAGTTGCTGTTGGCGACGAGGTTGTCGTTAAAGTACGAGAAATTGATAGTAAAGGCCGCCTTAATTTGACTCGATTGGGCATTCATCCTGATGAAGCTGCTGCGGCTCGCCAAGCGACAGTTCCTGTCTAACAATTAACTCTAAACTCTAGGTACAGGTCAGTTGCTGTTGACCTGTACAGGTAACTCGAAACCCAACTTAGATTGATCAATGGGCCATTTTAATTTTAAACCTATTTTAGGAATAGCAAGTCTACTGACTCTTGGTGTTTTCCCTGGACTAGCAGTGGACTTAGGGAATGGGACAACTATATTTAATAAGTCACCTCGTTTAGTTAAGACGATCACAACTTCAAGTGGTATTAGAGTGAAGGGGGCAAAGTATTACTTTACAATTGAGTTGGGAGATGACGTTGGTGAACCTCTGGAAAAACTAACACTGCAACAAGTTCAAACAATTCAAATTATTAATTTTGATTTAGATGAAACTTTTGCTTTTGAGGGAGAACCGAATAATCGAGGTAAGTCTTTGCCTATTGCTCGGATAAAGAAAAATTTAGATAATGGGGTTATTACCCTCATTTTTGATTATCCCATTGCTTCAGGAACAACCTTTACTGTTGGATTAAAACCACAGCAAAATCCTGATTCAGCAGGAGTTTATACATTCAGTCTGACTGCTTATCCCAAAGGACAAAAGTCTTTGGGATTATATCTTGGACTCGGTAGACTTCATTTTTCCCAACAAGATAATCATTTCCCCTGAACCTAGAGAACAGTCCTTAAATTAGAAGAGGAAGATAAAAAATATAGAAACTAGGGCGAGCGATGGGACTTGAACCCACGAATGGCGGTACCACAAACCGCTGCCTTAACCACTTGGCTACGCTCGCCATGTATACCCGGTACTTAATATAACATACTTTTTGTTTGTTTCATGATCGTCTAAAATAAGTTACCCTAATAGTTGAACAAATTAGATAACTAAAACTGCGATGGAAGCGTTACAATTAGCGAATGCAGTGGGAGGGGTTGCGTTGGCTGGGCTCGGTGTTCTAATGATAGTCACTAACCCTGGACAGAATGACTACGAACACTATGCTACTGATACTCTAACCGAATATTTAAAACAAGAAGTCTGTCTCCAAGCTCCTCAACAATTAGGAGACTTCTTGCGGAGCTATTGCAAAACTTTGGTAGATACAGGACGCCCTCAAATTGAACAAATAATTGCAAAAGAGACTATTCGGCGAAACTATCTTCTATTTAGTGTCTACGAAACTCAGTTATCATTACCTTTCCCAATTCCAAGTTATGAATTTGGTACAATAGGGGCTTTGCAAAAATTTTACACATACGAGATCCAGGAATTCTAAGACAAGTTTTGATCTATTATTTAACAATAAATTAGGAATTTATCGTAACTGATCATCATAGATAACTAACCTACCCCCTTAACTTTGTGAATCTTCCTATTCTTAGCTCAACTTTTTTTCTTACTCTTTTGTTAATTATGGGGTTGTTCTTTTTCATTCGCGCATCTGCTAAGGATCGCACTGAACAGATCAAGTTAACCCCACGAGAATCGATCGAACAGCTTTTAAGTCAGCTACAAGTATATTTCACTCAACGTGCTTATCATATCAGTTCTGTTGATCCCCTATGTCAGACTATGGTTTTTGAGGGTTTTGTTAGTCCTAGTTGGTTCCTTACTATCTACCTGAGTGGGTTGACGGCTATAGGATTATTTTGTCTCTCCTTGGTTTTATCCTTTTTATATCCTTCGCTTACCTTGTTGTTTCTAGGACTAGTTTTTTTGTGTCCAGTCAGTGGACTATTTTATTGGAAGAAGTCAGGGCGTGTTGAACAAGTTTTCCTTGAGGTAAAAAGTATCTCGGAACCTAACCAATCACAACTAGATGAGAACATACAAAGCTTAGTCATAATAACAGCTCATCGGGACGAACTGGCTAAACTACAAAAAGTAGAATTTCTGAAGTCCGCTTATAATCCTTAAGAGGAAACTATAATCACAGTAAAACATTTCCCAATCTACTTATATCTAGATTAGAGTGGGAAATGGAATACCAAAGCTCATTAAAAATGAGTCAACGACTATGCTTATCTTTTAACGATCACTTCCAACGGCCACCACTGCAGGAACTCTACCCGGTACAGAAGGTTGAAATTCTCGCAAACTGGGAAAGAGAAAATGATTTTCTTCAACATACTGAGCACCAAATAAACCCTTTTCTGCCCAAAAGTATCTATCAGTTGTATGCTCATTTCGCTTGACGATTAGCAAAGCTGGAGGCTGAATCCCGATCGCCCCGATATGCTTCCTTGCGGCTGTCACAGGTTTATCTTCACCACTTTCGATACTATACTGGGGTACAATCTCGAGAATCTTGCGACCTTCTTGACGGCGACGACTCTTACGCTTACGTTTCCTTGCCAACCCGATTACCTCCTATTCTGGATACATGCTGTAATCATAGTTACAAAAGTTAAGGGCATTATATCTGGTTTACTATAGAAAATCAAGATCCTTTGTCCGTATTTTGGTGAATTTGTTGAAGTCACAGAGCTTCAATAATCAATAGATTTTGCCAAACTTGAGTAAAACTTACAAAATGATTAAAAGTCATTTTTTAACAAAACTTTATAGCTTTATAGATTAAATCTCTTATGTCCTCTGCTGCTCACACTTTTGCAACACCAAGTCAAGAATTTCTTACTTTATGTCAAGCTCAGACAACATTGTTAACTCAAGGACTTAAGGCTGATTGGAGTGGAATTTATTTAACCGAAGAAAGCGAAAAAGAAACACAGACAAATTTGATTCCTCTCTTATTTGCTGCGCAAAAATGCGAGTTTGGCACAGGGGAGAATGTTAGTTTAGGTTTACCTAAAGTTGAAAAAATTCTAGATGCTTCCATTAGTTTACCAATCGATAACTCTCTTGAACTGCCTAAATCTTTGAAGGCTAACTTAGAAGGTGATCATAAAACTATTAACGAGCATAAAATAACCATGAGCAACCCTTACCAGCTAGTCTTACCTTTGATCTATAAAGACATTGTAGTAGGGTTGTTAATAACTCAACGTAAAAATTGTCCTTGGCAACAGTTAGAACTAGAACAAATTGAGACTATAGCTCAAACTCTCGCGATAGCTCGTTTATTAGATAGCCATAAACAATGGTATCAAGAACAATTAAATCAACAGCAAATATTGCAAAAACAAGAACACAATAGTCTCGATGATCTGTTTCATCAGCTGCGTAATCCATTAACTGCCTTACAGATTTTTGGCAAACTACTACTTAAACGGTTGAACTCAGACGAAAAAAGTACAATTATTGTAGAGAATATCATGAGAGAAGGAGATCATCTTCAAGATTTACTCCAAGAATTTGAAGTTAATAAGCGATTTCTCAAGAACGATATTGTCACATTTGATACTCAGCCAACTCGCTCTTTGCCATCAGAAAAATATTTATATTTGTCACCTATTAAAATTATAGAAATATTAGAACCATTACTGATTTCTGCTAAAACAATTGCCCAAGAAAAATCGATTGAGTTAAAAATAGATATCCTTGAGGATTCGCCTTATGTATTAGGCGATCCCCAAGCACTTAGAGAGGTTTTTAGTAATATTATTGATAACGCTTTTAAATATACACCGTTAGGAGGTAAGGTGTTTATACAAGTTGGTTTAGCCTCGATGGCTAATGGTAAGAGTTATCAAGGTGTTGCAATTGAAGATACAGGGTGCGGTATTCCCATTGAAGATCAAAAACATATTTTTAAGCGTCACTATCGAGGGGTTCAAGAAAAAGGAGAGATTACAGGAAGTGGATTAGGTTTAGCGATTGTCAAAGACTTGGTTACTCAGATGCAAGGATTGATTGAGTTTGTTAGTCCCATTGATGAAACCAGTAAAATAGGCTCAAAGTTTACAGTTTGGTTACTCTTAGTTAACGATTGATAGTCTATACTTGAAGAGTTAGGTTAGTTAAAAGGAGTATTTTGATGATGAATCAAGTTGCTAATTCTCAATCTCATTTGAAGTCTGATTCTTCAGATATCAAATACGGGGAACGTTTAATTAAAGAAGGGGAATTAACCACTTTTCCTAATCCACGTATAGGTCGAAGATATAATATTAACATTACTTTGCCAGAGTTTACTTGCAAGTGTCCCTTCTCTGGTTATCCTGATTTTGCAAAACTTTATTTGGACTATGTTCCTAATAAGAAAGTGGTTGAATTAAAGGCATTAAAATTATATATTAATTGTTATCGTGATCGTTATATTTCTCACGAGGAATCTATTAACCAAATTTTGGATGATTTCGTAGTAGCTTGTGATCCTCTAGAAGCAACATTAAAAGGAGACTTTAATTCCAGGGGAAATGTTCATACTGTTATTGAAGTTTGTTATCATAAACAAACGAGTTAGACCTGTCAAATGATTAGCTTATTTGCTTTATAGAAAATATAGTGCTTAAAACACCAAGAACTTAAGCAATGACTCAGTGAAGTTGTCAATTATTCTGCATACCATTGAGGTATAGGCCTGTATGAAAGATAGGTATATATTCAAATCTAAATTAGAGAGCGCAAATAAAACCTCAGAATACTTTAACTAGCTAACATTAAAAGAAAAATTCTGTTTAATAGTCAGAGTAACTAATAGAAATACTACTCATATTTTATGTATTTCTAAGTACTTTGGTAGAGACTTGATTAGCTAACAATTTAGTAAATATAATTTACTACTGAAAATCTAATTTTTTCAAAACAGACTTTACTGAAACGACATGACGATTTAATCCCAGCTTAGTAGGATTAATTCCTAAAGCTAATGCAACTAGTTGAGATAAATGTAGCACTGGCAGGTTCAATTTATATCCAATAACTTTTTCGACTTCCGGTTGCCGAGAATCTAAATTCAAGTGACATAAAGGGCAGGGAGTTACTAAACAATCTGCTCCCGCTTCAATAGCCTCTTTTAGATGAGCCCCTGCCATCTGAAAAGACTCTTTTGTCGCATAACTTGCCAGAGTCCAACCACAACAAAG
This sequence comes from Cyanobacterium sp. uoEpiScrs1, assembly GCF_947331815.1. GTDB lineage: Bacteria > Cyanobacteriota > Cyanobacteriia > Cyanobacteriales > Microcystaceae > Rippkaea. Next base: position 1,336,426 of record NZ_OX373462.1, read on the forward strand.
AGTCCTCCCATCATAATAGACAGGAGTGGCTCCAAGGGTACGAAAAACATTCTCTAAACTTTCTGGTTGAAAGCGATTATCATAGGGGAAATGATCCTGAGTTCGCAGCAAATAGCAACCATAGAATGCGGCGCAGTTTAAATCTATTAACTTTTTTGTTACTTTTTTTTTTAGTTTTTCAAGACCATAATCAGCTATTAATACCCACAATAAATGTTTGACTTCAGTTGTTCCTCTATAAGGAAAACAATGTTCTTTCTCCAAAAAGATAGAAACTTGTTCAAAATAATCGGGGTCATTTTTCTGTGCATTTTTTAGACGCTCGTCTACATGACCAATAACTCCCTGACAAGTGCTACAATGGGTCAATAAAGGAAGATTTAGAGCTTCAGCTAAAGCAATATTACGTGCATTCACCGTATCTTCTAATAATTGGGAATTTTCTTTGTAGACACCTGAACCGCAACAGGCAGCCTTTTTAAGCTCAATCAATCCTATTCCCAACGCATCAGCTAGAGCCGTAGTAGACAAATAAAGTTCACGACAAGCACCCTGAGAAACACAACCCGGATAATAAGCGTACTTTAACATTTTTTACGTACCGGCTGATGGGTTCGGTAATTTTCGTTAGCTGAAAAGAAATTTAACGAAAGGTTCTTAAGTTATATAAATAGTACAACATATTTTGTATTTTCTGAACTTCTAAAATAGCTGATCATGCTAACTCATTTTGAAAAAATTTGGGATAATGACCATAACCAAATAAACGCTAAATTATGCCCGATTGGAAAATGCCCTTTGATCGCCCTTCTGAATCTGCTACTGTCCTTCCCGAAGAGACGCAAGGAGGGTTAGGTACTTTTGGCGGAGTTTACACCCCTTCTATTTTGACCATTCTTGGCGTAATCATGTATCTCCGCTTTGGTTGGGTGGTAGGAAATGTAGGGTTATTAGGAACACTATTAATTGTCATCTTGGCTAACTGCATCACCTTTTTTACCGCTCTATCAGTGTGTGCGATAGCAACAGACAAGGTAGTAAGAGCTGGTGGGGCTTATTATATGATAAGTCGCTCTTTAGGCGCAGAAACAGGAGGTGCAGTGGGAATTCCTCTCTATTTTGCTCAAGCTCTTTCTGTTGCTTTATATACGATTGGGTTTGCTGAAAGTTTAAACGCCGCCTTTCCCCATCTGAATCAACTTTATGTAGCGTTGATGGTGACGAGTTTAGTTGGAATATTGGCGTTTACTTCAGCCAGTATTGCCATCAAAGCGCAATATTTTATTATGGCTGCCATTGTCTTGTCCTTAGTATCATTCTATTTTGGACACCCAGTAGAAGAAACCCATATTGAATTATGGGTTAACAATAAAGCTCCTTTTTGGACGGTTTTTTCTGTATTTTTTCCAGCGGTAACGGGAATTATGGCTGGAGTCAATATGTCGGGAGATTTACGAGATCCAATTAAGTCTTTGCCCAGTGGAACTTTATGGGCTGTTGGGACCGGATTTGTTATCTATATGACTTTACCCGTTTTTATGGCCATGCGAGCCGATAGTATAACTTTAATTGCAGAACCGTTGATCATGCAACAGATGGCTGTCTGGGGTCCTTCAATCTTATTGGGGGTATGGGGGGCAACCCTTAGTAGTGCCATTGGTAGCATTTTGGGCGCACCTCGTATCCTTCAGGCATTAGCTAGAGATGGAATTTTACCAAAATGGATGAGTTTCCTTGGGCAAGGAAGTGGACCTCAAGACGAACCTAAAATTGGGACTTTAGTGACCTTAGTCGTAGCGATAACAGCTGTTTGTATCGGAGATTTAAATTTAATTGCTCCTGTCCTGACGATGTTCTTTCTGACTACTTATTTAGTATTAAACATGTCAGCAGCTATTGAAGGATTTTTACAAAGTCCTTCTTTTCGCCCCTCGTTTAAAGTTCATTGGGCATTTTCCTTAGCTGGGGCAATCGGCTGTTTAATCGTTATGTTTCTGATTGATGCTGTTGCGACCGTTGTGGCAGCGATCGTGGTAATTGGAATTTATTTTTGGGTACGTCAACGAGAATTAATAGTAACTTGGGGAGATGTACGCCGAGGAATTTGGATGGCTCTGTTAAGAACAGCAATTCTACAAACAGATCACACTGACGATACTAAAAACTGGCGACCTCAACTCTTAGTTCTGTCAGGGGCTCCGACCAAACGCTGGACTTTAATTCAGTTAGCAGAAGCATTAACCCATAATCGAGGTTTAATCACCGTATCAAGTGTTCTTCCTATTGGTTCACGAGATATGGCTAAACAGGCGATACTGGAAAAGCGGATTCGCAATTATCTACAACGACGAGGTGTACAGGCGTTAGTTCGGTTGGTTACCGCCCCTGATCCTTTCGATGGAGCAGAAAGACTTGTAGAGACTTACGGGTTAGGATCTATTGTCCCTGATACAGTATTATTGGGGGATTCTCAACAATCATCCCACCGTGATCGCTATTGTCAAATGATTGCTAACCTCCATCGTGCCCAACGCAATGTTGTCATTTTGCGAGAAAATACTAAGCTCGATCAAAACCCTTTTGTGGAATCAAGACACCGTCCCTGTTATATAGATATTTGGTGGAGCGGGGGAATGCAAGGAAATGGTAGTCTAATGCTGATTCTAGCCTATTTATTGCGTTCCAATCCGAACTGGCAAGATGCGGAGATTTGCCTTAAGTTAGTGGTTACTGATGAAACAGGAGTTCAAGCAGCCCAGGCTAATTTAGATAATTTAGCTAAACACTTAAGGATAGGCGCTTTATCAGAAGTAATTTTGGCTGATGGTAGAACATTCGCTACAATTCTTAAAAAATCTTCTATGGGAGCTGATTTAATCTTTTTAGGAATGGCTAGTCCTGGAGAGATGTTTATGCAATCCTATGAAAAGTTACAAAATTGGACAGAAAATTTACCTACATCAATCTTTGTTCTGGCTGCTCCAGGATTTGATTTTGAGGAAGTATTGGGAGAGAACTAGGTAAAATAACTTAAATACTTCGAATACCCAAATAATATAGCAATGTTTATCCTATAGTCCTTAGGTAAAACTGCTATTATTTCTTTATATTTAATTATGACTTCATATGTCTTTGTTTGTGTTGAGGAAAAACTACTTTGACAACTTTTATTTAATCATTTTTATCAAGAAAACTATGAAAGAAATATTAAGCTATAAAGTTTAGGTAGAGAGTATATGTATGGTACTTAATTAAGATACCAGGAAATTATTATCTTACAATAGTTTATGAATCACGTCGTTGCTTATACAAACCAATAGTAGAATATTTTCTTGTTTAATGGAGATATTACTAGTAAACTTAACTTCAATATTCTAGAGTAGAATCAACCATCGCATTTATGTAATATATTTTTTAATATTAAGTAGGGTCCCTTTATTTTTTTGTTAGTTTTATTTTTATCGTCAAATACAAATCATGTATTTTATTACAGAAATATAGTTGCTGTCTAAATAATTTTAATATAAAGCATAAGCAGAGAGTAAATATTAATTCTCATCACAAAACATTAGTTTGTTACCTGTTTCTGTGAAACTCTTGAGATTCTAACTGTTTGAGATATCTGATTACCCTATACTTTAAGCTACAATGCAGAATGAACCGCTCCGCACTTTCTAAAATATGCTCAACATATTTCAAAATCAACTCTATTATCTTGAACAATTTGCCGATCAATTGGTTTCTTTTCATCTAACTCATCTTAATTGGCTTAGTTTAACAGTTGTTTTTATTTCTGGATTGTTAACCAGTTTAACTCCTTGTATGCTATCAATGCTACCTATTACTATTGGCTATATTGGTGGTTATGAAAAACAAGGAAGAAAACATGCAATTATACAATCAGCTTGGTTTTCTTTAGGTTTAGCTACTACACTGACAGGATTGGGAATTATAGCAGCTTATTTAGGTAGAATATATGGACAAATTGGAGCTGGATTACCAATTTTTGTAAGCTTAATTGCAGTTTTAATGGGGCTAAATTTATTAGAATTGATTCCTTTAAAACTACCTTTTTTTGGTAAAAGTGAATTGATAACTAATAACTTACCAGCGGGGATACGTTCTTATTCTATTGGTCTAACCTTCGGACTAGTTGCATCTCCTTGTAGCACTCCTGTGTTAGCGACTCTATTAGCTTGGATTGCATCGACTCAAGATTTATTATTGGGAGGAATATTATTGCTATTTTATACAATAGGCTATGTCACTCCTCTAATTGTAGTAGGAATCTTTACTGCATCTCTAAAAAGATTATTAGAATTACGTCGTTGGTCAGTTTGGATTAATCCGGTGAGTGGTATTTTGTTAGTTAGTTTTGGAATCTTGTCCCTTTTATCTCGCTTACCATTCACAAGCAGATAATTGACAATAGACTAATTATTAAGAAAGTAAACTGTTTGGATTATATTTTAATTTATAATAATTCCAGAAAACTAAGATTAAATAATAGTTATCTAATAAAAATGTTGATTTTTAAGAGAGATTTTAACCATGTCCGTTTCTGATTTATATCAAAAAACATATGTTTTTTTATTCTTTAAGCAAACATGGCAACAAACTATTAAGATAGTAGCTGATTTACGGCTAGCTATTGTCCTGATATTAGTTATCGCTCTATCTAGTATTAGCGGAACTCTAATTGAACAGGGAGAAAGTCTATCTTTTTATCAAGAAAATTATCCTCAAGAGCCTGCATTATTTGGTTTTCTTACGTGGAATATTATCCTAATTTTAGGATTAAATCATGTTTATAGTACTTGGTGGTTTTTAGCTTTATTAGTTTTTTTGGGCACTAGTCTTGTTGCTTGTACGTTTACTCGTCAATTTTCTGCCTTTAAAGCTGCTCGTAATTGGAATTTTTATCAACAACCTCGTCAATTTCAGAAATTGGTCTTAAGTGGAGATATTGACAACAAGTCTTTGACCAATGTCGTTTATTTATTAAGAAAACGAGGCTATAAAGTTTTCCAAAATGAAAACTCCTTATATGCCCGCAAAGGAATTGTAGGTAAAATAGGACCGGTTATTGTTCATGCTGCTATGTTAATTATTTTAGGGGGAGCAGTTTGGGGTATATTTGCAGGGTTTTTTGCTCAAGAAATGATTGCCAGTGGCTCTATTTTTGAGGTTAAAAATATTTTAGAAGCCGGACCCTTCTCAAAGCGATTAATTCCGACTGATTGGTCTGTTAAGGTTAACAAGTTTTGGATTGACTATACTCCTAATGGAGATATTAAACAGTTTTATTCTGATCTCTCAATCGTAAATAATCAGGGAGAAGAATTAAAGCGTAAAACTATTTTTGTCAATAAACCCTTGCGATATGATGGAGTCACTTTTTATCAAGCAAGCTGGGGAATTGCTGGAGTAAAAGTTCAAGTCGATAAAGGTCCTATTTTTAAGATTCCCATAGTCCCCTTAAACACCCAAGGACAAGGTAAAATATGGGGAACTTGGATTCCGACTAAACCTGATTTGAGTGAGGGTATCTCCTTGTTGACTAAAGACTTACAGGGAACTGTGATTATCTACGATAAGAATGGAAATCTTTATAGTGCAATTCGCCCAGGGATGACAGTTAATATCAATGGGGTTACTCTTAAGGTTTGTGAATTAATTGCGAGCACAGGACTACAAATTAAAGCTGACCCGGGGATTCCTCTTGTTTATACTGGATTTGGGTTATTAATGCTTGGGGTAATTATGAGTTATATTTCCCACTCTCAAGTCTGGGTTTTACAACAGGAGAATCGTTGTTATATTGGCGGTAAAACTAACCGAGCACATGTTAGTTTTGAAAAGGAATTAGTGGGAATTTTAGACGAATTAAAAAGTCAGAAAATTGAATCTTAATTCTCGGAGTTTTGAAGATAAAAATCAGGGACTTGATTATTCTTCTTCTATAGAAGAAAATTTTTGCCAAAATAGTTGAATAGCTAAAAGAATTAACCCAAAAGCCACAAAACTGAAAACAAAAGTGCCCAAAGAGGCGATTCCCATCACTAAGGTTCGTACCAAAGAACCTATTCTCAAGACCAAAGGATTATTAGATATGAGGGGTTTAGCTGCAAAGCTTTTAATAATAGAGAAAGTGAGAGAATAACAGCCAAATGCCAGAAATCCTGAAATGGTTGAACCTACTAGACAACGTAATGGTGTTACTTTTTTTGTTGTGGGGCTATCTTTGTCACGATTAGGTGTGGGGATATTTGCCATGAATAGTAGAGTATAGGATATAGGGTAAACGATAACTTTAATTGATAATATGATTATTTCAGACGATGTAGACGTTCTTGTAGAATTTCTACTTGTTTTTGGGCTTCAATCAAAGAATCCTTGGCTCCCTCAACTACTTTTTGAGGAGCCTTATTAACAAACCCTGGATTATTTAGACGAAGAGTAAGAGATTTTACTTCAGCTTTGATTTTACTTAAATTTTTTTCTAGTTTACCTTGAAGACTTGCGATATCGACAATACCCGATAATGGAATCAACACCTGAACCGTTCCCACAACACCGGCAATGACCTGTCCCATATCTAACTCCAATTGGGGTGTAATAGTCAATTGTTCTACTTTTCCTAAATCCTGAATATATATCTTAGCCGACTTTAAAATTGTTCTTTCAATTTCATCTTCACTTTGTAGGATCACTGAAACTTTCATACCGGGTTTTATTTCTGCTTCGGCTCTTAAATTTCGCAGAGTGCGAATAGTTCCGATAATAAGGTCAAATGACTCTTCTAATTCAGTATTAATGAGTTGGGTGTCATAAGTAGGATAGCTTTGTAAAGCTAAAAAGATGTTGCTAGTTTGACCTAAAGTCTGCCAAATTTCTTCAGTAATATGAGGCATAAAGGGATGGAGTAGCCTCAGAATATTATCAAGGATGTAGGCTAAGGTCTGTTGAGCAACTAAACGCGGTTCGCTGTCAACATCCTTCCACAGGCGAGTTTTAACTAATTCGATATACCAGTCACAAAAGTCTCCCCAGATGAATTCATATAACCCTTTAGCCGCTTCTCCTAACCCATAAGTTTCAATATAGTTCCTAGTTTGCTGAACTAGTCTATGAAAACGAGATAAAATCCAGCGATCGCATAATTCTAATTGTTCTACTTTAGGAAGTCCCAAAATCTGAGGAGTTTTGTCTTCTAAATTCATCATGACAAATCGCGCTGCGTTCCATAATTTATTGGCGAAGTTTCGAGAAGCTTCGACGGACTCAGATTCGTCGGTTTTACGATTGTATTGTAGGCTAATATCTTGTCCCGCTCCTGCAACTTCCCGAATTAAAGTATAACGGAGGGCATCAGTTCCATAATTTTCAGTTAAGACCAAAGGGTCAATCCCATTATTAAAGGATTTAGACATCTTCTTTCCATTTTCATCTCTAACTAACCCGTGTATATAGACATCTTTAAAAGGTATTTGATCAGTAAAATAACCTGCCATCATAGTCATACGAGCAACCCAAAAAAAGATGATATCAAAACCTGTAACTAAAGTGCTAGTAGGATAATAGACTTTCAAATCTTCGGTATTTTCGGGCCAACCTAATGTTGAAAAAGGCCATAAACCTGAAGAAAACCAGGTATCGAGAACGTCGGGATCTTGTTCTAATTTAATCGCCCCTCCATATTTTTGCTGAGCCTTTTCGATAGCTTCTATCTCATTATTCGCCACAATAAACGGAGTGTCATCTGTAATTTTGTCGTCAGTTTCACTAATTACATACCAAGCAGGAATTTGATGACCCCACCATAATTGACGGGAAATACACCAGTCTTTTAATTTAATCAACCAATCTCGATACACTTTTGTCCAATGTTCAGGAATAAAACGGGGAGAATTATTCTCATCTAGAAAAGTTAATGCTTTTCGGGCAAGAGGATTGATTTTAATAAACCATTGGGTTGACAATAAAGGTTCGACAGGAACTTTACCACGATCGCTATAAGGCACTGTATGGCGATACTCTTCTACCTTGCTCAGAAATCCTTCTTGTTCCAGTTTCCTAACAATATTTTTCCGTGCAACATAACGGTCTTGTCCTTCAAATATTCCGGCATTTTCATTCAATGTGCCGTCTTTATTCATGACATTAATAAAGGGTAAATTATGAGAATTTCCCATCTCAAAGTCATTGCGGTCATGTGCAGGAGTCACTTTAACGCACCCTGTACCAAACTCAGAGTTAACTAACTCATCGGCAAAGATAGGAATGTTTCGACCAACAAGAGGTAAAGTTAAAGTTTTTCCAATCAACTTTTCATAACGTTTATCCTTAGGATTAACTGCTACCCCTGTATCCCCAAAAATCGTTTCAGGTCGAGTAGTTGCAACTTGCACAAAACCACTACCATCGGTTAGAGGGTAACGAAAGTACCATAGATGACCATCAACTTCTTTGTTTTCTACTTCTAAGTCTGAAACAGCAGAAAGAGATGCAGGACACCAATTAACTAAATAATTTCCTCGATAAATTAACCCTGCTTCGTAAAGGCTAACAAAAGCTTTTCTGACTGCTTGAGAGAGTTTTTTATCAAGAGTAAATCGTTCCCGTGACCAGTCCGCAGAAAGTCCCATCCGTTTCAACTGGTTGACAATTTTTCCCCCTGACTTTTGTTTCCATTCCCAAGCCTGCCGGAGAAATTCCTCCCGACCTATGTCATGGCGGACTTTACCCTCTAGCTTTAATTTATTATCAAGAATGGTATGAACTGCTATACTTGCGTGGTCAGTTCCAGGGAGACAGAGAACATTATAACCGCACATCCGATAATAACGTATAAGTACGTCCATTAAACAGTCTTCAAAGGCGTGACCCATATGGAGGCTTCCCGTGACATTAGGTGGGGGAATAACGATAGTATACGGTTTTCCTGGATGATTGGGGTCTGCCTTGAAGACTTGGTATGTTTCCCAAGCATTCTGCCATTTAGATTCAGTTGTTTTAGGGTCGTATTGGGGGGGTAAAGCAGATGGGTTTACGGTCATGAATAATAGAAAGGTATAGGTATAATTATTCTCTTCATCAAATTGTGCCACAATTAGGATAAGTAATTCAATTTAATACTCTTTACTAAAAATATATATTTTTGAAAGTCACAGTCGTTTTTTCTGTGCATAACCTTTGATTTTTTTATTAAGATATACTGGCTTCTAATTTACTATTAGATTTACATAATTATTTTTTTACTTTGCCAATAAACTCAAATTTTTTATAAAAGTAAGTGAATACAACAAGAAACAAATAGCAGTTAGCGATTCAAGAAAATTGTTTCCACAATATATTTATCTACATCTTTGGATATAGATAAATATATTGTGGAAATATCAGTTTATTTTAATAATTGATTAGAACTGGATAAAAAACAACTTTAACCTTTTTTAAGTACTTAAAAAAAGTTAGTTATATAAATAATATTAAGTAGTGTACCATTCAAAGAGCTGGCTAAAATTGTTAAAAAAAAATTAGGCAAAAATATTTCTAACATGAGAAGGATATTAGAAGGACTTCTATTTAATTAAATAAAGGAGTATAAAAAGTTTAAGAGATCTAAATTTACTAAATTTATCAAAAAATCCATATATAAAAATAATTTTTATATATGGATTGTAAAATAAATCAAGCTCACTTTTTATTTTATATAAGACTTATATATCTAGTTGATAAGACTTAGTATATAAATTATCTATTCACTAATCTTATTGTTTTAGTTTAACCAAGTCCATGGATAACTAATTCATAATAATCTTGGTGAATTGCTTCAAGATTATTTTGTAATTCCTGTGCATTAACTAAACCTACACATCCCGAATATAAACATTGTCTATGTTTATTTACTAAAAAAACATAAATAATACTAAGAGAATTTTTCCAAATATGAATACTTGTTCCATCCTGAAATAATAAATAAACTTGTGACCTCTTAAAGTCAAGGTTTTGGGTGTCTGTTATTCCTGGAATTGCTTGTAAACGTTCAATTAAAACGATTGACAAGTCTTTTTTAGGAGTTATTCTAATCGGTAAAAGGTTCCAAAATTTTTGAATAATTTTCACAACCTGAGGAGAGGTTTTCAGTTCCTGATGGGAGAGATTAGGTAGACAGGTGAACATACCAAGTACGATTTGAGTTGTCTCAACTCCTATGGCTCCATCACTTTTATTCCCAATATCTCCCGCGATTGATAAAATTGGAATAGATTGAGCAATTTTTTCAGTAATAATTTTGCGACTTCTTAATAAATATTGAGCTGTTTTAGTCTCTGAAGATTTAAATATACCAAACGAGTCAACTCCATTAATCGGACAGCCAATCAAAACAATGGAGTTGATTTTTGACCACAATTCTGGATGTTGATCGACAAAGTCTAACCAGAGTAACCCCCCTAATGAATAACCAATAATACGCCAAAGTGTATCAGGATAGCTATTTAAAACCTCCGCTACTTTTTGTTTAATGAGTTTAAGAATATCTTGACTTTTAATCCATGTTCTTAAACATCCAAAATTTAGAGCAACAATTTGATCCTTTACTGTTTTTAAGACTTTTGCAAGTTCTAGGATATCTTGATATGTGTTAGTCCATCCATGTTGTACAAATAGGATACAATCTGGAGAGTCAATCATCATTTTAAACAATAATATTGCTTGGCAGCCAAGACAATGGCTTGGGGTAAAATGATATGTTCCTGAGCCTGAATACGAGCCTGCAGTGTCTCTGGAGTATCATTGGGTAGAATAGGAACAGCAGCTTGTGATAGTATTAGCCCACTATCAACTTCTGAACTAGCAATATGGGCTGTACATCCGGTAATTTTAACACCTGCCGCTAATGCTTGTTCGATGGCGTGAATGCCCTTAAAACTTGGTAATAAGCTCGGGTGAATATTAATTATATGGTCAGGGTAGGCATTTAATAAAACATGAGTAACAATGCGCATCCAACCAGCCATAACGACCCATTCTACATGGTGCTGTTGCAAAGTTTCAAGAATAGACTGATCTAGGTCGCCTCGTCGTTTAAATTCGCGATGATTAAGTAATACTGTCCTAATCTTGAATCGTTGTGCTTTTTCTTTGACTTTGGCTTCAGGATTATTGTAAATCAATACTGGAATCTCGGCATTCAGTGTACCTTTCTGTATTGCCTGAACGATAGCTTCAAAATTTGTACCACTTCCTGAAGCTAAAATCCCCAATTTTAGAGGATGTTCTAACTCAAGTTCTTCAGAAGATACTCGAGGAGAGATGAAATTTGGAATAGACTGAGAAGAAGCATAAAAATTCATGGATATTCTAGACAGTAACTAAACTTAGTATACAGTTAAATATTAGTTATTTTCGTATAATTGAAACTGTTTTTTAATTATTTTTTGAACTTGACTAATAGTAGGATTTATTTCGTAAGCTTGTTGTCGTATGTCATTTGAATATGCCTGCTGTTCTTGTTCAATCATAAAAATATCCTGTTTGACTAGTCCATCTAACATTTTTTGTGCTGATCCAAACAAACTATTTTTAATCCAACGTCGGAACCAGATAGGTAGTTTATGAAGTCGCTCAAAAGCATTCAAAGAAGTAAAATGAATTAAATAGGCGCGAGTATGATTATTATTAATAGGACAGAGCAAACAATAGATCTTAAAATCATCTCCTAGTGTTGACATCCAATGGGGATAAATATAATTAACTTGTAAAAGATCAGAATGTAATTGCCGTAAACGAGGAAAAAACAGTTGAAAGATAGACCATATTTTATCTATTTTATAATAACTTTTAATTTCATATAGGGCGTCTACCCGTTTCTCATTAGATGTTAGTTTAACTAACTTAGCTGAATTCCACGCTTGATAGTTTTCATGTAAATGTCCATGATACATATCCATTAGATTCTCGATCAAAAATGAGAAATGTCCTTGACATTCAATGATTGAAACAGTTGCAATATAGTTGAGATGTCCCCATTCAGGAATTTTTAACGGTTGCCCAGACGTTCTTTGTAATTCTTTTGGGTCTCCTAAAAATACCCAAATAAATCCATCAGACTCCCAAGCCAAGTAGGATGTAATTTGACAATTAGGTAATTTGTTTCTGTCATTCAAATAGGGAATGAATATACATTTTCCTTCACTGTTAAAACGCCATCCATGGTAGGCACACTCTAAGTCATTTCCAATAATTTTACCACTACTAAGTTTTACTTGACGATGAGGACAGCTATTCTCAATAGCTTGGATTTTTTTCTGCTCGTCCCGATAAAGTACGATAGATTGTTCCCAAACCACAACTTCTAACGGTTCACTAGTCACCTCTAAACTTTGAGCCACAACATACCAGTGATCAAGATTGATTCCACAGGTACGAATATCAATGGATGAGTTTATGTCGGTTAAAGATTTAGTCATCGCCCTATGTAGTTCTTAGGCAGCAATTTTTGAAGCTATTTTAAATCATTTGCTTTCAACATAACACTTAAATAAGATAATGTGGAGTGTTCTATTTTTAGGTAATCGTTATAAACGGGAGTGAAGTTAATCGCCTAAGCATGGATATTAAATAAAGTGAATAGTAGCAAAAAATATCTCTATCTATGTAGATTTATGAAAGTATAAAGTCTTTCTTAAAGTACTTATAACTAGAGCTAATTCAAGATATTCAAGTACTTTTTCTCTTAATTGTCTATGGCTGGAGGTTTGATGGAACTGAGTGTGATGACTCTATCTATTTTTTTATCCATGAAGCTATAGTTAATAAGATTTAATATAAGTAAAACCTAGACAATAGACTTTTTATAAAAAAGCCTATTTTGATTTAATCTTATCACAGTCGATCCGGAATAGAAAGAAATCTAAATTTCCCCCATTGCTAATTATTGGGGACAGAGATAATGTAGAATCAGGGACTACTCCAGAAGGGATTCATATATTTTTAATTGTAACCTTTCTATTTCAATTGTTAGAACGATTATGAGATTAGCAACTAAAATCGAAGCCATTCTCTATTTAAAAGGTAAACCCTTGTCTTTGACGGAAATTGCCCAGTGTGCTGATTGTAAGGTGGACGAGGTGCAAGAAGCTATTATCGAATTAATGTCAGATTATGCATATCGAGACAGTGCGTTAGAAGTACTAGAAATGTCCCAAGGATATAGCCTACAGCTAAGGTCAATCTTTAACAGTCTAATAGACAACTTGATTCCGGCAGAACTGAAAAAGGGAACCCTTCGAACCTTAGCTGCAATTGCCCTCAAAAATCCAATTGTACAAACCGATCTAATTGAACTAAGAGGTAGTAGTGCCTATCAACATGTTCAAGAGTTAGTTGAGTTAGGATTTGTTCGCAAGCGCCGCCATGAAAATGGGCGATCATACTGGCTAGAAATTACTGACAAATTCTATCAGTATTTTGAAATTGACCAACTTTCTCGACCGATGTTTTAGTAAACATCATCTAGCATTTCTTCCTAAAAATATATACTAATTTTTAACAAAATTAATAATAGCCATCAAACACCTCTTAATTATCAAAAAAACTAAGGAAGTTCACTTCTCATACTGAAAATATTGCAAAATATGAAGACAAGACTAGTTCGTTTTATCAAATACATGTGACTAATCAGTTTACTCAACTGAAAGATTTTATTAGACAATTGATTGCGACCTTAATAGCTACAATCGTCATTGTTCTTATATCAGTGATGAGTTTGTATTTGTATCAAGTATCTGATCTCTACGTTAAAAACGTCTTATCTCTTGAAGGAGATGTGAACAAGGGACGAGAGATCTTTGAAGTCAACTGTATAGGATGTAATGGATTAGAAGTAAATGAGAGCTTAGGTCCTAGTTTGTATCATGTCTATCAACATAAGTCTAAGATTAAGCTGATACATCAAGTAACCAGTGGAAAACACTGTCTATGCTAAAATTTAAACTAAGTTCTCAGGAAATGGCAGATTTGCTTAGTTGTTTAGAGTATCTTTAAGTCAAAATATTATGTTTTGGTATGATGGGAAATTAATGGAAACAGAGACAATTTCTATTAGTGTAACCGAACCTGGTTTAATTTATGGGGCGACAGTATTTACAACTTTACGAGTTTATCAAAAATCTCTCGATCATCGTTTAACTCAGTGGTCTACTCATTGTCATCGACTAGAATGTAGTTTAAAAGCTTTTGGCTGGATATCACCTAACTGGCAACAATTGCGTCGAGAAGCTGAGGTATTAATTGACTATTACCCTGTCTTAAGATTAACAATTTTTCCCGATGGTAGAGAATGGATTGCTGGACGTTTTTTACCTAAAGATTTAGAACAATCTCAACGACAAGGAATCAAAGGATGGCTAGCTAAAGATAATTTATATAAACGATCTTTAGCTAATTATAAAACTGGTAACTATTTAGGGACGTTTTTAGCTTCACAAAAAGCCCATGAATTAGGTTTTAGAGAGGCTATCTTAGCTGACAACCAAGGGAATTGGTTAGAAACTAGCACAGGAAATCTTTGGGGATATAAACAAGGACAATGGTACACACCTCCTATCGAAGAAGTAATCCTCCCAGGAATCGGGCAATCGCAGTTATTATCTTGGCTAAATCATAAACAAATTTCTCTCAATCAAATCCAATGGAATTTAGATTTGATTGAGAGTCTAGATATAATTGCCTATGGCAACAGTATAGTTGAAATTATTCCTTTTGCCTCAATTAAAATGGAAAGAAAAACCCTAAATTTTGATACATCTCATTCGGAACTTAAACAATTACAAGATTATTATATATCTGACTGAATTAGAGAAAAAGTAGTAGCAATTTCAGGTTAGTAAATATTAGAAATATTAGTAGCTTAAAGAAATAATTATATTTTATAGAATAAATACTTGCACCAAGTAAGTAGATAGCTATAGAAACTTTTTTATGGCTTACTATTTATTTCCATTTTGGGGTTTCTATATTTAAATATAGTATTTATGCTTTTTATTTAGTCAATTCATACATAGATACAGTTTAACCTTGACACATCTTATTCTTGTAAGTCTATTAGTTTAACTTTCAGTTAGGCTCAGTCTAGCGCAATACTCTCTTGAAATTATTATTATATATTCAAAAATATTTATAATCACTCGATTATAATTAATGTCTTATACCGAAACCAAAAACTTGAATAATAGTAAGTGAATAACACGTTAATTTTTGCAAAAATTACTTATACTTTTTATCTCTGACTTTAACAATTATACTTTCAGTCAAATTTTAGCACTGAATATAATACCTACATGAACAGGAACACAATAGTAGTTTGTGTTCCTAATTGTTCCGAAACACTACTAAATAAATTCATCTAATTAATGAAACTCTTTTCAGAAGTTCCCTCATGAATTGTTTTAACCCATTTAAGACGTTTAGGAAAAATTGACATTCTAATCGTCACACTAGGAATAATAATAAACCAGTGCATCATATAAAAGGTTCCTTTCAAAGATAACCAAGTTAACCGAAACACATCTACAATCCTTAAATTTTCTGTCTTTTCACTGCGGCGTAATCCATTAAATACTCCCCAAGAAGATAAAGATAAAACCAATATATTTAATGGACTAAAAATAGGTAAATGACGACATATAATTACCATTAAAAAGTCAGGAAACACAGCCATTAAGGTCAAATACTGCATAATAATAAACGATAGCATATCAACCTTTTTTGTCCAGCCAATATGCTTATTAAGAATAAACCGCCAATAATCTAAATATCGTTGATATCCTCCCTCTCCCCAGCGATTTCGTTGATGCCAAAGAGATGTAATTGTTGTTACCCCTTCTTCTTCTACAGCAGGAGCGGATAAAAAGCCAATTTTCCAATTATCCAAATGTAACCGAATGGTTAAATCAAGATCATCTGTAATTGTTTGCTCATTCCATCCCCCACAACGAGATAAAGCTAAACGTCTGACAAATTGTCCATTGCCGCGCAGTTCTCCAATTCCCCCGAGTGCAACCCGTTGCTGTTGAAAATAACCATCGAGCGCCATCTCTACTTCTTGTCCCTTTGTCCAAAAATTCAGAGGCGCATTAGCAATATTTTTACGAACTTGAACTGCTCCTACCATTTTGTCTTTAAATAAAGGAATCACACAGCGTAATAAATCTTGAGAAACCTTAGCATCTGCATCAAAAACCGCAATAATATCTCCATGAGTCTGGGATAAAGCTTGATTTAACGCCCCTGATTTCCCTCCTTCTCCATTAGCCGGACGACGAATCACATTGAGTTGAGAATA
Organism: Cyanobacterium sp. uoEpiScrs1; assembly: GCF_947331815.1. Lineage (GTDB taxonomy): Bacteria > Cyanobacteriota > Cyanobacteriia > Cyanobacteriales > Microcystaceae > Rippkaea. The sequence goes on from NZ_OX373462.1 coordinate 1,352,774, forward strand.
CTTTTTACCTAGTTGCGTTAAAATCTGGGGGGTGTTATCAGTACTGCAATCATCAACTACCCATAGATTATATTTATCAGTAGGATAATCCAAATTACACAAAGTCGTTATCAATTGTCCGATAACTGCCTCCTCGTTTTTCGCCGCTACTAACAAAGAAACTGAAGGAACATGACCATTAGCAATGACTTCATCAGATAAGGGACTTGGTACATCCTCTGGTTTCACGATTATCAATCGTAACGCTTGGATAAAAAATAACCCAGTCACTCCTAAAATTACCCAAGTACCCCAAGTTACTAAATGAAGAACAATGGTGATCCCCCAAATAGCCATAAGAACAAAGGCAGCTTTTTTGCGTCGTCCTGATAATCCTTGAAAAAAATCGTTTTTAAATTCTTCTTCTTCGTCTTGGGGGTCAGACCATTCCGATAATAATGAACTCAGGGGATCCAAGTCCTGATCAGCTTTGTCTGACCAATAATTATTTTGCATAAGTCGGTATTTCAATTAATTTGTTTGCTTTGATGCTAACAACTCCCGTTATTCTCTTTATTCGTTTGTTGTCTGCTTTACACTTCAAGATTTTATTTTAACGGAGAATGTAAATTTTGTTTTTGGTGTTTTTTAAAGTTCATTTTGATTAAATATTAAAGATAAAAAGCTATAATGGAGAGGCTATACTCGCGCTTTAGCAACTGTTAGAATAAAAGTGAACTATTTATTATTACTTACTTATCCTAACAAATAAGTCTATATATTTTATGCTAAGTGATATTGTTACGATTACTTTTCTACTATTAGGTTCAATTCTCTGGGTAGAAATTGTTCGAGATTGTTACCATGCGTTGTCCCATCATTGGATCCCTTTATATCGTCTTCATGCTTGGCACCACCGTGTATTTCGTCCTGACCTATCCTATGTTAGCGACGATATTTATCGTAAGGCTAATTGGTATAATGATCTTCCAGAAGCATTAGTAATGTTTATTTTTAGCCTGATTCCTGGGGTAATATTTTTTTGGGGAGGTGTTCATTTCAGTTGGATGACCTGGGGAGGTTCAGTATACACGTTAACCTTTTTGATTGGAGCAATAGCACGTGGTATCGGAGTTCCCTACGCAGATCAATTAACGGATATTACCCATCGTCAAGGAGAATTTGTTAACATTCCCGGGAATTGGTTTGTTAACCGTCCATACCATTGGCGACATCATTTTGATAATCAAAAGGCTTATTATTGCGGAACATTTACCTTAGTCGATAAACTTATGGGAACTGCATTTTCCCTGAAAGGGAAAACTATTGCAGTTACCGGTGCATCAGGAACTTTAGGAATCTCACTTTTAAAGCAGCTCTACAGTAATGGGGCAATACCGATTGCTCTCACCTCTAAATCTCAATCTATTGAGATAGAAATTAGAGGTAAAAGAGTACCTGTAAAAACACTAACTTGGCAAATTGGTCAAGAATTAGAACTAATAGATGAGTTAAAGTCAGTCGATATTTTGATTCTTAATCATGGTATTAATGTCCATCATAAAAGAACTATAGAAGCTATCAATAGCTCTTACGAAGTAAACACATTTTCTAGTTTGCGGTTGATGGAGTTATTTATCACTACCATTAGAACAAATAAAGATAGGGTTTGTAAGGAGATTTGGGTAAACACATCTGAAGCAGAAGTTAGTCCCGCAGTTAGTCCTCTTTATGAGTTAAGTAAACGGGCTTTAGGTGATCTAGTTACTTTGCGTCGTCTGGATGCTCCCTGCGTAGTTAGAAAATTAATTCTGGGACCATTTAAAAGTCATCTTAATCCCATTGGTGTAATGTCTGGAAATTGGGTTGCCAAACAGATTATAAAAGCAGCAAAAGCAGATAATCGTAATATAATTATTACTGTTAATCCTATCACATTTATTGTATTTCCTGTTAAAGAATTAATTGTTTGTTTATATTTTAAACTCTTCAGTAGAAAAGCAAATAAAATCTAAAAATATATCAAGACAAATGGGAATTAAATAAGACAAAACAATTATTTTTTTACTCATACATAACAATATTTCTTTTTTAATACTCTTTTTCTAAAATAATTAAATTCTCATATCTGTTTATATGTTTTTTCTTGGTTTTTAATGTCCTTACACAAAATACAATTAATTGTTTTAATTTTATTGAGTTCAATAAATTACCTAGAATCGATAATTATTTTTACTTTTCAAAAAAGTTTAATATATCTGGTAGTCACTTTATTTAATTTTAAATTGCCTTTGTTACTATTCTTGAATGGTATGTTTATTTATTTTTAAAAAGTGTACTTTTTTTATTAAAAATATAGACTGTATTGTCTAAGAAATTAATTTTTAGATAAGTAAATCAACTTTGATATATCTAAACAATCTATTATTATTATTGAAATAATAATAGATTGTTTTATTTTCTTTAATTTACACTATATTAATATACATTACATTTTATTCAGTAATTTTATACTCAATAATCAAGATTATTGATTTGCTAGATGATTTTAGCTATTTTATCGTTACCGGATAATCTTCTGTTCTATTCTTAATTATTAGCAAATAGATAGCTTTACTAAACTTAGTATATTAAATAATTAACTTAGATCACTTAAAAGTATTATTTGAAATTATTTATCCCTCAGAAAGTTTACTTACTACTCAAATAATTATAAAATTAGAATATATCAGGGCTTAATAGATTTTGGTTATCCTGGATTCTATAGGACTAAAATTATTAGAATAAGAAAATTAGTTTTAACTAAAAAAAGTCTTTTAATATGAGCGTTAAATTTTAAAGGTAGGACTGAATTATTAATGACTAATTTTGCGATCCAAGTTAAAGACTTAAGCTTTGGTTGGGATAAAAACTCTCTTGTGCTGCGATCATGTTCTTTAGAAGTTCCCGAAGGAGAGTTTTGGATGTTATTGGGCACTAATGGTAGCGGAAAATCAACTCTCTTACGATTAATGACACAATTATTAACTCCTCAAGCAGGAACTATCAGCATGAATCCTCCTGTTGGATTTGTTTTCCAGAATCCCGATCTTCAGTTAGTTATGCCCACTGTTGGAGCTGATATTGCCTTTGGGTTAGTTCCTGAACGTTTATCCCCCATTGAAGTCCGTAAGCGTGTCCGACAAGCTTTGTCAGCCGTTAATCTTCTAGAATTAGAGCGACGGCCTATATATGCTCTTAGTGGAGGTCAAAAACAACGTATAGCTATTGCTGGGGCTATCGCCCGCCGTTGCCGAGTTCTTCTCCTTGATGAACCTACTGCTCTTCTCGACGTTGATACCCAATTAGAATTAGTGATTAAGGTACAACAGCTAGTGAAAAGTCGGGGTATTACTGCTTTGTGGGTAACACATCGATTAGAAGAGTTAAATTATTGCGATGGTGCTTTCTTATTAGAAAATGGAAAAGTAATAGACCGAGGAGATCCTAACCGTCTAAAAACCAAATTAGTTTCAGAAACTTCTTCTTAAAATAAAAATTCTTTGTTAGGATCGGAGGACATTTGCCTTAGAAATGTCTTAAGCATATATGGCCACTTTTAAGAAATATGATTACTCCTGGCAATCCTTTATTATTAATCGATGGTTATAATATTATCGGGACTTGGACCTCTTTAAAAAGAACTCGTGATCGCCATGGTTTAGAATCGGCAAGACGAGAATTAGTGGAGGCGCTGATCAATTACATAGCCCATAGTGGTTATCAAGCCAGAGTTGTTTTTGATTCCCAACATCGCAAAACGCCTAGTTCTTTAGAAAAACATTCTCCCAATTTATCCATACACTTTACTGCTTGGGCACAAACAGCCGATACGTACATTGAAAAGGTATGTGCATCTTTTTTTCATAGAACTAGCCCCACTCCACCTCGATTAATTGTCGCTACATCGGATCGAGATCAACGTTTGACAGTAGTAGGCTATGGCGCAGAATGGATGTCAGCCCAACACCTAGCTAATGAGATTGATATATCCACTTATCGAGTTAGACAGAAACAACAGCCTAGTAAACGTAGTCAAGGTCGTTTTTTGTTTAACTGTCTTGATGCCAAATCTCAGGCGCGTCTTACTCAATGGCAACAAGAAAAAAATTAACAATGATGACTTCATCAATTAGATTTCGGGAATTTATTAGCAGATTTTTTGAGAACATACGTATTCAATGAGTCTAAAATTAGAAATTGTTAGAAAATTGACCAGTTAAGAGTATTGACATCAGCAAAAATCATTGCTAGATTAATAGACGTGTCAAAAACAAGCCCCCATCGTCTAGTGGCCTAGGACACCTCCCTTTCACGGAGGCGACAGGGATTCAAATTCCCTTGGGGGTACTTTTCAGAGAAGAGATAAAGAGATAAGGAGTAAGACTTCGGTTTTGCTCCTTACTTGTTGCCCAATAATAGGATACCTTTAAAATTTGAGTTCTTCTAAAAGCTTTGTCTAGCGCGGTATGTTTTAGAAGTTTGAAACTTCTTTGTCTTTGTGGGGCAAGTTTTAGTTGGGTTTTTTTACAATTCCTATGAATAGGATCGCATCTGTTTTGTGATCACGAATCGTACATAAAAAGGGTCGATTAACGATCATAGTAAATTGATCTTCTAGAGGGAATACAGAAGTCACCCTTGCACGAATAGAACTAGAGGCAGCTGATTGTGTTCCTCTCTCATTAATCTCCACTAAAGTTTTATGTCTCATACGATTTACATAAACTTTACGAGATGTTAACTGAGAAAAGTTAGCTGATGATTGTTCAAACATTGAGGATATTCCTAAAGATCTTAGAGCTTTTTCCATGTCAACTTCATAGGATAAACTAAAGCGAGGTAGTTTTAAGTTTCCTTGTTGTTCGCGGAATTGTCCCATCCATTTTTTCCACTGACCTACTGTTAACTGTGAAACTAAGTCTTTTATCTCCTTATCTGGTTGAGGGAGAAAAATCTCTAAACTAAAACGTTCCCCTGTGTAAGGTAAACTTATCGCTTGAAATTCTGATGTTTCTAAATAGCGGTACTTGCCTTCACGAGACATCAATGGAAATTGAATAACTTGATTGTTACTTAAGTAAAATGGCTGTTGTTCAGTTAAATGAGGTTCAAATTCTACCTGCCAAACTCCTTTAAAATAAATTGCGTTGACTAAAAACAGTACATCTTCAGTACTAATTTGTTCAACAATCTGGGGGATTTTACCCTGAGTTTTATCCTTTACCCAACGATTAATAATTCCCGCCGACTCAGAACTTTTAAAATCCAAATTAGTAATTTGAGCCTGATAGTATTCTTGATTAGTTTTAAGGAATTGATAACGAAAGGAAAATCCTTGTCTAGTCCAAAGTGAATTAGCAATTGCCAATTGACCACGATAATCATTCGTCTCTAAGGATTTTTCTAGGGTTTTATTTGCATGATTAAAAGCATTAAGATTAACTCCTTTAATCCCTAGGACACTAGACATTTCTTGCTGAGTAGCTCCGCTTGCACCATTGTAAAGCATAGATAGAGCTAGAGCTATACTAACAGGAGAAACCGCAATATTTTGTTCAGAATTTTGTTTAGCTAGGGTAGAAAAGAGTTTAAACCCAAATTTCATTTGAGCATTTACCAGTTTCTCCTTACTCAGAGACTTTTTTGGAAAAAATATCTTTGGGGAAACTTCTTGCAGTGCTTGAGCGTCTGCTAATATACTGAGGACCTGAATTTTAGATGAAGGAATAAACCAACTCAAGACGAATAAACTTAGAAATCCAAAAGTTGCGATTAAAGTCTTTCGATTCATCATTACTATCACTCCTATTTATCACCCAGCAATGTTTAAGGAAACCCACCCCGAAGCTTTTTGGTTTGTGCTTTTAGGGTAACTCTATGCTTTGTAATGAGATTTTTAGACACAGCCCCCTTCTTTCGAGGATATACTTGATTGCTAAACATAAACCCTTAGAATTGTAAACAAATAATTCTAACCGTTAAAGTTGCACCTAGTTTGGGACAAGGAACGGAGGTAAGCTAAAAATCGTGAACATTGCAGAAATCATTGAAAAAGGTGGGGTGGCTATGGGCCCGCTCTTCTTCTTGTCAGTACTTGTATTAAGTACTATTATTGAGCGTTCCTGGTTCTGGTTGAGATTTCTTCTCAAAGAAGGGCAAATACTTAATCGAATCATGGATACAGCCGATAGAAACTGGGACTTAGTTCCCAAAATTGCCAGAGAATACCGTAATCACCCTATAGGCAACTATCTTTATAGTCCCTTAAGATTGACTAATCCTGATCCTGAGGTTTTCCACTTAGCTTTAGAATCAGCCGCCGACGATGAATTGGCTCTTATGCGTCGAGGGGATAAGATATTAGAAGCCGTTATTGCGCTGTCTCCTCTTTTAGGGTTGTTAGGAACAGTATTAGGACTCATCGGTTCTTTAAGTTCAATTCAAATTAGTGACCTTGGAACAGCTTCAACGGCCGGAGTTACTTTAGGTATTGGAGAAGCCTTAATTTCAACAGCAGTGGGTTTAATTGTAGCCATTGTTAGTTTGGTTTTCTATCGAATTTTCCAGTCCCTATGGTTTAATCAAGTAAGAGTCTTCCGTAAAACAGGCAGTGAACTGGAAGTGATTTATCGTCAACACTGGTTAAAAATAGGCGATAATCACTCTCCTATCAGTCCTGACTTAGAGCCTTCCAAGACAGCTGAACACTAACTTCTTTGATCTTAGTAAAAGTACTTATGACACAGGCCACTGAACAAAAACTAAAAAGTCAGAAGAACAAATCTCATCATGTCCACTCGCGTCCTCTAAAATTGTGGCAAGACACTTCCCTCCACCAAGAGGTTCGTATTGAAATTTTGCCGATGATAGATGTAATCTTTTGCATTTTGACCTTTTTCATCTTGGGAGCTGTGGGATTGTCTCGTCAGCAGGCCATAAGCCTAGACTTACCTAAAGCTAGTACCGGAACACCGCAAATGAGAGAAATGTTAGTGGTTAGTCTTGATGACTTCGGTCAGACGTACTTGGAAAAACAACTAGTGACACGCAACCAACTTTTTGATGCAATTAAAAACTATCACCAGTTTAACCCTAATGGTTTGATGGTTCTCCACGCTTCGGGAAATGCTAGTTACAATGAAGTTATCCAAGTCCTTGATATGCTTAAGCAAGTGGGGGGTGATCGCGTCGCACTAGCAACTTTACCCGGGGAATCAGACTCTTCTAATAATGCTCCAAATCTGACTCCTTTCCCATCAATAAATCAATTACCAGGGAATCTTCCTAGTTCCTCGCCATCCAAAGTTCCGACTAATCTAGATCAAAGATTGCGGGATTATCCTGATATTCCTATTAAACCCTCCGCATCAGAGGTTCCTAAATCTCCTTAAACTTAACTTGCAAATTAACTCATGGAAATAGCGTCTATCAAATATCCTATTTAAGTAGGAAACTATAGAACAGAACTAATCCTGTGAGTGGGCAACTTTTATGAAAGATAACCCAGAACGACGATAGGCAAGTAGTTGTTCTTCTAACGCAGCGATTCGATTATATGCCGCCGTTAGTTGAGCTGTTAGTCGGCGGACTTGAAGATCCCTTGATAGAATGATCTCCCCCTCAGGGGAGATTGCACTCTGATTTTCACGGTCATCCGAAAGAATATCTTTGTGTTTTACCCCTAACTTCAAGAGTTTATCCGTGGTCAAAGGTTCAGTATTACGATTTGGGATAAGAGGAGAAACACAATCGAAAGACTTTTGATTGGTATTGGCAGAAATTTTTGACGGTTTTGCTAAGGTGGGGATCTGTTGACTAACCTGTTCCAGCATTTGATGAAGTCGATTGAATTTGTCATTAAGTTCATTAATTTGTTGCTGTAGTCCATCCATAATAGTTCCCATAACTAATTACTTAAATTTACATGTCTTAATCCTAGAAGTTACTAAGAAAAATCTTTACATACTCCCGATTAATTTAACGATTCATTAACTATTCTTCGTTTAATTTAAGAGACAAAATTATAGCTTATTCTCCATAGCTTTTTACAAGTTACTCAACAGTAATCATTGATACAACGTAAATTATGCCTAGTCGTCGTTCTTTTTTAATCAGCGCGGGTACCCTGGCACTAACACAATTATTATCAGGATGCGGCAATTACTCTACTGCATTAAGAGTCTTATTTTTACAGGGATCAATTCCTCCCCAATTATTGAAAGCTTTTCATCAACAACTTTCTAAAGATCAGTCTCTTTCTTTCAAATCGACAGCTCAATTAAAAGAGCTATGGCAACAATTACAAAGTTGGCAAAGGAAAAATCAAGTTTCTCCAGGTTTTAAAGATTGGTTCAGTCAACTCCCCATAGTCAATAACACTTCCTCTAAGAGGAGCGATTTAGTCACTTTAGGGGATGCTTGGTTAGGAGAAGCTATTCAAAATGAGTTAATTCAACCTTTAACTCTAACCGAGACAGTAAACTGGCAAAAACTTAGTCCTCGTTGGCAAGCTCTTGTTAAACGAAATAAAGCTGGAAACTTGGATTTGCAAGGACAAGTTTGGGGTGCACCTTACCGTTGGGGAACTACACTAATTGCCTATCATAGTGATCAATTTGATACATTAGGATGGACTCCGACTAATTGGGAAGATTTATGGCGAGAGGAATTGCGCCATCGCATTGCAGTTGTCGATCAACCAAGGGAAATCATTGGTCTAACTTTGAAAAAACTTGGTTATTCTTATAACAGTCCGAATTTATCTCAGATTCCTAACTTATCTTCACAACTTCAAGCTCTCAATCAACAAGTAAAATATTATAGTTCTCGATACTATTTACAACCTTTGATTATTGGGGATGTTTGGCTAAGTGTAGGGTGGTCTAGTGATATTCTGCCTTTAATGGCTAAAAACCGAAAAATTAAAGCGATTATTCCCCAGGAAGGAACCTCTCTTTGGACAGATATCTGGGTACAACCAAAAGTTAAAGAAAACGATATTGGTCCATCGACATTAACGAAACAATGGATTGATTTTTGCTGGGAAGAGTCATCGGTTAATCAAATTTCTTTATTAACTGGTGGCGCTTCACCAATGATTTACAAAACTCCGACAATATCCACAAAAATACAAACAAATCCCTTACTATTTATTGATGAGCATATCATGAATAATTGTGATTTTATTGAACCCCTATCTAATGAAGACAAGCAAGAATATGAAAAAATTTGGAAAGAAATGAGAGAGGTTAAAATTTAAAAATAGTAAATAATTTAGGAAAAAATTGAGATGAAAAGTATTTTGCGTTTACTTATTCAAGGATATAGACGTTATATTTCTCCTTTATTTCCCCCTAGTTGTCGTTTTCAGCCTACTTGTTCCCAATACAGTTTAGAGGCTATTGATAAATTTGGTGTTATCAAAGGGATTTGGTTGACAATGAAAAGAATTTTACGCTGTCATCCTTTGCACCCAGGGGGTTATGATCCTATTCCCCCACTAGAAAAAAATTTAAATAGAAAGTAATTATTGATTCTTGAGGAAAAAATCTGCCTAATTTTTAGAAAAGAAAAGACAGATTCGATGAACTTTATAATAGATATTGTTTGTTTTAAGAAATTTACTTATGCGTGATGACGAGAATAATCATCTTGGAAACGAATAATATCATCTTCTCCTAAATATTCTCCATTTTGGACTTCAATAAGAATTAATTTAATAACTCCTGGGTTTTCTAAACGGTGAGCTGTACATTGAGGAACATAGGTGGATTGATTAGCTACTAAGATTTCTTCTTCATCTCCACAAACAACTCTAGCCGTTCCTGAAACAATAATCCAATGCTCGCTACGATGGTGATGCATTTGCAAGCTTAAACGGTGTCCAGGATTAACTTCAATCCGTTTAATTTTATATCCTGGTCCTTCTTCTAGGGTAGTAAATGATCCCCAAGGTCTCATTTCAGTGGCACATACACCATTGTTAGAAACAGAAAAAGGGATAGACACAAGACCATTATTCTTATTGGCAGTTTCTTTTTTATTGGTAGTAACTTGTTTTGTTTGAACCATATTATTTATTCCTCGAATGGCAAGACATTAAAAACTTAATTTGTGTCATGATATTTGTTGAATACCGTAACATAAATTATTTAAAATAGCAGTGAGCTTATTCTAAATAATAAATAAAATACTATATTTAATTACCTAAAAATTTGTATAAATTTTCTATAAACTGGTTATTTTGTACTGTTTGAACAAGAAAAAACTAAAATTATATTTTTAAAATCAAAGATTATTATTTAATATAACAATGTTAATTGTATATATTTTTTGATGTACAGAAAAATACACTTTTTATTCTGCTTTATTTTATGGAATAAAAATTTTGAGCTACAAACAAATACTCTGTTAATATATTTTATATAAAATAGCATTAGACAATACTTATAGAAGTAAGCATTAATTAATACCTACAATATATTGTTTTTATATTTTGTGATAAAGTTATAAGAACTATTAGCTTTTTTTTAAAAAAAGTAATACTAGTTTTTGCTTTTATTACTAATACTATACAAGAATTAATCTGCATCAAAACAATTAATTAGTTTTAATAAATATTAAACTTAGCATCTATTTTTAAGGAGATATTTAAGATACTTATTTTGTTATTTTGAGGTAATAGTAGCTTTATAGCTTTATTTCTATTTACCATTATCTAAGATAACTTTGTTAAAATATTTAGATCAAATTAGTAGACAAATAAAACTAAAAAATATATTCATCAAATGATAAAGTATAAGTATATGAATACAGCAAAAAGTATACAAAACAAGACAATAATTATACTACTTATTAAAGATGTATTTAAAAAAATTAATATGTTTTAGCTAGATCAGCTTAACAAAGTATTATTTAAGATAGTTGCTGTACAAAATAGCAATTCAATCAATATATATCTTCCCCAAAATGATTGTATTTTAATAAAAATATATATAAAGTATTTCCTAAGAAATTTTGTTTATAGATCACTACTGAATAGTAAAAGCTTAAGTTTGATTTTTCTTATTTAATTAGGATACTTTTAAGAAAGTTTTACTCAAATAATATTATTCTAAATTTACTATATCGAGATGTACTGACTAGCATATTTTTCTATAATTATAGTTTGTAGTAAACAAACTATAATTATAGAATTTTAAATAACAAATTCAGATTAAATATATTAGTTAAAAGTAAATACTTAGAGAAAGGCTACTAAATCATAAATAGATATTAATTATCACTATTTACTTTTTAAGCATAAATTTGTCAAAGCATCTAAAGTGAAATCAAGATAAGATATTAGCCACCGTAATATATCTTTAGTTCCCGTCATTTTCCAAATCCAATATAATAATTTAGGATTCTTTTTAGCAGCTTTTAATGCTAATTGACTAAACATTATCCAAGTAGTTTTATTTTTAATAAAAGTATCTGCTACCTCTGCAGGAGAATCAGCTAGAATTCCGAAAAAGGTATTTAATATTTCATTAATTCTTTGGGGAGGTAAAATTTTTCCGGTGGGAACCATCATTCCTTTAGAAAATAACCATGTCACTGCTACATTACTTTGATAGGTACTAATTTTATTTAAATCTTTTGCTGTTAAACAATTATTTTGTAACGCTACATCTAAAGAACTAGTCAAATCACCTAAATTATGGACTAAAGATCCAAAACCTGTAAAAATAAGGGGCGATTGTAAAGAAGCAGCATCTCCGATAGATAAAAGTCGATCAAAAGCTACTTTACGATCACGTTTTCCAATAGAAAAATGACCTGGAATATAACCAAAAGTTGGTTTTTTCCAAACTAACGTCTCTAAATCGCAGCGACGATACTCCGGTAGAATATTAAAAAAATCTTCATACATATCTAATAAAGATCCAGGATTTTTAGGGTGTACTTTATGATAATGAAACAAATAAATTGTGAGCTCATCTCCTTCTCCTGGAAATAATTCCCAAATCAATTGTCGTCCACGGGAAATATCTCCATAAGAATTTAAAACATCTCCATATTTCGAATCCCAAACTATAGGAGATAATCCTTCAATAATTGCACCAACTGTTGGACAAACACTATTGAAAGTTCGCTTTCCATTCATTTGCCAAGCAATAGGAGAGGATGTTCCCATAGCATCAATTAATAATTTTCCCCTTACCTGTTGAGAAGTTCTATGATCTAAGTTAATTAAATGTACGGTTACTCCGTAAGGGTCAATATCAGCACGAATAAATTCTGTTTTATCAAGAATTTCTCCCCCTAATTCTAGTAACTTTTTTTTACACAAATTTAAAAATTTAGTAGTGTCGATAGCAATATTTAAAACTGTAGGTGTTTGCAAAACTTTTGCTTTAAGGTGAGGAAGATTGTTACCATCAAAAAATTTATTAAATCCATTAATATATTCCCTATATATAACACTTTCAAATTCTTCTGTAGTAAATAATCCTAAATCAATTAAAGTTTGAAACTCGGAACGGGAAATATTCCATTCTCGGTTCATACGTCCAAAAATTAATCGTTCTACGACTAATACTTTGTAGCCTAATTGTGCCATCCTCACTGCATGAATTGTACCTAAAGCACCACCAACATAAACTAGGTCGTAAACCATCACAGTTTTTTCAAAAGAGTGCTGACGGCTAAATATAACTTGTCTGGGTTTTCGGGAGTTTTCTACCCCTTCACGCCAGCATTTTTCCCACCAATACACCCGTTGTAAATCTGTTTCTCCTTGGGGCATTTTTCGGAAAAAATGAACAGTTTTGGGATAAGCATCTTTTAAGCCCTCAAATATTGAAATTTTTGATAAATCAAAATTACAAATTTGAGGATATTGGAGAGGAAACGCCTGTTGAATTTCTTTGGTTAATTGATGGCAAACATTTCTTTCTGATGGAAATGGCTTTTTTCCCCAACGGAATATTTTAAGGTAAGTTGTTCGTTGAACTGACCAAAGAAAGATTGATAACTCTGTCTCGGACGTGAGAGGTCCAGTTGATAAAGAGTTAGCAATTACTTGTAACCGAACACCTTGAGAAGTAATTACCTTGCGTCCTACCTGCGGGGTCCATTTGTTTTGTAACCAGCTAGAAACAATATTCGTATGAGGCGTTGGAATTTCTAAATAAAGGATTTCTTGCATCTAAAAATTATTAAAGAAAAACAAAAAAATATAGAATTGACTTATGTCCCACTGTAGGGTGACAGATACGACAGATACGACAGATACTTTGATAGAACTTTACAATTATTTCATATAATCGTCTACATTATCTAATGCCATGGTTGAGTTATTATGAACTATCCTATTCCTGCCAGTCCTGAAGAAATTTTTGCCCTCCGTAGCCAACCTGTTGACGAAGAAATGATTGCCGTAGTGATCGCTGGTGTTGTAAAACTTGCCCGTTCTCAAGGACAATCGTTAGATGAGTTGACCGCCGAAGTTTTACAAGACGATCCTATACTCGATATCGTTCAACGTCGTTGCCTGAGTGAGCTTGTAGAGCAAGCATGGCAAACGTTGTCTTGAAATAAATCGAAGGCATGAGAACAGATGAATGACCGTCTAGGAAAAGTGTATTTAGTAGGGGCTGGAATTGGTTCTGTTGCTCATTTAACCATTAGAGGACAACAGCTACTGAGTAACGCCGAGATCCTGATTTATGATGATCTGGTTGATCCTCAACTCCTTGATTTAGCCCCAGAAAATTGCCTGAAGCTAAATGTAGGTAAGCGGGGAGGCTTTCCTAGTACTAGTCAAAATACTATTAATCAACTTTTAGTCACTTTTTGTCGTCAAGGGAAACAAGTAGTTAGGTTACAAAGTGGAGATCCCTCAATTTTTGGTCGAGTTAACTCTGAAATTAAAGTACTAATCCAAGCAAATTGTAACTACGAATTAGTCCCAGGAATTTCTTCGGCTTTGGCTGCTCCTTTCTTAGCCGGAATTCCTTTGACAGATAAACAGTTAGGTTGCTGTTTCACCGTGTTGACAGGTCATAAACCAGATTTGCTTAACTGGAAAGTCTTAGCCGAACTAGACACATTAGTTATTTTAATGGGGGGAAAGACATTACCCCAAATTGTCTATAAATTACAAAGAAATGGACGATCACCTTCAGAACCTGTTGCCATCGTTCATAAAGGAGGTAGTCCTCAACAAGAGGTTTGGATCTCGACATTAGGAAACATAGTGGACCAAGTAAGAGGAGTCTCTTTATCTCCTTCGGTTATTGTCATTGGTAAAGTAGTTAGCTTAAGAAATATGGCCTTTTTCTACAGCCCTCTTGTAGGACAAACAATTTTGGTTACTCGTGCCGCAGAGCAGTCAAATCAGTTTAGTCTAATGTTACAACAACAGGGAGCGAGAGTAATTGAAATGCCAGCTTTAGAAATTATCTCCCCGTCAAGCTGGAACGGTTTAGACGATGCTATAGATAAATTATCTAGCTTTGATTGGTTGATTTTTACTTCAGCAAATGGGGTCAAATTCTTTTTTCAACGATTGAAAACTCTAGGTAAAGATGTTCGAGCATTAGCGGGAATTAAACTAGCAACAGTAGGAGAAAAAACAGACTGTATACTAAAAAAACATGGGCTAAAATCAGATTTTATTCCCCCTGATTTTGTGGCTGATTCTTTAGTAGAAAACTTCCCAGAGTGTTTAAGTAATAAGAAGATTTTATTACCTCGTGTTGAAGTAGGGGGTCGAGATATTTTAACAAAAAAATTGAAACAACAGGGGGCACAAGTTTTAGAAATAGCTGCTTATCAGTCAAGATCTCCTAATCAGATTAATTCTAAAGCCTGGAAAGCTTTACAACAAGGAAAAGTGAATATTATTACCTTTACTAGTTCCAAAATTGTTCGTAATTTTTATTATTTGATATATCAGCAGTTAGGGAAGCAAGCGCCTTATGAAATATCTTCTATTTTGTCTAAAATAATTATTGCATCTATCGGTCCTCAAACTTCTAAAACTTGTTGTGAACTCCTAGGAAGAATCGATCTTGAAGCACAAAAATATACTTTAAAAGGATTAACAGAAGCGCTGGTAGAAAGAATAGGTAATGGGCAAGACTAAACAATTTAATTAAACTTAAATAGTTTCAAATATTTTTAATTTGCTATGTTTATTTAGCAACTATAAATAACTTATACTTAGATATTTATTGAGCTAGTAGTTAGGTTGATTGATATATGCATTAGTACACTGCATCAATATAAAATATTTAATACACATTTCTAGTTATTTTATCATAATTATTAATATTAAAAATATTAACTTAGTTTTCTATTAGTTTTTGATCTCCTAGTAATATTTTTGTGATTTTAAATTTATCCAAATGAATTATATATACAATTGTTTTATTTAAGTTATTCTTGTTATTAGTGTTTCTCTAAAACAGTCAATGGCTAATTAGTTTATTACATTTATAACTTGGCTTACAAACAAGTAAAAAGTAAAAATTGCTATCTATAAACCTACTTGATAAGATTATTGTTGTCTACATTTATATTCAGTAAGAGTGAATATGAAATATACTTAAGTCGTCTTTAAACTAAGTTTTATAAAAAAAATATATTTATCTGCTGCCAGAATTTAGATAATTTTGTGAAGTTTAAAAACAATTAAATTGTTAAAATATATACAAGTTTAAATATGATTAAAATATGCAACTATTATATCCAATTTTTAAGGCAAAAACTGCTAAAATAGATTAGCAATTTAAAATTAGAATGCTTTTGAATTACTAACAACTTAAGCATTAGAAAGCTAACAGCTTTTATTATGGATCTAAATAAAAACTTTCGTCGTAGTAGAATCAATAAAACCAACTAATATTATTTCTCTCATATAAGTCAGTAACAAATAGCCTAGCAATATTATTACCCAGAGATAAACTTTAGAAAGATATTGTAGTTAACAAAACCAGAAAATACTTTCTTATAATTTAGTTAGTCTAATTTTCGATAGAAGTGCACAAACTAAAAACGTGTGAGATCGAGATGAGATTTTATGTCCATACCACCGTATTTCAATAAAGCTGTAAAGCTAGTTCTAGTATAGAGTTACTGCTTTATATTTGTTCCATAAACTCTTCTCAAACTCACATTGATTTTATTGATAAATTTCCATCCCTTCACAAGAACAAACTAAATTTCGATCTCCATAAGCATTGTCAATACGTCCTACAATTGGCCAGAATTTATATTTTTTTGTCCAAGGTGCAGGATAAGCAGCCTGCTTACGGGAGTAAGGACGGTTCCAGTTATCATCAATTACTGTTTGTGCGGTATGAGGTGCATTTTTTAGAGGATTATTTTCTGGATCAATAGAACCATTTTCGATAGCTTCTACCTCTTTGTAAATAGTAATCATAGCTTCACAAAAACGATCTAATTCTTCCTTATCTTCGCTTTCGGTAGGTTCTATCATCATAGTTCCAGTAACTGGCCAAGAGACCGTAGGCGCATGAAAGCCAAAGTCCATCAATCGTTTAGCAATGTCATCTACTTCCACCCCAGCACGTTTCTTCAGTGAACGTAAATCAATGATACATTCATGGGCAACACGACCGGATGTTCCCTTAAATAAAATGGGATAGTAGCTTTGAAGACGTTCAGCTATGTAATTAGCATTTAAGATAGCTACCTTTGTTGCCTTAGTTAACCCTTGAGTTCCCATCATAGCGATATACATCCAAGAAATCACGGAGATACTGGCGCTACCCCAAGGAGCCGCTGAAATCGCCCCAATAGACTTTTCTTCCTTGTCATTCTTGTCATTATCATTATCCAGGTTGGTGTATTTTTCTATGGACACACTGGGTAAGAAAGGTACTAGATGAGACTTAACACCAATAGGTCCCATTCCTGGTCCACCGCCACCATGAGGAATACAGAAAGTCTTATGTAAATTGAGATGACAAACATCAGCTCCAAAGTCTGCTGGACGGCATAACCCAACTTGAGCATTCATGTTGGCCCCATCCATATAGACCTGACCCTCATTACGATGAATAATATCGCAAATTTTAATAATTTCCGTTTCAAATACCCCATGAGTAGAAGGGTATGTCACCATAAGTGCACCTAAGTTTTTAGTATGTTTTTTGGCTTTCTTCTCTAAGTCTGCAGTGTCAATATTGCCATCTTTATCGCATTTTACTGCAACCACTTTCATGCCACACATCACTGCACTAGCAGGATTCGTTCCATGGGCCGATTCAGGAATTAGGCAAATATTACGGTGTCCTTCCCCTCTATTTTGGTGATACTTCCGGATCACTTGTAACCCTGCATATTCTCCTTGAGAACCTGCATTTGGTTGTAAAGAAATACTATCAAATCCTGTAATTTCCCCTAACCAGTCTTCTAATTGTTCAAACAAAATCTGATATCCTTCTGTTTGAGATAGCGGAGCAAAAGGATGAATTTTTGAGAATTCTGGCCAAGTAACAGGAAACATTTCAGCGGAAGCATTCAACTTCATGGTACATGATCCCAGAGGGATCATAGACGTATTCAACGCTAAATCTTTAGTTTCTAGTTGGTGTAAATATCGCAGTAATTTATTCTCGGAATGGTAGCGATTGAATACAGGGCTAGTTAAATAGTCTGTAATACGCTTACAGAAATTAGGGAGGTTAAACTGGACGGTTTCAGCAATTTCAATAACTGTGAAAGGAAGTTCATTCTCAGCTGCAAAAATTTGCCATAGATCGATGATATCTTCTACAGTAGTGGTTTCGTCTAAACTAATACCTATATACTCCTCGTCTATTAGTCGTAAGTTAATTTTACGAATTTGAGCTGCTTTAACAATGACTGATGCACTAGCATTGCCTACCCCTATTTTGATAGTGTCAAAAAAAGGTTCATTGTTAACATTGTAGTTAAGGCGTTTCAGTCCTGCGGACAAAATTACAGTTAATTGATAGATGCGTTGGGCGATAGTTTTAATCCCCTCAGCACCATGATATACTCCATACATTGATGCAATCACAGCAAGTAAAACTTGGGCAGTACAAATATTACTAGTAGCTTTGTCTCGGCGAATATGTTGTTCTCTAGTTTGCAATGCTAATCTTAATGCAGGGCTTCCTTCAGCATCTTTTGACACTCCAACAATACGCCCTGGAATTTGCCGCTTATAAGCCTCCCGTGTTGCAAAATAAGCCGCGTGGGGTCCTCCATATCCTAAAGGAACACCGAAGCGTTGGCTGCTTCCCACGGCAATATCTGCCCCAATCTCACCAGGGGGAGTTAATAAAGCCAAACTTAATAGGTCGGCTGCAACGGTGACTAGTCCTTCCACTTCATGAACTTTATCAATAAAACTATTGTAATCATATATAACTCCATAGGTTGTCGGATATTGAAGTAATGCCCCGAAAATAGGGACGTCAAATGTAAACAAGCGGTGATCATCTACGATAATTTTGATTCCTAATGGATTCGCTCTAGTTTTAATGACTTCGATAGTTTGAGGATGACAGTGACTGGAAACAAAGAAGGCATGAGCATCTTTATTTTTGCACAATCCATAACTCATACTCATAGCTTCCGCTGCTGCGGTTCCCTCATCAAGCAAGGATGCGTTAGCAATGTCGAGCCCAGTAAGTTCCACCACCATAGTTTGGAAATTAAACAATGCTTCAAGTCTTCCTTGGGAAATTTCAGCTTGATATGGAGTGTAGGCAGTATACCAACCTGGATTTTCTAAAATATTACGTTGAATAACAGGGGGGGTAATACAGTCATAGTATCCCATCCCAATAAACGAACGATGAATTTGATTTTTAGAAGCAATTGATTTTAATTGGACTAATGCGGCGTATTCGCTTTGAGAAGTAGGTAATTTCAGCGGTTGATCCAAGCGTATACTTTCAGGAACAGTAGCTTCAATCAGTTGCTCTAGGCTAGAAAAACCTAATACCTTAAGCATTTGTTTTATTTCCTCTTTATTAGCTCCTATATGTCGATCAACAAAGGAATCAGTTGTATCAAAAATTGCCTCGATGTTTTCTAAGGTTTTACTAGGGTTTAATCGATGATTTGTTGTAATATCTAAGTTAGACATATTTAGTTAAATCGGGCTTACTATTTTTTAAAGATGACTTATAAAAAATTATTGTAAGCTGTCATTATAAAGGTTTGCAATGTGATACTATATCCTCAGTATGGTATATTTAAAAAATCTCAAAAGCAATACAAGTTAAATTTATATATTGATTTTTGACTAAAAGGTTTTATATATATATTTTTAGTTTATTAATTTTTTTATAAGTTGAACATCGTTTTGAATATAGAACAACCTCTTATCATCAACATCTCCCTACAAAAGATGAATTGATTAGCTATATTAAGCTTGTCAGTAATTATAAGTATTGTTTTTATATGTAAATATTATTAGTATAATACTTACATATAAAGTTACTACTAAGTAACTCATTAGAATATTGATATTAGTTTTAGGTGACGGAGATAGATTATTAACATAAATTAGATACCTAATAAATTACTAAAAATCACGAAGAACATAATGATGTTAACTATCAAAAATCATTATTAGTATTAATTTCACTATTGACTTCTTGATAACGTACGCCTAATTCTCCTCTTCTTGTAAAGAAGAACAATCACAAATTTAGTCTAGACATACTTTTATAAGCTAAATTTAATGGAATGATTGTTTATGGGGTAAATTTTATTGATATCGTATTGAATATTAATTCTAACAAATATGTTAATTTGCGGAGACAATTAATTTTAATTTTACCAGCGGATAAAATATAAAAAATATTCTATATCACCCCTAAAGTTAAAATCCAGAACAATTCCCAAATATTATCAATACTACTGAAAATTTTTATCTTACCATAGGGAGTAATTAATAAAGAAATCTATAAATAATTTAAAATTGTCTATCTCATTAGAAGCGACAGGATGAATTTTTATCTAAATGACTTGTCATCTAGTTTTGATTGTTGTAGTAGATTCTATATTTTAGCTCCACTGGTTTCTACCTTGTCAGCAATTATACTTTATACTGTCATTAATATTAAGAAGTAGCTGATTAAGAGTTAAATTTTAGAATAGTTAAACTTTTACTTTTTTTAAAAAGTATTTCTATTATTAGGACTTCTCGTCCTAAAATCTTACCATATTGAAGTTTCACTCTTTTCCAAAAATTGCTGTAAAAGTCTGCAATAGTATCTATCGTTCTGAAATATCTTTTTCTTAAATCATGAATGTTAGTATTTTTCATCTCAAAGCTCCTTTTGAACCCAAAGGAGATCAACCCAAAGCGATTGCAAAACTAGTTACTTCTGTGCAGGCTCCAAATAGATTTCAGACACTATTAGGAGCAACGGGAACTGGGAAGACTTTTTCTATAGCCGCGGTCATTGAACAAATCGGCAAGCCAACTCTAGTTCTAGCGCATAATAAAACATTAGCAGCTCAATTATGCAATGAACTACGACAATTTTTTCCTGATAATGCTGTGGAGTATTTCGTTAGTTATTATGATTATTATCAACCGGAAGCCTATATTCCTGTTAGTGATACCTATATTGAAAAAAGTTCTTCTGTAAACGATGAAATTGATATGCTACGTCATTCCGCAACTCGTTCTTTATTTGAACGTAAAGACGTGATTGTAGTTTCTTCTATTAGTTGTATTTATGGCTTAGGAATACCTTCAGAATATCTTAAATCAGCAGTTCTTATAGAAGTAGGAAAAGAAGTTGACCAACGTCAATTACTACGATATTTAGTCGGAGTGCACTATTCTCGTAATGATCTTGAATTACAAAGGGGAAGATTTCGAGTCAAAGGGGATGTTTTAGAAATTGTTCCATCTTATGAAGATCGAGTAATTCGGATTGAATTTTTTGGAGATGAAATTGAGGCAATTCGGTATCTTAATCCAATAACAGGAGATATTTTGCACAGTCCAAAAAAGATTAATATTTATCCAGCCCGTCACTTTGTGACTCCTGATAAACAAATTGAATCTGCCTGTCGACAAATTAAAGCGGAATTAGAAAAACAAGTTGAGTCCTTAGAGAAAGCAGGAAAACTATTAGAAGCACAAAGAATTAGTCAACGAACTCGTTATGATCTTGATTTATTACAAGAGGTGGGGTACTGTAATGGGGTTGAAAACTATTCTCGTTATTTGGCGGAAAGAAATGCGGGAGAACCGCCTGAGTGTTTGATTGATTATTTTCCTAAAGATTGGCTACTGGTAGTAGATGAATCGCATGTTACTGTTCCTCAGTTAAGGGGAATGTATAATGGTGATCAGTCTCGTAAACAAGTATTAATTGAGCATGGTTTTCGGCTTCCAAGTGCGGCGGATAATCGACCTTTAAAAGCAGAAGAATTTTGGAATAAAGTAAATCAATGTATCTTTGTTTCAGCAACGCCAGGAGACTGGGAAATTGAACAATCAGAAGATAGAATTTATCAGCAGATTATTCGACCAACAGGGGTCTTAGATCCCGAAATTTTTGTCCGTTCTGCTGAAGGGCAAGTTGATGATTTATTAGGAGAAATACAAGATAGGACTAAACGTCAAGAAAGAGTCCTGATTACTACATTAACTAAACGTATGGCTGAAGATCTTACAGAATATTTAAAAGATCGAGGAATTTTGGTCCACTACCTTCACTCAGAAATAAAATCTATTGAACGAATTGAAATCTTGCAGGCTTTAAGAAAAGGTGATTTTAATGTTTTAATTGGAGTAAATTTGTTACGAGAAGGGTTGGATTTACCAGAGGTATCTTTAGTAGCTATTTTAGATGCAGATAAAGAAGGATTTTTACGAACTGAACGGTCTTTAATTCAAACCATTGGGCGGGCAGCACGTCACGTCAATGGTCAGGCTATTTTGTATGCTAATAACCTAACTAAAAGTATGATAAAAGCTATTGAAGAAACTGAACGACGTAGGGCAATTCAGATGGAATATAATAAAGTTAATGGTATTACTCCCCAACCCGTTATCATAAGAGATAACAATGCCATTTTATCGTTTTTGGATATTTCTCGACGTTTAAAATCTAAACAAACAGAAAAAATTTACCAAAATCATGATGAATTGCCATTAAAAAAAATTCCAGAATTAATTCAACAATTAGAAGTAAAAATGAAAGAAGCTGCTAAACAATTAGAATTTGAAATAGCAGCTAAATATAGGGATCAAATTCAAAATTTGCGAGATAAATTATTAGGCTCTTGATAAGATATTCAACCTATTGTCTAGACAAAATTTTCGAATTACTAAGTATAATAATGACGTTACGATATGGAAATAAACTAGTGGTAAATCAAAACCATAAATTAATAAGTCATAAATAAGTCGGAGTGTCAATTTTTTACATATAAACTTAATGGTTAGAATCCATACTTTGAAAAAGTATGGATAATTCAAGATTCTGTCATGCCTAAGGCTATTATATTTTTTTATGCCCAACTATCTTTATTGAGTAAATCAGCAATTGTTTGTTGAGGATTATGGTTTGTGTACGGTATTTTTTGACGTGTGTCAGTAATTAACCAATCTAGGGCTGCCGCTTGGACATCGATAGAAACCCCTGTTTTGTCTACACAGTAACGACCAAATACCAATTTATCCATTAAACGTACCCCCGGACCGAGGCGAGAATATTCAAAAATAACGCTATTGTCTACCGTTGCGCCGCTACAAACTCGGCAATTAGGGCCAATCATACTTGGACCAATAATTGTTGCCCCATCTTCAATGTGGGTCATTGCGCCAATATAAACCGGTCCTTGGATATTTACTTTATCCCAGTTGACTAAAACATTGAGTCCGGTGTAAATCCCTGGCTTAATTTCCACCCCGGGAATAGCAACATTTTTAATCTCGCGCTGTAATACACCACGAATAGCGTGCCAGTAGTCGGGAACCTTGCCAATATCTACCCATTCAAAGTCCATATTCACTGCATAGAAGGGAGCATCTTGTGCTACTAATTGGGGAAACAACTCGCCTCCGATATCATATTTTTGATTGGGAGGAATATAATCAATAATTTCAGGTTCAAAAATATAAATTCCCGTGTTTATTTCAGTGCTCATTGCTTCTTCAATTGAGGGTTTTTCTTGAAAAGCTTGAATACGTCCCTCTTCGTCGCTAACTACCACACCATAACTAGAAACTACCTCTTTAGAAACTGATTTAGTAACAATTGTAGCAATTCCTCCTTTTTTCTTATGTTGTTCAACAGTAGCCGTCAAATCTAAATCAATTAGGGTATCTCCACAAAGTACCACAAACGTATCATCAAAAAAAGGATTAAAATCTTGAATTCGTCTCAACCCTCCGGCTGAACCTAATGCAGCCCCAACCAAATCTCCATTATCTGCAATATGACCTTCAAAAGAATAGCCAATTTGTACGCCAAACCGTTGTCCGTCACGGAAATAACTTTCAATTTCTTCAGCTAAATGACTCACATTGACCATAATCTCAACAAAACCGTGTCGTCGTAGGAGTTCAAGAAGAAACTCCATGACCGGTTTTTGGAGAATAGGGATTAGGGGTTTAGGGATGGTATGGGTAATCGGACGAACACGAGTGCCTTTTCCAGCGGCCAAAATCATGGCTTTCATGAATGTTATTTCCTCAATCACTGTCACAAGTGTCTAGGATGACAATGCCCAGTTTACCATTTACCCCTTCAAAAGCTTAGGAAGTTATGCTTGAAGAACTTGTATTTTTAGGTCTTGATAGAATTCTTCTTGAGATAACTCTACTTTAGATTGGGAACATAGCAGCAATAATGCCCAAAAAATTCCTACACGATCATGCTTAACTTCAGAAGTATTGGGAGACTGTATCCCATGCCAACAAGTTAATAATTCTTCTAATTTAATCCAATTTTGAGTTTGGACAAATTCTGATAATTGTCTTTTAAAAAATTGTTCTAATTGTTGGGCCAGTTCGGTTAAATTCTCTTGATGAGCCAGTTTAGCTACAATTTCTGTCGCTTCTTGACGAGAAGCATTATGAGGCTGTTTCCGTTGTCTAAGACTAATAGGCTTGGGACATTCCAATTCCTCAGCGATTTCTTCGATATGAGTAATTAGTTCAGAGAGAGTTACACGACGTTGACGAGGCGGAGCAGCAGCACGGCGACGGAGTTTTTGTTCTAAGTGAAAGGATAAAGAACAATTAGAAAAATTTGGGGTAACTTCATTAAAATCTAATCTATCTTCATCTTTATCTTGCGCAAATTCAAGTTTTTCAAGAGTATCGGCTTTGAATCGTACTAACATCGAGGCCCAGAGAAAGACTTGTCCAGATCTTGATAAGTTATTATGTTGATGGACTAAGTCCAAGTCATGGTTTATGCCTAATTCATCTAAAAAGCGATCAATCACATCAATTACCTGAACATTCCAGGGATCAATCTCTCCCTGTTGTGCTAAATCGATTAAGCTAGCGATTGTCTTACTTGCTAAGGATGTAGTCATAATGAAATTGAAAATTGCAGAAAGGCTTTCCACTCTTACTAGAGAAAACAGCCTGGGCTGCTCTTATCTCCATAACGTCTGACAAATTAAAAATTATTTTATGTCCGACATTTAATGAATACCTGCAACAGGGGAAAGTTCCACAATCACTTAAGGCTTGAACTTATCCAATAATTGAGTCAATGGCTTCTACTAGTTGTTCAATTTCAGCCGGAAGGGTGAAATAATGAATACAAGCTCTAACGCAATCTGGATAATAGATGGTCCTTAGTAAAAAACCTTTTTCTTCTAACTCTCGGACTAATTGTTCATGGGCAAAATTTTGGGTGACTTGAAAGGAAACTAATCCAGCTTCAGGGACAGAGTTTTTCAAGCATTGTATCCCTTTAATCTCAGATAATCCCTTCCATAAATAGGCACTTAATTGACAAATTTGTTCATAGCGCTTCTCGACTCCTCCCCAATTCTGATGAACTGCCAGGGCTGCTCGCAATCCTTCATATTGGGGATAAGCTGAGGAAGCTACTTCGAACCTTCTTCCGTCATTCTTCCAAGCTATAGGTTGTCCATTCCCATTAATATCAATTCCTCGCCAACCAATAAATGTTGGATTTAAGTGATCAAAGCTTTCAGGTCTAATATAAAGCCCTCCAACGCCTACTGGACCACATAACCATTTGTGTCCAGTAAAAGCATAGAAATCTACATCCGAAGCAGTTAAATTTAAGGATAAAGACCCAGCCGACTGGGCTGCATCGACCAAAACCATGATGGGGTGATCACCGTAGGCAAAATGATGACAAGTGTCAACTATCTCATTTAAGGGCAACACTTGTCCAGTATTCCAGAGTAAATGACTTAAGATCACCAGTCTGGTTTTGGGGGTTAAATAGTCTTGAATTACGGTGGTAGGATCACCCTGATTAAGGGTTTTTAGAATGGGACAAACAACGATTTCTACCCCAAAACGTCGAGCAATTTCTTTGACAATAGCAATAATTCCAGGGTGTTCACAATCGGTGATTAGGATACGATCACCTTCTTGCCAATCAATACCCCAAAGAATTATATTACATCCCACGGTTACATTTTCAGTCAAGGAAATGGTCTGGGGATATACATTGAACTCTTGAGCTAATTCTTGTCTTAATAAAGCTTCCTTTTGTTGTAACCAACTATTAACTCGGAGAGAAAAGGGTCCTTTCTGCTGCAAAAATTCATGAGCATCAATAATTGCTTCTAAAGCTGAACGGGGTAAAGTTCCTTGCCCTCCAAAATTGAAATAGACTTTGTTATTTAAGCTAGGGAATTCCTGTCGTTGCTGTTCTAAGAGGGAGGTAATCTCTTGAATATTTATCATTGGCTGCCAACATTCACAGTGAGGAAGAATCTACAAGACAAATTAGGACCTAAATGATTAACGTTAAAATGTCTTCATTGCCCTTAGTTCTTATTCCTCTAGGATACTAGAAAAATTTCTAGCGGTCTTCAACTCTAGGAGCTTTTTCTAGAGAAAGAGCTATTACGCTAAAGCAAAATAGCTACTCTTCCCCATTTTGGATCTATCGTTTTTTTCCGATTTTATGTTTTATCCTCAAACTCAAGAATGCTGTTAACTGATATTCTCCTACTCGATTATAAACGCTGTCAACGGCGCGCTTTTCTTAATGTTTATGGTGATTCTCTCGAGAAAGATGCTGAACGGGACTTTGTACTAAAGTTACGTCAGGAGAATCAACTTCACATTGCTTCGACTTTAAAAAAATTTTATCCTCACCATCAAAAACCTCAATATAACTTAAAAAATTGGAAAGATAGGGCAAAAGATACAGAAGTTTTGATGAAACAAGGAGTTAGCTGTATTTATAATGGGACGTTGTTTGAGTCTAACGAATTTAGAGAGCAGTGTGCCCCTCGCATAACCCCAACATTATTTTCGGAACATAATGAGTTTGATTGCCTGGGAAAACCCACCTTATTAGTAAAGCAGGCTGGTAAGTCAAAATTTGGAGACTGGTTCTATACTCCTGTAAGTATTAATTTAGGCCGTCGTCCTAAACCTGAATACAAAATCGTTGCCACATTTTATGCTTATTTGTTAGGCAACCTTCAAGAAATCACTCCTCCGACTCCGACGCTAATTTTACGCCAACATAATCACTATGAAGTTGATCTAAGCCAATGGTTATCAAAATTTCAGATAACTGCTACAGACTGTTTGGAAATGCTTACCCAATCTCAAGAACCAGAGGTATTTATTTCTCGCCAACGGTGTAATTTATGCCATTGGTATAATCATTGTTATACGATTGCCCAATCTCAACAACATTTATCATTAGTTCCAGGGGTAACACCGAGTCGTTATCAATCTTTATTGGAGGTGGGGGTAGGGACAGTGAAATCCTTGGCTAATATCTGTCCTGTGAATATGAGAGAAGTAATGGATGCTGAGCTAGCTAACCAACTCCAACAACAGGCTCAAGCGATAGTAGATAATCGAGCGATCCGAAAATCTCAGTTTCAAGAAGATATTCATAGACTAATTCCTACCCGGAAATTTGAGTTATATTTTGATATTGAAGCTGAGCCAGAACGGAACTTAGATTACTTGTTAGGGGTATTATTGGTAGAACGCTCAACAAAAACAGAGATATTTTATCCTTTGTTGGCAGAAAGTCCTGAAGACGAGCAACAGATTTGGCAAGAATTTCTCTATTTAGCAAATCAATATCAAGATGCTCCCATTTTTCATTTTTCTGGGTATGAAGTAGAGACCATGAAACGGTTAGCTAAATTATACAAAACGCCTCAACAACAACTTGAACGTTTATTATCTCGTTTTGTTGATATTCATTACCATGTTATTACCTCTGTTATTCTCCCTGTAGAAAATTATTCTCTAAAATCTTTAGCTAACTGGATTGGATTTAATTGGCGTGATCCTGGTATTAGCGGCGATCAATGCGTATGCTGGTATGACCAATGGCTAAAAACAGAAGATCACTCTTTATTATCCTCCATTTTACGTTATAACGAAGATGATTGCCGTGCGACTCTTTATCTTAAAAACTGGTTGTTAGAATTTCTGGGTTAAATATTTTTAAATACTTAGGATAAAAATACTCTAATATTCTCCTACAAAAATATTCTAATATTCTCCTATAAAAATATTCTAATATTCTCCTATAAAAATATTCTAATATTCTCCTATAAAAATATTCTAATATTCTCCTATAAAAATACTCTAATATTTTAATGGACAACACCTTTATTTCTAAAGTTATGTAAATATTTTTTACAATTTCTCAGTTTAGTTGTCTAGATTACCAGTTTTTTGAGAGGGTCAATGTTATCCTCAAATAAAGACATATATTAAAGACGGTGAGGACTAAATAATTTTCGCTTTAACGCTTTTGTTAACCCCAATGATCAGAAGGTGATTTGTCATGATGCTCCCAATTTTTCCCCTCCTATTTTTTGTAATCTCCATCGGGAGTATTTTTTGGTATCAACGGACAGATAATGATATTTTTGGGGTTTTAGCCGTCGCGAGTGCCTTGACTTGTTTAATTTGGGGATTAAGCATTGCTCATTGGTTAGTTCACTTAGTGAGTTTAATTATTTTGCTAGGGTTTGGATCACCTGTTTTCGAGGCTATTCACGTTAAAGTGAACAATAAATAAGTTTAAGATCACTAGGGAAAACTAGAAAGCTGTTGGAGTATAGACTTTTTAGGTCTAATTTGTCCAACAGCTGGGGTTTAAACATACAAATTAGCTTTCGCCATCTTCAATGTCTTCAACAGTGTCTTCAACACCAGGGGTAATCTCTTCAGTAGTCGGCTGAATGCTATCTTCAACTTTTCCATCCTCTTCAGAAGGACTAGAACACGCTCCGATGATAGCGGCTAAACCGAGAGCGAACAATAATTGCATCGTTTTTGAAGGCATAGGTATTCTCCTAAAATAATCTTCTAAAGCTCCTATTGTAGATATAAATACTTATTTTTTTCAATAACAGAAATTAATGGAATATAGTGCACAGTTCCAATGACTCCTGTTAATAGATGATTTTGATTACCGACCCAAACCCAATATCCGAAGAATTGAACAATCTAAAGTAAGAAGATATTTATAGAAGCCATCTGGGTGATATTTTTATGCATTCTACTAATTTTAATTTCAAGTTCTAATATATTCTCAGTTCTTTTAACAACTTATTAGAGAAGTTAACGGGGCAACTAAAAGAAATAAAAAAAACATTTATAGAGTAAAAGAGAGATCAATAATGGCACATAAATCTCTTTTTAGGGAGTAGATCAATAACTATAAAATAGATTAAAGCTTAGTTGAGGAGCCAGCTCTATAGAAAATTTTGTTTGATTTAAAATTGTTGTTTTATTTTTTCTAAAAATAGTAAAAATAATAATTGTTATGTTTTATATCTTTAGTCAAAGAGTAACTTGGCTTAGAATATATTGCAGGCGATCATAATCGTCTTTTAGTAAAATACTTAAATTACGTCCAACCTTGACTAACCAGTTGCGCTCAGCTTTTCGTAATAAATAAACTTTTCGTATTGTGGCAGCAATTAAGGCTTCAGGTGGGGTATCTCTAACTTGTAGAAGAATACGTAAAAAATCTATTTTGTTACTAAAATTAATAATTTCTGCCGGTTGACATAAGTAGACTCCTTGATGAATTTGGGGCGGACGAGGGGGTAAATATTGATGAATCTTTACAGAAGTTTTTCCACTACTATTGACTTCATGCTCAGGGGTTTCAAAACCGACGATGGCAGCGCGAAACTCGGTTTTTAACATAGCAAAAATTTGTGGTTGCTGCTCACGTAAATCTGTCAAAGATAATCCTAATGCTCGTGCTCGATGCACCGAGTCTATAGGTAAAGTGGTAGCGTACGTAACAATCCCTAAAATTTTATTCCCTGATTTTTCATCTAAGGATTTAACCCAACTACCAAAAGCCGGCATCACCGGGAAGTTTAGTTCATCCGGTTCAAGACATTGAGCTAAAAATTGAGTAGTTGATGTCTCAATTACTTCAGCAATGTGATCTGGTTGACGATTATCTGTTGCAGATCGGAGTAGAGGAAGACGCATAAGCTATTAATTATTATTAATATAAGGGTTTGAGCCCCATTTTACTTAATAAATCTTAAAGGGGCTCACTACCAAAATGCAAAATGCTATTTCTTCTTTTTAGTAACTGTAGGATCAAATACTTCTAATTCAGACAGTCGAAAGGTGATGAGTTTATCCCAGTTACCTCCTTCAAATAAAATAGCAGCTTTTCCATCGCTCACTCGCTGTACAAGTCCTTCAAAACGATAGTAGGTGTCATAAGGATTAGTGACTCGCACAGTTGCACCAGGTAAAATCATCATGATTTTTTTCTCGTTAGTAACGTTTCTCTGTATTAGCTTAACACCAAATATATCTAGTTTAAAACACAAACAATAGTTTATTGTAAAGCATGATTAACTTTTTTTGTTTGGTTATTGTTTAGAATTTATTTTTATAGTTAAAAAAGATTTTTTAATCAAACAATATTGATAATTATATTAACTAAATTGTTAAAATTTTAATTGGCTTAACTAGTTAAATCAATTACTATAAGTATAGTAGGTATCAATAAACGTTTTCCTGATAAATATTTTAGGAATTAAATTAAAAATTGATTTATTAATTCATGTTTATGAACATACATCTACACAGATCATACAATAATATTCATTTTTTATCAATTAAGTTACTAATTTTAAAACTAAATTTTAGCTATTTATTATAAAATAATTGTCAGTAAAAACAAAAATATTGAATATTGCTAAAATAATAGTTTATTTAGTTAATGGACAATAATATTTTTTGTATAAAATCAAATAATCTATGAATTTATTCCTAGAATAGTTTAATATTTTCATCTTTTACAATTAATAAGAAATCAATAAACAAATATTACTTTAGATTTATTTATACTTGATATAAGTAGTTTAAAAAAATTGATACACATTTCATAATTAATTACTTAAAAAACTAACAGCTTATCAAAATTATTTCATAGATAGAACAAGATGACATAATAGATAAATCATGCTACATTTCTCAAAATACTACAATAATAAATATATGATCACAACAGACCACTATTGGTAACATCTATGGATAGAACTTCTAAATCCCCTAAATCACTTACAGGCACTCAAATTAGAGAAAAATTTCTTAAATTCTACGAAGGAAAACAACATAAAATATTACCTAGTGCATCTTTAATCCCAGAGGATCCTACCGTACTCCTAACTATTGCAGGGATGTTACCTTTTAAATCTATCTTTTTGGGAAAACAAAAACCTGACTATCCTCGGGCTACTACTTCGCAAAAATGTATCCGTACCAATGATATCGAAAATGTGGGGCGGACTGCGAGACACCATACCTTTTTTGAAATGTTGGGCAATTTTAGTTTTGGGGATTATTTTAAAGAACAAGCAATTGCCTACGCTTGGGAATTATCAACTCAAGTGTTTAATTTGCCTCCAGAAAACCTTATTGTAAGCGTTTTTGAGGATGATGAAGAAGCGTTCGTAATTTGGCGTGACAAAATTGGTATATCTCCTCATCGTATTCAAAGAATGGGGGAGAAAGATAACTTTTGGAAAGCTGGAATCACAGGACCTTGTGGCCCTTGTTCAGAAATGTATTATGATTTTTATCCTGAATTAGGAGACGATAATATCGATTTAGAAGATGACTCCCGTTTTATTGAGTTTTATAACTTAGTCTTTATGCAATATAATCGTGATGCAGAAGGAAATTTGACCCCATTAGAAAATAAAAATATTGATACGGGAATGGGCTTAGAACGGATGGCTCAAATTTTGCAAAAAGTACCTAATAATTATGAAACAGATTTAATTTTTGCTATTATTGAAACGACAGCAAAAATTGCTGGAATTGAATACAAAAAAATAGATGAAAAAAGTAAGATTTCTTTAAAAATAATTGGAGATCATATACGGTCCGTAGTTCAGATGATAGCTGATGGAATTACTGCCTCAAACACTGATCGCGGTTATATTTTGCGTCGATTGGTTCGTAGGATGGTACGACATGGTCGGTTGATTGGAATAGACAAGGAATTCATTACCGATGTTGCTGAAACTGCGATACAACTTTCTGAAGAAGAGTACCCTAATGTTAGGGAACGAGAAATACTAATTAAACAAGAATTACAACGAGAGGAGTCTCGTTTCTTAGAAACTTTAGAACGCGGCGAAAAACTATTAGCAGAAGTTATTGAAAGAACTGATAAAGACAGTAAAATTTCAGGAGTAGACGCGTTTGTACTTTATGATACTTATGGGTTTCCCCTTGAATTAACTCAAGAAATTGCAGAGGAACAGGGATTGACTGTTGATGTTGATAGCTTTGAGATAGCGATGGAAGAGCAGAAAGAACGATCAAAAGCTGCCTATGAAACTATTGATTTAACTGTACGAAATAGCCTAGAACAATTACTTGTATACATAAACCCTACGCATTTTTTAGGTTATACAGAATCTAAAACAGTGGCTAGAGTAAAAGCGATTTTAGTAAAAGGAAAAACTGTTAATAGTGCGACATCAGGAACTGATATTCAAATTGTTTTAGATCAAACTACTTTTTACGGAGAGTCGGGCGGACAAATTGGTGATCGCGGTTATCTAACCGGAGATAATTTAGTGGTTTGTATTGAAGATGTAAAAAAAGAATCAGATATTTTTATTCATTTTGGAAAAGTTGAACGAGGAACTATTGAAGTAGGAAATACCATTACAGCAACTATTAATAATATCCGCCGTCGTCGAATTCAAGCACATCATACCGCTACTCACTTATTGCAGGCAGCATTGAAAAAAGTGGTTGATGACTCTATTTCTCAAGCAGGATCATTAGTAGACTTTGAACATTTGCGTTTTGACTTTAATTGTTCACGTTGCATAAGGCAAGAAGAATTACAAGAGATTGAAACTTTAGTTAATAATTGGATTCTTGAGGCATACGACACTCAAGTGTCAGTTATGGGGTTAAAAAAAGCTAGAGAGCAAGGAGCAATCGCTACATTTGGAGAGAAATATAGTACAGAGGTTCGTGTTATAGATATTCCAGGTGTCTCCATGGAATTATGTGGAGGAACCCATGTTAAGAATACTGCCGAAATAGGATTATTTAAAATAATCTCAGAAAGTGGTATCTCCTCAGGAATAAGACGTATTGAGGCAGTAGCAGGTAACGCGATCTTAGAGTACTTCAGTATTCGAGAGATGGTAGTTAAAGAACTATGTAATCTCTTTAAAATTAAACCAGAAGAAATTAGCAATCGTATTACCTCTTTACAGTCTGAATTAAAAACTACTCAAAAGGAATTAGAAGTAGTAAAAGAGGAACTTGCCGTTACTAAATCTGAGCAATTACTGAGTAAAGTTGAAAATGTCGGTTCCTTTAAGATTTTAGTTTCAGAGATGGGAGATATCGGGGGAAAAGATTTACAAACTGCAGCAGAAAGACTACAACAAAAATTAGGAGAAGCGGCAATTGTTTTAGCTTCAGTCCCTGGGGAAGGAAAGGTCAGTCTAGTAGCTGCGTTCAGTAAAAAGATTAATGAGAAAAAGAAATTGCTAGCAGGTAAGTTCATCGGTGAAATTGCCAAAATTTGTGGAGGAGGCGGCGGCGGACGTCCTACTTTGGCTCAGGCAGGGGGACGGGATCCTAAAAGATTGGCTGAAGCTTTATCAACAGCCAAACAGCGGTTAATGGAAAAGTTGCAATAATTATGAAACAGGTGTAAGAGGAAATTATTTTCTTTTTTCTTCCTACACCTCAATTGAAGGAATACTTTCAAATAAAATTTACTTAAAAATATTTTAGGTATTAGAGGTTTAAATATACATGGTATACATGGCAGTTCTTGATCAATTCAATAAATTAAGTAAGTGCGATTATAGTTATATATAAATTTTATTGAATTCTTCAGTAATAATGACTAATGAGTTACACTTAACATCACATGGATGATTAATAGTCTTTATATTTTTATTATGGCGTTATGTACTACGATTAGTATGTCTTAATACTTTATAATTGCTTTTTGATATAAGCTATCGTTGCTGTTAAACTGGTTATTATTAATTAACTTTTAATAACAACTAGTCTATTTTAACTATCTTACATAATTACTTTGGTGCTTTAAAATCTACGAGCTATTAATTTATATAGTTATGTTTTCTAGGGTGTCTAATTTTAATATTTTTTTCTTTTAATTCTTTCCTGTGACTGTTTTGATTCAAATCTTAGTTAAGATAAACTAATTAATTATTCTTAACAAGATTACAAATATTTACCTAGTTATATATAGCTTATTTAAAAAAATATTTTTCAATAAATAAAACAACAGTATTTGAATTGTATTTAGTAATATATTCCGGTATTCAAGTATAAATTATTACTCAAATATATTAATAATAACAATAAACTGTGAATAAAAATAACCTTGAATTATCAGCATATAAAGCCATACTATCAACCTCTTCTAAGAAGACTACTCTCTAGACAATTTGTGGCTGTTTTTAATGAAATATATTCCTCAACTAATTTTTTATTATTAAGACTTTTACAATAGCTTTTTGAGACAGTGAGCTAACCTAAAGAAAGCTACTATCGTTATCCTGACATACTTTTTTCTTTAGTCAAATGAGAGAAATACAAAAATAGTCTATTCTGATATATCTTTAGTCTTGAAGAGAGTGTTTAATAAAACGTTGCAAAAAATATAGATCACCTAGTCAATGCGATTAACTGCTACAAATAATTTGCGAAAGTTGACCTACTATTATAATAGCGAAAGCTATCAGTATTTAGCAATACATATCACTAAAGAATCATGAATTAATTCATAACAGAGCAACCCTTTTTAGCGCGAAGTGTCATGCAATCCGTCTCTCTAAGAGTTACTATGTTGGCTATCTTTGAAATTAGTTAAAAAGAGTTTTCCAAAAGACCTTAAACTCTTTTGACTCAAGTAATCGACTTATTGAGTCTATAAGCTAGATTTCTATAAACAGGTAAATAAATTGATTTTGCTCAAAAGAGACGGTTATCGTTTTAACCACGATTCTGAATTTTCTACTGCTCTTTTATTGTTGATAAAGGAGCACTACTACACAAAATAAATCCTTAACAACAAAAGTTTACATGATGAATTAATAGTCTCACTAATTGCGGTTCGTAAAATAACTTTACAATAGAATTTTGCTAATTATGTAGATAATGACATTAATTCCTTTTAAAGCAAACTAAAAGCAGGTCGAAATTTTAGGATAGTCTATTGTGCGATGGACCATCATTATGTGCTGTATTCACTTGATATGACAAAGGAAGGTCTCTTATGCTGATTTATGTCAATTCAGACGAGAAAACTTTCTAGAAGAGTGGACTTATCCCTATTAGTTCATTTCTTTTGGCGAGGAGACTAGTCGTGATTTGGAAAAACTTTAGATCAATTCGAAATAAAGTTGTTTTTGGACACCATTGCTTCAGGTAATTAACTGAAATAATGGGAAAAATAACCTAAAAATTATATGTTTAAAACCCTAACCTATAGTATTTTTAAAGTCCTCGGCAGTTTATTTGGACTTTGGTTAGTCTTTGAATTGCTTTCTCATTTAGTCGTAGAATCTCTTTGGTTTAAGGAGGTAGGCTATCTACATCCATTTCTAAAGAGATTATTGTGGCAATTTGGGCTATTTAGTGGAACAACAGGGGTTTCTCTTTGGTTTTTATTAAATAACTTATATAAGGCACAGTATTATCAATGGCATGCTATCCCAACAGAGTTTCTTAATCTCCAGAAAAGACGATATAAGGAAAATAGGAGTGATCAAACCCAGAAAAATTATCAAACCTTGTTTCCGGAATCTCCTTCTTTTGGTTTATCTTTGCTGTTAACCCTAGTGTTCTTTTTAGGAACGATGATGGGCTTAATGTTACTTTACTACAGTCAGGTTGCTTATGACATTTGGACTCCTGATTTAACCCTTCCTAATATAACTCCCTCACTTCCTTTGCCTTTCTATTTCAATTCTATACCAAAACTGTTTTCTCAAATTTTTCAGCATCTTTGGAAGGCTGTGGCTATCGGAGGCTTAATTCTTTTAATCCTATTAAAGAAAAAATTCTACCTAAAAACCATGTCCATCATCTTTAGTATCATTTTTGGCTTGGTAATATCAGGAAACTGGACAAGAATTATTCAGTATTTTAACTCAACTCCTTTTTCAACAGTCGATCCTCAATTTGGTAGAGACATCAGCTTCTATGTCTTTAAGTTACAGTTTTGGAAATTGCTTAATTTTTGGTTAGGTGGACTATTTCTCTATGGTTTTGCTACCGTTAGTCTTACCTACCTCTTGTCCGCTAAAAGTCTGTCTCAAGGAAGGTTTCCAGGATTTTCACGACACCAACTACGTCATCTATATTTATTAGGTGGTTTAACATGCTTAATTGCAGGATTACGTCATTGGCTGAACCGTTATGAGCTCCTATATTCTCCGCGTGGAGTAGTTTATGGAGCAAGCTACACCGATGTACATGTGTCATTGCCTGTAGATACAACTCTATGCATCTTAGTTACCATGATCGCTGTTTGGTTACTTTTTAAAGCCCTAACAGGACGAAGGAACCTCATCTTTACACAACTTTTCAGAAATAAAAATAGACCATATTTTCCTTTTTATACTCTTCCTTTTATCCTATATTTAGTCATTTTTATCCTTGGTTTATTCGCAACTGCAGTAGTCCAAAGTTTTGTGGTTCAACCTAATGAATTAGGTCGAGAACGCCCGTATATTGAACGGAGTATTGCTCTAACTCGTGCCGCGTTTAATTTAGATAAAATTAAAATTGAGACTCTTGATGCTACTGGAAGCTTAACAGATGAAGATCTGCAAGATAATCGTCTAACTATTAAGAATATTCGTCTGTGGGATGCCCGCCCATTACTACAAACAAACCGTCAACTACAACAAATTCGTCTTTATTATAAATTTCCCGATGCAGACATTGATCGTTACAGGATTCCTATAGATAATGAATGTTTATCACCCAATGTAGCTAAACAACAAGTGTTAATTGCAGCTAGAGAGCTCGATTATAATGAGGTTCCTAAACAAGCTAAAACCTGGGTTAACAAACATTTAATTTATACTCATGGCTATGGATTTACCCTATCCCTAGTCAATCAAGTCGATCAAGGAGGATTACCATTCTATTTGGTTCAAGATATTGAAACAAATAGTAACGCAGGGGAGTTACAAACTTCAAACGCTAACATTTGTAATAGTATCCCCATTAATAATCCTCGTATCTACTTTGGGGAATTGACAGATACTTACATCATGACTAATACAGAGGTACAAGAATTAGACTACCCTAGCGGTCAGGATAATGCTTATAACATCTATGATGGTCAAGGAGGTATCTCTATTAGTTCGGCAGTACGACGACTACTATTTGCTGAGTATCTCAAAGACTGGCAAATGCTGTTTACTAAAAATTTTACTCCCCAGACTCGTTTATTATTTCATCGTGATATTAACCGTCGTATTCGTAAAATTGCCCCTTTTCTGCATTTTGATAACGATTCTTATTTAGTCAGCGCTAAGCTGGATAAATCTAACTCTAATAGGTTAATAAGTCCGAGTACCCTTTATTGGATCATTGATGCTTATACCACTAGTAGTGGCTATCCTTATTCTGATCCAGGAAAATACAACTTTAACTATATTCGCAACTCCGTTAAGATTGTGATTGATGCCTACAATGGCAATGTGCAATTTTATGTGGTTGATCCCAGTGATCCTCTTATTCAAACCTGGCAACGAATCTTTCCAGATTTGTTCAAACCTTTAGCAGAAATGCCTACTGCTCTCAAGGCACATATCCGCTATCCTAAAGACTTATTTAATACCCAATCAGAAAGACTGTTAACCTATCATATGACTGATGCTCAGGTATTTTACAATCGTGAAGATCAATGGCGTATTCCGCAGGAGATTTATGGAGAAAAACAACAGCCTATTGAACCTTATTATCTTTTAATGCGTGTGACTGGAAAATCTCAAGAATTCATTTTAATTAACTTTTTTACTCCTACAAGCCGTAATAATTTAATTGCAGGCTTATTTGCTCAGTCTGATGGACAAAATTATGGTAAATTGAATCTGATTCAACTACCTAAGCAACGAGTCATTTATGGACCAGAACAAATTGAGGCCTTAATTAATCAAGATCCGGTAATTTCTCAACAAATTTCTCTATGGAACCGTCAGGGATCTCGTGTTATCCAAGGTAATCTTTTAGTCATTCCTTTTTTTGCTGAACAATCTCTTCTTTATGTAGAGCCATTATATTTAGAAGCAGAACAAAATAGTCTTCCGACTTTAGCAAGGGTAATAGTGATTTATGAAAATAAAATTGTTATGGCCCAGAATTTGGATAAAGCTCTTCAATCAATTTTTGAACCTTCACAATCTACGCCTGAAACAATTATTAGATCTCTTACAGAAGAGGAGAGACGAGCATCACCAGAATTAAAATGAGGAATTATCAGACTCATACTAATACCGAACAAGTACTAATATTTTAGTACTAACAGAATCAAGAGAAATTGTTTTATATTTTATTGAAGCACTTCTCAAAACGTAGAACATTTATTTTATACAACTTATTGTCAGAAAGATGTAACGGTTGGATTACTCTTGTTGAACATTATACATTTCCAAATATTTCATTACTTAGCAGTAGATATAACAAAAAAGATAAAACTGCTAACCTTTCTAATTATATTAGATAAACATAATTTTACTTTCATCTAGTGATTGACTGTCTAGATAGCCAATCACTACTAACTCTTACGACTACAAAAAATTTTGAACAAACATATAGAGAAAACTTAGATTATTATTTTAAAGTTGAAAGTATTATTTTGACTTTGATTGCCATAATATTTTTTTGTTATTCAAATTAGAGTGTTTCAAATTTTGTTAGTAGACCAATGTTATTCGGTTAGACATATTTTTTCTTTATGCAATAACAGTTACTCTTATCTTTGTAACTGTTATTATTTCGATTATTAATAATAAAGATTAAGCAACGCATACTTAATTCTAATTACCTAGATTTAGATAGCATTGTTTTATATAGAAAATAGATTTGCTTGAGATAAAAAAATATCATTGAGATTATAAAACTATATCAATCTTGATTTTGATCCTTTAATTAACTCAACTAATAACCAACTTAATATAAAGTAAAATTAATTTTTAATTATTTCCTATTATGGTTTTTCATTAACTTTTGATTTGCAGTTATGATAATAACAGGTAAGTTGTTAAACTAATCTACTAACAAAATATATCTGAAAAGCATTGCTTGGAATGTGAGTTGTAAACATTTTATGGTCGCGTTTATGTTAGCAATGAATAATCGAGGAGACTACCGTGAATAATAAGTTCCCTAAATTTGTATGGTTTAATAACTTTGGACTTAGCTGCTCATTGACATTCTTATTGTTAGGGTTATTTTTAGGTTCAGTAGGGTTAAGCTGGGTCATTAATAGTTTTCTTATTCTTATCGCTTTAATTACTATTGCCCCAGCAATCATTTTATGGAGAATACGCTGGTGGCTTCGACGGGATTTGGTAGGAGACAAGTGTCCAGTATGTAGTTATGGATTTACAGGATTCAATAAAACCGAATGTCAATGTCCCAATTGCGGTGAACTTCTTAAGATAGAAGGAGGACGTTTTCATCGCATCATACCATCAAATACAATCGATATCGATGCGGTAGAGGTCTCTAGCAATCAATTGGAAGACTGACTCTACTACTTAGCTAAGTCTTCACAAGATATATGCTGATGGCATTAAAATTGAACCTGCGTTATTTTTACTTTGTAAGACTGCTAGGATAAACAATCATGTTAAGTCAACATACTATTTTATAGGTAGATTTTTATATATTTTTTATCATAGAAGACTAATAAAAAAGTTAATTAAACTAAAAAAATTGGCAATAGAGAGGTTAAGGAATAAAAATAAACTGTCAAGTTTTTTAGTAATATGTCGCTTTTTTTATTACTATACTAATTGATACTTTTATACCTCTCTTATTAATTTACTTATCTAATTAGATTGACTTTTATTATATTTATAAGTATTAGATACTGTAACTCTGATAAAGTTATCTAGTATTTGCTTTTAAAGCAAGTATATTAACAAATAGCTGTTTCTTTTTTATAGAAAAAGAGATAATTTCAACACTTAAAGTTAACTTTTTAGGTTTAAAATATTAAATAAAAATTTGCAGTGGAATACCAATAGATTAAAAATAATTTGCTCGATATGTCCCAGCTGTCAGAATCCTTTACAAAAAATTAGATTTACTTCTAGATACAGTTTATTAGTTACAAGAAAATATACAATGATAAGCAAACTGTGGATAATTATCTAAATACTTATCAAAGATCGGTTCAAATCGTTAAGCGAACCAAAGTTTTGGAATCTTGTTTCGTCGATTCTAAAACTTTATAAAATAACTTCAAAAACTCACCTAATAACTTTTGTAGACAATATAGCCACTCTATTAAGTTGTAGCAGAGTAGATCTCCATTTTTTACCAAATTATAGAATCACGTCTTAATTACCAAAAATTCTAATATTTGAGTTTAATTACCCAAGCTATATAATTTATTAATTGATAAATATCTTTCAAAATACTGCCTTAATCGTGGGCAATGGCTATCGTGATCGATTAACATTACTTAGAACGACGCCATACTTTATAACAAGATTACAAAAGATGGACAAAAATTTATGATTGCAAATCTATAAGCACTCACAATTAAGTCTGAAAATCGATAAAATATTGTATAAATATATATTTATTCTTGTATTTATCAGTTATATCAAAAACGTTCTACTAAGAATTTTTCAACGAGTAACACTAGTAGTGAAAGTATTTCTCCAGAGACAAATATTATTGACTTTTTTGAAGTGGAGGTTAGAGTATTATTGGTATGCAAAAATACAACTTAAACCGACTTTATAATTCATAATAGTCTAGTAAAATAATTAATTGTGTAAAATAAAGAGCAAATTTTTATTTATTGTTAAGAGTGAGATAATTTCATATTAATTGTGTAGTATCTACAATCTTAGTCACGATAGACATGTTAATTTAATCATATTAAATGATTAATAGTTTACGAATATTTATCTTAAAGAACAACAATAGAATACTCTCTTACAGTAAAGTAAAACTGTTTTATATATTAGTTATATTAACAAATATAACTAATATATAAAAATGCAAATTTTGTTTGAATAGTTCATATTTTTTAGTGCTCATAAATGATTCAATATTAGATTGTGCTAATCATGTATCCTAGTAATACCAATAAATCTAATAAAAATAGAATATAATTTTTAAATTAACTGAGCTTAAAGTTACTGCTTCAACTATTCTAATATAATTCACATAGTACTTACGAAACACTGAGCAGCCAATTTTTTAAAAAAATTTTTTAGTTAATGAAATAATGGTAAATAACAAAATTTTGCTTTTTTAAAAAAAGCAAAATATAAAAGATATTTTTAGGCTGTTTAAGACATAATATATTAAAAGTAAATTTGTGTGGGAATGTCGTTAT
The DNA here is from genome assembly GCF_947331815.1 of Cyanobacterium sp. uoEpiScrs1. Classification (GTDB taxonomy): domain Bacteria; phylum Cyanobacteriota; class Cyanobacteriia; order Cyanobacteriales; family Microcystaceae; genus Rippkaea. The sequence goes on from NZ_OX373462.1 coordinate 1,394,122, forward strand.
TTTAATAATAATAAATTATGATTTTAAGATTGATTTATTTTACTTTTATATTAAAGGTAGGATAAATTAATATATAGTAAAAATATATATTGATTAAACTAAGTTATTTGAATTTTTATTGTTTTTATGAAAGAAAATCCATGGGTTTAAGCTGTAACATCAAGTCTCTTCAAAGAGATTAAAGACTTACTTTATGTACAAATATTGGCAAATACTATAGCATCAGCATAAGTTTAATGTTACCCTTTACTGATGCCATCATTGATTTGTCTTTTGGATTTTGATTAGTTTATTTTGTTGATATCTTTTTTGAGTGAATAGTTAATTGCTTAGTGAAAGTAAACATCATTTTTTGCTAAAAAGATATTAACCTTTTCTTTATATATCTTTTGAGTGCTTTCCTTCAGTTTTCAGCAAGTTAGATTAAATTACTTTTGTTAAGTACATTGGGTCAGCTTCTCTCTAGAGAGAAGCTGTTCCTGTCCCTTGAAACATAAACCAAGAAAGGAAAAAATTAACAACAAAGACAGCTAATAAAGCTGTTACAACTGCCGTTGTCGTAGACTGCCCTACTCCTTTGGCTCCACCCGTAGTAGTTAATCCCCAACTGCAACCAATCACTGCGATTAAACCACCAAAAACAATTGATTTGATAATCGAAGTCAACAAATCCCAAAGCTCGAGAAAATTACGGGCAGATTTTAAAAAAACTACCGGAGAAATATCGTATAAACTATCCGCAATTAACAATCCTCCAGCCATCCCTGTCATTAGGGAAAGAAGGTTTAAAACCGGTAACATCATACAACAAGCTAAGACACGAGGAACTACTAAATAGTCGATAGGATCGGTTTTTAGCATATACAGTGCATCAATTTGTTCCGTCACGCGCATTGTTCCGATTTCGGCAGCAAAAGCTGACCCGACCCGTCCTGCTACCACCACGGCCGTCAGAACAGGAGCCAATTCTCTCGTTAACGCTAGGGATAAAACGCCACCAACAGTACTGGCTGCACCAAAATGAATAAATTCTCTAGCAACTTGAATGGTGAATACCATTCCTACAAATCCTGCCGTCACTAAGGCGATTGTTAGAGATTCAGGTCCAACTAAACTCATTTGTTCAAGGGTGTTGCGTCGATGTATTCTACTTTTCAGCAGGTGAAAAAAAACCTGTCCTCCTAAGAGGATAGCTGCCAGCAACCGCTCAAACCATATAACAAAACCACGACGGGTACTTGTCTGGTTAGTCATTGATTTCCTATCCTGTAAATTATGTCTCTTTTATTATCAACTAATGATTCCCAATTCTCCTAAGTTTTCATTGTTCTCAACTAAATACTTTTTCACAGACAAGGGTAAATCAGGGAAAACAGTCACTAAGTCTTACAAAGAACATATCGTCCGCTAAGATTTTTATGTTATACCTTAGATAATAAAGTCAGTGGAATTGACGGTATGGTGATTTTCCTATAGTTGAATAGTATCTATTGTAATTGAACGCAACAGGTTATCAATATAGTTGAAAAATCGATAATCTTTTCACAAGAGACTTTCTCACCTGTTCAGAGGTATCTACTAAATTGATTACTTATGAAACGGTTCTTCGATGGCTGTCATAAATTAAACTTATTTAGCTTTGAATTTATAGATCCATAATGTAATTTATTTAAGATCTATTTAATTTTTTAAGAAATCTAGCAAAATAGTCAAGTGACTGATTAGTCCAATCAAAGAAAATCGGAATTACTTTGGTATATTATAGCTTAAGCCATAGGTTGAATAATCATTATGCTATAAAGCATAGTTACATATTCTAATAACATTGTAGTTACTTCTTAATAAATCTCAGTTTCATAAATAATATAGTTGTCATTAGTTAGTTTATAAAAAGCTCTTCTTCTTTATAATTTAGTTTATTGACTAGATTTTAGTCAATTAGCAGTTTAATCTTATGCTGTAGTCTGTTTATTATGCCTATCTATTCTGTTAAAAATTATTTAAACTCGTCTGTTGGAATAAATATTCAATCGCAATATAGTTTTACAGAAAAAATTTGTTTAAAAGAATAAGAAGTATTATTTAATATTCACCTACCTTGGATATAAGAGGTAATCTTATGCAAATATTATCTACACTTGTTGAAAATACTAACTGTTTAATATTTGGTCATTTCATATCCCTAAATCTTTCGATTGCCAATCCTAAAATGATTTTTTTTCTCAATGAAGACAAAAATCATTTTAGGGAAATTTGTTTTGATTATATATAATACTATTACCTAAAAATTGCCCTGAATAAACAAATCAGTATAATAACTTTTCTTTCTCACAAATTGAGTTTTTGTCTTGTGTCAAAGTTAATTTGATACAAGCTCCTAAAATACCTAGAAAGTCAATTAAGTTTGCCTTAAAATCTAGTCCTGTAACTTCATTAGTTCTACATAATCGTTTTAGTACTTTATAGTAGGCTTCAATAATCCAAAAATAAGTCTATTTACTTTTTTTATTTAAATATTTATTTGAATAAAAAATAGAATCACATTAATGATATTGATTTTTTATTGAATTTTAATTTATTTAAAATAAAGTATAAATAAAGGGAGCGATCACTGATCCTTGTGTCAATATAATCAAGGTTCCTAATAAAACCAATGTAATAACTAATGGAATTAACCAATACTTTTTTCGCTCATTTAAAAATCCCCAAAGATCTTTTATTAAATCAAAAAAGCTTTCCATTAATAGGGTCTCTCCATACTAGTTTTTTCTTTAAAAATACTTGAAATACGATATGTTTTTAAATGATAATCAAAATTCCTTTTCATTGTGTCTCGATTAACTAATCGCATAATAAATGCCATTGGACTAACAATTAAAAAGAAAATTAGACCTAAAATAATTCTTGTATTAATCCAGGCAAGTATCTGCGAAATTCTCATCCAATTATAATAAATTGGATTAATAGACTGAGGAATAAAAATTGCCAAAATGTACATTACCACGGTAATAATCCAGGGAATTATTGGCAACTCATGTCCTGAAATAAAAGGTATAACTATTCCAAATAATCCAGCAACAATTGTTCCAGTTAATAAACCAAAATGCCGTAATTCTTTTCTATTTAATCTAGGGATTTCATTAAACATATCTTTAATATTTAATTTAACGCATTACAAACTACAATTTATCTATCAATCTAGTTCAAATTCGTCTTTCCACCCATCATCCTTCTGGCATTGTGGTTGTTCCGATTTAGCTAATAGATAATTTTCAATTACTAAATAATCCATCTCAGTACGCATAAAACAACGATAAGCATCTTCAGGGGTGCAAACAATTGGTTCTCCCCTAACGTTGAAGGAAGTATTAATTAATACTCCACACCCTGTTAATATTTCAAATTCTTTAATTAATTGATAGTAGCGAGGGTTAGTTTCAGAATGAACAGTTTGTATTCTTGCTGAATAATCAACGTGAGTGATAGCAGGAATTTGTGAACGAGGAATTTTTAACTTGTCTATACCAAAAAGTTGTCTCTGTTCATCCATTATTGGCAAATGTAAGTCTTCTTTTACAGAAGCAACTAACGACATATAAGGACTTGGTTTATCCAAATCAAAGTAATCAGAAACCCGTTCAGCTAAAACCGAAGGTGCAAAGGGACGAAATGACTCTCGATGTTTAATCTTTAAGTTCATTATTGACTGCATTTTCTCATTACGAGGGTCACCAATAATTGAACGATTACCCAAAGCACGAGGACCAAATTCCATGCGCCCTTGAAACCATCCAATCACATTTCCTTCAGCAATAAGTTTAGCTACTTTTGGCAATATTTTTTTATTGTCAAAGCAAATATATCGAGCGCGAATATCATTAAAATATTGCCCAATTTCCTCGTCATTAAACTGAGGTCCCAGATAGGTTCCTTGCATTTTATCCGACTCAATATTTGAATCATTTACACTTCGTGAATTTTCTAAATATTGATGCCAAATTGCTAAAGCTGCTCCAATTGCCCCTCCCGAATCCCCTGCAGCAGGTTGAATCCAAATATTTTTAAATTTACTTTCTCGTAAAATACGTCCATTAGCAACGCAATTTAAAGCGACACCACCAGCCAAACAAAGATTGTCTGATTTTGATTCTTTATAGGCCGTATTAGTTAATTTTAAGACAATTTCCTCAATAACTTTTTGGATTGAAGCTGCAATATCCATTTCTTTTTGGGAGAGTCTACTTTCTGGTTTACGGCAAGGTGCACCAAAAAGTCGGCTAAACTTTTTATTGGTCATTGTTAACCCTGTTGCATAATTGAAATATTTCATGTTTAGGCGGAATGTTCCGTCTTCTTTAATATCAATCAAATTGTCTAAAATAAGGTCAACATATTTGGGTTCGCCGTAGGGAGCTAATCCCATTAGTTTATATTCTCCAGAGTTAACTTTAAAACCAGCATAGTAAGTGAAAGCAGAATAAAGTAGTCCTAAAGAATGTGGAAAACTGATTTCCCATTGAGGTGTCAATATATTATTTTTTCCTAACCAAAAAGATGTTGTTGCCCATTCTCCTACCGCATCTAGACACAACACCGCAGCATTCTTAAAAGGACTGGGAAAAAAAGCAGAGGCTGCATGAGATTGATGATGTTCTGTAAACAATAATGGTGGAAGTTGAGAAATTTGACAATTAGCAAGTTTGGCTAATTCTTTTTTGATGATAGTCTTCAGATAGAGTTTTTCTTGTAACCAGGCTGACATTGCAGCAAGAAAAGAACGAAACCCTCGGGGCGCATATGCTAAGTAAGTTTCCAGCAAGCGTTCAAATGTAACGATTGGCTTTTCATAAAAAACAATATAATCTAACTTGTTTAGGGAAATTTTTGCTTCTGCAAGCGTATAGAGAATAGCATTTTTAGGAAATCTTGCATCATGTTTTTTTCGAGTGAAGCGTTCTTCTTGAGCTGCAGCGATAATAGTTCCCTCTTGAACCAAAGCTGCTGCACTGTCATGATAGTAAGCTGAAATTCCTAAAATTCTCATTTTTCTATTATCTTCCTCTTTGTGTACACCACTGTCATGGAAATATCAAGTCGTCATAAGTCAAGGTATAAGATATCATAATATGGAGTTTTTCGTATTCATGAACTATACATTAACTCTATTTATGACAACATCTCCTGTTTAGTTATACTAAAGGCTTTGCTGTTATTTAAAATGAAATCTGTATCATAAATCAAAGCAAAACAATGTAAAATATAGGTGTTAAATATCTGTAATCTTTCAAAGCTATATTTACTAGTTTTGTTCTGAGCATATATATATTTAACATACTGTCAATTGAACAATAATTTTCTGTATAAGAATTATTGTTCTTCGGACTATTAACTATTTTATTAACTAAAATTCAAGGTCGAAACTTCTTCTTGTCTTAATGTCAAGTTTACCAATGTTATCCTTACGCTATTTTAGGCATATCTAGATTTTTCTTACTCGACACATTTGAATATGAAGATAGATGCCTTGCGTATTATCGAAATCAAATGTGCCCCATACCTGAGATAGTCTTATGTTGACATCTTAATATTTGGCTGACAAATAAATCTATCCTGGCATCATAGCAGCTAATTCTAGGAGACATTGCTTTAACCTCGGAAACTGACAAAAAGAATAATCTCCAGTTAGGCTATCACATTTCCCATTAATATTAAGTCTTAACATTGCCCTGCTAAAGTTATAGACTTTTACTACATAGTCCAAAACTTGTTACTGTGACTGACAGTACTTTACACAGTACGTTTTTTTCAAGTTGCTACACACAACGACTAATTATGACTAATACGAAAGAAAATTCAGTTTCACCTTCTAGGCTAAAACTTTGAATAGCTGTCTAGCAATGATTGATTTTGTCTCGAACAGCTTGTAGAGGCAAAACATTCTGGATTCTCTCTATCAACTTCAATAAACTTTCCCGGACAGTAGTCTTTTTCTTGATGACTGGTTTAGTAGCCGGTTAAGGAGCTATCCATTTCTGTAGTCTACTTTAACCCATTAATGTATGTAATATAATCACTCTCATTAATCCCTTTTTTTGACTGGGTTCTCCTCGGACAACCCAGTTTCTCAGTGATGAACTATACTAACGGACATATTCTTTAAGAATACTATTGCGATTAGGATGCCGCAATTTCCGCAGGGCCTTAGCTTCGATTTGACGAATACGCTCGCGAGTGACATTAAAAATCTGCCCAATTTCCTCCAAGGTTTTCATTCGCCCGTCATCTAAGCCATAACGTAGACGAAGAACATCCCGTTCTCGTGGACTTAGGGTGTCAAGGACATTTTCTAAATCTTCTCTCAGTAGATTTTTAGAGACTTCGTCCTCTGGATTTTCTCCATCAGCCTCAATAAAATCTCCCAGACGGGAGTCTTCTTCCTTACCAATAGGGGTTTCTAGTGAGATAGGCAATTGGGCAGATTTAGCGATAAAACGAAGCTTCTCAATAGTCATTTCCATACGCGTGGCAATTTCCTCTTCAGTGGGTTTACGGCGCATTTCCTGGGAAAGAATTTTGGTAGTTTTTTTGATTCTAGAAATGGTCTCGTAAAGATGAACCGGAAGGCGAATAGTACGCGATTGATCAGCTATTGCTCGTGTAATGGCTTGACGAATCCACCAAGTAGCATAAGTCGAGAATTTATAACCCTTTTCGTGGTCAAATTTTTCTGCTGCTCGGATTAAGCCCAGAGATCCTTCTTGAATCAAATCTTGAAAAGATAGCCCCCGATTCATATATTTTTTAGCAATAGAAACTACCAGACGTAAGTTCGAATGAACCATTTTGTCCTTAGCTCTGCGTCCTAAAAAGAGACGGCGTTGAAAAGCATGCCAATCGACATTGACGGCTTCTGCCCATTCCCTCTCAGTGGGGAAGCGTCCCATATGTTCACCGAGTTGTTCACGAATTCGTTCTAATTCAAGAAGATCAGCAATTTTACGAGCCAATTCAATTTCTTCTTCAGCACGCAAGAGCCGAATACGACCAATTTCTTGAAGATAAACCCGAATTGAATCCTCCGTATAAGGCTTTTTCTTACTTTGATCACGACGGCGAAAAGCACTCAGTTTTCGGGTTTTTTTCCCTTCTGGTTCAGTTAATTCCTCATCGATTACCACACCATCAGTCGATGTTCGTACGGCTTCATCGTCATCAGGGATGAAGAATGTTACATCAATCTGAGGTTCAGTAAGGGTTAATAGCTCATTAGCCTGCGTCATGCCGTTTTCCTCTTGCTCCTTGAAGTGCACAACTAGAAGATAGGGTGTGGTAGTAGAGTTTACGAATTCAACCTCCCTACAGTAGACTTACCTGGGGGTGATTCATAAGGTTCCTTGGGAAAAAGCAGTCTGAATCGGCCTGCTTAGAGCCAACTATCATAAGGACTATGATTTCCAAGCTACCAGTTCGGAAAATTCCCAAGAATAAAGTCGGGGGTTACAAAACTTTAATACCTCTCCGATTGTAGCCTCGATTACAAAAAATCGGGTAAGGTTTTTGTTTTAATTGCACAAGATCATTTAAGATCTTGAGTGGAGTTAAAAACACTGGACAAGAAATAGCTGGACATCTGTACTCAATCGCTTAGAGACATGGTTAATAAAGTCCGTTGACAAGTATATTTTAAGCAAATTACGTTGATAACAACGCCAATTGTCAAATTTACCTGTTTAGATAGTATTGGAATCGCCCGAGAACTAACCTAAGTATTCCCCAGGGCTCAGCCTCCTCGGCGGACTTAATTTTCAAAGCTAGGCAATCTCAACTCTGATTAAAATTTTAACCATCGTTCTGAGTTCCCTATCAAAGCTCCAGGACATCAATTCCCAAGAAATGAGAATACTAACTGATAAAAAAGTAGTACGTTTGTCCTTAAACGAGAAAAATTCGTGCCCTTGCTATTCATACGTTAGCAGAGTTTTTTCTGTGCCGATCACTCAAATATCAAGAAAATAGAACTAATGTAAAAGTTTGATGACCTAGTCCCTTAGATCAATGGCTAAATTTACTGTGAAGTTATCTTGATTATGATGGCGTTCTAACTGTTAGGTTCTACACCTTGCCATGACTTATATCTCAGATAAAACATCAAGTCATCTCAAGTAATTAATATTGGTCAAATAAGTAATTAGTGTTAGTAAAACGACTGCTGCGCCCTTTTATAAGTACTTGTCATACCCAGTGCAAAAGCCTCAGTTAAGAGCGTTAGATTAGATAGTGACTAATATCAAAAAACAGGTAAAGCCAAAACTGAAATACCAACTCCCCAAGCTAAGCCAGCAAAAACTTGAAAAGGTGTATGTCCCAACAGTTCTTTTAACCGCTCTTGATTAAGATGGTGTCCATCGTGAAAAAATTCATCTAGGATTTGATTAAGAATTTTGGCCTGAGTCCCTGCAGCTTGACGAACACCAGCCGCATCGTACATCACGACTACTGCAAATAAAGAAGCAATGGCAAATTCTGGACTATTCCAACCAACGGTTAATCCTACGCCAGTAGCTAATGCCCCCACTAAAGCAGAATGTGAACTTGGCATTCCTCCAGTGGTGACAAGATAACGCAAATTTACTGGCCCGTTACGAAATAGTTCAATGATTGCCTTTAATCCTTGAGCAGAAAAACAAGCCAGCAAAGACGTCGAAAGGATTGGGTTTTGGAAAATCGTCTCAAAATTGTGCATGGTCAATTTTTCAAAAACATTTAATTTTTACGGGTGACGATAAAGTTGGCGATTGCCCTTAAGGGGTCAGCTTTGACTCCGTAGGGTATTAATTGGGTGATTGCTCCACTAACCAAGTTTTGGGCTTGTCTTTTTGATTCTTCAATGCCCCAAAGGCTAGGATAAGTAGCTTTTTGGTCTCGCAGGTCTTTTCCTGATGTTTTCCCTAACTCTTCTTGGGTGGAAGTGACATCTAAGATATCATCAACAATTTGAAATGCTAAACCAATATTTTGAGCATATTGGGACAATCGTTGAACTTCTTCCTCTGAAGCTCCGGCTAAAATTGCTCCTGATACCACTGATGTTTCCAATAAAGCCCCGGTCTTATGAGTATGAATAAATTTCAAAGTATCAATGCTAATATTATTTTGTCCTTCTGATTTTAAGTCTAATACTTGACCGCCAACCAATCCAGCTGCCCCGACTGTGCGACCCAAGCGAGCCAGAACAGTAATTAAATTGTGGGGAACAACGTTACGAGTTTGGGTTGCTACATATTCAAACGCATAAGCTAATAAACTATCTCCAGCCAAAATTGCAATATCTTCTCCATAAACTTTATGATTTGCTAATTTACCTCTACGATAGTCGTCATTATCCATCGCCGGAAGATCATCATGAATTAAAGACATGGTGTGAATCATTTCTAAAGCGCAGGCAGTAGGCAATGCCATTTCGTCGGTACCACCCATCAACTCACAAGTAGTTAAGCAAAGAATCGGGCGTAGTCGCTTTCCTCCTGCTAGTAGGGAATAACGCATTGCTTCATAAATTTTTTTAGGACGAGTAATGGAAAGGGAACTATCTAATGCTGCTTCAACTAGTTGTTGTTTTTCTTTAAGATAGGACGCAAGGTCGAAATGTGATACTTCTCGCTGCGCCACAAGGTTTTCGCCTATTTTGACCATGTCTAAATGCCTTGAACCAAGCAACTTTTTTGAGATTATCTTTATTCAGTTTACACTGAGATCTTCTTACTCGACTTCAAGCGGTTATTTTTCACTCTCTTAGTCATAATATTCTCATCCACGACAGCTACTCTTTGGAGGTTGCTCAAGTAGGTAGATAAGTATATTCAACAATGATATGTTGTTTTCTGTTTGGGTTATATTTTTGTTTGAAGAGGATTCTGTGGTAGTCAATAGTCGGAAATATCTCTAATAAATGCTTGTGTTGCTAATTATTGATGTTTTAAATGCTAAATTATTGATTACATAGTTAGTTAGGTTTTCATTTGGAAAACTTTAATCTCGGGTGAGTTTTTCTAAGTTTTCTAATGTCGAGATTAAATTCTGCCACGATATTAATCGATTAATTATCTAACAACTTTTCATTTAAAGGGAAGACTGTCCTCCCCAGTAAACTAAACTATTTTCTTTGGCACAATAAATTTAAGAGGGATAGGGTTTTCGTTCAGTTTTGTTAGCATAGTTGTCGTTCTTTCAATTAGAAGGTTGCTTATGTATAACGAGGATAAAGACGATTTTGGTAAATAAAATCAAGGGTTGCTCCTTGTGAGTTATTGTTAGATAAGGTGTGAAAGTGCTCAATTTAGCGGGTATTCAGTTGCAGCCGATAATTTATATGACAGTTTTAAAAGATTTGTATTGGTGGCAAATATTGTTCTATAAAATTTAAGTTATAGATTGATAAATAATTTTTATTGGGCTTCAGTCAAACTATAATTGATGACAACAGGGAGTACAGAATATACTACCCAAACTTTATAATTATATTATGATTAATATTTTTTATAAAAAATGTAGCTCTTCTAGTCTGAGTATGATAGATTAATAGCCAATAACTTTCAAAACTATTATTATGTATGAATGTATCATATGATTTTTGATAATTTTATATTTAATAAAAATTAATTTTTTAGAGTATTTGAAACCTTGTAAAACAAAACTTTCAGATTTTTTATCGTTATTTTTTCGAAACTGGTCTGAAGAAACAAAAATATTACAGTGATTTAGTATAGTAATCCTAACTAATTTACAAAATTTACAGTTACTTTTATCTTAAGTTTTGATATATCAAAGTATTTAATCCTATCATTGATATGTCGATTTTATACGATTGTTAATCATCATCAATTACTATAATTTTATGTTAAACTTCTATCAAAAAATATACGGATTATTTTCTTTAATTACTGCATTAATAATAGTAGAATTGTTCAATATTTGGAGTTATTCTTCACTAGCATTCGCTCAAGTTAAAAAACTGGAACTTAATCCATTAGCAACTATTACTGAAGATCCTCTTCTTCCTTCAGTTCCCCGTCCTCTCACTCCATTTGAACAGCGTAAACTGAGAGAAGAACTAAATACTTTAAATACTGAAGCTCAAACTCAATTGCATATGGGAAATGATAACATAGCTTTTGAAATTTGGTATCGAGAATTGAGACTACGTAGAGTTTTAGGACGTTTAGAGGAAATTGAGTCGTTAGGAAGAGTAGGAGAAATTGCTTGGAATCGAACACGGACTAAAGATGTACGAGTTATTAACAAACGATTAATTACCTTACAAGAATTATCGGAAAAGGAAGATACTTTAAGTCCGGCCTTATTAAGGAGATTAGCTGATGCCTATAAAAAACTACATGCTCTAGATAATTCCTTAATAATTTATCAAAAGGTTCTCAATAATGCGCGTCAAGATAACGATTTCATTGCTGAAGAATCTGCTATAAAAAAATTAGGTCAGTTGTATTTATCTAAATTTGACTATCCTAAAGCCGCTCCTATTTATGAAGATTTACTAAAGCGTTCTCAAACTAGAAAAAACACCTTAGAAGAAGGAGTATATCTGCAAATCTTAGCCAAGATTTATAGTCGATCTTTGCAACCCCAAAATGCAGCTAAAATAAAAGAGAAATTAGTTAAAAACTATCTGTTAAGTCAGGAATTAAAGTTGATTCCCCCTTTAAAAATCGCCATAGGAAAAGATTATGAAGCTTTAGGAGAACCAGAAATTGCAAGTAAAAACTATCAAGAAGCTTATTCATTAGCTTGGTCATTTCAATTATTTGGAGCAGCAGCAGAAGCGTTAACAAAATTAGGACAACTTTACCAAAACTATGATCAAAATGATTATGCCCTACAAATTTATAAAAATTTGATTCAAGTAGAACAATTATCCTATAATTATTATGGGTTGATGAAGGCTTATGAGAGAATTGGTCACATTTATATGGTTAATCAACAATATGAATTAGCTTTAGGTTTTTTTAGAAAAGGGTTAATCATAGCCCAAGCTATTAACTATAAACAAAATAACTTTTTAGTCAATATACAAAAAGCTAATACAATAATAGAAGGGGGAGAAATTGATGAAGAAGTTAATTTTTAAATTGTTTGTTATTTCATATCTTCTACCTTATCAACTTTCTAGTATTTTTTCTATATCTATAGAGTTAAAGTCAGCAAAATAAATCATTTTCTCAAAATTTTTATAAGTTTTACTTATGGATTTTTGATAGGCAGGATCGTAATGAGTTACTAATAAGTCTTGCACCAAATCAAACCATTTTTTTTGATCAATCCATCTAAACCAACTATCTATTTTTTCTTTGCCATAACGAGATTTTAAGTGGATAAGTCTATCTTTTAGAATATTTGGATAAGTGATTAAATAAGTATATTCTCGCAATAAAAACTTTACTCTCTCGGGTAGAGGAAGTTGTACTTCGAGACAAGGTGATTTTTTCATTTTGTGCCAAAGTTTTGAAGGTAGATAGACCTCACCAATCTTATAACTTTCTGATTCCATCCATATAGATTTAGTAACATCAAAACTTTTCAATTTTTGTAGTAGAAGTGAATCAAAGTATTTTTGTGAAGGTTGATAATCTATCTTTTTTCCCCATTCTTTTCCTAACAGTGAACCCCGATGATTTGCTATTCTTTCTAGATCTAAAATTTGATGTCCTTTTTTAGAAAGCTTATGTAACAAGTCGGTCTTACCAGTTCCTGTTAACCCACAAAGGATATTGTAATTGAACTTTAACGGTAATATTTCTAACTCTTGTCGTACATGTTGACGGTAGGTTTTATACCCGCCTTCTAATATCTGCACTTTCCACCCAACTTGGCTTAAAATAATAGCTAAACTGTTTGATCGTTGACCTCCCCGCCAACAGTAAATTAAGGGAACATAGTGTTTATTTTTTCGGATAAAGTATTTTTCTAAATAATTGCTAATATTTTTTGTGACGAGTGAAGCACCTAATTTACGAGCTTCAAATGGTGAACTTTGTTTATAAATTGTTCCAACTATTACTCTTTCTTGATTGTTGAGGACAGGCAAGTTAATAGCTCCGGGTATATGATCTTCAATAAACTCATTCTCTGAACGAACATCAATAATTTCACTATAGTAATTTTTGTTATTAAATTGATTAACATAATGAGGTGATCTTACCATGGCTTAGTTTTATTTACTATTAATTTGTAAAAAAAATTATTAGATTTTTTTTACAAATTAAACTTGATATTTTAATGTTGACATATCTAGATTGCAAGCATTAAAATTTTAAAAAAATTTAACACTCACAAAATGGTTGAGTACTTCCCCTCGTAAAACTTATAACAACTATACCACAACATTATTTATGTCTATTGTAGAAGTTGTTTTATAGTTTTTATTTATAATTTAATGATATTTTAGTTTTATTTGATCACCCTAAATTAGATTTAATAAATTTAAAATCTCAAAAAATATATAGATTTCTAATAAGTCAAAATCAATAAATCATAAAAATTATTATAATTACTAATCTAATTATTTTGCTCCAAATATTGTCTGACTAGTTTCCGTAGATATTGATATTTGACAACTTATTTGTTATCTAATGTAGATGATATCTATGATATGATAATTGAAAACTAGTATTACTATTAGTACATATACAATTACTTATAAAATACGAAAAAACTCATAATAAAAATGTTGTTTGCTTTTATGTAAAGTAAGTTTTGAATATATATAGACAATAATTTAAATATTATTATTTATGTATATATAAATTTTAAAAAAACAAAAAAAATAATTGTTATTTTGTTTTTTATTTTTTTTGAAAAAAATTTGTTTTTCTCTCTAAAAAATGATATTTTATAGTTAGTTAATGTACATTTTAGAGTATAGTAATTATTGTTGGCATGTTTATTTAATAACTATTCTAGTATCGAGGTGGTAGACATATAAGTAACTTAACTACTAACATAACAGTATTTAAACCCTCTATCTTTATCTTTATTGATTACTCTAGTTTTAAGATAACTATTGTGGTTACTATACACAATAATAATATTATTATTATTGTATATAGATAAGATTTATCCCCGCTTTCATAATATTCAGTTAAAACGTGTCATCATTTGAGTGCTATCTGAGTTGTTGATCATAGCCTTTCTGTTTATAATCTAATACAATCAACTTGCCCGATCTATCTTAAAGTATTTAAGCTTTTAGGAGTAACGGATTATCTATTTATTATAAAAATTTTATATATTAAAAATAATTTATAACATAAATCTCTAGTTTTGGCTGTTCTTTTCAATTAATATGAGATGACGAAATGCCTGTCTTCAGTTAACATTAGATTTTAATTTAAAATAGTAAATTACATGAAAATTCTAGTGACAGGTGGTGCCGGTTTCATCGGCTCTCATTTGATTGATCGCCTAATGGAACAGAGACACGATGTCTTGTGCTTAGATAACTTCTATACAGGTCACAAACATAATATTGAGAAATGGTTTGATAATCCTTATTTTGAATTAATTCGTCACGACATTACTGAACCCATTCGTCTTGAGGTAGATCAAGTTTATCATCTTGCTTGCCCAGCCTCTCCGATTCATTATCAATTGAACCCTGTTAAAACAATTAAAACTAACGTTTTAGGAACTTTATATATGTTGGGCTTAGCTAAGCGGGTTAAAGCAAAGTTCTTGTTAGCCTCTACTTCGGAAGTATATGGCGATCCCGACGTACATCCACAACCCGAAGAATATAGAGGGAATGTCAATTGTACAGGGTTGCGAGCCTGTTATGACGAAGGAAAACGGGTGGCTGAAACTTTGGCCTTTGAATATCATCGAGAACATAAAGTTGATATTCGAGTTGCACGTATTTTCAATACTTACGGGCCACGAATGTTAAAAAATGATGGTCGTGTTGTTAGTAATTTTGTTGTTCAAGCCCTAGAAGAAAAACCTCTTACAGTTTATGGAGATGGCTCTCAAACTAGGAGTTTCTGCTATGTTTCCGACTTAGTTGAAGGTTTAATAAGACTTATGAATAGTGATTATATTGGTCCAATCAATTTGGGTAACCCGGAGGAATATTCTATTCTAAGACTTGCTCAGATTATCCAAGAGATGCTTAATCCTAAGATGGAATTAGTCTATAAGGCTTTACCTCAAGACGATCCCCGAAAACGGCAACCTGATATTAATAAAGCTAGAACTTATCTAGGTTGGGAACCTGTGGTTTCTTTAAAAGAAGGTTTAGAGTTAACTATCAAAGATTTCCAACAGCGAGTTTTTTAAACAGCCATTGACATTTACATTATCAATTTAGAGGATAAAAAACTATGCGCGTTTGTGTCATCGGAACTGGTTATGTTGGGTTAGTCACAGGAGTTTGTTTAGCTCATATTGGTCATAATGTTATTTGCGTTGACAATAATGAAGAAAAAGTCAAATTAATGAAGTCGGGACAGTCCCCCATTTATGAGCCTGGACTTTCGCAACTGATGCACGAATCGGCTGATGTCGGACGGTTAAAATTTACAGCGGATCTGGCTACAGGAGTAGCTCATGGAGAAGTGATTTTTATTGCAGTAGGAACTCCCGCCTTACCTAGCGGAGAAAGCGATACTCGTTATGTAGAAGCGGTTGCTCGTAGTATTGGCAATAACTTATATCAAGGGTATAAAGTAATTGTTAATAAATCTACTGTTCCCATCGGTTCAGGGGACTGGGTTAGAATGATCGTAATGGATGGCTTAAACGAATACCCTAATAATAGTGAAGTCGAGTTTGATGTAGTTAGTAACCC
The DNA here is from genome assembly GCF_947331815.1 of Cyanobacterium sp. uoEpiScrs1. GTDB lineage: Bacteria > Cyanobacteriota > Cyanobacteriia > Cyanobacteriales > Microcystaceae > Rippkaea. The sequence continues at coordinate 1,409,978 of NZ_OX373462.1, forward strand.
AGAGTTTTTACGAGAGGGATCAGCCGTTTACGATACTTTTAATCCTGAACGCATTGTTTTAGGGAGCAATAGTAATAAAGCTATTGCCATGATGCAAGAACTTTATAGTCCTCTGGTAGAGCGTAAGTTTGCTAACGATACCGCCCTAAATCCTGTTCCAGTAGTAGTAACCGATTTGAACTCTGCAGAAATGATTAAATATGCAGCAAACGCTTTTTTGGCTACTAAAATTAGCTTTATTAATGAAGTAGCTAATATTTGTGATCGTATCGGAGCCGATGTAACTCAAGTAGCTAAAGGCATTGGGTTAGATTCCCGTATCGGTAATAAGTTTTTACAAGCGGGTATTGGTTGGGGAGGCTCTTGTTTTCCAAAAGACATCCTAGCTTTGATTCACACTGCGACCGATTATGGTTATGAAACAGCTTTGCTCAATGCCGCCGTAGCAGTTAATAAACATCAACAATTAATTATCATTGAAAAACTACAGCAGGAACTAAAAATTCTTAAAGGCAAAACCATTGGCTTGTTGGGGCTAACCTTTAAACCTGATACTGATGACATGCGAGACGCACCATCTCTAGCTATCATAGAACAACTGAATCGTTTAGGGGCTAAAGTTAAAGCTTATGATCCCATCGTTTCACAATCAGGATTAAGTCATGGGTTGTCAGGGGTTATTATTGAAACTGATCCAGAAATGTTAGCTGATAGCTGTGATGCATTAGTGTTGGTAACAGATTGGCAAGAGTTTCTTAAATTGGATTTTGGAAAAATGGCTAGTCTAATGGTTAGCCCTGTAATAATTGATGGTCGCAACTTCTTAGATCGATCCAAGCTTGAATTCTTTGGCTTCCATTATTTAGGAATTGGTCGATAATTAATAAGTAAAATTTGCCGCTAACCATTAGATTTTGAAGATAACCTACTCTATTAAGCAGGGTATATCAGAAAAGGGTTATATATTATATATTTAGCTAGGGTAAACACCATTTTTCAGGTTTAAATTCTTCTAAGGAATTGAGAACCTGGTCTGCTTGGTGGAACAATTGGCAATCACTTGTTTTCTCAGGAACAATTACTGTTGACATTCCTGCTGCTATTGCTGCTTTCATTCCCGCTAAAGAGTCTTCAAACACTAAACAAGCACGAGGATCTACTTCTAGCCTTTGTGCCGTTAATAGAAAAATGTCAGGAGCTGGTTTACCTTCTTTTAAATCAGGATCATCCCCAAAAACAAAGTGGTCAAAACAAGAGATCCAGGAAGGATAGGACGACATTTTTAACTCAAAATGATACCGAATAGAACTCGAGGCAATAGCTTGGGGAATGCCCTGCCTAGCAAAATGTTGAGTCAATTCCTTTGCACCTGCCAGGGGTTGGACAGTAGCATAGAGTGGATAGAGTAAAGCATAACGTTCTTTTATATATTCTTCGGGAGTTAGGGGAATATCAAGTAATTCTACAAACAATTGTGCTGACTCTTGAGTACGACGGCCGGCCATTTTCGCCTTAACCGAGGGATCAAAAGTTTTTCCATAGCGTTGAGCAATAGTTTGGTTTACCTTGTGATAAAGGGTTTCTGTTCCTAAGAGCAGTCCGTCCAGATCATAAATTAAGTGTGTGATAGGTTTGAAAGAATGGGATAAGCAATTCATCATAAACTGTTTGTCTTAGGCATTAAAACGGCAATAATTTAAATCCCTAGTTTTTTAATTCTCAAAAGAGTGTCAAAACTTCTAGATAATACTATTTTGGTTAAACTTATTAAATTTTTCAAAAAATCGAAATGAAAAGAAATATTTATTTGTGATCCGTTATCATGCCTTAATAGGTAGTGAATTATGGAAAGTGGCAAGAACATGAATCAATTCTCTTATCAAACGGCAACTCTCGCCAAATACACTAAGACAAATCATTTCTTAAAACAAAGTATTAGTTTAATCAGTGGACTCAGTGTCGTCAGCAGCCAGTTGTTCTCAACTCCGGTTAATGCCTCCACAAATACTGTAGTTGCTTCTGAAACGAGAGTATCATCAGACAAACTGGAGGTAGTTGAACCGTCCTCCAAAAAAATTTCGGAATCTTTTCGTCGTATAGTGCCTAATCGTCCTGCGACTAATAAGCCGATCTTAAATCCTTCTTCCGTTAAACCTGCTACTCCGAAAATAGCCCCTAAACCTTCGGTACACAATCGCACCAATGGAAATACTATTACAAAAGTACAGTCATCAATACCAAATATCTTACCCTCAACCTTTAAAAAATCTTCTGCTGCTCCTGTCAGTCAACCACCAATACATGTTCACTCAAAAGGAATCCCAATCTCTCCTTCAATAGCTACCCGTGGTAAAAATAGTTATATAGATTTTACCAATTACGGTATATCTCCTCAACAATCACCAGTTTCTTCCAGTTCTGTTATACTCACCGAACGATCAACAGGTTGCCAGATAGTTTCCCACAACAGTCAACTACTTAAAGGTAATTGCGGTTCAGTTGCTAAGGTGGGAGTTTCCCCGGCAAAATCTACTTTAGCAAATCATCGTGTTAATTTTATCAATCGTCAAAGAAAAGCTCCTCCGATTGGTCCTCAACAAGTAGTTAATTTGCAACCAATTACTAGAAAACAATTATCAGTTTCTTTAGAATCTATTCCTAAATACAATCGAGCTGCTAGTCTCTATAGCCATCTAAATTCCATCGTGCATGAACAAAGTCGGACAGACCTAATGTACCCTTTACCCGTGGTTGCCAGTATCACTTCAGCTTTTGGGTGGCGTACTCATCCTATTTCGGGAACTGGTCGTCAACATAGCGGTACGGATATCGGTGCTCCTCTGGGGACTCCTGTTTTAGCAGCCTATGAGGGGGAAGTTTCCCAGTCCGACTGGCTGGGAGGATATGGTTTAACAGTTATCCTACGTCATTTGGAGGGAAGCCAAGAGTCTCGTTATGCTCATTTATCAGAGGTTTATGTTCAACCTGGAGAATGGGTTAACCAGGGAGCAGTCATCGGACGAGTAGGAAGCACAGGTTATTCTACTGGTCCTCATTTACACTTTGAATGGCGACATTTAACTAACCAAGGTTGGGTTGCTGTTGATGCGGGACTACACTTAGAAGCTGCCTTAGCGAACTTAATACGTTCAGTGCGGATGGCTGAGGCTGCAAAAACTCTTGAAGGCTAAAATGAACTACTCAAATTAATCACTCAAACTTGTTTTGATAAAAGTATTATTAGGACCTCTACAGTTACCTGTTAGCGGCTAGTTGTCCTTTGTTAAACTTTCAGAGTAACACTCTTTGAATATTCAATTGTTTTCTAAACATAATTTATCTTATCTGTACAGATAAGATTATTAATACAAATTTAGATCAGTTTCTATTGTAGGAAACAGGAGAATATGTTGTTAAGATATTAACTAGGAATATTTTCAATATTCAGCGGATGATCGAATTACAGACTAGTCAAAAACTTTTAACTAGCCTGATGGTTAAAAGTTTTTGACTAGTCTGTAATGTGTATTGATTTACTAATATTTAAGTTGTAATTTTTTGCATTTATTTTGTTGCCAAGTCCGATTAAATTAATACAACTCAATTAACTAAATAACTATTTGTAGTATTAATACTTTAACATTTACGCTGTAAGTTATCTATCTATATTAGTTCCCTTGGGCTAGTTTTAGAGAACGAAAATGTTATACGAAAAGAATATATTTTTTAGTTTTGAAACCAAATACAAAATCAGTAACTAATATGCAGCCATCTAATATAGAGGTATCTACAAGATACCTCTTATACTTTTGCTTCAAACACTAAGAGTTGTTTGTTGAATGATTTAAGTTTTAAAAGATAATTACTTTTTTGCAATCACCCAAACAGCATGGATAATTCCAAGAATATAGAACCCCAAAATTGTTAACAACAAATTAATCCAAAAATCATTACTAAGCCTAACTTGTAAAAAAACTCCAAGAGGAGGCAGAAATATACTACAAACAATCTGAATTAAATCAGCCATTGAACAAACTTTTAAGACAAGATTAGACTATCATATCCTAGTAAAGTGGATAAATATTAGGACTATTTTGACCAATTATATATCACAGTTGTCTATCCTAAGACTAATTCTGACTGTATCTAAGTCAACCAGAAAAAAAGAAAAGAGGCACAATTTTTTATGCCTCTATAGGCTAATCTGTCAGATTTAAAATTCTCTGTAGTCAATAATAAACGTTTAAGATATTGCAGACGCAGTTGAACGACGACGACGATAGATTTTCGTTACTGGACGTTCCCCAGATTCGGACTCTTCAGGCGTTTGAAGTAGAAATACCACCATCGGTTGAGTTCGTAATTCGCGTCTGACTAGCCGTTGTAACATGGTTTCAATTTCCTCTTGGAAAGATTTCCAATCAACCTCAATCCCACTACGACTATTATTTTTGGAAAACTCTCCCCAGCGTTCAGTTAAAGTCCGCTCAATAGCACGAATAATCAACTGTTCCAATAGTGATCTTTCGACCTTTGTCACCACACCCCGCAGATGTACTTCCGGTTTTGCGATCAGTTTCCCCTGCCAATTAATAGCAGTAGCCACTGTAACTACCCCTTCCTCGGCTAGCTGTTGACGATCATGCATAATATGATCATGCACTACACCAGCTTGATCCACTAACTCAATTCCAGAAGGAACTTTACCAATAACATCGATATTATCCTTAGAAACCTCAACAATATCTCCATTTTTTATAATTACCATGTTTTCTGTAGGAATACCCATACTATGAGCTGTCTGGGCATGTTTGAGCAACATTCTATGTTCCCCATGAACTGGAATAAAAAATTTAGGACGAGTTAAAGCCAGCATTAACTTATGTTCTTCTTGACAACCATGACCTGATACATGAATACCTTGATGACGACCATAAATAACTTCGGCCCCCTGCATCATCAAGCGATCAACAGTATTCACTACTGCAATAGTATTCCCTGGGATGGGATTAGCAGAAAAAATTACTGTATCCCCTTTTTGAATTCTAATGTGGGGATGTTGTCCTTTAGAAATACGAGTTAATGCTGCTGAGGGCTCTCCTTGGGATCCTGTGGTTAGGATCAATACTTTGTCATCAGGCAGATTCCGTACTACTTTTAGGGATACAAAAATGTCATCGGGACATTTTATGTAGCCTAATTCTCGCGCATGGGCGATAACATTAAGCATTGAGCGTCCCACAACTGCCACTTTGCGTTTGTACTTTTGAGCGAGTTGTAAAATAATATTGACTCTATGTACTGAAGAAGCAAAAGTCGTGATCAACAACCGTCCAGGTGCTTGGTTTATAATGCGATCAAGGTTGGGATAAACCGATCTTTCTGAAGGGGTCATCCCTGGAACTTCAGCGTTAGTAGAGTCACTCAACAGACATAAAACGCCTTTTTCTCCATGTTCAGCAAGTCTTTGTAGATCGAAGTACTGTCCGTCAACAGGAGTATAATCAACTTTAAAATCTCCTGTATGAATAACCACTCCTAACGGTGTATGAATAGCCACAGTAAAGCTATCGGTGATAGAATGAGTGTTACGGATAAATTCCACCAAAAAAGAATCACTGACTCGTACCATATCTCTCGGTGCGGCCGTTTTTAGAGTTGTACGGTTGCCGACTCCAGCTTCTTCCAACTTATCGCGTAATAGGGCAATCGCTAGTTTTGGACCATAAATTATTGGAATATCAAATTGTTTAAGATGGTAAGGAATACCTCCAATATGGTCTTCATGACCGTGAGTCGCGATCATTCCTCTAATTTTAGTACGGTTTTCACGTAAATAGGTCATATCAGGGAGAACAATATTCACCCCGTGCATCCCATCAGTCGGAAAAGCAATTCCCGCATCTATTAGCAAGATTTCATCCCCATACTCAAAAATACAAGTATTCTTGCCTATTTCGTGTAATCCCCCTAGGGGAATAATTTTTAAAGTTGGTTTTGTTGGATATGTTGTTTTTTGACTCATTGGCCTCCTTTTTTTAGCTACTTAGATTGTTAACGGGTTAGTTATCCAAAAAAAATATAATTTTTCAGAGAAATTTATCTAGTTTTCTTCCTGGAATTAGTTGAAGTAAATCCTACAATTGCCATTTATTTAACTACAATTGATCTTAGCCTATTTATTCCATAATAAAGCCTAATTCTTAAACAAGAGATAGGTGTTCTAAAACCGATTCTAATTCTTGTTTTAAGTCAGGAGATAATTCAACTAGAGGGGGTCTTAGTCCTCCTACTTTCCATCCTTTTAAATTAAGTGCAGCTTTGATTGGAATAGGGTTAGTCGTACAAAATAGTGCTTTAAATAAAGGAAAAAGCTTTAAGTTAATGTCTCTTGCAACAGTGGCTTTCCCAGTCCAAAATGCTTGAACCATTTCTTGTATCTGTTGTCCTACTATATGACTAGCTACACTGACTACCCCTATTCCACCAACAGTCAACAAGGGTAGGGTCATAAAGTCATCTCCTGCATAGATGGCAAAAGATTCGGGAGTTAAACGACGAATTTGACAAGCTTGTTCTAAGTTTCCACTAGCTTCTTTAATAGCAACAATATTTTCAATTTCTGCTAATTTAGCAACTGTTTTAGGTAAAAGATTTTGACCAGTACGTCCTGGCACGTTATACAACATGATAGGTAAATCAGGGGACTTTTGCGCAATTTCTTTAAAGTGTTGATACAATCCTTCTTGAGGAGGTTTGTTGTAGTATGGAACCACTTGTAATGATCCATCCAAACCCAATTTAGAGGCTTTTTTTGTTGCTTCTACTCCTTCTCCTGTGGCATTAGAACCTGTGCCTGCAATAATTTTTCCTCGATTGCCGACGGTTTTTTTTACTATCTGAAATAATTGGTATTCTTCAGACCAACTTAGGGTAGGAGATTCCCCCGTTGTGCCACAAATAACTAAGCTATCGCTCCCATTTTCTACTAAATAATCAGCCAATTCCTCGGCTACTGCGTAATTAACTTGACCATTTTCATCGAAGGGAGTAACCATAGCGGTGATTACTCGTCCAAAACTGTGATCACTCATTCTTTTCTTTACTCTTCCAAAGTTAGTGGTTAGTTCGTATTGTAAAAGCCTTTAGTTATTGGCTAAACACAGTCATTGAGGCAGAAAATTTTAGCTATTTCCTTAAATCAGCAACTCTGCAATCTGCACTGCGTTGAGGGCTGCCCCTTTGCGTATTTGATCCCCACAGAGCCATAATTCTAAGCCATTGGGGTGAGAAATATCCTGACGAATTCTCCCTACTAATACTTCATCTCGCCCTGAAGCATCTATGGGCATAGGGAAGTAATTTCCTCGCCAATCTTCAACTAGTTTAAGTCCTGGGGAATTTGCTACAATTTCCCTGGCTTCGGTCACGGAAAATCGAGTAGAAAACTCTAAGTTAACAGCTTCAGAGTGGGCGCGTAGTACGGGAACCCGTATACAGGTAGCTGTTATTTTTAGATCTGGCTCATTGAAAATCTTACGAGTTTCATTGACCATTTTCATCTCTTCCGTACAATATCCTTCGGAATTCAGAGGAGAATTGTGAGGGAACAAGTTGAAGGCCAAGGGATAAGGAAGTATTTTTGTTTTAGGAGTTTGACCGTTCAAAATAGCTTGAGATTGGAATTTCACTTCTTCCATTGCTCTAGCCCCTGCACCGCTTGCTGATTGATAGGTAGAAACAACAATTCGTTTAATAGGTTTAACTTGATGGAGAGGATAGATTGCAAGCCCCATTAGAATCGTCGTACAGTTAGGGTTGGCAATAATTCCTTGGTGGTGCTTAGTTGTTTCAGGATTGATTTCAGGAATAACTAGAGGAACCTCTGACTTCATTCGGAATGCGCTGGAGTTATCTACCATTACCGCTCCCGACTCTACAATATTTTTTGCCCAGGTTTTGGAAGTAGATCCTCCCGCTGATGCTAATACCAAATCGATCCCCCTAAAGGAGTTTTCTGTTACTGCTTCGACCAGCAAGCTTTCTCCTTTAAAAGTTAAGGAATTTCCTACAGAACGCTCGGACGCCAGTAGTTTAAGACTGGCAACAGGAAATTCACGATGTTCTAATAAGCCAAGCAACTCGGTGCCAACGGCTCCTGTTGCCCCCAGAATAGCTACTCTAACTGGTTTAGACAATTAATACTACCTCCTAGTGAATCGGTTAAGAATCATGAATTGCAGTTGATTAATTCTTTTGATTAATTCTTTGCTCTAGAATTAAGAAAATTTTGACTGATTAAGGATTGGATTATTAACACTCAATCGTAATTTACACGGAAAAAAATATATTTTAATTGTGTTTACAATATCTCTATATTGCCTCTACACACTGAGACTAGCCGGCTCAGTCCAGCAGAAAGGCCTATCTCGATTCGCTCTAAGAATGTTGTAAATGACCTAGTTTACCCTATCATAATAGAATGATGCGACAATGTACTATTACCGGTAGGGTCATATCCCGGCCTAATCCTGTCAACCGACAAAAAACCAAGGGACCAATGATCGATAATGTTTTTAGGATATCATGAGCTACTTGCTCTTGGAGCATTAATTTTAATTTAGGCTTGTATCACTGTAGTTTAGTGTAATTGTTTGAGATAGGACGTCGATGAAAGTAACTCAGGAAAAACTCCCTGATAGTCAAATTGGCTTAGAGATTGAAATTCCGGCTGAAACCTTAAAGAAAGCCTACGATAAAAAAGTCAACAGCTTGGCACGTACTGCCAATATCCCTGGGTTTCGCAAGGGAAAGGTTCCCCGTAAAATCTTACTTCAACGCTTAGGAACCAAATATGTCAAGGCCGCTACTCTCGAAGAATTACTTCAAGAAAGCGTAAAAAAAGCCGTTAAGCAGGAAGAACTGGAATCATTAGGTAACTATCAGTTACGCTCTGATTTTGAAGAATTACTGGAAAAATTTAGCCCAGAACAGTCTTTAACTTTCTCCGCTGCTGTAGATATTCCTCCCAGCGTAGAACTAGGAGACTATAAAACCCTAAATGTGAAGGCTGAAGAAATTATTTATGATCCAAAACAGGTAGAGAATTGGTTAAAAGAACGACAAGAACAGCAAGCTGCCCTAGTTCCTGTTGAGGATCGTCTTGCTCAGATGGGAGATGTAGCTATCATTGATTATGCAGCACGTTTTGTACCGGAAGAGGGTCAAGAAATTGATAGTAAAGCAATTTCAGGGGTACAAGGAAAAGATTTTCGTGTAGATCTCGCTGAAGGACGTTTTATCGAAGGCATGGTAGAAGGCATAGTCGGCATGAAACCAGAAGAAACAAAAGAACTTAAGGTGACGTTTCCTGAAGACTATCCCAGGGAAGATTTAGCCGGACGACCTTCTATTTTTACTATTACTCTCAAAGAACTTAAAGAGAAAGAACTTCTCGAACTTAATGACGATTTAGCCAGAGAAATCAGCGATTTTGAGACAGTAAAGGAACTAAGAGAGTCCTTAGAAAAACAGTTTATGCAAGAAGCCAGAGAAGCTACTAAGAAAAACATAAATGATGATATCACAGCTCAGTTAATGGCAATCAGTAAAGCTGACGTTCCCGAGACTCTGATTCAAGACGAAGTTACCCAAGTCTTGACTCAAACAGCAATGCAAATGGAACAAATGGGTATGGAGGTTAGTCAGCTATTTACTCAGGAAAATCTTCCCAAACTGCGGGAAAATGCTCGTCCAGAAGCAATAGAAAGACTAAAGCAATCTCTGATTCTCAGAGAATTGGCTAAAGTTGAAAGTATCGAAGTTGAACAGACGGTTCTTGAAGAAAAGGTTGACAAAATTAAAGGGCAACTTTCAGATAGAGAGGTAGATTTCGATAAATTAAACCAGATGGTCACAGATGAACTTCTAATAGAAGCAACTCTCGACTGGCTACAAGAGCGAGCTGCTATAGAATTAGTTCCTGCAGGAACCTTAAAGAAAAAAGAAGAAGAAATGGGGCAATCTTCAGTTGACTCTGAACAACCGTTGAAGGCTGAGGTGGAAGGGTAAACTCCACTTTAGTTCTGTCAGCATTATGCCTTGGTCAAGTATTGGACCATCTTATTCACTTTTTTTACACTTGAGGCATAATGTTGACAGAGGGCATCGATTTGCTGCTCTGGTCCAGGTAGACTAAAAAGAGATGCACGACTAGCCTCTTAGAAAATGAGCCGTTATTCAAAATCTTTCCCTTGATAGTTTAATTAAAGGCTATGAGTAAATCGCGATTACTAGACTATTCCATCATCAACCAGCGTCTTTCGGAAATCTATTCCATGAATCAAAATATTGTTCCCATGGTAATAGAACAATCCGGAGTAGGGGAAAGAGCCTTTGATATTTATTCAAGATTATTACGAGAGCGTATCGTATTTTTAGGAACCCCTGTCGACGATCAGGTCGCAGACTCAATCGTCGCACAACTACTTTTCCTTGATGCTGAAGACCCAGAAAAAGATATTCAGCTTTACATTAATTCCCCCGGAGGATCTGTGTATGCTGGTTTAGCTATTTATGACACCATGCAGCAGATTCGTCCCGATGTAGTGACCATTTGTTTTGGCTTAGCTGCTAGCATGGGAGCATTTCTCTTATGTGGAGGCGCTCCTGGTAAGCGAATGTCCTTACCTAGTTCGCGCATGATGATTCACCAACCTTTAGGCGGGGCTCAAGGGCAAGCCGTGGAAATTGAAATTCAAGCTAAAGAAATTCTCTATATTAAACGGCGGTTGAATGAAATGCTGGCTTCTCATACTGGTAAACCCATCGATACTATTGCAGCCGATACAGAACGAGATTTCTTTATGTCGGCGCAAGAGGCAAAAGAATACGGTCTAATCGACAAGGTGATTTCTCGACAAAATCTGTCTGAATCCACCATTCCCGTTACCTAACTCAACTAACTTCAAGAGCTTATGTCTAAATACGACTCCCACCTAAAATGTTCATTTTGCGGCAAATCCCAGGAACAAGTGCGAAAATTGATCGCCGGTCCAGGAGTCTACATCTGCGATGAATGTGTTGAGCTATGCAATGAGATTTTAGATGAGGAATTAATGGATGCTCCGACAACGGCAGTATCCGCTAGTTCCGCAAGAGCCGAAGAGTCCCAACCTAAACGTCGTTCAAGTCGCGAACGTCTTTCTTTAAATCAGATTCCCAAGCCAAGAGAAATTAAGAACTATCTCGATGAATACGTTATTGGACAAGATGAAGCCAAAAAGGTTCTCTCTGTGGCAGTTTATAACCACTACAAGCGTTTGAGTCTTAGCCCGTCCCCAGAAGAAGATAGTCCAGACGATTTTGTTGAATTGCATAAATCGAACATCTTATTAATGGGGCCAACAGGTTCAGGTAAAACCCTTTTAGCACAAACTCTAGCCCAAATTTTACAGGTTCCCTTTGCCGTTGCCGATGCCACTACCTTGACTGAAGCTGGTTATGTGGGAGAGGATGTAGAAAACATTTTACTACGACTGTTACAGGTTGCTGACTTAGATGTGGAAGAAGCCCAAAGGGGGATAATCTACATAGATGAGATTGATAAAATTGCTCGTAAGAGTGAAAATACTTCTATTACTCGTGATGTTTCTGGGGAAGGTGTTCAACAAGCCTTACTTAAAATGTTAGAAGGTACTGTAGCCAATGTCCCTCCCCAGGGTGGAAGAAAACACCCTTATCAAGACTGTATTCAGATTGACACTAGCAATATTCTCTTTATCTGTGGTGGAGCGTTTGTTGGGCTGGATAAGGTTATAGAACAACGACGTGGCAAAAAATCTATAGGCTTTATTCGTCCTGGGGAAGGTAGTCAAGCCAAAGACAAGAGAGCAGCCGACTTAATGCAGCAAACAGAACCGGATGATTTAGTAAAATTTGGTATGATCCCTGAATTTGTAGGGCGAATCCCAGTAATGGCTGCATTAGATCCACTTGACGAAGACGCTCTTATCGCTATTTTAACTCAACCCCGCAATGCTTTAGTCAAGCAGTATCAAAAACTCTTAAAGATGGACAATGTTCAGTTAGAGTTTAATAAAGAGGCAGTACGGGCTATTGCTAAAGAAGCGCATCGTCGCAAAACAGGGGCAAGAGCATTACGAGGAATTGTAGAAGAATTGATGCTAGAGGTCATGTATGAATTGCCTTCTCGTAAGGATGTTAAAAGATGTACGATAACTGAGGAAATGGTCGAAAACCGTTCTACAGTTGACCTATTAGTTCACCCCTCTTCTTTACCAACTCCAGAGTCTGCTTAGAGTTTAGTTTAACTTTAGCCATAATCATAACTAGTTAAACATAAAGATTGTAATTAACTGGTCATGATTATGACTAGAGGTGTTTAGATTATAGATTTTACTAGTAACATTTTTCCTTTAAGATTTATCATATCTGAGAAATTATCTCTGATGATCAATAACATTAACTCAAAATATTCAGTATATGATGAGGATAATGGTTTATTTTATCGTATTAGAAGATTGAAAGACTTATTTAGAGTAGAGAATATTCTAAAATTTATGGAAATATAGTACTACCTTCTGGGTACAACGTAATTCTTAGGACCAAAATGATATTTTCTGAGAAAGAGAAGTTACGACGAAAACTATTAAAACAACGTCAATCTTTAGATAAAAAAATATGGCTAGAAAAAAGCAGTCGTCTGTGTGAAAGATTAGAATCCTTATCTTTATTTCAGAAAGCGAAAATAATTCTGGCATATTTCGCTTTTCGTCAAGAACCTATTCTCAATTCTCTTTTTACAGAGAGACACTGCTGGGGGTTTCCTCGTTGTGTTGGTCAGTCTTTAATTTGGCATCATTGGACCCCTGGAGACACTTTAAACACAGGAGATTATGGTATTTTAGAACCTGCTCCAAATGCTCCAATATTAGATCCTTTTAAAGTTGATTTAATCTTGGTTCCTGCTGTAGCTTGTGACAGTGAGGGATATCGTCTAGGGTATGGAGGAGGATTCTATGATCGTTTTTTAAGTGCTCCTCAATGGAAAAACATTCCTACTATAGGAATTATTTTCGATTTTGCCTATGTTAGTAGACTATTCGTTGAGCCTTGGGATTGTAAGTTAAGGGCAATTTGTACCGAAAAACAACACTTAAATCTATCAGAATTAGATAATTGAGTATTTTTTTTAAATGTAACCTTACTCACCAAAATAACTTATTGAGTTACTGTAAGACTATTTAAAACTTCAACTAATATAAATTGGGATGAGAATTTTTGATAAGTTAATGTTAGATTTTATAAAAAATTGTGGGAATAAAATTTATCATAAGAATTATTATTTATTTTATACCTGAGTTAAGAAGTGGTTTGATAATAACAAATGGACATATTTACTTATAAAAACACCCAATAATTATTGGGTGTTTTGTTTGAACAAAAATATTTTAATTGTTTTTTAGATATATACTTTTAGTTGAATAAAAGAATTATATCTAAGTTGAGAAAATCAACTAAATTAATTGAATTTTAGTTAAAATCAGGTATTGATTTTTACTTTAACTTTTCTAAGTCAAGTATAATTTGTGTGAAAAGTACCTGATTATCTATTAAATAGATACTAAATTTTGGTCATTCTAATTGACAATAATATAAGTCGATTTTTGATTCCCTACCCAGTAATAGAACAGATTAAGGGCGATATTTACTTAAAAATATTTTGGGAGAATTAAAAGTTTCTAGTAGCGTTGTCTTAGGGATTATTACAAGTATAGAAGATGAGAAACATATTTTATAAATTAAAATCTAAAACCAACCTAGTTTTATTTGTTATTTTTGCAACAAAATTGTAGAGCTTAATACAAAATTCAAGTAATAAATTTAAAAAATTATTCATTTTGCACGGATATATTCCTTGAAAATAAGTGATTATAATTGTTTTTACCAAAAGACAAATAAAATTAATTTATTTTAAAACAAATCTTTTTTTTTGTAATTTATTCTCAAAAAATACAGTAACTTATATAAGTTAAATTAAACCTTAAAACACTGATGTTTAGATAACTTAATTAATATCTAATATAGTAATATACTCTTTATTTTGTTCATATTGAGTTTTTGTATTAATAATCATTAAAACAGATTATATAGAGATAAACAGCAATAAAGTAAACTTATTTTAAGTAAAATAGAGGGTTTAAAAAAATAACTAGATATTATTTTGTGTATAAATTTTACTTATAGAAGTATGACACTAAGACCCGTCAAATTTAACTCACGATTAAAAATATATCTCTATAATAATAATTAATATAACAATGCTATATTTAAGTTCACATATGTAAAGATAAAATCAATTTTAATAAGCTAATATTTAAAAATAAATTTTAATTTTAAGGCTATTCTATCAAATATTTACTTAGCAATAAATATAAACTACACTAGTATAGTTTATTAAAATCTAGTATCTATTTTAGTATTTTATTTATAAATAAGATTAATATCTAGAGTAAAAACCTACTTAGAAAAAATCTGACACAATTCAATGGTTTTAGTCTTTAAATTTGCTAAAATATGCCCTCCCCGTTTTAACGAAAATTCCAATTCTAATAAAATAGGTAAAGTGGCTAAAAGCTGTTGCGCAGAAAAAAACTGCAATTCTTTCCGCAAAAAGTAAAGACGTTTAGGGTTAGCAATATTAGAAGCTTTAGCAATTACTTTGTCATCTTTTTGTCCAGATTCAATTTGTAGTTTAACCATGGACCAAGTGCGAAATTGTCCCACTAAAGTTGCTACAAGTTTTAAAGCAGGTTCATTATGGGACATTAAATCAGTAATCAACTGCAAAGATTTTTCTATATCTCCCTGACGAATAGCTAAAGCTAATTGTAGACTATTCTGTTGGCTAGTATTGACTAAAGAAGAAATAACCTCTGTATCTAAAGGTATGGTTTTATCGAGATTATAGATGTGTAATTTTTCTAGTTCATAATTTAATTTTCGTGTGTTATTACCGATAGACTCTACTAACAATTCTGTCGCTTTAGACGTTAGTTGAACGCCAATTTCCTTAGACATGTGCTTAACTTTGTTAATTAATTCATCAGTCTTCCAAGGAGCAATAAGAGAAAATTCTTGAATTTCAGCATATTTTTCTAAAAGTTTTGTAGACTTTAGCCGACCATCAGGTTTTTTGCGTGATGTCAATAATAGGTGAGAATTTTTAGGGATAACAGGTAAAGTTTTTTGTAGTTGAGAAAAGATTTCTTCGGAACACTGTTGACAGATTATAGGGTTTATAACCAAGACAACCCTTCCCCCTACGCCAAAAACTGGGGTCATTGATTGATTTAAGGCTTTTTCTATAGCATTAGGCTGATCTCCATAAATTTTATCGTAATTAAATTGAAGCCAGTTAGGATCAAGGAAAGTTTTTAATTTTTTCTTAACAGTTTGGGTGATTGTAAAGTCATCTTCACCCCACAATAAATAAATTGGCATAGAAAATATAAGGTAAATTAGGGAAAATAATAATATCAGGTTATTGAATTACTTAGAGGAAAGAAGCTTGGACGAAACTTATCAAACTTATGTTAATCGGGTAGCACGATTAACCATCCCGGATATCTATCAACCCCAACTTCAGAATATCCAAAAATCGCCTAAATTTCAGGGGGGAAATTTTGTTGCTTTCCCTGGTTATACAGTTCTCACTCCTCCTTCTACAGAGGATTCCCTTAATGAAGAGTTCTATCATTATTTGGAAGCCATACAACAACAATTGTCGGAACAGATAGAGTTTGATATGGTTGCTTGGGTTCCCCCCGATAGTTTTCACTTAACTTTGGCTGATTTAATTTGGGATCAAAGTTACCAAGAAGCGGTTCAGTATCTTCCCGACTTTGATAGTAAAATTAAGGTCTATATGGAGCAAAGTTTTAAAAACTATAAAAAAATTGACTTAGAAAAAAAAGAAATTAAATGGCAACTACTAGGCTTATTAGTCTTTCCTCGCGCTCTAGTGGCGGGATTAGTTCCTTGTGATGAATTATCCTACAAAAAAATTGTTCAATTAAGGCGCTCGATTTATCAAAATATTGATTTAATGGCTTTAGGAATTGAACAACAATATCATTTTACAGCTCATATTCCCTTAGGATATTTTACAGAAAAAATAGCTGAACTTAATCGGGATAACTTGGCTTCTGTTCTAACTACCTTTTATGATAAATGGTTAGAAGCTAAACCAAAGATTTTAACAATTTATCAGGCTGAGTTACGTAAATTTGAAGACATGACAAACTTTCTACTAGAGGATGATAATCCTCTAGTAGAACTTTGAGGTTTTAATATAAGTTAAAAAGTGGAGAAACTTAGACATAGTATTTAAAGTTATTAAATACTATTTTTTACAGAAAAATTAAGTGAACATTCTATAACTTTAAAGGTAATTAAGAACTAAATTATATAATAGTTAATCAAGATAGTTACTGTAGTTTTGATATAAAATATTAATTATTTATTGATAAATAGTCTTATCATAAAACCTTTCTAAGTTGATAGTTTATCATCTATATTATTTTGGTAAAAAAAATGTCTAATTCCATAATGGTGGAAACCTTAATATAAGGAGAAATACTACACCTCTATTTCAGAGAATACTTAAAAATAACTAAATAAATGCCTCTTTTATTATATTTTGGGGCTCATATTATATTTGATAACAGTATAAAGAGAGGCTATAGGTCAAAGTACTACTAGTTAACTTTCCCTAAAGTTATCAAAATAAATTGTAATTTCTTCTATTTGAAACTATAGTATACTTGATTTTTTTGAATATTTAATTAACATCTAAAGTGTAGATAATAATTATATAATTTAATGAATCTCTAAAGCCATATTTTTAGAGCATATTTATACTATATAAACGCTATAAGTATTTTGAGAATCTATAACACTCTTATTGCTATTAAAGTCATAGTATTACATATATTAAATTAATAGTCTATATCCTCTAATTCTATTTATTTATTAAAATTTACAGTCACTTTGATATAGATTTATTAAAAATAAATGTGCTAATAATTTATTTAATACATAGACCATGAAATGAAAATATTTTTTTATATATATTATCTTTTTTAAATTTAATTCCAGTTTTTTTACTAAAAAATAGTAGTATTTTAATCTAATTATTTAGATATGATTTTTATTTTAATTTTAATTTATTTAAGATACTGATAAAAATATTAACAATAGATAAATTGCAATTCGGGATATATTTATATATAACACACTTAACAACTAGATCATAAACATAATAATCAAAATATTCTAGATTGATTGAAGTAAAAATCTTAACTAAAATTTTAAACTATTTTGCTCTTTAAATAGTTGTTTTGATAATGATTTTATGAAAATAATTTGTTTATAAAAAATATTAATTTATTATCTTAAGTTAGCGTTTACATTTTACTTATAAAACAAATATCTACATAACAAAAAATATTAACAATTAATATCTATTAACTACACTCGACTTTAACTAGTAAAAATTAGTAAAAATTACTAAAAATTAATATTCTATTCTATAGAGATTATATTAATAACAAGTCGAGTTTAAAGTATGATTTTTTGTAATACTTTTAAATACTAACTATTAATAATTTAATACTATAGCCAGAGTAAACATTATTTATTTTACTTTAATTAAATCATTAGCTCAAGTTTTTTAACAAAAAATATATTTTATATCTCTATTTTATAAAAAATGAAAATTATATATATTATCTTTTTAGAGACTTTTAATATCTTGATATAAACTAAAGTAGTTTTATCTAAAAGTACTTTTATTTGAGATATATACCTTGTCCTTAAAAATAAGTAATTTAAGTTATAAATAATGGATATATTATATCAATAATATATCCATTATTTTGTTTATTGAGATGAAATTTTTGAATGTTTATAAAACTAAAAAAATTATGTCATGTATTATCTAATAAATAAATCAATAATGTACTAATTACAATATTTTATGAAAGTGTAAAGTTAATTTTAATAGAAAACTGTTTATCCCAGAATTATTTTTTAAGCTTTAAGTATTTATAGTTAATGTCTAATAAGATTTATTTTTAAACAAAATTTTATATAAAGCAAATAAAATAACTCCAAAAATTCCAATCATGATTACAGACATTACTAACCGTAATATACTATTGAGTAACGATAAAGTAGCAATAATAACCACAATAGCTAGCACTATTTTTGTAGTAACGGACAGGTTGTTATATGCTTTTACGAAGCGAACTAAGAGACCCTTATAAATTTTATTAGTTTTAAAAGGTTGTACAGGCGATTGTTCAGATTTTTGGTTTATTTCCGCTTCTAAATCTTTAAGACGTTGTTTCCAGCCTGGAGAATTTTTTTGACTCATAGGATTTGGATCTTAATTGAGATCACTGTTTAGATTTTCTGTTTATTATATATGAAGGCAATAGTAGGATACTAGATAAGTCTTCTTAATTGTATGAAGAATCCCTAGAAAAATTTTTATCACCAAGAAGTAGAGTTCATATAATTATTAAGCAGTTTATGCTGTGTTAATTTCATTATTGCATGTATTCGACTCAAAATATTATTATTTTAATATCTTAACGATATCCTAGATAACTATCTTTTATTTTTTATAAAAATCATATGATTTTATATCATTGCCTATTATATTTAGAGATTTTGTCTTCTTAACTGTCTATTGATAAAAAGATTGTTGTCAATGCTTGACTAGTAAAAAAATGAGTAGTAATAGCAACATCAATACCACAATAAACTATATCAGTAAATTTATACTTTAAAAACTTCTTCAGACTTGTACTTCTCTGAAGATAGTAGATGATTTTTATTTACAATATGTAGTTTTTTACGTTCTGTATAGTATATTTCCCAGTTATGCTATTTATAGCATTAAAAAACATAAACTTTTCAAGTAATTTATAAAAAAACTTAGTAATAATTGTATGTTAAGTCAGATTAATTATAATTCAAAAAGGTGATTAATGAGTTTATAAAAAACTAGATTAATAGTTGAATTCTGATTTAATTTATAGTAGTATTACCTACACTATAAAAATGGTGTGATTAACTTTAATCATCAACTATTTGTTATAAACTTATTAAATTTCTCTTTTTACTG
This sequence comes from Cyanobacterium sp. uoEpiScrs1, assembly GCF_947331815.1. GTDB lineage: Bacteria > Cyanobacteriota > Cyanobacteriia > Cyanobacteriales > Microcystaceae > Rippkaea. Next base: position 1,429,194 of record NZ_OX373462.1, read on the forward strand.
AACTACAATCAATTCTATAATATTGAGCTGCTTTTGACATATTAAAGCTTAGTATTTCTTCTTTACTGAGGATATATTGAGGTATAGGTTTAATTAATATAACATCAAGACATTTAACAATTTCTGTTGCAATTGCTTTTGCCAATAAAGGAGGAACAGAATTACCTATCTGACGAAATCCATGCCATTTAGTAATATGAAATCTAAACCAATCAGGATACGAGTGAAGTCTTGCAGCTTCTCTTACAGTAATACATCTAGGAGTAATAGGATGAATGGGACGGGGGGAAGTATGTGCTCCTCTACTCCTCGGAGTTCCTGCTCTTAAGGTATTACATAAACCATCTCGATGAAGCCTAAAAAATCGACTAATAGGTTCTATTGTTCCTGGGAGAGTTTTGTTAAATCTTTCCTGAATTGTAATAGTATGCTTCGTTCTTAAACTCGATGTTAAAAGGTTCTTATTATAGATTCTTTGATAAGAAAAATCATTTTCCAAGGGGACTAAAGACCTTAATTTTTTAACGTAATCACTTTGTGTTCCATAATTAACTATAGTCCAATCTCTCTTTTGAAGTTCAGGATAATTATTTACTTCAGGTAAGTCTTTGATTGCATCCCAAACAGTAGGAGATTTAGGTAAATTAGAACTTGTTTTTGTTGTTGATTTATGAGTAAAATCACTACTAATAGCTTGAGGATATTTAGGTAAAATTAAGTCTTTTTGACATCCTAATATAAAGAGTCTTTTTCTATTTTGAGGAACCCCATAATTAGCTGCATTTAAAATTTGATAGTCAGTTTCTAACTTATAATTTCCTTTACTTAATTTATCGAAGATTTTTTGTAAAATTTTTTGATGATTACCAATAGCTATCCCTGGAACGTTCTCAATAATAAAATATTTCGGTTCTAACTCTAAAATTAGTCTAACAAAATGATAGATTAATAGATTTCTTTCATCTTCTACAAGACGTTTACCTATCAAGGAAAATCCCTGACAAGGAGGTCCTCCAAATATAGCATCAATGGAACGGTTTCCAATTTTTGATATCTGTCTAATTTCTGATCCAGTTATTTTTTGAATATCCCGACAAATAACTGTCCAAAATGGAAAATTGTACTTGTGGACTGCACAATGGATGGGATCAATTTCTACCGATGCAAGAACATCAAATCCGGCTTGTTCAAATCCTAACGTCATTCCTCCTGCGCCAGCAAATAAATCGATGGCAATTGGCCTTTTGTAATCGATTTGCAAGTTATAATTACTCCTTAAAATTCAACAATAACTGGAGCATGATCACTAGGTCTTACCAATTTTCTTGGCTCAATATCAATAGTACAACTAAGAGCTTTTCTATAAAGTTCTGGAGTAAGATATTGATGATCAATTCGCCATCCGCGATTATGCTTAAATCCACTTGCCCTATAGTCCCACCAGCTAAAGTAATTACCCTCTGAGATAAATTTTCGAAATACATCTTTTAATCCTAACGAAAGGATATCTTTTAAAGCTTCCCGTTCTAACTGAGAAGACATAATATGATTATCCTTAGATTTAGAATCATAAATATCCTTATCTTCTAAAGCAATATTAAAATCCCCACAAACACATAATCCATGATTAGGTTGATCTAAAATCTCAGTTAAATATCGTTTTAGAACTTTTAGCCATCTTAACTTATAGTTGTATTTTTCACTTCCTATAGAAGCACCATTAGGAACATATAAGTTAATAATTCTTACCCCATTTAAAATTCCTGTAATAATTCGTTTTTGCTTGTCAAACTCTTCCACTAAAGAATCCTTAACAATAGAAGTAAATCCGATATTAACATTTTCTAGAGGGTAACGACTGAGAATAGCAACCCCATTGTAGGCTTTTTGTCCATAAACATAAACATAGTAACCTAGTTTTTCAAAAGTATTTTTAGGAAAGTTTTCGTCAACTACTTTAGTCTCTTGTAAACAAAGAGCATCCACATAGTTATTATTTAACCATTCTATAACATGGGGTTGTCTAACACGAATTGAGTTAACATTCCAGGTAGCAATTTTCATATATTATTGTAGTATTTATAAGTTGATGATGTTAACTTTATTTTAAATAATAGTTTCTCACACAAAATTTAAAATTTTTATAAGTGCAAATTTTAAACTATCTGAGTAAAAATACCAACTAACCAATGTCTAGAAAAAAAGAAAGTAATTGATAATTACTATCGATTTAAACTATGCTCAGTTTGAAAGGACAACAATTTATGAGTAAAAACTATAAAGAAAAGCTTTTACACAATTATCTAGCAAGTCTTGATTCAAGAGGCATGAGCCATAACTATAGCACTTGTTAAGAGGTTAATAGCAGCTTGGTATTGTAGATCTGCATCAGTACCAATTTGTCGATGACCAATAGGGTCTTGGGGAATAACCTCATCAGGAAGGATTCCCAGTCTATGAATATCCCTGTGGTTGGGAGTTTCATATTTAGCTACTGTCACTGCTAATCCTGCCCCACCAGGCAGCTCAAATAAAGACTGAATCAAACCTTTACCAAAGGTTTTTTCTCCGACCAATATACCTCGACTATTATCTTGTAATGCCCCTGCTAAAATTTCACTAGCACTAGCTGTCTTTCCGTTAACTAATACTGCTAAAGGAGCCTTTGTTAATGCTGAGCCGAAAGCAGAAAAACTATCTTGGATTCCTTGACGATTAACTGTATGTACTATGGTACCGTCATTCAACCAAAGACGAGCAACTTCAATCCCTGCCTGTAACAATCCTCCTGGGTTATTTCGTAAATCTAAAATATAAGCCTTAGTTCCCTGTTGTTCTAATTTGGCAATTGCATCAGTAACATCTTGGGCTGCATTAGCACTGAATTGGTTAAGGCGAATATAACCAATAGGAATATCCTGGATTTGACTATCAAGCTCAGCAAATACTGGACTCAGAGAAATATGTTCCCGTGTAATGTTGATGTAATGAACTGTTTTCTGAGCATGACAAGGTCTTATAGTCAAAGAAACTTGTGTTCCACTTTGTCCACGCATCTTAGTCGCTGCTTCATCAAGAGTTAAAGCAGTGGTGTCTACTCCATCGATTTTCAAAATGCAATCACCTGCTTTAATGCCGGCAGACTCAGCAGGTGATCCTCTTAACGGGGCAACCACTTCCAGGTTACCAGTCTCAGGATTAATATTAATCTGTAAACCCACTCCTGATAACTCTCCAGCTGTACTTACTTGTAAGTTACGATATTGTTCGGGTCGTAAAAGTCTAGTAAAAGGTTCATTGAGTGTAGCTAACATTTCATCAATAGTTTTATAAGTTTCTTCACGATTGTAAAGATGCCGCTTTAGAAACTGTTGGCGTAGAGACCACCAGTTTTGGTTATTAAATGAGTTATCTATGTAGGATTGATTAACTAATCGCCAAGACTGAAGTAATAGTTCTTGATTTTGCGTAAAAGCCGAAGCAATTGGAGACCAGAAAAGCCAATTGAGTAAAAGAGAACAAATAATTAAAATAGTAATCCAGAATGTACTTTTTTTCATAAGAAAGGTGGATGATTGATGGTTTGTATTTAATTTAAACAAGGAAACTCATATCATAGTACTAGAAGTATAAGGATGATAACAATTGTTATCATCCTTATACTTCTAGTACTATGATATGGTCTAATCTATGTCGAAATTCTAGCAAAAATTTAACTAAAAATTTCTATCTTACTCTTGACCTATAAATTTGACACAAGGAATAAGATTAGCTTTCAAGTAACTGAATTTATCTTTGTAATCAACTACAAGAATATTGTTAAGAATGACATGTAAGCTATAATTAATAGTAGATTATCACAGGAGATAAGGAAGTTTTAATTAAATCTCTTGTCGTGTTTAATTACAAGTAGCTAGATTATTATTATAACTCTCCTATTTCGTAGAAAATTACATTACCTAATAAATGGGGATTGTATAGTTATTTTAGCTCATTTTATAGTTTTTAAAAGAAATAAATTGTTAATAACTAAAAACTATTTTTTAATCATTTCTACTTAAAAATAAAAAATCATAAGCTTATTAGTTTTGTGATTATTTTTTATCTATTTAAAATAAAAATACTTGATTTCATTGACTAATAAAATATACATAGTATAAGTCTATAAAGACAGTGGTTTCTGTTTGAGCTAAACTAGAAATTTTTTTGTTTTAAATTAGTTTATTTTGACTACTAAATAGTTAGTCTCGTTTAAATGTTAAAATCTAAAATTGAGAAAATTTATTAGTACATGCAATTAAATTTAGAATAATGCAAAAATAAGTACGATATTAATAAATATTTGCTAAAATTTAAATATTAATATAAAATAAACTAATATTAATTAATTATTTTTCTAAGTATTTTACATTTAACAAATAATGCCATTTGATATTATAGATAGCTTGTTAATTCAAATCAATAAACACTAATATTTATAGCTTTTAAGCTTAGTATAATAAGATCTCAGTATAAATCAAATATAATTAATTAGCATTAAACAGATTACCAGAACTATAAATGTATTTAAAAATCTAAGATACTTTATTAGTTGTCCATAACTTTTATATCACTAAAATATGTTATGATTAAAGCAGCTATTTTTATTACGTTAACAAAATAAACACACATAAAATTTTGCAAAAAATAATATTTAACTATTAAAGTTATATTTTCAGTTTAAGCTAAAATAGCATAATAACTATAGATACAGTAGTGCCTATTCAAATAACTTAAAACCAAAATATAATTCTACCCAAAAATAAAAACGTAATCCTTTACATGGCTTAGATTAAACCCTTAAATATTAGCAATAGAAGTAATTAATTTACTGTAGTTTTATATAAACTGTTATAAGTATTCATGAGTTAACCAATATTTTTATTATAAACAAGAAACAGAAAAAAATATATAGATATTGTAATTTATTTAAGTCAAATATTTTTTTGTGTTTTTACTATACTAATTCTAAATTCATTAAAATCTTTTGGTTTAAAACTATTTGATATTGCTTAATTAAAGAATGCAAAAATTTTAGTAATCTTAATTAATTAAACTATCAATCAATAGCTCTGTTTAGTGACTAATGAAGATATAAATATCTGTTTTGTTTACTATTGTTATTGCTATACATCTATTTTAAAATCAAAATATTTAGTTCTTAATTATATTCCTTGTATAGTATTTTATTGTCATAAATAGAGATTTAAATTTTAAGTATAAAAGAGAAAAACAACGATATATATAAGAGCATAATAGGGGATTATATAAATTCGTTCATTAAATTTTAGGTCAAAAAATAAATCTTTAATACAAGTATTCTATAATAAATAATTTAGATAATAATTATACTGTCTGCAACTTTTTTATATATCATCATATATTTTAGTAGGTTTTATACTTTACTATTTTTGACTTAGCCAAAAAATACTAACGTTTATTTATAAATTAAATAAATTACGATTATAATTTTATTTTGGCTTCAACAAAATTACTTTTTTGATAAAATTAATTTTGTCAACTTAGTATATTTATAGTAAAAATAATAGATTGAAATATTGTTATTTATTAAATATGTTCTAAATTGAATATATTTATTTAATTAATTTATAACTAAATTTGTTATTATTTATTCCTACTCTATTTCTCTAAAAATGGTAACTATAACGATAATATATTTTTTTTAACCTTTGCTTTATTGATGATTTTAGGAGATAATAAAATGCTAAAAGAGTTTTGACCATTTTTATTAAAACCTTGGATTAAATCATTTTTAACTCTATTAAATAAAATATGTCCATTATTCAAAATAAGTTAAAATCCTATCACTGGCGGAAATCTGTTATTTGGTTATTATTAACAGGGCTTATATTACGTTCTATAATCGCCTTTTGGCTGTTTCCTGGTTATGATGAAGGTTACTATTATCTCTACACTCGCCATTTAGATTGGAGTTATTTCGATCATCCCTTATTAGTTGCCTTGACGACTAATTTTGGTATTTGGATTACTGGTATTACTTCTCTTTTTACCCTACGTTTTGGAACAGTAATTTTATATACAGGAAGTTTATGCCTATTATATTTAACTAGTAGCAGACTATTCGGTCATCAAACGGCTAAATTAACTTTAGCCATTGTCTCAGTAGTTCCTATTTTTAATATTGGATTCGGGGTTATTACTCTTCCTGACAGTCCTTTAATCTTTTTTTGGACTGCAAGTTTATATTGTGCAACTATTGAGTTTTTTCCTAATCACTCCAATTCTAATCAAAATTTTCGTCCTACTTATCGCCTTGCTGTTCTAGGAATTCTTGTTGGATTAACTTGTTTAGGTAAATATCATGGATTTATATTGGGATTAGGATTAATTGGATTTTGTCTAACTAGTCCTCCTCATCGATGTGTTTTTATATCTCGCTGGACAGGATTAGGATTTATATTATTTATTTTAACTTTATTTCCCCTTTGGTTTTGGAATTTAAACCATGATTGGATTTCATTTCAATTTCAATTATTAAATCGCTTTGAACCTCCTCCAGAAGAAGAGGTATTATCGTCAGGATATAGTTTGTTAAATGTATTTTTTGTTTTTTTGACAGGGCTGGGCTTACTATTTCCTACTATTGGCATTCCTTTATGGTGGGTTGTTTTTAAGTCAAGTTTATCTCAATTGCAAATATTATTTAACAATAAATTATTTGGAATTTCAAAAAAGGTAAAAAATAAATTCAATGAATATGATTTTCTAAAAAAACAGCTATTTATTTTATGGGTTTCTCTTCCCTTAATGTTAGGATTTACTCTGCTTGGCGGTAAGCAACAAATTCTTGTGACCTGGCCAATTCCAGGATATTGGAGTGCAACTTTATTATTGGGATTTTATAGTGTTCAGTGGAAACAACATTCATCTAATTTAATTAGATGGTGGATTAGATCAACGGGCATCATAACTACTGCTATTTTACTTTTATTGCTACTTCATACAACTAAAGGAACTTTTTATAAAATCAATAAATATTCACCTTTTTTATATTTTTTTACTCCTCAAAATGATCCTGTAACAGAATTAATTGATATAAAACAATTGCGAAATAATTTTGCAGAATCTTCAGAGCTTATGAATGCTTTGAGTGAAACAGATTTTATATTCACTAATGCATATTACTTAGCTGGACTAATTGATTTAGCTTTGCGACCTTTAAAAGATATTCCTGTAACTTGTTTTAGTTACGATATGCGAGGATTTCTTTTTTGGTATGATACTAATCAATGGGTCGGTAAAGATGGATTGTATATTACATTAGAACAATTCGACAAAATGCCTCATTTAAAGAACGATTTTAGCCGTTACTTTAAAGAATTTAAAGAAGTTGGTACTGTTTCTATTCGTTTAGGAGGAGTGGTAGTTAACATATTTCATATTTATAAAGCAAAGACTTTTCTTAAGCCATATTCTCCTGAAGAATCTTTCTCTTTTTATAAAAACTAATCAATAGTATTTTAAATAGTAAAATCAATAATTATTGGTCTTACTATTTAAAACCTGTTAATATACAAAATAAAATATACATAAATTGAAAAATTTAAAAAGAAACTTTTAAAAGTAGATTCTATATTAGCTGTACGTTTTTCATAAAAAATAAATTAGAGAAATTAGAACCTTATACATTAGTTTAAAAGTCAGAAAAAACAACTCATAATTAATACTATTGTGATTTTTATAAGAATATGTATACTAATGATATTAACTTTTTAAAAATTTACTTTACTTTACTTTACTTTTGTTTAATACCAAACATGAACCGAAAAGTATCTTACTAATATCTTAGTTCTTTTCAAAATATAAAAGAGTTTACTTCCGATAAGAGTAGACTACGCTAGTGTCTATACTGCTTCCTATTTATAAATTATAACCGAGACAAATCTTAATTTTTAAAACTTGTAACGAAGTGTAAAGTACAATAGAAATTATTATGAATATATTTGTTAAAGCAGGAAGATTGTAGATGAAAGTCGTGATAGCCGGAGCAGGATTAGCTGGACTTTCTTGTGGAAAATATCTTGCAGATGCGGGATACACTCCTATCATTTTAGAAAGTCGAGACGTATTAGGGGGCAAAGTAGCTGCCTGGAAAGATGATGATGGAGACTGGTATGAGACTGGACTACACATATTTTTTGGAGCTTATCCCAATATACTGCAATTGTTCAAAGAATTAGGCATTGAAGAGCGCTTACAATGGAAAGAACATTCAATGATCTTTAATCAACCAGAAACCCCTGGAACTTATTCCCGTTTCGATTTTCCTGATATTCCTGCTCCAGTTAACGGTATCATTGCTATTCTTAGAAACAAAGATATGTTGACTTGGAAAGAAAAAGTTAAATTTGGCATAGGATTAATTCCAGCAATAATTAACGGACAAAGCTACGTTGAAAAAATGGATCATTATTCCTGGTCTGAATGGATTAAAAAACAAAATATCCCTTCCAGGGTAGAAAAAGAAGTTTTTATCGCCATGTCCAAAGCTTTAAACTTCATTAATCCTGACGAAATCTCAGCCACCATTCTTCTAACAGCTCTCAACCGTTTTTTACAGGAAAAAAATGGCTCAAAAATGGCTTTTCTCGATGGTCCTCCAACTGAAAGACTTTGCAAACCTATAGTCGATCATATTATTGAACAAGGAGGAGAGGTTAGACTAAATACTCATCTCAAAGAGATTCTTCTCAATGAAGACAACACTGTCAGAGGATTTTTACTCAGAGGGGTTAATGGCAAACCGGAGAAAATCCTTGAAGCTGATTTATATTTATCTGCAATACCAGTTGATCTTCTCAAACCACTTTTACCTAAATCCTGGAAAAAACTTGATTTTGCTCGCCAATTAAAGGGATTAGAAGGAGTTCCTGTAATTAACTTACACTTGTGGTTTGATCGTAAATTAACTAATATCGACCATTTATTATTTTCTCGCTCGGACTTACTCAGTGTCTATGCAGACATGAGTAACACCTGTAAAGAATATGCCAATCAGGAACGCTCTATGTTAGAGCTAGTACTTGCTCCAGCTGAAGATTGGATAAATAAGTCAGATGAAGACATTATCGCTGCAACAATGGAAGAATTGAATAAACTATTTCCCCAGCATTTTACGGAAGAAAATCCCACAAAATTACTAAAATTTTATGTAGTTAGGACCCCCCGTTCAGTTTATAAAGCTACCCCTGGACGACAAGCTTTTCGTCCCTCTCAAAAAACTTCAATTGCTAACTTCTATCTAGCGGGAGATTACACTATGCAGCAATATCTTGGAAGTATGGAAGGAGCAGTACTCTCAGGTAAATTAGCGGCTCAAGCTATTATCCAAGATAATCCTACTAAGATCATTGGCTTTTAATCTAAGTAACGCAAAGAAACATTGTTAGTTTTAGTAAATCAAACTAAGGACTGTTTTAATAACTTAACTGATGACGAAAGACTCATTAGAATGCGACAATGAGTACTAAACATCTAACGGTTAACCATTAGGTAAAGATCCAATTTTTCCCCTATACACAATCATTCCGCTTGTGCTGAATGCTGCAACTGCCTGAACCACCCCGAATCCAAGGAAACTTCGTCTCCCTGACGGAATCTTACGAATTATGTCGCCAAATTACAGCAAAATTTTCTAAAACATTCTATCTAGGAACGTTGTTAATGCGTCCCGAAAAGCGTCAAGCGATCTGGGCAATCTATGTTTGGTGCCGTCGTACTGATGAATTAGTTGATGGACCCCAAGCTCAATCGACAACAGTAGAAACTCTACAACGTTGGGAGAAACATTTGAAAATGGTATTTTCAGGTCATCCCATCGATAATGAGGATGTAGCTCTAGTTGATACTATTCAACGCTTTCCCGTCAAAATTGAACTATTCCAGGAAATGATTGCAGGACAGAAAATGGATTTACATCGTAGTCGATATGAATCTTTTAAAGAATTACAATTGTACTGTTACCGTGTGGCAGGAACGGTAGGATTGATATCTAGTTCAGTATTAGGAATCAAGGGACATAAGTACAATGTTTTCTGGCAAAATAATCGGAACCATTATATTCCTAAACAAGAAGCAATCACTCTCGGAATTGCAAACCAATTAACCAATATTTTACGTGATGTAGGAGAAGATGCTCAACGTGGACGGATTTACCTTCCTCTAGAGGACTTAGAGAAGTTTAATTACACTCAAGAAGATTTATTCGCCGGTGTTGTTGATGAGCGGTGGTGTAACTTAATGCGTTTTGAAATTGAACGCGCCCGCCAATATTATCAAGATGCCAAACAAGGAATTCGTTTTCTATGTCGAGATTCCCGTTGGCCAGTATGGGCAGCATTGATGCTGTATCAAGATATTTTAAACATGATAGAAGCTAATAACTATGATGTATTTACTAAACGGGCTTCTGTTCGGACTTCTAGGAAAATAATCTATATTTTAATAGCTTGGTTACGAGCACAAGTTCCTTAAAAGAGCGTGCACTCTAGAGAAATTTTATAAACATATCGAAATCAATTGACTGATGAATTTTATTGATAAATTCATCTATGACTCGTCAACTTATTAGAACAACTAAAGTAAACTTAGACTATTAAAAATATCACGACAATTAAGAATAAATATTACATTAATTAATTACTGTAGTTATATTATTTATTAATAATTTTTTCTGTTCAAATAATTAATAAATAAACTTCTTTTACTAATGCAGTAAAATTAATGTCCTCATAATTATAGTTGAGAGATTATGTGATAATAGATTATCTATTGACTTTCAAATAAAAATAAATTAGAGATCGAAGAGAATTCATAGGACTTAGAGTCTTATGAATTCTCTTTATTTTCCTGGTCTAACATGTATTTAGGATTGTTAGTCTATCAAAAAACAATATTTATAAAGTGAACAGTTTAGTAATTTTATAAGGCTAAATCAGGTGATTACTTTAGCAACTAATACACAAATAATTAACTAGTTTATCTACCATCACTAATGAGTATATCTTCAGTTATTAACATACTTATTCTTATTTATCAATATATCATTATTATAGAAATAATCCAATTTTTGGACAAGATTATTTTTATGTAAGTTTATATTTTTTATAAATAGAAGTGTTAAACTAATGAATTAATCAGCAGTCAAAAAATAACTAAATTACTCTTTTTATATAAAACATAATATATGTTAATGTTTTTAAATAAACAAATTAATATGGAGTTTGTAGAAAGAAACTATAGCAGAGAATACTACATGCTAAAATAGGAATATACTCTGTAAAACACATTAATATTTTAAAAAAAATTAATATGCAATTATTATTGCTAGTTATATAACTAGTTATAAATATTATTATTTTTATCAAAATCAGAACTTAGTGCTTCTTATTTTTAACTTGTTATAATATTTTTATTCTTTCCTATTTACATACTTATATTTGCTGGTTTATCATAGTTAATATTTATCTCTACAGATATTACTTATATTCTTTTGAGTGATCTTATTTTTTTTTAAAAGTAATATTTATTTTGTTCTTATTATTTAATGATTGGCTAAAAAAAATAAACTTTTTTATTGACAAATAATAGCTTTATAATTTAATTGATATTTTACTGCTTATAATTGAATACATAAAATATGAACATCAATCAAAATATATAATTAATTTTTAGCATTCTATTTTACTTGTTGTGTTAAAAGTTAATTTAAGCAAAAGTATAGACAACAACCATAATTGGATTAACTAATCAATAACTTTTTTGCTAACAAATAGCTATATTTGTTAGCAAAAAATATACTTATATAAAATATGTCAATGCTAGAGACAATTTAAAAACATAAATAAACATAAAATTAACTCCTAAAAAAATGAGCAAGATTTTGAATCTATATAACATAAAAATACTAATATAAGTATGATAGTATGCAAATTAAATACATTAGAGTACAGTTTGAGTTTTAAAAAAATATTGATATAAATCACTGCAAACAATGAGGATTTATGTAGTGTAGTAATACAGTTCTTAATTCACCGAGTCTCTAGGACATGAAAGACAATTATTTTCAACTCTTCTATCTCTTAGGTTTACCATTGATAATCAAATATCAAGTCAGTCACTATACAATCAACATAGAAATGATTACTTCTAGTACTTATGAACTTGCTTCAAAAACTTAAAAATAACCATCTAGCTCGTTTTGGAGCAACTTTATTGATATTTTTCTATATGGTAGTGATATCAGCAGACTTTATTGCTCCCTACAATCCCTATTTTTCTCAAGTTGATGGGTCTTTATTGCCTCCAACTACTATCTATTGGACAACCCTAGACGGGAAGTTTCTAGGACCTCATATCTACCCTACAACTCAAAGTCCAACAGATGTGACAACAGGAGAACGGACTTTAAATGTTGATTTTAAAAACCCTGCACCTATCCGTCTGTTTATTAAAGGTGACCGTTATCAATTATTCCAACTTCGTCTCCCTTTGCCCCCTACTTTTAAAGAAGTAGAACTGTTTTCTGGGATACCTGTTGATATCCACCTATTCGGAGTGCTAGGAAAGGCTAAATTTAACCTCCTTGGAACTGATGAACAAGGACGAGATGAATTTAGTCGATTGCTATTTGGTGGAAGAATTAGTTTATTTATTGGACTAGTAGGAATTGTAGTTTCTTTTCCTCTCGGTATACTAGTCGGAGGTATTTCTGGCTATTTTGGGGGTTGGTTAGATATGGCATTAATGCGTCTGGTTGAAGTATTAATGACTATTCCTGGAATTTATTTATTAGTTGCCTTGGCAGCGGTTCTTCCCCCTAGTTTAAGCAGTGCGCAACGATTTTTACTTATTATTCTCATTACTTCTCTTATCAGTTGGTCTGGACTAGCAAGGGTGATTCGTGGTCAAGTTCTTTCTTTAAAAGAACAGGAATTTATCCAGGCAGCAAGAGCAATGGGGGCAACCCCTTGGCGAATTATTGTTCGTCATATGTTGCCTCAAACAGTTACCTATATTATCATCTCAGCTACTCTTGCTGTCCCTGGATTCATCATAGCTGAGTCAGTGTTGAGTCTCATTGGTTTAGGAATTCAACAACCAGATCCCAGTTGGGGAAATTTACTTTCGGTAGCTACCAATGCTTCAATTCTCATGCTACAACCTTGGTTGATTTGGCCACCTGCCCTTTTGATTGTTCTTACGGTTTTATCTTTTAACTTACTTGGTGATGGACTACGCGATGTCCTAGATCCTCGCTCTCTTAAAAATTAAAAGTCTTTCAATTGGAATAATTTTGTATTTCTTTATTATACGTTCGTATTTTATACGATATCTCGACTTTTATTAAAAACTGGATAGGTTTTATAGATAAAAAAAGTGGCTTAAATTAATAGTTTTAATTTAAGCCAGATTATCGAGATAAACTTTGTTGGCAGCATTGATATTTTACGAGCACAAACTAATTTTTAACTCTATTTTTGGCTAAAAATAGGCTATGTTAATCGAGGTCCTATAGAAGAGATTTATATATTAAGTTCCAATATTACTTGAGCTTACTAGAACTAATCCAAAGTATAGACAACAATCCATTTATGCATACGGGTAATTTAGTATTTTTGCATTATGATGAATTATTTATAATTTGTTGTCTTAAGGATTTAATTGTTGCCCGATATCAAAATTACTATTCTCAAGATATTGAGTTAACAGTATAATCGACCTATTGATTCATACGACCTAGATGTAGTATAGTATAGTATCTGGAGGATATCAAAAGTAAGAGAAAATTGGTTATCATTCAATAGACATTAGGAGTCACTAAGATCTAATATTCAGGTTTTAATCTTAAATTTTAAAAAAATAGACTCTGACCTGGGTAACAATTATTGCAGTCCAAGATAGAGCTTAATACATAAGTGAAGTAGTAGAATAAAATTATTTATATATTTATAGAGAATAATCTAGTAGTTTCTGATTTGTGTACTTTTAATCTATTATTTTAGAATTTAGGGCTAAAAAAAGACCTAGAAATTAAATTTAATATAAAACTGGATACAAATTCTCTGAAAATTCTCTAAAAGATTGATGAGATAAGACTATTAATTCTATTAAGTTATTGACTGCTAATTAAAACTATCTAATTTAAAAACTCTTTAACCTATAAAGTTGCAAAAACTTTACGGGCTATCTCTAAAGTTTGATCAATATCCTCATCACTATGAGCCAAGGAAGTGAAACCCGCCTCGAATTGAGAAGGAGCTAAATAAACACCCTGTTCAAGCATTCCCCGATGAAACAGACTAAATTTATGTAGATCAGACTTTTTAGCATCATTGTAGTTACGGACAGGTCCTTCCGTAAAAAATAGTCCAAACATTGCCCCAATACAACCACCAGAAATAGCATGACCTGCTTCTTGAGCAAACTTGATAAATCCATTACTTAGCTTTTGGGTAATTTTATTTAAATATTCATAGGTACCTGGTTTTTGTAGTAATTCAAGGGTTTTAATTCCCGCAGTCATAGCTAAAGGGTTACCTGATAAGGTCCCTGCCTGGTACATAGGTCCAACGGGTGCCACCATTGCCATAATATCCTTACGTCCTCCATAAGCTCCCACTGGTAAACCACCACCAATAATTTTACCTAATGTGGTTAGATCAGGGGTAACCCCAAATTGTTCTTGAGCTCCTCCATAAGCTAAACGAAATCCCGTCATCACTTCATCAAATACTAGTAAAGCTTGATGTTCTATAGTTAACTCCCGCAAACCTTCTAAAAACCCTACATCAGGAGCAATAAAACCGGAATTACCAACAACAGGTTCTAAAATAATTCCCGCAATTTCACCAGGATTTTCGGCGAATAGAGCTTTGACTGCTTCTAAATCATTATAAGGAGCCGTTAAAGTATCCTTAGTCGTAGTCTTGGGAACTCCTGGAGAGTCAGGTAAACCTAAGGTTGCAACTCCTGACCCTGCTTTGACTAAGAACATATCAGCATGACCATGATAGCATCCTTCAAATTTGATTACTTTATCACGTTGAGTAAATGCCCGTACGAGACGCAAGATAGACATGCAAGCTTCTGTTCCTGAATTTACAAACCTGACCATTTCTATACTAGGAACGGCTTCAATGACCATTTCTGCTAAGATATTTTCCTGAAAAGAAGGCGCACCAAAACTAGTCCCTTTTTCTAAGGCCTCATGAATAGCGGCAATAACTTCAGGATGAGCATGTCCACAAATAGCTGGTCCCCAAGTTCCCACATAATCAATGTACTGATTGCCATCTACATCCCAAATATGAGCTCCCTTGACGTGATCAAAAACAATAGGCTGTCCACCAACGGATTTAAACGCTCGTACTGGAGAACTAACCCCACCAGGCATTAATTTTTGGGCTGCAGTAAAAATTTCTTCTGACTTTATGGTTGTTAATAGTCTTGTGCTAGCCACTATTGTCTCCTTCCTGTTGATGATTGGACGACTTTATTTGACGATTAAAAGTACGGGTTATCCTAATACGTAACACTGATTGCCCTAACTTAATTATCCTACGAATGCATGAATACCATTTATTATGTATATCTGTATAAAATAATCCTAATTAATAGAGTATTTGTTCTGGATTTTAGTTAAAATATAGTAGATAAGAAAATTTCAGCTATTTTCGACTATTTTCAACGTAAAACTTTAATACTAACTGGAATCCTCCCAGATTTCAAAGAACCAATTTGTTGAAAGGCACCTTGAGACAAGTCGATAGTACAACGACAGCGATCTACGACTCGAACAATAATGCTCTTGCCATTTTTTCGATTTGTAACCTTTACTCTTGTCCCAAAGGGGAGGGAAGGATGGGCAGCTAAAGGATGGTAATTGTTAAATATTACTCCCGAAGCGGTTTTTTTGCCGTGATAGTGAGAAGAATAATAAGTTGCCGTTTGAGCCTGTCCAGAAGTTGCAGTCAACGCTATCATCAAAGTAGATATCAACAGTCTTTTCATTAGAAGATAACTCCTCATATAGACAACCCAAGTTAATATACTCAGTTTTCTCGCATTTGTCTAGTTGAAAACACACCACATGATAGTTACAAGTGATAGTTGTTGTGCGAGTGAGCTTTAACTATATGAATCTTGACTAATAAGGGTTAGGTTCTCATAAATCAGGAGTTGATTTTTAAATGTTCTGAAATTACTCACTCGAACAATCCATCTTGAATCTCCCAACTTTTTCTGTTTTTTACTTTTCATCACTCAAATTATTTCTTCTTTTGAGATTTAGTTTTCGTTTGTGTCTGTTTCTCATATGTCTATTCTTATTAGGTTCAAATACTGCCTGTAACCAAAATTTTATTAATCCGAGTAAGACTGATTTAGTCAAACATGGTTCAACTGAATTCGTTAAACAGGGAATTATTAAAAGTCGTCAGGGTGATTTTCTAGAAGCCACTAGGGATTTCACTCGAGCTATTGAAAAAAATCCTAATGATACCAATGCTTATTTTAATCGAGGGTTTGCCTATAGCCATCTAGGGAAATTTGAGTTGGCATTGGAGGATTTTAGCCAAGCTCTCAAACTTGATACAAAACTGGTTGAAGCTTATGTTAATCGAGGGAACGTCTACTTACATCTAGGAAAAGACAAACAAGCGATCACCAATTATGTAAAAGCCCTTGAACTTAATCCTCATGATGCTTTTGCTTATAATAATTTGGGGTTAGCTTATTTAAATCTGGGTCAAGCGAATCTAGCTCAAAATGATTTTACTGAAGCAATTAAACTAAAACCTGATTATGGAGAGGCTTATTTTAATCGTGGATTAGCTTCATCTGACCTTAACCAGAGTCAAAAAGCGATTGCTGATTTTAACAAGGCTGCTCAGTTGTGGAGTCAACAAGGACATGACCAAGATTCTTACATAGCTCTTGAACAAATTAAAGCTCTGGAAGAAAAAAAATAATTTGGGCTTTATGCCAACTTTGTTGTTGTGACTATAGCTTTCTATAAAGCAAAACAAAACTTCTTTACCCTCCCTGAGCTTGTTTTTATCTAATATATAGGGAGATCTGCTTAACTTTTAAATTGTAAATCAAGAAAATATCTTCTAAATAGACAGTCAGTAGAGTAAAGGAGTTAACACAATAATTCAAACTCTTTGATTTCTCAAATATTCAATTATTCAATCTTAAGGGCATTTTTAAAGTTAGCCGCTAACCGCTTTGATTACAAAATACTGACGAGGTAATATATTGCCAATCAGTTCGACTAAATTTTAATTCATTGACATAAAATGAATTAAGAATCACTTACATTCTTTTTTGATAGCGTCTTTCAAAGAGTATTTGGGCAATATATCCTTTAGATTACCTTCACAGACACTACAGTGTTGAATCTTTATTTTAATATTTTCGTATAAATGCTAGATTAGCATTCAATGCTGAATCGTGACTATAAAAGAGGTAAGAGAAAAACACAATGATTAAAGTATTTATGATGATTGGGGCAACTTTAGCAGGATTAGGGGTAGTTGGAGGTGCAGTCGCTAGTCATGTATTGAAAAATAGACTAAGTGATAACGCGTTAGACATTTTCGGAATAGGAATAAAATATCAGATGTATCATTCTTTGGCTTTATTATTAGTTACATTACTTTTAATCTGTCGACAAAATAATCCTTCTAGTTTATTATTGGCTGGCTATGGATTTACTCTAGGAATAGTAGTTTTTTCAGGAAGTCTTTATGCTCTTAGTTTAACTGGAATTAAATGGTTAGGAGCAATTACTCCGATTGGTGGGATTGCATTTATTATTGGATGGGGAAGTTTAGTTATTACTGCTTGGAATTGGAAATAAATATAAAAAGTACTGCATTTAGCCAATTTACAAGAGGAATGCTGCCAAAAAGTTAATGAAGTGTATATCTATTAATAAATGTTCTAAACTAGAAAAAATATCTTAGTATATTTTATAAATTTTATCCTGAAAAATATTCAAGTGTATAGATCATTTATCTTCGTGCAGTTCTATTTTTGTGAAAAAGATAATAGCTATTGATTTACCCTTCATAATTTTTAGTTAACTTATAATATAAGTGTTACATATAAAAAAAAGTATATCAATTAGATACACTATCACTACTTTTGTAAAGTACATTTAATGAATTTTACCTAACTAAACTAAATAATATTATCTACAATGTATCACCAATACACTGTATGGCAACTAGCTTTAAAAATACTCATAATAATTTGAATTTTGTATATAGAAATTAACCAGAATTAATGATTTAAATATTTAATGTAGACTATATTGATAGTACTAAAATGTTGAATTTATAAATTAATAAATCAAATTTCTATTTTTAAATATTACATTTTGTTTTTTATCTAGATTTTGTATTTCACTATTTTACTGAAATACAAATTGTATTGTCGACTTTTTTTATTTTATATAGAAGCTTAATTTAAATACTATTTTTATCAATTTCACCACTTATATATCAATACTTTTAACTGATTTTTAATGTAATTAAATAATATATTTTACCCCTTACTACCTCAATTGATAATAGTTAGAATGCTTAATAAATATGTACTTTTATTCTAGATAATATCTATTTTAAGTTCTTAATTGCTTCTCTAGTCATTCGTGCAATTCCCTTATCTGTTACTTTGGGTAATTGATAGTAGATTCCTCCCGCAGTTTGTGCTAGCTCTTTTCCAAACCCAGTAGAAACAAATTTTTTTTCTGTGTCGATGACCAATAATTTCATGCCTAAAGTTCGAGTTTTTTTAGCAATTTCTAATAGTTCAGCCTGAATATCTGGCTTTTCTTTTTCAGGCAAAGATTTTCCTAAAGACTTCGTTAAAGGAATGTTCCCCCGTCCGTCAGTAATAGCAACAATGACGACTTGTCCAATGTTCCCGGATATTTTAGCATTTATCCCTACATGAATAGCTTGAGATAAACCGTGTGCTAAAGGTGAACCTCCTCCACAGG
Source organism: Cyanobacterium sp. uoEpiScrs1 (assembly GCF_947331815.1). GTDB lineage: Bacteria > Cyanobacteriota > Cyanobacteriia > Cyanobacteriales > Microcystaceae > Rippkaea. The sequence continues at coordinate 1,448,284 of NZ_OX373462.1, forward strand.
GCAATATTTCTAACTGTCGTTTTGCTAAAGCAATGGAACGGGTAGGAGGTAATAAAATGTTTGCCTGTTCCCCTCTGAAAGGAACTAATGCTACTTGGTCACGGTTTTTGTAAGCCTCTGTCAACAGATGTATTACTGCACCTTTAGCAGATTGCATCCGGTTTAAAGCCATTGATCCTGACGCGTCTACTACAAAGACAATCAACGCTGCGGCTTTCCTCGCCATGTATTTTGACCGAATATCCCCTTGTTCAAGGATAAAACCACGACTGGGATGACGCAAACGACGGGATTTCTGGTAGGGGGCTGCAGCTCGTAAAGTTGCGTCAACGGCAATGCGTTTAACTTTTCTTTTAGGAATTATAGGTTTAATGTAGCGTCCTTTTTCTTCAGAAGTAGTTAGTCCACTAGACCCTGAATTACCCTGAGTTTGAGCTATTTGAGTACAAGATAAAACATTAGGATCGAGAATAACTCCATCTACATCAAAAATAAACTCGTCAGGAATATTTAGAGGTTTTTGCTGGTTTTCTTGCTGGTTTTCTTGCTGGTTTTCTTGCTGGTTTTCTTGCTGGTTTTCTTGCTGGTTTTCTTGCTGGTTTTCTTGCTGGTTTAAGTCAGAGTTATCTTGAAATTCTTGAGGGAGTGGTGGTGAAGACAATTGCTGATCTTCAGGAAGAGGCTGTTTTATAGTGGAACGGGGTACGATGACTAATTCTACTGCTCGTGTCAGATCTTCTGGTATGACATTGTTACGTCCTTCCAAGGCGGCGGAAACTTTAGCGACTCTAACAGCGAAAAGTTCAGCACGATGTCCTTCTACAGCTCCTCGAATAGCTTCTTCAACTAGATAAGCAATCTGATCAGTAGTAATTTTGACATCTTTTAACCATTCCCGTGCGAGAATAACTTCGGTTTTAATGTTGTCTATTTCATTCTTATATTTGCTAATAAATATTTGAGATGAACTAGCATAACCAATAGCTCGTTCTACCGCTTGGATTCGTTGTTCTAAAGTTAAGACTTCATCAGTGTAGAGAGCTATCGCGATGCGATCCAATAAATGTCTTCTTAGAGATCCTTCTTCGGGGTTATAAGTAGCAATAAATAAGGGTCGACAAAAATGTTGAAAGCTAATACCTTCTCGTTCAATTTGATTAAATCCTTCTGTCAATACAGTTAATATCTTATTGGAAATTTGATCATCGAGTAAATTAACTTCATCAATGTATAAAACTCCACGATGTGCCTGAGCTAATAACCCAGGTTGAAAGACTGCTTCTCCTTTTTTTACAGACTTTTCTACATCTACCGAGCCCAAAAGTCTATCTTCAGTAATCCCAATAGGAATTTGAATAAAAGGAGCTGGTATAATTTCTGTCGGAATATCTTCTAAAGGAATAGTTTGATATTGTTTATGAGTGTTATCGTCCCATTCACTTGGTTTGTTATGATCGCAGTTAAAGGGGTTATTTTTTATCCTTTCAATGGGAGGTAATAAGGCATGAATCCCTCTAGCCAGAATAGACTTTGCCGTCCCTCGACGACCGGCAATTACAACTCCTCCTAATCCTTGATCAATGGCAGCTAAAAGTAAGGCTAGTTTGATAGATTCTTTCCCAATTACAGCTGTTATTGGAAAGTTAGTTGATGGTAAAGATAAAGTAGAAGCAGACATGAGCTAGGAATGACTAGTTATCAAGTTTGAGTCGTCTATCCTTCTATTTTATCTTAAAAAATATTTTCCTTAGTAATTATAATAATTCTAAGTAAATTAAATAATCAAACTGTTCAAAGCTGCTATTTTATTTGTTCGTTGATATTCTATACTTGATTCCACGCATCTGTTTTAAATCAAATTTAATATTGGCAAATTAAAAACAATAGTATTTGGTATTATTGTATGTATATAAATATAAAAACTTATTAATCTATGAATAACTAGTTATCACTCATAAACATCAAAAGACTTAAATTTATAAAGTTGGCAAATATGATAGATACTTATTTTACGAGCCTAGAAGTCTCGGCTTCAAAAACTGAATACAATATAAAATTTTGGAATAGATAATAACGTAAATACTATATTCATATCATATCGGTTTAAAACTACTTAACAATAACCTGAACTTTTAAGTAATAAAGAGCTCCCATCGAGATTAAATGATCCAAAATGATGTAATATCCTGAGGCTCTAATAGCTATTTTTTAGTTTTATAGTACACTGTACTTTATCAGTTTTTTGCTCTTTGTCTTTGCTGGTATCAGATTTAAATATATTTGTCAATATACAGTTATTGATTTCTAATGGACTTAAATAATGGCAAGCTAAAAACTGTACTGAGTTAGTCTGTTGAATAATTTTAAGCTTATAAAGGGTTACTGACGGATGTATAATTTTTAAATTATAAATTTTGGTTCCAAAACTTTTCTTTTTAAGAATTAATATGCTAAACTGTGTGTAAATCAGTGAGCTAAAAAGCGATAAATTTTAAGTCTCTAGCTATCACTGAAAAAAAAGTGCCATACAAAATAGGTGAAAGTGAATTATAAACTAAATAGGGTAGGAGCACGTAAGTTAGCTATCTGGAGTAAGTCCTTTAGAGGACTTAGTGTAGATAGTCCATTTAGACTAAACATGAGAGTGTAGAATGCTGGTAAAAGCGGAATTTAGCCTAACAGCCCAGCTTATTTTTGTTACCAGATGCTCCAATTATTTTTAGTGCTGGTGTAGCTCAGTGGTAGAGCAGCTGATTTGTAATCAGCTGGTCGCAGGTTCAAATCCTGTCACCAGCTTTATACTTTGATCTGTTATATAAACATCATGTAATTCCAGGATTTTTATCTATGGTTTTTTAGAAGAGCAAACTTCTCACAATGATTTATATTTGTTATACATGAGGCAAGTTAGTTTGTTCGATAATAAGGTAAAGAGTAAATGCTAATTGTCTTTTTGATATAGGAAAATTTGCATCTTATCCTAAATCTAAAACTAAAAATTTAAATTATGATTTAAGTTAAACAAGCAGATACACAAAAAAAAGAAAAGGCTACGGGGGACTAGTAGCCTTTCACTAGTAATTTATTTGTTTTTCAACCAACTAAACATAGCTCTTAATTCTTTTCCTACTTCTTCAATTGAATGTTCGGCTTCTTGACGACGCATGGCAGTAAATCCCGGTTTACCAGATTGATTTTCCAGTACAAATTCTCGTGCAAACTGTCCTGATTGAATTTCACTAAGAATTTTTTTCATCTCAGCACGGGTTTGATCAGTAACAACGCGAGGACCACGGGTTAAATCTCCATATTCGGCTGTGTTAGAAATACTATGGCGCATATTAGCCAATCCTCCTTCTACAATAAGATCGACAATTAATTTAACTTCGTGAAGACATTCAAAGTAAGCCAATTCTGGTTGATATCCTGCAGCCACTAAAGTTTCAAAACCACTCTTAATCAAGGCACTTAAACCGCCACAAAGAACAACCTGTTCTCCAAAAAGATCCGTTTCAGTTTCTTCTCGAAAGGTAGTTTCAAGGATTCCTGCTCGAGTTCCTCCAATCCCTTTGGCATAAGCCATAGCGTGATCACGGGCTTGTCCCGTAGCATCTTGATACACAGCAAACAAACAGGGGACTCCTTCTCCTTGTTCATAAGTGCGTCTAACTAAATGGCCTGGACCTTTGGGAGCAACCATTACTACATCAACATTAGAAGGGGGGACTACTTGTCCAAAATGAATATTAAATCCGTGAGCAAAGGATAATATTTTTCCTCCAGTTAAATTAGGTTCTATTTCATTGATATAAACAGCTTTTTGAACTTCGTCTGGCAACAGAATCATAATCCAATCTGCTGCTTTAGCTGCTTCTGCAACACTTAGAACTTTTAAACCTTCGTTTTGGGCTTCTTGGGCAGATTCGCTTCCCTCATATAACCCCACAATAACATTTATGCCACTATCTCTAAGGTTAAGGGCGTGAGCGTGACCTTGAGAACCATAACCGATGACTGCAATGGTTTTACCAGCTAAAAAATCTAAATTAGTATCTGTGTCATAGTACATCCGAGCCATGGGGTTGTCTCCTTGTTGTAATGTAAATTTTAATCTTTTCCAGACTTACTATCATACTTAACTATTATGAAGTTTAGATTATAATTTCTTTAAACTTAACGGGCATAGGAACTTAGCAAGTCTTAGTTAAAAAATGACTATTTTGTACTGTATTTTTCTGCTATGGTTCCTAACTTTTCTATAAAGACTATCAAAAATTAGATCTAAATTTTTGATTTTTGATAAAGAGAAATAGCTACTTCCCTATTTAGCTTTTTGCCATGTTCTATAAATCAGATCTCACCCTTTAATTCACTAAAGGTTAACTCCAGAATATATAAATTTATTTAACTCAAATTATTATCTAATCTCGAAATCGCTTTTCTATTAAATTAACTAACAATTCCCTGGGAAGAAAACGGCTAGAATTTACAATAAATTGATTACTTAATCCGCCAGAAACGATATTTGATTTCTTTTTTTTAAGTGCTTCAAGAGCATCTTTTACTACTTCTTTAGCTGAAGTTAAAACATCGTTATCTTTATAACTAAAACCTTCTGGAAAATCCGCTACTTTAAAAAAATTAGAATCTGTTGGACCTGGACATAATGCAAGAATGTTAATATCTGTTCCTTGGTTTTCTGCCCACAATGCTTCAGAGAAACTAAGGACAAAGGCCTTTGTTGCCGCATAAACCGATAAATAGGGCAGAGGCAGGAATCCAGCAATAGACGCGACGTTAATAATATTCCCGGCTCCTCGTTGTTGCATCTTCAATAAAAACAAATGGGTCAACTCTACTAATGCAACTATATTGAGTTGGATCATTTCCACTTGGCGAGGTAATTCTCGTTGAGCAAATTCTCCATAATCCCCAAATCCTGCGTTATTAATTAAAAAATCAACGCTTATTTCTTTTTCTTCTACAATATCATAGATTTGCTTGGCAGCTTGTTGCTCAGTTAAATCTTGTACAATTACCTCTACTTTTATAGGAGCTTGATGTTGTAACTGCTCGGCAAGTTGATAGAGTTTATCTTGAGAACGGGCAACTAAAATTAAATTTATCTGGCGCATAGCTAATTCTTGAGCAAAAGCTGTTCCAATACCAGAAGATGCACCAGTAATCAAAGCTGTTTTCATGGTCATCCTACTCAAATCTAGTGAAAGTTGCTTTACCTTAAGGATTGTAACGCATGATTAAATTAATCATCGGGAAGATTAACAGTAGTGGAAAACTTATCTCTATTGAACTACTACAGCAACTAACTAACCAATTGTCCGTCGATATTTAGTGAAGGGTGCTTCTAATAAATCTCTGATGTTGACGAAAATTCTTCAATCTCTATTCGATATATGGAGATCGCAACAATGTCGGTTTTCTCTACCTTTGATGGATCGCTACATTGGAGGCGAACTGCTCCTCCCGTTCATCTTTAGCGTGGGACTGGTCTCATCGTTAGGGGTAGCAATTGGTTATTTATCGGATTTGGCAAATAAAGTGGTAGAGTTTGATCTTCCACTAATACAAGCCCTAGAGATTTTACTTTTAAAAGTACCTGAATTCACCGCCTATGCTCTGCCAATATCAGTTATGTTAACTACGTTACTGACCTATGGTCGTCTTAGTAACGATAGTGAATTAATAGCATTACGTACTTGTGGGGTGAGTTTATATCGTGTGATTGCTCCTGCCTTGGTTTTTAGTTTAGTAGTCACAGGGATCACTTTTGTATTTAGTGAATCAATTGTCCCTGATGCTAATCACCGAGCTACATCTATACTAGTAGAATATCTACAAGAAGAACATACATTTTGGCAAAATAAAGATATTTTCTATCCTGACTATGAAGAAGTGGATTTACCAAATGGAGAAACAGTTAAACGATTAAAATACTTATTTTACGCTGAGAAATTTGACGGTAAGCAAATGAAAACTTTGACTATCTTAGAATGGATAGGAACTAATCTCAACACAATAGTTGTGTCTGATTCGGCTACCTGGAACTCTAGGGAAAATACTTGGGATTTTTTTAATGGGACAATTTATAAACTAGCTCCCGATGCTTCCTATAGAGACATGTCTCCTTTCAAACACTGTCAGTTAGCTCTAACTAGAGCTCCCTTTGAATTCGCTCTTCAAGGTAGAGATCCCTATGAAATGAATATCATTCAGGCTCAGCAGTACATAAAACTATTGAGAATGATTGGAGATGAAAAAAACTTGCGAACCTTTCAAGTACGAATCCAACAAAAAATTGCTTTTCCTTTTATTTGTGTTGTTTTTGGTTTAGTGGGATCTGTTTTAGGAGTAAGGCCTCAGCAAATGGGAAGAGCTACTAGTTTTGGCTTAAGTGTAGTAATTATTTTTACTTATTATGTTTTAGGATTTATTATCGGTAGTTTAGGCTTAATGGGTATTATCTCTCCTTTTATGGCTGCATGGTTGCCTAATTTTCTTGGACTAGGGACAGGATACTGGTTACTGTATCATTTTGCTAAATCTTAAATGTTTCGTAATATTGCTTTCAAGAAACAATAAACAAGGCAATAAAAATATTGTATATGAATTATTTGTCTATTAATTTTTACTTTTGTTGTATAGGTGCGTTATCTGTTATTTGTTTATCCAAATTCTGATAGCTTAACAGTATTTATTGTTTTTTTTTGAATGTTAATAATCGTTAAAAACACTAAACATATTACATACAGATAAATACGTGTAAAAAATACCAAATTCTTTACCTAATAAATTAAAGTTACTGGTAACAATCCTTTTAGTCGTGGAGTATTGGCAAATTTAGATTTGATTTTAACTATTCCTAATTTTAATCGATGGGATTTATTCATATCCTTTTACTTTTACAGTTAAATGATAGTATTAGACGAAAAAGATATAAATCTACCACTATGGGGCACAGTACTTATTTTATCTAGTCCATTAATCTTAACATTGACTGATACATGTTAGGATTAATAGTTCTCTCTCTCCTTTTTCTACATAGCAGACATGATTGAATTTTCTAAAGCGATCACATTTAAGGTTGAATTAAGCAATATTTCAAATAAAATTAGGAGTTATTCATAGACATAATAGACTTACCGATATCATATGACAAATTCGAGTGACTATTGAGTAATTTTGTGAGTTAACCTTAAATTAAAATCAATTAAAGATTATTTGTATCGATTATGAATATTAAACTAGCAGAGTATGGTCAACGTCGAGAACGCTTAATGAAAAAAATTGGTACGGGAACTGCGATTTTTCGTAGTGCGCCGACCGTAATTATGCATAATGATGTAGAGTACGTTTTTCGTCAAGATAGTGATTTTTTTTACCTTACAGGATTTAATGAACCAGAAGCCGTAGCGGTTTTAGCACCTCACCATGAGGAACACCATTTTGTATTATTTGTTCAACCGAAAGACTCCGAAAAAGAAACTTGGACGGGTTATCGTTGTGGTGTAGACAAAGCAAAAGAGTTTTACGGTGCAGATAAAGTATATCCCATTAACGAATTACATGAAAAGCTACCTCAATATATTGAAAAAGCTAACCGTATCTATTATCATCTGGGACGAGATAAGAATTTTAATAAGGTAATTCTATCTTATTGGCAACGTCTAATGGCAGCTTACCCCAAACGAGGCGCTGGTCCTGTCGCTATTGAGGATCCTAATCCCATTCTTCACTCTATGCGTCAGGTGAAAAGTATTACTGAATTGGAAATGTTACGCAAGGCAATAGGCATTTCAGTCATTGCTCACAACCGAGCCAGAGAATTTGTTCAAGTAGGGCATTATGAGTACGAAGTTCAGGCAGAAATAGAACATGCTTTCCTTTCTCATGGAGGTATTGGTCCAGCCTATCCTTCTATTGTAGCATCAGGAGCTAATGCCTGTATTCTCCACTATATTGAAAATTGTCGTCAGATTCAGGAAAATGAGTTGCTCTTAATCGATGCGGGTTGTTCCTATGGCTATTACAATGGAGACATTACCCGGACTTTTCCCGTCAGCGGAAAGTTCACAGGGGAACAAAAAGCAATTTATGAGTTGGTTTTGGAAGCACAATTGAGGTCTATAAAATCAGTCCAACCGGGAAAATCCTATAATGAGTTTCATGATATAGCGGTCTGTGTTTTAGTTCAGGGATTAATTGACTTAGGATTACTAAAAGGGGATCTAGAAGAAATTATTAAAGAAGAAAAATATAAACCTTTTTATATGCATAAAACTGGCCATTGGTTAGGATTAGACGTCCATGATGTGGGAGTTTATAAACAAGGGGAGGGAACTTGGAAACTATTAGAACCAGGCCATCTATTAACAGTTGAACCGGGGATTTATATTAGTCCTAACATTAAACCTCTCAAGGGACAACCGGAAATTCCTGAACGATGGAGAGGGATTGGTATTAGAATTGAAGACAATGTGTTTGTTACAAAAACAGGTCATGAGGTTTTAACTACTGGAGTTCCTAAAATGATTGATGAGATTAGTTTGTAAATATAATTAATTGTGAATTATAAAGTAGCTAGAATATTTAATTCAATAAATTTATTGTTTAAAATATATACCAATTAAGATTAAATTCTTAATATATTTATAGAAGGTCTATCTAAGTAAAATTTAATTATATTTAAATTTTACTTAAGTCAAATACCGATTGTTATCTATTTTTGAACGCTTATAATCCAACCACTGTTGTAGAATAATGCAAGCAGCATGACGATCAATTGCCCCTTTGTCCCAAGTAGAAAATAGTTTTTGTGCCTTGAGGTGTGCAATGGCTTCAATAGAGGTCAACCGCTCATCCATGTACTCTACTGGTAATTGTAAGATTTGAGAAATACGCCCCACAAATTTTTGGACTTGTTTAGCCTGGAATCCCAAGCTTCCATCCATATTGTATGGAAGTCCTACAACTAACACTTGGACTTCCCTTTCGTGAATCAACTGTTGAAGCTGTTGAATATCTTTCTCAAATGAAGTACGATGAATCGTTGTCAATCCCGTTGCAATTAACCCAGTTCCATCACATCCAGCTACTCCAATTCGCTTCCTGCCCACATCTAAGCCTAAAACCGAAATTCGTTTCATTATCCTATTAAATATAATTAGAGTAAGCGAGCTAGAAGACAAATGTTAGAATATCTCCCTATCAGCTTATTTACTTTTTACGGTGCTTTTCCTTATCTTATTCCTTCTATGGCTCATTGTTAAATTCAGAAGACTTTCCCAAGGTTTGCGACTTGTGTTTATATTGCTTTCCATTGCATGGATTAGTTTTTTTTTCTAAAGGATTAAAAGATGTTTTCAACCAAGACATTCGACTAGGAATGGGGGTACGAGGAACTGTCTGTAAACCCTGTAACATCTCTGATAAATGTAGTCCTTCTGGCTTAGCTTCTTTTAGTTTATGCCATACTGAACGGGACATCAACAGAGTATGTTTATTACGTTGTGCTCCCAATTTATCAAGATATTCTTCTCGTTCATGCTGGTAGTCTGTCGAGACCAACTCCAAGCTTTGGGATGGGAAATTTTGCACAATCTGCGCCATTTTGGTGAACAACTTGGGATAGAGCCAAGTGTAAGCTGGATGCACTGTTAACTTAGCTTGATGGGGATTAGACCCGTTATCACATAAAATTAGTTTAAAATGACCAACAGCTGCCTTACGCTGGGGTTCAAACACATATCCCTGGGCGACATCAGTTTTATAGTACCATTGTTGCAACTTAGATGCCAATCCCGCCAAAAACGGAGTCTTGAAATCAGGCAGGTGGCGATCAAACACTTGACGTAATAAAGGTGGCATGGAAACGCAGTCGAGTTGATAAAGTAGATGAGCATCGGCATTACTCACAGGTAATAAGTTAGGAAAATCAGAATCTCCTAGAGCAAGTTCTTGTAGTAATTTTGGTGGTAAAGACCAATAAGTTAGTTTGGCCAGAGGTTGAAAGCCATTCTGACGGTAAAGGGCAAGGATACTCTTTTGATTGATATTAACTTCTAAAACCCAAGTTCTGGCTTCCCAAATAGTTTCAAAACAGTGACGTAACAGTTGAGATCCCACTCCTTTAGGATCAGTTATCAACTGAGGTTGAGATTCTTGGGTATTAATTACTACTCGTTCCACACACCAAGTGCTACGACCTCTATTGAAAGGACTAATTTGAATAAACCCTTGTAATCTTTCTGCTCCTTGATTTAATAATGTTTTCGGTTCAGCAATGTAAACACAAAAATGATGTTGGAATAAATTAGGAAACCAACTCAAGAATTTAAGAATTCCAAACCAACGCCGTGCTTGTTGTAATTTTTGAATAGGCATAACGAGATTTGACTCCGGCTGTTCTTGGGCTATTTGAACAACCAAATGTTCTATAGGATCTAAATCACGATACTGTACAGGACGAATTAGGAGCTTAGGGGCATCATCTAAAAGAGAATTCATGGATCGCGGTGGGGAGTATGTCGCTTACTGGCTCTATCTTAACCATTTTTACTTGGTTGTCACCTTCCTTCGCCAGAAATAAATATGAGGGAAGAATGCCAAAAACTATAGATGTTTTACCAGAATATTTGTTGCATGTAACTGAATCTTCACCTTAGCTTATCAGCTACCAGCTAAACTACTTTTAGTCGATAAATGGCCGGGATAAGGTCGCTTATATATTGTAAATAAATGTCGCCCAGTTAGTATTATATGCTGAAAGTTTTCTAAAAACACAGACCTATTTTTCCGCTTTTGCCGCTTTAACTATTTTCCATGAGTGGTAAGATACTCGGTGTAAAAAAATGATCCTCTTAAATTTTTATAGCTATTTAAGTGGATGAGGTAAATAAACTGTAGAGCTAATTTTATTTATTTCATCTTAATTTAGCACTGGATTTAGTCTCTACCTTATTGCTGTTACAAGGCTAAAAAATTTCTCTCGTTTAGTCTGGACTGAAAACTCAACCTCTATTGGATTAAGAGATACTTTATTAACTTCTTAGAGCTCTGTATCGGATACCATAACGAGTTAAGTCATCCCACTTTCTCAGGCTTAATAACAACTTGGAGTCTTTTTTTTATGCTAGATTGTGATTTTTTAGGATAGTCCTGGAAAGAAGTAACTTTTATAATTGTAACAAGCCTTATATAGGATATGATCTTTCTAATTCTTACCTAAAATTAACTCTAGTCCATAGTTTAAGGGCTGCTATCAAACATCTAATAAATAGCCTTTTATCTCTCTTTACTATTTAGAGTTGCTCAAAGATTTAGGTAAATAATTGCAGACGAAAAACTTTTAATAACTTTAGCAATTAGTTTAATTGCTAAAGTTATTAAATAAAAAGATATAAATTTACTACACGGTATAAGTTAATTGAACTATATATTAATATTAAATTTCAATATTTATATATAGTTCTTTAATAAAAAGACTTTTTTAAAAAACTATGTGTTGTATTTAGACACAAAAATAGGTATAGTCAAAAATATAAAGAAATAAATATAGTAATTATTCTTGATAGTGATTCAGTGCGCACAAACAGGCTCCTGTAACAATTTAAAACAATAGGAACAGGAATTATTATATTATTTGTCTCTGCTAATTTATACTTTAGAATTAAATATGATAAAAAACAACACCACATGAAAGATTATAAAATAAACGCAATAATATTTTTTCGCATAACTTAAATAACTTTAATTCCTGTACTCGACAATTTTGTTATTAATAATTCCAAGTCAGGATCAAAAATAGCTTGTCTAGCTTTATTTTTTATATTTTCTGCTTCTTCTTGAGATTGACATAAAGTAAATATCGTTGGTCCTGATCCTGACATCATAGTGCCTAGTCCTCCTATTTGCTGTAATGTCTTTCTTAACTTCATAACTTGGCAATATTTAGGTAAAACTACTTTTTCTAAATCATTATGTAGAAAGTGCCCAATTTTTGGGTTATCTTTGTGACTAATGGATTTAACCAAAGGACCTGAATGAACTTTAGATATTCGAGAAGTAACTGCAGCACGATCACTAACATATTTATGACCGAATTGCTGCCGGTAGGTTTGATAGGCCCAAGAAGTAGAGACCGCTAGACTTTGATATTTTCCTAACACAATCCATAGGTTTTCACAAGCTTCTATTGGATCTAATTTTTCTCCTTTTCCAGTGGCGACCACAGTCCCCCCTGCAATACAAAAAGGAACATCCGATCCCAATTTTTCTCCCAACCGTTGTAATTCTGGGATAGTTAACCCCAACTCCCAGATTAAATTTAACCCGACCAATACTGCTGCTGCATCAGTTGATCCTCCAGCCAATCCTGCAGCCACAGGTATATGCTTATCTATTGTTATATCTACCCCCCCATAGTTAGCGAAGGCTTCGTTAAATTCAAGTTTCATCAATTGTGCCGCACAATAGGCTAAATTGGTCTCATCGGTAGGAACTTGAGGGTGGGAACAAGTTAAATTGAAGTCTTGAGCTCCATAGGCACAAATTTCCAAGCGGTCAGCTAAATCAATACTCTGAAGGATCATTACCAATTCATGATAACCATCTAGGCGATCGCCAATAATTTCTAAATACAGATTTACCTTAGCTGGAGCAATTAGGGTACAAGATCGCATAATCGGGTGGATTAACAACTCAGACACTTAATATCTTTCTCTATTTTCCCACACACTTTACCTTTTCTTGTAGTTACTCTTGGCATCTATCCCCTATGTAGGGCGAGAGCCTCTTTAAATCTTAAAAAATAACAAAGTTTTATCCTTTAAAATCTACATTAGATTTTATGAATTAATTATTATTTCTGATAACAGTCAATAAATTTTCTATAAGTTCCTGATTAAGGTTAATAATAAGACTGTTAAAGTTGCGTATAAAATACAATATATCAATTATTGGGATCTACTATAAAAATAAAGTAAAACAGTAAATATTTATTAGAGACAATTTAGATTATTCTTGAAGTAATTTGATTGTGAAACTTCTGATGTAATCCTATTCCTCATATTAGAGTTTTGTTCCAGCAATAGAAATAAGCTATTTCTGAATTAATTTGCTTATCCAATTTGTATTAAACCAAAAGTTTATTTTTAGTAAACTCTAATTCTTAGAAAGTGAATTGCTGACAGGATAGAGGGAGTGATAGTTAAAAAACAGGCTCAATTGGAACTTATAGCTAGATTAAGGAGATATTTAATAAACGAACACCTGAATTAATTGATCTAATTGTCAACCTTTATAATTCTATTAATAATATTTGTGAAGCATGGACTTATTTCTCTATATAAGTAGGATTTTTTAGCTCTTTACTTTAATCCATCCGAATAAAAAAAGTTCTTAAATTTTGAGCCTATTAAAAAACTGCCGCGCCGTTTTACCTCAGTTTATGACCTGGATGGACCAGGTGGGTGCTGACGCCTCTTATTTCTGTTTCCGGATACAAGCCCGGTCTACTACCACAAAAAGCTATCGACTCCCTTAACTTATAAAGCATAGATCAAAAAACTTTATTGGCAGTCACCAACGCGGCAGCCACAGTTTATCCTACCATAATTGAAAGAATTAAGGTTCTCTAGTGATTACTTTTAAGTAAGATTAATGCTGCTAAAATTGTCCAGATATCTCTCAATTAGTGATCACGGATGAAGATTCTTATGCTCTCGTCTACTTTCCCCTACCCTCCTATTCAGGGGAAAACTCAGATGAGAACGTTTTCCTTGCTTAAATATCTAAATCAACGTCACGATCTTACCCTTGTTACGCAATTCCCCGAACAGGTAATAGAAGACGATATAAATAACTTTAAACAACAAATTAAAAAATGTATTATTTTTCCTTCTGTCAACTGCGAAGCTAGTTCATTAGGTTTTCTTGAAAAAGCAAAACAACTAGGGGTTTTTTTCCAACAGGGAACTCCTCCAAGGTTTTTATCCCACTATTCCATAAAGATTCAAAAATGCTTAGATCAAGCTATAGATTCAGGAGAATTTGATCTCTTAACCTGTGAAGGAAGTAACAATGAAATCTATGTGCGCCCTCAGTGGCGAGAAAAATTGCCGACACTGATCAATATTCATCGTTCGGTATGGGGGGCATGTAAATATCAAATAAAAACCCAAATAACGGAATCCGGCTTGCGTAATCAGATTAATTTACCCTTATTACGTCGCTATGAAAAGCAGTATTGTGGTAAATTTCTATCAGTTGTCACAACTTCAAAAACGGAGCAAAAATTACTGAAAGATTTAAAAATAGAAACTCCTGTTGCCCTTATTCCCAATGGGTTAGATTTGATAGGGTTTCCTAAACGAACAGTTAATCAGGGAGGACAGCGCATTGTTTTTATTGGGGCAATGGACAAACCTAGAAATGTTGACGCAGCACGTTTCTTTAGTTTAGAAGTTTTCCCTAAACTAAAGAAACGTTATCCAGAAGCAACCTTAGAATTAGTAGGAGCTTCTCCCGTCCCCGAAGTGGAAGAACTTGGACAAATTTCAGGAATTACAGTAACCGGCTATGTACATTCAGTGGTTGAATATCTTCATTGGACAACTGTTTGTGTTATCCCTATTCGCCAGAGTACGGGAATTAAAATCAGAAGTCTCCAGGTTTTAGCGACAGGTACTCCTTTAGTAGCAAGTGATTATGCATTAGAAGGATTACCTATCGACGGTACTGGAGTTCCTCTAAGTGCAATGAGGGCTAATGAAATAGATGAGTATGTTTATGCTATTGGTCGTCTGTTTGAACAGCCTAAATTAAGAGAAAAACTGTCCATTAACGGTCGAGCTTTAATCGAGCAAGAGTATACTTGGGAACGAATAGGAGAACGTTACGAACGACTCCTAATTCATTTGACATCTTAAACAGTTATAGTCACCTAACAAAAATTATTGCTATCTATACTCATCTCAGTTCGGTAAAATTAATATATTCTCTCAAGAATAATACTCTTAATGAAGTCTTGTCTAACTAGTCTTAGCAAACTTAAAAATTTTTTGATCTATACCCATTTCTAGTATTTTCTGATAGTGTTTTAGTGTTAAGTATTTTGTAACTTCATATACACACATTATTTCCAAATTCAAAACCTTGAATCAAAATTTAATCTTCAGAATAAAACTATAAAGTGTTCTAGATGTCGTTTTCTACTTTTCTAGATTCAGGACGTGAATAAACAAGAATTGTTTATATGAAGAAAGTACAAGTAGCTAAAATTATTACTTGCATTCTTAAGCTTTATTGGTAGTTAAATCTAACTTTTATTCAGGGCTGAATTATTCAGTATATAAATAACATCTAAAATGTACTAGTCTTTATCATGTTTTTTTATAAAGTATATTCTATATGAGCGAAATAGATGTTTTTTATGTTTCGATTTTCTCAAAAATTTTTATAAAAATATCAATTATAATATAAGTTATATTCGTATATAGCTAATATTACATATTAGTGAATATCACCTGATTTGTATTTCATTGTAATAAATTTTGCTACCTATTATTTTAGATAATACTTTAGTTAACTTATATTCATTGAATTTATTAAAGTAATAAAATACTTTCTTAAATAAGAGTGAAGCAGGATTGGTAATAAAAAAATAATCAAAAATTTTTACTTATAAAATAAATAAGTCTAATCCTTCATCAATAACATTGTTTGTACATTCTTCTAGAATAATGCATTAGTCAAACTACTTATATATTTAATAGTAATTTTTAGTAAATAAAAAACTACTATTAAATATGTTTTTTATAAAGTTAGTTAATATTTTAGGGCGACATGATGATGACAATCATCAAATAATATGAAGCTGACTAATTTTTAGGCTATATATACTACTTTAGTGCAAAAACACAAATAATAACATACCATATCAATAATACAAAATGTAGATTGTATATATAAAAATATAGTCAATTTTTAACGACGAAGTTCATCTACTTAATATTTCACTGACTAATTTTATACAATCTAATTGAGTAAAAATATAGAAGATAAAAGTTTACGCAAATACAACTTACTGTTTTTACCGATATCAAACACTTTAATATATAGTGTTTGATATCGGTAAAAACATGTATTGAAACACTACACTATTGTTTTGCTTCAAAATGACAGGAGTTTATAGTATCTATGAGTACAATCGATTGGATCATTATTCTGGTTTATGCAATGGTTGTACTTGGAATTGGAGCTGCAGCAAGCCGTAAACAGAATAACACCAACGAATATTTCCGAGGGTCACAGCAACTTCCCTGGTGGGCGATCGGCTTGTCAATTGTTGCCACCTCCTTTTCTGCAGCTTCACTTCTTGGGGGACCTGGAGAAGGATATGAACATGGTTTTTTATATCTTCAACTTCAGTTAGGTGATCTGATTGGTTACGGCTTAGTTGTACTCATATTTGTACCATTTTTTGTGCGGCTTAATTTAACTACTGCCTATGAATACCTTGAGAAACGTTTTGATGCAAAAACACGTTCTTTGGGTTCGTTGTGTTTTCTCCTATTTGTTATTGCTAGATTAGGGGGGCTCTTATATGCTGCCTCTTTAGTAGTTTCAAGAGTAACGGGGTTTTCTCTGTATGTTTCTATATTACTAGTCGGCATTATCTCGGTGTTTTACACCACAGCTGGCGGTATTACGGCAGTTGTTTGGACTGACGTGCTTCAGTTTGTCATGATTTTTGTGGGTTTAGTAACTGGAATTTGGGCTATTGTCTCAAGTACACCTGGTGGATTTGAGCAACTTTGGCACATCGCAGGAGATAAAGGAAAACTAGCTGTAGTTAACCTATCCTGGGAACCAGAATCAATCCGCTCCTTACCAACAGCTTTATGTGCTTATGGAATATTAGCTTTTGCTGTGGCCGGAACAAATCAACAATCTGTCCAACGTTATGTTTCTTGTGCTGATGTTACCTCGGCACGTAAAGCAATTTTATTAGGGTGGTTTTCTGGCTTTATTAGTGTATCTATCACACTTTTACTTGGCGTTCTGTTGTTTGCATTCTATTCCTTAAATACTGGACTGCCTGATAATATTAAATCCGATGAAATTTTATCCCATTTCATTCTCCATCAAGTTCCACCAGGTGCTTCAGGATTTTTAGTTGCAGCTATCTTTGCAGCGGCTATGTCGTCAATTGATTCTGCACTTCATTCTCTAGCTACCTGCATAACGGTTGACTTTTATCAGCGTTACTCCCCGTCAAAACAAAATGAGTCTCAATACTTAAAGGTAGCTCAAAATTTAATATTAATTTTGGGTATTATTAGTATTTTTTTAGCGTTTTATGTTGCCTCAATAGGAGAGTCCTTACTTCCATTTTTAATAAAATACACTTCTATGTTTTTGGGCCCATTACTGGGAATTTTTTTTATGGGAGTTTTTTTTCCTCGTGCTAATGCAACAGGAGCATTTTACGGAACTATTGCTTCGGTTACCATTCTTTCAACTGGTTCAACTTTAAGTTGGTTTAGCTTTCCAGGAATTTGGCAATCTGCGATTGCAGCGCCCCTTGCTGTTATATTAGGTTTGACGATTTCTTTATTAGGTCAACGGCCGGCAAGACATTCTCTTAAAGGGCTTACCCTTTGGACTTAAGTAATAATTACCCCACTAATTTAATGAATTAGCGGGGTGCGAAGACAAAATTATTAAGATGTCAAACCATAGATTCTAAGCCAAGGCAGCCATTCTTATCTCATTACTTGTTAAAATATTCTGCAGTTCTTCTGCGTCGACAGTTTCTTTTTCTATCAACATCTCAGCCAATGTGTCAAGAACATGACGGTTATTTATTAAGACATCTTTGGCTCGTATATAAGCATTATCGACTAACTGACGAACTTCTTCATCAATTGCGGCAGCCGTTTTATCTGAGAAATCTCGATCAGAAGCAATATCACGACCTAGGAAAACATTACCATTCTGCCGGCCCAAAGCTACAGGTCCAAGGCTATCACTCATTCCAAAACGAGATACCATTTGGCGGGCAACCCGCGCTACTTGCTGAAGATCATTAGAAGCACCAGTAGTAACTTCTTCTTCTCCAAAGATGATCTCTTCTGCAACACGACCTCCTAACGCGACGGCCATTTGATTTTGAAGATATGAACGAGAATATAATCCGGACTCCATACGATCTTCACTAGGAGTAAACCAGGTTAATCCACCAGCGCGACCACGAGGAATAATACTAATTTTCTGTACGGGATCATAATCAGGCATTAAGGCTCCTACTAAAGCATGACCTGCTTCATGGTAGGCTACAAGCGATTTACGTTTTTCGCTCATAACACGGTTTTTTTTCTCAGGACCAGCTAGCACACGATCAATAGCATCATTAACTTCATCCATAGAAATTTCCGTTAAATTCCGGCGTGCAGCCAGAATGGCAGCTTCATTTAAAAGATTAGATAGGTCAGCCCCTGTAAATCCAGGACTACGACGGGCAATTTTATCGAGATCAACGTCCTTAGATAAAGTCTTACCGCGAGCATGTACCTTAAGTATTTCTCGACGACCTGCATAGTCGGGACGATCAACTACGACCTGACGGTCAAAACGACCGGGACGTAATAAAGCCGCATCGAGGACGTCAGGACGATTGGTAGCAGCAACTATGATGATACCTGTATTTCCCTCAAAACCATCCATTTCAGTAAGTAATTGGTTGAGAGTTTGTTCCCGTTCATCATTGCCACCGCCTAACCCAGCACCTCGTTGACGACCTACGGCATCAATCTCATCTATGAAAACAATACAGGGGGCGTTAGCTTTGGCTTGTTCAAAAAGATCTCGAACACGAGAAGCCCCAACACCAACGAACATTTCTACGAATTCTGAACCAGAAATACTGAAGAAGGGAACACCAGCTTCTCCTGCTACTGCCCTAGCTAAAAGAGTCTTACCGGTTCCTGGAGGTCCGACAAGAAGAACTCCTTTAGGAATTTTTGCTCCGATAGCAGTAAAGCGATCAGCATTTTTCAAGAAGTCCACGACCTCAGCTAATTCTAATTTAGCCTGTTCAATACCAGCTACATCACCAAAAGTTACTTGAGTTTGAGGTTCCATTAATACTCGTGCTTTAGACTTACCAAAGTTCATAGCCTGAGAACCAGGTCCACTTTGGGCGCGACGGAGTAACAAAAAAAGTCCTATCAACAATAAGATGGGAAGAAATAGACTACTGGCTACCCGAAACCATAGCCCTTCATCACTTTGAGGTTGAACGGCAATGTCGACATTATTTTGGATCAAAATGTTAATTAAGTCAGGATCATTCGGAAGATTAACCAATAGAGGTGCACCACCATTAGGGTTGGGAACTCTTGCTTCAGTGCGATCAGCACTTAAAGTGACCCGTGTGACTTTATTATTTTTAACTTTGTTAATGAATTCACTGTAAGTGAGGGGTTCCCGACTTTGGGGTTGTTGATCAAAAAATGCAGAAGCTAATGCCAATACAACTATTAACAATAGTGCGTATAGTCCAGCATTACGCCATTTTTTGTTATTTTTTTTCACGCTTTAAGTCTCCTAGATGAGGGTAAGGGAATCATTAATTTTTAAATGTACACCAATATATTACCTAAATAATACTGATAACAAAGTGAGAAAGTATTCCCGGGAGATAAACATTTGTTGATTTATGTTAGTCTTCTTCAGGAACAATTTTCTAATAGATCCTGTTCTGAGTCTAACTAAGAATCGAGTCTGAGTCGCTAATCAATGGTGGTATCTATAGTTCTAACGCAGATTTTTTCAGTTTTTGTAGATGAATCTGCCGTAACTTTTTTCTTGTAACAGATTAGGGGACATTTTAAAATATTATTCTAGCCTTGCTAAATTGTTCAGAGTAATTTAGCAACTTATGTTACGTAAGGCAGTTTATTAATTTATATCTTTTTAAAAAATTTTCTCCCCCGACATAACATGGCTAAACTTTTTACCCGAGATCACACATAAGTCTTCAATTAAAAATATTATACCTAAATCCAATAAATAATCTTAAGTTTTTTCATTTATTTGTGAACTGCATAGCTTTTTATCCTAGGTAAATTTTACATAGTTGAGTTCATATTAGAAATATGACTAATTTTGTATTACAAAGACAAAATTAGTCATTATTGACTCTAGTAACTATGAACATAGTGTTTATAACTATACTCCATTTTAGGCAAATATATTCAAAGTAATTATCAATTTTGATGTAAATTAATTCCAACATAAAAACAATATAATATTTAATATTTTATATACAAATAACTATATATACAAAATGTAAATATATATAATATTTTTGAGATATAAAAAACTACAATAAAATACTCATTTTTCTAGCTTTAATTATTTGATTAAATAGTAAAAATATAATGTTTTATTTTTAAATAAAAATGAAAATAAAATTGGTTGCACATTACAAAGTTAACATAACTATTAAGGTACTTATATGATTAAGAACTTTTATTTTCCTTTAAGCAAATACAATAATTTCACTTTTTACGCTCGCAACTCATATCATTATACAGTATATAACCCAGAATAAACAAAAATAAAAACACAATAATATTGAAAGTTTTTTAAGACACATTATCATAGTTGTACGTTAAAATATTTTAAATAATAATAAATTTAAATATTTTTAAAAAGGTTAATATTAAAATAGATATTTTTTGTGCATCTATTAAAATAGATGGTCGTTGACTGACATTTAATAACTTTATTAATTGAAGGTTAATGCTCTAAAATTATCATAAAACATAAAAGATCACTTAATCAATAATACAGTTATATTTATTTTTAAAAAACTATTTAAAGTTAATTTATTACCATTTATAGTAAACAACTAACTTCTTAAATATTTATATCGAAGAATAATAACTATTCTCAATCGTAGTTGGTATTCATTATTTACTTTTTAATATTTTATTTTATACACTAATAAATATCTCAAATAGATTAAGTTAAGTACAGCTTAATTCTTTGACTGTTGGGATTGATACTAGCTTAGTAAGCTATCTTAAATTTTATAAACTGGTGGGATAATCTAAAAACTATAGGTAACTTTTTAGATTAACTTCAATACCGAGATACTGTGGACTATAGAGGACTCACGAACTCGAATTCTTTTATTGCATAACAAAGCCGAATACTCGATTTTAGGCTATTATGACTCAACTAATTACCCTAAAATTTAGATACCTTTAAGGTTATGTCCGCAAAATATATATTTAGATAAATTATTTGAATAATTTACTTAATCAATCCTTAAAATTCTAAAAAAATCCATGAAATCTACAACAGTAACCCCATTTGGTTCTTGGAAATCCCCTATAACAACGGATCTGATTGTCTCTAGAACTGTCGGATTAGAGGGAGTAACATTCGATAATGAGGATATTTACTGGTTAGAATCAAGAGCAACAGAAGGAGGACGCAATGTTCTCGTTAAATGCAATGCTGATAGACAAGTCACAGATGTAACTCCTCAATCATTGAATGTGCATACCCGTGTTCATGAATATGGAGGAGGAGCATTTTTAATTGTTGAAGGGACTATTTATTTTGTTAATCTCAAGGATCAACGTATCTATAAACAGTCACCAAATAGCGTGCCTGAACCTCTAACTCCGGAAAATAAATGCCGTTATGCTGATTTTATTTTAGATTTCTCCAACCATCGTTTAATCAGTGTATGTGAAGACCACAGTAGACTAGAAAGGGAAGCAGAAAATACATTAGTCGGCATAGATCTTAATACAGGCAAAATTAACACTCTAGTTTCTGGACACGATTTCTATTCGAGTCCTCGCCTGAGTCATGATGGAACTAGTCTTACTTGGATTAGTTGGAATCACCCTAATCTACCCTGGGATCAAACAGAATTATGGTTAGCTAATTTAAATGAAAATGGTTCTTTAGATCAACCGATAAAGATTGCGGGGAATTGTGAAGAGTCAATTTGTGAACCCCGATGGTCTCCTGACGGACAATTGTACTTTTCTAGTGATCGTACGGGATGGTGGAATCTATATCGTTATACAAAAAAAAGGGAAATTATTCCTCTGTTTCCTTTGAATGGAGAATTTGCTTGTCCTCATTGGGTATTTGGTTTATCCACTTATGCATTTATATCAGCAGACACCTTAGTTTGCACTTTCTGTCAACAAGGACAGTGGAATTTAGCTACGTTGGATACGAGAGAAAAAAAGTTAACACTCTTGGAAAATCCTTATACCAATATAGCCTCGATACAAGCCAAAGACCATCAAATTGTTTTTATTGGAGGATGTCCAACTAAACCCACAGAAATTGTTCATTTAAACCTGAAAACTGGCAAAACAACTATTCTCAAACAATCTAATGATTTAAAGATTAATACTGGTTATTTATCTATCCCTAAAATGATTGTTTTTCCCACCGAAAATAGATTAACTTCTTATGGTTGGTACTATCCCCCTAAAAATAAAGATTACATCCCCCTTAATGGAGAATTACCTCCCCTATTAGTTAAAAGTCATGGAGGTCCTACCTCCTGTGCGTCTTCTAATTTTAATTTACAGATTCAGTATTGGACAAGTCGGGGATTTGGTTATTTTGACGTTAATTATGGAGGAAGTACGGGGTTTGGGAGAGAATATCGTCAACGGCTAGATGGTAAGTGGGGAGTTGTGGATGTGGATGATTGTGTTAATGGAGCTAGATATTTGGTAGAACAGGGGTTAGTTGATGGTGATCGTCTAGCTATTTCTGGGAAAAGTGCTGGGGGATATACTACCCTTGCCGCGTTAACTTTTCGGAATACTTTCAAAGCTGGAGCAAGTTACTATGGAATCGGTGACTTAGAAGCATTGGCTAAAGATACTCACAAATTTGAAAGTCGTTATTTAGACCTATTAATTGGCAAATATCCTGAAGAAAAAGCTATTTACAAAGATCGTTCACCCGTTAATTTTACTCAAAATTTGAACTGTCCTATCATTTTCTTTCAAGGATTAAAAGATAAAGTAGTCTCTCCATCACAAGCACAAATGATGGTAGATGCTATAAAGGAAAAAAAACTTCCAGTTGCTTACATTCTCTTTGAAGAAGAACAACACGGATTTCGTTGTGCAGAAAATATTAAACGGGCTTTAGACGGAGAATTCTATTTTTATTCCCAGATTTTTGGCTTTGCACCAGCAGAAAAGTTAGAACCTATCAAGATTATTTATCCAGTAGGGAACATAGATTTAAATTCTTGACCATATTAAGAGTTTTTGCTCACGGGACCTTAAGACTCAAATAGTTTCAAGGTCCTATTAACTGTTTCAATTACATTAAAAGCAAATTTATCCTTTTATCTATAAAAAAAGAAATTTAATCATATAAATCAAGGCTATTCAATAAAAAGTTATGAGACAAGTGAATGTTCAAAAGTGCTCACTTACTGTTTAGGATCTAACTAAACAACAAATAGTTAAATGTTTTAATAGTTTTACATACATAAGGGACAATTTCAGATACGATTAATCCCGCTGTCTGCTTCTGTCTATTACTTTTCCAAAAATCTACTTAGAGAAGTTTGAACTTAGGTAATGGTTTTAGAAAAAATTAAGGGGCACACATATCTTGTAAAAATGATGAACCGTACCCCCTTTATAATCCTCATTGAGTAGAGGGAGGAATGTCGACTACTGGACGATTTAATGCAATGGTTAACGGTTCTGCTTCCACATCAGCAAAATTACGAGATAGAGATTGCTTTTCTAGGTAAAAATTGTAAACAATTCCTATAACAACTGTTGCAATTATCATACCTCCCCATTGTATTAGTCGCTGAGTTTGGTCTTGACGATCAACCTTCTTGAAAACACTTTCAGATAGCTGTTGAGATGAAACTGTACTTTTGGGAAACGGAACGGTAGGAATCTCCCGTTGTAGACGAGAAAGCTGGATATATAATTGATGAAATTGAGGATCAGTATCAAGTAGTTGCTGTACTTGACGACGCTCTTGGACTGTTACCTCCCCATCTAAATAGGCGCTTAACAACTCAAAACGCTCAAACTGATCGTTAATATCACCCGAATTGGCTGATTGCAAATGCTGTTGTTCAAAATTAGACATCATGATATACCTCTCCAAGGAGCGAAACCAAATTAGTTGGCTGCGGAGACGGGTGCTAAATAATAGCACTGTCATGACACCCCTCACAGATTGCCAAAAGGGGCAATGGTGTAATAGTCTCGACTCGTCTTTATTTTAGTCTATATATTGCTGGAGGACTGACTGTAATTTTGTTCGTGCTCTAGCAATACGAGACTTGACCGTACCGAGGGAAACCCCTGTCATTTGGGCAATTTCCTCGTAGGCCATGCCCTCGATTTCTCTTAGTACAATAGTTGTGCGAAATGCCTCTGGCAAGTCAGCAATCGCTACTTTTAACCGGTCATAGAATTCACGCGTTGCTAGGTTATCATCAGGACCAGGGTAATCAGACACAATATCCCATTCGATCTCTCCATCATCGACACGCCGAGGAGCATCCAGAGAAATAGGATGACTAACTCGCTTACGTTTACGTAATTCATCGTAAAATAAATTTGTGGCAATGCGGCTTAACCAACCCCGAAACTTTACTGGTTCCTTCAGGCGTTTGATATTGCGATAGACCCTAATCCAAACCTCTTGGGCAAGATCTGCTCTATCTTGCCAATCAGGAGCAAGGTGATAGAGGATTCTATCTACATGAGACTGATAACGACTTAATAACTCTGAAAACGCTATCCGGTCGGGCTTGAACCCTTCTTGACAGCTTAGAATTAGGTCATAATTAGACAGTCCTTCTGGAGATAGCTTGAGAGAAGACCGTCTCTCTTGTGCTGTTGACCAGGATGCTGGAATTGCTTGACTCATTAGGTTACCCGATGCGTGATTACTCCTCACATTGATTTATCCAGACGGACTATTAGACTATAAGGTTCCCAATTAATGATTGATTGTTTTTTAGTTGGAAGCTAAGGATGTGATTAAAGTAGTCATCTGAAGAAAAGATATTTTTTCAGTTGTTTTTAGTCAGCAATAGTTGTCAACCTTAAAATGACGTTTAGTTATTTCATCTGACCTTTCACTAATCAATAGTTTAAGTATCTAGAGGTATGAAGTAGCCCATAACTAAAGTCAAGGTAACTGGCATGAAACAATTAGTAAAGTGTTGCTGAAGTATAGCTGTTGTTCTTTCAGTTAACAAAACTTTTACAGTTGGTTTAGAGTTAAATCCAATTTTTATACAATGTACGTTCAAGAATATTTTTAATATCCATAGCAAACAAATATATTAGCTATAACAACAATACATGATTAATTCCTGGAAGTTTGTGGATGATGTTTAAAATGTTTTAGGTTTATCTAATTGTTAAATATTAATAATCCAAGATGTTAAATATTGTAAACACTAAACTTATTTGGATTTTTTAATTAGATGATTTACTTTTGCTTTTAAGCATATATAAATTGTAGCAAGAGACAGGTTAATTTAGATAAATAAAACATATAAATAAACTATCTATAATAAATATTACGCTTGTAAAAAAACTACCTAAATAAATATATATATAAAAATATAAAAATATTAAAAATCAAAACCTAAGACATCAATAAAGTATGAACTAATCAATTTTAAAAGTCAGCCCATTACTTGATATTTACATTAGCAAGTTGACAAATATAAATGCCTATAAAAGTTAAAATATTCTCTGATTAAATCAGAAGTACAAATAAATCGTAATCAAAATTTTTAATCTTATTAAAAACATACTAACTATCCTAATAAATCAAGACAGTTAGATAATTATATGTCTATGAATCCGTCATATCAATAACACAAAACTTTATAAAATTAAATTATAAGAACAGATAGTAGTTTAATTTTATAAAATTGAGTTAGTGGAGAAATTATAGATATTAGTAGATAAACTTCAAGGTAATGAGTTTTATTAAAAAATTTGTGGTACAAAATAGAGAGTTTAAAATCTAACTCATCATAAATTGCTTAAATTTTCTGCTCACGTGATTTTTTAAAATAGCATAGTAATTAAAGCTAATATTCAGAGTATTCACGGATATTAGTTGAATTTTAGAGTTAATTACTGTTATTTTGGTTAACTCTAAAGTAGAGTAATGGACAATCAGTAATGGGTATTTTAGCCATTACTGATTTAATTCATTGATTGTTGACTCAGCTCTTTTGATCTCTATAAAATTTTTTAAATATCACCACGAATTTCTTGAACAACTCCATCGCGAACTACAATTTCTACATTTAGCTTTTTAAGTAAGTTATCGCCTTTTTCTAAACGAAAAAAGCTTTCCATCTGCCCTTGAACTACTTCCTGATCTAATTCCAATAGTTGAATCTGCTGCATTTGCTGTAAAAACTGATTTTTACTTTCTAACATCTCACTTTTTTTCTCGTTAACTTGAAGTCGAATATTATCAATTTGTTCAGTAATTGCTGGTCCAGGGGGAGAAATACTTTGTTTTTGAATTTCTGTGACAGCACGTTGACCTTGTATTTCAATCTGCTGCATCTGGTCATCAAGTTGGGTGATTTGCGATTGAAGTTGCTGTTGTGCCTCTTGTTTCCAAGTTGTCGTAACTATTATTTTTAGAGTGATCGGTCGTTTTAGAAGTAAGCTGGTGTTTGTTTTATCCATTGTTTTTTCCTCTCATGAAAAAGATGATTAATTAGTGAACTTGCCCATAACCAAACATCTCGTCAATCATACCCTGATATTGTTGTATGATGATTCGCCGTTTAATTTTAAATGTCTGAGTCATCAAGCCATTTTCTTGAGAAAATGGTTCTAAAATAAATCTAAAGTTTTTTATTCTATCATCAGGGCAGTATCCAGGACGTTTTTTTACTTCCCTAGCTAATTCTTTCCAAAATAAAGTCTGTACAGGTTTGCTATAAAGATCACTACAAGCAATCTCTTCAGAAGTTCCAGATACCTTAGGAAGGTTTAGATTGAGTTGTTGGCTTTGTCCCCATTTGTCCAATGCCTCTAAATTAGGTACAATCAATGCGCCTAAAGCTTTTTGATCTTGACCGACTAACATAATTTGGTCAATGTAGGAACTACGGGTGCAAGCATCTTCAATAGCTTGTGGTTCAATGTTTTCTCCATTACTCAGAACTATCGTATCTTTGGATCGTCCAGTAATTACTAAGTCCCCCATAGAGGTTAACCATCCTAAGTCACCTGAATTAAGCCAACCGTCATCATTAATAGCTGTTGCAGTAGCTTCTGTTTTTTTGTAGTACCCTTGCATTACTTGAGGTCCTCGAATTAATACAAGTCCTCTTTCTCCTTGAGAAACTGGTTGGCCACTATCAGGGTCAACAATACAAACTTCGGTTTCAGGGATACATTGTCCTGATGATCCGCGTAAGTTGTGACTATGGGTACGAACGTTAGTAACGGGGGAGGTTTCGGTTAATCCATAACCAACTAAAACAGGAATGTTAACAATTTCGTAGAAGGTATCGATATGTCTGGCTAAAGAACCACCTCCACTAACGATAGTTTTAAGATTGCCTCCAACTTCTTGCCGAATTTTACTGTAAATAAGTGTGTCTGCTAACTTATGAAGAGGAGCTAATAAAGCCATTTTAATTTTTGCCAATAAGTATTCTGCATTAGAAGTTTCAAGATGATCCAAACTAAGATTATTGGCAATACGTCGGGACAGAATGTACTTTTCCGAAATGCTCAAGAAAAATTGGATGATTGTTTGTTGAGTAAGATTTTGCTTACGAAATTGTTTTTGAATGCCTTCATAAAGAAACTCCCAAAGACGAGGAACTCCAACCATGTGTTGGGGTTTGAATCGTTTAAGATCAGCCTTAAATGTACGGATACTAGTGTAGGTTAGTATACAACCCCGGGAAAGAAGAAAATATTCTGCACTACGTTCATAGGCATGCCATGGTGGTAATATAGTAAGAACACGGTCACCAGGTTGCGGCTGGATAACAGCTTCTAAATAAACCACCTGGTGGAGTAAGTTTCTATGACACAACATGACTCCTTTAGGTTGTCCTGTTGTTCCGGACGTATAAATTAGCGTAGCTAGTGTTTCTTTAGTTTGATGGACAGGTTTTAGTGTGGAATGGCTCCCTATTTCCATCAGTTCTTGAAAGTTGAGAGTTTGAATTGTATTGTCCCAATTTATTTGTTCATCACTCAACAAAATAATGAGTTCAATAGACAATCTATCAAGATCGGACCGGAGTTTAGCTAAAGTTTTTTTGTTTTCCACAATAAGGATATTACTATCACTATCCTTCAAAATGTAGAGTAATTCATCTTTATCTGCTTGGGAGGAACGTACTGCATTAGCTGCACCGGCCATCATTGAGCCTTGATCTGCTATAAACCAACGAGGGCTATTATCAGCAAAAAGAGCGACTCGTGAGGGAAATTTTGTTCCTAAACTCTGTAATCCTGCGGCAAAATCTTTAATACTTTGGTATAATTGCTCATAGTTTAATGTTATTTTGAACATCC
Source organism: Cyanobacterium sp. uoEpiScrs1 (assembly GCF_947331815.1). Lineage (GTDB taxonomy): Bacteria > Cyanobacteriota > Cyanobacteriia > Cyanobacteriales > Microcystaceae > Rippkaea. The sequence goes on from NZ_OX373462.1 coordinate 1,476,927, forward strand.
CATGGGGGTCTTCAAGAGCGACAATATCCTTGAATTTTTTTGCAGCTATGGGCCAGACTTCGGGCAAGGTATTGAGTAATGAATAGTTTGGTAGATTTGTCATAAAATTTAGCTAACGAAATATTTGTTAGTCAAATGTTAGCTCTTTAAAGGGTAGTAAACAGTGCACAATTTGTTCAAATATATTGATCATGATATATATGTTGTGTTGGGATGAAAGCTTTAGTTTATATAATAATAAGGACTAGTATGAGTATTTTTACTTTACTAATAAACATTAGGTCATTATAAAGCGTTCGTTCTTACCATAAGTTTTAGATGTAAAAAGCTTAACTCGTATGACTCACATAAAATCATAAATTTTTACTAATTAATTATCTTTTTGTTTACAATTAGTCTTTGACTATAGTTATTAAACTAAAAAACACATAACTTGAATAAAATCAAGCAATTTACCTTATTGATAAATTTAACAGAATTTTTAAATAAAATATTATGATAATTATTAAAAAAACGTATTTTAAATAATTATTATAGGCGTATTGAAGCCTTATTGGTATACAGTTAAGTATAAAAATATAGACCAGTAATATGTAATAGTCAGTGAACGGACTAACGTTATCATTATTTTTAAGTTTATTAGAAGTAGATATTATATATCCTTGCAAAACAATACTTTACGTTAGATTTTACAAAAATATTTTCTAAAGTAGTCATTATTGTTTTATCAGGACTAAATAGTTATAAGAGAATTGGTAAAGGACTACTAGCTATCCAGAGTCTAACCGTAAAAAATAAATATGCAGTATAAAAAATTCAAAAACTAATACGAAACTTGTTATATTAATGCACACTTTACTATAAATGAGTGGACTGGGGCTTATTTTGAGGCTGTATCTAAAATTTTTGTTATCTATCATAATTAAGAAGTTTAATAACTACAGAATAAATTAGCATTATTCAGATATTAGTAAACTTATTTAATTAGCAATAGAGCACTATTCCAGTATTCTGTAAAATACTTTAAACATTAATAAAACAAGATCTAAAACTATAATCTTATAGTTTGGAATGTCAATAAATTGTCAATCAATCAATGATTAAAGTTAAATCAAGTCAAAAAATATCTTATGACGAAAACAAAATTAATAAACAAGTTCAGAGTTTTTGGCAACTTTGGAATATGAATGTTGGACTTTTCGGTATCCAATATGGTTGGGCATTGCAAATGGCTAATACTAGTGCAATTTATGAGTATTTAGGAGCTGATCCTGAACAGCTCCCCATGTTGTGGTTAGCTGCTCCCTTAAGTGGCTTAATTGCTCAACCCATTATAGGTTATATGAGTGACCGAACTTGGGGTCCTTTAGGACGTAGACGACCTTATTTTTTGTTAGGGGCTATTCTTAGTTCTATTGTCCTTGTATTAATGCCTAATTCTTCTAGTTTATTGATGGCTGCTGGATTGCTTTGGATCTTGGATACTTCTGTCAATATTAGCATGGAACCTTTTCGAGCTTTTATTACAGATTTACTTCCCCAGAAACAGCATATCATAGGATTTTCAATGCAAAGTTTTTTTATTGGAGCTGGGGCAGTTATAGCTTCATTATCTCCCTGGATATTAACTCATATATTTCACATGGATGATACAAAAAAAGTAGGAATTCCTTTTTCTGTGAAATCGTCTTTTTATATTGGTGCAGCAATTTTTTTAGGAACTGTAATTTGGACAGTAGTAACCACTTCAGAAACTCCTCCAAGAAACCTAGAAAAAATAAAAAATTTTCAAGAAGGTAAGAGTACTTTAGATAAAGTTACAGAAATTGTTTTGCTAATTAAAGCTATGCCAACAACGATGAAACAGTTGGCAGTAGTACAATTTTTCACCTGGTTAGGAATTTTTTGTGTATTTCTTTATTTTCCTCCAGCTATTGCTCACCATGTTTTTGGGGCAGTGAGAGGAGATTCTCAAGTGTATAAAGATGGTATTGAATGGGCAGGAATTTGTATTGCTGTCTACAATGGAGTCTGTATTATTTTTTCTTGGCTATTACCAACATTAACGGAAATAATCAACCATAAAATTGCTCATTCTTTATGTCTAATCTGTGGAGGAATAGGGTTAATTTCTTTGGTGTTTGTTGACCGCCCCTTATTAGTTTTATTTCCAATGATAGGTTTTGGCATTGCTTGGTCAAGTATATTAGCTATTCCCTATTCTATTTTATCTCGAACTTTGACTGGTCAAAATACAGGATTATATATGGGAATTTTTAATGCTTTTATTGTTCTTCCCCAAATTTTCGCAGCTTTAGGATTAGGTTGGATTATGAAAATATTTTTTAATAGTAACTGTTTATTAGTTGTAGTCGTAGGAGGATTTTCTCTATTATTAGCTGCTGTGTTAATATATTTTGTTGAAGAATATTAACTCTTAGCAATACATACATGCAACTAAAAATTCTATCCCCTTCTTAAGATTTAGTATTTTATATCTTTCATATTACTTATAGTTAACTATTTATAAGGTATAAAGAAGGAACTTAAGAACGGTGTTAAGTAAATTTTATATAAAGTCACATGGTTCTATAACACGTTATATGATTTTAGTATTTTCTGAGCTTTAAACAGTATTAGAGCACTTAATTAAGAATCATAGGAGAAGATTTCAAAACGTTAGATTTATATGCTCCGTTATCAACGATAACGACCAATCTTAATGTTGTCTACCCAGTAAGCTTTTCTTTGGAGAGCAAAAAATTCCACTGTATCATATATGTCTTAACAAAATATTAGTTAGACTATTTTATAGAATTTTTATTATTATAAATACTTTAAAGAAATAGACTAATAGTCAAGTGTATTAATTTATCTGATTATCAGTTTATATAAACTGTTCTCAAATATGCATCTTAAAGTTTATTGATAAAATTTTGCCTAAATACTTTAGTTTAAATGGCTTATAATTGAACATAAATGTGAACATTTTACAGATTTTATTTGATATGATTTTTCTACCATATTAAGTTTTACACTATACATTTTCTGGGAAACTATATATAATACTTTCTTATTTAATTATTTAAGTTTAGTCTAGCCTGAACAACTTAATTAAATCAATAACAATTATCATTTCTATCCCTTTGTTTCTGTTACATTAGAACAATAGGTAAAATATGATTTGTTTTTAACATTATATTTTATTTCAATATTGTATCTGATTCTTAGATAAAAAATTATTGTGTTCTCTTCTAATCTAAAATTTTTAATAATATTTAGGTGCTTTTAACACTCATATAGATATATGGTTTTTGGTAATTATTGTTAATGTTTTCTTGTATGTTACACATAACTTAATACCGTTGTTTATGTCAATTATTAAATAACTTTTAGAGAAAACTTTTAATATTTTAATGATTTTAAATATTAAAAAATAAAATACAATATAAAGACAAATTTAGGGTAAGGTAGACTACTTCAGCATAAAATATATAATTTTATGCTTAAATAACTTTTGTTAATTGAGAAATAGAATAAACACTTTTGTTCAGTTGTCTGACTAAAGTAATGTAAACTACAAAGAAAAGACTATCGATATGATGTTTTATCCCTATGGAGTTTTCCCCCAACAAGCATGACTTTTAGTATAAAGCTACTATTTTCCACCTTTACATAAATTTTGATAAAACTTACGTTTCATAAACGTAATCAGAGGGAAGATTGGGTTTTTGGGAAGCTTCAACCGCAAGGTGATCACAATATTCATTTTCTGGGTGTCCTGCATGACCTTTAACCCAAACGAAGTTAACTTCATGCTTTTCGCATAAATCTAATAATTGTTGCCAAAGATCATGGTTTTTAGCAGATTCTTTTTTGTTACGTTTCCAATTGTTAGCTCGCCACTTTTTCGCCCATCCTTTAGTAATAGCATCAACTAAGTAGCGAGAGTCAGTATAAAGGGTAACATTACATTTAGTGTTAAGAGTTTCTAGTCCAACAATTGCGGCCATCATTTCCATACGATTATTGGTAGTTAAACGAAAGCCTCCTGATAATTCTTTTCGGTATTCATTGTAAATCAAAAGAGTTCCATAGCCTCCTGCACCAGGATTTCCTGAACAAGCTCCATCTGTGTAAATTAAAACTTTTTTTAAAGAATCATTCATAATTTAATAACTTCTTATATTTAAGAGACTTAAAAAAGTCCGCAAAAGCGGACATGATTGATATTTGTCTCAAGAAAAATTCATATTAACCTCTAGGAGCTGTGTCGACATCAATATCGCTATTGATAATCCTTTTTTGCCTAATAAAATTATCGGATTCTTTAACAAAACCATGATATGCTTCCATCCCATGTTTAGTAATATCTAGTCCGTTTATTTCCTCCTCTCTGGTAACACGGATGCCCAAAACAGTCTTAAGAACTATCCAGACTACACTACTAAAAATAATAGTAAAGATTCCAATGGAAAAGATACCAACAATTTGATGAATTAATTGACTAATGCCTCCACCATAAAAAAGACCAACTTTTGTGTTAAAAAGACCAACCGCCAAAGTTCCCCAAATTCCGTTAACTAAGTGGACAGAAATAGTTCCAACAGGATCATCAATTTTCAAAACAGAATCAAAGAAATCAACAGAATAGACGATAATAACTCCAGCCACAGCTCCGATAGCAACAGCTCCAAAATAAGATACTCCATCACAACCAGCAGTAATTCCTACTAAACCGGACAGAACACCATTAATTATCATAGAAAGATCGGGTTTGCCATTCTTAAACCAAGCAACTAAAGTAGCTGCTATACCACCACTAGCTGCAGCTAGGTTAGTAGTAACAGCAATATAAGGCACCATTTCATCAGCTGCCAATTGAGAACCAGAGTTAAACCCGAACCAGCCGATCCAAATAATTAGACAGCCCAGGGTAGCAATACTCATATTGTGCCCAGGAATAGTTTGAGGACGACCACCTACATACTTCCCCATTCGAGGACCAAGAACTGCAGATCCAACCAAAGCAGCCCAACCTCCGACGGAATGAACTACTGTCGAACCAGCAAAATCTTTAAAGTTACTTAACCAACCACCACCCCAAACCCAATGGCCAGTGACAGAATAAGAGAGTGTTACTAACAATAGGCTGAAAATCAAAAAGTCAACAAATTTAACTCGTTCAGCCACAGCACCTGAAACAATAGTGGCTGTAGTTATCGCAAATGCTGCCTGGAACAAAAAGGTAACCGAAATAGGTAGTCCAGCAGGAAAGGGATCAAGTCCATAGGTAGCAGGATTATTACTACTTACAAACCAACCGCCACCTCCGATAATAGGGTTGTCTGGACTACCAAACATCAGAGAAAATCCGATTGCCCAATAAGCGATGATTACTAAGGCTAAAATGATAAGATTTCTTGAGAGGGTATTAACGGCATTTTTACGATGACAAAAACCTGTTTCGAGCATCCCGAAACCTGCATTCATACAAATGACTAAAATGGAGGCAACTAATACCCAAATAGTATTAAGAGTTCCCTGAAGGGTTGCGATATTGGCATTAATGTTTTCAATAGTAATTTCGGTAATTTTCGTATCTTGTGCGGCCGTTGCCTTGTGCCAAACGATAACAAGAACGGAAGTTAAAGGGATACAAGCTAGCCAATAGGAGGACAAAAGATGGGGAGTAAATTTGAATGAGCCCCAATGGGATACATCCCATAAACAAGGAGAAGTCTTAGAAACAGCTTTAATCGTTCTTACTGATCGCATTTTAGTTAGTATTCGATGAGACATCTCATTGAGCCAACTTGACTCTATCCATGTCGGACATGATAGTGAGATTGTTCAATAAAATCAGTAAATATTTGTATGTTATTACTGCTGCCTTTCTTTGGCCTTATTTTATTATCCAAACTCTAAAATACTACCGACAAATCTTTTTAATATAGCAGATTAAAATTAGATTTACCTAAATTTATGTTTGACCAACCTGAAAATTGTTATAAATTTTTGACCATAACGAAATCATGAATCAGTCAGACTTCGACAAAAAAATAATGCAGCGATGCTTGCAGTTAGCCCAGCAAGGATCAGGACAAACTTCACCAAATCCTTTAGTGGGAGCAGTAATTGTTCAAAACTGGGAAATAGTTGGGGAAGGTTTTCACCCAAAAGCAGGAGCTTCTCATGCTGAAATTTTTGCTTTACAGAATGCCCAAGAAAAAGCAAAAGAAGCAACAGTCTATGTTAATCTCGAACCCTGTAATCATTATGGTCTGACTCCTCCGTGTACAGAGGCTTTGATTAAAGCAGGCGTTAAAAAAGTAGTTATTGGTATGGTTGATCCTAATCCTTTAGTTTCAGGAAAAGGAATCGAAAAACTCAAACAAAGTGGGATTGAGGTAGTAATTGGAGTAGAAGAAGCCGCTTGTCGTCAGTTGAATGAAGCCTTTATTTATCGTATTTTACATCAACAACCATTGGGTATTTTAAAGTATGCTATGACTCTCGATGGTAAAATTGCTACGACAACAGGTCATAGTACTTGGGTAACGGGGAAATCATCACGTCAGTTGGTTCATAAAGTTAGAGCATCCTGTGATGCAGTGGTAGTAGGGGGTAATACAGTACGACAAGATAACCCTAATTTAACCACCCATCAGGTAGTGGGATCTAACCCTTTACGAGTGGTAATGAGTCGTAATCTTGATTTACCCCTTCAAGCTAATCTTTGGCAAACAGATATTGCCCCTACGTTAGTCTTTACAGAAATAAATAGTAATCCTATGTTTCGGAAAAAATTAGGTCATAAAGGAGTCGAAGTAATTGAATTAATGTCCTTAACTCCATTAGAGGTAATGAAAGTTCTTTACCAAAAAGAATTATCCAGTGTTCTATGGGAATGTGGAGGAACATTAGCAGCGCAAGCGATTGCTGATGGGGTAATTCAAAAAATTATGGCTTTTATTGCTCCTAAAATTATTGGTGGACCAACAGCTCCTTCGCCAATAGGAGAGTTGGGATTAAAACAGATGAATAAAGCATTAGAAATACAAAGAATGACTTTAAGTAAAATTGATCAAGATATTTTAATTGAAGGATATTTGTAAATTGTAAATTAATATTTTATAAATATAGTTATTTTGCACTGACTATAGTTAATCATTGATTAATATTTTTTAACTATATTTTTATTTAGCAATTAAAGTAAATTTTAAATTCATATTATACTTTAATTAGGATTGAATTCGCTAATAATATCAAGCAAATTTATTTGAATTTTATTGATTATGATCCAAAAAATAGATTAAATATTTACGTTTTTTAAATGATTAATATTTGTTGTTTCTACAATTTATATCTTGAACTATTCATAATTGTTATGATATAGTTAGTTCATAGTAAAACACAGTAAAAAACTAATACTGTAATACTTTTTGCTAAAACCAATATATTTTTTTAGAACTTGAAAGTTTTAGAAATATTCTTTATATATATTAAACATAATCTAACGGCAAAAATATAATCATTACAATACTATAACAGTATACTCTATAAGTCTGTTTTACTATATAATTAATAGTAATTTTACAATATATTTGTACTATAATATCATCCTTTTTAAGAAGTATTCATTACTTATTTATATGGACAGGTTAGTATATTATTTGATATGCTAGTGAACTAAGCTTTTATGTTTAACAACTTAAATTAGTGTTGGCTTTAAAAAGCTGATGTTATTAATAGTTTTACATTAAAGTACTTATTATTGATTAGCTAAAAAAATATTTATTCAAAAAATGAACAATTAAAAAAATACAAATAATCGACCAGCACAGATGAGACTATATAATATAATTTTTAGTTAGGTTTTGTTTTACAATTTTATATTTTTATTTAATAAACTGTTAACTAATCAATAGATAAGCATAAAGCTACTTTATAGTGCAGTTTTAATTTTTGCTATCAATATAAACAGCATTATAAAACTTAGATATTTTCAGTTATTAGACTTATTTGAAAATTTACTCCCTGATGGAGTAGTCAAAATGTTTCTTTATCAAGAAAATAGTTGTGTAGCAGTATTTTCCAAAATTTGTACAAGGATATCTACTCTATAAAAAATTCTGGTAATGTTTTCCGTAGAATTCATTATTCTTTGACCAGTGACGGAAGTATAAAAGGAGAGAGGAATATTACCAGAATCTGTCCTTTATCTGTGGCTACACAGATGAGTAGTTAGAAATATGTAATTTAAAATCTTTTATCCAAAGTAAAGATTATCCACTCTTGGCAAATTAAGAGTTAATGTGAGAGAATAGATATTTGTGTTTCAAATTAAACTGCTAGTATAGATCATGGCTGCTAAGAAAGGAGTACGCATCGTTATTACTTTAGAATGCACTGAGTGTAGGACGAATACAGACAAGCGTTCACCAGGAGTTTCTCGCTATACCACAAGTAAGAATCGCCGTAATACTACGGGAAGAATGGAAATTAGGAAGTTCTGTCCCCATTGTAATGCTCACACCATACATAAAGAAATTAAATAATCATCAGCTACCGTAAAATCTATAAAAAGTTAAAGCAACAAAAATGAGTTACTATCGTAAGCGTCTTTCTCCCATTTCTCCGAGTCAACCGATTGACTACAAAGACACAGAACTCCTAAGAAAGTTCATCACGGAACGAGGAAAAATTTTACCTCGACGGATTACAGGATTGACAGCAAAACAGCAACGAGACTTAACTACTGCTGTAAAAAGAGCTAGACTTATTGCTTTGTTACCCTTTGTGAACAAAGAGGCATAAGGTTAAAGCCATCACTCAGAACTTCGTTAACTTAAGCAAGAGATAGAGTGGGGCTTAGTCTTCGTTCTACATAACGAAGTTAGTCGACTTGATATAGGAGTAGGCACAGCAAAAAAGATCATACAAATCTTCCTAAGAATCTATAATTCCATTGATGTTAATTTTGAGCTTAGAAATCATAATCTAAAACTGTCGAGCTAGACTAAATAATAGGAGCATGGGACTCCTAAATCAAGGAGTAATATTAATAATCAAGGCAGCAAAGCGGGTGGAAAAAGGAAAGCTCATTGAATTTAGGGTACAAGGGGAACGTCGTATTGCAGTCGTTGATCGCCCGGAAGGGAAAAAAGATTGGATGGTTATTGATGTTGAAGGTCAATCCTATAAAATTCGACCTCAAAGAATAGAATACGAAATAAATGGTAGTTCCTACACAATTGGAGATATTCCTCAATTTTTGCAGGAAGTTGAACTCTACCTCGATCTCTCTAGTTTAGAAGTAGCTTGGGAGTTGTTAGTAGAGGGTGGACAGAGCGTAACTCCTTCTGAAATGGCACAATTATTATTCTCTGAAGCTTCTCCAGTCCACTGTTACGCGGCGCATAGCTTATTATGTGATGATAAAATATACTTTAAGAAAAAAGGGAATAGTTATGAACCGAGAACTAGTGGTCAAGTTGAAGAAATTAAACATCAATTAGAGGTTGAACGGCAACGTCAGCAAGAAAAGGAAGTATTCTATAGTAATATCGAAAAAGCTCTGGCAAAACAGAAGATTTATTGGACAGACAGTGATCGTAATCGTTTGGAATTGTTAGAACGGTTGGTTTTGCAGCCGGAACAAACTCACCGTAATGCTCAAGATATTTTGGATGAAATTGGACAATCTCCTACTCCGGAAGGAGCTTTTGAATTATTAGTAGAGTTAGGATGGTGGAGTCGTAACGAAAATCTATTTTTAAGACGTAGCTCTTATCCAGTTCAATTTTCTAGAAAGGTACTTGACGTGGTGCAATTCTATTTAAAAACCCCTCCTCCTGATCAAGACAGTGATCGTCTTGATCTAACCCATCTCAAAGTGTACACCATCGATGATGAAAGTACTGAAGAAATTGACGACGGGTTGAGTGTAGAATTCTTAGATGATGATCAAATCAAACTCTGGATTCATATCGCTGATCCAACTCGTCTAGTGACTCCAGGAGACGAATTGGACTTGGAGGCGAGGAAACGAAGTACTACTCTCTATTTACCTACGGGCATGATTTCCATGTTTCCCATAGAATTGGCAACTGGACCAATGAGTTTACGCCAGGGACAAATTTGTCCTGCTTTGAGTTTTGGTGTAATTTTAGATGATAAGGGAGCAGTTCTTGATTATTCGATCCATGCCAGTTTAATTAAGCCAACTTATCGTCTCACATATCATGATGTGGATGAGATGTTTCACTTAGCCATTAAAGCTGAGCCAGAGATCCCTATCTTAGCTAACGCCTCCAAGCAGCGACACCAATGGCGGAAGTCGCAAGGGTCTATTACTATTAAGATGCCAGAAGCAGTTATTAAGGTTAAATCTGAGGATGATATCGTAATTGAATTAATTGATAGTTCCAGATCAAGACAATTAGTAGCGGAAATGATGATTTTAGCTGGGGAAGTAGCTGGGCATTATTGTCAAAAACATGGTTTACCAGTTCCGTTTAGAGGACAGCCCCAACCAGAATTGCCTCCAGAAGAAGAATTGCTTTTATTACCACCAGGACCTGTGAGGGCTTGTGCTTTACGCCGTTGTATGCCTCGTAGTGAGATTGGAACTTTGCCTAACCGACATGCAAGTCTAGGCTTAGATACTTATACTCAAGTAACCTCGCCTATTCGTCGTTATACAGATCTGCTAACTCATTTTCAACTTAAGGCACATTTGCGGGGTGATCCCTTCCCATTCCCTCTTGACGTTATGCAACGGATTATTTATAGTGTGACTTTATCGGCTCAAGAGGCGACGTCAGTAGAACGACAAACTAATCGTTATTGGGGCTTAGAGTTTTTGCGACGTAATGCTGATCAAATTTGGCAGGGAGTAGTTTTGCGCTGGTTGCGTGAAGATGAGAATTTAGGAATTTTGTTACTTGAAGAATTAGGATTAGAATTGCCTCATCGTTTTGAAAGGGCTGTGTCTTTAGGTGATCGCCTGTTAGTTCAGGTTAGTCGTTCCGATCCTCACCGTGATGAGATTCGCTTTCGAGAGATACTCGAACATTAAGTTTAGTCGAGCTTGATTTAAAGTTACGATTTAAAATGCATAAAAATCTCAATTTCATTCGAGCCAAACTGTTAGTTTGAATAGGAACTATTTTAGTCTATATAGACAACTCGTTTAGGTATCAGAAGCGTATAATTTGCAATATGTATTTTAACATTTATTTAGATACGAATAATCTACAAATTAACTATTTAGCTATTTATTAATTAAAATTGTCGATCCTTATATAACTTTTTTTTATTTTCAACTGAAATATTTTCAATTACTTTAGATATAAAAGTTTTTTTGAGCTAGTGATATTCAGAAAATATGCAGCGATTTATTCTTGATAATTGTCAAGCTTATAAAATAAAAAATATGCTACAATTTAAACATTAACAAATGTTATTTAATCACATTGAAATTTTTACTAATTTATAGTATGGTGATGAAAATCAATAGTTAATTTAGCTTTTAGTTAAAAGTTTCAAAGCGAAGACAATAATCAAACTGAAAATACCATATCTAGATAAATTGATTTGGATAAAACGATATTCACAAAATATTTGCCGTTCCTAATTTGTAGGATAGAAAAATAAAATTTAATAATCAAAACTTGTATTAATAAGTAATAGATCAAAAATTTTTAACAAGTTTAGAGCTTAGTATTCCTTTAATTTTAATTAGAATCAATACCGTTATCATTCAAGGAAGTATAGTAAAAACTATAATCGTTGCCGGACAAACAATACAAAAAATTAACGTCATTCTTAAATTTAATTATAAACGGAAATACAAGGAAGTTAAAGAAAGATAGGGTTAGGCGAACCTAACATGTAGTATCTTTACGAAGATATCTAATATATAATTATTCCAAACTATTAGACTACAATTATATTCTAATTACTAACGCCATAATGATTAATAATTATAAATTATTTTTAAAGAAACAATATAATTTAATTTTTTATAACTAAAAAATGAGTGGGACAATCATTTAAAAAAATTCTGAAATCAGGATAAGCTTATAATTGATTAAGTCCTTTTTATAGCTAATAAATGAGCAATCATAATATTTAAACAACAAGTCTTCTATCAAGCAATAGAAAATTCACAGTAAAAAGCACAAACTGCTTTGCAGACTCCGAACTAGATTACTAAAGCAATTGTTTCTCTTTCTAGACTGTTGCAAACTGAATGAGGTTTAACAAGAGCTTCTGATGCTAGTATGCCAATAATTAAGAAAAAATAGACTGTAAAGACTTTTGTTAGTTTACAGATTAGCCACTAACTATTAGACTCACTAACTGTTTAGGAAATATCAAATGACAAGTTACACAACAACGATTACCGAAGCTAGAGAATTATTTCGTGCTGCCTATGAAAATCGCTACACTTGGGATAAGACTTTTCCAGGATATATAGCAGATGTGACTTATCAACGAAAAGATCAAATTTTTACTGGCCAAGTTCGAGTCAATCAGAATCTCAGTGCCGAGGTTTTAAACGTTGATGATCACGAAATAAAAAAAGAACTTCATTATCAACTATGGGAAATTGCTATTCATCGTATTCGTCGAGATTTTGAGGACACTCACGGACAAAATATTTTTACATATGGAAAAATGGATGATACTGGTGCAGTAGAACTTCTTGTTAGTGGTAAATCCAAAGGAGATAGCTACAAAGTTCGCAACAATGAAGTGTGTTATGTTCATCGTCATATTGATGGTATCGTTGTTACAATCAATACCTTTAGTAGCCATGATACAGGTGAAGGCTATTTATCTCATCGTTATAATTCTGTTTGCCACGATGTCAAAACTGGGGAACTAAAGGGTGAAACAAATTATTTTGAGGATAATTATGAAAAAGTAGACATTTATTACATTCTTACCAATCGTATTATTCAAACTAAAGAACAAGGACAGATAATGATCAAAGCATTTAACTTTTCTAATATTCAGTTATTAAACTGATAATAACTGGACTTATATTCTAGACTTAAATATTACGATATACATGCTCTATAAAAACCCACCTTAGCACTGATGGCTAAGGTGGGTTTTTATAGAAAATATTCAAAATTTTAATTGCTAATCTAAAGAGAGGAGATCACCAATCAAATACATAAGAGCTTAAATCTTCATAATGTCTATTTTTTTAATATCCTAATTTTAGGAATGTATTTAAAAAAAAGAAACGGTATCCAATAAAATTTTATAAAAGTAATTACATAGTAATTTTAGACAAAAACTATATCGATTTGTATTTAACTGTTTAAATACAAAATTATCTATTTTCTGCATCTAGATTAGAACTGGCTAACCCTCAATTTTATCCCTAAAAACGATAATATATAAATCGTAGATAAATTTAATATTTTCATGATCTTAAGATAATTATTGTGAATAATCAAAAGTATTGTATATTATCTTAATTAATTTAAAACAGATAATTTTATCTGATAATATAATAATTAGTATTGTCTAACTTAGGTCTCTGATTTTGAATAATATAAACCTTGTTTTTCTGTTAGATACTCTGAGCAGTGATAAATAATTGTAGTACTACTAAAAACTAGCATAATTATCTTCTTTGATAAATTTTAATAACCTGAAATATTAATTAACTTGTTCTTTGTCTTTAACACTAGAAAATAATCTAAATATTCTTTTAGAAAAATGTGTCATAAGTTATAACAAATAATATAGCATTCTCTGCTTCTTCATTATCCCACGCAACGAACGATTAAGATTAAACTAAATAGAATGAGGGGGAAATAGATATTTATTCCTCATTCTATTTAGTTTAATCAATTAGCAGTGACGACAAAAAATAGTTTTTTCTCGGGTTGTACCATAACACCACCTATTTATGATTAGGAAATTAGGATAGACTTACATATTGTCTTAGGATAATGTTATTACCTATTTTTATTAACTAATTACCTAGTCAATAGTGATATAACTAAATAAAGATTGCTCACTTCCTTGATTCAGCTTCGGAAAAGAATCCTGGGACCCTTCCTGTTGATGCTGCGCCATCTTTCTGAGAAAGAATTACAACACTAATCTGATCGCTCATCACAGCAACTTTTTTTTCCGTGTGTTTTTCGCAAGTTAATTCAATTAACTCAGGAGTTGGGGAACGCATAGCAGAAATAATTTTCTTATATAGAAAATCCGCGTCCTCTGCTTCTTTGCGCTGAACGGAAATAGGAATAGATGTATATTTTAGGGTTAGGTCAATACTAATCATGAATACTCTTAACTACGAGGATATCTTTTTGATTATCTGACATAATTGCTCTTTCTCTCCAGAACCAACAGCTAGGGAATAATCTTAATCTTTTATTAAAACTCTAGGGAAAACTACTATATTTTATCCTGGAGAGATATAACTTGAAAAAGTAAAGATTTCTTACAATTTCTTAAGTATTCTTATAAAGTTAAGCCTCTTTGAAGCAAAAGTGTAGATGATTCTTAAACTTTTTCCTCAATATCCTTAACAAGGACTTGGAGATTTGGAGATTCATCGTATAGTTACTATAACTATAGTGGACAGATATGTTTAACGGAAGAGAAAATTTAAAATTTCTTATCTAGTCAATTTTCATTGTTATAATCTCATTAAGTTTTTCTGTTTCTATTTCTGTTTCTATTACGGTGTTCATTTAGTTTGTTACAGTTTATAATGATATAACCTATGATTTATCATTAATTCTAACATAGCTTAAATTTATTGCTTGACTCTAGTCTTTTAAGGAATTAGCAGTTGTATCCTCAATCCATGTCACATGGATAAAAGTTATCGGAGTTATTGACCATACGTTATTGTGTGTCATTCGCGGCGCGGTTTAGGAAAATATCCTGTTTAAAAATGGAAAACAGATAGATTCTTTACAAGACTAAAATTATACTAACTTGTGTGCAAAACATATTAGTTCTTAATTCAATGAAGATATATTTTAGAATTAACTAGTATTCATTAGCTCTTTATATTTTTAGTAAATCTACTATTTTATTTGAATCTAATCTAATCATATTATATAATTACTTCTTAATTATTATTTGAGTTTAATTTTTTTGTTGATTTTAATTGTTAAATAGGCTTATATATTTTTATAATTATTGGACTAACTTTTTTAGAGCTGTTTGTATTTTATTCACTTAACTATACTTTATTTTTACGTAAATAATCTGAATTACAGGACAATAAATATTTATATTGCATCAAAATTATGATTGTATGGACAAAATATCATATATCAGCAGATACCGATTACAGCATATAGTTCCTGTATCCTTTCCCTTTCCTAACTTTTTTCTATGTTAGTCAATGTCTTGTGTATAATTGTCTGCGTGTAGCATATAAGGTGAACATCTATTTTACACACCTCCTAAGTTAATTAGAAATCTTTATGGTAGTTTTTATTCCAGATCGCCCTATTCGTATTGGTTCACGTAAAAGCCAATTAGCCTTAGTGCAAACCTATTGGGTACAAAAAAAACTGCAAAGTTACTATCCTGAACGTCAATTTCAGGTGAAAACTATGAGTACTCAAGGTGATAAAATTCTCGATGTTGCTCTAGCTAAAATCGGTGATAAAGGATTATTTACTAAGGAATTAGAAGTAGCAATAGAGCAACATCAAGTTGATTTTGCCGTACATTCTCTCAAAGATCTTCCTACTAATCTACCAGACGGTTTAATATTGGGGTGTATTACTGAAAGAATGGATTCGGCTGATGCTGTTGTTTTTAATGAAAAGTATCAGGAAAAACAATTAGAGACTTTACCGAAAGGGGCAGTTGTTGGCACCTCCTCTCTCCGTCGTTTAGCTCAACTACGTTACCATTTTCCTAATTTAAACTTTAAAGATATACGAGGTAATGTTAATACTCGTCTTAGAAAACTTGATGAGGGTGAATATGATGCGATAGTTTTAGCTGTTGCAGGCTTACAGCGTTTAGGTATGAGTGATCGCGTTCATCAAGTTATTAAAAACGAGATTTGTCTCCATGCTGTAGGACAGGGAGCTTTAGGGCTTGAATGTCGTGAGAGGGATGAAGAAATTCTGGATATGCTCAAAGTATTAGAACACAAACCCACTCGTGATCGCTGTTATGCTGAACGAGCACTTTTACGAGAACTTGAAGGTGGCTGTCAGGTTCCGATTGGTGTAAATACAAGTATTGAAGAGGATACTTTAACTTTAACTGGAATGGTAGCTAGTATTGACGGTAAAACTCTAATTAAAGAAACTATTAGTGGACAAAGAGAGTCTGCCGAACAAATAGGACTAAATTTGGCTAACCATTTACGGAATGCTGGTGCGGATCGTATTCTAGCAGAAACTTTCATTCAAATAAAATGAAGATAAAGCGGAATAACGACAGAGTAAAAAAATTATATTTTACTTATAACTCTTCAAGATAGCCCGTAAAATCCAGGTTAACTATGTTAATTACTTCTGTTTAACTCACTTCCGTGCGAACTTTTAATATTAATGCCAATTTGCCCAATCTTGAGGTTTTAAGAAGGTGTCATATAATTCAAATTCAGGAGTGTTCGGTTCAGGAGAATAACAGTATTCCCAACGCACTAAGGGCGGCAACGACATAAGAATTGATTCAGTACGTCCATTGGTTTGTAAACCAAAAATAGTACCACGATCATAGACTAAATTAAATTCTACATATCGTCCCCGTCGATACAATTGAAATTGTCTTTCCCTATCTCCATACTCTTTTCTATGTCGCTTTTCCACGATAGGAATATAAGCAGGTAAAAAGGCTTGTCCACAGCTATTGACAAAAGCAAAAAGGTCTTCCCAAGTGCGGGGTTCCAAAGAAGGTAATTGGTTACTATAAAAAGACGCTGCTTTGTCAGAATAAGGACCGCGATATAAAGGATCTAAGCCATCTTGATAATCGAAAAAAATGCCTCCAACTCCCCGCATTTCTTTCCGATGTTTAAGATAGAAATATTCATCACACCATGGTTTAAATACTGCGTAATATTCTGGATGATGTTTGTCACAAGTTTCTTTAAGAGTCCGGTGAAAATGTGTAACATCTTCAGTAAAAGGATAATAAGGAGTTAAATCAATCCCACCTCCAAACCACCACACGGGACCCGCTTCAAAATAACGATAGTTGAGGTGAACCGTTGGGATATAGGGATTATAGGGATGGAGAACCATAGAAGTCCCCGTAGCATAAAAACTATGCCCTTCAGCTTCTGGCTGTTGTCTCAAAATAGATGAAGGTAACTGTTGTCCCCAAATTTCTGAGAAATTGACCCCACCTTGTTCTAATACATCACCATTACAAAGAACACGAGAACGTCCTCCTCCTCCTTCTTCTTCTCGTTGCCAACTATCTTCACAAAATTGTCCTTTCCCATCAACTTCTTCGAGTTTGGTACAGATCTTATCTTGAAGATTTTTCATAAATTGACTAACTTTTTTCTGTGCATCTTCAGGGGGAAGGGAAGCTCTTTCTCGAATAGTTTGGTTTGTTGTCAGAGGGGTCATGGAGTTTAAAGTTTAGTCTGTTGCACTTTAGCTGTGAGTGGAAAGCGTCTTGATGGAGATTTAGAAAAATATAGCAGGAATTTATTTTTTAGGCATACTTATTTAAGTTCTCTATTGTAGCCTTAGCTCCCTTGGTAGGTACAATTTAAGTCACTATTAATCAATTTACGATTTATTAGGAAGATTAAGCTAGTCATCGACAATGTACCTTAATAGTTAATTATGGCTAGTTCCTGTTAAATATAACAATGAGGTAATGCGAGCAAAACAAACAGACTCATTCCTTTACAACATATTTGACGTATTTTGACTATAAACAATTTTTTATACTCTTTAAAATCTCTAAAAAATAATGGGAGGTTAATTAATTTAGTCTATCTAGTATTTATACTACTGCTGAATAACGAGACAATGAATATAAAAGTTTGATAAATGAATATTCTAAATTTAGAATATTCATTTATCAAACTTTTATTTCTATGGGTAGATTGTAATATATCGTAAGTATTTTGTAAGAATTAGATTTTTTAAAAAATCTGGCAGAGTGAGATAACTATTTATGTAAAATATTCATCAATTTATTTTAGTATTTTTAATATTCGCCAATAATTAAACTAAAAAACATATTGAGTTTTTACTAGAATAAACAATACATTATTACTAAAATTATACAAAAACAATTGATATATCTTTGGAATGCTTCTTATATATTAAAAGACGTATATAAAGAATAAATTAAAACATAATATCGCATTAATATATAATATACTATCCTTCCCCAAGAACTACTCAGTACCATTTAATAGTATCTATTTATATATAAACAAAGAATTTTTTGTTGATGGAGTTATATTATGGCAACCTAAAATATTGTTCATTGTTATATAACATCTTGCCTGTTTTTAACAATCTTAAAAAATACGCAATATTAATCTATATAAGCTCAAAAAAACAAATAGTATTATTTATCTTTTTTAATTAGTATTTATAATGCTGATAATAATGTAAATATGACTGTTCAATTTACATTGAATAAGCCAACTAAATTACACTTAAGCTATATGGAATAAAAGAATAAGAGACATACAAATATTTAACCAATATATATTTTTCTATTGATTAGGGCTCAAAGGACAAAAATAGAAGTACAGTTAATGGGTTGAGCTGTAGCTCATCTATTACAATCTGTATAGATAAAACAAATAAATCAAGGAATATGAAATGCGGGTTTTGATCGTTGGTGCAGGGTTGGCCGGACTAACTACCGCTATTGATTTAGTTGATGCCGGTTGCGAAGTCGAAATCTTTGAGTCTCGTCCCTTTGTTGGGGGCAAAGTAGGAAGTTGGAGAGATGATGAGGGTAATCACCTTGAAATGGGGTTACATGTCTTTTTTGGCTGCTACTATAATCTATTTACCCTGATGGAGAAAGTTGGGGCAATTCAAAATCTACGCCTAAAACAACATATCCATACATTTATTAATGAGGGGGGACGGGCGGAAAAACTAGATTTTCGTTTTCCTACTGGTGCTCCGTTTAATGGGTTAAAAGCTTTTCTTACTACTTCTCAACTCTCTACTTTTGATAAAGTTTTTAACTCTTTAGCCTTGGGAGTTAGTCCTATTATACGAGGATTAATAGATTTTAACGGAGCAATAAAAACTATCAGGGCATTAGACTCCATTAGCTTTGCAGATTGGTTTTGTCAACATGGAGGAAACGAGAATAGTCTAAAACGAATGTGGAACCCCATTGCCTATGCATTAGGATTTATCGATACAGAACATATTTCAGCCCGTTGCATGTTGACAATTTTTCTATTATTTGCCACGAAAACTGAAGCCTCTGTGTTGCGAATGTTGGCAGGTTCTCCTTATAAGTATCTCCATAAACCGATTATTGATTATCTTGAAACGAGAGGAACAAAAATTTATACGCGGCGGCATGTTAGAAACATTTTATTTCAAGAAAATGATGATGAAACTAAAGTAACTGGCTTGATTGTTGCCAATGGAAAAACTGAAGAAACTATTAAAGCGGATACTTATGTCTGTGCCTGTGATGTCCCTGGAATTCAACGACTAATTCCCCAAGAATGGCGTAAATGGTCACTGTTTGACAATATTTATAAGTTAGAGACAGTTCCTGTTGTGACGGTACAATTACGTTTTGATGGTTGGGTAACTGAGTTAAATGATTCTAAAAAACATAAACAATTACAAACAGCAATCGGAATTGATAACTTATTGTATACACCTGATGCAGATTTCTCTTGTTTTGCTGATTTAGCTCTGACGAGTCCTAGAGATTATTATAAGGAAGGACAAGGATCTTTGTTACAATTGGTGCTAACTCCTGGTGATCCATTTATAAAAGAGAAAAATGAGATTATTGCCCATCATATTTTAAATCAAGTCTATAATCTGTTCCCTTCCTCAAGAAAGCTGAAAATGACTTGGTATAGCGTTGTTAAACTAGCACAATCTTTGTATAGAGAATCTCCTGGAGCAGATATTTATCGTCCCACGCAAGATACTCCTTTTTCTAACTTTTTTCTCGCAGGAAGTTATACTCAACAGGATTACATTGATAGTATGGAGGGAGCAACAATTTCAGGAAAACAAGCAGCACAAGCTATTTTAAAATAAAGCATAAAATATTACAGATTATTACCAATCTATCACGACTCTTGAGTATATCCATGATGTTGGCTGTCGCCAACTTTTTCTATTAGCTAATCGTTAATCCTAATTTATAAAATGTCTAATTACTTAGAACATAGTGCTCAAGTTGAAGTAGATGCTTCGATCAACTTGGTTTGGAGTCTTTGGTTAGATCTTGAGCAAATACCTCGTTGGATGAAGTGGATAGATTCAAGTTGAGTATTAGACAATTATCCAGAACTATCACAATGGAAATTAACGACTGGTAGCTTTGAATTTGTTTGGCTACCCCGAATTTTAAAATTAGTTCATAACCAAATTATACAGAGGGAATCTGTTGATGTGCTTCCTAATCATAGAGCAGTTAGATTTTATGCTTGTAATGGAAAAAGTATTGTCCGTTTAACGATAGCTTATACTATTCCTAGCCCATTAGGTAAACTGATAGAAAATTTATTTTTAGTAAAATTGCCGAGTTAACTATTCGAGCTGATTTAGAAAGATTTAAAGAACATACGATAAAACTTAATAGTGATTAAAAATTGTTGCATTCCAACTTATGTTAGAAGTTTAGTAAGTATGAGTTGTTAAATTATGGATATTTTGATAAATAAAGACATCAGCAAAAGCTTATGTATTCCTCGCATTTTAGATGCTAACCTTGACCGTGCTAAAGAAGGATTAAGGACTATAGAAGAATGGTGTCGTTTTGGGCTAGAAAATGGACAGTTGTCCGAAAAATGTAAACAAATACGTCAAGAAATTGCATGTTGGCATTCTCATGAAATACGCTCTGCACGAAATACTCTAGATGATCCTGGTACAGTCCTATCTCATCCGAAAGAAGAAACACGTGAGAGCATTGAACATCTACTACAATCTAATCTATCCCGCGTTCAAGAAGCCTTAAGAGTACTGGAAGAATATGGTAAACTCTACCAAGTTGAAATGGGAATTGCTTTTAAAAATATTCGTTATCAAGTTTATATTCTAGAAAGTAACCTGTTAAATTTTGATCGTTATCAAAAGCTTAAGAAATCTCCACTTTATTTAGTAACCTCTGAGTCAAAAAATCTTTTGTCAGTTGTTGAATCTGCTTTGAAGGGGGGGGTAAATTTAGTTCAATATAGAGCAAAAAATACCGATGATATTGTTAGATTAAAAATTGCCAAAGATATGTGCCAATTGTGCCATGATCATAACAGCTTGTTTATTATAAATGATCGGGTTGATTTGGCATTAGCAGTTAATGCAGATGGGGTACATTTGGGACAACAAGATATGCCTATATCTTTGGCAAGACAAATTTTGGGACCTAACAGAATTATAGGGCGTTCAACTAATAATCCCGAGGAAATGGCTCAAGCAATCAATCAAGGAGCAGACTACATTGGGGTGGGCCCAGTCTATACTACTCCTACTAAACCAGAAAAAATTCCTGTAGGTCTAGAATATGTTGATTATGCCCGAAATAATTCCTCTATTCCTTGGTTTGCTATTGGAGGAATTGATCAAGACAATATTAATAAAGTAATCACTGCAGGAGCTAAACAAGTAGCTGTTGTTCGTGCTATTATGAATGCAGAGAATCCCACTACCATTGCCAAAGAGCTACTTAAAAAACTCACTATCAATTGATTTTAAATATTTAAATAATCTTATATTACATTTTGTTTTGAACTAAATTATTTATAACAGTAATTATGAGCGCCCTATCTCAAATCACCCTACAGGTTAACGGGACACAAACAACTTGTTCTCCCGATATGGTTTTATCAAAACTTTTGGAAAAAATGGGATTAAATCCTCGTTTAATAGCAGTGGAATATAATGGAGAAATCCTACATCGACAATATTGGGATAATACCAAGTTGCAAACGGATGATCGCTTAGAAATTGTTACTATTGTTGGAGGAGGAAGCGATTATTGGTAATTATTAATTTAAGGTATGGCTAATCAAACTCTGGGAATTGAACCAAAGTTATGTGAATATTTACAATTGGTTTCTGTCAGAGAACACAGTATTCTAAAGGAGTTGCGTCAAGAAACCGCTAGCTATCCTATGGCTAGAATGCAAATTGCCCCCGAACAAGGACAATTTATGGCCTTGCTAGTCCAATTAATGAGAGCAAAAAAAACCATAGAGTTAGGAGTATTTAGAGGATATAGCGCATTAGCAGTTGCTTTAGCTCTTCCTGATGACGGTAAAATAATAGCATGTGATACAAGTGAAGAGTACACAACGACCGCACGTCATTACTGGGACAAAGCCGGGGTTTCCCACAAGATAGATTTACGGATAGCTCCAGCTCTAGAAACATTAGATGAACTGATATCTGAAGGGCAAAGTAATACTTTTGACTTTGCTTTTATTGATGCTGACAAAAGCAATTACGATAGTTATTATGAACAGGTTTTAAAACTAGTACGATCTGGAGGATTAATTGCTATTGATAATGTTTTATGGGGAGGAAAGGTTGCTGATAAAGATATTAAGGATAACCGTACAAAAAAAATGCGAGCCTTAAATGAAAAAATTCACAAAGACTTGAGGGTCAATATCAGTTTAATCCCCATTGCTGATGGATTAACCCTATTATTAAAACGATAATCTACATCAAAATGTGGAGCTAAGCGGACATAAAGTCTCAGTTGTTTATAATAATCTTGCATAGCAGTCTAGCTTACTTATGCAACAAAAAATTACAGAATACTATTCTATTTATCGGTTGCCAGAAAATCTAAAAGGATTGATCTTAACCATTAATTTAGAATTTACTTAGTCATTTTTTGAGAGAATACAAACAGTTCTCGACAGGCTAAGAACTTTCTCTTCGATACTTTAGTTAAAGTTTTTAAACTATTTATGCTGATATATACTGTGTTGAATTCAAAATAAGAAAACTAAAATATAAGTTATAGACATAAGTGATAAGACGGTATACCCTGTGGTTTCTTCAACTGAGAAAATAACTTCGACTTTACCTAGTACTCCTCAACGGCGAACAGGAGCTTTTATTCTAATAGATAGCTTAGTTCGTCAGGGAGTCAAATGTATTTTTGGCTATCCGGGAGGAGCAATTCTGCCCATTTATGATGAACTATATAGGGCCGAAACTAGAGGAGATTTACAACATTTCCTGGTGAGACATGAACAGGGAGCCGCTCATGCGGCCGACGGTTATGCCCGTGCAACTGGTAAAGTAGGAGTTTGTTTCGGAACGTCAGGCCCAGGGGCAACAAACCTAGTAACAGGTATTGCAACGGCACACATGGATTCAATTCCAGTGATCATAGTCACTGGGCAAGTGGGACGGGCAGCTATTGGCAGCGATGCCTTTCAAGAAACCGATATTTTCGGCATTACGCTACCTCTAGTGAAACATTCCTATGTAGTTCGTAATGCTCAAGATATGGCTAGGATAGTTGCTGAAGCGTTTCACATTGCCGGTACGGGACGGCCAGGTCCTGTACTAATTGATGTTCCCAAGGATGTGGGTCTTGAAGAATGTGATTATATCCCCGTTGATCTGAAACAGATCAAGCTACCAGGTTATCGTCCTACAGTCAAGGGTAATCCTCGTCAGATTAACGCAGCTTTACGCCTAATTGAAGAAGCTCAACGACCTTTACTTTACGTGGGTGGGGGGGCAATTTCTGCAAATGCTCATGCCCAACTTGAAGAACTAGCCGAGCGATTTCAAATTCCCGTTGCTACTACTCTAATGGGGATCGGAGTATTTGATGAGCATCACTCTCTCTCTGTGGCCATGTTGGGAATGCATGGAACAGCCTATGCTAACTTTGCCGTTAGTGAATGTGACCTTTTAATTGCAGTAGGGGCGAGATTTGATGATCGGGTTACGGGAAAACTCGACGAATTTGCTTCGCATGCAAAGGTTATTCATATTGATATTGATCCGGCAGAGGTGGGCAAAAACCGAACCCCAACTGTTCCTATTGTAGGAGACGTATGTTGTGTTTTGGAACAATTACTAAAAAGAGCTAAAGAATTAAGTTTACCAGCTGATTTGGAACAAACTCAACCCTGGCTAGCTAAAATCGATTGTTGGCGAGTAGAATACCCGTTGGTCGTCCCCCACTATGATCATAGTATCTCACCCCAAGAAGTTATCGCTGAAGTAGCTCATCAGGCTCCTCACGCTTGCTATACAACCGATGTCGGTCAACACCAAATGTGGGCGGCTCAGTTCTTGAAAAATGGTCCTCGTCGTTGGATTTCCAGTGGAGGATTAGGAACTATGGGGTATGGGATACCCGCTGCCATGGGGGCGAAAGTAGCAGTTCCCGATGAAGAGGTAATTTGTATTACTGGGGATGCCAGTTTTCAAATGAATCTTCAAGAATTGGCCTCGATCGCACAATATAAGATCAATGTCAAGACAATTATCATTAATAATGGCTGGCAAGGAATGGTACGTCAATGGCAACAAGCCTTCTTTGGAGAGCGATATTCCTCCTCAAATATGCAAGTTGGAATGCCTAATTTCGAACTCTTAGCCCAAGCATTTGGAGTTAAAGGGATGACTATACGAGAACATTCTCAGTTATCAGAGGCCATAAGCCAAATGATAGCCCATGATGGTCCAGTTTTGATAGATGTTCATGTGACTAAGAATGAGAATTGCTACCCTATGGTGGCTCCGGGGAAGAGTAACGCCCAAATGCTTGGATTACCAAAGCGTAAAACTGTTGACAAGTCAATCACGCCGATATACTGCACCAATTGTGGTGAAAAAAACTTGATTACCAATCATTTTTGTCCTAAATGTGGGACGAAACTGTAAATTTGGTGAGGATTCAAGTTTTTCCCAAACTTCCGGTTACCCTTTCCTTGCTGACTTGGAAAGGGTTTTTGGTCGAGTATTAACAAAACATTCATAAATTTCTATAAGAAGAATATTTTTTGTAGTATTTCCTCCCTATTTGTTCAAAATATGTGTAGTAAGTCAAATCAGCTTAGCTAACTTTGATTGTTTTAAATTTGAGTTTCCTGTTGAAAAACTTTCCCCTTTCCCGTTGGATTATCAACATAGTGCCATCTCTGCTCATTTAACTCAATCATGGGGGGATCAGAGCTTTGCTTTGCCTGGGAAATCCGTTTATAAAGAGTAGAATCACTAATACCTAATTTCTCGGCCATTTGAGATCTCGTAAGGACCATAGACTTAGAAAACTCTTGATTGGTTATTGTCATTGGAGTTATATTCTGTGTTTCTAATTCAGTGGCTACTGTTTTTTTCTCAATTATTAGACTGGGCTTATCAGGTTTTTGGTGTTTAACAAAAAATTTTTTGTTTTCCTGGCTAGAATGCTGTTCTACAGATGGCTTAAGAGGTTTTCGATAACGAGGTATCCTTTCAGTTGGCAGTTCAAGATCTTCAATCCATCCCCAACAGTTACGAGAAGGAATAAATTTAAAAATAGCTTGAATAAACCAGCGTTTGGGTAATTGTTCCTTCGGAATTTTAGGATTAAATTTAAAGGGACGTGAATCATCATTACGGCGCATCAATACAGGAAGATGAGAAGCTTTAAATTTCCCTTGAGGATCCGTAGCATTAGAATTTCTATAGATTGAGAGCACTGGTGTTCTTAGTTGAGGAACAAATTGCCAAATCCCTCGAAACTTAAAAATTCCTGGGGTTTCCTCCCATTGATTTTCTTCTCCCCAGGCAGCAACTTGAAAGCGAATAATAGGGTCTTTCCTTGGAATCAGCAGACACTTAGGATAAACTCGCAGATAAATAGGACTCTCAGGAGAATTGCTATGTTGTTTCAGCCAAGCTTTGTAGCGATAGCCAGGAAAGAATAAACTATAATTTTTTCCTGCAATAGTAAGAGCAAATTTTCCCTCTTCCTCTTGGTGAGGAGTCCCATAAAGAGTGCCAATTGCCTGAAAAAGGGGAGGTTGCCCTTCGGTATCAGAAACAGATTGAGAGTCATAATCAAGGATTAAGGGAGGTTGCTGCTCGACTTTTTGGTAAGTTTGATGAGAGAGTTCGTTGGCGGCAGGCATAAGTAATAAACTTCATAATCGGCTGAATTTGTCCCATTATTATAGACCCGATAAACAAAGGATTTTAAGGATCGTTAAGGATGGGCCACATACTTGGGAAAGTGGAATCAAATTGGAGTTAAAACTTCTATAGCTTTAGTTTTGTTGAAGCTTTATGAGTTTCATGCGTATAGTTCAGTTGACCCAAAATAGCTGAACGTATTCTAATATGACTAAATTTACAGAGTTTAAAGGCTATGCGAAATAGTCCATTAATTACACTGTCTAATTACACTATATAACTAACTATTTTTATATTCAGACTTACTTAAGGTAAAATTTCGACAAGAAATCTTCAAAAACTTAGTTGACTACTGTTTTTACTATTTTTAATAAATGTTACCGAATATGACTCGTCAGAGAGATGGTTGATTATTATTTACATAACTATACTATGGTTAACTTTAATGTATCTATTTTAGGTAAGATGATATCATACGAGTAAATCTTAATCTTTATGTAATAAACTTTACTGACTAACTTAATGAAATTTTCTTCTTAATAGAAAAAGAATTATTTAATATAGTGGTTAGCTTTAAAAGAAATACAAAAAAAGCAATTTTTTCAGTAATTATCTGAGCAGTAGAAATTCTAAATACAATTTCATATATTTATGCTAACTCCCCCCCCCTCATTTCCTATTCTCAATGTTTTTGTACATCTCCTTGATGATTATTCTTCCTGGCTCCTTCAATGTCTTAATCATCATCAAGGAGTTCATGTTGTGACTCTTAACGCAGAGATGGCTATGTTGGCTGAAAAAGATTCCTCGGTGACAGACATTATTCGTAAAGCGGATTTAGTAGTTCCTGATGGAGCTGGTGTCATCCTGTATCTTAGGCTGCGCCAACAAAGACAACAACGATGTCCGGGGATTGAACTTGCAGAGTCTTTACTTAGAGAATTAGGGTCTCGAGAAAATTCTCCTTTAATTGTTTTTTATGGAGGGAAACCTGGAGTTAGCCATGCGGCAGCAGACCAATGGTGTAAGAAACTTCCCAGCATTTCTATTCTTTCATCCCATGGCTATTTGTCTTCAGAAGAAGAGAAGCTATGGAGACAAACCCTCTTAGATAAGCAACCCCAATTAATTCTTGTAGGGTTGGGGGTTCCTCGTCAGGAATTTTGGATTCAGCAACACCGTCATCTGTCCCCTCGGGGGATTTGGATTGGGGTAGGTGGAAGCTTTGATATTTGGTCTGGTACCAAAGCTCGGGCTCCCCAGTGGTTGAGAGACAACAACCTAGAGTGGCTCTATCGTCTATATCAAGAACCTTGGCGTTGGCAGAGAATGTTGGCCTTACCTCGGTTCTTTTTAAGATCACTGATCCATTAAGTAATGACTACCAAGCGATTATAAAATTATTTTATAATAATAATTTTGGAACTACTTTTCTCCTATTACGATCAAATTTTTTATGAGACATAGCAATTTTCCTTTTTATAATTTAAAGACTGCTAACAAATGTAGCTAATCTATCGATTCCTTTTTCAATAGAAATTAAATCTGTAGCATAGGATAAGCGAATACAATTATCTGCTCCGAATACTTTTCCTGGAACAGCTGTGACATTTTGAATCTCTAAAAGTGCGCTACAAAAATCGAGGGAGTTCATTTCAGTTTGACTAATATCCGCAAAAATATAAAAAGCCCCCATGGGGATCGGACAGTTGAGATGAGGAATTGACATGATTCCGTCTAACATAACTTGACGACGTTTAGTAAACGCTTGTAACATTTGCTCAACAGAGTCCTGAGATTCTTCTAAAGCTGCAATCGCTCCATATTGAGCGAAGGTACACACGTTAGAGGTACTATGACTTTGTATAATATTAGTTGCTTCAATTAATTCTATAGGCGCAGCCAAATATCCTACACGCCACCCTGTCATTGAGTAGCTTTTAGCAAAGCCATTACTAATAATTGTACGATTAAAAATCTCGGTACTTACTGCTCCAATGCTGAAATGTTCTGCTTCATCATAGAGAATCTTTTCATAGATCTCATCGGCAACCACCCATAAATCGTTCTCTATAATGACCTCAGCTAACGCCCTAATTTCCGTGGCAGAATAAACAGTCCCAGTCGGATTAGAGGGAGAATTTAAAACGAATAGTTTTGTTTTCGGGGTAATTGCTTGACGCAGTTGACTTGGAGTAATCTTATAGTTTGTTTCTGTCGTTGTTTGCACAATCACTGGCGTCCCCGTTGCTAATTTAACCATCTCTGGGTAACTTAACCAATAGGGAGCTGGAATGATCACTTCGTCTCCAGGATCAATCAAAGCTAACATTAAGTTAAATAAAGACTGTTTACCTCCATTCGTTACGATTATATTGTCTGGAGTGTAGTCTAAATTGTTATCTATACGTAATTTGTTGGCGATCGCTGCCCTTAGTCTAAGTTCTCCTGCCGCCGGACCATACTTGGTTTTTCCCTGATTTAAAGCGAGTTTGGCTGCTTCTTTGATGTGTTGCGGGGTATCAAAGTCAGGTTCTCCAGTACTAAAGCTACAGATATCAATACCTTGTGCTTTCATTGCCTTAGCTTTTGCGGCAATTGCAAGGGTAATTGATTGAGATACTTTCCCCACTCGTGTTGCCAGTTTAATCATTCGATTCGATATTCTCAGGCCAAACAAATAATGATTTTATTCATGATATCGTCTCCCTGGAAGTGTATCTCAGGTTTTAACGAAGACTTTCTTAACGTCATAGGAAAATGGCACAATAAACTTATTAGAATTTACCTTAAATGTCTATGACTATGCATCCTCAATTACAAACAGCCTTGGCTCAACATAAAGCACTTAAAGTGATTAGTGGGTTAAGCAATTTCGATGCAACGAACGTTACGGCTATTGTTAAAGCGGCCCAAGCCGGTGGCGCCACTTTTGTGGATATTGCTGCGGATGAGGCATTAGTACGTCATGTACGTCAATTAATTGATTTACCGATTTGTGTCTCAGCAGTTAAACCAACGTTGTTTGTCGAAGCAGTTAAGGCTGGAGCCGATTTAATTGAAATTGGTAACTTTGATGCTTTTTATGCCCAAGGACGGCGATTTGAAGCAGAGGAAATTTTAGCTTTAACAAAAAAAACCCGCTTTCTTCTTCCTGAAACTACCCTTTCTGTAACGGTTCCTCATATTCTTCCTTTTGATGAACAAGCTCAATTAGCTGAGCGCTTAGTAGAACTTGGGGTTGATATTATTCAAACCGAAGGGGGGACTAGCAGCAAACCCACTCATGCAGGAACTTTGGGTTTAATTGAAAAGGCCGCCCCCACTTTAGCTGCTGCTTACAGCATTTCCGATGCAGTATCTATTCCAGTGTTGTGTGCATCAGGGTTGTCTTCCGTAACTATCCCTATGGCAATCGCAGCTGGTGCGTCCGGAGTGGGAGTAGGATCAGCCATCAATCGACTCAGTGATGAAGTAGCGATGGTCGCTGCAGTTCGCTCCTTGGTAGAAGCACTAGCTACTACCAGCCCAGCTACAAACATCAGTTAAATACTCCCTATTTTGAGGAATAGAGACGTTTTGTTCAAGCGTCTCTATCGTTATTAATCAGTTAAATAACCTAAAAATAAAACCGAGTACAAATACGATTAAATTCTAAAATATTTTCACATTCAAGAAAATATAAAAACGTTAAAATTTAGAAAAAAAATACTTCACCAATTACCACTAAATTAATATTTTTGATATCATAAATGCTTATTCAAGTGTACTAAAATTCAAGACTAACTAAACTATAAATTTTAACTATAGTTATGAACTAATTTATTTTCTCAAATAGCAAATAAATTCATAAATATTTAGGCTTCATATTATTATTGTGTTTTAATCAATTAAATTGGATTTAAGCTCATTACTTACCTTATTTTTTGTTGGACAAATAAAAATCAATTAAATTCTTTATATAAGTAAAAAATTATGATTTTGACTAAAAAGATAGAGTTATTAACTTCATATTTTTAAATCAATAATTAATATATTAATTATTGATTTTTTTATTTTAAAAAATATTGCAAAGTAAAAGTAGTTAGTATTAATACTAATACCAGTTATTAACTATAGAAAATACAGACTTAAAAATAAACTAGTATTTTTATAGAAAATCCATTTTATATTTAATATATTTATTAAATATAAAATATTTACTTTGACTAAAAGTATTTATTGATTTATATCCTACTAAAAATTTTATAATATTTTATAAAATCAAGATGATTATTCTAATAATAAGTTATATTAATTATTCAGTTTTTAATGTTAAAAATATAGAAAAAATAATTACAAAGAGTAATATATCTACGGTCTATCTTTTTAAGGTCATCTTAGCCACAACCTAATATAATTCTAGTTTTATATTATCTAGCTTATGACAATTTACAAAATATTATTCCAGGACACAAGTTGCCCAACATGCATAATTCAATTTTAGCAATATATTTAAGAATTCTTACTAAAAGTCATTATTATCTTTTTTCTTTTTCTTTCATATCGGAATATTGTCTTTGCTCTTTTTTGTCTATTTTTCTATTCTTATTTAAGTCTGGAGATTATTCTGTACTTTGACTAAAATCAATCAAAACATAAAAAATCAAGACTTTTATGTATGAATAATCGTCGATTATAATCTTAACTTGCTTTTGTTTATGGTTAACCTTATGAGAAGGAATAAAAAGTTTTTTATCATTATAATAATTTTTTTATCTAGAATACGAAAAGTAAAAGTAAATTGATTAATATGACAGTCAGCAATTCTAGCAAAATTGCTGACTGTCATTTATCTTATCCTTGAAATGATTGCAACTTAAACAGATTTTAAAAATTTTATTTATGAATACTTCGATAATGAGGCAACTTTGGTCTATAGTGGAGGAAAGCCCTGCTAAAACCTTAATTAATCTAGATGACTCGGATTTAGTGAGTCAATTGCTGAATAAACTTAATGCACAATACTCCTTGTCTTCGGAAGATTTACAGGTCATAGAAGTTTATTTTAGTTCTAAAACCGTTTTAATTAAAGACATTGCCCGTTCTCGTTTAGAAAATATTTTCGACTGACCTATTGTTTAGCACTCACTCTTTTGACAAAGTAACCATGGTTGGCAACTTTCACGATTACCCATCCCCACGTTGTGTTGAAACCATGAAAGTGTCAAAATGGAGTACTTTAGTCTGTCCCGTTTAAGGAGCCATAACTTATAGTGATGAGGAAGTCGTTAAGGGATTGTTTTTCAGTTGTATCAGTCCTGCTATCCGTGGGAGTAACGTTTTTCCTATTGGCTTGTAGTCGCCAACAGGAAAATTTAAGTTCTCAGATAATACCTCAAGGACACAGTGAAACCCTAAATCTATTATACTGGCAGGCCCCTACCATTTTGAACCCTCATCTTTCCACGGGATTTAAAGATTCTGAAGCTAGTCGTATTACATTAGAACCCCTCGCTAGTTATGACAATCAAGGTAACTTGATCCCATTTTTAGCCGCTGAGATTCCCTCAAGAGACAATGGGGGAATCTCTCCTGATGGCAAGTCGGTGACATGGAAGTTAAAAGAGGGAATCAAGTGGTCAGATGGAACCCCATTTATGGCTGATGATGTGGTGTTTACCTATCAGTTCGTTACTAATCCTAAAGTAGGTTCAACTAGTGCCAACAACTATGTTAGTATCGAGACGGTTAAAGCGATAGATAAAAATACGGTAAAGGTAGTTTTTAAGAAATCCAATCCAGCTTGGGATCTCCCTTTTGTTGGAGGAGGAGGAATGATATTACCTCGCCATCTTTATAAAAACTATAACGGTGAAAATGCACGGCAAGCGCCTGAAAATCTGATTCCTATTGGTACAGGTCCTTATAAGGTCGTGGAATTTAAACCCGGGAATGTAGTAGTTTACGAAGTAAATTCTCATTTTCGGGAAGTTGATAAATTAGGGTTTAAGAAAATAAAATTAAAAGGGGGTGGAGATGCTACCTCTGCCGCGCGGGCAGTTTTACAAACAGGAGATGTAGATTATGCTTATAATCTACAGGTTGAAGTTAATATCCTAAATCAATTGGCAGCAGGTGGAGCTGGAAAAATAAAATCTATTTTTGGGGGCACTAGCGAAAGAATTTTAATTAATTTAACCGATCCAAATAAAGCAACAATAGAAGGAGAAAAATCTAGTTTAAAATTTCCTCATCCTTTTTTTCAAAGTAAGCAAGTAAGAGAGGCTTTTAGTTTAGCAATAGATCGAGATACTATCGCTCAACAGTTATATGGAGTAACTGGAAAAGCTATATCAAACTTTTTAATTGCTCCTCTACAATACAATTCTCCTAATACAAGTTACGAGTTTAATCTGGAGAAGGCATCACAGTTATTGGATAAGGAGGGGTGGAAGGACTCTAATAATAATGGAATTCGAGATAAAAATGGAATAGAAATGAAAATAGTGTTTCAAACATCAGTAAACCCCCTACGCCAAAAGACACAAGAAGTTATTAAGCAGGGATTACAAAAAATAGGTGTAGGGGTTGAACTAAAAAACGTTGATGCAAGTATTTTCTTTTCTAGTGATCCATCGAACAATGATACGGTAGAACATTTTTATTCTGATTTAGAAATGTTTACGACAGGAAATACGAACCCTGATCCTAGTACCTACATGAAAACCTATATGTGTGATACCATTCCTCAAAAATCAAATAATTGGTCTGGAGATAACTATTCTCGGTATTGCAACCCAGCATATGATAGACTATGGCAACAAGCAGTCCAAGAATTAGATACTAAAAAACGGCAGAAAATTTTTATTGCAATGAACGACATGCTGGTTAATGATTTTATTGTAATTCCCTTAATTCATCGAGCTGATGTTGTTGGAATTAGTACTAGCATTCAGGGATTTGAATCAACCCCTTGGGACTTTAATACATGGAATATTAAAGACTGGAAGACATATGAAGTTGACTCTTAACTCGAGTATCAATAAATAATGTGAAATTCAATCGTTAACCCTTACTGAGATAGTAAGGGAACAACAGTTTAGATAAAAAATGCCTGAGAAACATTATTTAGCTCGAAGTACTTATCTTTTTAGACTAAAAAACTGACTACTTTTGTCTTTGTATTAGAAAAAGTCTCAGAGAGGAATATTTTAAGGAGATAGGCTCTGTGCTCACTACAGCAGCTAAATTTAACTTTAATAAACAAATTGCATTTTCCAAAACATACTAGATTAGTATAAGTTATAAATTGATAATTTGGATAGTAAAAATATAAAGCAAAAGGAAGAGAAGAAAATAAACATTAATAAGTAAACTATCCCCAAAATCATTCTAATAGTTAAAATATTGAAATTTTTATTAAATGGAAAAGTATATTTATCTTGAGGGAGTTTGGGGATAATAAAAATGATGTTGTATAAATAAGTACGGATAATACCATCTGTATTTTAGCTTAAAATATAGAAACATATGGCTGATTAGATAATAAAAATTTATTTGATATTTACCTTAAAAAATTTTTTTTAGTAATAAGGGAGCTATGAAATAGATTATATATATCTTTTCATGAACTTGGAGCAGGATTGAAGTCAACTAAAAGAAAGTTTAGGAGTCTAGTTCTATAGATAGAAGACAGGCTACTATAATAAGCTAGGTCCTTGAATGGTAATATGTATGTGGATTTATTAGAATACTCATATGACAAACTTTACATAATTAAATTTTACTGCTGAAATTTAACTATGCCGAATAACGAACATCTAGCTAAAGTGGCAGATTATTTTATAACAAAAAATAAAAAATTACCCATAGTAGGGATTTAAAAAGTATTGTTAAATTGTTATTATATTTGATGTTCTCTTACAAAAGTAATTAAAAATTTAACTAATTATCATTGGACAAGTTTACCGTATTTTTTTAGAGTGGTATGTATAATAGTTAAATTGCATAAAACTCAATCTGTTAGGTTTTTAAAAAATGATATCTTACTTAATTAAGCGTTTATCAACTGCTATTCCTACTCTACTTGTTATTAGTATTGTTATTTTTACTATTTTAGCTTTGGCTCCAGGTAACCCACTGGGAGAATTCGCTTCTAATCCTGCTATTACGCCAGAGATAAGAGAAAATATTCGTAAAAGTCTAGGATTAGATCAACCAATTTATATCCGTTATACTAAATGGATTTTAGCTTTTATTCGCGGAGATTTAGGCTATTCATTCACCAGTAAAAGCCCAGTTATTGAGCTGATTATGCAACGAATTCCCATTACATTATGGGTTACTGGAACTGCTTACCTCTTTAGTTTTTTGATTGCCTTTCCCTTAGGAATCGTTGCTGTCTTAAAGAGACATTCATGGATAGATCAAGTTGCAACTACTTTTACTTTCCTGGGGTTTTCTTTGCCAACTTTTATAACAGGATTGTTATTTATTTTAATATTCAGCGTTAAACTAAGATGGCTTCCCTTCATCTACGATAGCACGCTACAAATAACTAATTGGTCAAGTTTTATTGAGCAAATCAAACAATCTATTATGCCGGTTTGTGTATTAGCTTTATATCAATCAGCGATTTTAATGAGATTTTTCCGTTCAGCTATCTTAGATGAACTTTCCCAAGAATATGTCCGCACTGCCTATGCTAAAGGATTAGGTAGTTTTACTATTTTAAACAAACATATCTTACGGAATGCCATGATCCCTGTTATAACCTTGATAGCTTTAGATATTCCTACAATTTTTACTGGAGCATTAATTACAGAACAGGTGTTTCATGTTCCCGGAATTGGGGCTTTATTAATCGAATCTATTTATCGTGGTGATACTCCGGTAATTATGTCCATCACCTTTATCTATGCAATTTTAATTCTTATTGGCAACTTTATTGCTGATTTTACTTATAGTTTTTTAGATCCACGTGTTAAGTTAGATCTAAAAAAATAATTGTATTAGCTATGTATATTTTTCTTGATTATTGATACTTTTTATATAAATATTTTGATGACCTATTATAAATATAGACAGTATATCAGTTCTTACTCATTATTTATTTTAGATCAATGATTAAGTATTAGCCAAGTATTGATTTCTGTCATAATTCATGGTTTATATCTATTAGCAATTAGGTACTGAATGAACTTTTTTATATTTTGTGTCCAATCTATTTACTCAGTAATTAATTGAATATTATTTATTTTAATACTATATTGCTGTTAAACTTTGATTAAAAAAATAAAAAATATTGATAAATCTTGTCTCAGATAATCCTAGTTATTAACATAATTTTTTATTATGTTTTAGCTTTGGAAATTATAGTTTTAGAGGAATAATTATTTTACATATAAATATTATTTAACCTAGTTAATCTCATGATAAGTTTTATTAACTGGTTAAAGTCTTAATTTTTTTACTTATAGAGAAGAATTCTTCTAGCAATTGGACTCATTGATTGACAAAAGATTATTCTTATGTGAAGATATATTTATATTTTATGTTCAATGTAAGTTAAATAAGCAATGCTAAGATGCTATAGAGATTATCTTAATCAGTCTGTCTTGAGTACAGATTTTATTAATTACTAATTTGATTATTTCCCACTTCTAATTATCACGGTGAGTTTTTATTTTAGATAATGACGTGAACTCTTAACATAATAAAAATGGTTTTACCGTTAATTTTGACACCCAATACTTAATAGTATACGAGGATGTTACTGCTTTGATAAAATACAGCTAAAGTAATCACTATATTTTAAGTTCACAAGATAAAAAGTTTTTGAGGATCATTAAAAATGATATACTCTTATTTATAGAATATCGACATTAAAAAACTAGAACAAGACAAACTTATAAAATAAGAAAATATCACCGAGCTCTTATATTCTAAAAATTGAAATATTCGACAATGAGAGTAGGAAGATTAACAATAATTAGAATAAATCTTTTTAACAAATTCTAAACGATAGTATCTAAGGCAATTGCCTAAGCCTATAAAATTAAGTCTGATAGTTTGGATACAAAGCAACTCCTGCATTTATCAACGGTAATCAATGCTAGAAATCATAAAATTTACTTTAGTTTAAATACTTAAAATAGCAGCAACATGAGAATCAAGATTTGTGGAATCACAAAATTATCCCAAGGAAAAGCGATTGCTCAATTAGGAGCTACTATGTTGGGTTTTATCTGCGTTCACCGATCTCCACGTTATATTAGACCCTTTCAAATTCAAGCTGTGATTAAGGAACTACCAACAACAGTTGGTTGTATTGGGGTTTTTGCTAATGCTAGTTTATTGGAAATAGAACAAGTTCTCAATAAAGCAGAGTTAACTGGGATACAATTACATGGAGATGAGTCACCTTGGTTTTGTAGTCAAATCAAACAACGTTTTTCTCATGTTGAACTGATTAAAGCGTTTAGAATTAAGACTCCTCAATCCTTAAAAGTTATACCTGCTTATTTTGATAAAGTAGACACACTATTGTTAGATGCCCACCATCCTACTTTATTAGGAGGAACTGGTCTCACTTTAAATTGGGAAATTTTAGAAGGATTTGACCCACCTCTTCCTTGGCTATTGGCGGGTGGATTAACTCCTAATAATATAAAGCAATCTCTAACACGGTTACACCCGAATGGAATTGATCTTTCTAGTGGTGTTGAGTGCTCACCTGGTAATAAAAATTTAACAAAAGTAGCTGAGTTATTTACGTTACTTCAAAATATTAATCTTTTAGAATAAAATCCTACTAAATTTACTAGATAAAAATAAAAAAATTAATAAAGATTGTTATTAAAAAGAATAAGTTTGTCAAAAACAATAACTACTTATGTGGTTAGTATTATGAAAGTTATTGGCACAAAATAATACTGGAATCGATGTAATAACTTAACTTAATTAAATGATTAGATTGTTAATAAAATGGAAATAGCTTGATTGATTAAAACCTTCTATTCATTAGAGAACTCTTATTAACGTAATACTTTAAAGTATCAAAAATATGTCTTAGATAACAAGAGCCGTATATTTTGAATTAATTAAATCTTATTTGAGAAAAATATACTTTGTTTTTTTTAAACTGGTGTAGATGGAGTTTCCACTATAATATATAAATATTTTGACAGTATTTAGATGACTTAAGGATTAAGATTTAGTTTAAATTTATAAAACTGTAGTTTAGTTAGAACACCTGCTAAATTTATATTTAATTAGAAACAAATAAACAATCTTTTTGTCTATAATGGTAAAGTATTTGTACTACTACTATGTACAAAAATTTTTATTGTACTGAATAACGTATCACACTAAAAATTAGTAATAGACAGAGCGATAATGGAATCTATAGTAGTACAATTTATATATCAATTTTTTATTTTGTTTTTTAAACTTATTTTTATTCAGGATATTAACTAATAGTTAAATTACATCTGTAATATTAATAATTTTATAACTACATAATTATTAGTTTGAATATTTAATTATTGAGTAAATAAAAATAAAATCAGTCTCATTATATAAATTTTTTATAATGAGATAGATCATAAGATAATAATTACTAACCAATCAAACTAACTAAGTTAAAAAATAATCACTATTAAAGTTGACTTAGAACTAAAAACTTATTCTAAAATCATAAAAGTAAAATTTTTGTATTTGAATATCAAAGCCTAAAAAATCAAAATTTGTAGGTTAAATAAGTTTATAATAAATGATTGATATGTTAATCATTTATTATAAAAATAATTTTACTTATCATAAATAATAGTAGCAAAATAACTTTGATTTAATATCAAAAATAAAAAAATAGTTAAAAATTCATAATATTTATATTTAAATATATTAGCTAAGTAGTCAGTCTAATTAAATATCAATTTTGAGGTTTAAACTAAATTTAAATTACTTAAATATAAATATACTTATATCTAGCCACTCACTAACGAAAATGAAAAAGAAAATATTCTGTTTAATATTAGTCTCTAAATACACTGGTTTATAGCTTTTAGTCATCCTTTAATTATTATTTTTAATTTTCTTTATTAGCTTTAAGATAAACTTTTGTAGAAAGATAATTATTTATTATAATTAGTCCTAAAATAGTCTGACTGATATTTTTTATAAAAAATATCAGTCAGACTATTTTAAAATT
Organism: Cyanobacterium sp. uoEpiScrs1; assembly: GCF_947331815.1. GTDB lineage: Bacteria > Cyanobacteriota > Cyanobacteriia > Cyanobacteriales > Microcystaceae > Rippkaea. Next base: position 1,515,429 of record NZ_OX373462.1, read on the forward strand.
TCTGTACTTATTTTAGAAATACTATTAATTATTTAATTTAAAAATACTCAGTTAGATACTACTTAATACTGCTACCTAATAAAAACAAATTTAACAATGTTCCGCTATTCCAAAGGCTATGAACTAACATAGAAGACAAAAGATTGCGCGACTTAGTATAAACTACTCCTAATACTATACCTAAAATCCCTAAAGGAAGCACTTCCGATAAGTTTAAATGAGCAAGGGCAAAAATGACACTACTTATACTAATAGCTGCCCAAACTGGAATATAACGAGTCAGAGAAGGTAGCAGAAATCCCCGAAACATAATTTCTTCATAAAAAGGAGCCGCGAGAGAAGCGGTGAAGTAGAAGATAGCTAGAACCACCTTATCTTGGGATTCTAATGCTAAAAATAATAAGGGATTACTACCACCTTGACCATCCCATATGTATTGATTAATCAAGGAGACAATAATTACCAAAGGTAAAGCAACTAAGTACCCCCCAACTCCCCATGCTAAACAATTACTTTTAAGCTTGAATCTAAACCAACCTTTTGGCAGAGGAAAATAGGATTTAATTGACCAGTAAAGTACGGAAAAACCAGCTAACGTCATAGATAAATAACTAACTAATATATAAAAGGCTTTTTGCCGTAGACTAAGGTCAGTAAGTTCAAATGGAAAAAAATTAAATACAACAGGAAATATAATTTGTCCGAAAAAGAAAAATCCCACAATTAAAACTTGCCAAATAGTTTCAGCATCCCAAGGAGATGTCCAAGATAGTCTTTTATCAATGTATAAAATAGACTCCTGTTTTTTAAAAAATAGTTGGGTCAATAGGAATATAAGTAAAGCAACCCCAATAATTCCTAATAATACTGGAATAATACTAATCCAAATCAATTTAATAATTGTTTTGTTTGCCTTTTCTTTTTGTCGATTTTCTAATGAAATTAGATCAGCTTGTCTATCTTGAACTGTGTAAAGCCTTTTTAGGGCTTGATAACTAAACCAACCGTTTAGATTACTTTGTATCTGCAACTCTGCATCTGGCAATATCTTAGGATTATCATTCCATAAATTTATTAAAATATTAGCAATTGTTCCTGTTTTAGAATCTAAATTGCTTGCGCTATTATCAGCTAACAATAGCTTCCAACCCTTAACTGCCCTTGATTTGTCTCCTTGTTTAACTATTAAAATTCCTAGTTTCAATTTTAAATTATTAATTATTTCTTTTTGACTATTAATATTAGTTACTAACTGCTCTTGATTTGCAGAATATTTTGAATTACCACTCGAATTTATAGAATGATTTTTAACTCCTAATAAAGTTGAATTATGAGTTATAAGATCAAATTTATTTTCCAGTTCATTTAAGTTATTCTGAGAGGTTTTAATAGCAGTTTTATATCTATTAGAAATTACTTTATAGGGATCTTTGCCAATTAATACATTTTTAAATTCTATAAAATTAAGATTAGTCTCAGCTTGACTAATCTTTGAGTCTCTACTAAAAAAACCCGAAGATTGTAAAACTAAATTAGTGTGATATAGCTCAAGATTAACCTGCACTTGGGGCTGGTTAATACTATCAATTAATGAAAATAATACAGGAATTAAAGAAATAATTGTTAATATCAATAAGATCCATCGTTTTGCCGACATAACTTTTACCTATCTTAAAAATGAAAATTTTAATCTAAACTTTTTATTACTACTAATACTTTTTAACTAGTATGAAGTCTTGAGTAGTACCCAAAATTTTATAGTCATCTAGGTTTAGATTTTTTAAAGCTAACGGATCTAAAAGTAAATAAAATGAAACATCTGCTGGTTTATTTAACTCTTCTAGATTCTTAGCTATCACTTGACGATCACTGTAAAAATCTAAACTAGTACGACTATAAGAATAGGATGTATAAACCACTGTATTAGGAGGAGTATTTTCTCGAATGAGAGTAGCCACAGGCTTCACGGGGAATGATTCATTCAGTTCCCAAATCCAAAAATTGGATATCACAAACGTACTCAAACTTAAATATAACCCAACAAAAAGAGTAAAGATAAAATTACGACTTTTTTGTAAAAAATTAACGTAGGATATAAATAGTGTAATTCCCATTAAAGTCGATAATACAACAATTTGAAAATCATTAGTTTTTATACTAAAATAGGTTCCTCCAATCAGAAATACAAAGCTACTAATAAATAGTATTACACCCAAAATATTTGGATAAGATTTATAAGGATTTTGCAAAAGCTTAGCTAAATATGCCCCTATAGCTAAGGAAAAGAAAGGATATACAGGAGTAATATACCATGGTAATTTAGTCTTCATTAGGGATATTATTACTATAAATAGTACAACTCCCACTAAAACCAATTTAGCCCAGCTTTGTTTATATTTCTTGACTGCTAAAATTAATCCTCCTGGAAAAAATAAAATCCAAGGAAAAGTATACTTTACTAGCTCAATTATATAATACCATATTGAACCTTGATTTCCTTCAACTGCAGTGGATAATCTATCAAAGTTTTGTTGTAAAAAGTGAATTTTAATAAATTTTTCTCCATACTCTATTATCTGAAGTGAATACCACAAAAAAACAGGAAAAAACCCTAGTATAAATCCCTTATAAAATACAAAATTATTGATAGTTTTTAATGATTTGTTCAAAAAACAAAATATACCTAAAATCACTCCCAAAGCAATAACTAAAATTCCTTTAGTAAAAGCAATTAATCCCAGTCCAACTCCCACTCCAATTATCCAAAATCGTTGATGATAAGATTGAAGTAAACAAAAAAAAGAAAAAAGAAAAAAAGTATTAATTGGTCCGTCTAACATTGCTAGTCGGCCATGACGAACCATAGGCAATAATGTTAAGTATACTAATGTACTGAGAATAGCTGTAAGACGCCTAGGAAAGATATTTCTTCCTATTAAGTATAATAAAGGAACACCACAAGCTGTCAAAAAAGTACAGGGAAAACGAGTTGTAAATTCATTAATTCCTCCAATTAAATAACTAACATTAATCAGCCAAATAATCAGAGGTGGCTTAAGTAAAAAAGGTTCGTTATGATAGGTCATATATAACCAGTTGCCACTTTTGTAAATATCCTTGGCAACGGTTGCATAATATCCTTCATCCCAATCCCGTAATGGTAAATTACCAAGTCCAATTAAATATATAATAAGAGCAGATGATAATAAAAATATAAACCAAAGTACATCCTGGTTTATATTTTTAACCCACTGTTTAAAGTTAGATGTTTTAGAGATCATGATGTTTATCTTGCTTTATCTGTTGTTTTATCTATCTGTCTAATAGAATAAAGATAATATTTTTCATTGTAAATAAAGGCTTTTTCAAATTTAGCTAAAAGCATAATTTCAAGATCGCTTCTTTTTATTTGTAATTGTCTATTTAAAATTAAAATTATATTTTTTTTATTCCCACCGTTTTTTATAAGCTGAACTATATTTATTAACATTTCTTTGTCATCAATATTTCTTCTTTGTTTATTAAATAAAACATAACTTCCTAATTTTTGGCTTTCTGGATAAAAAATTTTACGGTTAAGATAACCACTAATAGGAGCAATTGTAAAGTCTTCACTACCGACGATTGTCATTGATTCTAAGTTATTTTTTTGAATAAAGTTAGCTGTAGTGCGACTGGCAGAGTAAGGAATTAATAAATCTCGACTAAACGCAATGACACCAGCAATCAACTGAAAGCATAGAATAATTATCAAAAAATTATTTTTATAATAAGTTACAAACTTTAGTAAATTTAACGATAGTTTATAAAATTTTTGAGGGAGATAACGAAACAGATTAAGCAATAGTTCAGAATTGCAATAATAACTTTCTATCCATAGGGTAGAAATTAAAATAATGTATAAGTGTCCATAATGTCTCTGAGAACCTAAAAATTTTAGATACGTAAAAATTAAAATTTCTAGACTACTAACTAAATAGAAGAATAATACAATTGGTTTTTTAATCAAAATCGCTGATACAAACCATAGCAAACCTAAAGATAAAACTGTAAAAATGGTTAAATCTAGAGGATTACTATCACTAGGTATTAAAACTAAAATATAGCTTCTCCATATTCTTGTTAATGACTGGCAAAATCTAATCCAATCGAACTCAAAAAACCATTGACTTCCCCCTCCTTGCAGAGTGCTATCTGGTGGGGGAAGTAACATGATTCCAGCCAATATTACCCCTATACCAAAAATTATAAAAGCGATAATAATATTTCTGATTCCTGGTTTAACTTTGTACTGAAAGTCATCTTGGGTAAAATAATCACAAACTAATGTTAAAGCTAAAGATATGGAAATCATCAAGCAATAAGCATTAGTGTTAGCCATAAAAGCTAAAATTAAAGCCAAATATATATAATTTTTATGGCGGGTCTCAAAATAAGTGCAGAAGCAAAAAATAGCTATAAGTCCCAAAGAATAATTCCGGCTGATTAAAGTATATTCATAAAATGGTAAGTAGCCTAGTGAAAATAGTAATTTTTGCTGTTTAGTAAAAGGAGAATAGAAAACAAATAAAGTCAAACATCCAATGGCAATTAGCCAATGAAAAATCTGCATTATTATTGGATTGGGGCTCAACTTATTAAGTACCAATAAACAGATATACCAAAGAGCTGGATGTCCCTCATATTTGATATTGTGAAAAAAGTTTTCTAGAGAAACACTATCCCTAGCAATTAACCATCCATTAATTTCATCACGCCACATAGCATGATTTAGAATACCAATTAGGGTGCTGAAAGCAAAGCTAGTAACTAATAATAGATTGAAGTTATCTTTTGTAATTAAATTGAAGTTTAACCAATAACACCATTTTTTTACTATTGTCATACTCAAATCATAAAATTTAATTTAATTAGTCCCAGAAACCTGTAATCTAGAAACTGGTAATCCATAAAGAGGATATAAGACAGTGGCTACTCGCGTTATTATAGTGCGTCATGGACAAAGCAACTATAATGTTCAAAAGCTTATACAAGGTCGCAATAACGAATCAGTATTGACCGAAAAAGGTCGCCAAGATGCTCAAAAAGTCGGGAATAGTCTTAGCCCACTTTCCATTGATGTAATGTATTGCAGTCCCTTGCAACGAGCGCAAGCAACAGCTGAGATTATTCATAGTTATTTGCATTCTCGGCCGAGTTTGTCCTCTATTAATCAACTAATGGAAATAGACCTTCCTCTCTGGGAAAAGCAAAGTAAACTTGAGGTAGCTAAAAGATTTAAGACTGAATATCAATTTTGGAAAGAACGTCCCCATGAATTTAAAATGCTTCTCTCTACATCTGAAGGGGAAAAAGAACATTTTCCAGTCCTTTCTTTGTATCAACAGGCTAAGAAATTTTGGCATGAAATAATTCCTCAGCATCGGGAAAAAACTCTATTAATTGTTGCTCATAATGGTATCAATCGTTGTTTAATTATGAGTGCTATTGGAGTATCTCCAGAGTATTATCATTCCATTCAACAGTCTAATTGTTGCATTAATATATTGAATTTTAGCGGTAATTTTGGGGAATCAGTTCAACTTGAATCCTTGAATCAAACCTTCCATCTAGAAAACCCTATTCCTTCAACTCGTTGTGAAAAAAATAATTTACGCTTGTTGTTGGTTCGCCATGGAGAAACAGAATGGAATAGAGAATCAAGATTCCAAGGAGTTAGAGATATTCCCCTCAATAAAAATGGAAAAAAACAAGCGCAAAAAACGGCTAACTTCCTTAAAGGAGTATCATTGAATTTCGCTGTTAGTAGTCCCATGTTACGTCCTAAAGAAACTGCCGAAATAATTCTTCAATACCATGAAGGTGTTAAGTTAGAATTAAAACCCCAACTTCAAGAAATTTGTCATGGGCTATGGGAAGGGAAACTAGAATCGGAAATTGAAATAGATTTCCCAGGTTTATTAAATAAGTGGAAAGAATCTCCAGAAACGGTGCAAATGCCAGAGGGAGAGAATTTACAACAAGTATGGGATCGAGCAACCATCTGTTGGAATCAAATTGTAGAAGATTATAGCAATACTACCGAGGGTAAAACAGTTATTGTGGTTGCTCATGATGCTATCAATAAGGTAATTTTATGTCACTTACTAGGGCTGAAACCCAGAGATTTCTGGAATATTAAACAAGGGAATGGTAGTGTAAGCATAATTGACTATCCTCAAGGAATCAAAGGAACTTCTATCTTACAAGCTATTAATTTAACCAGCCATTTAGGATCTGGAATTTTAGATAAAACTGTGACTGGAGCACTATAATCGATTGTTGTTATATTATTTATGGCCTCATTTTTTTAAAGTGGGGCTTAGACTGTGAGTTAATCTAAAAGTAATAGAGAGACTTATAAACTTAGAAAACTGTCGATTTTTAGAATAAAGATTATGGATTCTTACAATAAATATATCTATTAAAAACCAGTGAATTATTACTTTTTAACTTAATTATTTAAGTGACTATTCTATTTACTATGTCTACTACTTATAAATAAAGCTAATTTTATGCACTCATTTTTAAGAAAATATTTTAAGTATTATTGTGTTATATAATAACAATATAATTGAAATATATTGTTATTATATAACATAGGCAATCCTTTAGTTAATAAACGAATAAAATGACAGCTAACTTAATAACTAAAATATAATTTTTGCCAATTAATATCAGTTAATTTTGGCTTTAGTTATAAAATTTATATTGTTAATATTTAGCAAGATTTTTGGCTTTTAAAAAATAAATAGAAGTATTTTAAACAAATTTCCTTCTACTTATACGAAGCTAAGTAGAAGGAAGTTGTTAATTATTCTAAAATAGTTGATGACTTAATATTAGTTTATCATAGGCAAAATGATAATAATAAGACAATAAAATATGAATTAATACCATTAGGAGTTAATCAATGAGTCAAGTACAAAATATCTCTGGATCAGGAATTCCCATTGTGGGAGATGATATAGATACTGATCGCATTATTCCAGCAAGATTTTTGCGTTGTGTTACTTTTGAGGGTTTAGGGGAGCAGGTTTTTGCTGATGATCGTGCCCAACTTAAAGGAGAACACTTTTTTGATTTACCTCAATATCAAGATGCTAAAATTCTTGTAGTAAATGCTAACTTTGGCTGTGGATCGTCAAGAGAACATGCCCCACAAGCAATCATTCGATGGGGAATTCAAGCTGTTGTTGGAGAGAGTTTTGCTGAAATCTTTTCTGGAAATTGTATTGCTAATGGAATTCCTTGCGTGATAGCTAGATCAGTAGATATTAAGAAGTTACAAACTTTGATTCAAGCCAATCCGCAACAAGAGATTACCCTTGATTTAACCGAAATGAAGCTTAGCACAGGGACGTGGAGGACTATAATTGAGATGGAAGCAGGTTCTCGAAAAATGCTTTTGGAAGGCACTTGGGATAGTTGTGGACAACTTGTTCAAAATATTGATAAAATCCATAAAATTGCTAGTAAACTACCTTATTTAGCCTGGAATTCTTAGTTTATACTTACTTAATAAGTATAAATAGATTTCTTGGATTTTTATAGTCTACTTTTTTGATGAACACTAAGAAATTTATTTAGTGGTAACAATAAGGTAAACAAGTTTTGGTCGGTAAAATATGCAACAGGGAGATGTTATTCAAACTGTTTTGAATAGAAGTCAATTTAAATTCAACTATTTTAGATTACTCTGATTCTATTGAAACAGATTTTATCCGTATATGACTGACCGGTACAAAATAGGCACAGTTGACTTCAGCATAGTTGAAGTCAACTGTGCCTATTTTGAGAAAGCAATAAATAGTCAATACTAATTATGCCTATACCCACTTTAAGTAAACTAATTTTAGGAATGATGACTGAAAAAATGCTAAGTTTAATTAAACTAATTTGTGAATAGGTACAACTAAGTCAGATTTAATTTTATGAAAATGAATTTTAGCTGGTGCTAATGTGATTGATATTTCAATATAATAAAAAAGTTTGCACAACGCAAATCCTTACAATTGTAGTATTGAGCATATCAGTTGTTTCAAAATAACTATACCGAATAATAGTATTTGTCTACAAAAAAATAAAAATCAGTTATGAATACTGAAGAATGGACTAAGGTCATTAAACAGAAAATTTTAGAGCTAGGTTTCCATAAAGTTGGAATTGCTAATGTTGACAGTCAATTTTATGATACCGCAAGTACTTATCTAAAACGTTGGTTAGCACTAGGATACCATGCAGATATGGCTTGGATGGCTAACCCAAAACGCCTCGACATTCGGGAGCATATGCCTCAGGTAAAATCAGTTATCTGTGTCGCCCTTAATTACTACGCTCCCCATCAACGTCTTGAAGGAAAAGAATATGGCAAAATATCCCGTTATGGATGGGGACGAGATTATCATAATGTTATGTATAAAAAGCTAAAAGTCTTTATTAGGCAGCTAGAAAAACAAAAGGAATTTATTAAAGCCCGCTATTACGTCGATACAGGAGCAGTACAAGAGAAAGTTTGGGCACAAAGGGCAGGAATCGGCTGGATTGCTAAAAACAGTAATCTAATTACCCGCGAATATGGGAGTTGGGTGTTTTTAGGGGAAATATTAACTAATTTAAATTTAATTCCTGATCCACCTCATATCCAACACTGTGGCACATGCACCCGCTGTCTAGAAGCTTGCCCGACAGGAGCTATTGTTCAACCTTTTGTAGTAGATGCTAATCGTTGTATTGCTTATCATACCATTGAGAATAAGCAGGCAACTTTACCAAAAGAGATTGCTTCTAACCTAGAAGGATGGGTCGCAGGATGTGATATCTGTCAAGATGTCTGTCCTTGGAATCAACGTTTTGCAAAAGAAACAAATATCGTTGATTTTAAACCATATCCCCAAAATATAGCCCCCAAATTAATAGAACTAGCGAATATTTCTCCCCAAGCCTGGGATGAGCATTTTCGAGCTTCGGCATTACGAAGGATCAAATGGGATAAATTACGACGTAATGCTCGTGCAAATATGGATAAATGAAGACTTAATTGCACTTTTATTTTACATACTATCTATATATACAACTATTTTTCATTTACAATATTTATTCATTAATAGTATTTTTGTAAATTCTTGTGTTGTTAAGTTCAATTTACTTGCTTATTTATTTAAAAATATATTTATTGTTTTTTAAAATTTTACCATTTACTTTTGATAGCCTTATGCTATATTACAATTATTTTATATATAAATAGCTGTAAATTTGCAATATTGCTTATTTATTTATTCTTTAAAGAAATAGTATTACTTATTTTTTATTATTTAGTATTTGTTCTGAATTCCAGATTACTTTAAAAAATCAAGAATGTGATTATTATATTCAAAATTATTTGATACTAGTTTACGTACAAATTATATTTCTATTCTAGATAGAGTATAAATATACTGTTTTGTTCTTGGATTTTTACCAGTTTTATTACAATTGGTTTATTCATATAAATCTAATTATTTTAGTGCTATGCATAATACCAACATTTTTTGTCAAAAAAAATGTTGGTATTATGCATAGTTTTATTTGTTATAGTTTAAGCTATTCACATAAAAAATAATCGCTAATAAATCCAAAAATATTAAGATCAACTAAAACTAAATTATATAAAACTGAGAATATTATTATTCTATTTATAGCTAAAATAAAACATATAATCTTATTTTTAACATATAATACTATCTTAGCTACTACTTTCTGAATACAATAATTCTGAGACAATCAAAAAAAACTTGAAACAATATCATAATCAAGTCTTATTGAATAGATACTGGAGTACTTTATGAAACTTGCTTATTGGATGTATGCTGGCCCTGCACATATTGGAACCCTAAGAATTGCTAGTTCCTTCAAAAACATCCATACGATTATGCACGCTCCTTTAGGGGATGATTACTTTAACGTGATGCGTTCTATGTTGGAAAGAGAAAAAGACTTTACCCCTGTTACCACTAGCATCATAGATCGCAATGTCTTAGCAGGAGGTTCTCAAAAAAAGGTAATTAATAATATTATTCGAAAAGATCGAGAAGAAAATCCAGATCTAATTATCTTAACACCCACTTGTACCTCTAGTATCTTACAAGAAGATTTAGCATGTTTTGTAGACCGTGCTCAAATAGAGATAAAGGGAGATGTAATGTTAGCCGATATTAATCATTATCGTTATAATGAACTGCAGGCAGCAGAAAAAACTTTGTATCAAGTAGTTAAATTTTATCTAGAAAAATTTAAAAACAAAGGTATATTGCCTCAGGAAAAAACGAAAATACCTTCCGTTAATATTATTGGAATATCTACTCTAGGTTTTCATAATCAACATGACTGTACTGAGTTGAAACGATTAATGGAATATTTAGGGATTAAAATTAATGAAATCATTCCTAAAGGTGCGTCAGTTCACAACTTAAAAAATTTATCAAAGGCGTGGTTTAACTTAGTACCTTATCGGGAATTAGGACTTATGACAGCTCAATATTTACAAAAGGAATATGGAACTCCCTATGTAAATATTACTCCAATGGGAGTGGTAGAAACAGCACGGTGTATTCGGAGAATTCAACATTTAATTAACGAACAAGGTGCTAATGTTGATTATGAAAGTCATATTAACGAACAAACTCTTCATATTTCCCAAGCTGCTTGGTTTTCCCGTTCCATTGATTGTCAAAATTTAACAGGGAGAAAAGCTATAGTCTTTGGGGACAATACCCATGCAGCTGCAATGACTAAAATTCTCACGCGGGAGATGGGAATTAATGTAATTTTAGCAGGAACTTATTGCAAATATGATAAAGAATGGTTCACCGAACAAGTCGGTGAATATTGCGATCAGGTTTTAATTAGTGATGATAATATAGAAGTTAGTGACGCGATTACTAGTCTAGAACCTGCCGCTATTTTTGGGACACAAATGGAACGTCATATTGGAAAGCGCTTAGGTATTCCTTGTGGAGTAATTGCTTCTCCCATTCACATTCAAAATTTCCCTATTGGTTACAAACCTTTTTGTGGTTATGAAGGCACAAATCAGATCACAGATTTAATTTATAATTCTTTTACTCTGGGAATGGAAGACCATCTCTTAGAAATTTTTGGTGGACATGATACTAAAAAATTTATTACGAAAGGAATTTCTACTAATTCTGATTTAAGTTGGAATGAAGAAGCACAAGCCGAATTAAACAGAATACCTGGTTTTGTAAGAGCTAAAGTAAAGCGTAACACTGAAAAATTTGCTCTTGAACATAAATTTTCTATAATTACCCTTGAGGTGATGTATGCTGCTAAAGAATCGGTAGGGACTTAATTGCTTTGGGATAGATATCACCCGCTTTATCCTATACTGATTAAATTCTGACATATTATGTAGAATTAGAATGCTACCTTTAACCAAAGTATTTTTTGATTCAAAATAATTATAAGCAAAACATTATATTAATAGTGATATCGCTGAATATTGTAAGCCAATTATTAATCACTATGCTTAAGAGAAAACATAGTCAATATTATTTTGGTATTCATTTTATTATTGAAGTAAATTGATAATAAGTTGTTAGTATTATACCTCAAATATATGTACTATTTTAATTAACTTAAATAATAAAACTGATTAAGATAGTTTTTTATAAAAAATTAATTAAATTTATTCTACTCTACTCAGATGGTTTTTGTTCACAAATTATTGATTAGAATAAATGATTATTAGTGTTAACATATATTAATCAATAGCTTTAAAAAATTATTAACTTATAGGTCACCCACCTAAGTCATTTTCCATAATCGCAGAGATAGCAGAATTCGTATTATCTTTAAATTCTTTAATGCTAATACGTTTTAATAAACAAATTGTTAAAATCATTCCTATTCCTTGCGCCACAAATACAAATCCGTAAGCTAAAAAAGAAGTAGAAAAAAATATCTTTCCTATATTTAGGACAGCTCCTCCTAAAACAGTTGCCAACCCCCTCGCCATTGCTTGGGCTAATCCCCAGGCACCGATAAATGTTCCAGCAGTTTCTGCGGTGGTTAGATCTAACATTAAACCTGTTGCTCCTGCAACTAAAATTCCTGATGCTAGCCCAAAACAGAGTAACCCGGACTTTAATAAATTTTGACTTTCTACTCCACCAGCTAAGATAATTAATCCAAAACAAAGTATTGACAAAAAACAGCCTAATTTTATGGTTTTTTCCTTTCCAAGATGAGGAATAACGAAAAAACCGACTGAACCTATACCAAATAAAGTTCCTGTACCATAAAATGCATTTAATTGGGTTGTTTCAGAAATACACATTCCAAATACCTCACCTCCATAAGGTTCAAGTACCGTATCCTGCATAAATAAACTGAGAGTAAGCATCAATAAAAAACTAAAAAATAACCAAGTTTGACGATTAGCCGTCAAAATTCTTATTGCTCTTTTCAAGGTAACTTGATCTTCCCGTTCAACTGTTATTACTCTCAAGCCAAATCGAGAATATTGCTTTTCTATTCCCCAAGTCGCCACAAAACATAATCCTAATACCACTATAGGCATAATAATAAAGACAGGATTAACTATTCTTTGTAGAGCGGTAATATCAACAGTTTTAGCGGTTAACATTGTTTTATAAGAGAAAACAGCGTTTCCACAAATATCAGGGCTATTAAGCAATTTTGAACTAACAATTGCCCCAACAACAATACCCACCATCAACATTGACCAAACAATACTGATTAGTTGGGAACGGTTATCCTCATCAGAAATATCTACCAACATTGCTGCAAAGGGAGTACTACTAAGACTTAAAGCTAAGCCATAGAGGGCAAAAATAATCCCTAACAGGATTATCCAAGTACAGGTAATCACACTCCATTCGGTTGCTTTCAAACTAAATCCCAACTGCCAAACTACTTGTAGAGCAATAAAGGCTAAAAAAGTAAATAAAATCGCTCCAATCCATATATAACTAGTGCGATGATAGCCCCAAATTTTTTTTGTATCAGACATTTGTCCAAACCAAACTTTGGCAGGACTGACAAACTGATACATGGCAATTGTCGTTGCTGCTACCCACGGCAACACAGTCAATTCATCGATCATAATCCTATTAAGGATTCCTAAAGTTAGTAAGGACATGATACCTAACCCCATCTGGAATAATCCTATACGGAACATAGTGAATAGGTTTAATTTTGGGAGAGGCTGGGAAAGACTTGAGTGAATAATTTCTGGACGATTATTAGTAGCCATGTGGTTATTTTTAAGAGATATAAGATTAATATATATTTTGACTATTGATTTTGATTGTATCAAAATCAATAGTCAAAATAAAGCAAATTTTTTATTAAAATTTATGTAAAAATATTACACTAAAAAACAGAATAAATAAACAATAAATAATGATTATTTGTTAGCTAATAGAATAAAAATATTATCTATATTTAAAACAAAATCCAGATAATCATAACATTTATTATAAAAAATATTTGGCTTTTAAATAGAATTATTATATTGTTATGATTTTTTTGCAATATTCATTCTTGGCTCAGAATATTAATTCACTATTTATTAGTAACTTATAAGAAATATATTCTTTATTAAGAATCAAATTTAGTTTGAAATATATAATATACTATATTAGTTATTTGTAAATGAAAATATATTTAATTATACATAGTTGTAGTAAATAATGATATTTTAAATTAACTTCATATAGTACAAACAATAAATATATTTTTATATGAGCATAACATTTAACTTATAAATAATTTATACTTCAATTATTTATAAGTTAAATAAGTTATATCGGTAATAACAAATAGAAATAAGTAAATAAAAGTAATTTATTATTTTAAATTTTTATCCAGGTTAATCATTGAAACTTAAGATTTATATGATTAGTTTAATTTTTTACAATTTTATTAATTTAAATGATTACACTAGACTAATAATATGAAGTTAGTTAATAAAATGTAAAATCAAGATATTTCGCAGATATAAATTTATTAGGTTATAAAATTATTTTCTAGATAAAACTTAATTATTTAATATTATTTTTTTACTAATTAAGAATTCATACTATTTTTAATACTTAGTATAAATTTTTGTAAAAATTTGCATTTAATTCCCATTTTATTTGAATTTAATGTAGCTAGTTACTTTTTACGCACCTAGTTTAATTTATACTTTTATGCTTCGTTCAAATATTATTTATTGTAGGCAAAATAGTTAGCTAAGGTTAAATACTAATATATTTGTTTGAAATCCTAATTGTTGGTTAAATAAACCATAATAAATTTATTTTGTTATATAGAGTATATTCACTATTTATTTATTATTTTATTATGATTTATTTATAAAAATTTTTATAGAAAATATTAATTTTTTCAATCTTTGTCAAAGCTTTTTCTCATATTTCTGTAGTCCCTGTGCTTACTAGTTAATTTAAATTCTTAATCTGACTATGATAGAACTTATTAAATAACTTTATTATTAAGTGTTAAATCATATATCTTTCCTGTTAACTATTTTAACTATTCTATATGCGTTATACATTAGTCAAAACTGATCTTATTTATAAATTATTAATAACCAAAATTATTGATAATTTATAAATAAGATTCTTGGCTGGTTAAATAACTATAAACATATATTGTATATATTTATTTGAAAGAAATAAATCATTTATATAGTATATAAAATATAGTAATAGGTAGTAGTTAGCTTGTGTACGATATAGTTTAATAGTTTACTATTAGCATGTGTTTAATATCTTAATAATCATAGATTTATTTTTATTATCTCTAACTATTCATTTTATTAATTTTGCCTGTTTCTAGTATTTTCCTATTTTTAAAAATATAATGATAGTAAAGAAACTAACATACTATGGATAAGTTTAACAATTAAGATACAAGCATCATCCACACTTATACTCCTAGTGTTGTGGAACAGAGATAATCAATCCTGATATTATAAACACATTTTATTTTTTGTTATTCATTTCACATATTAAATGAATATTTTTTGAGTAAATACTTATGGTTAAGTTGACGGATAAATGGGATGTTTATCCAAAATTCCCAATCGATTAAACGGCCAAAAACGAACAAAAGCTTTGCCGATAATTTTCTCTTTTGGGACATATCCCCAATAATGAGAATCGTAACTATTATTGCGATTGTCCCCTAAAACTAAATATTCTCTTTCAGGAACTATAACTGGTCCGTAATCGTAGTTAGGATCTTCGGAAATGTATTTTTCTTTTATAGCCTGACCATTAACATATACCTTTCCCATTTTTACCTCAATGGTTTCTCCAGGTAAACCAATTACTCGTTTAATAAAAGCATCGCGAAAATCTTTTTCCTGAAGAGCTTTCGTTGGATTAAATACCACCACATCTCCCCGCTTGGGTTCTTTAAAATGATAGCTAACTTTTTCTATAATAAGGCGATCATTGACCTGTAAAGTCGGTTCCATAGAAGATGAGGGGATATAACGAGCTTCCGCTACAAATGCACGAATACCAAAGGCTAAAATAGCTGCTGTGGCTATAGTCTTAATCCCTTCAATCCAAGGATTTTCCTGAGGAGGCTGATTTGGATTCTTAGTCTCTTGTTTCAAGCTTTGAGCCATAGGAGTTTTTTATATAAAAACAAAGAACTACAATAAATAAGGATAGGAAAATTTTAACGTAAAGATTATCCGCCTTTTAGCTTAGCGATATCCTAAGCAGTGGCAAGATTAAATTATTCTCAGAATTTATTTGGAGCTATTAATACTTATACTATGACACACCTCCTTATTCGTCACGCTCGGATTCTCTTGCCTGATGCTCAGTTTCTTCTAGGAGATGTTCTACTCCAAGATGGAAAAATTCTTGAAGTAGCTTCAGAAATTGTTGCACCGAACCCCAGTATCGTCATAGACGCAACGGGACTTACTTTGTTGCCTGGGGTGATTGATCCTCAAGTTCATTTCCGTGAACCAGGACTAAAACATAAAGAAGACTTGTTTACCGCTACTTGTGCCTGTGCTAAAGGAGGAGTCACATCTTTTCTAGAAATGCCTAACACTCGCCCTTTAACCATTACTCAAGGAGCTTTGAATGATAAGCTACACTTAGCTGCCCAGAAATGTCTGGTCAATTATGGTTTTTTTATAGGTGCCACCCCTGATAATTTACCCGATTTATTAACAGCTAATCCTACTTGTGGTATTAAAATCTTTATGGGGTCAGCACATGGGAAGTTATTAGTAAGTCGAGAAGCTGAATTAGAGCCAATTTTTGCAGAAGGAACCCGATTAATTGCGGTTCATGCTGAAGATCAAACTAGAATTATTCAACGCCGTCAAAAATTTTCTAATATTATTCATCCAGCTATCCATTCTCAAATTCAAGATGAAAAAGTTGCTCTTAATGCGACAAAATTAGCCCTAAAATTATCGAATAAGTACCAACGACGATTACATATTCTTCATCTTTCTACGGGAATTGAGACAAAATTGCTACGAGAAAGTAAACCTAACTGGGTAACCACAGAAGTTACTCCCCAACACTTATTACTTAATACAGAAACCTATAACAGAATAGGAACATTAGCCCAAATGAATCCACCTCTGCGGTCACCTGAAAATAATGATATTCTTTGGGAGGCCTTATTAGATGGAGTAATCGATTTTATCGCTACTGATCATGCACCTCACACCTTAGAAGAAAAAGCTAAAATTTATCCTGACTCTCCTTCAGGCATGCCAGGAGTGGAAACATCTTTGCCTTTGATGTTAACCCAAACTAAATTAGGACGCTGTAGTATTCCTCAAGTAGCTAATTGGATGTCTACTGCTGTTGCTAAGGCTTATAAAATTCCCAATAAAGGGTTAATTAAGCCAGGATATGATGCTGATTTGGTGTTGGTTGATCTAGAAAATTATACTCCCGTTCGACGAAAAGACTTACAAACTAAATGTGGTTGGAGTCCTTTTGAGGGATGGAAATTGACTGGATGGCCGATTATAACAATTATTGGGGGACAAATAGTTTATGAAAGGGGCAAACTAAACACTGACGTTCGAGGGAAACCTTTAAAGTTTGAATAGTTAATAGTTAGCGAACTTTCATTCTTTATTTTTTTATATTAGTTATCTTCTTCACTTTTCAATCATAAAAATTTTTGTGATACCTTGTTATGGCTGCTTTTATGAAAAATTTAATATACTGTTTATATCCCCCGGGAAATACAACATTCAGGGTTAGTAAATCGTCTTTATCTCGGTAATCTCCTGGACCGCTAATAACTCGCAATTCCTTTGATGAATTTATATTTTTATAGTTAATCAACTTTTCTAGTTTTAGGGACTGACGATTTTTCACTTCCCCATCACTACTATCAATATAAACGGTAATATTTCCAGTTTCAAATTTTTTGCCAATCTCCTGAATAAGCTGTAAAAATCCCCTATCACTACCTCCTCGTTGAAATATCAACTCACCATTGACTTCTTTAGCTTTACTAGTAACGGTATCTCCTACCCCTATAATAGTCGGCATTTGTATTGGATCGAAATTATCATTAATTAATTCTAATAATTTATGATTATCTTTGGGAGATTGTCGAGCGTTAAAATATTCTCCCAATGGATACTTTCCTGTTTTTTTGTAAAAGTAACGATTGAGGATAACTAATACCCCAAGCTCTTTAATTGCACCCCGCAACATGAATTGAAAATCTGTTGTTCCTGAATCCTTGCCTTTAGCTATTTGCATAATTTCTCGCTCTTGAGGATCTTTCCCCAAGTTGGGAGCATAATGAACAAAAAAGGAATTATTTAATCCTTGATGTTTAGCTTTTTCTTGCAAATTATCCATTAAGGTTTTTATTGTCTGCTGTAATTTACGATAGCTATCTTCTTGATGCTGTAAATATTCATGAAATATATTTAAATTAACAGTTGGGGAGACTTTATTATCTAAAACAGTTAATTGAATCCCTTCTTTAATTTTATTTTCTTCTAGTCCACAATTATTTTGCTTAAAAAATTCGATTAAAGCTTTTTCTAGTTTCTGAGGAACCTGTTGCAAAAAATTCAATTCTTCTTCACTAACCCCAGGATGTGAAACATTGCCATAGCAGTCTTGCCATTGTACTCCTCCACCGGCTAAACCTGGTAGATAAAGACCTCTACTTTTGCCTAAATTAATATCATTTAAAGTACGATCAACAATTGCATTTACCCCGCACTTGCCAATATGTTCCCCATTAGTCAAGACAAAAAAGTGTCCTTGAAATAATTTAGTAGCTTCTACGTAATTTTTATCAATTATTCTTGTCAAAGGATTTTTGACTAACTTCATACAAACACCATCGAGGTCTTGAATAATTAGAATATCTTGTTGATTAGAGATCAAATTAATAAGTTCTTGGTGATCAAGAGATAAAGAACGTTGATACAAAGGAGTATGGGGAACAGACATTGTCATTAACAATTGAGAAGCCTATAACAACGAGTTAGGGTAAAACCTAACTGGTAACTTGGTAATATATAGTTTGAACTTAACATAGTAATTCTATCTATGCAATTTTTATCAACTCACACTATTTTAGGTAAAAATACTAATCTAGAATTTAAAACCTTATCAGGGACTAATTATATTGGATCTCGAAGTTTTTATTTGGTTTTCAAAAAAATATTTGTAATGTTATTCATTTACTTGTTAATTATAAATTAGTTTTATCTCCTATATTACAAATCAAACCAATAACTTATTAACTAACATTTAGTTTAATTTAATTTAATCTGTATTTTGTAATATGTTTAGTTTAGCTTAAATTAAACATATTTTTTGACATATTACTAAGTATATTTACTGCATCAGTATTAATGTCATAAGTTAGCAAATTTATAATTAATTATGATAGTTATTTATGAGCTACTATTGTAGGATGCTTTAGTCTTAGAGCAATAATTAGTGTAATACAATTCAATTAGTAGTAATATAATAATTGAATATCTATTATTTGCCAACAATATTTGTTTTCAATGTTAAATATTATTAATAAATAAATCAAGGTTAATTATATTTGCTTTTCTAAGATCCTTACAATTAGCTATTAATATATAAATATTTGAAGTCTTATTCGATAGAGATTTTGATTTTAGATAAAATCCATCTTTATAAGGATAGATTTTATCTGTATAGGATAGGTTTCTTTTTAAAAAGAAATAAATGATCTTGATAGTCTACGATAATTTTTAAACTTTAGAGTGAATTGAATTGCCCATACAAAATGTTTAAAATATGTTCTCAAAAACAATTAATATATATACTAAAAAAATTAACTTAATGTCAGATTTATCAAAGAAATCTGATATATTTTTAATATATACAATATATACAATTTATGTTAACTTGACATAGACAAATATAAATTATATTAAAATCAAAGTAATTAATAAATTCTAAAACTATAATAGTTTAATAATTTTTTAAAATAAAAAAGTATATGTTTTCGTATGATTAAAATCATAAATAATGTAGTATTACTAATTTAGATTGTAAATAAATTTATATATATTTATTTGTCCAACACATTACTTAAAGCAAAATAACAAAGTTGTCATATTAAAACTAAGACTAACCAAAACATATTTATTCTGCTTAATATAAAAAACAGGTAAATATTTTTTACTAAACTTATCTTATTTTCTTCATTTATATAAAAACTTTTATCACCTTCACTTTAATAGAAATAAAAGTGTTTGTAAAACTCCTACTATAAATCCCAAGATACCTCCTAGAACTACGATAGCTTGTAACTCATTTTTAACTATTCCTTTAACAGCTATTTCAAGATTTTCAGGAGTTGTAGCATTGACTCGATCAACAATTACTTGATCTATAGATAAAATTGGAATTGCCTGAGCAACAATTTTTTCTAAATCTTCTTCAAGATATCTTTCCAAGAGGAAAGATAATTCTTCGCTAATTTTTGTTAGAAAAATAATTAATGTGGTTGAACTTTGTAACTTTTGAATGATTAAAATAGCTAATTGATCCCAGTCAATCGTATTTCCAAAATCTTGAATAAATTTTGTGCCTCTATTCTGAATGTAATCCTGTACAGTTTCTTTCATATTTTTGCGCAATTGTCTTACTGTAGAAACTGGTAAATTTTCTAAACAAAGACTTTGCAACCATTGTCGCAAGCGACTACGAAGTTCTAAGGATAGCATTAATTCTTTGAAACGGGTATTTGCTATTTCCTGTTCTTCTAGACAAAAGTCTCGCAATCGCGTTAGAGCATTACTGAGTCCAAACAAATTAGCAACTACCCAATAGGTTCCACTAGTTTTTTCTCGAAATCCTTCATCGATGACTTGAATATTACGATCACTCAAAAAATCAATTAGGGTTTTTCTCAAAACATCAGGAGGAACAACTGTTTCTAGTAACCAGTCAGCAAACTGTCGTGCTTGGGTATCCGTCAGGCGAAATTCCAGTAAAATCTGGTCAAAAATTTGATTAATTTGACATTCTAAGAAATCTTGACGACGGGCAAATGTTTTTAGAAGTCGGGGCAAAGATTCACTAAATAAGTCTCGTAAAACATTGGACAAAATTATCGCTGTTTTTTGTTCTTTGTCGTTTTTGGTCTGTTTGATGGCTAGAGTTAATAACAAAAAAATAGCAGATTGCACTCGCTCAGTGTTAAGCAGACGTTTTGCTAACTTTTGCAACTCTTCTGGAGTCAAAAGTGATCCCATAATTGTATCTGAGATTTTTTTAGCCAGACGCTCCTGGTTACGAGGAATTAACCCTGGAGTAAAGGGGATACGACGTTGTCCAATATAAACGCCTCTGTAAGGACGAAAAAGCATGTTGATGGCTATATCATTTGTAAAATAGCCAATAGCCATACCTGCAGCCGGAGGAATAAGAATCGTCCAGACTAACGATAAATCTAGGTTAGTTATAATCAAGGGTTATCTATATTTACGATGAATTCTCCTTATCCTATTATGGACAATAGTGATGGCTATTGTAATATCGATTAACTAAATTGATCTCGATCTACCCTGTATTCCTCATTCCTGCAGCAATTCCATTAATTGTTAATAATGCTCCCCGTAGTAATTCTTCCTTAGAATAACGGAAATGAACTACTCCGGACTCAGCCTGATGAGTATATTGACGTAATCGTTTTAAGAGAGAAACTTGTAAAAAACCTAGGGGAACAATAGTTCCATTGCGTAACTGCACTGAACGTTGTAGTCCAATGTCACCATCTAGTAATTTTTGATGATTGGTAATAGAGAGAATAATATCACGAGTTCGATAGTATTCTTGAGATATTTGTTTAAAAACTCGATCAAAACGCTCTATATCTTGATTTTTAGATAATTCTCTTACATAATGATGGGCAATTTGTAAATCAACCTTAGATAGAGTCATTTCAACTTTGGAAACTACCATTTTAAAAAATGGCCATTTAAGATAAAAATATCGTAATAACTTTAAATTTTCTTCTGTTTCTTTATCTAAAAATTCTTGTAAAGCGGTTCCTACCCCATACCAAGCTGGTAAAAGAAAGCGACTCTGAGTCCAGCTAAACACCCAAGGAATAGCACGCAAGCTACTCAAATCTTTTTTCCCACTTTTGCGTCGTGCGGGACGAGAACTAATTTGTAATTGGCTAATTTCAGGAATAGGAGTTACTGACAAGAAGAAATCTAAAAAATCGGGCTGTTCATAAATTAGTGCTCGATAGGCTTTTCTAGCAATTGTAGCTAACTCCTCCATAATCTCATTCCAAGGGGTTATATCATCAAAACCACTCCCTAATAAACTCGATTGAATCACAGCAGTGGTAGCGGTTTCCAAGTTATACAAAGCCAGTTCTGGGAGGGAATACTTTGAGGCTAACACCTCCCCCTGTTCTGTAATTTTGATTCTTCCATTAATGGTAGAAGTTGGTTGGGCTAAAATTGCTGCATAGGCGGGACCACCACCTCGTCCTACAGACCCACCCCGTCCATGAAACAACCTTAAATCAATACCATGAGGTTTAGCTACTTTTTGTAGGGCTTTTTGAGCTTTGTGGATTTCCCAGTTACTGCTGAGAAATCCAGAATCTTTGTTGCTGTCGGAATATCCTACCATAACCTCTTGTAGGTTAGTCGGTTGTAATATTGAAAGTGTCAAAGAGGTGGGACTATTTGAGTTATTGGAGGACTGAAGTCTATCATATCCCCCCGCCAAAGCTGCACGATACAAGGGCAACTGGAATAAATCTCCCATCACTTGTGGAGCACGTTTCAAATCGTCTACCGTTTCAAACAAAGGTACAATACGGATGGTAGTGGTGCCCATGGCTGGATCATAAAGCCCCGCTTCTTTCGCCAATAACAGTACTTCTAGAACATCGCTAATATAGTTGGTCATACTAATTATATAAGTTTGGCAAATCTCTAGTCCAAACTCCTTTTGCAGGTAGCGTAACATCCGCATAGTTTCAACGGTCTCACTGTTCTCCCCTTTTTTAAACTGCATCCCTGTGGGAATCAAAGGCCGTCGAGTCCCTAATTCTTGTACCAACCACTTTACTTTCTCTTCTTCAGGAAGTTGATTATAGGGTTGGGGCAAAATATTTAGGTATTCAGCAATTTCTTCAATCGCATCAGAATGACGGGAGGAATCTTGACGAAAGTCTAACTGTGTTAGGGTGAATCCAAACATTTCAACTTGAAAGAGTAGATTGTCAAGTTCTTGACAATTAAGTCCAGTTTCTTTTAAGTTGCGTCTAATTAGTTCTAATTCTTGCCGAAATTCTGCTCCCGAACTATAAATATTTTGTACTATCAGACTAGAAAGCAATTGTCTTTGTTCTGGATTGGCTAGACGATTATTGCGATCACGGGTATTTTCTAAACGTTTTTGAATGTAAGATAGTTTTAGTCGATAAGGTTCGTGTCGGTAACGTATTGCCAGCTGCTCGTAAATCTCTGGCATAGCCGAACGGTCACGTTCTAATGCATCAAGTAAGTCTTGGGAAACATTACTCCAGTGAAGAGATGCACTTAATAGTTCTGTTAAATTATCAATGGAATCCAAATACTTCTCTATAACCAGATTTCGTTGGTAGCAGGCTGTCCGCCAAGTTACTTCTGGAGTAACAAAGGGATTACCGTCTCGATCTCCACCTACCCAAGAACCAAAACGGCAAAAGGTACTAACAGGGGGGCGTAAAGAAGGAAAAGATGACTTCAAAGCTCGTTGTAATCGTTTAGAAAGCTGGGGTAAGGCATCAAATAGGACTTCATCGAAATAGTGGAGAGCATAGTCCACTTCGTCAAGAACACTTGGTTTAAATTGATGGAGTTCATCGGTGCGCCACCAGAGGCGAATTTCTTCTGTGAGTTGTTCCCTAGCGGTCTGAGCTTCCCAAGAGTCATTTAGTCCCATCCCTCGAAACGACTCTTCTGCTTGATCTAACCGTCGTAGGATACCTACAATACGTTGTTGTTTACGTCGGATCGTGTGGCGAACAATTTCGGTAGGGTGAGCAGTAAAAACGAGGCGAATGTCAAGTTGATCAAACAGCCGTTGAATTTGTTGAGGCGGAACATTAAGTTGTTTTAATTGAGGGAATAACCAGTGGAATGTTCCAGCTTTATCAGAGGCAATATCACCCTCAAAACGCTTTTCTAACAAATTTACCTGTTTTGGTGGACTATATATTTCCTTTTTGTTTCTATTTGAAGATTTATTCTCATTCTCGGCGCAAGCCGCTCGCCTAGTTAACTGCTGCTCCCGTTGTTCGTAGTGTTGCTCAACAATGTTGATTAATTGGAAATAAAGAGCAAATGCTCGAGCTGCCCGAATTGCTTCATTGAGTTCTAATTGTTCAATAAGCTCAGTAATCGAGGCCTCAGGGATACTTGTTACCTGTCCCTCGGGAGAACACATCGTCCGAAGTTGTTTTAGTAAATCCACCAATTCCTGACCACATTCGGCTTTTAATACTGCCTCCCATAAGTCTTCAACAAGTTTAAGACGGTGACGTAAAAATAAGTCGGAAGTCGAAAAAATATTGATGTCTTCGACCATGAATTGAGATGATTCAAGCAGCGAACTCATTGGAACCTCAGAGACGTTCTATAAATCTAGTCAAGGATGGAAATATTCAGGAATCGAGAGCAGTCTTTGTAAAGAGCACTTTTTTCTTTGAGAAGCTTTTGGTAGATTAGGAAATTAAATGATTGTACTTACTCTGTCAAAGTGAGTGTTTACTAAATCTTTTTAGCCTAACGACCCCATCATTCTATCTGCTCCTATCTGGATTAGAAATTAATCTAAACTATAATCGATGCATAATTAGCAGAAATTTAATGATACTTTAAGAAAGTCGGTTGGCTAAACTTTTTTCAGGAAAGTTTAGTATGGGCAAATAAACACTTCGAAATACTTCTTTGCCAACTTCTCCCAAGTCTTCTAATCTCTTAACAACCTGGTGAATGACAAGTAGACTACCCAAGAGCGGAACAGTTAGCAAACTTAAGCAGATTATGGCAGGATAGAGGGGTTGATTAACTTTACTCACAGATAGTGACTCCTGATGTTAAACCACTAATTTAATCATATACTTTTCTTCTTTGATAGTCTTATAGTTTAAGGCTAACTTTTCAAGCTTTATTCCCATTGATGCTAATTATAAAAAACTAATCATAAATGATTAAGACTATAGAAAAATTCGACAAGTTTTTTCTACTAAAATATAATAGAGATAGCACAAAGTCATTGGTTTCTAACAAATAATGAGTATACTATAAAAAAGCATATCTTACCTGTTGTTTGCATCAAATCTACTTTTCTTAGACTTATAATTAGAGTAATAATGCGATTCTATTATATCTCATATATTAAGTACATAAAACAATTTTGATATACATTTTTATAGTTATGAGATTATATTTTGTATCGACTTATTGGTAGTCGTCAGAAATGGTTGCTCTGTTATTATCATTTATCTCTTCTTTTTTGAGCTAGATAACTTTCTATTATTAATCTGAAATGGACTACTATACTCGTACCTTAATACAAATTATTACAATTGGTAAGGTTAAAGTCAGTTAACTCTATCATGTTCTCTATAGGAATTGGCGTGTTTTACGTGTTAAATAGGTGCCTAACGGTTGTCTTTATTTTTCTATTGTTACCGGACTCAATAAAAGCCAATGGTGCCACCGCAGCCGTCTATTCAAAATTAACCATTAACTATTAATTTAACCTAGATGTCTTCTTATGAACCTCTATATCATAAATATCGTCCCCAAACATTTGCCGACTTAGTGGGACAGGAAGTGATCGCCACCACTTTAACTAATGCTATCGTCTCCCAGAGAATTGCTCCTGCTTACTTATTTACAGGTCCTAGGGGAACAGGAAAGACCTCCTCAGCACGAATTTTAGCCAAATCGCTTAATTGCCAACATGTCGGAGATCCTACTCCCACCCCTTGTGGCAATTGTGAAGTTTGTCGGGCAATCGTTAGAGGCTCTGCCTTAGATGTTATTGAAATTGATGCAGCTAGCAACACAGGGGTAGATAATATTAGAGAAATTATTGAAAGGGCGCAATTTACACCTGTTCAGTGTCGTTATAAGGTATTCATTATTGACGAATGTCATATGCTTAGTGTGGCGGCGTTTAATGCTCTTCTTAAAACTTTAGAGGAACCGCCAGATCGAGTAATTTTTGTTCTCGTTACCACTGACCCCCAAAGGGTTTTGCCAACAATTATCTCTCGCTGTCAAAGGTTTGACTATCGACGTATTCCGATAGAAGCAATGGTGGATCATCTAAGCAAAATTGCTGACCAGGAAGCTATTGATATCACTGATGAGTCTCTAACGTTAGTAGCTCAAATCGCAAATGGAGGGTTAAGAGATGCTGAGAGTCTTATAGATCAATTAAGTTTATTATCAGGGACTATTACCTCAGAAAAAGTCTGGGACTTGATTGGAGCGGTCTCCGAACAAGACTTATTAGAATTATTACAAGCGATCGCCTCGGATATTCCAGAATTAGTCATAGATAAATGTCGTCATTTAATGAATCGGGGAAAAGAACCTTTAGTCGTCCTACAATATTTGGCAGGATTTTATCTCAATCTTTTGATTGCTAAAACGGCTCCCAACCGCCTTGACATTGCAACTGCGAGAGCTACAACCTGGCAAGCTTTATCTATTGAAGCACAAAGGTGGGAGATTAAAACTATCCTACAAGGACAACAACGTCTTAAAGAAAGTGAAGTTCAACTAAAAAATACTACTCAACCCCGTTTATGGTTAGAAGTTACCCTTTTGAGTTTATTGCCATCAGCTTGTCATTACCCAACTATTTGCAACGAAATAAGAGAGAAAAACAAGGAGATAATAGAGAAAGAAGAAATAGTGTCCACTACTTCTTCTTTCTCTAACACCACTTCTCAAATATCTCAATTAACCCAAGATTTAAGTATCTCACAAGTAGAAAATACGAGAAAAGATATAAAACTTGATAATGATCAAATCTGGTCATTAGTTTTAGGCAAATTGCAACCTTTTCCCCAAGATTTAGTCAGATCTAATTGTCATTTTCTTGATTTGGATGAATCGGCAGCCCATATTGAAGTTCGTAGTCAAGGATTGCTAAAACTAGTCCAAGGAAAAATTCCTAATCTTGAGACAGCTTTTATTGAGGTTTGTCAACGTCCTATTAAAATAAATTTAAAAGTGGCCTCCTCTTTTAATGAAACCTTGAAAAGTTCTCAAACTATTCAATCGTCACAATCAAAAATTATTCCAGTTAGCAACAACCAAACATCACAACCTGTTAATTCCCAGAAAATTACTAATTCTCATCACCCAAATAAACCTGCAGTAAAATTACAATCTCAACCCAAGACTTATCATCCTGAAAAAAAAATTAATTTAACTGATATTTCTGATAGTGTTGCCATCGAAGAAATTGAAAAAGCTGCTAATAGTTTAGCTAAAACGTTTGAGGGGGAGATTGTTGATACAGCCCACCAATTTAAAAATGAATTTTATAATCCTATTGTAAAGGATTTGGAAGCGGGTAAATGTCATTCATCCGCTCTATCACAAGCATTTGTAGTAAATCATCGAACTGAAGATACTCTTGCCAATGAAACGATTAATCAACAGCAATCAGACATACAGATAGAAAATTCATACTCAACTAAATCAAGTTCAGATTTATCAAAAAATTCATTTTTAGAAGATACAGATATCTATAATACTCAGACAACTAAATCAGTCGAGTTAAAACAGATTGATAAAATAAACTCAATTTATCAATCTGATTTATCTAACTTGGATGAGTTAGATAAATCAGCAGAAACTATAAAATATGATACTCATATAATTAAATCAAAACCTTCTGTTCAAGGACGACCAGAAATCATAGAGAATGAAGAAGATCTTGATTTTTAACAAAAGTGTACTTTTAAAATTTGCTTTATTTACAGTCAATAATTATTTGTTTTAAATTATATTAAAACTAACAAATAAATTTCAATCTAATATATAAACACAAATAAAATTACTACAGTCAATTAAACTCCATAAAAAACAAAATAAGGATGTAATAGAAAACATGATTATATTGTTATATCACAACAGTATAAAAGATAATACATAAAAAGTTTATACAAAATATCTTAATTAAGATATCTAGACAATAGCCTAAAAATTTTGTTTAAAATATTTTTTTACTTCCTATACGTTCTATACATTTAAATTGTAATTTTTATTTTGTTTTATTTTTACTTTAGATAATATGTTTTAAAAACTATAAAAAACTAATTATAGTGGAAATCAAGTTTTATTAGTTATAGAGTACAGTCTATCACGATTAATTTTGTAGGTAGTTAACTATTGATTTATCATAGTGAGTCTAGGTAAACTAAAGTTACTGATTTTTAATATTTCAGTACTTGACCAGAGTAATTTTATCCTTTAGTCTAAAGATAGATGATTGCAGCAAAAATAACCTCTCCTATCATTTAAGGTATTTCTTAAAATACCGATAAATATATTCAGTATCTGTATAGGTGGTAATTAATGGCATCTTTGTTACTAAATAAGATTTTGTCCAGAGTAGAGGCTGTCTTTATTGAGTTGGCGCGGGGGATAAAACGAGTTGTACAGGGTCTAATTTTGATATAGGGGTTTCCATGCTTAATATAAAGCGTCTTTCTGGCAGCCACTTTATTTTTTCTGATAGAGTACCTATTTGACTCACTCTGTTGAATATATAAAGAATGACTTGACTCTTAAAAAACGGGTAATTGGAAATATACAAAGAAGATGGACGATTCTGCATGAATACTGTTAGTCCTGAATATCAGGGAGATTCTACACTATCCTAAATCATTACCAGAACTAAAAAAATGGCTATTTATCTACAGAAAGGACAACAAATTTCTCTAAAAAAAGAAGCCCCTGGTCTAACCAAATTAATGTGTGGTTTAGGATGGGACATACACAGAGGTTATGGAGGACTGTTAGGTTTATTTAAACATCAAGATCATATTGATCTCGATGTTTCTGTTTTATGTTTAAATCCAAATGATAAGCTAACGAATAAGTCAGATGTAGTTTACTTCGGAAATTTACACCATGATTCCCGTGCTATTACTCATCTAGGAGATAATCTAACTGGTAAGGGGGATGGAGATGATGAAGAGATATTAGTCGATTTACCCCAGGTTCCTGACACAATTTCTAAGTTAGTCTTTGTAGTTAATATCTATAATTGTATTAAACGGAAACAAGGTTTTGAACAGGTAAAAAATGCTTTTGTTCGATTAGTTAATTTAGAAAAAAAACAGGAGATCGCTCGTTATAGCCTTTCTGGAAGTGAATATAAAGGGACAACTGGTATGATTTTAGCAGAAGTCTATCGTCATAACAATGAATGGAAAATGGCAGCTATTGGGGAAGGAATTAATGTTAAAAATATCCAAGAAGTGGTTAATCAATACTGTTGAATAACTTTAAATTATATTCAAAGATATTTCATAATCAATTAAAAACTTTAACAAGTTCAAGTCTAAAATAACTTGCCTAACTTTTTAAAGATGAAGGGTAATTATTATAAAAACGTGTCGTTTTTTTATTCTAATACTGACTGAGTAGCTTCTTTAAAAGAGTACATTTAAATTATTTTAATCAGGAGTAAGTTATGCCTTATAATGTTTTAAGTATCCTAAGAACTTAATTTGATACAACTTTTGCTCTTATAGTTAAAGAATACATTCGTCATAACAGTATAGTGTAATGAGTTATTGACTACTAATCTATAAGAATTAGCCTACTAAAATAGATATTGTTTCTTAAAAAGATTACAAAACAATTGCTGGGCGAGTTAATAGTTACATCCAAACTAATTAATATCACTAATCAATCTCTAATATTATTTAGTGAATCCCTATTTATGTTTATATTCCTGAAGAAATATTATATTTAACTACCCTCTAAAAGATAGAAAAAAACTAAGAAAGATAACATTGATGAAGATCAAATTATTCAATAAAATAAATCAATCCTAAATAGCAAATCTGTTATAAATCTTTAAAGATTTATAACAGATTTGCTAACATAATAAGTAGCTTAATGGATAAATCTAGACATGAGTACTCAATAAGTTTATTATACGAGGACAGAAAGGGTACCAGGAATAAAATCATTAAAGATTCTATGCCTTATTTCCTTATGTATCGTTCTACTTAGTTTTCATTGATCTTCTATAATTGAACAATCTCAATAGCTTGAAGATGACTAATCTAGATCATCTACTTTTTCTTAATTATTTTATTCAAAAAAAGTCTGGAGTATCAGCATTACTTAAAAATATTAGAGATTTGCATATCTTTTTTCCAAAAAAATATAAAAATTCTGTATAGCTAAGTAAGAGAGAGGTCAATTTTGTTGTAATTGATTTAAGATATTTTTTTAAGAAGCTGAGATTTATCATGAATTCAGAAATACATTCGATATTCTTGATTGCCTACTCACTTGTAATTTCAGATGTAAAACCCAAATAAGTTCTTAAAATCAACTAGAGATAGTAGAGTAAAACAGATTCTATGAGTAATACCAGTGATTTTCGTAACGCCATCCGCGACGTAAAGGGCAGATCTCTTATCGGACCTAACGTCATTGCTAACGCTTTACCCTATCTTGGAGGTGGGTTAGTTTTAACAGCTGTTGGCACTTATGGGGGATTAGGAGTTATTCAATCCTATCCCAATTTATTTTTTCCTTCCTTAATTGCAGCACTTATTATCGAGTTGATCTTGTTTTTTGTTGCTCGTAACGTAGCTGAACAAGGTAATAACAGCACTGCGTTACCTTTATTAACCCTATATAGTCTTCTTTCTGGATATACTCTTAGTGGCATTATCTTTATCGCCTTAGGAACTCAAGGCGTTGGGCTACAAGGTATTGTCATTGCTGCTGGAGGTTGTGGAATTACCTTTATGGCAAGTCGCAATATTGGCTCTAATCTTTCTGAACAAGATGGCATGGCTTTGATCAAAACCGTTAGCTTAGGGGTCATTGCACTATTCTTAGTAATGGTCGGTCAAGTATTGTTTACCCTATTTGGGGTTTATACACCGACTTGGTTAGACATTTCTATCTCCGGTCTGGGGGTATTTTTATTTGTCGGAGCTGCTGTGGTAGACTTTTATATCTTGCCTCGCACTTATCGTAATGATCAGTATCTTTCGGCAGCCTTGTCTATGTATCTGACTTACATTAACCTATTCGTCTTTATCTTACGTCTTTTGATTTCTATCAATAGTCGTGACTAATTCATTAGAGTGTGGGGAAGCTACTCAAATAACCAGTATTTCCCATACTTCTTCTTAAGTAAGTTTATTTTTCTGATAACTATTTCCAGGAAAATAGTTCCTCCTAGGTTAAGGATTCTGACTATTGTTGTTTAGTAAGAGATCTGGTAGTTCCAAATAAGCTAAAAACTTCAACTCAATGAAGTGAGATTTTGCTTTAAAGAATATGCAGAATTTCTTAATGGCAGTGCCGTCATGATTGAATTTTTTCTCTTGGTACAGTAAATAACTGTACCAAGAGAAAAATCATAGACCACACTTTCCAGTTATTTAAGTCTATGTTCTGACTTAGACTAAGTAATTTTTCTGAGATCTGTTCAGTTTTGGGATTGCTTGAGATAAGCTGAGACAAGAATAGTTAATTGAAATAGCACAATACTTAGTACATCATAATGAATTCTTTTTTTCTGCGTTTTCCTCGTTTTCTAAAAAGAGCTTATCATAAGGAGCCAATTTCTAGCTTTATTCTAGTAATAGGAGTGGTCGATGCAGTAATTGGGGGGATAGGAGAAAAGTCGACTTTGCTGTCCTCAGGATTGGTGGTAATTTTACTCTCTGTAATTCTACGCTATTGGCAAACTCAAAAGACACAACCCTTAGCGACTGAAGAGCCCCCTAGACGATATCTCCCCCTGAGTTCGGTGAGATCACCTCTACCGAGATTAACTAATGATAAGCCTCGTTAATAAAAATATTAATTACTAAGACTTTGTGGTAAACATTTTTAGTAACTACTGAGAAATAACCTAAAGATTCTCTTCATATTGCAGTGTCCTTGAATTGTTATTTATGCCTAAAATCCAACAACATCCTCAAGAAAAAAGAGACCAGGAATTAATAAGTGTCCTTCTCCAAGAACAGGCTAACTCTTATAATCTAGCAGAATTAGCTCGGTTGCGTATCCGCTATCATAATTTTCCAGGAGCCATACGGATCCAAGAGGATTTAGACTTACTATTACAACGATGGAAACTAACTGAAGAACAACTATTCGAACAAACCCGTCAACTCCATAAGACCCGTCAAGTTTATCAAAGCATTAAAGGTAAAGATGCTCAAGATTGGAGTTGACGGGTTTTATGGATAGTGTTAAGTGCCAATTCCCTATTTGTGTAAACAGATGAGCTTTAATTGAAGTACAGCGAAAAGATAGTCAAAAAAAAGTGATCTTTAAGTGTCAACCTACTTAAAAAGTGGGCCGGTGGGATTGTGCAAGAACCATTGAAAAAAATAGCCAAAGTGTAGAGTTCATACGTAGAAGATAAAAGATAATAATAACCAGGGAATTCTTATCACTAGAGATAAGTTTCAAGTTCCCAATTTTTGTGTTAACAAACATAAATAAATATATTCTCTCTCTCTTTTTATTCTTATTAAAGATTGCTTATTACTATTATCAATAACGTTGCGGTAACCGCAGTACAATTTTTTAATCCCAAAAATCGGGCATAAAAGCTAGATAAACAACATCCAGTATAAATTCGTTCAAAAATAATGTAATAAAAATTTTTTGAAAAATATTTAAGATCTTATATTTAGACTTTAACTAGATAACTATATAAAAACTCTCAAATCCAATAAGAAAAATGAAAAGACCTTTGGGCGTCTTACCTTGTTTCGACTCCAAAGGTCTTTTCATATCACTCTTACTCCTCACACACATGTAGATGATACCAAACTCATCAATAATATTTGACTACAAATATGACAGTTTATTAATTGTCACAAAAGTAACTTGGAGAACTGAGTCTAGATTACTGATCATCATTTCACAAGACATATTCAGATAAGCTCATGTTAACAAGAAGACAGAAAGATTAAGGATAATTATCCACAACTTAACTATTTACTAATAAAAATAACTATAAAAACTTCTTTATTTGTTAGTATCGTTATTTGCTGTCTTAGTAACTTTTTATTTAATCATATTCAAATATAATTTAATTAGTCTATAAAAATAATTAAATTATATTTGAATATACTAGTACATTTGGCTTTCTATTATTCAGCATAATATAGTTATTTTTTGCTTTAAATAGATTTATTTTTGCCTTTAATAACTAAATTAAACAATATTTATTGTTAACAATAAACACAAAGTATTAATTAAACTTATACCGCAATATACTAATAGACTAATGTTAATAGGCAATATTATTTAACTGTTTTATATTAAATATTAAAAATACATCAATATATTAAGTTAGAATAAATGTATTTAAAGTTTTTTTGTATAAGCATTGACGTTAATATTGTTAATATTTTGCTAGTCATTTTATATACACCAACTAACTTTAATTTTAAATCAAAATACAGAGATTACTTGACATATTTGGCACATATTTAAACTCTTTTGTAATTTAAAATTAAAAATATTATATATATTTAACTTTTAAGCAAAAATAAAGATTCTACGTATGTTAAGTGCAATCCTTTTATTAAAAAAACTTAATAAAAACTGATAATCAATATATAATACACAACTCAGTCAGTTTACTTTTGTTAAAAAATCTACTATGAAATAATAAAAATCAGGGTAATTGCCTTCCTTTTAATAGAAGATGTTAGAGTTTTTATTTGTAATTTTTAAATTTCTAGTATTTAAGAGAATAAATCTAGGATATTTTCTTTACAATTTTTCTCCTCGGTTTTCCTCTTTGAATAGTCACTAGTAGTAGAAAAATTTGCTGAGAAAGAA
The DNA here is from genome assembly GCF_947331815.1 of Cyanobacterium sp. uoEpiScrs1. Classification (GTDB taxonomy): domain Bacteria; phylum Cyanobacteriota; class Cyanobacteriia; order Cyanobacteriales; family Microcystaceae; genus Rippkaea. Next base: position 1,549,117 of record NZ_OX373462.1, read on the forward strand.
GAATATAGATAATTATATAGATATAATAACAAATAAATAACTATAGAAACAAAAGCTAATTATCGTCTATATGATGGAGTAAATTTTAGTTTTCTACTTTTTCAAAAGTTTTTCGTAATACTATGTATCACAGTAATCAAAGTGGCGCCCAAAAACACATTACATTCTATAGTAGATTTCAATATAAAAAAAAAACTACTTAACCAAATGTATCAATCGAACAGGGTAAAAAAAAGTTTGATTTGTACATAAAATATTTAAAACGAGCACAAGTATAGTTAGAAGACACAACTAACTTTGTTTTATACAACTTATTTATGGACTTTGATTTTAAGTTCTATCGATTTTAATTTAAACTTTATTACTCTAGCTAGAATAGATCAGGATTAAGCGACAATGTAGTATAATTATTCAAGTCCAAAATCTGATTGGCTAAGCCCAAGACAGTAGAAACAGGCTAAGCTCTAGTGTTATCTGATTTGTCAATAGTCTTAACAATGAGTTAACCAATATAAATTTGGATAATTGTCTAATAAGACTTTCAAAACATTATTGTTAATGATCAAGTTTGATTTAATCTCGAAATTAGAAACAAAGGAACTACAATAAAAAATATTCGCCTACTATTTGGTAGAGATATGGAAGCAACAGAACTAAAACGAGAAATCCAAGGGTTTAGTACGCGCCTGGGTAAAACTCAGGAATATCTTTGACTTACCTGCTCTGAAAGCTAATATTCAAGATTTGGAAACTTTAGCTACTCAGCCTGAGTTTTGGGATAATCCTGAAATAGCTCAAATAACTTTGCAACAACTTAACAATCTCAAATCTAGTGTCGAGCAATATCAACAGTGGCTAGATAAATTAGAAGATGTAAAGGTAATTATTGAATTACTGGAGCTAGAAGAGGATGCAAATCTGTCTCAAGAAGCGGAGACAATTATTAGCCAACTTAACCGTGAACTTGATCGCTGGGAGTTACAACAATTATTGTCGGGTATTTATGACACTAAAGGAGCCTTTCTAACTATCAATGCAGGAGCCGGGGGAACCGATGCTCAAGACTGGGCACAGATGTTGTTGCGTATGTATACTCGTTGGGGAGAGAAACAAGGTTATAAAGTACATTTAGCTGAGCTTTCTGAAGGAGAAGAAGCCGGAATTAAGTCGGCTACTCTAGAGATAGAAGGACGCTATGCTTATGGCTACCTAAAAGGAGAAAAGGGAACTCATCGACTAGTGAGGATTTCCCCTTTTAATGCTAATGGAAAACGGCAAACTAGTTTTGCGGGAGTAGAAGTTATGCCAGCCTTAGAAGAAGAAGATATTACTGTTGATATCCCTGAAAAAGATTTAGAAATTACTACCACTCGTTCTGGCGGAAAAGGGGGGCAAAACGTTAACAAGGTAGAAACGGCAGTTCGTGTAGTTCACTTACCTACTGGAATTGCAGTTCGTTGTACACAAGAACGCTCCCAACTTCAGAATAAGGAAAAAGCTCTTGCCCTGCTTAAGGCAAAATTATTGATTATTGCTCGAGAACAACGTGCTCAAGAAATTGCTGAAATTCGGGGAGATATAGTGGAAGCAGCTTGGGGCAATCAAATACGTAATTATGTTTTCCATCCTTACCAGATGATTAAAGATGTAAGGACAAATAAGGAAACCACGGATGTCAATGGAGTTATGGATGGTAATCTTGACACTTTTATCGAGAGTTATCTGCGTTATAGGGGTCGTAGCGAAGACTAATTAATACTGGTATTGTCAATACATCAGGGCGAATTCTGCCGAATTTGACTTGATAAACATCCCAAAAGATAGATTCCTTGAATATCGATTATTCTTGCTGAGCAGTCTAGTAACGGTTTAATTGCCGATAAATTTAACAAGTAAATACAAATTCTCCACCATTAATGCAACGGTAGTAACTGGATCTTTGTAAGAGTAGATTTAGTTAACTCAAAATATAAAGAAAGATATTAGTACTGACACTAATTAGGTAAAGAAGATAGCAGAAAACGTTTTCAAAAACTTCGCCCATGAGTTAGCCTAACCAGTATACAAAATTTCAGTATTTACTTTATGACAAAAAACCTATTTGATCGCCAAGCTAACCAACTAGTTAACTTTAGCCGTTTATGGGGTTATCAGGCCTGGTTAGTCTTTCTGGTTATCTTCAGTCTCTGTATTAGCCTAATAATCTTTACCATTCAATCTCCAGTACAGTCTCATAACCAACCCCCAGAAATTAGGGGAGTGTGGCTGACAAATGTTGATAGTGATGTACTTTTTAATAAAAATACTTTGTCCGAAGCCATTACCACCCTCAATCAGTTCAATTTTAATACTCTTTACCCCACTGTCTGGAATTGGGGTCATACCCTGTATCCTTCTGAGGTTGTCCAAACTATTACTGGAAGCAATTTAGACCCTACAGAAGGGCTACAGGGACGAGATATTTTGCAAGAAATTGTAAATAAAGGACATCAAGAAAATATGGCAGTTATTCCTTGGTTTGAATTTGGATTTATGGCCCCTGCAGACTCCAAACTTGCCAAAAATTATCCTCAATGGTTAACCCAACGACAAAATGGTGACAGAATCTGGCTAGAAGGAAAACTCCATAAACGAGTTTGGCTAAATCCTTTACATCCAGAGGTTCAAACTTTTATTACTAATTTAGTTACCGAAATTGTTAGTAAGTATGAAGTAGATGGCATTCAATTTGATGATCATTTTGGCATCCCTTTCGACTTTGGTTATGATGATGTTACTGTCGCGCTTTATCAACAAGAACATCAAGGTAAATTACCTCCACTCCCTCCAAAAAACCTTAAGATGAACAACAATTGTATAATTAACGATCAGGCTTGGCAGGAATGGACAAAATGGCGGGCAGAAAAAATTACAGATTACATGGCAAAGCTATCTAAAGCTATTAAAGTCATTAATCCTGATATCGTCGTTTCTTTATCTCCTAATCCTCAACCATTCTCAGCTAACTGCTATTTACTTGACTGGCACCAATGGGAACGCCAGGGCTTAATAGACGAATTAGTATTGCAAGTTTATCGTCCCAATCTCCGCAACTTTCAACGTGAACTAAGACGTCCTGAAGTTCAACAAGCTAAACAACATATTTCCTTTGGAGTTGGGGTTCTTTCTGGTTTAAAAAATCGTCCAGTTCCTATAGAATGGATAGTAAAACAGGTAGAAACTATCCGTCAAAAACAGTTTTCTGGTGTCTCCTTTTTCTTTTATGAAAGCTTGTGGAATATTGGCGCAGAATCGTCAAAAGAGCGGCAATTTAGTTATAAAAGATTATTTCCAACTAAAGTAAGTAGACCAGAAGTTTAATGGGGTAATTTTAAGATGTACTGTACTGAAGCACCATTAATTTACATACCAATGATTCAATCTCTCATCCTAACTTAAGATGAAGGCATTTTTAGATGATTTTTGATAGGATTAAAGACTATGAGAAAATTAATACCAAAAGACAAGGAGGTTTTCTATGGCCCGTAAATGTCAATTAACAGGAAAACATGCTAATAATGCTTTTGCTGTTTCCCACTCCCACCGTAGGACTAAAAAATTACAAGAAGTAAACTTACAGTGGAAACGTGTTTGGTGGAATGAGGGCAACCGTTGGGTTAAATTACGTTTATCCACAAAAGCCATTAAAACTATAGAAAAGAAAGGGTTGCAAGCTATGGCCAAAGAAGTAGGGATTAACTTGAATAAACTCTGATCCTACAATTAATACTTATAGAGGTAAATTTTGGGAGCATACAGAGGATGGGGAAAAGTAGATTTGGTTAATAGCATGAGTAATAATGGATTGTTTCACATTAAATTCAATCTTAGCTTCTTATTGTTGATAAGACATGAGAAACTAAGATTGACTCAAGCTTTAATTCCTAATTACCCTCACTGGTAGACAACCTAATTATGACCCAAGCTTTAATTCCCGTTATCCTCGCTGGTGGTAAAGGAGAACGTTTTTGGCCTCTTAGTCGCCGTCATCGCCCCAAACAGTTCCTCTGCCTTGATAATAGTGGACAAAGCTTATTGAGATCAACAGCTAATCGTCTACTTCCTCTAGCCCAAAACTGGGACAATCTTTGGGTAATTACCTCCGCTGCAATTGCTGATGGAGTTCGAAAACAATTACCAGAGTTAGGTGAAAGAAATCTCTTGGTGGAGAACCAAGGACGGGATACCGCCCCTGCAGTTGCCTGGGCTACTCTAAAAGTGGCTGAACGTTATGGACCAAACACAGTTGTTGGCTTTTTTCCTGCTGATCATTTAATTGCTGATATTCAAGGGTTTGAAAGAAGCATCAAAGCTTGTTCCCAGTTGGCTATAGCTAAAGATGCTATTGTTACTTTAGGGATTAAACCTAACTACCCCTCTACAGGTTATGGTTATATCGAACAAGGAGAAAAACAGGGTGATTGTGGAAAATTACCCATCTATCGTGTTAGTCGCTTTACTGAGAAACCTGATCAAAAAACGGCTCAATCTTTTATTGCAACAGGAAAGTTTAGTTGGAATAGTGGGATCTTTATTTTTCGGGCAGAAGTAGCCCTTAAAGAATTAGAAACCTATGCTCCTAAGATGATGCAGTTGTTGAAAGACAAAGGTGAAGCGGCCTATTCTGAATTAGAAAAGATAAGTATTGACTATGCCCTAATGGAAAAAACTCAATTAGCTTACGTTTTACCGGCAAATTTTGTTTGGGATGATTTGGGAGATTGGAATTCCTTAGAAAGAATTAACGAAGGAGATAGAGCTAATGTAGACTTAGCTAACCACGTGCATTTTGACACTCAAGGGGCAATCGTTTATTCGAGTGATAAGAACCATATTATTGCCACCATCGGACTAGAAAATGTGGTGATTGTGTGCGACGGCGATGTTACCCTCGTAGTCAATAAAAAACGTACTCAAGACATAAAAAAACTATTAAAATTATTGCAGTCTGATGAACAATTAAAAAGATTTTTGTAGATATTCTCGTCTGGCTGATTAGATTACTACTATATCTAAACTATTATTAATATTGGCTCTTCTAGATTTAAGCAGAACTAGTTTATGACTAATAAATTCCAAAGCTTTTATTCTTAACTATGTTTTCCGAATATTGAAAGTCTTGTACAGCGAGACTTTCAAGTTTTGTTTGCTATGATGTTGTCACAGCTAGTTTAGAAGAGCCTCAATGTTTTCTTTGACTCAAACCAGTGCACGTCAACGTGAAATTATCGAAGTGGTACTTGGTAATGGCTGGGACTATATGCGAGGGGTATTGACAGGGGGAAAAGCTGATAACCCTCAAATTCCCCCACCGGAAGTTTTGCGAAACATTCTAGTAGAATTGGGTCCATTCTACGTAAAATTAGGACAAATTCTTAGCACGCGCCCTGATATTCTTCCCCCCAGTTATATTAAGACATTGACCGCCCTACAGGCTAATGTTCCTCCTGTCTGTTGGGCTGAAATTGAAGAGCTGCTTTTACAAGAATTACAAAAACCTCTAGATAACGTATTTAAAACCATTAATCATGAGCCAATTGCAGCTGGTTCTATTGGTCAAATTCATCGGGGAACTTTGATCGATGGAACTGAAGTTGCAATAAAAATTCAGCGACCAGGAATTGATAGAATTGTTGCTCAAGATATTGCTTTAATTAAGGGAATTGCTGAATTAGTTTCTTTCACGGAGTTTGGACAAAACTATGATATTGTCAATTTGGCAGATGAGTTTGCACAGGCTATTAAATTAGAATTAGATTTTACGCAAGAGGGACGCTATACTGAGCGCATTAGCCAGAACTTAGCAGCTAGTGGCTGGTTTGATCCTAAAGATTTAGTCGTTCCCAAAGTTTATTGGGAAGTTAGTACAAAAAAAATCTTAGTATTGGAATGGTTGAATGGTAAACCGATCCTTAGTGCAGACCTTAGTATCCCTTCTAGTCGTCAATCGGTTGAAAAGTACAAACAAAAGATAACGACTTTACTATTTAGAGCTTTTTTTCAACAACTTTATATTGATGGTTTTTTCCATGCTGACCCTCATCCGGGGAATATTTTTTACTTAGATGATGGACGGGTTGCTATTATTGATTGCGGCATGGTAGGACGGCTTGATCCTCGAACTCAACAAATTTTAACGGAACTATTGTTAGCGATTTTTGACCTAGATGCTCAAAGTTGTACTCAGCTAACAATTGAGTTATCGGAATCAGGACAACCCGCTAGTTTAGAAAAGTTAAACACAGATTATGAGAAAATTTTACGAAAGTATTATGATTTGAGCATCTCTCAATTTAACTTTAGTGAAGTAGTTTACGAAATTCTACAAATTGCTCGACAAAATAAAATGAAAGTTCCTGGAAATTTGGGACTATATGCTAAATGTTTAGCCAATTTAGAGGGAGTAGCTAGACAATTTAATCCTTCGGTTAACTTGTTTGATGAGATAAAACCATTGATGACGGATTTATTTCACCGTCAATTAGTAGGAAATACTCCATTACAAACTAATTTAAGAACTATTTTAGATTTAAAATCTATTTATTTAAAAACCCCCCGACAGATTGAGATTTTATTAAACCGTTTATCCTCAGAAACTTTACAATGGAATTTGCGAATAAAAGAATTAGATCCTCTACGCCGTAGTATTGATGCTTCTGCTAATCGTCTATCTTTTAGTATTGTTTTAAGCTCATTAATTATAGGTGCTGCCATTATTTCTAATGGGTCCCAAACTCAACAATTATCTTTTATTAGTGTTGCTTTATTTACAGCAGCAAGTTTGTTAGGAATGTGGTTACTTATCAGTATTTTAAGATCAGGGCGTTTAAAGTAAATATTATATTGTTTAAACAGTTTTTTTACAACTGAACTATAGTAATAAATTTGGTGATAGCTTATAAATATTTGCAATATAAAAAGGTTTGATTTTGTATACACAATCTAATATTATAATAAATATTTTATTTTTATCTGAATTATATTTAATTTTTTAGTAAGAAGTTTGTAAAATTTTAAGTATTTTGTAAAAAGACTCTATGAAATTATAATAACTTAATGATAACCGTAAAATTTTGTGTATTAGTGTCCGTTTACTTATACTATCTAGGTTAGATGATATATGCAGTTTAAAGTTATTGTAATACTTGTATACGTTTTATTTTATATAATTCTTTAGCTATTTCTATTAGATTTATCTTTAAGCTGTTTTTTTGTAAAACAATATAAATATATATTATTTGCAAGTAGTGAGTTTGACAAGCGTTATTATCAAACTATTTTTAATTAAAAACAATTATTGTCTTATGTACTTACTTTGTTGTCTAAACTAAATATTTTTATCTTCTAAAGAAGTATTTTTTATAAAAAATAAATGTATACCTATTTAGGTTGATTAGTTAAATAACTGAGCTACTAAAGTATTTTTGTTTTATTTAATATTTTTTATGAGCTTCAAAAGTTCTGATGTAATAGCAAACAAAAAAATAAGTTAAATTTACTAAAGGAATAAATCTTTTATTTTCTCTTTTAGAATTTAATATTTTTGCTTGTTAACTATTGATATAATAAGTCATTAATGAGTAAAAGTTATAATATTTACATAAATATTATAACTTTTACTTTTAAAATTATATCTTGTTGATATTATTTAATCAGACAAAATATAATATTGAGTTCATAGTCAATAGTCATTGACGTTTTATTAGACTACAATGATGAATTTAAATCGCCGTCAGTTCTTAATTGTTAGTGGAGGTCTATGTGGGTGGCAAATTGCCGTTTCAACCCATCCAGGATTGAGCGGCGGCAATGCAGCTTCTCAACACTTATCTACCTCTATTCAAAAATCGGAAGAGGAACTAATTCCTAGTCCTGTAGCTGTTGCTCCTCCAGGATTATTTGCTCCTGTACGGGGAGACACCAGAATTGTTGTCATTAGCGATCTCAATAGTCAATATGGTTCTACTAGTTATGAATCAGAGGTTAAACAAGCAATCACTCTTATTCCAGGATGGGAACCTGACTTAGTATTGTGTGGAGGGGATATGATTGCTGGACAAAAAAAATCTCTTACAAAAACCCAAATTCAAGCTATGTGGTCAGCTTTTGATATTAATATTAGTAACCCTTTACGTCATGTTAATATTCCATTTGGATTTACCATAGGTAACCATGATGGATCAGGAATAGTTTATCAAGGACAATATACTTTTGCATCTGAAAGAAAATTAGCCTCAGACTATTGGAATAAGCAAACTAATAATCCAAAATTAAACTTTATTGATCAGGTTAACTTTCCTTTCTATTATAGTTTTATTCAAAAAAATATTTTCTATCTAGTTTTAGATGCCTCTACCCATATTATCTCCTCTAAACAATTAACTTGGATTAAAAACAGTTTAGCAAGTGATACAGCACAGAAAGCCAGATTAAGAATAGTTATTGGACATCTACCCCTTTACCCTATAGCCGTAGGACGAAATAACTTAGGAGATTTTTTAAGTAATGGGGAAACATTACAATTAGTGTTAGAAAACTATAAAGTTCATACTTATATTAGTGGACATCATCATGCCTATTATCCAGGAAAAAAAGGCCGATTAGAATTACTTTATAGTGGCACTTTAGGGGCAGGTCCAAGGAAGTTACTAAACGACAATATTTCTCCTAGTAAAACTTTAACAGTGGTTGATATTGATCTACATTCTCAAACTACTGCTTATACAACCTACAGTATGAAGACTATGAAAGTGATTGATATTAAAACTTTACCTAAATTTATTGGCAAGGTACGACGTAAAGATATTTAACTTGATTAAAATTTTTAACAGAAAATGAACAATAGACCTTTGCTATACAAAGTATATTGCCAGACTAATTTATTAAATGTCTACTATTATAAGTTTTTAACCCAGAACGAGGTGACAAATAAAAACCATTTTGTAAGATATTGTTAACAATTTAACTTGTAATCTTTTCTTCATCACTAAAAATGTTCTATTTGTATTTGTCAAATAAAGTAGCTTTGACAATTATTTATAATAATAAAACTTTATTTATTTACGACAAAAGTAATATTTAAAAATATATAATCAATATTGATAGTTAAAATATCTAACTTGACCATGTTAGGAACATAACAATAGCACGTCACTCACAACTTTAACTTTCGTTCAAAATAAAGAATTAGAATTGTAGGTATTTACTATCTGAAATTTTAGATTAAGCATAATCTTCTTGATTCAAGAAGATTATCTTTGATATTTACCAAACTGTAGTCATGACGAAAATAGAACGGGTTTTGATATATTATTTTACCAAAAATTTTCTATTAGCATTTATAAACGCTATAGGGATTGAGAAACTTCATCTTTAAGTTTAGTTAAAATAAAATTACGAAAAATATTCTAAAGAATCTTGTGACTCAGCGTCGAACTAAAGCACAATCAGCCCAGAGTAAAGTTTCTATACGAATAATGTTTACTCATAGCTACTATGCTATTCTGGGGCTTTATCCATCAGCTTCTGCTATTGAAATTCGGAAGGCTTATCGCAAGCTGAGTAAACGCTACCATCCGGATACTACAGACTTATCTCCAGAAGTAGCCACACAGCAATTCCAACAGCTAAATGAAGCCTATGGAACTCTAAGCAATCCTAATAAGCGATTACTCTATGACATTAAAATTGGTTATTCTCATCATAATACAATTGAAATTCCTAAAAATCCCCCTCAGCAAAAGGGTTCCAGAACTTCTCAGTGGACGAAATCAGTTGATTCCAATTCAAGTAATCGCCCTTTGTCAGCCGGAGAAATTTTTGTTTTGTTTATGTTTGGATTAACCTTTGTAGGATGTGTGATACTAATTCTCGCCATGAGTCTCTTTAGATGAAATAAAATCTCTCCCTCCACTACAGTTTTCCTTAACGACCTACTTTTTAAGTAAAGGATAATACGATTGTCCGACCGCTGATAGATTGATTTATGAACTTGTGGAGTTTCCAACTGGGTGAATTCATTATGATATTGTCTTTTTTTGGAACCTTACTTTATAATCATCTTCTTACTGAAAATTTGATAATAGCCTATGAACAACAGAACATCCGACCTGAAACACTAAAATTAGTCTAAACTGTTGAATAAATAATAGTTTACTACCTTAAAGAGTAAAAATTATAAACTAGAAGCCCACACTAGCTGTTGAATACCCTTTAAAATTTGCCAATAGCTTAGATTTCCTATTTGTTCAGATTCTTCGAATACCCTCGATGGTGATCTTTTTTTCTGAAACGAGACGAAGTGACTCATTTGCTAATAAAATAGAAATAAGAGGCCTGCTGTCCTCCGGGACCTGCAAGCCGTGGTTCAATGTTGTTACCTTGATTGAAGCAGTAAGCGTTGTTTAGTTTAGCCTCTAAACGACGCTATTTTTTATTTGGTTAAGTCTAGAAAAACTGAATAGATTAACCATAAATTTATTCCTCGTAATCACCAAGTTCACCCAATTGTCTGAGATGAATGTGCTTCCGCCCTAGAGTAATTTCAAATTCATCTCCTGGTTGTAACCCCATTTTCTTGGTATAAGCTGAACCAATTAAAAGGTTTCCATTAGATTGCACACTAATTCTATAACTAGCTGAACGGCCGCCTCTTCCCTGCCCTTCCGAAGAGCTATCTAACTCAATTCCTTCTGCGTCAATTAAGGCGTTGAGAAACTTCATCATGTTGACTCGTTCTATCCCATTTTTAGTTTGGGTATAATAGCCACAAGCTCTAGCTTTTTCTTCTTTACCTAGGTTACCTAGCTCTTTAACTTTTTCGACTAATGCTGTACCGGTCAGGGGTGTATCTTGACTCATCAACTTAAACAGTAACTAAATGAATAATATGGTCGACAGATTAGAAATCTAAGATGACATCGAGCGACTTAAAAAGCACTACGATTGCTAACTATCTCCCCTCTATTTTACACATAACAAGTAAACTTTATCCACCATCTGACCAAATAAATAATAATCTATTGTTTTCGATCTTTAAACAAGAATCATTTGCAGAATTTACAAATATTTAGGTCTCAGGGTTTTTGTTGAGAAGAACGTGTTATAAAGTCAACAACACATTTTTTATACAGTGTCTTATAGTCTACTCAAAACTAAAGAGACAAACTGAGCAAATGAAATTAACAACTCGCAGTCATTATAGCGTTAAAGCCTTACTGGATCTTAGCTTACAGCCTAACTATGGTCCAACTTCAGTAAAATCGATAGCAAAACGACAAGATTTACCTGCTCCTTACTTAGAAAAATTGCTGATTGAAATGCGTCATTCTGGGTTAGTTAAGTCAGTACGTGGTTCTCAGGGAGGTTATCAATTAGCCTGTCAGCCTAATCAAATTTCCTTAGGACAAATTCTAGACGCAGTTGAAGAAAAAATACAACCTTTATCAGGTTATCAGCCTGATCTTACTCAAGGCTCAGATTGGGTTACATTTAGTTTATGGAAACGGCTTCATGAGAAACTTAAAGAAGCGCTTTACAAGATTACTCTTGCTGATCTTTATTATGATGCTCGCAGTTGGCAGGCCTCTCAAGGAGAAGCTACAAGTTTCGTTGTATAAGAGATTAATGTTTAGTACCTAAGAATCAATTAGATTATATTTGAACTTGCTGTAACTTTTGTTAGCTAAGCCTTGACATCGTCATAAAATAATATTTAACATTCAATTTAATATTATTAAAGCTTTAACAAAAAAAAATACCAACTAACTAAAAATTAAAAAAAAATATGTACAATTGAAAATATTAATAACTTAGTACAATAAATAACTTGAACTAAAAAATAATCAGAAAATGAAGACAAATATAGAAGCAATTATTTTAGGAATAGCTGCTGTAATTGATTATAGAATAGGTGATCCCAGAGAATGGTGGCATCCTGTACAAGGGATGGGGTGGATTATATCAAGGTTAAGTAAATTTACAATCATCACTTGTCAAAGAAAATGGCAACGTCGCTGGTGTGGAATTATCCTAGGATTAGGAGTAATTCTTGGTAGTGGAACTGCTGGTTGGATAATCGTTTATTTAGCTAAAAATATTCATTCCCTATTAGGAATTGTAGTCCAAAGTATTCTCTTAGCAAGTTGTTTTGCCGCTCGAAGTTTATCGTTTGCAGCCAAAGCAGTTCTTTCGTCTTTAGTCAAAGGAAATATCGTAATTGCGCGGAGTCAACTTAGTCAATATGTGGGAAGGGATACGGATAATCTCTCGGAAGAAGAAATCTTACGCGCTGTCCTAGAAACGGTCTCAGAAAATGCTATTGACGGAGTAACAAGCCCTTTATTTTATGCAATTGTTGGGGCATTTTTTCCAGAGATTGGAGTAGTCCCCTTGGCCTTGGGTTATAAAGCGGTAAGTACTCTTGATTCAATGATTGGTTATCAAGAAGACCCCTTTAAAGATTTAGGTTGGTTTAGTGCAAAATTAGAAGATTATTTAACTTGGCTTCCCTGCCGTTTGACTGTATTAACCTTAGCCTTAATATCAGGAAAACCTCTAACTGTTCTATCAATTTGTTGCCGAGATGCCTCCCATGATCCTAGCCCCAATTCTGGTTGGAGTGAATGTATTTACGCAGCCATTTTAGGAGTTCAACTAGGAGGGACAAATACTTACCAAAGTCAATTAAAGTACAAGCCATTGTTGGGAGATTGCTTGCACCCAATTACCCCAACGATTATCTATCAAGCTTTACAATTAACTCGGATTTGTTTTCTATTGTGGTTGGTATTGGGTATGGTCGGTCTATTTTGTCTAGCAAAATATTATCTTAACTCTGCTGCAAGCCCCCATTTCCACATTGTTAGTTTTCTGCTTACTTAAATTTACTTAACTACCCCCGCCGTACTATATTTGATTTGATTCAAATTTAGCCAAAGCTTTTAATAATTGTTGGTTTTCAGCCTCGCTTCTTACCGCTACTCGAAAATAACCGTTGCCTAGTTCAGGAAAATTCAGACAATCACGGATTAAAATATGATGTTTTTCTAACAATTCTTGTTGTAGCTGAGAACTAGGAATTTGAGTTTTCACTAATAAAAAATTAGCAGCACTGGGAAACGGTTTTAATCCCTTAAGAGCTGATAGTCCTCTCAATAAGCTTTTTCTGCTAGCAACTAACCAAGACCAAGTTTTTTGTTGAAACTCATGATCATTGAGTACTGCTTCTCCTACAGCTACTGCCAAGCTGTTAACCGACCAAGGATCTCGCCATAATTGCCATTGCTGAAGACGACTAGGATGAGCGATGGCATATCCTAGTCGAAGCCCAGGAATACTATAAAATTTAGTAAGTGATCGTATAATCACTAAATTGGGATAGTCGCCCACCATCGGAATTAAACTTTGTTGCTTATGGGGAGTTAAAAAGTCCATAAAAGCTTCATCAACTACCACTAAAGCGAATTTTTCAAGCAAGGATAGTAAAATATCCCTATGAAATAACTTTCCAGTGGGATTATGAGGATTGTTAATGATGACTCCACTTGATTGGGGATCAACAAAGGGAAAGTCCAAAAGACAAGTTTTACTTTCCCAAGAGAATGGGTAACATTTTATTTTGGCACCAAATCCTTGTAGAGCTCGCCAATAGTCCTGAAAACAAGGAACTATTAAATAAGTAAACTTTAGATTAGCTAATTCCCGACCCGCCCAAGTTAATAGTTCGGCTGCTCCATTACCAGGAAAAATCCAATCAGGTGATATGTTATGCATTTTTCCTAGGGCTAATCGCAATTGAAGATAATGGGGATCAGGATAATGAGCAATAGCGGTTACTCCCTGCTGAAAGGCAGTTATCGCAGTGTTGGGGGGTCCTAAAGGATTAATACTTGCAGAAAAATCTATAATAGAAGTAACTGGGCAACCTGCTTGGTTAGCTGCCCAGATTAAATTTCCTCCATGAATAGGCCGTTTCATCCCAATGGAATAATAGTTTATGACTTGGGTGCCACTTTTTCCTTAAATAGTTTACCAGCAGAAAATGCCGGAACTCTTGTCGCTGGAATTAACATTTTTTCATTTGTTTTTGGATTACGTCCCTCACGAGCTTTACGATCACGCGCCTCAAACGAACCAAAACCAACAAGGGTGACTTTGTCGTCTCCGGAGACTGCTTCCATAATGGTATCAATGGTAGCTGAAATAACTGCCTCGGCCTGTTTTTTGGTGACATCGGCTCTATCTGCTACTGCGTCAATTAATTCGCCTTTATTCATACGGAAATCTCCCTTTGTTCTTAATTTGATGGTTTTTAGGATTAACTCCTCCACTGACATCTTGCCATGGAAAATTTTCTAAGTGGCCAATTTAGAGAAATGTTGGTTTGGAGAAATTTCCCAAATCCTCATAGGCTAGATGTTTTACTGCATTATTCTAAGCCCTATTTGCCTTCTTTGGGATCGCTCAAACCTTTAATTTATGTAGATTTTGTCGACTTTTTTGTAAATTTGTTCCCTAAACTCACCTGTTGTATATTGAAGTATTCGAAGAAACACTGGCGATAATGGAATGATAGTTTGAATAGTTAAAACATAAATGAATATGAATTATAAAAACTAAAACTAACTGAGTACAGTGATGCATGTATAGAAAACAAAAAAGGAATAAATAACTTGTTTGTTCAACCTTTTGTCCCTTAGAACAAATATTCTCTTAGAGAATATAATGGTGACAGATTAATCAGGGGGCAAAAGTATACAGAAAAATTTAACAACCAAAGCCATAATATAGTTAAATGATTGTAGCGTGAGCACTGACGATAGAAGTGTCAAAAGCTCAGATTTCAGTTATAATCATTTCCATGGTTAATAAAACGTCTCTTTCTCCAAAACAATATCAGCAGAAGATGCAGCAGCGTAAGGAGGTACAAACACGACGTTTAGCTCAAGCGTCCAAAGAAAAAGGACTTATTATTGTTAACACTGGTGATGGGAAAGGTAAGACCACAGCTGCTTTAGGAATGGTTATAAGAGCTCTTGGTCACGGTTTTCGAGTGGCGATTGTTCAATTTATCAAAGGGTCCTGGGAACCTGCAGAAAAAGTTGCATTGAGTCGTTGGGGAGAGCAATTAGAATTTTATGCTATGGGAGAAGGATTTACATGGGAAACCCAAGATAAGGAACGAGATATCGAAAATGTTCAAGTTGCTTGGGAAAAAGGGCTGTCTTTTATTCGTAATAAAAACTATCAGTTAGTATTACTTGATGAAATTAATTTTGCTCTTAAACTAGGTTATCTGGATGTCGATACAGTCTTAGAAGGACTGTCTAAAAAATCGATTACTACTCATGTGATATTAACGGGACGAGGTGCGCTTCCTCCTTTAATAGAAAAAGCTGACTTAGTGACAGAAATGAGTTTAATTAAGCACCCTTTTAGAGAACAAGGAGTTAGGGCTCAACCAGGAATTGAATTTTAGCTAACCTGAAGGTAAACAAGCATTGAGAATGCGTTGGTCATTGTTACTGAGACTACCAAGACGATAGTATCCCTCCAAAGTAACTTCTGAAGCCTGTTGATCATGGTTAGCTACCGGAGAGACAACCCGTAAACTTATGGAGTAATCATACTCTATACCATCATATGGGTCGACAATGGAAAGATTAATTTGACGACTGTCAAAACTACCTGAAAAACAATTAAACTCTGACCTAGGCATATAGAATGCTCCTATAACTTCCCCTTTTTGGACTTTAAAAACTAAATATTCTTGTCCCATAATTTCTGGTTCAGGAGATCTCCCATATAAATAGACCCCGTTAGCTAAGCTATTAGTTCGCTTAAAGGAAACCTCTTCAGATAAATTTTCTCTACTATGAGATAAACTTTCTTCTGTTGCCTGTGCAAACTTAGCACTAATCGTCCCTGAACTAATAAGTAGACTCAAAAGTATTGTTGTTGGTAACAATTGAAGATGTGTAAGTGAAAATAAGAGTGTTGGAACAAAAGACATTGGATTTCCCTAAACATATGAACTGATATCAATTGCAAAAAATATGCTTGTTTAAGCCAACAAGGAAGTTCTAATTGGGGACGACCATTTATGCCATTAGACAGTAATGTTGAACTATTCGTCTCTAAACATGCCCAACCGAAACTATTTCTCCCTAAAAGAATAAAATCGATAGAAACACTACATCTGCTAGGTTCAACTTTTCTTAGAGCAATTACCTAACCCTTCTGCAAAATACTGCCGAGAGCGGACGCTAATTAACTAAAAAAGGTTTCTCCATGGTTGTCTTCATTGTGCAGTAGTTTTCTAGAACGGAGAAACTTTTTTCGTAAGTTTTAATAAATGATTAACAAGTAGACAAGATTTTGACTAACTAAGCCAATGTTTGTAGAATAGCTGACGACCAAATATTGATTTAACTAGCAGCTAAATAGTCCTTTACATTTACTTTACGTCTACGTAAGTGAGCTAAGGCTTGATGCTCCAACTGGCGAACTCTCTCACGGCTAATATTGAGCTCTTTACCAATTTTGGCTAGGGATAATTCTTTTCCATCTTCTAACCCGAAGCGCAAGGTAAGGATAGCCTGTTGCTGTGGAGTTAATTCCTTCATTAATTTGTTTAAATCTTGGCGTAATAATTCTTGAGTAATATAGTTGTCAGGAGAAACACTCTGATCTTCTAACAGTTCTAAAAGTTCTGTGTCTTGATTATCTCCGACTTTGATATCTAGAGAAATAGGCTTACGCGCTAAATTTAAATACTCCCGCACTTGAGACGCTTCAAAATCCAAGACTTCACTAATTTCAGTTGAAGTAGCACTGCGACCTAACTTTTGAGATAGTTCTCGTTGTATTCTCTTAATTTTGTTGAGCTTTTCAGTAATATGAATTGGTAATCGAATAGTACGTGCTTGTTGGGCGATTGCTCGAGTAATTGCTTGACGAATCCACCAATAAGCGTAAGTAGAAAACTTATAGCCTTTAGTTGGATCAAATTTCTCTACTCCTCGCTCTAATCCTAAACTTCCTTCTTGAATAAGATCGAGGAATTCCATATTACGCTTCTGATATTTTTTAGCAATAGCAACTACTAGACGCAAGTTAGCCTCAATCATTTTACGCTTTACACTCTTTCCTTTCTCAATAGCTTTTTCAAGATTTGCTTGGCTAAGGTTGACAGCTTTCGCCCATTCTTTAAGACTTGGTTCTTGTCCTAAGTCTTGAGTAAGTTGCTCTTTTATTTCCAATAAATGCATCATTCTTTGTACTTGTTTCCCATATATAATCTCTTGCTCATAGGTTAACAGCGGTACTCGCCCAATTTCATGCAGATAAGTACGCACCATATCTACTGAGTAAGTGGACTGTTTTGTTGTTGAGTTGACATTAGCAGTGGGCATTGGTACGTTATGACTCCTTTAAACCTGCTTCAAAATCCTTCACTATACTTAGTATCTTCCCAGAAATCTAGTAAATACACACAAATGCACTGGGAGACAAAACAAAAGCGTAGTCGGTATGACTTTTGCTTTATTCTATATTAGCTTATTTATCTAAATAATGGCAATTATCAAAGGAGTTATCGTTAATTTATACAAGCAGATTAACGATAACTCCTTTCAGCGTGAAGATGACGTAACAACAAATTATGATAAAAGATTAAAGTTTAGATGTATTTTAGAATATTAGGATAACTATATTTCTTCGTAAACCATTTTACTAAACGATTGATTAATATGACTGACAAAAAATAAAGCTTAGCCATGAGTTTATACAACTTAAAATAAATACATCAATTCTAATAGTTATTTTTCAAGAACTATCTCAAAGGCATTATTAATAAATAATAGTAATTCTTAAATCTTAGAAAGAATTACAATAAAAGTTAACAAAAATATCTCTCAGATTGAGTGTAATAAAAACTGAAGTGTTTGAAACCGTTATGTTTACTTGGTCAACTAAATTATTCATATCCATTTACTAATAGGCGAGGCTACCTTAAAAATAAAAATTGTAGTCTCAATTGTTTAGAGATTATCATATCAAAGCAGAATAACTATCAAATTTATCTTGGATAGACTTGTACATTAAGAATAATAGAAGTATTTTTCAAACTTGTCGAACTCATAATGCTCAATCAAATGATATGATTTACAAGGGGTTAATCCCTTGGGGCTGTGGCTCAGCAGGATAGAGCAAGCGCCTCCTGAGGTTCGGGCATCATGGATGGAAACACCATGGATGAATGTGGTCAAATTCAAGGAAGCCTAAGTCTTCTTAATGATAAGGTAATCTTGAGCCAAGCTCTACGTCCCTGGTAGAGAAGGTGCAGAGACTGGTTGTAGATCGCCAAAGGGAAATAAAAACAGTAAGGCGAATCATATCTACAACATAACGGCCACCACCTAAGGGCATCAAGTCTAAGGCGAAGGAATAGTCCAGAGAGTGGGGAAACTCACACCAATCTGAAGCGCTAGGTCGCCGGTTCGAATCCGGCCAGTCCCGTCAGTCCGTAAGCAGGTCTTTATCAAGAAATAACTAGAGGGAGCATAATATTAATCCTCAGTGTCATCTATAACCGGATGCTCGCTCTAGTCACTTCTTCGTTTAGGTCAGGATAGTTTATAGTTGACCTCGCTGTGATTAATTTTGAATGTCTAATGACTTTCAAATAATGTTCCTCACAAGAGATGGAGTTAAAGTGTATACTGATCTACTTCCCATTACCTAACATTAAAAAACTTTATATCTCAGCAGTATGCTTTACGGCTATCCAATTAACTCGATAGTTCCATTGTTGTATTCATGTTGTTAAAAATCAATAAAAAAAAACATTGTGTAACAGTTCTTTTATCAATGATTCATCCGAGGTATAAATTATGGACTCTAATTTTGTTTATGGGCATTAGTCTGTGGGCGGGGTATAAAGAATTACAGAGTTATATAGTACAACCTGAAGCAATTTTTGTTTTGGGAGGACATGAAGAACGCGAACACTTTGCCGCTCAATTGGCTACTCAACACCGCGATCTCCCAATTTGGGTGTCTTCTGGAAGTCCTCAAAGCTATGCCAAAAAGATTTTCAGAGAAGCAGGTATTTCGAGTACTCGCCTTTATCTAGACTATCGAGCAAGGGATACAGTAACTAACTTTACAACTCTAGTAGATACCTTAAAAATACAGGGCATTAATAGTGTTTATTTGGTAACTTCCGCTAATCACATGAACCGTGCTCGCATCATTGGGGAAATTATTTTTGGTACTCGGGGAATTATACTTAAACCTATAGCCGTTGAGTGTGATCGTCCTCCAGAACCCTTCAAAAAAATTCTCAGAGATGTAGCCAGATCACTGCTGTGGTTGGGAACAGGAAAGACAGGGGAAACTTTAATTGTTCCTTAAATTAAACTCTTAGGTGGCATCTGGTTAAGGTCCGTTATTCAATACAATAGAATTGAAACCCTACTTTAAGTTTAAAGTAGCAAACACAGACCTAGGAGAAATGTCGTGACCCCCAGAGTTCGTATTGCACCAAGTCCTACTGGAAATCTACACATTGGAACTGCGAGAACAGCTGTTTTTAATTGGTTATTTGCCCGTCATCATTCGGGACAATTTATTTTACGCATCGAAGATACAGATCTTGAACGATCACGAACAGAATACACTGAAAATATTAAATCAGGGCTCACTTGGCTAGGGTTAGATTGGGATGAAGGTCCATTTTTGCAAACCCAACGTATTGAGCTCTATCGTCAAGGAATTCAAACCTTACTTGATAAGGGACTTGCTTATCGTTGCTACTGTACCCCTGAAGAATTAGAACAGATGAGGGAGAAACAAAAAGCAAAAAATCAAGCTCCCCGCTATGATAACCGTCATCGTTATCTTACTGAAGTAGAATGTCAAAAGTTTGAATCTGAAGGCAGGAAACCTGTTATTCGCTTCATCATTGATGATGATCGTGAAATCGTATGGAATGACTTAATTCGAAATCGAGTAGTCTGGAAAGGGAGTGATCTCGGTGGAGATATGGCAATTGCTCGCATTTCTCAAATTGAAGAAGGGGCTTTCGGACAACCTCTATATAATTTAGCGGTAGTAGTTGATGACCTAGATATGAAAATTACTCATGTCATTCGGGGTGAGGATCATATCGCTAATACAGCAAAACAGATTCTACTTTACGAAGCCTTGGGAGAGAAAGTTCCATACTTTGCTCATACCCCTCTTATTTTAAATCAGGATGGACGAAAACTATCTAAACGAGATGGAGCATCATCTATTGATGACTTCCGTAAAATGGGCTTTTTACCTGGTGCTCTTGCTAATTATATGACGCTTTTAGGCTGGACTGCTTGCGACTCCACGAAGGAAATTTTTAGCCTAGGTGAGGCAGCAAAAGAATTTAGTTTAGAAAGAGTAAATAAAGCGGGGGCAAAATTTGATTGGGATAAACTAGATTGGATTAATAGTCAATATCTCCATAAAGTTCCGGCCCCAGAATTAGTTGAGCTAGTTCTCCCTTATTGGCAGGAAGCGGGATATGAAGTTAATTTGGAAAGTGATCGCACTTGGCTAGAACAGTTAGCCTCTCTAATAAGTCCTAGTTTAATTAGATTAACTGATGCTATTAAAGAAAGTCGTTCATTGTTTGGAGCAAAACTTATCTATAGTACAGAAGCTATAGAGCAATTGCGAAAAGAGGGAGTCAAAGACATCATACAAGCTGTAATGAATAATCTAGTCAATTATTCTCAGTTAACTGAAGACAGTGCTAAAGATATTATTAAAAAAGTTACCAAAGATTTTAAGGTAAAAAAAGGTTTGACCATGCGTTCTCTCAGAGCAGGTTTAATGGGTGAATTACACGGTCCTGATTTAATTCAATCTTGGCTTTTATTACACAAAAAAGGGTGGGATGTAACTCGTTTACAAGATATTTTAAGTAAAATTTAGAATAAACAAATACCTGATTTGGAGTAAATATTTATTAATAATACTGTTTCAGTTTAGAAAGTTAATGTCTAATTTTTTATTGATATTATCATTTTTTGATTTAATAACAAATAGACTAATGTGAGAGGATTTTAAAACTATCTTAATCCTCTATATACATTTCTTTTTCAGAAAATGATTCTTAGACTAGAAAACTATTAGTTCTTTTTTAAACTTGTTTAAATATTTTCAATAAAAAAATAAGGTTAATCATTGATTATATTTCTTATTTAATTAGTATATTTTTTGTAAGCAGTGTAGTCTTTCCGAAAACTATTAAGTAGTTAAATAATAACATTCTTAAATATTATCTATATACAAATATATATTGTTCTCTTGTAAAAGAGATATCTTTAAGAGGATTAATAGTAAAATACTGTAAATTATTTTTTAATTAGAGGTTTTAAATTTCCTTAAAAGTAATCAATAATAAAAGTTTCTTCTTGTTTTTAATAAACTAAAAGATTTAACTAAAAAATTATCATTGTCTCTTTAAGTTATTAAATATAATTCTTGCAAAGAATAAATATAATTCATGGTATTATTTTCTGTAGATTTAAGTTATTTCTTAGTAAGTGACCACAAAAAATATCATTATAAGTTTATTATACGATTTAACTAGTTAGATATTAAGTTAATTACAAGTTTAATAATTAAAGCAATTATTAAACTTGTAATTAACAGTTTAAAATATTAGTTTAAAGCCATATCTATATTAGATAGTAGTAAACATTTCTTGGTAAAAATCAATAAAATAAAAGTAAAACAAGGATTAAATCAACTTAAATATATAAAATATTGTACGGATAATTATAATATTATTTACTATAATAATTTATTTTAACTTTTTATTGCTAAACTTAAAATAAATAGAATATATACAGTTAGTATAGACTTATTGAGTTAGCATTATCAATATAGTTAATAGAGGAGTAGATGAATAGTAAAATTTGTAGCTTAACTGTATAATTATACAGTTATCAGTTGCTGTAATACTGATTTATAAATTAGTAAAATTACATTTAAATAAATTAAATAAAAACGAACAGTATACTGAATTATTGAAAGTATCTTATTTTTTAGTTTCTAAACTTAATATCAGCCTTGTAATTAAATTACAATAAATCTATCCTTTAATTAATTAGCTTAGTATCTAAAGAAATCTCTTCAAAATCTCTAAAGTAGAATGACCAGTTTTTTGCCAACTGAATTGACTAGACTGTTTTAAACTCAAAGTTTTTAACTTTGAGCGTAATTTATTATCGTTGATAATTTGTTCCATTGCATCCGTAATTTCTGATATTTGATAAGGATCAATTAATAACCCAGCATCTCCTGTAATTTCAGGCAAAGAAGATAAGTTAGAAGTAATAACAGGTGTTCCACATCCCATCGCTTCTAAAACTGGAAAACCAAACCCTTCCCATAAAGAAGGAAATACCAATGCTAATGCCTGATTTAATAGTATAGGCAATTGATCATAAGAAACGTAATTAAGAAATTTAATCTGATTTATTACTCCCCATTCTGTTGCTTGTTGTTTCAATTTTGGAGTGTAACGTTGATCTATTTGCCCCGCTAGCCAAAGTTCATAATTTTGATAATTCTTAATTCCTGCAAATGCTTTAATTAAACGAGATAAATTTTTATGGAGATCATGACGACCTAAATACAGAAAATAAGGTAGTTTAGTGCGGCACTCTATTTTTTTTGTTAACTTTATTGGACGAAAATGATTTGAATTATAAGCAAGAAGAATAGGAGTTATCTTATTAGCAGAAATCCCAAAAAAATTAATTATATCTGTCGCTGTTGCTTGAGAATTACAAAGAATGTGTTTGGCTTGTTTTAGCACCTGTGGAATATATGTCTTAAAATAAGGTGTTAAAGGAGAATTTTTTTTAGGAAAACGTAAGGGAATTAAATCATGCACCATTACGATAGATCGACAATTAGTATATAATGGGGCTTCTGGCACTGGTGAAAATAATAATGAGCCCTCTAACTTTTGATAAATTTTAGGTAACTTAAACTGTGTCCATAATAATCTACGAAAATGACCAGCAGTTCCTTGTTCTGGAGTTAAGTTGTTCGGAACTAAATAGTAATTAAAGTTGCAATCATTGTTAGATCTTAATAAGATAGGATTAAGTTTTTTCAAATAAGGAAAAATACTATCAGCATAAATAGAAATACCTGTCGGTTTAGACATCAACATAGAAAGATTAATAAGTAATTCTTTTGTCATTTAAACAAACCATTAATCAATAAATTTATAAGCTTTAAAAGTTTCTTGTGCTGTTTTCTCCCAAGAAAATAGGTTTGCTCTTTCTTTTCCTTTTTCAATCAATTCTTTTCTTAACTGAGAATTACCAATTATTTTTAAAATAGACTCCGCTAACTCTAAGAAATCGTTAGGATTGATCAACAATGCTGCATCTCCCGCGATTTCAGGAAGAGATGAAGTGTTAGAGGTAATTACAGGAGAACCTAACGTCATTGCTTCTAGAATAGGTAAGCCAAATCCTTCATAAAAAGAAGGATAAATAAAAGCATCAGTTTTAGTATAAAATAAAGCCAGTAGTTCATCAGATAAATAATTTAAATGATAAATATTTTTTTTGTATTTGGATTTATTTATCGCCTTAAAACTAGATTCATACTTCCATCCTTTTTGTCCAATTAAAATCAAGTTATGAGGGATTTTATGTTGTTCTTTTAAATGGTCAAATGCTTTGATTAAAGTAATCACATTTTTCCGTGGTTCAATAGTACTTACAAAAAGAAGATAGGGAACAGAAAAATCATAATTTATAGAATCTTTAAGTAGCTCAATTTTATCAAGCATGACTTTATTAGAAGAGTAACGACTTGCTTGATGGGTTATCTTAATTCTATCGGGATTAATTTTGAAATGTTCAATGATATCCTGTTTAGTATTTTCAGAAAAAGTTATAATTAAATCCGTCCATGATAAACAGCGTTTAATTCTTTCTAAATATCCTTGAACAATGGTAGTAGAATATTGAGGATACTTAAGAAAAGTAAGATCATGAATAGTCATAATTTTCTTACTTTTACAATGAGGATAAACGTAATGATCCGTTCCATGAAGAATATTTGGTTTATTTAGATATCCTTCTAAATATGATAGGATAGGATTAGGATATTTTGCTAAAAAATTAGCAATAGTAACGGGAATAGGTAAAACAGAAACCTGAGGATAGTAAGTCAAAAAATGTGGTACAGAAAAATTCCTTAGCAGCCAATTTTTAATAGAGGGATGAAAATAAACTGTTAACTCAAAGTGTTCGGACTCTTGTAACTTAGCTAATGCTGCTATTGTATTTAAAGTATAGAATCCTATTCCGCTAAGTCTTCCCCTCAGTGGTGTTCCGTCAAGACAAACTTTAAACATTATTTCTGGTTGATTATTTTCTGCATAGCTTCAGCATAACCGTTCAAACAATGATAATTGAGGTAGCTGTTTTGCATGACTTTTATTTTATTCTTTATATTTCCATATTTAATTATTCTAAATATGGAAATAAACACTTGTTCAGAAATTTCCCAATTAATGATTAATTCGCCTAAATCGTACTTAAGTAATTCGTGAGCCATCCAAGTCCTATCAGTTACCAAAGGTATTTTACCAGCGATAATTGACTCAGTGAAAATCCCTGATGTTCTTTCTTCATAAGCCTGGCAATCATATGGTAGTAAAATAATATCACTAACACTCAGCCAGTAATTATATTCTTCTCTTGTCAATTTATTTTGAATTAATTTAAGTCTAATACCTCCTTTAGATACTACTAAATTAGATTTTTGGGCTGCAACTAGACAAATTTTATCATTGTTATTCAAGTTAATATCAACTAATTTTTTGATAATATTCCACCCTTTTTCCTTTCGAGGAAGTCCTGGCCACCAACATAAAATTTCAGAGGATTTACTTTTTATTTTACAATTATCTACTTTAATATCAGTATGAGGAATAGGCATTACTGTAACAGGTTCTTGAAAATAATTAGATAAAGACTTACCTAATAAATCACTATCTGTTAATAACTTTAAGTTTCCTGTTGGTAGACTTTTTTTAATTAAAAAATTAAGAAATTTATAAATATATCTGGTTTTATCTTTATGAGTATTCCTACGATATAGTAACCAAACTGATAAATTCTTTGTAGGAACTAGCCATAAGGCAATCGTTAAGGCAAGTAATTGTAAATGGATAAACCTTTCGAGAAAAATGATGGATGATTCTGTTTGATAAATAACGCTATTTCGTAAATATTTAGCTGTTGTTGTTCCTAGAGAAAAAACTCCAATTAACTTAAAAATTTTTCTAAAAAAATTATCTCCTCTTTCAAGATCAAAGTTACTCAAACAGTCATCCCATTCTGTAAATAAATAATCAACTTTTGACTGAGAAGGAATAGCGGCTAAATGTCTCCAACCTAACTTAGAAACTGCTTTACCAACTGCCTGATGGTAGGGAATAATGTGTCCTTCCCCGTCCATCAAGTTAGGAATTAGTGAAACCAATATAGGTGTTGAAGACTTTTTTTGATTTTCAATCATTAATGAATCTTGTCTAATTAAGTTGACCGTTCATATTTTTTTGTTTACTTGTCAACAGAACTTATAATTCTATCCTAAACCTATTAGTTTAACTGTCTCCAATAGTTCTTTAAAAACTTTAACTTCTATCGGATATTTTTCTAGTTTTGCCATGGTCTCTCGTCCTCGTCCTGTTAAAATCAAAATGGGCTTGCAGTCAGCTCTAATAGCAGCTTCTAAATCACTAAATGCATCACCAATAAAGAAAGATTGAGACAGCATTATATGATGTTTTTTAGAGGCATTAATTAACATTTCAGGGGAAGGTTTACGGCAAAAACATTTGTCATCGGGATGATGCGGACAAATAAAAATATCAGAGAATGATACTCCAAAATGGCTATATTGTTGTCGGATATAATAGTGAACTTTCTCAACATCCTGTAGGCTATAATATCCCCTACCAACTCCGGACTGGTTAGTGATTATTATCAGTAAATAACCTGCATCTTGCCATTGTTTTAAAGCTTCCCCTGCACCATCGGGAAGCTTAACTTGTTCAGGTTGACTCAAATAGGGGACGTAGTCAACAATCACCCCATCTCGATCCAGAAACAGGGCTTTATTGAAACGTGTATGAGAAGTATTGGTTGGATAGTCCACCATTCCAGATATTAAACCGCAATTTGTCCTTCTAAGCCAACATTAGCGAATAATTGTGCTTCCACTTGTTCACAAATCCGATGATAGGTCATTAAGTGAATTTCTTGAATATAGGGGGTGTGGTGTTGTTTTACAAAAAGGGGATAATCTGACATTTCCTTAAGCATGCCGCCATTATTTCCTGCCATTCCGATAGTAATTAATCCCATGTCTTTAGCCATCTCAAAAGCACGCATTACATTAGCAGATTTTCCAGAAGTAGAAAGCCCCCAAAGAATATCTCCTGGTTGCCCGAAAGCTTCCACCTGGCGAGCAAAGATTGTTTCATATTCGTAGTCATTGGCCCAAGCGGTCAAAGTTGCAGGATTAGTTCCTAGGGCAATTGCTGGCAAACCCTTACGATGAATTTGGAACCGACCCACAAATTCAGCCGCAATGTGTTGAGCATCAGCGGCAGAGCCACCGTTACCACAAATAAGTAATTTATGCCCATTTTGGAACCGTCTAGCAATTAAACTGATTGTTTGTTCAACTGAACGACAATATTTGGGGTTAAACGCTTCTTCTAGACTCTTTAGCCTGTGTTGAATCCAATAATAGTTCACCGTTACTCCTCACTTAACTCACTTACCTAGCTGGAACAAGTTTTTCTTGTTCGAGCCAGAACCACTCTATAGTTTTAGCTAACCCTAATTCTAATGGAGTTAACTTGAAATTGGGTAAAGATTCCTTAAGTTTGTCAACAACTAAACACTTAGACCTAGCTCCTACATAGCAAGATGTATCAAATCTGATTTGACTGAAGTTGTAGTCAACTTCTTCACAGATTAGCTTGGCAAAATGTCGGATAGTGTACTCCTCCCCTGCACCAATGTTAATTGAATTATTATCAATGGTAGCAGCCAGTTGGGTGGCAATCTTAGCAAAATCTTCAACAAAGACCAACTCCCGTGATTGATTTCCATCTCCCCATAAGACCACAGGTTCGCCATAAAGTTTCCCCCGAATTATCTTACGGATGAGATCGAAAATAAAGTGCATCTGTCGACCATCGGTATGATACCCGGACCCATAAAGGGTAGAAGGAATTAGATAAAGGTATTTTAGACCATATTGTTTATTTAAAGCTAATAAACCTGCATAGAGCATTCGTTTAGTCATTGCATAAGTAAATAAACTGTTTATAGGTATCCCTGTAAGGTAATATTTCTCCAACAAGGGTAGATTTGGGTCATATGCACAACTTGTCCCCATACAAATTAATTTCGCCTGGGCTTGGTATTTCTGCCACCATGTTAGAACATTAGTGTTTATTTGCTGGTTAATAATCCATTGTTCTCCCGGATGAGATAAACAAAAATCACCTGCTTGAGTCCAGGCAGCTAAATGGTAAATCTGATCATAGTTGCAATCGTTAAAATTAAGCAAAGACTCAGGTTGAGTGAGATCACAGTTGTTCGAGTTGAGACGGACTATTTCATCTCCTTGTGCTTGAAGTTGAGAACAAAGATTAGTTCCGAGAAACCCCGTTGCACCAGTAAGTAAAATTTTCATTATTAAGGACTCGTTTTATTAGTATTTTTTGATTGCCATAAAAGGAGAGTAGCGTAGAGACACTATAACGATGACATAGAGTTTTGTAAAGAGTGCCAAAGGATGAAGAGTATAAAGTCTTGGATTTTTATTTAACGTCAAAACTTAAACACGGAAAAATGATGAGTCACAGTATTATTGATGAATACAATTTAATTTAAAAAACAAACATGGTTACTTGATATAAAAATATTTATAAATATTTAAAATACTGCAATCAAGCTCAACAATATTAAAGTCAAATGCTGTAGAAACAAAAATATTAAAGCACATCAATAATAGTGGCTAAAATCAGCCTGTATAACTAATAAAACAACAAATGATAAGATAGTAATTCTTGTTTGTCTGTACAAATATTGAAACCAATCAATAAAAGATGTAAGATTTTTACTGATTTATTTTTTATTTTTTATAAATACTTAAAAATATTGTCATATAAACAAAATAAATAAAGTATTTTTAAATATTTTTGTTTCTTATTGAAAATTTTTAAAAATAATTCGATTTGATCGAATCAACATGTACTATTGTCTAGGATAAGCTTAATTGACTTCAAGTTATACAAATCTATTTATCTCATTTTTTGAAAACTCATTATCGATCCAATTGGATTAAGTTTTTAAGATTACCATTAAGCTATCAAACAAATAGATAATTATCAATTATTCTTTATTAGTTATTACTCATGAAACTACCTTCTTTCTTAAAATCAGGAGATTCAGTACAAGTTATCGCTCCCAGTGGTCGGTTAAAAGAATTATCTACATTTAAAAAAGGATTAGAAATCTGGCGAGCACGAGGCTATCAAGTTCACTTGGCAAGTCACTGGAACGCCCATACAGGATATTTAGCCGGAACCGACATTCAACGACGACAAGCATTATTAGAGGCTTGGGAAAACCCTTACTGTAAAGCCATTATTTGCGCTAGGGGAGGCTATGGAAGTACCAGATTGTTAGAAGACTGGCAATGGAACTCTGTTTTGGCTTCACCACCAAAATGGATAATCGGTTTTTCTGATATCACAGGATTATTGTGGAGTTTAGCCAAAGAAGGGATTGCTAGTCTTCATGCTCCTGTTTTAACCACCTTAGGATCAGAACCTTATTGGTCAGTTCAACGATTATTTAATTACCTTGAAAGAGGACTACTATCTCCTCTCAAAGGTTTAGGATGGGGAGGTGGAAAAACCATAGGAACCCTACTCCCGGCAAATTTATCCGTCGCTACCCACTTACTAGGAACTTCCTTGCAGCCCTCCCTAAACGGGGTGATATTAGCGCTGGAAGACGTGGGAGAAGCTCCATATCGTGTGGACCGTTATGTAACTCAATGGCGATTAATGAAAGCATTTAAAGGAATTAAAGGGATTGCTCTAGGGCGGTTTAGTCAATGTGAATTATCACCATCAGATTCGAGCTGGACGGTGGAGGAAGTATTACGTGATCGTCTTGGGGATCTCAATATTCCTATAGTGTCAAATCTTCCTTTTGGCCATGATGGAGAAAATGCCGCCTTACCCGTAGGGACTCAAGCCAGTTTGGACGGAGATCTCGGTATTCTTAGTTTCATTAATTAAAATTGATCTGAGAGAATAATATAATTGACGATAAATTGAGATCTAAAATTTCTTAGAGAAACAATTTTTCTCTGTGTTTATTGTACCAATAGAAAGGAATAATGCTTGAATTACTCTTAAATTAATTAACATCCTAATTGTTTATTAGCTTGATTGATGGGATAATAATCAGACTGTTGAGATAAAAAATGCTAATGTACATTCCTTTTTGCTATAACAACCTTCTAGAGTGATTTTAGATTTTTAAATAAATTAATCTTAAGTTTTATTAACACTTTAAAATTTTATTTTTCATATTTATCTCCTATGAATATAAATTGTTAAACTATAGTATTTTATTAGTTGTTGACAATAGGTAAAAATTAGAAAATTTGTGGTAATTGCTTATATTGTAATTTATAAGTTTAAAGAATAACCAACTTGAGTCAAACTAGCTGATACTAGTAGCTTAGAAGATGGATAGTCAGACTGTTACCGTTAGTTAAGCGGGAGAATTAATGAAATAGAAGTTTGATTTTTGTCAGATACTTTTGTAAAACACTGTACATACTTATTTATATGAGCATAATGGAGACATTTGTGGATTATCTTTTAGATTTAATAAAATTAATCTCTTAAGTTCTTCTAATATACATTTTGTGTGGGATTTACTTATAGCGTATTAACTTTATGACTTAGTCACTTCGTTATCATTAATAGTTAGACCATAACAATCTCGCACAAGATAGAGAGGACGTTCCTTGACTTCTTCGTAAACTCGGCCTAGATATTCCCCAATTACCCCTAGGCTGATTAATTGTATGCCGCCCAAAAACAAAACGGTTACCATTAAAGATGGATAGCCAGGAACGTCGATTCCTGAAGCTAATGTCCAGATAATTAAAAATAATCCATAAAAAAAAGCAAACAAAGATAGTACTACCCCGATATAACTCCAAACCTTTAACGGAACCATACTAAAAGAGGTAATTCCATCAATAGCAAAATTCCAGAGTTTCCAATAATTCCATTTAGTTTGTCCTTGATAACGAGGAAGACGATCATAGAAAATCGCCGTTTCCTTGTATCCTACCCAGGCAAATAGCCCTTTCATAAAACGGGTTCGTTCTGGAATTTTTTTAAAGGCTATGACCACCCGTCGATCTAAGAGTCGAAAATCTCCCGTGTTTCTAGGAATGGGCACACGACTCATCTTACTGATGACCCGGTAAAACATGTCAGCTGTAAAGCGTTTAAACCAACTTTCTCCCTGGCGTGAACGCCGTTTAGCATAAACAACATCATAGCCTTCGCGCCACTTGGAAATTAATTCTCCAATTAATTCTGGGGGATCTTGTAAATCTCCATCGATGGGAATAACAGCTTTTCCCTGAGCATAATCTAAACCAGCGGTCAATGCGATTTCTTTTCCAAAATTTCGAGATAATCCAATCACTTTAATTTCGGGATAATGTTGATGATAATCAACTAAGTTCGTAAGGGTATTATCTCGACTTCCATCGTCAACACAGATAATTTCATAGGTCATATTTAATTGGTCTAAGATTAAAAATAGTCGCTTAAAAAGCTGGTCTATATTTGGTGCTTCGTTATATAAAGGAACGACAATCGATATTTCCGGTGAATCTATCATATAGAATAGCTATAATAAAATAACAATAAATAAAAGTTAAAAATCTTATTTTACAATTATCACAAAATTCCAAAAACTCGATTTATATAAACATCAAGTTTCTGGAATTTTATGATACAGTCGGAACAAAAGTTGTTGTGGCAGTTATTAGCTATCAATGTATCATAACTTAGTTTGAAAGAACTAGATTATTCAACATAAGACCATGATAAGAGCCTGATATCATCATTCCCTACTAACGAAAATAAATTCTACGACAATTATGATTTTCTAAACGCAACTATCTTTTATTCTTTTGCGCCCAAACTCTGGTAGGAAGTCCCCAGATATAAATAAACCCTTCAGCCGCCTTATGATCAAAGTTATCATCTGCTCCATAGGTAGATAAGTTGGGACTGTAAATAGAATTATCTGAACAGCGACCTACAATGACAGCATTCCCCTTAAATAATTTAATCCGGACTGTTCCCGTAACACGGTCTTGGGTTTGGGAGATAAAAGCATCGAGAGCCTCTTTTAATGGACTGTACCATAATCCTTCGTAAATTAGTTTACTGTAAGTATCTCCCACTCCCTGTTTATATTGAGTTACGTCAGCAGTAAGAGTCAAACTTTCTAAGTCGCGGTGAGCATCAATTAACATTAATAATGCAGGAACTTCATAGATTTCCCTCGATTTAATACCTACAACGCGGTTTTCAATCATATCTAGACGTCCAATCCCATGATTACCTGCTATTTTATTTAACTGACTAATCAGAGTTACAGAATCAAGGTTTTGACAATTAAGACTAACCGGAACTCCTTTTTCAAACCCAATCTCTATATACTCAGGTTTGTCAGGAGTATTGGCAATTGCTTTAGTCATTAAATAGATTTCTTCAGGAGGTTCAAACATTGGATCTTCTAACGGACCTGCTTCAATACTACGTCCAAGAATATTACGATCAATACTGAAGGGAGAAGATTTTTTTACGGAAAATTCAATACCAAATTTCTCCCCATAGGCAATAGCTTCCTCCCTACTCATATTCCACTCCCGTGCTGGAGCGAGAATTTTTAAGTCAGGATTAAGAGCGAGAATCCCTAAGTCAAAGCGGACCTGATCATTTCCTTTAGCAGTACAACCGTGAGCAACTGCATCCGCTCCATATTTTTCTGCCACTTCTACTAAGAGCTTAGAAATTAAAGGGCGAGCTAATGCGGTGGACAGAGGATAACGGTTTTCGTAAAGAGCATTTGCTTGAATAGCCCGAAATCCATAGTTTGTTATAAATGTTTCTTGAGCGTCAACTATTAAAGATTCTAAAGCCCCACATTCTAGAGCTTTAGCTTGAATAGGACCTAATTCGTCTTCTTGCCCCAAATCAACAGATAAGGTGATTATATCTTTTATCCCCCATTCTTGCTTAAGATAGGGAATACAAACGGATGTATCAACTCCTCCAGAATAAGCGAGAACAACTCTATCAGCACAACCCATAAAAATTTATCTCTAACAAATAACTATTGAGGTTATTTTACTGGAGTCAAGAGTTTTTAGTTATGAGTCCTTATCAAGAATACATAACAATTAATAAATTTGGGAATTGCGTAATTGATAGATAAACATAATTATAGTTTCTGTAAAGATATGAAATGATGACTACAAATAGAGAACAAAATAATTACACAAACTATAAAATATGTTTTTATGGACAACACCTTTTATATTACTAGCAGTTGGGTTTACTTAAACAAAAATTCACTATTTATATTTCAAATATAAATAGTGAATTTTCTATACTTATGCCGGATTAAATGGTAGCTGCTAACTTCTAAAGTTTTTGATCTAAAATATATATTCATACATTAAATAATATCAATATATAAATTCTTTACCGTAAGAAAATAAATATACAATTTTAAGAAATCAATTAGAATTAGCTTTGAGTTTTACAACAAAAAGTTGAGGTATATATGGGTAAAAGATCCTAAATCAACATACCTCTATTCTTCTATTAATATTTAATGTTGTTTCATTGCTCGTGACATCTCTCTCTCATCCTGACGGCGTTTAATAGTTTCCCGTTTGTCATGAAGTTTTTTCCCTCGTCCTAAACCCAAACTGACTTTAACTAAACTTCCTTTGAGATATATTTTCAGAGGGATTAAAGTAAGACCTTTTTGTTCAATTTTGCCAATCAACTGATTAATTTCTTTTCGGTGCAACAATAATTTTCTACTCCGGCGGGGATCATGATTAAAGTATTGACTACTAGCCTGATAAGGAGAGATATTAACATTAAGCAACCAGACTTCTCCATTTTTAATTAATGCATAGCCATCACTTAGGTTAACTTTACCAGCCCGAATAGACTTAACCTCTGTTCCATTCAATACAATACCTGCTTCGTAAGTTTCTAAAATTTCATAAAGAAAACGAGCTTTACGATTGTTACTAATGATTTTGATTGGTTGTTTTTGATTACCCATAGGCCTTCAAGTATAATATGATTTTTCTTTAAAGTTATAGCTGTAAGTCATCCAGACAAAAGATGTTCAAGTGGGAGTTAATAACTTTTATAGCTCTTATTATAAGAGTATAATATAATGCTAAGATTTAATGTTGTTCAATGTGAGATTTTTAGTGTTTTAAAAACTTTGTAAAATAAGTGTCAAAGAGTCATTACTTTTATCTTGTATAAGGTAAAGATAGTCCATAACTGTATAATTATTATTTTTTGTAAAGATTGTGACTTCTCAACTGTTATATAATTTATCTAAATAAGGTTTAAATAACTATTATTAATATTGCTGTTTAAAATATATAAAAACATAAGTACCTTTATAAAAATAAATGTTGTCTACTAACAATATTTTAATATTGTACTAAAAACAATAATATAATTATGTACATCAATATATAACACTTAAAAATTAGACAAATGTTTTTTTATTTGCATCCTAAATAAAATATTGGCATTTATTATCTTTAATCAGAATAATTAAAGATAAATAGAATTGAATAACAGCTATGTTAATATAGCAAAAATATAGAATTTATTATCTATTTTTTAGAGTTAGTATCCTGTCTTGATTGATTATATATTAAATCAAATATTGATCTATTTTTAAATAAATCAACTTAATCTAATTATTTTAGTAATGAGTTCATTGTGACTTATTTTAGAAAAACTATTTATACTATAAAACTCAAATATTGTGACTATATAAATTATAGATAGAATACTATCCACAATATAACGTTTTTAAAAAACTATCCATTAATCTTTAAGGTTGTATGATGTAAATAATATTTTAGATAAAATAGCATATTTTATTGAGAGTCATATTGCTGGTATTATTAAACAACATAGTTTTGTGATTCTAACAAATCACAAAAAATAAATAAATCTTATTGTCATGAAATATTAATTAAAATTATGTTACCCAAACTTAATATAAATATATCTATAATTTTTTGATTTGTTTAAAACGAAATATTAATCAATTTATTTGATTTTCATTTAAACTTTAACTATTGAGATGCTTGATATTATCAAACTCACAAAAAAAATACCTGAAATCAATCAACATTTTCAAGAAGAATTAAATGCTAATTGTGAACGATTGCAAAAAGCACAAAAAATCCTACCAAGAATATATGATCTAGAAGTAGAATTAATTAAAAAATATGAGAAATGGCATAATTACCTGACTTTTTCACCAGCTATTCCTATAGAACCTCTAAATACACGAATTAATTTGATTTCACCTCCCCATAAACATAGTGTTTTTGCCACTGATGGTTCTCAAATTGCTCCTTCTCACCATGAAATAGCGTATTGTTATTTAATCAATGTGGGGCGGGTAATGCTTCATTATGGACAAAACTTATATCCTTTACTTGACAGTTTACCTGAAGTTTACTATCGTCCAGAAGATCTTTATATTTCCAAACAATGGGGAATTAGGACAGAAGAATGGATAGGTTATCGCCGTAGCGTTTTAGAAATAGAAACTCTTTCTGATATGGCTTGTAGTTGGGTAAATCCCCCAGGTGCACATTATGAAGCAAATTTGGCAATGGTTGATGGCTCATTGATTTACTGGTTTTTAGACGGATTACCCAAAGAAGTACGGAAGAACATCTTACCACCAATCCTAACAGCCTGGGCCAAATTACAAAAATCACAGATCCCTATAATGGGTTATTTAAGTGCATCTCGTAGTGTGGAAAGTATAACCTTTTTACGGTTATACTCTTGTCCTTTCAGTACTCCAAATTGTCTTGCTAATTGTGGAGGCTCAGAAGAAAAAAATTTACCTTGTAAAATAATAGAACCTTTGCGAGATATAACCCTTTGGGGACAGTTTTTAGAACCTGGCCAGCGAGGTCCCTTATGGCGCAGTTCTCAACGAATTTTAAAGTTATATGAGAAAGCACAACAGATTTATTTTTGTTACATTAATTTTGGATCAGAAATCGCTAGAGTGGAAATTCCCGCGTGGGTTGTAGAAGATAAACCCTTATTAGAACAAGCTTTAGGTATTTTGTTGGGCCAAGTTAGTAAAGGGTATGGTTACCCTATTGCTTTATCTGAGTCCCATAATCAAGCTGTTATTAGAGGAGGTGATCGCGTCAGATTCTTTGCTCTACTGGAACAACAAATGATCCGTACTGGGTTGCAAAACGTTGGTACGTCTTATAAAGAAACTAGAAAACGAAATGGTATTGCTTAATTAATGATTTTTGAAAGTTTTAGTTTTTATCTTTATAAAAACGTTGAAGATAAGTTACCTTTCTCTATCTTTTAGAAAAAAGTGATTTTGACCACCCTAGATTAGGAATCATATATTCAGTAACTAATAACTTATGATTTTTATAAAAAATTCTATGGTATAAAAAAACATATCTCGATGAAAACTAAGTATTTGAAGTCTAAAAAGACCTATGAAATAAGATTATCAGTTTTTTACTTTTAACATATAAAAACTATTTTGAATAATCCGTAATTATTTATTATTTAAATAGTTATTATCTAAGTCTAAAGCTCTTTTTTTAGTCTATTTAACTCATCATCAAGTTCCCACTTTTGAAATTCAGCTTCTAGAGGATCAATTGCCTTATTGTAAGAATAGTAATTAATTCCTTTATTCCAACCAATATTATTGTAATTTTCTTTAGCGTAAATTGTCTTAGCTTGTGTAATTTGGTTTTGAACTACTTGTTTACGTTTTTCAATTTGACTAAGTAATTCTTTAGTTTGAAGAATTTGTTGTTTTGTCCCCTGCATTTGTCCCCAAAGTTGATTTCCTTGACGTAATAAAGCCGCCTCTCTTTGTTGTGCTGGTTCTGCTAAATCTAAGCGTCCAACTGCTTTAGCTTTAGCAATTCTTTGATGCCACCGCTGAATATCTTTAGCCAAGGTCAAAATATCATTTTCTAAGCGTTTTTCTTGTCCTTCTAATTCAATAACCAATTTAAGCGTTTTTTTTTCCTGTTCTCGTAATTGTTCTAGAAGAGCTTGTAACTCTAAATGAGGATTGTTTTCGAGGAATTCTTCAAGTTGTGTTTCGAGAAATTGACTAAAATTTTTAAAAATTTTCATATGACTATTAGCTAATTTAGGATTTATATTCTACTCCAAAATAACGTGTTTGCACTTTATCTTGAAGTATTACTTTCAGATTTTATACTCTTATCAATGCTCAACCACTTATCTTAATAGATTATCCAAGAAAAAAATGTTAACTAATTAATTTTTTAACAAAGACAACAGTTCATATCTCATATATATAGTGAGATATAAATCTAAGTAAGATAAGTCAGTGATTAATTTAAATAAAAAAAGAGGTAATCATCAAATCATATCGCTTCTGAGTAAAATTTCTGTGTTAGATAGACTAACATACAAACCAGTTCAATAACTTTCAATAAACTGGTGCAGCACTTGACTAGAAAAATTACGAATAAGTAATTCATTATTAGATTTAACTAGAGTTTAAAAATTATATTTTGTGTCAACAACTTTTAGTCACTGCTCTAGATACATAAGACACTAAGTCTCAGCTAGGAGTAAAAGAAGATTTTAAATTTTTTATTTTTGACAATTATAAAATAAGTAACTGTAACTAAACCGAATACAGCACTACTGGTGTAAGACCAATTGTATCTGTCCCAACAAGAATTTAATCCAAATGTTCTAGTATAGAATAAGCAAACAGTCTTAATTAGATACACCAATTGTCTTTACATACTTACTAAACTAAGCCAGTTTTTTATTAAGTGATAAAATATAAATGAACAATACCATATTAGGAACTATTGAGGAAAGAAAGAAAATTTTAATCAAAAAACACTAATTCATAAGCTCTAACAATTATCTATGATTTTAAAAAACTTAAATCAAATTATAAAAAATTCGCAAATTTTAAAGAAGCTAAAAATAATAACAAAAAATGATAAAAAGGACTCATCTATGTCCCAATTTTTAT
Organism: Cyanobacterium sp. uoEpiScrs1; assembly: GCF_947331815.1. GTDB lineage: Bacteria > Cyanobacteriota > Cyanobacteriia > Cyanobacteriales > Microcystaceae > Rippkaea. The sequence goes on from NZ_OX373462.1 coordinate 1,586,682, forward strand.
TTAGGACTACCGATTCATTTTCAAACGATAATTAATCAATTCTATCCCTGCGCAATTATTTATTTACAGTTCTAATCCTCAGCTCGCCATTCTCTATTGCCCATCCTAGGTAATATAGTATCGTTGGGAACTTCTGAGCGTGAAGAACGAGTTCGAGTATTTCTACGAACATTAGTAACTCCATCAGGTTCAGGCAAAAAAGCAATAGGATCAACTGCTGTTCTTCCTTGAGGGTGAATCTCGAAATGTAAATGGGGCCCAGTACTGTTGCCGGTGCTTCCCATCTCAGCAATTTGTTGTCCTTGTTCAACTTGTTGCCCACGGCGAACTAAAAGCCGACGATTATGTCCATAAAAACTTACACTACCATCAGGATGGCGTAATTTTACCAGAATTCCATAGCCTTGAGAGTTCCATCCTGCTGAAATAACTACTCCAGTGGCTGCCGCAAAAATAGGGGTACCCATTGGTCCTGCAATATCAATTCCTTCATGCATATTGCCGTAGCGTATTCCAAAACCGGAAGTCATTCTCCCTTGAGTTGGCCAAATATAACCTGTAGATATTTGAGGGGTTTTTAATTTATATCGATTAGAGGTATTGGGAGAAAACTTTATCCTGCCGTTTGACTCCCCCGATGCTTCAACTATATTATTACAAAACACGGATAGGAGTAAACTAACACTTGTTAAGGCTAATCCAGAAGATAATCTTTTCATCTGTTCTAAAGGCAATTAAAGTATATGAGTAAGCAGATTTTGTTAAAAACTTTAAAATGTTGTGGAATTACTTTACTTGATATATGTCAGAACGTAAAGGCCGTAATAATAGCTATCCTGTTTTATAAAAAATACATGATTTTTTATAAAAGCATTCGTATTCAATTTCTGTTATAACCTAGAAAGTTAAATTCTTTTTGCCATTGATGGAGTGCACTTGAAAAGATTAACTTTACCTCTAAAGAGAGTATTTAATTTTTTCCTCTTCACTTATTCATAAGTGAAGAGGAAAAAATAATTTGTCTGAAGAAACTCGACAATTAACGCTTTGGAATATTCTCCTTTAACAGTACAAAAAATTTTTTAAAACTAAAATATTATCAAGTAAATTTTTGTAACTAATGACACTCAAGGTTAGTCTTGAGTTAGACTATATCTAGGTCTTAACATAAATAGCTTTTAATTGAAGGCATTAATCCAAACTTATAAACTGAAATAAATATTCTTTCGATAGTTAAAGCTGAGTTCTATCTCGATCAATAGGATAGTGATTACTAATAGTCATTATTATTGATTATGATATTATTTACATTAATAATTGATACCTATGGCTAATGAGGAAACAATCTTGCCTCATTGACCATAGTATGTCTGGCATTAGAGCCAAGTTGAGTCTACATTGATATCTTGTGCAATATAATCATCCCCAAACTCAGTCTACTCTTCTACTCCATATTAATTCTATGGCTACTTTAAGCTTGCCTATCTTTTGATTTTTTAAAAATCATATTACAAATATAAATATTAGTCCGCTTTCCGACCTACCAAGTCATTTTTTAGCTAATTAACCTAGTTTCTAGAAACTAGGTTAAGACATCATTTGTAAATTAATCCCATATTTAAACCAGGGACATGGAAACTGATCTAAAATTAGGCTGGGTAAAACTTATTTGTAATAATCATTACGAATATAGATAATTTTGACAAATTTTCTCTAATAATCCCTCACAAGCATCCAACAACAAGTCAATGACCTTATCAAACTCTGCCTGACCTCCATAATAAGGATCGAGAACTTGTCTTTCTGGATGTCGTGTTACAAACTCACATATCAAATGTACTTTATCTTTATATTTTTCTTGAGAATCAAGCGCTAAAATATTTTGATAATTTTCTTCATCCATTGCTAAAATCAGGTCAAATTGTTTAAAGTCAAACTGCTCGAATTGTCTGGCCCTGCCTCTAAACTCAATTCCCCGGCTCAGTGCAGCAGATTTCATTCTACGATCTGGGGCAGCACCGATGTGGTAACTTGATGTTCCTGCTGAATCACAAACAATTTGTTCTTCTAAATTTGCCTCTTGAATTAAGTGGTTCATAATATTTTCCGCTGCCGGAGAACGACAAATATTACCAAGACAGACAAACAGTAATTTGTATACCATGAAGTTTATTAAAATATCTTAGAGCGATTATTGTAACTGAATTTTATACTGTAATACATTCTAGATGATATTCTGTATTCCGACTCTAAAACAATGCTAAGGTTCAACAATCAAACTTGTAACTCTGTTTATTAAAGGTAAATCTTGAAATGTTAAATTTACTAAAGAAAACTCGCTCTTATAGTTCTTATTACAACAATTTCTACAATAAAAAACCTAATCGGGTTTCTAAAATTTCCTTCTTTTGGCTGCTCTTTGCTTGTCCTGTCTTAATTATCCTTTCGGAGTTTTTAGCTCAAGCTTACTTAGGAGTGACAGGTAAAGATAACAATATAGATGGTGAGTCTTCTTTAGTGAAAGCTTACCAGCTTAATTTCTTGACTGCTAATAAACAGCCAATAGAAGGATTAACTAACGGAGGAGGCTTAGTAGTTAAACGCAGTTCCACCTTAGGCTATGAACTAATAAGTCCTCAAAAAAGTAAATTTTGGCAAATAAATGAACAAGGAGTACGTGATAGTAAATCTCTGCCTTTAGCAAAACCAAAAAGTGAAATTCGTATTTTTATCTTAGGCGGGTCTACCGCTTTTGGACAGTTAAATCCTAATAATCAAACTACCATTAGCTATCATCTTGAAGCTCGTCTTCAACAACGAGTTAAACAACAAAAAAATTCTCCTGATCAATATCGTCCTGATATTTTCCCTTTCTTTATACCCACTAGACGACAATTAATAAAATTACCCCCCAAGATTCGTGAGGGTAATTATCGGGTTATTAATGCCGCAGTTCCAGGATATACTTCAGGAAATCAACTAGCTAAATTAGCCTTGAAAATCCTACCTTATCAACCGGATTTGATTGTGGTCTTAGACGGATATGAAGACTTGATGTTACAAAGTAATTATCCCGAGACTGATATTCCTCATATTGACGAATTTTTAGCTGATGCAAAAGGTTATTTTCGTGATTATTTGGATTTTTCTATTGATAAATGGTTAAAAAGTACAGCATTAGTGAAAACCTTTAAGTCTTTTACCCCTCAATCTTCTGTTTCTCCAGACCAAACCAGTTTAGTTATTAATAATAATGGTAAATCTCTTAAGTCCTATTTGCCTAGCGATATCAAAGAATTGAAACGTCGGGTTGACCGTTATAAAGAAAATCATCAGCAGTTAATTAAGTTATCTGCACAATGGGGAATTCCCGTTGTGTTAGCTATTCAACCGGAAATTACTTCTCGTAGTATTGATAAACTTTCAGTTAGAGAAAAGGCTATCCGTAATCATTTGGGAAAGGATTATCTTGATAACTTTCCACAAGCTTATAATGAATTAGCAAAAACAAGTCAGTACTTAGCTAAAGTGTTCCCAAAAAATGTAAAATTTATTAGTTTTTATCAAAATAACTCTTCTTTTCATACTCCAATGTTCTCTGATACTATCCACCTAACAGAGCAATCTAATAAAACCATAGCAGAAAAGCTTTATCATGTAATTACTGCTTGGGAAAAAATACAGATTATTCCTCAATATTTTTATCTCAAAACGAATAATTAACTAGAACAATTTATGAGTTATATAGAAATAACGATTTTTTAAGTAGTTACTGCTATACTATAATTTAACCCTATTCTCACTCTTAATATACAAGGCGTGGTCTAATTAGCTAGAGTTAAATGGCAATCCATGAACAGCCGCAACATTAAGTATCTATAATTGTATTATTTGTGATATTTATTTGCATTACGTTAGTTTTCATTTTATATAACTTATTATTTTTCTGGATCACCATTATTTTTTTACAGATATTATAATTTTCTGTTGTAGATTGTTTAGCAATGAAAGGAATCATTTTCTGCAAAGTTTTTCGATAAACTTCGTTTTGATTTGATTCTATATCTTCCCTGTTTTATCACATGACAACGGTAATATCCTTATCAGCTCCTAGTTTTTGCTAAAAATAAGCTTATCCTGACTCGTGTATATGAATAGTAATAGCTTTTTGATATAATCTTTAAAATTAAGAAAATTTACTAAGTTTTAATTGACCAATCGTAATATAGACGTACTTATATTATAGAAAATTGATAGATTATTTTGACATAGTTAAATTACAGAATAAATATTAGTTGAGTTGGACGAAACATTTAACTGACTAGGTCAATATTTTTCGTCTATAGTAAGAAAATTTATTTTTACTATTTTATACTGATTATCTCAATTAATAATCATACTAAATATAATATTCAAAGTTATTTTTATTTATAATTTCTTTGAAAGTATTTACTGTTTAAAATTACAATGTTCTTGAATTTACTTAGTAAAGGTTAAATTTTTGCCAGTATCTTTCCTGGAAAAATAGCTATCTTTTTTTATGAGCTCAGCTAAATTTATTTTTAAAATTTTTAGATCAACTAATTCTTTAGCTACGATAAACTCTCCTAATTCAATTAATTTATTTATACTTTACCCCGAGTTATATTTCTTTAATGCACATAAGTATCATAAACAGTTCAAATAACATTATTAATATAGTATACTAGAACTAATTATATGTTTTTTTACTAAAAAAGCATAAGACTATCGACTAATCAGCTTAGTTATTACCGTCGTAGTTTTGAACTATAAATGAAATCTTAATAATTTTCGAGCTTTCACGATTAAGACTGTAAATTTAACTTACAATAAAAAAGATGGTTAAGTTTGTCAACAATAGGAAATAATGACTGGACAAGAATTACATACACTTTTATTTAGTAAATGGGGCAAATCTTATGATGTTCAGATAAAGAAAATCAAGGGTAAGTTTTTTTTTCAAGTGATGTGGAAATACCTTGAACAAACTTCTTTTCCCATGTCTCAAACTTGGTATTTCAACCATTTAGATACCGTAGCAAATTATTTAACAGCTTGGGGAAGCACAGATCAGATTATTACTTATTTAGAACAAACTCATAATCGCCCCCGTATGGGGAAAGCAATCAGTATTGCGCTGGATTTAGGAGAAAAAACTTCTGAGTGGATTTTAGATTAATAAAATATAAAAAATAAATCAATAAATTTATTCTTTATATTTACTCTTGACTTACAAAACAAAAACTATAAATAGTTTTGTATTTTATAGTAAAAATTAATTTTTTATAAATTAGATTCGATATCAGGATTAATAGATATTTTTAAAGAAAGAATCAATTCTATTTGATAGGTTTTATTACTCATATCTTATTGCATAAACTGTGAACTATTAATTTCCTGTTAATTTTAATATTCCGATTCCAGCAAAATATAGTCCTAATACGGCGGTAGCTAATAAAGATTGGGTTAATGGATCAGTAGAAGGAGTTAAGACAGCACCTAAAATAACAGAACCTAGAACAATTACACGCCATCTTTTAAGCATTGCTTTTGAAGAAATAATTCCTAAGAAACCTAATGTTAGTTGAATAATAGGAATTTGAAAAGCAAGTCCAGTGCTAAACATTAATAGTAAAATAAACTCAAAATATCGATCAATTGACCAGGACTGTGCAACGATACCAGCTCCATAACTGATAAAAAACTGTAAAGCAGCAGGAATTAATGCCCAATAAGCAAAGGACAATCCCAGTAAAAATAAAATACTTGATCCCAAAACAACAGGACCTAACAAACGACGCTCTCGACGAGTTAGACCAGGTAAAATAAATTGAAGAATTTGGTAGAGAATGAAAGGACTCGATATCAAGAATCCACTATACCCGGCAACTTTGATCGACACAAAGAAGAATTCTCCTGGAGCTAATTGTAAGAATTCAACGTCTTGAGCAGGAAACTGTAACCATTTTACTAAGGGTTTCACAAAGATAAAACAGCCAATTATTCCAATAAAAACTGCGATTAATCCATAAAAAATACGTTTACGCAATTCTTCAAGATGATCGAACAATGACATTTCTATATCATTGGGTATTTCATTTAAATAAGTCTGCTGATCGGTTGATGATGAAGTTTTAATGTCTGTCGTAGCCATAATCTAGATATAATCATAATTACTGCTTTACTATTCTAGTCCGTCATGACTTGAGTACAAATTTTTATCTAAAAAAATATTTTTCAACAACCCTTTATAAAATAAATCAAATTATATTTGAGAATAAAGAAGAATATTATAATTATTTATTAACGGGTTGTTTTCATATTTTGCTTTGATTAAGCTGAAAGCATAGATTTATGACCCAAAGTTTCACGCTCTTGGTAAACAATAATATCAACAATAGTTAATATTCACTATAAAAATAAATTACTATAAATAAGTTATACGATTATTCCTTAAGTAGATTTTAACTTACTTGTGATACATATTTATATATGGTAGAACCAGTTGTATGACTGCTAAAGCGTAAATAGAGTACATCTTACTAGATGTCTTAATTTTATGAAAGTTGTTAGTGGTTTGGCTATTTAGATAACTACTGGCTGCATCGTGTTGAAAAAAAGTTATCAATATGTTCTAAGGAAGTTAAGTCTCGGTTTTCATACTAGTACAAACTTTAGTTAAAAAAGAAATTACATCATCAGCTAGCAATTCTAAAGTATCTTGAGTAACAGAAGGCTGGGAAACAGTAAAATTAAGAATCATTTTGTCGTTAAAGGTTGCAACAGCAACTGTAAATATTTTATTAAAAACAACATTAGAGGGGATAAAACTTATTTCTTCTAAGATTAACTTTCCTTTAATTTTAGGTACATTAATTTTGCCAATATTGGTAACTGAAATTGTCGCAAAAAATGATTCAGAATTAACTAAAAAATAATCTACTATTTTTCGAATTATTAATAGAGGTTTAAACATATCTTTTTGCTTTAATCCCTTATTAATTTGTCGAGTGACATCTCTTGCCAATTCCCAAAATAATGTTTCTGATTTTATAGTATGAAAAGATGTTAAAAATGAGACAAACATTCCCATATTTTCTAGGGGAACTTTTGGCTCAATTCTTCGCCGCAAATCTATATAGGAAGCACAGGAAATATTGATTTTTCTAGATTGATTTTTCCTGATTTTATTGGCAACTGCAATCAACATTGCTGAACATAATGCTCCATGGACAGTCGTATTCTCTAGATGACATAGGTTAATTAGTGTTTTTGTTACTTCTGGCTCTAAATATCGCTGGGTTATTCCACAATTACGTAACTCAATTACTACATTCTCTTCAGACTTCAATGATTCTATCTGATAAAAAAACATTTTAAATCCAAGTATTCCTAAAAAATAAACACTATTAATTATATTTATTTTGTTCTTAATCCATTTAAAAAATGAATTATCTAAGGATAAGAGAGAAGATTTTAGAGACAAATTAGAGTTTAATTCCAAATTTTGCCCCGAAGCAATCATTTGACAATAATTAAATATTTCTTCCTGGAGTCTCACAGATGAGAGTCCATCCGATATGGCATGATGTATGGTCGTAATTATATATTTAATATCAGGTTCTTCTCTGTGTAAAACTAATAGACATCTTAATAAATATTTATTGCTTTCTAAGGGAGTATTTAACTCTTTCAATATGAATTTTTTAAAAGAAATATTCTGATCAAAATAAACAGTACTTAGAGGAATTTCATAAGTATTTTCAACAGTAAAATATAGATTTTTTAAAGTACCTATAATTTGATAATCTAAACAGGGATAATTAGATTGAACTATCTTTAAAGCTTTTCTTAGTATTTCTTCATTAAGATCTCCCTTAATGCGACTTATAGTGACTATATTTAATGAGCCCCCGCAGCGATTTAAGATCTCCATAATTTGTTCGGCAGGAACTAACTTTTTTATTTTAGACATAATAATAAATCGCTCATAGTGATCAAAGCGTATCTAAAATAATATACTAGTCTGAAACATATCATTAAACTATAAAAGAATGCACTTATTAATTACAGCAGCAGGACTAGGAAAGCGGATGGGAAGTGCTAGAAACAAACTACTTCTTAGTCTCTTGGGAAAACCTTTATTAACTTGGACACTTTTGGCTGCAGAATCATCTGAAAAAATTTGCTGGATCGGCATTATTGGAAAGCCTTATGACTTTCCTAGTTTTCAGGAAATTATTACCAATCTTTCTGTGACCAAACCAGTAGAATTAATCCAAGGAGGCAAAACTCGCCAGCAATCAGTATACAATGGACTACAAGCTTTGTCCATAGAAGCACAAAAGATCTTGATTCATGATGGAGCACGATGCTTAGCTACTCCAAAATTGTTTGACCGTTGTGCTGATGAATTATTGACTTGTCATGGGTTAATAACAGCTGTCCCCGTCAAAGACACCATTAAAGTAGTTGACAAACATAAGTTTATTAAAAATACCCCAAATAGATCTCAACTATGGGCAGCTCAGACTCCCCAAGGATTTGATGTTAAACTCCTAAAAAAATGTCATGAAAAAGGACGTATTTGCAATTGGGAAGTTACTGATGATTCAGCTTTATTTGAAAAATGTCAATTACCTGTAAAAATTATGGAGGGGGAGGAAACAAACTTGAAAGTCACAACTCCAACTGACCTAAAAATTGCTGAGTATATTCTTAAAAATAATCTTGGTATATCTTAATTTATTAGTCCACTATAAATGTTTATAATCTCATTTCATATATGAAACAATAAAATTATTTAGTCTAGTGTTAGACATAGATTATAGTGTTAATTTAACCAGTTAATACTGTAATCTATGTATATATAAAATATACTCAATGTCCCTTCTGTAGAGAAAGTATCAAAGTAACGTTATATACAGAAAATATTATTGAAGTTTCTTGTTAAGAGAGGCAAAGATTATAAGCTCATCTGATATGGGAAAGAAATAGCTAACAATTATCTAAAATTTTCAAAAAATAGAAAAGTCAAATTGACTCCCGATTGCATTAGCAACCCAGAGTTAGTTATCGTCCATACCATCAATCTATTCATTGTTCAGTCGTATTTACTCCCTCAGTTTACCCCACAGAAAATGTCAATCACCAGTTTAGTGTATTAATCCCTGCATTATTGATTGGATTGTATCCTCATAAGTCTAATTAGAATCAACTTATGCCACCAAAGTCTGAGAATACTCGACTTATTAGCACAAAGTGTAATCAAAAATGGAATATTTAGTCATTAACAACTTTCTATTTAATTACATTCTATACTGTTTGAAGTAGCTAAACTGGCTTATCAGAATAGCTAGTACAGTTTAACGAACAGTCTTTTAGGCTTCTTGAGGTTAAGATTGTGGCTTCAAGAAAATTACAGTTTTTGTATCTCAATGTGTCTCTGCGATAACTCTTGATTCTCAAGGTTATAAATTTCTGCATCAATAGCAGGAATTTTATGACGTCACATTTTCCTGAGAGATAACTGTCGTTATCTATGCGGTTATTGTTTGTCGAAACTTTAAATTGAAGAAGATAATAATTCTTCCATTCTGAAGATATTTATCTTAATATTTATCTCTCAATCTTAATATAAGGTAGTTGCATAAAAATAAGGTTTCTACTGAAATTTATTATTAACTCATAATCAGCAACTCTTACATCCAGTTCAAAATAATTATCATAAAAATGATAATCAGGCGGTATTAGAAGTAACTAGTAAAGTTTTATTAACATAAATTGCCGTCTAGCTTAAAATAAATAATTACCATTATTACTTATGATACTTAGCAAATCTACTATTAATCCTGGCTGAAAACGTAATGTAATTTTTCTAGCCTAATAAGTGTTAAAATACCAATTTTTTCTATATATTATCTATAAGTCTGTCTGAAAAATTAAACTAACAGACTATCCTAGTCTGAGTTTAATCACTTGACACTGATTGCAACTATAGAACTTATATTAATTTTGAAATTAAAAGTAGCTATAAGCTGACTATAAATAATATAAAACTAACACAAAAATACAAAATATAAGATAAATATCTGTGGATTACATAATTAATAACTAACAATATCAGTAGTGTAGTTTTATTATGTATAAACTTATTTTACCATTTTTATAAACTTTCTTTTAATGTTCAGCATCTTGTTCGACAATATCCTTTTCAGTAGAATAGCTAATATCGGATTCGACAATTAATTTTTCTGTTGCAAACTTACGAGCGTATGTAATTTTTTGTTTTAATGTTTTACTTAGTTGTAATAAATTTTGTGCTCTTTTTTGTCGGAGCATATTACGGTATTCAATTTTCTCATTACGCCACTGAATCCAAAAATAGCGAATTAGAGGGATTCCTAAAAATCCTATTGCATAAATTAATAATATCCAATAAATAGAACTAGTAAATTTAACTAATCCCGTCATTTTATTAATAAATTCATAATTTTTAATCAAAGATCCTAAAATAAGAACAAGAATAAAATTAAATCCACCTAGCCCGATTGCCAACATAATTTGCTTACTACTAGCTTGACTAAAGTAGTAATATTTTTCTTTCAAATAGCTAGTCATTAAATACTTTTGATGTAAAATAGTTGTTACTTGTAATTCAGGAAAATAATATATTATTTCCCCTTGAGGAGACACCTCAGGATAACCATTAAATCTAGTTAATATAGGCAAAATATAATCTTCACTATCTTCGTTATATTGAGTAATGTTATCGATATAAGGAAAAATTTGTTGAGCAATTATTGCTCCTTTATTATTACGAATTACTGCTCCAATTTCTCGCCAACGACATTCTTCTAAGTCATGATTAGGATTACCATCTCCAAAAATAAATGAAAACACGGACTCTAGGAAGTTAAGCTCACTTGTCTGTTGATTTATTGCGCGACTTGTATCTAATTTATCTTGATTAATATCGTGGTTTAAATTGGGTCTAAAAACCCAAAATAAGTTTAAAAAATTTGGAAAATAAATGAAATTACTTCTATTATATGAACCTCTACTGTCCTGATAGTCTCTATTTTGTTTACTACTAAAACTAATAATAATAATAGTAATGGCAATCATCGTCAAAATAATAGAAATGATCAAAATTATTCCAAAAGAAATACGGATTAAATAAAAAATAATATTCCATATACTATCACTAGTTTCTTTGAAGCGAAGTTTCCAATATTTATTACGGAGAATAATCTTAAAATTTTTTGGAAAAAGATAGATGACTTCACCAGACTCGGTTACCTGCAAATGTCCTCCGCTATCAGAAGCTAAAGTGAGCAATCCCTGTTGTACTAAATTCAGTTTAAGCCCTGTTGCGGTAACGACATCTCCAACAGTCACACGATGTTCTAATTGTTCTACAGACATCATGATTTCAGTTATAGGAATCATATTAAATTGCCTTTTTTATGATCTTTATTTTATCTTTAGTATATGATAAGATAAAGATTATAACACTCACCACTTTTCTTTAACTTTAAAGAAATGTTTATAATATATTTTTGATAAAAATCACATAATATCCATTTATCTATAATTTTGTTAATTGATGATAATGTCAGATATTAAATATGAAGATATATATGAAAGTTTGAGTTTAGTTTTATCTAAATAAATTAAAATTTTCGTAAGATTATAGTTTTAATATATCTAACCTTAGTAGATACTACTTATGAGTAGAGAGACTAAGTGAAAAACAAAAACTATTATTCTGAAACTATCGTGTTAAACAAGGTAAATAGATTTATTTAATTAATCAGGACTTTAATATATATTTGATTACTATAATTTATTTATTTTACATAATAGTTATTTATTTAGGTACTTAAAGTTGATTTTGTTTATTCTTAAGAATTATGCTCTTAACAAGATAATCTTTTGCTTGTTCCTATTTCTTTTTTATTTTTTATTTTTTACAAAAATATTTGTTACTTTATTTTGTTGTTATTTGTATAAACTTTTTCGCCCTAAAAAACACTATTATTTTTGTTAGCCAAGTAAATCTTTAAAAATTATTTTTATTATTTTGATTCTAATTATTTTACTTGAATTATAAATATTTTGATTATTGTTATTATTTAAATTAAATATTTATAATTTTGTTCTTGTTCTGGATAAAATTATATATAAAAGTTAATTTTAGTAGTTCTCATTTGTATAATACTTGCTCTCAACCGAGAGAAATAATTCATTAGATTTATCTAAATATTTACTTCAAGTTAGTATTATACTATATTTAACTAAAATTAATAAAATATAAAAATTAATAAACAACTAATATATATTACTATAAATAGAAAAACCAGTCTCTTCTAATTAAATTAATCTATTGTATAGATAATTTTTATTTATATATTCTAATTGTTTATGAGTTTTAGATACATAATATATACTGATTCAGTATCACTAAGAATATAAGTCTAATTCACTCAATTACGGATATCAAAGGGGTAGTATAAACGATAAGTTCAGCATCCTCAAGAGAAGAGATTACTTTACATTCATTTTGTACCCAATAGTTTCGACCAAAGCGAACAAATTTTTGTTGGTTGCCAATGCCGATTATAGCAATAACAGGAATTTTAGCTTTTAGTGTATCCTTATGATTTTCCTGTAAAATTCTTTTTAAATTCTGTTGAAAATTTTGATTAACTGCCTGTTTAATAGTTAATTTAACTATTAAAATTTTTACGTTGTCTACAATTTCTCCATCTTCAATGATAAGTTGAACCTTATCATCTCGACGATCAACTTTACCCCAAATAATCAGCTGATTATCTTCAACTAATAGTTCTTTAATACGTTTGTAAACTTCAGAAAAAACTACCCCTTCTGATTGTCCTGAAACATCTTCTAATGTTAGAAATGCCATTTCTTTTCCAGTTTTTGTTACTATTTTTTTTACCTCATTAACGATAACAACAGCACTGATTTTAGATTTAGATTTTTTATTTTCTAGCTCACTTAAATTGATCGGAGATAAAATCTTAGCTGCTTCTTTCACTGACTTTAACGGATGTTCAGAAATATAAAAACCTAAATATTCTTTTTCTAGCTTAAGTCGTTGGGGTTGCGGGAAATCAGCTACAGGGGAAGAGCTTGGTTCCTGATTAAATTCAGACTGATTATTATTATTATTTTGAATACCATTTCCTAGCATATCAAAAATATTTAATTGACCAGTTTCTTTCTCCTTAGCTCGTTTTTGTGCCCAAGAAATAACTAAATCAATATCATTTATCAGTTGATTTCGGTTTGCTTTAACTTTATCAAATGCTCCACAGTAGATTAAAGTTTCTAAGGATCGCCTATTGACTACTCGTAAGTCAACACGACAACAAAAATCAGCTAAAGATTTAAAAGATCCTTCTTTATTCCTAGCTTTTAATATATTATCAATAGTTCCTTCTCCCAAGTTTTTTACTGCTGACAGACCAAATAAGATGTTATCTCCAATGGGAACAAAATCTTTTTGAGAACGGTTAACATCAGGAGAAATAATATGAATTCCCATCTTTTGGCAATTCTCTCGGTACTTTTCTATCTTATCTTGATTGTCGCTACTAGCTGTCAATAAGGCAGTCATGTATTCGACCGGATAATTTGCTTTTAAATAAGCAGTTTGATACGTAATATAAGCATAAGCAGTTGAGTGAGATTTATTAAAACAGTTAGATGCGACCGTGCCGTTAGCGAGCAGAAAATTATGATCTTGAGCAACTCCAATATCATAAACTGGTCTTTTTCCTAAAGACTTACAACTAATGATTTTAGCCATGTTATTTCAACTAATAATATTCCTGATGAATACCATAACTTCTCCAAATAAATATGCCTGTCAATAGTCTTTGGAATAAATCACGATTAACAGTGAGACTGAGTAAACTCAATAAATTTGCTTTCCCAATTTAGATAGGATAACTTAGAGAAAGATGCAAGTCAAATAACACTTTAAAAAAAAATCTAAGTTGATTAGACTGTAGTCTTCTGTTAATACTCAATTCAATTTAATTATCAATTTATTCTGTTATTTTTTAGAAGACTTGATTGTAAAAATAAATTACAACGCCATGAATCTGTTTACTTATTATCTGAATAACTCTTAATAAAATGTTAATAAATAGTTTTTTGCTATAAGTTTTTTAAATTTTTGTTACTTGTTATTCAAGTTTTATAGATATATTTTATTTGTAAACCGAAACTAAAAACAATTTCTTTATTTATTTTAGTTTTCTTTTTTTATTAAAGCTACAGGCTATTTCATAGAAATAGATACACAAATTTATTCTCATTTAAAATAAATTATTTCATCTAAAATAAATTATTTCATCTAAAATAAATTATTTCATCTAAAATAAATTATTTCATCAAGTCTTAGTTTTCTATTTGCTAAAGTTTCCTACAAAAAATATACATTATTTATAATATAAATTATATTGTTCTATTTATTTTAGAGGATAACTATAGTTTTAATGCTCTAATACATCTAAAAATATATTTTAAATGTATTAAAAATAATCTATAATTGTCATCAATAATATACAATAATTATTCAGTCAATAAAAGAATTTAATAGATTAACATCACATATATTATGATACTTATCATACTGTAATGCTGGTTAAATAAGTTAAGCTCTCTAAGATTTTTACCAATATAGTTAGTATACACATACCCATAAATTACTGTTCTATATAGCAAACAAGTAAAATAAGGTCTTTTACTTTAACTATATTTATAGGTACTAAAATACTTATCTTCATTCAAAAAAGTTGATTAATATTTGACACTCATGGAGAGGACTTAACAGTCTTTAATACTAGTATTAAAAGGTAGTCCTCTGTCAATATCAATCTTCATCGAGTGCCGGAAAAGCTTCCTCAATCTTCCACAAATTGTCTTTGTTTTCAATAACCCAACTGCGAGTTTCTGGAGTTAATTGTTCCCAAACAACATCGACAGCAATATGGGGAGATGCATACTGGTATTTTTGTCCAAATTTCTTTAAATTGTCAGCAACATTTTCAGAGATACCAAAATATGACCAGTCGACTTCGAGTTTCATTCCAGAGACCCCACCTGTTGGATCAAAAATTAATTGTGCCGTTCTAACTAAATCAGCAAAGTGTCTAGCTTTTAGTCCTGTAATTTCCTGAATTTTTTTTGCTCGGCTATTAGTTTGTTCCATAGTATTTTATTCCTATACAGTTATATATCTATTTAACCCTACTAAGGGGCAAAAATCAACCCCTCTTACTCAATAATTTTTAACTATAATTTTTTTGAATTGATTAAAAAAATTGTCATTGAAATTAAATCTATAGTTTCTATAATCTCGTAATATAGGAAGCCTTATTAAATTAAGTTGGGTAATTTATTATAATTTCTTTATCATAAACGTTGCTATCTTAATTTCATCCTCGGATTAAAATACTTACTATTCCTGTCGACCAAACTAAAATATGACACACAATAAAATATAATTTTAACAATAGATATTTTATGATAATAATCAACACTTAATCCATCTTTACTTAATTCCAAGTTCTGGAGTAATATTACCAGCATTAGCATCAAATTTACTAGCGTTAGCAATATACATAGATATTAATAGCTTTAAAGTTACTTATTTATAAATAAAAATTAATTAATTAAGCAAGTAAATCAAATCATGTGTCATTGTACTAACAATCTCAAAGAAGTTTTTAATTCACTAATAATTAAAAATTATTTTCTGTAGAATACGACATAAATTAGATATGATTAAAATTATATAGTCACTATTTAAATTAATTGCCAGATATATTTAAAGCATTTATACTATTCTGCCAAGAACAATACATAGTATTTATAATTTTTACATGTAGCCTAAAATGCTACAAAAAAAAATTACTGTTAAACAGAATAATAAAAGTAGAGCTAAAAGTTAAAATATTTGTATTTTCTATGTTTATATTGCTTTACTCTTTTCATCTATAATATTAGTTTTAGCCAATACTGTGACTGCTATTCAATAGCCTAGAAATTAATATTATTAAGTAATCAGTTTTTTAATCTAACTTGTTAGGTATCTTTTTTTTTAATATATTTGCTTTTTTTGTTAACTTAGTTTATTAAAAAATAACTACCATACTAACTAGTATTAAATAGACCAATTTAACTGTTAATAATGAGTTAATAATCAATAATATATTGTGTAATCATATAACTTATGGCAGTACTAAATATAAATATTTTAAGCATTTTATAATTATCTTGATATCTCCATTGAAATAAATAATTTTTAAATTAATACTATTCTTATGGACTGCATTGTATACAAAAATTTTAAAAAATAAATGTCCTATTTCTTCTTTTTTAAAAATTATATTTTTAAGTAATCAATTATGCTAGCTAACTGCCTCATTTATAGTTACTTATTTAGATAAAATAGTTTTTTATAAAATTATGCAAAACTAATTAAATGAATTTATTCATATTCTTCCAAAGATAAATTACCAGGACTAAGATTTAGATGTAGGGCCGGAAGATACAGTCTAGAAAGGCTTACAAATATTTTAATAATTTTAATTACAACAAATTGAACTTTCTGTTCTAAAGATATTGAGCTTATTATAAAATTTTTTTTAAAGAGAGCTCTGATATATAGTCTTGTACTAAGTCTATAATAAATAACATGACCATTTTTTCTAGAAATTTAAGAATAGTTTTGATAATAAGGAATACAAGATATGAATCATCCTTGTATTCCCTGTTACTCCCTCTTAGTTATTACATTGATCTAACTGCATGTAATAACTAAAAGTTAAAAGCCTAAATCTTACTCTTTTATAAGATTAAAAATGGCAACACGGAAAGTTAAACAAACAGAATATTTCAGCCCTAATAAATTTGACTAACTTGTCGAAATATTTTTGATTGGCAGTTTTAAATCATCAGCTAATTAAGTTTAATGTACAACAGTAATTTGTCTCAACTGGATTTGTAGTTAGTAAAGAAAACAACTCTCTATGAAATTACTTACGAAAGAAAGTTAAGGTAAGATCTATTCTTCTTTTAAGGAAAAGTGCTTATCTTGTGTTGAAACCAGATCATTCCAAGTGTCTGCTGCATCTTGGACTGCTTGTTTAACAGTCTTTTCTTTAAGCATAGCAGCCTGTAAATTCTCATAGATAATCTGTTGCAGCTTATTAATATTTTGAATTGACGGAATTAACACTTCAGCATCTTTAAGCTGTGTCACACTAACTTGACGAGCTTGAGCAACTAGAGTGGCAGGCTCAGACTGTTGTTTCAACTCTTCTATATACAATTTGATCCCCTCTACTGTCGAGGGAAGAACATTCGCTTGTTTAGCAAACTTCAGTTGATTTTCCGTATTTGTAACAAAAAGAGCAAACTTTACCCCATCATCTGTTTTTTTAGCATCACGAGGAATAATTAAATTCATCACCGCTACATTTTTTTTACCTGTTTTTCCGGTAATTTGGGGAGCAGCTGTTGAAATTTTTGCAATAGTAGGAGCATTATTTTCGATACTGATTATCGATTCAGCCCCAGAGGAAAGTAAGGCTGTTTGTCCTGACTGATATAAATCAATTGCATGGCGATGCCCTTGGGTTAAAACTTCAGGAGGCAATAAATCATTTTGATACATATCAACCCAATAGTTAAACGCAGCAATACCTTCAGGCGTATTAAAAGCAGCTTTTTTCTGTTTGTCTACTAACTGAACTCCCATTTGTACTAAAGATTCTAAAACCTCTCCAGAATCTCCAGGAACAAAACTAATAAACATAGCATATTTGCCCGTTTTATTATGGAATATTGTTGCAAATTCGGCTAATTCGGTAAAGTTTTTTGGAGGCGTTGTACTATTAATTTGAGAGAGTAATTTTTCGTTATAAAGGGTAATACGGGTAGTTAAGTACCAAGGAATGCCAAAACTAATACCATCAAGCGTACTTGCTTGCCAAATTTTTGGTAAATATTGCTGTTGAATCTCCGAAGGAATATAGGGCTTCAAATTCAACCAAGCATTACGACTGGCTAATTGAGAAGCAAAATTAGGGTTGAGATTAACTACATCAGGAGGGTTTTTGGCCGATACTGTTGTTAAAATTTTACTTTCCATCGCTTCCCAAGGTATATCTATCCAACGGACACTTACCTCTGGATTTTTTTCTTCAAAGAAAGTGATAATATCCTTGAAATAAGGAGTAAATTTAGGTTGAAGCTGCATCGTCCAAAATTCTAATTTTTGATCAGATTCTGTCGGAATTTCAGGGGTACAACTAACAAGCCAACTTAGTACCAACCCTAATAAACACAAAAGTACAAATGATCTACGTTTTACAAATCTATGCATTATTTGCCAAGATGAAATAAAATAAATATTCTTAAGTTTAAGATTAATGGATAGATCTTTAATGTCAATTTACGATTTTTTTTTAAAAAACTGGGCTACTTAGAAAACCTAAGTTAAACTAAATTACATGACCAGGAAGTCTGCTTTAAGTATTTACCGACTAATTCTACAGAAATTTAGATATGATAGTCAGGTGTAGCAACTCTGGGAAAAAAATTTATGCTATTTGGTTTACATCCTTATTTAAAAGACTTTCAGGACTTTAATTTAGTAAATATCTCTAAATAGTTTGATTTGTTCCAATTGTTCAAAAACAAGTATACTTATTAATTGGATAGCATAAGAGCTACTAAAAACGTTTTTGAAGCGAACAAAATCTCCAATTATGTTTTATGAGAGCTTTTCAATAAATTTTATATATTCCTCCTTCTAGATTATTTTTTTTATACTTATTGAAGAGCACTATGATCCTTATTTCATTTATTATCTTAATGTATATTTAAAAATAAATAACTTTAATAACAGTCAAAAACTAAGTCATTATTATAATCTTATTTTTTATTTATTTTTATTAAAATTATTATATTTTATTCTATAAAGCTATTAATCTTTATGAAGAAGATACAAGAAGTTACTCTAGCCTTGACTTCTAATTTTATCATCAAAAAGACTGTTGACAATAAAAATTTAAATTTCATTTGAGTAGTATCAGTTATTAAAATGTAACACTTAAGATTTTAATATAATTAATGCTCACAAAATATTTGCTATTTTATTAAAATTAAAAATCACTAACTCAATGAATAAGTTAATATAAATAAATTAGAATCGATTAACTTCACTGATGCAAGTTTTTATTTATATTAACTTTAAATCAGTATAATAACATTATTGTATAGATAATTAATTTGCACTAGAAATTTATTAAGATTAAAATTTTGGACTCATCACCCTAATATAGTTAGATAAATAGTTAAAGCAGGATTGTTTTATGACTCTCTTTTCTGTGCTAACAAACTTTAATCATAATTTCTACTAGTTTAGATATCAAAATCAAAAAATAGCAATTTTTCAAAAAATGTAACATGACTTAATTCAATTTTTCAAAAATCTATACAGTTTGCAAAGCCTAAATTAAAATATTGATGAGAATCTTAGAGAGATTCTCATCAATCATATCAAGCAATCTCAACAGTTTTTTTATTTTATTTTGGTTAAGAAATGAGTTTGATAATATTTTAAGATAAATACTCTATATACTATTTAATAGTTGTATCACTAGTAGTGTAAAGTCATTTTATATTAAAAACTTAACAGCATATCTCAAATAAGAAGATAAAATAAACTATCTATTCTAGATTTCCTTGATTTTATTTAGTATCTATGTCTAAGATCCGAAGTGATTTATGAGTTTTATCGATAAGTATGGTTTAAACTTCAATGATAATGTTACTTGCACGTCTACAGTCTTTAATTACTATTACTTTGGTTCCCGTGAGTTTATTGATTCCAAACATCTCTTCTCTACCCGTCATTGCAGGAAGTACAGATTGGAATCAATTCGATGTCTGTATTACAGAAATTGCCCACTATGGAGTCAAAAAAGATAAAGCTGCATTTGCTTGTTCCGATGCACTGATTCCTAAAGAGTTGTCCCAATGTGTTGCTATGATTTATAAAGCTACTCCTATCGAAGGAGATGATGCTCTTAATGCTTGTTATCAGGTGAGGAGACCTATTGACTTAGGTCATTGTGTGGCTGATATTTATCATGCAATTCCTAAACTTTCTTTGAAAGCCACTGAAAACGGGCTAACTACTGAGGAAAAATCTTCCCTGTTAACTCTTTTAACTTCCTGTAGAGCCAGTTTACGTCCAGGACATTATTCAGAATGCGTTATTGCAGTCAACCGAAATCTTCCTAATATGACTCCAGTTAAAGCATTAAACAAATGTCTTGCAGCTGAAGATTTTCCTCGTGCTTTATTTCCTGTTTACGAGCCATAGAAAAAATAATCTATTGATATTCCTCCGTCCTTAACTACTATCGTGATTGAGCGGGGGATTCTAATATAATCTCATCAGCAATAAGACAAAACTATATATAGTTTATACTAACATTAAATACCTACATATTTAGTTCAAGAATTATGTTGATAATAGCATTATTTGTTGATACTCATTGAGTAATCATTAGTGGTCTAGTGTTTCAATTATAAAGAAGTAGAAAATAACAACTTATGTAAGTTTATATATTAAGAGATAGAAACAACATAATTTACTCAAAAACACAATCTGACTAACTATACGAACTCAAGATATTTCTACATAAAAACTTAAAGATATATCTAAGTAAATTAACCATTTGTAACTAATTCAAAACAACTAATTTTATAAACTTTAAAATGTAGCTGTATTTTAATCAAAATATTGATATTTACTAAAATATTTATTCTGACTTTTTTATTGGTAGTTAAGCAGAAAGATAGACAGTAATAACTTTGTTTATTTTACTAAAAAATATATACAATCATAAATAATGATTGTATTATTAATACTAATTTTTGTATTATTGAACTTACTATGATGAGAAAAATATCTAATTCTAGACTTCTACAGTTTTTTTTGTAAACGATAAATGAGAGTACGAGAATCAACATCATTAATAATATTCTGGATAATAGTACTTGGACCTACTGGACTCCAACTACAGCCTTTCTCTAAATATTCTTGAGCTGCTTTACCGACAATGTAAGCATAATATCCAGCAATTAGCCCCTGCATCGTAGCTGTACTGCCGTAAGTCATTAATGCAGCTGGACTTTCAAAAAAACTTACCGCAGCAAATATACTTTTTCCAATCCCTAAAATAAGTAATGTGCTTAATTCCCCCAATAATAATCCTCCCGAACTAATAAGAATCTTTTCCCAGAGTTTTCCTGCTTCATAACTGGTAATAGGTAATCCATACAATCGAGCTAACGCTCGAATTAAAGCCAAGTCAGTTATCATTCCTCCAATGATATCTAAAAAGGCAATAGGATTAATCGCAACAGCTATAGCTTTAGATTTAGTAAAATTCCAAATAATAGTCTCTGCTTCTTTATGGCGAATTTTCAAAGTTTTTTTTGCAATATTTTCCTCTGCTTCTTTTGCTTGCATTAGAACATTTAAAGATAATAATGAACGTCCTTCTTGATTTAAAACAGTCAATATTTTTTTGCGTAACTCTTCTATCTGAGGAGATGGCTTTTCCCATTCTTCTGTCACTTTACCATCGGGATATTTAATCTTTACAAGAATAGGCTGTGGTTCAGCTGCTACCATAACAATTTCTTCTGGAGAAAAAATAGGATTCTGATTGTCTGTTTTTGTTGCTCGTAATTGTTGATAAATTTCTTGATAATCCTGGTCAGGATAAAGGTCAATTTTATTGAACACTAAAATTAAAGGTTTTTGACTATGTTGCAGTTTCTCTAACGCTTCATATTCGGTACGGGTAATATCTCCCGCTACTACAAATAGAATTAAGTCAGCTTGGTAGGCTACTTCTTTAGCAATATTTGCCCTAGTTTCGCCTTCAATTTCGTTTAGTCCAGGAGTATCAATAAATTCCACTTGAACCTTACCTCCAGGTGGTACCCAACGAACAGATTTTGGCCACTGAGTCACACCATGTAAGGGCCCTGTGTCAAGGAGTTTTTGCCCAATTAAAGCATTAATAACAGCGGACTTACCGCGACTGACTAAACCAAAAGCTGCGATTCTAATAATATTTTGTTCAAGCTTCTCTAAAGCCCCTTTGAGTGCTTGTAAATCTTTACGGACAGCAGCTTGTAGTTCAGGATCAGAGGGATGATTCCAATGGCGACGAAAACCATCATACCAAGACAACGCCTGCTGAAGGCTAGCATAAGCTTGTTGAATATGAATTTCCTGTTGAGAAGAAAGCATACAATTTATACTACCTACTGATGGTAAAAATTTAGTTAAGTCATAACAAACATTAATAATTTTTAAAAATTAATGACTCTAGGCTAGAAATTAGATATATCTAGTTTCTAGCCTAGAGCAAGCAACAACTCGGTATTATGATAACTCAAAACTATTTAACAATAACTGAATAATATTAATAAACCAAAGGTCATAAAGGAATAAATAAGTTGGATAAGGTCATATCATATTTAATAAATACATACTTATATACTGCGTATTATTACTTTATAAACAGACAATACGATCCATAAATAAATAGTTAGTTTGCACTTTTAAGTCTTAAACAAGATAAAACTATTTATAGAAAAAAATTGGCTATTAACTAGTATTTATAATACTATCTTTTATAAATGAAAATTACATAGTATTTATATTAGTATCCAGCAATAATATTAAGTATATAGCTACATATTAGGTTTAATTTTTAATATTCTTTAGACAGAATATAATATACGTTTACAGTTTCTTTATTTTATCAATCACCTTGTATTTTACAATTAATTAATTTGAGTTATTTTGAACACATATCTCTTAGATAAATATTGTTTATGTTTACTAGGCAAAATTAAATATTATCGCCATATCTTATGGAAAATCAAAATTGACTAACAATGAATTGATTCGACTTTGTTTCTTCCTCACTTAATTCAAAAATACTATAATAACTAAGTAATAAATTTTAAAATTTAACTATTTTTTAATAAAAGGCTATCAACTGAAGTTGTATTTACTCATATAAATTATTGTTTATACCGACTTCAAATATAAAGAGTAAACTACTAAATATTCTATACTGATTTATGCAATAACTTTCTATCTTCCACTATATAAACATTAATAATCATTGATTATTAATGTTTATAGATAACTATACACCTTTATTCAAACACTAAGGTTCTATAAATTAAGTTTCAAACGAATGTCCTAACCTCAAAATAAAGAAGCTAAAATTTTAATACTATCTATTATCTTTCCAGTTACTATTGCTTTTCTGGACATCAGAAAGAGAGCCAACGACTTTCCGTGTTTCGTCTTGGCTCTCTTTTTGGTTCGCTCCTCACACTAGTAGTAGTATATATAACTCATGTAAATTTGTCACTATACTTAAGGAAAATTTTCAATTTGTGCATTACATATCACAATCGGGATCTCGGAAAATTTCCCAAATTACTGTACCATAGCCATTTTAATACACGTTGACTTATAGAAATTAAGCCTAATCGAGCTTGCGACAATTTGGGATTATTTTGAGCTAAATCCCCAAAAATTCGACAATGACGTTCAAAATTTAAGATGGATTTACTTAAGTTGGTTCCAAGTTTATACCAACTTTGTGAAGAATTACTAACTGACTTATCTACTGTGATAAGTAATTGATTAATAAGAGCTAGAGCAGCTCGATCAGTAAGCCGTAATTGATCAGTATTCTTTAGCAATGGAATGGGGTCGGGAGTTTTCCAAGGCAATGTTAAGTGGCCTAATTTTTTTTGTTGAGGAATAAATACCCCCTCCGTCTCTCCTAAACGTAATAAAGAACAACACCGTGCATAAGTATATTCTATGAAAAATAGATTGTCAGTTTTTCCAAAAATTTTAGGTGAGTTAGATTGGAAAAGTATTTTTTCTCCCAACGATTGTAACCAACAAGCAAGAGTGTGCTCTCTCACCTCAAAATCTAGCCACCCTGGGAGAATAAGTTTCATTGTCAATGTTAATTGAGAACATTCTTGGTCGTCAGGATTAGATTGAGTCTTCAAAAAATAAAATATTTGTTGTGCAATTTCAATGGGAGATAGAGACAGCTGATTTGATAGTTGCATAGCCACCGTATAACGATAAGTAATAGAAGTAGGGTAATATAAGCGAGAAATGGTTGTAGTTGTCGGATATGAAGTGGATAAAAAACCTTTAAAAAGTCGTGAATTTGTTAATAAATATAATAGTTGTTCTTGTAATTGTTGTTGAATAGATAAATTTTTTAAAAAAAAATTAAAGGCAGTATGATTATACTGAATAATATTATTTCCCATAATAAATACCTGAATATATAAAAAAATATTTTCGGTGTCTTTGGAATTAGTTAATAGGAAGTCGGTTGCTCGACATATATTTTAAATATAATCTTGTAATTTAGAAGTAATTAAGGATGACGAATGTATTTTAATGTCGCTACTAAAAATTATAGCTTAGTAGCTTATGGACTAATTTTTATTCATAAATTGTAATCACTGAGCTTTCTGTATATTGGCAAGTCTTATTTGTTGAAAACTTTTTAAAATTACTGCTATTATTTACTTTGCTATTTAGTATTTTTATACTACTAAAGTTTATTACTATACAATCATTTGGTTATGATTTTTCGTATATAAAGGAGGAAGCTTATTAATAAATATTTGCTTATTAGCTTTAACTGCGATTGCATTTATATCTATTTAATAAGAGATAAATTATATTAATTGCTCAAGCTAATTTGCCATCATCATTGTGTATTTATTGGACATAAAGGTAAATGCTTAATTAAGATACTTACGATGCTATATTTTTGAATTCACTAATATAATTTATTTTTTACTACTATCTTTTAGTAGAGTTAAATTTAATAATAATGTCATATAAAGATTCCTGATCTTTTACTAAGATAAGCTTAATTCTTATTAATATTTGCATAAACTTGTTCTCCTAAAAGCTATTTGCTTTAACAAAAAAATAATTATTTTTTTATTAAAGTACTGTTATCTAACGAATGGTTTTGTAAAAATCGTTTACTATATATCAGTATAATTAACTATCAATAAATTTAATAACTAACGTAATATTCTTATAATTTAATTATCTCAGTGTGTATATACAATCTAATAAGATAGACTTTCATTGTGTCAATAAAAATTTATAGTATATCTATGTCAAGTTTAAAAGTATAAAGTCTTTTTTTGTCAGGTTAATAAAGTAAACCAAGTGATATATGGTAAAAATATTTGATATAGAATAATTCAATTATCGACAATTCAATTTTATCGTTAATTTCTTTTTTATATAAAGAGTATAGTATAATCAAATTATTATTTGATATATTGGTTAAATACACTAGGATAGTTTATCCCTTTTAGTTCTATTAAACTCTTTAATTGAGAATAGCAAAATAATTCAAGTAAAAATAATTAATTAAAATTCAGATAAAGATAAAACTTATTTTAGACATTGATTACGATGAAAATAAAATATTTTTTATCAAAATGAATCAATTAAAAGTTTTCTTGTATTTTTGATTTAATAAAACTAAAGATATAACTTTAAATATTATTAATAGATAAGAATAGCAAATTTAGAAGAATACTGAACTTTTGTTGTTTATGCATAAATTACTATTGTTATCGATCTTGTTATTTTTTTTATGTAAAAATATTACACAAAAACAACCAAGAAATCTTTTCTGTCCAATTCAAAAATTTTAAAAAAAATAGCATTTTTTTAGATTTTCGTGTGCTTGCAATCCTCATAAGGTTCTGGGCTATTATCTTTTATATCTTAAAATTTCTGTTGCCACGCGATTGCAGACTCCTGATTCTCCTAACATGGTACTCATTTGAGCATAATCTGCTAAAGTTCTTTGACGACGTTCGGCATTAAAGAGCAACTCTAAAGACTCTTGGACAATACGCTCTGTAGTGGCTTCTTCTTGCAATAACTCGGGAACAATTTCCTTCATCATTACTAAATTTGGAGGAGACATAAAGGGAATAGAAAATTTTAAAATATTGCGAGCAATCCACATTGTTAAAGGATTGACTAAGCATAAGACTAATTGAGGGATTTTAAGTAAAGCTAATTCTAAATTAACAGTCCCCGATTTAGCAATAGCAAAATCTGCTGCCGCCATTACTTCTAAAGATCTTTTTCCTTCAAGTAAAGTGATCGGAAGTTGATAGGAACTTACTGTTGTTTGAATAGTCTCTTGATATTCACTTAGAGAAATAGGCAGTAAAAAATGAATATTAGAGACTTTCTTCTGAAGTTTTTGAGCTGCCTTGCACATTAGAGGAAGATGATACTTTAATTCTTGATAACGAGAAGCAGGAAATAAAGCAACTATCGTTTGGTCTAAATTAATATTTAATTTAATACGGGCTTCCTCACGGCTAGGGGCTTTAGTTATGCGATCTAGTAGTGGATGTCCAACCCATTTGACGTTAACACCTTTTTCAGCAAAAAATCGAGCTTCCTCAGGAAAAATTGCCAGTAGAAGATCAGTAATCTTAGCAAACTGTTGAATAGTTTTACTATTAGGGGACCAGACCCAAGACTGAGGGGCGATGTAATATATGATTGGAACTCCAGGAAGATGTTTTCGAGCATATTGACCAAAAGCAGAATTAGGTCCCATATAATCGACAAGAATAAGAATATCGGGGGGATTTTTTCTTAAATATTGTTTAACTCGACGTTGCATTAACCAAGTAGGAATAATGAACGGAAGAGACTCAACAATACCAATAGATCCAATGGCGGCGGTATTCCCTAACAATTTTGCTCCAGCTTGCGCCATCAGATCGCCGCCCAAGGCTAGAATTTCTAAAGGAATACTTTGACTTCGAGCCTGTTGATAAAGAGCTTCAACCAACATTGAACCCTGTAAGTCTCCAGATACTTCCCCTGTACTGATAAAAATTCGCATAAATTCCCTAAAAAATATAAATAGAACCCATGTTCGTGATATTTGTTTTTAAGCCTTTGCTGGAATAGGTCCACGTCGTTTTTTTCCTGTAGTGGAGTCCATTAAAAAATGGCATAGATACTTAACATATTCGTTGTCGGAAACTTCTGACAATTGCTCTAGAGCTTCTTTAAACGTAAAATCTGAACGATAAAGAAAACGAAAGGCTTCTTTTAGAAGTCCCATATCCTGAGTAGTGAGTCCAGCTCTTTTAAGTCCGACCAAATTAAGTGATCGTACTCGTGATGGATTCCCTTCAATCATCATGAATGGAGGAGCATCCCGATCAATACGACTCATTCCCCCTAGCATGGCATTACGTCCAATACGAACAAATTGATGAACTCCTAATACTCCGCCAATAACTGCCCGTGATTCGATATAAACATGGCCTGCTAAAGCGACAGCATTGGCAATAATGACATTGTCTTCAATTACACAATTGTGTGCAACATGCACATAAGCCATCAATAAGTTATGATTGCCAATTCGAGTCACCTCATCGGCGTGGGTTGCTCGATTAATAGTGACAAATTCTCTAATGGTATTGTGGTTACCAATTTTCGCCCAACTGGCAGTTCCTTTATATTTTAAGTCTTGGGGATCTGAACCAATAACAGCACTGGGAAAAATACGATTACCGATTCCAATTTCTATTGGTCCTTCGATAATGGCATGAGCCCCAACAACAGTTTGAGCGTCGATTTTAACGTTTTCTCCAATCACCGCATAAGGGCCTACTTCTACGGTGGGGTGGAGTTCTGCTTTCGGATGAATAATGGCAGTAGGGTGGATTGGGGTACTCAAAGAGGTATCTCCCTTAGTTTGATAGGTCAGCATTAAATTTTTGTTCTAGCTTACAGGGTATTTAAGTAAAAAAGACATAAAGCCGCATTCGTTTTATTTTACGTAAATATAATTCTTGTGGCTAAAGGAGTCAAACTTTAAGAGATTTGACTGACTTTTAACAAGGAAGGTATCTCTGTACGTAATTAAGTCACATAATACAAAATACCATTACTATTTATTTTTTTCTGGCAATTTTAAATTTAGTGACTTGTAGTAATAGTGGTAAGTAAATTAGCTAATTAACTATTTATAGGATATTAAACCAACTTTTTTATTAATTAAAACTTCTATTATTTTAGATTTTTTGAGTGCGTAACTAGTCTTATCTTTTCAAGACAATCAAAATCAGGACAATCAAAATCAGGACAATCAAAATCAGGACAATAATTAAGATAAAAATACAACTTATGTTCTTATGATTTTCATTATTTCTCTAAGTTTTATAAGTTAACAAAAATTTTATAGTTAGTTTATGCTTTAGATTTTTTAATAAAAGCTAGGTTTTAAAGTTAAGTATCTTAGATTTATATTAAGTTATTTGGTTCAAAAATTTAGCCTCGTTTTTGTGGATTTTCAAATTATAGAACATTCTTTTTTGTAGTTAACCAATATTTTATATAAAACTAAATATAATAACAAGGCTAACAATAAATAGGTATTTTTTATTGTAAAGTAATATTTTTATTCTGTTCTACAAATTACTTAAAAACATTAGGTTATTCTATTTTGATTAAAAGAACATTTTTGTAAATTGTAATAAAATAACAAGGTACTTTTGGTACTCAGGAAATTATCGGTAATATTACTATTTGGTTGGTAAAATTCTTACGTATTATTCAATTTATTGATGAGTTTTCTTGTTAGTTAATATACCCTTATTTAAAAAATATATAAAATATGGCTTTATCATCTTATCTTATAGTGTTTAAATAAAAATTACTATTACAAATACAGTAGTTGAGTCTATCTAAAATAAGTTATGGTATTTATTGATAAACTGTATTATAAAAAATTTGTACGTTGTTAAAACATATTTTTTTATCCCTCAATGTCTTTATTAGAAAAACATTATGTGCATCAAACAGCATTTACTTGACTTACATAATCTACAATTAGAGTTTTATATATCTATAATCAGACAAAGAAAATAATTTTTATAGTATATATATATATATACTATTTTTTAATGAATATGCCTATTAAGTAATAGAATATATATCATTGTTACTTGGTCCTACTTAATACAGAAAATTACATAAATTTATATCTTTTGTTTAAAAGGTTTTCATGGCTCTAATATATATCAGCTCTAAGTTACTTAGATATATTACATCTAATATACATGACTATTAATTTTACTAATAAATCCCATTTAGATGTTGTTTAAACTTTTAATAGTATATTAACTATAGAACTTTATTACAAAATTTAGACTATGTTGGGTTTTAGCACATTTATACCATCCTAAGTTCGATATAGCTAGATACTATCACTGTCGATAAGCAGCACCTAAATATAGCCTACCAATTTTAGGATCATTTAAAAGAGATTCTCCTGATCCTTCAAAACGGTCACGTCCATTTTCTAAAACGTAGCCTCGATCAGCAATCAACAGAGCTTTTTTAGCATTTTGTTCTACTAAAACAATAGCTTTCCCCATTCGATTAATAGCTTTGATTTGTTCAAAAATATTGTTAACTAATATAGGGGATAAAGCAGCCGAAGGTTCATCTAATAGTAGTAAATCAGGATCAAGCATTAACGCCCGTCCCATCGCTAATATTTGGCGTTCTCCCCCAGATAGTTTTCCAGCTCGTTGACGATGACGTTCTCCTAAACGAGGAAACATAGTGTAAATTCGATCCTTATCCTCTTTTAAAGAACCTTTTTTAGTAAATGCTCCCATTTCTAAGTTTTCATCGATAGTTAAGGCAGCAAAAACATTAGATATCTGAGGAACGTAGCACATTCCACGACGAACAATTTTATCTGATGATACTCGAGCAATATTTTTTCCCTTAAAGATGATTTTACCATGGTTAGGTGTTAATAAACCAAAAATAGTTTTGGCTAACGTGGATTTCCCCGCTCCATTAGGACCAATTACAGCTACTAATTCTCCTGGAGTAACACGAAAGTTAATCCCTTGCAATACATTAAAGTCTTCAACGTATCCTGCATAAACACTTTCTACTTCTAATATATTTTTCATAAATTTTAAAATCATCAATAGTTAAGATAAAAAACGATTAGGCTAAAAAATAGTTTACACTTTTTCAGGCTTTTCTCCATGAGTCTTTAATAACCCCTAATTCATTTTATTTAGGATGATGTTTTCTGCAATTCAGGACGTTCTTCTGGAATAATTGCACCTTCAACTGGACAGACTGTTATACAGATTCCACAGTCAATACAGGTTTGAAAGTCTATCCAATACCAATCAGTTCCATGGATATTTTTGCCAAGCCCTTTATGGATACAAGCGACAGGACAAACATCGATACAATCAGCAATCCCTTTACAGGTTTCAGTAGTGATGGTATGTGGCAATGTATTTCCTCCAAATCTTAATATTTAGATTTTATAACTTTTTTATCCTTACAGGCTTTCTTCTCTAGTTTAAATGAAATTTTCTCACCGTTATAGAGATAAAGAGACTAAATATATTCTTACCTCTTGAATTACTTGTCTAATTGAAGATAATCTTATCAAGATTTTATGAACTTGTTTTCTGTAAAAATTTTCTTATCCCTGAGCAAATCGATAGCAAATTTGCTAAATATTGTCACTTACGATATGAATTAATAGTAGTAATTGCTCCCGAGTTTTCTGACTATTATAAAGACACTGACTATGAGTGTAGAGAGTCTGTTGTACAAGATTTGAAATTCCTGGTGTGTTTTAATATTTTAAACTTCCATGATCTATCTAGAATGTCTACAATGCCTAATTATAGCAACCAATCTGATGTATCGTGATAGATATAACCTTCATTGTAAATATTTTTACGGTCCTTTGAGTAGCTTCTAACTAAAGATAGATAATAACTCTTTTTTAATGTAAAGACCAGTCTAGCTTTTAATAGTTTTTTTATTTATAGTCAATAATCAATAAATTTTTAATCTTAAATATTTTTTAAAAGTCTTGATATATAGTGTTATTTTAGCTTTTATTTGTTTTCTATCCCGTCTAGTTTTCGATAAAAATATTATATCTGTATGACAATTTATATTTTGAATAGTACTTGAATACAATATAATACTAACTAGTATTTTAAATTATTTTAACTGCGTCTATCTAGTTTAAAATATTAGTAATAGACGCTGATATATTTTTATGTAATTATATTTTTTATACCAGGCTAAAGTTGGTAGTTACTATTTTTATCAGTTACTATATAAACACTAAACTTATTTAAATCCAATTTAGATGTTCAGTATTTTGTTGTATTGTTTGTATAATAATTATATCTTTTAATAAAACTATTAATGCCAATTAAATAACCTAATATACAATTTAATTCTACTTGCAGTCTGCTGTGTTTTTTGTTAATCCTAAAGTTAGGTTATTTAATTTTAAATATTTTTTGCAACCTAATTACCCAATAAATATTTAAGTTACTCATAAAACTAACATATTTACTAATCTGTAGTTATATTTTATGGTAGCAAACTGATATTAATCATCTGCCATGCTCTTATTAGGAAGACTTGACGAGAAGAGTGTCAGATAAGTTAAAATACGACAAAATATGCGATTTACAGACTCAATTATTCAGGATAATTATCAATGACAACTGAATCTTTAATTCCAGTAGTTGTGAATGGAGCAGCAGGCAAAATGGGACGTGAAGTCATTAAGGCTGTCTCCCAAGCTCAAGATATGATGTTAATCGGAGCAGTAGACCATAGCCTTGAGTATCATGGACAAGATGTTGGGGAAGTGGCTGGTTGTGGAGCGTTAGAAGTACCGATTGTCAATGATTTACAAAGTGTTTTAGTATTAGCTACCCAAAACAAGATACAAGGGGTTATGGTAGATTTCACCCACCCGGATGGGGTATATGAAAATGTGCGAAGTGCTATAGCCTATGGGATACGTCCAGTAGTAGGAACAACAGGATTAAGTGAAGATCAAATTGAAGAATTAGGAAAATTTGCTGAAAAAGCTAGTACTGGATGTTTGATTATCCCTAATTTTTCTGTTGGAATGGTGTTATTACAACAAGCAGCGGCTCAAGCGGCTCAACACTTTGAACATGTAGAAATTATTGAACTTCACCATAATCAAAAAGCAGATGCGCCTAGTGGAACTGCTCTTAAAACGGCTCAAATGTTATCAGAGTTGGGTAAGATGTATAATCCACCTTCTGTAAAAGAAACAGAAACTATTCAAGGAGCAAGAGGTGGATTAGTAAATAATAATACAAGAATTCATAGTGTACGTTTGCCTGGATTAATCGCCCACCAAGAGGTTATTTTTGGAGCAAAGGGAGAACTTTATACTCTGCGCCATGATACTAGTGATCGATCCTGCTATATGAAAGGAGTTTTATTAGCTATCCGTAAAATCATTCAACTACAATCTCTCATTTATGGACTAGAAAAGATTCTTTAATCTTGAATTGACAAACTATGAGTTAAACTTGAATGTATTTTTATCGATACTTGGTGAGTCTTCTATCTAAGAAGACTCACCAAGTATCGATAGAATTCATATGGATCCTATGAGATTTCACATCGTTAAATTTATTTTCATTTTATATTACTTGGATTAATACAAAGGGTTGGACGATCAACGTATTAAATGAAATAGAAGAATCGGTATTCCAAGTTGTTAATTGTGCAGTAGAAGGTTTATGGATCAAGGTTTTATCAATCCAATGTTGTACAGAATTAATATCATCTTGAGCAATAGCAACCCCAACTTCTATTATGTCCAGATGTTTAGTTACAAAAATGATGGCATCTCTCTGAGCATGGGATATTAAATATTGCCATTCAACAGTTGTTACATCTTCTCTAAAGCGAGTTTCAAGGTTTTTCATTTATTTATTTTGTAGAAAAAAGTAGAATATAGATTATTATTGATAAAAAGTGTACAAGATAGGAAAAATTGATGGATCAATCTCAAGCTGTTGTCCTGCTATCTGGAGGTTTGGATTCGGCTACTTCAGCCGCTATAGCTATTTTCGAAGGTTACAATTTAATCGCCCTTTCCTTACGCTATGGACAACGTAACGAAAAAGAATTAGGAGCAGCCAAGAAGATTTCTCAGTATTTAGGTATCATTGAACACTACATTATTGATGTTAACATTGCCCAATGGGGAGGATCATCCCTAACAGATAAGTCTTTGACTCTTCCTCAAAAGGGAATTGAAAATGATATTATTCCCTCCACCTACGTTCCGGGAAGAAATACCATTTTTATCGCTCTTGCCCTTTCTCTAGCAGAAACTAAAGGAGCTAAAGCAATTTTTACCGGAATTAATGCTGTTGACTATTTAGGATATCCTGATTGTCGTCCAGACTATCTTGAAGCCTATCAAAAGTTAGCTAATTTGTCTTCAAAGGCAGGAATTGAAGGCAAAGCCCCTCAATTAATTGCTCCTTTACTTAACAAGTCTAAGGTAGATATTGTGCATCGCGCAATTTCTTTAGGAGTTCCTATTGAGGATACTTGGTCTTGTTATTTGGGAGAAGAAACACCTTGTGGTCTTTGTGATTCTTGTCGTGTACGTGATTCTGCTTTAATTAATGCAGGATATCCTGAATTGGCGACTTCTAAAGGGAAGAGATGATTAACAAGTTCTAAAAGTTGGAACTATAAAAGTTTTTTCTTGGTTTCATCTACGTTAACTTAATATTGAGATTCGATAAGTCTATAAAAATAGATATCCTCATAAATTATAGAAATAATATAAAAAATTAATAGAATGTATATATAATAAAAACTTATTTCTTAAATTAAGATTGACTCAAATAAATCATTCCCGTCCTTGGGGTATAAATTAGCACATTAGATATAAATTACAGATCACAAACTCAAGTATTTAAACTCTGGCAAAAATAAATATTTTTTAGATATTATTGTTAGATATTATTGTCAGATATTTAAATGCCAACAAATTCAACTAACATAAGAGGATAATTTATATGTGGCGTAAAATATGATTTCAAGAATGATTATCCGACATTAATTAAATATAAATAATATACAAAATCAATGTCCTCTTGATTAATGTATTTGTGCTGTCTATGGTAAAGTTATCGAACCATGAATTCAAACAAGATAAAGATTAATCTATATGATTTGGGACTATTTTGATAATTTTAATTATTAGTTTATAAAAACAACTTTCTTTTAAAAGAAGAGGACTTTGGTGTACCTTGACTTATTAACTTTTCTAGTTTCAAATTATGAGTTTTGTCAATTACTATCCTCGTCTTCTATTAAAAGTTGTTCTGAGTCATTCTTCGGTAATCCTAGAGAGGATGGATTTTTTTGGATTTCTAACTCTTGTTTCATGGTTTTCAAGATGGTTGCGAGTTTTTCTTCCTCTGGGAATAGTTGAACTAATTTCTCCATTGGTACAATAGCTCCTTCTAAGTCTTTAAGTTGCAGTTTTGCTTCTATTAATCCCTGTAAAGCAGTAGGATTTTTCGGTTCACGTTTTAATACTTCTTCATAACCATCTGCGATCGCTTGTAGTTTTTCTTTCTGAGCAATATTAGTGCTAGAGGTCGCTAATGGGTACGGAGGTTGATCTATTGAACGCAACAAGGGAAGTACCATAACGCCTAGTAAAGCCAAACCTGAGATTATAATAACAATTCTTTGAAAGGGCTTTTGACGGTTATCAGACATAATCCTAAAATACTAAATTAGAAATTATTGGTTTAGTTAGTGAAACAAAATTTATATGACACAGTATACAGTAATGTTAGAGTAGAAATTATTGGTTTAGTTAGTGAAATAAAATTTATATAGCTTAGTGTCCGGTGTCATATATATAGTTTATTTATCTCCCCAAAAATATTTCCTAAGTGTATCCATGAAAAACAGCTAACCCGAACCCAAAACTCCCAAGACAAATTATCATCAAAATCAATAAAACTTTCCATTGTGGATACCCTTGATCTTGTAATTCTAGCTTTCCTAGAGTAGCTGCACACAATAATAAAAGTAGCCTAATAAAATACTCTAGCCAACAAACCATCAAAACAACGGCAAAAGTCCACCATAGTACTGAAACCATAGCGCGATTATCGGACTTAAACCCACTTCCAAAAACAATAGTAATCAACGCAACTGGTGCAGCGACTAGACTAGTAGTAATTATTAGTACAAGAACCCCAGCCAAGACATGTAATATCAAAAACACTGTGTCACTCTCAAAAAGCCACCCCCAAGTTTTTCCTTGTTGAATTAAGGAATGAGTTAAGGATGAAACAGAAAGACCCACATTCCAACCAAACAGACAATAGGTGGAAAAAACAACACTCAACGACAGGAAAGGAGATTTAGTTGACCACGACATCTTAGAAATTTAAGCGAAAATCACTCGATTATATTAAAAATACATTTTTAAGCTTTGACAAGAGAATTCAAACAGTCTTGCCCTGCATAGTAAGAACTTCGAACTAAAGGGCCTGAACGAACATTATAAAAGCCTAGAGATCGCCCAATTTCCCCTAACTTTTTAAATTCTTCAGGAGTCCAGTATTTACGCACAGGTAGATGATTTAAGGACGGACGCATATACTGTCCTAAGGTAAGATTGTCGCATCCCACTTTTCTTAAATCCTTGAAAGTTTCGATGATCTCCGTTTCTGTTTCTCCATGTCCCAACATTAATCCAGATTTGGTTATAACGGACTTATCGAGTTCTTTGACCCACTTTAGAACACTCAGGGAACGCTCGTATTTAGCCCCTCTTCTAACAATATTCTGCAAGCGCCGAACAGTTTCAATATTGTGATTATAACAAACAGGTTGGGCAGCTACAACAGTAGCAATTCGCTGTCTCTGCATGATTTCTCCTTCTCTCCCCCCCCAAAAGTCAGGAGTTAATACTTCAATCTCAGTATGGGGGTTGCTCTGACGAATAGTCTCCATCACCTTAACAAACCAATTAGCACCCCCGTCAGATAAGTCATCCCGTGCTACAGAGGTTAAAACAACATAAAGTAATCCTAACAACTTTACTGACTCTGCTACTTTCTGCGGTTCTAAGACATCTAATGCCGTAGGTGAATGGCCTTTATCTACTTGACAAAAACTACACGAACGAGTGCAAGTTGGACCCATTAAGAGGAAAGTCGCTGTTTTTCGAGCATAACATTCTCCTCTGTTTGGGCAACGACCTTCTTCACATATTGTCTGTATATTTCGTTGTTTGATAATACGCTGAACAGCAGAAATCTCACTAGCTCTACCAACAGAGCGTCTAAGCCAAAGAGGGAGAGGTATCAAGTTTGTTTGGGAGTGCTTAGTAGCTGATATTCTTTTTTTCATGGTTAATCTAGTATAAAAAGTTATACTTTTCTAGTAATCTAAAACTATAAAGTCTATTCTTAAACTCAACTCTTTTAAGTTAACCATGTTCAATTAACAAAGACAAAGAGTTACTTGAGCTGTGGGAAGAATAGTTAAAGTCAGTATGTAATTAGCAATACTTAAAGGAGCATAATGATAAAAGATGTTGCAGGAAGGAACTATAGAAAGACAATTCTAAACTAGAAATTAAAAATATATAAGCTTAGTTTTTACCAATTATTTGATTAGACAAAAATGATAAGTGAAGTTAACTTAATTAGTATCTTTTTTAATGTCAAAAACTGGCAAAGTAAACCAAAATTTAGCTCCAGCATCTGGGTTAGTAATTACCCCGATCTCTCCCCCATGAGCTTCAATAATTTGACGACAAAGGTAGAGTCCTAAACCTAACCCCAATGTTTTTTTTGCTCCATCTCCTCGATGATATCTTTCGAATAAGTTCTCTGCTTGTTCTGAATTCATTCCTACTCCATTATCAGCTAAGGTACAAATAACCATTCTTGTATCTTGAGAAGATTTTTTGATATTTTTCTTAGTATACAAAGCTAATTTTTGGGGGGTTAAGACTTCAGCAGTTATAGTTAATTTTAAGCCAGGAGGATTATGTTTAAGAGCATTAGCTAACAAATTCTCAAACACCCGCCATAGACGATCACTATCTGCCTTAACTACCGGTAATTCAGAAGAGACTAGGACATCTAATATACCTTTATGTTCTTTTAATATAGGTTGCCATTCTGCAGACAATTTCTGACTTAATGAGAATAAATTTAAGGGGGTGCAGTTAAGGTGAACTCCTCCCATTTCAAATTGTTGGGTTTCTACTAAAGAGTTAATCAAATTAAGTTGGCGGTCACAACTAGCAACTATCTGTTCTAAGACTACATTAGATATCTCTATAGTTTGTTTATTTTCTTTTTTTCCTTTTTTAAGTAAATTTTTCAAAACCATGGCCATTCCTAACACAGGGTTACGTAAATCATGAGACACTGCATGAAGGTAAACTCGTAGAGTTTGTTCCGTTTTTTTTCGTTCTTTTATTTCTTGTTGTAGTTGTTTTTTTTGTCGTTGTATAGTCAATTGGTTTTCTACTCTGGCAATAACCTCCTCTTCTTGAAATGGTTTACAAATATAGTCCACCCCTCCTACTTCAAAAGCTTTTACTTTGTCTAAAATATCATCAAGTGCACTAATAAATATAACAGGAATCTCTTTTGTTTTTTGGTTATCTTTTAGGGTTCGGCAAACTTCATAGCCATTAATTCCTGTCATATTGATATCTAACAGGATGACATCAGGGGGAACTTGGGATATAGTTTTCAGGGCCATTTTGCCATCAAGAGCTTTACGGACCTTATAGCCTTGTTCTGATAACATGGCTGAGAGTAAACGCAGGTTATCAAGAGTGTCATCAACGACAAGAAGATTGCCTTTTTCTAAGATCATAATCTGCTAATCATCTAAATTACAATTAACTATTACCTTATTTGTTAATTCAATAATCTGATTAAAAAGAAAGTCATTAGCCCAATTTTTTAGGGTAACAGCTAAAAGCTCATTTGCTGGAGTAATTTGAGTAATTAAATCTAGTATGGCATCATCGCTACATTCTATGGCAGCTTGGTGAACTTGAGTGATCCACTCACGAGACATCACAGATAATACTTGCAATAGATCGTCGGAGGTATTTTCTTGAACTTCAATATCTGTTTCTTCTGTTCGATTATCTTCCCTTCTCATAGACTCGTAAACATAGCAAATACCGAGGTGATCAGCAATTTTATCCCACAAAACTTCTTCTCGAAATGGTTTTCGCATAAAGTCATCACATCCAGCTGATAGAATAACATTACGTTCCTCTTCAAAGGCACTAGCAGTCAAGGCAATAATTACGGTGGCTTGCCCTTTAGTGGTAGCTTTGATTCGTTGAGTAGCCTCATAGCCATCGATAACAGGCATTCTCATGTCCATTAACACTAGATGGGGCTCCCACCTTTCCCAAAGATTAATTGCTTCTTTTCCATTGCTAGCCTGACGGACTTCAAACCCCATTGACGAGAGTAATTTGACTAATAAAATACGACTTTCTAGGCGATCATCTACCGCTAGAATACGATATCGGGGTTGCCCAGGAGCTAATCCAATAACCTTGCGAATTGGTTTTTTCGTTTTAATGGCATTTGCAGATGCTATCCGTCCCTTAATAGTAAAAGTAAATAAACTACCTTTACCTAGCACGCTATTTACCTGAATATCACCACCCATTAACTGCACGAACTTTTGACTAATGGGTAATCCTAATCCAGTTCCCTCTTGGGCGTTACGTCCGGTTTCTGTTTGTCCAAAAGCGGCAAATAGTTGGTCTATCTCTTCGGTAGCAATCCCTAGTCCAGTATCCTCTACCTCAAAGGTAATCATAACTTTTTCTGATTCCCTATTCCCCTTCACCCGTAAGGTGACACCCCCTTCATCAGTGAATTT
Source organism: Cyanobacterium sp. uoEpiScrs1 (assembly GCF_947331815.1). Taxonomy (GTDB): domain Bacteria; phylum Cyanobacteriota; class Cyanobacteriia; order Cyanobacteriales; family Microcystaceae; genus Rippkaea. The sequence goes on from NZ_OX373462.1 coordinate 1,625,728, forward strand.
AATGGCATTACCTAATAAATTGATTAAAACTTGCCGCAATTTCCCTTCATCAGTAGTTAGGTATTGGGGAACTTCTGGAGTATACTCAAAAATTAGTTGTAATCCTTTAGCTTCAGCTTTTAACTTCAGCATAGCTTCTATGTTGGAAAGCAAGCGGTATAAATCAAAACTATTTTGGCTTAAACTTGTACGACCTGCTTCAATTTTAGACATTTCTAGGATGTCATTAAGTAATGTTAGTAAATGCTCGCCACTGCGTGAGATAATGGACAAATTTTGTTGCTGTTCTTCATTCAAAGTGTGGTCACGTTGCATTACTTGAGTAAACCCTAAAATAGCATTGAGGGGAGTTCGTAATTCATGACTCATACTGGCCAAAAATTCGCTTTTAGCACGGTTGGCAGCATCTGCAGCTTCTTTAGCTTTTTTTAAGGCTATTTCGGCCTGTTTACGTTGGGTTATATCTCGCACTATGGCAGTAAATACTTTTCGTCCCTTAAGTTTAATTTTAGAAATGGAAACTTCGGCTAAAAATTCGCTCCCGTCTTGACGACGACCGAAAACAGGACGACGACCCCCCATCTGTCGAGCAATTTCAGACGCAATACTAAAGTCTTTAATATGTCGTTGATGATTTTCATTAAACCTTTGAGGAATTAAAATATCAAATGGGCATCCTAACACTTCTGATGCCTGGTAACCAAAGATTTTTTCAGCAGCGTGATTAAATAAGGTGATACATTGATTTTCATCGATAGAAATAATCGCCTCATTTGCATTATCCAAAATGCCAGCAAATCTAGCTTTAGACTCGGTGCGTTCCTCTTCTGCTTGAGATCGTGCTTGGGCAATAGCGAGAAATTCTCCTACTAATTTTAATATATTTACGTCTTCTTGAGTCCAATGTTTGTCAATGTTTCCGTCAAGCCCCAGATACCCCAACGTTTGTCCAGTAGCCACCATAGGAACTACCACTAAAGTAGGGCTAAGACTATTTTTAAATATCTCTCTTTCGTTTATCGCTTGCCTAGGTAGATCTTCCAAGGAATTTACACGAATAGGATGGCCTTTCAGGAGTTGTTCCGAAAACCAGGGAAGATCTTGTAAAGGAATATTTGGGGACTGTTTTTTAGTGGAGGAAGTATTTGGTTTACACCATTCATAGGTCATATTCCAAAGGCATTGTTGAGGGGAATAACGTATAATGTAGCCACGATCACCATTGGTAAATTCTCCTAGAGATGCTAGAGTAAACCCGACGGCAGTATTGAAATCTTGATCAATTAATTGTCGAGCAATACTACTGAGCAAACTATCACGTTGAGCTTGCTTTTTTAAGGTTTCTTCTCGTCGTTGGCGATCAGTAATATCTCTACTAATCCCAATCGACCCCATTAAATTACCATCAGGACAACAAAAGGGGGTTTTTAATGTGTCGAGAAGAAGACGACTCCCGTCAGGATAAGTGATCCATTCTTCATTACGATAGGCTTGTTTTTTGTGAATCATAATACGATCTTGTTCCCGAAAAAATAGGGCTTCCTCGGGACTAAAAAGATCGAAGTCAGTTTTCCCAATAATATCCTTTCTGTCGCGTCCAACAAAAGTTTCGAAGGCATTATTACAAACTTTATAAAAGCCTTGAGGATCTTTACAAAATACAAAGTCAGGAATGCAATTAATTAGCGAACTTAATAGAATTTGCTCCTGTTTGCGATCACTAATATCACTGTGGGTTCCTACCATCCTAATTGGATTTCCTTGTTGATCCCAAAGAGCTTGTCCTCGTGACAAAATCCACTTATAAGTTTTGTCTTTACATTTGAGTCTAAATTCAACAGTATAATGGTTAGTTTTTCTTTCTAGATGAGCATATACCGCGTCCATTACCCCCTTTCTGTCTTGGGGATGCAGCAACATTTTCCAGGTGTCAAAATGATGGGATAAATCTTCGTCTTGATACCCTAACATTTCTTTCCAACGATGAGAAAAGAAAAGCTCATCAGTTTTAAGATTCCAATCCCAAATTCCCTCATTTGTCCCCTGTAGTACTAACTGCCATCGTTGTTCACTCTCACGTAATTCTTGTTGGATTTTCAAGGTAGCTATTTGTGCTGCTTGTAATGTCGCAATCTCCCTTTGCAGACTTTGGATGATTTGGATAGAGTTTGGTTTTTTTTTTTGAACTGACATATATCTAAAAAAAGTTAACTATTTTATGTAAAATTTAGACAACAAAATCATCTTGGATAGGAACGAGCCAATCAATTATTTGATTTTATTTTATATCAAAAGTTTTTTGAACTAGCTCTAAATATTAATAATTACTCCTTGACTATCTTATTTAGCTGCTTTGTGACCCTATTTAGGATAGTTAGAATAAAAAAAATTAATTAAAAATATACTTAATACCTTGTTAATAAACAATAGTACTATAAACTTTACCTGTTTTGGTCAAACTCAATAGTCTTGAATTCTATTCTTTAGAACATCATGGATACTTTAATATTTTTTGTAAAAATAACCGTCGAGGCGTTTTAAACAACCAACCCTTCCAAGTAGATTCAGTTTTTTGGAGTTTATAACCATAATTAAGGTAAAGTTGTTTTGCTGGATAATTATTTTCTAATACGTGTAAACCAAGGGAGTTATATCCCCATTCTAAAGCAACTTGCTCACATTTCTGGAGTAAATATTTAGCTACTCCCTGTCTCCGATAGGAATGACTAACTGCTAAATTACTAATGTACAAAGATTGAGAGTGTAACCTGGAACCCAGAGTAATTTCTACTGTACCGATAACTAATTCTTGGAAATCGTTAGATGTCCCATTAGAAATCATAGCCACTAGACAACAATAATATGGAGAATGTGCTCGAAAACGAATACGTAAATCTTCATTGATTTCTAGCCTAAACAAGGGGTATAGCCAAGAAGACCATTGCTGGGGAGGATGAAAACTTCTGATTAGAACCTCAGTCAGGTCCTTAATATCACTTATTTGAGCTATTCTCACCATTACGGGAAGTCTTCCCAAGTTAATCTGTCCCAGCTCTTGAGAAGAGTAAGGAAAAATGTTATAAAATTGACATAAATTCACAAAACCTCCGCTTTTAAGACAAAAAATAATATTTTAGTTCTTATATTCTTATTGTTTTTGGAAATAGTCTTATTTTATATTAAACTATCTTATTGTGATTAATTAGCCTCCTGGCATCTTAACGTTTACCTCGATAGGTGGATATAAATATATTAAAATCTAGTATTCTTTATACTAGATTTTAATATATTTTATAGTCTAGTTTTATTATGTGTCCTTAAAAAAATAGTCATATAAAATATATTTTTGCTACTTTATTATCAAAATAGAAACCTAATTATTTTTCTTGTCTTTTGGGTTTAGTTTTACTTTATATTTTACGCAAATTAAAATATTTACAACTAGTTTCTTGTGTCTTTTAAGCAGAAAACAAGAATATTATACAAACTTTTACTACTATATAGTATACGATAGTAATAAGAATTTTTCTTTTAGCATCATATCTTTTATTGTTGTTGGTTTTTATTTTTTCACATAAAAACGTATCGACATATAATACTTTATATTTCATTCCTTTTGAGATATTTTAATCAGATTTTCGTTTTTTAAAAATGTATATTCAAAGTGTTTTTATGCAAAGTAAAGGCCGAGATTTATTTTTAGATTTTATATTTAAATATTTATTATTTTATTGCCAAATTTTCAGTTTACAATTTAACTTGTAAGAAATTAAATATTATGATAATGTAGGTTATGCTTGTATATAAATTTATATTCTGTACTCTATTACTGGATTTTACTATTTAGAGTTAGCACATAAAGATATTTTATAAAAAAAATAAATATATACTCTCTTATGTGTAACACTTAAATAGTCATCGTTTACTATAAAATATAAACAATTTTAACAATCACAAATATTTTTTAAGGACATAAAAAATATTTGTGATTGTTACTTAAATATTAAATTCAACAAAGATATTTTTTATTTAAAAATAAAACTCTAGTGCAATACTATATATAATTATTTATAACAAGCAATTTATTTCTAAACTAGTTTTAGTAACTTCTAAAACAGTCACAAGTATATTCTTAAAATAAGATTTTAGTCTAGTGTATTTAAATAGGTACATAGAGATCAAAAATATTGTTATCTATAACTCTACAATTAATTTTAACTAATGTATAGCGAATTATATTATTTAGAGTATATTTAAGTATTATTAACAGAATAAGATAATTTATGATAATGCATAAATATATAATCAAAATCATTTAATTTAAATAGATTTAATTATTTTATTACGCTATTTTATTTGCATAAATTATACAAGATTTTAATACTTTAATGGTTGTTTATCTGTTTAATAATTGCTGTTTTGATTAAGAAAAATAAACACATTTTATTCATAAACTTATAAGTTATATTTTTAATTTTTTGTTAAAAGTATAACTTGATTAGTGCATAATAGTAGGATATATAATATATATCAATTATTTTTACTAGCTAATACGTGATGAGCGAGACTTATTTTGCTACTGTTGCGAGAGGATTAGAAGAAATCGCGGCTAAAGAATTAGGATTATTAGGAGCAACAGAAGTTAAACCTACTTTTACAGGGGTTTATTTTCAAGGGAATCAAGAATTATTTTATCGAGTTAATTTATGGTCGAGAATTATTTTTCGAATTTTAGTGCCTATCCAAAAAATTGAAAGCCATAACGAAATTCAACTATATAAGAACGTTTATAAGATAGATTGGTCTAGGTATTTACAAACCCATCAAACATTTCTTGTTAATTGTACTGGAAGTAATCAAAATTTAAATCACACCCACTTTACAGCATTAAAAATTAAAAATGCTATTGTTAACCAACAAACAGAAAGGTTTAATACTCGTTCTAATATTAATGTTAAAAGTCCTGATATTATTATCAACGCTCACATTAATAATAATCATTGTATTCTAAGTTTAGATAGTTCGGGTAGAAGTTTACATCGGAGAGGATACCGATCAGCTATGGGAATAGCACCTTTAAAAGAAACCCTGGCAGCCGCCTTATTAGATATAGCCGATTGGGATGGGAGTATTCCTTTTTTAGATCCCATGTGTGGTTCAGGAGTTTTACCTGTTGAAGCTGCCTTAAAAGGACTAAATATTGCCCCAGGTTTATATCAAAACAAATTTAGTTTTCAGAATTGGCTTGACTTTGATTCAACTACTTATTCTAAAATAGTTGAAGAGGCTAAAAACGAACAACTAAGTCAGTTGAAAGCTCCTATTTTTGGAAGCGATCAAGATATAGATGTCCTTAAGCAAGCGTTTACCAATATAGCTGCTTGTGGTCTCGATAAAGACATTAAATTAAATCAAATTCGGTTAGAAGAGATTGAACCCCCAGCTGATAAGGGTATTATCATTTGTAATCCTCCTTATGGTAAGCGCATCGGCAACTCCCGACAATTGACAGCGTTGTATAAATCATTGGGCAATGTTTTAAAGCAACGTTTTAAGGGCTGGAATGCTTATATTCTAACAGCAAATAAAGAATTAAGTAAACAAATAGGATTAAGAACTTCCCGTCGTATTCCTATCTACAATGGTTCCCTTCCCTGCACATTACTTAAGTATGAATTATATTGATTTGATTAATAAACAGTTTTAATAATTTAATAGAGAAGTTGCTCTAAAACTTTAACTTTAATTATAGTAATTTTTAAAAGGTAAGATTAGAATACTTTCTTAATTTATATTCCTATTGGAATAAGGATTTGGAATGTTCTGAACAACTCCTCAGTTACTCAGAACAGATAATTATATTTCATCCCATCCAGTTACCCCTGAGGACATTACATAACTAGTGACTGTTGATTCAAAAAAGTTCGCCTTAGTATGTGCTTCTTTTTTAGTATCAGAAAAACGCTCTAAATGAGTATAGGGACTTTTGTTATATTTAGTTTCTGGATAGAGGGGTTCCAATCCAATCGAACGCAACCGAATATTGGCCAGGTATTTAGTATATTGTTCAGTGCTAGACTCAGTAATTCCTAAGATATTATTCCCAATAATATGATTAGTCCAACGACATTCATGTTCTACAGCTCTAGCAAACATATCATAAATTTGATCTACAGAGTGAGTAAATATTTTTCTTGCTTCTGGAATTAGCTTCTGATATAGACGAACATGACTTAATTCATCTCGGTTAATCATTTTAAAAATGTCGGCTGATCCAGACATTAACATTCTTGATGCTAGATTATAAAAGTAAATAAACCCATTGTAAAAATATAATCCTTCTAATAAAAAGTCTCCCATTAGCGCCACAAAGTAATTCTCTGAAGTTGGATTATCAATATATTTTTGATACAAACTTGCAATAAACTCGCAACGTTTTTTCAAAATTTTGTCAGTGCGCCAAAACTCATAAACATGATTGCGTCTTTCCGGGGGAATAATAGTTTCAATAATATACTGATAACTTTGATTATGCATTCCTTCTTGAGAAATCTGTTCTGCCATACATAGACTAACTTCTGGTGCTGTTACACTACTTTTTAGATGTGGAATATTACAAGTTTGTATTGAATCCAAAAAAGTAAGATAAGCTAAAATTCCTTCATAAGCATAACGTTCATCATTAGTTAAATTGGCGTAGTCTACTACATCTTGTGTGATATCTATCCGTTGAGGAATCCAAAAGTTTTCTCTCATCTGCTGATATAAATTTACCGTCCAAGGGAATCTAACATCATTAAGTTGCATTAAATTTGTTGTGTTACCAAACCAGATAGAACGATTTTCTATGGCATCATCCCCATTTGGATTAAAAATAGGGTTAATAGGCATTTGTTTCGGTATTTTAGTCTTATTTACTACCATAGTATGATTGAGTTTATATACAATTATAGATACAATTAAGTCTCTATTATTTTAACATTACATACAAATCAGTCAATTAATTTTTTGATTTGAAATATATTCTATACATTGTATTCTTTTTTTTGTTTAATTATATTAATTAAACAAAAAAATATGCTGACTTTATTGTAATAATATAAATCTTTTAAATGAATTACTAAAACACTTAAATACTATAAATTTTAGTATTATGATTTATAAATACTTTTGATACATTTTAATGAGTGTTACTTTTCTTATTTTTATTGAAAAAAATTACTATAAATTACATCTTTCCAACAAGATATATAAAGCATTATAAAAAAATAAAAAAACAAATACACTTTTTAATAACTTTATATATTATTTATAATATATAAAGTTATTAAAAATAAAAAACATTTTTTATTCACCCTTAACTACCTTTTAGTTTTTCACACTATTTAGTATCTATTAGACTAAATCAGTTAATTTGCACAGGCAGAACAACTATTATTAGATTCTTTAAAATCATCTTTTTGAACGGTTCTAATGTAATAAACAGCCTTACAACCTTCTTGCCAAGCTAATACTAAAGTATCAAAAATATCTTTGGCATTAATAGAGCGTTCTGGTTCATGGGGGAAATAGATACCTTTATTCAAATTAAATAACAATTCCATAGAAATACCTGTATCAATCCACTGCTGTATTTGTCCTACAGCTTTTACCACTTTTTGTTGATCCAAAGTTTTGTTTTCAGGATAAAACCAAAAAGCTTCCTCAATAAAAGGTGGAGCAATAGGAACAGTCCCTTTCGCCCATTTATCATAAAAAAAGCGACTATAAACTGGAAGAATACTAGCTGTGCATCCTTGAACTAAGGAAGAGGAGGTGTTAGGGGCGATTGCGGTAATATGAGAGTTACGAATGCCGTAAGCTTGAATGTCTTCTGATAACTTTTTCCAGCGTTCTTTATGAGTAGCATTTTCTAAAAACCATTCTACTGGTTTTGCCCCGATTAACTTACCTTGATGCCATTCACTTCCCACAAAAGCCTGATAGGGCTGCCTTTCTTTGGCTAACTCCATAGAAGCGTAAGTACACCAATAACTAAATTCTTCAAATAACTGATTAATTTCTGTCAATTTTTCATAGGATAAATGTCTTTTGGCTAGCCAATCTGCTAAGCCCATACATCCTATTCCAATCGTACGATATTTATCATTATGAGCTTTAGCATCATCAAAAGGACTATTCGTAATATCAATAGTGTTATCTAAAATTCTAACAGCAACATTACAAATATACTTTAAATCATCAGTGTCAAGATTTGCTAAATTTAGGGAAACAAGATTACAAGAATGTGCCTCTCTACCAGAAGAAACATTGCTAAAAGATTCGGTGCATAAATTTACTCCAGGAATATATCCCTGATGTTTATTAGGATTAGCACGGTTCATAGTATCTTTGAAAGCCAAATAGGGCATTCCCGTTTCTACCTGTGACCGCATAATTGTTTTGAATAAGTCACGGGCTTGAACACGCTTATAAAGAGTGATTTCCTTGCCTAATGTTTGCTCAATCACTCGATAGGCTTCCTCAAACTTTTCTCCCCATAAGTTAGCCAATTCTATACCTAATTTACTACGAACTTCATAGGGATCTACTAACGTCCATTCGTGTTTATTTACAACCCGACGCATAAACTCATCAGTTAAAATTAGCTGAGGGAAGACATCATAAGCTTTACGTCTTTGATCTCCATTTTCTGTCTGCATTTCCAAAAATTCGGGAACGTCTAAATGCCAAATATCTACCCCAACAGTCACAGCCCCCGCCCGTCTACCTCCTTGGTTGACAGCGATCGCAGTATCATTAAGTAATTTTATCCAGGGAATAATTCCCCCAGAAGCGTTGGCTTTTCCCATAACCCAACTCCCAGTAGCCCGAATTCGGCTGACATTGACGCCAACTCCCCCTCCATTTTTAGAAATTCTAGCAGCGTTAGTTATTTCTTTAAAAATACTCTCTAAATCATCATCAATAGATACAATAAAACAACTCGTCAACGAACCGCCAGGAATTCTAAGATTAGCTAAAATTGGGGTAGCTAGAGAAATTGTGCGAGTGGCAATTGCCTCATAAAACCGTCGGGCCCAAACTAGTCTGTTTTCGGGAGCTTCTATCGTCGCTAACAAGAGCGAACAAGTTAGTAAAGCTTCTTGAGGAAGTTCATCAAACAATAGATAACGTCCTGTCAAAAGTACTGCTCCGGCATAATCATAGTCTGTATCCCAATCAGGATTAATCCAACTGCCCGCCTCTTTTAATTCCTCATTGGAATACGTAAGTATTCTTGGATCATAAGCTTTAGATTCAACTTTCGTTTTGACAGTTTTATGGTAGTCACCATATTGATAGCCTCGACTGACTAGGGTATCTTTCCATAAGCTCCAGATATGAAGTCTTCCTGCTACATAACGCCAGTCTGGTTCATCTGGTCCACACATTTCTAAAGCGCAGTTGATCAGATTATCCTGAATTTCTCTAGTAGTAATACCGTGGCGTAAACGAGTTTTTAATCCGGCTTCCAAGGCGATGGAATTAACGTTATAACCTTGGCAAGCCCAATCTACAACTTCCCGAATTTTTCCAATATTCAGAGGAGTCCAAGAATTATCTCGGCGAATAACTTGAATTTTACTAGTTCCCGAATTAATCTGGTTTTCTGGAGCAGAAGAAGGTTGATAGTTAGTTACTTGAGAAGAATTAAAGGAAGTTAAGACAGTTGGCTGCATCGTTAGTTTAAACTTTTTAAAAACAAACGTAAACTGAATCAATGAAACTGACAGCTTTGTACTATTTTTTGTACTTGATTTCAGTCTAATAATTGAAGCTACATTCTTGGTTATACCACATATATGGTGTAAGTGCTAGGGGCTTTACTCTATATATGGACATATAATGCAACAATACATCATTTAGATTAATGGTTTACAATTGACTGTCTAAACTTAGTTACACAAATAAATCCGTTACAATTTATATATTTAGCTGTGATGACCTCAACTAATTTCACCTATTTAGTTGAATTGACAAAATACCAAAATAAGTTTTTTTAGTAAATTTTGCTTAATAAACCAAGTATTCAGTGATTATATTGAGTAAATGAACATAAGTAATATCAAATCCGTCACTTAAATTCTAACATCCTAATGAAATATGACTGGCAAATCCAGTCATATCAGGAATTAGTAGTCTTTCGTCATAAATAAGACAAATAATGACTATTTTAACGACTCTTATTCTTATAGTTGATGATATGCGTAATATACAAAAAAATTTAAAGTTGACAAAAATAATTAATTTCTTTATTTTACGTTATTTAACTTTATTATCTACAACAATAGACAGTTAATGAATGTAGAGTAGATTGTTCGTATAACTACAATAAATTTATAAATGAAAGTCCTTATTTTTGTAAACAAAATTGCGATATAAATAATCAACAATAATTCCTATTGTAATCACTTTAATAATTTATGTATGATAAAAATGTATATAATTTAGTCATTTGTTTAATCCATAATTTTACTTAATAAAACACACTATATTTTACACTCAACTTAAACTTAGTAGAACATGATAAAAAATCAGGTATATTCTAAACATATCATTGGTAACAATAATACATAACATAAATAAGGTTTATTTTGCAGTTTCAGTATTAATATAACAGAAAAAATAAGCCCAAAACTAAATATTATACTGAGCTTTAATGACTGCTATTGATTTATTTCTGTTTTTTACTTACTAAGATATTTATGTTTAAAACAATTACTATTCTTATGAAGTACAATCAATTTATCTTAGCTTAAATTAGTATTTAATTATTAAAAAATTTTATTGTAAATGGCAATATATTGAAGATCTAGTTATTAAGATACTTAATTGCTTGTTTGGAGAATGTAGCAAGTATTACTTTTAATGAAAAGACATGAGAAATTTTTAGTATAAATATTTACTCTAAAAACCTTTAAGTTCTCCCTCGTTTAATCTGATAATATATATATTATTTATAGTGAATTTATATTGTCGTCAGAGCTAAACAAAAAATATTAAAAGTACATTTAAACTTATTACTAAAAATTATTTTTCAATATCTATGTTGCTAAAAAACGGGTTAGAATAGTAAGAAGATACTTAAATTATATTCAACATCTTTATAGTTAATCCTTCTGAACAAGTCTAAGCATAAATAGTTTCAGAATTTGACTAGGTACTTTTAGGTTAAAACTTTAGACTAATGTTACACCATAGGTGTTAGACCATGAGCTATTATCTATTAATTGAGGGTTAATCCTTAACCCTCAAACCAAATAAAACTTTATTATATTCTGGTTATCCTCCGGGAGCCAAAATTCCAACTTATGGACACAATGACTAGCGATAAAATCCGATTACGTAACGAATTTATTAATACACAAGTCATCACTCGCAATACAGGTAAAAAGTTAGGTGTTGTCAAGGAAGTCTTAGTAGATATAGACCGACGAGAAGTAGTTTCCCTAGGATTACGAGACAATATGCTCTCATTGTCGGGAATACCCCGATATATGTATCTTTCGAGTAGTCATCAAATTGGGGATGTAGTCCTAGTTGAAGATGAAGACGTAGTTACAACCGTCGATATCGATACTTATTCTTCTGTTGTTAACTGTGAAGTAATAACTGAGACAGGAGAGTCGTTAGGGCGAGTCCGAGACTTTGAGTTTAATATTGAGACGGGAAAAGTATCCTCCATTATCATAGCTTCTCTGGGCTTGCCCCAAATTCCTGATCGGTTAATTAGTACTTACGAACTATCTATTGAACAAGTGATCAGTAGTGGTCCTAATCGCTTAATTGTTTTTGAAGGAGCAGAAGAGCAGTTAGTTCAAATAACGGTGGGGGTTTTAGAACGGTTAGGTATTGGCCGTCCTCCCTGGGAAAAAGAAGAAGAAGATATTTACTATCCTCCAACCACACGACCTGATAACCAGCTTGGGACAGGCATACCTGTGCGTACTCATACTCCTTTCCAAGAACGACAGTCAGTGATAGAAGAACAGTGGGATGAGGATACTTGGGAGCAGCCCATTGCTGCCTCCCCCCCAAAAAAACAAACTGAATCTATCCGTTACGAAGAACTAGAAGAGGATAACTGGGGAGAAGTCAAAGTAAAACGTAAGACTCATTACGAACCACCTCGGCAAGAAAGAGAGTATAAGTACGACGAAGTTCGAGGGGATGTTTGGGATGATGATGTTGAACTCGAATCTTATAATCCTCCTCGAGTTGACATTCCTCAAAAACAGAAACAACCTGAATACTATGAAGAAGAGGCTTAAGAAAAGTCGGAAGTAAGTAGAGGATCGCCAAACTTAATCTATCACTGTTGAAATTCTTTACATTTTGACAAACTGTGCTAGTATCTTTGGTGATCGACTAAAGAATTAAAATTTTTTATTCTGAAATCTATTTTAAGTTAAAACTTGGTGTAGGAGTGTCCAGGAGAATGTCAGACGCACAATTGACCCGAAAAAAACCACGAAATCCCTTTGATCCCATTCGCATTGGTGTGATTGGGGTAGGCAACATGGGTCAACACCATACTCGTGTTTTCAGTTTGCTCAAAGATGTAGAATTTGTTGGTGTCTCCGATGTCAACGTTGAACGAGGTTTAGATACTGCTAGTAAGTATCGAGTTCGTTTTTTTGAGAATTATCATGACTTACTGCCCCATGTTGATGCTGTCTGTATTGCTGTGCCTACACGCTTGCATCACTCAGTGGGGATGGATTGTCTCAAAGCTGGAGTTCATACTCTTATTGAAAAACCTATTGCAGCAAGTATTGCTGAAGCTGAATCGTTAGTCAACGCAGCAGCTGGCTCTAATGGGATTCTGCAAGTGGGACATATAGAACGATTCAATCCCGCCTTCCAAGAGTTAAGTAAAGTTCTCAAGACCGAGGAATTGCTAGCCTTAGAGGCTCATCGTATGAGTCCTTATTCTCAACGAGCAAACGATGTTTCTGTAGTTTTGGATCTAATGATTCACGACATTGATTTACTGCTTGAGTTAGTAGGCGATCGTGTGGTCAAGTTGAACGCTAGTGGCAGCCGTGCTGCAGATTCGGGATATTTAGATTATGTAACTGCTACCTTAGGATTTGCTAATGGTATTGTTGCTACCTTAACTGCTAGTAAAGTAACTCACCGCAAGATTCGCCGTCTAGCAGCACATTGTGAAAACAGCCTAACAGAGGCAGATTTTTTAAACAATGAAATTCTGATCCATCGTCAAACCACTGCCAATTATACTAGTGATTACGGTCAGGTTCTCTATCGTCAAGATGGACTAATTGAAAAAGTCTATACTAGCAACATCGAGCCTCTTCATGCCGAGCTAGAACACTTTGTTCACTGCGTTAGAGGCGGTGATCAACCCTCAGTAGGAGGAGAACAAGCTCTCAAGGCGTTGCGCCTAGCCAGTTTAATCGAACAAATTGCCCTTGACGGACAAGTGTGGCAACAGTCTGACCAAGTCTACCAAGAGTTAAGCCATTTGGGGATTAGTGTTTCTTAAATTAGCATCGAGCTACTCAGTAGGGGCAAAAATGGTCAACCCCTACGTCGATTTTAACCTTTATATTAGTTCTCCTCTAGTACTCTTTCCTTAAGATTCCCTACGGGAAACGCAGTTATTAAATTAAACTGTCGGTTGAATCTTAATACAATTCGAAACAAATACACGACAAGTATGCTGTTGGCTTACAGCATACATAAATGATCGCCCCAAAAGTAAATTGACAATGTAAAAAGTAAAAAGATATGCTACCATGAAAACGATAAGAATATAACTGGCTTAAGCCGGATTACCTTATGCATGAGCTATGGGTGCTGCACTAGTCTAAATCATAAGCGTTTCGAAAGCACTATGGCAGAGTGTTGACCGTGAGGATTAATTTTTCGAGAATGGTCCAGTGACCAAGTCAGACACACCCGATTGGAAATATATAAATACAAAGAAAGAATATTAACTAAAATTAATGTAACAGAGGTTGAGTACAGAACAATAATACTAGTTTATTAATTCGCAAATTTATCATGGTTTTGCTAAATTAACACATCCTGTTATCCAACCGTTTTGGGGATATCTTTGTCACAATTTCTTAGCCTATTCTAGTTAAATCTTCGCTAACCTATTATCTAGAGTTATTTTTCTAACCTGTTCATTTTTAAGCTAGGAGCCAAGCTCAATGTCAGATCTTAATCGCGGCATTATGAAATTCGACGGAGCCGATAAGCCCGTTCTCATTGCTATTTCTGCTTTCTTGATTTTTGGAACAATTATAGGATTGATTCTGTGGGCGTTTAAAGTAGCCTATGTTGCTTGAATTAATCTAAATTAATGATTGGGTTGTCCATCATTTTTTGAATTGGTCCAAACGACTTTTAAGGTTCTTAGAGTATATAAACTGTCTCTGAACCTTTAAGTCACTATTCTTATCAACTATTTTGTCACCTATTGACTCTGACCTTTTTGCTATAGCTGAACCTGCTCCTTTGTTAGGGAAGGTTTCCCTAGATTTGATAGCAGTTTTTCTTATGCTGCTTTTATCTGCGTTTTTTTCAGGTTCAGAAACAGCCATAACTGCCTTTGATAATTTTAAACTGAAGGGATTGATTGAGCATCAAGGAGATCCTTCAGGAATTTACCGTTTAGTACTTGAAAAGCGACGGCGTTTTATTACGAGTCTGTTGATTGGGAATAATCTAGTTAACAATTTTTCGGCTATTCTCACCAGTAATTTATTTGCTATTTGGCTAGGCAACGCAGGGTTAGGAGCCGCAACAGCAGTTGTCACGATTTTTATTTTAATTTTTGGCGAAATAACTCCAAAATCATTAGCAATTATTAATGATCGTGCTTTTTTTCGTCTTGCTGTCCGTCCCATTTTCTGGCTATCCCAATTTCTAAGTGTGATCGGAATGGTTCAAGTTTTTGAAGCAATCACTCAAAAAACAATCTTTCTATTTCAAGGAAAATCTGATAAAACAGCACAATATGGGGAATCATTAACTGATTTACAGTTAATGATTGAGATTTTAGGTGGGAAAGGACACTTAGATTTGTATAGACACCAGTTACTCCATAAAGCGTTAATGCTTGATCAGTTAATGGCTAAAGATGTTGTTAAACCTCGTATTGACATGGTTACAATTTCTCATGAAGCTAGTTTACAATCATTACTCAATTTATCTTTGGAAACTGGCTTTTCTCGTATCCCAGTGCAAGGAGAATCCAAAGATCAGATTGTAGGAATTGTGCATCTTAAACAAGCTCTTCAAACCTTGCAATCAGTATCTAAGGACATGCGTTCTCAAGTTTGTGTCACCGATACGATGGATTCTCCCGTCTATATCCCTGAAACTAAGCGGGTGACTAACCTACTTAAGGAAATGCTTCAGCAACGAATTCATATTGCTATTGTAGTAGATGAATATGGTGGAACTGTAGGGTTAGTAACTTTAGAAGATATTTTAGAAGAATTAGTTGGAGAAATTTACGATGAGAGTGACTTCCCTCATAGTCAGGGGGTTTTATGTCAGAACGAACGCCCGCCAATCCACAGTCCTTAAATAAATTGTCTGATAAAAAATTGCATATCCAAAACATCTGTGTTAGTATAGATAGTCGTGGCACAAATGGGTCGATGCCCGAGTGGTTAATGGGGGCGGACTGTAAATCCGCTGGCTATGCCTACGCTGGTTCAAATCCAGCTCGGCCCACCACAATACTTTTCAAGATTCTCTGTTCTGAATAGAGCAAAGAGTAAAAATCTTTGGGTAGTTTGTCCCAATATTGCCTTTGTAGCTCAGTGGTAGAGCACACCCTTGGTAAGGGTGAGGTCACGAGTTCAATCCTCGTCAAAGGCTCTCGGATTGTTTTAGATTATGGAGTCTGGAAAACCTTGGACTTGGTAAGTTTGAAAATTTTTACGAGAAGTTCCGGGGTGATTGTTTCTTAAATATCAACAAGATAGTAATGTAGACATAAAATTTTAAAGCAAAGGATAATGATAAAAATACGACAATGTTCTCGTTATTTTATTTATTGATAGACTTAAAAACTTTTTAAGCCCACCTAACTAGCAAAGGTGAATTGTCTATGATTATTTCTGCTAGTTGGTCTGGTCCATCGAGGATTGAGATATAAAGTATTGTCTGTTCACCATAATTAATCTTAAAATTTCATAAGTAAAAAAACCATGTACATTAATTAACTTCTACAATGTCTAATCTTCTGTAATTAGCTGTAGAAATAAAAACTTTTTTGATGATATAAATAAATTTATTTATATCATCAAAATCTTAAATAAAAAAATCAAATAAAGTTTAATCCGTATAAAAATGTATTGTTTTTACTATTTAGTTTAAATTTGTAATTAGTATACAGCAATACAAAATCTAAAAGATTAGTAAATGAAACACTATTAATTGATTACAAAGATATTTAAAAAAATAATGACAATTAAAATATTGTGTAATTAATTTTAAGTTAGGATAAATTCTAATTATTCTATATTTACATTCAAACAAGCTCTAAAAAGTTTACATTATTATCAACGACAAAATCATCTTAATGAGAAATAATTTATCGGGTATATAATAACTAACTATAGTACCAAAATTCACCAATTAATGTAATATCGTATCCAATTTAATTTGGCATTTTTATAGATTAGTAATTATTGTAGTTAACAAACCGTATTGATAATAATCTAAATTAGATATATGTACAGTTAAAATTATAAAAAAATACTTTTTTATAATGCCAATAAATTTATAATCATCACAAAATAATAGTTCTTTAAATCTATATAGAAAAAGTTTTATATTTAAAAGACTTGTAACAGTATAAAAATATATTACTGTTTTTGATAGTTATGGGATTAAGATAAATATTATCCACTATGTTCAAGCGTTAAGATTGAGCGACAATAAAAATCTATTGTTCTTGATTGAGTCCTTGTTGTTTAAATAAATTAGGAATAAACACTAAGAAGTAAAACCACCATATAAGGACAAAAGATGAGGTTACGGCTATCAGCCAAATTTTATGAAATAAAAGCCAATTTCCAAGAATTACTCCTGTTCCTGTTAAAAGGATTGTCCAGGGTTGACACCACCAAGGTTTGTATTTCCAAATATCGATTGTAGGAGGAACTGACATAAACTAAATCTATACACAACTTTTGTCTAGATTTAATTTTAAGTCATAATGTCAAGTAATATAATTAAACTTAATCTTTCTTTATGTGATTACCATATGATCATATCATTTTGTTATCTTTGATTACTTTATCTATCATAGATACCATCATTTTATTTACCTAATGATAACAGTAAGACGATAACATCCAAAGTTAACTGGCATAAATTTGCAGCGATTATGGAATCTAATAGGTAAACGACAATAAATATTAAGATAATAGCTACTACTAGTCGAAAAAATAATTAGTCTTAATTAAGATATATAAAATAACCACAAATTAACCTTAAAGAAACATTAGCTTTTTTAAAACTAATGAAGGGAACGTCGCTTTAGGACTGAGCACAGCAAACTAAACATGAATTCTTTCATATAGTATAAAGAGGCAACATACTTCATATTATATTAAGATTTTTTAGCAACATTAGACGATAATTTAACTCTATCTAACATAGACAGTTCTCAAATAATTGTTGTATATTGACAACTATTTGAAGTAGCTATTTTTAATAGTTGAATTTAATGTTATCAAATAAACCAATTATTAGTTATCAACAAGCAACTAAATTTTTCATTGAGATTTATATTCAACCACCGACCAAGTTTATTATTGATAACTACTCAATATTATTACCAGATTGTAAATTTTATCCTCAAACAATAGCTATTATTTTATTGGAGGCAAGAATGTCTCTAGAAAAAAACAACAAACAAGTTCAACAAGAAAAACAGCGATTGAAGAAAGAATTCTTAAAATTAGGAAATAAAATTCAATCGATTGCTAAAAAAGAAAAATGGTTAGTTGAGATTATAGACCCTCAGAATGGAAAACCAATTAATTCTACTTCAAGTCAGATAAATTTTGATATTGTCTCTATTGTGCATGAGTTACTAGGCTTCACATTTAACAATACTAATAGTGGCTGTAAACTTTTAAATCATCCACTCAAAGCCACAGCAATTTACCCCAATATTATATTGTCTAATATTGATCATAAACAGATGGACTTTCTCATAAAAAAGACTCTAATTTAACTCAAATAAAATATTTATTTATCTCCTATTTTTTGTCAATATTTGTGTTATTAATTATAACAACTAATTTTTATATAGTTAAAATAAGGACATGCTTTCAGTAAGCACGTCCTTTGCAATCAATTGATCGTCATTTTAATTAAAAACATTAAAATAAATTAAGAGGCATTAACTAAAGTTCGGTTACGACGTTCATTCAAATAAGCCATGAATTCTCGTCCTTCTCGTAAACGACGTACCAACATTTGGGGATCAACTAACATTTCTTTAACGATGGGAATAATTGCTCCAGGACGAAAATAAAAGCGACGATACATCTGTTCAACTGCATCTTCGATTTCTGCTGCCGATAAATTGGGATATTGTAATGTAGACATTTGAATACCAGAAGTTGCTACCAAATCTCGATTAGTAAACCAATCATTGTCTAAAGCTTGTTGATATAACTCTGTTCCAGGGTAGGGCGAAGCAATAGATACTTGAATAGTGTGTGGACTAACCTCACAAGCAAAACGAATGGTATCTTCAATAGTTTCCTTGCTTTCATTTGGTAAACCGATAATAAATGCCCCATGAACCTTAATTCCAAGTTTATTACAGTTAGCCATAAACTTGCGGGCTACTTCAAGTTTAATCCCTTTTTTAACTCCATCGAGAACTTTTTGGTTTCCTGATTCAAAGCCTACCAAAAGAAGTCTTAAGCCATTGTCTCGAAGAGTTTTTAAAGTATCATAGTCTAAGTTTGCACGGGCATTACAACTCCAAGTTAATTTTAGTTTTTTGAGATGTTCACTAATAGCAATAACACGTTTTTTATCAATAGTAAAAGTATCATCATCAAAGAAATATTCTCGAATAGAATTTCCCCAAAGTGATTTTGCTAACGCCATTTCCTGTCCTACTGCCTCAGGACTTTTAGCACGATACTGATGTCCTCCGATAGTTTGAGGCCACAGACAAAATGTACATTTTGCAGGACAACCGCGACCTGTGTACAAAGAAATATAGGGGTTAAGTAAATAACCAATGAAATAGTTTTTAATATCAAGATTATTTGCATAAACAGGGAAAACACTCGGCATTGAGTCCCAATCGTGGATTAATTCCCGTTCTTCCGTGTGTTTGATATTTCCCTGTTGATCACGGTAACTAAGTCCCTTAATCTGATCGTAAGGCCTTCCTTCAGCTAATTCCTGACAAGAGTAATCAAATTCATTGCGACAAACAAAATCGAGAATAGGATTTTCTTTAAGAGTTCTGGTCGGTAAAACTGCTGCGTGTGCTCCCAATAAACCAATTTGAGTTTCAGGATTTTGAGCTTTAATAGCCTGAGCGCATTTTACATCATTAGAAAGAGTGGGGGTGCTGGTATACATAATAACCAGTTCATAGTCTTTAGAAATTTTGAGAACATCCTCCACTGTTTGATAATGAGCAGGAGCATCCACCAGTTTACTCCCAGAAACTAACGCTGCTGGTTGTGCTAACCAAGTAGGATACCAAAAAGAGGTAATTTCACGTTTTGCTTGATATCTTGCTCCTGCACCTCCATCAAAACCATCAAAGGAAGGGGGACTCAGAAAGAGTGTCTTTTTCATGCTGTCTCCTCACACTATTACCGATTAACTATCAATATAACCTAACAACTTTAGTCAAGATTAACGACAAAAGGTTTCTTAAACCGAAGACATATTTCCCTTGGGACACCAAGATCAGTGGTTAAAGACAAATAAACAACATTATAGTCAATGTACATTACAGCTTTTCAGAAAAATAATAAACAGAGCTAAAAGTGCCTCCAAGGAGTTAGTAATAAAAACTATGATTAATTGATGTTGTTTTCTCTCTTAAGAGTGTTTATAAAGTTAGAGATTAAGAAATATATTCAAAGTAAAAAAATTGAAGATTGTCTTGAAAAATAAAAGATAGAATCAGTCTAGTTTGTATTGTTAGTATTGATACAAAAAGTAAAAAGATATTATATTTTTAATGGATCTTTCAGTAGTATGTATGTTAATTAATCTATTCAGATTGATTGACAATTAGAATAAAAATTTTGTTAAATAAGTCCTCCATTTCTTTGACACTTAGTTTGAATTATTAGGTAATTAAATTGATTAACAATTCTAATGTTATAGAGGCTATCATTTATTATATCTTTAGTTTAGTTCCTCATTTATTTATAACGTATAAGATGTATTTTGGGCAAAAAATATATGGACTTCTAAAATATATATATTTTGTATTGATATAACTAAATTTTTTGTTGTATTTGTATTTTGATATTATATTGAATTTATTTTACTTTGTTATATAATAAAATTCTTTTAGAGCATGTATGTACATAAGTTATTTTATGATAAAAAGTTATTTTAGATTAAGAGAATTGCCTTGGATTTTAATTCTTTTAGAACATAGGTTAAAAAAGTATATTTTTTTAGAGAAATTAACTTTAATTCTGATACTTACAAATGTTTATACATATTATGAACAAATATATTATAGATTTTTATAGAAGTAAATTTTATTTTTTATTTTGTTTAAAAATTAAAGTGATCGCTGTATATCACAAGCTTGTATTTTTTCAATATACAACTATTCTATTTATTTTACATTATATCAATTCAAGTTTTTTACTTATTGAATAGTACAATAATCTTTTTATGCTTTATAAAGTGTCAAAGTATGTTTTTTATGTTTTTTATAGCAGATACTTTGCATGCAATATTTTTAATATATATATCTAAATTAAAATAGAATTGATATATATTTTATATTCCTATTTAAGAGTTAGCTGTTTAAATCAAGAGTTAATCCCCACAGGTTATAGTTTTATAACTATGTCAGCTAAATTTTTATGCCAAATAGTACTTATTAGGTAATTTGTCTTTAAAATATTTATTCTGTTCTCTACTTTAATGAAAAATGGCTAAGTTAGAGTCAATCGTCAAAAGTCTTAATTTTCATAAGGTATTATGGAGAATAGTAAAGTTAGACTTAACCACCAAGAGTCTTAATTTTCATAAAGACACCACTTTAACCCGTAAATTTAGTTGATAATCCACAGGAGATAAATCATCTTATGCAAGAGCTTGCCACACGCTCAGAGATTGAGTTCAACAGCGAAATCTACAAGGATGCCTACAGCCGCATTAATGCCATCGTTATTAAGGGCGAGGAAGAAGCATATCAAAATTATATAGATATGGCTCAAATGCTACCTGATTATAAAGATGAGTTAATCCGTCTTTCTAAGATGGAGCACCGTCATAAGAAAGGTTTCCAGTCTTGTGGTAAGAATTTGAACGTTATTCCTGACATGGAGTACGCTCACGAATTTTTTGCCCAACTTAACAGAAACTTTCAAGAAGCCAAAGCTCAAGGAAAAATTGTTACTTGTTTGTTAATTCAATCCTTGATTATCGAAGCTTTTGCTATTGCTGCTTATAATATCTACATTCCTGTTGCCGACACCTTTGCCCGAAAAATTACTGAGGGAGTAGTTAAAGATGAATATGCTCATCTAAATTTTGGTGAGGTCTGGCTTCAAGAAAATTTTGAAACATCAAAAGCAGAATTATATGAAGCTAACAAAGATAATTTGCCTATCGTTTGGACAATGCTTAACCAAGTTCAAGACGATGCAAAAATTTTGGGAATGGAAAAGGAAGCTTTAGTTGAAGACTTCATGATTAGTTATGGAGAAGCTTTAAGCAATATTGGCTTTAGTACCCGTGATATTATGCAAATGTCTTCTTATGGTTTAAGAGCAGCGTAGAACAATTTGTTTGATTACGTATCTTAAAAAGATTCCTAATCAAATCATTGGGTTCAAATTATCGCCCTTCTAGGGCGAATTTCTTTGGTTATCTTTGTAACTATCGATAGTAATAAGAGTCCTACGCCAGTTATCAATCAAACTCTATAAACCTAACACTGTCAGTATATCAATCCCTTAAAAAGGGACTGTTTACACAAATTGTTTTTTGAACTTTCATTAAGTCAGTTTATTTTACTAAACGTATGAGTAATCTTCTTAGTTCCGTCCAGAGAACCCACAGCTTCTGAATCCATCAAGGTTGAACTATGCTACTATTAATCCTTGAGCTATTCAAATATCGAGGCTTACAAATATAAATCGTTTTATTTATTAGCCATATACATGACTAAACTATACTTGTGGCATATTCAGACTTTTAAAGATTTTGATTGATGAAGTCAAACCCCAGCAATAACCAAATTTGTCGAAATCCATGACAGCATTATATTTTAGCAAATGACTGATCCTGAAAAAGCTGTCACTGTAATACTTATAAGGTAGTTAATAAAATTATGTCAGTAACCTTAAATTAGCCTGTAACCAAACTGTATGAGAACACGCACCTAGGCTTGTAATTTACGACAAATTCTCTGACGTTTGTTCTATGGCGTAAGCACAACTATTCCTCTTATCAGAAGACTTTTCTACAAAGCATAATTTAACACTTAGAAAGAACAATAGTTCGAGGAAAAGTAATTGCTTATCTATGCGCTAGTCAGACCATAGTTAACGTTAATCTACTCGATCACTGTGAGTGTCAATCTAGGAAACAATTCTGTATAAATATATGCAACATTTAGCTGATTTTTGAGTAATTTTAAATTCAGTTATAAGTTTTTATATAAAAATATTGATATATTAATGTATTTTTAACTTAAATCAAAGACAGCTTAATAAAGGATAATTACAGTCTGAGTAAGGCTGATTGATGTAGAGTCATTTATAATTTGTTCTATATCGTGTATTTCTACTTATTGTTCATAAAACACTTACATATTGAAATTATTGCTAATTAATTTTTGTTTAGTTACATTAAGACTAACGACAAAATTTTTTATATTTACTAAAATAATACATAGTACTATCTATTGATGAGCTTAAAAGACTTGCATAAAAGAGTTTGTTGTGAATATTTTTTTCTTAAAGACAATTATAGTAGATACAATATTATTAATTTATAACGACTCGTATAATTTACCTGTAAAAAGATAAAATAAATACTTTTTACGGTAAGTCAATTTATGCCAGTGTCTTGACATCTTTGTTTATAAAACATTTATATTTCAAATGCTAGCTTGTTATTAACATAACCGATAAATAAAATTTTATAGGGATTCAGCAAATATTTACTACCCTAAATTTAGTAGAGTCTTATTATTTAACTTAAGTCATTTATCCCGGGTAGTTTTTTAAAGTTTGTTTCAAGTATTTCCCTGTATAAGAATTAGGATTACTAGCAACTTGCTCTGGAGTCCCTACAGCAATTATTTTTCCCCCTTTATTCCCCCCTTCTGGACCTAAGTCAATAACCCAATCCGCACAACGTATAACATCTAAATTATGCTCAATTACTAACATGGAATGTCCTTTATCTACTAAACGTTGCAACACATTTAATAGATGGTGCACATCGTAAAATGACAATCCTGTCGTGGGTTCGTCAATCAAATAGATAGTTTTTCCAGTCGCCCTTTTAGATAATTCTGAGGCTAATTTAATCCGTTGGGCTTCTCCTCCAGATAGAGTTGGTGCAGACTGTCCTAGTTTAATATAACCTAACCCAACGTCTACTAAAGTTTGTAACCTTTTCTTGACTTTAGGAATATTTTGGAACACATCTAAAGCTTCTTCGATTGTCATGTTTAAAACATCAGCAATGGAATAATCTTTGTACTTAACTTGTAGGGTCTCTCGGTTGTACCTTGAGCCCTTGCAAACCTCGCATTTTACATAAACGTCAGGGAGAAAATTCATTTCAATAATATTTACCCCCTGGCCGCTACATGTTTCACATCTTCCCCCTTTTACATTAAAAGAGAACTGACCTTGTTTATACCCTCTGGCTTTCGCTTCAATAGTTTCGGAAAAAAGCGCTCTAATACTATCAAAAATTCCAGTATAAGTAGCAGGATTAGATCGGGGAGTTCTGCCAATGGGAGACTGATCAATAACAATTACTTTATCTATGGATTCTAACCCCTTTATTTTGCCTAATTTTTTAGGAAAAGGAACATAGTGATTTAAATGATGTTGTAGAGCCGGATATAACAATTCGTTGACCAACGTAGATTTTCCTGATCCTGAAACTCCTGTAATACAAACTAATTTACCTAAAGGAATGTCAATATCAATATTTTTTAGATTATTTTCCTGACAACTAATTAACTTTAAGTGAGCTCCATTTCCAGGGCGACGTCTAGCCGGAGTTTTTATGACTTTTCTTCCGGATATATAATCCGCTGTTAAAGATTCATCGGCTTGGATTAATGTTTCTAAAGTACCCTGACATACAACATATCCGCCATTAATTCCTGCAAGAGGTCCAATATCGACTATATGGTCTGCACTGCGAATTGTATCTTCATCATGTTCAACGACTATCAAAGTATTACCCAAATCTCGTAACTTTTTGAGAGTTTTTAATAAACGTCCATTATCCCGCTGGTGTAAGCCAATACTAGGTTCATCCAGTACATATAATACTCCTGTCAATCCTGAGCCGATTTGGGTGGCTAAACGGATACGTTGTGCTTCCCCTCCTGATAAAGTTTTAGTTCCCCGATCTAAGGTGAGATAATCTAAGCCAACATCAAGAAGAAATTGCAAGCGATTTTTGATTTCTTTTAAGGCTAATTGTCCAATTAACTGTTGTCTTTGAGTTAATTTTAAATTATTAATTTTTTCTAAACATTGATCAATAGAAACGCTGGTTAATTCATTGATTGTATATTGACCCAACCTAACAGATAAAGATTCAGGTTTCAATCGTCTCCCTTTACAAACTTCACAGGTTCTATCAATTAGATATTTTTCTAATTTTTGCTTAACAATATCTGAATTAGATTCTTTATAATTTCGTTCTAAAATTGTAAGGATACCACTAAAAGTACGATAATAATCCTGACTTTTATTAGTCCGATGATTTTTCTCAATAAGAATAGGTTCCTTAGTACCATGGAGTAAAATTTCCTGCTGATATTTAGTTAATTTATTCCAAGGAGTTTGAATATCAAAACCGTAAGCTTGACCTATACTATACAAAAAAGAAAGATAGTAAGAATTATTTTTGTCTGACCACGGAGCGATAGCAGAATATAAAGGAAGAGAAGGGTCAGGAATTACTAAATCAGGAGAAAATTGACGTAAACTTCCTAAACCATGACAGTTTGGACAGGCGCCGTAGGGAGAATTAAAAGAAAATAAACGAGGAGATAATTCTTCGATAACGGCTCCATGTTCAGGACAAGCAAAATTTTCCGAGAACATAATTTCTGAAATATTTTTGTTATCCTGATTATCATCGTTATCTGAATCTAGAATATCAACAATCGCTAGTCCGTTTGATTGATGCAAACAAGTACTTAAAGAATCTGTTAAACGCTCTTCAATTCCTTCCTTTTTTATTAAACGATCTATAATAATTTCAATATTATGATAGTTATTTTTATTTAATTTAAAAGTATCAGAGAGTTCTCGAACTTCCCCATCAATTCTGACTCGAACAAATCCTTGAGAAGCTAAATTGGACAATAACTTTTGATGAGTTCCTTTTTTTCTTCTTATTACAGGGGATAAAAGTTGAAATTTGGTACGATCTTTAAGTGCCATGACACTATCACACATTTGATCAACAGTTTGTGGCGTGATACTACGATCACAGACTGGACAATGGGGTTCTCCAGCTCTCCCAAATAATAACCGTAGATAATCATAAATTTCTGTGACTGTCCCTACCGTAGATCGGGGGTTATGAGAAGTTGACTTTTGATCAATAGAAATAGCCGGACTCAACCCCTCAATTGCATCTACATCTGGTTTATCTAATTGTCCTAAAAACTGTCTCGCATAGGCACTCAAGGATTCCACATAACGCCTCTGCCCCTCTGCAAAGATGGTATCAAAAGCCAAAGATGATTTACCAGAACCTGAAACCCCTGTAAAGACAATAAGATGCTCGCGAGGAAGATCTAGGTCAATGTTTTTTAAGTTATGCTGTCTTGCACCACGAATGCGGATATTATTAGAATCAGACATGTAGTAACCCACTAACAATCCTTAATAATAATAGCGTCTATCTCAGTTAGTTGTTCTGTGCTTATTAGAAAACATAAATTAGAATGGCTTAAATATCTTGGGGTTAGGGCGTCCGTTATATGTAGAGATATTATGTTTCATAGAAACTAATTTCTAGATATCCTTTTTTTTAAAAACCGAATTAGTTGCTTTTTTAAAAATATTTTATATGTCCATTATCTTTTAAGAAGATAGCATTAAGTAACTATCTTGAGTCATATTATATGTTACTTGTTTAATTGAATCATATTCATCAGCGTAAAAATTTTCATGCTCTTGTCAGTTTTGATTTAAAACTAGTCTTAGTTTATGTTAAACTTTTATAAAAGTAAGCTTATTTTTATGCTCTATAGCTAATTTTTATTCTTTTATATATTGTATAGTAAACTAACTAATTTTTAGTACATAGAATTTAGTATATTCACAATTACAGTCTCGAAACATTATTTTTTGTAGATGGTGATATTATGTAGTTAACATATTTTACTATTTCCAGAAAAATCAATAGATTTCTGTTTCTTTTGTAGGACTAAAATAAGTGATCAAATAATATTGAATAGCATGATTTATTTTAAATTTGATACAAAAGTAAAAAGTAAGTAAATAAATAAATCCTGAAAAAGATTTTTTGTAGTAATAAAAAAGAGTATTACTCCATTTCTCCATCTAGCTAAATATATATATTATGACAAAATAGAGTAGGCTTAATCATTTAATTCAGTAATTAATAGATAAAATCAGTGTATTAATTACCAATAAAATTTAGTAAAAATAGCAAAGAGGGGCTAGTGATTAGTTTTAAAAATTTTTCTATAAAAAAATGATTATCCTAAATAGAGATTTCATTGACGATTTAAATTAACATATTCGCTATAGAAAATATTAATAGATATATAACTTGTACTAAAAGTTTTAATAGTCACATCCACCATAATCTTTTTACCTATTAATTGGTAAATAAATAGCTAACAATTAACATTAACTCTATTCATTTAGAAAAAATTAATAGATTAAACAGGTTTACTATTAGCAGATGAGTAATTATATTTTGGAATTAAGTGATTATCTAGTATTCCCAAAAACACAGTTCTTTGCTAAAGCTTGTCGCAACAAAATTTTATACTTTATATCACTAACTTTATAAGCCCCAAACCTTTCGAGATGAGGATTTTGTAATTGAGCGTCAAACAACACAAAATCTCTTTTTTTAAGATATTCTACTAACTTGACCATTGCTACTTTAGAAGCATCGGAAACTTTGTAGAACATCGATTCTCCAATAAATGCTCCCCGAACAGCAATTCCTAAAATTCCTCCAGCTAACTCATTTCCTTGCCAGGTTTCAAAACTATAAGCCCATCCCTGTTTATAGAGATTGTAGTAAATATTAATAAGTTGGGGTGAAATCCAAGTTGTTTCTCGCTCAGCACACCCTCGACAAACTCCTAAAAAATCACGATTAATCTCTACTGAAAACCGCCTTTGATTCAAAATACGTTGTAAGGATTTCGGATAATGAAAATTTTCATCAAGAGGAATCAAGGCTCGTTGACAACTCGAATACCAACCTAGAACACCCGTCTCATTGGCCATTATAAAATAACCTTGAGCATATCTTTGTATAATACAGTCCGTATCTTCAGTAAACTCCATGGCGGCTTTTTGCTATCGATAAACTTTTATGGACGCCGAACTTATTTCTTTAACTGACCAGCCTAGCTGCGACATAGTCTAACAAGTTAATAGAAGCAGTTTTTATTGTTATTTATTCTACTTAATTTGTGGTCACTATTTTAATAAATCGTTGCTATCGACACTATTGACTAATAATAATGTGTAGAAAATCGATGAAATGCTCGACCTATAATCAAACATTTCAAAATACCAAAATTATTAATTAAGAGTTTTAGAAGACATTTTGTTAAAAGAATTACAAAAATAGATAAGCAATGACCAATCATCAACTTACTCAATAACTGGTCATTTACTTTCATCGATTGTCCACTGATATCATTACCAACTAGACTTAACAACACCAGGCAATAAACCTTCATGAGCCCATTCCCGTAGGACATTACGAGACAAACCGAAATCTCTATAGTAAGCCCTCGGACGACCTGTTACCATACAACGGTTTCGACGGCGACTAGGCGCACTGTTACGGGGTAGACGTTGAAGTTTGCGATGAAGATCCATCTTTTCTTCGTAAGTTTCAGCGACACGGAATTCTTCCTTGAGAGTTTCCCGTTTTTCAGCATATTTTCCCGCCAGACGAGCGCGCTTTTTCTCTCGCTCAATCATCGATTTTTTAGCCATAGATTTTTTTGTTTAGGATTATTGATAAAAGTATCATCTCCTATAGTATCGTATTATTCTGGAGATAGAATATATTTTTTCATATAAGGTAATAATTATTTTGAGAAATATTCATGTACTGACGTTAAAGTAGCAATATATCTCCATATAAAGATTAGATTTGTAAATGAATTGAGAGCATCCATGGAATCTGGATGAAATTATACGGATATTAGAAATAGGTGAGTTAGAAGAAACTCAACGAGGTTATTCAATCAGTGCAAACAAAACAAATCTCATAACATCTGTAGGATATAGAAAAATTGGTGTTCACTATTACTAAATATCTCAATAATAGTGAACACCAATTTTTTGTAAATGTCACCATAATAAAATTATGGATTTTGGTAAATTGGTTAAGATGAACTCAAATAATTAATTTGGTGTTCGAACAGTATATTAATAGTTAAAGATTATGTTGTATTAATTGCTGAAGACATTAAAAATCGAGGAAAAACATACAGTACCAAAATACTATCAATTGTTCAAAAAGAAGGAACTTTTAACTAGAAATTAACATCCATGATACTGACGATAGACAATTGTTTTACAAGCTTAATGTCATCAAAGGGTGTTTATGGTGATGAGGTAAACATGGCCAATAGTTTTGAAAGAATACCTACAGAAACTAGTCTTCAACAAACACCAGTTACTCGAAAGTTTTCTAGATCTGGTAAATATTTCTATAAGAGAAGAAATACCTCTACAATCAAGATTCCTCGCAAAAATATTCCTTCAAAAGGACTTATTCCTTTTTACCGTGGACTGTTATGGGGAATTACATTTAGTTGTGCGGCTGTACTGTCCGCTACCGTTGGGGCAACCATTACCCTCTTCAGTCCTCTATCAAGACAGTTAATCCCTTTTGTTGAGCAGATACAACTTCCTTGGGAAGAAAAAAACCTAAAAGCTGACACTTTATCTGCAGCAACACCTCGACCCCAAAAAAAGCAAGAAGGAACAATTTTACAATATCGATTGTCTCGTCCTGTTAATGTTTTAGTGTTAGGGATTGATCGAGTTCCTGATGCTCCACCAGGAAGTTTGGATATTTTTGGAGGGCGTAGTGACACAATCTTAGTATTACGCTTTGATCCCAGTGATCACTCAGTAAAAATATTATCCATTCCTCGGGATAGTCGAGTTAATATCCCGGGGATAGGATATACCAAAATTAATGATGCCAACATTTATAGCGGTCCAGCCTTGACTGCTAAGGTTTTAAGTAAAACATTAAACAATGTCTCTATCGACCGCTATGTTCGAGTCACCACTGATGTTTTTGTCAAATTAGTTAACTTAGTAGGGGGGGTAGACATCTTTGTTTCTCATCCCATGAAATATGAAGACAAAACTCAGAATTTGAAAATTGACCTTGAAGTAGGACAGCAAATCCTTAGTGGAGAACAGGCAGAACATTTTGCTCGTTTTCGCAAAGATAGTTATGGAGATATTGGACGGGTACAACGACAGCAAATTTTGCTAAAGTCCTTGTTAAAACGGTTATACAATCCCTCTGTTTTGCCTCATATTCCCAAAGTTATTAATCTCCTAGAACAAAGTATTGATACTAATCTAACTTGGGAAGAGATGTTAACATTAGCTAATTTTGGACGGCAAGTAAAACGGGAAAACGTTCAAATGGTGATGTTACCTGGACGGTTTAGTCAAAATAACGAATTTGACTCTCGCAGTTATTGGGTTCTTTCCTCGAGGGGGATCGATAAAATTATGCAAGAATACTTCGATATTACCTCTGAATGGAAGCCCACGTCATATCGTTCCTCAAATCAAATCAGAATTGCTGTACAAAATGCAGCCGGTGATCCAGAATCAGGAAAACGGATGATGGAATATTTGGCAAGTCATGACTTTCACAACGTCTATATTATTAAAGATTCACCTCGACTTCTGGGTAAAACAGAAATTGTCGTACAGAAAGGAGATTTAAGAGCTGCCAAATACTTGCAAACTCTTCTGGGGCTAGGTAGAGTAGAGGCATCTTCTACGGGGGATTTAGACTCCCAAATTACCTTACGAATCGGTCTTGATACCAAGGACTTATTGTCAGAAGATAAATTTATTAAAATCAGCGAGTAGTTCAATTCAATTAAGAGTATATGATGAAATTAATTACAGGTTTACTGTGGACTAAATATTAGAGTAGGTTAGGATATTGTAATTAATTAGTTCATAAATTCCGTTGGATATCTGTCTGTCCATAAATCTAGAAGTATCATCAAACCATGAGCTCTCCAAAATCATAAAAGATTTAGAAAAGGTGTATTTGCGTGCATATACGACAAGTTTTTTTGAAATGTCAAATTTATATCTATGGGACTTTGATTTAAGGACTAATTAATGTGCAAAGTAAATTTATGAGGATTAAATCTGACGAGTTTACTTCTAGTCCGCGTAAACTCCTATTTCGCTGATTTAACTAAGGCTATCGTGGTTGATACTATCACCACCCCTATCTGCTTCATCGACAAGGATCAGTTTCACAAATCTAACGATTAGTAGCTATTAAGTTTTCCTAACATAGGAGATGACTGATAGGGTGAGTTTTGTTTCTGGAGTAAGTGCACGACATAGTTTAGACTGTCGTTAATACACAACCTTAGGTAAAACTTATCACTTTTAGGTAGTGACTTATCCCGATATCTTTGTTTATCCTTAAACATCGTGAAGAAAATTTCTATCCTTGGTTCTACTGGCTCGATCGGTACACAAACTCTAAATATTGTTAGTAAATATTCTGAACAATTTCAAGTTGTGGGATTAGCTGCTAACAATAATGGTCAACTGTTAGCTCAACAAATTAAGAAATTCAGACCGGAAATTGTCGCTATTTGTAATGAAAGTCAATTAGAGATCCTTAAAGAAGCTGTTGCTTCTCTCAACTATTCCCCTATCCTCCTTACTGGAGAGGTTGGAGTTGCGGAAGTTGCCCGTTACGGAGATTCAGAAAGTGTCGTAACTGGAATTGTAGGCTGTGCAGGGTTATTACCCACAATAGCAGCCATTGAAGCCGGGAAAGATATAGCTTTAGCTAACAAAGAGACGTTAATTGCCGGAGGACCAGTAGTCCTTCCTCTGGTAGAAAAACATGGAGTGAAATTACTTCCTGCTGACTCAGAACATTCTGCTATTTTCCAGTGTTTACAAGGGGTTCCTGGGAAAGGACTACGCCGCATTATTCTAACGGCTTCTGGGGGGGCTTTTCTAGACTGGCCAGTAGAACAATTACACTCTGTCACCGTTGATGATGCAATTAAACATCCAAATTGGTCGATGGGACGCAAAATTACAGTAGACTCAGCTACCTTAATGAATAAAGGATTAGAAGTCATTGAAGCTCATTATTTATTTGGGTTAGATTACGAAAAAATAGACATTGTGATCCACCCTCAAAGTGTTATACATTCCTTGGTTGAGTTACAAGACACCTCAGTGTTAGCTCAATTGGGATGGCCTAATATGTGTCTTCCTCTGTTGTATAGTTTGTCCTGGCCTGAACGGATTTATACTGACTGGGAACAACTTGATTTAGTTAAAGTTAGTAGTTTAACCTTCTGGGAACCAGATCATACAAAATATCCCTGCATGCAGTTAGCCTATGCAGCAGGAAAGGTAGGGGGGGTAATGCCAGCAGTATTGAATGCAGCCAACGAGCAGGCAGTGGCTTTCTTTTTAGAAGAAAAAATAACCTTCCTTGATATTCCTAAATTAATTGAAATTGTTTGTGAGCGCTTCACGAACCAAAATATTTTAACTCCGACTTTAGAAGATATTTTAGAAACTGATCGCTGGGCTAGACAAGAAGTAGTTCGAGCTTTTCAAGAAATATCTAAAGGCAATAAAATTATGTTATAGAAATAATTTTTATAACATTAAGTATCACAGAAAAAGTGAAGATTATGTAGAAGGCAACAAATAATACCAATATTGCTTATTATCGATTTGACTATCATTTACTCAAAACTATTACAAGTAATAAACTTTGAATCTAAGTATCCTATCTTAATAAACAAATTGCTTGTAAAAACTGACATGTATAGTCCATAAAAGCCATTTTTGAATAATTAGTTAATTTTACTTGCGGTTATTTTGGTACGATTAGATACTATCAATATGATTTATTCAAATACGTAGCACATAAGGTTTACTGTTAATTATTGATTAACAGTAAACCTTATGTGCTATATCAGATCATAAGTTTAAAATTAAATTTATGGTTAAAAATTATATTTTTTTTATCAAAGTACTAGAATTGAACGTAGTATTTGTCGTCATCAGTTTTTTGTTCACTGTTTGTTTTGCAACACTTTAATAATTTTATCATTAGCTTTGAGAAAAGGAAAATTATTAATTGTATCTAAAGTTACCCAACGAATTTCTTCACACCCAATAGGTTTAGGTTTCCCTCTTAAATGACGACAGTGGTGAACAATTAAAGTAACTTTATAATGAGCATAAGTATAATCCAAAGTAATAAGATGTTCGCCGACTTCTATTTCAATGTCGATTTCTTCTAAAATTTCTCGTCTGATACAATCTTCAACAGTTTCATTGGGTTCAAATTTTCCTCCTGGAAATTCCCATAAACTGCCGTGTATATTTTTTTTTGGGCGACGATCAATTAAAATGTGCCCAGATTCATCATAGATGACCGCAACGCCTATTGTTTCGTGAGGCAAAGGACTAGATTTCTCAAACATGGGGAGTTAATTTTTAATTCTTTGATCACAAGCTCGGCAATATAATCGTCAGGAACATGGTGAATATTTTTTGTCAGTTGTCTAGTACATTACTTGAATAGTCGCAACAAAAAACGTGTCACTTTTACACAAAAATCCCATAAAGTAGTTACTATTTCTATACTTGCTGGAAGTTTTTATTAAGCATAGAAATAGGTCAACCAGAAGACTAAACTTAGACTGACTCCAGCAACTTGTTTAGTTTTTAGTAATTCAATACTATCTTAAAATTTTATTAAAAACTCTAAAATATTCTTGTAATTACAACTATTTAATACAGTTTGCTGATGCTTGTAATTTATCGTTCATAGTAGGAAAGAATACTTGCATTCTCTCTGGTCTGTAAAATTGTAGTCTTTAAAAACCAGACAAGATAGAACTGCCAAAGATTTTGTCAATGCAAGTCTTGACACTCATATTGACACCAAAACAATAAAGGCTACCCTAGATCAAAAGAGAGTTAACCTGTACTCATTAACAATAAATTCTTTTAGTAAGAATAACAAAGATTTAATCAATTAAATTGTTTTCATAAGAGTCTTCTCAAAATCTATTGCGGAGGAATAACTAAGGGACACTCAAGCAACTTTGTCATATACAAGTTCTTATAGTTTCGTTGTTTCACTTATAGATCTCAAAGATTCTTCAAAACCCATCCGTTGTTCTACATTCCGTAGAAAATAACCACTCATCATTGCAGAAGCTAATAAGCGGCCCAAATCTTCCCGACTGGTATTCACTGTAATATCAAAGTGCTCAGATGGCAAATTCCCTAACAGACCCATGATATTATGTTCCATAAATTGGAACACTTCAGAAGAGTTCGGTTTTGACAATTGAGCAATAATTTCTGGGCTTAGAGATTGAATATATTTCCATAAGCTTTCCCCATTTTCACTTTCGTCGTTAAAGAAACGTTGAGAATATTTAAAGTTATTAGTCACTACTTATCTCCTATAAACTATATCTAAAACTAGGGCTATTAATCATAATCTAAAGTATGAGATCAATAACCTTCGTATTTCACTGTAACAAGTTTAATCATTATGTCGAGGTCAGTAAAACCGAACTACTGTTACGTATTCTCCAACCTCTTAACCTTAGAATTCACTTAGCTAGCTAGGTATTCCCTAATATTAGCCTTAAGTTTTCGGAGTTTTGCTAGTGCTTCTCGTTCAATCTGTCTAACTCGTTCACGACTAATATTAAGAATAGTACCAATCTTAGCTAAGGTTAGAGGCTTGCCATCAGCAAGTCCAAACCTTAAAGCTAATACTTCCTTTTGTTGAGGGGTGAGATCTTCCATTAGTTTGTCGAGATCCAATTGCAAAGAGGAATAGGTGGCATAGTCTTCAGGAGACGGTCCAGTATCCTCTAATAAATCTCCTAATTCTGTGTCTTGGTTATCTCCTACTCGCAAATCTAAAGAGAGAGGTTGACGAGCCCGTTCCAGGTATTCCCGAACTTGTTTGGGAGTTAACTCTAATTCTTCAGCTAGCTCTTGAACAGTTGCAGCACGGCCTTTTTCCTGAGCAAGTTGCCGTTGTGCTTTCTTAATTTTATTGAGTTTTTCAGTAATATGAATTGGTAAACGAATGGTACGGCTCTTTTCAGCGATTGCACGGGTAATAGCTTGACGAATCCACCAATAAGCATAGGTTGAAAAACGATACCCTTTAGTGGGGTCAAATTTTTCTACCCCACGTTGCATTCCAATAGTTCCTTC
The DNA here is from genome assembly GCF_947331815.1 of Cyanobacterium sp. uoEpiScrs1. Taxonomy (GTDB): domain Bacteria; phylum Cyanobacteriota; class Cyanobacteriia; order Cyanobacteriales; family Microcystaceae; genus Rippkaea. The sequence continues at coordinate 1,660,959 of NZ_OX373462.1, forward strand.
CTGAATCAGGTCTAAGAGATCCAAATTGCGCTTAAGATATTTTTTCGCTACTGATACGACCAGGCGAAGATTAGCTTCAACCATTTTGCGCTTAGCCGCCTCTCCAGCAGCAATAACTGAGCGAAGTTCTTTCTGAGTAATTCTAGCAGCTTTTGCCCATTGAGCAATAGTGGGTTCTTGTCCTAGTTCTTCAATTAAAGATTCCTGAATACTTTCGAGGTTAACCAATCGCTGTACCCGTTTGGCATAAAGGATTTCTTCCTCATGAGTCAGTAAAGGAACACGACCAATTTCTCTTAGGTAAGCACGAACAGGATCTGGAGAAGTTGTAGAAATTTTCATGATATGTAGTCCAGTAGCAGTTTCAGGGTAATTGAAAGGTCATACAAAATATTTGCTGATTTTATACGAGTAACTGAGGAAATCTTATTGAAGTAGATTATTGGGCTTCTGTTTTATTCATGGCCTTCGCCATTGCTTTTAGAGTTAGAACTGACTACCATTTGGGGTGATGTCTTGACAGGTTAGGCGGTTATGGGTTGAGAATCAATACTTACACTTTTTGTTCCTCGATAAGGTTACATCGCTTTATTGACTTTTGTAAAGCTCATGGCGTGTTTAGTCGATCTGGCCTCTTTATAAGAAAATATAATTATTGGGATAGATTACCTAAATTAGCAAAAAACAAATGCAACCTATGAAACAAAATGTTAAGAACTATTAAAGTAGGAGCATTCATGACTAAAAATACTGATATTGGACTATGGTCCAATGTCAGTATTCTGGATATTTTGCCTTCTCCTCTTTTTAATGGCTGTAACGACAGAGTAAATAGAGAAAAGTGAAATATATTATGGTAGTCTAGACTCCTATTAAAACAAAAAAAGTGACTCAAGATTTTTCTAACCTCTGGATTGAACTTCTGCAACAACTTCTAGATAAAAAGTCTTTATCTAAACCTCAGGCTTCCAAACTGATGCAAGGATGGATATCAGAAACTATCCCTCCTATAGTTTCCGGAGCAATTTTGGCAGCAATTCAATCTAAAGGAGTTTCTGGAAGCGAGTTGGCAGGAATGGCGCAAGTGTTACAGTCCCAATCGTTATACCGAACAAGTATCAATCACGGTGAGCCAGTGATTGATACTTGTGGAACTGGAGGTGACGGAGCTTCCACTTTTAATATTTCCACTGCAGTAGCATTTGTAGCCGCAACAGCTGGAGTAAAAGTAGCTAAACACGGTAACCGTTCAGCATCGAGCAAGGTAGGTTCTGCTGATGTTTTAGAGTATTTGGGAATTAAACTTTCCACTCCTTTAGAGAAAGTGGAAGAGGCTTTGAGTGAGGTAGGAATTACATTTTTATTTGCTCCAGGATGGCATCCTGCAATGAAACATGTCGCGTCTTTCCGTAAAGCCCTGAAAGTTCGTACTATTTTTAATTTATTAGGTCCATTAGTTAATCCATTACGTCCCACAGGGCAGATTATTGGGGTCTATTCCTCTGAATTTATTAGACCAATGGCAGAGGCATTAAATCAACTAGGAACATCTAAAGCAATCATTGTACACGGACGAGACAAACTCGATGAAGCAGGATTACAAGATCCTACTGATTTAGTTTTATTAAACAAGAAAACCTTTAAAGATAGTTATATAATTCCCTCAAAGTTAGGGTTGAATTCTGCTCCTTTATCAGCATTAAAAGGAGGAAATATAGAAAAAAACGCTACTATTATCAAAGATATCTTACAAGGTAAAGGGACTATTGCTCAAGAAGAAGTGGTAGCGTTGAATGCTTCTTTAGCTTTACAAGTGGGTGAAATTACTCCTTGGGAATCGCATACTCAAGGAATTGCAAAGGCAAAAGATATTTTAAAAAGTGGAGCTGCTTGGGAAAAATTAGAGGCTTTAGCTAAATTTTTGGGACAATTTTAATTGTCTTAGTTATAGAAGACTATATTAGTAATAATAGTAAAAACACATTTTAAATAATTAAAATATGTTTTATGTTTTTAATGTTTGTTGAAATAAATTATATATACGTCAATGCTAACAATAATAAATATGTTTAAAGGAGAGTATTAGCTATTATAGATACATATTAGCTATATAGTATTTTTATATATATGGAGTAGTAGTATTAAGTAATCAGTACTTACCTGAGAGATGTTAACTTTATAAAAATAATTTTTCAAAAAATAAACTTATAAACATATAAGATGTTTTATTTAAAATTCAATGCTTGTTTAATTAACGTACACTTTATAATGTAAATAAATTACAATATAAAAGTTAAGTAATTGCAATAGTTAAAAGTTTATATAAATCTAAAATAAATTTCTGTATAAACAAAAAACTTAATTATAACTAACACCACTAGACTAAATTTTACTTTTCTCTGATAGTTAGTTTAGACTTGAGTATCAATATCTACAAAAAGGCCATTAAGATGAATATTCGTATTGGTAATGGATATGATATCCACCGTTTAGTTAAAAATCGTCCCTTTATTTTAGGGGGAGTTGAGATTCCCCATACTGTCGGCTTATTGGGTCACAGTGATGCTGATGCATTGACTCATTCTATAATGGACGCTATGTTGGGAGCGTTAAGTCTAGGAGATATTGGTCATTACTTTCCTCCTTCTGACCCTCGATGGAAAGGAGCAAATAGTATTATATTACTTAAACAAGTTAATAAATTGGTGCAATCACGAGGCTGGCAAATTGGTAATATTGATTCAGTTATCGTTGCTGAACGTCCAAAAATGCAACCTTATCTCTTAGATATGAGAGAAAAATTAGCTGAAACTTTAAATGTTCAATTTGATAAAATTGGGATTAAAGCAACAACAAATGAAAAATTAGGACCGACTGGGCGAGAAGAAGGTATTTTAGTTTATACAGTTGCTTTATTAGTAGAAGAGGATTAATATAAATGTTTAATTTTACCCGTAGTATGCCTATCAAGTGTTTTGTCTTGTCTAGCGGGGAGATTAACTTTTTCAAAGTGTAATATAATGTTAGACTTAAGGAGATTTGAGCCTGAAAAGACCCTAAGACGTCAATATGCCCACCAAACGCATTAGAGATATTTTAAAGAACGGTCAGCCCAATGATACGGTTAAGGTTCAAGGTTGGGTACGAACCAAACGAGAATTGAAAGAATTTGCCTTTGTAGAAGTCAATGATGGTTCCTCCATGGTTAGTATTCAAGTGATTCTTGATACTACCCTAGCTAATTATGAAAATATTCTTAGATGCTTGAATACTGGTGCTTCTGTAGAAGTAATAGGGCTCTTAGTTCCGTCTCCAGGAAAAGGGCAACGTATCGAGGTTAAAGCGTCGTCCATACTGGTTTGTGGAGAGTCCGATCCTGAAACCTATCCCCTTCAGAAAAAACGTCATTCTTTTGAATTTTTACGTACTATTGGACATCTGCGAGCACGCACTAATACTATAAGCGCTATTATACGAGTTCGTAACGCCTGTTCAATTGCAATTCACCGTTTTTTCCAAGAGAGAGACTTCATATGGGTTCATACTCCTATTATTACCTCCAATGATTGTGAAGGAGCGGGGGAATTATTTACTGTTACTAATTTGGACTTAAATAAAGTTCCCAAAAATGAAGATAAAATTGTTGATTACAGTCAAGATTTTTTTGGAAAGCGAGCATATCTAACTGTTAGTGGACAGTTAGAAGCAGAAGTGATGGCCATGGCATTTAAGAATGTGTATACTTTTGGACCAACATTTCGAGCAGAAAATTCTAATACTTCTCGTCATTTAGCTGAATTTTGGATGGTAGAGCCTGAAATAGCTTTTTGTGATCTTGAGGGTAATCAAGACCTAGCTGAAGCATTGCTCAAATATGTTTTTAAATCTGTCTTAGAGACTTGTCCAGAAGATATAGAGTTTTTTAACAAACGTATTGATAAAACAGTTTTAGAAACGGCTGATAATATCATAGATAATGATTTCGAACGGATCACTTATACTGAAGCGATTAAATTCTTGGAAAAGGCAAAACAACAATTTAAATATTCCATTGAATGGGGAATGAATTTACAATCAGAACATGAACGATATTTAGCTGAGAAATTGGTTGCTAAGCCATTGATAGTAACTGATTATCCTAAGAAAATTAAGGCATTTTATATGCGGTTGAATAATGATGGTAGAACTGTGGCAGCAATGGATGTTTTAGTTCCAAAAATTGGTGAAATTATTGGGGGGGCCCAACGAGAAGAAAGATTACATATGTTGCAAAAAAGAACCTGTGAGTTAGGTCTTCTAGAGGAAGAAATTTGGTGGTATTTAGATCTGCACCGTTATGGGACAGTTCCCCATTCCGGATTTGGATTGGGATTGGAAAGACTAGTACAATTTATAACAGGAATGGGAAATATTCGGGATGTTATTCCCTTCCCTAGAACCCCTTTAAGTGCCGAATTTTAATTATCAATAGATAATATAACGATTTACCATTAGCTATTTACCTACCAAGAAGTTCCTGAATTATTTTTGGAAAACTAAGAATTTGATCCCATAATTGTTGAGGAGAAATTCCTAAAGTAATTTGTAAAGCCATAACAATAGCGACAATCATAAAGGCAGTTGTAACACTGGCTTTTATGACTTTAGTTGTCCAGTTGAAAACTAACCAAGTAATCAACAAGGAGGCTATTAGGACAATTAAATTAATTGGCATTACTTTTAGATTTTAAAATATTAAAGTAACTAAGTATCAGTGAGATTAGCTATGCTTACTTTACATTCGAATAAATAATTATTCGAATGTAAAGTAGAATTTAACTATTTTCTTTAGGAAAAAATTTTAACGATACTCCATTGATACAGTAACGTTGTCCGGTTGGGGGCGGCCCGTCATTAAACACATGGCCTAAATGACCGCCACAGTGACGACAATGGACTTCCGTACGAGTCATGAATAAAGACCGATCAGCAAAAGTGGAGATCGCCCCTGTAATAGAATCAAAAAAACTAGGCCAACCTGTACCACTGTCGTATTTAGTATCTGAGGTAAATAAAGGATTTCCACAACCCCCACAGACATAAATCCCCACCCCATATTGTTTATTGAGGGGGCTAGTTCCAGCTATTTCAGTTTTATGTTTGCGTAAAACATCAAATTGTTCTGGCTTTAATATTCTCTGCCATTCTCGCTCAGTTTTAACAATTTTAAAATTATCTTGTGAAATTTCCATTAGTTTATAAGTTCAATAATTCAGTGTAGTTAATTAATTATGATCTATGTGGTGTTATTCTGTTTAAGACAGAAACTTATCACTGTGCTGACAATCTAAACAGTTAAAATTGTCTGATTTTTAAAGTTACTAGAGTTACTTCCATTTTACGGCAATCTAATTTCTTGTAGTCAAGAATCAATCGTTCCCTTTTCATAATATTGAGACAATTCAAATTGATACGACTCCAGCATGGAGACTCTTCTATCCAAAGTTATAACATTAATATTTAATGTAACGTCATTTTACTAAATTTGCGATTAGAAGAATTTTCTTACCTCATAGTATAATCGGTATCTTATTTAAACTACTTACAAGCTTATGTAAAATATCAACTCATTTTAGCTTACTACTCCCCTCTTTAATAATTTTGTTATAAAAATTGTAAAGCTTAAATATTTTTAAATAGAATATGATTCCTCAACATATTCTATTAATAATTAGAATTTATTAGGATAATCATTAATTAGTACGACACCAATTATGTTACTAACAGTATTCTGCTGACAAATAGCAGAATACTGTTAGTAACATAATTGAAAACTATTGTTAATATTTTATCCTTCCTGTTAGAAGCTAAGTAGATTTTCTTAAGTAAAAGATACTATATTTATACTATAAATATAGTATAAAAAACATATAAATAGACAATACTATTTTTAAATAGTAAATGATAAATTCAAAAATTTTTATAGATATTTTATAAGTTCTACTATTCACAAGCCCTGATTATAATTAGTATTTTTTGTTGATCAGTAGTCTTTTCAAGTACTTATGAAAAATAATAATTATTGTTATATGATAGGCTTAATAAAACTTATCATATAACAATAATTATTCTCGTAAAGAAAGTTATTTACAATCTTATTCTAAACTGTCCATATGTCATATAAATATTAGAAGTAAAATCAATTAACTCCTTCCCTAACAATAGCTCCAAAGTCTGATAAAACTCGCCCGTGGTTTCTGAGTACTCCTAATAAATTCAAACGATTTTGTCTGATTTTAAGATCTTTATCCATAACTAAAACACTATCGTTTCCATCAAAAAAGTTACTTACTGTCGGAGTTATTTTAACTAAACCTTCCACCAACAATTGATAGTTACGTTTAGATTTTGCCGACAAAGTTTTAGGAAGTAAATCTACTAATTCTTGATAGAATAATTTCTCTGAATTATGCTTAAATAGTTTAGGAACAACGACTTTCCTCGGATCAAGTTCAAGAAATCCTAAGTTTCCCTTAGATGCAAGATTAGTTGAACGATTAACCGTTTTGTAGATAGCATTTAACTGACCACTATTACGTATTTTTTGTAAAAATAGTGCGCGATCATAAACATCTAATAAATTATGTAAGGCGCGTTCATGAAATATAGGATCATCTTCTCCTAAGGTTGCATTAACTAAATCATAATCAATCTTTAATTCATCTTGCAGTATAGTTTGAAGGCGTTGAATAAAGAAACATTTTAATCTTACTATGGGAGATTCTTTTTGATTATGAATTGCTACAAAATTTTGACTTTCTTGTTCTAATATTTTTGCTAAATCAATGTCTAATTGCGCTTTCCAAATAATACTAATAATTCCATTAGCTGCTCTTCTTAAAGCAAAAGGATCGGATGAACCAGTAGGTATCAGACCCAATCCAAAAATACTTACCAAGGTGTCTAGGCGATCAGCAATTCCTACCACTTGACCCGTCAGGGACTGTGGCATGATGTCATCTGCTCCACGAGGCAAATAATGCTCAAAAATTCCTTGGGCCACTGTTTTCGATTCCCCACTAACCAGAGCATATTTTTGTCCCATAACCCCTTGTAGTTCAGGAAATTCGTAAACCATCTGGCTGACAAGATCTGCTTTACATAGCATAGCTGTAGTTTCAATTTCCTTACATTTTTGTTCGGTTAACTCCAGTTGTTGGGTAATTCGTTGAGATATTGTCACAATACGATCAACTTTATCTCTCATAGTCCCCAATTCTTCTTGAAAAGTGACAGTTTTGAGTTGAGGAAGGAAACTCGCGAATGGTTGGCTACAATCTACATTGTAAAAAAATTGAGCATCTGCTAAACGAGCCCGGATCACTCGTGCATTTCCCCTGGCAATAATCTCAGACTTTGTACGATCACCATTGGAAATGGTAATAAAGTTGGGTAGTAATGATCCTTGAGAATTTTTAACCGTAAAATAACGCTGATGAGTCGTCATTACTGTAGTAATGACTTCGATGGGAAGTTCAAGGAATTCTTTATCAAATTTTCCGGCAATTGCAGTAGGATATTCTACTAGGTTTGTTACTTCCATTAACAAATTAGAGGGAATATCCGAGGATCCTTTGAAGTTTTTGGCTATTGTACCCACCTCTTTTTCAATAATTTTACGACGGTTAACCTGATCCACTTCAACGAATACAGTGTGTAAGATTTCTCTATACTGGGACGCGTGGGGGATACTAACAGGATCAGGATGAAGGATACGATGACCGTAGGAAATACGATCACTTGTCAAACTAGTTTCTGCATTGATTAATTGCCAATGAAGTACTTGACTATCACACAGGCTCACTAACCAACGAATAGGACGGGGAAAACGTAAGTCTCCATTCCCCCACCGCATAAACCTTCTTCCTTCCAATTTTGTAATCCAGATGGGGATTAACTTCTGTAAAATTATTGATGTTGGTTGTCCTTTGAGTTTTTTCTCAATAAATACAAATTTTCCCTTCTCTGTAGAGCGAATTTCTAGATCAACAATATTTACCTTGTGTTTACGCGAGAATCCTTCTGCTGATTTAGTTGGAGTTCCATTTTGAAATGCTGCTTTTACTGATGGTCCCTTAATTGTTATGGTGCGATCATCTTGTTGATCGGGAAGTCCGGCAATTAAGACTGCTAGGCGACGGGGTGTCCCATACACAGTGATAGACTCAGAAGTGAGGAATTCTTTTTCTAGACTACGGGGGATGTATTGTTCCCATTGTACTATTGCACTATCAATAAAATCTGCAGGTAATTCTTCTGTTCCGACTTCTAATAAAAAGAACATATTCACTGACGATGGTAGAATCAAGACTAATGGATTATTATGCCATGCGAAGATAAAAGATAAAAAAGCTGATTTCATAAAGATTTCAGCAATACTACTTCATTTAACTTGGCTAATACTGATAAGTACTACTGTAAAAGTTACACCATTTAGTAGTACTTGTCAGTATTAATTATTGCTTTTAATGTTCATAATTTGTTTGGTTTTACTTAACTACTTGGTTAGTTTCAATTTTGATGATGAATTAATTGATAACAATGGTTATTTTACTCTGTAGAGAGTAAATCTAGATATTAAAATAAATGTAAACTAATACTTTTTAGTATGTTGAAAACAAGTAGACATTCTTAAATAAATATAAATCATTAGTTTTTATCGAAAAACTATCAAATTGTACTGAAGTATAACTTTTTTTAAAAAAAGTTAATGTAGTAATGAATACTTAACATTTAAACCCTATAAGTTATTATATATAACTTATAGGGTGATTATTTTTATAAATAAATTAGATAACTCTCCTTAGAGAATAGAATTATATTAATATCTCTATTTGTTAATTAAATATCAAATAGAGATATTAATATTTAGTTAAAACGTTTTTAGTTCAACAATCAACAAAATTAATTAATGATCTATGCTTACAATCAGTCTCAATAATTTCTTCTGTAAGTTTATTGATTTAAATATATAATATGATGATGTAGAGTATTTTAATACTATTCTACATCAGAAGACTACCTATTTGCGGTACATTATCATAATTTTAGATATTTATATATTGAATTTTAGTAAAAAAGAACAAGTTCTCTGATAGGTAAGTTGGTCTTTTTTTCTGTTGTTACTTTTGTAATTTATTTTTGTCTAAACTGTATAAATTTTATTTTTATAGATTGTCAACTATTTTAGTCTATTAGTTTTTTTGTTATTATTTTTTAGGATTATTTATAATTTTTGATAAATTGAATTAACTAGTTGAAGTTAAAGTCTAAAATAATAGTATTTATTTCTTTTTAGAAAATTAAAATTATTTTAAGTCAATTAAAATAGTCCAAAACAAACAATATAAGTACTTAAGCTTTAAAAAAAGTATTAATGAAATTATGTTAACATAAACTTAGATCTACGTATATAGGATAAATTTTATATATCATAGATACAATCTATTCTCAATTGAGAATAATATTTACTTTTACAAATATAAATATTTATTGAAAATAATTTAATTATTAATGCAATTAATGTTGCTAGCTCCTTCTATTTTAGTGGCTGTATTTAATGATTGTAAAAATATAAATTGCTCTCAGAACTAGTAAGTTAATTAATATGTTTTAGGTTCATAAAGCTATTTTTATTTATCTGATTTTTACAACAAAAATTGTGTTGTAGTAATAATATACTACATGTTTTTTATTGACTTGAATAAAGTATGTCATGATAAAAAGAGAATAGTAACTACAAAAGTTGATAAACGCTAATGGTTATTTCTACTGCTCCCCAAATTTTAGCTCTGGATTTTGATGGTGTTATTTGTAATGGGTTATTGGAATATTTCCAGACTGCTAAATCTACCTATATCCAGGTTTGGACTGAGCACGCTTCAGATTTTCTTGATAATTTTGCTGATAGTTTTTATCGATTGCGTCCTGTAATTAAAACTGGATGGGAAATGCCTATTCTATTAAGAGCATTAGTTCTAGGTTTAGAGGAAGATAAGATACAATATGATTGGTCTAATCTTTGTAAAAGAATTCTTGAACTAGATAACTTAAATAAACAAAACATTATAATTAAACTTGATGAGGTGAGAGATGATTATATTTATTCTGATTTAGAAGGCTGGTTAAAATTGCATCGATTCTATCCTGGAGTAATAAAAACAATTAGTAAAATAATTAAATCTTCTACTCTCTTGTATATTATCACCACAAAGGAAGGACGGTTTGTTCAACAGTTATTAGAAAAACAAGGAGTAGAATTACCTAAAAACAGTATTTTGGGGAAAGAAATAAAACAACCTAAATATGAAACTTTAAGACAATTGATTCAATATCATAACCAAATTCCCAATCAATTGTGGTTTGTAGAGGATCTACTGAAAACATTATATCAAGTTCAACAACAACCTGATTTAAAAGAAGTCAAGCTGTTTTTAGCTAACTGGGGATTTAATACACCTGAAAATCATAATTTAGCCCAAAATAGCTATGGTATTAATTTACTCTCTTTAGGACAATTCAACGACAACTATTCATCTTGGCTAAGTTAATTTAAATTATTTAACCACTTGTTGTATCTTTTTGTAACTTTATAAAAATAAAAATGTCACAAAAACGACCACAGACAACAGTTATTTTGTCCATGACAGCTGATGGCAAGATTGCAGATTTCCGACGTAGTCCTTCACGATTTGGCTCTCAAATGGATAAAGCTCATTTAGAGGAGCAAATCTCTCTAATGGATGGAGTTCTCTTCGGGGCAAAAACATTAAGAGCGTATGGAACAACTTTATCAATTACAAACCCTCTCTTATTAGAGACCAGAAAACAAAAAGATAAACCGCTACAACCTGTACAGATTGTAGTTTCTGGTTCTGGAAATATAGATCCTAATATGCGCTTTTTTTCTCAATTAATTCCTCGTTGGCTAATAACGACAATAGATGGAGCTAATACTTGGAATACAAAATGTCATCAGGGATTTGAAAAATTAGTTATTTCTAATGTGAATCAGGGAAGACAAATAAATTGGCATAATATATTTGAACAATTATATGAACTAAAATTAAGTAAGCTAGCTATTTTAGGGGGAGGGGATCTAATTGCTTCCCTTTTAGAAGCCAATTTAATTGATAATTTATGGCTCACTATTTGTCCCTTTCTGCTTGGTGGGACGACATCCCCTACACCAGTTGAGGGAATAGGTTTTCTATCTCATCAAGCTAAACCCTTACAATTATTAACAGTTAAGTACATTAAACAAGAGATTTTTCTCCATTATCGGCTACATCCTTAAAAGATATTTATTGCTATATACAAGATAACTCTCCTCTTATTTACAATATTATTCATGGTTAAAGAAACTACATCCCCATACTCTATCGTTTGGAGCAAACAAATCGCTGAAATTCCTAAACATGTCTGGGATGAACTTGCCAAAACTTTAAAAACACCATTTTTAGAATGGGAATGGCTTAATAATATTGAAGTATCCCGAAGTGTCATTGCCGGTACTGGATGGCAACCTAATCATCTTACAATATGGAAAGATGAACAACTTATTGGCGCGGCACCTCTCTACATTAAAAGTCATAGTTATGGAGAGTTCGTCTTTGATCACAAATGGGCAGATTTGTCCTATCGATTAGGTATTTCTTATTATCCTAAATTATTAGGAATGACTCCTTTTACCCCAGTAGTGGGATATCGTTTTTTAATTACACCTAAGGAAAACGAAGTAGAGATCACCCAATTAATGATAACTGCGATTGACCATTTTTGTAATCGCAATCGACTATCAGGATGTCATTTCTTGTTTGTTGATCCTGACTGGCAGCACTTGATGGAAAATAATGGGTTTAGTTCGTGGCTTCATCATAATTATATTTGGTCTAATAAAGAATTCAATAGTTTTGACGATTATCTAGCCGTTTTTAACGCTAATCAGCGCCGTAACATTAAGCGGGAACGAAAGGCAATTACTAAAGCAGGTTTAAATGTTAGAGTCTTTGTAGGAAAAAATATCCCCCATGATCTTTTTCCTTTAATTTATAAATTTTATAGTAGTACTTGTGGAAAATTTTCTTGGGGAAGTCAGTATTTAACTAGTAAGTTTTTTGAACAACTCTATCCACATTATTCGCATCGAATAGTTTTGATAGCTGCTTATACCAAAGATAATAATAAATCTCCTGTGGGAATGTCTTTTTGTATTAGAAAGGGAGAAAAATTATATGGGCGTTATTGGGGTTGTTTAGAGGAATATAACTATCTTCATTTTGAAGCTTGTTATTACAAACCTATTCAATGGGCAATTCAACAGGGAATCTCTACATTTGATCCCGGGGCAGGAGGGTTACATAAACAACGCAGAGGTTTTATAGCGACTCCTAACAATAGTTTACACCGTTTTTACAATCAAAAAATGAATGGGATTTTTAGACACTATATTGGGGAGGTAAACGAGATAGAAAAGGAAGAAATTTGTAGTACTAACCTAAACTTACCCTTCAGTAAACACTAAATTGAGAGTCTTATCAGATTGCTAGTGCTTCAATCTGTACTTTTGGTTGAGGTAAACCTCATAAGTTTACAATCTGTGTACCACTATTACTTTATGGTAAAAGTTAACTTTTATTTGTATCTTTTTCTTTTGTTAGATATCTTTTTCATGGATTTTAATTGATAAAGTAAAGAAGTTTTTAAATAAAAAAAGTCAGAGATTTTTGATACGTAGTCTTTAGATCCAATCATACAAAAAATCGCTATGATTAGAAAGAGTAAGATGTATCTAACATTAGATGCTTAAATAAGCATCTAATGTTAGATCGAAATATATAGATTCACAGTATATACTTTTATGATTAAATCATTTGTTACTATTCTTGAGGAAATACAGTTAACCAATGAAAACGAATTATCGAAATTGAAAATCTCTAATAGGAGATTACCTAATTACTGGCTCGGCTAATGGATATTAATGCTAGTGCAGTAACCAGTTGAAGTGAACATTGGTCTTGGTGCAACTGGATAACATCACGAGTAAGAAGAGAAGGGAATCAGATTCTTTGAAAACTTGAACGAATTAATTTAAAGTAGAGACAGATAGACCTTACTCCACATTTAGAACTTAAAAGTAATTTGATTATTATCTATCCTTCCATTATATTTGATAATATCCCTATATAAAAAGTGAAATAACTACATTTTTATATTAACTATTGAACTAAGATTTGAGAAACTATTACTGTCAATTATTTATTTATAACTTCTTATATATTTATTATAATACGAATTAGTTATCTTTGTTGAAGATAGTTAATAAATTAATACTTAAAGCATTTATTAACTAATATAGAATCTTTATAATTGCGGTAGCTATTTTTTTACATGGGAAATATTTTATATAAATTTTTACTAAAAAATGCTCGCTAATTTTACTGTATAGCTATCCAATATATTTCGAAATACTATAAAAGTAAATACTTATAAATTACTAGATATAAAATAACTAGAAGTAATTACAGTAGTCTCTACTGTAATTACCGATTTTTTATTTGAAATAATTATATGTAGTCTTATTGATTATCATTAAAAACTATGTATTTTTTTTAATTAAAGTTTCGTTAATAAGAAACGATAATTAGCTAGTAATGGTTTTAAACAGTTGGCTTTAACTTCTTAATTGATTGTTAATAATCTATATTATAAATTACAAATATTTACATCTTCTGGAGAAAGGATAAATAATTTTACTTTTGGTAAAGAGAAATATAAATGTCATAAAAAAATCTGTATAAGATAGAGAGTTAATTTTAATTTTGATTAAACTAACGCTTAAAATTATAAACTTGTATCTAATCACTTCAGAACTTTTAGAACAGCGATTCCTGTTATGTTAGACTATCTTAAGATTCGCCCTAATAAGGATCGTAAGAATTAGAGAAAAAGAGTAATGGTATAATTCATCATCTAAGATTGTTTTAATTAATGAAAGCTGCTATTTAATCGTACTATTTCCTTTTTTGGATTGCTGGGAGGAGAACCGAGAATAGCAAGTAAAAACCATGTAGTCAGGGAAAAAGAAAAAATTGCAGAATCAGCCAGAAACAAGCATAACCTACATTAAACTAGAAAATATTTTTGTTATTAAAATTACCGAAAGAGATGGATATAGAAATTCATAATTGAGTATATATAATGATGAAATTTAAAAATTAAAATGATTTAAGCAAGTACAATAATAGTATTCTAGGTAAATTTAGTTAGTTTTGTTATGAGTGAAACAGTTTTTGCCAAAATTATTCGTAAAGAAATTCCTGTGGATATTGTTTATGAAGATGATGTGTCCTTAGCATTTAAAGATATTAATCCTCAAGCACCTGTTCATATTCTAGTTATTCCTAAAAAGTCAATTACTAAATTAGAGATAGTAACTGAAGAGGATATAACTTTATTAGGGCATTTGTTACTAATAGTTAAAAAAATAGCCCAAGAAGTAGGATTAGATAATGGCTATCGGGTTGTTATTAATAATGGTAATGATGGGGGACAAACAGTAAACCATCTACACTTGCATATTTTAGGAAAACGTAAGATGACTTGGCCACCAGGTTAATGCTAACTTTATTAATTAATAAAGTTAGCATTATTCGTTAAATTGCTCATTAGCCGTAAATAATAACAATTGTATTTTCTAATTGCTGTCATTTGTATTGGTTATTATCAAAAAGTAATTTCCTAAAATCACAATGTAGTTGATTATATTACTAATAGTCTTCAGGGAGCATAAATACAAGCAAACCCTAATAATTTTACAATTAGACTCAAGATTTTAGCCTAACTTTTCGGGATAATTAGAAATTGAATAATAAAGGTAAATTCATTAAAAAATAAAAAGAGGTATTTACATGTTAATGTAAAAAATATTAATAATAATTTTGAAGTTAAACCTCCCACAATCTAACTAATGAGATTGTCTAAGATTTTTTCAAAGTTAGTATAAATAACACAATGTCTATATTTTAAGCCAAATATGTCAGAAAAACAAATGATTTTACTAAAGTTGAATGCTAAATTTGTCAACAATTTATTTGAGATATGATTTAATTTAAAAGGTTGATTTTTAATAAAATCCACGTGCACTCATCGCTTCATAAAAAACTACTGATAAATGTAGAGTAGGAGTTAGTCTATTTCACTTTTAAGGTTACTTATTCTGAACTAGCTATAACCATAGTTTAAAATAAAAATAGCAATCATGTAAAAAAATATAAATGGGGTAATGACAATATAACTCTATAAAAACAATTTTTTCAAGCTTAAAATTATTAGCTTGTGGTCAAGAAAACCCTATAAAGATTGTGGCTACAATGGTATCATATGAATGATAATCAAGATAAATAATGGTAAATTTCAAATACTGAGTTTGTTTGAGATGAGTTTTGCTGTTAGTATAATTAATTATGAATTTAACTGGTAATTAGTTAATTAATTTAAAAGTTATCGAAACTAGTATCAAACTCAGGACAATAACTCGCTATTATAGAGACTGGAAAGCTTGTATAGTTTATAGCTTTTAGGAGTCACCATCACTGATGACACAAGTTACTCAAACTCAGTTTAAAGGAATTCAACTTACAGAAAATGCCCTGAAGCATGTTCTGATGTTACGCGAACAACAAGGGACAGATCTCTGTCTGCGTGTCGGTGTCCGTCAAGGAGGATGTTCCGGAATGTCTTATACAATGGACTTTGAAGACGAATGTAAAATTACTGAGCACGATCAGGTGTTTGATTACGAAGGATTTAAAATTGTTTGCGATTGCAAAAGCATTCTCTACTTATACGGACTTATTTTAGACTACAGTGATGCTATGATCGGTGGTGGTTTTCAATTTACTAACCCCAATGCTAGTCAGACCTGTGGTTGCGGCACCTCGTTTGCAGTTTAAAAACATCGCTTTTTAGAAGTTGTATTGTACTTTTGACAAGGAAAGGATCGGGATAGGCTAATTGACTAAAATGTCTGTCTCGGTTGTTTCCTGATATGTATAAATTTATCTGCCATAAATTTTTATGACTGACTCTCTTGAAACTGTTTTCGAACAGGGATTAAAACGTTATAAACAAGGGGAATCTCCCGAAACACTAATCCCTCATTTTAAGGATATTTGTGATCGCGCGCCAAAAAATAGCACTGCTTGGACCTGTTTAGCCTGGCTTTACCTTCTTATCGATAAACCTGAAAGTGCCCTCAAAGCTGCTAATAAAAGTATTAAAATCAATGATAGGCCTCCCCAAGCAAGGATAAACTTAGCTCTCGCCATGCTAGATATTGGAGCTAAGGGAGTTCGTGACCATATTGAAGCAGCTGAACGAATGATGTCTCTTGATGACGGAATTCGTCAAGATATTAAAGAAAATATTGAAGATGGCTTAGCCCGTAAACCAGACTGGAAGAATCTCCAGCGAGTTAAACAATGGTTATTCCCTATATAATGACAATGGCGTGGATTTCTAAAAGAATTTTGCATTACCCCAAAAAATGACGATTTTTATAGTCCCCTCGATATACAAATTACTACTGCTCTCAAACAACTTTCTGGGCTCGACATAGTAGTACATAATTTGCTATGATCAATAATTTTTTACGTAAGTAACATCGCTTGAAGTATTTGCGTAAGTGACAGGTAACTTCCCAAGGTCCACATTCTATAGAAGCTTCTCCTCTCTTGGTTTTTGAGCAATCTCAACTTCTCTTATCCCAAAGAACTATCTGTTATATGTAAAAAACAGATTTTCATTATAATCAATACTTTTTTGATGGAAATTTTGATTACTAAATAAATTTAAGAGATGATGACCAATAAATTAGAATGCTTCAAATGCGACCATGAGGTTTATTTGGTATGGTCCCATATTATGGGTGTTGGCGACAAGATTTTGACTTATTTAGGGAGTGCCTATTGCTTGATTATTCACAAAGTAAAATTCTAAATAGTTCTGTTGGTATCGTTTTGTTAGTAAACAAAAACCGTAAAATAATAATGTCGATGTTAATCAAATGAGTTAGTATTTTTTTAACTATTTTTCCTCAACTAAGTTTGAATGAATTTATCCAACAGGGAGAAGACGAAGAAAATATTAATAATACCTTCTTAGGAAGAAGAACAAAAACAGTACAAACTGAGCAACTAATGAGATTGCCAAGAACTTGTATAATGATCGAGTTCTTGGCAATCTCATTAGTTGCTAAAAACTGGAAAAACAAAGTATAATCGAAAGCGCGTACCAAAGCTGAGGGCGGATGGCGAAATTGGTAGACGCACCACACTCAAAATGTGGCGGCTTCGGTCATGGGGGTTCGAGTCCCCCTCTGCCCACTCAAGAGTTAAGGGGTTGTAAGTTTTAACTTTTAGAGAGATAGCTACGAAATCAATTGAGAGAAAGAGCTAGAAAAGCACTAAAAATTTCCTTTCTCCATACTATGGTCTACTGAACTATACTTTTTGATTAAATTTCAGAAGGATTTACGGGAAAATAAAACTCCGTTCCCTGCTCAACAAGATGTTGATTGTTAGCTAAAATTTCTTTTTTGAAATTCCAGGCTAATACGTAGTAAATATCAGGAAGTTCTTTTAATTCCTTTTCTATAAGGATGGGAATGTGCATTCCAGGTGAGTAGAGTCCTCGTCGTAGCTCGTTCTTTTCGACCAAATAATCGAGATATTGGGTTCCAATTCCAAAATAATTCAACATAGTATTCCCTTTAACCGGTGCACCAAACCCCCAAATTTGCTTACCGTCTTTTTTCGCTTTTTCAAGATAGACTAAATTATCTACTTTCATTTGTTCGATACGCTCAGCGAAATCTAAATAGGTAGATAATTCATTACTTTTTTCATCTACTTCTGCTTTTCTCATTTTAAGAAGACGATCACTGGGTTTTTTAGTCCCTTTATGAGTAACAAATCCGATAATTGAACCTCCGTGAATAGGAGATAAATAGGCATCAAACATGGAGAGTCCATGACGGTTAAGTAATATTTCAATGGTTTTGAGATTATAGTAAAGTAAATGTTCGTGATAAATCTGATCAAAAGCTAGATTATCAACAATACGTTTCATATAAAGAAACTGTACTATAAATACTCCATCTTTATGTAATGCTTCTCTAATTCCTTCAGTAACTGAGTGGAGTTCCTCAAGATGAAAAAATACACCGGCTGCATTGATAACGTGAAACTTACGGTCAATATGTTTAACTACTGTTAAGTTAAAGAAATCATTGAGAGTAGGAATACCCACATCATTAGCAATTTTAGCTGTAGTTTTTGATGATTCCACTCCTAGAACATCATAACCAAGAGTTTGAAAATGTTTTAATTGTGTTCCATCATTAGAGCCAATATCTAAGACAGATTTGTTAGGGGTTTTTTTGAAAAAACGATCATCAATTTCATAAGCAACTTGTTTAAAATGTTCACTTAAAGACTTTGTTACGCCAGATAAATAAGTATGATTTCCAAACATGATTTCTTTTTTAACAGTATAATCAAGTTGAACAGTTCCACAGTCGTGGCAGTAAAGCACTCGTAAGGGGTAGAAAGGTTCTGTTCCGACTTCTTCAGATTTTAAAAAATGATTACACCAAGGTTGAGTTCCTAAGTCAATCGCTAATTCTAAATTACTAGAGTCACAGACACGACAGATAGTATTCAAGTTGATTTTCTCTCCTAAGTTAATTTAGTAAACTATGATAGTTCATCTTAAGAACTGATAATTAATTTAATCGATAACCAAATTTATTATTTTTGTAGATTTATTTTGTTCATTTTTACTGACTATCATCTATCTATACAAGAGAACTGTAAAGAGCTTCCTCCTAGCTAAATATTTTCATCTGTTTTCTAGTTTTGAATAATTGAGAAAAATATTGTTTCTAGTTAGGGGAGATAAGGGTATCAATAGGTCTTAAGCTAAGATTTTAACTTGATTGTCAGTCGCTAATAAATAGACTCCTAACATATATTGTTCGTTCCAATACTAGTTTTTAAACTTATCAGGATAACCATAAGGAGACATAATATCATAGATTTTAATAACAAGATCATACTTTAGCATAAGGACAACGTTTGTTGTAAATACAATAGCATTAAAGATCAATGATAAAAAAATATGTTTATTCCAATTTTAAAAAATACATAAATTCCATATTTATAATTATCTAGCTAACTGCAAATAATTATAAATATCCACTCAGAATAGTTTTCAAAATTCGTTTATTAAGTTTTTAAATTGTATTAATTAATAATAAAAACGAGTAGTGTTAGTGCTGATAAATTAATTTAAATATAAAGTAATTAATTATAGAAGTTGGGCTTTAATTGATAACATGACTCAACAATCTAATATCTACAAAACTGAATATAGTACAAAGTGTAGTTTTTAAGGTATTCTGATTCAGAATAATAATAGTTAAAACGGTGTATAATCTACTAGGGGTATAAATAATTTATAAATTATACTCTAATATGTTGATGTAATTTTGTCTAGAGAATTATAAAAATCACCAAAAAATTTTTTTAATACTTGAGGATCTTTACTGCTTATGTAAGGAACCTTAATTATGGCAGTTTTTTCACGATTAATATCTAAGTATTTTTCATATTCTTCTTCATTAACTTTTTTCATAGTTACTGTTTTTTCCGCAGATGATAAGACTATTTTATTATTTCGATCATAATGTTTAACTTGATATCCTTCAAGCTCAAGATAAAAAGTAGTAAATGTCCAAATCCATACTTCTTTAGCAAAATTATCAGATTTATCTGAATAAATTACAGTAACATTTTTGTCTATTTCTTGGATAATCTGTGCCATTTTACGAGACAGCTTAATAGGTATATGATGACTATTAAGCTGTGCTTTTCTTACTTCATTATATCCTTGTAAGTATCCTCCAGGTACTCTAGTTCCATCATGAGTATATATATAGTTTGGATTAGCTGTAATTTCTATAAAAGGAATTCTAGGAACCCATTGTATAGCGACACTTTGCAGAAAAAAACTTAGAATTATAAAACCAAAAACTAAAGATCTAAATTTATTTTGATCCAGCCTAAATTTTATTTTTAAAGTAATTACAGCACATAAAAAAGGCAAAAAAATAATTCCAGGCATCAAATATTTAGGACTAGTCAAAGTTGGTAAAGGAGACAATAATGGCAAAATGCATAAAATAAGTAAAATTAGTCTATAGTCTTTATTCTTTGCCTTTGTTAGTATAAAACAAATTGAGCTTATTATTAAAATAATCCAGATTACTAAATTAGTAATACTAAATAAGTTAACTAATGATTTTTGAATTGTCCAAGTATTAACTCCTTCATGATGACTAGTAGCAATATAAATAATTTTATCTAAGTTAAAAATATCAGTAACTAGGAAGACTAGCAATAAACTAAAACTAGTTAAAATATAAATAAAATAAACTTTTAATCTTTGTTCTAATTTCTGTCCTAGAGACTTGTCAAATAACATTAAATACCACAATAGTGGTAGAGAAAGTAAAAAATCAATTCTAAAAAATATTGAAAAAACTGAGGTTATACCAATTGTAAAATAGCGAAAATTATTCCATATCTTTTTTGTTTTAATAGGATTATCTGTCCAAAATAAAAGCAAAATAGTTATAGACATAGGAAACATGGCAAAAACAGTTGAATTATAATATAAACTACAAAATAAAATTTCTGGAAAAATAATTAAAAAGCAAAAACATAAAACTAAATTTAGATTTTTCTTGGCAAAAATATAGATAGCTATCAATAAAATAGAAATATTCGCTGCACCAATTATTTGAGGAATTAAAAAAAGATGTTTAGGATTATTTAGCCAAGAATTAAGCCAGAGATTGAATTGATAAGTTAAAGGTTGCCAATAATAACGATAAACTAAATCTTTACCCTTGTGAGAAAAATTTATAATCCCATCAAGCTGATCAATGTCATCTCCCTCCCATCCGACGCGATCACCAAAAAATAAAAAGAACAGCAAAATTGTAATATAAAAAATAATAATTCCTAAAAAAGGATAAATTTTTGAAAATAATTTTTTATCTATTATAAAAATTGTAGAAAAATAAGATACAAAAAATATTTTTTTTATATATTGAAAGCTCTGGACTACAAATAAGCTGATATAATACCAACTTCCAGTCAACAAAAGGAATCGTATTGTTCTTAAAAGAGAGGGGTGAATGTAATTCAGCTGTCCAATTATACTTAATATTAGACTTAAGGAAAGACAACTAAAACTAATAAGAAATAAATTATCTCTTCTTAGTTTTAAAAATAAATGAATGCCATGGAAAATAGAATGACCTTTATATATTAGAATAGTAAAAACTAATACTAGTATTCCAAGAATTAAACTTGCTATGGGAATTAGCATAATATATAGAAAAATTAATAAAAGTTGTCAGTAGCTAATGACCTAATTACCTAATTTAGTTAATTTTATTTGATTGTCAACAAAATTACCTATTTTTCGTCCTTCACGAATTGCATAATTAGTCCCCCTATCTTCGGGATAAATTTGGGACATTGTACAAATATAGAAATTATTCAATGGAGTTGTTGTCTCAGGAATTAGTTGACTATAGTTATTTAAAACAATTGGTTGTGAGTACCGTGCTTTCCATAAATGATAATCAACAATCCAGTCACGATTAAATTCAGGAAACATTTTTATTAAATAAGGAATTGAGTAATCCAAAGCTTCTTCCTTACTTCTTTGATAAAGATCTTCTGTTTCTAATAGATATTTAGACAAGTAGATAATATGTCGTCCACCATAAATTTTCTCAGATTCAAAGTTAGTATGTTCAATTACTCCTACAAAAGGAAAATTAGGGTCATTAACATTAAGCCAATAGGTTTTAGATAAACTTCGATTTAATTCTAAGACCAAACAAACATTGGCTAAGTATTTAATTTGTCGAAGTCGCTCGACATATTCAGCATTAACGTGAGGAGCCATCAGATCAGCAATAATAGGTAAAGCAGGAGTTGCAATTACTGCATCAGCATTAACACGTCCTTGTGAGGTTTCAATAGCTATTACGTGGTTATCTTCTACTATTAATTCTTTCACAATTACATTAGTTTTTATTTCACCACCACTGATATCAATTTTAGTCTTTAAACATTCAGCTAAAGCTGCAAATCCTCCACGATAATAAGCCAACATTTCCTCCCCATTTTTATTACGACTTCCTCCTCTCAACTTAACTTTATTCCAAAACCAAACAGCAGATATACTTTCGGCAAATATGCCAAATTTTCCTCTTAATAAAGGTTCCCAAACCACCTGATAAACTTGTCTTCCACAAACTTTTGATAACCATTCTTTAGCATAAATTGATTCTAATTTTTTCCAATTTTTAATACGGCGAACCCAGAGAACAAAAAGTCCTAAACGAATCCTGTTTAATAAGTGTAAAGGCTTAAAATTTAATAAATCAAAGGGTGAACTAAGTTTAAAAAAATTCTTGGAATAATAAACTCCTGTACGAGTTGGTCTATAGGTAACTTGATCTTCAACATTTAGTTCTTTAACTAATTCCATGATATATTTATCATTGGTAAACCAATGGTGGTAGAATTTCTCTAATTTTTCTCCGTTAACATTAAAACTACCTGCTAATCCGCCTACCTCTTCTTCTTTTTCTAAAATAGTTACCCTATATCCTTGACGAGTTAATTGGTAAGCGGCAGTTAATCCAGTAAATCCTCCACCAATAATAACAATGTGAGGAGCAATTTTATTACGATTTTTTGAAAAATGATGATGATCAATAGATGAGTTTTTTAACATAAAAAATTAAAATAATTATAAATTAGTTATTTTACTGTTTTTATATAGCGTCTTTTTCCTGTTAGCTAATACTGAAAACTAATGCATTCTACAGATGTAGCACCTGTTATATGAAACTTAAGCATTAAAACTATAAATAGTAGTATAAATTGTAAAAATCTTATAGCAAAATAATTATAGCTTTTACGATAAAATAATTACCTATTTTTCAGATTTTACTAAACTAAAGATAGTTAATATCCGTATTTTTTACGACTTAGTCATTTTTTATCAAAACCCAATCGTTCTCGAATTAAATATAAAGGACGTTGTTTATTTTCTCGATAAATACGTCCAGTATATTCACCAATCACTCCTAAAAAAACTAGTTGAATTCCTCCAATAAATAACACAGAAATAAAAAGTAATGTCCACCCTGGCACCCAAATTGAAGTAAACAAACGGAGAACTAAAGCATAGATAATACCAATTAAAGAGAATCCGAAGGTAAAAATACCAATCCAAATAGCCATTCTTAACGGAATTAATGAAAAAGAAAGAATACCATCGGCAGCAAAACGAAGCATTTTCCATAAAGAATACTTACTTACACCTGCAAGTCGAGGAGATCTTTGGTAGGGAATAGCAATTTGTCGAAAACCAACCCAACTAACCATTCCCCTCAAAAAGCGATCACGTTCAGGCATGATTTTCAAAGCTTCAACTACTTGACGGTCCATTAAGCGGAAATCTCCAGTATCAAGGGGAATTTGAACATCAGATAAGCAATTAATTAACCGGTAAAAAACTTTTGCAGTCCAACGTTTAAAAGCGGTTTCTCCTGTCCTCTCTGTTCGAACTCCATAGGCAACATGATACCCTTGACTCCATTGGTAGACCATTTCTTTAATTACTTCAGGAGGATCTTGTAAATCCGCATCGATTAAAACAATAGCATCTCCAGCTGCATAGTCTAAACCTGCAGTTACAGCCATTTGGTGCCCAAAATTGCGGGATAATAAAATAGCATGAACTCTTGGATCCGCTTGTTGTAATTGGCGTAGCAAATGGGGAGTTTGATCATAGCTACCATCATCAACGTAAATTAGTTCAAATTGAGGAGTGAGATTTTCTATAACATTTACTAAGCGATGATTAGTTTCGTTGATAACTTCTTCTTCGTTGTAGCAGGGAATAATTACTGAAATAAACAAATCTAGTTCCTCCTTGAGGTGATAAGGGGTTAAGTTTTAAATAAAAAGGTTCAACTCCAAACAACACTGATTTTCTACTTCTAATGTTTTCATCAATATTAAGAGCCTTTCAGTTGGCTAAATTCATTAAGTATTCCTCTAACAGTTTTTCGGGATGGAATTAGCTAACTAGTATGTCAGTCTACTGTCAATTGCTTTAATTGACTATCCGTTCAGTATTAATGTACAAAATAATTGAGACAATGGGCAACACAAACTAATATTTTATGATTATTTTTGAGTTTTTAGCTAATTCGTCATTCTTAACTTACTTATTACTTTTATGAATTTAAAAAAAATAAACTTATATGCTTTGCCAAATAGATTAATTTTTACGGTATTTATATTAGTATATTTTATATTAGGAATTTACTTAATTAATCAAACTTCTATTACTTCTGACGAGTCTGCTTATATTGGAGCCGCTTATTCTTATACTCAAGGACTGGGGTTGAACCAGGAACATCCTCTCTTTTTTAAGTTAGTTAATTCTCTAATTATTAACCTTTTTTTTTCTGATTATCAGATAGTAGTTCCTCCTGTAAATATTATCAGTGGCGAAGAAAATAGAGAGGTGCGTCTAGCCGCTTTTAATCTTGGTTATAGTTTTTTACTGGAACATCCAGAAAATTTCAAAAAAATAGTTTTTATCTTAAGATATTGTTATCTATTTATCAATAGTATATTTTTAATTTGGATATATTTTTTTACTTTTATATTTCCACAGATACCTTTTAAACTCTCTATATGTCTAGAAATATTGTATGTATTTTCTCCTAGTTTTTATAGCCATAATTTTTTAATATCTTTTGATGTTCCTGTTAGTATTTATGCTTTATTATCTATCTGGACAGTTATTATTATAATTCATAAATCAGAATTATTTAAAATGACTGAGCTAATAATTTGCTTCTTTATTCTGAATCTTGTTTTTTTTCTTGCAATTAATGCTAAATTTAGTAATCTTATTTTGACTCCTATAATTCTATCTGCCTATTTAATTAATCTAATTTATTTAGCAAGAAAAAATCTTAAAATTTTAGCAATTAAATTCGGTATTTTAGGCTTTGTTAGTTTGTTGATACAACCGATATTAATTGTTTTGATGTATGGCTATGCTTTTCGCAATTTACCAAATCAATCAATTATCGATAATCTGCTACGTTATATACAGGGAATACAAATGAACTTAAGTACAGTAGGAGGAATTCGTAAACCTTTTTGGGACAAAAATTTTGTATCTATAACTTCCTTTGAATATCTAAACAAAATATTTTGGTTCAAAGAAAATCCTGCTCTTTTTGTGCTTATTATATTTGTCATTATTATGATTGTTTATCAACTGATCATAAAGTATCGTCATATTCCACGTATTTATCAAAAATTAGTAAATACAAAAAAATATATCGTTCGTCTATCTTTTTTTGTATTATGTATCTCTTATCCGTTAACTTATTTTCTTTTAATCTATAAAAGTCGTTTTATTATTGGCTATCGATATTTTTATCCTTTGATTATTTTTATTTATTCTGGTATTGCCTATCTTACAATTTTTTTTAATAAAAAATGGCAACAGTATATTTTAATAGGTAGTTTTAGTTTGTATATATATTTTGGATTATTAGGAATTCCTCAATCTTTGAGTTATGTTAATCCTCTATGGACCCTAGAAAAATGGCGCTTAACAGATGATTCAACTATTAACTGGGGACAAGAAACTCAACATGCTGTTGAATATTTACTGAATAATCATCTTTTACCAGAAAAAAATGTTGATGCTATTGTTCATAAGACTTTTGGTGTTAACATCAACTTTGTCCAATATTTATATATATTAAGCCAGCAAAAAAAATATACAATTGACATTCAATCCTATCATAGTTATGATAATTTCAATCCAGAAACTACAAACATTACTGAATTAAACGCAAAGTATTTATTAATTGATAGTACTGTCAAACAACAAATTGTTTCCCAATCTTTTAATAATTATATAGCGACTAATAACCGGAATTTTTTAGATAATCACGTCCCTATTTACTCACGAAATGACATAATTTTTATTTACCAACTTAGATAGCAAATGAATTTTAAATTAAATTTACATATATCGCAATTTATCTCATTACTTAAATTGTTGGTTATTCGTTACCGCAAGAATTTATTAGTAATTTTTCTTTATAGTATAATTGCTGTTGGATTAATGGGACCAATGGCTTCAGATTCTGTTATTTTCTCTACAGGAGAAACTCAGTCCCATTTAGCATATCTTATTCAGGGTAGAATGGCGTTAGAAAATGGACAATTTCCATTACGAATCGCTCCCTATGAAAATAATGGTTTGCGTTATGCTAGCTTTCAATTTTATAGTCAAATACCCTATACTTTAGGGGGATTAATTTATAAGTTTATCACCCCAAATAATCCTTATATAGCATATAAAATTATGCTCTGGGGGGCTTTATTTCTTGGAGGTATATTTATATACCGTCTAAGTCATTGGTTAACTGGGGATAGAATCGCCGCCGTTTTGGCGGGACTATCTTATATGTCGGCTCCCTATTTTCTCAACACAGTACATGCCCGTGGAGCCTTTCCTGAAGCGATTGCCCAAGGTATTTTACCTATCGTTTTATACTACACTATTTGCGCCTATAATAGTCCAAAAGTTTACTACATTTTACTTAGCAGCATAGCTTGGTTTGCTCTAGCAACAACCCACATTATTACTTTTGTTTATGGATCTTTATTCTTTGGTATTTTTGGACTATTACTTGTTTTAAAAACTCCTAAAAATATTACTTTAATAAATCAGTTAGTCCGAGTTACTATAAGTTATATTTCAGGATGGCTTCTAGGAATGTATTTTCTAATGCCTGTTGTCCTGGAATCTAAGTACGTTAGTATGAGATTTTATGTTGATCAAATTAGTCCTTATTTCACTAATTGGATGACTCCCTTGGTCAACTTATTTTCTCCTACTGCTCTTCCACCTATCCCTACAGGAGAAGGAATTACCTACGGGTTGACTCCTGCCGTTGGGTGGATTTTTTTAACTGCTTGGATAGTCGTTTTTTATTACTATTCTCCCTTAAAAACTTTGCCCTCTCGTTTAAGTGCCACTCGTCCTTATATATTTGCACTACTTTGTATTTTTCCTCTGGTTTTATTTATTGCCTGGAGCCCCATCAATTTTTGGCATTTCTTACCAAGATCATTGTGGGTAACACAATTTACTTTTCGTTTTTTAATTCATGTTATGTGGAGTGGATCCTTATTAATAGGGTTTGCTTCAGTTGTACTATGTAAATGGCGTTTAAATAGCCGTCATTTACTAATAGGTATTTTAGTAATTATCATAGCTAATCGTTCTTGGTTACCAACTCCTAAAGGCAATATCACTGTCAATGAAGTACTTGAAGATCCTAAATTTGGTTATTCAGGTGCTGTCGATTATCTAAATCGTAGTTCTGTAGATACCTTATATGGTAACGCCCAATTACCTTTATTGGCTAATACTTGGGTTCCTAGTCATGGAAGTTGGGATCATATCACTCGTAGGCTTTTACCAGTGGTTTTAGAAGATGAACCCAGTTGGCGTGTTTTACCTATGTGGAAAGAAACAGACAATCCTGTTCTCGTCTTAGAAGGAAAAATAGTTCAAGATACTGTACCCAATTCAAGCACTTTATTAGTGAC
Source organism: Cyanobacterium sp. uoEpiScrs1 (assembly GCF_947331815.1). Taxonomy (GTDB): domain Bacteria; phylum Cyanobacteriota; class Cyanobacteriia; order Cyanobacteriales; family Microcystaceae; genus Rippkaea. The sequence continues at coordinate 1,688,810 of NZ_OX373462.1, forward strand.
AGTATTAGAGTTACATTCGGACGAAAATAAAGAAATTCTTGGAAAAATTTCTTTAAATCAATCCAGAATAAGTGCGCGAATTCCTTTTACTTCAAAGAAACTAAAAAATTTGAAATTTCATGAAGGGTTGTTCCGTCTCAAATTCATTGTTCAAGGAGATATTGAACAAGGTCAACGCCCTAGAATTGAACTAGACAATTTCGCTTTTGAAGGAATGTCTGTTGAAGATACTATCATTCCCCTTGATATGACTAAAGATAAATGTGTGTCACAAGGAACGAAAACTAGTTGCGAAGTATCTGTAGGAGCACAAGCAGGAGTAGTTCAACTCCCAGCAATATACTATCCTAGAATGCAACGTGTGACAATTAATGGCAGACTAGTCGAATATTTTCCTGTAAACTATTACGATTATAATCTAGTTGGTTTACGTCTAAAACCTGGCAATCATAATATTCAAGTTACCTTTACTGGATTGGACTGGGCTAACTCAATCAGTTTTATTGCTTGGCTTAGTGTTATTGTAATTGCAGTAACTTTAAATACAAACAATATCAAGAAAATGTCTAATAAAATTAGAGAAAATTAATCAAGTAATTTTGAGAGTTATATGGGTGAGTGTCTGTCAAATAATCGCTATCAGTATGTAGGGTCAGAACTGGAAATTGCCCGCGAAGCAAAAAACTGGAAAACTTACTTTTGTAATCTAATTGAGCAGTATCTAGGCAACGAGGTTTTAGAAGTGGGTGCTGGAATGGGAGGGACAACTAAAGTTCTTTGTAAGACTGACCATAAACACTGGATTTGTTTAGAGCCAGATCCTCAATTAGCATCCGTAATTCAAGGTTTAATTTCTCGAGGAGAATTGCCAAATTTTTGTTTAGTCAAAAATGGAACTTTAATTGATTTAAAAGATTCAGATCAATTTGACTCTCTAATTTATATAGACGTTTTAGAGCATATTGAAGATGACAAAAATGAAGTTTATTTAGCGACTAATTATCTAAAAACAGGAGGATATTTAATTATTCTTTGTCCGGCTCATCAATGGCTTTTTACTCCTTTTGATCTAGCCCTTGGACATTATCGTCGTTATGATAAACAAACCTTGTTATCAATAATGCCTGATAATTTAGACTGTCAAAAACTAAACTATTTAGATTCTGTCGGAGTTTTAGCTTCTTTAGGGAATCGTTTACTTTTGAAAAGTTCTAGTCCAACCCCCAAACAAATTAAATTTTGGGATACTTTGATGGTGCCATTATCAAAAAAGATAGATCCTTTGATTAGCTATTCTTTAGGTAAATCAATTCTAGGGATTTGGAAAAAGGTTAATAATTAGGGATAGTTTTTAATGAAAATTAGAAAAATTTATCACACAGTAACTACATTTTTACAACCGTATAAAACTAATTTGTTAATCATTTTTCTTTATGGTGTGATTGCTATTGGATTGATGGGACCGATGGCTTCATCAGAAATTATTTTTCCCCATCCTGACCCTCAGTCTCATATTGGCTATGTTCACCAAGCACGTCTGGCTTTAGAAGAAGGCCAATTTCCCTTGAGAGTTGCTCCTATTGAAAATCATGGCTTGCGTTATCCAGGGTTTCAATTCTACAGCCAGATTCCCTATCTTTTCGGTGCATTACTCTATAAATTTATTACTCCATCAAACCCATATGATGCCTATAAGTTAGTCATTTGGACATCATTTTTAGTAGGAGGTCTTTATATCTACCGCCTTAGCCTCTGGTTAATTGACTCTCGAATTGGAGCAATTTTGTCCGGGGTATCTTATATCTCAGCTCCTTATTTCCTTAATAATATCCATGCCAGAGGGGCTTTTACTGAAGCGATTGCCCAAGGTATTTTACCCGTTGTTCTTTATTACACTATTCAATGCTACGCAACGGGAAAAAGACGTTATCTCCTTATGAGTAGTTTGAGTTGGTTTTTATTAGCAACCACCCATATTATCACCTTTATCTATACTACTCTAGCGGTAGGAGTATTAAGTTTCATTGTTTTTTTCAAAACCCGTAAAACAGAGTTTAAATGGTCCCAACTATTTCCTCCTCTGTCCGCTTATGGACTAGGGTGGCTATTAGCCTTCTATTTTCTTATTCCCGTAGTTTTTATGTCAGGCAACCTAGCTGTTGGTCAGCAAGTAGGAGGTTCTAATCCCTTTCATAGTCGTTGGTACACCCCCTTATCTACTCTAATTTCCCCTACTTCTTTACCTCCTGCACCTTCGGAAACTGGGTTTGCACCTACCTATGGATTACACCCCGCCGTTGGATGGATTTTTCTAGCTGCTTGGGGAGTAGTGATTTACTATTGCTACTTCTTCCGTCGAGTCCCTTCTAAATTACAGTCAACCCAACCCTATCTTATCGGGTTACTATGGGTCTTTTTAATTGCCTTGTTTGCGACTTGGAGTCCAATCGATTTCTGGAAAGTTCTACCTCGTCAATTGTGGGTAACTCAATTCACCTTCCGTATTTTGACTCATGTTATGTGGTCAGGGGCATTATTAACAGGTTACGCAGCAGTGTTGATATTTCGCCAACGGTTAGATCGTCGCCATTTAGTTATCGGTATTTTAATTATCGTTATTGCAAGTCGTCCTTGGCTTCCTATTCCTCGCAGTACAGCTACAGTTACAGACTTGATTAAAGAACCTCTATTTCGGTATTCTGGCGCACTTGATTATTTATATCGCACCCCTATTACTACATTGTACGGAGGAGCAGAATTACCTTTACTTCCACAGGACTGGCTTCCTGGATATGCCACTTGGGATGTTTTTGTCAACCATCCGTTATTATTAGATGCTGAGTTTCGTTACCCTTTATGGCAAGACAATGAAAAACCAATTCTCCACCTTCAAGGAGAGGTTGATATAAATAATATTAAGGGAACAGCCTCGCTTGAGATTCAGTCTGATGGTAGACCATTTGATACGGTTCCTTTAACTTCCCGTACATTGAATTGGGCAATTCCCTTTGATAAAGCTCCCGTTTTTGGGAAAGATTTTGGACTTAAATTTGTACTTAAAGGATCAACTAATGATGATCAAATGTTGAAAATACGGGTTAATCGACTCTCTTTTGAAGGAATGTCTCCAGAACATATGGTCGTCCCTGTTTTTGTTACCAACAGTAACTGTTCCCAACAAGGCATAAGCACTTTTTGTGAAATTACTGTTAACCAAGATGCTCAGATCATTCAACTTCCTATTTTATATTATCCCCAAATGTTGAGAGTTTTGGTTGATGATCAGTCAGTACAATACTTCCCTGTAAATCATAGAGATTATAATTTAGTTGGATTAAATTTAAAGCCAGGAATTCATAAGATTCATGTAACCTTTCATGGTTTGGCTTGGACTAATTGGATTAGTTGTCTGGCTTGGTTATATTTTACTTTTATAAGTATCACTCTTTTTGTCCGAAATAAACTAAACATAGAGGCTTAGTTTTTCCACAAAAGATTTGAATAAAAAACTTAAAAAGTAGTTTAAATATACAGCAATTAATGGTGATCAATCTTTAATTAATTTAACTAATCGGTAATATTGTTCACCATTAATTGTCTTGAACGTCTTAATATCCTGCCAATGATATCCTTCTTTGTCTAAAACATTTTGATCACGATAAAAATGCAATAAATAAAGACAATTATTGTTTAAATTATGCTTAATTTTTGGTAAGTTTCCTTGATTATAAGGTTCAAAATCTATGATTTTCCATCGTTTCATATCTAGTCTATCAGCAGTAACGTCAATATTAAGTTTTTGATATTCTGCTGCTGGCATTTTTGTATAAAATGGAATCAATATATAAACATACTTACTCTCAATATTATCACTAATAAGTATACAATCAGTTTTACTATTATCTGCCTCAGAAATAACCTCCTGAAAAGTTGGTAACCAAGCATCAGACTTTAACTTAGGATAGTCAACAAAATAATGTTTAGTAAATATAGTGAAATTAGCGAAAATAATCAATAAACTTGTCCATCTTAATATAGGCTTGAACGTACCATTTAACTCATCTAACAAAAAGACCATTCCATAGCCAGATATTATTGCAAAGAGAGGTGCCCCGACACAAGTTCTAACAGCACTATACGGACTAACTAATGCTGCTGGAATAGGATATAAAAATAACCATAGAATAAGTATTGGTCTATAGTTAATTTGATTTCTAATTAATCCTACTACTCCTAAGATCAAAGTCACTATTTCAAATAAATATAACTCTCCCATGTTATTAATAGTGTGTCTAGGAATAGTATCTCCTTTAAAAAATAAATAGTTAGGACTAAAATAGGAAAAGTATTGACCAACAATTTGAGGAATATTGTTTAAAATCCCCACTTCGTTAGCTCTAGCCATTCCTTGAGGTGAAAGTTGATATATAAATTGAGGAATAAATAAAATAGCAAAAAGTATCAATGCAAGAATCGTTTGATTTGTATGTTTAATGAAGTATTGTCTATAAACGATTACTGAGCCGATCATAAAAAGAGGAACAAATACCCTGGCGGAGTAAAAAGTATAGATGCTGATTGCAAATAATAAACCTGATACAGAAATTAATTTAGGGGTTTTTAGACTTTTCAAAAAAATCAGTAACGTAATACAAAATAATAAAGGAAATAAGATAGCTCTAAAAGTAATCCTACTAAATTGAATATGCCAAGGAGAAATCGCTAAAAATAAAGCAGAAAATAAGGCAATACGTTGAGAAAAGATTTCTTTAGTTAAATAGTATAAAACGAAAACAGTCAAAGTTCCGATAACAGCCGAAGTTATTCTGGACCCAAATATATTAAGTCCAAAAATTTTAATAAAAGGGATTATAAGATATATATATAATCCTTCACGATAATCGTTAGCTGACCTAAAATATGCTGGGAGAAATTCTCCGTACTGATCTCTTAAGGTGTTAATTATAGAATAGGCATCATAGGCATTAGAGGCCTCATCAGGAAAAAATCCATTGGGAATACTTCCCAAAAATACTACTCTCAATAAGAATCCTAAAATAATAATTCCCAAGAGGTAAAAAATACTGAGATTTTTAATCTTAGTATATTTAAACATATTAAAAATTAAGCTCCAGAATACATACTACATACTTATATTTTAATAACCTAATTTATATTAAATCCCATCTAATAATTTACTTATCTTTATAAGCTATATGGATAAAGTTTTTATCTATATAAACAACTAGGCGAAATAATGTAATCAATAGCAGTTATCGAACGATTCTTTTCCCTTTACATTTCTCTTCTATATACTCTGGTGACATATCAAATTCTGCCTTAATTGAATAATTAGAGTAAGGGTGGAAATAAGAATTATAAAGAAAAGAATGGGGAACTTTTGCTACTAGACAGATCTGCTCCCCATCTTCAAAACTTTTTAGTAGATCTTGATTAATAATATCAGTTCTTTGAACCTGATCATAAAATGATGAAAATTCTGGCATTGTAAAAAAGTATCGAGTTTTAGTAACAAAAATTATCATAAAACCAGCAGCAATCAAAGCTAAATTTTTAGGATTAATCCATGGTATTTTTGGAGAATGACTTTCTGCCAAATGGCAAATCAGATAACAATTTAAGGAAACAAAAACAATTATCCAGTACATATAATACCGAAGTTCGTAAGACTGAGGCATAATTGATGTAAGTAGGGTCATAACAACCATCAATGCAGTAGCCACTTTTGACTCAATATTGTTACCTTTCCAAGAAAGATAGATGAATAATAATATGTTAAAAACTACATATCCACCAAAATATCCCCCCATTCCAAATCTTTCTTCATTCCAGGAAATAAAGTCCATTCCTAGAGTCCATTGCCAGGGTCTTCTTGAATCAAAAGCATCAATTTCTAGAACTGACTTTGCCCAACGAAAAGTAGGAGGAAGTTTTTTAATATTTTCATGCATAAAGTCTGGTGCCGCTTCATTGTGGTTAAGAACCACTCCAGCAATTTCCACTTTAACGGGATAAAATGGATTTTGATACAAAACTAAATTTTTAATCGGTGTAGCAAAAATTATTAGACCAGCAACAAAGCTAATTAATAATGGTTTTGTTAAACCGATTATCCTATGTTTTCTTTGGGTATTATTCTTCCAAAATTGAATTAGGACTTTAGCTAAAGTGAAACAGAGTATTATAAAAGTAACAGGAATAAGTTGAAACTTTATATTTGCTGCTAAAGTGGCAGACAAGAATATAACCAATAAGTTTTTAAAGTTAATATTAATTCTATTCACATAGAAAAGATAAGTTGTCAAGATAAGAATTGAAACGGCAACATTTCCAGGTAGATCAATATAACTTCTAGCTGCATGCATATGAATCATAGGAACTGCTAAAAGAGCAATTGTTCCTAAATAGAAAGGAATTTTTAAATAAAAAATTAGATAAACGATGAAACCTATCAAGCTGACATAACACAATAAGTTAGTAGCTTCTGGTCTTTGGAAAATAAACCAAAAGAAACCTTGTAGAAAGTTAGCTAATAAAGGAAATCCTAGAAAACGGTGTTCTGTGTTGTATTCAAAAGCATATTGCTCTACTGGAATAATGCCCCAAATTCTAGCTGCAAAGGGGATGTGGTACATAAAGGCATCGCCACCATAATTAGCATCGAAGAAACTAATTAAAAATATAGAAAATAAGATCAAACTTGAAACAATTGTCAGAAGGATCTTGACATTAAAATATTTTAAAAATGTTGTGGCTGCATTAATAATTTTATCTGATCGATTATATTGGTTAAATACTTTAGAATCCTTAATATTTTCTAGAAAACTTAAACCAATAAAACCTAACCCCAATCCCCCTAAGCAAATCCTCATTATTCTGAGAATCGAAGCATCAGCATAATTTAAGTAACCAGCAATTCCTAAGATTAAAGCTAAGGAAACTAAACTAATACCTCCGGCAAAACGTGGCTCATTCTTTAACTTCAATAGCCAGGAGATACTTTGAGGGATAGGAAATCCTAAATAAACTAGTACAGTTATGCTCAACAAAGCAATACCTAAGATAAGGCTCAATAATGGGACTAGCATAATTTTAAATTTTAAAGTAATTCCTGAAAAAACTTGACTATATTTTTTATATATAAAGGTTGGTTGATTGATGGTAAAAATTAGTTACTTTTCTAATTTTGGCTCCTTGCACCGACAGAGTGTGGTCTTTTGTCCCATTAAGAAATTCAAAATAAAAATTAACTTTTGAAGTTTCGGACAAATGTATTACCCAGTCACGATAACTAGAAGCTAGTAAATTGCTATAAGCATGATAACGAAAAATAGTCTTTTTCCCTACTCTAACACCACAGGTTAGGTCATTATCTTTACCCTGAGCCACAAAATCAATATCAATCAGATAACGTCCTTTATCTAGTATCAAAGGTGTTTTTAGATAAATTGAGCCGCCAGTTGTGGATTCAAAATCTGTTGCTTCTAAGAAAGCATATTGCTCAAAATTAAAGGGGGGATTATAAACTACTTCAGACAACCTATCTTTATGAATATAAAGGTTATTCCTAATTCCCACCCCTTTGGGATAGTCTTGTGGACTCTCAATGATTTGATAGGTGTTTAAATCAATAGAAATGTAACCAGCTTCTTTCAAAAAATTAAGACAGTTAGTATCCTCTGGTTGAGTTTCTAAAATAAGATGAGGTTTAGCTAATTTTATAGTTTTGTTCATTCCTTTTATTGCATCAAATTCAGCTCCCTCAATATCCATTTTTACTAGTTCAGGAACTAGCTTAGTGTGTTCCACAAAATCATCTAAGGCAATAGTTGAAACCTGATAAGTAGCAGACTCATCTTGTTTATCTGTATAGATACTATCGTTAAGATGACTACCTAAATAAATGGGAACAGTCCCATAGGATTTAGAATAAACTGCAGTGTGAAAAAGTTGTACATTACTACAGCCACTCAAAACTATGTTACGTTGACATTTATCAACAATTCGAGGACTAGCTTCAAAAGAACACACCACTCCCTTTGGTCCCACCATACGAGACATAATAGTGGTTAACCCCCCAAAATTAGCTCCTACATCAAACACTACATGTCCAGGACGACATAGGTCTCGTAATGCTAGTTGGACAGGCGGTTCCCAGAAGTTCTCTTTATACCAAGGAGCAACACCATAGAGTCTGACCTCTTCTAATTTTTGATTAACTCCCAATTGTTGATCAATTTCTGGAGCTAATGCTCTACTTAGACGAACTTTTAACCAGTCTTTAAATTGATTAATCATTAACTTTTTTCTACCTCAGTGAACCAAAGAAAAGCGTGTTGTTCATGACGATTGTCATTGAAGATTTTATAGTTTGGCTGTAATCCAAAACTTTTATCTGAATTCCAATATTTTAGATGTTCTTGCTCAACTTTATGAGCAATATTTCTAGTTTGTAACATACTCCCTAGAGGAGAAAGATGAGAAAGTTTAGGCATCCAATCTAACTCTCGATATGCATTAAGTAAAGTTTTTATTCCAGGTGAATATTTGAGAGCTTGAGATTCTGGAGCAATCTCTTTTAGATATAAACTTAAGTTGTAAGCATACTCTAAATCGGTACTGGTATGACGACAGTAAGATTTGCGATAACCTAAGCATAGATGAAGTAATTGCTCTATTTCCTGAGGTTTTCGATTAACAAAAGCATAGCGTACACCCGCTAAGGTTCGATGAATATACCAGGCTCGCAAATCTTCAATTTCTGCTTGAGGACTTTGAGTAGTTCGTTCATCAGGATAGTTCCAAAAAACTCCTAAAGTTCGATCAATGACTTTGCTTTTGATAAAGGGCAAAACTCTACTCTTAAACTCTGTATCTCCTGCTCCTCGAAATGTTCCATCATAGTATCCAAAACGATCATGAATTGAACGACGATATAATGCCCCTACCCAAGATAAATAACAAGTTTCTAGATAAACTAAATCTTGTTTATATTTACTTCGATGATAGGGCATTATATCCTCAATCCAACTGCCTTGTTTATCCACATTTGTAACTAGACTGTTACCAATTACCCAGTCAAGTTTAGGATCTTTATCTAGTTCTTCTGCTAGAACTTCTAAACACTCAGGAAGAATGGTTTCATCTACTCCTAAAAAAGACAAATAAGGAGCTCTAGAAAGAGATATGCCACGATTCCAAGCGGACTGGATAGTTTCTCGTTTGTGCGATCTTACATAAATAATTGGTAGATTAAGTTTAGGTACTAACTGTTGAAAAATCGCGTATTCATCCCCTGGAGAGCCACTATCCACTAGAATAACTTCCCCACATCCTGATTGTATCAAAGTCTGATGATGTAAGGTTTTCAGGAATAATGGTAGTTTTTCTGCCGCATTATAGAGAGAAACAATAACACTTACACGATAGTTAGACTTTTCTCGACGATCATCAATAATTTCATAATTACCGTCAGGATTATTGTGTTTATTGTCGTTAAAAGCCTCCTCGATTAGAGTTTTACACCGACTATCTCGTTCAGCTAAGTTGCCATACATTGCTTGTAAAACTTGTGCTTCACGAGTTAACCCTTTATTTTCTAATGTTTGTAGGACAAAGGGGAGATCGCCAAAGTTATCGCTATCTAATAAACGCATTCCCCGAACTTTATAAGTAGCAGCAACAAAGTCATTACCCCGCAATTCTTCAAGTCTAGCAATTTCTCTCCACAAACGCACTCTATCAATACGATAGCCATTCTCTAATCGAGAGCGCCAATTTTGAATATCTGCTTCAAAAGCTGATCCTAATTTCCAGCATTCTTTAACTTTATTAGCCAAATCTTTCTGGGTTAATTCTGATGTATTAAATAGGTGTTTGTAACGTCTGGTTAATTTAGAAGCTTTTAATACTTGAGCGTTACTTGTTTCCTCTAACGGTTTTCTTAGTTGTTCTTTTACCTCTCCAATAGTTTGTTTAAGTTGCTTATAGGCAGGTTTAATTTTAGACTTAACCTTAGATTTTGTCACTTTAATAATTGAAAGATTGGAGAAGCTAAAACTAGATTGACCTGACTCCCAATAATCAATAAGTTTAGAATACCATTGGTCTAATTCATCTCCAATTTGTACATCAGCTACAGAAGATTGATTATAAATTTCTTCTAGGGTAGGATCATTGATTTCTAAATTAGTATTGAAAATCGTGTCTACTAAGTTTTGGCGGTATTCTTCATAGTTTTCTAATACCTGAGTAATTGCGGGCAGACTTGAATAAATATCGTTAATGTCAATGATTATAAAAGGTATTTTGGGAAACTGTTCTTTTAAGAAGTGACAGACTCCGGCTCCATTACCTACTACTGTTGGGCAACCAGAAAATAAAGATTCTAAAGCGACTAAATTAAAAGTATCATATCTTGACGGTACAAAAGTAATAGATTTACTTGCAAATAATTCTAGCAATCCCCCCTTGCTAACTGGAGGACTAATACAGAGATCCTTAAGTCGGTTTTTCAACATCTTTTCAAGATAAAATTGAGAAGATATTGTATTGTTGTAGTTATAACTATGAGGTCCAATGATTTGAGCTTTAGTATAGCTAGATCGGGGTAACCACCATACTAAATCAATAAAAATATCGGGTCCTTTTCTCTTTTCTGTTCGTCCAATAAAATTTAAGTTTGGGGCAGTTTCTGATGTTAAACATTGGGTGGGCTTAGGAAGATCAAAAAAGTGGAGAGGATTATAATAATGTGATGGTAGTTCGGAAATTTCTCTCCATTCATCTAGATAACTTTTACTAATACCATAGCGAATATCTACAGCTTTGTACTGCATTACTTCTTGAATATTTAGGGGTATATTATCTCTTCCAAAATCAAACCAATCTAACCGTAAGGTCTTAGATATTTTTCCATGCATTGATAGAGCAATACTTTTGAAATTGACTTTATAACGATTTAGTGCTGGTCGTAAAAAAATCCCCCATTGTTCATAATCTGGGACGTCAACAATATCAAATTGTTGGCCAGCAATAGAAGCAGCAATATTGCTAGCCATAACACAAGATCTTTCAACCCATTTAGGAGGAGTTACTTCAAAAAAATTTTTAAAGTCAGTAACTAGAAATTTCTCCTGATACTCAAAAACGTTAGCATTATGCGGACGATCAGTATTTAAAGGTTCTTTTGCAATAAGATAATAAAATTCAATCTGAGGATTTTTTCTAATGATACTTTTGTAAAAGGTTTGTCCACCTCCTACTTTACTGAATAGGTCAAAATCTGCAATCAAAACTTTCATAATATTTCTGTTAATAACGCTCTTCTAGTTTAAACATATTTTTTTATTTGTAATAAATCTCCAAGGGGCTTATTCCATAGGGCTAAAACATTTAGGGCAAATTTTATAAGAAAAAAACAGCTAATTTTGCTTTGGAACTGATTTAGTGGATTAAAATCATTGCACTCGTAAAATCTTAGGCACAAGAGTCAAGTAAGTCAACTCATAACTGGTCAATAAGATTAATGTCTGACCTAATTTAGCTTTAAAATGCTTAATCATTCATATTGATCAAATTTACATCCCTAAAAAGTAACAAATTCAATAACTATCAGACTTTTTACTAGTCGACCTAGTCGACGCGTTAGTTTCAAAGTAGGTTCCTTCTGAAGGAGAAAGAGAGTGATACAAATAACTAATTAGATATAAACGAAATTTACATTCCTCGAATGCTCCCGAAAGTAATTGTTAAAGTTCAATCAATTCTTTATATAAAGAATATAAAGTGCGGTAATCGTAATCTTGAGCAAATTCTCTAGTATTACACCCAATTCCTTGTTTTTTTTGTTCATCATGTAGTAAATTAGCTATATGCGAAAGAAAATTATCCAAGCAGTCACATATAATAACTTCATGTTGTGATTTTACGGGATAACCTCTAAATGCAACAGTAGTCCCTAAAATAACTTTTCCATAGTCCGTCCCCTCTATGATTTTTAAGGAAGTTCCCGTTCCCGACATCATGGGTGAAATAATTAAATAGACTTTCTGATAGAGTAGTGATAATACTTGATTTTCAACTTTTCCCAAGGAAAAAAGTTATCTTGATGTTCCCGTTTCCAGCAACTTCCAACTACGACAAAATTACAATCAATATCGGGATATTCTTGAGCGAAAGATTGCGCTATTTGATTGATTTTTTTACTCCTTCTATATTAGGTGGATGCTGACTATCTACGAATAAACAAAATGGTTTGGTAAACAATTTTAGACATTTTTTATCTAACTCTTGAATTATCTTTTCCTGATTATCTACAAATTTATTCAAATCTAAATCAACAGGATTAGGAATTATCTGAGCATCTAATTTATACTTTTTAAGAAAATCCTTATCATCTTGGGAAACACAAACTAAATGTTCAGCCTGTTTAAGTCCTTCAATTTCTTCAACTAAAGCAATTCTCCCTGAAAGAGTTGAACTATCTAATTGTTGTGAAATAACGTCATGGGCTGCTATGATTAGTTTTGTCTTATATTGACGACAAATATTAGTAACTATTGAAGACTAAAAAGGATATTCTAAGATAACTACATCGGCCCATTCTACTATGGTTTCTACTTGGCTAATAAAATTACTATCGAAACGATACTAATAATAAGTATAGCAGGTCGAAAATCTTTTTTTCTCCCGTTGTAAATAACCAAACTTGATATGATTCTGATTTAAGATAATCTGTTAATAGTCCTACTCGTTTACTCGCTCCACTTTTACGTTCTAAAATATATCCCCAAGGATATAAAATAGCAATTTTTTTATAGTTATTTTGCAAGGATAGAGCTTGTCTTTTAAGTAATGAAGATAATACATCATCCATTAAATTATAATATTTTTCATTTAGACAATAGTTGTCTTCTTTTGTTTTACTAGAAGGTAAAATATAGACGGAAGAATCTTTTATCTTTTCTTTGGTTTTTTATAAATCATAATCATAGTGAAATACTAGTGAACTACACTTATTAAGTAATTCGTATTCTAGTTCATATTCAGTGATATTAATATCTCTATGATTGTTTAAAGCATACTGATAAAACAAAATATCATAAACTTAACAAACAATTGGAATTTTATCTAAAAAATATCTTTTAATAATACTCAAATTAGTAATGGAGTTCATAAAAATAAGATCAAATTGATTATCTCTTAATAAGAACTGAATATCTAAATTATATTTTTTGACTAGATCTCGTTCTAAGCTTGTTTGTTTTGTATAAAAATATTGAGCGTATTTACGAGCATTAATATTTTCAGGAAATAAATCAGGAGTTCTATAATTAATAATGTTACTTTGAGCTAGAAAAAATTTTTAATTAATTTGGGTAATTACTTGATTTAATTTATTCTTAAAACTCTCAAACTCATCTTGTATTTCATTTTGATAGTTAGGAAAAAACAATCCATATATTTTGTAGCCGCAACGAGATAAGTATTCAATTTATTTTAATATCAATTTTGTCTTATTACTCTGTTCTAATAAACAGTCACTGTCTATAAAAAGAATTAAACAAAGGAATAAATTGTAAAAGCCTAATATCTTTTTTGAAGGAATTCCACATTCTCAAGGTGCTTCCTTGAACTTTTTCTAGAAAAAACGTAATTTAGGTTTAATCAAACTTCAATAAATTAAGTTGACTTTTAAGGTTGATTCTACTTTTTGATAAAATTTATATAATAGTTTATATTTGAATATTTCTCTTAATTTATGTAAATATAGTTTCCACCCTCGAAATATTTGAATATAAACATAGTTGTTAAACCAATCTACTTCAAAAATAGGAAGTATCTTAATATGGGGATGATATAGTTTTTCTTAAAAATTACGATTAGCAATAATAATTGGTTGATAACCCTGTCTCGCAGCCGCCTCAGCAATAGACATACTATATTCATAGTGATGTCCTTGAAGATTAGATAGTGAATGGTCAATAATCAAAAATTTTTTCATAAAAAATCTAGGATAAAAATCCATAATGATAAACTCCCTATATGTTATAAACGACTAGAGGAGTAATATTTTAATTGATAATCAGTAATTAGTGAGTATGACTTAAAATAACAGCTTGACAAAGTCTGTAACGGTGAGATTAATTAGAGTAGTATTTAACACTCTAAGAATCATACTCTATCAGCATCATTACTTATTTTACCTAATCTTAGTTACAGTATCAAAATTAATACTTTTAGATAAACTAGTATGATATTCAACATCATTAATAGTGTCAAACTTATCTGAACTTATAAGAGTTAACAAGATAAAAATATTTTATTTATCACCACTAATTAGTTTGTATGATTCACTGTTACTAGCCTTAATATCATGGTCGATACATTTACTAACACTATTATTTCCTTTAAAATATCTGTCTCTTAATTACCGATAGGTAATCCATTATCTCTGTATTTATTAGTATAACTATTCCCATGGGAGTCAATCAAGAGGTCATTATTATTTTTTCTAGAGACAAGCTTAATATCGTCACTTTTATACATTTTATCGATATCAGTATTAAAGTCTTAATTTATCAAATTTATCGATGATGTTGTTCTACTGTCACTCACAAAAAAATTGTCGCTAATACTCGCTAAGAACAAGTCTGCACTACCATCTTTCCTGGAAGTATCATCTTCTTGATAACCATTCAAGGAGTCCTAACCTTGTATTCATTTAAATTAATCACTTTCATTGTTTTTCATTAAAAGATTATGGCTAACTACACCAATGAGCAAGTCTTTATCCTTTGAAATCTAACTTATATTGTTCGATTGCACGTTAGTTAGGATAACATTTTTAATAGTTATAAAAAAATCAGCCATAATTTGTAAAATAATTAACTCGTATGTTTAATTGTCAACTTTAAAATCATGAGCCCTCTTTATAAAGAGGGCTAAGTAAGTAGTTCTCAATAAATTACATAAAATATAAAAATATTATACCTTGTGTAAACAGTCTATATTAAAGTTCATATTATTTTGATTTAGTCTTGTAATATTATTACAGTAATAATATGGAGATTAATTCTATCTAATTTTTTTTATCTCAGCTATTTTTCAAATTTATCTTTTGATTTGTAAAACTGCTTTTATAATTATTTCTCTTGGATGAATAAATAATTTTACCACTATTATAGTTATTGATTATTTCTAATGTCAAAAAAATATAAGTATTTTAATCGTTTTCTTTTTTTAAACTATATCTCAGACATAAATAAACACCTAAATATTATTTCATAAGTATGTTTTTTTGAGCTTTATATACTTTAAAGTAAAAAGTAATATTTTTTACCTTAGTTTTTTCTCATTCTGTAAGCTATTTTTAGTACAGGTAAACTTAAATAGTTTTTGTATTTATATCAAGCACTTTCCTGTTTCACTCTTCTTGAAACTTGTCTAACTATATATTTTTAAATTATTGTGAGTATATAGTGATTGCTTTAATTATTTTAGCCAAAACATTATATTTTGAGCATTATAGTTTACTTTATACAATTTTTGTATTAGGGAAAATAGATTAGTTAACTTGACCTTGTAATTTGATATTTTCCCTCAATGTTTTTTGTAAAAGTTACTAGAGTTACAGTAACAATACTGATTTACTATCCAATACATTCAATTATTACTCGATAAATGGCTTTTGAATAAGCTAGGACAATCATCCAGTATTTTTGGGGAAGATTTTTATCACACAGAAAAACTAAGTCTAGAATCATCTGTAGAATGGTAGTAACTGAAGAAGTTTCAACTAAATTACAGATAGCATAATTAAATTTCTTTTAAATAATCCCTGTATCTTTTAGCATGGAGAGGATATCAAAGCCAATTATAGATTGACGTTATTGTGAATTCTCAACATCGGTTAGAAAC
Organism: Cyanobacterium sp. uoEpiScrs1; assembly: GCF_947331815.1. Taxonomy (GTDB): domain Bacteria; phylum Cyanobacteriota; class Cyanobacteriia; order Cyanobacteriales; family Microcystaceae; genus Rippkaea. The sequence continues at coordinate 1,704,752 of NZ_OX373462.1, forward strand.
CATTGCTTATGTATGCATAGTCCAGCAGTCTTGGACGCATGGACAAATTGAAGGAGAAGTTAGGGCATCTCAGTATAAATGGCGATTCAAGTGGCATTTTAAGCGGGGTCGTTTATGGGTTCATCCAGCCTTAGGACGAGCTTTAATTTATGAACCGTTAGAACGTTTTTTAGAACACTGCGACTATCAGCTAGAACCAGGAGGAAATTATCAGTTTACAATGAGAGCTGAACTTTAATCCTAATAACAGTTAAACAAATTGTCAAAGAAATTTCTAATTAGTTTGAATTAAGACTATTTTTTATGTTATAAGGTAGGATACTTATACTTAATTTCAAAATCAAAATAAATAGTTCCCAATTAATTTAGGAGTAGTGTACAGCGAGTTTTATAAATATTAAATAAAAACAAGTCCAAAATAGTTTCCTAAGACCAACTAGTCTAGATCTCTTAAAACAGGACAAGTTACTTTTACCCAGTTTACTGATAATCTTAGTCAAGACAAAATAGAAAATCTATTGCTATGCTTTATTACGTGCAGATTAATATAAATGAACTGTTGGATAAACATTGCCACTGCAGTATTGTCTAGTATTTAACGATGTTAATGACACTGTAGTCGAGTTATTAGGTGCGGATACACCATTTTTTAAAAGGAACAGAGTTCTTTACTTCTCAGAATTAAATAATGATTAAGGTATCTTTGATTGCTCCTATTAAGTTTTTAGTATTGTAGATGATGGTTTGTTTATTATGGTTGAATATGAAGTGGCATAGTAACCCTATGTTAATCTCACTTAACATTCAATTTAAGGCCTAACTGAGAAGACTGGTAAGCAAGATCAGCGACTTGAAGTGCATAAAGACTTGATTGCGGCTTAACATAAAGAGGATGTTCTTCGAACAGATGATCTAAAATCTGCTTAGTATCTCGAGCAAATAAACCGCGACGACTGCCTAATTCGATAGTTTTAGTACCTTCTTCCGTAATTAACGTTCCTAAATTACCATCAAAACTTAAAGTTCCACAACTGCCATATAACTTAAAGGTTCGTTCACTTTTCCAAAACACCTCTCCTTTTCCATATACCACATCAACCTTTAACTGATTATTAAATTCTAATTGAGCACTGCATAAACAAGCTGTAAAATATCCCTTTTCCGGAGCATCCCAATAGCGAATATTAGAGTACACACTATAAACTGTGCCAAATAAGTCGGTAAAACGATGAATACGGGGTAAGGCAGCTATCAGAGGAAAACCAAACATTTCTCGATGGTAAGTCCAACGGCGTGGGGCCAACTTTTGAGAGGTAATCGTTTTATAACGACCATAGAAGACTTGACCTAATTGAGGAAGATATTGATAAATTTTTTGATGCATTTGCCCCAAAAGTTCAATATGTTCAATGTGTAAAAGTGTTTTTTGTTGAATGGCTAAGGATAGTAATTCAGCTCCTTCAGTAAAATTGAGGGCTAATGGATATTCTAAAACTACGTGTTTTCCAGCTTTAAGAGCTGCGCGAGCGATCAAAGCATGATCTTGATTAATGGTACAAATAACTACTAAATCAACTTCTCGATTGTTAATCATTGTTTCCCAAGACTTACAAGTAGAAATACTGTAGGTCTGTCCAAAATCAGCTGTTTTGTTTGGGGTATTTCCTGTAACACAACACAATTTTGCTCGATCATCTTGGAGAAACGCCTCTACTCGTCTCTGGGCTACATATCCTGTGCCAATAATGCCGACTTTTATGGGTTGTGGGAGGGAATATATTTTCCTCATTGAATTTATTATCTATTGATTAGTATCTTATTTGTACAGTACAGGTAATTAATTATAGTCATAACTATAATTAATAGTATTGGAGCATAACTTTTTGAAAGATAGTTTTCCGATATAAAATCAATCAAATCACCTTGAATACAAGACAATGGAAATTTTTATTAAACTAAATTATGGTAGCTTTGCCTTGAATCAAACATAAGAAAAACTTATTTTAAGTGTATTTAAAAATCTCATTACTAATCCTTTCCTAACTCTGGTTGTTTTTCCCTTAGTATCAAATATGGGACTTGCAATCAAGTTTTGCTCAATAACAGTTAATAGCTGCCTTACTTAAAAAGAGGAATTACACATGGCAACCTACAAAGTAACCTTGAAAAACGAAGCAGAAGGAATCAACACCACCCTCGAAGTACCTGATGATGAGTACATCCTAGACGTGGCAGAAGAGCAAGGGTTAGATCTTCCATTCTCTTGCCGTGCAGGTGCCTGCTCTACTTGTGCTGGTACAATCGTTTCAGGCACTATTGATCAGTCTGACCAGTCTTTCTTAGATGATGACCAAATTGAGGCAGGGTTTGTTCTTACCTGTGTTTCTTATCCAACTTCTGATTGTGTTATCGAGACTCACCAAGAAGAATCTCTATACTAACTCTTTAACAAGAGTTTGATCTCCATTAATTTTGACTATAATTGAATGCGGTTCAGCAGGGCTAGATTAAACTATAATTCCTGCTGTATCATTTTGTTCGACATTTACTGTTAATTTTTTATTAGAGTCAGGACAAATAATTTTAACTATAAGACTAGTTAAAATTATTTGTCCTGACTCTAATAAAAAATTAAACTCTCTTGAAAGAAAAGAAAATTGAACTATATTCCGTTGCTATCAAGCATATATTTAGGTTGTCATCCGTATTTGCCATTTAACTTTAGGATAGTAATTTAAAAATAAAAGTTGAGGTTAAATTTGGATGGTCGCACTTTTATTAATCTTTGAAGATTTTTTAAGTTAATTGAATAAAATAGCTTAAGATGTATAAAATATTTTCTATACTTCCATTTACAAAACAAATTTCGAGGTTTAGAGAAAACAGATTTTTAAGTTGTTTCAGTAATTTAATAGGTAGGTATTGAGTTAGTATTATATTCTATTGCTTTTTATAAAAAGTATTTTAAGAGAGTATGTCACCTAAGAAAATAATTTCTAAAATTACGTTAATTATTGAGAATATAAGCCTAATAAAAATTTCAATAGAAAAAATAACAACAAACACTTAACAAGTATACAATAGTAAGTGTTTAATGTTGGAACCAACTAACATCAAGATAGTTTATTTTTGCGAAAGGTTCCAAAGCTGTTAATATTCGACTGCCATAACTTCTATAATTAACCCGGTTATCTAATATAGCTACCACGCCTTGAGGTTCTCTTAACGGCATTACTACCCGTTGAATTATCTTGATAGCTGTTGGTAAAAGATAAAAGCGAAACCAATCTTTATGTTGTTTTTTATAAAAGCTAACACGAGCAGCTACTAAAGGATTTTCTAAGGAAGGAATTGGTAAAGTTGCTATTACCAATAATTGAGGTATGGGCAATGTTTCATTATTATGATACCAAAAGTCCCAGCCACTAATTAAAATTCCATTATTAGGAATTTGAGTTTTTTCTACTTGTACTCGCGAGCCAAATTCAGCGGCTAAAGCCGTTCCAATTCGTGCTTTTAAAGGTACATCGTCAGTTAGAATAATAATTAGTTGTGAACGATGACAACATAAGGTGACAAGACGATGCACTTGGTCGAGCATTACTCCCTGGAATTCGGGGGTGTTTGGCATGGGCAGGCGGTCACGAATATACAATTTAATAAATTCATTTTGTCTATTAGGAGAGAATCTAAGACACAGAATATTATTTGTAAATCCGATGCTATCACGATAAGTCGCTGCAATTTTATCACTATCAAGGACTCCTCCCATTAAAACAACGGGGGATCTTTGCCAAATTGGCTGTAGCAGAGAACCTACTTCTAAGGGACTACTATGAAGAGAAAAATCTTTAGCATCATCATCTATAGAAGCCCAAAGCAATTGACTTTGCATTGACATTTTTCCCCAGAATTGTTTAAAAGATGATTCTCCTGTAAGTACTTCTCCTAAATGTTGTAGAGTCTTATGTTCCTCTTGACTTAAAAGATAACATCGATAAGGATTAATGGAACGGCTTAAAATTTTTTTTGTCAAGTAAAGACGTACTTCTTGAATTAAATTGCCATACGCAGAGTATTTTTTTTGTAACTGTTGCCAATGATGTGGTCTAAGAGTGTTAGTATAATACTCTCTTGTCCAATGTTCTAATTCATCAGCATTATCGATTAAAGTAGGAATTTTAAGGAGAGAATAACTGTTTTTTTTCAGGCGAGTACTTAACCAAGTTTGAGGCGATACCATTAATATTCCTTCAAAATTATCCCAGGTTAATTTTTCATCTTCTGTATGGATAACTTGGTCAGTTTTTAACCACTCTTGCAGCCGGGGAATAATTCCTGTTAATAATTTTTTTTGAAGTGTGGAAGAGGCAACCAACAAAACAGGGTGAGCGCTCAATAATGCTGGCATTAAGTAACTATATCCATAACAAGATACAGTACTTCCAGTTTGAATAATTGCTGAACGTCCCAAACGCAAACCCCTTGAGACTAATCTTGCCATACTGAGATGGTGATCCCATGAAGGCAATCCTTGCTGGCGTAAAAACGCTCGCAGTGAGGCATGGACTTCTGCTTCAAGTATGGTCATTGATAATTGTTTTTTCTACCAAAATATATCCTAGCATTTTTATAAAAAAACATACAATTTATTTTTAGTATCAAACTAAATTTATTTTTAAGTTTTGTTATTTCTATTTTATTTATTTGTTTTATCTTAATTAGTTAAAAAATAATTTTAGCAATTTTTTTGTATACAATATTTATCTTGATGTACTTAAAAAGCACTCATGAATATTATTAAATAAATATAATTTTATGACTATTTTAGTTCATAAAATATAAAATTATAGCTAACAAAAGTTTAGTTTTTTAATAAATGCTTCGAAAAAAGATCTCTGGAAGTTATTGTCTATAAAATTATCACATTTAGTCTGAAAAGATCAGTTGATACTGTATGTTGCTTGAACAATATTTATCGATACATTTTTTTTACTGAAATTTTATTCGACTGCGTTGTTTAAATCGTATTCATATACAAACACATTTTTGATAGTTTTATAGACTTTTATTTTAAATTATTTTTTATATTGATATTTAGCTGTTATTTAACAAAAATACATATTGCTTATTATAATACTATAGTTTTGATTCTTACTTTTGATAGTATCCCTCAATTATTTTATAGCTTTTGCCTTTATTTATTATTATTTAAATTTACAGAGTAAGTAGTAAGTTACTTTATTTTTACCTGCTGGCTTTAACAGATAAATATACCAACAGAAGTAAAAGTTAAGACATAAATAATCGTATATAATTTTTTATTCATTTTAAACTTATCTAAATTAATAAGCATCTTGAAAGTTAAATTTGTATTAAGAAGACAGTTTTTGTGAAAGTAGTTGATAAGATGCCTGTTTAGATGAATAAATTTTTGGAGACTAACATGGAAGAAATAGATTTAGATGATGTTCTACATTGGACTCCTGAGGCCAAGAGAAAATTAGAAAATATTCCTTTTTTTGTACGCACTCAAGCTCGCCAGCGGATTGAAGCATTTGCTAGAAAAGCAGGTTCTCATGATGTTACAGTTGAGATCGTCGAACAAACTCGGTTAGAATTTGGACAGTAATTCTTCTAAAAAACTTAAATATTTTCTTTTTGCGAATATTGTTTATCTGGTTAATCTTAAAATAGTTGCCGAATATTTCAAGTTGCGTTGAGCAGATAAACTTAAGGTAGTGTTGCATCTAAAAATGCTTAAATAAAAAAAGTAGTCGTTAGATATTAGTCATACTAAAAACCTAACTAATGTGATTGAAGTAATTAGTAACTATCAAAGTTTGTTCGTGACTAACAGACTTCTTATTATATAAAAATTAAAATATAAATTTTATATTCACAGGAGAATACAAACTTGCAAAAGTAGAAACTGTAGACTACGTATCCTCATCATAAAAAATAATTTTCAGATCAATTATTTAAGAATTAAAATGATTATAGATAAAATCTATAAAAATAACAAATAACTCATAAGGAGGAAGCTATTAAATCTTATTCAAAATTCTCAAAAAAAATGAAGTGAGCTAATAATAGTCAACCATTATTTAAGATAATAAAAAAAGGAGTCAAAAACAACAACAAAATAAAGAAAGTATAAGATAATAATTAGGCTATATCGTAAGAATATAAAATAATTTGTTAAAAAATTTTACTAGAATTGATGTATAGAATTAACTAATAATACGCTAGGTAAAGATAGTTCGGAGTTAAAAGTCTATTATTGTTTAATCCATAGACTTCTATTTTAATTAATTGATATTTTTTAAGTTATTGAATGTGAAAAAGTTTAAACTATTATTTAATAATTTTTTGAACTCTTTTGAATTAAATTAATTACCTAAAACTCATGCATAATACTTTATTTTTAGAGAAGTATATCCATATTATGTCTATTCATATGCCCTAAAACTTAACTCCTTTTATCTTCATAAAATGAAGCTTTTCGTCTATCGTACTCCTGAACTAACTCCACTCAATAATTTGCTGGAATGTACTGTAGTAATTGACGTTTTGCGAGCCACAACTACAATAGCCACTGCCTTAGACGCCGGTGCAGAAGCAGTACAAGTGTTCAGTGACATTGATAATTGGATAATTTGAGAGAAACAAACGATCTACTGGCTCCCAGAAAAAAGTCTTCGGGCTGGTGAGAGAGGAGGAGTCAAAATAGAAGGGTTCGATTTAGATAATTAGCTACTTAATTGTAGCCCTGAAATAGTGGGAAATAAACAATTATTTTTGACTACCACTAATGGTACTCGTGCTTTACAAAAAGTAGAAAACTCTACTACGGTGATCACCGCTGATATGGTTAATCGTCAGGCAACTGTGCGCTATTTGTTAGGTGCGCAATCAGCAGCCATTGCTTTAGTTGGATCGGGATAGCAGGAAGGCTATTCTATCGAAGATACAATATGTGCAGGAGCAATTGCCCCTGCTTTACTATTAACTAATACCCTAACTGTAGGAAACGATGAAGTAATCGCTTCAGTTGCTCTTTATACCCAATGGCAAGAAAATTTACTTGAACTGTTTTGTCAAGCAAGTCATGGACAACGATTGCTAAGATCGAAACATGAAAAAGATTTAATATACTGTGCCAAAATCGATATCATAGAGGTGTTTCCAATTCAAAAAGAACCAGGGATTTTAGTAAAATTCTCCTAGTTGCTTCTATGGAATTGAGTAATTAATAAAATAAATTTTTAAAAAATTAGTGACTTTACGTTAAGCTCAAGTCAATGTGGTTGAGTTTAAGAATATTATAAAATATAAATTAGTGAAAAAATTGATGTTTATTGCATTACTCTTGCTAAGATAGATGATTTTCCCATTTGGTTGCCAAAATAAACGATAATATTATTTATAGAATAAAAATTTTATTCTAAGTGTCTATTATTGTTTTGAAAAAGATAATGGCGAGAATATTGATCATATAAATAAAATCAAATAACTTCTCTTAACAAATTTTTTGTTTCATTAAAAAATATAGTTAATCAATAATACTTACAAAAACATTGAATAGTATTTTGTTTATATGAGATTGAAACATTACGTCTAAATAGACTATTGTTTAGTGTATAAAATAAAAGTTATTACTTGCCGGAATATAACTGAAAAGATTATTAGGTAAATACAATCACCCTTCTCAATCTAATTAAGTAATTTAAAATATTTCCATAAAATGGAGTTATGTGTTATAAACGAGAGGCATGCATAATTTATAACCATAATGTATATAAGGAATATAATATGATATTTATTTTGCCTAACTAACTAAATGTTCTAGTCCTAGAATATTGAATTTATACACCTATAAATGTAAATCTTTTTGATTAAATATACTCCAACATTCCTGAGCAATTGCCAAGTCTTCTTCGGTATGAATAACAATAATTCTGACAGTTGAATCATCGGTTGCAATATCAGTATTGACTGGAGAATTATTATTTTTTTTTCTGTCTAATTTTAATCCTAAGAATCTAAATGCTTCACAAGTTTTCTCACGTACAATTGCCGAATTTTCTCCTACTCCTGCAGTAAAAACCAGTGTATCTAATCCACCTAAACTACCTAGCATTGCGCCTAGATGTAATCGTAGACGATGAATATACATGTCAAAAGCTAATTGTGCGCGAGAATTTCCTTCATTAACTGCTTGAATAATGGATCGTAGATCAGAAGAAATCCCTGAAATTCCTTGAAACCCTGATTTTGTGTTTAACATTGTATTTAATTGATTGGCCGTAAAATCATATTTATGTATTAAGTGAATTAAAATAGCAGGATCAATGGAACCACTACGGGTTCCCATCATTAAACCTTCAAGGGGAGTAAATCCCATCGTTGTATCAATACTAATTCCATTTTTGATCGCGGCTAAAGAACAGCCGTTGCCTAAATGACAGGTAACTAATTTCAAAGATGTTAGAGGTCTATTTAAAATTTGAGATGCTTTTTCAGCACAATACTTATGACTTATTCCATGAAAACCATAGCGACGAATCCCTTTTTCTAACCATTCATAAGGAATGGGATAAGCTGCTGATTTCAGCGGGATGTGACAATGAAAAGCTGTGTCAAACACTGCTACTTGTGGAATCTTTCCTAAGATCTGTTCAATAGCTTGTATTCCCTGTAGGTTCAATGAATTATGGGTTGGAGCTAACGGAATTAAACTAGCTATTGCTGCCTTAACATCCGGAGTAATTAAGGTTGCTGCAGAATAATCTTTACCTCCATAAACTATTCTATGTCCGACAATATCAATCTCTGAAAAATTTTTAAGTACTCGTGTTTTTCCTTGAATTAAGGTATTAAGTATTTTTGATATCTGTTGACAATAATTATCATAGTTTATGATATCGTTTGTTATAGTTCCATTGGCTTTAACTGTTAAAATTCCTTGATGTTTAGCTTCTGTCCAATCAATATCAGCTATCCAGATGGGTTCTATAGAATGTTTAGATAAATGATTATCAGTCAAATCATATAGGCAACTTTTTTGACTGCTTGAACCTGCATTAATGACTAGTATTTTCACAGCTAGTTTGTTAGTAAAAATTAATATTTTTTCTCTGTAAAAATTTTACTGAATTTAACTAAGTCGATAGCAAATCAAGAGTAATATCTTTACAGTCAATGTAGAATCAATATATATTTATTGTATTGATTCTACATGATAAAAAATATTAAAAAAATCAAATATCCTAATGATCATATAATTGAAAGTGATTATAAATATCATAAGCCATTAACTAGCCTAAACCAATTGCATTAGCTTAATATTGTTTGTTATTAGTTTTTTAAATATTTAAATCGCCTATTTTATAATTAATTTATATTGTTTTATTTGAGAATTAATCTTGCTCTTCATCTCTTTTCTTTTTGTAAAAAAATAATTGCTAGCTATATTCATGGCTAGGGTAAAAATGTACTATTAGGCAAATAATATCTTATATTGAAACTAAAAATTATTCTTATCTTTTTTACTAAAAAAAATTAAATATACATTCTAAACTATCAATTTATCTATATTTTAGCCACGGGTATCATTGTTATAAGTATTATGCTATTAATGATTAATATTCTAATTTTGTACTTTAAACACTTAGCTTATATAATTATTACTCAGTAATATAAAAATCATTACTGCTATTTTTTATACTCTATTTATTTTACTAACTATATAAACTCATCAGCCAATTTTGTGTAGTTTACATAGAGTAATGATTTTTATATTCCCTATGAGCAAATACTTACATTTTGTATTTTATTGATTTATTTTTGGTCTATAAATCATTACTATTTTTTAGCTTAGCATGAACTATTTTAAGTTTTAAAAAACCCCCTAATCCTGCCATTATCAAGAAAAAAATAACAGTGATAGATTGAGGAATAGCTAAAGACATAATTGGATTTTGCACCTCTATAACAGTCTTCGTCCCTGACAGTGTAGAATGTCTTCGAATCAACTTTGTAGAAGGAGATTGTAAATTATCTTTAGTTTTATCCTGGCTTAAATTAGTGTAACTTTCAGTTAAAAAACTTCCTATAGTCGAAGTAAAAGTAGTGGTGGAAGTAACCATAATAAACCTATCGATTATAACTATTTACATAAATATAACTATTTATATAAAAATTTTAATAAAAAAAAAGTATCTTGGCGAAGATTATAAATGATTGTTTATATACAATTATATTTCTTCATATTTTTTTTATCTTTAAATCAATTCAGCAAGTATTAATCGTTACAATATCTGAAAGACATTTCCTCAATACAGAATAATATAGAGACTTTGTCTTTATATACGACTAAAATTTTTAGTGCTTAAAGCCTATTAAGTCCTTTTAACTTTACAAGAAAGATAGTGTTTATCTTAAAAAGAAGTAAACAAATTGTCAGTTGACCTGTGTGTACTTCAAAAAACTTAATTTGTTGTGGACAAAAAATAGCACCGAGAGGAGTAATCTGTCCATTGCCAGTGAAGAAAGAAGAATTAGGCTTAGTCAAATATTACGTCTATTAACAAATTTCTCAAAACAGAATCGATATCGATATAGGAGTAATTTGGGAGATTAGCATCGGAATCAGACAGAGTATCAAATTTAGAAAATTGGTTAATATTTTTGATGCCTCAGATAATCAAGAAAAGGTAAAAAGAAAAGAAATGCTACCTTGTCGAAATGTTTGAAACAACGTCAGGTTAATTACACATGCACTATCAATACTCGTCAAGTGACCATAACTGACGCTACGATACAATGACTGAGAGCAAACTGTACTCTAAAATTCTTATCCTGTCCTATCTTAGATATAAAGAAGGCTAATGAGTAACTATAATTCCAGCCAAATTCAACAACTCCGAGAACTGGGGGCTTATTTATGCCAACAGCGATTAGATCAATCTTTAACTCTAGAACAAATATCGACAAGTACCTTCATTAATTTATCTGTTTTACAAGCCCTCGAGCAAGGGCTGGTGGATCAGTTACCTGAACTAATCTATGTGCAGGGCTTTGTACGCCGTTATGGAGAAACTTTAAGTCTCGACGGACACAGCTTAGCTAATCAACTTCTCCCCCAGCGAATCGAGGAGTCTTCTCCTAAAATATCTTCTGAATTAGCGATACTGTCGCCCATTAAATCTTTAAGAGAAAATTTTTTATTTCTCCCCTTAGTAGGTATACAGACAACTGTAAACATACCTAAAAAAGCATTTTACTTCCTAAAAAATTTAATCTCTATAACCTCTATAACCTCTGAAAAAGCATTGACTATTCCTATCTTATTACCGCATAAACTTAGAGTTTATGGATTTATTTTAGTATCGCTAGGAGCTATAACGGGGCTTTTTCATCTTTTCTCTGTCTCTCAATCATCTAAATCTTTTTCCCAAAAAAATATCTCTGAAGTGGTAACAAGACTTTCAATAAAGGCTAAAAACTTAGAAAATCAAAAACCAAAGACTGTTTCCACTTCTAACCCTAATGCCACTTCAGAGGCTAAAAAGATCAGTCAAAAGTCAGTTAGGGATAAAAAGGAAAAATCATCAGCTCCTACTGTGGTAAACACAAACACGAAAGAGAATAATGCCCTCAATAAGAATAATTCTACCTCTAATCTTGAGTTAGATGCCCCCGTAGCCGCTGCCATCATCTTAGAAGGTGATTCTTGGATAAGGGTTAAGATAGATGGTAAGATTGAATACGAAGGTATTTTAAGAAAAGGCACTCAGCAAACTTGGACTGCCCAAAAGAGTTTAACTATCCGGGCTGGTAATGCGGGGGCAATCGGTCTTGCTGTTAATAACCAGCCCAGCCAGAAGCTAGGAAATATTGGCGAAGTACAAGAAGTAACTTTAACTGCCAATAATTGAACGTTAGTTTTTGGTCCAGACTAAATCGCTTTTTACTTCTGTTTTACAATTTTTCTTAAACTGTCTCAAGGGAAGCTAAAGGATTGGGAATAGAGCCCGATGGGGCTTCAAATTCACCCTTAATAACATATTCTAAACGTAACTTTAGCCAAGTAATAAACTCAGAATTTAGGGATATTATAGCAACAGATGGTTGGGGGCATTTACTCTTAATTTCTGCAAATTCTAGGATTTCTATAAAAGCAGGTTGTCTAATCAACCAAAAATCAATTTTTTTATTTGTCTCTTTATAGTTCCGCGTTCTTTCCCGAAAAACCTCATCAAGGGGCTCTTCGTCCAAGAGAAAGTGTTGACTGGCTAAAATGTAATAGTAGGTCGTCATTAGTTAGTAATTAATTTCTAAATTTATTCAAGATTAATTATTAATCTTGAATAAATTTTCTAAGTTAAGGATTATTAATGATTTAGAATTCTCCTCTCATGGCTAGTTTCATTTCTCGGACTGCTCGTTCCATCCCCACTAAAACTGCACGACTAACAATAGTATGGCCGATATTCAATTCCTCTATACCTGGTAAACAAGTAATAGGGTAAATATTCCAGTAGGTTAAACCATGACCAGCATTTATCCGTAATCCTAAGTCTAACGCTTGTTCACATCCTTGTCTTAAAAATTCTAACTCTCTTTCGCGTATCCTAGCATTAGGAGCATCTGCATATTTACCAGTATGAAGTTCAATAAATTGAGCTTTGATATCAGCTGATGCCTGAATCTGGTTTTCTTGTGCATCTATGAACAAGCTCACCGGAATGTCTGCACTTTGCAGATGGGCAACAATTTCTTTTAGACGATAATAATTTCTTACAATATCTAACCCTCCTTCGGTAGTTACTTCTTCTCTCTTCTCGGGCACTAAAGTCACGTAATCTGGTTTAATATCGAGAGCTATGACAATCATTTCATCAGTGGGAGCCATTTCTAAATTTAGATGAGTGCGGACGGTTTTACGTAATAACCGTACGTCCATCTCTTGAATATGACGACGATCTTCTCGAAGATGTGTAGTAATACCATTTGCCCCTCCTAATTCTGCCAAAATGGCAGCAGCGACGGGATTAGGTTCTACAGTACGTCTTGCTTGGCGAATAGTGGCTATATGATCGATATTTACACCGAGAGTCAGCAATTAATTTAACCTCGTCTTTAAAACTTATGCGTATCCTAATATCTACCATCCTAACTGAACTTCTTATCATTATTACTGTTAATGATATAATCAAATCAATTTATTTTTTATGTAAAATATTGTAATAAAAATAGGACATCAGTATAGTAAGTAAATGACCATAATTTTTTGGGAAACAATACGACAATAGAACTTAGAATTATTTCAATATAAATTAGTAAACTATCTGATTAATATCATATGAGTTTAAAATTTAAAAATAGATAAGTAAATTATTTTTTGCTTTTGGTCGTTTTGTAAAAAACAGTAGAGCTAAGCAGCAATAAAAAATAAATATTGACCTATTTATATACTCAAACACTAGACTCAAGCCATACTTTTTTAGTATGTAGCTATAAGTTATTTATTTTATAACTTTATAAAGATTTATATAACTAATGTAATAAAAAAACTCAATTTTTAATGGCAGACTTATAAAAAAACGATAAAAGTTAACAATTCATCTAATTAAAGCAATAAAGCTTGAATTTTGCAAAAACTATTATATGCTATCCAGCTTAGAAATAAATAAAGCTAGTTAGTGTTTAAAAACTATACTTCAAAGTAACTTATATATCGTATAATACAACTACAGAAACAACGAATTAATTATGATAATATTTATATTATAGTTAAAAACTAGTATGTTTGGTATTGACTATTATCATATTTCTTATAAATTGGATAAAAAAGATAAACAAAAAATATGTACTTAAAGAATTGATATCGAATCTTGATAAAATTAATATTTCGAATTACTAAAGTTAAATATTGTTCTTAAAAACTCATTTTTTATTTATAAAGTATATAAAGTAGACGACAAATTTTATACTATTTTTATATTTAAATAGTATAAAATTACTTAAATATATAGCATTTAATAGTCATTGAAATAATGTATTTTTTTATAAAAAAGCTTATCATTACTGCTAAGTTATTGTAAATAAAATTCTTAACACTATGTAATTAAACGAATAAACGAAATTATATAAATTAATTTTGGAATCGATTAATTATCCATTTAGTGAACTTAGTTTGACTATTTTTGTATGATTATTTTTATGGGTATATAACTGAATCGTTATTTATTAACTTTCGTAGAAACTATGAAACTATCCTTACTTAATTATCAAATTTTGTTGTAGACAGAAATGTTTCCTGCATTCTACTAATAATTTTAACAAATTTGCCCATCCCGAAACCAAATAGTCCGTTGACAGTGACTAGCTACTTCAGACTCGTGAGTCACCATTACTAGAGTAATACCAGTATCATTGAGTTCTTGAAAAAGTTTCAGAATTTCTTGAGTAGTTTGGGAATCGAGAGCTCCTGTCGGTTCATCGGCCAGAAGTAACAAAGGATTATTAACAATAGCTCGAGCTATAGCTACCCGTTGTTGCTGTCCTCCAGATAGTTGATTAGGCTTATTGTGAAGGCGATTTTTCAGTCCTACTTTTTCTAAAGCTACAATAGCGCGCTCGCGCCGCTTTCGAGTAGCAATTCCCGCATAAATCATTGGCAGGATGACATTTTCCAAGGCTGTCATCTGGGTTAAAAGGTGAAATTGCTGAAAAACAAAACCAATTTTGCTATTACGAATGGCAGCTAATTGTGTTTCTCCCAGTCCCGATATATTCACACTATCGAGATAATAATAACCTGAAGTAGGACGATCCAGACAGCCAATAATATTCATTAAAGTCGACTTTCCTGAGCCTGATGCACCCATAATAGCACAAGATTCTCCTTTTTTTATAGTTAGACTAACGTTTGTGAGGGCATGGACAGCGGCACCGCCACTACCATAAATTTTAGAAATTTTTTCTAAGTAGATAATGGTAGAGTTCTGTTCATTAATCTTATTGGAGTACCTCAATACTTTCCGGGGAAACGATAGATTATTAGAGTCCATTGTTAAGTAAGCTTTAATCTAAAATTATGTTTGTCTTGTATTATGGCGTACATCAGAAGAATGAGACATTTTTTGATAGATAGTTACCAATCACTGTGTTGAGATAATTTTCATCAAGTAAAAACTTGTAGCAAATTCGAGTATTTCTGTTAGATATTGATTATGACATTTTTGATTTATTTAGCAATTTATTTTGTATACTTAACAAATAAATTGCCATTTATCTTATACTATATATTTTAATTATTTAGTTCATATACATAGTTTTTACTACTAATAAACGACTATTGATTTAAGTTATTTAAAATGTCTTTTCTTATTAAATATCATTCAAATCCAGTCTTTAGATAAATATGTCGTTAGATTATAATAAATTAAAATCTTTTTTATTTCCATACCTAACTAATTGGTTTACCATAAGCGAAAAGAAACTTATCATTATTTTATTTTCAATAGCCATATAGTAAGAATAATTCATTGACAACTTAACTAGTTCAAATGACAGTCCAACGCCTAGCTAATTCTCAGTTATCTGTTTCTCAATCATCATCTAGACAGAGGAAATCTTCCACATCTTCTACAATCGCACTGTCAGGTAAAGCCACAAACCAAGAAAAACAAAGCATAGACGAGATACTTCGTCCTAGTTGTTTAGCTGACTATATCGGACAAGAAAACCTTAAAAAGATTTTATCTATTGCAATAGGAGCCGCTAAAACTAGACAAGACGTTCTTGACCACTTGCTCTTGTATGGACCCCCCGGACTAGGAAAAACAACTATTTCTTTGATTATAGCTAGAGAAATGGGAGTTGACTGTAAAATCACATCTGCTCCTGCTTTAGAGCGTCCTAGGGATATTACAGGACTGCTAGTTAACCTTAAACCAGGGGATATTCTCTTTGTTGATGAAATTCATCGTCTTAACCGATTGACTGAAGAATTACTTTACCCAGCAATGGAAGATTATCGCCTTGATATTACTCTTGGAAAGGGACAAGCTGCTAGAATTCGCTCTATCCCTCTGCCCAAGTTTACTTTAGTTGGAGCAACGACTAAGATCGGGGCACTAACATTTCCCTTACGTGATCGCTTTGGGCTCATCCAACGATTACAATTCTACAAAACACATGAATTGACGTTAATAGTATCACGGACTGCCAAAATTCTGAACACGGAAATTACCACGGATGGAGCGGCAGAAATAGCTCATCGTTCGCGAGGCACTCCTAGAATTGCCAATCGTTTATTACGACGAGTTAGAGATTATATGCAAGTTAAAAAACTCGATTGTATTAGTAAACAATTAGCAGCAGAAGCCTTAGATATTTATCAAGTCGATATTCAAGGACTTGATTGGACGGATCGCTTAATCTTAGAAACTATGATTAATCAATTTCAGGGAGGTCCAATTGGGCTAGAAGCGATAGCGGCTGCTACAGGAGAAGATTCAAAAACTATTGAAGAAGTTCATGAACCCTATTTACTACAAATTGGTTATCTTCGTCGCACCCTGAGAGGGAGAGTCGTTACAGACCGAGCCTACCGACATTTAGGACAAACAACTGAGGTATAGTTACCTATTTTTAATAAATAGTTAATAAAAACTTCTGAATTAGTCAGTTTTTCTATAATAGGCATAGTAAAGTAATACAATAAAAAATTGAGAATCTTGCTTTATGAAGATTATAAGATTCAAAGATCTTTGTATGTGTAAGGATAAAGCTTTTGGAGTTACTGTTAACTTATCTATCATCAGTTGATTTAAAAGCTGAAATAGATTGTCGATTTAATCACTAAAAAAATAATCTCTCTTCGGAGAGAGATTATTTTTTCAACTTAATCACTACTTTTTAAATTAATGATTCTAACCTGTTACTTGTTGGACTAAAGCAATCACATCACTACGGCTTAGTTTTCTTTTGCCTAAAGCCATTACTTCTAAAGTTCCATAGGCTAATGCCAACGGGATTTTACAGAAATCTAAAGCTGGGCCTGGAGGCAAGGACTTAGTGTAATAGTCAGCTAATGTAAGGTTATAACGAGCATATTGATGAATATCTTGTTCCAACCATCCTTGGGGCAGAAAATTAACTCCACGTTGCAAATCTTCGCGGTGATTACGAATAATATTAACTGCTTGTAACCCTCTACCAAATCCAATAGCATAGGTTCGATTAGTTTGAGTCCCATCATACCAAGTCCACAAGTCAGATAAAAGCAACCCTACTGCTCCAGCTACACTAAAAGTATATTGATCTAAGTTAGCTTTCGTATGGATTGTCCAATTATTTTCAGCCCAATAGGCCATACGATCAGCCATTGCTGCTGTAGCATCCCAAATACGAGGAGCAATAGAGTTAGGAGCTAATAAAGCCCATTCCCCTACCCGTAAGCTGACATCAGGCAAAATAGCATTGTGGGAGATTAATCCGGCTGAAAAATCCTCAATCTTAGTGTTTTCTGTTCCTGACTGTAAATTGAGACTCATGCGGCGTAATAGTTTAGCCTTCGTAAAATTATCAAGTTGAGGATGATCTTCTACTTCATCAATAGCCCGCATACATAAATAAGCAGAGGAGACGGCCTCCTGTAATCTATCTGGGAGACGACTAATAGGGATGTAAAATGTTCTACTGGTTTCTTTGAGAGTTTTTAGGGCATTATTTCGTAAAGTCATTTATTCAACTCCTCACATCGATTTAGGCAATGGCATAGACTTACTTATTTGAGAGATCTAACTAAACTATTATGAAGTTCCTAACTAAAGGAAAATTTACTATCTATACATGTCGGATATTTTAAAGACGGTCTCTATTGTATTATGCCTAAGTAAAATTTGCCTTAATACAGATGTTTGTTTTGAATAAATTGCATCTGATTTGAGTAGACAATGGCTCTTCATTCTAAATCAAACAAAAAGTCAATGAGCCCTAAAGATTTAGTCGTCACTCACGGCACAAATAAATCTTATCTAAGATGAGACGA
Source organism: Cyanobacterium sp. uoEpiScrs1 (assembly GCF_947331815.1). GTDB lineage: Bacteria > Cyanobacteriota > Cyanobacteriia > Cyanobacteriales > Microcystaceae > Rippkaea. Next base: position 1,722,819 of record NZ_OX373462.1, read on the forward strand.
ACTATTAAGGGGTTCTCGATATTAAAACTATTCTCCGACTTAATCAAAATATAATTGTGGTTTCTATAGAAATATATCTCCTGAATTGGTGCAGTTGAGCAGAGTGTCATCGTTGATTTTTATTTAGAATTGCAATAACAGGACTAACGATAATTACAGTTCAAATAATATTTCGGTTAAACTCTTGCCAATTTGTTCTTCTAATTACCTCAGCTATTATTATTATAATTAGTCTGATTAGTTATTAATTTGTGCTGCTCAAAGAGCCATACCCCACAGATAATTCTACCTAAGATGGTCAAGTCAATTATCGGGTCCTATTAATTTTTATTCCTTTGATGAAGCAGTAACTAGCATTAATCCTTGAAGGTCACCTATTGTTAGTTTGTGAGTTTGCACAAAATTCCATGACTGTACTAAAAAATAAAAATCTACCTCATAGATATATTCATCATTTTTTTCTAGTCACACGTAAAAGTTTTCCCGTTAAGGTAACAGATAGAAATTGAACCATCCTAATCACTACTTTTAACATGACATCGTTAACGCTTTCTTTCATCAATATCCAACTTGAGCCTTGCTAAGTTATCCTGATCTGATGTGTTTACATCGTAAATGATCTTTCATATTAGAAACTAGAAATTGTTATCTATCCTATTTAGCTAGAGGAAATCCTAATTCCTTTCTTTGTTGTAAGTATAATTTGGCAACTTCTCTAGCTAAATAGCGAATGCGTCCAATATAACGAGTTCTTTCAGTTACTGAGATAACTCCCCGTGAGTCCAATAGATTAAAGCTATGGGAGCATTTAAGAATATAATCTAAACTCGGTGACACTAAACTTCGTTCAAGGAGTTGTTTTGCTTCCTGTTCGTATAGTTCAAATAATTTGAATAATAATTCCGGATCGGAGGCTTCAAAATTGTATGTACACTGCTCTACTTCACTTTTGAGAAAAATATCACCATAACTTATCTGATCGTTCCATTTAATTTTGATGATGGCTTCTACATCTTGAAGATACATGGCTAACCGTTCTAACCCATAGGTAATTTCGATAGAGACAGGACGACAATCAATCCCTCCACATTGTTGAAAATAGGTAAACTGGGTAATTTCCATACCGTCCAACCAAACTTCCCAACCCACGCCCCAGGCTCCTAGAGTAGGAGACTCCCAATTATCCTCGACAAAACGAATATCATGATCTTCAGGATAAATTCCTAACTTTCTGAGGGAATCAAGATAAATTTCTTGAATATTGTCGGGTGATGGTTTAATAATTACTTGATATTGAAAATAGTGCTGAAAACGATTAGGATTTTCTCCATAGCGTCCATCTGTAGGTCGACGACAAGGTTCTACATAGGCTACTGCCCAAGGTTCTGGTCCTATTGTCCGTAAGAAAGTATAAGGACTCATAGTTCCTGCTCCTTTCTCTGTGTCGTAGGGTTGAGTTATCAAGCATCCGTAATCGCCCCAAAACTCGTGTAATTTAGTAATGATTTTTTGAAAGTTAATCGACACCTAAATATCCTCGCGCCCCAAAGTAAATTTCAATAAATCGCCCAATGTCTATTCTGACATCCTAACCATTACATTTTCAAGAGCGCTCTTGAGTTATGTTAATTACTATTCGTAATAGTAAAGTACTGAAGCAAGTATGATAAACCCAAAATGGGTAATGTTTCTTCCTTTTTTGTGGGGTGGGATGTGAGGCGACTTAATTAGCATCTATTGAACCTGTTCAAGTTAATTGTCAGTTACCTTGATAGGTTATTTATCCAACGTACTAATAAGTTACTTAAAAACTTTAATCAGTGGATATATTGCTGATTTTAATCTTTTGGTAAAAATTTCCAGCTGATGTAATTGTTCATACATTTATCTCAATTAAATTGAAGATAAAAAATATATAAATATGAAACAAACTAATGTAAGAAAGTAAATCAATAAATATTAAATATTATAAGGAACCATTTCCATAATTGGCTTCGAATTTAACGACAGTCTTGTTGCTTATCATTATCATATCATATTAAGAACTTGTCATAAACAACATATTAATAAAATGGATTAAACTGATTGTTATTAGTCTCAAGATAATAACCAATATAAAATCACAGTTTAATGTTTTAAAATTAATTGATTTAAAGTATTATATATAACTTGCTATAATTAGTAATATTTATTAAAATAAAAGCCTTTTATAAAAATCAAATTGTTGATAGTATTTAGCAATCAATACTTAGGAAAGTTGACTTATGGTGTTATTGGGAATAGGATATATTTTGATATAAAAATTTAAGGTTCTAATTCTTGATTAGCTATTACTAAGCGAGAGGTTAACAGCCTATCCATCCATGCTTCTAAATAAACTCTATTCTCTTTTTTTTGCTCAACTTTAGTTGTATTTAAGGAATGGGGTGCTAACTCTTTTATAGCAGCTGTCATTACACAAAACATAGATTTTTGAAAAGTATTACAAATTTTTACTAATAAGTCATCTTCTTGACGAACACTTTTTTGGTAAAATTGATAGAGGTAGTTTGGCAAGTAATGTATCATATCCTGCATAAGTAAAGTTGGTGGTATTCCTGCACATCCCACGGAGAGGGGATCTGCGTATAAAGCACCGTAAGTAAATAAACTTTGTTCTTGGGGGATTTGATAAGCTTGTGCATTGTAGGAAATAGTCCCTAAAAAGGGAGTCCCTCGAAGGAAAATGGCTTCTATGTAGGGAACTGCCGTGTCAGATAAAAAGGTTAATCCAACAGATTTAGGAATAATATCGTAGCTCTTATTAAAGATAATTACTTGGTAAATAATCGGTTTATTAGCATTTTCAACTAACTTATCTGAGATATGTTTAACTACTTGTGAAATTGACTTAATTTTGTCTTTATCATAGCTCTCAGAAAGAGATAAAAATATACCAGCCATGACCTGCCAAAATTGTCCAAGAGCAATATGATAGGCCATCATTCTTATCTGTTCAGGAAAAAATTGAGGGAAAACTTTATCTAGAGCTAACATTAAAAAATTATTTTTAAGCTTAGCTTGAATAATCCGTTGAACAGTCTTTTTAAACTCCAGTGTATCTAAATATCTATCTAATTCTCCTCCTCCATGCCACATCATAGATTTCATACAATATTCAGCATACTCGAAATTAATCCGAGCATGACCCCAATGGTGAAATAATTTCTGGAACGAAATCTCACCATTAAAATACTTAAAAAAGGGAAATATAATGAAAAGTTGCTTTTCAGCAATGTAAATTAAATTACGGGAATAAATATCTAATATCATGCCATAACTCTTTAAAATACCTACCACTTCAAGGACATTGTTAGGAGAGTTTTTGATAAGCGCTTCCCCTTGTTCTAGACGATAGATATACTCAGCAAGAGGATGGAAAGAAGGTTCTAGTTGGTTAACGACCATAATACACTTATCAACTTTTTATTGAGCATTTACTTGAGTATTTAATTTAATAATCACAGAAAAGTAATTACCCTCTATAGTTATATATAAAAAAGTTCAGGTATCTCACCTTGCGTATTAATTTATCCGCATCAATGGTACATATTGTTATATGATCGGAGATGTGATTCCTAAACGATACCATCGATTAAAACAAGTTTTAGACCGACGGCAACCGGATTTGACCGTCCTGACCGAGGATGTCCATAAGCCTCATAATTTATCTGCTATTATACGCACTTGCGACGCCGTAGGGATTTTAGAAGTACATAGTGTTAATGTTACGGCAAAATTACCCACTTTTTCTCAGGTATCTCAAGGGAGCGAAAAATGGATTTTTTTAAACACTCATCCTGATATCAAAACAGCAATAAGTCACCTTAAAAAACGAAATTTTAAGGTCTATGCCGCTCATTTTAGTTCCAAATCCATAGACTATCGCCAGATAGACTATACTCGGCCTAGTGCCATTGTTTTTGGATCAGAAAAATGGGGAGTTACTCAAGAAGCAGCCCAACTGGCCGATGAGCATATTATTATACCCATGTTGGGAATGGTGCAATCTTTAAACGTGTCTGTGGCCGCTGCAGTAATTTTATTTGAAGCTCAACGTCAACGATTAGCAGCAAGAATATATGACAGTATCCGTCTAGATTCTAGAAGATATGATCAGATTTTATTTGAATGGGGTTATCCTGAGATGGCACGAGTCTGCCGCCAAGAAGGGAAATCCTATCCTACTTTGGGAGAAAATGGAGAAATTAAAGAAAATTATCCTAAGAAATAGTATATCAACGAATTCTAATTATTATTTTACCGTTAAAATAATTCTTGTTATGGATAGCTAGCAAAATTATTATCTCTAGATATATCCTCAAAAATAAGAATACTTAAAAAACTAAATTACCTTGACATAGATAATAAAAAAATGTTCTGATTAGAGTTTAGACATTTTTTATTTCAGTAGAATAATTAATCTTTTAAAATCTAATAATTTTCATTTTTCTACAAATAGAGTTAGAAAATTTAGTAATTTCAGAAAAAATTTTATGGTTATTGTGATGTTAATCTTAAAAAAGATTTCATTAAAATTAACTAATTATTTTTGTCGTAAATTATTCCCAGACACAAAAAATATCAACACCTCAAGAGTATAAGTATAATAACTGTTATCTTAATTGACTATAACAAAAGGATGAGTGACATTTTCTTCTAAAACTTTGCCTATAATACAGCTATCTTTAAATCCTGATTGAATTAGATCAGATAGGCATTTATCAGCCTTATCTGAGGGGATTGAAGCAAGTAGTCCTCCGGAAGTTTGGGGATCAAACAGTAATGGAAATTTATTTTTATGCTTAGCTTCTTCTTCATTAAAAATATAACAACTTGCTTGTAAATTTTGAGGGTATAAAGAGCTAGTAGTTCCCTGTTTTGTTGTTTGTAATGCCCCTTCTAGTAATGCAATATTTTCTAAGTCTAGACTAACCGAGACTTTAGAGGCTTTAATCATTTCTACTATATGTCCTAGCAATCCAAAACCAGTTATATCTGTACATGCTGTTGCTCCAAATTTTAAGAAAATTTTTACTGCTTTTTCGTTTGAAAGTAACATAGACTCGACAGCATTATCGATCCATCGTCCTTTGACTTGATAATTCATCTCAGCTGCAAATAAAGTACCTGTCCCAATCCCTTTAGTTAAAATTAATTTATTTTCTGAACTCATACCACTTTTTTTTAGGCTACTATCTGAAGATATAAAACCATTACATGATAATCCCAAGGCAAGTTCTGACGATTCTATCGTATGACCACCAATCAAAGAAATTTGAGATTTATTTAAAACTTTAATAATTCCAGAAAGTAATTGATATAGAGTTTCTTCTAGTTTTTTTTCTAATCCATAAGGAAGAGTAACAACTGCTAAAACACTATGAGGAATCGCACCCATCGCAAAAATATCACTTAGACAATGATGAGCAGTAATCTGTCCAAATATAAAAGGGTCATTAATTAGTGTTGAAAAAAAATCAATAGTTTGCACTAGTAAATTTTTATTTTTTAAAAGTATTATTGCTGCATCATCAGGCTTACTTAACCCAATTAAAATATTTTCATTTTGTCTTATTTCCAAACGAGCTAAAACTTTTTCTAAAATAGAATTTCCTACTTTTGATCCACATCCAGAACAAGGGCTAAAACTACTTCTTGTTGAGTCTATTTTATTAAAAGGAATAACTTGATTATTATTCTGTAAAGAATATTGTTGAAACTGTCGTATAAATCGCTGATCAATATAATTTTTCCAATGCCATAAAATAGGAGATTCCCATCCTAAATAACCCCAAGAGGCGATCGCTCTTTTATTTCCCATTCCAATTAGACTTAAAAAATGTTTTTGAGGTCTATAAGATATTAAAGGTTTTCTTAAAATAGCTTTCTGTAAGTTTGTAAATAAAGGTTTTCCTTGTCGAACGGCAAAAACCCCCGCTTTGGGATAAGAGGTATCTTGAATTGTAGCAATATCACCAGCTGCAAATATATTGGTGTGGGAAACGGATTGTAAGTTCTTATTAACTAAGATAAATCCTCTATCATCAGTTTTTAATCCACAATTTTTAACCCAACTAGGTGCTGATGCCTGAGTTACACAGAAGATAAAATCACAGTCAACAGTTAAACCTTTATTACAATGAACTTTATAATTATTAGAATTGTCGGATGTTACTTCTACTACCTTCTCATTAAGAAATAATTTTATTTTTCTTTTTTGTAAAATAGTTTTTGATCTCTGACTAACCCAATAATTATGATTAATCAGTAAAGTTTCTCCTTGATGAAATAGATTAATTCTTATTTTAGATAAAGGTTGATTGAATTTTTGTAAAATTTTAGTTAAACGACTGTGTATATTCAAAGCTAACTCAACGCCTCCTGCACCACCACCAATAATACCGATAGAATATTGTTTGTGAGGCTCGCTGGTAACCATTTTAACTAATTTATTCCAAACTATTAAAAACTTTTGAACAGGTTTAACAGCAATTACATGTTGAGAAGCACCAGGAATATTAACTGTTTTTGGGGTACTTCCAATATCGATAGATAAGTAGTCAAAATCTACTGGTGGATGATTAGCACAAATTACTTTATTATTAACTAAATCTAAATTGATTGCTTTATCAAGATAAAATTGAGCTCGAGAAAACCGAGCAAGACAACGCAGATCAATATGAGTTTCATCAAAACTGTAAAAGCCAGCTATATGACCTGGTAACATTCCTGAATAGGGGGCATGAGAGGTATCTGAAATTAAAGTGAGTCGTACTCCAGGAATTGGTTTCATTCCCCATAATTTTAATGTTATTGCATGACTGTGCCCCCCCCCAATTAGGACTAAATCATGAGTAATTGGGATTGGTTTTGATTGCATCATTCTGTTTTGGATAAAAACTAATTTATATAAAAATTTTGGTAACTATATCTATCTAACTTATCTTATTTTTTCTCTAAAAGAGAATATCTAGTATGTGTTAGAGGATAAGTAGGCTAACTTAAACATATATAGGTTAGAAGATTTGCTAAAAAGAGAAACTAATACATATCACTGTAATATAACAAGGAATAGTATTTCATTTCTATCCTTATAATTTAAATTATTGTTAAACTATTAATTAGTCTGTAAGTCTACATTTTTTATTATTATAAAATAATTCTAAAAAAACTAAAGTTTAATGATATTGTAAGTTAACACTTATAAAAAAGCGGAGCTATAGTATATATATTTTAAATTACAATAAACATGATTTAGAATTAACTACAGCTTCTCCTATGACTGAGATTGCCACTTACAAAAATCTACTAACAGAAATTATCTACCGTTACCGCAATTGCGTTGATTTTTTAGCAATTCGAGTTGAATACTCCGAAGAGACGAATATTACATTGCGAGGGCATAAAATAGATACTCTGAGTGAAGGTATTATCAGTGGAGGTCAAGTCAGAGCTTGTTACAGAGGGGGATGGGGTTTCGCTACTTTTAATGAATTATCAACTCTAAGCCAGCAAGTAGAAGAGGTGGTCACCTTAGCACGTTTTGTGGGCTGTGGAGCAACTCAGTTAGCTTCTATTGAACCAGTCCAAGTTAATTGCCAATTACCTTTAACCGGCACTGACCCTCGTCAGGTCCCTTTAGTACAAAAAAAAGTTCTGTGTGATCATTACAATACCATCCTCCTTAGTTTGAGTGACAAAATTACGACCACCTCAGTTCGCTATAAGGACAATACCCAACATATTCTCCTAGCTACTTCTGAAGGAACATTAATTGAACAGTCTTGGGCAGATTTAGAAATGCGGTTTTCAGCAACGGCTAGAAATGGTGAAATCTTACAAACAGGACGGGAGACTATAGGGTCCCGTCAGGGATATGAAGATTTGATAGGCTTAGAAAAACAGATAGAGGGAGCAGCTCAACGTGCATTAAATGCTTTAGTTTTGCCCTCTGTGAAAGGAAATAACTATACAGTTGTGATAGACCCAGTTCTTACAGGTTTGTTTGTTCATGAGGCATTTGGCCACCTTTCTGAGGCAGACATGTTATACGACAATCCCAAGCTCTTAGAGTTAATGAGTATGGGTAGACAATTTGGACCTGAAATTTTACAAATTTTTGATGGGGCTGCGCCTCAAGGACACAGGGGGAGTTATTTCTATGATGATGAAGGAGTTCCCTCAACTAGCACTCAATTAATTCACAATGGGGTTTTAGTAGGACGATTACACTCACGGGAAACTGCTGGAAAATTAAATGAACGGCCTACTGGAAATGCTCGTTGTTTGAACTATCGTTATCCTCCTTTAGTACGAATGACAAATACTTGGATCGAACGAGGAGAAACTCCGGTAGAAGATTTATTTATGGATATTCGAGAGGGAATTTATGCCAAAAATTGGTTAGGGGGAATGACAAATGGAGAAATGTTTACTTTTAGTGCAGGGGAAGCTTGGATGATCCGGAATGGAAAGCTGGCTGAACCTATCAGAGATGTAACTTTATCAGGGAATGTATTCAAAACATTAAGTAGTATCGAAGCGATCGGGGATGATTTTTATTGGGATGAATCAGGAGGTTGTGGGAAAGGAGGACAAAGTGGGCTAGCTGTTGGTTGTGGTGGACCAAGTCTACGGATTAAAGAAGTTATGGTAGGGGGAGAAATAACTTGATATTTATCATATTAATTCATCTAAGACTATAATGTCTTGAAAATATTCCACAGAGATAATTTAAACATGTGTTATTGTCAAATGGTTTTATAGCTAATTCTATGTGGGGTATTAGCATTTTATTCGTTTATTTTTTCAATGAAGATTAATTACTATAAGTTTTATTTGTGCTTTCTAGTATGATTTTCATAAATTATTAACTATTATCAGTATACTACTAGCAAGAGTCTAAATTTTAATTGATAATAATCTAACAAATCAAACTCAAGAAAAAATAATAATTGGATATATATTCTATAGACAAAGTAATTATATAAGTATGGACCTATGATTTCTATATATTTGTTCAAAAAATATGTTGTATAGATAATTTCCAAATTTTAAATATGAAATTTTTGGATAATAAATACATCAAATACATTGCTTGTTTTTACCAAAATAAGCAATGTGGATAAAGCCAATACAAAAATTTAATAGCTATCTATTATTTTAATCTGAAACTAAGGCAAGCAATAATTTAAAATTTCAAAAGAATATAGTTTCATATTTTTTTAAAATTTTATAAAGATTATGATAGTTAATCAACTATCATATGTTCGCTCTGGTAAAAGACTTATATTTTAAGATTATTCATTATTAAATGAGAAGTAATCAATATGCTGTAAAAACTAAGGCAGCAGTAGATATCCTCTAAGTAAATAAAGTTTCTCTAAGTGGGGTCTTGAAGAGCTTAAAAATTAATTATGTATACAAAGTTATGTCGTTGTTAAACAAAAGTAAGTATATCTAATTTAAAATGCTAAAATAACAGCCAGGTAGAAAATTTTAAGTCGTAGTATAAAAAAGATAGCAATTAGTTTTTTTAGATAATTGAAAGGCGAAGTGTATCATACTACAATTCAAAATAAAAAATTAAGAAAGAAAGAAAACAGAATTCTCCATAGAGAATTCTGTTTGCCATAAACTAGTCTGAGTCGTGTTACCTTAAAATACCATTTGTTATAATATAAACTTAGCTAGACTTATTGAATAATCTAGACTTATCATTAATCTATTCTTTTAAATATAAATTGTTAATGACTCACTCTCTAAAAGGTGATAGCATAAGATGCTATCATCATCTGGACTATGGGAGTGTTTAGTTATCCCATCCAAAGCACACAGGTTATATCTATGGCATCTATCCGCGAATTACATAAACAATTAATTAACAAAGAACGTTCTGCTGTCGAAATTACCATAGAAGTATTAGAACATATCAAGGTAGTAGAACCTAAGATCAAAAGTTTTCTCTGTATTACTACCAAGCGCGCTTTAGAAACTGCTAAGGAAGTAGATAGGAGAATCGCTGCCAAAGAAGAAATAGGACTGTTAGCAGGTATCCCTATAGGCATTAAGGATAATCTTTGCACTATAGGTGTTCCTACTACTTGTGCTTCAAGAATATTAGAAAATTTTATTCCTCCATACGAATCTACTGTTACCCGAAAATTACAGAAAATTGGGGCAGTTATGGTAGGGAAAACTAACTTAGATGAGTTTGCTATGGGAAGTTCTACAGAAAACTCCAGTTATCAAGTAACTGCTAACCCCTGGGATCTCGAGCGGGTCCCAGGAGGGTCCTCTGGCGGGTCCGCAGCGGCAGTAGCGGCTAATGAGTGCGTTGTTGCTTTGGGCTCGGATACGGGAGGATCTATTCGCCAGCCAGCCTCTTTTTGTGGTGTCGTCGGATTAAAGCCAACTTATGGATTAGTCTCAAGGTTTGGTTTAGTTGCCTATGGATCATCCTTAGATCAAATCGGTCCATTGTCGAGAAGCGTTGAAGATGCTGCAATTTTATTAGGGGCGATCGCCGGACACGATGCTAACGATTCTACTAGTCTTAATGTTCCTATTCCGGATTACACTACTTTTCTGAAGACTAGTTTAAAAGGGTTGACAGTTGGTATTATCGAAGAAACTCTTGAAGAAGGGTTAGATCCTGTAGTTACTCAAACCTTTAATAACGCTATTGATCAATTAAAAGTATTAGGTGCAAAAGTTAACATAGTTTCCTGTCCTCATTTTCGTTATGGTCTACCTGCCTATTATATTATTGCACCTTCGGAAGCGTCAGCTAATTTAGCCCGTTACGATGCAGTTAGATACGGTATTCGAGAACAAGCAGAAAATCTTTTAGAAATGTATACTAAAACCCGTGCCAAAGGCTTGGGTCCCGAAGTTAAAAGACGCATTATGATTGGGACTTATGCATTGTCTGCAGGTTACTATGATGATTTTTATTTGAAAGCACAAAAAGTTCGTACTTTAATTAAACGCGATTTTGATAAAGCTTTTGAAACTGTTGATGTTTTAGTCTGTCCTACGTCTCCTACTACAGCATTTAAAGCAGGTGAAAAAATTGATGATCCCCTGAGTATGTATCTGTCTGATTTAATGACAATTCCTGTTAATCTAGCCGGACTTCCAGGAATGAGTATTCCTTGCGGGTTCGACAAGAGTGGTTTACCAGTTGGATTACAGTTAATTGGAAATGTCTTAGAAGAGGGAAAACTGTTCAAAGTCGGTTATGCTTATGAACAAGCCACTAGTTGGTATAGTCAAAAAACAACATTGAGATAATAAATAATTGATTTTTTATAAAAACATAGAATACGTATTATTAATTTATTGCCTTAATCGATAAATATAAAAATAGTTATTTAGAAAATACTTTCTCTTGGATAAGTATTTTGTGGACTTAATAAGCAAAATTTAATTTTTAAAGATTGTGATTAAGTTATTAGGATATTTTGCTAGTTATATTGATAGTAGGTTGTGAAAATTGATTCTAGAATGATATCCTAAGAAAATACATAAGTTAAAAAACTTAAAAAGCAGAATAATTTCGAACAAAAAGAGATATAAAATATAACATCCGGTTAGCAAAAAAGAACAGGTATGGTGATTATTTTGAATCTAATAAATTTAGAATAACAAAAAGTTACTTGATATTAGCTGAGCTTAATTCGGTATTATTAATATTAATACTAGATTAGTTGTTAAGAACTCAAAGTTCATAGTTGTTCTAAGATAAGACTTTGAAAATGCCAGTAACAATTATTACACTGAGCTAGCTCAGTGTAATAATTGTTACTGGCTGTAAGATGACAATTCAATTTTTAATTTTACTTGGAGTTTTTATTTGCAATAAAAATTAGTGTGAAGAGACGATTTTCATTAATTAGAAAGTGAAAGTTGTGCGAATTGTTCCAATGACCAGGGTATTGTTACTATTATCATAATCTGGGGAGGTTATAATAGTGAGCCCAGGAGTAATTGCAATGTTGTCACTAATGGGATATTTATAAATTGCTTCCAGGTGAAAAGAACTATCGCGGTCATTATTTCTTAACCCGTTAGGCAATACAATATTAGATTTAGAAACCCAGGGTTCCATTCCAATAATAATTCCAGCGGTATCTCCCTCAACAATAGCATCAGGAAAAGCTAAAGTTACTGCCCAATTCCAAATATCTATATTTCCTCTATTTATAGGCTCTAAATCTCCCCCTAAATCAATTGATCCTAAAGTTTTAGTTGTAGTAAAACCTCCCCAGCCGCCTAGGACAAATTGATCAAAAACATGCCAACTAAACTCCATCCTGTAGGAATTGTTAATTGTCTTAACAGAGGCATCAAACTCTTCTTCAATAAAGCTTTGGAAATTGGCACGACGACTACCAGTTCCTGAATCAAGATTGTTATATCCATGTAAATAGGTAAAGGCTATTTTAAAATTGTCATTTGGTTCATAGGCTAATTGTCCCATCACACCATAAGGACCATTAAACATCCCCGCACCTAAATCAGGATTAGCACCTTTGTCAGCTAAATAACCTCCACTCCATTCAAATACTTCAAAAAGCTGCCCTCGTAAACCAATACCTGGTCCCCCAGGCATATAATAAAGGGGGTTACGAGTACCGAATGCAGATAGTGCACCAGATGCCGCATCTCCATCAAGGAAGTTTACCGTGGGAACGAAGTCATCGAAAGCCCCTCCAACGGGTTCAACAAACATTCGTACATTTTCTGCGATTGCAAAATCATAAATAATTAATTGTATAGCTAAATCACTCTCATAAGGGTGTGTAAAACTTAATTTTCCCTCAAATGTATCTGTAATGTCAGAATAAGATGGTGTAGTCCCTGCAGTGAAACGGATATAGAGTGAGTCATTGCCATCAAAAGTGGTGTTTAATTTGATTCGTCCCCGATACCCTATGTTATTCACCTTAAAGATATCTTTAGTCCCTTCCTCTTTTTCTCCACTGGTGATCCCAGCTAATCCCATAATCATTTCTCCAGTGAGACTTGTAGTGGTGGAGAATTGATGATTTTCAGAAAATGCTACCCGTGACTCTAAATTGCCAGCTCGTGATCCCAGGGATTTTATTTCTCCTTCAAACTCGTACGCTATTTTTTTGAGTTTTTCTATATCTTCTCGTAGAATCCCAGCATTTTCCTGTAATAACCTTTCCATGGTACTTAAACAGGTATTGAGCGCAGCACTAAATTCATGACGGGATAGAGTGCGGTCTCCTCTAAAAGTGCGATCCGGAAATCCGGCAATGCAACCATAGCGCTCCACTAAACTCCGTAATCCTTCATAAGACCATTCTGTGGGAGAAATATCTTGCAAACTTGAAACATTGACTATATTTTGTGATTGATGATGATCACTAGTTTCATCTAAAAGTCCATTTTTTAGCTCTGAAACATTGATTATTTGTGATTGCCGACGGCTGCCAATTCTATCTAAAAAACCATCTCTTGATTGTTGTAGTCTCAAGTTATTGTCAGGCAACTTAGGGAAAGATAAAGCTCGGGAATTAGATGAGACAATCATCATGATTCCTAGGATAAATAGAGGAAATTGAAGTATATATCGGACTTTTAACATTGTTTAAATTAACTCTCACACCAAATTTATTAACAATGGCCGTTATTGTACTATGTTTTATCGAAAATAGTGAATATATTATATGTATCTAGTTGGATAAACTCTATGGTTTTGTTGTCTGTTCTGACTACATACTCCTTGAAAAACTAAATTCAACTAGAATAGAAGTGATAGTAGACATGTCTCTATACGGGGATCAGAGGCTGTTTTAATTGAACTGGCAGTACTAATATTGACGCATACTCTTTACCTATTTCACGGAATTTTTATAATCTACTAACTGAGTCGGCTAAATAATAACTATCGGCTAGAGTTACATCAGAAACCAGAGAGTTAATGTTAATGATTAGTTATTTATATTATTTTTCTGTTGCTCATTTTCTATTTATACCCAAAAAATAATCATCAAGATAATGACGATGAATATCTACTAAGCAGTAAATATTCACTATTTTTGGTAGAGTTGATATTAGTTTGGTGAAAAAAAATTTACATAAATGAACATCAGCACTTACGGTAATGAGTTTACCACAGGATAGCTTATTAATTCTTGTTAAATACTTTGATATAAGTCGATATATTAACCGACTCCTAAGAACTTCAAATGTTGAACTTTATTCAAAAAATAATACTGATTAATTGTTAACAGATAAATATTATAAATGTTACTTCTATATAGTAATAATTAAAATGTCAAACACAGTTTTTTTGGCAACTAATTTTAAATTCTCTATATCAATAAAAAATATTTTTTACTTTTATTATTAGTTAGTCATCGACAACATATATTTTTGTTTTATGCCAAACAGCTAAGTTGTTACAAATAATATTTATCTTGATAAAGTCTGTTTAAATTAATGTTCTATGAAGCAAATACAACCCAAATTCTGCAATTATAACTTTACTTCAAAAAACTTATTATAATTTTTGTAAAGTTTATATACGGTAACAGTCTACAAAACAAAGAGATTAGGATGCTAGAAATTACTGTGATTATCAAAATAAGTTTGAAAAGGATTTAGATAAAGTAGAGTTGGAAATATAAAGAAGGAACTACGGAGAAAATAATATTTAATTTATATCTTACCTTCCGAGATATCTTCTAAAATGTTGGTGAGACGGGATAATTCTTGCTTATAAACCAACTATTGGCGGTTCACGTAGAACTATAAGACAATGAAATTCAGACAACTTTTAATATCATTGACCTTGGCTGGTGGGAGTCTTTTTTTTCCCATCTCCCTGATCAATAAGCGGGTTGATGCAGGGGGAATGGCCATACTATCAAAGATAGAAATAACAAAAAATATCACTTCTCTCATCACGCCGGCAATTTCAGAAAAAGTTAGTTTGACGGATAAAATATCTTGGGCAGAAAGCAGGGTATTAGCAACACGTTTAGTGCTAAAACTGAAAGAGCGTAGAGTCTATGCCTATCAAGATGATAGGCTGTTAGCTAGTTACCGGGTAGCAATTGGGAAAAAAGGTTGGGAAACTCCACAAGGAAAATTCGAGATTACTCAAATGGTGAAAAACCCAAAATGGGAAAATCCTTGGAACGGAAGAATAAGTGCACCAGGTCCGAACAGTCCTCTCGGAGAGCGTTGGATAGGCTTCTGGACGGACGGAAAGGATTCTATTGGGTTCCATGGAACTCCGGGAGAACATTTGATGGGTCAGGCAGTTTCTCATGGTTGTGTTCGAATGAAAAATGCTGATGTGAGAGCTTTATTTGAATTAGTAGATAAGGGAATTCTAGTTATTGTTCAACCATAGAGTAACGCACAAAGTTAAACTCGTAAGATAGAGAGACAGAAAAAACTGATCATTTATCGTACGAAAAGCTGTCTCCATTTTTTACTTAATGCGTTTGGTTAGAATATTATTATGGCTAGCGTCGCTCAATCTCCTTATACTGAAATTCAGATTTCTGCTTGGTTACGAGGTTTGTTGACTATTGCTTGGGCTGATGGGCATTATGATGTCGAAGAACAAGATTTAATCGCTCAACTTACTCAAGATTTAGCCCTAGAAAATACAATGGATGTAGCCTTTGAGGCGATCACTCCTAAACAGTTATCTAGATCGCTCGGGTCTGACAGGGATACTGCAGAAAATTTTTTAAGAACTGCTGTTTTAGTGGCAATTGCTGATGGGATTTACTCCCCTTCTGAAGCGGAATTGTTATATCAGTTTAGCAGTGCTTTAGGACTCGATATAGAAGCTCTAAAATCTCTAGAACACACCTTGTGCAATACTTCAAACAAACAACACCCACAAGCACAAGCGAACGAGGCAGTCGTCTCTTTATCCAGTCCTCCTTATTCCAATCCCGATCTCTTGCATCCTCTCAAGGACTGGCTTGATGCAATGGATATTCACGACCCTCGTCTTGCTAGATTTATTTGTAAGATGGTTCCCCCCCAATGTCCCTTTGAACGAGATATTAAACTTTTTGGCCATAAAATAGTTCATATTCCTGCCCTATGTAAACTTAATCCCCTTTATGAGCAATTAGTTGGGTTACGTTTTCGCGCTCTATGTTATCTATCTGATGATTGTAAAGAAGACATTTCAGAGTACATTTAGAATTGAGTAAACAATAAACCCAGGTAGGGGTCGACGGGTGTTGACCCTTTATAAAGACAAATTTAGAAACTTATAATGATAATTTTTTATGCAATTTATTGATTACGCTGAAATTGAAGTTGAAGCAGGTACAGGAGGAGATGGGATAGTCGCCTTCCGACGGGAAAAATATGTTCCAGCTGGAGGACCTGCGGGGGGTAATGGAGGATGGGGAGGCTCAGTGATTTTCGTAGCGAATAAAAACCTACAAACTTTACTGGACTTCCGCTATGCGCGTTGTTTTAAAGCTGATGATGGCAAACGAGGGGGACCTAGTAACCGGACAGGGGCTAACGGGCAAAACCGTGTTATAGAAGTCCCCTGTGGAACTCTTATCTACGACAGGGAAACCGGAGAAATTTTGGGAGACTTAGTAGAAAAGGGACAAACTCTTTGTGTAGCAGCTGGAGGTAAAGGAGGACTCGGCAATAAACACTTTCTCAGTAATCAAAATCGTGCCCCCGACTATGCCCTCAATGGGCTCCCAGGGGAACATCGTTCGTTACGTCTCGAACTAAAATTACTAGCCGAGGTGGGAATTATTGGATTACCTAACGCGGGTAAATCTACCTTAATAGCTGCACTGTCGGACGCTCGTCCTAAAATTGCTAACTATCCTTTTACTACTCTAATTCCCAACCTAGGAGTAGTACGCAAACCAACAGGAGATGGTACAGTTTTTGCAGATATTCCAGGATTAGTTAAGGGAGCTCATGAGGGAATTGGGTTAGGTCACGAATTTCTGCGTCATATTGAACGAACTCGTCTACTACTGCATTTGGTAGATATAACTTCTATTGATCCGATCACTGATTATCAGACTATTCAAGAAGAACTAGAGGCTTATGGTAGAGGGTTAAGCAACCGTCCCCAGATTATTGCTCTTAATAAAGTTGATGCGGCAGATGAAGAAACTATTCAATTTATTAAAACAGAGTTAGGTAATTTTAATTCGTATCCAATTATCACTATTTCTGCAGTAACAAAAATGAGATTAGAAGAACTTCTCCAAATTATTTGGCAAACCCTAGAATTAAGTAGAGAAAGTTGATTAGTTTCCCTTCTTAATCTTTTATTAAGCCAAATCCACAATCCTTAAAAATATCCTTCGCTTTTCTACTGAACAGAAATGCTGTAAACTCTTTAGCTTCTTTTGGATGCTTGCTCCGTTTAATGACAGAAATAGGATAAATGATTGGGGAATGATAATTCTCGGGAGCCATATCTACTATTCTAACTTTTTCAGAAACTATTACATCAGTTTTATAAACTAATCCTGCATCAACATTACCTGTTTCCACATATAACACAATCTGACGAGTGTTCTTTGCGAAAATCAACTTATGGTCAACTTTTTCATACAGTCCGATGGAAATTAAAACTTCTTTCCCATACTGTCCCGCAGGAACACTGGCTGGGTCTCCTAAAGAAATTTTTCGAAGATCAGCCTTATTTAGGTTGTTAAAAGTCATGCCATCACCCACCCTTTTGGGAACAATTAATACAACTCTATTTTTAAGTAAATTTTGTCTAGTTTCTATTAGTAGTAGTTCTTTTTTTTGTAAGTTATTCATTTGTTTGGGAGCAGCAGAAATAAAAATATCAGTTGGAGCTCCCTGTTCAATTTGTTGTTGTAAAGAACCAGAAGAACCAAAATTATAATTAATATTAACATTGGGGTTTTCCTGTTGATAAAGAACTAGAATATCCTTCATTGCATCTTGGAGACTTGATGCAGCTGAGACAGTTAAAGTTATTTTTTTTTGCTTTTTATATAAATTAAAATTTGTACAAGCAGTCGCCAAAAAAGCTATATTAAAAGCTACAAAACTTCTCCTGTTTATGGGCATAGTTTGTTTCATAAACCCTTAAGATAATTATTTTAAAAAGTAATTGACTGGAAGTTAGAATAACTATTGTCTATTACTAATAGTATCTTATTTTAGTAATTCTGGGCTGTCAACTCTACAGTTATTGAATATTTAGTAGATCACGCCTATAAATTGTGTTATTGGATAGCTATAGAATATATAGCTCTTACTTATAAAATAAACTGATTATCTTACGTATTATAAATCAAATAACACGTTTTTTATAAGTCAAGTGATGGCAAAAATATTTACTTAAACATAAATAATTAAACAACTAGCTATAAGAATTTGTGTAGCTAGTTGTTTATAGAATAGAACTATAATTTAAATTTGTTTATGGTTCAATGTATGATTACTTAATTAATGGGTAAACGCGAATCAAGTTTTGCTAGACTTTATAAAGCAAACATTCTCAAAAACGAAGAAGGGTTTAAGGTTTACTCTCAACCAAGAGATAACCCTCAAAATACTAGCAATACCCTTTGTAACCAAAATAAATAGTATGGAAGGAAGGTTGAGCATGATTAAAATTGCTGTTCCGAAGGAAAGTGAAATAGGAGAATTGCGAGTAGCTCTAGTACCCGATACTGTCGCCCGTTGTATTAAGTTAGGGTTTGAGGTGTCAGTTCAATCAGGAGCGGGACTCGGAGGTCATTTTACCGATACTGAGTACGCAGAAGCCGGAGCACAAATCGTTAGTTCTCCAAAACAATTGTGGGGAGAGTCCGATATTCTCCTCAAAGTTGCTCCTCCAGGAGAACAGCATGGAGAAATGGAAATGGACTGGCTTAAATCAGGATCTAAGATTATAAGTTTTCTTGATCCACTGGGAAACCCAAGTAAAATCCAAGAATTAGCACAACGTAAAATCACTGCCTTTAGTATGGAGTTGATACCTCGTACCAGTCGCGCTCAAAGTATGGATGCTCTTTCATCTCAAGCCAATATTGCTGGTTATAAGGCTGCTCTAATCGCTTCGGCTTCTCTCCCTCGATTATTTCCAATGATGACAACGGCAGCTGGAACTATTCCTCCTGCTAAGGTTTTAGTGATTGGAGCAGGAGTTGCTGGATTACAAGCAATTGCCACTGCACGTCGTTTGGGAGCCGTAGTAGAAGCGTTTGATATTCGTCCTACTGTTAAGGAGGAAGTACAAAGTGTTGGAGCTAAATTTGTGGAAATTCCTATACAGGAAAGTACTGCCACTACAGGGGGCTATGCTAAAGAAGTTACAGAAAATACCCAAGAACTTATCCGTAAGGTATTGACCGAGCATGTTAAAAAGTCCAATGTAGTGATTACTACCGCTCAAGTTCAAGGCAAACGAGCTCCTGTTATTGTTTCCGAAGAAATGGTCGCAGAAATGAAAGTAGGCTCGGTAATTGTCGATATTGCAGCTGATCGTGGAGGCAACTGTGCCTGTACTGAACCTGGAAAAAATATATGTTACAACGGAGTTCATGTAATTGGACCCTTGAACTTACCATCTAGTCTTCCTGTTGATGCCAGCCAAGTTTATGCAAAGAATCTTTTAACATTGGTGAAATACTTAGTTAAGGACGGAGTGATGCAGCTTAATTTTGACGATGATATCATCGATGGAGCTTGTGTCACCCATGAAGGACAACTGCGTCATCCCAAAGTCAAAGAAGCCCTATTACATTTTGCAAAAGCCTAAGGTCAGTCTGCAAGAAAAGCAAAAGTCTAGACATATCAAGTTTTGAGTCTTTTGTCCCAACATTATAATCCTTAATTCTGATTAGGAGTGAAATCGTTTATGACAACCGGACTGTTGGTTGGTTTAGTAGTATTCGTTTTGGCCTCGTTTGTGGGGTTCGAGGTAATTAATAAAGTTCCCCCCACTTTGCATACTCCTCTAATGTCAGGAGCCAATGCAATTTCAGGTATTGCCGTTGTTGGAGCATTATTAATTGCTGGACCTAAGGAATGGAATCTTACCGTTATTTTGGGTTTGATTGCAGTTGTCCTCGCTATCATTAACGTTGTGGGTGGTTTTTTGGTGACTGATCGTATGTTGCAGATGTTTAAAAAAAAGGGAGCATAGATAACTGTGAACAATACCACCTTATGTAAGGATATTCTGTCAGGATTAACTACTGACATGGAATTGACTTATTTAACTGCCGCCGCCCTATTTATTATTGGGTTGAAACAACTGGGATCTCCGGCAACTGCCCGTCGGGGCAATATTATTGCTTCTGTGGGAATGCTTCTGGCTATTGTTGCTACCATGATCAATCAATCAGTGGTTAACTATCAAATGATTTTGAGCAGTATGGTAATTGGTGCCCTTATTGGAGGGATTACTGCCCAGAAAGTTGCTATGACAGCTATGCCCCAAATGGTAGGTATTTTTAACGGGTTAGGGGGGGCAGCAAGCGCCTTAGTTGCCGTTGGAGAATTTTGGCGTTTGTTAGAAAATGGAGAAAATATACCTATCGATGCGACTATTGTAGCAATTCTAGGGGTTTTTATTGGCGGTATTACCCTAACTGGAAGTCTGCTAGCTTTTGGTAAACTACAAGGGCTGGTTAGTGGTTCTCCTATTACTTTCCCATTACAACAGCCATTTAATATTCTGTTGTTTCTTGGCTTT
Organism: Cyanobacterium sp. uoEpiScrs1; assembly: GCF_947331815.1. GTDB lineage: Bacteria > Cyanobacteriota > Cyanobacteriia > Cyanobacteriales > Microcystaceae > Rippkaea. The sequence goes on from NZ_OX373462.1 coordinate 1,743,595, forward strand.
ATCGTCGGTAGTGTTTATCTATTCTTAGAGCCCACCAATATTCCTATTTTCTTGGGACTAGTAATAGTTTCGCTTATTTTTGGCGTATTATTTGTTCTCCCCATTGGTGGCGGTGATATGCCTGTGGTTATTTCTCTCTTAAACTCCTTTTCTGGTTTAGCTGCAAGTGCTGCGGGGTTTATTTTAATAAACAATATGCTAATCATTGCGGGGGCATTAGTGGGAGCATCAGGGATTATTTTAACGGAAATTATGTGTAAAGCCATGAATCGTTCTCTGTTAAGCGTTCTTTTCGGTGCATTTGGTGGTAATACAACTACTTTCAGTGGAAATTCGGAGGAAATAACTGATAAGACTGTTCACTCCATCGATCCTGAAGAGGGAGCAATGATGTTAGGATACGCTCGTTCAGTAGTTATTGTTCCTGGCTATGGAATGGCAGTAGCGCAAGCACAACATACTGTGCGCGAATTGGCTAATCAACTTGAAAAAATGGGTGTAGAGGTTAAATATGCTATTCATCCTGTTGCCGGAAGAATGCCTGGTCATATGAACGTGTTGTTAGCTGAAGCAAATGTCCCCTACAATCAACTTTATGACATGGAAGACATTAATCCTGAATTTGATACCACCGATGTTGCCTTGGTAATTGGAGCAAATGATGTGGTTAATCCTGCTGCAAAAAGCGATCAAGACAGTCCTATCTTTGGAATGCCTATTCTTGAAGTGGATAAAGCTCATCATACTATCGTCATTAAGCGCGGTTTAAGCACTGGGTTTGCTGGAGTAGATAATCAACTTTTCTACGAAGATAAAACCATGATGCTTTTTGGCAACGCACAAGATATGCTATCCCAGTTAGTTGCTCAAGTAAAGCAACTATAAACTGTTTTCATTGTTCGGTGAACAGTTGTTAATTTTGAATTTTGGGACTGTTCACTGTATTTCTGAACCAAGAAATAGTTAATAGGGAACATTAAATAAGTTGAAGACAAATACTTAGTGGTAGTTTAACTTCAAGGAATATTAATTATTCCCCATATTTCTTAAAGTTACCAGTTAACTACATTCCCCCTTAAGGAAGAGGTCATCTTAATTAGTCTAAAATCTATAATTATTATCTTAAAATATATTTCCACAAACCACATTTAGTATGCTGGTTTATTTGACCCGTACCTCATAACTTGCAACTAATAATCTCTTCTGAGCATATGACAAATCTAAATCCTAATTCAAGTTATAGTCTATCTTTAACCATTGAACTTCCAAACATACCAGGAACTCTTTCCAATGTTACTCAGGCAATTGCTGGAGCGGGAGGAAGTTTTGAACAAATTTTTTTAATTAAACATACTCGTACAATCACCCAAAGAGAAATTACGGTAGATGCTTCAAGTGAAGGACACGCTGAGGAAATCGTGGCAGCAGTTCGAGAAATTCCTAACGTTAAAATCCTCAAAGTTTCTGATCGCACATTTGATCTTCATAGCAAAGGAAAAATTACAGTCACAAGTCGTATTTCTATAAAGTCCAAAGCTGAATTGGCTATGGCATATACTCCAGGAGTCGGACGTATCTGTAACGCTATTACCCGTGATTACTCTCAAGTGTTTAATCTAACTATTAAGCAGAACACCGTGGCAGTTGTCACTGATGGGAGCGCTGTCCTAGGATTAGGAAATTTAGGTCCAGAAGCTGCTCTTCCTGTCATGGAAGGAAAAGCAATGTTATTTAAAGAATTTGCTGACATTAATGCTTTCCCCATCTGTTTAGCTACACAGGATACTGAAGAAATTATTGAAACCGTTAAACGTATTATTCCAGTGTTTGGGGGAGTCAATTTAGAAGATATTGCTGCCCCTCGTTGTTTTGAAATTGAACGAAGGCTGCGACAAGAATTGGAGGTTCCAATCTTCCATGATGATCAGCATGGAACTGCTATCGTTAGTCTAGCGGCATTAATCAATGCTCTCAAAATAGTCAAGAAGTCCCTAGAAACAGTACGAATTGTAATTAATGGGGCCGGAGCGGCAGGGATAGCAATCGCAGCTTTATTACGCACTGCCGGAGCTACAACTATTTTATTATGTGATTCTAAAGGACTTATTTCTCATTCTCGTACTGATTTAACTCCTCAAAAACAGGAATTTGCAGTTGATATCAGTGGTTCTTTAGTAGATGCTATGCAAGGGGCTGATGTATTCTTGGGCGTGAGTGCACCAGGGGTAGTGACGCCAGAAATGATCAAATCTATGTCCAGTGAACCCATTGTATTTGCTATGGCGAACCCCATTCCAGAAATTCAACCAGAATTAGTAAATGATGATGTAGCAGTAATGGCTACTGGACGCAGTGATTACCCCAATCAAATTAACAACGTATTAGCTTTCCCTGGAATTTTTCGTGGAGCCTTAGATTCTCACGCTAAAACTATTACTGAGTATATGTGTTTAGAAGCAGCTAAAGCAATTGCATCCCTAGTAAATACTAGTCAACTTGAGCGTGAATATATTATTCCCTCGGTGTTTGATGAAAGAGTTTGCCAAGCAGTTGCAAAGGCAGTTTGTCGTGCAGCTCGTCAGGATAAGATAATTTCTGAATAATTATTGAAAAATGTAGGGGATAATTACAATATTCGGTTTCCCCTATAGCTTAGGGTTGTTTTGCTTCATTTTAGTAGTTATTTTTATAAAATTACCGAAATTATGGAAATTTAATATATTAAAAGCATAGGCAAACCCTATTGGACTTAATTGAAGAACTTGCTGCAGATATAACTGTCATCATTAGATATAACTGTTATCATTATATTCTTGATAATGACTCTTATTGTATATTTATTTTTATTATCTTTTAAGATACTATTTATATTTTAGTGCAACTATATTTAAAACATAAGTGTTGGGTATTTTAAGCTAAATTAAGGGTAGTGAATAGTTACTATCCTAGGTAACTATTAGAATCAAGACTAAAAGAATTATTTATAATCAAATATATAGAATATTAACTTACTTTTTTAACTAATACTTTAATCACCCTAATGTTCAATATTAAGAGTTTTATTAAGTTGATCATAAACTGTTTTAATAGAAATATACTAGATTAATTAATCTTGTTGATTTAAATCTAGAATGCCGATATTTTTTGATATTTAAAACACATAGCAATCTATTTAAAAACTGTTAAATTATTGAGTGTACTGTTTTATTTTAAAAAATGTTAATATATAGTTGTATAGACTAACTTAGTAGTAAACATGCTAATTTTTCTAAATATTTATTAGGAAGTATAGATTTAATTATAAAAGTTTTTAATTACTCAGCAATGATTATTATTTCAATAAAATCATAAATATATTTATAGATCGAAATTAACTATAAAGAAATATAAACAGTAATAGTTTTTATCGTTTTTATAGTTTATGTTTATTAACATAAAGTTCTTTATATCTAAATAAATAACACAAAACTCAATTGAATGTGAGATAAAGTCATCTATCATTCATTGTGGGGATAAAATAAAATACAATTAGAGATTAACTTATTACTGTCGATATACTAGTCCGTATTAAGAATTCTTATAAAATTGATAAATATGAGAGTAGACAAAAAACGATAATACATCAACAATGTTCAATAAACCATTAAGCATACGATTATGACATGTCATGATATTCCAGAGGCTTTGAGAGAAACTTCTACCAGTAAAGTCAAGATACGATCAAAACAAAAACTTTTAACACAAGGTATCCTGGGGACAGGAATTGCCCTAATTTTAGGAGGAGTTTTCTTTATGCGTCTAATATTATCGCCATCAACTACATCCTCGCCCTCTTTAACTTCTGTTAAGATTTCTTCTTCTCCTACATCGATTCCGGTAGTCAATTCTTCTTCCGAGCCATTAGAAAATGTTTTTGGACATTTAGAATATAAACAGGCTCCTATATCAACATTAAAAGCAGTTACTTCTGATGGACGTATTAGATTACGCCGTAATGCAGCCGAGCGATTTATGGAGATGCAAAAGGCAGCGCAATATCAAGGAGTTATTTTGATTCCTATTTCAGGATTTAGAACAATTTCTGAACAAAATCACTTATTTTTTGAAATTCAACGACAAAGGAACCAAAATCCTAGTAAACGTGCTGAAGTAAGTGCACCCCCCAACTATAGTGAGCATCATACTGGATATGCAGTAGATATTGGCGATGCTAAAACTCCTGCTACCCATTTAAGCCTCAATTTTGAGGAAACAACCGCTTTTAGCTGGCTAAAAAATAATGCTGCTAAGTACAGTTTTGAGTTATCTTTTCCACCAAATAATCCCCAAGGTATTAGTTATGAACCCTGGCACTGGCGGTATGTGGGAGATCAGGAAAGTCTAGAGACTTTTTACAAAGCTAGAAAGTTACAAAAAATTCCTTCTAACTAAAAGATAAAAAATATGAATAATCGTAGTTTATCAGACAATAATACTGATTTTTATAGAAAAGAATGGTGGGTAGAACGTTGGTTAGAATTGCTAGATTCTTATAGATTTAAAAAGCGATTAGAACGGGCAAGAATTTATGCAAGAGAAGGAAATATTTTAAGTATTAAATTTCAAAATACTAAAGTATTTGCAAAAGTGCAGGGTAGTGATATTAATCCATATCAAGTGTCACTTTCATTGGTTCCTTTTACTGACAAAGATTGGGATTATATTGTTGAAAGTTTATCTGAAAAAGCAATTTTTTCAGCCCAATTATTAGCCGGAAAAATGCCAGAAGATATCGAGGAAGTTTTTATTAAAAATGGACTTAGCATCTTTCCTTTTGCCTTATCTGATATTAATTCTTCTTGTAGTTGTCCAGACAAAGCCAATCCTTGTAAACATATTGGGGCAGTTTATTATCAATTAGCTGAATATCTTAGTGAAGATCCTTTTACCATCTTTAAATTAAGAGGACGAACACAAGAGCAAATTCTTGACGCTTTACGTCAATTACGTATTCAGAAACTTAGTCAACAAAAATTTAAAAACCTAACGCAAAATCAAAATAACTTAGTGGGAATCATAGACAAATCAAATCGTCAAGTAGAAGAATCTAAAACCTTAGATCTTACTAAATTTTGGCGGTATAAAGAAGGATTAGATCCATCGCTAATCGTTATTACTCCTCCATCTGATGATCAAACAGTGTTAGATATCTTAGGAAGAATTACATTAACTTATGAAGAAGCACGAATTGCACAACAGTATCTACAGCAAGTTTATAGAAAAATAAGTCAATATGCAGTAATGGAAGCATTGAATAGGGAAAGCTGAATATAGATAGCAGTTTACAAACTGATCAGGTAAAATACTTGTTTTTTAACATAAACAACTAATAATATATAGTACTTATCACAAAAATAAAAAAATTACTCAAACTATTCAAAATAGTTTGAGTAAAATATTTTAAATGTTTATAATTTATAGATAATCTAGAATAGAAAAATAATTGAATATAGTAAAAAAATATTAAATTATAATTTATAGGCGCTTCTTAGATTTATGACGGTTAATAACCAAGAGAGCCGGTAGGTTTAGTCTAATATTTTAATGATAAAAATACTGTATTTTTTTGATTTTAATGATCAATAATATATTCTAATCTATTCAATGTATGCAGAAAATGTACAAAATATTACTAATATTATTTTATTTAGCTTAAATACAAAAATAATAAAATATAAAAATTTAGCAAATGTCATTGTAACTTAAGCTAAAGACAATCAGATAAAAACTAGATATCAGCTTAACTTGAATATCTCCCGATAATGAGAATCTTACGAAAAATCTGTAACTATACATTAGTTTAACTTTATCAGAATCTTCTGTTTTATCCTAATGCTCAGATAATAAGTATTATTTATGAAGAAAGTTACAGCAAAAAACTTAAATAATTTGTTTTAATTAATAGCGTAATAGTCTAAGAAGATTTTTATTTATTTACCTGAGATTTAGGGTTAAGTATTTTTTAGTTGTCATTCTTAATAGTTTTATGGATAAGGATATTATCAAAAGTAGGTGCATTAAATAGTTAGTCTAAATTTGGATACTAATATATTTCTATCTTAGTATTACCAGCAATTCTATTATACTTACTATGTAAACATATTATGTTTTTATAAAATTTACTATATCTTTAATCAAAGTAAATTAGAATAGAAAGAAATCAAAAACTATTACTTATTAGTAAAATTTAATCCATAGATATTTTTTGTTTTTTTTTAAAAAAGTTTATAATCAACTCAATGAATCAATTTAACTCGCTTAATTATTTTCTCTACACAAAAATATCGTCTCTACTTCTTTATCAATCAGTTTTTGAAAGTGAAGTTAGTCAAACTTTTATTTCCCTGTTAGATACCTTATGTGTTAAAAATAAAAACACCTTAGGTCTAGAGCCTTTAAAATCCTATGGATTTTTTTTTAAAGCTTTAGCAAAAACTGGTAAAAGCTGGCAAGATTACTTAATTAATGAAATTTTACTTAATGAAAATCCTTTCAGCAAGCAGGTACAATCAATTGCTTTTAAGGAACTACCTCAATCTCTGATTAATGCAGTTAAACATGATCTAAAGATTTTGCAGATTATTTCCGATTGTACAACTAAACAAATTGCTGAATTGGTAAAAAGCTCTACATTAATAGACTATCTTCCTTTGGATTGGGAAGTAAAAAGTATTGATAACACTTTCTTACATCGATCTAATGATTGGCAAAATACAATAGAAGAATTAGCTAATTATTATTGCCAACAAGGAACAGGTATTCATACTAAATATAAGGCGTTAAAATGGAAAGAAAAACAATTAATAGGAATTAAAAATCCAGATCCGATTAACTTAACTGAAATCGTTGGCTATGATCTACAAAAAGAGACGCTAATTAAAAATACAGAAATTCTACTAGCTGGACATACTGCTCTTAATATTTTATTATATGGAAGTCGAGGATCTGGTAAGTCATCCTTGGTTAAAGGATTACTTACCAGATATAGTGATCAGGGGTTGAGATTAGTAGAAGTAAGTAAACATCAATTAAGTAACTTACCTTTAATATCTAATAAATTACGAGATTGTCCTCAGAAATTTATTATTTTTGTCGATGATTTATCTTTTGAAGAACACGACGATTCTTTCAAATCATTAAAGGTTGTCTTAGAAGGAAGTTTAACTGCTAGAGCAAACAATGTTGTAGTTTATGCTACTTCTAATAGGAAACACTTAATCAAAGAATTCTTTAGTGATCGTCCCCAACCTAGTGAATATGACGAAGTCCATGTTTGGGATACTATGCAAGAGAAATTATCTTTTAGTGATCGCTTTGGTTTAACCTTAACTTTTCAACCGGCAAATCAAGAGAAGTATCTTATGATTGTTAACCATCTAGCCCAACAAGTACAACTAAACTTACCTCAAAAAGAATTGGAATTTAGGGCAAAACAATGGGCAATTAAGCACAATGGACTTTCAGGAAGGACTGCCCGACAATTTATCTATTTTTTACAAGGAGAATTAAAGATTAATAATTAATGTCATTAAACAAGTAATTGCCAATTTACATAGTGTCTAAATCCATTTTTCTAGTTTTAATAAAAACTGTGGTAGCAATCTTCAAATTTGTATATAGTGCTCTATGTACTATCTAGTTAGCATAAAAATCAATACTAATTTATTAAACGAGAAAATATAATTTTTACTTAAATAATCTTATTGTTTGTTAAATTGCTTATTAGGAGTAACCCCAATTTAAATTTAATCAACGATTAGAGAAACTGTTTACTAACTGGTTTGTATTAGAATTAAATGTATCTAATTACGATTTTATAAAACTGGAAGTAATATATTATGGTCTATCCTAATGTTAGGTATAGACCTATTTTGAGAATAAATAGTATAATTTTGATATTATAAATATATATTGACTATGTTAGTTCTTGACAAAGAATATAGTGTACTGAATTTATTAGTCAATTTAATAGTTATTTCAGGGTTAAGCTAATATTATATATACTTTATACTTTAAATCTAAAATCAATAGTTGAGTTTAATTTAGTTTCTGTACAAGCTTTCCCTCTGAAAAGAAAATGATATTCCTATTAAGAGATAAATTATTATAATTATGTTAATAATATGTAATTAGTTTTAATAAACTAAAGAATTCAATCAAAATAGATACTTGTAATTTTTGTCAAAACTTTTAATAATGTAATTATACTTAAGTATAAATTTATGGATATAAAAAAGAAAAAAATTACAATATTTTTTATGTAAAAAACACAAAAACAAATAATAGTTTATGATTTTAACAAACTATTGTTATGGTAGCTATGTTGTCTCAATAGTCTATTTAAATACATAAAAATAGTATATATTGATATTTAACAAAGGATGCTAGTAAATAATAAATAAGAGATTACTTATAGAAAAATAGTTTTACTTAACAAAAAATATGTTATACTTTAAAAGTTTATGTAGATAGAGTACAAAACTTGAGGAACTGATAATATTAAAGCCTACTTAGATATACCACACTTTTATATCTAATTTTTATTGAAACGATTTGAATTATTTATATATGATTCATCACTGTGTTAGAATAACTAAATAAAAATTAAATCCTGGAAAATTTAGCAACAATTAAGAGGAATATTTTATTCATTTAGACACTTGCTACATCATATCTAATCTATTTTTACTTTTCTATAATAGATAAATTAATAATTTTTCTTACTTATTAAGTATGAAATATAAGTATTAACACCATAATTATTTCTAAATACTTATATATTTATAGATTATCTACAAACTAATAGAATAATAAATAACTATATAAATACATTGTATTTATATAGTTATTTATGTTTAAACTTTATTGAAATCAACTAACTAAAAATTAAAAGATTTACAAACTTTAAGACTAGTTTATTTTAGAGGTTTAAACAAAATAATTGACTTAATAATTGACAAAAATATACTATCAAGATAATAAATAATAAACAATACATACTAATCAACAAAGATAGGAAATAAAAAAGTTACAACAGACTATAATTACCACTTAAATTTTGATTGTAGTCTGTTCTCTATTCTATTTTCTAAGGGAAAATTATAACATATGCTTCTGTAAATTATATTTTCTATAGTTTGTAAATCAGTGTACTATTCTCTAGTAAATATCTTTTAAAATATCTTGAATTATAATAAATTATTAATCCCTAAAGTTATGATCCTATCTACTAAAATAGATAGGATCATATAAAAACAAATTTTATAGTTTTGATCAGGGAAAGAATCAATACCAACTAAACAACAAATATGCAACAATTTGATCTAACACAATTATCATTTATTGTTGTTAAAGCCAATTTTTTTTAGTCTACAAGTACTCTATATTTTATCGCCTAGTGACATAAAGACAATATATTTACCAGGGAGAATAGTTGCCGTTCAAGGAATATATAAAGAGATAAGAAAAGAGTATTATGAACATTTAAATATATTGCCATAACTAATCTTATTAGAACAAAAAATAAGACTAAAATATTAGTTAATGTCGTTAGGAAGATTCCATTTGTACTTTTGCTCTTGCAATAGCTTGGCTAATTTGGTTAAAACCAGTTCCACCATAGCTGTTGCGAACTGCTACAACCTGTTTAGGGGTAATTACCTCGTAAATATCAGCTTCAAATAAAGGATGTAAATCTTGCCATTCCTCTAGAGGTAAATCTTTAAGAAGCCTACCCGATGCCAGACTAGTTTTAACCAACTTTCCTACTAAGTTATAAGCCTCCCGAAAAGGAACTCCGCGGACAGCTAAATAATCGGCTACGTCTGTCGCACTGGAAAAGTCCTCAGTTACTGCCTGGTTTAAACGTTCTTGACGAAACTCAATTCCCTCTTCCAAAAAGATTATCATAGCTTCTAAACAGCTTTTAATCGTTGCTACTCCGTCAAAAATAGCTTCTTTATCTTCTTGAAGATCCTTATTATAGGCTAGCGGTAACCCTTTCATTAAAACTAGCATTCCTTGTAGATGTCCAAAGACCCGTCCAGCTTTTCCTCGGACTAATTCAGGGACATCAGGATTTTTCTTTTGGGGCATAATACTTGACCCCGTGGCACAGCTATCAGTGAGGCTTATGAACTTAAATTCATCGGAAGCCCAAAGGATCATTTCTTCACTTATACGGCTAAGATGAACCATAATCAAACTAGCAGCATTAAGAAACTCGACAGCAAAATCGCGATCACTAACTCCATCTAAACTATTGCGAGACACTCCTTCAAATCCTAATAATTTGGCACTATAATGGCGATCAATGGGAAACGTTGTTCCTGCTAATGCACCACAGCCTAAAGGAGAAATATTTGTCCTAGCATAAATTTCTCCCAACCGTTCCCAGTCTCTCTGTGCCATTTCGAAATAGGCTAGTAGATAGTGAGCTAAACTGATTGGTTGCGCACGTTGTAGATGAGTATAAGCCGGAATAATAGTTTTTACATGATTTTGAGCATGATCAAGTAATACTTGTTGAAAACTCCGCAATTGTCTCCGAATTTGATCAATCTGCTCTCTTAGGTAAAGACGAATATCAGTTCCTACTTGGTCATTGCGAGATCTTGCTGTGTGGAGTTTTTTGCCGACATCTCCCACAATTTCTATTAAACGTCTTTCTACCGCTAAATGAATATCTTCTTGGTCAATTCCAGGAGTAAATTCTCCATTATGATATTCCTGACGGATTTGTTCTAATCCTTGTATTAATTGTTGTGCCTCACCCTCGGTAATAATTTCTGTATAGGCCAACATTTTGGCATGAGCAATAGAACCTGTTAAATCATATTCAAGTAATTTGATATCAAAGCCAATACTGGCATTAAATCGAGCAATGGAAGGGTGAAGATTACTTTCAAAACGCTCACTCCATTTTTTCTGTTTGGTCATAATAACCCCCTAGGTAAAATAAATAAAAAATTATCATCAGAAGTAATTAGGTTAAACTTCAATAGGTCATAAATTTTGAACCTAATATGTTGTACTTTATAAATTAAATATTGTTCAATTTTTGATAGCAAATATCAGCATTTTTAAAATTTTTAATAACCGAACAGTTTAATTTAACGTGGACCAGATAAAATATAAAAATATGGTTGTTTTCTCAATATCTTAATTAGGATGGTAGTTATCCAGAATAATGACCATCAATAACTAAGACTACAATGATTGTGTAAAAACAGCAAGAGGTGAAGGCATATTTACATTTTGACTCTTTACATAGAGAGAATGTTTTCATGATGACTGGCAATCAATCTATCAGTCAAGTTTGAGTTAACTAAACAACAAACACTTTGACTTATTAAATGTATAATTAGAGAGGTATTTTTGAGTTAATCGTTAGTTATTTAAATGCAAAAATACTGATAAAATAGAATCTTATTAATCATATAAACTGATTTCTACTTCACGTTCTATAGAATAGAATGTAGTAGGATACTAAGAGTCTAAATAATTTACTAATTAAATTTCATTCAAAATTTTATAGTCATATGTATTATCTATAATTAACTTAAAAACTAACGGTTAACGGCTTGCCGGTGTAAATGGATACAAAAAGTCCCAACAAAAATTAATATATATTGTCGAGCTATTATTTATTTAACAATATATTTCTACCTAACTTACATTAGTTTAAGTAGTTGGTATATGGACGGATACAGATTATTATGCAAGTAACATTACATTGAAGATATTATCTCTTAATCGTAGTAGTTTTAAACAGCATTGCTAAAAAATGTCCTATAAATGGAACCTACTCCAATAATTTAACTTGCATAACTATCAAAGTCATATCATCACTGTTGTTATTTTCTATCCCAATAAACTGCTCAACCGCTTCAAACAAATAATTAAGAATGGTTTGGGGACTATCACACTTGTGGCAAGCCGATTGAAAAGCAGCAATTAAATTGTCTTCATCAAAGCGCTCACCCTTTAGGTTAACTGCGTCAGTTAGTCCATCGGTGTAATAAAGAACAATATCTCCTGGAGTTAACTGAACTCGTCCATCCCCATACTCAGAAGTAGGATCTAATCCAATTAACATTCCTTCAGTATCAAGTCGTTCAATCTCTTGTGTAGCGAACTGCCATCTTAGAGGTGGATTATGGGCTGCATTACTAAAAGAGAGAACACAAGTTTTAGGATCATATTCTGAATAAAAAAGTGTGACAAACCGATGAGAGTTCTCTAAATCAGCATACATTACTCTGTTGAGATGTTGGAGAATTTGTCCAGGGGAGTTACGGTTTAATACTTCTGCCCTAAGCATTCCTCTTGTCATGGTCATGATTAACCCTGCTGGAACTCCTTTTCCCATCACATCACCAATGACAATACTCCAAGGGACGCAATGAGCTGATGTTTGCCCTTTGCTGTCTTGATCCTGAAGGAGTTGATCATAGTTGGTAGGGATAAAATCATAATAGTCACCCCCAACCCGATTAGCAGTTTGACAATGGGCAGCTAACTTTACGCCATGAATGTTTGGGTATTTACGTGGCAGTAAACGTAATTGAATTTCAGAAGCAATTTCCAGTTCACGATCCTGTCTTTCTTTAGAGCGTAATTCTACTGTTAGTTCATTATTTGCAATAGCAACAGCTGTTTGATCAGCCACCAATTGGAGTAATTTCCGTCGGGTTTGAGTCCAAATATATTGAGGATTAGCACTGAAGACATAAAGTCGCCCCCGTTCCATATTTTTGATTAAAATTGGCGTATTATACAGACGAATTTTTGTTCCCACTCCATGACGAATTTGTTCGTCTAAGGAAACCGCAAGGGTACGAGTAACTGAGGCATTACTGTTGGCTTGACGAATGACACGCGTCAGTACTTCTTGAATTTCTAACTCGATTTGATGGTTTTGACAATGTAACTGTTCTAAAGAGACTTGACCATTTGCTTTATAGAGAATCAAAGCACCTGCATCAGCATCAGTCACCCGTGCTGTCATCAACGGGGTAAGTTCTAAAAATTGATTGAGATTATTAAAACTTCGTAGGGCAAATCCTAGGGAGCTTAATAAATTTTGAATTCTATTTTGCTCCCGATAAAGACTAGCAACGAGCTCTTTCAGTGCGAAAACAGGAGTGGTATCAGTTTTGAGACCACAGTTTGGTGTATTTTGAGCAAAAGGAGGCTGGCGGTGAATAGGCACAGCAGTCATGACATCAGATGGTAAAGGGAACAAGTTTTTTAATCCTAGACCCTAAGCGTTGAGGAAGAGTAATTGTCTAGTAAGGCAGTCTATCTTGAATGCGCTAGGCTTGAAATATTAATTTTGTGAGTTGAGGACAACTTTAACCATAATTATGACTGGTTAATCATAACCTTAATCCGTTAGATTGCCAATCAATATATTAAAAAGATTTTATTATAAGTTTCTCCATGAACAAAAAATCCCAGAAACTTTCTCCTGGGACTTAAATATAGAGAATAAATATTTAGAAACCGGAGTAGGTTATTGAAAATTTTAGTATTTCTTCAAGATTAAAATTTTGCTCCGATTTCTCATCTATTGTCAGGTTATTATCATTTAATTAGATTGTTGTCATTAGCCTACGGAGACAAATCATTTTGTTCAGACTGATTTCTGTCATCAGTTTGTAGTAGGTTCATTAAGTTTTCTTCAGGTCCCTCTGCATCTATAAAACTGGAAAATAGTTCATTAGAGTCGTAGGATTTCTCTTTAGTTTCCGACTCAAAGAAATCGACAAGAGGACTTTGGCTATCTTTCGAGAAAGCCTCTGATAAATCTTCGGTTATATCTTCATCAGTGGGTAACATCTCAAAAAAGTCTAAATCATCCGATTTTTTTTGTTGAAACAAGTTAGAAGCCTTTTTTTTAGTTCCTGTTTCGCTCTTATCTAATGACAGAGTTTCAGATGTTTCATGGATAAAAGTTTCTGATTTAGATTTGTTATCATGACTTATCTCAGTAAAGTCTGACAGTTCTTTTGTTGACTGCAATTCCTCTGTATTAGAGATTGATGTGACTTCTTCCAATAAATTTTCTGAATCTAGCTCCTCAGAAGTTTCATAGTCTTTCCACCTATCGAAATCAAAATCTTGTTCATCATGAGCTCTTTCTAACTCATTAATGGCCTGCTGATGAGCTTGCTGTTGTTCTTGTAGTTGCGTTTGATAAGTTTGCTCAATTTGTTGAATATGTGCTTGATTGGTTTCCGAAACCGGAGCAAATTTTTGCACTTGTTGCAATGTCTGTTCCAGTTGAACTTTATAAGTTTGTTCTAGTTCCTCAAATTGAGTTTGATAAGTTTGTCTAATATCTTGAATTCGTTGTTCATTTTGCTCTAATTCAGTCAATTTAATTTTAGCCTGAGATAATTCTTCCGATTGTTCTTGATAGGATTGTTCGATTGCTTGTATTTGAATTTGATAGGATTGTTCAATCTCTTGCATCTGCAATGGAGATTTTCTTAGTTGTTGGATTTCTTGTTCTTGTTGTTGCTGAAGTACTTCAGCTTCCTTTAAGGCTTTTGTACTTCTGTCCAACTGAGCTTCAAGTTTGCGCTCTTTAGAGGAGGTTGACAGAAAAACACCGACAACTCCTCCGACAATTAAACCTACAATAATACCAATCGCAATACTCATTGTTGTCTCCAAAATAAGGGGGATTAATTTCTAATATGCCCAGAAATTTTATCTAAATCAATAAGTTACTACTTCTGGAACAGCCTAGTTTTCAATAAACTTTGACAATAGCTCCTAATATTTCCATAATCTCGGATATTAAACTTTCCATTAGCCTATCTGTAATGAAAGTTTTCATATTAACTTTAAAACTATTGATTATGAAATGAAGCAAGTAGAAAATACAAAAGTAAATCAGTTTATGATAAGCTTTTAACAATTAGCTGTGTTCAAATTTCTATTTTAATGACTATATTTTAGATAAAGAATTAGGCTGAAACTAACAAGATATGTACACCACTCAGGTTTTTAGTTCTCGATAAGCAGTGTAAACACCACACACATTATACCAATTTAAAAATATTCGAGCGATTTCTAAAGCGAGTTGAGGTTTTCCTTGATTAATTAACCACTGTAAAATAGGTGCAAGTGTACGTTCATTAAGACTACCTCCTAAAGATAAAGATCCCCATAATAAACAATGTAACCAGGTCATTTGGATCATCAATCTAACCTCCCAAGTGGGATGTTTTTGGTAAAAAAGAATTCCCATCTTTCCTCGTTGAATTTCTTTGTCGATTAGTTCAGGTATTTGATCTAAATTAAAAGATGGATGCCAATGATAACCAACAGCTTCGGGACACTTAATTAACTTTAGTCCTATTTTTTTTAGTCTTACTCCTAATTCTAAATCCTCCCATCCGTAGAGCTGAAATCTTGTATCAAAAACTCCTACTTTTTCTAACCATTTACGGGCAATTGCTACATTGCCCGTAGCAAAATATGCTGCAGAGAAATCAGTGATTTTATGAGGTTCTGAGGTAGGGTAATCAAAGTTACAAGTGTTAATCACCGCACCGTAAGTAAAAAATTTATTGTTTCCTAATTTTTTTTCTCCTTTAGTTAAGGCATTTGCATGCGATTGAATAAATGTTTCAGTTACAACAAGATCACTATCAATGAAAATAATTGTATCACCTCTAGCTTTTTCTACTCCTAAATTTCTTGCTGCAGCAGGACCTAGATGATTTTGAGTAAAAAGACGCACATGAGGAAATTCTATGGTGCTTTTTGTTAGCCATTCTAGGGTATTATCTGTCGAGCCATCGTCAACTAATATAACTTCATAGCCACTTACTATATCATCAATTAATTGTTGATTTTCTAAAGCTCTTAGACATTTTTCTAAGATAGGTTTGCGATTATAGGTGGGGACAACAATGCTAAAAAACACGGTTTTTCCTGGAGAATAAGGTTTAATCAATAGTCTAACGGATTTTCTTTAACAGTTGCTCAATTTATTCAGCACCTATGCCATAGCTTAGTAACACTAAGGGAATTTTGGATCGTAGATAGCTGATTGGCATAGTTTAAATTAATAATAATACAAGTATAACTTAGTTTGAACTATCTATTTTATGTATTAATTTCTTGTTTCATTAGATCCAATTATTTTATGTATAAAATTTATATCTTGTTATCTTTGATTTTTATAAATAAATATTTGTGTATTTGATATAATTATTTGATAGAAAATACAAGATTTATACCAAATAATTAGTTTTATATTTAAAAATATAAAACTATAAAAAAATATTTGTTTTTTAATTTTTTATCTATTTTGATTTAGTTCTTCAAATACAGACTGACATAGTAGTTACAAATAATTGCCTATAAAATAGTAGACTTAAGCGCTGATTATTTAATTTAAACAATAGCTTTATATGAGTTGATAATTTTCAAATTAAATTGACTATATTTTTTAATTATAGAAAACTAAATTAAACTTATTTTCTAGCTGATTTATTCCCCTAAATTAGTTAGAAAATAAGTTTATGGATTATTATTAGTAACTTTTAACCTGTTAGAAAAGTTTTATAGTAAACGATAAAATAGAGAATCTGTATCAATTGTAGATTAGGGTTCAAAGGTTTTTAATCACCCTCAACGCTTCTATACTAAAAATAATAGTGTTAAAAAACTATCCTAGTACGTTAATAATTCTTTAATAGACAACATGCGATTTACTGATAATTCCCACTCCCAGTCCAGATGGCAAACCCCCTCGTTTGGCGATAGTTATGGTTTTTACTATACAAGACAAAAACAAACTAATCGTACTATTGGACAAAAACGTCAACCTTGGCTAATCATGATTTTGATTAGTTTAATTTTATTAGGGGGAATTGGCTCACGCCTTGTTTATCTACAACTTTTAAAAGGGGAAGTTTACCGAGAAAAAGCTGAAAATAATCGTATTCGTATTATACCTAAACCTCCTGTAAGAGGTAATATTTTTGACCGTAAAGGTAGAATCTTAGCCTCAACCCGCTTAACCCATGCTGCCTATCTTTGGCCTATTGTTATAAGAGAATCTAACTGGGAAAAAAATTTACGTTACCTATCCCAACTTTTATCTATTTCAGAAGATGATATTGAACAAAAGATTAAACAAGCAGGCTATAATTCCCCTACTCTTATCCGTATTGCCCGTAGTCTTAACCCTGCTCAAATTACTGCTCTAGAAGAGTTTAAAAGTGAACTTAATGGACTTGAAGTCGATATTGAAAGTGTACGAGACTATCCTAATCAAGACCTGGCAGCTCACGTCTTAGGATACACTGGAGAACTTAATGCTGAGCAGTTATCTAAACGTCGTTCTGAGGGATACCGCTTAGGAGATATTGTAGGCAAAACGGGAGTGGAAGCAGCTTATGAACAACAGCTACGAGGGGAATGGGGAGGCTTACAGCTAGAAGTAGACGGCGCAGGAAAAGTTGTGAAAGTCTTGGGGCAAAAAATTAGAAAGACAGGAAAAGATGTTACTCTTACTCTGGATATAGACGTACAGAAAGCAGCAGAAGACGCTCTAGGCAAACGGAAAGGGGCTATTGTAGCTATAGATCCAAGAGACGGGGGCATCTTAGCAATGGTTAGTTATCCGCGTTTTAACCCCAATGTTTTCTCTAGCCAAATTACTCCTGAAACTTGGGAAAAATGGCGTCGTCAAGGAGATCCTTTTGTTAATCGCGCCTTACGAGGGTTTCCTCCTGCTTCTCTTTTTAAGATAGTTACAGCGACTGCTGGAATGGAAACAGAGAAATATCCCCCTGATACAGTTCTAAATACTTTTGCTTATCTCAATGTTGGGGGAACGGCCTTTGGGGAATGGAACCGGGCTGGATTCGGACCTATAGGCTATGTTCGTGCGATGGCTTGGAGTAGTAATACCTTTCATGGACAGATTGCCCGTGGAGTAGGAGGTCCAACCTTAATTAAATGGGCGCGCAACTATGGTTTTGGAAATAAAACTGGCATTGAGTTAAAAGAGGAGGCACGAGGATTAATTGCGGATGATACCTGGAAACGAAATAATTACAGCTGGGGATGGACTGATGGGGATACAGTGAATATGTCTATTGGACAAGGATTCACCCAGGCGACCCCTTTACAAGTAGCTATCATGTTTGCTGTTCCCGCTAATGATGGCTACCGAGTTAAACCCCATTTCCTAATGGCAGACGGAGATGTTAGTAAATGGCGAACATCTATGAATCTTAAAGCTAGTACCATTAAAACCCTAAAACAAGGATTAAGAGCAGTCGTTTTAAGTGGAACTGGAAAAGCTTTAAATTCACCAAACTTACCACCTGTGGCCGGAAAAACTGGTACTGCAGAGGCTCCTCCGGGAAAAGTTCATGCCTGGTTTGGAGGATATGCCCCCTATGATCAACCAGAAATTGTAGTAGTGGCTTTTGCTGAGCATTCCGGTGGAGGTGGAGGATCGGTAGCTGCTCCCATGGTGCGTCAGGTCATGGAAGCTCACTTTAAAAATAAAAAATAATTGTTGTCAAGATTATCTCCTAAGAAGTGAAATCAATATTAAATTTTTCAAGGTGTTTCCTATTTAGTCTATTTATTAGTTTCTTTTTAATAAACAATATATATTTTATTGTTTATTCCAAAAATTATATTCACCCTAAACTGGTGGCTGATTCATTATGACTAAGTTCAGAAAATACAAAATTTTTCCTTAAAAAAGTATTATTTATTGAAAATTTAGTCTAGTTAATTTTAGTAACTTTATAATTTATGCACAGTATAATAGTATTTATTTTTAAGTATAAATAACTAAAATTAACTAAGGAGTAACTCATATTTATATTGGACTAAACTCATTTATAAATAAGTATATATTTAAATCAAATTAATATAGATTTGTACTAGATTTTTATAAACAAATATGATTTGAGAAAAAGATTTATTTAGGGTTCTAAATACGATCCAAACTCGAACAGTAAACGGACAATCTCCATCATTTTAATTTCATAACAGTGAACGTTAATGATAAGCTTTTACCACTCAACTCAATGATCATGGTTTCTATAGTAAACACGAAAGTCAATCTATTGACTCCTAAGTTTAAAGTTGCCCTTGGCTTTCTATTATTTGAAAATAACTTGTTAAATAGTACTGAATATTAATAAATTCTTATACCAGAGCCGGAATATTTCGCAAAAATGATGTGATTATTAATTACAAAAATAATATGAATCTTTCCTCATTCTTGGATTAAGTTAAATAAACAAGTATTATTGATACTTTCATACTTGATATTTTTTTTTAACTCTGATATTTAAGGAGTAATTCCTTACTCAGAACGTTGAAAAATTTATCTCATAATTAAAAGTTAAGTTTAATAGTATTAATTACTAAAAATTAATGATTATAAATTAAACAAGAGACAATTAATTAAAAATCTATATATGGTTGAGTAGTTTTTGGTTTTTTAAATAATTGACATTAAATAGGCTTGATACAGTTTAGATCAAGCCTATTTAATGCCAATTATTAACAGGTATTCCTGCTCGCCACAAACCTAATAGTATTTTAGCTAACTTACTTAAAATTGATTTTTACCATCTATCTATTGATATTGATGACAATAAATTACTTAAGCTTTAACTATTTCCTCTGTGTTAGTTTCAGTTAATTTTTGTGCTAAATTAACTTTTACTGCTCGGAACATCCCAAATCGACAAAGGCTACTACCAAAAGCAAGACGCATCAATAACAAAGTAGGGACTTCCCTCAGGGATTTAATAAACCCTGATAAACCAAAACGGATTAACCCTTTAGGTCGAACAACTCCTTGCCTAATAGAATCAAACCAAGAAGGAAGAGTTTCTTGTGTCCAATCTGCTGTCATCACTTGTCCTTTTACTAATCCTGTTTCCATTAATAGTTCCGAAAATTCTTCAATACTACAAAACGCGGGATGAGACCATTGATCTAAAAGTTGACGCATTACAAGTTTTTCCCAAAAATTCAGGGACTTTTGACGATCATCTCTTTTATTCCAATCAGCTATAATCAACAAGCCATCAGGTTTCAATACTCTCATCATTTCCTGGGCATATTTAGCTTTATCTACCATATGTGGACCTGCTTCAATAGACCACACCACATCGAAACTATTATCAGGGAAAGAGAGGGCTAAGGCATCGTCTACTTGGAATTTAACATTGATGCCCTCAGGAGTTAATTCCTGGGCGCGTTTAACTTGTTGGGAACTGATAGTAATCCCTGTTACATCAAACCCATAATCTTTAGAGAGAATAAAACTGCTTCCGCCAATACCACAGCCTACATCCAAAATGGTAGTGCCATGAGGTAATTTGTCTATGCCCCCCCATTTGATCATTTCATTAACAAAGTCAGATTTGGCCGTCAAGAAATTTTTCTTTCGAGGCGGCGAACCATAATACCCTAAATGGATATGTTTACCCCAATAAAACTCTAAGATACCGTCTTGAGTCCATTCATCGTAGGAGTTAGCAACTGTGTCGGAGGACTGATAACGACGAGGGGTCATTAAATAGAGTAAAATCCCTATCGCTAGCAAAATCAGTAGAAATACCAAAAGGTAATATAGGTCCATTAGTTCTAATACCATAACTCCATTTAAATTAGTGGTCCTACTATATCAAGTTATAAAATTTACTGTTATTTTTTGCTAAAATTCCTAATGATCGTACATAAATTGAGAATAATCATATCAACTTATATTCCAGAGCTTCAAGTAATCATTACGAAAAGTACGTCAATAGAATTAGGCAGAATAAACTTATCCAACTAATTTTATACTCCTATTTTAGGAAAATAATCTATTTAAGTTTAACAAAGTTAAAATAGATTATCAAAAGATAAAAAAATGAATTAGTAAAAATCAATTATTAGTTATGCCATAAGAAATAGAGGTAATTAGTATTTATTTAAAACCAGATTGAACATCTATATGAATAAAACCTTAATCTTTTAAAAGAAGTAAATGTAATCGAATATATTTGAGCTAAAAAGGGAATATATTACATATGGAGTATTTTAAGATAATTTTAAAAAAAGGTTAGTCCGAAAAAAATACTGAACTAATAAATAGCCACAATAAAAATAATTAATTGCACTTACTACATATTTTAGTTCTTGTTTTGATAATAGACAAAATTCAGTTAACAAATAATAAATGTAACTAACCAGCACAATAAAAACATATACATACTAAAAATATGTTAATTCTTTTTATATTATATTATAATATATTATTTACTTATACATAACTACTTAAAGTGATATTTTTTCTGTAAATCAAATAAACAATATTGACAATAAGTTATTATCAATAATATTATTGATAATAACTTAACCCATTAGTAGTTTTAGGTTGTTTTTTTAGAAAACAACCTCTAAAATTTTTTTTAATGGTATAAATTTTACTTTTTTATAGTTAGTGTCTCTAGCAATAATAATTATGTATAATGACTAAGAAATAATAAGCTGTAGAATCTATAAAATATCTAAATTACAGTATTAAATAGCCTACTCATCTAAAAACAAGTTACACTAAAATATTAGTTCAATTTAATTTAAAAAAAGAAAGATTTTAAATTATTTTTATAAATCAGTAAATCATACTGGTCGATAAATATTTCAAAATATCGAATAAAAAATTTTAAAAAATAGCGATTATTCTGAGATATTAATATATTTTAAAACTAATTTATTTACTTATATCAATAAAATTGTTAAGATTTACTGACGAATTAAAAATTTGATTTAGGATAATAACAATAAAAAATTGTAAAAATTACTGCAAAGTAAAAGATAAATAATTTAAGCAAAGATTTAAATCATCTTAAAAAAAGGGAAATAAGTTACCAGTAATCAAGAATTATTTTATATTAAAAATTGCTATAAAAATAAAATAAATTTTTAGGGTAATTAGTAGGTTTTTTAAAACAAAAAATTAACAAGTGTATATACTATAATTTGCGTAGATTATTCCAGTAAATAAATTTTTATAAAATAGATTGTTTTCTATTTACATAATGTAATAAAAAAATGAAAAATATCATGGTTATTTTAATATTAAATTACTATATAAAATAGCTTAATTGTTGTTAAGATTAAATAATTTATGGAGATGTATATTTTTCAAAAAAGTTTTTACTACAATCCAAAATATGATATAAAATTAATTCCATAACACATATTTTATTAAACTGTCAAAATTGTATTTAATATAAATTAATTCAACCCAAACACTAAAAACTTGATTTAGATACTCTACAATATATGTAGATAATCATAGCTAAATTTATATTGCCATAATTAATTATTGAAAATATTTTTCAAGCTGTTTACATACAATGTTGTCATAGGTAATAATTCAGTCTCAATAAGTGAGTAGCTAGTGATAACTCGATAAAAATTGTTTATACTATTGCTCTAAGATAAGAAGTAGTTAGATGAATTGGACAATTGTTAGGTTGTCAATATCCTAAGCTAGGATTTATAATTATGAGTCAAGACTAACAGGGGGCCGTAACGGTTTTGACAGGTTGGCGAAATCTCCCCCGTGATTCAGGTCGAGAGTGAGTCTCCTCTCGTAAATCCAAGGCTCAAACAAAAAAGTAACTGCGAATAAAATCGTTAAGTTTGAGCGCGCAGCAGTAGCTGCATAACTGAACTCCTTAAGAGTCCGCTCGCTTCCAGGATGACTCCGTTAAGTTCTAGAGGCCTAACCCCAACGGATGCACTCACTAGCCATCTCTGATTAGCTATTGGGTAAAGACTTAGTCAGAGTATCCCACCATTCGGGATAAGGAATGGTTCCTGTTCTGCGGATTAAAAGAACTAAACCTGTGAATGAGCGGACAGTCAATACCCAGTCTGGACAGCAGTTCGACTCTGCTCGGCTCCATATACAATATTTGTTTTAGAAAGGCTCAGTTAACTTATCGTTATAGCTGGGTCTTTTTAGTAAAGAAACATATCTAAACTAGTTGATTATCTTAGGGTAATCGGCTAGTTTAGATATATTGCCAATATTAAATTATTAGACTTCTTTCTTTTAAAAGTCATATAGAATGTAGAAAGATATTGTCAAAAACTACAGCTGAGAGTACACAAATTATTCTTTAAACTGCAGTTTTTTAATCAGATCATAAAAAGGTTGCCAGTCATCTTTATTAGCAATCTCCTCCCAAACCGTTTCAATAGTTTCTTTTACTAAGCTAATTTTTGGATTATAAACTTGTAAACAACTGTAGATAGTTTCCATTTTTTCTATAGGCAACTGGTTTAGAATCCTATGATATATCCTGCACCAACCTTGCCAATCAGCAAAGGGGAGTTTTTGGTTCTCTAAAATACTTAAACCGTCTTCGCGCCATCTATAATTAAACTGTTGAGATAAAGTTTCAAAAAATCCAAAATAACTTATTTGAGTTTCTTGTAAAACTTCTAATGTTTTCTCTACTAAATCCCGTCCTTCAGCAATCACTAAATTATTAAATCCTAATTTTTGTAGAATTAATTCTCGATAAAATTGGTGATAATAATCATCAAACTTTACTAAAGTTTCTTCTAGCCTATACAAAGAAATTACCGCCATCAAAGGGAGATGTAACATCTCTAAATTTGCACGACAGATAGATGATTGGTTTCCATAGCTGTAGCGTCCGCCATCATCAAAATAAGCAGCAACAAATTTTGGATCATAGGTAGGAATAAAAGCATAGGGTCCGTAGTCAAAACTTTCCCCTGTGATCGACATATTATCTGTATTTAACACTCCATGACAAAATCCTGCTGCCATCCACTGTGCTGCTAATTTGGCAACCCGTTGAACTAATTTTTGGTAAAAGAGGGGGTAACGATCTGGAGATTGACAAATTTCAGGATAGTAAGTATCTATTACATGATCTAACAATTTTTGGATTAAATCAGGACGTTTTAGGTAATATAATCGTTCAAAAGTACCAAAACGAATATGGGAACGATTAACACGAATCATAACTGATGAACGAGTAGGGGATGGTTCATCAACACGCCATAATTTTTCTCCAGTTTCAATTAAACTTAAACAACGTGACGTCCGTACTCCCGAAGAATGTAATGCTTCGGCAGCTAATACTTCTCGAATTCCCCCTTTTAAGGTTAATCTACCATCGCCACCGCGAGAATAAGGAGTTTGACCTGATCCTTTCGTTCCAAAATCATATAATTGATTGTCTGTTCCCTGTATTTGTCCGTAAAGAAAACCTCTCCCATCTCCTAAAAGGGGATTATACTGCCCAAATTGATAACCATGATAACGTAAGGCTAAAAAAGGACGAATTCCTTGTAATTTACCAAATGCTTCAACAAAATGATCATCATATACAGCCTCAGAGGATAACCCGAACAAGGGTAATAACTCATTATTACGGAAACGAAGAATCTGTTTGGGAAATTTAGCAGCAACAACTTGGTCGTAATAATCATCACCCAGATTTTCTAGAATGGGTTCGTAATTGAGCTTGAAAAAGGGATTATCTGGGATTTCTACCATTTCATTCAAAAAGGGGTTTCTATCATGTTAGCCAAAAAAAATTTCAATCTAATAATCTTTGATTGCTAAATATAGGATTCAACACACGTTAACTTATAAATTCGTATCAATTTAACTAAGTCCTAGAGTTTGGAGGGATCTGTCAAAATCAAAATACTCACTCATTAATTGTTCAATGCAATCTATTTTAATTTGTTCTTGAAGTCTGACATTTCCAAAAGCACTATCAACAATTTCTACCGTTTGCAATGTATCAAGATCAACCGAAAGAATTGGTACTTCTAAATCTTCGGCTCGGTTAATAATTAAGGGTTGGGGGGTAATGTGTCCAGTTAAAATTAGACAACTGGTGGAGGTTTCTAATGCTGCTAATTGTAAGTCTGTGCGATCTCCCCCTGTAACTACTGCCTTATGTTGTCCTTGGCGAAAATATTCCAACGCCGAGTTAACATTCATCGCTCCGATAGTGAGACTTTCCACCATTAAATCTAATCGGTCACCACGACATAATACATCTGCCCCTAACTGATAAGCAATTTCACGAACACTAACACTATTAAGTAAGCTACTTGACGGCAACATTCCTAAAACCTTAATCCCCTCACCTTCAAGATAGGGTTTAATTAGAGTTTGGGTAGATTCCAATTTGTCGATAGGAATATGATTAATAATTACTCCTATAAGGTGACCACCCAATTGCTGTTTAGCCTTGACAAGACTATCAACAACTAAGGAGGAATGATAACGTGCAACTAGTATTATCGACGCGCTTAACGTATGGGCAACGTCTATTACCGACAAGTTAAATGAACTTCCTTTCCATAGGGTACCGGCTCCCTCAAGAATTACCACATCAGCTTCTACATCATCATAGGACTGACGCAATAATTGAGTATAGTTTTTAGTATCTTTACCTTCAAGACGTTTCTCAATTGTCTTTGTTTCCAAAAATAATAAAGGGGACCGTACTTGGGTTGACTTTAAGTCCAAGATATCAGCAATAAACTGTACATCAGCTTCCTCCTTTAGAAAAGAGCCATCTTCCAAATAGGTTCCGATAGGTTTACCGTAGGCCACAGAAAATCCTTTTTGTCTTAACCGATGAGCGAGCCCGATAATTGTCCCGGACTTGCCACTGCATGCTTCAATCGATCCGACTAGTAAATATTTTGCTGACAGTGCCACGAGGTTACTCCTTAAATGTGTAATTCAACGGCAGTTTTTTAGAAAATAGTATAGACGTCGCATCTATCAAACTTTACCTTTGAACTTTTTTGCCCTCACTTAATGCTCTTACACAGTTTCCATAATTAAAAATGGTTGTAGGAGTGTAAGGAATAAAATTGTTTGAAATGCAGTAATTTGCGATAAGATACTTGGGAAGAATCTGCGAACTTAACTTCTATTGTACTATTTTCAATTTTATGACTTAGATTTTTTTAATCTCTCTTAATTGATTGGATCGCTTTGACGAGAAACAAAGGACAGCTAAGCTGTAGTATCCTACTATAGAGAAAATAGATACGTGTATAACGAAAATAAAAAATTTACTTAATTAAATAGTTTTATAGAAAAATCCCAATTTATATTTACCTATTATAATTAGTAGATATTTATAATGCAGTTTTGTAATACTCAGCCACCCCCCACTGTATGATTTCCTGAGAGGTGGTCATATTCCACAAGAATGGACTACTGGATCCAATTTTTAGCACGGTCTACTGCCCGTCGCCAAGGAGTGAAGTTAGCTTGAACTTTAGAAGCATTATTTCCAGGATTGAAAACCCGATCAATCTTACGGGTAGCAATTAGGTCCTCGTAACTATCCCAAAAACCAATGGTTAATCCTGCTCCAAAAGCAGCCCCTTGGGCGGTAGCATCTAATATAACAGGGCGTTCTACGGGAATTCCCAAAGCATCAGATTGAAATTGCATTAAGAAGTTGTTCTGGGAAGCCCCTCCATCAACTTTAAGACGGGCTACTTTCATATCTGACCCTTTATTTATAGCCTCGACTACTTCCTTAACTTGATAGGCAATTGCTTCTAACACTGCCCTTACCATATGTTCTCGTCGAACTCCCCCGGTTATTCCTAAAAATGCTCCCCGGGCTGACATATCCCAATGAGGAGCACCTAGTCCACTCAACGCAGGTACAAAGTAAATTCCATTGGTATCAGAAACTTGACGGGCCACGGACTCAGTTTCAGCTGCACTATTGATTAAATTTATCCCATCACGTAACCATTGAATTGACGCTCCAGAAGTAAATATTGCCCCTTCTAGTGCATAGTTGGCAGAGTTATTTCTCGTCCAAGCAACGGTAGAAAGAAGTTGATTTTTTGAACGCATGACTTCTTTTCCCGCCTGTAAAATCAGGAAAGAGCCTGTCCCATAAGTACATTTAAGTAATCCTGGACGATCACAACCGTGAGCAAATAAGGCTGCTTGTTGATCGCCAAAAATGGCGGTAATAGGAATTTTTGCTCCTAATATGTCAGCATCGGTTTCACCAAAATAACTCATACTTTCTTGAATTTTTGGCATGATAGTTGGTGGAATGCCAAATAATTCTAATAAGTCTGAATCCCAAGTTAGTCCATCGAGGTTCATTAACATAGTACGACAGGCATTACTATGGTCAGTAGCGTGAACCTTTCCCCCTGTTAAGTTCCATAACATCCAAGTGTCAATAGTTCCAGCAATGACATTCTCAAAGTCTACTGAGGGCTTATTCTCTTTTACCCAATTAATCAACCAGGCGAGTTTAGTCGCAGAGAAGTAGGGATCTAGGACTAACCCAGTTTTTCGGGTAATTTCTCGTGACTTTCCTTTTCTGCGTAGTTCGCTACACATATCAGATGTACGACGATCTTGCCAGACAATGGCCTTATGTAGTGGTTTTCCTGTGGTCTTATCCCATAAGAGACAGGTTTCCCGTTGCACAGTTAAACCAATAGCCTCTATCGCTGTGATATCTATTTGTTTTTTCCCTAAAACTTGATCGATGACGCTACGCGTATCTTGCCAAATTTCTGTTGCATCGTGTTCCAACCAGCCCGGGTAAGGATAATGCTGAGTTAGTTCTTTATATGCTTGACCAGCAATTGCTCCATCTTTATCAAAGATGATGGCACGGTTCCCCGTAGTCCCCAAATCTATTGCCAGGATGTACTTATCGTGTTTTGTTGTCATTAGCTATCATTTCAGTAATGAGTTGCCTAAAGCATTTTCAACCAAAATACTTTGACTGTATATATACAATCTCAGCTCTACCGAGATCGTACCAATAATATTCATCTCAACTAGACAAGTACTTAGAGTTCTCGCGATGTTTCGACTCTAAATGCTGCTCTATATTATTTTTCCTACACCACAATTTACTGACTTAGTATCAAACCTAGATGAATTGTATCATTGTTATTTTTAATTAGCAAAAGATACAGAACAGTTTGAAGATTGTCACTTATTAACTAAATTTAGAATAAAAAATATTTTTTGAAGATAGAATAGCAACAATAATATATGAATACCAGTCTTGATTTTAATCTTATATCGATACATCTACTAAGTTAACTTATTTATTGTTTATATACTTTTTAAGATAACAGTAGGCAAGTATTTATATGGAAAACAGGATAAATAAAATAAATAGTAATTTTTAAGTTATCACCCACCTATTAAGGTAGCTACCTTATTCGAACAAACTGTATTTGTAGTTAAGCTATTTACAATAAATACAATTCTTAGTATATTTGACTGTATAAAATACACTTAATATAAATATTTTAAACGTAAATAATACTTGAAAGAGGTCAAAAATAAATCTAACTATCATTAAATACAATAATATTAAATAAGTAAAATTATTTATTAACATCAGACTAAGTCTGGATAATTTACAGATTTCATATATATTAGAAATATATCATTGAGAAAATACTAAATTGTTATTCATAGTTTAATTCCTAATACTTGAGTGTAAGCGCCCCTTGCTTGAGTTACTCCGATGGTTCTTTCCGAAGCTTCAATCATAGGACGACGTAAACTAACCACAATAAATTGGGCTTGTTGTGCCTGTTTTCTGATCATTTGCGATAATCTTTCCACGTTTGCTCCGTCTAAAAACATATCTACTTCATCGAAGGCATAGAAAGGAGAAGGACGATATCTTTGCAGTGAGAAGATAAAGCTTAAAGCTGTTAAAGATTTCTCTCCTCCTGACATAGAACTTAATCTTTGGACTGGTTTTCCTTTAGGATGAGCAACTAGATTTAATCCACCCTCAAAAGGGTTATCTTCATTATCTAATTGCAAATAGCCATCTCCATCAGATAAAGCAGCAAATATAGTTTTAAAGTTTTTATTAACTGCATCAAATGCTTCTTTAAAGGAACGGTATCTTAGGGTTGTAAAATTTTCTATTCTCAATAGTAATTCCGTTCTTTCTTCTTCTATAGTTGAGATCTTTTCAGTTAGTTCGGTTAATCTATTCCGAGTTTTTTCATGTTCTTCTAGAGCCAACATGTTGACCGGTTCCATTTCTTTAATACATTTTCTTTCAATACAAATATCGTTTTGTATTTGTTCAATATAAGGTGTCAAATCCGTAGTTTCTAAGTTAATTGCTTTAAGCAAAGGAATTTCAGGTAAGGGGTCAGGTAACTCAGTTTGTTTATTCTTTAACTGTTCTTTTAATTTTGTTAATTTTTTTTCTTGTTCCTGTTTGGTGATCTCTAGTTTATCTAACTGCCATGTAGTTTGTTGATACTTTTCTTGCAAGGAGTGTAGAGTACGTTCATAAAGATCGCGTTCTTTTTTAGTTTCCCCTAATTTAAGGTTAAGTTGTCCCAGTGAACTTTCTAATTCCTGGCTTCTATTCATAATTTCATTGAGTTTATTGGCAAGTTTTTTTTGCTCAGTAATAATAGATATTTTTTGATTCTTGTTCCATTCTATAAACTGCTTTTTTTTATTTATTTTTTCCCTTATTTGTTGGGCTTTAACTTTAATATCTCTTAGTTTCTCTTCTTCTTGCCTGAGGTCTTTCTCTCCTTTGTTTAGCTGATCTTCTTGAGTTTTGAGCAATGCTTGAATTTTTTGCCATTCGCTATTTATTTGAGACTTTTCTAACTCAGATAACTGTTTTTGTTCAGCGATTAATTTACTTTCAATGGCAGGAATTTCAGTCTCTAGAATAACTAGTTTACTAACAATAGTCTCTAATTCTTTTTTGTCAGTAAGTAGGTACAAGTGTAATTTATCTTTATTTTCAGTTAGTTTCTTGATTTCTTTGCCAAGTTGTTGGTGTTTTAATTCTTGTTCTCTTTTATTATGTTTAGTTTCCAATAGAGTCTCAGATAATTCTTTAACTTTAGTTTCTTTCTGCGTAATTTTACTTTTATTTATAGATAATAAACTATCCAAATCTACCAGTCTATTCCTGATAGATTTTGTTTCTTCTGACTCTTCTTTAAGAAAAGTTCCAAAATGAATATTTGACCGTTTTGGCTGACTTCCCCCCGTCATTGCCCCACTGGTTTCAAGAAGTTCTCCCTCTAGCGTGACAATACGTTGTTTTCCAATATAGGAACGAGCATCATTAAGGGTCTCAAAGATAACTGTATTGCCAAAAATATATGCAAATATTTTAGAATATTTTGGCTCACAAATTACTAAATTAACTGCTAGATCGATAAACCCTGAGGACTGGTGTAATAAGGGATCACATTGCACTTTAGAAGAACGAATTTTACTCAAAGGTAAAAAAGTTGCTCGTCCTGCTTTAGATTGTTTTAATAAATTAATTCCTGTTGCCGCAACGGTGTCATCTTTCACTACTATATATCCTAACCTTGCGCCGGCAGAAATTTCCAGAGCTAGTTGATAGCGAGGATCTACTTGTCCAAGTTGAGAAACTAACCCATAAACTCCAGGAATAGTAGAAGTTAATATCAACTGGGCAGCATAAGTTCCTTGCGCTTCCCGTTGTGCCTGTTGAGATGCTTCAAGACGATCAAGTCGACGTTGTTTTTCCCGATGTTCTTTGATAAGACGCTCTTGAGTTTCCTGTAAAACACTTTGGGCAGTTCCTATTATTGCTAATTGTTGAGCAATAGTTTGTACTTGTTCTGTTAATGTTATGATCTGGTTAGATAAAGTTGTTGATTCTTTTTGCTGATTGTAAAGTTCTTCTTTTGTGATTTGCAATTGTTGACTTTCATCTGTAATTTTATTTTTTAATTGATAGTGACGTTCTTCTAGTCGTGCCTGTTGATTTTTTTGAGGATTAAGGACTTTTTGAAGGTCAGCAATTTTGTGATTTAGGGAAGTTTGTTCTCGAACCCAAGTATCAGAAGCCTCTGCAATTGAGTTAGCTTGTTCTCTTCCCATTTCTAGTGTTTGACAAATGCGATCTCGTTTGTGTTTAAGAAAGGGAATAGTATTGGTTTCAAACTCCAAACTGTCTTGAGTTAATTGAGTGAATGTTTGTTCAAATTGATCGATTTCAATTTGAGTTTTTTCGAGATATTGTTGCTTTTCTTCAATTTGACTAATTAATTCTTGTTGACGTTGCTGAAGTTCAGCTTTTTGAGCGTTTTGGGTAGCTAATTTGGAAATAATAGTTAGTTGTTCATCTTCACCCAAAGCTTTAACTTGATGATTGAGTTGTTGGAGTTTATTACTAGTTTGTTCAATTTGTTGGGTGAGGTTAGTTATAGTTTTTTTTAATTGACTAACTTCTTGCTCATGTATGATACTTTGAGAAGTTAAATATGTTATTTTTTGTTGTAAAGATGACCACAAGAGAACTAATTCCCATTGTTCTTTTTCATGAATTTTGATTCTTAATTTTTGATATTTTTCAGCTTTAATGCAATCTATTGCCAATTTCTCTAGTGCTCGTTTCAGTTCCGTTTCAATAATACGACAGCGTTCTTCTCTTCCCTTCACCTCTTCGAGAGTCTCTTTTGTTTTTTGTATTTTGCGATCAAATTCTGCTATCCCTGCTAACTCATCAATAATCTGTCGCCTTTCCTTAGAATTCATAGAGATGATTCGAGTAACATCTCCCTGTAACACAACATTATATCCTTCGGGATAGATCCGCAGATGATTCAACTGTTCATGAAGTTCACTAACATTACAGAGTTTTCCATTAATATAGTAATTTGAAGAATAATTACCGCCTTGTGTAACCCGTAACCGCCTAGTTACTGTCCATTCATCACTACTACTATTTATCAGATATTTATTATTAATCTGTTCAGACTTATTTAAAGGGGGATTTTCATTTTTATTTTCATTGGTTACCACAACCTTACTAAGGGGAGAGACATTTTGTTTAAACTCCTGTAAATCTACAACACCAGATATATCAAAGGTTACAGAAACACTAGCTTCTTGGGTCTTACAGTTCTTGGTATTAGTACGATTATGATTAACCAAGTCAGGCAAACGTTCAGCCCTCATTCCTTTTGAAGTAGCTAGCCCTAAACAAAATAGCAATGCATCGAGAATGTTTGATTTACCTGACCCATTGGGACCAGAAACCACAGTAAACCCTGTCATAAAAGGAATAGAAGTAGTTCCACCAAAAGATTTGAAGTGAGAGAGTTTAATGTGCTTGATATGAACCATGGGGCGCCAAGCCTCAGCCTAAATAATTGCTAAGGTGCTAGTTTACCCTAGTCTAGCAACTCTTAGACATTTTAGATATACAATGGTTTTTTTCGTTGAGGAACAGTAAATAGTGATAATAAAATCTGTGTTATAGGCTTGATTAAAGCGGCAACTAACTTTAATAAACAATCAATAGCTTTAATTTTTACTTAGCTCGTTAACTTAAGTATTGTTTTTAAAGTGTTTAATGAGTTTAATATAAAATGTCATAGGCGGTTAAAAAAGATAGTTTTATAAATTATTTACTGTCAAAAATTAAATTTACAATTATAGCAAGTACCACTTATTTAAAAGAAACAATAAATAATCTATCCATCTTGTATTAAATTGAAAATAAAAACGCTTTAAGACAAGTAGTACTTAAAAGCTATTTTACTAAAAAAATCAGAATAACTGGTTAACTATCCATTAAATTAAATATTATTTGATATATACTTTAAAGCATATCAAACTATGCTATGTTTTAACACTCATAAAGTTTCAGGGGTGTATCTATAATTGATGGTTAGTATTGTAGCTTTAAATTAATTTATAATTACCGATTATATAATTTAAAATAAAATAGAATAGAATAGAATAGTAATGCTTGAAATATAAACTTATATCTATAATTATTAATATGTAGTACATAATTAGTATGTAAAATCTAATCATTAATATAAAAAGTTATTGGTATAATAGTATGCTTGTATATAAGACATTAACAGTAAAAATTTATAGATAAAATCATAAATACAACCAAATAAATAAAAAAAATTTTATATAGAAACTCACTTTATTAAATGCTTTTACTGAATAGCCAAAACTGATAGCAATGATTACATAGATAAAAAAATATAAGGAATAATAGCGTAGCTTAAAATTCATCAAGATAGCGATTCTATACTTTAAATATTTTGCTAAAAAAATGTAAACTAGATGATACCATTGACTATAATAGTACTATATGTTGTATACCACTATTATAGTCAATTCGTAGTTAAGTGATTTTAAAAAGTTATCATTGTAACAGCACAATAGAAAAACTATAAAAAATTAAATTTAATTTAAATCAGGCATGTAAAGTACTAGTAGTATTTTTAAAAAAATATTAATAAAAGAATACATTATAAAACAGTTTTTAGTAACTTTATAGTCTGATATATAAACGATCTAATCCTAAGATATTTACATCAAAAAATATTAAAATTTACGAAAAAAAAGTTTGCAAATTTGATGTTTTTATTAGACACTTAGTTAAGCATTTAATGTTTTGCCTTAATTATTTCAATTATAGTCGGCTATTTTAACAGCCCCAATTTTGACTTGTTAATGTAAGTATTTATTGTGCTACTCTACTATAGATAAATTAGATCAAAATTTATTTTTTATTATGTTATGATGCCTTGTTTATAAATGTATTATTAGAATAATTTAACAATTGACACTAATTATTTTCTAATATTTTCTAAAAAAGTCAGCCACTTAGCTGCTAAGTCGATTTCTGTAAAAGGAATTTGTATAGGAGCCTTGCTATCTATAAAACTAAACTCTATAGTTGGATTACCTTTTTTAGGTAGTGTATTGATATCTACTGGATAACCATTGACTAACAGGCGAATATCGGTCACATCTTCTAAAGAAAATGAAGGTAAATTTTGTGGAAATGAAGGTGTCGGCTCTCCCCAGGTAATTTGTTTTTGTTTAACCCCAATAATGGAATAAATATCATATTTTGTCTGATCAAAATCCTCTGCCCATTGACGATATATTTCTAGTTTTTGATATTCATTTTTTCCATTCCAAGCTAACCAGAAGAAAATAACTAGTAAAGGTAACCATAAAAGACCATGTTCCATATTCATTGTTTTTATTTTAGACTAAGTCTATTATATCTAAATTAAGTACAAAAATAGCTGTCGTTGTCGTTTTGGTACAACTATATACTAAGTTAGCCACTTATTATGATATTTATTAATAAATTGACATATATACAAAAAATTATCTAAATTATAGTTTAATATTAAATTAAATTAAATTAAATAATTTTTATCTAAACTTTTAGACTAGTACAAATTATAAATTCATTTAAATACCATTTAACTCAAATACTTTATTATCTTTATCAAGATAATAAAGTATCAATTTTTTATACAGATGTAATCCATTCTATAGAAATGTATACTAATGTTTTTTAAACAAAAAAACATTAGTATACACAGTCAATAACAGATGACAGTTAAATATCATTTAAATTTATTAAAATTATTATTACCAATAGTATATAAGTTTCGTAAAAAATTTAGGGGAAAGAAAAGGGACAATATCTCTAGGCTTTTCTTTGACCCAATTGGACAGAAAGATTCCTTATTAATTTATACCAAATAATTTGGGGCTATTTCTTAATTATTTGCGATTATGTACGATAATAATCGCAAATCTTATTATGCTTTAACTTAGATGTTGAGAATAACAACCGTATTTTGAAATTTCATAAAATTTATTAGAAAGAAAGATCAAAAGTTTTTTTGAGAAATAGTTTTCGTAGGTGTTTCAGAGGGCTGAGGTTCTGGTTCACGTATTTCGGGAATAGGAAAGAAAAATAAAATTAAGGCCATCAAGGCAATACTACCTATTCCCAACGTAGCCGGGACTGCTCGCTGTCCTAATGGTTCATCAGGAGGACGATATCGTCGTGATATTGGGTGTAATTGTAAACTAAGGTCAGGGAGTGTCCGACTATCAGCAAAAAATTGATCAAGACTTTCAACCAAATCAAATAACTGAACGGTGTTTAATTCCAATTCCACAGAAGATTGACTTATCTGTATACTAGGTCGCCATTTCAATCGATGAAGGTTGGTGTTTTCAATTTTTTCAAGATGAATAGTATCTTCATCTCCTTGATCATCTTGAAAGTGAGAAATCCCACTGAGATATTCTTGAGCATAGGCACTAGCTGCTTGAGCTAAGTTTTCTAGAAATGTTCGTCCCCCCTGGAGTTTTTGAGACGTTCCTACAAAACGACATTCAGCATTAATTAAAATTGATAAAAGAGGACGATTATCTTGGGAATCACCTACAGTCAAGCAATCACCCAATCCTTCTAGTATTAAGGTACAATTTGGCAAGCTATATTGTCGTTTAATATTCATGCGACTTCTCCATCAAACAAACTAATCCAAAACCTTTGCATTCCAGTAGTTCCTGTACAAAACAAAAGTTGTTTTAATAAAAATAAAGCTAACTCGTTCAATTTATCATTAGAAGTTGAATAAACTGAAACTTTAGCACGACGAGGATTCATCCGACTTTGGAAGTGAGCGCGAAATTGGTCTAAATATTCCGCCAAGAGAAAATGACAATTGACTGGTAGTCCTTTTTGTCTCATCTGTTGTTCGGCTAATAAAAGTTGTCTAATCTGAACGGTTAAAGGCTTGGCTAGACAACTGACAATGATTACCAATGCTTTGGCTTGAATAAGAGTTAGATTTCCACGGGTATAGGAGCGCCGCAAAGGATTAGTACATCGCAACCGCCATAAAACAATTCGATTTTTAATAATTTCCTGAAATTGCAATTGTTTTATGGTTTTGAGCATCTGTTCTGACGCTCCCATTTCCAATGCTTCGAGCGCCAACAACGATAGATCAATCCGTTGTTGAAGTCGTACAGCACATCGCTGGCCAGAGATAGGAAAATCTGGCAGAATATCTAAAATCACAGGTTTAAACTTAGTGGAAGAACTCGAATCAGGCATTATACTAATAGTGGAATTCATCTTACAGAATAACTTAGTGTTTTGATAATTGGTCCATTGTCTGCGTTAACTATACCTAGCAAAAGAGACAATTAACTGACTACTTATCTAATGATTAGAATGGCACGAAGATAAAAGGGAAGAAGAATGAAACTTGATTCCAATAAAGAGCATTTATCCTAGGTTTAACGCTCTCAATCTATATTTAGACAAAGAAATACAACTATCTCTCAGAAACTAGGTAAGTTTTTTTTGATCAAGTCAGAATTTGTCGTTTATTAAGATAATAAGTTTTTGTACAAAAAATATTGAATGGTATGGAACAACAACAAAAGATATTAGAGAGTTAATCAGAAATAATTGTTGATTATTTAGGTTATATCAACTCTTAATAAGATGGATATTGTTCTACTAAGTTCTTCAAAACTAACCCCCCCACTATCACAAAAATTAATCAATGAAAAAAACATAAACTTTAGGTGAGAACTTATACTGACAGTCTGTTAGAGTAGTTTTCAACTTCTTGTGAAGAATTTCAAAATATAAACCATGGATCTTAAAGCGTTAATTAGAGATATTCCCGACTTTCCTAAATCTGGAATTATGTTTCGAGATATTACAACTTTGCTTAGCAATCAGAAAGGGTTGCACTATGCCATTGATACCTTATGCGAAAAATGTCAATATCAAGATTTATTGCCTGATTATGTGGTAGGAATGGAGTCTCGTGGTTTTTTGTTCGGAGTACCTTTAGCTTATCAACTTGGAGCTGGTTTTGTCCCTGTTCGTAAACCGGGTAAGCTTCCGGCAGCAGTCCATCAAATTGAGTACGATTTGGAGTATGGAACCGATAAACTTGAAATTCATCAAGATGTCTTAGCCGATCATCATAAAGTACTCATTGTTGATGATTTGATTGCTACGGGAGGAACCGCTAAGGCAACAGTAGATTTGTTGGAGAAAGTTGGTTGTAAGGTATTGGGATTTGTTTTTGTAATCGAATTAAAAGCTTTGAAAGGTCGCCAAAAACTTCCTGATCTACCGATTGTTACCTTAGTAGATTATTAAGAAAATAACTAAGTACTAATTATATTTTTCTTAATTCAAGATTTAGATTATTTATTCTACACGGAATAGTGATAAAAATTAGGTCATTTGCTATTGCTATAATATGTTTATAATCAACAAGAATTTAAAATTCACAGTGTATAAAATTATTAACTTATGAAGTTTCTCTTATCCTCTCAATCTAACCAACTATTAATAGGATTAAAAAACTGGTTAACAAATGAAACTATGCTTTATATTATAAAGCGAGTTTTACAGGGAGTTTTGACTTTATTGTTGGCTTCTTTTCTAAGTTTTCTTATCATTCAAATTGCTCCGGGCAATTACCTTGATACCCTCAAACAGAATCCTAACATATCTGCTGATACTCTAATCAGTTTAACCCAACGTTTTGGATTAGATAAACCTTGGTATGAACAGTATAGTAAATGGTTGTTTCAGGTTGTTACTCATCTTGATTTTGGAGAAAGTTTTGTTTTTAATCGCTCAGTTATTTCTCTGTTAAGTGAAAGAATTATAGCAACATTACTATTGAGTATTACTTCAATCACTTTAACTTGGATAATTGCACTACCTCTTGGGGTACTAAGTGCAGTAAAAAAGAACAGTTTTATTGATAAAATTCTGCGGGTGATTAGTTATCTAGGACAGGGATTTCCTAGTTTTATTACGGCATTATTGTTATTAATTTTCGCTCAACAAATTTCTCCTATTTTACCTGTGGGAGACATGATCAGTATAAATCATCGAGAATTATCTTTTCTCGGTAAAATATTTGATATTGGATGGCATATGATACTACCAACTGTTGCCTTAAGTATTACTAGTTTTGCAGGTTTAATGCGTTTGACGCGAGGACAAATGTTAGATGTGATGCGACAAGATTATATTCAAACTGCACGTGCAAAAGGATTATCTGAAGACAAAGTTATTTATGTTCATGGATTGCGTAATGCCATTAATCCCTTGATTACTTTGCTAGGATTCGAGTTTGCTAGTTTGTTAGGGGGATCATTCATTGCAGAATTTTTCTTTAATTGGCCGGGGTTAGGAACTTTAATTTTAGGGGCAGTTCAAGCACAAGACCTTTACCTAGTTATGGGGAGTTTAACTATGGGAGCGACTATGTTAATAGTGGGCAATCTGTTAGCAGATTTATTACTCAAAGTAGCTGATCCTCGTA
This sequence comes from Cyanobacterium sp. uoEpiScrs1, assembly GCF_947331815.1. Classification (GTDB taxonomy): domain Bacteria; phylum Cyanobacteriota; class Cyanobacteriia; order Cyanobacteriales; family Microcystaceae; genus Rippkaea. The sequence goes on from NZ_OX373462.1 coordinate 1,781,908, forward strand.
TCAAATTAGAAAACCTAAAATAATGAAAGATTTTAAATCCAAGTAAATAATTATTAGTTGTAGTTACTTATTCTTTTGTAAAAATAGTCTAAGTTAGTGGTATTACTCCACAGTAGATTGTCCAGACTATTACTCATTTAACCAATCTTGCTCTATAAAACTGAATTAAGTTGTTAATAATAACTATGATAAAGTCCAATAATACAAAAATTACTATAACTAAAGTATCTTAAATTTCTGTCTCTGTTTATACTTATTTTCCATCTCAACCCTCGCAATCTTAATAATGATAAAAGAAATAATATCACTAGCATAAACCTATATATGCTATCGTTTCTCTCAAAAATTGAAAAAAGGAAAGTAAGGCGCTATTATCAAAACAATTTATAGTTGGCCATAATGTTTCTATACAAATTCAATTACCTCAATGGTTTAGGTTACATAAAGTAGCTCAAAATTATTAAAATCAGCAAAGATATCATAAATTAATTAATCTAAGAAAGTCAAGAATAACTATTATTGATTTATGATTACAATAGTAGTCTACTAGTGTGTAGACTTATTTAGTCATTAAATAGATTTTAATTGTAATTATTTTAGTCACGTTCTTAAGAATTAATTCTTAATTGGGGTAAGTATTCATCTTCATAGAATATCTATTAGTCACCTTAAATTTCCCTTTTAGAGTCAACTTTATTTTGAATGACACTGAGATTTTTCTCTAATGCTTAATTATATCAAGCAACAACACTAAGATTAATTTAAAAGTACAGATTTTTTTATCTTAAAATAATGATAAATTATCAACTATTATAGGTCTCTATAGAGAGCATAACCTTATCGAGAAAAGTTTGAAATATAAAATTATCTTCCAAGCTTATATGACTAAGTTTAAAGAATCTGAGAAGTTTTTAAGCTGCCTATGGGCTACTCCACACAATCAGTAAACAAGAGGAGTTAAAACCCTCCTACCTTATGGGCACTAAAATGGTGGTGGATAATTAACAATTTCGTATAATACCCCGTCCATAAAAAATAGAAAAAATAGTCTAATCATACGGATAAGAAACTTATCTACTGATAATCGCCTATGTGTACAGCTTAACTCAACCTATAGAGAGTCTTGCTATAGTTGAATAGATAACCTTTAGTTGTTATTCTTGACATTTAGCTTTTTTAGTTACTTAATCAAGATAAAAGCCTGATATATATATATCAATTATTTTCTATGGATCTTGGGACCAATTTTTCTCTACACTACTATCATTTAGGGATGTTTCTGCCAGTTGATAGTCTTTTTTCAACCCAGGGCATTATGGTTATGCTACTGGCGTCCTATGGTTTAGCAATGTGGATGTTTCTAACTAGCGCACCGAAGGTTTATACTATTATGGTTTGTGATCTAGAAATAGCCCAACAATTTTATCAAGGTTTGCTGGAATTACCTGTCGCGGAAGTTCCCTTACATTACTATTACAATTACGAGCGGAGTTTAGGGGCGGAAGCATTTGATCCCTTGTATGTTTCTACTACCCCTACTCCAACAACGGCAGCGGCTTTTAGACATTCTGATGGACTTTGGTATCAATTAAAAAGAAATGCTCAGTTACATATTATTGCTGGAGCTAGTTATGGACATAAAAACCGTCAGCGTCATGTTTGTTTTGACCATGAGTGCTTAGAGAATATTTTAATGCGAGTCCAATTAAGACGCTTAAAATATAAAATACGTCGTAATCAACCTCTCAATTTTTTAGTTAAAGATCTTGAAGAAAGGATAATTGAAATGACTGAAGTCAATAATTAGTGGTCAATGCTGTTGATGACTATACGAAGATAAGTGTATTGATCAAAAAATGATCTTCTGGTGATTGTTGAATACCTCACTTTAATTGCCTGTTGCTCATAATCTGTGATTAAGCAATCCATAAATAATTATTTTTTATATAAATCTACTCGATTCTTACTAAATTATTAATTTGATTTGTGTAACAGATCTGTTTTTTAATTATTTAATCAAAGAAACTTCTGATGTCAAATAATTTATGCTTAATGTATCTACCATACATTGTTTAAAAGTAATTAATGTCATTCTCCTTTAACTTACTATGTATAACATATAAAGCTTAGAATGCAAAATTAATTCGATTTGGTGTGGAGTTTAATGTAAATAATTTTATACACAATCTTAACTTGTAAGTAATTTTTCCTGGAATAAGTCAAATATCAATGCCCTAAGGGCTATTACTTATAGTCGATTCTATCGTGGGGCTTATACATTTTATTTCTCTTTTCCAAGAAAAAAATCATTTTCATGAAAGTAACTAGGACAACAAGTGGTGTTAAATACCTCTAGAACGTGGTTAGTTGGGGGAATTGGTTATTAACATTTGTAGCAAAATTACTTGGACTTTGAAGTTAAGGTTTAAATCTTTTTCTCAATGGGAAGGATTCCCTTATAATCAGTAAAGGAACTTTTTTAGGACTGTAATGGCACTGCTAACCATCGGAAAAGGATTGCTACGCGCTTTAGAGACTGGAAGAGGATTACTCTACGCTTTAGAAAAATCAGGCGCATTAGCAGTATATGCTCCCCTAGAGGGAGGCTTTGAAGGGCGTTATCAACGACGTTTACGAGCCAATGGCTATAATAGCCTTTCTTTGACGGCTAAAGGACTTGGCGATGTTAGTGCCTATTTGATGGGCATTCATGGAGTTCGCCCCCCCCATTTGGGTAAAAAGAATATTGGACAAGATGCGGCCGTTGGCCCTGTCTATTTTGTTCCTCCCATTGCCGCGTATCAACTAGAAAACCTACCATCTAAATCGAAAGGACTAATATTATGGATTTTAGAGGGGCATGTTCTATCTAAAACCGAACTAGAATATCTTGCTAATTTACCTTCTATTGAACCTCGGATTAAGGTTATTGTGGAGATGGGCGGGGAGCGCTATTTTCGTTGGAAAACCTTGTCGGATGTAATTCAAACGACTTAGTCAAGGACTTGTTTTTCAAGGTCTGGAAAATTCTAACCAAGACCTTGACAAGTATTTAAAATTTATGTTAGCCTTATCCAGGCAAGTAAGTTTTTGATAGCTAATTTGCGGGTGTAGTTTAGTGGTAAAACCTTAGCCTTCCAAGCTAATGATAGGGGTTCGATTCCCCTCACCCGCTTCATCTAAGATGGTGTACTAGAATCTAGACATGAGTCTTGATGTTTTCTCAATTGGATTGAATGAAAAAATTTACGACAGTCATCTAAGTTCAAATACTTAACAACGACTTAAACATGAATTAATCTGTAATTTGTAATCCAGTATTTTTTAACAAAATTTTTTATAACTTAATTCAAACTACTCTCTTGTAAAATAAGATAAATTGCTGTGTATATGCAATGATATCTATTGGGTATCTTACTCTTTAAAGATCAATGTCAACAATTTCTTATATAAACATTTTGTTTTTAGACTCTTTAACTAACTATTTTTATTAGTTAATATTAACCGAGCATTATCTCAGTCAAGATATTTAAGAATTTAAGAGTTATAGATAAATAAATAGATATAAATACATACAATAAGCAAGTTATATTGTTGTATTTAAGTAATTAAATGTAAATCAAGACAATCTAATTTTAGATTATTTATGATTGTTATATAGATTGTTACTTAATAATATTTTTTTATTAGATTTATTTAGAGATAATAAGTTCTTATAAAAAACAAATAAAATTTTTGTAACGATAATAACTTCAGTTTAAATACGACACAATTCCTAATCTTTACCGAAATATTATTGATAATAATCTCTTTCTCTGTTAAATACTTTTAAAATTTCTTAACTCTTTATTTTTAAGTATTTTAATAATTGTCGTTCTTATTTTTGCTATCTTCTACTTTTAGTCATTTTTATAAAAGTTATATAGATTCTTTTGTCAATTGATTTTACTTTTTATTTATTTAATTTTTAGGTAACTATTTGCTGTTATAAATAGTTTTGCTATGCTTCAATATACTTTTTAAAAAACATTTAATATATTTTAAATTTTTTATTGTTCAGGAAAAATTACAATTCTTGTTTTTCTTGAATAATTAATATAGAGATTACCCTTATTATTATACTTTGTAACTAATATCACAAAAATTTTATTATTTAGACCTTCTATTTTCTTTAACTTTTAAAATCACTTTTACTCTTTTTGTCTGTCTATAAATAACCTATTAAATGTAAATTAACTTTATGGTTACTACCAGCTAAATTATATTAGCTAAATTTTTAGATAGACTACTTCCCATCAATTACTATTGTTAACGATTTTTCTTATGTATACTCATTTAAGCTTATTAATCTAGACATATCAACAACATTTAAGCTGGCTTTTACAACTGATACCTTAGAAAAGAGAAGTACTCTGATACAGAATTTATATCATATCAGAGTACTTCTCTTTTCTATAAAAATTATTCCATTGTAATTTTGTCTTTAATTATTACAGTATATTAATTAATATCAACTATTCTGAGAAGTTGCTTAGTGATTAAATGTTTATAATTTTAGACAACTTATTTCCAATATATCTGTCGCTTATTGGGGTCAGTTAAAGAACTATTTTCCTGCATCATCTGTTTGACTTGATGTGGATCGAAACTACGACTAAAATCTTTTCTCAATACCGCCACACGTCTTTCTGTTTCTTGAACTTGAGTTGTAACTTCCTTCAGTTTTTCCTGTTGTAAAAACTGATAGGGAAGCAATTTAAACAAAGTGAAAGCTGCAAGAATTGACAAAGTTCCATTAATGAACAGTTTAACTTTAATTTCAGTGGCTATCCATTGACGTCGAATATAAATTTCTTGTTGATTAGGTTTGCGACGACGTCGGCGAACAGATGGGGAAGTAGGACTTTGATAAGTTTCTAAGATATGAGATGCGGCCATAAGCGTCTATTTATGTGATGGAAAATCATCAAAAAAAACTCTGGATGCTAATCAGTCAATAACTATCCTGATAATTTGGTTTATAGACTATCTACCAGATTTCTTAGAGAAGAAGAATAATTCTTAAATTTAAATATCAAGATAAATAATCAACTATTCTATAAAACGAACATTCTACTTATAAAGTTCCTTAGATAAATGAAAAGCTAGAAATTTAGGAACTCAATTAATCATTAAAGAGAGAATAGCCTAGAGATATGATGTTAAGCTGGGAAATAAACCCTTTTTAACTACTATTTACATACTTTTATGTATTGATATCTGGTTTTAAACTAAGTTTAGTTATCCCTACACAAAAGACTTTTCTTACAAGAACTTGTTATAAATTTTAATCACATTAACGGATGACCAACCAAGAAAACTTTAAGGTAACCATTGTGGCTTGAAACCGATTTCTAGTTCTTCTGGCTTAATTTTAAGAGTTTTGTCTGATCCTTTTAATTCAGGCAAAGGAAGTAACCAGACCTGTCCATTAGCGATTCCCTGTTGTTCTGAAGTTATTAAATCATTGGTTGAGCTAGGGACCGCTGTTACTACTTGATCAAACAATAAAGCGACTCCATCAGGGGACATACTTAGTTGGACATCTCGATAGTTAGGTAAAGCAAGTAAGGGAAAATCCATTGTTTTTTCTATATCAATCACAGAAAGAAATGGTTCTTCACGATATTTACCTTTTTTTTCCTCAACTAAGTCAGTTTTAAGGCAATAAAGTAATTTTTTTTCTCTAGGTTCAAACTCGCAGTCAATAATTGGATAAAGAGTACGAAATAACTCTTGTTTTTGTTTGTTTTGATTGATAAGTACCAGTGATCTCGTATAGTCCCGATTATCTCTAACCAGAAGCATCTGCTTCCCATCGGCAGAAAATCCTAGACTTTTTTCATACCCGGTCAAGAATTCTGATGCTTCCCCATCAGAATTCAAAGAAACTATTCCCACCCCACCTCGTTGAGAGATAACTACATATTTACCATCAGGGGAAATGACAAAATCTCCTCCAGGAACTCCTAATGGTCTTGGATTTTGCTCCTCAGAAACCGTCCATAATCCTGAATCAGCTGGATTTTTACGATTAATTCGCCAAATAACGATACTTTGTCCATTATGCGATAGATCAAAAGTCAAATTTCGATAATTTTTTGTATCAAGAATACGTTTTAATCTCCCTGCCCGTGGCATTTCAACAGCATTAGGAGAAACTTGTAAACCCGTAGTAACTGTATATAATTGTTGATTAACTAATGTTTGGCTATTGAGGCTAGGTTCATAAGCACTAAATAAAATTTTACTGCCATTAGGATAAATTTTAAAATTAGTGACGATTAGATCTAAAGGAGTTAAGATTGTTTTTTTGGGTTGATTAGCATCAGTAATATTACATATGATTAGTCGTCCACGTTCTTCTGCAGTAATACCGATATAGGCAAAGGTACGATCACGAGTGCTAAATAAACTGACAAATGGTTCGATAAATTTATGATCATAAATTCTGTGAGCATTTTGTAATTTAATTTGATAATTTGTCCCGTAAATTGGTGGATCATCTAACGTATAGATTAATTGACGTCCTCGCCAGCTAATTTTCCCAGAAAGGGGAGGATCAATGGATAGATGTTTTTCAACACTATACTTATCTACGGGACGGTTAAAAGTGATTCTAAAGGCTTTATCTTGTAACCCTATTTTTTTGCCATTCCAACTAAAATAACTGACTCGTAAAGGAATTTGTTCTCCTCTCACGAGTACTACCCCTAGTATCAGACTGAGAATAACAATACACCCTAGGGCAATCCAATCAAACAACTTTAGTTTTTTCAGTAAAGATTGATTTCTTTGTGATGAATTTGTCATGATAGTTAATAGATATCGTTACAAGTACAGAATTAGATATAAAACTTTTTCAATATAATCTTCATTAGAAAAACTCTAGTTATTGGAAATTTATATAATACCTCGTTAATCATCAATTATCCTTCGTTGTTTATCTTTTAAAAGCTGAATGACAGAAAAAATATCTATGGTTGCCGAGACTAAATGATTATTGAATAAATTTTTCTATTAAGATAAAGCTCATCCTACTTATGAAATGATAACATTAGCATAAGATAGTCAAGAATACTATTCCAAATCAATAAAAATGACTACCATAATTATATTGAAATTAATAACAAGAAAATATCGTGTTTATTTCAGTATTTTAAGTCATTTTTTTGTTTTCAAAAAAGTAGTATTAATGTCATATAATGGCTATTCAATTCCGACTATCAAAACTTAAATATAAAATAATATTTTTTTATATGAACTAAATTGTAGAGATTAGTTTGTTTGAAAAGTATTCTAGTGTAGAAGTAATTTGTTAAGATTAAGTAAAAAAATAAGAATAAATAACAAGCGTCTTTTCTTGAAATTAAAACAACTTTGATTTATTTTTGTATTTTTAATTTAATTATATTGATTGAGAAATATATTAGAATGTCGGTTTATCTAATTCTTGTGGAGAAAGAGTTCCTATAGTATAAAAGTTATAAAATTATCTGGCAAGAATCTTAAAATTTGTTTATTTTAATCCTAAACTTAAATAGACAATAGCCTACAATAAATGGAGATTAATTAGCTAGTTTTCTAAAAAAGACTAGAAATTTTATGACGGTCTTTACAAAAATATTTATATAAACTCTATTATTTGTTAACATAGCGTAATAAATCCAGAGTGTCTTAGACATAGATGTTAACTATCGGTAAGAAGTCTCCTTTATCGAAAAAGCCCTCAGAAACATATTTGTTGATAATATAAAGCAGCTATGTAACTGAGATACAACTGTTTAATGATTTTTTCTTAATGCTCACCTGACCACTTTTTACTATTGTTACTTCTCTTTATATACTAGGTGATGACATGACATAAACTATCATATCTATTTGAATAGGGTTATAATCTCTTCGGAAGAATAATTTAGGATATTCCTAGGAGATTTATCTAGTAAATTTTATCTAATCCACATTTTGTAGGGGACAATAGTTATCAATCTCTATAAAATATTTAGCTAAGTCCTTAGAAAATTAGTATCAAATTTTTTAGACTCCTTTTAAACTTTCTATAAATAGGAAAATGAAAAAATTAAGTCCGATCCAGAGGATTAAAACCCAATTGCCTCAGCGACAAAAGGTAATGTTGGCTTAATTCCTTCTTTGACTTGATTGTTACTATAGTTAATCGCGCAGTCAGGATCTTTAAGTCCATTACCTGTCAATACACAGACTACTGTTGCTTCATTAGGGACTTGATCTTTGATTTTTAATAGTCCTGCCACAGAAGCAGCACTAGCCGGTTCACAAAAAATTCCCTCTTGAAAGGCCAATAAACGATAAGCCTCTAGAATTTCCTGATCAGTGACAGCATTAAACTCTCCAAGACTAGCTTCTTTAACTTTCCAAGCTTTATCCCAATTAGCAGGGTTCCCAATCCGAATAGCTGTTGCTAAAGTTTCAGGAGTTCCAATTGGTTGACCACTAATAAATGGTGCAGACCCTGCAGCTTGAAACCCCATCATTTTTGGTAGGTGATCGCATTTTCCTAAATTATGATATTGACAAAATCCCATCCAATAAGCACTAATGTTGCCTGCATTTCCCACAGGAATACACAACCAATCGGGAGCATTTCCTAAACAATCTACCACCTCAAAAGCCGCTGTTTTTTGCCCTTCTAAACGATATGGGTTAATAGAATTAACCAGGGTCACAGGATAATTTGCAGTTATTTCTTGAACAATACTTAGAGCGTCATCAAAATTACCTTTAATAGCGATTATTTTTGCCCCATAAAGCAATGCCTGTGCCAATTTTCCTAGTGCAACATAGCCATCAGGAATAATGACAAATGCTTGCATATTACCCCGTCTAGCATATGCAGCTGCTGCTGCTGAAGTATTCCCTGTACTAGCGCAGACCACCGCTTTGGCTCCACTTTCAGCAGCCTTGGAAATCGCCATGGTCATCCCCCTATCTTTAAAGCTCCCTGTAGGATTTAAGCCATCATATTTAACCCACACTTTGACTCCACGCCCAATTTGTTGGGAAATACGAGGAACTTGAATTAAAGGAGTATTTCCTTCTAGAAGGGTAATAACTGGAGTCGTTTCACTCACAGGTAGATAGGGGCGATATGTCTCAATTAACCCCGGCCAGGGCTGACAGCTTGTGGGAGGAAGAGTTGGAACTTCCAAAAATTGAGTTTGAGTAGTTTGTGGCGTTGGATAATCAACTTTCATGGATAAGTTAACTTTGAGGGTTAGTTGCCTTTACTAGTTTCTAGAAGAATTACTCCTCACAATTGTATATCGATAAGACTGATTAGAACGTCCTTCTTTTATCCTATCTACGATAAATCTCGATTGATCTAGATAAGTAGTTAGACCCTATTTATACCATTTATTTGGTCAGGGGAGTTAACTAGATTATAGATATGGTAAGCATATCAACTCAGTTCTCTACACTGAGAACGATAAATCAATAATTAAAAACCTCTAATAGTCTAGAGGAAGAGGAGTTGTCAATTCCTACTTCATTAGTTTTTAATTTAAACGGGACTGGAGGGACTTGAACCCCCGACCTCGTGGTTCGTAGCCACGCGCTCTAATCCACTAAGCTACAGTCCCCTATTTCTCTCAACAGTTAAAGACTATAACACAATTTTTATCAATTGCACAAGAGGGTGATATTAAAAGCTATAATTTCTGAGGAGACAAAAGCCGTTGAAACCCAATAGATTAGGATATTTCATGTAATAGTCAATAAAAATTAATCTTAAGGTTTCCAAACGACTAAAATTACTCCACAGATAATAAATCCTAGCCCACAGGCACGATAAATGGGAATTGACTCTTGGAAAAAGAAATACCCAATTAAAACTGAAAAAATATAAATTAACGCCGCAGAAGGACCAGCGATACTCAGTTGGACACGGGTTAATAAGAGAATATAAGCAATTGCCCCTAACCCATAACAAGATAATCCAGCCAATAATTCTGGAGTCATGACAATATTTAGAATATGACTGACCGCATTATCTGTGTTGACTTTGCCTAGCTTAGTTGCTCCTAACTTGAGTAGCAATTGCCCCATGGTACTCGTTAGCACCGAAAATAACAATAAACACAATTCCTTATATGTCACAACGGTGGTTCCATCCGGATTATATAATTTTAAGTCAGTATACAGCATATATATGGTTCTAACGAAACTGAAAAAGTAATCTCTAATAGCTAATAAATCTTAATTAATCATTAATTCGTATTTAAAATGTCTCTATTTAAACTGTTTTATCCCATTGCCGTTATCGCAACGACGCCTCAGGCTATTAAGACTCTACACCCATTATGTCAACAAATTGGGGCAACTCTTCACATTCCAAGTCATCAAACTAGCTTAGATAATGCTCAAGTTTATCAAGGTTCTCTTAAAGACTATCTAGCCTCTATTTGGAGTCAAAACAAAGTATTTATTTTTGGATTGGCAACAGGAGCAGTAGTTCGGTTAATTTCTCATTTACTACAAGACAAATCTAGTGATCCAGCCGTTCTTGTCATTGATTCAACGGGTAATTTTGTAATTAGCTTATGCGGTGGACATCAAGGAAGAGCAGATCACTTAACCCAGTTAATTGCTCATCAGCTTGATATAACTCCTGTTATTACAGGAGCAACTAATAATTTAGATTTACCAGGAATTGATATTTTAGGATTACCTTTTGGCTGGCGCAAAGGAGAGGGAAATTGGACAGCTGTTAGTAGTATTATTTCCCGTGGGGAAACAATACAAGTTATCCAAGAAGTTGGCTCAACTCTATGGCAAAAATATTTACCTTCTAATCATCCATTTTCTTTTGAATTTTCTAAATTCAATGGAGATGTTAAATGCCAAGGACTAATTTTAATTAGTGCCACTAAAACACAATTTTACTCTGACTTACATTTCCCTAAGGTGCAATGGCATCCTCGCATTTTATGGGTTGGAATTGGTTGTGTTAAGGGCACCTCTGAAAGCTTGATTGAGAAGGCAATTTTTGAAGTATTTCAACAGAATAATTTAGCAATTGAAGCTATAGCAGGAATAGCAACAATTGATATAAAATCTAATGAAATTGGATTAGTAGAATATTGTAAAAAAAGACAATTACCTTTAAAGATTTTTTCTGCTAATTTTTTAAAAAAAATAAAAGTTCCTAACCCTTCGATAATTGTTCAACAAGAGGTAGATACTCCCAGTGTTGCTGAAGCATCTGCTATTTCTGCAGCTGATTCTTACCCCAATTCTCTTTTAGTGTCTAAAAAAATTATTAAGTCAAAAGATGAAGGTGCAGTAACGATAGCAGTGGCTCAATCTAGTTTAGAATATACTGGAAGGATAGGAAAATTATATTTAATCGGAACTGGTCCTGGTAGCTTAGCTCAGATTACGCCGGCAGCAAAGACGGCTATCACTCAAGCGGATGTAATTATTGGTTATTCTTTATATTTAGACTTAATTAAACCTTTACGACGTCCTGGACAAGTGGTCGAAGCATCACCAATTACTCGAGAAAAACAACGAGCTATTAGGGCAATAGAATTAGCAAAATGGGGTTTGACAGTAGCGGTAGTATCTTCAGGAGATTCTGGTATTTATGGGATGGCAGGATTAGTACTAGAAGAACTACAAAAAAAGGATTGGGATGGGAAAATACCTCAAGTAGAAGTATTTCCAGGAATTACTGCTGTACAAGCATCAGCATCAAGGGTAGGAGCGCCTTTAATGCACGATTTTTGCGCTATTAGTTTGAGTGATTTATTAACCCCTTGGGAAGTAATTGAAAAACGATTGGTAGCAGCAGCTAAGGAGGACTTTGTAACAGCTATTTATAATCCACAATCACGAACAAGAACTCAGCAAATTATTTACACTCAAGAAGTTTTTTTAAAATACCGCAATCCTAAAACTCCAGTGGCTTTAGTCCGTGCCGCTTACCGTCCAGATGAAAAAATAATTTTAACTTCCCTTAAGGAAATGCTTAACTTTACTATTGACATGCTAACTACAGTTATTATTGGTAATTCTAGTACTCATAGCCATGGAGGTTGGATGATTACACCCAGAGGATATGATTAAAATTTAAAATCAATAATTAACATATACTTTACCATTAAACTTAAAACTAATTAGACTGAAAACAATAATTAAATATGAGATATGAGTGTTTAAAAAACTTAATCAAAAAATAATAATCTAAATCTTATAACAAAGAAATTAGATTTATAGCATTTAGAGTAAGATAAAGTTTCAAGCATCGAGATAATAATTTATTAAAAACTTACTTAAGAATAACTAACCAATTAACTATAAGAATATTAATATTTTTAGTGGTTTACAAATTGTTAACAAAAATTTTATTAAGTACAATATTTAATGCTTAGTTTTTACTAAAATTAAATGTAGATAATAAATTTTTATTTATTAAAATAAGGATCAAAGTAATATATCTAATTCTTTAGATGTACAATCCAAAATTTTTAAAATATCGTCAATTATTGAAGCAGTTTTAGTATATTTAAAAGAAATATTTTTAACAAGCAGTAAACCTCTATTAGGCGACATAAACTATGTATTATTAATATGTTTTTATCATGAAGTTTCCAAAAAATTTCTATTCCTTTTTGTAGGAATTAATATTTTTCACAAAATATACTTTCGATAATATCAATTATATAATCTAGAGTTAAATATTGCCAAATATTATTATATGAATTTATATTATAACAATATTTTTATGAATATATATATTTAGATAAACGCCATTGATTCCAGAAAATTATTCTTTAATTTGAAAATAAAAAATTATTGATTTATCCTTAACAACAAATAATATAGAGGTAACAATAATCTTAACTTTTAATCTATTTGATTTTTGACTTGTATTTTTTGTGATTTATTGTATAAACAATCTTAGCAAATCATTTTTATAAATAAACTGTGATTTAATTATTTTATTTGAATTTATTTAGTTATTACATTCTAAAAAATTAGAAGACATTAATTGATAGCTTCTATTTATATTAGAAATTAATTAAAAATAATACTACTTTCCATTATTTTTTAAGTATCTCTTGTCTATTTTTGTTTTACATACTTTTTCTATGAGAAGATATCTACCTACTACTCTTTGAGTATCAAAAGTATTTTTTATATTCCTTTCATGAATTGTCTACAAAAATAAGATTATCATGTCTTATTCATAAGAAGATGAATTACTCGTATTCTAATACGGCTAAAATAAGGAATAAATCAATTAAATCTTTGAAACATAAAGTAGCTCATGAATTATATTTTTGATCTTTTAATATTAAAATAGTTTTGCTTTTTTTATACTTATTAGGTAGTAATGATTATCTTTATTGCTAAGTAAATATACTTTTATAGTAAAAACTGTATGATTTATATCTCTATTTATATTTATTTAATTTTTATGTTTGGCAATATCTAATTTAAGAAAACTATATTTTTCATTTATAAGTTATTTTTTACGAAAAGTATCAATTAATTAATTGTGTTAATGATATACATCATAAATTTATATTACAAAAAAAGTTTATATTAATATAATAGTTGTTAGTGTTTAATATATGGATATATGAATATATATTATAAATACGGAGTCGTAGTCATTTGTTAAAAAAAATTTTCTAATATTTGATATCTATTTTATTTAGTTAATAACATAAGTGGGATAATGATGTACTAGTTTTGTAATAACTATTCTAAAGTATTCATAATATTTTTATTTCAAATTATTATAAATATACAACTTAATTTATAAGTCAATTGTAACAGTTGATAGTTATAATATATAAGTTAATTAATATTTCTAATCTATATATTCACTATTGCTGTGTTCTCTTCTTTATCCTTAAGAGTATAAAAAAATATTAAGTATGTAAATAAAAAACATAATAGTTAGTTTTTTTTACGTAAAATAGTAGTCTAGAATAAGCTATAAATTCTTTTACTATAAAACCTATGGTTTCGAATTCAATCAAAGCCTCATCTTTAGTAGAAATTGCCCGAAAAACCCGTGAAGCTGCACGCCAGTTAGGAGCATTATCTATAGATGAACGTAATAGTGCCATTGAAGCTATTGTGCAAACTTTAGAAGATGGAATCTCTGATATTATCAGATCAAACAAAGCTGACTGTGAAATTGCCAAGAATAGAGGAATCTCTAAACCTTTATATAATCGTTTAAAACTTAGTGAAACTAAACTAAGAACTACAATTCAGGGAGTTAGAAATATTAAAATGATGCCAGATCCTTTAGGGGTCACTCAAATACATAGAGAATTAGATGATGGTTTAATTTTAAAGAGAAAAACTTGTCCTTTGGGGGTATTAGGTGTTATTTTTGAAGCTCGACCTGAAGTCTTAATTCAAATCATCAGCTTAGCTATAAAATCTGGTAATGGAGTAATTCTTAAAGGTGGAATAGAAGCGATTAAGTCTTGTCAAACTATGTTTGCGTTAATACAAAAAGCACTCTTAAAGACTAGTGTTGATCATAATAGTGTTAAGTTACTAACTACCCGCGAAGAAATTCGAGAATTATTAACTTTAGAAAACGATGTTGATTTGATTATTCCTAGAGGATCTAATGATTTTGTTCGTTACGTTCAACATAATACTAATATTCCTGTATTAGGCCATGCTGATGGAATTTGCCATCTTTATGTCGACAAACAAGCCGATTTAAATAAAGCAGTTGCCATAACAGTAGATTCTAAAACTCAATATCCTGCAGCTTGTAATGCGATTGAAACTCTATTAGTTCATCATGATATTGCACCTCAATTCTTACCTAAGATAGCTCAAGTTTTAAAAAAGAATAATGTTGAGTTAAGAGGAGATAAAACATGTCAAAAATTAATCAATATAACACCTGCAACAGAAGAAGATTGGAAAACAGAATATAGCGATCTTATCCTCTCAATTAAAATTGAGACTTCTTTAGAAGATGCAATTGCGCATATTAATACTTATGGATCAAAACATACTGACGCAATTATTACGGAAAATAAAATTTCTGCTGCAAAATTTTTAAATCAAGTAGATGCAGCCGGAGTATTCCATAATTGTTCGACTCGCTTTTCTGATGGATTTCGTTACGGTTTTGGAGCTGAAGTTGGCATTAGTACTCAAAAAATACCTCCTAGGGGACCAGTAGGGTTGGAGGGACTAATCACCTATAAATATCAGGTAGCCGGAGATGCCCACATTGTAGCAACTTATTCAGGTGATAATGCTAAGTCTTTTCAATATCGAGATATATAAGAGACTTTATACAAAAAATATTAAGTCTGTAGAGTGGACAAATACGATAGTTATCTTAATGGGTGAGATATCATTTTATAAAAGTAAAAATTAATTTTATAAAATGATATCTCACCCATTAAGATTAATTATTATTTACTTAAATATATAAGTATTAAATACTATTTAGTTTATCGATTATTGTTTGATTACTAATTATGATAATAATTTTAAATTTTTAAAAAGTATTTATAGCTGTCACTATCATTGACACACTAATGATATTAAGAATATAGGTCATTTTTTTTACTGTTAATACAGTATTTTCTCAGATGGAAGCAGATTTTGTTAAAAGATTTAAATTAAAATATAAATTTTATGGTATACATTTTTATTTATTTTATTAGTATCTTGAATGTTAGCCAAAAATATACTTGAATATGTTTACTATTAGTTAAATTTACATATTAATAACTAATACTCAATGTTAATAATATACTCTAACTGTAGCTAATAGTGTAATTAGATACAGTGTATTATACTACTAGCTACAGTTAAGTTAACATTCTATTATCAATACTAATTGTATATAATTCAATTAAAAACGTATTAGAATAGAACGGCGATATATAATTTTTTACAAATTATGGCAGGTCATAGTAAGTGGGCAAATATCAAACGCCAAAAAGAAAGAGTTGATGCAAGAAAAGGTAAAACTTTTACTCAATTATCTCGTGCTATTATTGTCGCGACAAAACATGGGCTTCCTGAGCCAGCAGCTAATTTTCAACTTCGGACTGCAATTGAAAAAGCTAAAGCTGCCGGAATTCCCAATGAAAATATAGAGCGAGCGATTGCTAAAGGGGCGGGAGTTTACGAGAATAACGATACTATATATGAAGAAATCCGTTATGAAGGTTACGGCTCAGGAGGCGTAGCTATCCTCATTGAAGCCCTGACTGACAACCGCAACCGTACGGCTGCTGATCTAAGGAAAACTTTTAGTAAAAATGATGGTAATTTAGGAGAAATGGGTTGTGTTAGTTGGATGTTCGACCAAAAAGGAGTTGTTATTCTTAAAGGAGAAGTTAATGAAGATTCTCTTCTTGAAGCTTCTGTCGAGGGAGGAGCAGATACTTATCAATTATTTGAAGAAGAAATGAGGGCTGAAATTTTGAGTGAAGTTACTAATTTAGATATCCTTACTCAAACTTTAAAAGAGAAAAAAATTAATTTTTTTGATGTAGAGTTACGATGGATTCCAAAAAACATTATAGAAGTTAATGATCAAGATCAATGTAAATTACTTTTAAAATTAATTGATGCATTAGAAATACTTGAAGATGTACAAAATGTAACTACAAATTTTAAAATAGCTGAAGAATCAACTAAAAATAATGCTGATTAAATAAGCTTATAGATTTAATCAAATAATAACATAGTTCTCTTATGAAAAGTCGAGTATTTTAAACTGAGTTGATGGATAGATCCCTTTCTATAATAATTTTACGGTTAAGCACCTAGTAAAGTCATTAAATTTTTTTTCAAAAAATAACTGATTTTTAGCAAAAATGATCAAGAGTAATTTATTTAAATGACATAATAATAGACATTAAAGTTATTAGCTATTAGATAAGTAATATTGAGTTATTAAATAAATAGAACATTAAAACTTATATATTTTGTTTTCTGTTCGGATGTCTATTGTAAAGATGTAAATTTCTTTTTGAGTCATATCTCCAAAAATTGCTTAAACATTTAGGGACTAAAGGTAATTATTTTAATCACTCAATAGTAAATTTATATTTTTTTTACAAGGACTATTTAGCATGATTTGATATTATTGGTAACTAACTTTTATGATCTATATTTTGCAAAGTTAATTTCAAGATAAAGATATGTTAGCTTTAGGGATATATATCAAAGTTTTTTGCATAAGGTATCTCATGAGATAATAAAAACTCTATTTTGTTTAAAAACTGTCTATTCCTGATTACATTTATCTGAGTAATTAGAAGTCAACATACATTTAATTACAGAAAATTTACTTCAAAAATGACAATTAAGGCATTTATTACAGGAGGAACCGGGTTTGTTGGCACAAACTTAGTTCGGTTGTTATTACAACAAGGTCATCAAGTACGAGTATTAGTGCGTCCCAAAAGTTGTTTAGATAATCTTAAAGGATTAGATATTGAACAAGTGGAAGGAAATATAAATGATCCTGACTTAGCTGCTAAAATACGAGGAACTCACATACTTTTTCATGTTGCAGCTCATTATTCTCTCTATCAACAGGATCGCCAGCAACTGTATCAAAGTAACGTTTTAGGCACTCGTTCAGTACTAGCAGCAGCCCGTCAAGCTAAAATTGAACGCACGGTCTATACAAGCTCTGTCGCAGCCATTGGTGTAGGAGAGTTCGGTAAAACAATTGATGAAACTCATCAAAGTCCAGTAGAAAAATTAGTTGGTCATTACAAAAAATCAAAATATTGGGCTGAACAAGAAGCTTACAAAGCCATCCAAAAAGGCCAAGATATAGTAATTGTCAACCCAAGTACCCCAATCGGTCCGTGGGACATTAAACCTACCCCCACAGGAAAAATTATATTGAGATTTTTGCGCCGCCAAATGCCCGCCTATATAGAAACTGGGTTGAACTTAATTGACGTGAGAGATGTGGCCTGGGGCCACTTATTAGCCTTAGAAAAAGGGAAATCGGGGGAGCGCTATCTCTTGGGAAATAAAAATGTAAGCCTTAAAGTTCTATTAGAAGAATTAGCCACTATTACTCGATTAAATGGTCCTCGGCAAACTGTTCCTCTTTGGCTGCCTCTGATTGTTGCTTGGGCTGAAGAATCTTTGTTAGTCCCCTTAGGCAGATCTCCATCCCTATCCCTAGATGAGGTACGTATGTCACGGACCCCAATGTATTACGATGGAACCAAAGCAGTCAAGGAGTTAGGACTACCTCAATCATCAATTAAACAGGCCTTACAAGATGCTGTGACTTGGTTTGTTAATCATGGATATTCTTAGCAGTTCAACCGTCATTGATTCTAACTATAATGTCAATTATTGTAAAAAATCTTGGTAAAACGTATTCTATTCCCGTAAAAAAATCTGGGATTAAAGGAACATTATCTCATTTTTTTAATCGGAATTACCGACAAGTGGAAGCTGTAAAAAATATCTCATTTATCATTGAACCAGGGGAAATAGTTGGGTTTCTTGGAGCTAATGGGGCAGGTAAAACTACCACTCTAAAAATGCTCTCTGGACTAATTTATCCCTCAGAAGGAGAGGTAAGAATTGCGGGGTATACCCCTTTTCGTCGTCAACCTCAGTTTCTACAGAAAACCAGTTTGGTGATGGGACAAAAACAGCAACTATTATGGGATTTACCTACACTAGATTCGTTAAGAATTAATGGAGCAGTCTATAAAATTCCAGACAAAATATTCAAACAACGACTACAAGAATTGTCTCAAATGTTATCAATTGAGGACAAATTAACTCAACCTGTTCGTAAATTGTCTTTAGGGGAACGGATGAAAGCTGAATTATTGGCAGCTCTTTTACATAATCCCCAAGTATTATTTTTAGATGAACCTACTTTAGGATTAGATATTAATGCTCAAGTTGCAGTTAGAAAATTTTTACAAGATTATAATCAACGCTATCAATCAACAATTCTATTAACCAGTCATTATATGGCTGATATTACAGCTTTATGCAAACGAGTTTTATTGATTCATCAAGGACAATTAATCTACGATGGAGATTTGGAAAAAATATTTGCAAAATTTTCTCCTTATCGACAAGTAAATGTGGAGTTGGCTAACTCCATTTCTGCTGATAGATTAGCTAATTATGGAAATGTTGAAACTATTGATGGACAAGCTGTTCGGTTTTTAGTGAAACAAGAAAATTTAATCGCTATGATAAATTGTATTTTAGATCAATTAGAAGTTATTGACCTTAATATAACTGACCCTTCCATAGAAGAAATTATTGGTCATATTTTTAAAACCAATAGTATTTAACCGTAAATATAGTTTTTACTTCTTGGCTATTAATTTAAATTTATCTAGATAAATATCTATAAATAAGTCAAATTAAATTGCTAGTTTTTTATAAAAAGTTTTTAGAAAAATTGACTAGCAATAACGAATTACATTTTAAGCTTCTTGTTTCATTTTATCAATAACTTTAGAAAAGTTGTTTAGTCAAGACTAAAAACATTATTTACTTAAAAAGTAAATAGGGTAGATTATAAAATCTAATCTAGTGATTTATAAAAGAACTACTTCTTGTACTTTCATAACATTATTATATACAATAATACTTTTCTGTAGTTTTATATTTTAGTTTCTCTCTGTTCATTTTTAATAAAAAGCTATAATTTGATGCTTTTATATTGACTATATTTAGGTTGATAAACTAATAAATTATTATTAGCAGTTAAAATTAGAATTTTTATTTGTATGTATTTAGACAATCTATATTGTTTTTTCTGGATTTTCTTATTCTACAGTAAAAAACTTTTTAGATTTTACTACTTTTTTAAAAGTAATCTAAATATAATACTTCTTAACTATCTCAAATGAGCTGATTGTACTAGCAATAATACTCCAGCACCCAGTCCTAAAAGGTTGGGAGTCCAAGCTGCTAGAAACGGTGTAAAAACCCCCCAAATCCCTAAAGAACTAGTGACGAAGGAAAGAATATAATAGCCAAAAATTAATCCAACACAAATTCCA
Organism: Cyanobacterium sp. uoEpiScrs1; assembly: GCF_947331815.1. GTDB lineage: Bacteria > Cyanobacteriota > Cyanobacteriia > Cyanobacteriales > Microcystaceae > Rippkaea. Next base: position 1,802,010 of record NZ_OX373462.1, read on the forward strand.
AAACTGGTAGCTCTATTCGTATTTTGTGGTCTAACCCCTATCGCTGCTCCCACTAGCCCAAAAACTAAACAAACAAAAGGAAGAGCGTACTTTTCTTGGATACGAACTTGTACTTTACGAACTCGTTTCTCATTCCCACTAAGTTTCATAACTTTTAAATATTTTTTAGTTTCGCGAATACTCATTTCTGTAAAGTTTTGACGACGATTTGCTAAATCTAAAGGAGCGCGTGGTAGAGCTAATTGCTGATGTTGAAACCGGACAATATTACGATAGGAACCATCAGGGGCAATTAAATAAATTGTTCCGTTGAAAAAATCCCAGGTATTAGTCAAAATATTCCACGTTGCAGACTGAGATGTGACGATTTGATTTACCCCCTCTTGAGTACGATCAAGGATCGTCAATCCCCGCATTTGTTTTCCATTAAATTCCTCCGCATAGAATAGACGGCTTAAAATTGTTGTTTCATTTCCATCTTCCTTTTGAATAGTGCGGTATTCCGGATAAACAATATTTCTTTCTGTAAAATTAGGGCGTTCTTGGTTAACAGCCTTTTCTAGGATGACAGCCGCTTCGTGAGTAGCTGCTGGGGCAATCCAGTCATTCACTATAAAAGCACAACCTGTCACTATTAAACTAAATAACACTGAAGGAATTACTAAGCGGTAAACACTAATTCCTAAACTTCTCATTGCAATCAGTTCACTATCGCTAGATAGACGACTATAAGCCATCAAAGCTGCTAACAACATGGCCATTGGAAATGCTAAAACAATGAATCCAGGCATTTTCAATGCCAGAATCTTTAGAGCTACAGTAAGTAATAAACCCGATTCTGTGACACGGCGTACTAGATCAAATAAAGTTCCAATCGCAATACCTAATGAGGTAAAAATCCCCATACCAAAGAGAAAAGGTAATAAAATCTCAATAAAAAGATAGCGATCCATAATGGACAAGCTAGGAAGTTCTAAATTAACCTTTTTTAATTTAAATTGCCCCATATCCATGGTGATTTTAAGTTATTTTCGTTAAAATTGGAAGTTTTCCCCCAGATAGTACTGACGTACTAAGTTGTTGGTATAAAGTTCTTCAGCACTACCAGAAGCTAGAATCTGACCGTCACGCATGATATAAGCACGATTAGTGATAGCAAGAGTTTCTCGGACATTATGGTCGGTAATCAAAATCCCCATATTGCGATCACGTAATTGGGCGATTAAAGTTTGGATTTCCGACACCGCAATTGGATCAACCCCAGCAAAAGGTTCATCTAATAACAGAAATTCGGGACCATTGAGTCCTACAGCTAAAGCTCTAGCAAGTTCTGTGCGCCGGCGTTCTCCCCCAGAGACTTGAGATCCTTGAGTATCGGCAATCTTTTCTAGACGAAATTCCTCCATAAGTTGATGGAGACGGTCCGCTCGTTGGCGAAAGGGAACTTCAGTTTGTTCTAGAGCCAAGTGAATGTTTTCACGAACACTCAGGTGTCGGAAAATACTAGCCTGTTGTGTCATGTAACCAATTCCTAACCGTGCTCTTCTATTAAGAGGCAAAGTAGTTACGTCTTGTTGATGAAGCCATATTCTACCCGTATTGGGTCTAATTAATCCTGTCGCAATGTAAAAAGTAGTAGTCTTACCGGCTCCATTAGGACCGAGAAGTCCCACAATTTCCCCAGGAGCTACTTGTAGGTTGACTCGATTAACGACAAAACGTTTTCCGTAGGATTTATGAATGTTATCTAGAACAAGTGTCATTATGTCAAATTCAGAAGTCGCTAATTTATAAATCTCAAAAAGACACCCTATCAAAAATCGTAACTCTTCAATTACTAATTAGGGATTGAAGAGAGAAGGTAAAGGGGCTGAATTTAAAGGAGAAGTAGGGGCTACAGATGCAGGAGGACTTTCTTGGTTTTCAGTTACAAGATAAATAGATTCGACTTGCTCACTAGACTCTGGTGTAGCAATAAATCTTCCCTCATCAATTAGATAGGTCATGATTTCTGCTCGCATACTATTACCCTCTTGTAGGACATAAACGTTACCCGTTAAAACCAGACGACGTTCTCGACTGAAATATTGTGCTTGGGCGGCAGTGCCTTGAATTTGGCGGGCAGGATAAAAAATTTGCACATTACCTCTAGCGGTAACAACACCTGTTTCTGAGTTAGCTTCTTGAATATCCGCACGAACGGTTAAGGGACTGTCGGAGGGTGAGGTTTGGGCAATCGCGTTCAGAGATGTCCCCTTAAGAGTCAAGACTCCTATTATTAGGACGAGAACACTCTCTAGAACTTTTAAGTAATATTTGGGCGCTAATACCGGAACGGATAACATTGCTCTTCTAGTCTAGTCAAGATTATTGATTCGATTATAGAGATAAAAATAACGAGTTGGTCTGAAAGTTGAAAAAACATTAGGCTAGCTTAAATCATTAAATATCCTGTAGCGTCCTATTTTATTGAAATATCTTTACTTTTGGTACCCCTTTTAGAATAAAAATGTCCACAGTGCTTACTATTTTGCATTAGAAATAAATATTTAAACAAATAAAGTTTGTTATTAATTAAATATATTAAAATTAATAACAAACTTTATTTGAAGTATTTTTAACATTTTATCGTATTTTTTAATCAAATTACAGGTTATGCTTAGGCAGCTACACAAGGCAATTGAATTGTTTTTATTAAAGTTCAAATTATATCAAGTGTAATTCATATTTTTAATATTAAATAATTTATTATACTTTATTGTTATAAATCTTAACTAAGTAAAAAACCTTTCGTACTCACTCAATAGATATACAACATAGACAATAACTATACTTATAATACTTTATCAACAATTAAATTAGTTATCTTCTGATAAAAACGCTATTCCAATATTTAATATAATGTCATTTTTAGCATTTAATATTCAGTTATAGTGTTGTTAATATTGCCTGTACCTTTATTAACCAATAAATACTTAATAAAAACTATAAATATTTTTTCCCTTCCTTTTCTACTAAATAGTGTTGAACAATTTTTAAGATACGATCACTTGCTTTTCCATCGCCGAAAGGATTGATTGCGTTAGCCATTTTTTCATAAGTATTTTTATTGCTCAACAATTCACCAGTTTCTTTTAAAATATTTTGAGAATTAGTTCCCACTAATTTAGCGGTTCCTGCCTCAATAGCTTCAGGACGTTCAGTAGTATCTCTTAATACTAAAACTGGCTTGCCCAAACTAGGGGCTTCTTCTTGTAATCCACCTGAATCCGTCAATAACAAGTAACAATTTTGAATTGCAATAACTAATTCTCTATAACTTAAAGGTTCAGTAAGGAAAACTCTTGGATGATTCTTTAATACTTTTTGAATTGGTTCCCTAACTATTGGATTACGATGCATTGGTAATAATAAAATTGTATCAGGATACTTGTCCAAAATAAGACGAAAACTAGTGAGGATATCTTGCAGAGGTTGACCCCAATTTTCACGTCGGTGCACTGTTGCAAGTAACAGTCGACGATTGTTTATATCCAAGCCTTTAATGTCAAAGGCTTGCTGTTTCTTGGCCACTGTTAGCAAGGCATCAATTACTGTATTGCCTGTGAGATGGATTTCGCCTGTGACTCCTGAACGCTTAAGATTTTCTACAGCCAACTGAGTAGGAGCAAAATGTAATTGAGCAAGTTGAGAAACCAGACGACGGTTGGCTTCTTCAGGAAAAGGGTTATAAATGTTATCAGTACGTAATCCCGCTTCAACATGGCCAATGGGGATTTGTTGATAAAATGCTGCTAGGGCGGCTGCAAAAGTAGTGGTCGTATCTCCCTGAACTATAATTAATTGTGGTTGGATTTTGTTAAAAATAGCTTCTAAACCTTGCAAACTACGATAGGTAATATCAGTAAGGGTTTGATGGGGCTGCATAATTTTAAGATTGTGATCGCCCTCCAATTCAAATTCAAACAATTTCATTACCTGTTCTACCATTTCCCTATGTTGTCCAGTTAGTACAACATGGGTCTCAAAGACCGACAATTGACGAAATTTTTTGATTACGGGAGCAAGTTTAATTGCTTCAGGACGAGTTCCTAGGGTAATACAGATGGAGTAAGGCACCGAAGTTATTATTCTATAATGTTGGCTTATTGATTTTATAATATTAGAGGTCGGTAATGAAGTCGCCTCTACTTTCACAAGTTGTTCTCAAATAATACCTTAGCATTATAAAGATTTTTGCATGTATAAATGAAAGCAAATAAACGAAAAAATAAAATTATACTCTATATATATTTTAGTTAGGATTATGGGGCTAAACAATAAGACTAATTCAATTGTCCCTTAAACCAGCAGGGACTGTTTAAGTTCGTTATCGTTTTGTGAATTATATGTTAAGATCTTTTGAAGCAATAAAAAGTATAAAATAATTGCTACAACCAATAAACAATGTCACTCCAAAGGATATGTAAGGTATTAGTACTTACTTGAATTTAAAAAGTTATTAGATATAATTGTTACTAATGTAGAAAATATAATAAAAGTCAAAGTCAAGGCACGAATATTATATGTACTTAGTATATATATTTCAAATGAACTTTTTAATCAATTTTACTTTTAAAATACAGACAAATAAAGAAGCTTTTTATAACTATAAAATAGTATAGAAATACTGACATAGTACCGCTGAGAGCTTATGTAAGCATAGATAATTTACTAGTGTATAGAACAAAGAACACTTGATTATTAACATAATCTATATGGAGTAATTCCTTATTTCCATTCATCTATTCCCTTGACTTCAATTCCATTAGATATCAGTCGGAAATCAAAAAATATTTTATAAGTCTAAAAATTATTGAACTATAGAGATAGAGGTTGAAACCAAGTTATCAATCTAGTAACAATCGATCAAGACACAAATCGACTGTCAGTCAAGTCTAATGGACTTAGTGATCTCATAGACAACTTGATTCGATACAATAATAGGGAAAGAAAGGTTTAGGAATCCCTCGGCAAGTTGAGGGAAAAAGTAGTAATTAAACTCAACTAACGTGGAACTTAAACAGGTAATTATTGCTCATAAAGCTGAAGATGCTCAAAGTAGATCATGGGCTCAAATCTGCGCTCGACAACTCGAAGCTCGTAACTGTAAGGTCTTAATGGGACCTAGTGGTATTAAGGACAATCCCTATCCCGTGTTTTTATCCTCTGTCACCGAAAAGATTGATCTAGCTATTATTTTGGGAGGAGATGGAACCATACTAGCTGCAGCACGACAATTAGCACCAGAAAATATCCCTATCTTGGCAGTGAATGTGGGGGGACATTTAGGGTTTCTCACCGAACCTTTTGAGTTATTTCAGGATATAGAAAATGTTTGGGCTCGTTTGTTAGGTGACCGCTATGCGGTACAACAACGGATGATGTTAGAAGCTCGTCTATTTGAAGGAAATAAGACAAACCCAATCCCCAGTAGTGAACAGTTTTATTGTCTAAATGAAATGTGTGTCAAACCTGCTAGCATTGATCGGATGCCCACGGCAGTTTTAGAAATGGAACTTGATGGAGAAGTAGTGGACCAATATCAGGGAGATGGATTATTGGTTGCAACTCCTACTGGATCAACCTGTTATACTGCTTCAGCCAATGGACCTATTGTTCATCCGGGCATGGATGCGATCGCTGTTACTCCCATTTGCCCCTTGAGTTTAGCTAGTCGTCCCATTATTATTCCTCCTCGGTCAGTAGTAGATATTTGGTCTTTGGGAGATTTTGAATTAAATACTAAATTATGGACAGATGGGGCTCTAGCGACGTCTATTTGGCCAGGACAATGGGTAAGAGTTCATATGGCTGAATGTGTTGCTAAATTTATTATTCTTCAAAAGAATTATTCTTTTTATCAGACTTTACGGGAAAAATTACAATGGGCTGGAACCAGAATTCATTATGACAACAATCGTAGAGGATAAGATATAGATAACGTCATCGTTTAATAATAAACTAAGACATATCAACATAGTACACTACGCATGAAATTTGCCAGGGTAAGTGAGTTACTTCGTAGTTCGAGCTAAGTATAAAAATTTTTTATACCTCATAATTCTTCTGAAAAAATAATCTACCAGGGTATATTTTATCCGAAATTTTTTGATATTTAATTTAAATATCAAGTTTATTATGTTAAGTAATTATTTGCACAATCTAAAATCAAATATTACTTCCTCGTAAGATAACTTTCTTTATCTACTTAATTCTTTCCATATTAAGTAGGTGAAGAAACTACACGAACTTAAGGCAGATAGATAATATATATCTATTTACTCAACTGGTTTTGCTGTTCCTCCAGTTTTATGTTTTATTGTAATAGACTAATCCTACAATGCATCTCGAACTAAAATAACAGTACTGCGAACTTGCCGAGCAATTGTTTTAGGAAGATTTCCATACATCACTTGTTCTAACAGACCCTCACGACTAACCCCTAACATCACTACATCACAGTTTTCAGCCGTTGCTAAATGAACTACTGCATCAGCCACCGACTGGGAACGAATGGGTAAAGGAATAACAAGACGCTCAAGAGTTCGTTTCAATTCTTGAGCAGTTTGTTCTAAAGCTTGGTATTGTGGGAAATCTCCATCGGGGGAGAATACCTTACACAACCAAATAATTGGTGATCGGGAACGATTATATAACCCAGTTAGTCCAGGAAGTAACTCCATAGCTCGTTGTGCATTTGGTCCTCCAGCGATAGGAATTAACCAGGTGGCATCTTTGTCTAAATTATGAGGGTAAACATCATGATTATCACCCAATTTTACTAAAACTAACTCACAAGGCGCTTTACGAATCAAAAAATCAACTACATGTCCAAAAACTGCACCAGGAGTTCGACTATCTTCAGTCCATTCCAAAATCATTAAATTAATATGGCGATCACGGATTGTCTCTAAAATAGCTTGAGAGATATCATGGGCAACCCGGATTTGGGTATGAACTGGAAGACCTTTATTTTTTCCTAATTTTTCCAGGTGTTGGAGTAATTGGCGATAAGGTTGATTTGCCAGAGAAGTTTGGGCTGGATTACTGTGTTTTGGAACTTTAACTATCCGTAAACATTCTAATTCTGATTGTTTCTGACTTGCGATCGCAGCTCCAATTTTGAACAAAGCCGTTGCACTATCTAAGTTAGCTAACGGTAATAGAATACGTCCTTCCCCAATAGCTGGGGCGCGGGTTTGATAGACAACATAAGAAGGTTCTTGCAAGGATTCATTTCCTTGAGCATCATTACCTTCGAGTTTATTAGCCTCTACACGAATAATATCAGTTCTTGTAATAATTCCTACTAATTTTGTCCCTTCTGTCACTGGCAGACGAGATAATAGATATCGATTTAGTATATAAAGAACATCACTTAGGACAGCATCGGCTGGAACTGTAATCGGGCGTGGAGTCATGAAATCTCTGAGATATTTGTCTGGCGAATATTGAGCCGAATTAGCCAAATCAGTTTGAGTAACAATTCCCACTAACTTGCCCTTCTCCATTACTGGGAAACCACGATGACTTGACACGGACATTGCTTGAAAAACTTCTTCAAGGGTTAAATGACTAGGTAAACTTTCTACCTTAGACTGCATAACGTCGGCGGCAGTTAATCGAGATAAAAAATCTTGCGCTGTTGCTGCTTCATTAATGCAAATACCCTTAGTTTTAAGCATGTCTTCGTATAAGGATCCTCGTGATGCACTTTCAGCTACCACATAAGAAACTGCACAAGTCACCATTAAAGGAAGAACAATATTAAAATCTGTATTTAATTCAAAGACAATGACAATGGCTGTCACCGGAACCCGGACTACCGCAGTAAAAAAGCCCCCCATTCCTGCCAGGGCATAAGTAGATTCAGCTCCCGTCCCTGTCAGAAATTCCTCAAAATCTCCTACCAGATAGCCTAAGGCAGATCCCAAAACCAATGCAGGGGCAAAAAGTCCCCCTGGAGCATTAGAACTATAAGCTAATATAGTCAGGAAAAAATGAGCAATAAAAGCCAAAAGAATTTTGTCTCCACTCAATTCTCCCGTTACTAAAAAAGTTCTTAATCCTGCATTATCTTGAAAAAAAGGAGGTAGAATAGCAACAATCATCCCAGAAATCATGCCGACCAGCCCCATCCGCCAGGGTAAAGGTAAATTAAGACGGCTTTGTACGGTTAGACTAAATAGCAATCCCCGTTTAAACAGTGTGCCCAATATCCCGGCTAAAATTCCCAGTAATAGGTAAAAAGGAATTTCGGAAGCTGAAAAGCTAATATTTGGCAGATCTAAAAGGGAAGATGAAAATGACAAAGATGCTGACTGGAGTATTAAGGAGACGACAGCCCCCACAAATGAAGCAACAATAGCAGTTTGTAGAGTTAGACCAGAAACATCGCGCATCAACTCTTCAACCACAAATAGAACCCCAGCAATAGGAGTGCTAAATCCAGCAGCTAGTCCGGCAGCTGCTCCAGCAGCGATCATTTGTCGTCGATGTTCAGGTGAGGTTGGAACCCAACTACTTAATTGTGCCGCTAAAGCTGCTCCAATATGGACTGTAGGAGCACGACGACCTAGGGTTAACCCACCTCCTAGGACCATAATCGTACCGATTAATTTGACCAGAACAACTTGTAGAGATAATGGAACAGGGTAGCGTGCCAACGATGCTTTAACCTGGGTAATACCACCTCCTGCAGCACTGAGAGAAACTTGTTCAATCAACCATCCCGATATTAATCCTAAAGTTAAGCCTCCCAGGGGAAGGATCCAGATCGCTCCAAATTGATTGGCTAGACTTACTCGCAATCCTCCCAACCAACCGACGCCTACTTTAAGAATAAGAGCGGCTAAAGCTGAAAGAAATCCAATCAAACAAGCTTCTAATAAGGCATAGCGAGGATCGGTGGTACTAAGCCCAAAGTTGCTGGAAGTGAGCCATTGGTAGAGACGTTTGGGATAGAAATGAGGCTGCATGCTTCACTAAATTGAGGCCAAGTGTATTAATCATAGATTATTCTTAGAGCTTTAGCTAATAATCCTTTAGATCTCTTTGTAATTTGAATAATTTGATGGTAAGAAGATGGTGTTGCTATTAAGTATTTCCTAGTCTTTCTAAGCTAGAAAATATTACCCTATATACTTTAATAGTACTAGCCAAAGTCTTTACGTGCAATTGCTCTCTATAGAGTCTAAATTTAAACTATTTTCAAATACGTTTTTGATTATTTAAAGTCAACTTCCAGAATATTATTTATTCTGCAAACTAATAATATATATTTATTTAACATATTTTACTCTATTATTTACGTATTTATTAAATGGATATTCAAGAATATTTACAAACAAATAATTTACTATTAAGTTTGATAACTTAATCTTTTTATAGATACTTCGTTGTAATTTAATGTTTTGTAAATAAAAATCTAAGTATTTTATTATGTTGTGTTTAAATATAAAGTAGTTAAATTATATTATTAAATATAGACAAACAAGACAGAAAAGATTTTGTCAGAAAAATAGCTAAAATTATATTAATTAATATAGATAATAAATTATTTTTTAAGTTAATTAAAATTGCATAAATTATCTATAAATAATAAGTTTAAGAACTATTTCTTTCTCATTGTTGTCGAAAGAATTCCTATTATATAGCAATTATATTTTCTTGCACAAACTAAATACTTAATTATATAAACAAAAGATGTAAAAGTTACTCTACTACGCTAGAGATTAGTTAAAATAAATAAAGAATAAAGAATAAATATTTTATATATTAGTCGCTCACATAGATATAGATTTTATCTAAGATCTATATCTATGTATTATTAAGTGATTTAGATTTTTAGATTTATTTTTGCTAATTTAGCTGCAGGACAAACAACTATATTCAATTGAATATACATTCATATTACAAATTAATAGTAAATAATATTATTTTTATTGCTTATCAGATATAAATTATAAAGCTGACATGATGTATCAGGTTATGTATAGTATTTAGTTATTGTTATTTTTATTCAAAAATATTCGATAATTTTATATGTTTATATTTTGACGACAAGAGAAATTAGAACTATATAAACACAGATTAAAATGCCAACAAAATCATAGATCTAATTACTGATTAAATTATTATTTACTAATAAGTTTATTTTTTTAAAAAACTTATTAGTAAATAATTTACTTTTCAATAAAACACTCAAGTAAAATAATTAATTGCTAGATGTTATCTTCTTTAGGAAGTTAAGTTGACATAATAATAACTATAACTATTATTGAATTTAATCTGTAACTATAAAACAAAAAAATTGATTGTTATCATCATACAGACAAGAAAAAGCTCAACTAAATAACTTATAAATATCAACAATATAAATACATTGAGCTAAGATATATTACCTTAGTTTTAATAATAAAATATTAATGCTATTTGTACAGTTAATAAAATACTGATAGAGATGACTTAATAATTATAATTTAATTTAGTTTGTTGAATTAATCTAGGAGTCAATATAGTAAAGATACTTTTTCCACAAGATGGAAAGCTTACAATGAGGTTTCAACGTCCTAGTTTTTGTGTTTGAGCAACAAAACCAGCATTGACGTAGCGAATATAATTATTAATACGATCTTTTTGACCAATACGACCAGGATTTTTAAAAATATCCGTCAATCCCACACCCAAAACCATAACAACTAGAGAAAGAATAATATAATTACGGATAATAGTAACTTTGTTAGTTGAAGTTGATAACATCTTGCTATATGATGAGCATTTTAAAGTTAAATTCATGACAAATATAACGAAAATTTTATAGATATAACCGTACCTAAAAGTATTGGTAATTATGAATTTAAATAAATTTAAATTTATTTAAATTCCTTGCCTTTTGTATAAAAACTGTCTAAGAAGATCTGAGCGCTCACTAGCATAACACTTTTGTCAAAATTATATCCGAGGACAACCTATTAAATTTTACTAACTGTGATTGTGTGTATTCTGAAATTAAAGCACTTGCTTTATTGAATTATTCTCCTATATCTTTTAAGGACGGTATCCTGTTGTTACCCTCTCATTCTTCAGTTGAACATGGAACAATTTTGGCACGAGGTCTTAACTTTTTGTCGTACGACAACTCAAAAACTTGGACATTACTTAGTGACTGATGTAGGTAAAATATCCCCGACACAGAAGGAGGATGGTTCTTTAGTTACTCAAGCTGATCATTGGGCTGATCAAACTATTAGGGTAGCAATTGCTACGAAATTCCCTGAACATGGGGTTCTTACTGAGGAAACCACTCATATATTTCCTGAGACAGACTGGTGTTGGATCATTGACCCGATTGATGGAACCACTAACTTCACTCGAGGTATTCCAATTTGGGGCATTTCTCTAGGATTATTATATCGAGGAACACCTGTGTTTGGCTTTGTTTATTTTCCTCAACTTCAGCAGTCTTTTCATGGATATTGGTATGGAAACACTGGAATAACTGGACCTGATGGGGCTTATTTAAATGGGGTGAAAATTCATACTAGTTCTGATCAGCCTAGCAAAAGTCATCTTTTCAATTTGTGCACCCGTAGTATTGAAATTCTTAGACAACCCTTTCCTTGTAAAATTCGTATGGTTGGAGTCGCTACTTATAATATGTTATTAGTGGCTTGTGGAGCAGCGTTAGGAGGAATAGAAGCTACTCCGAAAATTTGGGATATTGCAGCGGTTTGGGTTATTGTCAATAGTGCTGGCGGAGTTTTTGTTTCCTTAAATAATGACCCCATTTTTCCTCTTAAAATCGGTCATGACTATGGAAACAAGTCTTTTCCTTGTTTAGTGACTAGTAGACCTGAACTAATTTCTTTTTTTAGTCCTCTAGTACAAAGTATCCTGTCTTAAATTATTATTTAACAATCCTAAACTGTGAATCTATCAGGGATTCATCTATCTACTTTATTTGGAATAGGATCTAGTAAAATAATCACTTTTACTACTGCATGGTTCGGCTAACAACGACTCAGTATAGTTAAGTTTAGGAGACTATTTATCCAGAGATTATCCGAGCCATGTTTAATTGGCTATATTAATTATAGTAAGATTTAAACCTGCTATAAGTTTACGGGCTAATTATCTTATAGCTAGATTGACGAAGTGTTTAGGATAAACTGACTTGACTGTATGATAAAGTGTATTTTTAAAATACTTGCTCATAATAAAAAGTTTTACGATTAGGAATTAAAGACAAAATCAGAGAAGATAAGACAGTAAATTTGCAATACAGTCCTACAAATTGGTTGTCTAATATTTTAAAAAATATGTAAGATTAGCCAAGTCTATTTAGATTTACACTTTGTTTATTTTTATTGATAAAAATTATTTAAATAACTTATCTTTACAAAAAGTCCCAGGAATTATTAAACTTTTTTAATATAAATTAAACTTTTAATCAATCGCTTAAAATATATTTATTAAACAAAAAATAGCAAATATAATTCAAAATCTCTTGTACTATCTGTTCTCGATCTATTTTTAGTATTGCTAACATTTTTGTAAATATTCAGATACTTGTCCTGATAATAAAATACAACATAGAATATTAGTAGCAGCCAAAGTCAATAATATTTTATAAAAAAATTAATTACAGCTTCTGAGTTAATAATAGATCTCAAAAAAATAACAATTTAAAAGTACAACAACTGGATACTCCGAAAACATAAGCCCAATATTTTTTCCTATAAAAACACAAAGTAATTACTCCTAAAAAAGTCAATAAACTTATAAATCCGGCTAAAATGAAAGAAATATGATTGATTATTTAACAAAAAGCTGGTGTTATTAAAGTTAAATCACTGATAGCTACTTTAACCATATGATTAATATATTTCTATCATTGTAATAACCAATACTGTTAAATTACAGAGAATCACCGTATCAACAAATGTACCTGAGATGACAATAATCCCGTATTAAATGTTTTAAGTCAGGTAACGCACAATAGAGAATTACTTTTAATTACAGAGAATTATGTTAGACTAACGTGCCTCAAATAATCCATTATCAGGCAAGTTACTGACTGATCGTTGTAAGGCATTAAGTGATTGATTGTAGCCAATAACTGCCTGTAGAAAACGCCCCCGTGCATCAGTGAGATCTCGTTGGGCATCAATGACATCAGTTTGAGTTCCAACCCCTGCCTGAAATCTTAAGCGAGCTAATCTGAGAGCTTCTGAAAAAGTTTCAACGTTCTTACGAGTACTGTTGATGTTTTCCCTATTTGCAATAAAGTCATAATAAGCTTCTTCCACCTCAAAACGAATGGCATTACGTTTTTTAGCAAAATTGGTATTGGCTAAATCTATATTTCGTTCAGCTCGTCTGGCTCCCGCAAAGGCTCTTCCCCCATCAAAAATTCGCCAGCGTACCCGTGCTTCAAATGTCCAGTCCATGAGAACAGGGACTCCATCGTCTAAGTTGTCTCGTGCATCATATTCTGCGAACAAACTAACCTTGGGCCTAATTTCTGACAAGGCAATGTCACGGTCTTGTTGGCTAATCTCTCGTTGTACCAGTTGTTGTTCTAACTCAGCACGATTTTTATAAGCTCGAACAATAGTTTCATCAAGGGTCATTGCCCAAGTTCCGGCTTCCGAGATCTCATCCACAGCTGTTAGTTGAACGTGCTGTCCCACACTTAAAAATTCAGCTAAACTGCGTCTTGCAGTTCTTTGTTCAGCGATTGCACGAGTTAACCCTTGATTAGCCGTAGCTAAGTCTCCTTCAGCTCGCAAAACATCAAATCGAGTTCCTAACCCTGCTTGTTCTAATAATCTAGCATCCCGTAAACTTTGATTTGCATCTTCTACAGCTGCTTGAGCAATAGCCACTTGAGCATCGGCGTTTTGTAGTCGATAATAACGATCAGTAGATTCAAAGCGGGTTTGCTCAGAAATCCGTTCCACTTCTAATTCTTGATTACGAACTGCTCGTCGAGCACGCGTGATTTGAGCTGACCGTTCACCCCCACTGTAAATCACGTAATTTAGGGTTGCTAAAGCTCGAAGATCTGTAAAAGTTTCAGCACTGGTTTCTTCGGGAATTAAATCTCCAAGTTGATTTGTCCCACCACCAAATACCCTATCATTCCTAAATCTTACAGTACTACCTCCAATATCTATTGTAGGAAACAAGTCAGCTTGTTCAATCTTTAAACTGGCTTGACGCTCTTCTAATTCAATGCGAGAAGCTTGGAGCTCCCTATTATTATGCAAGGCCAGAGCAATGGCTTGATTTAAGGTAATTGGTTGACTAATGGCAGTTTCCACTTCTGAGGATTTAGTAGGAAACAATAAGGGGTTGCCACTGGGGTTAAGCCTGTTAGGCAGTAAGTTTTTTAGTATTGGAGAAGAAAGATCAACAGCATTTGGTACATTTAGCGAGTCTGTTGATTTAATATTGACCTGAGTATAAAACTCCTTGACGGTTGATGATGTTTGTTTTGGAATGGATTGTTTTACTTGCTTTGTATCCACCACATGAGGGTTCATCTCCTCCCTCTGCACTTGTCTATTGGAGGATAAAAGAGAAGTCTTCTGAGAGGTTGCAAAAGTTTTATCGTGAGTTTTGACAGAAGATGACGACACTTGTGTAGCCATCGATACTTCCCAGATTAAGGCTAGAAAAATACTAACACTCACACTCACACACAAACGGAAAACAAACATAAGATTTATCGAAAATTTGAGTAGAACCGAGGATGATCTCGTCAGTCTAATTAAACTAAGGGAATCATGATGTTTTTTTGATCTTGACTCTTTAGCTATATAAGTTACAGTATCTTAATAAGAAAGAAAATTGTCTGAGGACAGAAAATCACTCATTACTGTTTCAGCGTAGTCTAACAAAAATGTCAGTAGAAGTTTTTACCCTAAGTTTAGTATCATAATTTATTGTTGGCTAGACGAACAGTTAGTTCAATCATAAACAACTCCAAATTGTCGGGGATACCGATAGTTACTACTATGCTGTTGTGTTGTGTCCAGTTTATTGACACTCACAAACTTTCCTGAAAAATACATTCTCGTTTTATTAATTGAATGATTTATATACTTTCTTCTATGACTAATTATTTTGAGTTCTCGGATTGATATAATAGTTCAATACTGCAAACAGTATTTATGTCTGGTGTTAGACTCTGGATAAGTTATTGTCTTATTTAGAGAATATCTAAGTGTAAGAACAATAGTATGAAATACTATTAAGGAGATTACAGTTATTAAAATATCATAAGTAAAATACACTCAAGCTTCAGTCTTCTTCTCATAAACGTATTATTTAAGAAATCATTTAGGATTGTACTCCTTTATATAATTTAGAAACACTAACGGCATCAATATTGTTGTTATTGATAGTAATATTTATGCTTCTCTCTCATTAATTTTTTAAATTATCAATTAATAATTAATTTATTTTTCTGATTTAAGGTATTTAATGTTTTATTACTAATAATATAGCTATTATGACTTTTGTATTTTTGTTGTTAGCATTAAATGTTTTAATATATTTATATACAATTACTTGATGAGAATTTTAATTTTTTGTATATAAAAAATAATTATGCAAACCAATTTTTATACTTGAGGCTATAAAAACTTATCATAAATAAATACCTCAGGATCATCTTAGATATTTATTTTTTTATTTCTCTATCTAAAACAGGATGATTATCAACAAAGTAAACTATAAGATATAGATATAATTATCATTTGTGTTCCCATACTAACTGTGACAAGATCATAATAACTACAATCTACAAATATTGCTATGTAAAAGTTGTGTAGATCATGAGTTACTTATCTACGATTTTTAGCCGATAAATTTTTCTCCTTCAAATTTACTTAACCTTTACATGCTATCTAATTATCTAAGACAAAAATTATCATCTCCTTTGCAAATAGGATCATTAAAAATAAAAAGTCGTGTATTTCAGTCGCCTTTATCTGGAGTTACAGATTTTACCTTTCGTCGTTTAGTTAGGCGGTATGCACCACAATCTATGATATATACTGAAATGATTAACGCAACAGATGTCTACCATTTAAAACATGTACCAAAACTAATAACAATTGATATAGATGAACAGCCAATTAGTATTCAATTGTTTGGCTGTCGGCCCTATCCAATGGTAAAAGCTGCTCAAAAGTCTGTAAAAAAAGGAGCAAAAACTATTGACATAAACATGGGATGTCCTGTGAGTAAAATCACTAAAAAAGGAGGTGGCTCTCACCTACTTCGTCAACCAAATATTGCCCAGGAAATTGTAAAAGAAGTAGTAAAATCTATTGGAGTTCCTGTTACTGTTAAAACTCGTATTGGTTGGAGCGATCAAGAAATTAACATCATTGACTTTGCAAAAAGGATGGAAGATTCAGGCGCAGCAATGCTTACTATTCATGGCAGGACTCGCGCCCAAGGATATAATGGAAAAGCAAGATGGGAATGGATTGCTAAAGTAAAAGAAACATTAAGTATTCCTATTATTGCTAATGGTGATATTTTTTCAGTGGAATCAGCCCTGAAGTGTTTAGAAATTACAGGTGCAGATGGAGTAATGTGTTCACGAGGAACATTAGGTTATCCTTTTTTAGTCGGAGAAATTGATTATTTTTTACGAACAGGAATTCGAAAATCTGCCCCAACTCCAAAACAACGGCTAGAATGTGCTAAAGAACATCTTAATGGTCTATGGGAACATAAAGGACAGCGGGGAATTTATCAATCACGAAAGCACCTAGCGTGGTATTGTAAGGCATTTCCAGGAGCATCTGAGTTACGCGACCATGTCTCTCGTATTGAAACTGTTGAGCAAGGAAATCGGTTATTAGATGAAGCTCTTGAATTTTGTAAAAACATTTAATTTAGTTCGGCAAGTTCAGTGTAATTGAAGATTTATCTAGTAAAGAATAAATACAATTTATATTAGTAATATAAATATTTAAGTATTGCCAAATTTATTGTTCTAGTAATTTTTACTATTTATAAAACTAGTCAATATTTGTATCCTTATTCAAATTAGTAATACTTACTACAAAGAGAATAAATCAATAATAGAAAATTACTGATAATTAAGAATGTTAAAGATTGGATGATATTAATTATTCTATCGACATAGTATACAATTTTAATATCGCTACTGTTAATATAAGCTCAAAAGTGCTAGTAGCACTAAAATTTACAGACCCTTTATTAAAGTCGTGTATGGCTTAGTGTTATTATATTATGTAGAATATATTACATATGCAATACTTGTTAAGTAAAAGCCTTTTTTGTCAAGAGCTTTTTTGGTGTAATCCCCTACCTGAAATAAAATTACAGATACCATGGTTTCGTAGATAGTAAAAATAATTTATTTATTTATTAATAACTTCGTATAAACTATTAAACTATTTAAAACTAATAATCAATATATTAAGCATGATACTTTTACTAGTACTGGACATAGAAGAATATGTCTTCCAAATAGAGAGGGTTTTTGTCGGCTTTATAGAAAACTAATAAAAGAACTATAAACAGTTCATTTATATTGTTGTTAAATTAATAATAATATAAATGTATGATATAAAAAAACTACAATAGTGAATACAATGATTTATATAGATTAGAAGCTTTTTATGGTAATTATCTTAGTATAAATAAAGACTTTAAATAAAACTAATAGATGAACCTATTTCTAGTTATTAAATATGTTCGTACAGTATAGAAAATTCTCATAAATTTGCTATACTGTCTCTACCAGTTATAAACAAGTAATTATTCAATGATAATCTACTCCCTCGTAAAGTTAATCTGGACTGTCTTCTACTAAAAGAAGATTGACTATACTTACCTAGAAGTTTTAAGATAGGTATCAGAAATAATTTATTCCAGGTATTTGTTCTCCTTTTTTTGAAAGTTAATTCTTAATTACAATTGTCTCCTTATTATTGGATTTTGATTAATTCAATAGCGCCATAGCAGCTTATGCAAGGAGCAAACGTCTATTATCTTATTACTATTAGTAGTAATAAGATAATAGACGTTGTAAAAACTGTATTTCTTAAAATCTATTTTAGGAATGTGAAAGTACTAAAATGTTGTTGAGCTTTTGTATGTCTCTCCTCCCTAATATTCTCCGATTATTACTATATTTGATAGTGGCTATTAGTTGACCAATCTTGCTGACTTTAATATCAATAGGCTATAGTCTTGAAAGGTAAAAAATTATACTTTTGAAGTACATTAGTTAAATCGACTTCAGTTTCTAATAAACAGGCATGTCCACTACCGTGTAAGACTACTAAATGACTATTAGGTAAACAAGTAACTAATCGTTTTCCCTCAGCGAGGGAAGGTAAAAGATAATCGCTATCACTAGCTACAGTTAAAATAGGTTGAGTTAACTGTTTTAATTGTGCTTCGTCAACATTAAAATTCCTCAGTAACCTCAGTCGGTAACTAACTACTAATGGAGGAACTGACTGCATCGCCTTTAATAAAGTGTGATAGTCTTTTCTTTCTATTCTTCCTAAAGCTACTAAAAATGGTAGAAAACCTAATGTTGAAGTTTGATGTAAA
Source organism: Cyanobacterium sp. uoEpiScrs1 (assembly GCF_947331815.1). Classification (GTDB taxonomy): domain Bacteria; phylum Cyanobacteriota; class Cyanobacteriia; order Cyanobacteriales; family Microcystaceae; genus Rippkaea. Next base: position 1,820,667 of record NZ_OX373462.1, read on the forward strand.
ATATCTGGTACCCACTGAATTAATTCACTCCCCCAACTTAATAAAGGACGTTGTGTAAAAGATGAAGCAGGATTGATTAGAATCATTTTTTTGACTAACTCAGGAGACTTAAGAGCAAGTTTGATCGCTAAACACCCTCCAAAAGATTCTCCACATAAATAAACAGAGGAGGCTTGAGAATAATGCTTGAGTTCTTTCTTAATTAAGTTAATAGTTTTAGAAACTAAAGTATTCCAGTTGCTGCAGTCATCTTTGGGAATTGATAAGCAACAAACTCTAAAAAAACAACTTAATTTGTTTATTTGTCTATGTAGTAACTCGCCCGTTCCATCCATTCCTGGTAGATAGATAAATAAAGGACTGTCTGGTAATGACAAGGATTTTGGACAAACTAACCTCATTTTCGGTTATACAGAATTGATAATTTAGTTAAAAGTTGCTAAATAGAAAACTTTCAAATCATAACAAACTTTTATTTCTACTATTTAAAAAAGAGATTAGACTTTTTATAAAAGTTTGTTATGATTTGATCTTGCCATAATTTAGGTAAATTGTGTTAAGATACTATTTTATTTAGCTTTAGACTAGCTTTAAACAAAATGCTAATAACTTGAATAACTTTTTGTAAACTATTTACTATCTGTAAAGACATAGTGTTCCTATTTTTATTGCTAACTATTTTTGATATCTAGTCAATTTAATAGCTTAAGTCTATACCATATTATTAAAGATTTATTTAATAGCTATATTATTTTGAAATAGTATCTTATGCTACTTTAGAGAAAAAAAATTTAATAAACTATTATTATCATGCAGATTATAGAGGAATGAACTAATATAAATCCTATTTAAACCTTTCAAAAATCTAGGTACAGACAATTTTAGTATAAAAATTTGCGGATACAAGTATAATAACCGTTCATTGTTTTTACATAAAGTTATTAAAAATGATACTTGTACCCTACCGAGAGTGTAATATTTCGAATTTAATAAAATACTATGTTATTGCCATCGACCTAAATTTGAAGAAGGTTATCAGTTTGACTATCTCAGTCTTATAAATGAATTTTTGTGTATTACTTAACTCATAAAATAGTTTTTTTACATTGAATACTATTATCGATTACTAATAAACAGTAAATCTAGAAATATTAATAATTAATAAATTGTTTTTACTAATCATTGAGGTTTAATAAATTTATTTGATCTATTGATATTTGTAGTACATTCAATTGATAATTATATAAAAATACGATAAAATTTTAATAAATTCTTCAGCAAAGTAAGGAAGCAAGTAATATAATCTTGTAGCTAAAACTTAATTTACTAATAGTTAATTAAAATATGACGATAAAAAACAAAAAAATAATTGATATTATATTCAATATTGTAGAATTTGACAGTAGCTTTTTACCCAGCATAAACATCGGTTTGTCTAAACTTACTTTATTGGATGAACGGGTAGGTAAGAAAATGTTCAATTAACCACTCACAAGAATTAAGGTAATACAACTTATTTATTTAAATTTACCTAGCCTATTATACTAAAAAAAACTATGCAATTAATGCTCAATATTTTTGTTGAGTATTAATTGTATGGTTTTGTTGATTTCACTAATATAGTTTTATTAAAACATATGTCATTGCAAATTTCTCTCAGTAACCTTTTTGATTTATTTGAAAGTAATTTAGATAAAGTTTTTGACTTTACTTTTTCAAAAAATATTCAAGGAATTAATACAGATACCCGCTTCCTTAAACAAGGAGAAGTGTTCTTAGCATTAAGAGGTAGCAATTTTGATGGACATAAATTTGCAGAGGATGCAATAGAAAAAGGAGCAGCAGCTCTGATTGTAGATCATTATTTATCACTAAATTTAGATAAGAAAATACCACAGTTTAAAGTAAAAGATACTTTGGTTGCTTATCAGCAAATTGCTCATTGGTGGCGTAATCAGGTTAACATTCCTGTGATAGCTGTCACAGGCTCGGTTGGTAAAACGACTACAAAAGAACTAATTGCAGCTGTCTTGACAACACAAGGAAAAGTACATAAGACTCAAAACAACTTCAATAATGAAATTGGTGTTCCTAAAACTTTATTGGATATAACAACCAATCAAAATTATGTGGTAATTGAAATGGGCATGCGGGCTCTGGGGGAAATTGCTTTACTCACTCAAATAGCCAGTCCCACTATTGGACTGATTACAAATGTAGGAACAGCCCATATTGGGCGACTAGGCTCAAGAGAAGCAATCGCTCAAGCTAAGTGTGAATTACTAGCTCACATGCCCCGCGAAGGAATTGCTATTCTCAATCACGATAATCCTCTTTTAATTCAAACAGCAAAGGAAATCTGGTCAGGAGAAACCATTACTTATGGGCTTAAAGGAGGAAATATAATTGGAAAGTTAATTGATTCTCAAATTCTGCAGGTAGAAGGAATAAACTTTCCAGTGCCGTTACCAGGTGAGCATAATGCTTTAAATTATTTAGGAGCTTTAGCTGTAGCTAAATGTTTAAGTTTGGATTGGGCTCCTTTAACTCAAGGAATTAAAGTTCATTTACCTAAAGGACGTTCTCGGCAATATCAATTAGCAGGCGATATTATTATTCTTGATGAGACCTATAATGCTGGATTAGAGTCTACGAAAGCGGCTCTAAATTCGTTGAAAGAAATTCCTGGAAAACGACATTTAGCAATTTTAGGAGCTATGAAAGAACTAGGAAAAAAATCAGCCAAATTCCACCATGAAGTTGGTAGAACAGTAAAACAAGTCGGAGTTGATTATTTGTTAGTCTTAGTTAATGATCCTGAGGCAAAGGAAATTACTCAAGGTGCACTAGGCATAGTTACAGATTGTGTATCCACTCATCACGAGCTCATTGAACGATTAAAAGAAATTGTCAAACCAGGTGATCGTTTACTTTTTAAGGCTTCTAATTCTGTTGGGTTGAATCTAGTGGTAAAAGAGCTTCGGGAGCAATTAATAGTTTGATTTTTGACTGGCTAACAGACTATCTACGGCCTTTTTTGTACTTCATTAACTAGTTTGTATTTTTACTTAATTGGAGGATTTATATCTTGGGACAAAAGACAGTAAATATTAACTTTTATATTCAATTATTGTTTATATCAACTGTTGACTGTCTAATGCCATTTTCATAAAAATACTGTGAGCACTTTGTTCTCGACAATTTTTTCCAGGGTGTCTTTGAACATAACTACCATCAGGCTGTAACTCCCAAGCTTGACGATTATCAGCTAGCATAATCCCTAAAATTTCTTGTAACTCCTGCATAATTGATGGCTCCTCGATAGGAGTTACAGCTTCAACCCGACGAGAAAGATTACGAGTCATCCAGTCAGCACTCCCAATATAAATTTTTTCTTTTCCACTATTTTGAAAATAAAAAATTCGTGAATGTTCTAAAAATCGACCTACAATGCTAATAACATTAATATTTTCACTTATTCCTTTAATCCCTGGACGTAAGCAACAAATTCCCCGTATAATCAAGTCAATCTTAACTCCTGCTTGAGAAGCTTCATAGAGAGTTTTAATCATCTGGGGATCAACTAAGGCGTTCATTTTAGCTACAATACGACTACTCTCTCCATTTTTACAATTTTCCGCTTCGCGATAAATCATCTCTATCACACGATCACGCATATTAACGGGAGCAACTAACAGTTTTCGGTAATATTTCTGACGAGAATATCCTGTAAGAAAATTAAATAAATCTGTTAAATCAGCTCCTAATTCTTCCCGACAACTTAATAAACCTAGATCAGTATACAATTTGGCTGTTTTAGAGTTATAGTTTCCTGTTCCAATATGGACGTAACGCCGGATTCTATTATCCTCTTGTCGCACTACTAAGACTACCTTAGTATGAGTTTTGAGTCCCGCCAACCCATAAACAACATGAACTCCAGATTGTTCTAAACGCCGAGCCCAAAGAATATTATTTTCTTCATCAAATCTCGCTTTTAATTCCACCAAGGCTGCCACTTGCTTACCATTCTCTGCTGCCGCCATTAAGGCATTGACAATAGGAGAATCTCCGGAAGTACGATACAGAGTTATTTTAATTGTTAAAACATTAGGGTCATAAGCAGCTTGGGTAATAAATTCTTCAACAGAAGCACTAAAAGAATCATAGGGGTGATGAACTAACAAATCGGAATTGCGAATTAGAGAAAAAATATTTTCTCCTTCCTGTTGAATTATGCTATTTTCATTGTTACTAACAACTTGTTTGATTCGTTGTAAAGGATTAGGAATGACTGCACTCCAAGGTTCATCTTTAAGATCAGAACGGGGAATAAACATAAAATAAAATAAGTCTTTGAGACTTAACAACCCGTCAATATGGTAAACATCAATCTCATCCAAAATTAAATCTGTCATCAGTCTTTCCCGAATGTTACTGGGCGTAGAAGAGTGAATTTCTAAACGAACTGCCGATTTACCTACATGACGTTTGCGGAGTTCCTGTTCTATGGCTAATAGGAGATCATCAGCTTCATCCTCTTCTACCGATAAATCCGCATTGCGGGTTACACGAAAGGGATGACATTCTTGCACAATCATTCCTGGAAACAAAGCCTCCAAATTATGGGCGATCACTTGTTCAAGAGGTACTCCTGTCCAAGTGGCAATTTGATCATCTTCTTGATGGCGTAATTCTTTGGGCAGTGCGACAAAACGGGGTAGAACTTGAGGAACTTTAACCCTTGCAAAGTGTTCTGTTGCGATGTTAGGCTCACGAACTACAACCGCTAGGTTTAAGCTTAGGTTGGAAATATAAGGGAAAGGATGACTTGGATCAACTGCTAATGGTGTTAATACCGGAAAAATATAATTGTTAAAATATTGATGAAGATAACTACGTTGTTCTTGATCAAGATCGACATAATTAATTAAGTAAATTCCTTTAGAAATTAAAAGATTTTTAAGTATATATTCAAATAGATGATCCTGCTGTTTTACTAGAGAACGAAGGCGATTGCTAATATCAATTAACTGTTGAGAAGGGGTACGACCATCAGGAGTTAGTTTACTTACATTAGCAGCTACTTGCTGTTTTAATCCTGCCACGCGAACCATAAAGAATTCATCGAGGTTAGAGCTAAAAATTGCAGTAAATTTGAGGCGTTCCAGAAGTGGAGTTCTTTCATCTAATGCTTCGTGTAAGACTCGATAGTTGAATTCTAACCAGCTTAATTCTCGGTTGAAATAATATTGAGGATCTTTAAGGTTAAAGATCTCATTAACTACATCGACTTGAGATTCAATTTTTGAAAGCATATAATATGATTTTGAGATAGAAGTTATTGCCTTTGATTGTATATTTAATCTGTTCTTTCAGAATAAGAATATAGATAAAATTAGTTAAATAATTTTAAAAAAATGATTGTTATTATTAACATAATAAGTTTAAACATAATAAATTTAACTATTAATATTAGGAGGAAGGTTAGCTTATTTTGTTCTTCTAAATCAAGAGAATATTTATCGGACATATAAATATAAGCAGTTAGTCAAGAAAAAAGTTGATCGATCCATTCTAAACACTTGATTGTTTTTGATATATATTAAATATTTTTAGTTTATTATTAACTACTTCCATTAAATAATACCTATAAACTAAGAATTAATTGGATTTGTTTACTTTTATTTTGTATGTTATTAACAGTAATTAATTGTTTTAAGTCGTTATTTATATAGTTTCTATAAAAATCAAAGAAAATATATTCAGTATTTAACTACCTATTTTGAATAAAAATATCTTATCTAATGACATAAATTTAACTTTATAGCTAATATATACTTCATTTGTTAATACTATTTAATGAAAATCAGTCTATTAAAGTAGAAAAATTTAATAAACAAAATTTATTTACTTGATATATTTTTTATAGATTTATAAAAAATATATCAAGATGATTATCTAGGGTATAAATCTGCGGAAAAATTTTAATAAATTAAATTAGGAAAGATTTTCTCTTAATGGAATAGGTGATAAGATATATAAAGTTTTTAGAAGTTTAATATCCCAACTTAGTAAAAATAACCTTAATAGTCGTTAATTCATATTTTATGAAATGAAATACCGTCTTTTTCTCTAAATAAGTTATCAACACTATAAAATACTTTTGTGATATTAATATGAGATTTTATCTGCACAGCACTTATATTTTAACAAATGCTGATTTTTGTATAAATTTACTGTTTTCTTTTTTATCTATGGTTTTTTATTATGTTAATGTACAAAAACACAAAATTCCTGCGGCTTAGCAGCAGCATAGTCGCAGGCTTTCAGTAAATCCAGTTTATTGAATAAGCCGACAGACTCAAATCTTAGAACTGTATCACTCCCAGTCTCACTAAAGCTATCATCAATAAGTCATCTAGATTACTATTTTAGTATTAAATATCTATGAGTTATAGTTTTAGATTTTCTAAACCAAAAATAACTTTAGCTGAGTCAATATGATCGCCCTGTTCAATATTATCAATGGTATCCATTCCTTGAGTTACATAAGCAAACACAGCATAGTCTCCATCGAGAAAAGCTAAGTCTGACAGAGCAAAATAGAATTGGGAAGAAGCACTATCAGGCATTTGGGAACGAGCCATAGCCACTGCGCCACGGGTATGGGGCAGAACTACTGTTTTTTTTACAGAAGCCCCTTGTCGACCTAAAGCTCTACCATAGATAGGTTTTTCGTCCCCATCTAACTTAATTTCAAGGGGAACATAACGAGTTTTCTTGCTATCAGGATCAACAAAACTCCCAGTTCCAGTTCCTTGGGGATCCCCCCCCTGGGCTACAAAAGGTTGAGGATCTTTAACTACTCTATGGAAAGTCAATCCATTGTAAAAGCCACGGTCAACTAAATCAATAAAATTTCCAGCTGTGACGGGAGCATCTTCTCCATTGACTTCAATCGTGACAGGGGAGCCTTTGATGATCATTTCTACTATTGCTTTGCCCTCAAGTCTGGGAACATAGTTGTCCATATCTAATTGATTATCTTGATCATTCAGTATTGATTGAATCGAGTTTTCACTAGTATTGGCATCAGAAGAAGTCGCTGATGGACTGGAACATCCTGTTAAAAACAAACCGCTAACTAAAATTAAACAAGCCAAGATAGTTGACCAACGCTGTAGTAATTTTTTCATTTTGATTCTCTAATATTATGGTTGGCAATCATTATAAGCCCTCGAGGTAGCTTCAAAAAACAAGCTAATTTAGTCCTTTGGTCTTCTAATTCTGATAGAAAGATAAGTCCTTCCCACATAAGTTAAAAGAATTCCCTTACATTGCTTAATCAGTAGATAGAAAGAGTTTGTCTGTCATTTAATCTTTTTTGAATACCAGTCTATATAGCTTAGACATTTTTAAGAACATCTATAAACTTCGATAGGGTTGAGTTCCAATAGTGGACTTTTTCCTTTTCCTTCTTGAATCTATTCTGGATTTCTCTAATGTTTAAAATAAAATCAGACTGGAAATAGAATCTATAAGTTAGGCTAGCAGTTCGATGGTATGGAAGATTTCCTGATGAGTAAATTGAATTACTTTTTTATCGTTAACAAAGAAAATGCAAAGTTTAAGATAACTAAATATCCAACTTAAAGAATAAAAGTATTCTTATTCAACCCACTATTTTGTGGTTATTTTATGACAATGGCTCGGGGCGTAAACTAGCAAGATTGCATTTTTCAATTTACTTTTGGGTTAGCTATGCTTAGTCTACATTTTAAATTTCCTGACTTTTTGGAAAAACGGATATTTTCGCCATAATCAACGGGGCAATCAATAACTGCGGGAACGTCTTGTTCTAAAGCAGTCTTTAAAGTAGGAATTAGGTCCGCAGCTGACTCAACTCGATATCCTTTTAATCCCATACTTTCAGCAAATTTAACAAAGTCAGGATTGCTAAATCTAATAAATGCTGATTCTCCGAACTGATTAAGTTGTTTCCATTCAATCAACCCATAACCATTGTCGTTAAAAATCAAAGTAACAAAAGAGGTTCCGACCCGTAAAGCAGTTTCTAATTCCTGACAATTCATCATAAACCCGCCATCTCCTGTGACGGCTACCACCTTCTTATCAGGGTGAACCAACTTAGCAGCTATCGCTCCTGGAATAGCAATTCCCATGGCAGCAAACCCGTTAGATATCAGACAGGTATTGGGAGTATCACAATGATAATGACGAGCGATCCACATTTTATGCGCTCCTACATCAGAAATCACAATGTCTTCTGGACCCATTACCTGACGTAAATCATAAATAATCTTTTGGGGTTTAATAGGATACTCTTTATCATGGGCGTATTGTTTATAATCAGCGACAATTTCTTTTCTTAAACTTGTCACAACCTCTGTTAATTGTCCCTGGCGATCAGCTCTTTTCAGTATATCTATCAAGGAATCAGAAATGTCACCAACTACTTCTACTAAAGGAATATAACTACTATCAATTTCAGCCGCTTCCATGCCTATATGAATAATAGGTGTTGTTCCCTCAGGATTCCATTTTTTAGGAGAATATTCAATTAAATCGTACCCTACTGCGATCACTAAACTACATTTTTCGAAGGCATAGCTAATCAAATCCCGTTGCTGTAATCCCAAAGTCCATAAAGCTAAAGGATGAGTGTAAGGCACTATCCCTTTGCCCATAAAAGTATTGACTACTGGAATATTCAAGGTAGTGGCAAATTTTGTTAATGCTTCACTGGCTTGAGCGCGAATGGTTCCATTACCTACCAAGATCAGGGGGTTTTTTGCCTTTGAAATGGCCATAGCCGCTGCATTTAAACTACGATAGGAAGCGTACGTTTTTTCTTGTTCATCTTGTTTAAGAGGATGCCCAAAAGCGGGCATAGCGGCAATATTTTCTGGTAAATCAATATGAACTGCCCCTGGCTTCTCACTTTTTGCTATTTTAAATGCTTTTCTAGTAATTTCAGGGGTAATACTTGGACGGACAATTTGCTTGTTCCATTTAGTTACTGGAGCAAACATGGCTACTAAATCTAGATATTGATGAGATTCAATATGCATGCGATCAGTTCCCACCTGTCCTGTGATAGCTACTAATGGCGCACCATCGAGGTTAGCGTCAGCTACTCCTGTCATCAAATTAGTTGCCCCTGGACCAAGAGTAGACAAACATACTCCTGGATTTCCCGTCAGTCGCCCATAAACGTCAGCCATAAAAGCTGCCCCTTGTTCATGACGAGTAGTGATAAATTTGATAGAAGAATGCTTTAATGCCTCAAGGACATGGAGATTTTCTTCTCCAGGAAGTCCGAAGATGTACTCCACTCCTTCATTTTCTAGACATTCAACTAGTAATTCAGCTGTTGTTGGCGCCCCCATAATTACTATCCCTAAGATTGATAAATCATTTTAGTCTGTACTGATCTCTAGACAATCTTTACCGAAGGGAAGACGTATTTTAGTAACTTCCTTCGGACTTTTAATTGTGAAATATTTATCCAAACTAACCAAAAATACTTGAATATAATCTGCTCAGTATGGCAACATTAATCACTTGATCCAAATAGTTTTTACGTTGACAAATTCTTGAATGCCTTGAATACCTAATTCTCGTCCGTAACCTGATCTCTTGATCCCGCCAAACGGTAAGCGAGGATCAGATTTGACTAGCCCATTGATAAAGACGCATCCAGCTTCAAGCTCTTCCACCAATTGTTCTTGTTCCATAGGATTATTAGTCCAACCGCTAGCTCCTAACCCAAAGGTGGTACTATTAGCTAATTCAATAGCTTCATCGAGATCTGCAACCTGAAAGAGTAATGCAACAGGACCAAAGAATTCATCACTATAACCAGGAGAATCTACAGGAATATTTTTTAAGATAGTTGGAGGATAGAAATTTCCAACACGATCACGGTCAGGTTGACCACCGACTAAGATTTTAGCCCCTTTGGTTACAGTTTCTTGAACTTGTTTATCAATATCTTGAAGAATTTTAGGCGTAGCCAAGGGTCCAATATCTATCTCTTCTAACATGGGATCACCCATTTTCAGAGTTTGAAATTTTTTTACTAAAAGTCGCTCGAAACGTTCAGCGACTGATTTGACTAAGATAAACCGTTTTGCGGCAATACAAGATTGCCCATTATTATGCATTCGGGCAGTAACGGCAGTAGTAGCAGCAGCTTCAATATTGGCACTATCTAAGATGATGAAAGGGTCACTCCCTCCTAATTCTAAGACCGTTTTTTTTATATTTTTTCCCGCTGTAGATAAAAAACTAATCCCAGCCGGTTCACTCCCAGTTAAGGTTCCTGCTTTTATGCGCTTATCAGTCATTACGGCCTCAACCTGCGGGGCACTTATTAAGAAAGTTTGAAATGCCCCTTCCGGCAATTTAGCAGAGTTAAAAATTATTTCAATGGCTAGAGCGCATTGAGGGACATTAGAAGCATGTTTAAGAATACATACATTCCCAGCCATTAAAGTGGGGGCTGCAAAACGAAAAACTTGCCAAAATGGAAAATTCCATGGCATGACAGCTAAAATTATTCCCAAAGGTTGATAGCGAATAAAACTGCGATTGGCCTCAGTGACTACTGGAATATCCTTAAGAAATTCAGAAGCATTTTCGGCATAAAAACGGCAAACAAGAGCACATTTTTTGATTTCGTCCATTGCCTCTTTAATAGGTTTTCCCATTTCCAAGGTTATCAGCTTAGCAAATTTGCAATAGTCTTCCTCTAAAATGTCGGCAGTATTGTTTAACCATCGACTTCGTTGTGCCATTGTCGTTTTACGATATTTTTTAAAAGTTTTATCTGCCAGGGCAAGCTTGGTCTCAATTTCTGAGTCTGTTAGTGGTTCAAAAGTCTTTAAAATTTTGCCTGTTGTTGGGTTTACTGTAGCAATACTCATAATATTTGTTTTCCCTATTGACTAGGGTTACTTTAAATTTATATCCTTGTTTCAGTGTGCTGTTCATTTGTTGACCAAAACGGTATTCTTTGTAAATTTTTAACTTCTATGCTTTTAAAAAACTTTCTATATCTAGTTTTAGAATTCAAATTCTATATGTTACGCGTACTTGCCGACTCGAAAGTTTATATTTAAAACTTTAGTCTCGTTAGAGAGAGAGCTTAATCACTTACTAAAGATATTAAGTATTTTTGCAGCTACTTAATATCTTTAGTAACTAATGTGGCTAAGTCGTATTTTTGGAGAATAGTGTACCTAATTTACCCCCGTACAGATGCTGTTCTAACATAATAGTATTTCAATATTTTTTTTACACAATCAATAATAGTTTCAGTTATAAGAAAATTAACTTACTATTAAGTTAATACCATTTTTAATTGTTTTTTTAACGAAATAATATTAAACTCGAAAATAACTAAATATCTAGTATACAGACTTTTTAGCTTGACTAAAATAAAATTATATAAATGGTTAAATAGAATTACTAGATAATCTTTGAAGCAACTTTAGACAATAAGAACAGAATAATAATTCTTTAAAATAAAAGTCTGATAAATCTCAATAAATAGTTTTAAAAATCAATTTTGTATCAGTTTCTTAACATGAGACATTATAGTTTCCGTAAGTTAATACATTTTATCCTACAATAACTGCATAATAGTTAACTTATTACTTTAAAATTACGGCAGTTTCCATAAATTGTATGGTAAAATAATTGATGAGATCCTATATACAAATAACGAATTAAAGATATTATTTTACAGTAAATCCGAATTAATATTTTTATTTGTTAAACTTAATTGAATTAAAAGTTTAGGTCTAAAAGAACTAAGTATCAGCTCTATACAAGTTTTTGTTTACATCATCACAAGCATATCATTTTATCAAAAGTAGATACCATAAAATAATTAAAAAAAGTATGCATTTTCTGTTTTAAGCCAGACAGTTAGAGTGTAGACAAATCCTACTTAGAAAATCAACTCCTTGTTGATTTTTCTAACATCGTTTACGCAATATAGATAAAAGTTTAGTAAAAGCTTCTTGAAGAGGAGCAATTACTTCGATTGGTTTTCCTGTCACTGGATGTTCTAAACTTAACTTGTGAGCGTGTAAAACCTGACCCGTTAAATTTACTCCGACTGATCCTTTAAAAGAATATAGTGGATCGCCTACAATAGGATGACCAATATAACTACTATGAACCCTTATCTGATGAGTGCGTCCAGTTTCCAGGCGAAATTTAACGAGAGTATAGTTCCCTAGCCTTTCCAATATTTCCCAATGAGTTACCGCCTCACGTCCCCCCTTTTCCACGGGGACTACTGCCATTTTTTTGCGGTCGACCCTATGACGGCCAATTGGCAAATTGATTGTACCATTGTTCTCCTGGTTGTGAGTAAGACTACTCCCCTGTTCCTTAAAATGAGGAATACCGTAAACTATACCTAAATACTCTCGTCTCGCTGTTTTTGTTTTCAACTGACTTTGTAGGTGCTGGTGAGCATGATCAGTTTTTGCTACCATTAAAGCTCCTGTTGTATCCTTGTCAAGACGATGAACAATCCCTGGTCGTTGTACTCCTGCAATTCCTGCTAATTTAGGAAAATGGTACAATAGTCCATGGACTATTGTATTAGTGGAATGGCCAGGAGCAGGGTGAACTACTAAGCCTGCAGGTTTATTGATAATGATGAGAGAGTCATCTTCGTAAAGAATATCAAGAGGAATAGGTTCTGGTTTCAGATCCAACTGTCGAGGAGGAGGAAAAGAGATAAGAAGATGATCTCCTGAACGAACCTTAGTTTTCTTATTGGTACAAATTTGACGGTTAATTTGAACGTTCCCTTGTTTAATGAGCTTTTGAAGATGTGATCGGGAAACATCTTTTAAATTTTGAGACAACCAAAGATCAAGGCGATCACTTGTTTTCATTACGGTTAACTCTATTTTCATTCTCTAATATCAAATAGTAAACTAGGTTTTATTGTCAGTTATAGTAACCTAACTAAGATCTAAAATAGATTAATTTATTCTTATTTTTACTTAGAATTTAGTCATCAAGTCTTTAGTTGATTTACTCATATATTAATAGTTGTTTATTGTACTTTAATTTAAACTATTAAAGTGCTACTCTATAGTACCTTAATAGTTTAAATATTTTAGCACATAGTTATTATTAATAGAATAGATTATATCTAGATATTTAATATAATAATCGTCAATTTAATTGAGTAAGGTTAATACCAAAAATACAGATAGAATATTTCTACATAAAAAATTTGTATCTTGACGGTATTTATTTATATGAGGCTAAACTTAAATTATATAAATTAGAATAGATTAATTTTTTAAATTATTGTATGATGTATGCGAGATCTGTATGATAGACAATTATTAAAAAACACTTTCATATTTACTTATTCTAAAGGAGAGAAGATGGTAAGTAATTAATTGATTAAATATTGTTGACTGACTCCTAGCGATACTAATTTTTAAAATAGATATATTGAACATTAGTAATAGTGGTATCTATTTTTTATTAAGTTTAGTCACAATATAATTTTATATTTTTATCTATTAAATAGAAAATAAGACTTGATATTATAAAATATTCAATGTTTTATTAAACTTATAGGTGATTGCCTAACAAGGTATTACTTAGATTATATAATTATATAATTTTGTATTTGAATATATTACTCTCATTGTAGCCTATGAAAATTTATGCAAAAAGCTATCTTAAATAGCCGTTATTTTAAACATATATTTATCGTATTGCTTGATTTAATCAAATAAATATAGAGATAATAGAAAAATTTTACATATTTTATTGATTAATCAATTCTTAATGGATCGATATCAATGGTTAAATTTACTGATTGAGGACAAGCCATTTTTAAATCATTAAAATCTGGAATAACCACCTTAGTATTATAATCAAATTTCAATAAAATATGCCAACGATAACGCTTAGCTATTCGCATAATATTGGCTGGTACAGGACCTAAAATATCACAATTTTTTCCTATTTTTTTACGGCAAATATCTCCTAATACTTGAGAAGTTTGTTCAACTTCTACTTTATTAGTTCCACTCAATCTAATTAAAATTAATCGTCCATAAGGAGGATAATTTAATACCTCTCTTTGAAGTAATTCTGTTTCAGCAAAACTTTGATAATCATGGGAACTAGCTGATTTTATAACAGGATGTTCCGGAGAATAAGTCTGGATAATTACCCGGCCAGGATCATTTCCTCTTCCTGCTCTTCCTGCCACTTGAGTTAAGGTTTGAAAAGCTCGTTCTGCTGCTCTATAGTCAGACAAGTGTAGTAGTTCATCTGCCGTCACTACTCCTACTAGTGTGATTTGAGGAAAATCTAACCCTTTAGTCAACATTTGAGTTCCTACTAATAGATCTGCTTTTCCCTGAAAAAATTTAGTTAGTAAACTACGATGAGCACCTTTCGTTCTTGTCGTATCACTGTCAAAACGTAAAGGACGTAGAGAAGGAAATAGTTTGGTTAATTCCTGGATTACTTTTTGGGTTCCACTACCAAAAAATTTTAAATAAGGAGAACTACATTGAGGACATTTACTTGGTTGACTTTGACTATAATTACAATAATGACACCTCAATAGTTTCATTGCTCCTTCATGAGTATAATGGTAAGACAAAGATACATCACAATGGGGACATTCTAAAACGTAACCACAACTTCGGCAGGAAACAAAAGTGCTATGACCACGATGGTTGATAAATAGAATGCCCTGTTTCTTTGAATTTTCTAACTCAGCTAAAGCGTTCTGTAAAGAACGACTGAAGATAGAACGATTTCCTAATTTTAATTCTCGTCTCATATCTATAATTTCTACTGGGGGTAAAGGACGAGATTGAACTCTTTCCGGTAAAGATAGGTAGTGAAAATTAGGGGATGAGAAGAGAGATAAAGGAAGGGAGTTATCTGGATCTGTGTTTGCTGTTTTTAGCCAAGTTTCTAACGAAGGGGTAGCTGATCCTAAAATTATTGGACAGTTATCTATTTCTCCCCGCCATAAAGCAACATTACGGACATGATAAGTAGGTGAAATTTGAGTTTGTTTAAAACTAGAATCATGTTCTTCATCAAGGATAATTAATCCTAAATTTGGTAAGGGTGAAAAGATTGCTGATCTAGTTCCAATAATAACTTGAGGTTGTCCTGTCAACATTTGTCGCCAAGTATCGTACCTTTCTCCCCTGGATAAACCACTGTGGTATACATAAACTTTATTTCCAAAACGAGATCGAAATCGATCAGTTAATTGAGGAGTTAAACCAATTTCGGGAACTAAAATTAAAGCAGATTTTTTTTTTTCTAATAAAGGGGCAATCGCTTGCAAATAGACTTCTGTTTTTCCTGAACCTGTTACTCCATGTAATAGAATTTCTGCGAAACCTTCTATAGATTTAATAGTATTTAAGGCTTTTGTTTGAAATACAGTTAGTGATTTAGGGTAATCTCTATTTACTTGAGGTTGTTCTAATAACCTTAATTTTTCTTGATATTGAATGGTAACGCATCCTTTTTCTTCTAAATTTTTCACTACTTGAGAACTTCTGTTACAAAGTTTAACTAATTCTGTTAACCAACATTTTCCACCTTGCTGATGCAATACCTTTAAAACTTCTAACTGTTGTTTAGTCAAATTTGTGGGGAAGTCATCTACTAGTAAAGTAACAGCTTTTTGTTGTTTTGCTTGGTTAATCCTAGGTGGTTCAAGATAACTTTCAATCAAACCCTGTTGACTCAATTCTCGTATTCCCTGACTTGCTCCTCTAACTTCTCTATGTAAATACTGACTACTATAGTTTCCATATTTTTGCAACAGCAATAAATTTAAAATTTTTCTAGCTACTGGACTACAACAAGTTTCAGCTTCAGGAGGTAAAACCTTAGATTTTAAACGAATACGACGTTGTGATCGCCCTAGTAATCCTGGTGGTAACGCCCCTCGAATTACCGTCATCAAGTCCGTACAATAATACTGGGCAACTCGACTAAGTAATTTCCAATATCCAGGGGAAAAAAATTCTGTTGTAATTACATCTTCAACATTCCGAACTCGTTGTATGTCGAGATTATGAGGAAGAGAAGTGACTAGACGGATAGCAATCCCTCCTATCATTTGAGAACCAAAGGGGACATTGAGAATATCTCCTGGTTTTAGATTTAATCTAGGAGGAATACTGTATGTATATAATCCTTGTGTCCCTGGACAATCAACCATCACCTCAACCCATTGTTTGGAAGATGCTCTTACCTCATAGTGAGAGTGTGATTTAGCTGCAATAAAAGTTTCTGTGTGATGGTCCATAGTCCTTGATACTTTTTTAAAGTAAATTATAGTGATCCTAATAGAATTGCATCAACGAGTTGACTTATTGTTTTAGAACCCAAGGCATACCAACAAAGCTGAAGTCACTAATAACACTCGCTAGTGAACTGTGCCCTATTTATCAAAATATCTTTGCTCACACAGAGAAGAATTTTAATAAAAATTTATTTACACTTACACTAAAACTTTATCTAATACATTTAAAGTATAAATATATACCATTATTATTTTTTTTAAAGGTTAATTATCGTTAATTTAATTTTTTTTGTAATAAAACTTTATTATAAAATCATAAAATAACTGTTTTAAAATCAGAAAAATTCAGTATTATCATTTTTCTTGATATCCTTGATTGTCACTTAGGTTAAAGATGTTATATATTTAGACAATTGAGGATTTACTCTCCATAAAATAAAACAAAACAAAACTTCATCAACTTATTTGTTATTTTGTAATTAGACAAACAAAAACTTTAAATAATTCTGGTAGCTTAGTAGACATGACCGTTCACAAAAGAACAATTTTGACACAGGCAAAATTGTAGTCTACTAGGAAACACTAATGACTTAGTCCCTCTATTTCCTTGTTGAGAGGCTATAACTTTTCTTTATTTTGATAGCTGTTTATTTGGGGTTATTACTTAATAAAACATTAAATATTTTCTCCAAATTGCATTCGATAACTACAGTTCAGCTTCATAAAACACTTGACATTGTACCTAGCTCTATTGTTCCCGATTTTATTGATCTTTTTACCCCCCATTCTCATTTATTTATGAACATGACTAAGATGATCCAAGACCATTCCTTGACTGCTCCATTAGATCAAGAGACTTTTGATCCAAATAGTATCGAGCAAGTTAATGCCGATCTTCACGCGGTTGAAGTAGAGTTTTCGTCATTATCTAATGCATTAAGCAATCAGCACTCTGATGAATACCGCAAGGCCGTTTCGGATGATACTGTTGGAGCATTTTTTAAGGAAATGTCACGTTATCCTTTGTTAGAACCTGAAGAAGAGATTGAATTAGCTAAAAATGTTCAATTTTTAGTAAAAACAGAAGAACAACGTCAGCAACTAAAAGAAGAATTGCAGCGTTTTCCGACAAAAGGGGAGTTAGCCGAAGCAATGGGATTTGATATCCAACGGCAGTTTGAAAGTCGTCTTTATCGAGGACGTACTGCCAAACGAAAAATGATTCGCTCGAATTTAAGGTTAGTTGTTTCAATTGCAAAACGGTACCTAAATCGGGGGGTTCCCTTTCTAGATTTAATTCAAGAAGGAGCTATTGGTTTAAATCGGGCAGCTGAAAAATTTGATCCGAATAAAGGCTATAAGTTTTCTACCTATGCCTATTGGTGGATTCGTCAAGCCATTACTCGTACTATTGCAAATGACGCACGGACAATTCGCTTGCCAATTCATATTGTTGAAAAACTTAATAAATTGAAAAAAGCACAACGCATTTTGAAACAAAATTTGCAACGCAACCCTAATGAAAAGGAACTAGCTATAGAGTTAGAAATGACACCTTCTCAACTACGTCAGTTGCTGCAGTTGCGCAGGCAATCTCTTTCGTTAAACCATCGCGTTGGAAAAGGAGAAGATACAGAATTAGTGGACTTATTGGAAGATCAGGAACTACAACTTCCTGAAGAACAAATGAGTGAAGGAATGTTGCGTAATGAAATATCAGCAGTGTTAAGTGATGTCCTTACTGAACGGGAAAAAGATGTAATCTCTCTACGCTATGGATTGTCCACTAGTCAACCTCACACTTTAGAAGAAGTAGGAGGAATGTTTAACCTCTCCCGTGAACGAGTTCGTCAAATTCAGAGTAAAGCCATGCGAAAATTGCGTCGTCCTCAAGTTGCTCGTCGCTTAAAGGGATGGTTACACTAGTTATTTTATTAGATGATTGACAGTGAATTAGTAGGTTGTTGTGGTCGAGTCAGTAGTTAAAGCTAACTGTACAGAATGGTCTTAAGGTGCTGCTATTTACTGTTAATCAAAAAAAGATTTATGGAAAAAGTCTCGGAATACGTTCTGCTTAATCATTGGATGTTATATTGTTTTTGTTAATTCAATCCTTAGCTAGATATAAAAATATCTCTCATCAAGTAATAGGAGATGCAAGGAAATTGCGGTGATGTTTATTCAGAGAAAGACCCTATATGGGGTCTTTCTCTTTGTTAAACTAGTCCAGAAATCCATGTCAAATATTTATTTATATTACTTAATTATCATTGTCAGATAGTCTGGAAATATTTATTAATTTACTTAGTTCAATTAACGGTTAAACAGGGGAAACGACGAGTAAGATAGTTGGAGTGGAATATTTGAGATTAGAATAATCTTATACTTAAATTTTATCAAAAAATTATGATGATATATTACTTAATCAACGTATATATTCAGATAACTGAGAATACTTTATCTAAATTAGTTAACGATAACTAATTTAGCTGCCAATGACAAAGGATATTTTACATTAACTAATTAAAGATAGTAGTTAATGTCAGTCTTTCTAAAAACTAGATAAGTCATTTAAAAGAAGTATAAAATAGAAGACTAATAAAAAAATAGGGATAGTAAAATACTTAGTATTTCGATAGACTCAAGAGAGTAAAAATCGTCAATATTATTGATTTGATACATAAAATTTTGTAGAGACTGTGATTGCATTCACTGTTTATAATTGTGTTACTCAAAGATGGTGTGAATACTTATTTATTGAAGAAAAAAGCAAGAAAACAGTTTAGAAAAAAAGTTAATGAAATACTAGGAGTATATTTAACTGTGAATATTAATACATTTTAGCTAAAATGCTTATACTAAGTATTTACATAAAAAGCATTACAAAAATATGGGTAAATAAATTAAAATTTAACTTCTTGAATATAGGTGTGTAATTTGTTAATATTTATATGTAGTTTGCTATTTACTATAATCTGTGAACAATGTTTAGACAAAGATTATAAAAATATTGAGTCGTTATAAATCACAAAAACATCCAACTTATTAACAGATAGATTGCACCCATACCTATTTTAGGGGATAAGTTAGATAACTAATAACATAAATAATTAAAAATTACTGCCCTGGTCTTTTCAGAGTGAAATTATGAAGCAGTAATTTATATAAATTTAAGTCTGTTTTAATTAGCTATGCTTATTTTGTTAATCATATTATTAAGCTCATTCTATTCAATATCATGAATTTCTTTTCCTTCAACAACAATAACTACCGTAATATTATCCGATCCTCCAGCCTCTTTAGCCATTTCTATGAGATTATTGGCAACTACCTTACAAGCTTTTTCTTGTTCAAAAAGCTGCTGAATGGTTTCATCGGAGACTTCTTCAGTTAATCCATCACTACATAACAATAAACGATCACCAGGTTGAATATCCAGATGGGCAACCTCAATGGTATTAATATCCTTACGCCCTAAACATTGGAATAGAACATGTCGCCAAGGATGAGTTGTCGCTTGTTCTCGGGTAATATCCCCCATTTTCAACGCCCGTGCCACCCAAGTATGATCCTCTGTAATTTGCTCAAGATCAGTGTCACGGAAGCGATAAAGACGAGAATCTCCAATATATGCATACCAAGGTTGATTATTTCGGAAAATAACTGCCAAAGCTGTTGTCCCCATATCTCCCCGTTCAGGATAATTTTGTTGATCAGTAAGAATTCCTTGATTAGCTTTTAAAAAGGCTTCTTCAAGGAGAATATGAGAAGGAGTATTAGAATCCCAGTGAGTCTCAAGATAAGATTGAATCTCCCGAGTAGCAATCAAACTGGCTTCTTCCCCTCCAGCATGACCTCCCATACCGTCAGCCACAATAAAAAACCGACCTCCAGGGTCGATGTGGAAATTATCTTGGTTAACTGATCGCACAATGCCCGTATCAGTTAACCCCGTGAAGCTACGATTCATCATTGGTGAGTTAGCTACTAATAATTTACTATAATGATAGACAAAAACCTAAAACATTGGATCTAGACGATTGAGACGAAATAGCAAGCGAAATAAAGCCCGTGCTGGAACTAATGCAATTATGGCACTGATGATTGCCAAAAGAAATGAACCGTCGACAAATAAAATGACCGCAGATATGACTAAAGCACTGGTGAGGATAGTATAGTTAGTCCCCATCTGCATCATACTTAACCGACGTAATAGACGATCAGTTGAATCTGATCGTACTCCTATGCGAATATCCCCGCGATCCAACTTATCCATTGTATCGTTAATTCGCCGAGGTAATCCTAACGCTGTGTTGCTTACTTGAAGCGCTTGTTGTCCCAATTTATCGATAATGTTGACTTCAGTATTTTTATTAATGTCAGTCATAAGTTTTATCGCAAACGGTTGTGCCACCTCCATGAAGTTAAATTCTGAATCTAACCCTTTTCCTACTCCTTCTATAGTTAATAATGCCCGTACAACAAAGGTAAAAACTGCTGGGAAGCGAAAAGGTTTATCATAAGCAAGTGCATACAAATCATCACTAATTTGAGTAACTGACTGTTCCTCAAAAGGTTTTTCCATAAAATTATCGATCATAAATTGAATGGAACGACGAACTGGTCCCATATCATCTGCAGGATTTAAGATATCAAGAGCTACTAAAGACGAGACCACTATAGCAGCATCTTTTTGAATGATACCAAATAAGATATCTATTAACTTTTCACGAATATTGACGTTGATACGTCCCATCATGCCAAAATCATAAAAAATCAAGTCTCCATCTGTATTCACAGCAATATTTCCTGGATGAGGATCTGCATGGAAAAACCCACTATTAAGCAATTGGGACAAATAAGCTTTCGCTCCTAGTTTGGCTAAGATTTTACGGTTTAACCCGGCTGCTTCAAGTGCTTTATAATGACTAATTTTAATCCCAGGTAGATATTCAAGAGTTAAAATGCGAGGAGAGGTGTAACGCCAGTATACTCGGGGCACTTTAACCCAATCTTCATCTCGAAAATTACGACGAAAGGTATCGGCATTTTGTCCCTCGTTCAGGTAGTTAATTTCCAACCAGAGAATACGGCAGCATTCTTCATATATACCGGACCAGTCTCGTCCTTTACCCCAATGAGGATGGTTTTGAAAATAATGGGCGATGTGTTTAAGAATCACCAGATCAATAGTAAACAGTTGTTTTAACCCTGGCCGTTGCACCTTTACTACAACGTCTTCCCCTGAATGGAGTCGAGCTTTATGAACTTGACCTAAACTAGCTGCTGCAATAGGAACTGGAACAAAATCATGGAACAGTTCGGGAAGGGGCTTACTAAAATCCTCTTCAAGGATAGCTGCAACTTGCTCGTAGGTAAAAGCCGGAACTTCATCTTGAAGTTTCGATAGTTCCGCAATATACTCAATGGGAAACAAATCGGCGCGGGTAGATAACAATTGACCTACTTTAATAAAAGTAGGTCCAAGATTGAGTAAATTTTCTCTAATCCACACTGCATCTTTTTGTCGCCGGGCAGCCCTTTTTTCTTCGCTATAGCCTCCTCGATAGCTCCATTTTTTTCCGTTGAGCCAAAATTTGGTAAATAAGATCAGCACAAAACACCAAATATCCAGACGACGACGATTAATAGAATATTTTCCATAATTCCAACGGTAATTTGCATTTTCTAATTTGGGAACATGATTAGAAACTACAGTAGTTTTTCTGGAATAGAAATGGTTGACATTAAAGGGTAGAAGAGACACTCGATTTTTAGTGCTTAGGGTAACGTGGGTTAATAAGGGGAGGACAATGAGAGTAGTAAAAGAATAATTACGTTTTTTGATCGCGATAAATTTTTAATTCTGCTTTAAGACGGGCAATTTCAGCACGTAAGTTGTCTATAGTCTCTTGTAGATCAATGGGAGAACTTTCACTAGGAGTAGTATTAACAGGGTCTTCTGAGGCAACACTGATTTTGGCTCTTGCTTGTACCTCTTCGATAAATTTTCTCAGTTCTTCACGTTGTTCTGTATCAAATCTGCCCAATTCACTGAGGGCATTGGTAAAATTTTCTTCTATTTTCTCGCTGAGGACTTCGGCAAGAGCTCGACCTAAGAAAAAAGCATGAAGTACTGGATTGTTCATCATAAAATTTTTTTGAATCTATTTTGTAACAAATTATATCTTGCTTCTCTAAGACTTACCCAGTAAACCAAAAAATTTTTTCAGGGTTGTAAAATACTTGAAAAAAGTAGAAAAAATAATACAAATTTAAGTTTTACTTGTACACAGTAGTCAAAACGATTATTCTAGATACTGGCAGGAAAGACTGTCTAAAAATGTGAATTAGACATAAACTTAAGAGAAAAGTCAATAATGTATTCACCATAGAAGTGGTATTCTATTGAAGTCTAATAGTCTAAATATAGAACAAAAATTTGAGTTTGATCTAACAGAAGTATTTTTTAATATAGACATTGCTATCAAATATTTGAACGGTACTGTTATTTCACTCTTAAGACGTATTAAGACTTGGATATTGAGGATAACAAAGGTGTTTTTAAGTTACCTCGATTTCGCATTGTAACAAATAATTCGCTTTGATAAAGATGGACTAATTGTCATATGATTCCCTGCTATCATTTCTAAATCTCGATATCCTGGAAAGGAGATTCTAGACGTCGTTTTTTTCGATGACATCAATGATAACAAACTCTTTAACTAGATCGCTTCCTATGCGCTATTCTTTTGCAACTCTCAGCTTATTATTCTTTCTTTGGAGCAGTGTTCCAGTTATTGCTCAACCAGTTCCTAATCCTTCTTCTACTCTAGTGGCTAGCCAAGCGATTACACCTTATCTTCATCGAGCGATCAAACAAATAACGGAATTTAAACTTGATAATGGAATGAAATTCATTGTCATGGAAAATCATGAAGCACCTGTGGTATCTTTTGTTACTTACGCCGATGTGGGAGCCGTAGATGAACCTGATGGCAAAACAGGGGTTGCCCATTTTCTAGAACATTTAGCCTTTAAAGGCACTAAAGACATTGGGACCATTAACTACACAGCAGAAAAGCCTCTTTTAGATCAATTAGATACCTTGTCGTCCCAAATTAAAGCGGCTAAAGATGCGGGAAAAATACAAGAAGTCGAAAGATTAACTCAAGAATTCCAAAAAGTGCAGATAGAAGCTAATCAATATGTTAAACAAAATGCCTTTGGTCAAATTGTAGAAACAGCCGGAGGAGTTGGGCTAAACGCAGCGACTTCAAGTGATTGGACAACTTATTTTTATAGTTTTCCGTCGAATAAGTTAGAACTTTGGATGTCGTTAGAATCGGAGCGATTTCTGGAGCCTGTTTTCCGAGAGTTTTATAAAGAACAGGACGTTATTTTAGAAGAACGCCGCCTCAGAACTGAAAATAGTCCTATTGGTACAATGGTAGAAACATTTCTTGACGTCGCCTTCACTAAACATCCTTATAAACGCCCTGTTATTGGTTATAACGAAGATATTCTTAGCCTTACCCGTAAAGATGTACAGCATTTTTTTGAGACTTACTATGGACCTAACAATTTAACTTTCGCTATTGTAGGGGACGTGAGTCCTAAACAAGTTAAACAATTAGCTCAGGTTTATTTTGGTCGTTATTTGACTAAGCCTAAACCGCTTAAAGTGGCCAGCGTAGAACCTCGACAAACTGAAACAAAAGAAATTACTCTAGAGTTACTATCCCAACCTTGGTATCTTGAAGGATATCATCGTCCAGCGATTACCCATCCCGACCATGCTGTCTATGAGGTAATTGCAACCTTGTTAAGTTCAGGGCGTACCTCACGTCTCTATAAAACTTTGGTTGAAGAGAAAAAATTAGCTTTAGTCGCTCAAGGTTTTAATGGATTTCCGGGGGACAAATATCCTAATTTAATGTTGTTTTATGCTCAGACTGCCCCTAATAGTACAGTTGTTCAGGTAGGTAAGGCCTTGGAGCAAGAAATTGAGCGATTGAAGAAAGAACTTGTTGCCAATAAAGAGTTACAAAGGGTAAAAACCCAACTTAGGGCAACATTGGTGCGGTCTCTCGATTCTAATTTAGGTATGGCTCGATCCTTAATTGAATATGAAGTAAAAACTGGAAGTTGGCGTAATCTTTTTGATCAATTAACAGCTATTGAAGCAGTGAGTGCAGAAGATATTAAACGGGTAGCTAAAAAAACGTTTGTTCCTGAAAATCGAACTATTGGTCGTATTTTATCTAAAACTAAATAACATCGATTATGGGGAATAAATACTGTTTTTATTCCCCGATAATTTTTTTTAGAAACCACCAATCACTTAGTCTAGAATAATTTGACAATAACCTATCAGTTTTTCGATGTGATCGAGTACGATTTTTAATCGTTGTTCTTCTGTTCTCTGCCTGTAGGAGGACTGTAAAAACAATAAATCGGTACTCAATAAACGCAACGTTCTATGGATTTCAGTCTGGATGGATTGTAAAGAATAGGTAGCAGAATTCTCTAGGTTCCCAGTCATTGACTCCAAAATTTGATCTTGAAAAGTTCCTTGTACTATTTGAAAATTATTGGATAATCGCTTTAGGTCTACATCTTTCATCATGACCTGAGCTCTGAGTTTGGTTAAAGAAGTAAAAAATTTTTGATAAAGTTTTTGATGAGATTTCGGTAGCATAGACGACAAGACTCCGTTAATATATATTAAATAATATTAAACTCTAGAAATTAGTTTTATCAGTCCTAAACTGCAATCGTTCAAACAAGTATTGGATTTATTCGAACTAGTTCCTCTATGAAATGATATCAACAGGGAATATAAGTTCAAATTTTTGGGTATTTTTAGTTAATTTTGTTATTTAACAATAATTTCTCATCAATCCGCACAGTAATTATGCTTTCAGTCACTACAACTATCTTATTTTGTATCTTATCGCTCTATTAATTCTTCTATGAACCTAGTTAGCTATACTGACCCCAAGCCTGTTGAACTGTCTCTTCCTGATTGGTTAAATCAAGGTCTCA
This sequence comes from Cyanobacterium sp. uoEpiScrs1, assembly GCF_947331815.1. Taxonomy (GTDB): domain Bacteria; phylum Cyanobacteriota; class Cyanobacteriia; order Cyanobacteriales; family Microcystaceae; genus Rippkaea. The sequence continues at coordinate 1,846,081 of NZ_OX373462.1, forward strand.
TCCTCTGTCAATCTGATCAAGACAGTGAAGGCATTGATCTTGTCTGTCAGGCATTCAGTTTTGCCTATCAACTACATGAAGGGCAATATCGTAAATCGGGAGATCCGTATATTGCACACCCTATCGCCGTAGCAGAGATATTACGTGATTTAGGCGGGGATAAGTCCATGATTGCGGCTGGATTTCTCCATGATGTAGTGGAAGATACAGATGTCACCTTAGAACAAATTGAGGAACAATTTGGGAAAGAAATACGACACTTAGTGGAGGGAGTGACTAAGCTATCTAAATTCAATTTTTCGAGTAAGACAGAACACCAGGCCGAAAATTTTCGTCGAATGTTCTTGGCAATGGCTAAGGATATCCGGGTGATTGTGGTGAAGCTAGCTGATCGCTTACACAACATGCGAACTTTGGAACACCTAAAACCAGACAAACAAAAACGTATTGCTCTGGAAACTAGAGAAATTTTTGCTCCTTTAGCTAATCGTTTAGGAATTTGGCGGTTGAAGTGGGATCTGGAAGATCTTTCCTTTAAATATTTAGAACCAGAAGCCTATCGAGAAATTCAGTCCCTAGTAGCTGAAAAACGTAGTGATCGAGAAAACCGTTTAGAAAAAGTAAAGGAAATTCTACGTAAACGGTTAGAAAGTCTTGAAATTCGAATTTTAGACTTACAAGCTCGTCCTAAACATCTCTACGGGATTTATAGTAAAATGCAGCGGCAGCAAAAAGGATTTAATCAAATTTACGATATTGCTGCTCTGAGGATTATTGTTCAAAATAATGAAGAATGTTATCGTGCTTTAGCAGTAGTTCATGATGCGTTTAAACCAATTCCTGGGCGTTTTAAGGATTATATTGGCTTGCCAAAGCCCAACCGTTATCAATCTCTTCATACAACAGTAGTAGGCTTAACAGGTCGTCCCCTAGAAGTACAAATTCGTACCCTAGAGATGCATCATATTGCTGAATATGGGATTGCTGCTCATTGGAAATACAAAGAAACAGGAGGATCTGACTATATAACTCTTTCTGACGAGGATGAAAAATTTACTTGGCTACGTCAACTTCTAGAATGGCAAAAAGATCTCCAGGATGCCCAGGAATATGTAGATACTCTTAAAGATAATCTATTTGATGATGATGTTTATGTATTTACTCCACAAGGGGATGTAGTCGTCCTGGCACGAGGGGCTACGCCTGTGGATTTTGCATATAGTATCCATACAGAAGTTGGAAATCATATGAAAGGGGCAAGAGTAAATGAAAAGTGGTCAGTTTTAGATATTCCCCTTAACAATGGAGATATTGTAGAAATTATCACGCAGAAAAATGCCCATCCTAGTTTAGACTGGCTTAATTTTGTAGTAACTCCCAGTGCCCGAAATCGTATTCGTCAGTGGTATAAACGATCACACAGAGACGAAAATTTTGCTCGAGGACGCGAGATGTTAGAAAAAGAATTAGGTAAAAGTGGACTGGATGCTTTATTGAAATCTGATCCCATGCAAAGTGTCGCTGAACGCTGTAATTACCAGTCAGTTGAAGACTTACTAGCAGCCTTAGGATATGGAGAAATTACTCTTAATCAAGTCGCTAACAGACTCAGAGAAATTACTGTTAAGACTCAAGAAGAAAAAGTATCCGATGATAAAACTCAATTTTCTAATTCTTTTCCACTTGCTTTTTGTCCGGTTAAACAAAATAAATCTCCAATTATGGGCGTTGAAGGTTTAGTTTACAATATTGCTGGGTGCTGTCATCCTTTGCCTGGAGAACCCATTATCGGTATAGTAACAAGGGGAGCTAGAGGCATTTCAATTCACTGTCAAGGGTGTCCTAACGTAAATGATATACTCGGAGATCGCCTAATTCCAGTGCGTTGGAATTCTACGGAAAACAGTGGACATACCCAAACTTACCCAGTGGATATTTTTATTGAAGCCCTTGATCGTGTAGGAATACTCAAAGATATCTTATCCCGTCTTAGTGACAACAACATTAATGTTCGAAATGCTGGGGTACAGACCAGGCGTAGCCGGACTGCAATGATTAACTTACGAATTGATATCCGTGACCGTCAACAACTAGAATATGTCATCACTCAAATTCGGAATCTGAGTGATATCGTCAATGTTCACCGTGTCAATAATATGAAATCTTGACAATAAGTACTCTAAATACAATGGTTGATGAAAAAAATGCAATTCTTACAATTTTTGATAGTATTTCTAGGGGGTGGCTTAGGTAGTTGTTCTCGGTATCTTGTAGTCCAAATTGTTAGTAGTGAGCTGGGACTCAAATATACCTTTCCCCTAGCGACACTTACCGTTAACATTGTGGGATGTTTTATTATTGGAATTTCTATCGGATTAACTGAAAGATTTCAACTTCACTCTAATTGGACATTGTTGTTAGCAACGGGATTTTGTGGGGGGTTCACAACCTTTTCTTCTTTCTCTTATGAGAACCATCTCTTGTTAAGGAACAAAGAATATCTATTAGGATTAAGCTATATATTAATTAGTTTACTTTGGGGGGGGACAGCAACTTTTTTTGCAATCTCTCTTGTGAGGAAAATTTAGAAAATAATTTCTAGATCGCTACATACAAGATAAAAAGTATTCATAAAATCAATAAAGGGTAGATATGTCTTATATAACGCACAAAACAAAGAATTGTTGAGGAAATGCTGATGTTTGAAATAATACTTCAGTCAGAGGTTTATGATGAAAGAGAGATTCCTAGTAGCTACAATAAGGACAATTTTTGTGATCAAAATAGCCCTGTTGGGTCACAAAAATTGTCCCTCGTCTGATGTGTTAGTCAACTAGTTATTTTACTGGCTTGATAGCCTGCGGAGAAAATCCATTTTTTTGTAGAGCTTCTGTTAACGCTAGACTATTGTCAACTCGATCAACAAACATTACCCCATTGAGATGATCTATTTCATGTTGAATAACCCGTGCTAATAAATCAGTTACTTGTCGCTTACATGGTTTGCCTTGTTCATCTTTAAAGGACACTTCAATTACTTCAGGACGAGTCACATCTAAATAAACTCCAGGAATACTTAAACAACCTTCTTCAACCAGGGATAAATCTTTAGAAAAACTAGTGATTTTAGGATTAATTAAGACCATAGGTTGATTTGTGGAATCATTAGGGGCACAGTCTATAACAATTAATTGTTTATGAACCCCCACTTGAGGTGCAGCTAAACCGATTCCATAAGAACTATACATAGTTTGCAACATTTCTTTGACTAGTTTGCGAACAGAACTGTCCACTCTCGTAATACGTTTGGCGGATTGACGTAGAATGCGATCACCTAAATAGTGAATATCCAACGGAGGATTTTCTAATTTTTCTTTTTCTACAGCGATTACAGAAGTCATAGGACTTTTAGCAGAGCAGTGGTTGGGCGATTCCCTAATTAACCTTGATCTTAACGAATTTTTTTAAGTTTAGCTCGACTATGCTCCTAGATAGATAACGAGAAATAACAATAGATAATTTATGACACAAACACAGAACTTGCAAATCTTTAATTCATCTAATTTTATTGTAAGAGAGAATATCTTCAAAAGAGATTCAGGACCTTTTTGCTAATTTCCATTTAAACTAGATTTATGTTATAAACTTTAAACTTACTTGACAGTTCTTAAAACTAATCTCGACTCGAGGCTACTTTTTGTATAATTTTATCCTATTTTAATATTCTTCCGTTTCTAAGCCAAACACTTGGTTAAAAACCTTGTTAACTTTGCAACCAGAATCAATAGTTTCAAGGGGATCTTTACGAAGTCGGTGACGTAAACATAATACAATGGTACGACGAATATCACTTATAGTGACATCTGTCCGTGCCTCTAGAGCGGCTAACGCTTTAGAGGCACGGTTAGCAACAATATCTCCCCTCAGTCCATCTACATCTAGTATCGAGCAAACTTCAGAAACTTTAATCCGCAAATCATAGTCGATATTAACTTGTTTGAGAAGTTTTTGGGCTCTAACTAAGTTATTCTGAAGTTCTTCTTGCTGTAATCGACATTCATGATGAAATTTTTGTGGATCTTGGTCGAATTCCGAGCGTTGCTCTACAATTTTTACTCTCAGCTCTGGTTCCTTAATGGTATGAATTTCTGCATGCATTCCGAAACGATCAAGCAATTGAGGTCGCAATTCTCCTTCTTCTGGGTTTCCTGAGCCAATTAGGACAAACCGCGCAGGATGACGCACAGAAATCCCTTCCCGTTCTACTGTATTCCAACCACTAGCTGCTGAATCAAGAAGAACATCTACAAGGTGATCATCGAGGAGGTTAACCTCATCTACGTAGATGATACCACGATTGGCTGTAGCCAAGAGTCCAGGTTCAAAAGCTTTTACCCCTTCTGTGAGGGCTTTTTCAATATCGATTGAACCACAGACTCTATCTTCGGTAGCGCCTAAAGGAAGATCCACCATCGTAACTTTTTTCTTAACGACTTGAAGAGAAATATTTTCTTTCAGTTGTTGACGGACATAATCACTCATTAAGTCAGGGTCATCGGGGTCAGAGTTAAAGGGATCATCAGCTACCACATTAATTTCGGGAAGTAAATCTGCTAATGCACGAATAGTAGTAGATTTTCCGGTTCCACGATCACCCATAATCATTACACCACCGATTTTAGGGTCAATGATATTGAGCAGCAAAGCCAATTTCATCTCTCCCTGACCGACAATGGCAGTGAAAGGAAAAACAATGCGATGAGTTCTTGTAGGTGCCTCAAGGATTGAAGTCATGAGAGTTACCTAAAGTTTTGTTTGATGCAGTTTGACATAACCATCATTTAGTCAACACTCTCTATTGTGCCATATCGTCATAAGTATCAGGGAAATGGAAGATATCAAAAATAAACTAATAATATTTTTTATTTCAGTCCAATTTAATAAATTGTCATATTTCAATGTCCCAAAAATTTAAAAATTATTACATATAAAATTAAGGAAGTTGTAGAGTAAAAATGTACTCAATGTAGAATATATTGCTTAGTTTATGACAATATGTTCTAGAGTTATTTATATCATGACTACTATCCAGCTAATTCCAGACCTAATGGTCTTCGCCCATTTTGTATGTAATATCATTGAGATTATGATCACAGAAATAAGAAAAATATATAGCTAAAGTAATTAGTTTTGTTTTTTGCAAGACTAATTACTTTTATTCGTGCCTTTTATTACATAAAAATTATGTTTTTTGTTACTAAGCTTAGTTAACAAGTATAGAGTTTTAATCGTGTGCTATTTTTTCTAGGTACTGGTAATGCAGCAAGATAAAATATTGAAGTTCTATCATTTATATTTATCCATATAAGACTATTTACTAATTATAATTCTATTTTTATCTCTTCAGATTAGTCATAATTATTCAAGACTTTAGGTCTATCAAGATAGATATTTGTTTGTATTGAATGAACTTGGTAGTTATATATATGTAATTACAATAGAAGTTTACTGATTACAGCAAGAAATAGATATATTAGCTAGCTTTAATTAATAGTTAAAAATTTACAGTTAATATCCAAATAAACAAATATTTATCATTATCATGGTTATTTTTTTGTATAACTTTAAACTAGGTCAGTTTCAATAAAATTATTGGTACAGTATTTGCTATCCAAATTATAAACAAACACTACATTAATATCAATATATTTCATGAGGAATTCAAATATTATTGGATACTTTATAGTTGAATTTGACCATACTATGACAAACTACTCTTCAAAGTTATGGTACTTATAATCTTAATGAAATTATTTTTCTCAGTTGTCTGAATTATATTTAGCAAACTCTTAGAAATGATAAAACCTAAGTAAGATAGACAAAGTCTATCTTACTTAGGTTTTATTTAAAGAGAATCTTGATATATTTGTCGTTTTCTAACAGGAATTATTAAGGAAGTTCCTTCCCCGACAGGAGGATAGATCTGTATTTTTCCGCGCTCAGTAAAATTTTGTAAATAATACCCTAGAATTGCAACACGTTTAAGAATACGTAAATTAGTTGAATGATCAGGACAGGTAATTACTAAAGTTAATACATTAAGGGAACTGGTAAGATACCATCCACACTGGGACAATAAGGTTTGGAGTGAGCAATCGCAAGATTCATAGAAATGTTGACCGATGATTTCATCAAGTCTCCGTTGCAGTCCGAAGTCCGTCGTACTTTGCATAGGTAAGTCTTCGGGGGGAAGGAAGGGAGTGTTCATGAGAAGTATGAGTTAGATATCGGTTATCTTCTCTATTATCTAATGTTGATGGACACTTATGAAAAATAATATAGAAAAAGATATAAAAAAAGTTATTTTTATTTAATATATTTCTTTAAATTTAATGTGATGATTTTATTATTTTCAGAAAAAATATCAATAAGTTAAGTATAAACCCATAAAATTACCGATATTTATGAAATCTAAATATAACCGTCTATATAAAATTAATTATATTGGTAATTAATTTTATATAGCTAGCTTTTAAAATATTTAACTTAATTAAGTTGTTTTTTAATGGTAAATATCACAAATACCTTGATTATTAATTCTGTCACGACAATGACAATTCAAATATTGCTCTAAGAACACTATTTTCTAATAATAAAAAAAATAAAATTTTTACTCAGTCTTTTATAAAAATATTCTTCACTTTAGACATGTTTGTGATTTGTTTACTATTTTGTTATTTGCCAACTAATTATATACATAACTAGACTTATTTTAAAATAAATTGATACTTATAAGTTCAAAAGTAAGTAGCTATAGGTTAAAATCTTATTGAGTTAAAGTTTGTGTCTAAATAACAATTATAATATTTATTTATATCCACTTCTTAGAGGAAAAACAAATCAGAACTGTTGTGAATATAGATAAAAAATTTTTTATTGCATGTAATGATTTGAATTTTTATCTATTAGCTATTGTTTTCTTTCACTGTTGAAATATAAGGTTAATCTATAATTGACAATATTTCTCTTGTGGGTCTAGCACTTTATCTCCTTTTGCCTTCTTAAATGAGTTTAGGTGATAGTTCATCGTGAAAGTTTGAGAGTTTTGCAATACAGTGGTAAGAGTTCAAATAATTACTGCTTAAAATCTATGACTCAATCTATCAAAAATAAAAATTTATATTCCCGTTCTGAAAAGAACCCTATTATCATTGCTCAAGACGTGGAAAAATGGTACGACAATAACTTTCATGTGTTGCGGGGAGTCAGTCTTCGGGTTAATCCTCAAGAAGTAGTGGTCATTATGGGACCATCAGGGTCAGGTAAATCTACTTTTATTCGCACTTTTAATGCCTTAGAGTCTTATCAAAGGGGTAATGTCATCGTTGATGGCGTAGAACTTTCTCATGACCTTAAAAATATTGAAACTATTCGTCGGGAAGTAGGTATGGTGTTTCAGCAATTTAATCTATTTCCCCATCTAACAGTACTTAATAATGTTACTCTGGCTCCTATCTGGGTTCGTCGCCAAAAAAAAGAAAAAGCAGAGGTGATAGCAATGCAGTTACTTGAGAAGGTAGGTATCCTCAAACAGGCACACAAATATCCAGGTCAACTATCAGGAGGACAACAACAACGAGTAGCGATTGCCCGCGCACTAGCTATGCAACCCAAGATTATGTTATTTGATGAACCAACTTCAGCCTTGGATCCAGAAATGATTAAAGAAGTGTTAGATACTATGCGAACTTTAGCCAAATCTGGGATGACTATGGTCTGCGTCACCCATGAAGTAGGGTTTGCAAGGGAAGTTGCTGATCGTGTAGTTTTTATGGATGGAGGGAAAATTGTTGAAGTGGCGACTCCTGAAGAATTTTTTAATAACCCTAAAGCAGAAAGATCCCAACAATTCTTATCTCAGATTTTATGATTTTAATAGCATTATTTTGCTCTAACAACCAACCAAATAATAATTAAGTGGATAACCTATAAAGTTGAGCAAATTTTTATAATGTGACCTCAATTAAATTCAAAAATATAGTTATTGTTGCTAATGTCTGCACAAAAGATTTAATGGAATTACAGTATTAACTTAAATAGTTATTACTAATAGTTTAGATTATAATATTTTTAACAGCATCTAGAGACAAAGTAAATTTATATTTCTTTATAGATTGAGGATGGATACTAGCAAGTATATAGTCATATATTTTTGCCCCTAGTTTATAAATTTATTTAATATGAACATCACTTTAATTTTGATTAGTTATTTAAGAACATATTTGTATTACCCTACCATAGGGAATAGAAAATAACTAATCAAAATGTTACTAAATGGCACTGTATATAAACACTACTAAATATTAGACTAAGAAGTTATTATTTATGCCCATTGCAGCATAATTCAAATAATAATTGATTAAAAGAATAATTTGTAGATTGATAACCTTTACCAATTAAATCTAAATTATCAGTTCCATATAAATAAGATAATTAACGTAAGGTTATTCTCGTGTTCTCTGTCTCCTAATAAACAATAAACTAGATAAAGAATTATAGAAAGAGTGTAAAGTGAATGGTTAACCAGTCTACTACTGACCTTGAAGTATCCCCGGAAATCAATCCGATTAAACTCCCCCGTACCAGCGAGTCTGATAAAGTCAAGCGTATTCGCCATACAACTTCCCACATTATGGCTATGGCAGTTCAGAAACTTTTCCCTAAAGCCCAAGTGACCATTGGACCTTGGACTGAAACGGGGTTTTACTATGACTTTGATATTCCTGAACCTTTCACTGAACAGAATCTCAAGGCCATTAAAAAAGAAATGGTTAAAATCATAAAACGTAAACTTCCAATCATCTGTGAAGAAGTAACTCCAGAGGAAGCGAAAAAACGTATTACTGAGCTTAAAGAACCCTATAAACTCGAAATACTTGAAGGACTTAAACCCCCTATTACCCTTTATTATTTGGGAGATCAATGGTGGGATCTTTGCGCAGGACCCCATGTAGAAACTACTGGAGATATTAATCCCAGAGCATTTGATCTCGAAAGTGTAGCCGGAGCTTATTGGAGAGGAGATGAAACAAAAGCACAACTACAACGTATTTATGGAACTGCGTGGGAAACCCCCGAACAATTAGCTGAATATAAACGACGCAAGGAAGAAGCGCTAAAACGAGATCATCGTAAATTAGGTAAAGAATTAGGGTTATTTATCTTCTCTGACTCCGTAGGACCAGGTTTACCACTATGGACTCCGAAAGGGACTATAGTTCGGTTTACTTTAGAAGATTTTCTAAGAAAAGAACAAATTAAACGAGGTTATCTTGGAGTAGTAACCCCTCATATTGGTCGGATTGATCTCTTTAAGACTTCAGGTCATTGGCAAAATTACAAAAATGATATGTTTCCTATGATGGCAGAAAATGCTGAGGAAGCAGCACAAGAAACGGGGTTTGTTCTTAAACCAATGAATTGTCCTTTCCATATCCAAATTTATAAAAGTGAGTTGCGCTCTTACCGTGATTTACCAATTAGGTTTGCAGAATTTGGCACAGTTTATAGATATGAACAGTCGGGCGAATTAGGAGGATTAACTCGCGTTCGTGGGTTTACTGTTGACGACTCTCATTTATTCGTCACTCCTGATCAATTAGATACAGAATTTTTGAATGTGGTCGACTTGATTCTTACTGTTTTTAAAAGTTTGCAACTAAATAATTTTAAGGCTAGATTAAGTTTCAGAGGTGAGGAGTTAGATAAATATATTGGGTCTAACGAAGTTTGGGAAAAATCTCAGAATGCTATTCGTCGCGCAGTACAAACTTTAGAAATGGACTATTTTGAAGCGCCGGGAGAAGCAGCTTTTTACGGTCCTAAATTAGACTTTATCTTTCAAGATGCTTTAGAAAGAGAATGGCAATTAGGAACAGTTCAAGTTGACTATAACTTACCTCAACGATTTGGATTAGAATATATAGCAGAAAATGGAACTCGTCAACGTCCAGTTATGATTCACAGAGCCCCATTTGGCTCTTTAGAAAGATTAATTGGTATTCTAATTGAAGAGTATGCTGGAGATTTTCCTTTATGGTTATCTCCTATCCAGATACGTATTTTACCTGTCAGTGATGTTCAATTAGATTTTACTAAAGAAATAGTAAATAAAATGCAAAAATTAGGCATTCGCGCAGAAGCAGACACTTCTAGAGAAAGGTTAAGTAAAATGATTCGTAATTCTGAAAAACAGAAAATACCTGTGATGGCAATTGCAGGCGCAAAAGAAGTGGAGTCTAACAGTTTAAGTATTCGGACTCGTACATCGGGTGAATTGGGAGTAATGGAAGTTTATGAAGTTATAGAAAAGTTAACTGAAGCTATCACTAATTGTACTAATTTTTAAATTTATGGGTGAGTAATACTCACCCTATATTAACCAACTCAATCATTAACTAGTTTAAAAATTTTTAAAATTTAAAAATCTGTAATGTAAGCACAAAAAATATAATAATAAAATTTAGTCGCAAATCATAGGTTTGCAAGAAGCTGTTACATTAGAAGAATATATTTTTTATTTATAACTTTAGATGTATAGATAATTTTTTCTATTATCAAATCTTACTTGATCTAGATAAATTATTTTTTTATTTTTTTTAAAACACTTTTTATCTTAGTTTATTTATATTCTAATATTTATCAACATTGTCTCATATAATTTTTGTCTTTTACAAGCATATAATCTAGTTTTTTAAAAAAGTTATTGTTGTTCTTTATAAGAACTTTGATTGTTATCTATTTTTATTTTTATTATATGTTTAGTATTAATAATTACAGTATCGTTTCTTTGCTATTTTTAACCGTAAATTTAAAATATCACGACTAATTTAGAGGAATTGTATATTTTGATTTTTTATATATACTTTATACTACTCACATAACAAATAACACCATATTTAAACTCATGAAGTAAGCAAGTAAATAAGCTATAAATTAATGATCAAATCACAACGATTATTTCGTTTAAATGATATAAAAATATAGATAAGTATATAGCTTGATTTTAAACGGCAATATCTATAATTTAATACAATCTTTCTAGAGTTTATTAAATTAATTTTCTGTGCAATTATCATAATAATATGAGTATTGTCTTCTTTTCTAGTCTTTTTTCTTATCTCTTAAGCTATCTTGATATCTTTTATTGTATGTTTAAACTATAAGTTTATGAGTCCGTCTATACAAAGTTAGTTTTATAGAAAGCAGTCGTTCTTATTTACCTTATAGTTGCATATATATTCTATCTCTAGAACTTATAAATTAAACTATCATGTATATCTTCATCATTGTATGTAAAAAGACAATGATCTTGAACTCAGTGCAATGATAGGATTGTAAGTAGTTAGATATCTCTAACCGTAATCATTAACTATTTAGTATAGAATTACCAATGACATTAACTATATATAATACTCTAACTCGTAAAAAAGAAATCTTTAAAACTATTGAAGACAAAAAAGTACGAATGTATTGTTGCGGGATCACTGTTTATGATTATTGTCATTTGGGTCATGCCAGGACCTGTATGGTATGGGATGTAGTTCGGAGTTATTTACAATGGCGGGGTTATGATGTAACTTATATCCAAAATTTTACGGATATTGATGATAAAATTCTTAATCGGGCGGATAAAGAGCGATCATCAATGGAATCAGTTTCTAAAAAGTTTATTGAAGCCTATTTTGAGGATATGGAACGTCTTCATGTCAAACAGGCAGATGCTTACCCTCGTGCAACTCATACCCTCAATGGTATTCAAAACTTAGTGTCCCAACTCAAACGAAAAGGCTATGTTTATGAATCAGGTGGAGATGTTTACTACTCGGTACGACGTTTTCAAAATTATGGGAAACTCTCAGGGCGCAAATTAGAAGATTTGCAAGTAGGTGCCAGTGGCAGAGTGGATTTAGAAGAGACCGAAACAGCCAAAAAGAAAGATCCATTCGATTTTGCAGTCTGGAAAAGTGCGAAGCCAGGGGAACCTTCTTGGGAATCTCCATGGGGAAAAGGCCGTCCAGGATGGCATATTGAATGTTCTGCAATGGTTTTAGAATATCTAGGGGAAACTATCGATATTCATGTGGGAGGAAGTGATCTAATTTTTCCTCATCATGAAAATGAAATTGCGCAGTCAGAAGCAGTAACAGGAAAACCCTTAGCTCGTTATTGGATGCACAATGGCATGGTGAAAGTGGAGGGAGAAAAAATGTCTAAATCATTAGGGAATTTCATCACTATTCGGGATTTATTAAGTGAAATAGATCCAATGGCAATACGATTGTTTATCCTGCAGGCACATTACCGCAAACCTGTAGACTTTACTGATGAAGCATTGAAAGCAGCAACCAATGGTTGGTTTTCTCTTAAAGAAGGGTTACTTTTTGGATATCAATACGGAACTCAACTAGGCTTTTCCTCTGCAATGTCTTCTCCTATCTTAAAACAAAAATTCCAAGAAGTAGTTGATGATGACTTCAACTTCGCAGGTGGGTTGGCGATATTATTTCAAATTGCTAAAGAATTACGCAGAGCAGGAAACATTTTAGTACACCAAGGAAACATAGATACTCCATCTCAAATATTAGAAGAAAAATGGAAAACTTTATTAGAATTAGCACAAGTTTTAGGACTAGAAGTTAATAAAAATGAGTATAAAAAACAGTCACAAAATATGTTAAGTAATACAGAAATTGAAGATTTGATAGAACAAAGAAAAAAAGCTCGTAATAACAAGGACTATGACCAAAGTGACCGTATTAGAGATAAGTTAAAGGATCAAGGTATTATCTTAGTTGATAAAACTGAAGGTTTCACAAATTGGTATCGTAGATAGGCTAAAGATATTGATAACATTTGAAAAACAAATTATCAATTAATAACAAATATTAAATATTACTAGATAATTTGAGAGGGTATAATTATGAAAAAAAATCAATGTTATTATGAATAGTATGAGCTGATAGACAAATTAATAACGTAAAAAAATAATAGTTTTATTTGTAGTAGCTTAAAGAAAAACAAAGTTTCTGGGTAAAAAGAGCTAGTATTCTATCTACTATAGAATCAAAATAGCGACCTTATACCATTTAATCGCAGATGTTTTAATTTATTCAAATTTTATTTAGGTAGATGTTATAGGAATTAAGATAGATAAATTATCTTTTTTGGTAAAGAAATGTTATAAAAAAACTATTTTACTAACGAGAAGAGTAAGTACTACATTAGTTGAATAATCTTAAACTTATCAAATGTATAAATAAAGTCTATAGTTTAACTATAATTTATAAAAAATATGGACTGTTTAAAGAACAAAGATTGTCAACTATTATCGCATTGTCTCTATTTTGTTTGCTTAATAGCTTCACTTAATTTTTGGAAATATCGTTTGTTGATTAATTATTATTGTTACCAAACATGCTGATGTAAGCCTAAATCAAATAAAGACTTACAACTTTTAGAATTTTAAAAAAAATAAGGCAAAGACTCAGTTCTTATAGGGATTAAGCTTTTGCTATAATTATGTTTTAAATTCAGATCACATAAAAATGTTGATCACTAATATTGACCTTGACTATAGAGTATATCCATTGTTCTATTGGCAATTATTACTTTTTAACTCTGTTATTAGTCCATTTTAGGATACCTGATATCATCAACATTATCTATACAAGAATTTATAGTTAATTATATATGGGTGAAGTAAATATCAACTGTCACACTAATTTTATTGAGTCAATAAAAGCTCAGTACACCTGTATAAACTACAGTCTATTTACTATGATTTTGGAATGACTGTGAGCACATCTATGGATCTTCTTTACAGATGAAATGATATGTCTAATAAATCATGATGAGCATCAACTTTTTTGTAGCAAAGTTGAAGAAATAATCTATTGGTTCTCAAGTAATAAGTCAAGTCTCTATAATTATAGGGTATAGTAATAGTATTTGATAGAAAGAGTTGATCTGTAAAAAACTAGAAATTACAAAGTAAAGAAGATTTCGATCTATATAACACATCTCTAATAAAAGAATAGCAATCTAGTTCAACGACTGGAAGTTTTATTTTGTAACTCTCTGTAGTTAAAAATTTTATTTTTTATAAAAGTTAAGCTTTCACAGGAATAAAACACTATCAAAATAAAATTATCGGAAGTTGTTGACTCCTAACCTATCAAATCTAGTCTAGAAGAGCTCTAAGTTTTTAGAGATTTTATTCTTAGCCTTTATTCAGTCGAGATGATATCGTGATTGAAATTTTTAGCCGTGGGTTGATTCTTTAGTAGTTTTATTGTTGAGTCTATCAATTATAAAAATAGGAATTGCTAAGATAGCGAGCTTAAGAATCCAAGGTGCAACAATTAAAGTTAAGAGAGTAGACACAGTAGCAGTGCATCCCATGGCTGCCCTAAAAACATCTTCTTTAGCATTAAAGCTGAGAAAAACAGACACTGAAGCAATCGTCAAAGTAATTAAAGCAAATATAAGCATCTACGTGTTTTTACCTCATTAATGTTCTATAGGTTGTCTTGCGTTCCTTCAGTTTCCCTAACTTACTTCCGTCTCTTCACAACCTCTTTCTGTTAGCTATGTCGAGATGAACGATGATGTGCCGAATTTCATCTCTTACTAAGCTACATAAGTTTCAACACAAATGTCAACTCCTGGTAAAAATTTATTATTTTTTTTCAGTTTAGTTAGATTTTTATTGAGAATAATAGTCAAAAAGCGAATCTGAAAGCAGACTATTTGAAGACGCAATATTAAAATCTATCTATTAATAAGTACATAAATTTAAAATAAGGTCAAAAATCCAAAGTAGAAAGGGTTTTATATGAAGGGTGATTGTCAATAGATTGGATAGTCTATAAATTCAGCTATTAATAACACTTGAGTAATAATTGTTTGGGAATATTATTAATAGACAATTGTAAGATTCCCAAGGAGTGGAAGATAGCAAAAAAATTATGATTTTTAAATTTAAAAGATGCTCTATAGGTAATACACTAATTGCCAGACTATAACTACAATCTCATATTTATAATTAGAATCTTGTTTGGATAACTAGATATAACCATGTTTTGAAAGAAAGATTGGATTAATATCTTGATCAGTTGGATAAGAATTTGAAGATTGTCCTAATAATCTGGCAACGTATTTACCTAATATATCTCCTTCAATATTTACCCAGTCCCCGCTCTTAAGATAAGAGAGATTAGTTTGACTATAAGTATGGGGAATAACTGCAACTTTAAACCAATGCTCTTTAGAATTATATTCAGCAATTGTTAAACTGATACCATCGACTGCCACACTGCCTTTAGGCAAAAGATACCGTTCAATATTTTCTTGCCAATGTCTTAGAAGAGAAGGAGGGGCGGCAAAGAACATCTCCCAAGATTTTTCAGTAGTGATCATCTCTACAAAACAACCTACTCCATCAACATGTCCAGTAACAAAATGTCCACCTAGTTTGCTACCAACGCGTAAAGAAGATTCTACATTGACATAACTGGCAGTTTGAACTTGTTTACCTAGAGTTGTTCTCTGTAGAGTTTCTGGAGAAGCAGTAGCTATAAATCCATCAGAGGTTATCTCTTCAACAGTCAAACAAACTCCATTAATAGCTACACTATCTCCCAGGGCGAGGTCCATCCAGGTATCGGTTGTCCTACCATCTTTTAGAGAAAGAATAAAGCGATCAGCTCCATGTGGACGCATTGTACCAAGGCCTTGAATTAATCCAGTGAACACGACTCTTCAAAAATAACTTTTAGATCTGTTTGTATCTTTTCTTGAGATCATTATAATCGATCTAAGCGGTTGGTAAATTTTAGTTAAAGTAAATCTACAAAATCAAGTCCAGTTAAAACTTTAATTTTATAGCGAAGATACGCAAGTCAATATACTTTATAAAACTTAAAAACATTCAGGACACTTTTAACCTGATATTTATAAAATATTACTTAGTTCTGAACTGTATTTTGATATTGAGCTATATAATCACTATACTTTATTTATAAATTTTTTAATAAATTTAAGAAAAATTTAAGAAAAGTAAACTACTTTAAGTAAGAACATTTATTTAACTGTTGTTTATCGACTGATTGGAATGTAAGATAAATTTATAATGTTACTAGTAATATATTTACTAAGGACTCAATTTAAAATAGTCTTCTCTTAGTTTATCTTATTACAATCTACTATGATCTTTTTAAAATAAACACATAACATTAAGATAGCAATACTCTGTAAATTACCTTTAATTACTTAATCATACTCGATAAAGGTAACTTTACTAGATTAGGAATATACTACTCGAGAATAGATCAAATGACAATAGAAAGAATTAGTGTTGACTAAGTTAATGCAGAACATTTATTCGAACAATGAGATTAGAATAATTACAAAATACCGAAGAACAATAACAGGGTTAAAATACAAAACCCTATCTATTTAGATTAAAATTCAGCAAAAGGAAGACGACGAGTTGGCCTTTGAACATCTCCTAATCGACTATCATTGATTTCTAAGGTATTGTTCAGTTTTTCAATCTTAGTTTGATAAGCATCTAAACCCAGTCCATTGGAATTGTAGGGTTCTGCTTGCGTGTAATCTGCATACCTACCCCCAACAGACCAATTCCAATCGCTAAGAATTCTAGGTTCAACTTTGCCAAGATCCTTAGCTGAAGGCTCTGTTTCAGAGGCGATTACAGTTGCTATCAGAGAAAAAATTAAGCTAATCGATAACAAAATAATTTTCATGGCTATGTAGTCATTTTCTTTATTTTTAATGTGAAATAATTTACTTTTACCTCTAGAAAGTTTAAGACGAACGGCAAAATGTCTACTTCCCCTAAACGGGTGAGATTAAGGAACGCTCTTAACTGGTTTTTATTACTTTTGTCTTAAAAAGTTCTCAATTGATTAAAATAGCCATTAAATTTTAGTTAACATCCAGTATTAATTACATTTATTTACGAGATTAAAAATAGCGCTAAATATTAGCATTCTGTAACACTTCATATAGCCAAAGAGGTGCCTTTGGCTATATATTTTTATATGACTATTCAGTTGTATAAAGGGTCATGGTCAATACATTAGGTAAAGTTACTCCAACACAAGTAGGATCAACAACTAAAGTCCCTGTCAAAGAAACTCTTCTCACCCCGCGTTTTTACACAACAGATTTTGAAACTGCTGCAAATCTATCTCTGACAGAACAAGAAAGAGAATTAAACGCGATGTTGACGGAGATGAGAAAAGACTACAATCGTCAACATTTTGTCCGCGATGAAGAATTCAATACAGGTTCTTGGGACCATTTAGACGAAGTAGTAAAAAAAGGATTTATCGAATATCTTGAACGATCTTGTCTCTCGGAATTTTCTGGGTTCCTTTTGTTTAAAGAACTTTCCCGAAAACTGAAAGGACGTAGCCATGTCTTATCAGAAATATTTCACTTGATGGCGCGGGATGAGGCGCGTCATGCTGGATTTTTAAATAAGGCAATGGCTGACTTTAACTCATCTCTAGATTTAGGGAAAATAACGAAAACCCGTACCTATACCTTTTTCCCTTTAGAATGGGTCATTTATACTGTCTATCTATCTGAAAAAATTGGATATTGGCGTTATATTATTATTTTTAATCATCTAGAAAAACATCCTGAAAAGAAATTTTATCCTATTTTTAAAAAGTTTGAGAATTGGTGTCAAGATGAAAATCGTCACGGGGACATTTTTGCCGCATTGTTACGCTCTCAACCTAAACTGTGGAACACTTGGCAATCCAGATTATGGAGTCGTTTTTTCCTCTTATCTGTCTTTGTGACTCATACCTTGACCGTTCATGAAAGAACTGATTTTTATGAGTCTTTAGGATTAAACGCCACAGAATTTGATCAAGAAGTGATTCGTAAGACGAATCAAACATCAGCACGAGCATTCCCCAGTATTCTTGATGTGGATAGTCCTGAATTTTATCCTCGTTTACAACGATGTTCTGAGCGTAACTTAAAGATGAAAGCTATCGGAGAAAGTGATGCTCCTAGAATTGTAAAGTTTTTAAGTAAATTGCCGTTAATTATTGGAATCATTGGAGATTTGTTGCGAATTTATTTGCTTAAACCTATAGATGCAGAAGCCTTACGAGGAACAATTTATTGATTTTTTATCCTAATAGGCTTAATTTTCTCTAGATACGTTTCCTACTGCGTATCTAGAGATGTCAGTGAAAGAACTAGAAGTAATCAAACTAGTTTTATGATCAGATTTTTGTCTCTAATATCTAATTGTGGAACTCTAAGGGATAATAAAAATTAAAGTAAATTAATCTGGCAATATAAATCAAAAAATGGATATTATCCCTGCAATCGACATTCTTGATGGACGTTGTGTCCGTCTTTATCAAGGTGATTACAAACAATCCCAAATCTACAGTGAAAATCCAGTGGAAATAGCCCACCGATGGGCAGATCTTGGGGCAACATGTCTTCACCTAGTAGACCTCGATGGGGCTAAACAAGGAACCCCTGTTAATCTAACTACTATTGAAAGTATTGTGAAATCTGTTGCTATCCCTGTTCAAGTAGGAGGAGGATTACGCAGTAGTCCTAGTATTGCTCAACTCTTAGCTTTAGGAGCTTCTACTGCGATTGTGGGAACTATTGCAGTAGAAGCTCCCACTTTAGTCCAAGAATTATGTCAAGAATTTCCTGGAAAAATTGCTGTAGGTATCGATGCACGTAATGGAAAAGTAGCTACACGAGGATGGTTAAAAACCTCAGAAATATTAGCAACAGATCTTGCCCAACAAATGGTAGGATTCGGGGCTACATCTATTATTTATACCGATATTCATCGGGATGGAACTCTAGTTGGTCCTAACTGCAAAGCCCTACGAGAATTGGCAAGTCACGTTGAGATTCCAGTTATTGCATCGGGGGGAGTAAGTTCTTTGACTGATTTATTAGGGTTACTTTCTTTGGAAGCTTTGGGAGTAAAGGGTGTAATCATAGGAAAGGCCTTATACACAGGGAATCTCAATTTGGCAGAGGCCCTTCGGGCTGTTGGTCCTGGACGTTGGCAAGATATTCCTCCTAATTTGGAATCTTCGGCTTTAGGATAATCCTTCAATTGAGTAAAATCAATAAGAATTATCTTGCCTAATCAGAACAGTAATATGTTGATATCTTTAGAGACAATAGAGTTGTCAACTTGGGACATTCTGCCTAGATTTTGTCCCATAATTTCAGAATAGTAGAGGACAATAATGGCTACCAGTCGTCGAGTTTCTCGCGTTTCCTCATTGATAAAACGTGAAGTTAGTCAAATGTTACTCCACGATATCAAAGATGACCGCGTGGGGATGGGAATGGTTAGTGTTACATCAGTTGATGTATCAGGAGACTTACAATATGCCAGAATCTTCGTCAGTATTTACGGGAGCGAACATGCTCAACTGGAAACCATGGCTGGACTACAATCGTCCGTAGGATTTGTTCGTCGAGAATTGGGACAGCGAATGCGACTACGACGCACTCCGGAAGTGATCTTCCTTCAAGATCTTTCCTTAGAAAGAGGAAATCAAATGGTTCATCTGCTCGATCAAATTAAGGAAACTCTTCCTGAGGAAAATGAACTCGACCAAGAGGAGAATAATTAACCACTGTGACTAACTTATCATCCCATTGGACCAACGAAACCCTTAAACAACAAATTGGACAAATGATAGTGGTTCGTGCATCTGGTCATCTATTTGATCAGCAAATTCGTTATCCTACTTGGGAGGCTCCTAATGCTCAATTACACCATTGGTTACAAACCTTGAATTTAGGAGGAGTTATATTATTGGGGGGTACTGGGGCCGAATTGTCTCTAAGGACCCAACAGCTACAACAGTGGTCAAAGACTCCCCTGTTGATAGCTGCTGATATTGAAGAGGGCGTGGGACAAAGATTTTCAGGAGCTACCTGGTTTCCTCCCCCAATGGCGCTAGGGTCTATTGCCAAACGAGACTTAGGTCAAGCGATCAGATGTGCGACTCAAATGGGTGTAACTACCGCTCAAGAAGCTCTCTCTATTGGGATTAATTGGATCTTGGCTCCCATAGTCGATGTTAATAATAACTCAGAAAATCCGGTAATCAATATACGGTCTTTTAGTAATGATCCTGAAATTGTTAGTCACTTAGCAACAGCGTTTATAGACGGGGCTAAAACCTATAAAGTTTTAACTACTGTTAAGCATTTTCCCGGACACGGAGATACTAGTACAGATTCTCATCTAGATTTACCAATCATACCTCATAAAATGAGTCGACTGGCTGAGGTGGAATTAGTTCCTTTTAAAAAAGCAATAGAGGCTGGTATCGATAGTGTTATGACCGCTCACTTGTTGATTAAGGCTTGGGATGAACAAAAGCCCGCAACTCTTTCTAAAAAGATCCTAACAGGTCAACTACGAGAAAAGTTGGGTTTTGAAGGGCTAATTGTTACTGATGCTTTAGTAATGGGAGGAGTAGCTAATTATGCTTCTTCTGAAGAAGTGGCGGTGATGGCGGTGGAAGCAGGTGCTGATATTTTATTAATGCCTAATAATCCTGAAAAAACTATTGAAGCAATTTATCAAGCGGTAGAGTCAGGGCGCATTACTTCTGAGAGAATTGAAGCCTCTCTAGCTAGAATTTGGCATGCTAAACAAAAAACATCGACTACTTTTTATTCTTTCGATAATCAGCCTCTATCTTCCTTAAATCAATTATCTCAACCTAGGGCTAAACAAACAGTTACTCATGTTCTCCAATATTCAGGGGAGAAAGGAGGAAACTTACCTCTAAAGAGTAAATACAGACGACGCAATTTAATTGTAGTGGATGATCTACTTAATTGTAATTTTTTAGATCGTCAGACCCCTGCTGTCATTATCCCTGAACGGCTAGGATATAATTTACAATTAGTTGACGAAAATACTCTCAATTTTGTCTTAGAGGATAATCGTAAAACTCTATTACAAGTATTTGTTAGAGGAAATCCATTTCGGGGAAATGCAGGATTAACTGATAGAGCACAGAAGACTTATAAAAAATTATTAAAGTACAAGATAGTTAAGGGATTAATTGTTTATGGGAGCCCTTATGTTAAGGATTGGTTTCTTAGCGAGACTAAGGTTGTCAAAGA
Organism: Cyanobacterium sp. uoEpiScrs1; assembly: GCF_947331815.1. Classification (GTDB taxonomy): domain Bacteria; phylum Cyanobacteriota; class Cyanobacteriia; order Cyanobacteriales; family Microcystaceae; genus Rippkaea. The sequence goes on from NZ_OX373462.1 coordinate 1,867,324, forward strand.
GAATTTACCTTGGGTATTTTCTTATGGACAAATGACAGAAGCCCAGAATATATCTTGTAATACATTATTTGGGCTATCGGAGATTTCATGCAATCTAAAGGACACTTTTCTTTAATTAACAACTATTTTAAAAAATTGGCTGCATAATATATTTAATTTATGAAAAACAACTAGAATTTATCTGAACGGACACATTTTTTACTTTGTTCACAAACAGTTTTGTTAGTTATAGCGCTCAAGTGTACAATTTGTTATCCCGGTGCTGTATCAACGAATCAAATGAATTACTGTTAGGAAGCAATAGTCCCTTTAAAGAATTGGGAGTCTTCTCTTCAGCATTGCCATACCACTAACCAAAAATTGGCAACCGTAATTATAACATTATGGATGTCAAAGCATCTGTTACCTTTGAGGCTGGTAAACCTCTCAGTATCGAAACAGTACAAGTCTAAGGACCAAAAAAAGGGGAGATTTTAGTAGAAGTTAAAGCTACTGGAGTTTGTCACACTGATGCCTATACCTTATCCGGGAAAGATCTTGAAGGTCTCTTTCCCGTCATTCTCGGACATGAAGGGGTAGGAGTTGTGGTTGAGTTAGGGGAGGGGGTAACCAGCCTCAAACCAGGCGATCATGTTATACTACTCTGTGTCCCTGAATGTCGTCAGTGTAAATACTGTTTAAGCCTTAAAACTAATCTATGTCAGGCAATTCGTTCAACTCAGGGACGGGGAGTTATGCCTGACGGTACCAGCCGTTTCTCCATAGGCAAAAAGTCCATCTACCACTATATGGGAACTTCTACTTTTGCTAACTACACTATAGTTCCAGAAATTTCGCTAGCAAAAATTCGTAAAGATGCCCCTTTCGAGAAGATTTGTTACATTGGCTGTGGGGTAACAACGGAAATTAGTGTAGTAGTCAATACAGCTAAGATTGAGCCTGGTTCTAATGTAGTAGTGTTTGGGCTAGGATGCGTTGGCTTGAATGTGATCCAAGGAGCGAAAATAGTTGGAGCTAATGGACGTTTGGCATACCCCATTTCGTTAATCCCACGGAAATTGATGGTGATTTAGTAGGACACTTAGTAGAGTTAACTAAAGGAGGAGCAGATTATAGTTTTGAATGCATTGGTAATGTTAAAGTTATGCGACAAGCTTTGGAATGTTCCCATAAAGGTTGGGGCGTTTCTGCCGTTGTGGGAGTAGCCGGTGCAGATGAAGAGATTAGTACTCGTCCATTTCAATTGGCCACCGGACGAGTCTGGAAAGGAAGCGCATTTGGTGGTGCAAGAGGACGTACAGATGTTCCTAAAATTGTTGATTGGTATATGGATGGTAGAATTAACATTGATGATTTAATCACCAATATCATGCCTTTGGAAGAGATTAACAAGGCGTTTGATCTAATGCAAAGGGGTGAATCTATCCGAAGTGTTATTACATTCTAAAAATTAATGAGTCAATAAGTTAAAGTCTCGAAATTAAATTCCCAAAAAATTGATTACACCAAGAATACATATAATTAACTGTCTTTTGACTCCTGTTTTTTTAACTCATCTTCAGGAATATGTTCTAACATTCTCTCTATCAGATCTTGCATGACAAAGTTTTCATTTCCATTCCAACGTTCTAAAGTTTCAATGTGTTTCATTTTCAGGGCAAGGTTGAGAACCTCTATACCTCCACCGTGTATATTAATACTCAATTCCTCAGTTTCAGGTAAAGGAAGTTTGCTCTTTTCTTTGAAATAAGTATCAATTGCTGCACTTCTCTTTTCAGGATCATCATGTTGATTTTCAATTTCCATTAACTCTTTTTCTAAAAGTTCAGCATTACGGATACAAACATCATCTCGCTCAAAGAAATCATCATAATTAGGTATAGAAAGTTGAGTATGAGGGGGGGTAGTAAACAATTTATTAACAATTCGTAGTCGAGTAGGTTCGGCTACCCGCCAGTTAATTCTTTTAGTAAAAAAATTAAGAGCCTTAATCACTCGTTCAAAAGAACGCAATTCTAATAACATTTCTCGATCAGTCTTAAAAATAAAATAGCCTATAATAATTGGATGTTTTTCTTTAGGGATTTTGTTATATGAAATTTCAAACTTTATTTTTTCTGCTTCAGCTTTATAGAACCAAACCCAGCACTTACGTGCTGGGTCATACTCCACACATTTCAGTTTCTTAAAAACTCCTAAAATAGTTTTTTTATTAGTAACTTTGTAGTAAATTCTTACTGGTTGAAAAGGTTCTCCGGTGATGTTTGTGACTAGCAATTCTTCTGACATAAATCAATTCAAAGTTGATTGTTGATAATTAATAGTTGGTGCTTGATTTGTTACCGTATTCTGATGATATCAGGTTGTATCCATATACGTCAACAATGATACGATTTGGATTATATACAACATTGATAGGTATTTAGTTTTAGAACAACTATTTTAGAATAATCAATAGTCTTTATCTTTTTTTATAGTATTCAGTAGAATATGTTATACTAATTTACATCTATCTAACTGTATTCATGTCTATTCTAAGACAAATGTTTTTTGTATTAGTTTTTTAATATATTCCATCTCTTTTATTACTATATATAAACTGAAAAAATATTCTTAGACAAAATAGCAACATTTCATTAATTTATTTTATGTTAAGCTACATTTAGCTAGAATTTTATTCTATTAATTTATAAATTTGTTTACTGCTAGATTCTTATTTATTTTATTTTAATCAATGAATTTAATATCTTCTACTGTGTTATGTTGCTTAAACAGCATACAACTATATCACTGTAGTAATATAGTTGTATTATATGTCTATTTTGTTAATATATTTATCTAAAACTGAGTTAAGTTAATTACAAATAAACTTATACAAAAATTAATTAAACTCTTTATATTTTTATAGTACAAAAAGTATTTACAATTTTAAATACTTCTATTTGATTGTTTGTTACAAGTTTCAAGAAAGTTTTTACCTCAAGACAAACCATTATAAATAAAATCAAAAAAAATTAGAGTTATAATTTTTTTTGATTTTATTTATAATGGTTTGTCTTGAAATTAATTTAATGCCTATTATTCTCTTGGTAAATTAGTAGCAGTATTAAATGCTGCTACTAATTTATTTTAAAACGAGTCTGAATATCGTAACTGTCCACAAGCAGCGTTAGCTTCTAATCCTCGTGAATAGCGAATACTAACAGCGATTTTTTGTTGTTTAAGAATATTGACAAAAGTTTGAGTTTTATCCTGACTAGGACGTTGATAGTTAGCTCCTTCAATAGGATTATAAGGTATCAAATTAACATGACTTTGAAATCCCCGTAATTTATTAGCTAATTCAATAGCATGATAAGAAAAATTATTAACTCCCTCTAACAAGATATATTCAAAAGTTATTCGCCGTCGAGTGATTTCAACATATTTCCTGCAATCTTCTAATAATTGCTTTATGGGATAAGAGCTCGCACTGGGGATTAATTTTTCTCGCAAGGCTTGGTTAGAAGCATGAAGACTGATAGCAAAAGTAACTTGCAGGTGCTGGTTAGCTAATTTAATAATCTTTTGAGGCAGTCCTACAGTAGAAATAGTCAATGATCGCTGACTAATCTGCATATCTTGATTAAGAATTTTTATAGCGGAGATTACCGCTTCGAAGTTAAGTAACGGTTCTCCCATTCCCATGAAGACAACATGACTTACTCTCCGCTGAAAATCTTTTTGAACTGTTAAAACTTGATCCACGATTTCATGAGCTTTAAGATTACGATCATAGCCTCCCTTTCCCGTAGCACAAAAGTTGCAAGCCATGGGGCACCCTACCTGAGAAGAAACACAAACAGTTAGACGTTTAGTGGTGGGAATGCCAACAACTTCAATAATTAAGCCATCATCAAGAGATAATAAATATTTTCGAGTATTATCTTGAGAAATAGTACGATATTTGATTTTTGAACGACCAACAGGATAATTTTTCAGTTTTTCACGCCAAGTCTTTGGAAAAATATGGATTTCCTCTAGAGATCGTGCCCCTTTTTGATACAACCACTGATGAAGTTGTTTGCCTCGATAAGCTGGTTGTCCCTGTTGTTGTGCCCAATAGGTCAACTCTTCTAAAGATTTACCTAGAAGAGTTTCTTCTGTTGAAATCATTGGCTAATATCTATGAATTATAAATCTATGAATTGTAAAAATTACACCCTTTGAGTGTATCGTGCCATTCTGTAAGCTTTTTACTCACCACGAAAAAATAATCTAAGTAATTGTACAATGTGACGGATAAAACAATTTTATACTCAAAAACTGTTTATAAAAGAATTAAAGTCACATTTCATCGATATAAAGTAAGATTTGTACAATTCTGTCCTAGAATAAAGTAATTATTTGTTGATAACAAAGACAATCACTTTATTGTATTTGTATTTCTAGCAAAAATTTCTCTTGACTACAATTATCTTTCCGATACTGATATAAATTTTACAAAAACAAAGTTATCGTTAAGAGAATATTGATATCAAGACAACAATATATAATCCTATATATATGTTGAATATAGTAATTTTTAGAAAAAAATGACGGTTATAGGGAATCATAGCCACCATATTTATGGCATAACACAGAGATTACCTAAGACAATTAGGGAAAAAATTATGAGAAAAAGGTAAAAAAACTGAAAAATAAATGGTTATATAGGTTTTGACGTTGTAAGTCTTGATTTTTATCGATACCATTAGTAATGGTGGTTTATCAATTACTTCTCACACGGTACGTCCGTTAAAATTATGGAAAATATACAACTGATCAACATTGGGTTTGGGAACATCGTTTCTGCTAATCGAGTGATCGCAATTGTTAGCCCTGAATCAGCACCTATTAAGCGTATTATTACCGATGCGCGTGATCGAGGACAACTTATCGACGCTACTTATGGACGCCGAACCCGCGCAGTAATTATGACTGATTCAAGTCATGTGGTACTTTCAGCTATTCAGCCAGAAACCGTTGCCCATCGATTCGTCGTCAGCAAAGACACTCATGTTAACGGTAATTAAAGGTAAAATTCCCCATGCCATCAGGACAGCTTATAGTACTGACGGGGCCTAGTGGAGTTGGTAAAGGGACGCTCGTTCGTTCCTTACTAGCACGCCATAATGACCTTTATTTGTCTATCTCTGCTACTACCCGTTCTCCTCGTAGAGGAGAGATAGATGGAAAAGATTACTATTTTGTTACACGTTCCCAATTTAAAAAGATGATCGACCAGGGAGAATTATTAGAGTGGGCAGAATATGCTAACAATTGCTATGGTACTCCTCGTTTTGATATAGAAAAAAAACTTAACTCAGGGATAAAAGTATTATTAGAAATTGATGTAGTAGGAGCAAGAAATATTAAACAAACTTTTCCTGATGCTCTCAGAATTTTCGTTCTACCTCCATCTTTAGAGGAATTAGAGCGCCGTCTGAGGGGACGAGACAAGGACTCACAAGAAGCTATTACTTGTCGTCTAGAACAAGCTAAAAAAGAATTGATAGCTAGCAGAGAATTTAACCACATCATTGTTAATGATAACCTAAGTCAATCATTGCAAAAGTTTGAAAATATTATTTTTGCTATTGAGTTAAATTGAGGGTAAGTCAATTGTATATTCCTAACATTATGGACTTAATTTGTTTGTCGGTTTTATTTAAAGAATAAAGTCTCTACCTCAATATCGTCGTTTTTCAGCATTCAGTGTTTGCTAGGGATTTAGTAGCTAAATTCTTAGTGATAGTGGAAGTGTAATATTGATTTCACTGCATAGTGATAATTATCACGCCAAAATCTAAGACTTTAGCAATCAAAGAACTATTAACTTTACTACCTTATTATGTTTATAGTTGAATAATATAATTTCTTTTCTTTCATAAGAATTATCTTGTTTGTACGAAGAAATTATTATCATATACGGTTAATATATAAAAATATTTAAGAAGATATTATGAAATCTAGTCCATAATAATTTCTATCTGCTATCAAGGATATTAATCAATAATATTGATACAAACCAACAATGTAGTTTACAAAAATTTCTAAATTTTTTTATAAAATTTAATACTTACAGAATAAACTTTATAAAGTCAAAAATATAAACATACATTCTAGTCGATACTTAGTTATTGACTGTAAAGTTCGTGATAGTACAAAATGTATAAAAATTTTGATAAGTTAATTATTATCAGGTGATTATCTGATTAATGGAATGTTGTCACAGACTAAGAAAGTATCTCTCTAACACAAAAAGAAAAGCAATACTAATTAACATAAAATAAACTTTGCACCTCCTAGCAAACTTTTTTAGATAATTCTTAATCTTTTACAAAATTGATGAAAGTAATAAGTCACCCCTGCAAAAAACAAATCCACCGATAACTTTTTCTGTATTTTAAATTATCTGAGGTGGTTTACTACTGGAATTACCAATGATTAGTACTACTTTTCGATATTAGAATGTAATAGCATACCAGATTAGCTAATTACCAATAATGAGAGTATTCATTATTGGTAATTAGCTAATCTGGCAATATTCCAACTTTAATATTTAAATTTAGCAAGTTTCCATTTCGTTCAATTTGTAATTGTAACGTCTCCCCAACTTTGGCTTTTTCCACAGTTTTTTGCACTTCCCCAGGATTATTTAGGAGATGTTCCCCAATCCCTTGAAGAACATCTCCTGCTTTTAATCCTGCTTGCTCAGCAGGGGAATCGGACACAACTTTGGTAATCAACACCCCTTGATCTGTTGTGAGATTCAATCCTTGGCTTTCTTGTAGTTTTCTTTTAATCTCAGGTGTGATTTCTACCATTTGAATTCCTAAGAATGGGTGTTCTACTTTCCCATGTTCAATTAATTCATTAGCAATTCTTTTTGCTTTATTAATAGGAATTGCAAACCCAATCCCTTGCGCATTTTGAATAATAGCGGTATTTATGCCAATGACTTGTCCGTCAGAATTAAGTAAAGGTCCCCCTGAATTACCAGGATTAATTGCTGCATCGGTTTGGATAAATTCAATTCGTTTATCACGTACTCCAACTTGAGAACTCAATCGTCTTGTTGCACTAATAATTCCAGTTGTGACTGTATTATCCAGTCCTAGAGGATTGCCAATCGCAATCGCCCATTCTCCTACCTGAAGATCATCGGAATTTCCTTGTTGTACTTTAGGTAAATCATTGGCCTCAATTTGAATGACAGCTACATCTGTTAAAGTATCAGTTCCTAACACTGCACCTTCAAACGTGCGACCGTCTTTTAAAGTAACAGTTACCTCTTTTGTACCTGCAACAACGTGGGCATTAGTAAGAATTTTTCCATCCTTGCTTAATATAAAGCCCGACCCTGTCCCCCTTTCAATTTTTTCCTGCGGAACTCCGGGAATTTCAGATCTAAAAAAGCGGCGAAAAAATGGATCATCAAAAACCAGAGGAATCTCATTTGTGACTGTTCTAGAGGCATCAATACGAACAACAGCAGGCCCTACTTTATTAACAACATCAGTTACAAAATTTCCGTTATTTTGAGAGAGAATAAATTGCTCAGAAGATTCATCAATCTGAGATTTTTCAATCTGAGATTTTTCTGTTAGTTCACTATTTTTTGCTAAGAACTTAGTTTTACTTATAGTAAAAGTTCCCCCAGCACCTATTATAATTCCTAATAAGATTAAAGAAAGATAGGTTAAAGATGTTCTTAAAATATAATTTTTATATTTATTAGTAGGGTGTGAATGATCGATGTCCAGTGTATCGTTTTTCATAATAAATTTGACCCCTGATAGTTCGATAGTTATATAGTCCAATATTGTAAATAGTTTATTGTTTAAATAATCGCAAACAAAATAAGGACTGCTTACTGTCTAAGTATAGTAAGAACTATCTCAAGAATGTAACTCAATTCTAACAGATAATATATAGAGTGCAACTTAAAACATATATACAGCACCATAGCAATATATATATGTACTACTATTATGCCAATTTTAAAAAGATTTTAAGACTATAAGTATCAAAATTTGACAATACTAAGAATAGATTCACATTTGTTAAATAGAAAACATTTTTATAATAAAAATAGATGCTTATACTTTTATTATTTTTATATCGCCCAATCATTTTTTAAAAACTATATTTAACTTAGCTATTCAACAGTTTAAAATATTATTGTTTTTAGATTTAAGCAAAAATTATACTAAAAATACATGAATTAACTTATCTTGTAAATATTAATCTATATAATAGAGTAGCTTTCTAATAAGTTAGCTAATTTTTGGGAAAATTAAATAACTAAAAAATAGTGTTAATTTAGAAATTAGAGTTCTTATACTCACAATAATAAAAAGTCAATAATTTACTTCTACGTGTTCAACTTTTAACGATGTCAAGATTAATCAACTCTCGTATAATCGATCAGAAAGCTAACACCAAGACACACGGAGCAAAGATGCGGATTTTATTTGTTGCGGCAGAAGTCGCTCCTCTCGCAAAAGCTGGAGGTATGGGAGATGTAGTCGGTGCTTTACCAAAAGTTTTACATAAATTAGGATATGATGTACGAATTTTTATCCCCTATTATGGCTTTCTAGCTGATAAATTAGGAATTCCTCCGGCTCCTATTTGGCAAGGAAATGCCATGTTTCAAAATTTTGTTATCTATGAAACTACCTTGCCGAATAGCGATGTTCCATTATATCTATTTGGACATCCCGCTTTCACCCCCCGTCGTATTTATCATGGAGATGATGAATTTTGGCGATTTACTCTTTTTGCCAACGGAGCAGCTGAATTTGCTTGGAATTTTTGGAAGCCAAATGTTATCCACTGTCATGACTGGCATACTGGGATGATTCCCGTTTGGATGCACCAAACTCCTGATATTAATACAGTTTTTACTATTCATAATTTAGCTTATCAAGGTCCATGGCGCGGTTATTTAGAACAGATAACATGGTGTCCTTGGTATATGCAAGGAAACAACGTTATGGCTTCGGCCTTACAATTTGCTGGACGGGTTACCACCGTTTCTCCAACTTATGCTCAACAAATTCAAACAGCAGAATATGGAGAAAAATTAGAAAGTTTACTTTCCCATATTCATGAAAATATGGCAGGAATTCTAAACGGTATTGATGTGGAAAACTATAACCCAGCCACCGATAAGCTTCTGTATAAAACCTTCACAAAAGATACTCTAGAAAGACGACAAGCTAATAAGATTGGACTACAAGAAGAAACAGGTCTAGAAGTGAATGGGAATATTTTATTGATGGGGATGGTGACTCGTCTAGTTGAACAAAAGGGAATTGATCTCGTAATACAGATTCTAGATCGATTTATGGCCTACACCGATGCTCAATTAGTCATTGTGGGGACTGGAGACCGCTATTATGAAAACCGACTATGGCAAATGGCCTCTCGCTTTCGCGGTAGAATGTCGGTACAACTTCTCTACAATGATGCTCTCTCCCGACGAGTTTATTCTGGTTCAGATGTTTTTTTAATGCCTTCTCGTTTTGAACCTTGCGGTATTAGTCAATTGTTGGCTATGCGTTATGGCTGTGTCCCCATAGTTCGTCGTACTGGTGGATTGGTGGATACGGTACCATTTTATGATCCTATTAAAAACACAGGCACTGGATACTGTTTCGACCGTTATGAACCCTTAGATTTTTTAACTTGTATGATACGAGCTTGGGAAGGATTTCGCTTTAAAAAAGATTGGCAAAAACTTCAACAACGATGCATGTCCCAAAACTTTAGTTGGTATAAGTCTACCGCCGAATATATTCGGATATATAAATCAGTTGTGGGACAGCCCCCTGAATTAAGCAAAGCTGAATACAATAAACTCAATTTCTTTAACGAGTCTATAAATTAAAATCAAATAATTGATAGCGATTAAGTAATCATAATTTGCTATCAACAATTTAAATGAGATCTTGTAAATGCTGAATCAGTTGAGATGCTTGAACCACTCCTTCAATACGCTCAACTGGATTACCATTTTTAAACAAAACTAAAGTAGGTAGAGCTTGAATTCCGTATTGAGAAGATATTTCCGGATATTTATCGCTATCAATCTTTATAATCTGTAGACGATCTCTAAAATGAGTCCCGACCTGTTCTAAGATAGGACTCATCATTTTACACGGACCACACCAAGTCGCATAAAAATCAACCAACACAGGAACTTTGGAAGTGGCTAGCAGGTTTTTAAAACTAGAAAATTGCTTTTTAACTACCATAACTTTCCATTCTCTGATGACTAATGTGAAGATGTCCTTGTTTGAAAGTTCGAGCCCGGACCATTCCCCCAGATGGTAAGAGAGTTTACCATAATCATGTTAATTCTTTATGGTTTATTAACTATTTGCCCTTGTTGCAGGATTAGGAATGCTCCTAATTTATGCCTAAATATTTCATCCCCAACACTGTGAATTTATGTTAAAATACATCGCATAGATCTATGCAAAACAAATAAACAAATTAGGTTCAGGGTGTTTATTCTTCTGATTCATTATGAGGGTGAAGTAATAGAAAATCCTAAACCGAGTGAGTGAGTTGAGTCAATCAAAAGCTGTCCCTTACGTCAGGATTCATTAGTAACAAGAGTAGACCAAAACGACAAGCTTTAAATTCAATGTATGCGAGTATGCGACCGACTAATAAACTCAAGGAATACCTATTCAGGCGCATTTAGCCACAAAATATATTCTCTTTCTCCTGTAGGAGATGTAGGAGAAACAAACGCAAAAGTCTATATATCATTCATTGAGAGTCTGGAAAGCCAACAACTCGCGACAAACACTGACTAGTAAAGATTAAAGATAGATTATGAAGTCATCTCTCGTCATTCTATACCACCGCGAACCTTACGATGAAGTGGTGGAAAATGGAAAGATCCACTACCGACCGAAGAAAAGTCCCAATGGAATTGTACCAACCCTAAAAAACTTTTTTACTGATGTCCGTCAGGGGACTTGGATTGCATGGAAGCAGGTTAATCCTAAACAAAGAGCTAAGTTTATAGAACAGGTTACTGTAGAAGAAGACGCAAGTTACACTGTTCATCGTATTCCCCTAAATGCTAATCAAGTTAAACACTTCTATCACATTACTTCGAAAGAGGCTTTTTGGCCGATTCTCCATTCTTTCCCATCTCATTTTACAAGCGAGTCATCAGATTGGGAAAACTTTATGGAGATTAACCGTCTCTTTGCAGATGCTGCCTGCAAAGAAGCGGCTGATGATGCCTTAATTTGGGTCCATGATTATAATCTTTGGTTGGTTCCCTATTACATCCGACAGAAAATGCCGAATGTTAGGATAGCATTCTTTCACCATACACCCTTTCCGGCAGTGGATATATTCAACATTCTGCCTTGGCGCGAAGCTATTGTGGATAGTTTGCTATGCTGTGACGTTGTCGGATTTCATATTCCTCGATATTCAGAAAATTTTGTAAATGTAGCTCGCAGTTTGCGAGCAGTGGAAACTGTCCAGAGAGAAAAAGTGGCTGGACACATGACTCCTGTGGGTATTGCTTTAGCTGAACCTGAACGAACTACAAAGCTGTCCTATAAAGGACAAATCGTTAATATTGATGCCTTTCCTGTGGGGACTAGCCCCAAAAATATTCTTGAAGTTCTGAACAAACCAGAAATTAGGATCAGACTTGAGCAGATCAAAGAAGAACTACAAGGGCGCAAGTTATTAGTTGCTGCTGGCAGAGTAGACTATGTCAAAGGAAATAGTGAGAAATTAGAAGCTTTTGGACGTTTATTAGAACGTCGTCCTGACTTACATGGTAAGATTAATCTTGTCATGACTTGTGTGCAACCTGCTACCGGAATGCGAGTGTATGAAACAGCTCAAAAGCAGATTGAACAGCTAGTAGGAAAAATCAATGGACGATATGCCAAGTTTGATTGGACCCCCATCCGACTGTTTACTCAACCTCTGCCATTAGAAGAGCTTTTCTGCTACTATCGTGTCGCCGACATTTGTTGGACAACTCCTCTGCGAGATGGCTTAAACCTAGTAGCAAAGGAATATATTGTTGCTCATGAAGGTAAAGATGGGGTGTTAATTCTCTCTGAATTTGTTGGAGCTGCCATTGAACTTCCTCAAGCGATTTTGACTAATCCATACTCAATTGATCGCATGGATCAAGCAATGGAAGAAGCTTTAGCCATGTCTCCTGAAGAACAAAAGGAACGAATGACTAAGATGTACGAAACTGTGACAACCTATGATGTCGGCTATTGGGCAGACCGTCTGTTTAAGTTGTTTAGGGACATGAAACACGAAACTGTCCCAGAAAAGTGACGTTTATTGAATGGAGGATCACTAAAAAAAGTCATTTAGTTTTAGCTGGAGGACTTTTTCTTATTTTGACTTCTCTTCAATCTAACTAAGAATTGCTCTAATCTAATCAAGTAAGAATTGCTCTTGATGAGCTTAAACAAAAGGAATGATGGTCATGCGAAATTTTAATGAGATTCAACAAGCGACTTATGATCTGATTGTTATCGGTGGTGGTGTAAACGGTGCTGGCGTAGCTCGAGATGCCGCTTTACGAGGATTAAAAACGATCCTTATTGAGAAAGGCGATTTTGCCTGTGGAACTTCGAGTTGGTCAACTCGTTTGATTCACGGAGGGTTACGCTATCTAGAATATTTTGAATTTCCTTTAGTACGAGAATCTCTAAGAGAAAGAGAAATTCTTCTCCATACCGCTCCTCATTTAGTTAAACCTTTACTACTAACTATTCCTATATATCGTGAACGCTCTCGTCCCTATTGGAAAATTTGGGCGGGCATGATACTTTATGATATTTTCAGTGCGGATAAAACACTTCCTCCACATCGAATGTTGCCCCCCGCCCAATTTAAACAACTTTTTCCTTCTATCGATTCAGATGGTTTGACTGGAGGAGCACAATATTATGATGGTCAAGTAACTTACGCAGAGAGATTATGTTTAGAAAATATTCTCTCTGCTAAAGCAGCTGGAGCGACAGTTCTCAGTTACGTTAAAGTAACTCAATTGCACCGTCAAAATAATAGAATTTCTTCTCTGACTTGTAAAGACTTTTGGACAGACCAGGAATTTATAGTCAATGGCCATGATAAGTCAATAGTAATTAACATGGCAGGACCTTGGGTAGATTATGTATGCCAGTTGGGGATGAAAGATAATAAAGAAGCCCCCATAGGTAAAACAAAGAAAATTGGTGGAACAAAAGGTAGTCATATTATCGTTAATCCCTTTGTTGGAGCGCCTAGCACCAGTCTTTATGTAGAGGCTAAGTCTGATGGTCGTCCTTTCTTTATTGTACCTTGGGATGGAATGTATTTAATTGGAACCACAGATCAATCATTTAAAGGCAATCTTGATCAACTTAAAGCTGATGATGATGAAATTGACTATTTATTGAGAGAAACTAACTACATTATTCCTAATGCTCAACTTTCCCGTAAGGACATAAAATTCACCTATTCAGGAGTACGTCCTCTTCCTAATGCTGAAGGGAAAAAGCCTGGCAGTATAACTCGCAAACATATTTTCTTCGATCATACTAAAGAGGGAGTAACTAATCTAATTTCTTTGATTGGAGGTAAACTGACCACTTATCGCCAAGTAGGCGAAGAAATAGTTGACTTGGTCTTCAAGCGACAAGGAAAACCTATTCCTCCTTGTCCAACAGAAAATAAACCTCTTCCGGGTTGTATTTTACCAGGTGATCCTCGTATGCAAGAAGTGCTAACGAAATACCATGATTGTGTTTCTAGCCATACTATTGATCATTTGTTTTCAATGTATGGATCTAAAACTATAGATATTTTAGCATTGACAGATTCAGAACCGGATTTAGCTACGGTCATCGCCCCTGAACTCCCCGATATTAAAGCTCAAATCGTTTATGCAGTTCGTAATGAGCTAGCTTACACTTTAGTAGACATTATGCGTCGCCGTACCACTCTTGCTATGCATTCTGATTATGGAATAGATTTACTACCAAGTCTAACGGAAGTTCTAAGTCTACATTGTGGCTGGGATGAACATAAATGTAATCAGGAAAAAGAGAGATATATTGACTACATAAACAACAATTGTCTTCCTGATTTTGACTCTTTAAAGACATCTCTGTAATCAACGCCGATGTTCCAGGGAAGGGGAAGGCTTCTTAAAAACTAACTATGCAACCTAGGTTTGGTTAGTAAATTTTATTGACAAAGTTCTTCCCCCAACAGTTATCATCACAAACTAAAAAATAAGCTGACTGAATACAGAATTTGGATTAGAGACGGTAAAATCGGCCCATGCTCTTCGGGAGTCTGGCAGAGACGAGCCCTCAAGTGTTACATACCCAAAGGGTCGATTAGTCTGTGTCGGACTAACCGAAGAGCGACCTACTTGAACTGAAAAGTATAATAAACACGTTACTGTGCTAGCCAGTAGCAAACGTTCTAACATCTCACACCACCTAAAATCAATCGAGAAAAACACTTGGTTTTACGTTCTTGTCCTTAACTATCTAAAAGAAACTACCCTAGAATACTAACTGAACGCATCACGAGATAATAGACCAAGATGTTCTTATTATAAAGGCTGATGTCAGAAATTTAGTTTAAAATTATAGATTTTTATGACAATTTCTGTTGTGTCCTATGTTTTTACGATAGTACTATCACTGTAGACCTTTTTAAGGCTAATTTGTATTGTTTTGTAATCAAAATAAATTTCGTCTTCCGAGGGAAACACCCGGGTGAAGACGCATATTATTAACAATAATGTTCCCTAAAAAAATTATTGTTAATAGAAATGACTAGGTAAAGTTCTTCCATAAAATCTATAACACTAAATATCAACAATATTATTTAAGTAAAAAAATTTACGACTCACTGTTAAAACATTTGGGGTTAGTTGCTTTTTACTCTAAACTATTAATCTGGCTACGTTAACAAATGAGTATCGAAAATGAGTATCGAAAATGAGTATGTTGGACAAGTGGAAGCCACCCGCGTCCGAGTTCTTAGTGAAGCTCTCCCCTATATTCAACAATTTGCCGGACGGACTGTTGTTGTCAAATATGGTGGTTCTGCTATGAAAGACAGTTATCTTAAAGATAAAATTATCCGCGATATTGTTTTTTTAGCTTGTGTTGGTGTCCGTCCCGTTGTTGTCCACGGTGGTGGACCTGAGATTAATACTTGGCTAGGAAAGTTAGGCATTGAACCTCAATTTAAAGACGGATTGCGTGTGACAGATGCAGCTACTATGGATGTAGTAGAAATGGTATTGGTTGGTCGAGTCAATAAAGAACTGGTTGCCCTAATTAATCAGGCTGGTGGTCAAGCGGTAGGATTGTGTGGCAAGGATGGTAACTTAATTAAGGCGCGTAACCTCGGCACAGAAGGTGTTGGTTTTGTCGGTGAAGTTAATCAAATAGATATAAGAATTGTCAATGCTTTGATCAATAGTGGTTATATTCCAGTGATTTCAAGTGTGGCTGCCGATCAAAAAGGACAGGCGCATAATATTAATGCCGATACGGTAGCTGGAGAGATAGCTGCATCTTTAGGAGCAGAAAAATTGATTTTAATTACCGATACCCGGGGAATTCTCCAAGATTGCAAAGATTACTCTACTTTATTGACTAAATTGGATATTCAACAGGCTAGGGAATTAATTAATCAAGGTATTGTAGTAGGTGGTATGATTCCCAAAGTCAATTGTTGTATACGAGCACTTGCCCAAGGAGTGAGAGCTGCTCATATTATTGACGGGCGGTTCCCTCACGCTCTACTGTTAGAAATATTCACCGATAAAGGGATTGGTTCAATGTTAGTTGCTTCGCACTCTAAGATTGGATCTGTTTTTGATTAGTAAATCTTGATCGTAGTAACCCTTATATATTAGCCTAGGGGCTCTTGCAAAAACTGAATAGATAAGCTACAATGAAGAATATGGGAATGCTTCTCTATTAATCTGTCTGTTAATTTAAGTCTATACAGCAACACTAATTTATAATCGTATATAAATTTATAATCACATATTAAGAAGCACAACCCGACGAGTATTTGTAAAATTTAGTAAACGCAAATTAATTGAGTCTATGACGCAACAAGTGGCCCATCCTATGGTGAAGTTTCAGCGTAAAGTCGCCTCACTCGTGGAATCCAAAGTACTTAAGCCGAACGATAGTCTATGGAAACTAGCCCTCCTGTATGGAGATCAATGGGGTTATTGGAAAGGAGAACTTTTAGAATTCGAATTTACCATGAGAGATACTGTCAGCGACGTATTGAACGTAGAGGAGTGGGATGAAGAATAATCATAAGAGGGAGTGTACTTCCTCTTCTAAGATATTATTTACATGACGATTTTTACACTGCGAGAGCTTAAGAAAAGCTTTGGTATCAAAACAATCCTTAATAATATTAGTTTTAGTCTCAATGAAGGAGATAAGGTTGGATTGATTGGAACAAATGGTTCCGGTAAGTCCACTTTGCTTAAAATCATTGCTCAACTAGAATTAGCTGATGGAGGAGATATATGGGTCAATACCGGAGCGAAGATCGTCTATCTGCCCCAACAACCTGATCTAGATGAACAACTCACAGTCTTAGAGCAAGTCTTTACTAACTGTGGAGAACAAATGAAGTTAGTTCAGGAGTATGAGCGGCTCTCGAACCAAATAGCACGCGAACCAAAAGAGATAGACACCTTAATGGCTCAGTTATCAACTGTTAGCCAACGCATTGATGCACTGGGAGCTTGGGAGGTGGAGACTAACGCTAAAATCATTCTAAGTAGACTGGGCATTGAAGATTTTGAATCCAAAATTGCCGATCTGTCTGGAGGATACCGCAAACGTATCGCTTTAGCATCAGCTTTATTATCTAACCCTGATGTTTTGCTGATGGATGAACCGACCAACCATCTCGATGTTCTGTCGGTAGAATGGTTGCAGAGTTATTTAAATCATTATCAAGGAGCGTTATTATTGATTACCCATGATCGTTATTTTCTTGATAAGGTAACCCATCGTATCTTAGAAATTGATCAGGGAGATCTTCATAGTTATTCTGGTAATTATAGCTATTATCTGCAAAAAAAAGTTGAAGATCAAGTATCTCAATTAAGCAGTCAGCGTAAACAGGCAGGAATCTTGCAAAGGGAATTAGAGTGGCTTAAGCGAGGACCAAAAGCTAGAAGTACTAAACAAAAAGCGAGGATTGATCGTATTAGAGATATGCAGGAGGTAGAATATAAGCAAGATCAAGATAAAATAGACATTTCTACAATTAGTCGTCGAATCGGTAAGAAAGTTATTGAATTAAAGGAAGTTAATAAATCTTACGGTAAACGAACTTTAATTAAAGATTTCACTTATATTTTTAATCCAGAAGATAGGGTAGGGATTATTGGACCCAATGGAGCAGGAAAATCAACTTTAATGAATATTATTATGAATCAGGTTACTCCTGATTCAGGAATAGTAGATATTGGAGCTACTATTCATCTTGGTTATTTCGATCAACATTCCAAAGATCTAATTGTTAATCAAAATGAACGAGTAATTGATCATCTCAAAAGTATAGCTGAGTTAGTTAAAACCACGGATGGAAATGTGATTACCGCTTCTCAAATGTTGGAACGATTTTTATTTCCACCGGATCAACAATATGTACCTATCTGTAAACTTTCTGGAGGAGAGAAACGACGGTTATTTTTGCTACAAGTTTTGATGAGTTCACCCAATGTTTTAATTTTAGATGAACCCACAAATGATTTTGACGTACAAACGTTAGCAGTTTTAGAAGAATATTTAGATAAGTTTAATGGTTGTGTAATTGTTGTCTCTCATGATCGCTATTTTCTGGACCGCACTGTTGGGACTATCTTTTCTCTAGAATCTGACGGAACTATTAGTAAGTATCCGGGTAATTATTCTATTTACTTAGATTATAAAAGAGCTAAGGAGGAACAAGAAAAAGAAGAAGATAAAAAAAGAAAAAAACAAGAAGTTAAAACCAAAAAGGAGAAAGTTTATACTTTAAAAAAATTAAGTTTTAGTCAACCTCGTAAACTATCTTTCAGTGAGAAACATGAATATAAAAAACTTGAGGAAAAAATTTCAGAATTAGAAGCTAAAAAAGAAAATATTGAACAAATATTGTATGATAATCCTCCTAGTGACTTTACCAAAATGCAGAAATTAACAAAGGAATTAGCTCAATTAATTGAATCTATTGAAGTAGCTACTAGAAGATGGCTAGAATTGGCAGAGTTAGATAGCTAAATATTAGTGATTGTCTAGAAGATCATTATAAAAATGAT
The DNA here is from genome assembly GCF_947331815.1 of Cyanobacterium sp. uoEpiScrs1. Taxonomy (GTDB): domain Bacteria; phylum Cyanobacteriota; class Cyanobacteriia; order Cyanobacteriales; family Microcystaceae; genus Rippkaea. The sequence continues at coordinate 1,885,715 of NZ_OX373462.1, forward strand.
ATTAAAGATACTTATAGTTTTTAATTGTTATTTGTCAAAACAACTGTTACAGTCATAAGACAATATAAGAATATTAAGATGGTTTTATATTTAAATAATAACTGTGATTTATTCTAATCTGTTATACTTTAAACTTGTACTAAAAAATAATTTAAATACTATAAAGATAGTATAACAAAATCAGATACTAGAATTTGTTTGTAATCATTAATAGTACTTTAAATAAAAACTAAACAATAACAAAAGACTATGAATCATATAATAAACAAAAAAGATAGAGTAAAATTAAACAATAAAAATTTAGTTATCTATTTATTAAAACAATGCTGAGACTTCAGTAAAATTTGATAGTCTATAAGCAGGTAATGTCACTAAAAAAGATGTGAATTCTATGTCTCATGAACTGGAAATAATATTAGAATATAGTCGCTATTAAATAGATAAATTATAATTAAACTTATTTTAAAAAATCATTAAATAAAAAGACAAAATCAGAAAATAAATAATAACTTACCTATAAAATATTATTTAACTATTAATAGAAAGTAATAGAGATTTATTTACACCTTAATTATCTCAAATTTTAATTTATAAACAGGAACTAGGTATAGAAAAACTTGGATCCTCTGTTGCCTTAAATAATACTACTGCTGTAAAGAAAAACCTTGTATTAACAATAGAATATTTTTTATCAACATATGAATTTAAACAAACTTGAAAATTGGTAATTGTTGTAAATAATTACCCTAAATAATATTTATTTATCTAGTTACACAAACTAATCATCATTTTATAAGTTAAAAATTTTTTATCTGTGCTAACTTTTAAAAAAGTAGGTTTTGCTTTTATCAAATAACTTCAAATAAGTATATTAAACATAATTAATTATCTCGACAATACACTAGCTAAAATAGAAATCAAAAATGATTTTTTATCATACTAGATATCATGACTATGATAGTTATCTTTTTTTATGTAAAAAACGTACTTATTCTTCAAAAGAACTATAAGATGATTAGATATTAAATTTTAGGTTAAAAAAATATAATTCGTCTTTCAATTTTTTAGACTGTTTTTATATGCTAACTAGACTTGTCTTATTTTAGCTATCCTAACTTTATTAGTAGACTTTGAGATATTTTTTATCTCGACAATAAAATGTTATGACAGTTATTTCCCAAAAGTCTAATATATTCTGCTCCTTTATGGTGTAGGAGTCCTACTATGGAAACGGAGAAATATTAGACTTAGGGAATTGTAATGTAAGGAAAAGATTTAGGAGTTAATTTATTCGATTGAGATTTTTCTATTTTAAGTACTTTTCGTTGCATAGTTGCTAATTGCCGTTCTAATCTATTTATACGACTGTGAAGCTGACTGACATCAGTTTGATAACGTTGCTTATTACGTTTTTGTAAAGTGACAATTTTTTCTTTGAAGATTGTTTGTTCTTTTTGTAACTTATTCATGTCTCGGATAACAATTCTTTCTAACTGTTGAAGCCGTGACTTTTTTTCCCACAGACTAGATAATGTACCACTTAACCAGAAAAAACTGCTAATACCCAGCAATAATCCTCCTAAACTAACAATAATCCCAATTGATATCCGTTTACGCAATTTTAAGTCCTTAGAAAACTGCTCTAATAAATTTAACGCTTCTTTACAATCAGGTTTAATAACAAGACATTGACGAATTCTAAAACGAACATTATTCTCATCTTCATAAGAATGTTTTTCTTGCCAACGTCCAATGTAGGAACCAGCAAGACTAATTAACATCTCTAAATTAGAGGGATTAAAAACTACTGCTTCTTGAAGTTCTAATATGGCATCATCCCAGTGCTTCAGACTCATATAACCTTGAGCGCGAACATAGTGATCATGAGATTGTTTTTGGGCAGCCTCAATTTCGTCAGGTTCAATACCAAGCTCTGCCGCAATTTTTTCTACTTCTCCTGTAGTAGGAATACGTTGACTCGACTGACTTAATTCAGTAACTCGTTGAATGTAGTTTTCAATGACACTACTGGAAACATTTTCAGAAAAAGTAGTCTTCATTTAAAGTTTCTCTCTTAAATTTTAGTTAGCTCGAGTCATTCGACACCAGGTGGGAAATCAAACCTGTGGGTAATGGTTTTCTATGTTGGTCGATTGAATGTAATTTCGTATCAATGTAAGATACCCGTTGTTGTCCGAGTTAATTGATTAATTTAATCTGTGGCCATTGAGCGAATAATATCTCCTTGAGTTAATAGACCAATAACTTTATTTCCTTGTTTGTTAACTACTGGTAAACGGCTAATATTCTTTTTGTGCATGATGTGGGCAGCTTCGCGCAGAGATTGAGAGGATTGAACTGATATAGGTTGACTAGTCATCACTTCTCCTACTGTTTGTCCTAATACTTTATGAATCTCTTTTTCATAGCGTGCGGGATTTTGCAGATAGATAACACTATCTAAAATTACAATATAAGGAGATGCTTCGACTCCTGATTGTTGCCACATTAAATCAGTTTCAGAGATTATTCCAACAAGTTTACCTGCATCATTAACTACAGGTAGTCCACTGATATGTTTTTCCGCTAATAATTTGATCGCTTCTTTTAATGGTGTTTGTGGAGTCACCATTATAGGATTGGGAGTCATTACGTCTGCAACAGTTTTTCTCATACTTTCATCTGGGAGATCATTTGGCTGGTTGACTATCAACTTTACTTTATTGTAGGCATTTTCTAGGTATATCTTCAGATCTGGTTATCAGATTGTTGCTTCTTGTTAGAAACGTTTTACCAGAAAAATAGAATTAACTCTAAACATTTATTATGAAAATCAGTAACAATTTCCAAATAAATGTTTAGAGTTAATCTAATCTATGATTACTTATCTTGGGTTCTATAGTTATCATTTTTGGTTAGCAATTTTACATGTTTTTTTCCAATCAAAAAACAATTTTAAACCCAAAAAATAACTAATAAAAGAGCAAAAAATACCAACTATAAAACATCCTAAAAATAGGGTAACAATGTAATTTAACCCTGATTCAATTAACATTGACCAGGATTGCCAACCTTGCTGGAAATTTATTGGTAAAATTTTATCTTTAAATCCTAGCAATAAAAATTCACCTACTTTATAATTCAAGGTAAAAATAGGAATATAAGTCAAAGGATTACTAATCCAAGTTCCAATAGCCGCAGCAAACTTATTTCCACGACAAATAATTGCTAGCAAAACTCCTATAACAGTTTGGAGTCCAAATAAAGGAAAACACCCAGCAAATACTCCACAAGCTAATCCTCTAGCCATAAAATGTGGAGTTACTCGTAACCGACGAAACCGCAAATATAAGTAACGATAATGTTTTCTTAAACGACAAAGCGGCAAAATTGTAAATCTATCTTCTTCCATTACCATCGACTTAATAGAGTAGCCATAATAGGTTTTTAAACACATTTACAAGCAATAATTGAATCACTATTTTCATGGTACTATCAATCTCTTTAATTAATCATAACAATCTTACAATATATAAGCTTAATTTTAAAAATCAATTAAGTCTCTGTATATTTAAAAAAAGTTAGATAAATATCTTTATTGATTATTCTTTAATATTATCAAATTGAGTATTGATGAAAGAAAAATCTATCGAAATAACTTACCTTATATTTAATCTATTCTATAAGTACAAATTAAACTATATAGAATATTTTTTCATTGATAATGATAAATTTTTAGCAAAATATGATTAAATTGTGTTTCACATAATATTAGGCCTTGTACTAGGTTTTATGACTAACGTGTTGTTTGTTTTCTATTCTATAAAGATGCCATAATATTATAGATCTTTATTCAGAATGAGATAGTCTTATGGACTACCCAAAGATAGATATTACGTTGGCAAAGGAGTAAGCGAAAAAATGCAGTCGGACCGGACCTCGCTGACAGTCCCCGAAGAATATCTTAAAACACCAGGTGGCTTCAATCCTAATGTCTCGATGTTTTTTAGCTCACTCTTACTGATTAGTCTTTCAACTTGCGGTTATTGGTTATGGAAATGGCCCAATTGGATTTGTTTTTTTTCTAATGTTCTAGCTCTTCATTTATCAGGAACAGTTGTTCACGACGCTTCCCATAATGCAGCCCATAATAATCGTATTTTCAATGTCATTCTAGGTCATGGTAGTGCACTAATACTGGGCTTCGCTTTTCCCGTATTTACACGGGTACATTTGCAACACCACGCTCATGTCAATGATCCTTACAATGATCCTGATCATTTTGTCTCCACCGGAGGTCCTCTATGGATGATTGCTGCTCGTTTTTTCTATCACGAAGTTTTTTTCTTTAAACGTCGTCTTTGGCACAAGTATGAGTTATTTGAATGGTTTTTGAATCGACTGTTTATATTGACGGTAGTTTTTTGGAGTATTCATTACGGATTTATCGATTATTTAATGCATTTTTGGTTTGTTCCTGCTCTGGTGGTCGGGATTGCTTTGGGATTATTTTTTGATTACCTTCCCCATCGTCCTTTCAAGGAACGTAATCGTTGGAAAAATGCGAGGGTTTACCCCAGTCCTATTTTAAACTTAATGATTTTTGGACAGAATTACCACTTAGTTCATCACTTATGGCCATCTATTCCTTGGTATAAGTACGAGCAGGCCTATAACGCGACCAAACTTCTCTTAGATGCTAAAGGATGTTATCAGTCTTTAGGACTGTTGAAGGGAAAAAACTTTCGTAGTTTTCTATATGACGTCTTTTTAGGAATTCACTTTCATAACTTTCAGAATAAGTAAGTAGTCATAGTAAAGCCAATCGCACCGGATGACAACTCATAAACGGCCAGTCCAATAAACAACTAAAATATAAGCAACTTACATGCATAACTGATATACTCCTAAGTATGACCTATATAGGTATTTTGGAAAGTTTATCTGATAGGTGATAGGTCTCTAGATAGAAGTAAGAATAAAACGACGATTAATCGGTTGAACTGGGCGCGCGTTTAAGGGAAAAATTTGTTTAAATTGCTGAATTTGCATTAGAGAAACTTCTAGTGGTTCCCGAAATACTATCCAATAGACAATCTCAGAACAAGGGGGAGTAGTCAGAGATCCAAAATACCGGTAGCTATCAAAGCTAGTTGGCAACAATTTATCTAGAGAAATATAACGATCAGAAATTAATCTTTCGGTGCTTTTTCGAGATGGCATATTATCCCAGACCGACTGAAGAGTTTGATGTTCTTGTCCTTGTTTAAGAGGAACTCCTAAAACTGCAAGAGAACCTTGTTCATTGCGATGGACAAAATGAATTTCCATCGGGTAGTTTTTTCCATTGACAGTATGTTCACTAGGATGATGGAAATGAAATTGCAAAAGCTCAAATTTTTGGTTATCAACACTAATAAAATTACCTGGTCCACTATTAACTTGAATTGTGTGACCATTATTGATAATGCGCAGGGGAATCTCCTGATAAGAAACTTCTATGCGGCTAAGTTGAGATTCAATAGGAGACTGTAGATCAATAGGTGATTGTTGTTTTCCCGTTTTACAAACTCGGTATTCTTCAGAAATATCTCCCCATTGTTCAGGATGCCGGTAATCCCATTCAGTATGATTTTCTTTGCCAATAACTGCCAACAGAGAAGGAAAACTCAAACTAAAAGTCGTTCCTGCTAATCCCACGGGAATTGATTTGAGAAAAGAGCGTCGATCCATAATCTAAATTGGTCTATCGGGACTATTCAGTCCTAATTATAGCGTCAATTACCCGATTGGTTAAATTTTAAAATAGTTCCCAACTAAAAATTAATAATTTTAACATTAGGACTGACAATCACTACTTGTGTCGTCTGGATAAAAATGAAGGCAGGTCAATCTTACCTTGATCATGTGGTTTGTTGCAATTAATATCAAAACTAAAAGTAACAGAAGGCTGTACTGTCAATTCTTGAGACATTGAAGTAACCATCTTATGAGAGTGAACATCATGGTTAGCAACACTTTTGGGATCAACATTAGCTGATATAGCTTTTGGATTTTCTTTGTTGAGTGATTCTTCCCCCTCAATCATTATCTGTTTAACAACTTCGGGTTTTTCTAAGGCTAAGGTGGGGAGCGTCTCAGTTGCTTTATCGAGATCTTCTAAAGAGGATAAAAGTTCAGACTGTCTTGGAGAGTTAGACGTAACTATCTGCTTAAGCAAAGTCTTCGGTTCTACTACAGTTGAAACTGACTCTGACACTTTTTGGGCTTTGGCTTTCTCTGACCAGCTGTTAATGGAAGTTATCTTAGGGGGAGAAATTTTAGTTGAACTAAGAGAATGAGAATTTATTGAAGGTTGAACTTGCTTTTTTGTCGACTTACCCAAGCATTCATCCAAAGCTGCCTTATACTGTAGAGAATATCTCTGTTGTCGTTGCAACCTGGCTTGTAATTCTTCGACCTGTTTTTGACTATGCTCTAGTCGATTAGCCTTTTCCTGATAACGTTGCTTAAGTAAGGTACACTGACGTTCTACGTGAGCCAATTGGGACTGAGTCGTTGCCAATTTTTCTTGAAGGGTAGTTAATTCCTGTTGTTGTTGTTGAAACTGCTTTTGAGCAGTCTGAAATTGTGCTTTTATAGTATCGACTTGAGTGGTTTGTTGGGTAAGAAGGAAATCATTTCGACGCGCTTGTTGTCCCTGTTCTTGTAGCTGTTGTTGGGATTCAGCCAAGGATTGTTCTAATTGTACGATGCTCTCAAGTAGTTCCCTATTTTGTCCCCGTAGTTTTCGCGCAAGATTAAACCAATCCCGACTAGTGACAGGGTCGTTCTCAGGAGTGACCGAAATTTCTATAGTAGAGGGAGGAGAATCATTGACTTCGATGGGGGTAGTAGTCGGGGTGATTTGGGCACTGATAGTCTCAGACTGATTCAGTTGATCAGAAGTATTCTTTGGATCTGGATTACCGTCCAAGGGCATCTGAGGATGATTAAAGTTACTCATTAGAAATGGCGATATGGGCTGGCTCTGAATATATGGATAGATGGTCTAGAGCCAGATTTAGTTTCCTTAATCGATTTAGTTGATTTTTGGCTTCTAGAGTCTCTATAAAACTAACGGTTCATCTCGAATATATGAGACTTTGACTCTTTAGTCCTCGAATGATCATGGCCTTTGTAAGTATTGTGATTGTGAGGTTTAGACCTAATTTCTATAGATCCTAATTTTGACCGTTCTAAACTTAAGAGAGACATAGTTTCAACTCCAAAAGCAGCTATTCCCATGGAAACGGCTCCTGTCGCAATAGTTCCCATAGCTACTGCCCCAAATGAAATGAGCCCCATCGGGACAATTCCAATAGCAATAATGCCCATGGGCGCAATGCCAATTGAGATATAACCTGTCGGGGTGATACCAATAGAGATAAGAGCAGTTTTTTGTTGATTACAAAAGCCTGTGGGTTGAACAGAAACGAGCTTTTTTTCTTCGACTGTTGAATCCATAGGTAACACTATTATAGTTGGATGTATTAGCGAGATTTATCTTAGCAAATGATCACCAATATTCGTCAAAAGACAATATGTCAAACTTAAAGAGTATAGGACGTTTATTTTTTCGTATAAATATCAATACAGCAAAAGATATTTTGACCTTATTTAAAGGCTGTTACAATGTGTATTTTAAATTTCAACTAAAACAATATAAAAGCATTTTCTAATCTTTTACATTGTTTTGTAATTTCAACAAATCTTGAAGTACAGAATAAATAGTCAATAAATAAAGATCTTAGGTCAAAATAGATGTTTGTTGTCTATGTTTAGACTTGCTAAATAAATTAGTTTTTTACTACTAAAATAGTAAAAAACTAATTTATGCTTGTTTCATTAGTTGCCGTCAATCAGCTTTATCTAAATAAATAACTTATTAATAGTACTCGTAACAGTTAACCTGTAAATTTTAAATTTTTTACTCTAACAGAAAAGTAATTTAATATTAGTTAATCTAATATTATTAGAATTTATTTAAAATAGACTAAGAATAGAGATAAACATTCTACAATTATGATAATATTCTGGTTTTTTAGGTAGGTATTTTAAGATAAGAGAAATATTTTTTATTATTGATAATATTGCAATAAACAATGTTGTCAATAATAAACTTAGTCATTTTATATAAGAAATAAAAGTCATATAATTTATTTTGCAAACTATTCATTATCTAAATAACTAGTTAAGATCCTTTTGTCAGAAAAAATTGAGAATTTCGGATCAAATAATCCAGACTTAGTTTCACTTTTTTTGAATAAAAAAATAGTATTTCTAGTTTTTTTTCTTAGTTTATATGTAAACTACAGATGTTAGATTTTGTTGATTTTGCGACTGACCATATCATACTAATGATATAACTGTAACAGGTTAAGATGAGCCCTATGAACATACCATTTTCTTTTCCTAATATTCCTCATTGCACTTGGAAACGTCCTATCGGAAAAGGATGGGATAAGCCCTATACAGTACGAAAAGCTAGTAATTTAGACGATGGACCCAACCATGGAATGCCTCTCGGTGGATTTGGGGCAGGTTGTATTGGACGTTCCCCTTCTGGTGACTTCAACCTCTGGCACCTTGATGGAGGTGAACATACATTTGGGGACATTCCCGCCTGTCAGTTCAGTATTTTTGAACAGTGCGAAGGAAAAAATGCTAAAGCTTATGCTCTTTGTACGCAACCTCCTGAAGATGGAACTCTATCAACTTGGAATTGGTATCCCACAGAAAAAGGGACTTATTACGCTCTTTATCCTCGCAGTTGGTATGAATATAGAGATGTATTTGATAGTAAATTGATTTGTGAGCAATTTTCTCCAATTATTCCGAATAATTACCAGGATACTAGCTATCCTCTTGCTATATTCGAATGGACCGCTCATAACCCTACGGACAAACCTATTACTCTCAGTATTATGGTAACGTGGCAAAATATTGTGGGATGGTTTACTAATGCGATTAAATCTCCTGAAATTATCGTTAGGGATGATGGTAGCCCCGAATATAGGTATCAACCCCGATGGAGGCAAAGTACGGGGAATTTTAATCAATGGATGCGAGATAACTCTAATGTCGGGTTTATACTTAACCATATTCAGCCTCAAACTCAAGCGCAAGAAGGAGAAGGACAAATTTGTCTTGCTAGCATGATTGATCCCGATGTTGAGTTTTTTTATTTAGGGAAATGGGACCCCGAGGGGGATGGTTCAGAAGTTTGGGATAATTTTGCCACAAATGGATCATTACCGAATACTGAAGACGAAACACCGGCTAAACATAGGGAACAAATTGCTGCAGCTATGACCATTCGGTTTACCATTCATCCCGGGAGAACTAAAAAAATTCCTTTTGTTTTAGCCTGGGATTTTCCTATTACAGAATTTGCTCAGGGAGTGAAATATTATCGTCGCTATACTGACTTTTTTGGTCGTAATGGTAAGAATAGTTGGGCGATGATTAGAATCGCTTTAAAAGATTTTAATATTTGGCATAAAAAAATAGAAGAGTGGCAGTCTCCTATTATCACAAGAAGTGACTTTCCTGACTGGTTTAAAATGGCTTTATTGAACGAGTTATATCTACTCACTGATGGAGGAACTTTATGGACAGCCGCCTCAGAAAATGATCCCATTGGACAGTTTGGTGTTCTTGAATGTATAGACTATCGTTGGTATGAAAGTCTAGATGTTCGATTATATGGTTCCTTTGGGTTAATGATGCTTTGGCCAAGAATAGAAAAGTCAGTCATAGAAGCATTTGCCAGAGCAATTCCAACCTATGATGATACATCTAGAATTATTGGCTATAACCAAGCAAAGGCAATTAGAAAAATCAAAGGGGCAACTCCTCATGATTTAGGTGCTCCCAATGAACATCCCTGGAAAAAGACTAATTATACTAGCTATCAAGACTGTAATCTATGGAAAGATTTAAGTAGTGATTTTGTTCTACAAGTGTATCGAGATTATCTACTAACACCAGGTAAAGATAAAAATTTTTTGGAGAAATGTTGGCCGGCAATTGTAGAAACTTTAGCTTATCTAAAGACTTTTGATTTAGATAATGATGGTATTCCGGAAAATTCTGGTGCACCTGATCAAACTTTTGATGATTGGCAATTACAAGGGATAAGTGCTTATTGTGGTGGATTGTGGATAGCAGCCCTAGAGTCCGCTATTAAAATTGGCGAAATTCTTTTAGAAAATCCTCCAACTAATTTAAAATCGAAAATGAAATTAGTTAGTGACCATATCAAAGACTATAATCATTGGTTGCAACAATCTCGGTCAGTTTATCACAAGGCTTTATGGAATGGAGAATATTATCAACTAGATAGTGAAAGTGGTTCTAATGTAGTGATGGCAGATCAATTATGTGGTCAATTCTATGCTCGTTTGTTGAGATTACCTGATATCGTTGAGGATAAGTATATCCAGTTAACTTTAAGCAAGGTTTATGATGCTTGTTTTCTAAAGTTTCAAGGGGGACAATATGGAGCAGCAAATGGGATGAAACCAGATGGAACACCCGAAGATCCTGATTCAACTCATCCTCAGGAAGTTTGGACAGGAATTAATTTTGGTTTAGCGGCATTCCTTATACAAATGGGACGTAAAGATGAAGCATTTAAGTTAATTGAAGTAGTGGTTAAACAAGTGTATGAAAATGGCCTACAGTTTCGTACTCCTGAAGCAATAACGGCTGTTGGAACTTTCCGTGTGTGTCATTATCTACGTGCAATGGCTATTTGGGGAGTTTATGGTGTTTTATCTGATTTTAGTACTTTGTAGTTCTTTTTTTTATGTAAAAAACTTAAATTCTATTAAATTAGTATTAACTATTTTCAATTAAGGTTAGTTAATACTAATCTCTGTAATCAGAATTGTATTTTTACGTCGAAAATGTAAAGATTTATTCTAAAACAGAAAATCTATTTTATGTCACTTTTTTGGACAAATAAAAAATCAATTCAGTTATAAGAATGAAACTTACTTTTATAGCTAGATTAGAGGAGAAACTAAAAGAGAAATTTTTACTTAACAGAAGAATAATCTGAATTAGTCTATATTTAAATCAATAAGGCAAAGCTGAGAAAAAATATTTTGATGTTCTTAAGCTAGATATTTTTTCTTTTTAAACCAAGACTTGTTAGAATCGACAGAACTCTTTCATTATCCGTCAATAGAGTATAAAAGAACTATTGGAAAGGAATAGATAACCATAAATTTATGTTTGCGAGGAAATCATAACAATGTTTAAAAAACTACTCTTAGGAGAATATATCGGAGTATTACCTTTACTATTAGGAGCAGGAGGACTTCCAACGTGGAGTCAAACTGAGTTTCCTCTATTAGGAAGTACATTGAAACAGATGACTCAGGAGTATACTATTGTTCAGACTTTTAATAATCCTACCGCAAAAGACTTAGAAAAATTTGCTCAAACTGTCAAAAAACAACGAAATTTAGCTCAAGATACTAAAGAAAAAATACTTGAAGTTCTTGATGGGGAAGGATTAAGTAGACAACGTTTTCGAGAAATAGCTCAACGAAAGAGTACTCTAGGAGTATCTATAGAAGACTTTTCAGATGAAGATTTTGAAAAGTTCAAGAATGTTTTCCCCAAAGTTAAAAAAATTGCTCAAGAAGATCTGCTTAAGCAAAAAAGATTAATAAGATCTCAAGGATTTACCATTCAGGAGTTTAATGCGATCGCTACTGAAGTTCAAAATAATCCTTCTCTACAACGAGAAGTCCTTAGACTCATAAGAGACTAGATCTTGTATGAGTCTAAGGACTTCTCTATACCATTGCTATTTTTAATTTAACTGGAAAATATGTAAGAAATATTTCAGTATATTTATTGATAACACAAATTTCTAATTATTAATTTAGAAAAAAATATTCGATACTCTAACTTTCTCTCATTTAACTTCAATTTAGACTTGAACAAATCTTAACAATCTCAAGATTTGTTCAAAATAATTACAAGGACAACTCATTTTAAACTTAGAATCATATATCGTTTAATTAAGAAAGTAATACACAGCTTATGAATGCATCTTTGTCCAAAAAATTTGCCACAGAAAATAATCCAACTAAATCAGAGATAGAAACTCTCCAACGAGCAATATTCGATAATCTTTTTCACATTCAAGGAAAGTCTCCCGCTATTGCGACAAAAAATGATTTCTACATGGCTGTAGCTTATACTGTTCGCGATCACCTTCTTCAAAATTGGTTAAATACCATACAAACTAATTTTAAAGAAAATGTCAAGATAGTCTGTTACTTGTCAGCAGAGTTTCTAGTCGGTCCCCATTTAAGTAACAATTTAATCAACCTAGACATTGAAAACTCTATCTATAAAGCGGTAAAAGAATCGGGGCTTGATATTCAAGAATTAATAGATACTGAAAAGGAACCTGGATTAGGTAGTGGAGGATTAGGCAGATTAGCTGCTTGTTATATGGACTCTTTGTCGAGCCTAGAAATCCCGGCTATTGGCTATGGAATTCGCTACGAATTCGGTATTTTTAACCAAAAAATACGTGACGGTTGGCAAGTTGAAATTACTGACAAATGGCTACAACAGGGGAATCCCTGGGAGGTAGCTCGTCCTGAAGCTTCAGTTACTGTTAATTTCGGGGGGCATACAGAACCATATACTGATGAGTATGGAGTTTACCGAGTCCGTTGGGTTCCTGAGTATGTGGTTAAAGGAATTCCCTACGATACCCCCGTGTTAGGGTACAAGGTTAATATTATCAACACCCTACGGTTGTGGAAATCGGAAGCATGTGAATCCTTTGATTTTCAACGTTTTGATTTGGGAGATTACTATGAAGCAGTCAATAGTAAGGTTAATTTAGAAAATATTAGCGCAGTTCTTTATCCTAATGATGAACCGATTCAAGGGAAAAAATTACGGTTACAACAGCAATATTTTTTCGTCTCCTGTTCTCTACAGGATATGATTCGCACTCATTTGGGGAAAAATCCTAACCTAGATAATTTTCATGAACAATGGGCTGCCCAAATGAATGATACCCATCCTGCTGTGGGAGTAGCTGAGTTGATGCGGTTATTAGTAGATATTCATCATTACGAATGGGACCAAGCTTGGAAGATTGTTCAAAATACCTTTAGTTATACTAACCATAGTCTATTGCCTGAGGCATTAGAAAAATGGCCTTTGAGTGTATTTATTCAACTACTTCCTCGAATTGTAGAAATTATCTATGAAATCAATCAACGATTCCTTGAGCGTGTCCACATTAAATTTTTAGGGAATACAGAAAAACTTTCTAACCTTTCTCTTATCGATGAAAGTGGGGCAAAATATGTCCGTATGGCTAATTTAGCCTGCGTTGGCTCTCATACAATTAATAGTGTTTCATCTCTACATTCAAAATTACTTAAAGAAACCGTATTGCGCGATTTTTATGAATTGTTCCCCGAAAAATTTATCAATGTTACCAACGGGGTTACTCCTCGTCGCTGGATAGTTCAAAGTAATCCTAGATTAACTCAATTAATTAAAGAAAAAATTGGGGATGATTGGATTAAACGTCTCGACAAATTACAGAAGTTAGAAGATTTTATAGATGATTCGTCTTTTCGTCATCAATGGCGCATAGTCAAACGAGCAGTTAAGCAGGATTTAGCTGATTACATTCAAATAAACGGAGGTATTCAAGTTGACCCCACTTCTTTGTTTGATGTCCAAGTAAAGCGAATCCATGAATCTAAACGCCAACATTTGAATATCTTACATATCATCACCCTTTATAATCGTCTTAAGCACGATCCCAATTTGGATATTGTTCCTCGTACTTTTATTTTCAGTGGTAAAGCTGCTCCGGGGTATTTTATGGCTAAGAGGATTATAAAGTTAATTACATCGGTGGGAGATGTAGTGAATAATGATCCTGAGATCGGTAACAATTTAAAAGTCATCTTTCTTCCTAACTATAATGTCAGTCTAGGACAGCGGGTCTATCCAGCAGCTGATCTGTCAGAACAAATTGCTACTGCGGGGAAGGAAGTATCAGGAACAAGTAATATGAAATTTTCTCTCAACGGTGCGTTAACTATTGGAACTTTTGACGGTACTAATGCAGAAATTCAAGAGGCAGTAGCAAAAGAAAACTTTTTCCTGTTTGGGTTAACCAGTTCAGAAGTAAGCAAAGTTAAGTCCCAACAATATGTTCCGCGTCATTATTATGAGAAAAATGAGGAATTAAGAGGAGTTATTGATCTAATCAGTTCAGGATTCTTTTCCTACGGAGATTGTGACCTATTTAAACCAATTATAGATAATCTATTGTATGATGACCCCTATCTTTTATTAGCAGATTACCAATCCTATATTGACTGTCAAGAAAAAGTAGATGAGGCATACAAGAACCAAGACTATTGGAGTCGAATGTCTATTTTAAACGTGGCACGAATGGGTAAGTTTTCTAGTGATCGCTCTATTCAAGAATATTGTGATCATATTTGGAATGCCAAACCTATTACTATCGAATTACAATCCTAATCCCAAAACAATACTAGTATTAAATACTTAAACCCTAAATGGGAGTAACCTAACCGCTATTTACCATTATTCTCATAAGTTGTTAAGGGAATGAAGGAAACCTCGGAGAGGTATAAAAATGAACTTATCTTCAACAGTTAAAATAAATACTAATTTTAGCTGTTGACTTTTGCTATATCTAAAGTTTCTTTTAACAGAGAACTTTAGATATAAATAATCGATTGCGGAATACTATTCAATGCTCTCTAGATTTAGTTTCACTATCTTAAACTAGCTCTTAAGTATACTTGACTGTGATCCAACGGAATAACTGGAATGATTAACGACCATAATAAGAAGCTTTCAAAGCTTCCACTAACAAATTAGATATTTTTGACAAAAAATATCTAGTTTAAATCTTATGTAAGATAATTTTAATATATTTAAAAAATATTAAAAAAATTATAATTGAGTCGAGTTGAATCTATCATAACAAATTTTTTATTAGTCTATTTTAGGACAATATTGTAATTTTTGTGTGTAAAAATATGCATAGTGTTTAGATTCCATGAAATATAACTAGATATTAAAAATATTTAATAAATTATTAATGTTAAAGTCAAGAGACATAAAGAGACTAATCAATAGACAATTATATTCGAATTAGATAAACTAACAATAAAGTGAGCTAACTGATTAAATTATTATCAGAATATTCAAAATAAATTACAGTTTAATTAATTATTTAGTACAAAAATGATACTGACAATATATTTGTGTTATCTTAACATATAAGATTGATTAAAGTAGTATTATCTTTTAAGATTCATACCTAGGAAGTAAAAACTATTCTTTATTACATTATTTTCAACCTTTACTAGTATATTTTGTTGTTATTTGCATGTCAAATTTAATTATTATCTTAGTTGTTTAAATTACTTTTATAAAAACAATCAGTTTAAACACTATTTGTTTATTATATCATAACTATATTATGTTTATCATATTAAACATAATATAGCAAGAGTAAACCAATCTAGATAAAGACTATTTTTAGAACAAATTATAAAATAAAAATTATATAAATATAAGAAAATAGCATCTACGTTCTAATTTTTCTAGAAAATAAGCATTAAAAGAATCTAAATAAACTAAAAAATATTATATAGAGTGATTTAGTCTCAAATCAAAGGTATTTTTACTTAGTTCCTATCTGTGTAAATTAAAATATATAAATTACTTTAAATAAATTTAAGTTAAATATAAATAATATTTTTCTTAATTGTTTTCAAGTAATGGCGTTATTAAGATAGACTATACAGCTAATTATAGATAAATAAATTTTCATGACACATTATGGCAGAAACCTAATTTGCAAAAGTTATTATCCTACTATAGATACCAAACCAAACAAAGTTAAGACGCATAATTATAACAACTCTACAATATTATTGATTACAAGCTAGAGACTTGCAATTTTTAAGTTAATTATGTTAGTCTCTGAAAAAAGTGGATACTTTTATATATTCATCAATAATCAATAAAATAAACTTGCCTAATGTTTAAATTACTTTTGGCTGGAGGAATTACAGGGATTTTATATTTATCTATATCCTTGCCTGTCTATGGTCAAATCGAAGCTAGAACTACTCAATTTTTTGAAGCTGATCATTCAGAAATTAGTCCTTTAGAACTGAGACAATTTGCTCAAATACTACAGCAATTTCAAGGAATTGATTATAGAACCCAACAGAGAATAGCAATGACAATAAAAAAAGGAGGACTAAGTTACGAACGATTCATGGAAATTGGACAAAGTCATAACAACTATAATTATACGACTGGCCTTCAGGCTTCGTCAGAAGAACTAGATAAATTCCAGAAAACCGTAAGTAAAGTTGAAGAGGTTATCGTTAGTACAGAACAAAAAAAAGAACGCGTTATTCAATCTCAGGGGTTAGAAGTAAAGCGTTTTCGACAAATTGAAACTATCATAGCTAAAGATTCTAAACTACAAAAAAAAGTACAACAGATGGTAGGTAACTAAATATTTCTGAGTTACAAGTAACATTTTTACATATTTAGTATATACTAATGAATATCTTTTGTTAGGCAAAAATAATTAATCATAAAATTAACAACACTATTGAAAGCTGACAGACTTGATCACATTAATTAATTAAATTTGCAGATGGATTATGTGCTAATTAGTTTAAAGTCTATAGAGACTCAATCTTTTAGTTAATAACTATCACTGCTGTGAATAATGTAAAGGTAAATATTAATAAATAATTCTCCACTCAATAGAGTAATCTCTAACTTTAACTATATTATTCATAATCTTAAAATAGATGAGCTTTAAAGGAATAATTTTATGATGAATTAATTAATTATCCTGACAATCAGGTAATTGTATTAAAAACAATTAACTCTAAACTTTTTCCGTTAAACGATTTAAGATATTACGAGTTTGATACTTCCTCTCCCAGTACTTCCATAACCCTACCTAAGATGAAGTATCATAGAATCTGTAATTTTGAACAAGTACATCAGTCACAGACATAAACAACTATGGATATTTTGGCTCTCGGTTGGGTTGGTATTTTAGCTTTATTTACCTGGTCTCTAGCAATGGTTGTTTGGGGCCGTAATGGTTTCTAAAGAGTAGAAACAACGCCTATTTTCAATATATAGTCGCCCCAAGGTTATTAAACTTGGTTGATAGCGGTATTCTCTAGTTAATTAGTGTAAAGTAGCATAATTACTACCGTTAAGACTAAGATAAAAAACAAGGCGATCAATCACTTACATAAGGGGAACAAATTTTTGTTCCCCTAATCTGTTAAACACAAAGCAATCTTTGTTTAATCTATGTATTTTTTGTCTTCGATGATTAAAGTACCCAATAATAGGAACAGATTTTCAGTTTAAAAATTTAGGTACACTTTCGGCTTGTCGATAATTACTATGATGAAGGATAAGCCATAATCATTAACAGTATAATCAAGAATGTGCAAACAACGAGTATTATCAGGGGTTCAACCCACAGGAAATCTACATTTAGGTAATTATTTAGGAGCAATTAACAATTGGGTAAAGATTCAGCAAAATTATGATAATTTCTTTTGTGTAGTAGACTTACATGCCATTACAGTTCCCCACAACCCTCAAATTTTAGCCCAGGATACCTACACAATTGCCGCTCTTTACTTAGCCTGTGGCATCGATTTGGAGCATGCAACCATCTTTGTCCAGTCTCATGTAACAGCTCATAGTCAACTAGCTTGGCTACTAAACTGTATCACTCCTCTCAGTTGGCTAGAACGAATGATACAGTTCAAGGAAAAGGCGCTTAAACAAGGAGAGAATGTCAGTGTCGGTCTACTCGACTATCCTGTGCTGATGGCTGCCGACATTCTTCTGTACAATGCTGATTGCGTTCCCGTAGGAGAAGATCAAAAACAACATTTAGAATTGACTCGCAATATTGCTACCCGTTTAAATGATCAATTTGCGACTCCTGAGAGCCCAGTTGTGAAAATTCCTGAGCCTTTAATAAGAACTGAAGGTGCAAGGATTATGAGTCTAACTGATGGTACACGTAAGATGTCTAAATCTGATCTTTCGGATATGAGTCGTATCAATTTATTAGATCCTCCTGAATTAATCATTAAAAAGATCAAACGCTGTAAAACTGATTCTATTCGAGGTCTAGAATTTGATAATCTAGAACGTCCTGAATGTAACAACTTATTAAAGTTATACGGTTTACTATCAGGTAAAACAAAAGAAGAAGTAATCTTTGAATGTCAAGGAATGGGATGGGGAAAATTTAAACCATTATTAAGTGAAACAACAGTAGAAGCGCTTAAACCTATTCAAATGAAATATAAAGACATCATGGGTAATAAGGACTATTTAGAATCAGTTTTGAAAAAGGGAAAAGAAAAAGCTGAAGCTGTTGCCAACCAAACTTTAGAACGAATTAAATTAGTTTTGGGCTATTTAGTACCTTTTTAAAAACTACCTAAAAATCTTTAATCTTATCTATCATCATTCTTATGATCAATCGTTTTCGACAAGCTATTCAAGACAAAGAATTTTTAATTACTGCGGAAGTGACTCCCCCCAAAGGAGGAAATCCTGTCCGTATGGTAGAGATGGCCCAACAACTCAAAGGGAGAGTTCATGGGGTTAATGTAACTGATGGAAGTCGGGCTGTCTTGCGAATGTCTTCTATCGCGGCTTCAGCCTTGTTGTTGCAATATGGGATAGAGCCTATCTGTCAAATGGCTTGCCGTGATCGTAATGTGATTGGACTACAAGCTGACCTAATGGGGGCTTATGCCCTAGGATTACGTAATGTTCTGGCGTTAACTGGTGATCCGGTTAACGCAGGTGATCATAAAAAAGCAAAGGCAATATTTGAGTTGGAATCTGTTAGGCTGCTCAAAATGATTGACAATCTTAACCGTGGGGTTGATTTTAACAATAAATTTCTTCCTGATGATCCTCTGGATCTATTTGCTGGGGCAGCAGTTGATCCTCAATGTCCTAGTTGGTCTGGGTTACAGCGAAGATTCGAACGAAAATTAGCAGCGGGTGCACAATTTTTTCAGAGTCAATTGATTACAGATTTTGATCAATTAGATAAGTTTATGCATCAAATTGCTGCAGGAACAAACAAACCAATCTTAGCGGGGATCTTTCTTTTGAAATCGGCTAAAAATGCTAATTTTATTAATCGTAACGTTCCCGGCGTTAAAATTCCTGAAACAATTATTCAACGATTGGCTAATGCAGAGGATGCTTTACAAGAAGGAGTTAAGATTGCTGCAGAACAAGTAAAACTGGCTAGAGAATTATGCCAAGGAGTTCATGTTATGGCTATTAAACGCGAAGACTTGATTCCTAATATTTTAAATTTAGCAGGAGTTTCTCCTATTTCTTTTGAACAAGCTGTGATTAACTAACTTAATATAAATTCTGGAGAAATAATGAATCTCTAGAATTTTTTAAAACCCTGTATTTATTCCTGAAAATTATTAAGTGTCCAGAGAAATAAATAAAATGTATCGTACTGTTTAACTGTAAAAATTTCTATTTTGATGCAAAATATATATGTTTAACAAATAAACACAAACAAATATAAGAATTATTTTATGAATTTAAGCTTTGCAACTGCTAAAGAACTTTTTGTTATGACATAAATCAATTTATATTATAACAAGAAGACAATATTTTTATTTGTCCTTTTCTAAAATTTAAATATTCCTGAAGCTATAGTATTTTTTCAAACAAAACTACCTTAGAGATGAACTGAAGAATACTGATGCACAAAATGTTGTTTTCTGAGAGAAAAAGCAAAAAATGTATATTAACCATTTATTTTGTTTGTATACTTTTGAACTTTTTTCTGTGTTGACTATAGGGGTTATTCTATAGAATAATAGTGAAGTGTAAATAAACAGAAAACTAGATGAGAAGTTTTATATATGTCTGATCAGTTTTTTTCTGTTTAAACTGTTTTTTATATTATTTTATCTAAAAAATTTGTAGTAGTTTTTGAAAAGAAAATATGCTACACTAACTTTTGATTTAGCCCTAGAAATCTATTCATATTAAAGAGTCTTGGAATGAAAAAGCTATAATAATTATATTCGGTGTTAATAATTTAAACTAATCTTACAAATCTTTTCTTTCCCACTTGCAATACCTTACCTTGAAGTTCTTCAGCACTTTTAAAACTTAAGTTAACGTCGGTAATACGATCACCATCTAGACGAACTGCACCTCCTTGAAGTTGTCGTCTTCCTTCTCCACTACTGTTACATAATCCACTGGCGTTCAAAACATAAAATAGTTTTGCAGGAAACTCTACCTTAGAGAGATCATATTCAGCTACGACATCTATCGAGGTTACACTTCTTTTTTTCACTAATTCTTCAGCGGTTTTTTGGGCAGTCACAGCGGACTCAGTTCCATGGAACTGAGAGACAATTTCAATACCCAATTGTTTTTGACAGTCTCTCGGATTTTTAGATAAATTCTCTAGAGAAACATTAGTTAGTAACTCAAAATAACTTTTGATCACAGTGTCTGGAACTTTTTCTAACTTTGAATACATTGACAATGCATTTTCTTTCAATCCAACATAATTATTGAGAGACTTAGACATTTTTTGATGACCATCTGTTCCTATTAAAATAGGTAATAATAAACCGAATTGAGGAGATTTTCCAAAATGTCTTTGCAAGTCTCTTCCTACAGCAATATTAAATTTTTGATCCGTTCCCCCTAATTCTATATCTGCATCAACCATCACTGAATCGTAACCCTGCATTAAAGGATATAAAAACTCATGGAGAAAAATAGGATTTTCTTGTTTGAATCTTTCTGTAAATCCCTCTTTAGCTAACATCTGTCCCACAGTCATCGTTGCTAATAATTCTTGTATTTTAACTAAGTTTAATTCTTGCAACCATTCAGAATTATAGCGAATTTCTAATCTTCCTGGAGTATCGAAATCAAGGATAGGAGGCAATTGTTCTAAATAGTTTTTGGCATTCTCCTTAACCTGTTTGTATGTTAATTGTTTCCTAACTTCTGATTTTCCTGTTGGATCGCCAATCTGTGCAGTGAAATCCCCTATAATTACTACAGCAGTATGGCCTGCATCCTGAAATGCTCTTAACTTTCGAAAAGGTATGCTATGGCCTAGATGAATGTCTGAACCTGTGGGGTCAATCCCTAGTTTAACTCTGAGAGGACGATCACATTTTTTCAAGTATTGTTCAAGATTTTCTTCAAGATTATATGAATCGGGTTGATGAGGAAAAATCTCATGAGTCCCTCGATACAACCAGGCTAAATTTTTAGAAGGGATAATAAAAGACATGCTGCGATTAAAAGTTACTAAAATTTCACCCTACATGATAGCCGACTATCAACTCATTAAGTTTAAAATTTACTGTTACGACCAACAACTTAGGATAAATAATCACAACTTTTAAATTAAAAAATAATCAATTAACGATCAACGATTGAAAATATGATCTATAAAGTAAGGAATGGAAAACAATTGATTGTGTAAAATTTCTTTAATAGTAACAGCCTCCTCTGAAGGAATCATCCCTGATTCATACTGTAAAATTAATAAAACATTCCATCCCATTAAAAATAGAGTCACACCCACTCCGATTAGTAGTGTTCTCTTGCAGGATAAATTATCCCAAAAAGCTGCTAATCCCCAGACAAAAATCAAACTACAATTTATAAACATTCTTCCCCCAAAACTTGAGCCTTGCCACCAACACCACCAAGAAGCAACTAAATAAACTTGTAATCCAAAAGCTAGTAAAAAACTTGTCACTAATATCGGTAATTTTTTATAAACTAAAATCAAGCCAATAATGCTCAAAAATAACACAGGATGCCAAAAGAATAGCCCTCGATGTCCAGAAAATAACACATTGCCAATTTGAGGTCTAATCCAGTCAAAACTAGACTCATACCCTTCAGCTCCCCCTTCTTCTAGATAAGGGATTTTAAAAAAACTACTATACTGCCATTGATAAATAAAAATTTGGGGAAGCTGCATTAAACAAGCTACTAATCCTATAACGGCTAATGGAGTAATGTCTGAAAATTGAATAATCCCTTTCCAGGAACTATTTCTACCAATTGTGTTAACTTTAACAAATCTATCAATTATTTTCCAAACAATCATAGTAACAGGAATGACAGCAAACAAAATATTTTGAGGACGAACGAATGCTCCTAATCCTAAAACTAATCCTAATAAAATTTGTTGACGACGTTGTTTTACCCAAACTGTAGAAATACAAATATAAAGAAATAAAGAAATTAAAAATTGAGAAACAGCATGAGACATAGAAACTTCTAGAGTAAGGTAAAAGCTCAAAGGAGAGGCAAACCAAATCCCTGCTATGGCTAAAATAGAAGCAGTTTGACTAAAAAATAACCGAGTGGCTTTATAGCAAACAATTAACCCCACAATGCCCAAGATAATGCTGCCTAGACAATAGAATAATTCATAGCTCCAAGTCAGTCCATTCGGCTCAATTTCTGCTCCACAAGCATTAGCAATTAAGGTTACAATATGTCCTAAAACAAAAAAAGGGGATAGAATCAATCCCAAACCCAAGGTATATTTGCTGTATTGAGGAATAGCTTTATCTACACGAACACCCCCACCAAAATTAGACATAGAATGAGATAAATATTCATATTCATCGTAAATCCGAAGATCGCCATCAAAAATTAAGGAACGTAGAGGTGTATAGTATCCTATTCCATCTCCGTATACACCAAACCCTATTAAGGCAAAATTCAATATAAAAATTACTAGAGTAATAATAACTCCTATCCAAAATAATTTTTTTACCCAACCTTGCCCTATATTTTGATCGGTCCAGTCAATCATCTTTATATCCTAGTTAAATTTTTTGTGGTTCAGTTATAGATGATACCTGTTAAGGACACCATAAAAAAAATAATTCTACTGAACTTATTATGTGACAATAACCTATAAAGAGAAGAGAATAAAGAATATATTCCGAACTTATAGTTTCATGATACAGCTGATGACTTGTCCCCTTTTTAATTTAATTAGGTAATAATTATTTATACTGATTTTATTTAGTCAAGTATTGTTTTTTATGTCTAATTAAGATAGATTTTGACTTTTATAAACTTAACTATATCTTAGAGTCGACAAGTTTGATATATTTTTTTATACATAAAAAGATAATTAATTGTATTTTTCTTGATTTTAATTAAAATAGCATTACCTTATCACACATATAACATCATCAACTAATATTATATTTATTTCTTATTTATTAAAAAAATTATGAATAAAAACTGAATTACTTATTCATATAAAACATATAATAACGTAATATTGACAGAACAAACTGAAAAGAATTAAATAGAAATACAGCTAACTCAACAAAGTTATCCAAATGACATCTCTCAAATATTATTTGAATATATAACAGCTAATCACCTTATTTTTTGCTAAATATAGAGTAAAAATATTTAATAAACAAAAATAAAAATTTTTACTTAGAAAAGTTTTTAATAGTTCTAAAACTTTTCTTATAAAAACAAATAAATTTAATTGTAAACTAATTGGATTAAAAAAATTATAAGTTGTCGATTCTCGTTAATTATATTCAGTTTAAAAGAGTAATTGTTGGTTGTATTAATATGCTAAATGTTTTCCTGGATAGGTTAATTTTTACATTGCAAAGCAAAAAATATTACGCCCACTTTTATGATTATCATCATAGAACTTATATACTTATATTTACAACAATCATGAATTTTATTTCATATTTAAATTTGATTGTCTTAACGTTCTTATTTTCTTACTTCAATAGATTTTATTTATAGAATATAAGTTAAAAAGAAACTGATTTATTAAGATGTAAATTAATATATATAAATTTGAACCACATATATTATAATAATGCATCTCTTTCAAAGTAAATTTATTTATAATTAATATTGGAGAGTGTTTATGATATTCAAAAATAAGTATAAAAGTTACTGTTATTATTAAATCAACATTGATATTGTTGCTCATAACAATCTAAACTAATGAGATAGTTAATAGTTAAATCTTTTTAGAACTCTAACAGACTTATAGTAATTACTTTCGTAAAACAATGCCTAAGGTTTGCCAATCTCAATTAATTAAAGTCGCACAAGCTGGTAAGGTGGTTAGTTTTCCTACAGATACTGTCCCAGCTCTGGGAGTTATACCTAAATGTGCTTCCTTGATATTCTCTCTTAAAAAACGTTCTCTTAATAAGCCCTTAATTCTAATGGGAGCATCTACAAAAGATATCTGGCAGTATGTAAAAGGAACTCCCCAAGAGTTAGCTACTTGGCAACAAATAGCTAAACGTTATTGGCCTGGCTCGTTAACTTTAGTATTACCTGCTTCATCTTTAGCCCCAGCAACGATTAATTCTATTGATTCAAATACTATTGGCATTCGTATTCCTAAGCATAAAATTGCCCAAGAAATTTTAGCAAAAACGGGATGTTTGGCTACTACAAGTTCTAATTTATCAGGATATCCTCCCTTAAAAACAATGACAGCTATTGCAACAACTTTCCTTGATGTCTACACTTTAGATGATAGCAAGCTGGCTTTTAAAGAAAAACATGCAAGTGGAATCCCCTCAACTGTTGTAAAATGGACAGAAAATGGATGGATAACTTTGCGACAAGGAAAAGTTGTGATTAATGAATTATAAGTAGTAGAATAGATTCTAGATTTATCTAAAGATATTATTACTGTTCATAATTTTCTAAACTGAAATATTAGCATATACACTTTGTCTATCTAACTATAATAATTAAATAAAGAGACAAATAACTTATAAAAACTAATCAATAATAAAAAACAATAAATATGTTGTTTTTAATACAAAATGACGTTGAGGCAAATAGAGTAAAAAACATCAAATTTATTAATAAAAATAGTTAAAAGATAGTTTTAAACTATTTATAAAAAAGTTAGCAGTAAGTACAATTTAAATTTAAATAAAATAATATATTTTTACTTTTCAGTTATCTTTACTTTTAATATTGAACTACAATCTTGCTCTTTATTGTCAAATTTATATGAGTTTTTTGTGATTATATTCTCTTACACATCCACCCAAATTTTAAGTAATTAAAATTTGAAGTTATATTTTCTTTTGTTTTAATATTGTCTTTCTATTCTCCTTATCGCTATGGATACAATTTGAAGTGGACAGTTAAAGTCAATAGTTTTTACTACTCTAATTCTACTAACCTAGTTTTTTAAAAATTTAATATTCAGCAATCACTCTGTTTCAACTACTTGTTTATACTATACTCGTGTGAGTTTATCTCCTTAGTAGCTAACAAATATTATTTGTTGTAAACGAGCATTGATTATTAAAAGTAATATGTGAATTATGCATCGCTTTCCGATATTGATTCACATATTCTTCTATGTAAAGTTATCGAAAAATTGGCTCGATTAACCGTATAAATTACTTATCTTATAGAGTCCTAAAAGGAGAAAATCTCTACCTTATGGTCTTCATGAGAAATTACCTAAATACTTGTTCAGACTCTTTTAGTATCGGCTCAAAAGATTCTCCACTCAGAGGCAGAGAATTTATTTCATAAGTATTCTGCTGTAATACCATCGTAGTCGATTTATTTTCTTGAAAGCCAATGCGTTCATAAAACTTTCGTTGGTAAGTTGTCATTAAATAAACTCGTTCAACCCGACACATCGACGGATGACTTAGAGCTGTTTCTACCAATTTGCGTCCTAGACCTAATCCTTGGTATTTTGTGCCAACAAGCACATCCCAGATCGTTCCCCTATAAATTCCATCAGATGTCCCCCGACAAAAGCCAATCATCCTAGTTGTATCCCAAACAGTGACAATTGGATCACTGTTCATAAGTGCAATCTTTAAATCTTCAAGAGTTCTTTCTCTTGCCCAAAAGGCTACTTCGTTGAACAATGCTTGAAGTTGTATAAGATCAACCTTAGCTTTGTCTATAGAGAACTTTATGTGGCGACAATCCATTTTGAATAATTCCTAACGGGTATTTAGAGATTAATGTAAAGTCAAAGGTCATAGATGTGCTTAAATATACTTAACTCTTTGTTAAATCCTCACAATAAATCGTAGCGAATTTTAAAAAAAAATTCGCTACGATTTATCCTCATATCTTGACATTATTGTGAACACACAGTGTTGTGTTAGAAACATTTATCAAAAAATTAAAATTTTGACCATCGTTTAATTTCCTTATCTCATATCTCATTTCAATAATGTCTAAATCATTCTTTCCTTAGGTAAATCTCCTTCTTTGTTTATCTCAAATTATGACTTATCTCAATTCTCTACTTCCCTCACTATATGCTGAATATTGTAATGATACTCCTTTAGATCTGTTTAATTCTTCACAATGCGAAGAGCTAGCCACTCAGGCTGCTATTGGAAGAAATTTAACCGTTTTATCAAACACCGCCAGGAGGAAAGCAGTTCAAGTTTGTTTAAAGGAAGACAATTATTTAGCATGGTTACCCCTTACTCGACTACTAGCATTAAAACCTGTAAGTAAACCTTATACTCCCATCGTCTTTAATCGTAATGATATTGTATCTCGTTTAGAAAAAATTATTACTTTCACTAAAGTAGCTATGGAACAGCCTAATTATTACTTATGGGGAGGAACTATTGGACCCAATTATGATTGTTCCGGGTTAATACAAAGAGCTTTTGCTGTATCGGGGATTTGGTTACCAAGAGATTCTCATCAACAAGAAGCTTTTACAAAAAGAATTGAGATAAAAGATCTGTTAGCTGGAGATTTAATATTTTTTGGAGAAGAAAAAGTAAATCACGTAGCTCTTTATTTAGGAAATGGATACTATGTTCATAGTTCTTGTAAAGAGACGGGTAGAAATGGTATTGCAATAGATTCTTTTTCAGGAGAAGGCGATGAAATTAGCCAGAGATATTACAATAAGTTCTGGAGTTGTGGGCGCGTTATGAACAATTATAATAATTCTTTGACTACTTAAGCTATCGCTCCAAAAGTTAAATTTACTATTTTGTACTATAGATAAGTAAATTGAATTGATTGCTAATTTATAACTCAATCATTTTAAATAAAAGACGATCAGTCATCTTTTCTAACTCTGCTGCCACCCGAATCAATGTTAATTCATCGGCAGGTTTTCCAATTAATTGAACCCCTACTGGTAACCCGTTTTTGTCCTGTCCCATCGATAAGGTGATTCCCGGTAACCCGCTCGCATTGCAAGGAGGACAAGGAGCAATCCATTTAATAATATTTTCCACAGTTTCTTCTGGAGATAAATTAGACCATTCTCCTATCTTAATTGGCTGTTTTAGATAAACAGGTAAAACTAGCAAGTCAAAGCAATCAAAAAAAGCAACTATTTGCCGTGAAATAATTTGCATTTGGTGAACTGCTTGTAAATATTTTTCTGTTGTTTTTGCCTGTTCTCCTAACCACTGATTGATAGGACTCAATAGTTTTAATGGAACTCCGGTAGCTAAAATTCCTGCTTGCCAAATTTGCTTAAAAGGATTAGTTAATTTATGAAAATCAGGGCAACTATATTCTACTTCGTGCCCCATATCTGCTAATAACTTAGCTGTCTTATAAACTACTTCTTTAATTACTTGTTCAGGTTCAGGAAATGGATCTATTGTAGTAGAAAAGGCAACTCTAAGAGGTGCTGAAGACTGACGAGTAGCCTCTAAAAAAGAAATTTTTGGGGATGCTAACCAATAAGGGTCTCCTGTTGTATAGCCTGCCATCACGTCTAATAACGCTGCTGCATCGGCTACTGTTCGCCCTAATGGTCCATGGGTTGAAATCCCACTTTGAAAGTCCCCTACAGGAGCATTAGATACCCGACCTCTAGAAGGTTTAATCCCCACCAATCCGCAACAAGCAGCTGGGATACGAATTGATCCCCCCCCATCTGAACCCTGAGCAATAGGACATAATCCGGCAGCTACAGCAGCGGCTGCTCCACCACTCGATCCACCCGCCACATAATCCAGATGCCAAGGATTACGAGTAGGAGGAAATCCTGGAGGTTCTGTATAGGGAAAAGAACCCAATTGAGAAGTAGCTGTTTTACCTAGTATAATAAACCCTGCCTTTTTGATTCTCCTTACTACTTCGTCATCATAGTCGACAACCTTATCTTTAAAGACAGAAATTCCATAGCTTAAAGGCATTCGTGCAACAGCATTAAGATCCTTAATTGCCGTAGGGACTCCAAAAAAAGGAGGAAGAGTATTAGTATCTGAAGTCTGGATCAACTGTTCTGTTTTAGCTTTAGCCTCAGCTAAAGCCAGGTCCTCTGCTATAGCGAAAAAACTGCCTATTTGAGGATCATATTGTTTAATTCTATTAAGGTAAACATGAGTTAATTCTAAAGGTGAAATTTGATGATCACGAATTAATTGGGCTAATTCTAAAGCAGGGGCAAAAGCTAAATCAAGAGAATTCATCGTATTAATTCGTATTAGTGTTATTAATTTATAGACAAACTCACTAAGTTTTCTGGACAAATTTCTGCCATAATTTAAGACGGACTTGTGATCTGTTTTCAAGGCAAGGACACAACTGCATGGCCTGATGATGCAACTTGAGTTCTCTGTGAAAGTGTCCTCAACTTAGCTCAAGGTTGCTATTATACCCTTTCTAAGCAGCACAGACGAGTAACTACCTGACTCTTAGTGAGCAGAAGTATCAGCAAACGTAGACAAATAACAATTGGTTATGACTCAAGTATCTGGTTCGTCCGATGTCCCCGATATGGGGCGTCGCCAATTCATGAACTTATTGACTTTCGGAACAATTACCGGCGTAGCAGCTGGGGCATTGTATCCCGTGGTTAAATATTTTATTCCTTCTTCTAGTGGTGGGGCTAGTGGCGGTGTAACAGCTAAAGATGCTCTTGGTAATGACGTCATTGCTAGCGAATTTTTAGCGACTCACAATCCAGGTAATCGTGTTCTAGCTCAAGGTTTGAAAGGCGATCCTACTTATATCGTAGTTGAGGGAGATCACACTCTCGCTGATTATGGAATTAATGCTGTCTGCACCCATTTAGGTTGTGTTGTTCCTTGGAACACTAGTGAAGAAAAATTTATTTGTCCTTGTCATGGCTCTCAATATGATGCCGAGGGAAAGGTTACGCGCGGACCTGCTCCCTTATCATTAATGCTGGCTCATACTAATGTTGATGACAACGGCAAAGTAATTTTTAGCACTTGGACAGAAAAGGATTTTCGAACTGATGAAAACCCCTGGTGGGTATAATTCAGTCAATTGTCTCGATCCTAGGTAATGTTAACATTTAAGACTTGAGTGGTTTGACTTAGCAATGAGAACACCCGATTTCTCGGCAATTTGGCAAGTAAGTAAGCAGGTTACGATGCAAATAATCTTGATCGCTTGTGCTACTTTTGCCCTCTATATTTTTAATGATGTTGCTTTTCCCCAAGAGGCGGCTGCCTACCCTTTCTGGGCACAAGAAACAGCCCCAGAAACACCTAGAGAAGCAACTGGACGTATTGTTTGTGCAAACTGTCATTTAGCAGAAAAGGCTGTTGAAGTAGACGTTCCTCAATCAGTTCTACCAGATACGGTTTTTGAGGCAGTGGTAAAAATTCCTTATGATCTTAATTCTCAACAGCTGTTAGGAGACGGATCTAAAGGTGGTCTAAATGTGGGGGCTGTCCTCATGTTACCAGAAGGCTTTAAGATTGCTCCATCTGATCGCATTCCTGAAGAAATGCAAGAAAAGACTGGAGGGCTCTATTTCCAACCCTACCGTGAAGACCAAGAAAACGTAGTTCTTGTTGGTCCTTTACCTGGAGACCAATATCAAGAGATTGTTTTCCCCGTTTTATCCCCTGACCCTGCCACAGATAAAACTGTGAATTTTGGTAAATATCCTATTCACTTGGGAGCTAACCGCGGTCGAGGTCAAATATATCCTACCGGGCAATCTAGTAATAATAATGTTTTTAAAGCATCCGAAGCTGGAAAGGTTTCCACTATTAGTCTGAACGAGGATGGTGGATATACTGTTACCTTGTCAACAGCCGATGGTGATGTAGTAGAAACAATCCCTGCAGGTCCTCAGTTAATTGTTTCTGAAGGACAACAAGTGGTAGTAGGAGAAGCTCTCACTAGCGATCCTAATATTGGGGGTTTTGGGCAAAAAGATACAGAAATTGTTTTACAAAGTCCCATACGAGTTAAGTGGTTATTAATCTTCTTAGCAGGGATTATGTTAGCTCAAATCCTATTAGTTCTTAAGAAGAAACAAGTCGAAAGGGTGCAAGCGGCTGAAATGAAATTTTAAGGCTTTTTTGCAACTTTTTCAAAAATTTCATGATTTCAGATGGGCAGGGCACTATCCTGTCCATTTTTTTGTATTGTTTGTGATTAACTGTTATAAATAGTAAGTATAAACTTTAATGTAGCTAAATAAAAAAAGTATAGTGACTCATTAATTTAATCTAAAATATAGACTTTATCTTTTTAGAATACGGCTTCTTAGAATACGGCTTCGATACTCTATAAGTCTAATTATGTAGACAGAGTAGAATTATGTAAACACGTTTTAATAAGTTCTTCAGTTCCAGTGATAGGAAAAATTCTAACATTTAATTGTTGGGCTAGTTCTTCAACTGTCATATCATCCAGAAAATAAATATCATTGTATTTAAGCATAATCGAGGGTAATAATATTCCATTTCCTAAATCTTTTCCCTGTAATTGATTTAATAAATCTTCCCCTGTTAATAATCCAGTTACCGTTGTCTCTTGACCCCAATAATCGCTATGTAATGCTTCTAGAATAATTGTCAATCCATCCACTGCGTTTAACCGTTCAACAAGAGGTAGAAAAGCCTTTTCTACTGCGTTTCCAACTACCCAAGTAAAAGTTGCTGACCCATTAATTTTAGCAGGTAATAACTGTTTTGCCGTTGCTTCAAATTCCCTGATAAATTGACGAATTGAACCAACTCCATTATTACTTTGTGGATAGTCTTCATAGTGGGATTCCGGAGGCAATTCTTCTTGACCAATCAAAAACCATTCGTCAGCTAACCAAACAAAATTACTATTAAATCTATGAAAAAATTCTTTTTGTAAAGATTGAACTTGTTTAATCACTTCTTTTGCTTTAGTTCTGGTGACTGGAATTAATTCATCTTTTATAGGACGGAAGCGAGTTAATCCTACTGGAACTACTGCAGTAGAAATAATTGTTGGAATATCTTCTTGATGAAATAAAGCTAAATCAGTCAAGGTCTTTTCCAAATGAAAACTATCATTAATTCCTGGACAAACAACCACTTGAGCATGAATTTGCAACTGTCGTTCTTGAAACCATTTTAATTGTTCAATAATTTGTCCAGCACGGTGATTTTTTAATAGGCGAGTTCGTACATCAGCTTCTGTTGAGTGAACTGAAACATACAAAGGGGAAAGACGCATCCTTTCAATACGCTCCCATTCCTTTTGAGATAAATTAGTTAAAGTTAAATAACTGCCATAAAGAAAGCTCAAGCGATAGTCATCATCTTTTAAATAAAGGCTGTTTCGCTTTCCTAAAGGCTGTTGATCGATAAAACAAAAAGGACAATGATTATTACATTGAATCAATCCATCAAATAAGACTTTTTCAAACTCTAACCCTAGATCATCATCATAGTCTTTTTGAAGCTCTACGTAATAAATTTTCCCCTTGTTATCAACTACGTCCAATTTCAAGTATTCATCAGCACATAAAAACTGATAATCTATCAAATCACGCAACTGGACTCCATTAATATTTACTAAAGAGTCCCCTACTTCAAAACCAACTTCCTCAGCAATAGAATTAGGGATAACAAAGCTAATTTTGGCAGGCCGAATCGAAGAATAAGTCATGATCTAGGTATCTACAGTTGATCTATAATCATACAAAGTTTATAATTTTAACCACTTAAAGACCATTTTATAAGATCAACAATTCCCTCAATAACCTCTTTTCCTAAAAAGATAATTAGAGTTGACATACTGCCAGCAATCAAGCAAATAACTAGTCCTCCTAGGCTAATGAACCCATCATTTTCTTGTAACCCAAAAGCAGTTACAAAAATTCCGATTGCAGGCAGGGTATTAGTTCCAGGAATAGGAATCATCATAAAAATAGACATTAAAGCAATAGCCACACCTATCACAACTCTTCCTGGTAAACTTGTACAAATATAGGTCATACGAGGGTGAGTTAATGCTTCAAGTTTTCTTAACCAAGGGAGACCTTTTTCTAAAAATTTTTGTACTGTTTCTAGTTTGATTGACCCCTTCATTATCCTATGAGGAAACCAGAGCACTTTATAGCCTGCAATCAGTTGAATAGCTAAGAGAAATATTAAAATTCCAAAAGGAATAGAATAACCTGGAGCAGGAACTGGTAGAGCAGAAGGTAAAGCTAGAACAATAAATAAAAATCCAAAAATTCGCTCTCCAGCTAATGATAAAATATCAGTAATTTTAATATCTGAATATCTTTTCTCTTCAAAAAAATAGTGTTCTAATTCAACAGAAAGTTTTGCCATACCATATTGTACTAATTTTGTTTAAAGAATAACTAGTTAATAGTTATTTACCATTTAGCCTAAATCACTAGGGGTAAGCTCACCCCTAGTGATTTAGGCTAAGTTCCGACAGTCCAGGAATTGATGTACTGGGTCTGTTCTGCAGTTAAAGTATCAATAGTAATGCCCATTGCTTTTAATTTCAGCGTGGCAATATCTTGGTCAAGTTCTTTAGGAATTTTATAGATTCCTGGCTTTAATTTTTCCCGATTTTTCACTAAATATTCACAAGCTAAAGCCTGGTTAGCAAAACTCATATCCATTACTGCACTAGGATGACCTTCTGCCGCAGCCAAGTTAATCAAGCGACCTTCTCCTAGAACAATGATAGACTTACCATTGAGTAGAGCATATTTTTGAGTAAAGTTGCGAACTTCTTTAACCTCACGTGCTTTTGCCCTTAAAGATTGTAGGTCAATTTCAAGATCGAAGTGACCTGAATTACAAATCATCGCACCATCTTTCATAACATCGAAATGTTCAGTGCGAATAACATGCTTATTTCCAGTAACTGTTACAAATATATCTCCACAAGTAGCCGCTTCTGTCATAGGCATAACACGGAAACCATCCATAGCAGCTTCAATCCCTTTAACGGGATCGATTTCAGTGACAATAACATTGGCACCTAATCCACGAGCACGCATAGCAACACCTTTACCACACCAACCGTAGCCAGCTACCACAAGGACTTTACCCGCTAGAAGAACGTTGGTGGCGCGGATAATACCATCAAGGGTAGATTGTCCAGTTCCGTAGCGGTTATCAAAGAAATGTTTAGTATCAGCATCATTAACGTTCATCGCAGGGAAAGTGAGAACTCCATCATTCAACATTGCAATTAAACGAACAATGCCGGTAGTGGTCTCTTCTGTGGTTCCAATGATATCACTTATCTGATGTTGTCGTTCCTTAATCAGAGTAGCAACCACATCACTACCGTCATCGATGATGATATTAGGCTTATGATCAAGAGCTATTTGAACATGACGATTATAAGTTTCATTATCTTCCCCTTTAATTGCATAAACGGGGATAGCATAATTAGCTACTAAACAAGCTGCTACATCATCTTGGGTAGAAAGAGGATTACTAGCAATAAGGACAGCATCTGCTCCCCCGGCTTTTAGGGCAATCGCTAAGCTTGCAGTTTCAGTTGTAACGTGACAACAAGCAACTAAACGAATTCCATCAAATGGTTTCTCTTGAGCAAAACGTTTTTGGATTTGCTTAAGCACAGGCATTTCTCTTGCAGCCCATTCAATGCGCTGCTGTCCTTTAGAAGCCAGGGATATATCTTTAATATCGTATTTTTTTTTGATTGGGGTGGCTACCATATCTTTTGTTTCCTCGACGAAATGAAATGCTCATTTGTTAATCTAATAACTCAAGTTAACACTTTCCTAGAATTTGTCTAGCAAAAAAACTGTAATCTGGATAGTTAAAAACTGAATTATGCCTGATCTACTCTAATTATTTCAACCAATAGATTAAGGTTATGTGACACATTGCAGCTTGATAAGCTGACTAATCTGAAGGAAATAGAAGTGTTTTGAAATTTTAGTCAACCCGAAGTGAAGGAGAAAAAGAAGAGGATGATGAATCACGTTCATCTCGATGCATCAGTGGGGGAGGAAGAGGATCAAACAGTAAATAGGGGGAGAGTTTCTCTTCTTGATCCGCACGCACTTCTCGTAATTCACTCGCTAGAAAAACCAACTTAAATTTTTTTCCTAAGGAGCGTTCCAGCAAAGTTTCTACTAAGCGAATCTGATTTGGGGTAACAGGATTATCTGCATTTTCTTGAACAGTCAAAAATACTGTAGGACTTTTCTTACTCCAAGGAACTCGAGGCCATTGAACTTCAAATTTAATTAATTCCGTTTGTTGTCCAACAGTAATTGTTTTATTCTGGAGAATTTTTTTTATATCAGCTTCAAATCGTTCTTCTTGAATAAGATTCCAAAAGCTTATAAATAAAGGAAAAATCAGAAGTCCCGTCATTACAAAAAATCCTCCTAGTGCTTTTCCAGTGCGGCTGTAATTGAGATGATACCCCCCTAAAGTAAAAACAAATAGAGAAGACAGAGTAATCCCTAATAAATTAGTTAAATAGAGAAAGAAGGAGCCACTACTAAGTTGCCAATCTTGTTGAGAAAGAGCAATACCTACTACACACAGTGGGGGCATTAGGGCTACTGATATTGCGGTTCCCGCTAGCGCGTCGCTTATTTTGCGTTGAATTTTTGCAAACCCACTAATCCCTCCTGCCATTACCGCTACTCCCAAATCTGCCAGGTTTGGTTGGGTCCGTGCTAAGATTTCCCCTCCAAAAGAAGCCGCAGGAACACCGAAAAGCCCTCCCACTAGTCCTGATATAATGATAGATATTAGAGTGCCCATGCTCAGAGTTAATAAGCTGGTTTCTAAAAGTTTTCCATTTGTATCTAGTGCGCCGAGCGCTAACGCCCTCAAAGGTAACATTAATGGTGCGATTAACATTGCTCCTATAATCACAGCAGCACTGTCCATTAATAGTCCCAAACTGGCTATGATACAGGAACTAAAAGTTAAAATTAAAAAATTAGTCTCGAGCTTAGCTTCTTCTAGCAGTTCCTGGCGTAATTGATTTAAAGCTTCTGGTGAAACTTGAGGAATTTTGTCTTTAATCCAAGTTTTCATTGGTCAACTAGAACTCTCCCTAATTGAGTTTGATGAGAGATTAATCAATATATGTAGTATAATTTTAAATTTATAATAAAATAATCTTGTCAGGAAATAATGAATAGAATATTTTCCACCTAAAATTTTGTTTATTTTCTAAAAAATTAAAATTTATCTCAAATAAATCATGCTCCTTATATGATATTTAGTTGTCTACTTTATATTGTTAAGTCCAAATACGAGCTTAATGGTTATCCTAGTTTTTAAACCCTGTAATTTTTTTATGAATTAAATAAAATAGACACTGAATATAACATATTCAAATAAATAGTTTACTACATAGGAGAGTTACTATACTTGTATTTCTGTTTAGTTATCTCATTATATTAACTTGTTATGTTGTTGTATTTCAAGAATTACTTAGTCAGTTGACTAGCCGATAATTTAGTTTTTATTTATTAATAGATAACTTGTTTCGATAATCTAGGATTAAAGATGTCTGTATAAAATATTAAAAGTATTTTAACTTAATTAATATCAATCTTAGCTCTCTCCTTAAAAGATTATTTTTATCAAATATTTTAATTAATTCTGATCATCTCAGTCCATATAATTCATAACTATTTATATAATTTTTTATTTTAATATTTGGCTTGATTTGATTTTCTACAATATATTTAAATTTTTAATAACAAATAAATATATCTAGCTTGGTTTAAATAAAAATGGGAGTTAAACTATTGAGTTAGCATCCAAAAATTATCTATTATACTGAATATATATTACTGTTTACACAAAATGAAAGTTGCTATTATCTATCTATGACAAATATAGATATATCCATCAAATCATCAAACAATTATTTAAGAAAATTTTTATAAAGTCAAATTTAAAAACACGTGTGTACGAAAAATACAGATTTTATGAGTTCATATTTATCTAGAAATATAAAGTAATTTAAAATGATTTTTACTAAAAAAATAATATAGTAAATAGCATTTTAACAACAATAAAAAAATATTTCGATATTACTATAAGATATTAGATAAATTCAATAAGTTTTTCAGCAAAATAACGAAGTATGGAAAGAAGTTAAATTAGTTAGTTTAAAAAATACTAATAATTGATAATATAATTAGTATTTTTGTGAAAAAATTATGAAGTTAATATATCTAGTTTAGTTTAATTTCCTCTCTACTCTTCATCAATAATTGCTTTATGATCAAGTAATAGTAATTTTCTCAGTTGTTCAGTATCTAATTTAGTAAGCCAATTTTCTCCTACATCAACAGTTTGCTCTGCTAATTGTTTTTTACTTTCTAGTAAATCATTAATTTTTTCCTCTAATGTCCCAGTACAAATAAATTTATAAATTTGTACATTTTGTTTTTGTCCTATACGAAATGCTCTATCTGTTGCTTGGTTTTCTACTGCAGGATTCCACCATCGATCAATGTGAAAAACATGATTAGCACGAGTCAAATTTAATCCAGTTCCTCCCGCCTTTAAAGAGAGTATAAAAATAGTAGGTCCATTAGGATCATTTTGAAAGCGATCAACCATTTCTTGTCGTTTCTCTCGACTAGTTGCACCGTATAAAAAGAGAACATCTTGAGAGAATTTCTCTTGTAAGTAAGATTGTAAGAGTTTTCCCCATTCAGAAAATTGTGTAAAAATTAAGGAGCGATTACCTTCTTCTATCAACTCCTCTAACATCGCTTCCAATCTCATTAGTTTACCAGAATGCTCGGATGTTTTTATTTGTTTTTCTTTTAAAAAATGTGCTGGATGATTGCAAATTTGCTTGAGTTTTATTAATAATGAAATAATTATTCCCTGACGTTGAATTCCAGTTTTATCTTTTAGTCTCTGGAGCGAATTATCTACTAATTCTTGATATAGTTTACCTTGTTCAGAAGATAAGCCACAAAATACATTTATTTCTTGTTTTTCTGGAAAGTCTTGGATAATATTCTTATCGCTTTTTAAGCGTCTTAGGATAAAAGGACGCACTAGTGATCGCAATATTTCTAAAGACTCTCGATCTCCATATTTTTCAATGGGTTCAGCAAAACGACGCTGAAAAAATCGCTGGGTTCCTAAAAATCCTGGGTTTAAAAAATCTAAAATTGACCATAGTTCTAACAAACGGTTTTCTATAGGTGTTCCTGTTAAAGCAACTCGAAACTCTGTTTCTATTCTACGCACTGCTTGAGATTGTTTGGCTTGGGGATTTTTAATATTCTGAGCTTCATCTAAAACTAATCCTTTCCACTCAACTTTTTCTAAAGTTTCAGTATCTCGACAAACGAGAGAATAACTTGTAATTACTAACTGTTTATTTTTTACAGCCTTAGCAAATGTCTTTCCTTTTTTTCGGTTTTGTCCATGATGAATTAAACTTAATAAGGTAGGAGAAAATTTTTTAACTTCCCGTTCCCAGTTATTTAATACAGAGGTTGGGCAAACTACTAATATTGGTTTTGTTAACTTTTGTTCTGCCTTTAAGTGGAGCAAAAAAGCAAGTAATTGAGGTGTTTTTCCTAACCCCATATCGTCTGCTAAACAAGCTCCTAATCCCCATTTTTCAAGAAAAGCTAACCAGCTGACCCCTTTTCTTTGATAAGGGCGTAATTCTCCTTTAAATTCTGGAAAAGTATCAACTATTTTGATTGATTGATTATTCGTAAAATTATTAATTAGCTCTTTTAAAATTCCAGATGACTTAAAATTGATAACAGGGAGTCTAGCAATTATCTTACTATCTCCTACACTGAAGCGTAAAGCATCCTCAACTGATAATTCTAGAGAATCATAAGATTTGTCTAAAATTGTTTTTGCTGCTTGAATATCAGATGGTTGTAGCGTTATCCATTCTCCGTTAATTTCTACTAAAGGAGATTTCTGATCTAATAACTTTTTAAACTCTTCTTGAGAAATTACTTGTTGACCAATGGCTAATTTAAGTTGGTAGTTTAATAAACTTTTTAGGTTTAAATACCCCTTTTTTTCTAGTTTAACCTCAGCTTCAATACTAATTCCTAATCTTTTCTCTTCTTTTCCTCTCGCTAAACTAGAAGGTAAAATAACACCTAGTCCATTATCTTCTAATATTGTCGCACTTGATTTAATGAAGTCATAGACTTGAATAGAATTAAGTTTACAATATAAAGGTTGACTTTCTTGTAAATTTTCCGCAATAGGTGAATAGAGACGGGAAGCTAATCCTAATCCTTTTAATAATGTCTCTTGAGGCTTTTCAATAATTCTTCCTCTCCATAATAACTGTTCAACAGGATATTCCCAGATAGTTTGAGCACCTATTAAAGTTGTTCTATCATCTAAAGCCTGTAAATAATATTTTAATTTCCAGTAACTATCAGCTGAATTGACAGTTTGTGAGTCAGGAGCTTCTAGCCCAAAACATACTCTAAATTGATTAACTCCCAAAGCTATACTAGTCGAAGTAACCAAATATTCTTGAATAGATATAGTCCAATTATATAAGGCATTTTCTAGTCTTTCACAATCATTTACAGAAGCTGTAAAAACAGGGTTTATTTCAGTCAAAGATTTTAACCATCGTTGAACTAATAAATCTTGATTAAGGAGAGGACTAGATTGGGAAAATAAACGCAAATAATTATTAACAATATTATCGATGAAATTTAAGATTAATTTTTGTGATTCTAAATAATTTTTTTTGATATTAATCTCGGATTCAAACTCTTTTAAATAAGCCAAACATCCAGCAGGCATCAAGTTACTAAATTCAAAAAGTCTGGTTTGATCAAAAGTACTATCTAAAGTTAAAAACCATTTGCTATGAGGATTTTCTGTTTTTAAATAAGTGAGTCCTGGTAAAAACTTTCCTTTGGCTAATAAGTAAAGACTCCATCGGTAAATATGAGTCCAAAATATTAAATCCTCACCTAAATAATCTCCATTATTACCTGGCAAACCTAAAGGTAATTGTCTAAAAAAGTTTATAACTTCTATGTTTTTTAAACAAAATCCTTGTATTTCCCATTTTTTTAGAAAAAGAGGATTCTTTATTTTTTTTGATGTGTTATAAGTACTTGATTCTAACTGAGAAGATAAACAAGGAACATCGATATTTTTGCCATGGATCTTAGTACTGGGCAAATTAATAATTTGACTAGTCCATGTTTCTTCTATTTTATAGGATAAATCTAAATTATTACATTTTAAAAAATTAATTATCTCTAATTTATTTAAAAGAAAAGGATGTAAATTTATTGATTTTTCAGAAGATATGTTAGAATAGTTGCTTTGCCAAGCTTCTCCCCAAATAAATAAAAAACTTTTATCCGTTTGACTAATCCAATTTCCATGTAAAGTAGACATAAATATATTGTTGATAATCCAATAAAATTGAGTGAGTTCTAGTTTACTTGTAATGTACTATCCTAGTTATTAATTATTTTTACTATTTGCTCAAACTAAATTGAGTAATTAGATTAATCTGAAAATTTTTGCTGGTTACCGCTTTTATTTTACTTCTGTAAAGTATTTATGGCAATGAAATTTATATAAAAGTATTTGATAATTATTATTTTCTATCTTTTTATCTTGATCTTACTCTTTCTACTTTTAATAAAAATAGAAAGTACTTTTATGCAAAGTATATTATCTTAAATTTTATCTATTAAGACTATTTGAGTACATTTTTAACTGTAAGACTTTGTTTAGCAGAATAACCTGCAAACGAACGAATAGCTAAAATTTTAATTTCTACACCTAACCCTGACTTTAACTCGTTAGTTTTTATAGGTAACTTGCCAATTTTGAGCGTGAACTTATTTCCATCAAGTGTAACCAATTCCTCAGGGATGTTTCCATCATATCGAGTAATATAATCAGAAACAGAACGGAAACGAGCATCAGAACGAGTTGTTTTGTAAATTATTTTGAACTTAGTGGAAATCAAATCAGACTGTTGTCCTTTATCAATTAAAGTTAACTGAAGATTACTTTTACTACCAGATAATTGTGCACTACCTAGTTGTGTTGCATCTTCAGAACGAATTGCATTATAAACAATAAACTGAGTCAGTTTATTTTGCTGTTGGGTTGTTGCTTCAATCCAAAGATTGTCAGGAAGATCGATTTTAATTCTTTGGCTGTCTTCTAATCCTAGAGTTATCTTCTGATTGGCAAACTTAGAAAATTGTTGAGGGGCATTCCATACTAATAGGAATGATCTTTCTATACGCTCAGTAAGAGCTAAATATTGATCATCAATGATTGAACCGGGAGAAAATAAAGCTATTGCGCCTTTACGAGTTTCCCATTTATTTTTTGAGAGAAGGTAACCCTTTTTCTTGAGAGTAGCCATTGTTACAGTCGCGGCAGGCTCATCTGGTTTTAAAGGCTTATCAAGGTTAATTAATGTCAACTTTCCCACGACTCCATTGCGTCCCTTAAGTCCAGTCATACCATTAGACCCTTGTATTCCATCTTGACAATGAAATTCACCTGTTGTACAACGATAATCAGAATCACCAGGGTTTCCTGTACAGATTTCTAGATTCCAATAGGAATTACTACATTGACAAGCTTGACCCCCCTTACCCCCAAAGCCAGCTTGCCCTCCTTTCCCTCCCGCTGCATTGATATGAATCTGCTCAAGATTAGTAATATTAGTAGTGTAGATAACTAAAGATCCACCATTACCACCATCACCACCATTACCACCATTACCACCATTACCACCACTAGGTGCTTGAAGATTATAGGAAACGTCAATCGGTTGGGACTCACAGTTGGCAGCTTTCCCATCTTGACCATTTTTTCCCTTTTCTCCATCAAGACCAGTTAAGTCTAAGATGAGAGGAGAACCATCGGCAAATAGAGTTAGATCATCACTATTTTTATTATTTCGACCGGCTTGTCCAGATTGACCATTTTGTCCATCTGCACCAAAGGATTTAATATCAGCGGACCAAACCACGTCATAACATCTATTAGGAGTGACGACAGGAGGAACTACAAAAGAACTTGCAAAAAAGATTGTAAATAGTAAAAACTTATTCGTAACATGCATTGATTCGTTACTAATTAACGATGACTAAAATCTTAGGACTCGATTGGAGAGATTTTTGTTTCCTCATTATAAATTCACTCAAAAGGGCAACCGGCACAACTATTTTTCTAGGCGAATTGCATACCATTGCAAATAATTATCAGGTCCTACGTCAAGCTCGCAAAAATTATTTTTTAAAAACTCTGCTTGCTCATCAATTAAAGTCAATTTCTTCAAATCTCTAGGTAAATTATCTTGACAAGTTAATAAAACTTTCTTGAGTTTTTCCAACAATTCTTGTGTAGTAAAAATCTGTTCCGGCTGATCTGTTTCTAAGACAACAAAAGTATTTTCTTGATATAAAATTGAATCTACCATTAGTGTTTAACACTCCTCAATTGAATATAATTTTAGCAGATAAATTAAATAATCTGATTTATCTGCTAAAAATAATGACATCTTTTCCTACCACTGGACTACGAGCGATTAAATTACCTTGAAAATCAATTATATCTAACTTACGAAAGTTCAAACGTTGGGAATGTTTAAACATACTACCAGCTAATGTATCTTGTTTTTTTTGTGTTAGTTGATACCATTGATTTCCTAATGTTATTATTAAACGACTTGTTTTAAAATTAACTTTAATGAGCTCTATTAATCCTTCTGGATATTGATTTACTAGATCAATGGTATCATGTCGGATTGCTTCAACCAAATTTTGTTCCGGAGTCAATTTTTGCTCAGTAAGTAGTGATGTTTCTACAGGTTGAGATGTTTTAATAGATTGTGATGAGGAGAGAGTGTCTGCAACTTTGGGTTGAGATGTTACAGACGTATTTTCAGCTGAAGGGGTTAAGAGTAGAGGTAACAGTAAAGTCGAGGTAGATATAATTAAGATTGGTACGCTGACAATAATTATAGTAATTACTCCATTGGATAGATTTGTATTCCAACTAGAGGGTAAGATTAAACGAAATGTATTTAGAAAACTATTCCACCAAATTTTAAATTCATTAGCTTTTTCCAAATTAGCGACAGAAATTGATGATGGTTTAGGAACTTCAGGGTTAGTTAATTTGTCTCGTTCTGTAATGTTTTCTTTATATGAATTTGGGGAGACTACTTTGGGAGTTAGAGCAGATTCGAGATCTGCTGCAATTATCTGAGCCGTTTCTGCTAAAACTTCTACAGTAGTCACTAATTTTGTGTCTGGTAAATTGTCAGGAGATACTTTTTTGAGCATCTCAATGATGCTACTTAGTTGCCGAGCAGTCACTTCTAATAAAAAAATCAACTGTTCTTGAGATAATTTTTTTTCCGGCATTTACATCGTCTTTATTCTGGCTGCGGGTATTCTAGCATAAATCCTATTTTCACAAAGGGATAAAACTTTTATAGAAAAAATATTATTATTCGTTCATTGTAATATTTGTTATTTATTACAATTAGTCATTTAATTTTTATTTTTGCCAAAAAAGTAACCTAGTCAATATTCTTGGGTTTATTTGGTAATTTGCTAGTATATTTTAATATCTGTCATAGAATATGAAATAGTTCTAATAGCAAATAATAGATATTCCAATGACCCATGAAAAAGTATTATAAATTTGCGTCGAGTAAATGAGAAGTGCTAAGATGTAGAGCAGAAATAAAAATAATAGCTCAATAATTAAGTTCGTTATCATTAATTAGTTAGATTTATTCCAGATTAATCTGTGGCAGGCTGTCTTCCGAATTTTTGTCTTAATGCTTATGAAAAATACTTGGTTGAGAAAATTATCCTATGTTAGTCTTATTCAGAGACTAGTGGATAAGACTAACATAGTTGTTCTCTGAGTATAGAGCCGTGACATTGGTTTATGTTCGGAAAAATTCGTTGAACTCAGAGAATGCAGTAGTTGAGCTTGTTTAAAGAACTAATTGTAAGTTGAGAGAAGATGTTCTATCCACTTAGCTTTATCAAGCTAAGTGGATAGAACAAAAATTCAGGATTAATAACATTAGACCTGAATAAAACAGCAAAAGCTGATATGGTTAAGGATGTTACAGAAATTATTCGGATCGGATCTAAACTTTCTATCTTTAATCCGTCAAAATTTGCTCGAAGTCAACTCAAGTTAGTCTTGAGAATAACTTTATTTATGAGTATCTTATCTAAAATTACTGAGGAAATCATAGTGGCTAAACGTCGTAATCTAAAAAAAGAGAAAGCTGAACGAAATCAAGCTTACGCTCGTCAGTTCCGTCAGAAGTCTTCTCGGTTTTCATCTCGAGGTAGAAACCATGCCGGCAACCAGAATGGGAATAATAACGAAGGTCAAGACAAAGATGAGTAAATTAATGAATAGAACACCAAGTTCTCTTTTAATTTAGTAATTATTGGGTGGGCTGATACTTTTTGAAACTAGTGATTATTAAGTTGGTCATAAAGTTAATATAGCCTACCCTGGTTGTCAAAAACTTTTTAAGATATCTCTACTCTAGCTAGGCTCTTAAAATTACTCCTGTTTTAGAGAAATTTTTCAACTAATAAGAAAATATTAAATTTGTTAAGTTTTTATAGTTTGTTCTCAAGTTTTGTTAAATTTTTGGCTGATACGAGAGAGAAGGATCTCTACTTCAGGCAGTTTTAATTGCATAGACAGAACAATAAAGAGACCAAAAGCAACTCCCAAAGCTAGAGTTAATTGTAATAATTGCAGCAATAAATTATTACTTCCTAAGAGTTGTTCCCAAGCCAAACTAATTATCCAACTTCCTGTACCAGCTATGCCACTGATGGCTATTAATTTCAACAAAGATTGTCCCCATTCTTTTAATGGTAAACCATGAAGACGACGATTTAAGATCCATAAGAATATTATCATTGATGTGATATTTACTCCAATAGTAGCCAATACTAATCCTGAGGTAGCAAAGGACTTATATGATAAGAAATCAAGCAATCCATTGAGAAAAATATTAAAAACACTCACCTTAAAGGGAGTTTCTCCATCTCCTAAGGCATAAAATACCCTAACCAAAATGTCCCTACCCAAGTAAAAGAACATTCCTAATCCATAAGACATTAAAACCGGAACAACAATATCTACATCAGTTGATTTGAAAGCTCCTCGTTGGTAAATCACCTTAATAATTAACGGAGCAAGAGCCGTAAAAGTAGCTGTTAAAGGGAGCATTGTTAATGCGGCTAAGAATAGTCCTTGACGGATTCTTAATTTTAATTCTGGCCAATTATCTGGGGTTGTCAAACGAGAAAATATCGGTAGGAAGGGAACTAAAATCATATTAGAAATGATT
Organism: Cyanobacterium sp. uoEpiScrs1; assembly: GCF_947331815.1. GTDB lineage: Bacteria > Cyanobacteriota > Cyanobacteriia > Cyanobacteriales > Microcystaceae > Rippkaea. The sequence continues at coordinate 1,930,538 of NZ_OX373462.1, forward strand.
CCCAAAGGTGTTAGGGCAACAAAATTTGCATACCGCATGGCAGCTGCTGCATTTTGAATAAATGACGCAAAAAAAAGATCAGTATAGACGTTAACATGTAACATTCCTGATGAGAGGGTAGCAGGTCCTATAACTCGTATCACATCTATCACTCCTGGAATACGCCAATTGAAACGCAAGCGCAATTTTCCCATTCCAGCACGACTTTGGGCAATTAATTGAACAATCCACTGTAAAGTTCCGCCGATAAGAGTTCCTCCAGCTAAAACCATTCCTCCTAGCTGAACATATTGAGGAGAGTTAATTTGATTCCCCACTGACCAAACGAAAATCCCAATACTGATCACAATTGCTAAACTAGAGAATAAAGGACTAATACTGGGGAGTAAATAATGATTAGCTACATTGAGAGTTCCAAAACCAATACCAATAAGTCCTGCTAGAAGAGCTAAGGGAGCCATAATTTGTAGTTGTTGAACTGCAATCACTCTAGTTGTCTCTTCTAATCCTGGGGCTAGGATGTCAATAAATATCCCAGCAAAGACAATTAGAATTATAGTAGTTACCAGCAAAATAATACTTACTAAAGTAGTGACTGTTTCCACAATGGACGCAGATTCGGACTTATTACGTTTAGCAAGAACACTAACTAAGGCACTATGAAAAGGTCCGTTAATTCCTCCTAAAAGAATTAAGAGAAACCCTGGAATTACGTAGGCATAAGCATAGGCATTAACTACTGAACTTACTCCAAAGGCTGCAGCAATCACTTGTTCTCTAATTAACCCAAAGACTTTACTAATTAGGGTAGCTATGGCAACAATGCTTGCAATACTAAATAGGGAACGAGAAACTTTTTTCTGATTAGACACGAGATTTTTTATAAAATACTGACTATCAATTATCAGTTATTTTGAGAAGATATACAAGAAATTAATCTAGTTAAAATTAGATGAGTTTATAAGTTAATTTAAATAGAATATACGTGATAATATATCATAATTAATTATCTATTGATTGTTATATACAATTTGGTAAAGTTCTTATGCATAAAAGTTTTTTATAAAATTGTACCAAGAATTATATTAAACAAAACTATTTTATATAGTTTATCTCTACGCTACTAATATTGAAGTATGTTCAGAGTTACATAATTCAATAAAAGAGTATCAACTTTATTTGAAAAAATACACTTTAATTAATATTTTATTAAAGTGTATTTTTTCTTAACTTAGATATAGCAAATCAACATTTGTAGTATTCTTAATGAGTCTTTAAAATTATAGTTTTAGTTATATAAATTTTAATCGTAATTTATTTTAAACAAAAGTTAATATTTTGTATTTCTAATATTTCTGCATATCATAATCTATAAATATCACCTAAAATATATACGAAAAAGCTATAGAGAAAGGTCAAACATAATATGAACTTATAAAAATTAGTTTTATAAAATCATTTTTTTTCTAAAAATATCAAACAGGTTAGTTTTAATTGCAACAAAAATCAACGCAAAATAATTAAACGGTAAAGTATTTATTCATAGTTTTATATACTTCAGCTTAACAAATAAGTATTAAACAAAATATAATCAAGATACTAAGTCTATAAAAACATCTTCAGGAAGTAACCTCTGTAAAAAATATTTTATTAAAGGAATATGATGAATAGTATCTTGGTCCATCAAGATAACATAATCTGCCTCAAAATCTAATCCACTAAAAGGTAGAACATAACTAAGAAGACTGAACTTCAATGAACTGTGCCTCTATTCTGTGAAATGTTATAATAATCAGCGGTTATATGATTTTTAGACAAATGTGATTAAGTACTATTATAATAGATGAACCAAAGACATTTTTTAGGAGGTATTATATTGATAATTATATGTTAAAAACACAGTATATTATTATCAGTATGACTAGTGATATATAGTTTGATTTTTCTATTTTTAAAAGAACTCCATAGTAGTTAACATTATCATTTTTTTGATAATGTTAACTACTATGGAGAAAATAAACAACTAACTCAATTTAGTTTGGAATAACTCTGATTTGATTGAGGGGTAGATATAGAGGTTTATTGAACAACATAAGTCAAACACTGAAGTATTTAACAAGTTGAGTTCCCTTATTGAATATCAAAAGGATAGATCGGATTATTTTGCCGTTTTTTTGATATAGACACTAATAATTATGGACCCGTCGGCATTAAAATTTCGGTTAAATGACTGATTAAACAGGCAATTAAGGAAATTTACATACTACCAAGTACAACACTTCATGAGCTTAATTTTTCTCCTCAAAAAATATTTCAATAAGTTATTTCTCTCCAAGAGGGGTGTTTTTATGTAATATTGTTAACAGTCTTAATACTATTTAAATCCTGTCCTCTTTATTTTCCGCTTCTTATAAGCATAGTCTAACTTAAAAACAATCAATGTTTGGTCTGATCGGTCATCTTACCAGTTTGGAACACGCCCAAGCCGTTGCCCATGCTCTCGGCTACCCTGAATACGCCAATCAAGGTCTTGATTTTTGGTGTTCAGCTCCACCACAAATTGTTGATAATTTCCATGTCACCAGTGTTACGAGACAAACCATAGAAGGAAGATATATAGAATCTTGTTTCTTACCAGAAATGCTTATGAATAGACGGATTAAGGCTGCTATTCGTAAGATCTTGAATGCCATGGCTTTAGCACAAAAGTCAGACATTAATATCACTGCATTGGGAGGATTTTCTTCAATTATTTTTGAAGAATTCAACCTCAAAGATAACAAGCAAGTTCGTAATGTAGAGTTAGAATTTGAACGCTTTACTACAGGTAATACTCACACTGCCTATATTGTCTGTCGCCAGCTTGAGCAAGCATCAGTCCAGCTTGGTATTGACTTATCTCGAGCAACGGTTGCCGTCTGTGGGGCAACAGGTGATATTGGAAGTGCGGTCTGTCGTTGGTTAGATAGAAAAACTGATGTAGCCGAATTGTTATTAATTGCTCGAAATCAAAAACGGCTACAAAAACTACAAGAAGAATTAGGACGAGGTAGAATTCTGGAGCTAGAAGAGGCATTACCCCAGGCTGACATCATTGTTTGGGTAGCCAGTATGCCTAAAGGGATGGAAATCAATTCCGAGATCTTGAAAAAGCCTGCTGTTATTATAGATGGCGGCTATCCTAAAAATTTAGATACTAAAATTCAGCATCCCGATGTTCATATCCTTAAGGGAGGAATTGTTGAGCATTCTCTGGATATCAACTGGAAAATAATGGAAATTGTCAACATGGATATTCCTTCTCGCCAAATGTTCGCCTGTTTTGCCGAAGGCATTTTACTGGAGTTTGAAGGCTGGCATACTAATTTTTCTTGGGGTCGTAATCAAATTACTGTTAGTAAAATGGAGCAAATCGGCCAAGCTTCTATTAAACATGGTTTTAGACCTTTTTTGGGCTAATCCAAGCTCAACAAGAGTCTAAAAATCTGAAATAGAAAAAAATACAGTAATCTAAGTGTTTTAAGAACTGACCTTAACTTAAATATGGCTAAAATTGTCTAGAATTTCGCCTATATTTCCTAAGTTAAGTGGAGTTCTTTATGTCTGTAGTTATTGGTATGAGAAGTATTTAAGTATTGTGGTTTACTCTACTCAGGCAATACTGACTGAATGCAAGACATCTTAATCTAAATCATATTTTGATTAACTTTTAATTTAAATTGATTAGTTAAATGATCAGTAGATATCAATTTTTATGTAACAGATAGTTGACAAAAAACGGTACAGTCATGAAACGAATTGCTTCTTACTCTCAGTCCCTCGCTATTTTGACAACAATTTCCCTTGCTTGGGGGAATTCGTCTATTGCTGGAGAAACTAACTCTATCACTACAATCGATTATTTCCAGGGGAGACAGTCCATTGAAATTTATGTTCCTAAATCTGAACCAAGAACGTCGGCAGGCTGTGCAACTTTAATTGAACCAGTTATCTCTAATATCATGGGCAGCTATCGGGATAACTGGGGAATTCTGGCGGAACAAATAGAAGAAGGGACTACTTTATACAGTCATAACGCCGATAAATTTTTTATTCCTGCCTCTAATATTAAATTATTTACTACTGCTGCTGCTCTACAAAAATTAGATCCTCAATCTAAGATTAAGTCTAAATCTCTACAAGATTGGATTAAAGTTACTAACGTTAGAAGTGATAACTATCATGCTGATATCCTTTTGAGTCATATCGGGGGAGCATCTGCTGCTAAATTAGCCTTAGCTCAAATGGGGGTTAATCCTAATAGTTTCCGTCAAGCCGATGGCTCAGGATTATCTCGACGCAATGTTGCCACTCCCAGATCATTAATAATGACCCTACGGGCAATGTATTATGCTCCGGATAGGGATGTCTTCTATTCCTCTTTACCTATTGCTGGAATAAGTGGAACCCTTAGAAATCGTATGAAAGGAACTCCTGCCCAAGGTAAAGTTTATGCTAAAACAGGGACATTGCGAGGAGTTCGGGCATTATCAGGGTACATGAACCATCCCAACTTTGGAAAGGTGGTCTTTAGTATTCTCGTCAATAATCCTCGGGTTTCTGGTTCTTCTCTAGTACGTGCTATTGATCGAATTATCCTTCAACTTAGTATTACACCACCTTGTTAGTAAATGGTTAAGTTTACGATATTTAATATAAGATTCTGGTTGCTATTTTTAGTTTCTATTTCTTAATAAAAATCATATAAAAACTATTACTTTTTACGAAAAATGGTGTCTTAATATTCTAGTTAGCTGGTGCTTTGAATAATAAGAGAGTGGATAGTCCATTATAGATAGATATCTGAAGTTTGCTTCCCAGATGTCCCCTACAGTCATACACTTGTCTAAAAGAGGTGTAACAGGCAATCGCGAGGTTTTATTGTGAAAAAAGTTTTAGCAATTATACTTGGTGGCGGAGCAGGTACGCGGCTTTATCCCCTAACTAAGCTGCGGGCTAAACCTGCTGTTCCTCTCGCAGGTAAATATCGTCTAATCGATATTCCAGTTAGTAATTGTATTAACTCAGAAATTCTCAAAATCTATGTTTTAACTCAATTCAATTCTGCTTCTCTTAATCGTCATATCACTCGAACTTACAGTTTTTCGGGGTTTAGTAGTGGATTTGTGGAAGTATTAGCGGCACAACAAACTCCGAAAAATCCTAAGTGGTTCCAAGGAACAGCTGATGCAGTACGCCAGTACCTTTGGGCATTTCAAGAATGGGATGTTGATGAGTATTTAATTCTATCTGGAGATCATCTGTATCGGATGGATTATAGTGATTTCATCCAACGGCATCGGGATACTAATGCTGATATTACACTTTCAGTAGTTCCTATTGATAAAAAGCGGGCCTCTAGTTTTGGATTAATGAAAATTAATGATCATGGCCGCGTAGTTGATTTTAGTGAAAAACCTACAGGGGAAGAACTGAAACAGATGGCAGTAAATACAACTGTCCTAGGTTTAAACGCAGCACAAGCCAAAGAAAGTCCTTATATTGCCTCTATGGGAATTTATGTCTTTAAAAAAGAGGTCTTAGCTACACTTTTGCAGAAAAATCCAGAACAAACAGATTTTGGGAAAGAAATTATTCCTTTCTCTGCTAAGGATTACAATTTACAAGCCTATTTATTTAAGGGGTATTGGGAAGATATTGGAACTATTGAGGCATTTTATGAAGCTAATTTATCCCTTAATCGCCAGCCAACACCATCTTTTAGCTTTTACCATGAAAAAGCCCCAATCTATACCCGTGGACGTTCTTTACCCCCAACAAAAATTCTTAACTCTAACATCACTGAATCAATGATTAGTGAAGGCTGTATTATTAAAGACTGTCGTATTCACAATTCTGTATTAGGAATTCGTTCAAGAATTGAATCTAATTGTACGGTGGAAGATACGATGATGATGGGAGCGGATTATTATGAATCTCCAGAAACGAGACAAACTCAAAAACAGCAGGGTAAAATTCCCATAGGGATTGGAGAAAACAGCACAATCAGACGAGCAATCGTAGATAAAAACGCGCGGATTGGCCTAAATGTTACTATTGTCAATAAAGAACAAGTCGAAGAATCTAATTGTGAAGATGAGGGCTTTTATATTCGTAATGGTATTGTAGTGATTCTTAAGAATGCTATTATTCCCAATGGAAAAATCATCTAGCAGTCAATAAATTTTCATCTTCAAAAGGCAGGAAGTTCCTTACCCTTTGGAGATGAAAATCTAGAGGTACTATATTGAAATTATCCCCTTTCTGAATTCAGAAAAAACAATCAAAGAAAAATAAAAGGAGAATCTTTTTTTATTTTTTAGTAGTATTGTTAGCTTGATTTGACTCTGACTGAATACATTTAACCGCCCTTACTAGAACTGCTGCTGTATAATCGCGAGTCGCCTTACGATTGGGGGCAAACTCGGTTCCTTCTTCGTTAAGAGGACTGGCAACACCACAATAACCAGACATTTGGCTAATTACATTTTCCGCCCAATTACCAGAAATGTCAGAAAACTGAATTGGTTTTTGGGTTTGTTGAGTCTTCTGTGGCAAATTGAGTTGTTTCTTTAGATGAATAGTTACACGATGTATAGTATCAATTAACTCAGCGCGGGTAATATACTCAGTTGGTTGAAGGGCATTATTGGGATTCCCACTATTTAGGAAGTTCCATTGTGCCCATTTTATTTTTTTTGCACTCCAGCGATCACCTGATACGTCTTTAAAAGCAACAACATCCCGTTTGGGTTGTGTCTCTAGATCTACATTAGAAACCTTACTAAGCGCGTCAACAGCCATGACAATCAATTCTTCACGGGTAATAGCCTCTCGAGGACGGAAAGTATTATCTTCAAAACCAGTTACAATTTTCATAACTGCCGCTTGTTCGACTTCAGATTTATAGACATTATTATTTATATCCGTAAATATACTTTCCAAATTGGTATTTACAGTTGAGGTAGTTTTTCGTTTAGGATTAATTGCTGTTTCAGTTACTTTTATTTCTCCGGTAATTGCTGCCTGAGATCCGCTCAAATAAAAGTGACCTAACATTTTCCCTTGATAAGCTCGTTTAGAAAATTGCCATCCAGGATTTAAAATCACTTTCATGAATCCAGAAGCCAATCCTTTTGTGCTGCCAACAACTATTTCTTGGTAATTACCACCTCTTGGAGTGCCTACTAATACTAACTCACCATCACGGGGAACTAAACGCAAAAGGTAATCTAATCCTAAGTCATTTCCGTCAACTCGAATAGAATAGCCGTTACTATCAGTGGCGCGGCGACAAATTCCCGTAAAGTCAAAAGTTAATAAAAGAGGTTCTACTAAAGTAGGATTGGCACCTTTTTCAGTCCAACAAGCTTGTTTATCAGGTATTTGTTCAATAATCAACAGGTCGTATTTACCCTGTCCATAAGGTCTAGCAATCGCAACAACGTTATTTTGTTGAATAGCTTGTTCCTCAAAAGTTGAAGCTTGGGCAGAGATATTAAAAGGCATTAGAGTAGGAAAAGCAACACTTGCTAAAGTTGCAAGTTTTAGAAATAAGTTCAATTTTTTCATATTTTTTATATAACTTAATTGTCATTATAGCTGTTAGAACGATTGAGCTATGCAATAAAACCCAACGTAGTTTGTTGACCTTATTAATGAGTATTGAGTTCCGTCCCTTATAGGAGTATTGCAAAGTTGGCATAAGCTGAGATTATAAAAGTAAATCCTGATCAATTTATATTTCTTTTTCTTTTACTTAATTTAGATTTAGTATATTTTAGCTAACTAGATATGGGAAAAGAACTGTCCTGATATTTTAGTTAAACTGTTGAGGAAAGCTTGTAACTATTATAATTTTCATGTCTAATCGTTTGGCTAAAGCTCAAAGTCTTTATTTATATAAACATGCTGATAACCCCATAGACTGGTGGTATTGGTGTGAAGAAGCCCTCTCGATAGCCAAAGAGAAAAACAAACCAATTTTTCTTTCCATAGGTTATTCTAGCTGTCACTGGTGTACAGTAATGGAAAGAGAAGCTTTTTGTGATAGAGAAATTGCAAATTATCTCAACGTCAACTTCCTGCCTATTAAATTAGATCGAGAAGAGCGTCCTGATCTTGATAGAGTTTATATGCAAGCAGTTCAGATGATGGGATTAAACGGAGGATGGCCACTCAATATATTTTTAACACCTGGAGATCTAGTTCCCTTCTACGGGGGGACTTATTTCCCTATAAAACCTCGTCATGGACGCCCCAGTTTATTGCAGGTTTTACAATCAGTTCATTATTTTTACAATATAGAAGTCGAAAAACTGAATAATTTTAAACAGGAAATTTTAACTACCCTACGACAGTCAATTATTCTTCCCTCAACGAAAACTGAATTACTCAATGACGAGCTTCTTTGTAAGGGAATTATCGTCAATACAGAGGCCATCAAAATTAACCACAAAAACGTAAACCATCCCTGTTTTCCTATGATTCCATATGCAAATGTCCCTTTACAAGGAAGTCGGTTTACCTGGTCTTTTCAAGAAGAGTGTAAAGCTTTTGTTAATCAACGGGGGGAAGACTTAGCCTTAGGAGGAATTTATGACCATGTAGGAGGTGGTTTCCATCGTTATACCATAGATCATACTTGGACAGTACCTCATTTTGAAAAAATGCTCTATGATAATGGGCAAATTATTGAGTATTTAGCCAATCTTTGGAGTCAAGGTCGAACCGAACCAGCATTTAAACGAACGATTACGCATACGGTGAAATGGTTACAACGGGAAATGGTAGCTCCCCAAGGATATTTTTATGCCTCCCAAGATGCAGATAGTTTCACTTATCCTCAAGAGAAAAAAACAGAAGAAGGGGCATTTTACGTCTGGAGCTATCAACAGTTACAAAACAGTTTAACTCCAAAAGAGTTAGAGACGTTAGTAAAAGCATTTTCTATTAATCCTCAGGGAAATTTTGAAGGAAAAAATGTTTTACAATTCTGTAAAGAAGAAGTATTTTCAGAATATATAGAAAAAATATTAGATAAACTGTTCGCATTACGTTATGGAAAATCCAGAGAAGAATTAACTATTTTTTCTCCAGCAAAAAATAACGAAGAAGTCAAACTCAAATCTTGGCCAGGACGTATTCCTCCTGTAACGGACACAAAAATGATTGTTTCCTGGAATAGTTTAATGATTTCAGGACTAGCTAGGGCCTATAGAGTTTTTAGAAAACCTCTATATTGGGAATTAGCTATCAGGGCTACTGAGTTCATCTTGAATAAACAATGGAAAAAACAACGGTTAAATCGTATTAACTATAGTGGTAAGCCCTCTGTATTAGCCCAATCAGAAGACTATGCTTTGTTTATTAAAGCATTATTGGATCTACAAACAGCAAATCCAAGTCAAACCAAATGGTTGGAAAAAGCAATCACTGTTCAACAAGAATTCGATGATTTTTTTTGGAGTGTAGAGATGGGAGGTTACTTTGATAACGCTTCTGATAATAGTAGAGATTTATTAGTTTGTGAACGAAATTATACTGATAATTCTACTCCCTCAGCTAACGGTGTTGCTTTAAGCAATTTAGTTCGCTTAGCCCTACTTACAGATAATTTAGAATATTTTGATCGTGCCGAACAAGGACTACAGGCATTTAGTTATGTTTTAAGTCAATCACCTAAAGTTTGCCCAAGTTTGTTTTTAGCCCTAGATTGGTATCGTTTTGGTAGTTTAGTAAGAGCTAATTCAGAGGTTTTAGAACAATTAAGTTCCCAATATTTTCCTACTACGGTTTATCTTCTTGATAATAATCTTCCGAGGGATTCTGTTGGGCTACTTTGTCAAGGTTTAGTTTGCTTAGAACCAGCTAGAACGCTAAAAGAATTACTACAACAAATACAAGCATGTAATTCACTTAGCTTATAGTGATCTTTTTAAGAAACAGAATTAAGTAGACTTTGATAAATAGTTTTTTCTATAGTTCCTTTTTATAAAGCTAAGGTACAATTAACAATTAGTTATCTCAGTCTTAATGTAAACATAATTAAAAAATAGGAATTTTAATTTGACATTTAAATGAATATTATCTACAGTTTATAAAAATTATAATTTCAAAATATAATACTATTATTTTGGACTAAGTCTAGCAGCAAAACTGTTACTTAACTGTAGAAACTATATTAAGTTAATTAGAAAAGATGACTTTCAATCAATTTGAATACATATTAATCACTTCTCTGCTAATTAAAACTCAAATAGATTAATAAATTCTAATTCATTGGTACTAGTAGTTAAACCAACAATTGGTATTAGCAATAAAACTCGAAACCTATCTATGATAGGAAAATAGGTTAAAATTTTGAATAAAAGAATTAATCAGCGCCATCATGCTGACTAATTCTAAAGTTAGTAGATAAGTCAGAATAGTATTGCCTCTAAAACGCGAAGTTTGACTTCTACCATAACCCGCTATTATTTAAACTACATACCCAACCTTTAGCCCCTTATTATATTATATGAATAATAAAAATCAGGTATTTTTTCAGAAAAAAACTGAATTATCTCTTTATAAAGTTTGGTTATATATGAATTTAGAGTTTTTATATGGATTAAGATGTATGATACAAACCTGAAACTACTTTGTCTGTAATTTATTTTCAGAATCCTTTCTGTTCTGAGTATCTGTGTCAACTAATCAGATTGTTAGAATTGAATACAAACAAATCAATTTTATTTTTTAAAGTGTATTTTGACTGTAAGTCGTCATATTTAATCAGTTTTTATTACTTAGTATACTGTCTGACCGATATTTAGTAATATTGTCAAGCCATTATGTAAATAACCTTTATTGAAAATTAACAACTAATGAATCAATCCCTTCTCTCGGCTCCCTCTGGGGCTTTAAAAATTCCTTACTCTCCTGCAACTAAAGTAGTTGTTTGTGATTATCCTCCAAAATTCTCTCTCATTCTCCCAACTTATAACGAAGCCGGAAATATTAAGAATATTATTGAAATTTTAAGTCAGTTGCTAGACCAATATATGCCAGGATGTTATGAAATCATAATTGTTGATGACAATAGTCCCGATTACACCTGGAAATTAGCTTTAGAATTAACTTCTAACTATCCACAACTACACGTAGTTCGTCGTGTTGATGAAAAAGGCTTATCAACAGCAGTTATTCGAGGGTGGCAAATAGCACAAGGAGAAATTTTGGGAGTTATTGATGCAGATTTACAGCATCCTCCAGAAGTATTAAAAAAATTATTAGAAGAAATGGACAGAGGAGCTGATTTAGCGGTGGCAAGTCGTCATATTGAAGGAGGAGGTGTCAGTGAATGGAGTATTTTGCGTCGCTTTCTCTCCCGTGGAGCACAAATACTAGGATTAATAATTCTTCCAGAAGTTATTAGCCGCCTCTCCGACCCTATGAGTGGTTATTTTATGGTGCGCCGTAGTGCAATAGCTTGTAAAACCTTAAGTCCAGTGGGATACAAAATTCTTATTGAGGTGGCTGCAAGAGGTTGTATTAGTTGGATTGCTGAAGTAGGTTATGTATTTAAGGAACGTCAGGACGGAGAGAGTAAAGTTACTTGGAAACAATATGTGGAATATATTCAACATTTATTGAGATTACGCTTATCAATTTCAGCCCGATTTATCCAGTTTGGTTTAGTCGGATTGACTGGTGTTGTTGTTGACATGGTATTTCTTTATTTATTAAGTGACGAGACAGGCTTAGGGTTACCTTTAACCCGCAGTAAGATTATTGCAGCTGAGTTGGCTGTAATTAATAATTTTCTCTGGAATGATTGTTGGACATTTGGAGATATTTCACGCCGACAACCGGGGAAAAGACAAAGATTAAAACGCTTAACTAAATTTAATTTAATTTGTATGTTAGGATTAATACTCAATGTATTGTTTTTAAATGTATTTGTTAGTATTTTAAACTACAGTAAGTATTCAGCTAACCTACTAGCAATTTCTTTAGTAACTGTCTGTAATTTCTGGTTTAATCTTAAATTAAGTTGGCGAGTTACAGAAATTGACTAGCTGTAAGTCCATCAAACCATGACATATCATTATTAGCAAACATAACAAAACTGACTAATTTGATGAACTTCAAATCGATGAGAAATACTAACTCTAAGGATCAATATTTTCTTTCTTTCAATTCAAACATATCAATCACCACAGGCATATATTGAATGTCAATTTCCACTGGAGAATAATAGGCTAAAGTATGTTTTAAGAAATTAATATCGTCTCTTTGTGGATAATCCTCCCGAGAATGCGCTCCCCGACTTTCTTGACGTCTTAGAGCAGAAGTAAGTATAATCTCTCCCACTATCATAACACTTTGCAATTCTAAGGACTCTATTAGTTCTGTATTCCACAGATAACCTTTGTCATCAAGATAAACTTTATTATATTGTCGCTTTAATTCCTGAATTTTCACCAATCCATCCTCCATTTTATTTTTGGTACGAAAAACTCCACAATAGTCACTCATACAATCTTGAAATTGCTTACGTAATACTTCTAACCTAACAGTTCCTTTTTTATTTAAAAGAGTTTGAATTCCTTTTTTTGCTGCGTTTAAGTAAGTATAATGGTCTATTTTAGAAAACTTGCGATTTTGGACATATTCAGCGATATTTCTACCTATAATGCGTCCATAAACCACACATTCCAATAAAGAATTACTGCCTAGCCGGTTTGCTCCATGAACTGAGATACAAGCACATTCTCCTGCTGCAAAAAAGCCTTCTGTTAATTGGGTTTTACTGAGGCGGACACGTCCCTGAGTATTAACAGGAATCCCTCCTATACAATAATGAGCAGTAGGGCGGACTGGGATGGGTTTATGGACTGCGTCAATTCCTATAAGTCGGTGTGCTTCTTCCCAACAAAACGGAACTCGACTCATTATCACCTCCTTTCCCATATGACGTAAGTCCAAATAAACACAAGGTCCACCAGGACTACCATCAGGATAGACTCCTCGTCCTGCCAAAATTTCGCGGTTAATAGCACGAGAAGTAATATCACGAGGAGCTAATTCCATGCGAGAGCTGGCATAATCCTCCATAAACCGTCTTCCTTCGCTATTAATTAGGTAGGCACCTTCCCCCCGTACAGCTTCAGAAATTAAAACCCCAACAGGATATAAACCGGTGGGATGAAATTGAACAAATTCCATATCTTCTAAGGGAATACCTGCCATTGCAGACATGGCTAAACCATCTCCTGTGGACGCATAATCATTAGAGGTTGTATTAAATACTCGTCCATACCCCCCTGTAGCAAACATGACTACTTTACTTTGGACAATTTCAATTTTGCCATCTTCGATGCGATACATGATAATCCCTTTCGCATCGCCTTCTTCAAGAATCAATTGCATCACATACCATTCATCATAGATAGTAACTTCATTACGATGAAGATTACTGACTAATTCATGGAGAATCGCATGCCCGGTTTTATCCGCAGCGTAACAAGTACGATTATAAGCATGACCGCCAAAAGCTCGTTGAGCAATTTTACCATCTTCTAAACGAGAAAATAGTACACCTAAATGTTCCAAATCGATAATCACATCAGGGGCTTCCTTTGTCAATAAAATAACTGCATCTTGGTCAGCAAGATAGTCTGAGCCTTTAACAGTATCAAAGGCATGAGACTCCTAACTGTCTTTAGGATCAGCATTTTTTAAACTGGCAGCTATTCCTCCTTGAGCCGCTACGGAATGCGAGCGAATAGGATGAGTTTTCGCTACAACAGCTACATCAACTGTGGGGGTAAGACTTTTAATTTCCAGGGCGGCACGACACCCAGCTAATCCACCGCCAACAATAATGACATCGTGTTTTAACATTTTGTATTAGATTAAAATTCTTTATCTTAATATAGTCACTTAAAATCAGTTTGATGAGAAAGAATTTATGATCAGTATTAAATTTGGATGTCAGAACGGAATAATAAAGCAAAGAAAGTTTTAGAGAAATAAGCTGTTTATCTTTAAATACACTAGATGCGGACAATATTTATACTGTTTATCCCAATTTCTAAATTTAATAACTAACTAAATCAATTTATCTATCAATGAAATATACTATAAACTCAAGAGAAACTCCCCAGGTAGGATTCGAACCTACGACCAATCGATTAACAGTCGACCGCTCTACCGCTGAGCTACTGAGGATTGCTTACCACGATTATTTATCTTAACAAGAAATATGTAAATTTAGCAACTCTTTGATTAATATTTCGTTACAATATTTACTATGTAGCTAATAAGCGCGCACTAGTTATTTATAACTTCTCATAAAATGTTGTATATAAATAATCATGAGTAACGACAGCAGCCCTCTAGAATTCTAGAAGGCTGTTGGTTATCTTTAAGGAAATATAGAAGGATGAATTAACTTAAAACTTCTTTTGCCTTAGCAACAACATTCTCGACAGTATAACCAAATTCCTTAAGGACAACATCACCAGGAGCAGAAGCACCGAAAGTATCAATGCTGACGCTAGCCCCTTCATCCCCGACATAACGATGCCAGCCAAAACTAGTTCCTGCTTCAACGGCAAGACGTTTTTTAACTGATTTGGGAAGAACAGACTCTTTATAAGCTATATCTTGTTCTTCAAATAATTCCCAGGTAGGCATAGAAACAACTCGAACTTTTTTGCCTTCACTAGTCAATACTTTTGCCGCATCAAGACAAAGTTCTACTTCGCTACCAGTTCCAATGAGGATGATATCAGGAGTACCATCACAATTGCTAACAATGTAAGCACCTTTTGCTACTGCATCAATGGAACTTCCAGCTAGATTGGGTAATCCTTGCCGAGATAACGCTAATAAGGTAGGACGATGACGGTTTTCTATTGCAATTTTGTAAGCACCAGAGGTTTCATTTCCATCTGCAGGACGAATTACAATTAAGTTAGGAATTAACCGTAAAGATGCAATATGCTCAACGGGTTGGTGAGTGGGTCCGTCTTCTCCTAAAGCTACAGAGTCATGAGTCATAACCCAAACTACTCCTGCTTCAGCTAGAGCAGAGATACGAATAGCGTTACGCATGTAGTCGGTAAAAACGAGAAAAGTAGCACCGTAGGGGATCAACCCGGATCCGTGTGCCGCTATCCCATTGCAAATAGCTCCCATACCGTGTTCACGCACCCCAAAACGAATATTACGATTTCCGTATTGCCCTTTTTGAAAATCTCCAAGACCCTTAAGTAAGGTTTTATTAGAGGGAGCTAAATCGGCTGATCCACCGATTAATTCAGGCAATACGCTAGCGATCGCATTCAAGGTTGCACCGGACTGGTTGCGAGTAGCGTCTTTTTTACTTTCGGGAGTATAAGTAGGAAGAGCTTTGTCCCATCCATCGGGCAAATCACCATTGGTCATCCGCTTTAGAAGAGCAGCATCTTCAGGATATTTAGTTTGGTACTGAGCAAACAATTTATTCCATTCTGCTTCATAGCTTGCACCACGAGCAACCGCTTTGCGAAGATGATCTAAGGCATCAGTAGGGAGGTCAAATGGAGCATATTTCCATCCCAAATGTTCACGAGTAGCCTTAACCTCATCAGCCCCTAAAGCTGCCCCATGGACATCGTGACTGTTAGCCTTGTTAGGAGAACCATAACCAATGGTAGTAGTAATTTTAATTAAAGAAGGCTTGTCGGTAACTGTTTTAGCTACTTCAATAGCATTAGCAATACCGTCTAAATCTGTATTACCATCTTTAACATGCTGAACATGCCAACCATAAGCTTCAAACCGTTTGGAGACATCTTCCGTGAAAGAAATATCCGTAGAACCATCAATGGAGATATGATTATCGTCATATAAGGCTATTAGCTTACCTAAACCCCAATGTCCCGCCAAAGAACAGGCCTCTCCGGAAATTCCCTCCATATTGCACCCATCGCCCAAAATCACATATGTATATTGGTCGATAATCTTACAATCTGGTTTATTAAATTTTGCAGCTAAATGAGCTTCAGCTAGGGCTAACCCCACTCCGTTGGCAATCCCCTGTCCTAAAGGTCCAGTAGTAACCTCAATTCCTTCAGTAACATGATTTTCAGGATGTCCAGGAGTCTTTGATCCCCATTGGCGGAATTGCTTAACGTCATCAATGGAAACACTGTCGTATCCAGTTAAACACAGCATCGCATAGTGAAGCATACAGCCATGTCCAGCCGAGAGGACAAAGCGATCACGATTTAACCATTTAGGATTTTTGGGGTTGTGCCGCATGAACTTATCCCAAAGGACAAATGCCATAGGAGCAGCTCCCATCGGCAATCCAGGGTGTCCGGACTTAGCTTTTTCAACAGCATCAATGGACAAAAAGCGAATAGAATTAATGCACAGTTCTTCGAGTGACTGGGTGGCAACGACCATAATTTTTCTTGGATAAATTACGACAATTAAGATAACAATGGGTACCGAGTTTTATAACTGCTAGCTGTAGGCTGCCCCAAGGTTTGTCTTTATCATCCCATTCTTGCGTAACGATGGGAAGAGATAGTCGAATAATTTCCTTTGTGGTTGTAGTCGCTATAGTTGCATTTTGAGCAAGACTGAATTTATATTCTCCATTTGATTTGAGATGAAAACTTTTCAATTTTTGAATTTTTTCGTAACTTAATTTTTTGCTATGAAATATATTTTTATTTATTGCAGACTCTAATGTTCTAAAGTATGCTCTCTAAAATTAAGGTCTAATTTTATCCACTTTGAGAGATAAAAGTTTGAATATATGATTCAACTTTTAGCTATATACCCCATTTCTCTAAGTTTTTGCCAGACTTTATCGACACTTTCCTCTAAAGTTTCTAAATCAGTCCGACATTCTATTTCCGGGTTTAAGGGATTTTCATACGGGTCGTCAATTCCGGTAAAAAACCTAATTTCTCCTGAACGAGCACGTTTGTACAATCCTTTTACATCACGGTTTTCACATACATCTAGGGGCGCATTGACAAAAACCTCTACAAAGTTCCCAATTTTAGCTCGAACTTCATTCCGAATATCACGATAGGGAGAAATAGCTGAGACAATAACGATCACCCCATGACGAGTTAATAAATCCGCCACAAAACCGATACGGCGAATATTTGTATCACGATCCTCCTTAGAAAAGCCTAGTCCCTTAGTCAAATTTGTTCTGACAACATCTCCATCAAGAACTTCAGTAGAATAGCCCCCATCACTCAATTTTTTTCCTAAAATCCTGGTAATACTGCTTTTTCCAGCACCACTTAATCCCGTTAACCAAATGGTTACACCTTGTTGTTTCATAGTGGCATTATAATCCTACTGATATATTGTTTTTTTTATATATAGTCTCGAAAAGGATAACCCGTAACGGGATAGATGACAATAGATGAGGTTATATTTTTGTCAGCTAATGTCAAATGCGGTTACAACAACTGAGCGATAGCATATGCTAGGCTGTCAGATCCTCCTTTTTGACCCACTCGTCGCCGTCCATTTTCTAAACATGCTTCTAAATATTGGGGATTTTTAAGGATACTTTGAATAGTGTGGGCAGCATCCGTGAATAGAGTAGGATTGTTTGGAGTTGTCCCAACAGTTTTTACGGAAATTCCTAACAGTCGCATTTGTGCATCAGCAAAACTATAAGTGAATTGAGGACCATAACCTGGAAGCTGTACAATAGGTTTGCCTAGACCCACTGCCTGTTCTACTGCTGTTCCTGCCATCCCCAAAACTAAATCGCACCGTTGTAATATATCGGCAAAGGCATTCCAATAACACTCTACAATGATCGTCTTATCCTGCTTAGTTTTACTAAATATTCCCGGTGATTGATATTGCCATCCCTGGTTTTTGGCGATGGTTTTTAGATCTTTTTCCATGACATCGGAGACTAAAGGCACTCGAAATTGCACTATTTCCAATTCACTGATTGCCTCACATACTTTTAATTGTAATGTTAAGTTATGAAGAGCTTCGGGAAGACGACTCCCAGGGAGTAGGGCGATTGTTGGTATTTTGGGATTTAGATTCAAATTGTTATCTGTAGGAGACAAAACATCTAGAATAGGATAACCAGCAAATGTGGCTTTAGTCATACCTTGTTGTTGTAAGTCTTCGGCGGTAAATGCGTCACGGGTAAACACTGCCAGACACCTATGTGATTGTAAACACCATAGAGTTAATTTAGGTAGCCGAAGTCTACCTTCATAATAACTAGAAGTAGACACGAGAAAGGCCACAAAGGGACGGTTAGTAAGGTAAGCCATGACAACGGGAAAAACATCACCTACAGCGACGCAAAAACTACAATGCTGGCGGTAGTTCAGCAATGATTTAATTTGACGTAATGTCAATCCTACTAAGCCTGATGATATATCTTTAACTAAATTTAAAAAATGGGTGTAGAAAATTCCCCCGGATGGTAAGGTTTGTCTCGGACCGATAAGAGAAATTCCCAAACGCTGGTAAGCATTTCCTGATCCTACTAACGCCATCGCCACTATATTAGTTTTGGGAGCAATTTTAATCAGTGACTGGAGTATGAGACTTGCATTAAGATCTTCTCCTGTGCCATTACTAATGAACAATACCTGCTTCTTGGGAATGATAGTCTTTTTATATACCATTTATTGTAATTTAAGGTATTTAGAAAATAAAATTTTATTGAAACGATATTATCGTCTGGTAGATTTTGTAATTTTAAATTTGATAGATTAATATAAACATTAAAAATCTAAGAGCCCTTAAATTTAAAGTTCTAATTCGACCGCTTGCTCTAATCAATAATATATTTTATCACTTTTAATAAAAGATAATAATTACACTTCAATTAATATGAATGTGTAATTATTATCTTTTATTAACTATATAGATGTATATTTTCATATCGAAAGTAATTTAGCACAAAAATATCTAGTATGTTAATGCCGACAAAAATAGTCGGGTATGTTTGACTCTATAAATCGACCATGATAGTATGCTTAAAAGCGAGTAAAAATTCACGGAAGATCTCAGTAAAAGATTCACGAGAAATCAGGATCAAGACCCATGACCCAGGCAACGAAAACTCAAACCACAACCAAACCTGCCACTTTCACTCATCTCGTTTCCAAGGAAGGTGGTGTTAAATATCCCCTGAAAGCTATTCATGTGTGCGAGGAGACCTTTTCTCCTCTGGAAGTAGCTTATGACTATGATGCTATTCGTACTCAAGTCAGCCGTGAAATCATTGAAGCAGGTCCTAACTCTATTTGGCGTTATAAAGCATTTTTGCCCGTGGAAAGCGAAAATCCTATTGACGTTGGCACTGGGATGACTCCGTTAGTGAAATCAAAACGTCTAGCTCGTCGCTTGGGTCTGAAAGCTCTCTATATTAAAAACGATGCTGTGAATATGCCGACTCTTAGCTTTAAAGATAGAGTGGTTTCTGTGGCTATGACTCGTGCTAAAGAATTAGGTTTTACAACAGTTTCTTGTGCCAGCACAGGAAATTTAGCTAACTCTACAGCAGCTATTGCTGCTCATGCTGGTTTAGACTGTTGTGTCTTTATTCCAGCTGATTTGGAATCGGGTAAAATTCTAGGAACTCTTATCTACAATCCTACAGTGATGGCAGTTAAAGGCAACTACGATCAAGTTAATCGTCTCTGTTGCGAAGTAGGTAATGGCTATGGGTGGGGATTCGTTAATATTAATCTACGTCCCTATTATTCTGAGGGGTCTAAAACTTTAGGATTCGAAGTAGCCGAACAACTTGGCTGGAAACTCCCTGATCATGTAGTGGCGCCTTTAGCTTCCGGCTCCCTCTACACTAAGATTTACAAAGGATTTCAAGAATTTGTCAAAACAGGATTAGTTGAAGATAAACTTGTTCGCTTTAGTGGTGCGCAAGCAGAAGGATGTTCCCCTATCGCTGCTGCCTTCAAAGAGGGACGAGACTTTATAGCTCCCGTTAAACCCAATACTATTGCCAAATCTATAGCTATTGGGAATCCAGCTGATGGTTGCTACGCTCTCGATGTCGCCCACAAAACTAACGGAAATATCGAAAGTGTCACTGATGCAGAAATTGTTGAAGGCATTAAACTTTTAGCGGAAACTGAAGGAATCTTTACTGAAACTGCTGGAGGAACAACCATTGCCGTCCTAAAGAAATTGGTAGAGAACGGCAAGATCGATCCTGAAGAAACTACTGTAGTCTATATCACCGGAAATGGACTAAAAACTCAAGAAGCAGTTCAAGGATATATAGGTGAACCTTTGACTATTGAACCAAAATTAGATAGTTTTGAACGTGCCCTGGAACGTTCTCGGACTCTAGAACGTCTTGAATGGCAACAAGTTTTGGTTTAGTTTATGTGTAGTCGTCGGGAAACTTTTATCCGTTATACTTGATGACTGCACTTCTTTGCCACGCTAATTATTAGATAATTGGTAATTATTTATCATTAAACAACTATGGCTGTTAAAGTATTAATTCCTACACCCCTGCAAAAGTTTACAAATAATCAAAAAGACTGTGAGTGTACAGCGAGTAATTTTAACGAATTACTTGACTCTCTCGAGGAAACTTTTCCCGGAATTAAAGCGCGTTTATGTGATGAAACTGGAGCTCCCCGTCGTTTTCTAAATTTTTATGTCAATAGTGAAGATATTCGCTTTTTAGACAATACGAACACTGTCCTTAGTGATGGGGATGAAGTAAGTATTGTTCCAGCAGTCGCAGGTGGTTAGAGTTAGGTATATATAAATTGAAAGCAGTGAACAGTGTTTTGTTTGTTCTGTTTGCTGTTTTTTCATTGACAGGTAAATCATATCAAGTTTCGATTGAAGTTACTGTTAAGTTTTTCTTTCCTAGGGTCTCTTAAAAAAGCTCTTGCGTCTACTCGTTATAATTTTTCTATTCTAATATATAAAAACTCGTAATTATTATGCTCTTTAAATAACTCACACTATATATCCTATCGTCATATTCTATCGTCTTTTCTGGAAAGATTAAAGTATTGTAAAAATTGTAACAGCTTGATACAATTCTTCTACTGTTTCCTCTGTCCAATTACCCTCGCAACAACGACCTTGATTAAGGATAAGACGCAAGGAGTAAGCGTGAGGATATCCTTCTACT
The DNA here is from genome assembly GCF_947331815.1 of Cyanobacterium sp. uoEpiScrs1. GTDB lineage: Bacteria > Cyanobacteriota > Cyanobacteriia > Cyanobacteriales > Microcystaceae > Rippkaea. The sequence continues at coordinate 1,951,746 of NZ_OX373462.1, forward strand.
CCTAACCATAATAGTTCGCTTTCTGCCTCACAGGCAATTCTTTCAGCTTCCATTAATTCCTTAGACATTATTTCCATTGTTTCAGTTAACTGTTTAAACAAGCGACAAAAATCTTTAAATTCGGCGCCCGTTAATTCCAAAGCCCAATCTTTGCCACCAATCAATCCTTGATAAGTAACAGCCTTGGGATTCCAACCAATACGCCATCCTATTCCTTTTTTAAGCAGGCTATCACTCATAACTTTAATAAATCAGCATCTCCCGGGTTGGAAAGCCTAGGTCCTGTAGCAGGAGCTACAGTAGAGGACTCAGGTATTAATTCGTTCTGAACTGTAGGTGGCTTTGTTTTTCTCTGTTCAGGAGTATAGATACTGACTAGCAAATCTACTAACTCTTGACGTTGATGGCGGTTTAAGTCCTGAATTGCTTCTACGTCAGTTTCCATAGGATTCTTTTTTAAGGTAGAATTCCCTGGATAACGATCTTTTTTTATTGACTCATTTACCCCCAAATAGTCAGCCAAAGTAATTTTCCAATCGAGGGAAACACTGGGGGCACGACGTTTTAAATCCCTATGATAACGAATTAAACGACTGATCAGAGTCTGAAAAGGGTCAACTTCTCCTGTATCCTGACGGATATATTGATTTTCTTTAGGCAGATAAGATAGTTTTTCGTAAACTATAGTAGCAACTTCTTCGGGTCGTAGAGTTTGGGCATTAATAGGTTGAACCCTAAAATTTCCGTTACAAGTCAGTTCAAGCTGTCCTATCCCCATGACTAAACCAGTGCTTAAAAGGGTAATAATCAGCAGTCTTATGTTCCGTCGATAGATAGGTAAGCAAAAAGTTTGAATTTGAAGCTGAGAGATTTTCCAAGTCATTACTTATTGAGATTAAATATAGTTAATATAGATTCTCTTTCCCGTTTAGTGGACCAATATAAAAATGGGACTAGCAAAGCAAGGTCGATATAGAACAGATGATTTTAGTCTTTAATTATCACTAATAATTTCAGGTTGAGTGAGCTCATCCGACATTTCGATAATGGCACGTATAGCCGGCTTCATTGAAGGATCATCAACACTATCAAATTCTTCGTAACGACGACGTTTAGCACGATTAGCTACTTGCACCGTAATTCGATACCGGTTAGCCGCAGCATCGAGTAGTTCTTGCGCGTGATATATAACTTCAGATGAATCAAAAGCAAGTCTGTTCTGCATAAATATTAAGTAGACCGTATACGTAAATAATGTAGTTGACTAAGATTTGTCTAGTTTAACAGTCGTTTCAAAGACTGTATAGTCCAATACGAAGAGCTGGTTGCCCTATAAGTTATAATCAAGTCTCGTAATATAAAGTCTTTGTAAATTTACTCAAGGAGATATACTCTAATGCCAACTGTTGGGCAACCAACTCAACTTGTCAGGTCATCTATTAAGTCTTACCCCTTAAAGATAGTAGCCTTGGGGGATAGTTTGGTTTATGGACACGGCGACCCAGTTGGCGGAGGTTGGACAGATAGACTACGTCGTAAGTGGATGGGAGATTTACAAACTGGTCATGTTTTGTACAATTTAGGTATTAGAGGAGATCGCGTTTCCCAGGTAGCTGAACGGTTAGAGGGAGAGTTTCGATACCGCGGGGAATTGCGTAATCAAGTACCCGACCTTATTATACTTTCAGTGGGAGTTAATGACTCCCCTAGATTAGGGCAACCTAACGGACGTCCGTTTACAGATTTTACAATATTTGAGCAACAAGTAGGTCATCTATTACACCGAGCTCAACAATTATGTCCTGTTATCTTTGTGGGAATGGTTCCAGTTGATGAAGTAAAAATGCCATTTTTAGGGTGTTTTTATTTCAACCATTTTGATCAGTATCGCTATAAAGAAGCTACAAAAAAAGCCTGCAATAGTTTGAATATTCCTTATCTGGATATCTTTGATTTGTGGCTAGAAAGAGGAGAAAGTTGGCTGCAATCAAGCTTGAGTCCCGATGGGCTTCACCCCAATGTTGTCGGCTATAAATCACTATTAAGGGATATCATTAATTGGCAATATATGTCAAGCTTAATAACTGATGTATAATCCTTCTAACAATTAAGAATATAAGTAACTTTAGAATCCATAAGTGTTTTAATGTACTAAGTATCAATTGTAGATTTTAAATTTTTATACTTTGGACATTATAAATTTTGGTATTAGGTATTATAAGTTGTTAACCTTTTAAGGATAAATAAATTTGGCAGTGAGCAATTATGGTCATTGTTTACATTATATAAATTCATTTTTTAGAGTCATAGTAAATTGTCCTAGGCGATTTATTATAACTAGTGTGATACTGTAAAATCTATTTATCCTTAAAGGCTCAGAAGTAATAATATTCTTTCTATGACCGTTAGCAACAATTTTTAGCTGACTTCGTCTAGCCAATGAGTCAGTTTATACATTCTAATAAGGAAATGACAACGAGTAAAATATAAAAACCATAAATTCAGCTTAATATGGAAATCACCAAGACTCATAACCCAGTCAGGCGCAAACATCTATGTATCAGTTTATTTTCTCTTCTTATTTTGATTGGAGCGGTTTGTGCTTTTCCTGTAACGGCAACAGATGTTGAGCTAGAAGTGGGGGTTGTTCAACGGTTTGGAAAAGAAGAAAAGGAAAAATTATTAATTGCAGCTACTGGAGAGGATACCCTAACCCTGAAATTTAACGATAATGAGGGTCAACAACAAATCGTTCAAACTGATCAATTTACTGTTGAGATAGTCAAACAAGCTCTATCAACACCTATTCTACGAGAAAAGGTTGTTTTAAGTGACCATGCTACTTTTGAAACTGCGGAAGATAGTGCGAATAAATGGAAAAAAAGAGGGATTAGAGTAGAAATTACCCAGCCTGGACAGTGGCAAGTTTGGGCAAAGCGTGATGTTTACAAAACTCCCTTATTACGTCGTTGGTTATTAGAAAATCTTAAAACTAAAGGCTTTAAAGATATCTATCTTGAATTAGAAATTTTAGCGGACACTCCTCAAGCAACTTTTACCGTAGCTGGTCAAATTTATAGCCCTGATTATTTAGAGATAATTTCAGAGAAAAATCCTATTCAAGTAAGTGTTAATCAAGAGAAAGTACGTCATTATGGGGGCAGTCTACGGCTACAACCCAACGCTTATGGAACTTATACTTTAGTTAACAATATTTCTCTTGAGCTCTATCTTAGAGGGGTTGTCCCTCATGAAATTGGACCTTCTGCCCCCCTTAATGCCGCGAAAGCTCAAACCATTATTGCCCGTACCTATGCTTTACGCAATATACGACGGTTTCAGGCAGATAACTACCAATTATGCGCTACAACCCATTGTCAAGTTTATTATGGGTTAAGTGACACTAGCGCTAAGGCTGATCAGGCAGTTGCGGCCACTAAAGGTTTAGTCTTAACTTACGAAAACGAGTTAGTAGATGCTCTCTATTCCTCTACCACAGGGGGAGTGACGGCTAAGTTTGGTGACGTTTGGAATGGAGAAGAAAGACCTTATCTCAAGGCAATTATCGACTCTCCTAAAAAGCTTTGGGATTTATCAGAAACATCCCTAGCGAAGGAAAAGGATTTCCGTAGTTTTATTAGCTTAAAGAATGATTTTAATGAAACAGGAAGAAATGTTTTTCGCTGGAATCGACAAGCGACCCTTGAAAGTTTAAGTCTAGATTTACAAAAGTATCTTGAAAAACGCAAACATCCCTTAGCTGATCTACAAATGATTCAATGGATGGAAGTCACTGAAAGATCGGAATCAGGGCGCATTCTAACAATGAAAGTAGAAACAGACAAAGGTTTGTTAGAGTTACATAAAAATGAAATTCGTAGCGCTTTTCATCCCCCTCGCAGTACATTATTCTATCTAAAACCTATCTACAATGGAGAGAAAAATTTAAAAGGGTTTGCTTTTATTGGAGGGGGATTTGGCCATGGCGTGGGGATGAGTCAATATGGATCTTACAATTTAGCCAAACTAGGTTGGAGTCCCGAAAAGATCCTTTCCTTTTATTATCCTGGAACAAAAGTTAAACATCTTAATGACTCGATTATTTTTTTACGACCACAACAATAAATAACCGAAATTATTTAAATCAAAAGTAAATAATTATAAAATTTTACTTTTCCTTGTTGATAATGTTACTGAATCAGCACTCGGATTTCAGTTGCCTATGGGAGATAGTGTGTTGCCCTTATTTAATATGCTTAATACTCAAATAGGGTTGAGACTCACCAGTAATATTCTTGGTTCTTCTAAACCTAGTATGATAGATTAATAATTGATAACTTTCAAAACTTGTGTTCTGACTGTGTTCTTTTACTCCACAAACTTAATATTGATCCTTTCTAAAAATCAAGTTTGTAGGATATTAGATATGTCGTAAAGTACGGCTTTCATGTTTTTTAGCATAAAGTTGTCATAGCCAATTTGAAAAAACCAATTTTTTTGGGTTTTTCGTTGTTATCTGCAATCTTTTTTATGACTATTGCTCGTACTATCTGTTTAGGGTTTCTATCTGTAATCGTAGTGGGAACTCTTTTATTGATTTTGCCATTCTCTACATATGATGATCATTGGAACAATCCGATTATCGCTTTATTTACAGCAACTTCTGCTGTCTGTGTAACTGGCTTGATTGTAGTTGACACAGGAAGCTATTTTTCTTTTTGGGGACAGTTGATTATTTTGCTATTAATTCAAATAGGAGGGTTGGGATATATGACAACGACAACCTTTTTGATATTATTAATTGGTAGGCGATTTGATCTTCGACAGAAATTGGCCATTCAAGAATCTCTAGACCGTCCCCTTCGCCGAGGAAATAGTAAGACAGTCATTAGTTCTATCATTGGAATGACTTTTGTTTTCGAAATTATAGGAGCTTTACTTTTATTTAACTTTTTTGAACCTAAATACGGAAAAAGTAGTGCATTATGGATATCTATATTTCATAGTATTAGTGCCTGGAATAATGCTGGATTCAGTTTATTTTTAGATAGCTTGGCTGGGTTTAAGGACTCTATTACGATTAACGTTGTTATCACTTCTTTGATTATTTTTGGAGGCATTGGTTATTCGGTTATTATTGAACTGTATCTTTGGATGTTATATAAAGTTACAAAGCAAAAAGAAAGGGTTTTTTTATCTCTCAACTTTAAGGTAGTTATTAGTACCACGGTATTCTTATTGATACTAGGAACAATTATGTTTTTATTGGTTGAGTATAAAAATAGAGCAACCCTAGCACCACTGGATTTTAAAAGTAAACTATTGGCAGCATGGTTTCAATCCGTAACAACTAGAACCGCAGGGTTTAATAGTATTGATATTGGGCAAATGACAATTTCTGGACTATTTTTAACTATGGGTTTTATGTTTGTTGGAGCGAGTCCTAGTGGAACAGGAGGAGGAATCAAAACTACAACACTTCGTATTTTAACTAATTGTACTCGTTCGGTTTTACGCGGTAACGATCAAGTTGTTATGTATAAACGTGAGATTCCAGTTTCTCTAATCTTAAAGGCGGTCGCAGTCGTTTTTGGTTCAACTATTATGGTGATTTCTATTACCTTTCTCATCTCTTTTATTGAGATTAGTTTTCACCCAGGTTTTTTTGATACTGAAGTCAGTTCATTTCAAGTTTTATTTGAGGTGATTTCAGCCTTCACTACAGTAGGTCTTTCTACCGGTATTACCGCTAGTCTTTCTTCTTTGTCACAACTTTTAATAATTCTAGCCATGTATACTGGGAGAGTGGGAATCCTTGTTTTTATGGCAGCCATTGTAGGGGAAACAAACCCTAGAGTCGTTCAATACCCTGAAGAACGTTTGTTAGTAGGGTAAAGAAATAGTCAAGTTATATTCTAATTTTTAAGTTAGAAAGGCAACATAGAGGATGAAGAGCAGCATCTTTTAAACAACAAGATCATAGGGAGTAAATATTGGGATCTTTAAATTTTTTGAATCATCTACGTCGAGAGACTCGTCAATTTGCAGTTATTGGTTTAGGCCGTTTTGGACGAGCTGTCTCTGGAACGCTTTATAAACTAGGATATGAAGTATTAGGAACCGATATTAAAGAATCTATAGTGGCACAGGTTTTAAATGATAAAATCGCTTCTAGTGCTATTCAGTTAGATTCTACCCAACCTAACGCCTTAAAAGAGGCTGGAATTTTTGAGTTTGATACGGTAATTGTGGCTATTGGAAACTATTTGGAAGAAAGTATTGTCACAACCCTCAACGTAAAAGAAGGTGGTGTTGAATGGGTTGTTGCTAAGGCCTCTTCTAAGGTCCATGGAAAGTTATTGGAACGAGTAGGAGCAGATTTAGTTGTCTTTCCTGAGTATCATGCTGGGTGTGAATTGGCTTATACTCTGACAAAACCAGCTATCCTTGAAAGGTTTGATCTTGATCCTGATCACAGTATTGTAGAAATTTGGGTTCCTGAGGAATTTCACGGAAAGACAATTGAGGAATTAAACCTTCGCAATCGTTATAAAATAAATGTTTTAGCTACTGGAAGAGAAGATCAATTCAAAATTAATCCGGCCCCTCAAGAAAAACTCGATAAAAATTTAGTTATGGTCGTCATCGGTTCTAATAAAGATATTCAACAATTACCAATTTAATGGTAGCAAACCTACTAATTAGCAGGTCCATCCGAGTTTTATTTATCACATAGATATGTGCGACAGAATAAGCCTTCTGGTTTACTGAAAACTTATCGTTGTGGCTGAATAATTGTCTTAGCTATGTCTGTTTTGGGAGAACTAGCTAAGTTGTTTTGATTGATTGACTATCCTTAAATAAGTTTAAGACTGGCTACTATGTAACCATCTTTCCAGAAATCAAAGTTAGACGCTTCTTCTAACTATTGTTAGGAGAAGCATCAAATAAGAAAACTTGATTATGATTCTCGTTCAAAAATTCCAAAGCCAAAAGGGTTCATTTCAACAGTTCTTTGCCCATTACCCAAATTGGTTGCGGGAAAACTTCTGATGTTAGACCCAATAATTTCCTTTCCATACCGAAAAGAAATAAGATGAGAGTTAGTTTGTTCGCTAATGTTAAAAACACAAAGAAGTTCTTGATCAGGAGTTTTTCGTAAGAAGGATAAGATACTATCTCCGGCTTCAATTAATTCCACCGACCCGTATTTTAAAGCCGGTTGACGATTGCGCCATTTGAGAAAAAATCTAAAATAATTCAGCATAGAATCCTCCCGTCCTTCTTGAGCTGAAACAGCAAGAGACTGATATCTTTCATCGACAGGGAGCCAAGGTTCTTCATTATCTGTAAATCCAAAGTTAACTGCATCTGATTCCCAAGGCATAGGAGTTCGACAGCCATCGCGTCCTGCAAAATAAGGATAAAAGAAAATCCCAAAGGGATCTTTCATTTTCTCTTTAGAGACATTGGTTTCTGTTAGCCCTAATTCTTCTCCTTGATAAAGACAAATGATGCCTCGTAGAGTAGGTAACAAAGAAATCAGCATTTTCTCAAAAGCCGGGACTAGGCAAGTATCTTCTGGTTGCCACCTTGACCTGGCACGAGGAAAGTCATGGGTACTCATAGTGATACAGATCATCTCTTCCTCATCTGCTTCAAGATGAAGAGATAAATCTTCAATCGCTTCGGCAATTAGTTTTGGGGTCAGTTTGTCATTAACCAATAAAGCACTGTTGTATGCTGTATGTAACCGATTTGCTCCTCTAATATACTCAACCGTTTGTCTCATGGGATCATCAGCTGCTACTATTTCTCCAATAGCGAAGGTTCCAGGGTATTTATTCAACGTTTTGCGAATACGTCTTAAAGATTTTATATTTTTAACCTCATTCATATTGTGGAGATTAATAAAATTGGAATAAGGATTAAGAGGAGAAACTCCATCTTGATTTGGCATTCCTTTGGTACGGGTCGGATTATCTAGTAAACTTTGATCATGCATATAATAATTACACGCATCAAGACGTACCCCATCAACCCCTTTTTCTAGCCAAAATTCCACTACTTTCATGATTTCTCTGACGACATCAGGATTATGCCAGTTTAGATCAGGTTGGCTATCGATAAAGTTGTGAAGGTAGTATTGTTGGCGGGATTCGCACCATTTCCAAGCAGTTCCTCCAAAAATTGACAACCAATTGTTAGGAACATCTCCCTGATTAGAATCGGACCAAATATACCAATCTGCCTTAGGATTGTATCGATTAGAACAACTTTCAAGGAACCAAGGGTGGATATCAGAGGTATGACTCCACACTTGATCAACAACGATTTTAAGATTACGAATGTGGGCTTCCTCAATCAATTTCTCAAAATCTTCTAGAGTTCCAAATAGAGGATCAACTGCATAATAGTCCGAAATATCATATCCGTAATCCTTCATAGGAGACTGGTAAAAAGGTGTTATCCAGAGAGCGTCAATTGGAAGAGATGCTAAATAATCAAGCTTTTTGATAATTCCTTGCAAATCTCCCACACCATCACCATTACTATCGTAAAAGCTACGGATATAAATTTCATAAATTACGCATCCATACCACCATGGATATTGTGATTGGAAACTAGACATCAGAGTAGTTACCTCAAAAAACGAATGTAAAAAATAAAGCTGAAATCCAAAGTTAAACTGTAAAGTCTTTGATGATAAAAGTTTTGACTTATGTTAATTACTTAACAACAAATAACTATTAATCAGATACCTGTTGTTTGTTGTATCGTCGCAATCAACTGCTATTTTACGACTGTATAGTACGTGATTGTATTATTGACATTAACTGATGATATCCTCTAAAAAGTTACTATAATCAATCTATACTTAATCAATAGGTATATCTAAGCAAGCATAAAATGAGAATATATTAGCAAATAGTACTCACTAGATATTAACCCGTACGAACATTAGATTAACATAATTCAAAAGAAAAAACTATCTGAGTATACTTAATCCTAAAAGATTTTATAAAGCAAGAACATAAATAGATATTTTATGTATAAATACAATAATCTAAAAAGATAGTAACAAAAACAGTTATTAAATGTATTTTTCAGTAATTGGTTGGAAATAAATTTGGAATCAATATTATATTAAATGACTATAAATAAAAATATTAAATATTTTACTGCAGCCTAGAATTATTTAATTTATGTCAAATAAAAAATACCAATTAAATTTAAAAACGATTAGTATTTTTCAGTAAACAGTTGAAAATAATAAAGAAGCAAAGACAAAAATAAAACTATTTCTAAAGACACTAACTCCAATAGGTAGATCAGAAAATATTTATAATTCTCAAAATTATGTTATAGGACTATTTTATTGAGAGACTATATTCATATATATCAATTAGAAGACTATATAAATGTACTTTATTAAAAATTAAATTTTAAAAAATATGAGAATTTAAAATTAACAAAAATATAATAATTGTTAAACTAATGGACTTCAATTTCAAGTTGATTGGTTGAGATAAAGCTCTCTCCTGGTAATAGAATAGGTTTTTTGCGAAAAATTATTTGTCCTTGTTTGTTTTTGCGGTTAATAGCGATGCCACAAGGTTGTCTATCGTTTTTTGGATATAAAACACAATAGCTTCTATAAATGCGCTGCGCTGCCCTTAAAACATCACAGTCAATAGTAATTGGGAGCTGTATTTCTTGCTGTTTGATGTCCCGTGTTTTATGTGTATATTTCACTGTTTTATTCTCCACAATTTTACCTTTGTTACATCTCATACTAATTAATACCGACTAGAAAACGGATTAAGATTCCACTACTTTAAGCAATACATCCCCCATCTCTTGACATCCTACTGATCTCATCTGAGAGGACATAATATCTCCTGTACGGTAGCCTTGGGCTAAAACTTCTAATACACTTTGTTCAATTTTGCTTGCCGCCTTGGGTTCATCCAATCCATAACGTAACATCATAGCTGCACTTAGTACCTGAGCAAGGGGGTTAGCTTTATCTTGTTTAGCAATATCAGGTGCTGAACCATGAACAGGTTCAAATAATCCTGGTTTTTCTGATCCTAAACTGGCTGAGGGTAACATCCCAATACTACCAGTTAGCATTGCTGCCGCATCAGATAGGATATCCCCAAATAAATTGCCCGTCAGAATAGTATCAAACTGTTTGGGAGCGCAAACTAGCTGCATAACTGCGTTATCAACATAAAGGTGAGAAAGTTCAACTTCAGGATACTGGCATGCTATATGATTGACACGATCGCGCCATAATTGAGACACATCTAAAACATTAGCTTTATCAACAGAACACAATTTGCCACTTCGTTTTTGGGCGATTTCAAAAGCAACTTTGGCAATACGATCAACTTCTGACTCCATATAAGCCATTGTGTTAATCCCTCGTTTCTCTCCCATTTCAGTCTCAAAAATGCCTTTGGGTTGTCCAAAATAAATACCTCCCGTCAATTCTCGAACTACCATGATATCAACTCCTCTTATTACTTCTCTTTTAAGGGAAGAAGCGTCAATTAGTTGAGGTAAAATAGTTGCAGGACGTAAGTTGGCAAAAAGATTAAGTCCAGCACGAATCGCTAACAGTCCAGTTTCGGGACGTTGATGACGAGGAAGATTATCCCATTTGTATCCCCCAATTGCAGCTAGTAAGACAGCATCACTATTACGACAGCAGGTTAAGGTTTCTTCAGGAAGTGGGTTTCCCGTTGCATCGATCGCTGACCCTCCAATGAGGGCTTCTTGAAAGTCAAACTTTATATCAAACTGTTTTCCAATAACGTGTAGGACTTTTACAGCAACCGCCAAAATTTCTGGACCAATGCCATCACCGGGAAGAAGGGTAATTGTGTATTGCCTCGTCATAAGGGACTCTTCTTTAATTCATGTGCCTGTTTTTCATTGTACATTGAACTATGCTTAATGCTTTGTCAAAACACTCTTCATTTAATATTGTTTAAATAGTAAATAGACAAAATCTGAAATGCTCAATCCTCCAAGTAATTTTTAATAACTTATTTAACTTTTTTATTATATTAAATGACAATTTTTGACTCACCAAGACACTTAATATATAGAATATAAAAGTTATTTATTATATCTGTTCCTAAAAATATTCTGAATGCAATTTTTTTCAAGAACAGTTTACTACTTAAATGAAGTGATATCAGTAATATAATATCAGCTAACCTAACTATAGAACACTCGTCTAACCCACTATAACTATAGTCCTTTATCTTCTTGATTTTAGAGACTGACTGTAAATTTCATATTAAAATAGTCTTGGCGTAAATTATTATTGTATAACTCCTCACAAGTTTTTAGTTCAAAGTGCATTAAGAAATAATAGAAGTTTCAATTTTTACCCAATAATAAAAGTTTATTTAATAAACTATTCTTGATGTTTTACATATGAAGGATGTCTGACTTTTTAAAATGTACTCAAATCCCTGTAAAACACATCATATTTAGTTTAGTTAAAGAATTAAGTTGTATTGTAGATTAACTTAATTCTTTGATCTTTACAAAAAAGTGATATATAATACATTCTTGAGATAAGCTTACAGCGAATCTTCTTTTTTGAGATAAACTCACAGCGAGTCTTCTTTAATTCAATTTAATCCTGACCTAGTATTTTACTATAATCTTTTAATCGATATTAAATTCTCCTCATAACTAACTATGTCTCAGCAATTTTTTATTTCTAGCCTCAATACAATAAAACCTGTTTCTATTCGTTACAGAAAAGAAATTTTTATTAAACTCAGCTAAAATTTTACTGAATATCTTTAAATAACTTGATATTTGATCTATCTTTAAAAAAGTTGTCAAACAATATAACAAAACATCATGAGTATTATTGCAAAAATCAACAATATTTTTCCTTCTCTTGAAAAAATTCCTCCAGAATTTCACCTTAAAAATCATATTGAACAACGAGAATATCTAATTGATGGAAATCTACAGATTTGGGACGGAGAAATGGAGGAATCCTTATCTCCTGTTTATTTGAAAACAGCTCAAGGATTGACTCGTAAAAAAATTGGTGACTTTCCTTCTTTAGGACAAGAAGCAGCCTTGTCTGCATTGGATGCAGCAGGAAAGGCTTATGATAATGGACGAGGAAAATGGCCGACTATGCCCGTTGGTCAACGAATTGAATGCCTTCAAGACTTTGCCTATCGAATGAAGGAAAAACGAGCAGAAGTAGTGAATCTTTTAATGTGGGAAATTGGGAAATCTTATACGGATTCCTGTAAAGAATTTGATAGAACCGTTAACTATATTGAAGACACTATTGATGCTCTAAAAAGTTTGGATAGAGTTTCCTCTCGTTTTGAGATTACTCAGGGAGTTATCGGACAAATTCGCCGTGCACCTTTGGGGATTGTTTTGAGTATGGGTCCTGCTAATTATCCCCTTAACGAAACATTTACTACTTTAATTCCTGCTTTAATCATGGGCAACACTGTTGTTGTTAAAACTCCCCGTCCAGGGGTGTTGTTGAACTATCCCTTGCTAGAAGCATTTAAAGAAGCTTTTCCTCCTGGAGTTGTTAACACTATTTATGGTAAAGGTAGAAATATTTCACCTGTATTAATGGAGTCAGGAAGGATAAACGCTTTAGCTTTTATTGGAAGTAGTAAAGCAGCTAATAATCTTAAAAAACAGCATCCAAAATCTTATCGTCTCAGATCAATTTTAGGATTAGAAGCTAAAAATCCGGGGATTGTTTTACCCCATGCCGATTTAGATTTGGCAGTCAAAGAATGCATTTTAGGTACCCTATCCTATAATGGACAAAGATGTACTGCAATTAAAATTCTTTTTATCCATACTGCTATTGTTGATAAGTTTTTGGATAAATTTATCGAAGCGATAAGTAATCTTAAATTTGGTATGCCTTGGGAAGAAGGAGTCTTCCTAACTCCCATTGCTGAGCCAGGAAAACCCCAGTATCTTCAAGACTTAGTGGAGGACGCCAAGAAACATGGGGCTGATGTGATTAATGAGGCAGGAGGAACAATTAACGAAACCTTCTTTTACCCGGCAGTTCTTTATCCCGTAAATGAACAAATGAAAATTTATTCCGTTGAACAATTTGGACCAGTTGTTCCTATTGTTCCTTTTGATGATATTGAGACTCCTATTGATTATTTAGTACAGTCAGACTACGGACAGCAGGTGAGTATTTTTGGACAGAATACAGAAGAGCTCGCTCAACTAGTCGATCCCCTAGTCAACCAAGTTTGTCGGGTTAATTTGAATAGTCAATGTCAACGGGGACCTGATACTTTTCCCTTTACCGGACGGAAAGACTCTGCGGAAGGAACCTTATCAGTTAATGATGCTCTAAGAGCTTTTTCTATTCGTACTCTAGTGGCAGCTAAAGAAATTGATCTAAACAAACAACTAATTTCTGAAATAGTCAGGGACCATAAGTCTAATTTCTTATCTACTGACTTCATTTTGTAAGTAAATTGTCTAATCGATCCTTTACATCCTTTCTGTTAAAAATTAATACTTATTTTTTAGGTTAACTAAAAAGTGATAAAAATTAAATTTTAGTTTTTCTTAATAGAAAGGATGTAGTTGGATTTTTACAGCTATTAGAATTCTAGATCTGACTATGATGAATTGTCTATTGTTTACTTTTAGAACTTAGATAGAACAAGGACTCTTGAGTAAGAGTCATATTATGGTTTTATAGATATAATCCTTATTAAGATGACCTCATCACTACTTTGTCTTAACTATTCGATTTTAGATTCAGGTTGATAAATAGATTTAACCTGCAATTCCTTTAATTGTTTTTCGTCAACAGTAGCCGGTGCTTGTGTTAGTAAACAACTTGCTTGTTGGGTTTTTGGAAAAGCAATAACATCTCTTATCGAATCCTCTCGAGCTAATAACATTACTAAGCGATCTAATCCGTATGCAATACCTCCGTGAGGAGGAGTTCCATACTCAAAAGCCTCTAATAAAAATCCAAATTTGTCGGATATTTCTGATTTAGACAAACCGATGGTTGCAAAAACTTTTTTCTGGATTTCTTTCTGATGAATTCTTAAACTTCCGCCTCCGATTTCTACTCCGTTATATACTAAATCATAAGCTTGCGCTCTAGCAGTTGTGAGATTATCTAAATCTTCTGGGTTAGGTGCGGTAAAGGGATGATGTAATGCTTCTAATCGATTTTCATTAGCATTCCATTCAAACATGGGAAATTCAGTAATCCAAAGTAAATTAACTTGCTCATGATCAATTAATCCTAATTGTTCTCCAATTACTAGTCGTAATCGGGACAAAGAACTATTAACTATATCTGTCTCTCCCGCTCCGAACAACAGTAAATCTCCTGGTTTAGCTTGTGTTCTAGCTAATAGTTCAGTTTTTTGCTGTTGGCTTAGATTATCTTTAATTGCCCCAATAGTATCGAGTTTATTGTTATTTTTAATCCGAATAAAAGCAATTCCTTTTGCTCCTACATCGGTAGCCTTTTTAAATAAATCTCCTCCAGGTTTAATACTTACATTAGAAATAGTTTCATTACCCCCAGGAATCGGTAGAACTTTTACTTTGCCACCATTTTTAACTGCTTCTGCAAAAACTTTAAATCCGCTATCTTTAACAATATCTGAAACATCTACTAAGGTTAAATTAAAACGAGTATCAGGACGATCTGTTCCATATTTTTCTAAGGCTTCTGTATAGGTTAAACGAGGAAAAGGGCGAGATATTTTAAGGTTCTTAACAGTCTCGAAAATATAGCAAATTAACTCTTCATTCAAATCTAGAATTTCTTCTTCCGACATGAAACTCATCTCCATATCTAGCTGAGTAAATTCTGGTTGTCTATCAGCTCGTAAGTCCTCATCTCGGAAACAACGGGCAATCTGGTAGTAGCGGTCACATCCTGATACCATTAATAATTGCTTAAATAATTGAGGCGACTGGGGTAAAGCGTACCATTGACTGGGGTTAACGCGGGAAGGAACCAAATAATCTCGTGCTCCTTCAGGAGTGGAGCGAGTAAGAATAGGAGTTTCTATTTCCATAAATTGCCGTTTATCTTCGAGATAACGACGTATTGCTTTAATAACCTTATGACGTAATTGCAAGTTTTTAGCCATGCGATCACGCCTTAAGTCCAAGTAACGATATTTGAGACGAACATCTTCTCGTACTGATTCTGTCTCTAAACTTGATATCATAAAGGGAAGTTGCTTATCTACCCTGTTTAGTAGTTCTATTGTATCAGCATATATTTCCACTTCTCCAGTAGATAATTTTGAGTTGAGAGATTCTAGAGGACGTCGACTGACACACCCTACTATTTTGACCACATATTCATTACGTAGGCTTTCTGCATCAGGATAAAAATCGGGAGTTCGCTGAGGATCACTAACAATCTGGATAATTCCTGTGCGATCACGTAGGTCAATGAAGATCACACCTCCATGATCCCGTCGGCGATCGACCCAACCAAATAGGGTAACAGTCTTATCAATATCAGTTGCTCGTAGGTCGCCGCAATAATGAGTTCGCATCAGAATTAAATTTTAGTTTTATCAAAAGTTACGTTTTTTTGTTCGGCCTTGCTGAATCAAAAGACGCATTGCCCATTATCACGTATTTAGTTACGTTCGAACGCCTTTTTTTAGATCGAGTTAAGATTCAATTATAAAATGTGAAAATTTGTCAAAGATAGAAATATTCTTTAATTCTTATTAAACTTAATACTTTTTGTAATTTAATAGCAATAAAAATTAACGAAGAATAAAAAAATAAATTTCTGGGAGATTAATTTGACGTGCCGTCATATTTAATACTTTAAAAACTACACAAGTTTTGAAAGGTTCTCCTTTAGAATTAACAAAAAGAAAAGCTGATTTCTGAGACTTAAGTCCATTGAGATAAATAGTTAAATAAGGTCTTAATAATGGAGTTATAGGAACTAGTTTGTAGGAATTGAATTCTGATCTTGCAATTTTTATTTGGTCAGGATAAATATCGTTAGTTTTTAAGAATAAAATGTCGCTAATTCTTGATGAAGTAAAATAGGAGATTGCTACCATTGTTTTATATGGAAGCGGCAGAGTTTCAAGAAATTCCTGAAGTAGAGATTCTTGAGCTAAATTAGGCAAAGAAGAATCCGACGGATACATTTTGTTGAGAATTGATAAAGGATATGGAGAGAAAATAAAAATATAAAGAAAAAATTAACACAATGTATACTAACAAGTTTTTTAAAGTCAAGCTTAGGTAATTATATTGGAAAAGACGTGTCGAGTTGACTGAAATGTTTCTTTCTCATTCTGAAAGTGCTATTATTAAACCAATGAGAATTTGAGTATCGGTTTTGAGTTTGTTATTAGCATTGACAGGTTTTTCCCGTTTTGTCTTGGCAAGATGCTCTCCGAAATCTAAATATCTCTACACACATTAGTCGTCAATGGAGACAATCTATGTCCATTTATGTAGGCAACCTTTCTTACGATGTTACGGAAGATGATCTTAATTCGGTTTTTGCCGAATATGGTTCTGTCAAAAGGGTTTATGTCCCAACTGACCGAGAAACCGGTCGTATGCGTGGCTTTGCATTTGTTGAAATGAACTCAGTCACTGAAGAAGACAAAGCTATCGAGACCCTCGATGGGGCTGAGTGGATGGGACGTACTCTTAAGGTCAATAAAGCTAGAGAGCGTGAACAGCGTGGTGGTGGTGGCTACGGTGGTGGACGCGGACGGAACCGCTTCTAAACTGCCTGACGTCATTTGCCACACATTAAAGCAGTGTGGCCTTTTTGTGGCTTAACATCTCTTCAGATCAATCCAAATTATATAATTCTATTTTCCTAGAGACTTTGTGCGCAACGTCTCTAGGCTATTCCTGAGATTTATCGCTTCACTATAGCAATCAAATAAAAATTCATGGGAAATCCTTTTTCTTTTTGACTGATATTTCTGTTTTATGAACAATTTTTAGTTGCCATAGATTTAGATACAATATGGTATTTTTGTAGTTGGTTTCAAATTAGAAAATCAAAAAGTAAAAATTTAAAAAAAACAATACCAATTAGCAAAATCTTGCTTTTAAATACCCGGTAAGCTAATAATTTAAGATAAAGTCTAGATATTAGTTACTTGTTATGTAATTCCTGATACTTTTATTTGCTAAAGTCTTTAAATTTATTCATTAATTGATTTAATTATTTATTATTATAAACTTACTT
Source organism: Cyanobacterium sp. uoEpiScrs1 (assembly GCF_947331815.1). Lineage (GTDB taxonomy): Bacteria > Cyanobacteriota > Cyanobacteriia > Cyanobacteriales > Microcystaceae > Rippkaea. Next base: position 1,969,024 of record NZ_OX373462.1, read on the forward strand.
TTTGATGAGATTTTCTGTTTCCTATTTCTAGACAAATATTTTTTATTAAGGAATTTAACTCAACTTATAATACAGTGAAGGATTGAGATTTTGCTAACTGATGATCAATCAGTAAAATGATTAATAAAAACTATCACCGTTTAATTGTTTTCACCCGTTATCCTGAACCTACAAAAACCAAAACACGCTTGATTCCTACTTTAGGAGCAGATGGTGCAGCAAAGTTACAGGTTCAACTAACAGAGTACACTATAAAGAAGGTAAAAAAATTAACAAAAGAAATCTCTACCGCCGTTTACTATACAGGAGGTAGTCAGAAATTTATGGAGAATTGGTTAGGAGATAAATTCAGTTATTGTACTCAGCGTGGAGAAGATTTAGGAAGTAGGATGAGGTCGGCTTTTGAGGACTCCTTTAAGTTAAGATTTTCCAGAGTAGTCATTATTGGAACTGATTGTCCTGCTCTAAACATAGAAATTCTTGTAAATGCCTTTGAGTCATTAGATAAAAATGATTTAGTTTTAGGAGAAGCATCTGATGGTGGTTATTATTTAATTGGACTAAAAGAAATTATCCCTGAGTTATTTAAAAATATTCCTTGGGGAACGGATGAAGTTTTTTCTAAAACCAAAACTATTGCTCAACAACTTGGACTCAATATAGTTGTTCTACCTGTCTTGTCCGATATAGATCGTCCCAAAGATTTAGTAATTTGGGAGAGTCACAAGAATAATAGATAAAAATGACGCTTCTTCTAATTTCGGAACGGCTACAATAACAAGTAAAATGCTAGTAACAATAATTGGTATGAAGAATTACTCCCATAAACGCCGACGGGGTAGACCTTGTAGTCGTTGATGGGTATCTTGTAATAGTTTAGGGATGTTTAATTTTTCAGGACAACGAGGAAGACAATCACCGCATTCGTTACAGTAGCTGCATTGATTTCCTGGAAACCAATGAGCAGCATTTCCGAACATTTTATAACGATATTTAGCAAAATCAATCATATCATAAGCAACGGCAAGATTACGCAACCGTAATGCTTCAGGAATGTTAATGGTTTCAGGACAAGGAAGGCATTGATAACATTGACGACAATAATCGCTTCCTAAAGTTATTTCTATGTGAGTTTCTAAACGTTGAAAGACTTCAATTTCACTTAAAGTAAGAGGCACCACATCTGACTCTGGAAGACAAGCTAATTCTTTGGGGTTTGCTGCTCCTACACTTAAAGTGGTTATGCGGTGGTCACTCAATAAAAACCGGTAAGTTAATTCTAAAGGAGAAAACGGCTCACATAAACGTCGTAAGCGGCTTGGTGGGGTATAAAGACAACCCCCTTTGTCTCCAGGAGAAATGATAAATATTCCCAGATTCCTTTGAGCTGCTAAGATAATTGCGGGCGCATTGCGTTGAAAAAAATAATAATAATGAAGATTAACAAATTCAAATAAATCTGTTTCGATTGTTTCTAAAATCAAGTCTAAACTACCATGAGTTGAAAATCCAAGATGACGAACTCTTCCATCGTCCAATGCTTTTTCTAATGTCGTCCAACATCCATTAGGCTGGGTAAGCCAACGAAGATGTTCCCATGTGTTAATTCCATGAATTGCTAAACAGTCAAGGTAATCCACTTGAAGACATCTTAAAGACTCATCTAGCCACTGATCCATCTGGTCGGGGTCAGGAGTTGGTGGTAATTTTGTTGTGATATATAGTTTTTCCCTACAGATTAGAGATTGCTGGACTAGAAACTGTCCTAAGTAGCGTTCACTGTGTCCATAACCTTTTGCCGTTTCGAAATGATTAATGCCTAGGTAGATCGCCTGTTCAATAGTTTGTCTGAAGATAGTCTCAGAAGACAAACAGCGCATGGTCCCTAGGGAGAAAACAGATAAGAGTAAATTGGTTTTACCAAAACGTCGATAGAGCATACTAGTATTTGCCTACCAGGTAAAAAGCTAAGAGTAAATTATGTTTACTACTACCCATGCTCGTTATTATCTTCTGACACCTCTCCCCGTCGTTGAATTAAATCCTCTGGACATAGATTCTCTACAAATTCACGAAAGGCACGACGTTCCTCTTCATCTGCATCTCGGTTCACAGGAATCGACGCATTGGCAATTACTTCTTCTACTACCCAGATAGAACTCCCTGTGCGTAAGGCAATAGAAATAGCATCAGAGGGACGACAATCAATTTCTTTTTTAGTTTCCCCTTGGTGTAAACATAGCACAGAATAAAATGTTTTGTCTTGAAGAGAATGGATAATAATACGATCTAACTCCATTCCCCACGCTTGAAATAAATTGACAATTAGATCATGGGTTAAAGGACGAGGAGGAGTCTGGTTTTCCAAAGCCACAATAATGGATTTTGCCTGATTTTGCCCAATAAAAATAGGAAGAGCACGACGTTTAGAAGCATCTTGGAGTAATACGATGGGACTTCGGGTAACGGCATCTAAGGCGATTCCAGCAACGTTCATTTCAATCATTTGCCGATCCTCATTTAATCTTGAGCTTTAAGTATTTTTCCTACGTTATTCAACTTTAGAGGAAACCAGATTGCTTAAGTGAAGTTTTTAAGACTTCTGTCTAACTTGTTAAGCAATTGGGTACATTCACAGTATGCCCAAAAAAGAGAAGGATTAGAGCGTTCTCTTTTTCAGAGTTCTTAGTTGAATTGTAAAGTTTTGCCAAGGTTACCATTTATATCGAGATATGATTGTACAGCAATAAGCCAAAGAAACTGTTAATTACTGATTTTACTTTGTAGAGTAAGTTCTTCCATCCATAAGTGACGATTTAGCTGCAAAACTGTGCGAAGGAACTTGCAATGTTTAAACTATGGCTAAAAATACAGTAGTCACCAAATATTTTTGACAATCACAAAAAAAATCTTAAGAAAACTATCAGTTGATTTTGATTTTTTATACGGTTCGCTAGAATAAAGACAGTGAAATTGCTATCACTATCTAGTATTTAGTCAAGTAAAACAAACTTGACTGAGCCTTGGGAAAGACTTATAAATTGACCTATCACTTTATTACGGAAAAGATTTGTTCAGATACTTTGAGCTGATTAGATTTGTATCAACCGTGATTATAAAATACCTGATACTGAATCAATCTTATTAGTTTTCTGTCTATAAAATATGGTAAATAGTGAATTTATTAGAAAAATAAAGCTAAAAAAACATTATTAGTTAAACTATGCAATAAATTTCATGAATTTAAAGGAATTTATAACTCATAAATGAGGCGATACTTTCAAATTGCTACTTATTAACGATGAGTTGCCTAAATATATTGTTGGTGAAACTGATGTGGCTTTTACATTTAATAAAAATGCAGTTCATGAGTTAGGATATTAAACCAAAGCTGTTCTTGACAACTACGTCTTTTAGCTGATTACTTCTCAAGAATAGTTGGATAGTATAGGATATCATATATGGTTACAATATAAGGATTATGATGCTGTGTTTATAATAAGCAAAACTAAAAAATATCAACTATTTATTTGTTCTGTATATTCAAAATAGAAGACCTCTTTAAAGAACCTTTACAATGTAATTTATCTCTATGAAACTTTACTCACAAATTATAAAATTTAATGCTGATTTACTTAATAAGTATGATAAATCTGTACCTCGTTATACCAGTTATCCACCCGCGACAGAATTTAAAACAATAGTAAAAGAAACGGATTTTTTAGCAGGAATAGTGGCAGGGAACGAGAAAAAACAACCTATTTCTCTTTACTGTCATATTCCATTTTGTGAGAGTGCTTGTTATTTTTGTGGCTGCAATACAATTATTACTAATAATAAAAAAATTGCCATTCCTTATTTGGATTATTTAATTCAGAATATTCGCCAAACTTCTACTTTAATATCCTCTGATCGTCAAGTAAACCAAATTCATTTGGGAGGTGGAACTCCTAACTATCTAAATCAACTACAATTAGAGCAGTTATTTAGTAATTTAGTTAAAAATTTTAATATTGGTCACAAGGCAGAAATATCTATTGAAATCAATCCACTATATGTTGACAGAAATTATATATTTTTTTTAAAAGAGTTAGGATTTAATCGTATTAGCTTTGGTATTCAGGATTTCAACTCAAAAGTCCAAAAAGTAATCAATCGTGTTCAACCTGAGTCTATGCTATTTAACTTGATGAGCTGGATTAGAGAAGCAAAGTTTGAAGGCGCTAACGTTGACTTGATTTACGGACTACCTTTTCAAACTTTAGAAACCTTTAAAGAGACAGTTGAAAAAACTATCAGACTCAATCCTGATCGTATTGCACTATTTAACTTTGCTTATATGCCTTGGTTGAAAACAGTGCAGAAAAATATCACTGAAAAAGATCTACCAAAAGCACAAGAAAAATTAGCTATTTTCCAAATGACTATTGAAAAGTTAAATTACAATGGTTATATGTATATCGGTATGGACCACTTTGCTAAACCAAATGATGAATTAGCAATTGCTCAACAAGAGGGAAAATTACATCGTAACTTTCAAGGATATACTACGAAACCCGAATCTGATCTTTTTGGATTTGGCGTAACATCTATTAGCATGTTAAATGATATCTATATACAAAATTACAAAGGACTGAAAAGTTATTATAAGGCTCTAGATTCTGGAAATCTTCCTATTGAAAAAGGTGTTATTCTTCACCGAGATGATATTCTTAGACGAGCAATTATTATGGAACTTATGTGTCAATTCAAAATTAGTAAAAACTTTTTTAAAGAAGAGAACTATCTTCAATCTGATCTTGATTTTAATCAATACTTTACTAATGAATTAGTTGACTTAAAATTTTTAGAAGCTGATGGATTAGTTAAGTTATCTGATGATGATATTGAAATCACACCTCTTGGAAGGTTATTAATCCGTAATGTTGCTTCAGTCTTTGACACGTATCTTAAAGGGCGTAAAAAACAATCCTTTTCTAGGGCAATTTAACTATGACACAATTTTTATTACTTATCTCTCGCCATTTTGTACGGTATTGATTTCTAACTTCATTTTTGTTAAATCGAACTTTAAAATTAAATGGTTATTTGCACAATGCTAAATACTTGCGACAGACTAAACTTTTTATTATGATGAGTTACCTAAAATAAGTTAATTAAGATAAATATAGTCATTAATATCTTATTAACGCTAGATTTTATAATTAAATTTTGTCCTTAGTATCTTTTGCTTGATTAACAGTCATAGTCGAAGTATAAAGTGTTGTTAGTATATATTTTTAATGTAATTCTTTGATAATCTACTAGTGTTGCTTAATCATAAATAACTAGAGAAATGACAGTGACAGAGATAATAGACAGAAGGCGGGGTATCGCATCGGTTTGTTTGTTACTGTATGAAGTGATGCAGTGAATAATCAACTAATCAGCTAGTATAACCGAAGTTACCCACTTAGTCAGAAAATTCCTATTAAGCCTGTACACCCAAATTTAAAATCATCTTTCTTCGTTAATATGAGCGAAATTTTTACTAAAAAAGTCTGGTTTTCTAATATTAAAAATGATCTTCTTGCGGGGGCTGTGATAGCTTTAGCCTTAATTCCTGAGGCGATTGCTTTCTCTATTGTCGCAGGAGTTGATCCCCAGGTAGGATTATATTCCTCTTTTTGTATTGCTACTATTACCGCCTTTATTGGTGGTCGGCCTGGGATGATTTCGGCAACGACAGGGGCAATGGCCTTGTTAATGACTACTTTAGTTAAAGAGTATGGGCTGCAATACTTACTAGCTACAACAATCTTAACAGGAATTCTCCAGATCATTTTAGGTTGGATTAAACTCGGTCATCAAATGCGTTTTGTGCCAAGAGCAGTCATGATCGGATTTGTTAATGCTCTAGCTATTCTAATTTTTGACGCCCAACTGCCACAATTTCAGGGGGCTTCTTGGTTAGTTTACGGGATGGTTGCTATGGGGCTAGTTATCATTTACGGTTTACCTCGTCTTACAACTTCTATTCCTTCTCCATTAGTAGCTATTGTTAGCTTGACTACTATTTCTTTTGTCACAGGGATACAGGTGCCTACTGTTGGGGATATGGGAAGTCTTCCTCATGCTCTCCCCGTGTTTCTTGTGCCAGAAGTTCCTTGGAACTTTAAGACGTTGCAAATTATTCTGCCCTACGCTTTTACTCTTTCCTTAGTAGGATTATTGGAATCTTTCTTGACAGCGAATGTAATTGACGATTTAACCGATACATCTAGCAATAAAAACCAGGAGGCGATTGCTCAAGGAATAGCAAATATTGTGACAGGATTTTTTGGTGGGATGGCTGGATGTGCCATGATCGGTCAATCAGTAATTAACATTCGCTCTGGAGGACGAGCAAGACTTTCAACCTTAAGTGCTGGAATTTTTCTTTTGATTTTTATTCTATTTTTTGGTGATTGGATAGCACGGATTCCTATGGCAGCTTTAGTAACAATCATGATTATGGTGTCTATTAGTACCTTCAACTGGAATTCTATTCGTAACATTACCAAGTTTCCAAAAAATGAAACTGCAGTAATGATTACCACAGTGTTAATTACTGTATTAACCCATAATCTAGCTATTGGAGTACTCATTGGGGTTGCGATGAGTGCTATTTTCTTCAGTCGTAAAATTGCCTCTCTTATTTTTGTGGATTCTCTACTTAAAGGAGATGGAACTGAACGAGTTTATAGTGTTAATGGGCAGATATTTTTTGTTTCTGTTGATAACTTCATCAGTGCCTTTGATTTCCGTGAGAAACTGAAAAAAGTTACTATTGACTTGACTCACGCTCATTTATGGGATCACTCTGCCGTAGATGCTGTAGATAAAGTAGTCCTACGCTTTCGTAAACATGAAATTAAAGTTGAGCTGATCGGACTCAACGCAGCAAGTGCTACGTTAATAGAACGTTTGGCAATTCACGATAAACCTGCCGCTTTGGAAAATGATTATACATCAAAGGTCCACCCACAAAAAAAATCTTTGTAAGTTGGAATCAACCATGGGTCATGATAGCTGAATAATAAAAACTGTATCTGGTACCTAGGCAAAGTACAAAAGAACTATTATATAACTTTAATAACTCTTTTGCTGATTATTATTTACTTTCTGCTAAATTAGTTTCTAAGGCTATAAAACTATTCTGAATTAACAGTACTAATTGACTAATAATACGTCGAATCAATAATTCTTAGCACTAAAAATTGATGACTTCTTTTTTTTTATAAATTGAAGTTTTCATATCTTATTTACAATTTAATAGTGGAAATGATAATTACCTCTTAATTTAGGGGTTCATCCATTGAACTAAGTTTTACGCTTGAGACCATATAAATAAATTAATTAAAAATACTGTATCTGATAGGTTTGTATATCGATAATATATTTTTTATTTTTACATAACAACTTGGGAATTTTTTCTTTTGGGAACTTTTTTTAAGAAAAATAGCCCTTTATTTTTAGGGAAAGGTCAGTTGACAAAATTCCTTTAGAATACCCGTTAAATAATTTTAGTCAGATGCTCTGTGCCAATTTTAAGATTAGGAGCGAAATAAAAAATAGGAGAGTGATTAAACTTTACACTAACTTGCTTAGGAGCAAACATCAAAGTCCTTTTACCAACCCAGAAAGTTTGTCCGTTGGTAGTACAAACTCCTCCTGTAACCCAATCTGCTACTCGTTGAGCTTGGTCCACAGGTAACTTTTCTAGGATTAAAATTACAGTTTTACACTCTGGCAGATTTCCTGTATTGAAGATACTGTCTTTACCACTAATTAAGCTCGACAATTACCATTAATGAGCTAATTGAATGGATAAATATTAGTCATGATTTTTGTTTTAGCATTGTGTGTTAACTTAGAGGAGTGAAATACTCTCGATTACCTCAGACAAAGTAGTCTGTTGGACCTTTTTTCAAGAACTAGCCATATACACTAGTTATGAAGAGCTACAAATTAAGTGGTCTAAGTACCATTCAAGTCATTTTTCTTATAGCTTGAGTTATATATCTGAAGGAAGTTTAGCCATACTATCTTTCACTATTGCTGCCGCCATGTATGCTGTAACGTAGTTTATGTAAAAAACAGCACCTTGAACATTTGCATATCCCCTTATAGAAGTCTGCTTTGGATCGATAACAAACTACTCGTCTATTCTAATAATTAAATAATATACTTACAATAACAAATAGCATAAACCTCGCAGGGATAGTATAGCTTGTATAAATGTGAGTTAAACGGGATTTAAAAGACTGTTATTATCTTAAACACCAATAGAAAATGAATAATCTTTAGAAATCCTTATTTTTTGCCGTTAAGCCTATCTGAGGATTTTGTCACTTAAGTTAAATCCAAATTTAATTTTTTAAGTAATTGATTTAAACGTTGTGGATTATGTAAGTAGAGGTAACCAATCAAAGTTTCAAAACTCGTAGACTTTTGATATATTTTCGGTGATACACGTCGACGTCCCCCTGCCGTAGCATTACGTCCTCGACGAACAATTTCCTTCTCAAATTCCGTTAAATAAGGGTAAAGATTTGACAAAAAGGCTGCTTGACTTTCTGCGCGGACTAATGACACCACTTTATTGTGATACTCAGCCAGCCTTCGAGGGGGGAAAATATACTGAGTTCGAACATAAAGTTCATAAACTGCATCCCCCAAATAAGCCAGAAAACTAGGTGACAACTGCTGTGTCACACCAACTTTCTCCGATTCAACACCAATGGTATCAAAGAAGGGACTATCATAGTTTTGACCAATTTCATATGGAGTCGGAAAATGAGTCTGGTCAGAATTCGGTGAGTTCACAGCCTTAACCTCGTTTAAGTATCCCAAAGCAGTATTAGTGTCCCCGTCATGGGTTAACTACTTGGGGAGATTATTGACAGCATCTTCAACTGAAGTCTGCAAAGATAGAAACTTCTCTAAACGAACTAGTTTAACGGTTTGAGTTACTCTAGGATTAGTAACAATTTGTAAGCTACCTTTATTGGTTTGTGCTTTTTTGACAAGTTGAACCAATGCGCCTAGTCCAGAACTATCGATAAAGTCAATTTGAGATAAAACTAGAATTACATCAGCCGGACCCTCATCTATATAACCTCCAATCACCTTACGGAAAGTAGGTTCAGAAAAGGCGTCTAATAGACCGGTTAGCCTAAAAATTTGATATTTTTTTTGGACATCGCGAGTTCCTCGTAAACTCACGGTCAAGGTAAGTTGCTCAGGAATAGCTTCCTCCTCCGAGTCGATGATAATTTACAATTCTAGTAGGATATTATAGCGTCGTAAAACACAAAAAGTGAATTTTTTAATAATTTGAACTGATTGACATTTTTTTAGTTAGTCATTACCACACCTTTTAATTTAGTTTAGAAATAGAAAGTATGGTATATCATGAAATCTATAGTTTTCCAGAGATTTGGTTTATTTTTTATACCGTAGCATTCTGAAACTTAATAGGAGTATTAGCTAACTTAGTTCAGTTGACATGACATAAGTTGCCTCTTCCTGTGCTAACTAAAAACTATAAAAAATTAAAATAATTCTATATAATAATATATATTGCTTATCTTAAAAATACATAGAGAATTTTTCTGATTTTATTCTTTAACTACAAAAAATGATGAGTTAGTATTTCAGATTTATATTATTTTTTAGATATTTATTTATTTATATAACATATAATTTGTTAATATTTATTATTTATTTTTAAAAAATATGACGAGATTAATTGTTTAAGTTAAATTTATGATGTATTTAAAAAATACATCATAAATTTAACGAATAACTCAAGAGATAAGAATTATTTAGGTAGTGTCAATTAGGAAAATTATATTAAATAGATAGATGCTAGAAACTAATACAAGTATATTATAGGTTGATAGCTTCAATATATAAAACTTCAAGTTATTCAAACTCAAAAGCCTAGGGACAGTCAATAAACTCATCCTCTTCAGCATCCTGAAAGATCAGTTGATGATATCCGTTCAACACTAGCTATCAAAGAGATAGTAAATATCCCCCACACCTTAGACTCTATTGCTAGAATCATCGAGGTTCGCATTCTGTAAGCCATACTTGTATTAGTTGAGTTTAACTAAGGATTATTTTAGGACTGATTTTTCACTTAAAACTCGGATAACAGTCCCTACTTTGGGTAAGTCTTGATATCTGATCAGTAATTTGTTGTCATTAATCCGACGAATGTTCATATCTTTGACTAACTCTAAAAAGTTATCTATAGGAGATAAGTCACAGGCCGTTGTATCTGCAGCTTGTGTTAAATAATGGGTAGGAATCATTACTTTGGGTTTGAGAATTTCCATTGCCTGTTTTCCTTCATCGGGTTTATAAGCTTTTGATCCTCCTCCAACAGGAATCATAGCAACATCAGGAGTTCCCAGTAGGATTTTTTGTTCAATATCAATAGGGGCGGCTGCTCCTCCTAAATGGACAATTCGTAATCCTCCTTGAGTCCAACGCCAAGCGACGTTAGTCCCAAATTGTTTGCCCCCCTTACGATCATGGTCGATGCCAACCCCTTGAATTCTTAGCCCTTTAATTTCATATACTCCAGGTTCATACAAAACCTTGGGATTTCCAGGCAATTTTTCGGCTGCTCCTTCATCCCAGAGTTGACTGCTGATAATTACTAAATCTGCCTCTATTTTAGGATATTGATATCCTGCAGTACAGCCAATTGTACGGAAAGGGTTCGCTAAAATTCGTAGCCCCCCCCCTATATATAAAAAGGAAGTATGACCTAAATACTGTATCATCAACGAACCGTTACTCTCTGCTGAAGCCGGTTGAAGATGAGAAACTAGAGGAATTCCAGTGGCTGTAATGGCACCTGCACTAGCATAGTGGAGTAACTGTCGCCGTTTCATCTTTAGTCCAAGGGTTAGGTATTTGAGTCTTGTTCAGTATAACAAGTCAGTTAAGTGTTATCAGTTAACAATTATTTTTAGGGGTACATCATTTGTTCATTATATGTAGTTAATTATATTGAATTAGTGAACCTAAATAAGTATGAAATAGGAGAGTGACTTATCAAGAGATAATCAAATACCGGATTGCCTAAACACTTAGATATTCAAAAACTATAGAGGTTAACTAGCGCTCTAAAAAATTTAATTAGGACTTAGACAAAAGCATAAACTTTTTTCTAAAATATAAAGAAAATAACAAAGATGTAAAGTTTTATAAAAAGAAAATACTTTAGACAGTCAAACAGAATATTGGAAGATTTTTATATGATTGATTTGAATAAAAAAAAGTACTATAGCACTATACGCTAAGTGAAATAAAATGCTTTTTTAACAACTTTATAGAAAAAGAAAAAGAAAAAAAAATATCCTAATAACTAATAATTATTTAGCTTAATAAAAAACTAAATAAATTTTAAAAAACTTCAGCAAGACTATAGTATTACTCTGAATGTATGTGTTGGATATTTGAGTTGAGTTAAACTTATTTAGTTATAATTCTCTATCTTCTTCACCATTTATTTTGATCCTAATTATTTATATAGTTTATGAATTAATAAAAATTTTGAGTAGATCATATATCAAATTAGATAGAAGTTGACTGCGAATATTTCTAAGGATTTATTAAAATTAAAATTTGTTAAAAGTAATTTTCCATTTTTATATAAAAAATCTACTTCTATTATTAGAATTTTACATATTAATATTATCATTAATGCTATTAATATACATGGTTTAAATTGATAATATCTTCATTAATATTTAAAATAAAACTATGATGAAGCTCTTTTGATTTGAATAGTTTATTTTTTAGTATAATAGAATCTATGAAAACATCAAAAAATCTGAACCTACTACAGAAAGTAAAGGCTAAGACAACAATGCTTAAGTAAATTATAATTTTTGTCTGTGTGTATGGGAATAACCAATTCTTTGAGATACAATTCTATACTTCGAAATCATAAATTATATTTTACATAGTATATTTAATTGTCTATGGAAGGAATCAAATTTCACCTTCTTTTTTTAGATAATTAATATCCGAAGCTAATTTAAAAAATAATGAACATAATTTTCTTAGGTTTACAATCTAGTCTTTTGCTAGCAAAAACGGTGAATTGTTTAACCAATAGTCTTGATATCAAATTCTGCATTCATTGTCAGTACTACTATAATGTAACATATAAAAGTAGAGTTTATTATGTCAACTCTCGTTGTTAAATATAGAATACATATAAGATAATCTCGGTAACACCACAAAATACCTCTAGCAACAAGACTCAGTATACTAATAAAGGCTAACAGCCTGTATCTTGTTGTAGAGTATAGAAAATTTAGTTAATTATTATATATAAATCAATAACTAGCGAGATAGCTCCAACATCTTTTGAATAGGACGTAAAGCAGCAATCATAATGGATGTATCTAAAATAATTTCTGGTTGTTTAAATTTCATGGCTAAATACAATTTTTCTAGTGTATTTAACCTCATATGGGGACATTCGTTACAAGCACAATTATTCATTGCCGGTGCAGGAATAAAGTGTTTCGTAGATGCAACTTTTTCCATTTGATGAATAATTCCTGGCTCGGTTGCCACAATAAACTCATTACTAGAACTTTGTTGACAGTATTTTAACAAAGCTGTAGTTGAGCCAATATAATCAGCATGACGTAGAACAGCAGTTTCACATTCAGGATGAGCAATTATTTCCGCACGGGGATTTTCTATTTTTAATTGAATTAATTTCCTTTCTGAAAAGATTTCATGAACTATACAACTACCCTGCCATAGAATTAGCTCCCGTCCTGTTTGTTCCATTACATACTTTCCTAGGTTACGATCAGGAGCAAAAATAATAGGGCGATCCTTTGGGAGTTGCTTAACAATTTTGACGGCATTAGAACTTGTACAGATGATGTCACTCATCGCTTTAATAGCAGCACTGCAATTGATATAGGAAACCACGATACAATCTGGATATTGAGCTTTAAATTGAGCAAAAATATCCGGATGACAGCTATCAGCTAAAGAGCAACCAGCTTCTAAATCAGGCAGCAAGACTAGTTTATCAGGATTCAAAATTTTAGCTGTTTCCGCCATAAAATGAACCCCTGCAAAAACAATAACATCTGCATTTGTGCTAGCTGCTTGTTGAGAAAGACTTAAAGAATCACCTAAAAAATCTGCAATATCCTGAATATCAGGATATTGATAATAATGGGCTAGAATAACAGCATTCAACTCTTTTTTTAGTTGATTTATCGCTGTAAATAAATCATTAGGAATTTGATTAAATTGTGGAGATGGGTGTGATAGTGTAGTGGTAAACACAGTGGGATGTTACTCCTGGGGAGGTTATAGTTAATATTACCAAAACTATTATAGTGATTTCAACCAAATTAATGCAACATCATTATCCTAATTCTTGAGACAATAGTGCCCAAAATATTAAACTATCGACTATAAACTTTAAAGGAGTTATCAAAGCAATAGTAAAGCTAAAATTCATGAATTTTAGCTTTACTATTGCTTTGATAATTTTAATTGTGCTAATAAAAATACTTCAATAAGCAATAATAGCCGTAATATAGTTATGATTTACCCATCATCATATAATGAATAATATTAATAATTAAGCAATATTTTTAGAGATAGATTATATATAAAAAATAGCACTAATAACTCTTTTAAAACTCATATTTTTTACAGATTTAACACTTTAAATATTAGACCTAAAGCACTGAATATATAACACTATAGTGTTAATTGATATCGACTCTGTTTAAAGTATATATTATTACCAAGTTCAGGAAATATAATATGTATTTAATATTGTAAAAACTATTTTAGTCTTTATCGTTTGGATACAAGATAAATTATAGCTAAAATTATCTTCGTATAAACTTTACTTTTAATTTATTAAGTCTTATAGTATGTTTTATTACAAGTTATTTTTGTTTATACTGTACTTTGTATTTAATAAAATAAAAATGATACTTTTTGTTAAAAATATACCGTAATATTATGTACTTTACAGCTTAGATTATTAATATATAAAATTAGCTTATTAAAACTTTATATCTAATATTTGTTGGTTTTGAATCATTTTAACTTTTGTTTCAATAACTTGTAACTTTAAAGTTTTTATATAAAAAATCAGTAAAGATACTATTTATTTCGAATAGATTTAATATTATTAATCCAATCAACTATTTAATCAAATAAAATTTATAACAGTCGTATTTTGAGATTTATAATGTTTCTAAATATCTATAAACGAGAATTAAACACTTTTAGTTTATATAAGTCATATCAAAGCTGACTTAATATAATTTAAGTTATACATTTCTAATAATAAATTTTTTATACATCATTATTCATCTCCTCATTAGGATCAGGGGGAAAACTGGACTAAAACCTAGATGATACAATGACTCATAACGTCTTTATCAGTCTTTAATCTTTATAGTTCAAGACAAAAATCGTCATTTTAGACATCTTAGAGCCTTAATCCTCAAACAATTAGAATAAGTTCTAAAAGAAACCTATGCTTAAAACTCTATTTGGTGACCCAAACACCCGCAAACTCAAAAAATTTCAGTCTTTAGTCACAGAAGTGAATTTGCTTGAAGAAGACATTCAAAAATTATCTGATGAAGAACTCAAGCAAAAAACAGTCGAATTTAGAGAAGTAATAGACAAAGCAAAAGATGATGACGAGTTAGGGGATATCTTAGATGAGATATTACCTGAAGCCTTTGCTGTAGTGCGAGAAGCTGGGATCCGAGTCTTAGGAATGCGCCATTTTGACGTTCAGATTCTTGGTGGTATCGTTCTACACAAAGGGCAAGTTGCAGAAATGAAAACAGGAGAAGGAAAAACCTTAGTAGCAACTCTTCCTGCTTATCTTAATGGATTGACTGGAAGAGGAGTCCATGTTGTTACTGTTAATGACTACTTAGCCCGTAGGGATGCTGAATGGATGGGACAAGTTCATCGTTTTTTAGGACTTAGTGTCGGGCTAATTCAAGCAGGAATGAGCCCTGATGAACGAAAAAAGAATTATGCTTGTGATATTACATACACCACTAACAGCGAATTAGGGTTCGATTATCTACGAGACAATATGGCTACCGCTATGGCTGAAGTAGTTCAATTGCCTTTTAACTATTGTATCATTGATGAAGTAGATTCCATCCTAATTGATGAAGCTAGAACTCCTCTGATTATTTCAGGACAGATAGAACGTCCTACCGAAAAATATCTCAAGGCAGCTTCTATTGCTGCGCAACTTGTTACGCAAAAAAGTGAGGAAGAACCAGGAGATTATGAAGTAGATGAGAAAGCTCGGAATGTCTTGATGACTGATCAAGGTTTCGAGAAAGCAGAGGAGTTATTAGGAGTTAAAGATCTCTACGACCAAGAAAACCCCTGGGCACATTATATTTTCAACGCTATTAAAGCTAAGGAATTATTTGTTAAAGACATTAACTATATGATTCGCAATAAAGAAGTTGTAATTGTCGATGAATTTACCGGAAGGGTGTTACCTGGACGGCGGTGGAGTGACGGATTACATCAAGCCATTGAAGCAAAAGAAGGGGTAGATATTCAAAAAGAAACTCAAACTTTAGCCACCATTACATATCAAAATTTCTTTCTTCTCTACCCTAAACTCTCAGGGATGACAGGGACTGCAAAAACTGAAGAAACAGAACTTGAAAAAGTATATAATCTTCAAGTTACCATTATTCCTACAAACAGACCTTCTAAACGCTACGATTTTCCTGATGTTGTCTATAAAACTGAATCTGCTAAATGGCAAGCTGTAGCCGCTGAAGTGGAAAAATTACATCATCAAGGACGGCCTATTCTTGTAGGAACTACTAGTGTTGAAAAATCAGAAGTTCTTTCTCAACTCCTTCGGGCAAAAAAAATCCCTCATAATCTCCTCAATGCCCGTCCTGAAAACGTAGAAAGAGAATCCGAAATTGTCGCCCAAGCGGGACGAAAAGGTTCAGTTACTATCGCTACTAATATGGCAGGGCGAGGAACTGATATTATCTTAGGCGGAAATGCTGATTACATGGCACGGCTAAAAATACGGGAATTTCTTATGCCCCAAATTGTGATACCAGAAGACGATGGTGTTATGGTGGCGATGGCGGGAAACACTGGAAGTCGTCGGTCTCAAGGGTTTGGACAAGGAAAAAAGAAAGTCAAAAACTGGAGTCCTTCTGATTCAGACATTTTTCCTACCCAGCTCTCTCCTGTCATAGAAGAAATGCTAAAGGATATGCTTAAAATAGCCGTTAATAATTACGGACAACAAAGTTTATCAGAGCTTGAAGCCGAAGAAAAAATCGCAGTTGCTTCAGAAAAAGCTCCTACCAATGATCCTGTGATTAAAAAATTACGGGAGGTTTATAAGGCTATTCGCCAGTCTTATAAAACTGTTACTGATAACGAACAACATGAGGTAGTGGAACTGGGAGGTCTCAACGTCATGGGAACTGAACGTCATGAGTCCCGACGTATTGACAACCAATTACGGGGGAGGGCAGGACGACAAGGTGACCCAGGATCAACAAAATTTTTCTTGAGTTTAGAAGATAATCTATTGAGAATTTTTGGTGGTGATCGTGTAGCCGGTTTAATGAATGCTTTTCGTGTTGAGGAAGATATGCCCATTGAGTCCAAAATGCTCACTCGTTCCTTAGAAGGAGCACAGAAAAAGGTAGAAACCTTTTATTACGATACCCGTAAACAGGTGTTTGAATATGATGAAGTAATGAATAACCAACGTCGTGCCATCTACGCTGAACGTCGCCGAGTTCTCGAGGGATTAGATCTTAAGGAACAAGTTCTCCAATATGCTGAAAAGACTATGGATGAAATTGTAGATGCTTATGTGAACCCAGAATTACCTCCAGAAGAATGGGATGTAGATAACTTAGTGGGCAAAGTCAAGGAGTTCGTTTATCTTTTGCAAGACATTACTGCTCAAGACATGGGGGATATGACAGTTAGTGAAATGAAGGTATTTCTCCATGAAGAAGTACGTAAAGCCTACGACATAAAAGAAGATGAAGTGGATAAAATTCGTCCTGGATTGATGCGCGAGGCAGAACGGTTTTTTATTCTACAACAAATTGATACTCTATGGCGCGAACATCTCCAGGCAATGGATGCGTTACGGGAATCTGTTGGTTTACGAGGTTATGGGCAAAAAGATCCCTTAATTGAATATAAGCAAGAGGGGTATGAGATGTTTTTAGAAATGATGATTGATATTCGTCGAAATGTAGTGTACTCGTTATTTCAATTTCAACCTCAAGGACAATCCCAAACTGCTTAAATTTTAGTTATCTTATCGAGGATTAACATTATTAATTCTCGATAGTTTTTATAAAAAAAGCAATATTTAAATCTATATTTAATCTTAAATATACTGTAATTTACAACTTATTTGTTTTAAAAAAACAAGTATATATTGTTCAATAAAATATAATTTAATTTTTAGTAAGCTTATATTTATTCTTTATGCTATATTTAAAAATAAGTACTACAAGTCCAGTAACTTATACAAGTTCACACAAAGCCTTAAACTTTTTTAAAAATTAAATTATTATTATAATTGACTGCTAAATCTTATTAAGAATAGGTATTCTAAATCATGATATTGTTGTGCAAAATAATAAAGTAAATTTATATAAAATACTCAAACCCCAAAATATTTTTTATTTTGGTTTATAGATGTCGTAAAAATAGAAAACACAGTTATTATTTTAATATAATATATCTATTTAAAAGAAAGTAACTTATTGAAGTAACGTTGGTTTTTTTCTAAAGTCATAGTAGAATTAATATGGTAAAAAAGTATATTTATTCCAGACTATAAAAATTAATTTTACTACTTTATTAAATTAAACTATTTTAAATTTAGCTATTAGACACTTGGATAGATACAGTATGTATTAATGTACAATAAAGGTTGTTTATCTTGGTTTATATTATATAGCAATTAGACAAAATATCGAGGTTTATTTTGCTAAAAAATTGCAAAATAAATAATAAAATATTCCCAAACTAGGATATAATAGTTATTATAATATCCTAGTTACGTTATTAGATATATTAATTAGTGTGTTATATAAAAATTTATTTATATAGTAAAAAACTTATATTTAGTATGTAAAATTGTAATATACATTTTCAAGAATTTTATATAAACTCTACATTTGTAATAACTTAATAACGGTACAAGTTGAATTATAATTACATAATTTTATTGAGGTTTATATAATATTTGTTTATTATTAATACCAAACATAATTAATGACTATTTAATCTTAATCTAATTTAATGTATAAATTAGATTAAGATTAAATAAAAAACCACAAATGTTAACTGTTATTTCTTAGTATAATTTTATTACTTTAGTTATGCAAGTATAATTTTTATTTACTATAAATCGTTCCAATAGATATGAAGTTAATTCCACAAAAATTAACTAATTTGATGTTTGTTCTGAGTTATTCGCTTAATTGTGAATAACTCAGAACAATATGTGTATAAACTTAGTAGACTTTATTATTGGGTTGAAAAGTTCGTGTCGTAAGATTAGATTCAGTATATAAAATAACGTT
This sequence comes from Cyanobacterium sp. uoEpiScrs1, assembly GCF_947331815.1. GTDB lineage: Bacteria > Cyanobacteriota > Cyanobacteriia > Cyanobacteriales > Microcystaceae > Rippkaea. The sequence continues at coordinate 1,987,707 of NZ_OX373462.1, forward strand.
ATGAGCCCTCCAATTGATCAACTCTCATGTTGTCTGAAATTAAAGATATCACCGAGTCCCTGTTTCCAAGACTTATTAAAATACGTCGCCACCTTCATTCTCACCCTGAATTGAGTGGGCAAGAGTATCAAACTGCTGCTTATGTAGCTGATGTTCTTTCCTCCTGTGGTATTCAAGTTCAGGAAAATTTTGGAAAAACAGGAGTGGTGGGAAACTTGAACGGAAATGGGACAGATACACGCCTCCTTGCTATTCGTATCGATATGGATGCTCTACCGATAGATGAACTAACTGACTTAGAATTTGCCTCATGTAAACCTGGTATTATGCATGCTTGTGGACATGATGTCCATACAACGGTGGGGTTAGGAACTGCTATGGTTCTTTCTCAGTTGGCTGAACGATTACCAGGGAACATAAGATTTTTGTTTCAACCTGCAGAAGAAATTGCTCAAGGAGCAAGCTGGATGCTTCGAGATGGAGCAATGCACAATGTAAACGCTATTTTTGGGCTACACGTTTTTCCTTCTCTTCAAGCCCGTTCTGTAGGGATTCGCTACGGAACTTTAACTGCTGCAGCTGATGACATAGAGATTTTTATTCAAGGAGAGTCAGGTCATGGAGCCCGTCCACATAAGGCTATTGACGCAATTTGGATTGCTTCTCAGGTTATTACAACTCTTCAACAAGCTATTAGTAGAACTCAAAATCCCTTGCATCCCGTAGTATTAACCATTGGACAAATTAACGGTGGGCACGCTCCTAATATCATCGCAGATCAGGTAAGAATGTCTGGTACAGTACGATCCCTTCACCCTGATACCCACGCTAATTTACCTCAGTGGATTGAAGAGATAGTCGCTAATGTCTGTAATCCCTACCGAGCAAAATACGAGATTGATTATCGTCGGAGGGTTCCTTCCGTTCAGAATAACATAGAATTGACTCGGATTCTTGAATCTACTTGTCGGGAGGCCTGGGGAAACGAGTATCTGCACATTTTATCCGAACCATCTTTAGGAGCAGAGGATTTTTCTCTTTACCTTGAACATGCTCCAGGAAGTATGTTTCGTCTGGGAGTGGGCTTTCCTCCTGATAAGCCTAACTACCCGTTACATCACTCTCAATTCGAAATAGATGAGTCTGCTATCTTGACAGGAGTGATTACACTGGCTTATGCTGCTTATAAATATCATCAATACTTTATATAAAAAGTATAGCAATTGGAAATAAGTTACAACAAAGTTGTTTTTTTATGACTGAAATTAGTATTTCACAACTGATACTGTGAATGCTATAGCAAGATCCTTTGAAAGTTGTTTTAGTATTCCTAACCCTTTTAGGGAACTTTTAACTAAATGGATCGAATTTAAAGGCTTTTTTAACATTTGAAGTGTCAGCTGCCAAGGATTTAAGCTTCCATCCGCCCCTAATGCAGGATTTAAATCAGGTAAGTCCTGTTGAAAATTGTCACTAATAACTCTGATTACGGCAACAGGAATCTTTAAAAAGTTACAAAACTCTAAAAGGGGAATTCCTTCCATATCTACTACATCAGCTTGATAACGTTGGACTAACTGCCATTTTTCCTGGGCTGAAGTGATGATGTGGCTGCTTGTAACTGCTCTGCCTCGTAAAATTTTTTGATTAAGATGATGATATACTAAATTGCTCAAATTTATATCACATGTTTGCCACGATAAAGAAGAAGTATTATCTGAAATTAAACAACATTCTTGGTAAAGAATTTTATCACCTACCCTACAATAGGGAGATAAACCTCCGCCCAACCCCATTAGCAAGATCCCTTTTGGAGGATGACTAATAAAATCATGAGTGTTCTGCCATTGTTTAAGATAATATTTAAAAGGTAAAAATCCTGCAGGAATCTGAATTACTTTGATTGTGGTATTAAATTGGCGCATTATTTTGAGTCCGTCACAAACGGCTTTATATTCAGCTCCTTGAGGAACTAAAATTCTGTCAATACAGTTTGAGAGAGCAATACTATCTAAAGATGGAGACATTTATTTATAACTTTGCTTTATATAGATAACACTTTTATTTTAGTTTTTTTTTGAGTTTATACACAAAAAAGAGAAAAGTCTTTTATGGTTTTATATTATAATATTTTTAATAATTATTTGTCAGTCAGTATTTATATACTTATTTTAGTAATTCTAAATTATATAAATATAATTAAATTATTTTAGTTATGGTGATATTTATATTGTTTTAACTAACTATTTTTAGATCGATTTATTTGATAAAAACTTTATTTAGTTACTATTTATATTAGAATTTAAGCAACTATGTAAGTTTTTATCAAAAACTACTTTTTTATAGTGAAATACATTTTTTTAAAAAAAGTTTAGATAGTTGTTTAAAACAATCCTTATACATCTAAATATTATTGAGAAAATAAATGATATCTATTTTAAATAATTTACTGTAGTAAATTACTATTTTTTAATCTAGTTTATGTCTATAAACTAGTATAGAACATACAAGGTTTAGTGCCTAGCTTTACATGTTATTTTTCTATAGAAAAATAACATCTTTTGCTTGCTACAAATAAATTAAACTTTAAGATAATTAATAAAATATTTATTGCCATTTACCTCTTGTTAAAGGAGCTATATTGTTTTATTAACACAAAAGTATAAGTATTGTTATATTTAATTTATTTTTGTATTTTTTTATCAGTCACTCTTATTTCTATTGGGTGTCAATATATAATTGATACTATATATATCAATATAGTCTATCAATAATTTGACTATTTTTTAAAACCTATACTTTTGATTAATAATGAAATTAGATGTTATTTAATTTCATTATTAATATATTTTAAATTTATTTGTGGTTGTTATATTAATTTTTATTCTCTATATTATGAATACCGAATGTTATAATTTTAGAGAATAAAAATTATTTTTTAAACTTCAAATTATAATTGTTGCTATTTTCTTCGTGTGAAGTATAACTACAGCACTTTAGCTTCACTGATGGTTTTGTACTTAATTAGTATATTATTCCCTATCAACTAAATAACTTATTTAAATATTTTTATATTATAGTCTTTTTGATTATATTTTAATTTTCTATTTTAGAAACTAAAAAAGGGGTTTACCCCTTTTTTAGTTTCTAAATCAGATTTGAACTAACGTCAAGCTACACTAAAAATAATCACAAATCCCAACACTGCTCCAAAGACAATTAAAGCATAAAATTGGGCGCGACCATTTTCTAGATATTTCAGTCCTTCTCCACTTATAATGGTAGCCAATCCGGTTAGATTCACTGCTCCATCAAGGACACGATAATCCACTTCCATAACTTGACGAGCTAACCGACGACATTTCAGAACAAAGACGTTGTGATAAAAATCGTCAAAGTACCACTTATTGAGAGAAAATTGATACAAAGCAGGATATTTTTTAGCAATAGCTGCAGGATCAATTTTATGTTGCAGATACATAAAATAAGCAACTGTAATTCCAATAATAGCAATACCGACAGAATTTCCGGCCATAATTAGAAACTCAGTCCAATCAAAATGAGTAGCTCCTTCAATAACTTCCCCTGGAGCAAAAATAAATCCCTCAAAACTATTATCCCAAGGTTTTCCTAATAAACCGATAAAGGCTGAAGGAATTGCCAAAATTAACAAAGGGAGGGTCATAGTGAAAGGAGACTCATGAGGAGAATGACTATGATTGTGCTCATGATCGTCTTGAGGAAGGGAAGAAGATACATTCGAAGAAGCTAATAATTGATTTTTGATAGCTTGATCATTGCCGCGAAATTCTCCTTCAAAGGTCATGAAATACATACGGAACATATAAAATGCAGTAAGCCCTGCAGTCAACCAACCCACTAACCACAATGCAGGGTTAGCTCCAAACGCAAGACTTAGAATTTCATCTTTTGACCAAAAACCGGCAAAGGGAGGAATCCCACAAATAGCTAAAGTTCCTACTAAAAAGGCGAAGGAAGTCAGGGGCATATACTTACGTAATCCACCCATTAATCGCATATCTTGAGCCAAAATTGGTTCGTGACCTACAACTCCTTCCATCCCATGGATAACAGACCCAGAACAAAGGAATAACATGGCTTTAAAATAAGCATGGGTCATCAGATGAAATAATCCGGCACTATATGCCCCAATACCCATAGCCATTACCATGTAACCCAATTGAGAGATAGTAGAATAGGCTAAACCTTTCTTAATATCATTTTGAGTTAAAGCAATAGTTGCCCCTAAAAAGGAGGTCAACGCTCCAACCCAAGCAATAGTAGACATTGCTACTGGAATTTGTTCGAAGACAGGGTACATTCTTGCTACTAGGAAAACCCCGGCTGCTACCATTGTTGCTGCGTGAATTAAAGCAGAAATCGGAGTAGGTCCCTCCATTGCATCTGGTAACCAAACATGGAGCGGAAATTGGGCTGATTTAGCAATAGGTCCCAAAAATACTAAAATAGCAAATAAAGCTGCTAAAGCTGGTGCTATAGTTCCTACAGAAACTAATTCTTCGAGACGTTCACCCATGACGTGAAAGTCAAAGCTTCCAGTAGCCCAATATAGCCCCAACATTCCCAATAGTAGTCCAAAATCTCCTACTCGGTTGGTTACAAAGGCTTTTTGACAAGCATTTGCAGCAGCTTTGCGATCAAACCAAAATCCAATTAACAGATAGGAACACATTCCCACCAATTCCCAGAAAATATAAACCTGGACTAGATTGGGACTAATAACCAACCCCAGCATTGATGCGCTGAAAATACTTAAATAAGCATAGAATCGGACGTATCCAGGATCATGTGCCATATAACCATCAGTGTACACCATCACTAAAAAAGCAACAGTGGTGACGATGACATTCATTAAGGCACTGAGATGGTCAATAGTGTAACCCATGTTAAGGTGGAAATTGCCGGCTGCAGCCCATTCAATCATGTGAGTATACTCAGCATGTCCTTGAATTTGACTCCACAACAGAGCGAGGGACATTATCATCGATGCGCCTAAGAAGGAGATGATGAAGACTGCGTTTATTTGTCGTAGGCGGTTAGTTCCTTCATTAAAGGAAATAAGTCCTAACCCAACTAGCATCGCCCCAACTAAAGGTAAGACGGGTATTAGCCAGGCGTATTCATAAAGAGGTTCACTCATGTACTTTGCTAAACACTAGAGATTACAAGACAATTAGAACATGGACTGATGACTATGGCGAGTTGACGAAAAGTTAACGTTAATTCATGTTCAGCCATATTTTACCAACCTATTCTTTAGTGTACGTCAGTCCCTTTGTCTAAATTCCGAATTATCAATTAAAAATCTCAAAGAGTGAGGACTTGGAAGTCATAAATTGAAAGTAGGTAAATAACTCAACTTCAGTCTCTAGCTATTTACCTGTTTTTTTTGCATTAGTTATTCTAGGAAAACTACACCTTTTCTGTTGTATAAACCGTATTGATCTAATAGATAATTATATTTAGTATATAACTATAGATTAAAGCAACAAATTAAAGTTGATGGAGTTTTTATATGACACTTATTCGCTACAATAATAACCGTGAACTAGATACTCTTCAGCGTCAGATGAACCGTTTATTTAATGATGTTTTTCCGTCCACTTTTGAGCGGAATATAAGAGAGTTATCTTCTATACCTGCAGCCGAAATTTCGGAAACCAATGAGGCAGTTTTACTCAAATTAGAAGTGCCTGGGATGAAAGCAGAAGATCTCGATATTCATGTAACTAAAGAGGCTGTTTATATTAGAGGCGAACGCAAGCAAGAAATGGTTTCTGATGATAAAGGAATGACCCAAAGTGAATTCCGTTATGGTAAGCTTGAACGGAAGATTGCACTTCCTTCATTAGTTGATAACACTAACGTTGCTGCCGAATACAAAGATGGTATTATTCACTTAACTATTCCTAAAGCTGAAGATGAAAAAAATAAAGTAGTTAAGGTTAATTTTGGTTAGCTGTTAGTGGTAGTTAATTAGCATAGCTTATGATTTTAATAACTTCTCTAATAATTGTTAGAGAGGTTATTATTTATATTATTCAAATAATATAAATAATAACAAGATTTTTGTTGATTTTAATTATCAAATAGCATGGTTATCACCAAGTTAGTTTTATATAGTTAATGTATAAAGTCAAAAAAATTTTTTTAAAGACATAGAATTAGATTGTAGAATAATATGTTTTAACTCATATGCCCCAAGCAATACAACGGATATTATTAAAGGAATAAAATAATAAATTAACCTATAAATAAAGAGAAATAAAAGTATATTTTCTGTAGAAATATAAGGAGATAAAAATACAAGTATAATTGCTTCAAAAACACCTAAACCTCCTGGAATATTACTTGTTAACCCCACTATTTGTGCTAATATATATATTTCCAAAAAAGTTGAATAAGATAAATAAACAGATGAACTGAAAACAGAGTAAAAAACTGATGCCGCTAACAACCAATCTAATGTAGATACAATTAATTGACCTAGAATTAGTTTGACTGAAAGATGAGGTAAAGTCCATTGACCAATTTTAACTTGTTTTTTAGAAAAAATTGTTACTAACAAATAACCTAAAATTAAAAAAAGAAAAATCACTCCTAATAGCTGTACAGAGACAAATGGAAAATTTAATATATTAGTATTTTCTAAAGGATTTGTTATAAAAACAATTGCTCCTACAATAAATAGTCCTAAAATAAAAGTTAAATTACAAAAAGTAGAAATTTGAGTGATGCTAGTAAGAGATAGTCCCCAATTAGAATAGAGACGATAACGAATAATACAACTACTCACGAGGGTAAAACCTACACTATTACTTATACCTGAACAAATAATGCTTGCTAAAGCTTTTTTATAAAAGGAAAGAGTGTGACGAATATAATTCACTGCTAGACAATCATATCCAGTCATAATTGTATAATTTAGACCTGTTAAAGCAATTGCTTTAATAATATTAGATAAAGGAATAGTTGATAAGATATTCCAGATATTTTGAGCATTATAGTGGTGAAAATTTTTATGAATTGTCCAAAGAGACAAAATAAAAATTGCTAAACTAGAACAAGGTATAAGTAGACGGAGAAAACTATTAAACATATAGAAAACAACGATATAATCTTTATTATATAGATATATAACAGGTAAATTTATTTAAGTACCAAATAGTTGTATCTGATGAAATTATAATTCACCTGTTAGCATATAGTATATATATACTATATGCCTGGATTTTAAAAGTAGAAATTAAATTTAACAACCACTAAAGACAATTTGATTAATTAAAAGAAAAGATCGTATTATTTATTTATATTTATTTGTCCCCATTACATCTGAATATAAGGCAGTTGTTTGGATAATTAGTCGAAGATTATTGTACTCATGAATGATTGGTCTTGCAAAAGGATTAGTCTCTTTGTATCACAGATTTATAAAACTTATAAAGTATTTGAGGAGTTGATGGTAAAGTATATCGCATGACTATCGGTCATATTTTTGGAACTCTTACCGCCTAGTTTACGGAGAATATTCTTTAACTTTTGCGGTAGCGATGACTGATAATATTCAGCTCTATTACTTATAAAGGGTATATAAAAGTATCTTTGATAAAATCTTTTTATGAGTTTGCCTGTGTAAGAGGAACGTGAAATCGTTTTTAACGTCTCTCCACATAGAACCTAACTTCACAACCTGAAAAATTATAATATCAAGTGGTCAGCCTATGAAACATCTGACTTTTCTAGGACAGAAATTGAATAAATTTTAATTGAGGCAATGCATATTGACTTTAATGCGAATCAGAATTTTGTCTATAAGGGTATTTAAGAGGCTTGCCAGTTAGATAACTTTTTGGGCAAGATATGTCTGAGAACAAAGCAAGTTTATACAAAACTGGACCACTATAGAGAAGCCTCTTTGTGCGTCTTATATAAATTGTTTGCTGTAATATCGTTTACGATTGGCTCGGGATTTGGAGTTGCTATCTTATGTCGGATTTTGAAGTATTATTTTGAAGCAATCATGAAATATTTCTCTGTTTTCTTACAATTTATTTTAGGATTTTTTGTTGGTATTCTTTTACTCGTTAGCGGAACTACAGCTCTAGCATATGTAGTGTTTTATCGTTTAAATACCTCACCTCCAAAACCTATTTTTGCTGAAGAAAAACAAGAAAAAGCGGCGGAGCCATCTACTCTTGAATCTAATGCCCAAGAAAAGGCTAAAAAATCTAAAGAAAAAATGGCAGCCCGAGAGTCTGAACTTTTTTCCGAAATCCAAAAAAAAGAGAAAAAAGGAGATTTACCATCTGGAGCTTATAGAGCATCCGTTATTTGGCCTAGTGGACTAAGTTTACGGTCTGAACCTGACCAAGATGCCCAAAGAATTGGGGGTATTGACTATAAAGCTGAACTGATTATTTTGAAAACAAGTTCTGATGGAGACTGGCAAAACGTTCGTATCTCCAGAAGTGGTCAAGAAGGTTGGGTTAAAGCGGGAAATATCCAAAAAATAGAATAATGATAAGGTGGGCAATACCCACCTTATCATTGAAAAAAACTAGATTGTATAAACATCAATAAAATTTTTTTTACAAAAAGTTTCTGTACAATACGATGTTTTAGCAAAAATTATAAAAACAGACTAACTTAACTATCTTATAAAAAACTATACAAGCAAATCTAATTACCATTAAATTTTAATGTTTTAGCTATAGTCTTTTTATAAGATGCTTTGTTAATACTGTATAAAGTTTATAAGCTTTTGTCATTAGTATATACTTTCACAGTAAATTATATTTTTTAGATAGATCGACAAACAAACAATGTAAAACATTGTGTTATGTAATATAATAATTAAAACAGATGTTAATTGAACAACAAACTTATTGATATAAATGGAAAAATAATTGCAACTTAGATAATATTGCTATAATTTTAGTAAATTAAATTTAATTGTAGTTTTTGTATTTTAATTAGTATTTTATTGATAAGTTTTTTTAATAATTAGTTTATTTCCTAGATAAGGTGTCTATTCTATAAGAGAATTTCGTTGATTCCTAAACTATAAATATAGCAATATTATTAATTAATCAACTAATACAAATACATATTCTCCTTGTATTATTTATCCCTAAAAATGTGACTATATAGCTTTCTAAAAATATTTAGGTTATATAAAAATTTAATATAAAAAATAAAGTCTAGAAAATTGTAATATAATCTTCTCTAGTAACTAGATTACTAATGATTAAAAATAGAAGATTAAAATAAACTACAAATGGCAAAAATATAAATTAATTTTCTGATTTTATCGATTATAAAACTAGTTTATACAGTGAATTTAGAAAGCTATTACTGATATGTCAATCAAAAATATATATATTGCCTTTAACTTTTCTAGGCTTTTTGTTGTAAAATATTTTGTCAATCGTTACTGACAATTGTGGTAGTTGCGAATAATTTTTGCAATTATATCATTTTTTTAAACAACTAATGATCCTCCACAACTTGAACCACTTCCGGCTGTACATCCATAACAATGAGGTCCAGTTTTTATAGTTTTAATTATATCTAAATCCCCTAACTCTAGGAGTTTATTTATAGTAAGTCTTTCTCCTTCTTTGTTCATTGCAGGAATATTCTCCATTTGGTTAAAATCACAATCGTAAACATTTCCAGTATAATCAATTGACAGTTGATTTAAACACATTAAATTAGGTACTGTAAGGTTATTATAATGAAACTCTAAAAACTTAAGATAAGGAACATATAAATATCGATTTTGTAAAAACATTTTAGTTCTACCAATAGGAAAATTAATAATGGCAAAAAGATTGTTAAAATCAATATTAAAATTTTTTTTCAAAAAAACTTTATATTCTTGCTCTAATTGGTTTTGATTAGGAATTAAAGTAAAATTATTATCTCTCGGCATAGGAGGATTATAAACTAAATCTAAAATCAGACTAGAATCATTTCCATATCCTATTTGATTTAAAATTTGTAAGGCTTTAATTGAATTATTATAAACTCCATCTCCCCTTTGGGCGTCAACATTTTTTTCTAGGTAACAGGGAAAAGAAGCAATAATCCTTACTTTATGTTTAGCATAATACTCGGGTAAATCTTCACAATTAGGTTCAAAGTAGATTGTTAAATTTGAACGAACAATTACTTGTTTTCCTGCATTTCTAGCTGCTTTTACAAGAGGACGAAATCCATAATTTATTTCTGGTGCACCTCCTGTTAAATCTACTACCTTTATTTGATGAAAACGATTTATTAAATCAATTAATTGCTGACAAACTTCAGGTGATAATTCTTCAGTTTGCTTGGGTCCTGCTTCTACGTGACAATGACTACAAGTAAGATTACATCGTCTTCCTAAATTAATTTGCAGTACTGTTATTTCTTTTTTACTAAGATTGGTATCTATTTTATTCTTGAAAGAAGTAAGTTTAGATAGATTCATAAGTATTATTTGTGTCTGATGTCCACATACAGCTAAGTTATCTCTATACTATATGTTATATATAAAATATATTAGATTTAAGTAATCTTATTATGTAAAAATAGTTGATTAAATAAAAATTACATATAATTTTTAAAAATAAAAAAACATAAAGATTACAGAATTCAATCACAACTTTTAAGTCCTTTATAAGAAGAGAAATGTATTTATATCAATACTACTGACTCCTTTTCTGGAAAGTTAAATTAACTGAAGTCACTTTATTACTTTAATTTTAAAAGACAAATAAATAATAAATATAAAACAAATCAAGCTTTTCAATAATATTTATTTCAAATAAGTGATTTAGAACTAGTGAAATATAAATATATTATAAATTAATTCTATATTTTTTGGGAGAATACTTAAAAAAGCAGAAGTTGTAAATCAACAAAGCCAATTTAAAACAATCTAATTATTTTAAACAAGATACTTTTTTTTTATTAAGAAGATTATTTAGAGTAAGAGTCCTGTAAGTCTTTGCTTGCCGGACTCAGTATATTTAATTTAGGGGAAACTATTTTAGTTAAAGGATATTCGAAATTGAAAAATGACATGTCAACATTTCTGGTTCTATTGAGAAAAATAGTTCCAAGAATATCCTTTAGTTTCTCTAATCTGTTTAGTTTTTAACTACGCCAGCGTAATATTCTCGGTTCTACTGGATTCTTAAAGAGTCTATTTTCTTCTCGAGATTTTTGATATTCTTGCTTTAGACGAAAATACCATTTTGCCTGAGTATCTGCGTCATCAATCAACATTAGTGTAGGATTATAGCTTAGCCCTTCTTGTTGTTGAATCACTGCATCACGATCTTGTCCTAAAAACTGACGAGTAAGGAATCCTAATAAAGGTTTAAAGACTCCTATCCAAGGAATAGTCCAGTAAATACTCTGGAAAGCCTCACATTCGTTTTCATCAATAGGAGTAATTGTAGTTAATAAACAAGCAGAGTAACGATCTCCTCTCAAAATTTCTGTTCGTATACTGGGTAATTTAAAGATAATTTCAATAGAAACATTATCCCCTAAAATTTTATAAGGGCGTGCACTTACCGGCATGTCATAGGGGACAAGACGAAATCCTTGAGTGACAGGTTCATACTGCTTTTCTTTAATTCGAAATTTTTGTGGACCACTGCGCCACCACCAAGAACTATGAATGTGGGGACCGTGTGCAGGATCCATCAGTCCAATAATAGCATGATCAATATTACAGGAAAAATGGATAACCTCAGAAATCCCAGGTTCAATCATACCAAAATCCGGAATCGTAGGTACTGGAGGAATATCGGCTAAGTTAGTTTGTTTGTCAGTATCTATTGGAAAATAGACCCAGATATTTCCTTGAACTTCTTGGCAAGCATAAGTAGGAATTCGAATACGACTAATATCTAAATCATCATGTTCAGTCAAAGAGGGGATCCCCCTACAACTTCCATTATGAGTACTAAATTTCCAACCATGGTAACGACAACATACATTATCTCCTTCCATCCATCCATATTGCATGGGTATACCCCGGTGGGGGCATATATCACGCATGGCAAAGACTTCTCCATTTCCACGCCGTCCAATTAAAATAGGTTCGCCAAGCATTTTCTTATGAACCATTTTACCTGGTTTTAATTGTTTGCCAGGTAAGGCGACATACCAACAATCACGTAATAAAGTGTTCATAAAGCTACTCTACTATTCTTAAAAAAGAAGACGCAGTTTTGTTAATTTTGTGCCATGTTAACAAGGTTAACGACGGCAATTCACTATTAATTGCAATAATTACCATTTATTTTTAAGTAGATTTGGTTACTTTTTATAAGGGATTTTTGTTATGTTTAATGGTGTAATTTAACTAGCAATTTTACTAGAATAGTTTAAAAACAGTTTAGAATAAAAAGTCATAACGATAACAAATTAGGTTATCACTAGTACGTTTCAAAAACGAATAAAAATAAGTTAGATTTTTAGAGGAGGTATCTATTTATTAAATTCTCTACAATTGTATTGTAGTTTTTGCTACTCTCGCACTATAGAAATTTATTCAATTGCTATTTTAGAGATAGTGATTAATAATTTTAGGGCTTGTATAATGTTTTCCAGAAAAACAATTTGACGTATTTGGATTAACGTTGATTTTTGTAATTAGTTTATTTGTATATACTTACAATACTATGATAGAGTTCATATTTTAAAAATTATTGTGGGTTCTTTTATTAACTGGCCAGATGTTTTACTGTTTGCTTTGTATAACAATTCTTTAATTGCGCGATACATTAATGGTCAGAAATATTTTCTGCTAATTGTTGGGATGTTTTTTGAATTAGTACATATCATCTATGTCAAATTTTTATTGTATCTTATTTTAACTAATCAGAAGAAAATTAATTATTTTTAGTTCTCATTATATTGTTAAAAAGTTAGTACATTCTTTGATAAAAATATTTATCAGTATTTGAGTTGTTTTTAGTTTATAGACTATTAGTCAAATGCAATTAAAACAAACTGTTTGTTAATTTTGAATAAAAAAAGTAAAATTCAACATATTTTTTAATTTGTCTATTACCTAGGATAACTATGGAATTAATTGCTGGTTTAAAAGATATATTATCTCTATTTTAATTTTTTAAACTAGTCTTCACGAATATTAAGCCAGACATTAATCAATGATAATTTATAAATATTATTGATAAAGCTAGTGCAGTAAAAACTACTATTTATCTAATCGCTAATGTTATTTAACTTTAAGGCAGCTTTTATTGATATTATTATTAGTTGCCTTTATCTCTTAGAATAAGAAATTAAAAACTCAACTAATGTCAATTTTAGTGAAATATAAAGTCTTCTTATTCCTAATGTATAATTAGATCAAATTATTACTTTTATTTTATATTTTTGGCGGTAGTTCGACTTGAAAGAAACTAAAATAAATATCCTTAATAAGGGAAGTAATACAGACATAGCTGAGCGATAATTGTAGCTTTATCTTTACAGATCAGAATATTAATCTCAGAATATTAATCCTAAATAAACTTGTTTTCTAGTTAAATTTTATTGATTTTTAAAATGTATTTATGACCGTTAAAAAATTAAATTAGCAATTATAAATTGTTATTATTATAGTGTCTCATGCTGCAGAAGAAATTGCTAAATTTAGTAAGTGTATTTTATTATTATCAGGAAGACAATATGCTCACTAATTATTCTCACTAAGTTAACTCATAAATTTAATTTATCTAAGTTTAAAATTTACATACCCTAGAAGTTACTCACATATTCTACTATGAATTTTTATCACACCTGCGGAACTTAACCATAAGTAAAATTATTTTTTAAATATATTTATTTGTCAAAACTAATTAAATAGTATAGGCATAATACCTTATAAAAACATTTCTAATTTATTATATCTAATATTTATTTCCTACCAAGAATATTAGAGCTTTTTATAAATAAAAATTTTTTAAAAATTAAATATAATTTAATTATAGCTGTCATAATTATTAAGAAAATAGTTAGTTTCTATATCTTGAAATAATTTTCAAGACTAGAATATTTTAAGTCGTTTAATTGTACTTGCTTACATAAAATATAGTTTGCTATAGTATATTACACTGCAATTATTTTATTAATAACAAAACCATTTATTAGGTTTGATTTTATGCTATTAAAATTGTTTAAATAATTTATTTTTAGTTATTAACTTATTTTTTATTTACTTAATCACTTATATATTAGTATATATAAGTGATTAAGTAAAGTGTATTTTAATAGAATGAGCTTAAGAGATAAAAGATTAAAATATTTAATAGTGAATTCTATTAAAACAACCAATAATTGAATTTTAAAAAAGATATACATACTCAAAGTGAATTTAGACAATATCAAATACAATTGGTATCCAAGCAATTTTATCTGTTAAGTTAATTTTGATTAAAACATACTAAAAAACACAAAATAAAAATATCAAGAAATACTTAATTCAATTACTTTTTAGAAAGTAACTAGAATTAGTCATATAAGTAAAAACAGATAAGATTAAAATAAATAATTATTTTATAAGTTACTAATATTTATCTTTGTTTATAGCTAATTATAGTTTTTTGTAAATTGCAGTAATTAATAAACAATTAATATAATGATAGTCTTTGTAAGAATTTGCTCTATTTTTAGATTATAGATTAAATTAATAATATTTTTATAAAAATATTATTAATTTAATCTATCTTGGTGTTAATATTGGAGTATTTATTTTAGCGGGTTGAGTTTAAATAATAATGGACTTCTAGATCTATATTCAATTGATTATTTCAACAATCAATTGAATATGCTATATTAACTTTTTTGTATTATTTTATAGTTCTAAATCTCTAGTTTAATCTTATTTAAGATAAATATAGTATTATTTAGAACTGCTTGTAATTTTGACATAAACAATACTTTAAGAATAACATTTATTTTCTTCTATAAATACACTACTATCTCTATAAGAAACAACTATGTTTCTTGAAATAGCCATATTCCTTAATTAAGTTTTTTATTTTTTTATTTCTCTTTTTTAGGTTGCCGTCATATCGTAGCTATTCCAAAAAAAGAAAAAATAGAAAAAGTTATAATATTTAGGTTGATTTTAGATCTATAGACTTTTTGAGTCCATGTTATGGTTAATTTTGATGCTCAGAAATTAACCATAACATGTTCAAAGATTAAAATATGAGATCTATTTTTAGAAGTCTAAAGAGAAAGTCGTTAGAATGGAGCGGGTATTTTTTGGAGACATTGAACTAGTGAACAGTCAGCAGTGAAAACACTGATAACTAAGAACTGAATAACTGTTTAATCTAACTCCAAGTATCACTGAGGACATTAGATAATCGTAATGGATATTGCCAATTTTCCCTGGTTAACTACCATAATTCTCTTTCCAATTATTGCCGCCTTGTTCATTCCTATAATTCCTGATAAGGACGGCAAAACAGTCAAATGGTATGCTTTGACTATTGGACTCATTAATTTTTCGGTGATTGTTTATGCTTTCTATACTGGATATGATTTAAACAATCCTGACCTTCAATTGTTTGAAAGCTATTCCTGGATTCCTCAACTGGACTTAAATTGGTCGGTGGGAGCTGATGGACTATCCATGCCCTTGATTTTGTTGACAGGGTTTATCACTACTTTAGCAACTATGGCTGCTTGGCCAGTGACATTTAAGCCAAAGCTGTTCTATTTCCTGATGTTGTTGATGTATGGGGGACAAATTGCTGTTTTTGCAGTACAGGATATGTTGCTTTTCTTTCTCGTTTGGGAGTTAGAATTAGTCCCCGTCTATCTTATTTTATCTATTTGGGGAGGAAAACGTCGTCTTTATGCAGCAACTAAGTTTATTCTCTACACCGCAGCAGGCTCATTATTTATCTTAGTAGCTGCTCTAACTATGGCCTTTTATGGAGGCAATACTACCTTTGACATGGTTACGATTGCAGGTAAGGATTTTCCTTTAAAACTGCAATTATTACTTTATGGAGGGTTTCTTATTGCCTATGGAGTTAAATTGCCGATTTTTCCTCTTCATACTTGGCTACCGGATGCCCATGGAGAAGCTACCGCACCTGCACATATGTTACTAGCGGGAATTCTTTTAAAAATGGGAGGATATGCACTACTGCGGATGAATGCAGGAATGTTACCGGATGCTCATGCCTTCTTTGCTCCTATGTTAGTTATTTTAGGAGTTGTCAATATTGTTTACGCGGCTTTAACCTCCTTTGCTCAACGCAACCTAAAAAGAAAGATTGCCTATTCTTCAATTTCCCATATGGGGTTTGTCTTAATTGGGATAGCCTCGTTTACCTCATTAGGGACTAGTGGAGCTATGTTGCAAATGATTTCCCACGGATTAATTGGAGCCAGTCTTTTCTTTATGGTAGGTTGCACTTATGATCGCACCCATACCCTAATGTTAGACGAAATGGGCGGGGTAGGGCAAAAGATGAAAAAAGTCTTTGCTATGTGGACTACTTGTTCGATGGCTTCTTTGGCGTTACCTGGAATGAGTGGTTTTGTAGCAGAATTGATGGTATTTGTAGGATTTGCAACTAGTGATGCCTACAGTTCAACCTTTAAGGTGGTTGTAGTCCTTTTAGCTGCTGTTGGAGTAATTTTAACTCCCATTTATCTCCTGTCAATGTTACGAGAAATGCTTTATGGACCTGAAAATGAAGAATTAATTTCCCACACCAAATTAATTGATGCTGAACCGAGAGAAGTATTTGTTATTGGGTGTTTATTAATTCCTATCATTGGTATTGGTTTATATCCGAAAATTGTTACCCAGATTTACGATTCTAGTATTAATCAACTCACCGCAGTATTACGTGATTCAGTGCCAACTTTAGGAGGGGAAATTAAAGAAGTACAGATCTCTTTAACCGAACAGATATCTTTAAAAGCTCCTACCATCAAATAGCCATGAGTAAGGTGGGAAACACCCACCTTACCTTCAACTATTAGTGTAAATACGATAATTATGATGGATGGATTTTATTAAGCTATAATCTAATTCGATTTATTTATTACATATCATAGAATCAATGAGTTTTTAATATATTATTGAAGTTTTTTGTAAATGAATAGTAACAGAGTTCGTTAAAATCATAATTAATTAATATCTTTTTTGAACAAAATAATTAATTATTCTTTTGGTTAGATACTAAAGAAAATTAAACATTGGGGGTGAAATACTTTTTATTAGAGTATTAACAGCACCAACTATATAAATAATTAACAGTATTTTGATGCTTGTAATTGAACTTAAAATTTTTTTCATTTGTTTTATACTTTTTAAGTATTAAGAATGTAATCCAAAATTAGATAATATTACCAATCCATCTAGTCACTAGACTAGGCTGAACTGACATGTGTCATGTTATCGGTAACAACAATTCTATAAATAACTTCAAGTATCTGCTTTTGCTTTCTTACAACATATAAAGCTGATTTAATTCTCTTAAAGTTTAATTATAAGTTCTAGTTTGGGATTTGTGTCTATAAAATAATAGCAATCTAATACAAGGAGATATATCTACAAAAGAACTAGACCAACACCATTACTGTCGTAAAGCAGGAAGGGATACATGACAAGTAAGTAATGTTTTTATTATATACATTATAGTGATCTGGTTTAAATATAAAAATTGTTCTAATAATTGACTAAAGTTGATATTAAAATGGTATAATAATAAGTTCGTAAATAGTTTAGTTAATTTAAAATAAAAGTCAGTCTCTGGTTGGAGAAGGACTAACAACCGTTGATGAGTTAAGGAGTCTCAGTAAATAATATGGTCAAACTACGCTTGAAACGATACGGCAAAAAGCGCGAGGCTAGTTATAGAATTATCGCTATAAATAACAATAGTCGTCGTGATGGTCGCCCCTTAGAAGAATTAGGATTTTACAATCCTAGAACTGATGAAACTCACTTAAATGTTCCAGGAATTGTTAAAAAACTTCGAGAAGGAGCCCAGCCTACTGATACTGTCCGTAGTATTCTTCAGAAAGCGCAAGTATTTGAACAAGTAAATGCCCAAACCTGATTGTTGGTCTAATTCATCAAATTTTACTAGCCCAGATTATTTGGGACTAGTAGAGTTTTTAATAGAACCGTTGCTAGAATCGCCTGATTCCCTAAGTGTAGATTGTGAACAGGTAAATAATAATCAACGAGTTTGGATTCGTTTAGCCTTTGAAGGCAATGATAAAGGAAGAGTTTTGGGACGAAGTGGTCGCAATCTTCAGGCTATTCGTGTGGTCCTACAAATAGCCGCTACTGCTGCTGGTCAATCTGTATATCTTGATATTTATGATACTTCAGAAAAAAATTTTCAGTTTAGCCATCGAACTGGTTATAGGACTGAACGAAAATTTGTACGAAAAAAGGCCAGGACTCATCGTCCTTCTCTGCCAAAAATTTCTGTAAAATCTCACTGGGAACATTAGAGTAAGTACGAGAAGTATGAAAGGTCTAAACTTTTTAGATCTTTCATACTTCTCGTACTTCTAAAATAGTTATCGAGTATTATGCTTACGATTAATTTCGTGAAATATAACTAACAATACTATCAAATCATTTGTTATCAATATCGAACTCTACAATTATTTAGTACAACAATAGTTTGAAGTGAACTATTATAGATAGAATATCAAGATTCTACTATATTAGTCACACCTAAACAAGTTATCCAGAGTATCAAGAAAAGACTAAATAGAATTTCAAAATTCAGGACCATCTAACTACTTCTACAATAATAAGATTCCAGTTGCTGGGAGATCCATTATTTATTACATCTTAAAAATATTCAGCTTACAATCACAGGAATTATTTAAATAAATAATATTAAAGAGATATATCAACACAGTCTTTTGTTGTAGAATTGGAAGTATTCATAATATATTACAGCTAAAATTTTTAAATTAGTTAGGGAAATAATAAGTTGATAATTTATCAGGTATAAGAGTCAAATTAATTGCAATCTCTAACTTAAGATATTTTTTGTAAATAGAAAATGTTTTAAATTGTATACTAAATTTATTATTTTAGTAACTAAAATTTAGTTATTATAGACTTCAATATAAATAATTAAGTTATAGTCTTTGTTATCAAGTATTAATAATAAATACAATAAATAATTATAATAGTTATCATCAAAATTAATACCTTAAATACTATCTATAAATAAATTATATTTAAAATAACAAAAAACTAGATATAAATATATTTTTTTAGCAAAAATATTGATTTTAAAATAAAAATACTTCAGCTAGTATAAGTAGTTTAATTTCAAAATATTAAATCAATAATCAACAAAAAACATATTTACTTTTTGTTCTATAATTTTGTATTTTCATGACATAAATAACATGAAATTTATTTTTACTGTTAAACTTCTTAAACAATAAACAAATAGAGAGATATATGACTATTTATATCTCTGTCATTAATTAAAAACTACATACAAAATATTAAAACAGTTTCTGTATAAAAAATAACTAATACCACATTATCTTGCAACAAATGTATATAAGGATTATGATACAATTAAAGTTGCTTTTATTAGTTTTATAATTTAAAAGAATAAAATACATTTATCAATAGGATTATGACTTTTTCTTCTCTAATTCGTACTCTGCAAAAATCACCTCTAAGTCAAGAATTATTAGAGAAACTAAAAAAAGTAGGCTATTTGGGATTAAAAGGAATTCCTCGACTTCCTAAGGGTTTAGTTGTTTCAGCATTAGCACAAGCAGAGAATCGAAGTCTATTAGTAATTTGTGCAACTTTAGAAGAAGCAGGAAGGTGGGCTACTCAATTGGAGATTATGGGATGGAAAACTGTTAATTTTTATCCTACCTCAGAAGCATCTCCATATGAGTTATTTAATCCTGAATCAGAAATGATTTGGGGACAAATGCAAGTTTTATCAAATATACATAGTTCATTATCTGTCGATAACAAGTTAGCAATTGTTACCACAGAAAAAGCTTTACAACCTCATCTACCACCTCCTAATATTTTTCGACATTTCTGTTTAAATTTACAAGTAGGGACAACTCAATTATTCCAAGAAATTGATAAATTATTAACTAAGTTAGGTTATAAAAGAGTTTCTTTGGTAGAAACAGAGGGGCAATGGAGTAGAAGAGGGAATATTGTTGATATATTTCCAGTTTCCTCAGAATTACCAATTCGATTAGAATGGTGTGGGGATAGATTAGAAACAATTAGAGAATTAGATATAGCAACTCAACGTTCTTTGGATAAACTTTATAAAATTTGTTTAACTCCTACAAGCTTTAATTCTATTATTGTAGATATTCTTAATCAAAGAAATCAATCTTTAGACACCTATTTATCTATTGAAGAAGTAGAGGCATTTAAAAACTATAATTGCCCAGAAGGAGTAGGACGTTTTTTAGGAATAGCTTTTGAAAAACCTGCCTCATTAATAGATTATTTAGAAGATAATACTCTTTGTGTTTTTGATGAATTAGAACAGTGCAAGTCCCATAGTAAACGATGGGTAGAATATATAGAAGATAACTGGAAAGAATTAGACTTACTTTTACCAAAAATCCATCGTTCTTTTGAAACTTCTGTAAATTTAGCAAAAAAATTTCCTGTTATTTATCTTTCAGAATTATCAAAAAATCCAGATTTAACTGCGTTAGATTTATCAAGTCGTCCAATTCCCAGCATTCCTCACCAGTTCTCTAAACTAGCAGAAATATTACGGGGAAAACGAGAGATTTATAGTGGTATTTCTCTAAATAAATATTCAACTTGGTTAGTTTCTGCTCAACCTTCTAGGACAGTTTCTTTACTGGAAGAACATGACTGTCCAGCTCAATTTATTCCTAATTATCGTGATTATCCAGGAGTTGAAAAATATCATATTCAAGGAATAGCAGTAGCCTTAAAGTATTCAGGATTAGCCGAACTAAAAGGATTCATTTTACCTACATTTCGAGTTGTTGTTATTACCGATAAGGAGTTTTTTGGGCAACACGTCTTAGCCCCAACAGGTTACATACGAAAACGTCGTCAGGCTACTTCTAAACAAATCAACTTAGAACGATTACGTCCTGGAGATTATGTTGTCCATAAAAGTAATGGAGTCGGTAAATTTTTAAAGTTAGAAAGCTTAGGCACTCGTGAGTATTTAGTTGTTCAATACTATGACGGTTTATTAAGAATACCAGCCGACTCTGTCGACAGTTTATCTCGCTATTATCAAACCGAAAATATGAATCCAGAACTACACAAAATGACAGGTAAAACTTGGGATAAAACTAAACAAAAAGTTCGTAAAATAATTAAAAAACTAGCAGTTGATTTATTAAATCTTTATGCTAAGCGCTCTGAAAAATCAGGGTTTATTTACCCTCCTGATACACGTTGGCAGGAGGAATTAGAAGGTTCTTTTCCCTATCAACCGACACCAGATCAATTAAAAGCAGTTCAAGAGGTAAAAGTCGATTTAGAAAGTAATCGTCCTATGGATCGATTAATTTGTGGAGATGTAGGTTTTGGTAAAACAGAAGTTGCTATTAGAGCAATCTTTAAAGCCGTTACTAGTGGACATAAACAAGTTGCATTGCTTGCACCGACTACAATTCTAACGCAACAACATTATCATACCTTAAAAGAAAGATTTGCTCCCTATCCAATCAATATTGGATTATTAAACCGTTTTCGCACCACTTCAGAAAAAAAAGATATTGTACAACGGTTAGCTACAGGAGAATTAGATATTGTTGTAGGAACCCATAAAATTTTAGGTAAAACTGTTAAATTCAAAGACTTAGGATTATTGGTTATTGATGAAGAACAACGATTTGGGGTCAATCAAAAAGAAAAAATTAAAGAGTTAAAAACTCAAGTTGATGTCCTTACCTTAAGTGCTACTCCTATTCCTCGAACCTTATACATGTCTCTGTCAGGTATTCGAGAAATGAGTTTAATAACAACTCCTCCACCTTCTCGTCGTCCCATTAAAACACACTTATCTAAGTATAATTCTGATGTTGTTAGAACTGCTATTCGTAACGAATTGGATCGAGGCGGACAAATCTTCTATGTTGTTCCTAGAGTAGAAGGAATTGAAGAAGTTGCTAGAAAATTACAACAAATGATTTCCAGTGCAAGAATTATGGTTGCTCATGGACAAATGGATGTTAATGAATTAGAAATAACCATGTTGGAATTCAACAATGGGGGAGGAGATATTTTAGTCTGTACAACAATCATTGAATCAGGGTTAGATATACCAAGAGTTAATACAATTATTGTTGAGGATTCCCAAAAGTTTGGATTATCCCAACTCTATCAATTGAGAGGAAGAGTCGGGCGATCTGGAATACAGGCTCATGCCTGGTTACTATATCCAAATAAAGGAGAATTAACAGAAACGGCTCGGAAAAGATTAATGGCTTTACAAGAATTCAGCCAACTTGGTTCAGGGTATCAATTAGCGACCCGTGATATGGAAATTCGGGGAGTTGGGAATCTATTAGGGACTGAACAGTCGGGTCAAATGACAGCTATCGGGTTTGAATTGTATATGGAAATGTTACAAGAAGCGATTAAAGAGATTCAAGGTCAGGAAATACCTAAAGTTGATGAAACTCAAATAGATTTGCCGTTAACAGCTTTTATTCCTACTAACTATATTGCCGACACTCAACAAAAAATGGATGCTTATCGAGCAATAGCAAAGGCTAATTCTAAAGAAGATTTAGAGCAAATAGTAGTTGCTTGGACAGACCGTTATGGAGAGATACCAGCCTCTGTAAAACAACTACTGCAAGTAATAGAATTAAAACAAATTGGCAAGTTTTTAGGTTTTTCTCGTATTAAAACTGATGGTAAACAACACATTATTTTAGAAACTCCAATGAAAGAACCTGCCTGGAAATTATTACAAGAAAATCTACCAGATTATTTACAATCACGGTTTGTTTATAGTCCTAAAAAAGTGACTGTCAGGGGTTTGGGAGTATTAAAACCCCAAAAACAATTAGAGAGTTTAATTGAATGGTTGGGAAAGATGAAAGGAGCATTACCTCAAAAAGGGATATAAATTGTGGACTGATACTCTCAAGTACTTTTTTATAGCTGCAATGCTTTGCCATGTCATTTATTTAGGATGCGCAGCTAACGAAGACTAAAAAAAAGGAAAGAGTTAGGCATAAGCCGGGTTCTGTTCCTATAGGATTAAAATCTTATAGGGGGAATTATCTATCTGGGATATTTGTTACCAAACTCCTCAAGCGGTTCTCCAATAACGGAACGGGGAAAAGACTAACCCTAGTTCCTCCGACCTTGCTTCCAACTGGGGTTTACCTAGCCAGCATTTCACAATGCTGCTGGTGCGCTCTTACCGCACCTTTGCACCCTTACATTTTTTGGTATTACCCAAAAAATGCGGTATTTTTCTGTGGCACTATCCTCACGCTCACGCGCACTGGGGATTACCCAGCAAGTTTAGTCTTTAGGAAGCCCGGACTTTCCTCGAATTCGTCTCAAGGACGAATCCGCAACTCCCTCGCTAACTCTTACCTATATTCTAGTGTACTATTTTTTAGTTATAAAGTTTTTGTTGTCAGTGAATAGCTAAGCAACTTTAAATAGATATTAAGAACGTGAACTATTTTACATCTCTGCATTTAAAAATATAGAACTAACCTTATATTGTCTTGATTAATATTTTTAAATAAAATTTTGTTTAATTACTTTAGCCTAATATCGGTGTTTTTATATATTTGTACGATGCCTTTAAAAATCATTATTTAATAATATGTTTTATGATAACTGTTTAAAACTATGATTTTCTTGCAAAAAATAAAAAAGTTTTTCATTGCTTGGCTAACTTATAATATACTCTTAAAATATTTAATTTCTTTGTTCATTATTTTTGACGTTACTAACCACTATTAGTTTTTTATATCCTATATAAGGAGGTTCAATAGTGGTTAAACTAAAACTGTATTATTTTAAATTTTCCATTCATTTAAATAATGTATTTCTATTTTTATCCCATCATAGAAATAATTTTTATATTACATATAAATTAACTGTTATACTCTGGTATGATCTAGGAATTATTTTTTAATAACCTTTTATTTTACACTTATTTGAGTTTGTTTAATTTAATTTAATCTAAATGCATACACAAATTATAAATATTTAGCAAGGAAACATAGCAATAAAAACTAAATATACTTTATTGTCTCTTTTTATTGAATAACTTAGTCTCTCTTAAGAGTATAAAATGATTCAAACCACCCCCGTCGCCAAAAGAAAAAGACTAAGCTTGCTGCAACAATTATCATCATACCTATACAAGTAACATAACTCCAACGCCAATGGAGTTCTGGCATATATTCAAAGTTCATGCCATAAACTCCTACAATAAAAGTTAGAGGAATAAAAATTGTAGAAATTACTGTTAAAAATTGCATTATTTCATTCATTTTATTGCTCATAGCGGACAAATAAACATCCATCAAGCTTGAAGCAAGTTCCCGATAAGTTTCTACAATATCAAGCAGTTGAATAACATGATCATAACAATCGCGGAAATGAATTTTTACTTCTGGTTTAATTAAACAACTCTCTCCTCTTACTAACAAATCGGTAACATTGCGTAGAGGCCAAATAGCTCTTCGTAACGCTAATAATTCCCGTCGTATGGCATAAATTTCTTCAAGATAACTACTTTGGGGTTGCACAACTAATTTATCTTCTAAAGCTTCAATACGATCACCATATTTTTCTAATACAGGGAAATAACTATCTATAATTGAATCTAACAACAAATAGGTTAAATAATCAGCTCCGGTTTGACGAACTTTTCCTTGATTGGCATAAATACGATTACGGACTATATTAAAACGATCTTCAATGTGCCTTTCTTGGAAAGTTAAAAGATAACCTTGCCCTAAAACAAATCCTACTTGTTCACTTGAAAATTCTTCTTCACTAGATTGAAAAAATACTATCTGGACTATAATCATTAATTGTTCATTATAGTCTTCTACTTTGGGACGTTGGGGAACATTGACCATATCCTTAAGCAGCAGAGGATGAAGTTTGAAAATTGTTCCAACCTGTTTCAGAATTATCTCACTACCTAATCCTTGAACATCCATCCAAGAGACAGTATTTTTACTTAAATAAGGAATTAAAGCTTTGGGGATAATATCTACCCTACGGATAGCCTTAATTTCATCATAGTCTATTAAAACAATGCGTGACGGTTTTGCATTTGGTTTAATCTTAAGAGTACTTGGTTCACTGCCCAGTTTATCATGAAAGCATTCCAAATAATTTTCCTCTTCCAAATTAAGTTTTTGCAGTAGTTCTGGGTCAGATGGATAAAGCTCAGTCATATGGAATTTAGTCCAAATTAGTTTTTTAAATATCTTTAGCCTAAGAATAACAGGGATAGTGAAATGGTTAATAATTACAACGGCTAATCATGATTTTTATAAATGAGAGATGGCAAAATAACAACAATAGAAACAACTTAACCCTAAGCTGTTCTTTGCAATACTACTATCCTAAATACTTTTCTTACAAAATAAACTATCGTTTTGTTACAAAAAAGAATATATTTTAACTAAGATATCCTGAACAACTTGTTACTCTAATTCATTGTTCGGTATCTAATATCATAAATACACTAGAATGTAGTCAATGTATATACATAATATAAAAGTGTACTATTGTATACTCTTATTGTAGACAAAACTGATAGTATTTAATCAAATATCTTTTGCTTTCTGCTTAAAAAGAAAGCTATTTTAATATTCTTATTTCAGGCTATATATATGAACTTAAATACTCATTTCCTTCAAATAAATGAAATGAGAAGATAATAGTTTATTTTTTTATTTTAATTTAGAGATAATAATCAATATATCTATAGATATATTGATTATACTTATTAAGTACTTAAATATAGGAAGTACTTAGTGAACACACTATAGAATATAAAAAAGCTCAAAAAAATTATAGAAGTTAACCTCTTTTAGTTATAAATAACCATAGTTAATTATTAATTTTTAAGTTAACCACAAAGAATATAGATACTTATTAAATTTGTCCTAGTTTGACAGGGTAATGTACTTAGTAAATTATTTATAAATTTAGTATTAGTTACTTAATAACTCCTGTATAAATTCTATCAACAAGAATTTAAAGTAAGTATTTACCTTTAATAGAATGAGAAACGCTAGTATTAGTTGAATTCGCCGATACAATATTAACCTATAAAGTTAAATTTTATCTCTGTAACCATTTCTAGCGTAGAATAGTTAATGACTAAAATATTAATAATAATAACTAATTTTTTACATCCAGCTGAGCCCATTTTTTAAGAAGACATAAATAGAAAAATAAGCAAAGTAAAATAAAATAAGTAGTTTCTAAAAATAGATTTGGGAAAATGAGTATCTAAATCACCCCAAATATTGAATTGTATTTACATTTCAAATGAATATACTTTTGTTTTTAGTTAATAAATTAATCCCACGATCAATTATAAGGTTACTGATTAATATTTTTGTTATTAATTTTTTTAGCTAATGGCTTTTTTATATAATTTTTGAATAGTTTTTAGTATCTTCTCAAAAGAAGATTTAGAAGAATCTTTAGACGGATCAAGTAACTGTAGTTTAGTTAACAATTGAGCTTCTTGTATTTGCACATCACCATCACTATAAATTAAACCACTAATAGATTCAAGTAATTTTTGATAATCCTTAGTGGTAGGATTACTACCTAAATATTCTTCCAACCATTGGTAACATTGGCCAGGTTGAACTGGCTTAAGTTCAGATAAAAGAGTAGTAATTTCTTGATCATCGGCAAGATCTTGGCTAGCTATCGTTTTATTTAAATAATTCCGTTCCTCTTGCTGGATTAGTCCATCGATCCAAGCAGCACCAATCAAAATCTTGAGGAGTTGTTTCGTTTTCTGAGAACTTTTCATGATTAATTTCAATTGTTTTTAGCTTCCGCTATCTTTAATATATAATGAAATGCTTTGTCAGCAAATTGAGCTTCTATCAACCTTTCTTTAACTTCACTAGAAAAAAGCCATCCATTTGACGCTGATGGGGCAAGATCTGGATCCATCCCGACGGAGTTACCCAATTGAACAAAGATAAATGGGGTAATGGGGGTTCAATATGCCAAGTTGTATGGGTATCGAGAAACTGTTTGATAATCAATTCATTTTCTAAATAATTAAGAGTACAAGTAGAATATACTAATACCCCCCGAGGTTTTACCCAGGTTGCCGTTTTTTCTAATAATTCTTGTTGTAATTTTGATAGCTGTCGGACTCTTTCAGAATTATATCGCCAACGAATATCAGGATGTCGATGTAAGGTTCCTAGTCCTGAACAAGGAGCATCTAGTAAAACTCGATCAGCTATTGCAGTGAATTGGTCAAATTGACGGCTGTCTCCTTTTACAATCTGAATAGATTTTAGATTTAACCTTTGTACATTAGCTTGTAGTTTGTTTAATCTTGATGAAGTACAATCACAAGCAAAAATTATCCCTTTATCTTGCATTAATTCGGCAATATGAGTAGTTTTTCCTCCTGGAGCAGCACAAGCATCAATAATGACTTCCGAAGGTTGAGGGGCAAGCAAATGGGCTACTAACTGTGAGCTGCTGTCCTGTACAGTCCACCATCCTTCCTGAAATCCTGGTAATTGTTTAATAGAGCCTATTTTTCCACTTAATCGTAATCCTTGACAGACATATTCTAGATCTACTACTTTAACATCAGCTTGCTTCAAATGGGTTTCAACGGTTTCTATAGTAGTTGTTAAAGGGTTAATACGCAGATCAAGATGGGGCGGTCGATTAAACCAGTCACATAACTGTGCAGTGGTATCTTCCCCGAATTGCTGCAGCCAGATTTCGATAATCTCATCAGGAAAGCTATAAAAAATACCTAATTTTTTAACAGGGTTATCAGGTAGTACCAAAGGGTCAATCTTAGTCCTGCTTAGACGGATGTAGTGGCGTAAGATCCCATTTACTACGCCTGAAAGGGCTAGCAATTGATTTTCTTTGGCTAGCTCAACACTGGTGTTGACCGCTGCTGACAAGGGAATATTGCTAAGATAGCGTAATTGGTAAAGCCCAAGGTGTAATATTAAACGAAGATTGGGAGGTTGTTGATGCGCATTTTTTTTACCTAGTTGATTAATTAAAGCATCCAAAGTGCGCCGTCGTCGGATAATACCATATACTAATTCTGTGACTAGGGCGCGATTATTCGAGTCCAAATTAGTTTTATTGAAGGCTCGGTCAAGAGCAATATCAGTGTAAGCTCCCTGCTGTTCAATTTCCTTAAGAATCAATAGCACTAATTGACGAGGATTTACGCTTCCTGCTGCTGGTATTTTCATAAATTTTACAAGGATATCTTTTTATTGAATAGAATACTTAAGCTAATATAGGCTAACTTAACGTTTTCCGGCTAACAATTTATTGGCTAGTACATACTAAATATTACGATAAATAATTTTTAAAAATAGTTTTTTGGTACAATGTAACAATACTGATAAATGTATTTTTATTTATAAATAATTAAAGTTACTATGTTAATAGTAACTTTCTTCTCTTATTACATAACAATATTGCGATAGGCTTTTGTAGAGATAGTTAGTAAAAAACTTTTAGATAAATATGTAACTTATATTTAATTTTAAAAATAGACAACTTTAATAGTTACTATTTATAGTATAGTTTTACTGATAAATATTTTTTTAATTTCTATTAAACTTATATGCTATTCATGATTATTTCTTGAATATTTATCCTGTTTTTACTAATTTACATAATTAGCATATTTTTAGGATAGAGTTAAAGTCTTAACTTTTCACATATATCTAAACTTTTTACAACTTTTTATTAAATTTAAAATTACATAATAAACACTAAATATAAGGTGGACTTAATGATAATAGCAATACAAAATAAACTATTTAGGAATTATTATAAGTGACTTATTTATATATATTATTTTTAGTTTTCATAGTACCGTTTATTGCTTTTAGAGCAAAATAGTATCTTCGTATATTTTCTCCCAAAGCTATCTATATTTAGTAATTTATACAATTTAACAATATTTGTAAAAATTGATATTTTAGTTTTAGCTTTTATTCAATGCAAATAAATTTATTCTTAAAAGAATCAATTTTCATAAATTAAAATAATTTGGTATTGTCATCAGTTTTATATTTAAAAAATTAAATATTTCTATATTTTTTATTAATATGTAATTTATCTACAAGCTGCAGATTTAAAAAATCTTGTCGTTAAAGTTTGATAAAATTTCTCAAATTATCAAGTTGCTCTATTAATCGAATTTAATTTATTAATTATCCTCTTTTTTTCGTCCTTTTAGCTCAGTCTGATAGATTTTAAAATAAAGATAATTCAGACTACTAGGTTAGTAAATTTGAATAGTATTGTTCTTTTAGAACAAGATCTTCTCGAAAAAATTTTCTAAGTTAATTTTCCGCATAAATGCTCAGGTGAAGCTACAAAAAATTGTTAAGGACCTAGCCTCATTGAGGTTGACTTTAAAAGATGATTATGCTGTTTTTAATAAAAATCATTTAAAGTACATTTATTGACTAATTAACGCTTCGGAAAACGACGTTGTTGAAGAAAGTCTGGAATATCTAACCCCATGTATTTAGGAGGTTCTGTTTCAGTAGCTTTGGTAGTTGAAGTATTATTTACTTTTTGTGTAGAAGAACTTTTTACTGTTTTTGAAGCCGTACTTTCAGACTCTCCACTAAAGCCCGTCGCAATGACTGTGATTACTACTTCTCCTTGTAACATAGAATCAATAACTGCTCCAAAAATAATATTCGCATCTGGATCAACTACATCAAAAATAGTTTCAGCCGCTGTTGTTACTTCATGAAGAGTGAGATCGTTCCCCCCAGTAATGTTAAAGACCACTCCTTTAGCTCCCTTAATTGAGTGTTCTAATAGAGGGGAAGAAATTGCCTGTACCGCTGCATCATTGGCACGAGATTTTCCTGAACCTGTGCCCAGTCCCATTAATGCCGATCCTGCATCAGCCATCACCGCCCTAACGTCCGCGAAGTCTACATTAACCAAACCAGGAATTGTAATAATGTCCGAAATCCCTTGTACCCCCTGTCGTAGAATATTATCTGCTGTCAAAAATGCTTCCTGTAAGGGAGTATCTGGAGGAATAACTTGTAGTAACTGGTTATTAGGAATAACAATCAGAGTATCGACGTTATTTTGTAGATTATTGACTCCATCTGTTGCCTGAGTTGTACGCCTTCGTCCCTCAAAGGTAAAAGGACGGGTAACAACTCCTACAGTCAGACAGCCCATTTCCTTTGCAACCTCAGCAACGATGGGAGCTGCTCCTGTTCCAGTTCCTCCACCCATACCAGCTGTAATAAAGACAAGGTCGGTGTTTTCCAAAGCGTGAGCGATTTCATCTCGAGACTCTTCAGCAGCTTGAGTCCCAATAGATGGGTTTCCTCCGGCTCCCAGACCTCTAGTCAATTTTTGTCCAATTTGCAAACGTTGAGGAGCAGCTGATTGAGAAAGAGCCTGGGCGTCGGTATTGATGGCCCAAAATTCAATTCCAGTTAAGGAACTTTCAATCATACGGTTAACCGCATTACATCCGCCGCCCCCAACACCAACTACTTTGATTCTAGCAACGTTATTTGGCACTATCCTATTTCTCCCAGTCTCTTCTGTAAGGGACTCTGAAGGATCTTTCAATTGAGGCAAGAATGGATTGTTATTGTGAACATGAGTATCTCCCATTGCACTTGATATTTCCGAAGATTGAGTATTATTAAGATTAAAACTTGAATTATTGGAAATCAATTTTTCACTAGATGCCATTGTTATTGACGATTAACTAAGAGTGGTTGAAAAACAATTAGACGATAATGCGTATGATTAAACTTATAATATAGCTAATCAGTTTTTAATTTAGTAGTATTATATAATACATAGAGCACTTATCTATAAATGGAATAGTAAACTTCTCTATGCGGACTCGTCTCATCTTATACACTAAAAATCTAGTGGTAGTTTGTCAATCTTTATTACTCGATAAATATGCTTATTTTTGTTAAACGTGCAGTTAGAAGTCACCAATCAATGATTAAATTTAGCTTATAAATTTAAAAATTAGACTAAGGATTCAGATTAATTGAAGGAAACTGTGGATTAGTGACATCTAAGTAAAAAATACGGTCTGGAGGAACACTAGAAGAAAGTTTACTCATTCTAGCTAAAACTTGCAACTGTTCCTGAAAACGATCACCATAAGGACCACAATGTATAGTTCCTAATTCAGTTTTTAATATAAGATTGCTTGGATCCTGCCAATCTACTGTTGTAATCTTGATTGGAGACTGAAGAATTAAATGATATATCTCAAGCCAATGAGAACGATACCGGGGATTAAAACCATGTACGATGATATCTTGTTCCGTCTCAACTTTTACATCTTCTCCGTAAAATTTCTTAGAGATCCAGACTCCAGTGGCATCAAGATAGCCATCGCCTTGGGAAGAAGTACCCATAACAACCGGTTGTCGTTCTTTGACAGTAACAGTTATCTGAGTTGGAAAAAGCTGACGAGTTAGATGAACATCCTTAAATGGCGGTTCTTTCTTCAACTGTTGAGTCAATTGATGAAGGGGAAGTTGCCAGATAGACTGAGGATAGGATACATTGAGGAGCTGTCGTATTTTATTTGAAGACAATAGCCTATTTCCTACAATTTTAATTTGTGATTGATCTTTAATTACCCAATGAGGCCAACTAATTATCCAGATCAATCCTCCTACCATTCCCAAAAGAGCTAAAAAGCGCCAAACCCCTTGCCATACTTTTAATTGTCGTTGAGTACGCAAAGTTTGTCGTTTACTTTTTAACGAATCAGCACCAACTAATATATTATCTCCCATAGGATGAGTGTACTCACTTTCAAAAAATGTTATAACTAGAGAAAAGTACTCCAGTTAAAAAATAACTAATTGACCGATTGTCTGTTTTGGTGAACTGAATGACTTAATAGTAAAAGATATATCAAGTCGCGTTATCAGGTTCGAGTGTTACAGTTAACACGTAATTAGAAAGAAATCTACTTGTCCTTTTATCTTTGCATAAATTTAGGCTTATGGTTAATCAAAAACGTGGGCTCATTCTCGGCGCGACTGCGGCTATCTTGACTGTAGTTGCAGTAACAGGTGGAGGACTCCGCTTTTCTCAGAGTCAAGCTTTTTTTCAAAATAGTCCAAAAGAATTAATTGACGAAGTATGGCAGATTATTAATCGTACCTATGTTGATGAAACATTTAATCAATCGGATTGGCAAGCTATTCGTGTAGAATATCTAAACCGTCCTTATGTTAACAAGGAAGAGGCTTATAAAGCGATTAGAGAAATGCTCGCAGTACTTGAAGATCCATACACCCGCTTTATGGATCCCGAAGAATTTAAAAATATGCAAATTGACACTTCGGGAGAATTGACTGGAGTGGGTATTCAACTTACCAAGGACGAAGAGACTGGTGAACTAATGGTAGTTTCTCCCATTGAAGATACTCCAGCATTTGATGCTGGAATTTTATCTAAAGATATTATTACAAAAATTAATGGCAAAATTACTAAAGGGATGGAGGTCGGAGATGCCGTTAAGTTGATTCGAGGCAAACCAGGCAGTAAAGTAATTTTAACAATTCGCCGTAGTACTGAAGAAGCTGATTATCCCCTCATTAGAGCACGTATTGAGCTACATCCCGTTCGCTCTCGTTCTCAACAAACTCCTATTGGATTGATTGGCTATATTCGTTTAACTCAATTCAGTAGTCAAGCTGGTCAAGAAATGCGGGATGCTATTAAAAAACTAGAAGCTAAACAAGTTAACGGCTATATTTTAGATCTCCGTTCTAATCCTGGAGGCTTGCTATATTCAAGCATTGAAATTGCTAGAATGTGGCTTGATGAAGGAAAAATTGTTTCAACAGTTAATCGTCTTGGACAAGAGGAGCAACAACGAGCCAGTAACCGTGCCTTAACAGATAAACCGCTGGTGGTATTAGTTGATGGAGGTTCGGCGAGTGCTAGTGAAATTTTATCAGGAGCTTTACAAGATCATAGACGCGCCATAATTGTAGGAACTCAGACCTTTGGTAAAGGCTTAGTTCAGTCTGTCCGAGGATTAGGGGACGGTTCTGGTTTAGCCGTTACCGTCGCTAAGTATCTTACCCCTAATGGACGAGATATCAATAAACAAGGTATTGGACCTGATATCATATTTGAACTGAGTGACGATGAACGTAAAGCTCTCCAACAGGATAGTGAACGGATTGGAAGTTTTGGTGATCCTCAGTTTGATAAAGCGTTTGAAGTACTCAAACAGCAAATAACACAGTCAAAAGTAACCAACACCCATGCCGTAGTCTATTGACATAGTGCAAGCATCTGGTAGCAAAAATCTATTAGTGTTTAGCCTAAAGTTATTTAAGACCTATAATAAGGGAGAGGCAGAGGTCAGAATATCCGTTTTCTCTCCTTTATTTCTGAGTTATCAACAAGTAAGAGAAGTTATTATTTAGTCGATTAAATAACCATGGTTAACGAATATTTTTAATTATAAAAAATACTATAGATTAAGTTAAGGTCAAAATTATTATTATTTCAAGATTACTTTTACTCAAAACAAAGATTAATACCAGAATATAATTGCGCTTCAAATAATAATTTTGCTTTAGTTATTCAACCTCGATGATTATTTTTATTTATGTTTCTAGCAACTTCATTCTAAAATAGACTTTATCGAACAAAATAAAAATTATAAACCAAATAGAAACAACAAAATATCTTCAAATTTTCAAGTAGATTCGAATGATCAAAAGTGTATTTTTATATTGACTATTGGCTTATTGTAGATTTTATCTATTGCTAAACTAACTAACGTTATTATGTAAAAGCTCTATACTACCATAAGGTATGATTAAATATTTTGGAGGTTTGTCGTAAGACAAAAAAACATTAATGAGAAAAAAGTACCATGTTTATGGTGTTGGTAATGCTTTGGTAGACATAGAATTTAAAGTTTCACAAGAATTACTCCAACTATTAAATGTTGATAAAGGTGTGATGACTCTTGTTGATGAAGTTCGTCAAGAGAAGTTATTAAAAGAACTTAATGGACAGCCATGTAAGCAAAGTGGAGGGGGTTCTGCTGCCAACACTATGATAGCCCTTAGTCAATTAGGTGGTAATGGGTTTTATTCTTGTAAAGTAGCAGCGGATGAAGCAGGAAAATTTTATTTAGAAGACTTACGCAGATGTGGGTTAGATACCAATGAACACAACGGTGATGGGAAAGGAGGAACTACCGGAAAATGTCTAGTTATGGTTACCCCTGATGCTGATCGCACCATGAATACATTTTTAGGTATTTCGAGTAGTTTATCCGGACAAGAATTAGTCCTCGAAGCAATTTCTGATTCTGAATATCTTTACTTAGAAGGGTATTTGGTCACATCCCCAAGTGCTCAAGCAGCAGCTATTAAAGCTAGGGAAATTGCTGAAAATTCAGCGGTAAAAACTACTGTTTCTTTATCTGATCCAAACATAGTAGAGTTTTTTAAAAATGGGTTATTAAAGATTATTGGTTCAGGATTAGATTTTATTTTTGCTAATGAAGCAGAAGCTCTAAAAATATCCAACACGAAAGACTTTTCCGAGGCGATCTCCTATTTAAAAACTTTGGCAAAAGGATTTGCTATAACCCGTGGTCCGAAGGGCTCATTAGTTTTTGATGGTCGAGAATTGATTGAAATTGCTCCTTGTCCTGTCCGAGCCATTGATACCGTAGGTGCAGGAGATATGTATGCCGGAGCATTTCTTTACGGAATCACCCATGGAATGACTTATCGCCAAGCTGGATATCTCGCTTCACAGGCTTCTTCTCGAATTGTTACTAGTTATGGACCTCGTTTAACTAGTAAAGAATTAAAATCTTTACTAGCAAATTAAGAGTTTTTTCATAGAAAACTCCGTGTAGAGACGTTTAAGAACATATCTCTACATTTTCTTGATCTAACGAAATATAAAGAGCTCTCTTACACAGAACTAAACATTAGCTTTTATCATTATGTTAAATACATATTCAACAAGATGGATTTAGATAATTATCAATCAATCAACTTTTTTAATGTTCTCCAATAAATAAAAATTGCTCTTTATCCATCTTACGTAATGGACAAAATAAAAATGTATAAAAGAAGGTGCTGGCAGGAACAATCAATCCAATATTAGGTAATCAAGTACTCAAGACTTAGTCTCTTAAAAATTCATTATTTTTAGTAAACTTATAGAGATACCCCTAAAATTCGAGATAACCAGATCTCAAAATTGTGGATTGGATGGTAATGAGTAGTCAAAGTAGTATCCGCCATGGGTTTAACAAGAATTGTAAACATTCCCAAACGATTGCCAGCCAGAACATCGGTAAACAAGCGATCACCAACCATTGCTACACCGCTTACGGGAAGTTTCATGGACTGGACAGCTTGTCGTAGTTTGCGTCGGGAAGGTTTTACTGCTCCCAACAGATAGGGGAGAGTCAAGGTATTAGCGATTCTACTAATGCGACCTTCACTTAAGTTATTACTAACTAACCAAATGGGAGTTACTTGTTTAATAGTTTCTATCCATTGCTCAAGTTCTTGAGAAACTTGGCTTTGTTTTAAAGGGACTAGGGTTTCATCTACATCTAAGACTAATCCTTTAATATTATAATGAATGAGAATTTCTGGTGTTAAACCAAGAATAGTATCTCCTAAAACTAAATCAGGTTGTAATAATTTGGTATTGGACATTCGTTGGCTTGCCTCAATAAATAATGGAGAAAGTATTTTTAATCTTATTTCTTAGTTTGAATTGCTCGCAAACTTTTTTCTCTATGGAATTATTCTTGCTGGTCGAAAAAACTGACTGAAGTTAACTTTGTCACTAAGCGGGTGTTGAGTGATTTATAGCCTGTCTTTATTCTAAGCATTCATGTAAAAATAATTAAAAGTGGATAAAATAAACGATTAGTTGACTTCTATGAATCAGTTAGAGAAAAACTCTCTCAAGATTAAGAACCTAATATATCTCTTTGAGAATTTACTCAGGTTGCTTGAGTTCCATTTCGTGAGGAGCAATACTAGTATTGACTAAACTAAATTTTAATTAAGCAACAGTCTTTTTAGCTAATCACTTAATCTAATCGGCTTTGAAAACCGCTCCAACTATTTTGGAAAAAGCAGTTAATAAGATGTCGAGTCTTATCGTTCCAGTAAAAGGTCAATAATTTTACTTTTACTAAACAACATGCCCAAAACTTCAGCTTCAGACTCCGGAAGGATATTCTCAATGGCTGGGTAACAGCACTTTCTCATCCTCAGCATTTAGAGGTACTGAACGAGAAATACTATTGCATAACCAAGGTCATTGATAACCCTAAGTTATTAAATTATATTTAACCTATCACCTCTTGACTCTTATAATCTACTAGATTATGAGCATTTTATTATTAAACTCTAAATGCTTAGTCTAGATATTGCTAAACTTGACGAAGAGTCTGAAGTGTTATTCATCTACATAAATTTATGGATCGCGTTGGGGTTTTATTACTGAATTTAGGGGGACCAGAACAATTAGAAGATGTTCGCCCCTTTTTATTTAATCTATTTTCTGACCCAGAAATTATTCGGTTACCAGTCCCCTGGTTACAAAGGCCTTTAGCTTGGTTCATTTCCCAGGTAAGAAGTGGAAAGTCCAAGAAAAATTATGAACAAATTGGAGGAGGTTCTCCTCTGAGGAGGATTACTGAGGCTCAAGGAAAAGCTCTAGAAAGAAGATTAGCAGAAATAGGTCATAACGCCAAAATATACGTTGGAATGCGTTATTGGCACCCCTTTATTGAAGAAGTGATGAATCACATTAAACAAGATGGAATAGAACATCTAGTGATTTTTCCTCTGTATCCTCAATTTTCCATTAGTACCAGTGGCTCTAGTTTCCGAGTACTTGAGAAAATGTGGCAAGCTGATAGTGATCTTGCACGAATTAACTATACTTTAATTCCTTCTTGGTATGATCATCCTGATTATTTAAAGGCAATGGCTGACCTAATTACCCAAGAATTAGATAAACATGAGAATTCTTGTCATACTCATATCTTTTTTAGTGCTCATGGAGTCCCTAAAAGTTATGTTGATAAAGCTGGAGATCCCTATCAAGTAGAAATTGAGGCTTGTACTCACTTAATCATGAAAACCTTAAATCGGCCAAATGATTTTACCCTAGCTTATCAAAGTAGAGTTGGTCCAGTGGAGTGGCTTAGACCTTACACGGAGGATTCTTTAAAAGAATTGGGAAAAAAAGGAGTTAAAGATTTGTTAGTAGTTCCCGTTAGTTTTGTTTCGGAACATATTGAAACTCTTCAAGAAATTGATATAGAATACCGGGAAGTTGCTAAGAGGGCTGGAATTGAAAATTTTTATCGAGTGCCCGCATTAAATACCCACCCCATTTTTATTGATTCTCTCGCACAATTAGTCACTAAATCTCTTCAAGAATCTCCTTATACCTTTGACAAAGTTATTCGTCCCAAAGAAAACAGAATAATATGCTCTCAAGAATATTGGAGGCGTAGTATCACCACAACAATTGAGGTGTGGAATACTAGATTAGCGATAATAGGATTTATAGCTCTTTTATTTGAGTTAATTAGCGGTCATGGTTTATTACATCTTGCTGGGTTACTTTGACTTCTTTTTTAATTTAACGTAGCGGGGTTGAAAGATTATTCCTTAATAGTTCTCGCTTGGCTGTTCTGATGGTTTTCTACGACAGAACAACTCTGAGGAAATATTTCATCTATGGATTATCTAAGTTACGACTAAACCTAAATTTGTTATATGTTTAAGGTTTAAAGACTCATGAATCCTAGTATATAGATTGATGGCTATAAATAAACTGTTTAAAATTAACTTCTTATTTTAAATTCTGATATTTAAGTGTTTAGAGTTTGATTTGTGGTAGTTCAATTTTAATTATCTTTGTTAAGTTGTAATCTTGTCTCTTCTTTTTTTTTAAATATTTACTTAAACAATGTATTTATTGATAAATAATTAATCTATAGAAAAAATTTGTTTATAAATTATTTTTAGTCTTAAACTATTATTTATACTGTATAGTTATTACAAATTTATATGCTTTTGTCTAAAATTTGTTTTAGTTTTTTTTATTTTACTTAAATTAGTGTAGTACACTATTTGATATTTAAATATCATTAAATAAACACAAAACTTTAAGCTAATTAATTAATTACCTAAAATAATCCAATTTTATTTTTTTCTATGCCTTTTTAGTTGTATAAATAAAACGTAAATTTAATTTTAGTTAGTTAACTTTATTAATGTCTTTGCAGATAACTGGTTCTTCCTTAATTTCTTCAAACTTTAACCACTAGGGACTAGTGTATAACAAAATTTTGATATCTTAGAGATTAAAATAGAGAATTGATAAGGACATCCACTTTTTTAAGTATATTACACAACATAAGTTCTATCTTGTCACACTCATTCGATTATTAATGATTGACTTAATGATTTTTCTCTGGGTCAATGGCAGAGATAATCTATGCTATTGACTTAGGGTATTTCACGTCTTTAGGATAGCTTATTTTAGTAGAGTTATTGATAGTTCCTCCTTAGAAAGCAACGTAATGATCTAAGATTAAGTTGAAGTGAAGTCGTTTATAAGTCCGAGTGCTATTATATGATGATACCTACTTAAATGTTAACCTCTAACTAGATATGAAGCTAAAGTTAAGAAAGAGTATGATGGAGAAGGTTCGCAGGGCGATACAAAATAAGACTTTAGCCTCATTCGTGACTGTCTTATTATTATTGTTATGGCTAAACCAAGGAGTTATTCAGGGTAATTTTGATACTTTAGACGCGAATTTTTTACATTGGGTTCGACACTTTCGTCAACCTGGTTTATTTGAATTTGCGCGAGTCTCTTATCTATTAGGAGAAGCTGAAGTTGTTATTTTTTTTATTTTAGGCGGGTTAAGTTTTCTGCTATGGAAACGTTATTTAAAAGAAGCCCAAGTTTTAGCAATTTCTTCTCTAGGGATCCTTGTATTAATTGATAAGATATTAAAACCTTTATTTAGCAGAATACGTCCGGCTCCAGGATTAATTGATGTTCATGGAAATAGCTACCCTAGTGGTCATATTTCTGGTAACTTTATGCTGTATTTATACATCTCTTATTTGATTGCATTTCAGTTCCCCAAACTAACTGTTTATGTTTATAGTGTATCAACTGTCCTAGTTTTTTCTATGGGGTGGGCAAGTCTTTATTTGAATATTCATTGGGCAACAGATATTATTGCTGGTTTGTGTGTTGGCTATCTTTCCTTTCTCCTATCTATTTCTCTTTTAAAAACTATTGATATAAAATATCGAGGTTTCTAGTAGACAGAACGACTAGAAATATTTATATTGGATATTCTTATGAATAAAGTAGATACTTATAAACAGATCGTAAATAAATACAACTTATCAATAAAATCTCCTAAGGCACTCTGGATTTTTTCTATTCTATGGTTGATGCTAGTTAGCTGGATTGCTTTTTTATGGGATTTAGGAACTATTGGTTTAGTAGATAAAACGGAACCCATGTTTGTTGAAGCATCCCGTCATATGTATATGACGGGAGATTGGGTAACTCCTTATTGGAACGGTGAAACTCGCTTCGATAAACCGCCTTTGACTTATTGGCTAATCTCTTTATCTTTTAAACTATTTGGAGTTAATGAGTGGGCGGCTCGTTTTCCTTCCGCTTTATTTGCAATTGCTTTAGTATGTTTAAGTTTTTATACCTTATACAATTTTGGACTTTTTGGACTTGAATATTCTCGAGCTTCCACAAGTGATACAGTACAGTGTGAGCCATATAAATTATGGTTTTCGGCTATTTTAGGAACGGCTATTATTACTTTTAATCCTTTCTGGATTGCATGGGGAAGAACAGCAGTTTCTGATATGTTTTTATCTAGCAGTATTGGGCTAGCATTACTATCATTTTTCGTTGGCTACGCCCATCCTCAAAATGATTGTACTACGCGATTAGGATTATCCATTAAAAATTGGTGGTATATGGGGTACTGGGTCTTTATGTCCGTAGGTGTTTTGGCTAAAGGTCCTGTAGCTATTGTCCTTCCAGGAATTATAGTAATTGTCTTTCTTTTATTTGTTGGCCGCTTAGTTGAAGTAGTGAAGGAAACTCCTTGGTTATTAGGTATTGGCAGTATCATTACTATTACTATTCCTTGGTTTCTTATTATTACTCTAAAACATGGAAAAGAATATATTAATACTTTTTTTGGATTACATAATATACAAAGATTTACTAGTGTTGTTAGCCGTCATCCTGGAGCATGGTATTATTACTTTTTTGTAGTTTTAGTTGGATTGATTCCTTGGTCAATTTTTTTACCATTAGCCATTGCTCGTTTACGCTTTTGGAAACGAAGACTTTGGATATCCTCCCAGCGTTCAACTCACTTAGGTCTGTTTGCTTTAGTTTGGTTTATTGTTGTACTTTTATTTTTTTCGAGTTCAGTCACTAAGCTAGCGGGTTATGTTCTTCCTTTAATGCCAGCTGCTGCCATTATAGTTGCACTATTTTGGAATGAACAAATATTCAAAAAAGAAGGAGATTGGTCAGGTTTTTGGACTATTCTATTTTGGCTGAGTGGATTAG
Organism: Cyanobacterium sp. uoEpiScrs1; assembly: GCF_947331815.1. Lineage (GTDB taxonomy): Bacteria > Cyanobacteriota > Cyanobacteriia > Cyanobacteriales > Microcystaceae > Rippkaea. The sequence continues at coordinate 2,028,700 of NZ_OX373462.1, forward strand.
CCAATGTAGGGGTTTTAAGTGGATTAGCTATTGCCAGTTTTATCAGTCCTAAACTGATTAGTTATGATCCAATGATGCCCCAGTTTAGAGAACTATTACAGACATCAGGTATACCCATCCGTAGCGGAATCATCTTATCATTTTCTGCCTTAAGTATATTGATTTTGCTATTCTGTAAACATCATCGACGTTGGATTTGGTCTGCAAATTTATTAGGGTTTGTCGCTTTTTTTAGTTGGATCGTACTTCCTCTTGCTCCAATTATTGATAGTCAACGGCAACTTCCTTTAAGGGAGCTTGGAACTTTAGTAAGACAAGAACAAAAGTTGGGAGAAAAACTAGTTTTTATTGGTTTTATGCGTCCAAGTATGGTTTATTATGCTCAACAAACTATTGATTCCATTACTGAAACTGATATCTATAATGGTAGAGCAATTCAATATTTCAATGAGCAAGCTAATAAACAAAATGTGTCTTCGACTATTCTGATAATAGCCAAACCTAAATATTTTAAACAATTAACCTTAAGACCATCTGACTATCAAGTTATAGGGGAAGGTATCGCTTATCAATTAATTCGGATAAAAATACAAACAATTTTGAATAAAAAGGTATTAATTAAACAATCTAGTTAAGTCCGATAAGCTAAAGCAAAACGTTGAATGCCTTCTAGATCTGGCAATATTTTTATAGAGTGATAATCAGAAGAGTCTTCTAAGAGTCGAGCTACATTATTTCCTTGCCCTGCCATCATTTCAATTAATAAAATTCCTCCAGGCTGAAGATAATTAGGGGCGCTATTTACTAAATAGCGGATTATCTCTAGTCCATCTTTACCCCCATCTAAAGCTAAATAAGGTTCATGTTTTTTTACTTCGGGTTGAAGTTGAGATAGTAGCCTTGTGGGAATATAAGGGGGATTAGATACCAACCCACTAATTTCACCTTTCAAGTATTCTAAAGGGCTCCACCACGATCCTTCATAAAATTGGATTTTTGAAGAAAGTCCTAAGTTTTTAGCATTTTCTCTCGCAATAGATAAGGCAATCTCACTATAGTCAACAGCATGGATTTTTGCTTGTGGAAATACCATGCTTAATCCAATTGAAATCGCCCCACTACCAGTCCCTAAATCTACCCAATGTCCTAAATTTAAATCAGGAAGAGGACTCTTTTGGACTGCTTGAACAGCAAAATCAATGATTAACTCAGTTTCAGGACGAGGAATGAGAACTCCAGTAGCAACTTTCAGTGAGAAGTTACGCCAATGAGTTACACCAATAATATATTGGAGAGGAACCCTATCTTTTAGACGATGCCACCATAATTGACTCAATTGGGATAGTGAAAATTTCAAGTTAATTTTTGATAGCTCCCGAAATGACTCTAATTTCAATGAAAGTCGATCTAAGTCTGCCACTTCTTGAAGTAACCAGTCTACTTCTTGAGAGGAAATATTAGCAGCGATTGACTCACGTTTAGCCCAATTACGCCAAATTGCTAAGTCAGATCCCGATATAGGGTTTTCATGATTATCTTCAGTTAATTGTTTCACTACCGTCATTGATTTTGACGATTTTCTTGAATGATTCTCATCATTTCCTCGGATGGCCATAATCGAATTTTCCTGAAAAACTCATTATCTTCTTTTTCCAAAGTCCCAATTAAATTTCCTAGCAAAATTATTTCTATTTTAATGTCAGAAACCTGATCAGGTGCCTGTTCCTTTAAGTTATTAATAACTTGTTGAATTGTCTTTTTTTCAAAAAATATAGGAACAATAGTTTCCCCATCTTGTTTGATTGTTAAATAATTTTGTTCAGGTCCTCCTTTAAGGATATAAAGAGGAACACCACCTCTATATTCTTTTCCATCTTCAGTCAAAATAAGTTTAGCCGATTCAACTTCAGTTTTTGTGGGAATGTATTGAAGTGCTAATCGTTGGGACTCATTAGAGTTTTTTTTAGAAACTTCGTATATTGCTCCCAAAGAAATAAGCTCTACTTTATATTGATTAGCAATATTGGGTTTATCCTTTCCAAGTTGAAGCAAAAATTCATGAGCATTCTGTTTACTCATAAAAACATTAGTAAATATCGTTTTTTCATCTACTTTTCCTCCTAAAGGTATATTCTTATCGTCAACCAACATAAAGACAGGGATTCCACGGAGTAACTTAAAAATTTCCTCTTGAGGCAATGAAAAAACTGGGCGTGGCTGATTAAAGGCAGAGTACAAAATTGCGCCAGTAACTAACCCTAAAGTAACACCCCAACGAATTAAAGTTTTCATATTTGTACAATAATTTGATACTTCTTAAAAACTGATAAAAAATTGCTTTTTATGTTAAGACATTAATTAGATAACTTTTCTTTTTATTTCTGAATCTGCCTACTTATCTTCTTTTAATATTTCTAATAACTTTTTTGCTGAGTCCTCCGAAGGAACGAGAACCACACTTTTTGCGAATCGTTCTTGCTCTTTGTCATTTTTTTCAAAAGCAGAAAGAATTCCCTCTAATTGGGTTACTTTAACCTCTATAGATGAAGCTAATTCAGGCTGTTGTTTTTTAATAGTTTCAATTAATTTCTGCAGAGATTCTCTCTCGAAGTAAAAAGGAGTAAAACTTTCCTTGTCATAGTTTATAGATAGAAAAGTTTTCTTTTTATCAACTGTTACCATTCCATAAAATAAAGGAATTCCAGGAAACGTGTCAGCAGTGGGATCCTCTTTTTTAAGAATCGATAGAGCAGATGTAAGTTGTTTTTTTCCAGGAACGAAGGTAAATAGATCGGGAGGTCCTTGGGATTCACTTTTTTGCTTATCTTTTAGTAATTGATATACTTTGCCCAAGGGAATGGTGATTACTTTAACTTGACGTTCAGGATTTTCTTTCGTAATGTTTTCGACAACTTGCTGAGCATCTTGATGATTTAGATAAGTCACAAATATTTTTTTATTGTCATTGTCAGACAATAATATTTCTTTACTATTACCAATAGTAAAGACAGGAATTTGATTGAGTTTTTGCATAATTTGTTCTGGGGTTAATGCCAAAGCGTTAAACTTATTATCTAACAAAGAAGAAATTATAATAGAACTTACAATTAACCCAATAGTTATACTGCGATGTATAAATAATTTCATAGAAGTTAACCTCATATTTTACAATTAATTTATATGTACTTAATTACAGACTAGTGACAGACAAAAATAAACTATGCTTTATAGCAGAAGTTAAAAAGATTTATCTCTCACAAATTTGTTGTTTTCATAGTATCTTTGTTGCTTGAGGTACTTGAGATTTAAAAGTTTTTTAATACACTATTAGATCTACCCTAAGAATAGGACTAGCCTGCCCAAAACCAAGTTCCGACCTAGTTCCATCTCATCATAACAAACCTATATTCATAGGGGCGATGAAACATTGGGGCAATGTAGTTACGGACAGTCTAATCAAAGTCGGGATGACAGGATTTGAACCTGCGACATCCTGCTCCCAAAGCAGGCGCGCTACCAAGCTGCGCTACATCCCGTATCGCGCTCACTTATTATATCCCAAATACTAGAGAATCATCAACAGATATTCCTGGTGATTAATCTAAGATACTTATGCTCCCTAATCTTTAGAAATATCTAATTAGGATACCAAAACATTCCTTTAATGCCTTCAGGGTCTAAAACAAATCCTAGACGACGATAAAAGTCTATTACCTGAGGATCAGCAAACAAAGTAATATTACTAATATCCTCATTCCTAAGTTGGTGAATCATGTATTTAACTAAAGCTTTCCCAAGACCTTTGTTTTGGCAACTTGGGTGAATAACCACGTCCCAAACCGTGGCATTAAAGGCGTGATCGGAAGTTGCACGTGCAAATCCAACTAAACGCCTCTGATTTTTCTCAATTTCCCACATAGAGACTACGATAAAACTATGATTCAGAGCTTGCTTCACTTTCCCTAGAGGACGACGAGCCCAACCAACAGCATTGCATAATTCTTCTAGTTCGTAGAGATTAATGTCCCGTTCAGTACTTAAGAAAATGCGCCGTTGACCGTTTGTCTCACCTTTTATATCTAGAAGTTCTTCGTTGAACTCCGAAGTTAAATCAGAGGTGACTGAATCAGAAGGTTTACTAAACAATCGTTTCCAAAAGACCATGCCGACAAGGCTAAGCTTTGATGTTCTCTTTAATTTATACTGGATTTAGTCCATTCGGGTAGTTTTTAAATAGACATCAAATCGTAAATTTTTTCTCAAGTCATTTTATCGACCAATAGGGCCTTCTCACAAGGTTAGGATAACAATATGCCAACCATCGACATTTTGGGAGTTCCTCACGCCTATGAGCTAACATCCCCGTCTTTTCAAGTATCTACTCCCGTACTTATTTTTATTCATGGATGGTTATTGAGCCGTCAATATTGGCTTCCGTTAATTGAGCAATTAGCACCTAACTATCCTTGTCTAATTTATGATCTTAGGGGATTTGGTGACTCTCAAAAGGTTCGAGAAGCTTTAAATCTAGATATAGACTGGGAAATTTCATTGCAACGGGCTCATTCTAATTTGACTAATGGTAGCTCTCCTTTCGGATTAGGGGCTTATGCTCAAGATTTGAGGATTTTACTGCAAAAATTTGCTATTAAAAGAGCTTGGCTTATTGGACATTCGTTGGGAGGTGGTATTGCATTATGGGGAGCTGATTCCTGCCCTGAAACTGTTCAGGGAGTTATTTGTTTAAATTCAGGAGGAGGGATTTATCTTAAGGAAGAATTTGAACGGTTTCGCCTAGCAGGAGAACAGTTAATAAAACGCAGACCAAGTTGGTCATCCTATATGCCCTTGATTGATGTGCTTTTCTCTCATCTTATGATGGCTCGTCCTCTGGAAAAGCGTTGGGGACGACAACGGATTTTAGACTTACTTAAGGCAGATCCTCAAGCGGCTTTGGGATCTTTACTTGATTCGACAACGGAGACCGAGGTCCACCTACTACCCCAAATAGTATCCCGTTTACAACAACCTGTTTATTTTTTAGCTGGGGACAAAGATACAGTAATGGAACCTAAATATGTTCGCTATTTAGCTAGTTTCCATCCTCTTTTTGAGGTTCAGGGGAACAATGTTATTGAGCTAGCTAATTGCGGACATATGTCTATGGTAGAACAACCGGAAATATTAGGAGAGAAGATGTTAAAGATTCTTATGAGCCATAGTTAAAGCTTTAAAGACTAATTATTTTACAATTTTAGTGTCTATTTCTTGATAATTTATTTTTTATATAGCTAAAGTGTAGAATTTTATTCATTAAATAGTATGATTACTTAATCACTTGGTATTAATTTAAAGGTAAAGTTGAGCACTGTGATTGTAATTATTTCTGTATGCAGTTATTCCCTTCTTTTTGCTATTTAATATTTGAGAATAATGAAGCTTTAAGTATTCGATAGTGTTATCTATTCCGAGCTTAGTATATAAAAAATTTTATTCATAGATTTACAATAGATAATACTCATTAAGTTCATATTTGTTCAACAAACATAATAATTATAACCAACACATAATTGGGAATAAATATTTAAATAGTATGTAAAATTTTTAACAAAAGTAATATTTTCTTAAAAATAGAGATTAAAGAGTAAAAAATATAATATTTTGGAGGTAATCATTTTAAAAAATTATGACTTAGAGTATTATATTCTAGTTTAGACAAAGCAAACTTTACTAAAAATTTTAAATTCAACAATAACTAATATTATAGGGAAATATAACCCCATGATATAGAAGTAACTTTCTAATATTAAGTGTTTTCAAAAAAATGTCTTTATCTCAGCTAGCTTAATGAAACTCTATATTAATTAGAGCAATAACATATGAAAATATCTAAGTTAATTAATAAATAATCAAACTTATAAATATCAAAATTTGTCATTAAGTAAGAAAATAAGTAAAAGTAGTCCAGTTTTATATAACTTTATAAAAGGGTATGATATTATCTTCTCTAATCAATAAATAATTTTTTAGTTGTTGATTATTTCTGTTTAAATAGAAAAGACTTCCACTGTTCTATAATTTAGTATGAAACGTCAGTCTAGTAGTTTTCTTAGAGCTATTTTTATAAGTTGTATTAGCTAGTTTGGTTAAAATTTAATTTAATAGATATCAATACACAAATACCTTGTCTTTACTTAAGATATAGACTAGTGAGCTTGCATCTTTAAAAAATTCACGTCACAATTGAAAGGTATATGTTTTTAAATGTTTTTCTGAATAAATACTTAAAAATGAACTTCGATCAGCTAAGCTTCCCTCTCTCACTTTCTAACCATATTGAAGATTACGACCTTACTATTGTAGGAGGAGGAATTGTTGGTATTACTTTAGCTACGGCACTCAAAGCATCCGGGTTAAAAATAGTTATCATCGAAGCTCACTCTCAAGTTAATTCTGCTAGCAAACCTCAAGCTTACGCTCTTTCACTAATGTCTGTGCGTATTTTAGATGCAATTGGTGTCTGGAAGAAAATATCTTCCCAAGTCGGTAAATTTAATTCTATTCGTGTTTCTGATGCTGATCATCCACAGGTGGTCGAGTTCAAAACTGCTGATCTTGGAACCGATTATCTAGGCTATGTGGTTGAACATCAAGTAATTTTAGAAACACTAAAAACAATTATTGCTGATTCCCCTGAGATTAAATGGTTATGTCCAGCGGAAGTGATGTCCGTAGATTATCAAAGTACGAAGGCGACAGTAAAGATTAAAGTGGAAGGAAGGTTGCAGCAAATCCGTAGTAAATTAGTGATAGGAGCTGACGGAGCACAATCACAAATACGTTCAGAAGCAGGTATTAAGACTCAAGGATGGAAATATTGGCAGTCTTGTGTCACTTTTACTGTTAAACATAACGCCCCAAGCAATAATATGGCTTTTGAACGGTTTTGGTATTCGGGTCCTATGGGGATTTTGCCCCTTCCTGGAAATCGTTGCCAAATTGTTTGGACAGCCTCTCATTCTCAAGCAAGAGTAATTAAAGAGTTAGATGAAACTGAGTTTTTGAGACAGCTACAACAACGGACTGGGGGACTCTTAGGAGAACTAAAATTAGTTAGTGATCGCTTTATTTTTCCGGTTCAGTTAATGCAGAGTAGACGCTATACAGATCATAGACTTGCCTTAGTTGGAGACGCAGCACATTGTTGTCATCCTTTGGGAGGACAGGGATTGAACTTAGGTATTCGGGATGTAGCAGCTTTAGTAGAAACCTTGCAAAAATCCTATCAACGAGGAGAAGATATTGGAAGTTTAAAAGTATTAAAACGTTATGAGAACTGGCGTAGAAATGAGAATTGGGTGATTTTGGGATTTACTGATTTTTTAAATCGTTTATTTTCTAACCAGTGGTGGCTATCAATGAAGATGCGTCGGTTGGGATTATGGTTAACTAATACTTTTCCTTTAATTAGACGTTTGTCTTTGCAATTGATGACGGGATTATTAGGAAAAATCCCCCAATTGCTTAAATGACTAATGAATAAGATTAATTATCCTAATCTTCTAGCCTTAATTAAATTTTTTATAGATTTGGGAAGAGTGACAATATCGAAAAACTGTTCAAATTAGTCCTAATTTAAGAAAATCAAAAAAGACTATTTACAACATACATCTTCAAACAAATGTCTGACTGATTGTATTAAACTAATTTTCTGGAGAAATATTTATATGAATTTTAATAAAGAGAGAAAGAAATGAATTGAAAGTTTTTATTTTTTATTTTTTTAGAATTTGTTTATTTATTAATAGTAAAATTTAATTATTATGATAGTGATTTTTATCTAAAAGTTTAATTTATTGAAATATATATTTTTGAATAAATATATATTTATCTTTTTTACAAAAAATACCGAAGCACTATATCCTAGATAAGATACTCAAGTTTTAAATGAAGTTAAAATCGCCTTGATCTTGATTTATTGTATTATAAAATAAAGTAAAAATACTGGTTTTATAAAAGATTGCCATATGAGCTTTATCGCAGTTATTGACTATGGTATGGGAAACTTACATTCTGTTTGTAAAGGAGTAGAAAAACTAGGAATAACTCCAAAAATAACTGATTCTCCTAAGGAAATTGCTAAAGCTACTGGAATCATTTTGCCTGGAGTAGGGTCCTTTGATCCAGCAGTTCAAAGCCTACGAGCACGGCATTTAGTTAAACCCATTAACCAAGCAATTGCTGATGAAAAACCTTTTTTAGGGATTTGTTTAGGATTACAAATTCTCTTTGACGCTTCTGAAGAAGGAAAAGAACCAGGATTAGGAATTATTTCCGGAAAAGTACGTCGTTTTCGTTCTGAATCCAATCTTACGATTCCTCACATGGGTTGGAATCAATTGGAATTTACTCAGCCTAATCTAAGTTTATGGCAAGGCTTGCCCCCTAACCCTTATGTGTATTTTGTTCATTCTTATTATGTTGATCCAGTCGATCCGACTGTGACCGCAGCAACGGTTACTCATGGCAGTCAAAGGGTAACAGCGGCAATTGCTCTGGATAATTTGATGGCGGTACAATTTCACCCTGAAAAATCTTCAGATTATGGCTTAAAAAGCTTATCTAATTTTGTTAGTTTAACTAAGTAAATATGTTGCCAAATAATAATTTAATATAGTTAAGCATGAATTATACTAAACTAGTAAAGAGATACTAACTTGAAGGTATCAAAAAAAGACTAAAAAACAATAACCAGGTTTAGGTAAATTAGTAGATAGCCTAAAATCTATTGATAGTAAGGCATTAATTTTTGATCATTGTATTTTATTGATATCTATATTATTAACTATGAACTAGATAGAATGCGAATTTATGGAAATCGGTCATTAACTACTTTACCTGGAAAATTGACGCGCCCTACATCTTCCAAAGTCAGAGAAGCTTTATTTAATATTTGGCAAGATTCAATTATCGAATGTCATTGGTTAGATTTATGTGCAGGAAATGGTTCAATGGGTGCAGAAGCCTTATGCCGTGGTGCAAAGGAAGTGATAGGGATTGAGATATATGGAAAAGCATGTAGCCTTATTAGGCAAAATTGGCAGAAATGTGCTGTAAAAAATCAAGAGTTCAAAGTTATTAAAGGTGATGTCCTTAAGGTACTAAAAACTCTAGAAGGACGTCAATTTAATCATATTTATTTTGATCCCCCTTATGCTAGTAAATTATACCAACCTGTTTTAGAAAAAATAGTAACTTATAAACTTTTAAGAAAAGATGGGGAAATTGCAGTAGAACATAATCCTAAATTATGGCAGGCAATAGAGATAAATGGGTTAAAAATTCGTCAAAAAAAAATATATGGTAATAACGCCATAACATTCTATGTATTTAAGCTATTTTATAATATATAAATGTATTGGTATTAAATAAAAATTTAAGTTTAAACAAAAAAAGCTAATTTTTATTGTTAAAATCCTATAATTATCTTGTTAAAATTACAAATATACTGGTATTGTTAACTGTTCATAATTATTCTTTAGTTGTCGTTAATAAATATATTAAATGACCAATAAGTTAACCGTAAACAGTATTTGTGACAAAAAAACTTTCTAGCGATTTATTTTCATGATCATACTTGCCTAAGTATAAATCATAATAACTATTTATATAATAAAAATATGTTGACTATATTTAAACAGATAAAATAGCTTTATAAAAGCTGATTTTAGTTATAAATTTCAAATAATTTAACTTTTCTAGGATTCTACCATATGTTAACAAAAAACTTTAAATATAGTATCTAATTTGTTTTTGAATATTTAAGTTTATTGACTGTTTTTATTAGAATTAACATCTTATATTTACTATGTTATTTCAAGCTAATTTCTCTAATTATAAAAAGTCATCACAAAAAAATACTTAACTAAACTTAAAGCTTAAAATATTATAGTTATTTTATTTCCAATTAGTAATTCAAGTCAATATAAAATTACTTGTGTTTTAACTATAACTCTCATTTACCATCATTTGTAGTATTAATAATAATCTATACTATGTCTAGCATAGTTTATTATTAATACTATCTTATATAATTCTTTGATTTTTAATTAAACTAATATCTGATATATTTATTTATTAATAAAAATTAAAAATCATCAGCTACATCATAATTTATTTTAGTTGAATATTTTGGTAGTTTCCATAATAGAATAGCTAATGATCCTAAAATTATCCCCCCCCCTACACAAAAAGATAATAAAACTCCAATTGGGAGTTTTATAGATTTAAAAATTAGAAATTTCAAATAAATCTCTGCAGTATTTTGAATAGAAAAAATAGCGATTATTATTAACCAAAAAGCGACTATTGTCATACTAATTAAATATGTAAAAGATTTCATTATTTTATGCCTAATACTTGTCTAGATATACTATATTTTTTTGTTGATAGCAACAATTTATTGGTATTTTTCTATGTATTTATTTTGAATACATTCGATAGAAATATTAGAAAAAAATTGATGCTGAAATCGTTCCTCTTCAATTACTTCCATAAATTCATTTACTTTTTGTTGAGCATCATTAGCAATTTTCTTTGTCCATCTAAATTTTAAATTTTCATTTATTTGATTACATTCAAATCCTAATTTAGATAGCATTTCTAATCCAAGCCTCATACTACCATTACTTAGTTCTAGTCCTGTCTTTATTTGTACTATATTAATAGTTTTACCAGTACGACTATAGTATTTTGCAATCCCTAATAATTGTTGCCAGATTTGTAAATTATTGAGATATTTAGGTGAATTATAAGCAAGAGCAAGTTTAAATTTTTTTTGTGTAGTTTGATCATATATTTTCAATAATTCTTCCCAACTATTAGGAGGCTCTCGTAATATTTTAAGCTGGGTATTCATTTCTTGAGAATATTTTTTATCACGCCAATCTAATAAGTAATTATAGTTACTATTATTATTATAAATTTTAGTGTCAGTTACATGATCTCTAATAGCAATCAATCTAATTTCATAACGTTTGCAGTAAGAATTAAAGTATAATTCAGCAATAATGTCTTGAGGTTTATTCAAAGGTAATTCATCCTTGTGATGTTCCCACCAAACTCCAGGAAACCCTTTTGGAGTGGAAGAATCATGGATTTCAAAAGTTGTTTTTATATACTGTATTTTTTTTCTTGTTATATCTTCAATATTTTTGTTCCAAATATTATTAAACCAGCATTTTTTTAATAAAAGTTTAGGAATAGGATTACCTATGCCACAAGGTTCTAATAATTTTAGTTCTCGAAATAAATCCTGTCCTAGATCAATAACAGTAACAATTAAATCTACTTCAATTGCTGTTTTTAAATAACTAATAGTGTTGATTTTTTGCCGCAATTGCTGATTAATACCTTCCTTAAATAAGGTTAAATTTTTTAACGGTAAACTCAATCCCGCAGCAAAAGGATGTCCTCCAAAACGATGCAATAAATTTTGCTGAGAATTCAGTAATTCATATAAATCTATTTGCTTATTTGAACGTGCTGAACCTCTAGCCATTTTGATGGCTTTAACTTGATTATTATCATTTGTTTCCGTTATGGTTAATAAAATTGTTGGACGATTATATTCTTGAGCAATTTGTCCGGCAACTAATCCTAAAACTCCACTGTCCCATTGAGCATCTTCTAAAACAATAACTAGCACAGTTGATAGGTCAATTTGAGATAGCGTTTTTTTAACGTCTTTATAAACTCTTTGTTGTATCTCTTTTCGTCTTGTATTAGCTAATTCGGCCTTTAAAGCTAATTTACTACAAAGTTTTATGTCACGACTGGTTAATAAGTTGACTCCAAATTTAGCATCTCCATAAATACGACTGATAGCATTAATTCTGGGTCCAATACCAAAAGAAATATCAGTAGGGCGATCCCCGTTTCGCTTACATAATTCCAGTAATTTAGCAACCCCTGGGCGGGTATTAAATTGCTGTTGTCTTTGTAGATATTGAATACCTTTCTGTGCAAGATAACGACAGTCTCCTTTTAACTCAACTAAGTCAGCAATTAATCCAATAGCAACTAAATCTAGTAATTTTTCTAACGATTTTTGGGCTATATCAGGTAATTCTTGATAAAATGCCTCTATTAATTTATAGGCTACTGCTACTCCTGATAAATGAAAGAGAGGATGATTAATATTGAGATAACGAGGGTTGATAATAGCAACAACAGGAGGACGGTTATCTGGCAAAGTATGATGATCTGTGACAATAACATCGATACCTAATGTTTTAGCATAGTCAATTTCAGTCAGGTTGGTACTCCCTGTATCACATGTCACAATTAACTGAGTTCCTGATGTTGCCAAGTTCTTAATTCCTTGGTAATTTAGTCCGTGGGATTCTGTGATGCGATTAGGAATATAATAATCAAGTTGAGAGTAAGGAAGAAAAAATTGTCCTAGTCCTTCCCAAAGAACGCTAGTTGAGGTTATCCCGTCAGCATCAAAATCTCCCCATATAGTTACTTTTTCTTGATTTTGATAAGCTGTTTTAAGGCGTTCAACTGCCCATTTCATTTCTTTTCCAAAAGCGAACGGACTAGTGGGATGATAAAAGTTAGTGTCAATGAAAGAAATAAGTTGATCCTTGTTTTGAATTCCTCGTTGCCATAATATTTTAGCAACATGTCTTCCTTCGGAATTAGGAGTATAAGAGCTAACGATTTTTAGAAACCATTGGGGAATTGAGAAAGAGGGTGGTGTTTGCCATGTAGATTGTAGTTTCTTCATTTTAAACAAAAATTAAATTCTTTAATATTTTAAGACTAATTTTTAGTTAAATAACTTTAAGCCTCATGGAATGAGATAAAATTAACCTTAGTATATTATTATTGTTCAACTGTCAGGCAATAATAGTTCAAGGAATAAATAAAAAGATAGTAGAGATTAAAGCTATCTTATATAAGATATTTTCTTCAGCTAGTTTTCAAAAATACATAAAATAAAATCAATATAATCGAAACTTAATACTAGTACAAACTAATAAATGCAAAGAATTAAGAGAAAACATATTTCTTGATGATTGGTTTTTAAAATAAATAACTGCCTATTTTTGCAGAGAAAGTAAATCTTGTTTGGCTATTTTTATTTAAAGTTACCTACTACAGATTTAGTAACAAAGATAAGTTTATAAATTGAATATATCGCTATTGAGTAGTCAAAGTTTTTTTAAGCACTTAGGTTAAGCTGTTTATTAATTTTAGTTACCTCTGATAATTTAATCTATTTGAGTACGGCTCTAAATCCTGTAACTGTTATCAAAATTTAACTTATAAAAATTATCAAGCCTTCATCACCACTTTCCAAGTCCTAAGGTACGATGAATAGGTAATGAAAAACAATATTAGCTCCATTACCTGTAATTGACATCAATAAAACTTTCTAACTGTGTTCTTATCAAACAAAATAACTAATTTTATTGATGTCAAAATCAAGAAAAACTACCGTAGATCTAAAATTAATGCGTCATAGTAGGCTTGTGCAGATACTTTAACCATTAGATCTATATTTAATGGAGAAAAACCTAATATTTTTAAGGGATATTGTAAAAAAATTCTTAACTCCAAAACGAAGGAAAATAATCTATTTCGCAGAAAAATTAACAACATATTATGTTGAGTGTTGCATTCTACAGTTTACGTATTCAACCGGGTTGTCCCCATACTAGTAAATAGTAAGGTATAACAGAGACAATTAAAAATAACTATAGATAAAATGCAGTAAGCTAAATAATGAGAGAGTTTTATAAAAAATCCATGGAGATTATTTATTTTAAAAAACGAGAATATATACAAATAAAAAATATATTTTAGTGATTAAAAATATATTTTAAAGATCTAATTTTGTCAAAAGAGTTTATTGTTTCTCATTAATTTTTTGTATACGTATCCATAATAATAAAGTAACTATGCTTTATAGTACATAATAATTTTGTTAACAAACTATATACTTGGGAAATAATTTTAAAATTAGTTATAGTATTGTCGATATTTTTTCTAGACATCAAGAAATAACAATAAGGAATAAAATAATTTATTTACTATAAAAACAATTTTTAATCTAGGACAACTAATATTAAATATCATAATAATATAGCTAAATAATCTATGTTTAAGTAAGTTAGAAGTAAATTTTATTCTTTTTTTTATCTAAATATTTATGATTTTAATTGTACACTTCCTCTAATTGATGTTGATCCCAAAGAGACTTATACAATCCTGATTGTTGCAATAAGGTTTCATGAGTTCCCCTCTGAACAATTTTTCCTTTATCCATTACTAAAATACAATCCGCTTGTGCTGCAGCTGACAAATGATGAGAAATAAAAATAACGGTTTTACCCTGTTTCTTAGAAAGACTATCTAAAATTTGGGTTGCAGTTTTATTATCAACACTTGATAGAGCATCGTCTAAGATTAATATCGAAGCGTCCATTAATAAAGCTCTAGCTAGAGCAGTACGTTGTCGTTGACCACCTGAAAGGGTAATTCCTCTCTCCCCAACGATAGTGTCGTACTTTTGGGGAAAGTTCATGATTTCTTGATGAATATGACTTTGTTTTGCTGCCCATTCTACCTTAGATCGGTCCTTAAAATGGTCTCCGTAACGAATATTATTTTCAATGGAAGTATTAAATAAAAAGCTATCTTGAGGAACATAGGCAATTGCTCCCCGTAATTGAGCTAAAGGTAACTCAGTAACATCATGATCATCTAAAAATAATTGTCCTGGGGTAATTTCGAGTAAACGGGGCAAGGTATTTGCGAAGGTAGATTTCCCACAACCAATTGGACCAACAATGGCTATTGTTTCTCCAGAATTAATTGTTACATTGACTTTGTTCAAAGCTGGAGTCTTGGACCCAGGGTAAGTATAACTGAGGTCAAGGGCAACTAGTTTCCCCTTAATTTCTGATGAAGAGATAGATTTAAGTTGATCTTGATCACGTACTCTTGGTTTTACTTGAAAGATAGACTCTATCCTATCAATACTCACTTCCCCCCTTTGATAAATAGTAATGGTAAATCCTAGTAAAGTTGTGGGAAAAACTAACTGTTCTACTAGAATGAATAGGGCAATAAAATCTCCAATGCTGATATTTCCTTCAGTAATTGCTTTAGCCCCAAAAATTAATAGTAATAATAGACTGATATATGATAGTCCCTCAATGAGAGGAAAGAGAAAATTACGAATTTGAGCTAATTTTAAGTTAGCTCTCAATAGTTTGTTATTCAGGTAGTCAAAAGTACGAGTTTCGTTAGCTTCTTGGGCATAAATTTTAATTAAAGCCATACCCCCAATATCTTCTTGGATTAATTCACTGATCTCAGACAATCCTTCTTGTACATTAAACTGTTGACCTTGCAATCGTTCACTAAAAATCTTTACTGTAAATATTATCATTGGATAAATAGAAATAGCCAATAAACTCAAGGGAATGTGAATTGCCAACATCGCTGGAAGAGTCAGGGCGTAAGCAAAAACTATATTAATTAAGCTCAACACTGCAAAGCCAACTAAACGGCGAATATTATCTACATCGCTAGTAGCACGGCTAATCAAATCACCGCAGGTATTAGTAGAAAAATAGGCAGGTTCTAAAGTAAGTAGATGCTCAAATATTCTTTGTTTTAGGTTAAATTCTACTTGGCGACCCACCCCAAAAATTATAAGGCGTGAAATCATGCGAATTCCCCACATGATAGTCGCCAGTACTAAAATCAAAATAACATATGACAAAACTTGATTAAAACTAAATGCTTGACGCAAATCGTCAATAATATCTCTAATTAGTAAAGGAATATAAACCCCTAGAGCATTAACAACAAATAATGTACCCGTTCCCAATAAAACTTGTTTCCAGTGAGGATATAAATATCGACCTAGTCGTCGAAGTCGTGAAGTTCTCATCTGCTTATCTTTAAATCCCTCTTTTATATGATTTGTGAGAAGTTTTCTAGAATCCTCTGTATAACTATTTCATAGCAAAACCAACCGATTAAACTTATGAAAATTGATAAAAAAGTTATTCTTATAATAAGAATAACAACAACATTCATATAGTTTTTTGATTTCAAACCTTCAATAAGTCTACGGTTTAAAAAATGTTATTGACTTTTAATAAAAAAGGATAAATTATAAAATTCAGTTTGCAGTAAACATTGATTGACTTTTATCATCAACTCTCCAGTTTTCATTTTCACCACCAACAATTAACCGATTAATAGTGACATATTCTCTACTTAATTGCTCTAAAGCATTAATCAGGATATCTAAAGCAATTAAATCACTGGTTCCCAAATCAAACCAACAACGGCCCCAAACTTCTTTATATTGAAATTCGGTCATATTATGCATAGGAGACATCATAACATTGTCAACTATACTCGTTTCATATTCCATGTAACTTACATCAACTCCCTGGTCTTGTACTTGTAAGTTTTCTGCATTAAATGCTCCTAATTTACCTAAATAAAACCAGGAATCAAAGACTTCCTCTATATACTGCCGTTCCATGGATGAAGGAGTAGTTTTAAACTCTAACCAAATCCATAGATCAAAAGGATTAAACTCTCGAAATTCAATTTTCATTTTTAAGTGTATTAACTATTAGTTAGAGGGCAGTCTCTCCGACTTACCAATTTTCCACAAGCCACTAGATACTACATTAGTAATGATATGAGCTACAATAGGGATTGCTAAATTCCCAGTCGACAAAGCACTATAACCTAATGCCAGTCCCACTACTGTTGCCCAAACTACATACGGCCACTGTTGTGTTCCACTTGAATGAAGTACTCCAAAAATAATACTTGAGATAATCAATGCCGGTAAATTTGCTCCAAGTGCCGGTAACATTACTCCACGAAACAAGAGTTCTTCACTTAATCCCGGGAGTAATCCTAACCAAATTAAATCTGGCCAAATTAATGGTTTAATTACCAATTTGAAGTAGATATCTGCACTTTGACGATACGATGGCCAAAGACGATAAAGAATCATACTGGCAATAATAATCCCCACTGCTACTCCCAAACCACCTAAAAGAGCATTGGAGGTTAATTGTACACCTAGTAGAGTAACGGACCATACTTTTTGTAAAACTTTAGCAATAATCAAGAGAATAACAGACGTTACCCCTATTACTGCTAAAATTTGCTCACGAGTTAACAGTTCCATATCAGACAAATTGGGATCAGTCACAAATTTTAGAGAAACAATTAAGGGATGGGACAGTAGAATGCAAGGCACTAATACTGATTCCAGCACGATGAGCGACCAAAACACCTAGTGCCTCTAAATATGAGTTTACCTTAATCGCTTGAATTCCGAGAGACTCTGGAGTAACTTGCAATTGGGTTTGATTCTCTGTGACTGTAATAATACAGGTATTGTGTTGACTAAAACTAAGAACAGCACTTCCTCCACAAGCAGTATCTGGAATAATGACTGCATCGACCTGATTTGCCCAAATTCCATATTCCACAGGTATTGAGGTAAAATCTATTCCCCCTTTGTGAACAAATCGAGGTGCACGACTCAACCCCACTAAAACACAAGGTAAAAAAGTATAACCAAGTTCTTCCGCTGCAGCACGGGGAGAAAGATTAGGCTCAAGAGGTAAAGGACTTAAAGCAGGTGCATGAGCGGCCGGAATACCAAACTGACGAACAATTAGGTGAGAAATAACTGCTTCTGCTCCCGCTACAGGGTCAACTCCTTGACCATGACGGTAGTTATCTAAAGCCAAACTGTCAATGTCATCAGGAAAACGAGCAACAATTGCGATTGCTTGAACTTTAGCTTGGGTAATTAATTTCTCTGCTGCTCTGAGCAAACTATCTGGGTTGCCGATAGTTCCCCAACTTGTTCCGGAAGTAGCAGTATGTAGTTCAACATTGAGAGAGGTATCTGTGAGTATGTAATCGGTTATGTCTAACCCTAAAGTAGCTCTAGTGGCATCAACAGCTTGTAAATGACGTATTTGTAATTCCTGCTCAATACCTTTATCTAAAATCAAACCAACTCGATTTTGATGAACTGCTTGCAGTCCCCAATCTCCTTGCGCGAAACGATCAAGTCCATAGCCTTCAACATAAAAGATGTTGGGATGATTCCAATAAAGTTGTGCTCCATTGAGAACATTGGGATGTGTGATTAGTAGGTCACACACTTGGGAAACAGCCCGGGCAATAGGAAGAGCGTCTCCCGCATACCCTCCAATAGTAGCCCCAATTCCGGTGGGAACAATTAAGACGACGGTATAAGGAGAATGAATCACTATGGTGAATTTTACTGATTACTATTTTGTAACAATTCCCTCTACATAAACGGTTTGTTTTTCAGTGTCTACTTCAGTAATTGCCCAGCGAAGAGGTTCTCCTTGTTTTTCAAGTACAGCTTCAATCTCTTTTTGTAACCTTAACGGATTCTCTTGAAGGCTGACTTCGGTGGTAATGAAATGGGTTGTCATTGTTGTTCAACTCACACAAATGCTCTCATCATTATTACCATAACAGATATTTTTCTAAACAATACCCATTGACGTGGAGCAACAGTAGTTGATTAGTGTCACTTAAATGTTGATCAAAAACTATTTTATATAACATAACAGTCTTCTTAACCTCAGATTAGATCAATGTGAATACACCTCAGTTAAGATAAGTTTTCGTAAAATTATCTTAATTAGACCTATTTTTTACAGTAGTTTGACTTTGAGTACTTGCCCTAAATATAATTTAATATACATATCTATTAACTATTTAAATCAGCTTCTATAAAGTTAATTTAAGCTGAATTTATTGCTCATTTATTATAAATATTCTTTTTTGTTTATTGATTTTGTTTTTTATGAAAAGTATTTAGGAATATTTCTATAATTTTTTTATCAACTCTAATGTTTCAATAACATTTGTATATAAACTTATTGAACTAATTATTTTTATAAAATATTGGGTTCATAATCCTTTGAATTTTTACTGTTTTAATTTGATATTTATTTAAAGCTACTACTATTTAGTAATATGGCAAATTAGCTATAAAATAAGTTATACTGCAAACAGTTAATATGACTATTCAGTTAGTATGTCGTAATATGATTCAAAGCTCTAACCCACGATCAGCAATAGGGATAACATTATCAGTGAATTCTGGGACATCTAACCTATCCCCAACTGTTTTGGGAATGATTGCAGATTTTTTTAAAGTTTTATCCGAAGTTAGTCGGTTACAAATCGTCTGTACTCTTAAAGGAGGAAAAAAAAATGTCTCTGAAATTATTGAACTTACAGGCTTAGGACAGGCAAATGTATCTAAACACTTAAAACTTCTCGCTCAGGCAGGAATCGTGACACGAACCCAACAGGGGGTAAATGTAGTTTATGCAATCGCCAACCCTTTAGTGTTTTCTTTGTGTGACTTAGTTTGTAACTCAATTGTTACTCAATTACAACAAAAAAATCAACATTTAGAGTCTCTAAAAATATTTCAAAGATCGTTCTAGTTACTGTATTATAAATTTTAGCCAAATCTATGCTGTAAGTTTATATAATTTATTTTAAACAAATATTGTAAAAATCAGTTTTTATAATAAAGCTCAGAAAAGTATTTTTAGTTAACAACTGAAACTAGTGTCTTCTAATCTTTTTAATCTCTGCTAAAAAGACTCCTTATAGACTTCAAAAAATATAAAGTTATAATTGCGTAACTTTGCAAAATAGTATAATTTAGAATTATAAATAAAGAATAAAGTTTTAGATTTTCTATTGACAAATAGAAATATCAAGTGATCATTTTTTCTAAATTTATAATTCTAAATTTATCTTGCTTCCACTCTTTTTTACTGTTCAAGAGCTAAACGTCCTTGCTTACCAAGTCGAATTAATAGGAAATAACTAAAATAGAGGACATAAACCGACAATCCTGAAAGTCCTAAGAACCCAATAAATCCTTGAGTAGCATCACCATGAATAATAGAACGGTATCCTAGAGGGGCTTCAATCCAAACTTGGCAAAAGGGACTTGAAAGTAATTCTAGGGAAAATGCACAGGATAAGAAAGGAACACTAGCGATAACTCCTAAACTGCAATAAACTGTCATTGCCCAACGCCAGGAGACAACTATCAATTTCAGAAGACTCGGAGGTAAATCCTTAATTTCATCATTAAGATCTACCCAAAACCAAAGAGAAATAGGAATAAGAATACGAGCAACTAGGGCAGTAATAAAGCCAATTTGCCCGCAAAGATTTTCAAAAGCAGAATTTTCGACTCCCCAAGCTGGTACCAGCAAATAAATTGTGATCATTAATAGACTTGCAACCCGCCAGTAAATAATTAAAAGACGGCTAATGGCTTCTGTTTGTCGAAATAGAGACCAGATAATTAAGATTGTAGGAATGATAACGATGAATAATACCGCTAATCGGTAATCAGTCCAAACTAAAGGCCGAAACCATAGTTCTTCCATTTTATTTTAAGTTCCTCAAAAAATACTCAAACCCTTATTAAAGGGATATTTTCGTTAGTGATACTTTGCATAATACTGTCACTGCCGTCGAGTTATGATACCGATAATGGACGATAGAATAGTATCTATTCTACTCAATGTCTTGATTTCTTAGTTTTCATAAACTCGACATTCAACTGCATCAGGATTATTATCACAATAGGTCTCAAAAGAGGTTTTAGTGAATTGTCTTTGTCTTTGGTGAGAGGCCTCTGCTTGCAACTCTTCGACAGCATCCCAGGCAGCTGCACACCCTCCCGAGCTATTTCCCTCAATGTTGCAAACAATTTTAGCATTTTGTCTCTCTTGTTCAATTCTATCTTCAATGTTGCCCATAATTCCTCTTTAGCTTCCTTAACTTTAACTTTATAAGTATTAAGATTCCAGTTTATCTTAATGTATTTGTCTATGTCATGACTTATGTCACAATATGGATAGATATTACACTTATACTAAAATTAATTCAGATTTTTCTGAAAAACGTGCATCTCAATAGTTGGCAAAAAAATAAACTTGTTTATATGATTGTACTTATACTCTTAAAATTTTTGTTATTTGACTTGAGTAAAAAAAATTTATTTATTTCCTATTTTTTTTTCTAAAACAAAATAGCATAGAAATATTATCTCTCGATAAATCAATTATATTCTTTTTCTATAGATTGTGTTCTTCTTAATAAGAAAATTTTCCAAAATAATGAATCAGCTATTAGGGATTTATTTTACAATAGACTCTCGTCAAATTAAATCTAGTCCATTTGGACATTAATTTGTAGAAATATTAAGTAAAAAAAATTTTGTCTAAGTATTTGGCACACAAGTTGTTGAATCACTCTTGAATGATTACATATAAAAGTATATCAAAAAATAAGTATTTAAAAACTTAAATAGTAAAATCACTACAACTAACAAGTAGTATAATCATGAATATATCAATATTAAAAATTGTAATTTAAAATAGTAACAATGAACATCTGTGATAAAGTTAGCTAGTACTAAAATATAAAAATTTTTAAATAAAAATACAAAATTCAGAAATAAGTTTTTTAAAGTAAGTAAAATCAAATATTGTTTGTCTTTATACAACAATGTTTAGGTATAGAAAAGAAAATTTAAATATAGAAGAAACATGAACTAAACAAAAAGTATTTTTAATTATCCTTAATGTTTTAAGGGTCAAGTCTTTTAATACAATAACTGTTTAAATGAATTAATTTTTGTAAGAAAACTTATTTGCTATACAAAAAACTGCAGAATAAATTGGGGCTTATATTAAATAGAACATTTTTTATTTTAACAAAAAAGATAAACTAAATAATAACAATAGTGGTAGTGATTTTAAAAAGAATCTATAGACTCAAAAATATTATTAATTTTCAAGTTCTAAAGTATCTTGACTTCTCATGATACTAGTCAGCTCTACATCATCTAACCCTATAACATATGAACAATCAACTAAAAAGTATATAAATACTAATCTAAAATATATAGACTGCTACTATTGTTTATTTACTTCTTTAGTATTGTAATTACATAGTTTTATTTTTTTTAGCCATTAACCAAGCCAAACCAAAACATAGGGTAGAATTAACTGCTAGAAAAAATCTAGAAATGTTTACTGATGGCATCCCCCAAACTATAGGACTTATGACAACATGAACTATTAAACAAGATGCAATTCCTAAAGAAATTCCAATTGTAAATAATCTACCTTGCTCATGGCTAAATAACAAAGATATCAAGGTAAAAGGCACTAAAACACTAGCTAGAAATGGATTTAGTAAAAAAGTTCCCTGAATAGAATTAGTCAATTCCGGAATAGAACTTCCCATAACTCGAAATGGCCATTGGGGTAAATCGAAAATATAAATTCCTTGAATAAAAAACAAGCCCGAACTCCCTAAAATTAACCCCCAATTCAGGGGGCTAGTCCAAGTAAAAGGATAATAAATTCTCAAAAACCAAGCTAACAAATAAGATACCAGAACCATTAATAGTTTAGGAACTAGTTTCATTACACTTTCATCAATCCAAAAGCGAGAGTGAAGGTAGCCATCATCGCGTATCCACCGGAAGAAATCATGGAAAGTAATTTGACCTTTTATAGTTAAGGAAACTGCCTCCCCTGCATCTAATTGTCCTGCCCCATAATAATTAAAAGGATCTTCTCGAATTGTTCGAGAAGACCGTTGGAGGATAAATAACACCTTAGATGGTTCTTTAATACCAGAAGCCTTAATTAGAGCTGCTACACCTGCAACGTGAGAGGCAGCTATACTGGTTCCCTGGAACCCAACAAAAACTGACTTCCCCGTTTTAGGGTTAACGGTTTCCTGAATAATCTTTCCTGTTTCACTACCACCAGGGGCAGAAATATCAATCCCAGCTCCATAATTGGAATAATTTGCTTTTTGTCCGGTCGCATCTAAAGCAGAAACACTAATCACTTTAGGATTACGGGCAGGATAGAAAGCCGCATTTTGATTAGAATTACCTGCAGCAGCAATAATAACGACATCTTTTGAGTAAGCATAGTCAATAGCTTCTTTCATAATTTGACTTTCACCACCACCTCCAAGACTTAGATTAATTACATCGGCACTATGATCAGCAGCAAAACGAATGGCTTCGGCAATATCAGCAACTGTTCCCTCTCCCTTACCAGCAAGAACCTTAAGAGGCATGATTTTGGCATGATAAGCAATACCAGCCACTCCATATTCATTGTTCGTAGATTGGGCGATAGTTCCGGCTATATGGGTTCCATGACCATTATCATCAGAGGTATCGGTATTATCGTTAACAAAATTGTACCCTTCGACAAATTCTGTTTCTTGTAAATCAGGGATTCTACTGATCCCTGTGTCAATAACAGCAACAATGATCCCTTCCCCTTTGCTATCTTTCCAAGCTTTCTCAATGTTAATATTGTGTAAATTCCATTGTTTGCTATAGTCAGGATCGTTGGGAGTTTTTAAGGTACGATAAACATAATTGGGTTCAAAGTATTCGACATATTTTTTGATAGGAGACCGTTTGATAATATTAAAAAATATTCTATCTCCTGATAAAGTATAGATGTGCTCATCAGCAGAAAAAATACTATTGAGGCTTACAGTTTTTTCGTATTGTTTAGTAATAGCTCCTAATTGTTCACTGATGACTGAAGTAGGGACATCTTCACGAAAATTAATTATTATTGAGTCGAATTCTCCCTGATTTGCAAGTCCTTTAAAGTTATGTAAGGCTAACCAAAGTCCAACAACAAATAAACTGAGTAATAATAACTTTTTCATAAATCTGATTCATAAGTCTGAGTCAAGTTTAAGGTACGCACTAGTCTAAAATCTTAGAATAACCCATTCAGAACCTTCAATTTTTGAATAAGAACGTTCTTATTATTTAGTTCTTAGGTAATTGTTGAGTGATTTAGCGTATATTTTTAGTACTATATTAAGTAAGATTTAAAATCTAGATTTAGGAGCGGAATGAGTACGAAGGTTGAAATTTACACTTGGGGTTCCTGTCCTTTCTGTATTCGAGCCAAAGCTTTACTTGATAAAAAAGGGGTAAAGTATACTGAATACTGTATTGATGGAGATTATGAGGCAAGAGAAAATATGAGACAAAGAGCTGAGGGTCGTAGTAGTCTTCCTCAAATTTTTATCAACAATCAGCCTATTGGTGGATGTGATAAGTTATATTTTTTGGAATCAATAAATAAATTAGATTATCTCTTGACCACAACGGCTTGAGAAAGCGTACTGTCTTATATAACTCCGAGAACAATTGTAACTTATTTTAAAGATCTAAACATTTAAGGTCCCACAAGAATTAAGCTTAGTGTCGACCGTAAGTTTAATATCTAGTCAAATAAGATTTCTAGAATAACTAGTAAGTCTAATATTTTTAGACAAAAAATAGGATAGAAGCACTTAAATTATATCTTTAGAAAGTTTTCTTTCCTTTAAATGTTATTATCTTTATTGGAGTTAAATGTTAGATGCATAATTGAGTATATTCCATTAAGTAATTGCCAAACTTAGCTATTATTTCTTTAAGTAAAAGTTTTTATACAGACTACAAATGCTCATTTTTGTCTAACTTTAGAAAGTCAAATTTAGATATACTGTTCTGGTAAGATTTTTTAGATAACTTTTTATTTGTAAAAATCGTATTATCCAATCAAATAATATTTACTAACTTTCTTTTGACAATTGAGTTTTGCGAAAACTAAATTGTCCTAGGTATCTACACATTCATATTATTATATATAATATGTCATAAGCTTAAGTAATAGTAAATTTCTTTTATTTAATGAGATAGACTACTATTTAATTGAATAGTTATAGTTATGGAGAAAGTAAAATTATAAAAAAATAGATGTTATATAAAACAAATTGCCATTAACTTTAAATATGTAGTTCACAAAAAATAACAGAAGTAATTATTAATTAATTACTATTGAATGGTATAGTGCTCTGCTTGTTATAAACAATAAAGAATATTAAATTGAATATGTGTAATCAATCCATTGTTACGATAAATTTTTTAATAAAAACAGTTAAACTAATAACTTGACTTACTTCGATAATTTTAAAAATATAGTCTGATTAAATTAATAATTTTTAATTGATTTATTGCATCAAATCTAGGAATATCCAAAAGTGAAAGATATACTATTTCATGGACTGACATCTTTAATAAATATTTAATAATCAAATAATATCTAGCTAATAACAAACAGTTCATAGAAAATCAATAACAATCTTCTATAAACTGTTAACCTAAGTAAGTAGATATAAATACGTTAAAAACAACTGGTTCTTATACTTTAGCATTTTGTTAAAAACTCAAGTATAACGATAGATTTATCTACTGTTTATTTAATAGAGACTATTTATCCACTTAATTATTTTAATTCATTAAGGAAAGTTGGACACTTTTAAAAAAAATCTGTATGATGTTTTCAACAATCTGGGGACTGGTTAACCCTAAATCTGCTTTAGATTGATCTGGAGTGGCATGATCCACTAAATTATCGTTCACCCCAAATCGTTTTAAGGGAACTAAAATACCGTTATCAGACAAAGCTTCAGCTACTGCTGAACCGAAGCCACCCATAAGACAACCTTCTTCCAGGGTAACTACCTTTCCAATACGTTGAGCGAGAGGCAAGATTAACTCTATATCTAAGGGCTTGACAAAACGGGCATTAACTACTGTTGCTTCAATGCCATATTCTCTAAGAATTTCTGCCACTTGTAAGGATGTATTCACCATAGAACCATAAGCTAAAAGCAAGACATCATCACCAGTGCGGAGAATTTCTCCTTTACCAATAACCAATGGTTCCCAACCTTCTTCCATTAAGGGAACTCCAATACCGCTTCCACGAGGATAACGCATTGCAATCGGTCCCTCAGTATAATTAACTCCCGTTATCACCATGCGTTGTAATTCCGCTTCATCCTTAGGAGCCATGATAATTAGGTTAGGAATACATCTTAGATAGGCTATGTCGTACATTCCTTGGTGAGTAGGTCCATCTGCACCAACAATCCCAGCACGATCAAGACATAAGAAAACAGGAAGGTTTTGAATACAAACGTCATGAAGAACTTGGTCATAAGCTCTTTGTAGAAAAGTAGAGTAGATTGCGACAACAGGACTCATTCCCTCACAAGCAAGACCAGCCGCTAAGGTAACAGCATGTTGTTCAGCGATACCCACATCGATGTATTGTTTAGGAAGTTTGGCATAAAGTTTGGCTAGTCCCGTTCCCGTAGCCATAGCTGCAGTGATACCAACAATTTTAGGATTATTTTCAGCTAATTTAGTGAGAGTATGCGCAAAAACTTTAGAATAGCTAGGAGGTTTAGGTTTATTAGACGGGTGAGCTTTGCCAGTAGCTAGGTTAAATGGACTTTGGGCATGATAGCTCACCTGGTCCTTTTCAGCTAGCTCATAGCCCTTTCCTTTAACGGTAGCAACATGAACAAGGACGGGTCCGGGAACCTTATGGGCTTGTTTAAAGGTTCCGATCAATTCTTCTAGATTATGCCCGTCAATCGGACCGAAGTATTTAAAGCCCAATTCTTCAATTACTGCACCTACTTTAGGAACTGCTAAGCGTTTCATTCCTTCTTTGACCCTTTCCATCTCAGGAGTGAAAGACTCTCCAAAGAAAGGAAGCTGTTTAAATTGTTCTTCTAGATTGTCTGAGAGAAATTGGACGGGATCACTCAAACGTACTTTATTGAGGTAGCGAGAAATAGCCCCCACATTTGGAGAGATAGACATTTCATTATCGTTGAGGACAACCATAAGATTTGTGTTTGGCAGATGCCCTGCATGGTTAATAGCTTCCAAAGCCATTCCTCCAGTTAATGCTCCATCTCCAATCACCGCTACAACTTTATAGTCTTCCTTTTGAGCATCTCTTGCCAATGCCATTCCTAAGGCGGCAGAAATGCTTGTAGATGCGTGTCCAGCCCCAAAATGATCAAAACTACTTTCGCAACGTTTTAGATACCCAGCAACACCACCTTTTTGCCGTAAAGTATGAAAACGACTGTAACGACCAGTCAAAATTTTATGAGGGTAGGCCTGGTGTCCTACGTCCCAAACTACTTTATCTCGATCTAAATCTAGGGTCTGATAAAGAGCGACGGTTAATTCTACTACTCCTAATCCAGGACCTAAATGTCCCCCACTAGCGGCAATTGTTTGTAAATGCTTTTCTCGAATTTGACGACTAATGTCTTCTAATTGTCGAAGAGATAAACCATGCAATTGATTGGGATGAGTAATTTCACTTATATGCATACTATATTTTTCTCTACCATTTTGATTAATACGCTATATCACACTTTAATTGATTTTCTGATTTTGGTTTAATATTTACTTATTATTCGTCAAGAAAATTTTTAGTATTAATTGTTAAATTATCTTCATAATAAATTCTTCTAAGTTAAATATAGATAAATTAAAATCTTTAATATATTTCGTTCCTATGTCAATTTACATGTATGGTAATCCTATTATGAGTTAACTAAATTATTGATGATAACTGAATGTTGAATCTTTTTATATATTTATGTTTTAAAATTAGTAATAAATGATTTAAGAAAAAATTTTCCATAATAATCTTTACTAGATTTAATACGAGTCTATTTATTAAGTTACAATTCTAATATTAGTCTTGATCTAGAGAATAGACTTTTTAGTTAGGTTTTATCAAAAATAATCTACTTAAACGTGAGTTTTTCAAAAGAAAGCGAAAATATGTCAAAACTATACTGTTTTCGACTTCAAAAAATAGAGAACTATTATTGTTATAATACTTAGATAGAACACTAACATACGAGTATTTACTTGTAATTAGAATCTATTTTTTGATAAGTAATTGTATTTTAAATTATGGACTATTAGAATATATATTTCTAGCTTATTTATTTTTTTAGAAAAGTTTTAAATATTAAGTATTTATTGATAAAATTACTGAAACTTTTACCTCCTCAGATTACCTAAATTTATTAATACTCATGACCTACAAAAAAAATAAATTCTTAATATTTGCCATTTTTTTTACCATCAGTAGTGGATTAAGTCTATTTTTAGGTTGTACTACAATGGTCCAATCGACTCCCCTAAAAGCTTCTGATACTTCTATCTTTCAATTTAACTGGTTTCAGTCCATCGTGTTAGGAATGATACAAGGATTGACAGAATTTTTACCAATCAGTAGTACAGCTCATTTAAAAATTGTCCCCTTAGTTTTAGGATGGGGTGATCCTGGGGTATCTTTTACAGCAGTGATTCAACTAGGAAGTATTGCCGCAGTAATATGGTACTTCTGGTCAGATTTAACAAAAATTATTGGAGGAATGTTTACAGCTATTTGTATCTCTGACTATAAATCTTATGATTTTCGACTTGCGATGGGTATTGGATTGGGAACTTTACCAATTGTCTCTTTTGGATTGCTGTGGAAACTCTTGGTTTCTGATTTAGATAATTCTCCATTACGTAGCGTTGAAGCAATAGCAATCGCTTCAATCGTGATGGCTGCATTATTAGCCTTGTCAGAAAAACTGGGAAGCCATAAGCGAGATTTCAAACAATTAACATTACAAGATGGAGTATTAATAGGATTAGCCCAGACTCTAGCTTTAATCCCAGGAGTTTCTCGTTCAGGTTCCACTATGACGGCCGGGTTATTTATAAATTTAGAACGGGCAACGGCAGCTAGATTCTCTTTCTTATTAGGAATTCCAGCCATTACTATGGCAGGAGTTGCAGAATTTAAGGAAGTTTTAGTTTTAGGTTTTTCTAAAGAAATATTATTCCCTATTATCATTGGTGTCATATCTTCAGCTATTTTTTCCTATTTAGCTATCACTTGGCTGACTAACTATTTGCAAAGCCGTAATACTTGGATTTTTGTATGGTACCGTTTAGGATTTGGATTATTTATTTTATGCTCTCATGTATTAAATATTAATTGAATTAAAACACATTGCTGTTATTATTAAGGTAGGATAATTATATAAAAAATGACATTAGAAATCAATTGATTTTTAATGTTGTTTTTTAGCTATTTTAAAGATAATTGTTTATAACAATATAATTTGATGGTACGTTAAATTTTAACTATGCATAAAATTCCTGTTACGGTTATCACTGGCTTTCTTGGCGTAGGTAAAACAACATTAGTTCGCCATCTATTACAGCATAATCAACAACGACGTATTGCTGTTTTAGTTAATGAATTTGGGGAAATAGGAATAGATGGAGAACTTTTACGGGATTGTCAGATTTGTGATGAAGATGAAAATCCAAATACTAACATTGTTGAATTAACCAATGGTTGTTTGTGTTGTACTGTCCAAGAAGAATTTTTTCCAACTATGCAAAAATTATTGGAAAGACGTGAGAAGATTGATTGTGTGCTAATCGAAACTTCTGGGCTAGCGTTACCCAAACCTTTAGTTCAAGCTTTTCAGTGGCCAGAAATCCGTAACAGTGCCACTGTAGATGGAATTGTAACAGTGGTGGATTCTCAAACTTTAGTTTCAGGAACCCTAATAGGGGATTCAGCTACCTTAGAAGTGCAACGACAGGCTGATCCTAACCTAGAACATGAAACTCCGATTGAGGAATTGTTTAAAAACCAGTTAGCGTATGCGGATTTAGTATTATTAACTAAAACCGATTTAATTGAACCGTTTCAACTTCATAAAGTCAAAAAATGGTTAAAACAAGAATTACGGCCGGGAGTTAAAATTATTCCCTGTGATAATGGGGAAGTCAATCCTAATATTTTATTAGGATTTAACGCCGCTGTTGAAGACAACTTAAAAAGTCGCTACAGTCATCATGAGCACGAAGAAAATCATGAGCACGATGATGATATTAATGCAGTCCAAATAATTTCAAACCAGGAGTTTGAGCCGAGAAGTTTGATTAATCAACTTAAGAAAATAGTTAAGACTCAAGAAATTTATAGGATTAAAGGGTTTGTGAATGTTCCCTCTAAACCCATGCGGTTAGTTTTACAAGGAGTCGGTAATCGCTTTGATACTTTCTATGATCGCCCTTGGAAATATAATGAGTCTCGTGAAACTCGACTAGTATTTATTGGTCGCCAATTAACATTGAAAGAGATTGAGTCTGAACTAGTATAAAAATATGAAAACTCCCATTTTAAAGATGGGAGTTTGTTCAATTAGCTAAGACTTGTCTATTTTTAGAGAAGTCTTAGATCGGTTCTAGTTTCCATCCTTAACAAAAGCTAGAGTTAAGCTATCACTAACCAAAAAATGATCCAAATGATAAGCTCGTTCTTCTGTTTTAAGAAGAATTTGCTCATAAAGGTAACGAGTTGCTCTATCCCCTAAACTTTCGGCTTGAGTTGCTTGTTTACGGAGTAGTTTTATTACTTCCTGTTCTGCTTTTAAATCATGTTCTACCATCTCCCGACAGCCGTAAGAACCATCAGCTTCAGGCTCAAAACAACATAGTTCAGCCAATTTATTGAAACTAGCAGCAGGAATTCCACCAAGCCCATTTAACCGTTCAGCGAGATTGTGAACATGGCCACGAACATCATCGTAGCTTTCATTAAAAAATTCGTGTAAAGAGTAAAATTCTGAACCTTCTACAACAAAATGATGCTTTTCATATTGAAGGTATAGCCCTTGAAAACTAGCTATTAATATATTTAATCCTTCACAAACAGGAAGGGTAACACTCTTGTCTAATAAGACGGAGTTTTCTCCTACTTCCCCAAAAGCACGGACTAAACCCTGAACAGTTGTCATTTTCGTTGTCCTCTTTTTTTATTAAACTTCACAAATCTAAAATACCTCATTTCAAGAATAATTTAACAATTTTCCTAAAGAAAGTTTTGAAAATTAAGCTTAAAACAAAAAATAATAAACTTAGGTTTGATCTAATTCTTAAGTGTATTTAATACTAATTTATTTTTTGGGAATATTAAATAATATGAATATATGTTTGATTTTATCTGTAAAATTATAATGATATCTATTTACAGATAAAAATCTAAAAAATACTTAAGGCTGAGTAACTAATTGAATGTTATGAATTTGAGCTGTAGCTTACAGGCAAGCAATGCTTAGATACTTATTAACAACTAAACAATGAATCTATTAGTTCAATCAGTATTGCTCTAACTAGTAGATTGAAATTACTAGTTACTTTATTGATGAATAAAAAATATCAATTTTTTTATTCATTCTATTATAGAATATAGAGTAAATATTAAATAAAAATTCATTAATGTAGTTTCAATATATAAGGAAATGAAATGTAAAATGAGAGCTCTTAAACTTCAACTAGAAATTATTAAGTTTTTAGTTAAGCTTTAATACTTTGTCTAATAATTAAACCGGACAAAATAATTGTAGTATGTGAACTAATTGGCATCTAGAGAAATAAGAAAAAACCTTGTATCAACACATAAAAGCAAGATTACTAAATCTTAATTTAAAGATTTAGATATAAATTGAACTAATGAAAGGTATTAAAAAGTTCAAAAAAAGACTAATAATAGTAATTTATTGACTGAAAATTATTATTAATCTATTGATATATAAAATTTACTTGAGTGAAATTATATTTCAGTTGTCACTAGTTTAAAATTTGCTTTTTTAACTTCTCCAAAACTACCGCCGCAGCTTTTTCTACTGAGGGAGTTAATTCTAATCCTAACTCTAAATTCTCTGCCTCAATTAAGTAGATAGTTACCTGTTTAGGAAAATCATTTTTGAAAATCTTACGCCCGGCTGCTAGTGCATGATCCCATCGGAAATCATGTAAATTATAACTGGGCTCTGGCAAGCTTTCTAGCTCCTCTCCAGGAACTTCAAAAATAGTTCCTGGAGGAGAGTCAGTAGAACATGCATCAATAATAATTAATTTATGACTGCCCCTAGATTGAAACATAACTTCCATTCCAGCTGTACCACAATCATATATACGAACATTAGGACATGGATGTTTCTCCAGAAATTTCTGAAGATTTTGGGAAACGATGACCCCTACAGCATCATCAGATCTATTTAGATTACCACAACCAATAATAGTTAACATAGAAAGTATAATAAAGTTTTAAAAAGATGACTCTCTAATCTTAGAATAATCGATTTTAGAGATAATTTCGAGTAGTTAAGCAAGTGGACAGCGTTTGCTTCTCTGCTTAAAGGATAGGACGTTATTATTTAATTAATCTTTATTTTAATAGACAATATTTTTATCTATATATTATGATTCAGAATCCTCTAGAACTAACACAACCTATCCTCTATCAACTGTTAATATATTGTTTTTTGATTATTAGAGAAACTTTTATAGTTATTTTGGGGGTTCCTTCATTATTAATTGTTCTATGAAATATAGATAAACTTATTTTGCCTGGATTAAAAAAATAGAATTTATTTCCTGATATATTAAACTTTTTTCGTAATCTAATCAGATTTGGTTTTCTATGATTAAATAAAAATAATTGCAAAATTTATTAATATTATTTATTTTACATAGACCATCATAATAAATTTTTCTTGTAACATAGGAATATTGTCTCTGTTGGATAAGATAAAAATTGTTGGTTACACTTAAGCTAGATTAACTATTTAGGTACATAGCATGATAGCTGATATGATCCTCAATAAAGCTAGAAATCATAAAATAACTGTGATCATATTTTTCATGAAATCTTAAAATTAAAGATTGCCCCACACACTCACAGACCTCTTTAAATTTTTCAGGCAATAATTGTTTTTGAAAATAAAAAGGATCAGCTAACCCTTGATCAATTAAGATTGGATATTTAAGCTGAGTTTTTTTGATTAATTCACTCGCATCATATTGATACCAATTATTCTTATCATCTCCTAAATAAGCTGTAAATACTTTTTGTCCAAGAGGACAATGGCTTGGCGATGTAACAGGAGCAAAGGCAGAAACTGAAGTATATTGTTGAGGATTTTTTAATGCAAAAATTAATGCACCATGACCTCCCATCGAATGACCAAAGATACTAACCTTAGTATCTTTTATATTAAAATTATCTTGTATTAAATTGTGTAATTCTTTTACAACATAACTATACATTTGATAATGACTTTTCCATGGTTCAATAACGGCATCAATATAAAATCCGGCTCCACTTCCTAAGTCCCAGGCTGTATCCTCTTCTGCGATGCCCGTACCACGAGGACTAGTATCAGGAACCACCAGGATAATGCCATATTTGGCAGCAAACTGATGTGCTCCAGCTTTAATAATAAAATTTTCCTCTGTACAAGTTAGTCCTGGTAGGTAATACAAAACTGGAGTAGGTTTAGTCGCTGCTTGAGGAGGACAATAAACAGCAAAATTCATCGGATGATTACAACATTGAGACTGATGACTATAATAGGAAACGGTTCCACCAAAACATTGGTATTTTGACTTTAGCGTTAGACTATAAGACATAACAAAACTATTTTAGATAGAAATATAGTTAAGCATACAACATAAGAATCTTATTTTGTTTCAGTTGTAAATGACTACGATTGTACTGACAGCATAAATTATACTTACAATAATTCAAAACTATTTTAGTTATACTTGACTCATTACATAGAATTTACTAGTTAAATAAGAAATCAAGAGAGGTAGGAGTTAAATATTGATATAGTATATAAGTGTATAGTTTACTCTTTTAATTAATCTGAATTTGTTGTTAAAGTATCTCAGTATTTTCCACTGTACATAAATACAGCATATTTTGTTGTTATTTAAATGTTATAGTTTTGTTAATTATTGTATTTTTTATAATTGATAAAATCTAAATCATGACATAAGATTATTACTTTGCTTATACTATATTTCTTGTATTTAGCATCTTTTTATGCGTTTAATCATTAATTGCCGCTATTTTCTTTCATCACTAACTTAATTATTTTACTTATTAAAGTTTAATAAGTAAAATAATTAAAATATTAAATTTAAAATCTACAAACCAGGTAAATATAATTATGGGTTTTATTTGACTCCATTTACCAAAGAAATAAATATAATATGATTCATATTTATTGACAGCTCTATCCATTGAGACTAGGAGTTTATCTTTGCATTTACATTCTAGTTTTTACCATAATAGCTTGGGTAGAATTTATACCTTTTTAGTTTAAACTCAAGTAAAATCAACTCTATCTTGATATAATTCACACATTCCACGATTTCTAAATTTATTAAAACTATTCTCTAACCAAATTGGAACGAGACAGATTACAATGGTTGAGATAACTAACTAGCTATTTTAAAAATAAAAACAAAAACACCGTGCCTAAACGTAACTGGTTGCTTTCCCTACTTGCTTTGACAGGCTTTTGGACGTTGACGACTCCCGTTATGGGGCAGTCTCTCCTTCCTTATACTCCCCAATTTAATTTAGAACAATTGGAACAATGGGGCTTAGAATTGGCCGAAGATGCGGTGCAGTTAGTCCACTTTAAACAATACGAGTTAGCCTTGTCAAGAGCTAAACTAGCGACTCAACTTGCCCCAACTCAACATCAACCTTGGTTTGTTTTAGGAACCTTATATATCCAAAAACAAGAAGTAGATCAAGCAATTGAAGTATTACAAAAGGCATCATCTATAGCACCAGAAGAGGCAGGAATTAGATTCACATTAGGGAATGCTTATTTTCAACAAGGAAATTATCAAGCGGCAGTTACGGAGTTAAAACAGGGACTTGTTTTTAAACCACATGTAATAACTGCTTTGTTTGATCTAGGTAATTCCTATCTAAAATTAAGAAAAACGACAAAAGCAATTAAAATTTATGAAAGAGCAATTGTCCAAGAAAAAAGTTTTTGGCCCGCAATTAATAATATAGGTTTAATTAAGTATGAGCAAGGGGATGCTAAAACTGCAATTGAAAATTGGCGTTCAGCATCAATCATTGATCCCGCACAAGCAGAACCTAGACTAGCTTTAGCAGTAGTTTTGTATGCCCAAGGAAAGGTAGAGGAGGGACTTAGGTTAGGAGAGTCTGCCCTAGAATTAGATAGTCGCTATGGCGAATTGCAGTTTTTGAAAGATAATCTATGGGGAACTAAATTATTAGAAGATGCTAAAATATTTTTAGCTGTTCCTAAAATAAAATCTCTTCTAAAAAATCTTGACAAAACATCTTTATAGTTCACTTAAGTAAGTCAATGTAAATTAGCCAACTAAAGACTTATATGTTTTTGGGATATAATTTAGTCCGCTTTAGTTTTGACATTATTAGCCTCTTATTTGATTTT
Organism: Cyanobacterium sp. uoEpiScrs1; assembly: GCF_947331815.1. Taxonomy (GTDB): domain Bacteria; phylum Cyanobacteriota; class Cyanobacteriia; order Cyanobacteriales; family Microcystaceae; genus Rippkaea. Next base: position 2,064,094 of record NZ_OX373462.1, read on the forward strand.
TGATAGCCACCAGTACAGAGAGTATCTTAAGGTTTTTGAAGAGAGACTCTACCCCATTTGATTAAATAATAAGTTAATGATCAAACCCCTTGATAGTCTAAAACGTACGCTCGTTTTTATATTGGGAATATAGTCTATGTATTTATCAAAAGTATGGAGAATTCTATTTATATTAAAGGTAATATAAAAAATATATCATATTAATTTTTACTTATATTCTTCAATGTAATTGAATAAATATTGTAGGACATTTTTAAGATATTTAGAGTACTTATTTAAGATTTTTATGGAAATAACCTAAACCAAAGATAGAAACATGATATTTGTTAAATTATTTAGAATAAACTATTCTAGTGATAGCTTTTATACCTGAAACTAATCAAAATTAAGGATAGATAGTGTACTAGTATAATTAAACAATTGAGGTAATTTAATTTCGTAACTCATCCTAGCTTAATTTTTTTCTAAGTAAATATAAGCTGATAAGCAATCATATTTACTTAGAAAAATAGATATTTTCAAACATAGATTTAGATTTGTTGTCAATAATTAAATTTATTTTACTGCCTAAAGTACCTAAAGATTTTGCTTTTCAAAATCAAACTAAAGAAAACCTTTATTTATAGAGTAAATTCGTTAAACCAGATCGAATAAGATCATCTAATTTTTTTAGGATTATCCTGTAACTTTTACTGTGATTCTAAAAAATATAAGAGACAGTAACACTCACTTCATTACCTAATGAACTTTATTATAGACAAGAGTGTAATCTACAATATTAGATTAGGAGTAACAGAAGTAGATTAATAGTTCTTGTTAGATAGTTTTTCTGATTTTTCAACTATTGTAGGACTGATTTGTGATTGAGATGATAATCGACAGTATAAACAGCATTAGTGGGTTGTAAAAAAATAGATTGTTTTTTTACGACCACTTTGATTGCCTGAAGTTAGTGATTGTTAGGGTGAAAATATTATTATCTTGGCTATATGAATAATTCAAAATAAATCTAATTTTAAGTATTAGAGTAAACTCAAGATAATAATGTCTTTTTTTATAGTCAGACAAAGAGTTTACAGAAAGTATGCACAAAATAGGGTATTTAGACTGTCAGACAGGGATTGCTGGAGATATGTGCTTGGGAGCATTGGTTAATAGCGGTGTTCCTTTAAAATATTTAATGAAAGAACTTCAAAAATTAGATATTACAACAGAATATCGTCTGTGGGAAGAACAAGTCTACCGTCAAGGACAATTAGCTACCAGGGTTCATGTCGATTTATTAAAGAATCATCAATCAATTGATCGTCATCATAGTCATGATTATCGTACACGTCGCTTACCCGAAATTGAATTAATGATTCAACAAGCTAATTTATCTTCTCGGGCAACTCGATGGAGCCTAGATACATTTCGTCAATTAGCTATAGCAGAAGGAACTGTACATGGGGTAGAACCTGACAAAGTACACTTTCATGAGGTGGGGTCCACTGATGCTATTGTGGATATTGTAGGAACTTGTTTAGGATTAGATTGGTTAGGAATAGAAACCTTATATTGTTCACCCATGCCAATGGGGGGTGGAACTGTTTGGACATCCCACGGGTGTTTAGCAGTCCCTGTCCCAGCAGTAATTAAGTTATGGGAATTTCGTCAAGTCCCTATCTATAGCAATTCTATTAACAAAGAATTAGTAACGCCTACAGGAGCAGCTATTGCAGTCACTTTAGTAAAAGGGTTTTGTTCTCATCCCCCTATGAAGTTACAAAAAGTAGGCTTAGGCGCAGGTTTGCAAGAATTAACTATTCCCAATATTTTGAAGTTATGGATTGGAGAATCTACTAATGAAGATACTATTAATAGTTCAGAAAAAATTGCTGTATTGGAAACACAAATTGATGATCTTAATCCACAAATAATTGGCTATATTTTTGAGAAGTTATTTTTAGTAGGAGCTGTGGACGTATTTACACAAGCTGTTAATATGAAAAAGTCTCGTCCAGGAATTTTATTGACTGTAATTTGTCCTCTAGAAAGAATAGTAGACTGTGAAAAAATTATTTTTACAGAAACCACAACATTAGGAATACGTTCTCTTATTCAAGATCGTTCTATATTAGATAGAGAAATACAAGAAATAGATACAGATTATGGCATAGTTAAAGTTAAAATTGCTAGTCAACAAATTAATGGGCAGAAAACAATTATTAATGTTCAAGCTGAATATGAAGACTGTGTACTTCTAGCTCAAAATACTAATAAACCATTACAATATATTCAACAGATGGTTATAGGTACTTGGTACAAAAAATATAAAGAATATTAGTAATTATTTTAAGTTTATATTTTATTCTTAGTAAGATATTTTTAAAAAAAATTAAAATTTTGTATGAAAACAATTGTTACTTTTTTTAGAGTATATTTAAGGTGGTTTATTTTTGGAATTTCTTTATTGTTTATAATTAATACTTTTCAAAATAACTGGAATAGCATAACAACAATAACCTTTGATGATCAAAGTAAATATTTCCTGATTTTAGCTTTTTTTGTTACTTTTTTTTCCCATGTTTGGTCTGCATTAGTTTGGTCTAAAATATTAGAAATACTTAAACAGCCAATGAAAACAAGATGGGTGTTAAAACTTTATTTGATAACTAATATTTTTAAGTATATTCCTGGAAATGTAGGACATTTTTATGCCCGTATTGTGTCAATTTACCAACAAGGAGTATCTTGGAAAATTGCTAGCTTTAGTGTATTGTTAGAGCCTTTATTAATGGCCATTTCAGCTTCTGTAATCAGTTTATTAGCTTGTCTTTTATCTGGTTGCAAAACTACTTATAATACCTGGCTACTTTTCATACAAATAGTGACAACACTAATAGGGCTATTAGTTATTCATCCTTTTTTTATTAATAAAATAACATCATTTCTTAAAAAGAATGTTTTAGAAAATATACAGGATGATATTTATTTAAGGGAATATCCTAAAATTATTGTATTAGGAGAATTGGGGTTTATTTTATTAAGGGGATTAGGGTTTATATTAACTTGGATGGCATTTATTCCAATATCAATTTTTCAAATTCCTTTATTATTAAGTGTCTTTAGTTTAGCTTGGTTGTTAGGTTTAGTAATTCCTGGTGCACCTAGTGGCATAGGAATATTTGAAGCTGCAATTATTATTTTACTAAAAACGGAAAATTTTCCAATACAAATAATTATCAGTACTATTGCAATTTTTCGATTACTTAGTATAATGGCAGAAGTTGTAGGTGCAGGATTAGGACTTTTAGATAAAAAGACAATTTAGTTAAATATATTGTGTAAAATTTTAATCAATTTTTTGCGCAGAAAATATTTAACTTGGCATTTTAAAAAATCTATTATTTATATTTTAATTTTATCAATATAAAAAAGCAAAAAATGAATATTTTTTTTTTTAAAATATCAACATATCTAATATACAGTTTTTATGTATTCCAGCCCAAGAAAGCCAGTTGAGTTATCAAAATAATTGGGATTAGCTTTACTATCACCCTTACTTAAAGGTACTATGACTACTAAAACATAGTTCAGAGAACAGTTTAATTACTTATCTCAACTATTCTACAGTATAACTTTCGAGTTTCAATCCTTAATTTTTATCGTCGATTTTAGAGAATTACCAACTATGTAAGTTTTATGTGAGTGACACTCAGCTAACTGTCCTCTACTTTTAAGGCATTAACTCAAAAAAACTATTAGAGTGAAGCTGAGACTAGCTTTAATTATAAAAAATTATTTAAAAAAATTTTTCAGTTGCGTATTGCCTAATTTTATGAATTCGTCTACTTTATCTAGTAACTCAGTTGAATCGTATATTAATCCCTGGTTAGTTGAGTTGGTATATCATCTAGGGTGTTGGTTTGTGTTGCCTTCATTTTTTGGTCGGATTACAATTACCGGACAGGAAAATATCCCAATCACTGAGCCAACAATTGTTGCGCCAACTCATCGTTCCCGATGGGATGCTTTAATTATTCCTAAAGCGGTGGGAAGACTCGTTAGCAACCGAGATGTACGCTTTATGGTAACATCAACTGAGATGACGGGTATTCAAGGCTGTTTAATTCACCACTTGGGAGGATTCCCTATTGATGTTAAGAATCCAGGGTTAAGTAGTTTAGAATATAGTATTGCACTCTTAAAAGCAGGGGAAATGTTAGTTATTTTCCCAGAAGGAGGAATTTTTCGGGATGATAAAGTACATCCGCTTAAGCGGGGAGTTGCGCGTATTGCTCTGGGAGTAGAATCAGAAAAACCAGGATCTCAAATAAAAATCCTTCCAGTTGGAATTCGATATATTCAACCTTATCCTAGTTGGGGAACCGATGTAACTGTGACTATTGGGGAACCCATAGAGGTAGCACAATATAATTCAAAGAGAATGAGAAGTAGTTCTGAAAAGCTTACTGATGATTTAGAAGCAATTCTAAGAGAATTGTATCAAAAACAGGATTCTTCGGAAGAAATTGTGATCGCTTCTTAAAATATCATTTTTTTTATAAAAAGATAATAATTTAGGATGATGACATCAGCACTTGCAGAAAAAATGATATTTTAAGGCAATTGTTAATGCCACTATTTAATTATTTAACCAATACTCAGACAAATTAATTAAATCAACTCATTTATTCACCTTTTATCTTTCCATCTATTATCACTTCTTGATTATAATGCTTCATTTCGAGGCTATTTTCTCCGTATATACCTGCAATTTGTTGCTGGCAACATTCGATGGCAAAACCATTAAACTCTGATTCTTTAATCTTATACATTTTCTCAAATATTTTTGGTGTTACCCTACAAAAATTAGGACGTTCTTTATAGATACGGCATTTACGAGTGTCATGATTAAAGTTAATACACCACCCCCCTTTTCCCACCAAATTATGATAATGAGTAAGTTCTTCTATAGTCAAATAATTCTCTAAGTCTGGGCGATCTGTTGGATCAAGATTGCAACAAGCTCCACACCCCATTACACATTGCCAAATTGTCATAATGTAAAAAATTTTCCTTTGAGTCTATAGTAATGTTCATGTGTTTTTATATTATTATATTACTTCGCAATGCATAAATATTTTTCAACATTAAGATCTGTAATTTTCTACAAATTTAACCTATGATTAATAATAAAATATAGAGTTATTAATAGCCTCAAATTTAGAATTTATTTCTTAATTAGCTTTTGTAGGACTAATTAAAGTTTATTGTTCCATAATTGCTTTTTATTGATATTTGACAGTAGGTTTTTATAAAGGTTAGTGAAATTAGTAAAATTAGTAAAGGCCGTTAATCATTAATTCTCCTCGTCTTTTATAGTTTATTCTCTATTCTAAAATATTTTATTAGCTATTATAGTCTATGAGTTATGTTAGTTTCTATCCTAAAGTATTCTCTATAATAAAATATAATAAGCAACAGGATTTTTTTGTAGATTTTAACTATATGATAATCTACTCTTGATCTAAGAACAAATATGCATAGTTTCTTCATAGTTGATCTTATATTTTTGTATTGCATAAAGCATATCCCTTCAACTATTTACCTAAATGACAGTCTCATTACTAAGCGTTTATTAATGATATCTTCTCTTACTCTAACATAACTTCCATACCACAAGAAGTTAGCATCTTTCTTAGTCAATATTGCCAAGTTACTCAATGATTTTATCCTTATTAAGTATAAATATCCACAATGATACGAGTTAGCTATCTAGGTAATAGATATAACGGATTAATTACTTTTTTATACAGAGAACAATTAATTGTCTTATCTTAATATTATGAAGTTATATTTATACTTTTTAATGCATTAAAAAGTATAAACTTCTTTAAAGTGAGTATAGATAGTAGTTATGAGTTTATAAGCTAATTTAATTAAACTAAAATTTAGCAGACATTTAACTATTTTAAATCAATGATATTCAGTTAATCAAGTAATATTTTAAACATAAAATATGTTGATTATTAATCAAACAAAAAACTCATAGAAAAGCGTAAGAAAATAAGAGAGAATAGATGCTAACTATATACGAAACAAAAGATACAATTTATTTGGTTAGTCATATAGACTGTTACGGAGTAAACTGTAGATATCTTGTGTTAGATCAATTAGAATATAATTAAATTTGAAGAGAACTTAGGCAAAAAATAAATGTATTCTTGACCAATTTTCTTGAGATGCATAACACATATCACATTAGCCACTTATAAAGTGGCTGTATGAACTATAGCTATCAATTATATAGTGAGTTAATATCAAATCTATTAAATTTACTTATAGTTATTGTAAATACTTACTATAGTCCTAATTTTCAGAAATATTTAATATTTAGAAGCAAGTCTCATTAGTTATTAACTATGAAAAAAATTTGGTTAATTGGAGGAACAAAAGATAGTGTCAAGATTGCTGAGTCCATAGTTTCAGAAGAACTAACTTGTATCATAACTTTGGCGGCAAAAAATACCAATATTTCTTACCCCATAAGCTCTTATTTAACTATCAAAAGAGGTATTCTAAATCTAGAAAAAATTCGTCTCTTATGTCAACAAGAAAAGATTATTGCTATCGTAGATGCTTCTCATCCCTATGCAGTACAAATTTCTCAGCAAGCAATTACTATTTCTCGAGAAAATCATATACCCTATCTCCGTTATGAACGAGCATCCCTTTCTCCCTCTTCTGAAATTATTACTCTCGATAATTTTGAAACTTTGGTCAGGGGAAATTATCTTCGAGGAGAAAGAACTTTATTAACCATTGGCTATAAAGCATTACCATTATTTAAAATGTGGCAAAATGACGCTATTTTATTTGCTCGTATTCTTCCTAAAAGAGAATCATTAGAAGTGGCCATAAAAGCAGGGTTTAGTCATAAGCGTTTAATTGCTTTGCGCCCTCCTATTAGTGCAGAGTTAGAGGAAGCATTATGGCGGCAATGGAATATTTCTTTAGTTGTTTCTAAAGCGTCAGGAAAACAGGGAGGGGAATCAATAAAAAGATTAGTAGCTATCAAGTTAGGGGTAAAAATAATTATTATTAAAAGACCCTTAATTAATTATCCTAAACAGACAAATAAAATGTCTGATATAATGAAGTTTTGTTGTCAATCATTACTGAATAATATTGATATATAAAAATACTACATTAAGTATCAATATTAATATATATATACAATAAATATATTATTACAGCTATTTTATTTCTTAAAGACTTAAATATTTTTAACGAATAAATTGTTTATAAAGTAAATATTGAGTTAGTAAATATTGAGTTAGTAAGTATTAAATATACTAGTTGAATCGTGTACTTTATTAACTGAATAGTACTAAAAAGGCTAATATTCTTTTTTGGAAAAATAACTATAGTAAAAATACTCAAAATCATTTGCCCATCCTACTTTAAATTGATTTGACAAAATTTAAAGTAGGATGGGCTGATTGAAGTAACCTGAATAAATAATTTTCCCAAACAGAAGCTGATATTATTGACAATAAGTAAGAATACATAATTAAGCAGTAGAATACAAGTATAAGTTAAGTTTATTCAACTAATATAAATGATCCTTAATAAACTTTAGTATATAAAAATGTCGTAAATTTATGTATATAATTTATAGCTAAATTAAACTTTTTATAAATAAAATTTTTGTATTTTCTTACAGAAAAACTATTTAAAGTTAAATATGGTTATTAAGATACTTGATTAATATTTATGATTATTTCCTGAACTACCAATAATAGTATTTATCCCCTTATACTATTGTTGGTAACAAACAGCAAATATTTATATGGAACATAAAATATTTGCTATATCAGCTCTTTTTGAATTAGAGAAATGCTGATACTGATACTATTTAAATTTTAAACTAACTATATATTCATTGTAGAATTTTATCAATAATTATTTTAAGAATAAATTTATTCTTAAATATGTACTGGTTTTTATTGCCCAAAAAGTGACTTCTAAAAATAATAAAACAGTATAATATAAATTGTTTAGTACAACAAATTATTAAAAAATAAATTTATTTTTTCAGAAAAAAGGATATTTTATATATCTACAATATTGTTTATCTGTAGGTAAAGACCTTAGGAAATTGCCAACAAGTCTTATTGTTTACTAAAGATTTATCATTGATGAATGACAAACGTTAAAGACCCAATAATATTTTCCCTAACTACCAAAAATCACTTCACTTTGTTCTTCGCTAAAATTTTTTGCAATAAGACTTGATCTAATAGAGCATTTTGTCCTATAATCGTTAGCTGTAGACTACCTGGAGAGGTGGCCGAGTGGTTGAAGGCGCAGCACTGGAAATGCTGTTTAGGGGTAACCCTAACGAGGGTTCGAATCCCTCCCTCTCCGTAGATAGATTTAGCAACTAAAGAATTAGCTAAGGTTACTGTTTTAATATTCTATTCTCTGGAGGATAGTTAGCCTCGTCCCTATCCTAAATTGTGACCGACGTTATCGTAACTTACGATAACGTCGCAGAATGAGTGTCTTTATAGCCAAATACTATCCATTAGGAGCATAAACAAGAATGACTTTCTCTCTACTAAAGTTGCTCATCACCTCTTTTCGGAGCCCTCTAATTCAAAAAAGAAAAACTCTTGTAGGGAGGTTATTGCCCATACTTATCCATTTTCTAAAAGTGTTAGATTGTTAAATAGCAAATTTTAGAAAATAAAATGAATTTGAATGTCCTTAAAAAATTGTGTAACAAAAGGGACTTTACTTACTTATTATTTTTTAATAATCACCAAATAGGATCGGAATAAATATAAATTTTTAAATGATCACTGCCAGCTGGAATCACATTAACACAAGAACAAACAGGACTTCCATTCTCTAATTCTACCTCACAAGCATGGCAAGACCCCATTAAACATCCTGTGGGAATAAATACTCCCGCTCGTTGCGCTACGTCTAATATAAGTTCACCTGGTTTGGCTTCAACAATAATTTCATTGGGAATAAATCTTACTTTAACTATCATAGTTTTTTAAAGTTTAAAGATTAGCAATCCATCAACTAATGTAACACGGGTTTTAAGTCAACAAATTCCTCCACTAAATCAGCTAGTGAGTCAATATGAGCATCCCGTTGTTCACAGTAATTACTAATCTCTATAGGCAAGGTAGATAAACCACGGCGTTGACACAAAAAATTCAACCAAGTTCGTCGCCAGACTCCATTATTGAATAGTCCATGCAAATAACATCCCCAAACAGAATAGGTATCATTAACAAACCCTAAACTATAATCATCAAATAAAGAATGTAAAGTTGTAGTTTGCCCTCTGTTTTGAGACTTAATTAAATAAGTAATTCCTTGATGAATTTCATATCCTGCTACGGCTAAACCAGATTTGGGGTAATTAGATATTACTTGCCGTTGACGAGAGATTTTTTTAGGGGTAATGATTGTTTCTGTAGGAAGTAGATTTAAACCTAAGCAGGAATCTTTATCCCCCTCTAACCGATCGGGATCGAATATATGTTTGCCTAGCATTTGAAATCCGCCACAAATCCCCAAAATAATGCCTCCTAACTCTATATAATCTTGTAGTTGTTTAGCCATCCCACTTTGATGAAGTGTAATCAAGTCAGCGATAGTAGTTTTAGAACCTGGAATAATTACCGCGTCGGGACAGTTTAAAGGGTCTTGGATATTAAGATAGTTTAAAGTAACTGTCGGTTCTGCATCCAGAGGCTCAAAATCTGTAAAATTTGCAATATGAGGTAAGCGGATAATATTAATAGTTAACTCCCCTTTTGTATCCGAAGATCGCCTATCTAATAAATTCAAAGAATCTTCTGAAGGAAACACAATATCCTGCCAGGGAATAACTCCCAAAACAGGAATTCTAGTGTAATTTTCTAACCACTTAATTCCTGAATCTAATAATGAACGTTGTCCCCGAAACTTATTGATGATAATACCTTTAATTAAAGCTCTTTCTTCAAGCTCAAGAAGTTGTAAAGTTCCCACAACATGGGCAAATGCTCCTCCGCGATCAATATCTACTACTAAAATAGTTGCTGCATTTAAATAGCGGGCAATCCTCATATTTGTTAAATCTCGGTGTTTCAGATTTATTTCAGCAGGACTTCCAGCACCTTCACAAATGATAAAATCATATCTTGTTCTTAGATGCTCAAGACATGATGTAATAGTATTCCATCCCTTATCAAAATATTTTTCATAATATTCGGCCGCATGGGTTGTCCCTACCATATCCCCCTTTATGATGACTTGCGCAGTCATATTTCCTTGGGGTTTAAGTAAAATAGGATTTATTTCTACTGTAGGAGTGATTTTGGCCGCCCACGCCTGTACTGCCTGGGCATGTCCAATTTCTCCACCCTCAGGAGTGACATAGGCATTCAACGCCATATTTTGTCCTTTAAATGGGGTTACATGCCATCCCTGGCGAACTAAAATTCGACAAATGGCTGTAGTTAGAAAAGATTTTCCGGCATGGGATGTAGTTCCTACCACCATAATAGATTTCATAAATTTAGCTAAACCTATAATTGAAAATGTAAGTTTTCTGCCCGGCTACGTCCACTATTTTTTATCTTTTCAAAATAAGAAAAGACGAAACCAACGAGTTAATCTATTTAATAAACAATTCCAGTATGAAGGTTGAGATATTTGTTTCTCTTGGCTTTCCCACTTAGCGATAACCATTCGCCCTAAGGGGGTTAAACGAAAACTATCGGTGATTCCTTGTCCATCAACTTCCCTTCGTAAGATACCAACATTAATTAACCATATTAAATCTCTTTCGATTTTTTGTTCCGAAAGAAATTTCTGAGTATATTTTTCTTGAAGACTAGTAGATTGAGCAATTTTAGATAAAGAAACACTATTTGCTCTCATTGCAATGAATAGGGATAACTTAAATGGAGTGCAAGACAAAGCTCGTTCAGCTCGCTTTAGAGTCTTGCTAGAATATTTGATATCTGAGGAAGTCAGGGGTCGAGTTGAAGAAACAGTCATGAATAATTTGTAAAAATCCAACACTTTTATTATTAAGTATGTTCAAGGGGCATGAAAAATTTTATGATCAAAACTAATAAACTTTCACTCTAAGGATTTAGAAACTATGGTTTTATCTATTGGAAGCATTGCACCAAACTTTACCACTATAGATGATGAGGGTAGAACTATTTCCCTATCCGACTTTAAAGGTAAGGTTGTTGTTATATATTTTTATCCTAAGGACGATACTCCTGGTTGTACCAAGGAAGCGAAAGGTTTCCGAGATAATTACAATCATTATCAGAGTAGGGAAATAGTTATTTTTGGAGTTAGTATGGACAACCGAGTCTCTCATCAAAAGTTTAAGGAGAAGTATGGATTACCTTTTCAACTCTTAGTTGACTATGATGGAAAAATTACTAAAGCCTACGATGTAGATGGGGGTGGGTATTCTAAGCGTACCACTTATATCATAGATGCTGAAGGGAAAATTAACTACGTAGATGAAAAAGTAAAAACTGATAGCCACGCCCAAGATATTTTGACAACACTTAAGTAGATAAACCGTTGAGATGTGGGTTATACCCACCTTAAAAAATTATATAATCGTAACGGAGAGAGAGGGATTCGAACCCTCGTCTGAGTCGCCCCAGAAGCGGTTTTCGAGACCGCCGCATTCAACCACTCTGCCATCTCTCCAGAGTTGAGGTTTCTCGTTCCTATTATATAATGAAAGGGAAGAGCAAAACTCTGTCCATAATTAATAAAATTTTGTGTAGCTAAGAGGCCAGTTTTTGGTGTGTATTTTTAGCGATTTACTAATCTAATAACATATTAGACAATTTTCTCATATGATTACATTATGTTTCTTTGCAGTAATGGTCGACTTATAGTTGATAATGCTCGACGATTGCTACCTGTAGTCAGGAGAAAAGGTAATAAAGAAATAAACGGATGTATCACTAATGTTGTGTGAATACTTGACCTCCTGCACTATTACAGTAGTGTCATGATTTAGTGATTATAAATATTATCACCTACAAAAGTATTATATTTTTTAGATTTATAACATTGAAAAGATTACTCCCTGTAATTAAATAAATAAGAATAACTGACAAGTAGAGCTCAGCAGAAAAGCATGCTTACTTAACACATGCCACTTATTAAAATTTATAAAACTAAATTGGAAACCTTTTGAGTTTAGTTACTGCATTTTTAGCTAGTCTATTAAGATAGTCAGAAGTATTTGGGATTTGGGGAATTTGCAAAAGAATATCAATAGTTCGTCGCAATAAACGCACTAAATCTCCTTCGTCAAGACTCGTATTTTTACATAGTTCCTGCCAATCTGTTCCTAAGGCCCATTGTTCAATTACTCCTGTTAATCCTAACTCCAACCACACTGGGATAGTAATATCATACTGAGACTGAGATTGAAAGAGAAGACGACGAATTTGCTTTAAACTCACCCCTTTTTCATTCGAATAGTCAAAAAGATCTAAAACTTCTGGAGAGGGTGAGTAATTAGTCCAGGTGTCAGGACGTAAGTTTTCAGTAATTAATGCACTGACTACAGCACCTAAGTGATGAGGTTCTAAACGTTCAAGAGATCCCGACATAACTACCAATCCTAACCACAGTTCATTTTCTCCCCGAATGGCAGCACAGGCTTGGCCTAGAGGCGTGGGTTCATAACCATCGAATGCCTTGAACTCCCGTAAAATATCAATTAAATTAAGAAATTCTTCCCAATAATAAGATTGACGAGATTGAAGTTTGTGAAATTTGACATGGCTAATATGGAGTTGTTCTCGTAATTTTAATCGTTGGCGGTGCAGTTTCAACAAACGGGTCGGATTTTTCTGTTGAGAGAGGGGATGAATATTTAGTTTTTTTTGAATGTTATCAATACGTTGCTGTTGTTCGATAACTTCTGGGGCGATATTTAAAGAAAAAGCATAATTACTTATCTGACTACGTATCTTTACAGAAGACTCATCGCTTTTATAACTTTTCCCAACGGGAAGAGTATCAATATCTGGCAAATTTAGTTCCTTAACTGCGTTCAGGGATAGAGAGAAACCGCTAATGTCAACTACGTCACTACGTTTTACTCTATACCAATAGTTATCTTCCCCTAAACATAGATAATCATAGGATTTTCCTGATCCAGGAACTATTGCTACTAAGACGGCTAAGTGAGGACTACTTAATTTTAGCTGTTTTCCTTTTAGATAAAGAATGTCCCCTAAATTTAACTGATCTAATTTAGAAGAGATCTCCTGTTTACGGGTTCTCTCTGCTTGCTGCTGTAAAGTTTTTAGTAATCGCTGTTCTTCTTTAAGATGGGCTTTAAGTTTTTCATAAGTAAAGAGTTCGGTTTCTGTTAGTCCTGCTAAATCAACATCCACTTTTGTTAATTTAGTAGTTAAATTAACAATATTCCGTTGTTCAGGTTCCAATTTTAATTGGGCTAAATATTCTGCAAAACTTCTTTCTAGTAAATGTTTAGCTTCATCTAAAGTGTGTTTTTGTAAGAGATTTAAAACCATACCATAAGATGGAGTAAAACAACTCTGTAGAGGATCAGAATCAGCTATTGCCAAGTAAGCAGCTTCTTTTGCCCCCTCAAAAGGAGTTTGTACTGTGATTACATGACCAACTTCATCCATTCCTCGTCGTCCTGCTCGGCCTGCAATTTGCAAAAATTCGGATGGAGTTAACATACTATGCCCATTGTCAGTCCGTTTAGAAAGAGCGGAGATCACTGTAGTTCGCGCCGGCATATTAATTCCTGCTGAGAGAGTTGCAGTAGCAAATACTACTTTAACTAAACCTGCCTCAAACAATTGCTCCACCAATTCCTTCCAAACGGGAAGAATTCCTGCATGGTGAGCGGCAATGCCTCTAGTCAAAGGTTCAAGTTGCTCACCTCTGACTAATTGACAATTCTTAGCTAATAATTGAAATAGATAGATTTTAGCTTCCTCATCTTTTCTTAAATAGTCAAACAACTCTGCATTAGAGGACGGATTAGATAAAAAATCTAGTAAAGGTTGGTACAAGAGATAATTTTTAACTTTAATTAACTGAAGTAAGTTTTCTTGAAGGGGAGTGTTTTTGGAGAGAAAAAATGTTAATAGATTGTATTGTAGAGCACGAGCTTCTTCTGGTGAAACTAAAGTTAAACTATCAAGTCTTTGTACTGATTGATCACACCCTCGACGACTAAAAATGACATAGATAGCAGGAAATAAGTTCTGTTTATGAAGTTGCCTAATGACTGTCATTAGGTTAGGACAATCTTCACGTTTAAGTCGCCGCTTTTTGTTTGGTTGTCCCTTTGATTTTAAACAAGGATTGAGGGCATTTTGTTTATGATTTAGTAGTGGATAAAGTCCTGTTTTACTACTGAAATAAAATCGTAGGGGAACCGGACGAAAATCAGAATTTATCAACTTACATAAACTAACTGCATCAGTCTTTAGTTTGATACCGGGAGCAGTTTTTCTCACTTGGTTTATCCAACTAGTTAAATCTTTCGGGTTGCCGATAGTAGCTGACAAGGCAACTAATTGGATATTGGGAGGACAATAAATAATCGATTCTTCCCAGACTGTTCCACGATCTCGATTACTGATGTAATGGCATTCGTCTAAAATTACAGTGGCTACATTTTCTAGAGATGTTCCCACTCGCCCTATAGGAGTTTCGTAAAGCATATTACGGAAAATCTCAGTAGTCATAATGACAATAGAGGCATCAGCATTAATTACAATGTCTCCTGTGATCAATCCCACGAGGTTTTGCTTATATGGGTCTAACCCAAGACAAAATTTATCTTGAAAATCGCGAAATTTCTGATTTGAAAGAGCTTTCAAAGGGGTAGTATAGAAAACACGCTTACCCCTTTCTAGGGCATGATAAATCGCATACTCCCCAATAACGGTCTTTCCTGAACCTGTAGGAGCACAAACAACAACAGATTTTTTCTCTGTCAGAGCTATGATCGCTTCTTTTTGAAACCTATCTAGTTCAAAAGGGAAAAGCTTATCTAAATTTAATGGATACGAATCTAATGGTTGTTTCACTCAAGTTATAGAATTAAATATCAAAGGCTCATACTTCTTTCTCCATTCTATTACGGTGGTTGGGGAATAAATACAAGAATGACACTTGTACAAACATATTATTGGTGAACTGCTGCTTAATGATTTAGTAGATAGCCATGACTGTCGCTTTAACCTATTAAACTAAGCAGCAGGCAGGTTTCCCCGGACTGTTATTTTGTTATGAAAACCTTATGGCTAAATAAAGATTTGAGGATAAAACTGAGGTAACATGTACAGGATGTATTTTAAACTTAACTATTCTTAGTTTAACTCTAACTCTTTGTATTTTTACTTATTTAAATATTCGTTATTTATATTTTCTTAAAACCATCAATTTTCCAGAATTTATAACTAAAGCACATTAGTCTACTACTTGCCGATACAAAAGTTGCTAAATATTTTCTCTAAGACTGATTCTGTAACGTCTTTTCCAATAACTTCCCCCAATACTTGAACTGCGATACGTAGATCAATTGTTAAAAAGTCTAAGGGCAATTGATTAGAGATAGTCTCTTGTACTTGTTCTAAGGCAAGTTTAGCACGTGTCAATGCTGCTGCTTGTCGTTTATTAATAGCTAAATCTAAATTATTAGCTATTATTTTCTGAGACTTAACTGATGTTAATACAGCTTGTTCTAAAGCTTCAATACCTTGATTATCTACGGCAATTGTTTTAACAATATTTTTGATTTTTGAAGGAAACTGTATTGATTTTGATTCTCCTAAATCAATTTTATTAATGACTAAAATTAACGGACGATGATTTACCTGTTGATAAATTTTCTGGTCTTCGGCGGTCCATCCTACTTGGGCATCAATAGTCAACAAAATAAGATCAGCTTGATCAGCCGCATGACGTGATCGTTCAACTCCTATTTTTTCAATTATGTTTACAGTATCTCTAATTCCGGCAGTATCCAAGACCTGAATAGGAATTCCTCCCACTACTAATTGCGACTCTATTAAATCTCTAGTAGTTCCTGGTAAGTTAGTGACAATAGCGCGATCACATTGACTCCAAGCATTAAACAAACTCGATTTCCCCACGTTTGGACGACCTACAATAGCTACTTTAATTCCACTGCGAAGTAACTCACCTTGATCTGCTGTCATTAAAACATTCTTTAATTTTGCTACAATTTCCCCTAAACTTTCAATGATTGATATTTCGTCTAAAGGGGGCAAATCATCTTCAAAATCGATTCTAGCTTCTATTTCCATGAGGATATTTAAACAACTATCATGGAGCTGATATATGGTTTTTGCTAGT
Source organism: Cyanobacterium sp. uoEpiScrs1 (assembly GCF_947331815.1). Classification (GTDB taxonomy): domain Bacteria; phylum Cyanobacteriota; class Cyanobacteriia; order Cyanobacteriales; family Microcystaceae; genus Rippkaea. The sequence goes on from NZ_OX373462.1 coordinate 2,080,516, forward strand.
TTTCCTTGTAACCCAGCTAATGCTATTTGAGATGCTTGAGATGAACGTGCATCTACCAATTCTGCTATACTTTCAGCTTGGGTTAAATCGATTCTGCCGTTAAGAAACGCCCGTAGGGTGAATTCACCAGGTTCTGCCAGTCTTGCTCCCAATTCCAAACATAATTGTAGAACCTGCTGTACAGGAATTATACCTCCATGACAGTGAAACTCAATAACATCCTCACAAGTATAAGAACGGGGAGCTAGCATTAATAGTAAAAGGGCTTCATCTATCATCTGTTGGGTTTGAGGATGACGAATATAACCGTAGAGAATACGATGGGTTTCCCAAATTTGCTTTCCTGGAAGATTAAATAAAGTTTTGGCAATGACTAGAGACTGACTTCCCGATAAACGCACAATCCCGATACTACCTTGTTGGGGGACAATGGCTGTGGCAATCGCAGCTATAGTTTCTCCTTGATCAATTATCATAGTTGTATAGTAACTAGGTTTTTTAAAATCAATTTATTATTTGTTACAACCAGCCAATTATTTTTGTTTTTAATAAAATTATCTTCAGAGAGTATTGTATTTTGTAGAGCATATTGTTATTTATGATACTTTATTGTAAATAACAATATGTTGCAAACAAGTTCGTATGTTGATATCAATAACTTAAACATAACTTATGATTTGATAATAGGTCATGTTTAAGTTCTTTTGAAATGGTAAGTTATTTTCATTCATTATATAAAGTTTAACTTTAGATATTTAAAGTTAGCTATTGATTTTACTTAGCCTGCATTTACGCTATTAATGTAATGTTCTTCCCACGTCTTATCCTAAGCACACCTAATAATACCCAACTCCCCCAATTAGTTGAGTTAGATCGTATGTGTCTGGGGGGATTATGGACAAAAAAAGGTTATCAGCGAGAATTATATAGCCAGAACAGTAGTTTGTTAGTTTTATCCATGGAGTTCGGCTCTATTATTGGTTGTGGCTGTTTTTGGTCGATTTTAGAGGAGGCCCATATAACATTGTTCATGATTCACCCTGATTATCAAGGACAAGGATTGGGACAATTGTTGTTGCATAGTTTGTTAAAAGAGGCTGCTAACTGTGAGCTTGAACGTGTTACTTTGGAAGTGGGAGTTTATAACAGTTCAGCCATTGCTATCTATCAAAAATTTGGCTTTAAATTGGCAGGAAGACGTAAAGGCTATTATCAAGAGACTGGGGAGGATGCTTTAATTTTGTGGCGGAGGGGTTTGAACTGTCCCCAGTTTCAAGAAAGTCTGTCCCATTGGTGGTTGTGTATTAGTCGTCGTCTTAGTCAATATGATTTACAACTAATAGAGTAACAATATTTAGAGAGTTAGAGAGGGGGTGACGGGCAAGTGGAAAAGTAGAGTAAATATAATCACTCTTCACTTAGGGTGATTTAAGATAATTAACTAATAATTAATTAGTCGGTATAAATTTAAGAAAGTTTTTAGATTATTCCTTGGGATGTTGAGTGCTAGAATCAGCTTATCAAGGGAAAGCGCAGGTGATGGACAAATAAATCATGTTTGAACGCTTTACAGAAAAAGCTATCAAGGTCATAATGCTGGCTCAAGAAGAAGCCCGCCGTCTTGGGCACAACTTTGTGGGGACGGAACAGATTCTTCTGGGGCTGATTGGTGAAGGAACTGGAGTGGCGGCCAAAGTTCTCAAATCTATGGGTGTCAATCTTAAAGATGCTCGTGTTGAGGTGGAAAAAATTATTGGCCGTGGTTCAGGGTTTGTCGCTGTCGAAATTCCCTTTACCCCGAGAGCTAAAAGAGTTCTCGAACTTTCATTAGAAGAGGCTCGACAACTTGGACACAACTATATCGGAACTGAACATCTCCTCCTGGGGTTAATTCGTGAAGGAGAAGGGGTAGCTGCACGGGTTCTTGAAAATTTAGGAGTAGATTTATCCAAAGTTCGGACTCAAGTTATTCGACAACTTGGAGAAACAGCCGAAGTAGCTGCTGGAGGAGGTCCATCTGGACGAACAAAAACTCCAACTCTCGACGAATTTGGTTCTAATCTAACCAACATGGCTGGGGAAGGGAAACTCGATCCGGTTGTAGGACGACAAAAGGAAATTGAACGGGTTATCCAGATTCTCGGTCGTAGAACCAAGAACAACCCTGTTTTAATTGGAGAACCAGGGGTAGGGAAGACTGCAATTGCTGAAGGTTTAGCTCAACGCATTGCTACCAAGGATGTTCCTGATATCCTCGAAGAAAAACGGGTAGTAACTCTCGATATCGGCTTATTGGTAGCCGGAACTAAATATCGTGGGGAATTTGAAGAGCGTCTTAAAAAGATTATGGACGAAATTCGTCAGGCTGGAAATGTAATTTTAGTAATTGACGAAGTACATACTCTTATCGGTGCAGGGGCAGCTGAAGGGGCAATTGATGCAGCCAACATTCTAAAACCAGCTCTAGCACGAGGAGAATTACAGTGTGTCGGGGCGACCACTCTCGATGAGTACCGCAAGCATATAGAACGAGATGCAGCTCTAGAACGCCGTTTTCAGCCAGTTATGGTGGGTGAACCGTCTGTTGAAGAAACCATTGAGATTCTCTACGGTTTACGAGAACGTTATGAACAACATCATAAGTTGAAGATCCTTGATGAAGCCTTAGAAGCTGCAGCAAAACTCTCTGACCGTTATATTTCAGATCGCTATCTTCCTGATAAGGCGATCGATCTCATTGATGAAGCGGGATCGCGAGTAAGATTGATTAATTCTCAATTACCTCCGGCAGCCAAGGAACTCGATAAAGAGCTTCGTTCTATTCTTAAACAGAAGGATGATGCAGTCCGAGCTCAGGATTTTGATAAAGCTGGAGAACTGCGTGATCGTGAAATGGAAATTAAAGAAGAAATTCGGACAATCTCCTCCGCAAAAAAATCAGAGGAGAATAGTGATGAACCCTTTGTTGACTCGGAAGAGATTGCTCATATCGTTGCTTCTTGGACTGGTGTTCCAGTGAATAAGCTTACAGAAACTGAGTCTGAAAAGTTACTTCACATGGAAGATACTTTACACCAGCGTTTGATCGGTCAAGAAGATGCGGTAAAAGCAGTATCACGAGCAATTCGTAGGGCACGAGTAGGTCTTAAAAACCCTAATCGTCCTATTGCAAGTTTTGTATTTTCTGGTCCCACTGGAGTAGGAAAAACTGAGTTAACTAAAGCGTTAGCAGCTTATTTCTTTGGTTCAGAAGATGCCATGATCCGTTTGGACATGTCAGAATACATGGAACGCCATACAGTATCTAAGTTAATAGGATCTCCTCCTGGATATGTGGGCTACAATGAAGGAGGCCAGCTAACCGAAGCAGTACGCCGTCGTCCTTATACAGTGGTTCTCTTCGACGAAATTGAGAAAGCACATCCTGACGTCTTCAATATGCTTTTGCAAATCCTAGAAGACGGTCGTCTTACTGATGCTAAAGGACGTACAGTAGATTTTAAAAATACTTTATTAATCATGACCTCCAATATCGGGTCTAAGGTGATTGAAAAAGGTGGCGGTGGACTAGGATTTGAGTTTGAAGACAATGAAACAGAAGCTCAATATAACCGGATTCGGTCATTAGTTAATGAGGAATTGAAGAATTACTTTCGTCCTGAATTTCTCAACCGTCTTGATGAAATTATTGTCTTCCGTCAGTTAGAAAAGAATGAGGTTAAGGAAATCTCTGAAATTCTTCTTAAGGAGGTCTTTGCTCGGTTAACTGAAAAAACTATTACTCTGAATGTTACCGAAAAGTTTAAAGAACGTTTAGTTGAAGAAGGATACAATCCTGCTTATGGGGCACGACCTTTACGTCGTGCCATTATGCGTCTTCTTGAAGATGTCCTAGCAGAGGAGATTCTTTCAGGCCGAGTTGGTGAGGGGGATACCGCGTTAGTAGATATTGATGAAGATGGCAAGGTCAAAGTTACACCAAGTGAACAGAAGCAAGATTTGTTAGCTAAGGCTACAGATTGATAACGAGTTATTGGATAATTGTCTGAATTATTAATCTAAGCTTATGGCGGTGGTAGCTTGCTTCTACTACCGCTTTTTAAGTTAAAAATAAATTTCTAAAATATAGATTGTTTTTTCATTCAAACAGACAGTGACTATCTGTGCCCAGATAGATAGAGGATATGAACTAAAACAATACTTAAAAAAGAATAATTTTAAAGGAATAGAACTATTCTAATTCCACTACATCAACCAAAGTTGACTTAACAGCAAAATAGATTTCACTGTAGAAAGGACGCCAAAGAAGCAGTCCACCAAGCTAATCCATAAGTCTGTTTTTGTTGATTAAGGGGTTGTGGATACTGAACTCTGACCTTATATAGTCCTGTGCTGGGGACTGGACAAAAAATGTGTTCAATGTTGTCAACCTTACTAATAGAAGAACAGATGCTCTTAGCAGTATTTTTATCTGTTGCTGACATTAAATATAAATCTAAATTATTTAAGCCGCGATCACGGAACGTCTCGCCTAGATTATATCGTTGATTTCTGTTAGTATCATTCAACTCAACATGGCGATCCCAGACCAAGGTAACAGCAACGTAACTTCCTTGACCTAAGGGGTTTTTTATCACATAATCATGATGCTGATTATAAGTAATCGTATCGTAATTCCAACCTAAAGAAGAAACTGCTTTATCTGGTTTCCATTGACCAGCACTAAATTGTTGATAAGCCCGAAATGCGTTGAGATGCCCCGTTCCCATCTCCATATCTAAAGGAGTTTTTGGGTCACGGTAGGCGTCGGATTTTAACCAGTTTTGATTTTTTTTACTTAAAACTGTACGGACCATTCCCAATAATAAACCATCGCCGTGGTCTTGTAATTTATCAGCAGAATTAAGCAATACAGCTTTCATTACCTGATGGCGACGGGAATCTAAACTCCAATTAGTTTGCTTTTCTCGTAACTGGCGATCACCAAATTCTTGGAGTAAAGCCACTGAGGCCGTAATATGGGGAGCAGCGAAACTCGTTCCACTGACTTCATTGATTTTTCCTGACAGATCATATAGAGCAATTTTATTTCCTGGGGCAACTAGACTTACTGCTCGCCTTAGTCCCGTATTAATTTCACGTTTAATCAAACGTCGACCAATTCCCACAGGAAACGCACTTAAGTTTGCAAAATCAACTTTAGTAAATTTTCCTTTTTGTTTAGTTGTATAAGCAGTGGTAATCCCATTGTAATGATCTGTCGGAATAGGAATTCCCCCCCCTCCCTGATTGCCAGCAATTACATAGAGAACATCATGAACCCTTGCCGACCAATCAATACATTGAGTTAACAAAGCATTCCCATCAAGCCTGGCATTTTTTCTAGGATCTTGTTGTAAAGATTCCCCAAAACTAAAATTAATCGCTCTAACATCACCACTATTCTGCTGAGCTATGTGTTGACTAGCTAAACACTCTTCAGGTTGTCCCCCTCGTTTGAGTGCTCCAACAGCTGAGGCGTATAATCTAGCTCTCGGAGCAACTCCAGGTAGCCGTTTATCCCGACTCACCATCACCGTTGCTACCATTGCTGCATGATTATCTAAATTGCTATTAGGTTTAACAATACTGTTGCGAAAATAGACTCCTGCTAAATTAACTTTCGGATTCCAAGCAGCAATTTTATCAAAACCAAATCGTCCAGGCCGGCCAATTTCTACTTGACCAATGGCAATTTTATGTCCTGTTAGATTATAAGGGTCTTGATGTAACTTTTCTGCATTAATTCCTGCCTCGCCTATAGAGTTTCCTAAGGCTCTAACAGAAACCATGACCTCTATGATACTTAAACTCCCTACTAACCACGTAATACTCTTTTTCATGTATTGTGAATCTATGTCACTGCTATCATCTATATTAATGAGAGTTCTAAACTCTGGGTAGACTTGTTAAATAAAAATTTCTCTCTTGAGTAATCAGTAGAGTACGAAATCTATGGTTAAAATATTGTACAGTTTACTATTATGAGAATAATTCTTTCTGAAATTATCTCTTAAATTATAGATTGACTAGACAACTGATTCTATTAAGTTTAAGCTGGAGGTTAAAAAATTAACAACGGACTAAATTTTAAGGATAGACCGTAGTATTAATTGACTAAATATTTTTAGTTTTATGAAGAAAAGAGCACTATTATAATAGGTAAATTTCATAAAAGAGGTGTTAAAAATACAAGCTATTCATCTTTCTAGATATAGAAAATTACAGTTAAATTTCTGAAACTTTAAATTATTCAGCTTAATTTATTACTTTGTAAATAACAACTTATTTTTTGAGCTAAATTATATGTTTTTTTGTATCTTCAATATTTTTCGTGTTTCTTATGAATTAAATTAGCTACTATTTTTCGTGTTTTTTATGGTGATGTATTCATATTTATAACTGAAACAATAGTCTAATACGTTTAGTATACAAGATATATAAACTAATTCTACTAAGACAATCACTAATATTTTATCTTTATCTTATTCAGCAAATAGGTTAAAGAGACATATCCATATTTATTTTATTTTTGTCAGCTATTATTTAAGATAGATTACTCAGTTTTACTATAAATAGGCTATAATTAATCTTCTATCTTTAGTAATTATGATCATGATATCTTGTAATAAGGTGGTTAAAATATTGCATATTTAAACTTCAATTATTAATAACTATCTATAGTTTATACTTTTATTTAGTTGCCCTGTTGACTATAATTATACAACTTATTAAGTTTGTAATTGTTTTTCTTATTTAACTATTGATATTGTGACTACCTTAAATCAAGAACAATTCCAATTTAAATCTCAAGTAGGACGAGATTTATTAGAAAGAGGACAATATCATTTGAGTGTTCAAGTTTTTGAAGAAATAACTGAATCAATTGACTTATCATCTCGATTAGGAGGAGAAGTTCAAATATGGCTAGTTACTGCTTACCAAGCTGCAGGAAGACTACAAGATGCGATCGTCTTATGTCAAACTTTAACTTGCCACCCCTATTCCGACATTAAGAAACGAGGTCAAGAAATTCTTTATATTCTTCGGGCACCAAAACTTAAACGACCTAAAGAATGGATGATAAAAATACCTACTTTAGAGGTACCAATTAAAAGAGATTCTAAGTATGTTTCTACTAAGTCTATGTATCAATTACAAAAAGAAAGTGTAATAATTTCCGAAGATCTAAGTCAAATGAACACTAAAGATAATTATTTTTTAGGAATAGCATTAGTATTTTTAATTCTAGTTTTATGTATAAATTTTTAATTGCCTATTAAAAAAATAAAAATATAATATATCTTAGTACAAAAGAGAAGAGAATTACTTATAAACAGCTATTCTTATTCTTTTTTAGTTTTTGACATATGTTAAAAATATATAGAAGTTAGTAATATATATTTTATGGATTTTTATTAAAATACTTGATTTTATATGTTTATCATTATATTTATATAAGAATTTTTAATAAATAAAGTTTATCGAATACATTCTATTGGCAACATATCATAGTCTATATTGGAATCTTTACTGAATTAACAAATTATTTTGCTAAATATTTTATCTGAGATATTAATCTATTAAGATTTTATACTGGGATTAACTATTAACAAAAAAATCACACCTTTTTTTATTGTAGTAAACAAGTATATTGCTATTAATGGTTAATTTCTTTTATAGTAAGTAGACATGTAAGTCTAATGTGTTGTTCTACTATATTCATTTAACTAAACTATCAACTATTTACTTTTTGTAAGGGCTAATAATTTGGTATATCTATCGATATAACCTCTACCCACTGTAAGTAATAGCAAATATGATTATAGCTGAAACAGAATGAGATTGAAAGATTAAAAAATGTTGATAGCTATAAGTAACTCTATTTTTAAGTAGTTCTTAGGTAGGTATTATAATTTATAGCTGATATCCTAGAGTATAATTAAGAAAATATATCAGAACTGAGAACTGTACATTGTACTCAGTTAGAAAAACTTTGATGATAGTGTATAGCTTGTCTATATTTTGTTCTTAAAATGCTTGATTTTAGATGTCTATCATCATATTCATTCAAAAACCTTTTGCTTTGGATTGGGATATCGTCTAAAACAGAAATAGTTTGCTAAAGTTATCAAAGATGATTGATATTTTCACACTGCTTAAACGATAAATCATTAAAGAGCTAAGATAAAACGACGCCGAATGCTTAATTACAAACAATCTTCTTCAGAAAATTCTTCAACCTTAACGGTGACAGATAATTCAACTAATTCAACTGATTTCAATACTCAAACCCTTGTCTGGGCGATTATTCAAGCAGCCAACGATCGTAAAGCCGATAATATTGTTGTCTTGAAAGTGGCAGAGGTTTCTTACTTAAGTGACTACTTCATCATTGCTACTGGGTTTTCTACTACTCAAGTCAGGGCAATTGCCGAGTCCATAGAGAAAGAAGTAGACCAGACATGCAGACGATTTCCTCTGCATGTCGAAGGCAAACGACAAGGGACTTGGGTACTCCAAGATTATGGAGATGTAATAGTTCATATTCTTTTACCCGAAGAACGAGAATTTTACAACTTAGAAGCGTTTTGGGGTCATGCTGAACGTGTTGAATTATCCTAATTAAAAGCCATACCATTGTAATTATCATGAAGGAATTGCCCATAGGTATTTGCCCTGTTCCTAACGAACAACAACCAGTTAACGAATACGAAGACTTGAAAAAGTCGTGTTTTTTTCGATGGGCAACCCTAGAAAATAAAATTTACTGGCGTAGAATTACCTATGTAGGACTAGTTGGATGGATATTAACTAGTCCTATTGCTGCGGTTAGTTTCTCTCCCCGTCAGTCTACTTTGTTGTTTATATTATGTAATAACCTAGGAGCAGGGTTAATGGTTTCCTTCATCGTCATTCAACTGGGATTGGGTTGGTGTTATGTGGGTGATCGCTTAAGAAAAAAAATAGTCTTTTATGAAGAGTCAGGGTGGTATGACGGTCAAACATGGTTAAAGCCACCAGAAATATTAGCCCGCGATCGCCTAATCGTTTCCTATCAGATAGATCCAATTTTACAACGTCTGGCTCGTACAGAAGTAATTATTGGGGGCATTATCATTGCCGATCTTATAATATGGCTGTCTCAATAACATTTCGATGCACTCAATACTAACCCATAATCTTAAACTTTAGAATCGAATGACTAGAGGAATACGCGCCCATACTCCCAAAATAGAAGTTTATTTATTACGTGAAGGAATTGTTGAGTCAATCCATCAAGTTGAAGCAACTGTTTGTGATGCTCGTGGACGACTTTTATTAGTCGCCGGGAATTCCGAAACTACTGCTTTTGTGCGCTCAGCTCTAAAACCTTTTCAGTCCTTAGCTATAACTACTACTGGAACCTTAGAACGCTATGAGCTAAATGATAAAGATTTGGCCGTTATTTGTAGCTCTCATCAAGGGATGCTTGAACAAACGCGACAGGTCTTTAATATACTATGGCGAGCTAATATTGACCCTAGTGTATTGCAATGCCCAATTCCTGAAGGATACCAAAGTCCTTTACAGCACAATTGTTCAGGGAAACATGCTGCAATGTTAGCTATCTGTCAACAACGCAACTGGCCTCTCGATACCTATACAAAAAAATCTTCCCCTGTACAACACTTAATCCTAGACAAGATCGGCGAGTTATTAGCCATGCCAGGGGAAGAATTAATCAGTGCTCATGATGATTGTGGAGCTCCTACCTACTCTATGAAGCTTAGTCAAATGGCTCATTTATACGCCCAGTTGGCATCGGGAAATAATCTAGATCTAGAAAGAATTGTCCGAGCAATGACCTATTACCCGACAATGATAGCTGGAGTAGGAGCTTTCGATACGGAGTTAATGCGTTTAACTGAAGGGGAACTCGTCAGTAAATCTGGGGCTGAAGGCATTCAATGCGTTGGACATTTGAGACAAGGAATGGGATTGTCTATTAAAGTAACTGACGGTTCAAAACGGGCTAAATATGCTACAGCACTTAATATATTACGAAATATGGGATGGATAACCCCCAATGTAGCCGAGCTCTTAGCCGAAAAATTTATGAGTATTGGTAATTATAAACGCCTTGAAGTCGTTGGAGAATTATCAATGCTTTAAAATTATTTAGTAAATAACTTGCCATATGCTTATGATTTTTGTTATACTCATGAAGTCGGCGCGGGATAGAGCAGTCTGGTAGCTCGTCGGGCTCATAACCCGAAAGTCGGTGGTTCAAATCCGCCTCCCGCCATTATGTTAATTCTAGTTAGGACTTGTACCGAGGCGTTAGAGTCTATTGCAGATTTATAGTTGTCGGGATTGTTACCTATCTTTCTAATCAGAGTATTATTATAAATTGGAGAAAATTTTGGGAAGTGTGCTGTCATATACTAGTTGTTAAAAACAATCATCTTGGATGACATCAAAGATATAGTATTAAATTTGCCACACTATCGTTGAAAAATTAGTTTTGTTAGAGTTCAACCTCTTATTACTAAGCTGATATTAGCTAAGCAATTATGTGTACAGACAAACACTAAAAATATTTAAGTAAAAGTTAATAAATTACTGAATTCCTTGTTTATATATTTAAATTTATATTTAAAGGAGCAGAATTAATGCTAAAACTAACTTTTTTAATACATAGTTGGTTGCATATCAGTATAGTTTAAGATAAAACAAGTATAAGGTTAAGACTAATGTTAATTTCTATAGATTTTATCCTTGCTATCTTCAGTCCCTGACAAACTTCATTAGAGCAGGGTCTGAATTTGTATGAAATATAGAAAATTTACCATAGTTTAATAGCGAGATCGAATATATTTTTATATAACTTTGATAAAATAATTTTAGCAATTAAGGACAGAGAACTTTGGAATATTTATATTGTAGACCTCAAAACAAATAGCCAAGGATAAATTATGAAAAAGATAGAAGGAGATTAAAATGGTATTATTGAGTTTATTTAGTAGGTATCCATAGATAGTTACTAATAGAGAAGTGAAAGAATTATTTAAATTTGATGAAACTTAAATAATTTAAAAGCGGTCACTATTTAAACTTTATTTAACAATAAATATTAAGCAAATATCATACCTATTAATAATAAAAATCCCAACAAAACATTCTGACAAAAAATTTCTCCATAGATAGACTTAGGGACCTTTGTTGAACGTAGATAAAAATATTGAACTATCCAACCTATTAGTGCAATAGTTACAGTAATCCAAAATCCTACTTTAAGCTTTAAAACTATTCCTAAAGAGGTTAAAAAAACAGCAGTTATTGCAAAAAATACTCCTACGGCATCAGCAGCATAAGAACCAAAAAATAAAGCACTAGAATTAATTCCAATTTTTTTATCATCTTCTCGATCTGACATGGCATAAACTGTATCAAATCCTAATGTCCAAAATACTGTTGCTCCCCATAAGAGCCAAGCAGAAAGTTCTAATTGAGCTGTCACTGCTGTCCAACTTATTAAAACGGCAAATCCCCATGCCAAGGATAAGACTAATTGGGGAAGAGGAAAAATTCGCTTAGCCAAAGGATAACAAATAATCACTGGAAGCGCAGCAACACAGAGCCAAAAACTTAAATCATTGAGGTAAAAGGCTAAACTTCCTGCGCATCCTAGAGCAATAAAAGCAATAACAATACCTACTTTTACGGATAAAGACTTTTCTGCTAAAGGACGAGTACGAGTTCTTTGTACTTGAGGATCAATATCTCTATCCCACAAATCGTTGATAACACAGCCTGCAGCACTAGTAGCTAGGGTTCCCAAGATTATTATTACCATCAATGCTAAGGGGGGTTTTCCGTCAGACGCTAAAGTAACTGCCCATAATGCAGGAATCATTAAAATAAACCTTCCAGCAGGTTTATTCCAGCGTAAGAGTCTAATGACTGTTAGCCAGGTAGGTTCAGGATTTAATCGAGAAGGAGTAACCATAAAATAAACCACACTAAATTGTTTATGACTTTTTCATCACAGAAGTTACCATATAACTTGCAGAAAATACATTAAAAGATAATTTTATCATCCGCATACTAATACGAACCAAGTAGAAGGAATACCAAGAGTAACAGTAGTAATAAAAGTGGAGTATTTTATTACTACTGCTACTCTTAGTTTAAGAGATTACTTACTTAATAAAATTATTTTTTATCAAATAAATAAACCATTTTTATTTTCTTTTTTTTAACAGTTGTTTTTCTTTCTTTAAATTATAAGATGTAATCTTATATAGTTTATTTTGTTAGTAGTTAAAAATTGTCAATCAGGTTATCATTAATATGACTAAATTGCAAATCATTTCACTTCTCTTGTATATTTATCATAATAATTAAATACTGTTTATCTTACTTGATATTGATCAATTAATGAGAGTAGATAAATAAATAATCCAAAAGCTTTACTCTATAAAAGAATCCAGGAATTAATTCTATGATGGTATTCCCCAATTCTAATTTTACCAATAATGACAGCCGTAATACTTGTCTATTAGCAGCTATTGATATCGGTACAAATTCGATACATATGGTGGTAGTAGAAATTGATAAAACCCTACTCACCTTTACAATTATTAACCGAGAAAAAGATACAGTGCGGTTAGGAGAAAGGGGAAGAAAAGATACAAAGTTAACTGAAGACGCTATAAAACGGGCGATATCATCTTTAAAACGTTGTAAAGACGTAGCTACCAGTTTAAAGGTAGATCACATTGTCGCCATTGCCACCAGTGCTACTAGAGAAGCTTCTAATAGACAGGATTTTATTCAACGAATTTCATCAGAAGTTGATATTCAAGTTAACCTCATTTCTGGATATGAAGAAGCACGTCGTATCTATCTAGGGGTTTTATCAGGGATGAATTTTCAAGATCGGCCTCATGTTATTGTCGATATTGGAGGAGGTTCAACAGAAATTATCCTTGCCGATGTTCGTGAGCCCCGTTTTCTTAGTAGTACTAAAGTTGGAGCCGTGCGACTTACAGAAAAATTTATCACTACTGATCCCGTCAGCGAGAAGGAATTTTCTAATTTACGGAATTATGTGAGGGGCATGCTTAAGCATTCAATTGATGAATTGCGTCACAAACTAGGTGACAATGAACAGCTTCGGCTAGTGGGTACCTCTGGGACGATTGCAACTCTATCGACGATTAATGCATTACAAAAATTAGGAGAAGTTCCTAGTCCTCTTCAAGGTTATCAAATTGGGCGTAAAGAAGTTAAAGATTTAGTTAAAAAACTTGCTTCAATGACTTATGAAGAACGGTTAAAAACTTCAGGAATATCCGACAAACGTGCTGGAATTATTGTTGCAGGTGGAGTAATTTTAATGGAGGTAATGTCCATGCTAATGCTAGATAACATTACTATTTGTGAACGAGCATTACGTGAAGGAATAATTGTTGACTGGATGTTAACTCATAAATTAATTCAAGATCGATTATGTTATCAGGGACAAGTACGTCATCGCAGTGTTTATAAAATTGCTAGAAAGTATCAGGTAGATATAGAACATAGTGAGAAAGTAGCACAATTTTCCAAAAGTTTATTTGAACAATTAAAGGGAATATTTCATAATTGGGGGCAAGAGGAATGGGAGCTACTTTGGACAGCAACTATATTACATAAATGTGGATTATATATCAGTCATTCTGCTTACCATAAACATTCTTATTATTTAATTCGCAATGCAGAATTATTAAGTTTTACAGAGCTTGAGTTAGAAACTATTGCTAATTTGGCTCGTTATCATCGTAAAAGTATCCCTAAAAGAAAACATGATTCTTATAATAAGTTACCGGAAATTAACCAAAAAATGGTTAAGCAATTAAGTGCAATTTTGCGCTTAGCTATTGCTATGAATAGCCGAAAAATAGGTGCCATTCAAACTGTTGACTGCAAATACTATGCTAAAGAAAAAATTCTTTACTTAAATTTACTTTCGGCTGATCCTAATGATGATTGTGATCTAGAGTTATGGAACTTGAACTTTAATAAAATAATTTTTGAGGATGAATTTGAAGTAAAAGTTACTGTTAAATTAAACTAGGCTTATATCTGCTAGTAATAATATTAGCATTGGCAATATTAGTATTGGCAATATTAACTTCAAAATTATTTGTATTCAAATACTTATTCACTAATCATTATAATGAGAAATTTTTAGTCATCTTCAGCGTTATAAAATTGGGCGCAAATAAGTTAAATATTTAATTAAAAACTTTATAAATATCCGACAAATATGCAGCAATTATTGTTGCAGGTTAGGTAATTTTATTAGGCAAATATTGTATGCAAAATAAATTATGCATCTTAATAAAACAAATTATCATAAATAGATATTATAAAAAATAAAGATTAGGATTATAAATATATTAAAAAACTGTATTTAGGACAATCAGATATAACAACCTTAAATACAGATTAAATCAATATCAATATTGACTAAAAGTATAGTGTCTTTTAAGAGTAAAGATTGTTTATAAACAAATAATAGAGAATATTCTGCTATTTTACAGTTTTAGAATAAAATTCATGAATCTGAATAGATAAGACACTCACTATATTTAGTTTTTGGTATTTGCAGTATTTCAATAATTTTTATTATATTTTTTGTATTATAAATTTATAGCTACAATTCTGATTCTGAATATTTTTGTCCTGAGTATTTAAATAGTTGGCTTAACTGTTACTAATATTTAATTTTAAAGACAATTAACAAGCAAATAAAGTAAATACGTGTTTTCGCAAAGTTATATTCTGATTTATTTAGTTTAGTTAAGTATTTTTGTGTTATAAGTATATATTTCAAGAAAAATATTGAATTTAGCCTAATCCAGTTTAGAAACAAAACCTAATTATGAGATTAGCTGTAACTAGAACCATAATTGTTGACAAGAAGCTTATTGTTTATAATCTTTTATCTTTAAACTTTGATTTTTACATAACAGGTTCTGATAAAAACGTTTTTCTCTAAACAATCTTATAGACATTCCCCGTGTTACCTAGAAGTGGTACTCTATAGGGTGGCGAAACAAGATCAATGAGAGTAGGTTTTCCCTTAGCCAAACTCTAAGCTAATCCCTTAAACAGATAGAATAAGTATGGTAGCCGTAACAGAACAAACCAACATTGGTAAAATCACTCAAATAATTGGGCCGGTTGTTGATGCCGAATTTCCCAGTGGCAAATTACCTCGGATTTATAACGCACTCACAATTGAGGGCACAAACTCTGCCGGAGCAAGCGTTTCCGTTACTTGTGAAGTACAACAATTGTTAGGAGACAACCAAGTTCGCGCTGTTGCTATGAGTGGAACAGACGGATTAGTTCGCGGTATGGACATTGTTGATACTGGCGCACCTATCAGTGTTCCTGTCGGTAAAGTGACTCTGGGTCGCATCTTTAACGTCTTAGGAAAACCCGTGGATGAGAAAGGTGATGTAGACATGAGTGAGACTTCTCCTATTCATCGTCCCGCACCTAAATTAACTGAATTAGAAACCAAACCTAAAGTCTTTGAAACTGGAATTAAAGTCATTGACCTCTTAACCCCCTACCGTCAAGGGGGAAAGATTGGTCTGTTTGGTGGTGCAGGTGTTGGTAAAACTGTCATTATGATGGAGTTGATTAACAACATCGCTATTAACCACGGAGGGGTTTCCGTGTTTGCTGGTGTAGGAGAACGTACCCGTGAAGGAAATGACCTCTATAACGAAATGATCGAATCTAAGGTCATTAACCCTGATAAACCTGAGGAATCGAAAATTGCTCTAGTTTATGGTCAGATGAACGAACCTCCAGGAGCCAGGATGAGAGTTGGTTTATCCGGTTTGACCATGGCGGAATATTTCCGCGATGTCAATAAACAGGATGTATTATTGTTTGTTGATAATATATTTCGATTTGTCCAAGCAGGTTCTGAAGTGTCTGCATTGTTAGGACGAATGCCCTCTGCGGTCGGATATCAGCCTACTTTAGGGACTGATGTCGGAGATCTACAAGAACGGATTACTTCCACCAAAGAAGGTTCTATTACCTCTGTTCAGGCAGTTTATGTCCCTGCGGATGACTTAACCGACCCTGCCCCTGCAACCACCTTTGCTCATCTCGATGGGACTACTGTATTATCCCGTGGATTAGCTTCTAAAGGTATTTATCCTGCAGTTGATCCTTTAGATTCTACCAGCACTATGTTACAGCCTTCTGTTGTTGGACAAGAACACTACGATACGGCCCGTGCAGTGCAATCAACCCTACAGCGTTATAAAGAATTACAGGATATTATAGCTATCCTAGGGTTAGATGAATTATCTGAAGATGACCG
This sequence comes from Cyanobacterium sp. uoEpiScrs1, assembly GCF_947331815.1. GTDB lineage: Bacteria > Cyanobacteriota > Cyanobacteriia > Cyanobacteriales > Microcystaceae > Rippkaea. The sequence continues at coordinate 2,096,936 of NZ_OX373462.1, forward strand.
TCGCACTGTAGACCGTGCTCGAAAAATGGAGCGATTCTTATCTCAACCTTTCTTTGTGGCTGAGGTTTTTACCGGTGCACCTGGTAAGTATGTAACTCTTGAGGATACTATTAAGGGATTCCAAATGATTCTTAATGGAGAATTGGATGATTTGCCTGAACAAGCATTTTATCTAGTAGGAAATATCGACGAAGCTAAAGCCAAAGCTGAAAAATTGCAAGAAGGCTGATTCTTTCCCAGTCAACAGTCTCTTAGATAAACACCTTTCTAATTGCTGTTGACTGATAACTCATAGTTGATAGTTAATAACGAATAACTGATATGACATTACAAGTTCGTGTAATAACTCCAGACAAAATAGTTTGGGATAATGCTGTAGAAGAAGTAATCTTACCAAGCACGTCTGGACAGTTAGGAATTTTACCCGGCCACGCTCCTCTCTTAACTGCTCTTAATATCGGGGTTATGCGAGTTCGCCCTGATAAAAATTGGAAAAACTTAGTAGTTATGGGCGGCTTTGCTGAGGTAGAACACAATATCCTCAAAGTCTTGGTAAATTCAGCAGAGATTGATGATGATATCAACACAGAAGAGGCACAGTCTGAGTTCAGTAGAGCCCAAACCCGTTTAGAGAAAGCAAACAAGGGACATGATTGTCTGGAACAAGTCAAAGCCTCCCAAGATTTCAAACGAGCTAGAGCACGTCTCCAAGCATCTGGTGGACTGGTTTAAAGATTTAATTCCAAGAAAAAACTAGGTGAGGGCAAAGGGTCATGGACTTGGCCCTCATCTGTCAATATCATCAGATCAATTACTACCGCTGAAGACAACTTCTGGAAATTTAGCTTGAGCATCAGCCATGGAAACACGCCTACCTTGGTTGCGAAGATCTTGCCAATAATTAATAACTTCTGTGGCTTTATTAAGAATTTCAATCCTTTCGGTTTCAGAAATCCAATGTTTGGCTTCTAATTCATCTTTCAACTGTTGCCAAGCATCATTTCTTGGCCAAAAGAAATAGTCAGTTAGGGGACTAGTTCCTTTTCCCACTATCTGATCTACGGTAATTGCCACATTAGCATCTAACCAAAGTACTTTTAAAAGAAATCTTGACTCTAACTCTAATGACTCCTGCAACAGATAAACCTCATCTATTTTAGTTACACTACGGCACTGTATTATACCTTATTTGGTAACTGTACAGTTATTGTAAAGATTCATGGCTTTTTCGACTCCTTCTTCAACACTTAGGGATAAGGCATTCACTACTAAGGGTAAGACATTCTCCATGACGTTATTTTCATCAGGGGTAAACTTTCCCAAAACATGGGAGATTGTCTCTTCAGAGGAGTAAGATTTACCGATTCCAATACGCAATCGAGGGAAGTCCTGGCTTCCTAAGTGAGAAATAACTGACCTCATGCCATTATGTCCTCCTGCTGATCCTCCTAATCTGATCCGTATTCGTCCAACAGGTAAATCCATATCATCATAAATTACTAATATGGAAGTAAGTGATAGATTGTACCAGTCGCTGACGGCGCGAACTGATTGACCTGAACGGTTCATATACGTAAGGGGCTTAAGTAAGTAAACTTTCTGATTTCCTCGAACTATTCCCTTAGTAAATAGACCTTGAAAACGGTGATTTTCTTTAAAGGATAATTGCCAGGTTTTAGCCAAAACATCGAGAGCTTTAAACCCTATATTATGGCGAGTTTTATCGTATTTAGCTTCGCAGTTTCCTAACCCGATAATTAGTTGAGGAATAACCGGATAAGATAATGAAGATTTGGACATTGGAAATACCGTTTTAGTTTAAGTGTAAATAAACAAAATAAATCTTATAGGATCACATAACAAGTAAGTATTTAAATGACTCCAAGATTTTTATCTTGTCTATCGACTATAAAATAAGGCAAAGTCGATCTACTATATTGAAGTTATCTAAATCCTTCAAACGCTTATATTATCGAGGTTAGAGCTGGATTAATATGACCATTCGTACTGTTTCGACCACCCCGTTTTTTGATCAAAAACCAGGAACTTCTGGACTACGGAAAGCTGTTCCGGTCTTTCAACAACCTAATTATCTTGAAAACTTTATCCAGTCTATTTTAGACTCTCTTAATGAGATTGAAGGACAAACTATCGTCTTGGGGGGAGATGGTCGTTATTACAATCGCCAGTCTATCCAAATTATACTTAAAATGGCCGCTGCAAATGGGATTGGACGAGTTTTAGTTGGATGTAATGGGATTTTCTCCACTCCAGCAGCTTCAGCCGTTATTCGCAAGTTTAACGCGCTAGGAGGTATTATTCTTTCGGCTAGTCACAACCCTGGAGGACCTAACGGTGATTTTGGAGTTAAATACAATGTAACTAACGGTGGACCAGCCCCTGAAAAATTTACCAGTGCTATTTTTGAGCGAACTAAAACTATTAGCGAATATAAAATACTTGATGCAGCAGATATAAACCTTGATAATCCTGGATCTTTTAACTTGGGAACAATGGAGGTCGAAATCATAGACTCTATTGCTCCTTACGTTAAATTAATGCAGACATTATTTGATTTTGATAAAATCAAAGCTTTATTAAGTTCAAGAAACTTTAAAATGTGCGTAGACTCCCTCCATGCCGTCACTGGTCCTTATGCCCATACTTTGTTTGAGAAATATTTAGGAGCTCCAAAAGGAACTGTAAAAAATGGTACTCCTTTAGAAGACTTCGGAGGTTGTCACCCTGACCCTAATCTAGTCTATGCTCATGATTTAGTAGAAATCCTTTTTGGAGAAAATGCGCCAGATTTTGGAGCAGCCTCTGACGGAGATGGTGATCGCAATATGATTTTGGGACGTAACTTTTTTGTGACGCCCAGTGACAGTTTAGCAATATTGACTGCTAATGCAAAATTAGTTCCTGGATACAGAGGCGGTTTAGCAGGAGTTGCTCGATCCATGCCTACTAGTACAGCTGTAGATAAAGTAGCTGAAAAGCTTGGTATTGATTGTTATGAAACCCCTACTGGTTGGAAATTCTTTGGTAATCTATTAGATGCAGGGAAAGCAACCCTATGCGGAGAAGAAAGTTTTGGCACTGGTTCAAATCATATTCGGGAAAAGGATGGCCTATGGGCAGTACTTTTCTGGCTTAACATTCTAGCAGTTCGAGGTAAGTCAGTTCAGGAAATTGTACAGGAACACTGGGAGGAATACGGACGAAACTATTATTCCCGTCATGACTATGAAGAAGTAAAATCGAAACCTGCTAATGATTTGATGGAACAACTCCGATTAATGGTAGGAAGTTTGAAAGGGAAAAAATATGGTAACTATGAAGTTGCCTATGCTGATGACTTTTCCTATTTTGATCCTATCGACGGTAGTATTAGCAAAAAACAAGGTGTTCGTATTGGTTTTAGCGATAGTTCTCGCATTGTTTTTCGTTTGTCGGGAACAGGAACAAAAGGAGCAACTTTACGAGTTTATATTGAAAGTTATGAACCAGATGCTAGTAAGCATAATATTGAAACCCAAAAAGTTTTAAAGCCTTTAATTAAATTAGCTGATGAAATAGCTAAAATCAAAGAGTTTACGGGACGGAGTGAACCAACTGTTATTACTTAATTGATTACAACATAAAACTGTCAGAGTAGATAATATCTACTCTGACAGTTTTATGTTGTAATCAAAACTAATGATTCAACAGTTTACTTAAAAACTACTTATCTTGTTGCTAAAATTTATTCTTTTTAATTTGTCTACAGATATATAATTCATAAAAAATCTCAGTAGCTATCTTTACTAGCTTCTAATGATAAAATGCGAAAACTAGTTTATTGAATAAACTGTCGACTTGAGGAAATAAACAAGAAAGAGTATGAGGATAAAATACCAGCAAATTTTAAGATCTATAGTAGCTTACGTAATAATTGTTGAGAATAGAAAGACAATCTATTGTATTCGAAATCCAAAGTTGAATAAATGATTGCTATATATCTTTATCTAAAATATATACGGTAGTAATTAGATTTTGCTGCTTGTTAACTGAAGCTAGAAATTAAAATTTAAGTGTCATTTTGGGTTTGCAACTTCTCAATAGTATCACGAGCTTGCTTGGCATGATCTGAATTGCCTTGAACCTTGAATAATTCTGCTGCTTTATGTAGATCGATAAAAGCTTCTGTTTGATGTCCTATTAAAAACTTAGTTACCCCCCGGTTGTAATAGGCATCAGCCAAATTAGGGTTTAATTCCAGACATTTAGTATAATCCGTGATTGCTGCCTCTGATTCCCCAGCATGATTGTAAGCCAAACCACGATTATAATAAGCCTTGGCATAGTTGGCATTAAGGCTAATAGCTTTATTATAGTCATCAATAGCTTCTTGATAATTACCCAGGTAATCCTTTGCATTACCTCTATATATGTAAAAATCAGCGTATTCGGAATTAAGATTAATTGCCTTAGAACAATCAGCTAAAGCTTTTTGATATTCTTTTAATTGAAAAAAGGCATAACAACGATTACCGTAAGCATAAGCAAAATCATGATTGACTTCTATGGCTTGATTATAATCATTTAGAGCTTCGTTGAGCTTCCCCAAAATATGTTGAGCATAGCCACGATTGTAATAGGCATCAGAATCTTGGGGGTTCAATTCAATGGCCTTAGTAAAGTCAGTTATTGCTCCTTGATAATCTCCCTCATTAATTTTGTCTACTCCCTGGTTGTACCATTCAATAGCATCTAATTCTTGAGATAATTTTGTTGGGAAAGGACTATTAGGAACTAACCCGGTTGAAGTGTTACTTGATTCTTGAGACAGTAGCAATGGTGGAGTAGATACTAAAAAATTAACTATGAGAATATTGGTTAAAATTCCTGAAATATTAAGATTGTTAGTCATTAGTCTAGATTAAGGTCAAGAAACAACTTTTAAATATTTTAATATGTTAATTGATCTCTAGACTTTGAGTATTCCATCTATTTAGTGATATTCTCACACATATACTATGTTACAAATTATTCGAAACACCTTGATTTGTCTTTAAAAACAAAAAATTTTATATCTTAAATAAGAAGGATAATTGATGTAAATGCATTTTTTACAAGTTTCTTGATCAAAAAATCAGTTTTATTCTTTGTGAGAATATCTATAGATATACAGATTGTTTTAAATTAAAAGAACAGAGTTGTAACTCTACATTAACATTAGCCATATAGATACAGGAAAATATACTACTTAATCAAAGATATCAACAAACTATTTTCAATAAATCTTTGATTTATCCAATACTTAAAAAATCTGCAAAATAGATAGAATATACCAAGACTAGACTGGTTAAAAAATTTCTATTCATTATAAGTCAAAGCGAAGTCTCTAAGCTTCGTTCTGAGCAAATATACTGTTCACCCCTATTATTTTATTTAAATATCTGTACTTAACGACACATTATCTATTTTGTATAGCTTTCTTTATTATCATTTAAGTATCAATTTAGTAAGTCCCTAAGTTCCTCGTGTGACTTAGATAACGCTTTAAACACCTCACTCGCGACTAGAATTTTTAGCGTAATTTCTGGCTGACCCATTTTATAGAATGGAATAAATAGCAAATACCCTAACATGTATCCAGGGTTACCCTTCTAATAAAAAAAGGATCTATATAAATAGATGTGTTCCTTGTATAGAGCCACTTTTGGGAGAATAAATAAAAAATTTTTGAGAAAGGGTTGACATTTTCTAAGACATTGAGTACATTGGTAGATGCGCGGTTGAGAGCAACACGCTCCCTACAGCGCACCGAACCTTGAAAAGATCATAGTTTAGAAGCTAACAACAGTAAGCCCCTTGTCATTTAAGACAATTGTACATCTTATTAGTCTGCTTGTCTAGTAGATAAGCAATAAAGACATAATTTTTAAGATGAAGTAAGAAGTCGAAGAACCAGTTATCTGGGATGTATCGGCATGAGCCAAATCAAACAAACACTATGGAGAGTTTGATCCTGGCTCAGGATGAACGCTGGCGGTATGCCTAACACATGCAAGTCGAACGGGCTCTTCGGAGCTAGTGGCGGACGGGTGAGTAACGCGTGAGAATCTACCTCTTGGTTGGGGACAACAGTTGGAAACGACTGCTAATACCCAATGTGCCGCAAGGTGAAAGATTTATTGCCGGGAGAAGAGCTCGCGTCTGATTAGCTAGTTGGTGGGGTAAAAGCCTACCAAGGCGTCGATCAGTAGCTGGTCTGAGAGGATGAGCAGCCACACTGGGACTGAGACACGGCCCAGACTCCTACGGGAGGCAGCAGTGGGGAATTTTCCGCAATGGGCGAAAGCCTGACGGAGCAATACCGCGTGAGGGAGGAAGGCTCTTGGGTTGTAAACCTCTTTTCTCAGGGAAGAAGTTCTGACGGTACCTGAGGAATAAGCATCGGCTAACTCCGTGCCAGCAGCCGCGGTAATACGGAGGATGCAAGCGTTATCCGGAATTATTGGGCGTAAAGCGTCCGCAGGTGGTTACTCAAGTCTGCTGTCAAAGACCGGAGCTTAACTCTGGAAAGGCGGTGGAAACTGAGAAACTAGAGTTCGGTAGGGGTAGCGGGAATTCCCAGTGTAGCGGTGAAATGCGTAGATATTGGGAAGAACATCGGTGGCGAAGGCGCGCTACTGGGCCGGAACTGACACTCAGGGACGAAAGCTAGGGGAGCGAAAGGGATTAGATACCCCTGTAGTCCTAGCTGTAAACGATGGAAACTAGGTGTGGCTTGTATCGACCCAAGCCGTGCCGAAGCTAACGCGTTAAGTTTCCCGCCTGGGGAGTACGCACGCAAGTGTGAAACTCAAAGGAATTGACGGGGGCCCGCACAAGCGGTGGAGTATGTGGTTTAATTCGATGCAACGCGAAGAACCTTACCAGGGCTTGACATGTCGCGAACCTCGACGAAATTTGAGGGTGCCTTCGGGAACGCGAACACAGGTGGTGCATGGCTGTCGTCAGCTCGTGTCGTGAGATGTTGGGTTAAGTCCCGCAACGAGCGCAACCCTCGTCCTTAGTTGCCATCATTAAGTTGGGAACTCTAGGGAGACTGCCGGTGACAAACCGGAGGAAGGTGAGGATGACGTCAAGTCAGCATGCCCCTTACGCCCTGGGCGACACACGTACTACAATGGTTGGGACAACGAGCAGCGACCCCGCGAGGGAGAGCGAATCTCATCAAACCCAGCCTCAGTTCAGATTGCAGGCTGCAACTCGCCTGCATGAAGGAGGAATCGCTAGTAATCGCAGGTCAGCATACTGCGGTGAATTCGTTCCCGGGCCTTGTACACACCGCCCGTCACACCATGGAAGCTGGTCACGCCCGAAGTAGTTACCCTAACCTTTTGGAGGGGGACTCCTAAGGCAGGGCTGGTGACTGGGGTGAAGTCGTAACAAGGTAGCCGTACCGGAAGGTGTGGCTGGATCACCTCCTTATAGGGAGACCTCAGTTCAAGGAAAAAGGCAAAGAGTCGAAAGCAAAGTCTTAAAACTCATGTTAAAAATAAGCCTTTCCTTAGAACTAATCCCAAGGTCGTGCAAGGGAAATTATTTGGAGTAGCTTCTAAACTAAGACTAGGTTCAGGACAAGGGCTATTAGCTCAGGTGGTTAGAGCGCACCCCTGATAAGGGTGAGGTCCCTGGTTCAAGTCCAGGATGGCCCACCTAATTAATATGAAAACCGAGTTCAGCACCGAGTCTTACTTTTTTAGGGTAAGACAGACTGCTGGATGGTTAAAGTCCAGTAAAGTACCTTGAAAACTGCATAAAAATGAGAAAGCGGTTATGACTCTACGTTATACGTAAGGTTATGACCAAAAGTCCAAGTGATGATCAATTATATGGTCAAGCTACAAAGGGCTAACGGTGGATACCTAGGCACACAGAGGCGATGAAGGACGTAGTTACCGACGAAACGCTCCGGGGAGCTGGAAACAAGCATTGAGCCGGAGGTCTCCGAATAGGGCAACCTTTAAACACGACCACCTGAATATATAGGGTGATACGAGCCAACCGGGCCAACTGAAACATCTTAGTAACCCGAGGAAAAGAAAGCAAAAGCGATTCCCCTAGTAGCGGCGAGCGAAAAGGGAACAGCCTAAACCATCAGCTTAGGCCGATGGGGTTGTGGGACAGCAATGTGGACTGTAGCGGTTAAATGAAACAGCTGAATACTGTACCAAAGAAGGTGAAAGTCCTGTAGTTGAAAACTCAAACAGCCTAGCTGGATCCCGAGTAGCACGGGGCACGTGGAATCCCGTGTGAATCAGCGAAGACCACTTCGTAAGGCTAAATACTCCTGTGTGACCGATAGTGAAATAGTACCGCGAGGGAAAGGTGAAAAGAACCCCAGTAAGGGGAGTGAAATAGAACATGAAACCGTTAGCCTACAAGCAATGGGAGGACGATTCAACGTCTGACCGTGTGCCTGTTGAAGAATGAGCCGGCGACTTACAGGTTGTGGCAGGTTAAAGGGAAATACCTGAAGCCAAAGTGAAAGCGAGTCCGAATAGGGCGTTAGTCACAATTTGTAGACCCGAACCCGGGTGATCTAACCATGGCCAGGATGAAGCTTGGGTAATACCAAGTGAAGGTCCGAACCGACTGATGTTGAAAAATCAGCGGATGAGCTGTGGTTAGGGGTGAAATGCCAATCGAACCCGGAGCTAGCTGGTTCTCCCCGAAATGCGTTTAGGCGCAGCGGTTGTGTACCATAGTGGGGGGTAAAGCACTATTTCGCTGCGGGCTGCGAGAGCGGTACCAAAGTGAGATAAACTCAGAATACCCATTATGCATCAACCAGTGAGACGGTGGGGGATAAGCTTCATCGTCGAAAGGGAAACAGCCCAGACCACCAGCTAAGGTCCCCAAATGAATACTAAGTGATAAAGGAGGTGGGAGTGCACAGACAACCAGGAGGTTTGCCTAGAAGCAGCAACCCTTAAAAGAGTGCGTAATAGCTCACTGGTCAAGCGCTCCTGCGCCGAAAATGAACGGGGCTAAGTATTCTACCGAAGCTGTGGACAGGAAACTGTGGTAGGGGAGCGTTCTATGTAGGGTGAAGCACTAGCGGCAAGCAGGTGTGGACAGCATAGAAGTGAGAATGTCGGCTTGAGTAGCGAAAATATATGTGAGAATCATATACCCCGAAACCCTAAGGGTTCCTCCGGAAGGCTCGTCCGCGGAGGGTTAGTCAGGACCTAAGGCGAGGCTGAAGAGCGTAGTCGATGGACAACGGGTTAACATTCCCGTACTGGTTAGAAATTGTGGCGGGGGACGGAGAAGGCTAAGTCAGCCGGATGATGGTTCCCGGTGTAAGTATACGAGGTGTTGAGGGATGGAGAAAACGTCCTGAGCTGAGTTGCGAGTCCGACTCTCTACGGAGAGGAAGTGACTGATGTCAGGCTTCCCAGAAAAGCCCGAACCACGTTAATTTCTAATTACCTGTACCCGAAACCGACACAGGTAGGGAGGTTGAGAATACTAAGGGGCGCGAGATAACTCTCTCTAAGGAACTCGGCAAAATTACCCCGTAACTTTGGGAGAAGGGGTGCCACCGAGAGGTGGTCGCAGTGAAGAGGCCCAGGCGACTGTTTACCAAAAACACAGGTCTCCGCCAAGTCGTAAGACGCAGTATGGGGGCTGACGCCTGCCCAGTGCCGGAAGGTTAAGGAAGTTGGTTAGGGTAACCGAAGCTAACGACTGAAGCCCCGGTGAACGGCGGCCGTAACTATAACGGTCCTAAGGTAGCGAAATTCCTTGTCGGGTAAGTTCCGACCCGCACGAAAGGCGTAACGATCTGGGCACTGTCTCGGAGAGAGGCTCGGCGAAATAGGATTGTCTGTGAAGATACGGACTACCTGCACTTGGACAGAAAGACCCTATGAAGCTTTACTGTAGCCTGGAATTGGGTTCGGGCTTTTCTTGCGCAGGATAGGTGGGAGGCTTTGAGATCTGGCTTGTGGGTCAGATGGAGCCAATGGTGAGATACCACTCTAGGAAGGCTAGAATTCTAACTTTAACCCGTTAACCGGGGAAAGAACAGTTTCAGGTGGGCAGTTTGACTGGGGCGGTCGCCTCCTAAAAGATAACGGAGGCGCGCAAAGGTTCCCTCAGGCTGGTTGGAAATCAGCCGAAGAGTGCAAAGGCATAAGGGAGCTTGACTGCGAGACCTACAAGTCAAGCAGAGACGAAAGTCGGCCTTAGTGATCCGACGGCACCGAGTGGAAGGGCCGTCGCTCAACGGATAAAAGTTACTCTAGGGATAACAGGCTGATCTCCCCCAAGAGTTCACATCGACGGGGAGGTTTGGCACCTCGATGTCGGCTCATCGCAACCTGGGGCGGAAGTACGTCCCAAGGGTTGGGCTGTTCGCCCATTAAAGCGGTACGTGAGCTGGGTTCAGAACGTCGTGAGACAGTTCGGTCCATATCCGGTGTAGGCGTAAGAGCATTGAGAGGAGCCTTCCTTAGTACGAGAGGACCGGGAAGGACGCACCGCTGGTGTACCTGTTATCGTGCCAACGGTAAACGCAGGGTAGCCAAGTGCGGAGCGGATAACCGCTGAAAGCATCTAAGTGGGAAGCCCACCTCAAGATGAGTGCTCTCACAGGGTAAACCTGGTAAGATCACGGGAAGACTACCCGTTTATTAGGTGTTAGGTGGAAGTTCAGTAATGAATGAAGCCGAGACATACTAACAGATCGAGGGCTTGACCTTAATACATCAATGTATCATCACTTAACTCTTTCTCATTTTTTGCAGTCTTGAAGGTATTTGTTTTATCTGAATCACTTCCTGGTGTCTCTAGCACCGTGGTACCACTGCGATTCCATCCCGAACTCGTCTGTGAAACGCGGCAGCGGCCAAGATACTTGTGGGGTAGCCCACCGGGACAATAGCTCGATGCCAGGATTTGTTTTTGCAAAAAAATCCCTTTCCTTTAAGGAAAGGGATTTTTTGCATCAAGTTATGTTTTATCTTTAAAGACGAAACAGCAGACTTTTCTATTGGCACAGTGTAAGCTAATAAAAAGCATTTTTTATAGAAGAATAAAAAAGAAGAATAAACATGACAACTATCAACGAAAATTATCTCAAACTCAAGACAGGATACCTCTTTCCAGAAATCGCTAGACGAGTTAAAACTTTCGCCGAAATCAATCCTGATACTGATATCATTAAACTAGGTATCGGAGATGTTACCGAACCTCTGCCTGAAGCTTGTCGCACCGCCATGATTCAAGCTGTGAAGGATATGGGTGATCATGCAACTTTCAAAGGCTATGGACCAGAACAGGGTTATAGTTGGTTACGAGAAAAAATTGCTGTTAATGACTTTCAATTAAGGGGTTGTGATATAGATGACTCAGAAATATTCATCTCAGATGGTGCTAAATGCGACACAGGCAACATTCTTGACATTTTTAGCAAGGAAAACAAAATTGCTGTTACTGATCCCGTATATCCTGTTTATGTCGATACAAGTGTTATGGCTGGTCATACGGGGGAAGCCAATGAAAAAGGAGAATACGAGGGCTTAGTTTATCTTCCCATAAATGCAGAGAATAATTTTATTGCAGATATCCCTAGTCAAAAAGTTGATCTAATCTATCTTTGCTTTCCGAATAACCCCACAGGAGCAATCGCTACTAAAGACTACCTCAAAACCTGGGTAGACTATGCCAAAGCTGAAGGATCGATTATTTTTTTTGATGCTGCTTATGAAGCTTTTATCACTGATGATAGTCTTCCTCATTCTATATACGAAATTGAAGGTGCTAAAGACTGTGCAATTGAATTTCGATCTTTTTCCAAAAATGCAGGATTCACGGGCACTCGTTGTGCCTTAACAGTAGTTCCCAAAACTCTTGTTACCAAAGTCTCTGATGGGTCGAACATAGAGTTGTGGAAACTATGGAGTCGTCGTCAGTGTACTAAATTTAACGGGGCATCTTACATCGTACAACGAGGAGCAGAGGCAGTATATTCTGACAGAGGAAAAGCTCAAGTTAAGAAATTAGTTAATTTTTACCTAGAAAATGCTCATATAATACGTTATAAATTGAAAATGGCTGGTTTTGAAGTATATGGCGGTGTAAATTCCCCTTATATCTGGCTAAAGACTCCCTATAATCTCTCAAGTTGGGATTTTTTCGATAAATTATTACAAACTACTCATGTGGTCGGAACTCCAGGATCCGGGTTTGGTGCTGCAGGAGAAGGATATTTCAGAATTTCTGCTTTTAATAGTCGCGAGAAAATAGAAGAAGCCATGAGACGTATCACAACACAGTTTTCAATTTAATTTTAGGTAAGGTGGGCTATGCCCACTCAATAAGTTTAACCAATTTCACTAAAAAAACTCTCCCGAAAGAGAGAGTTTATATGCTTAATGAGCGAGGGAAAACTTTTATTGAGCAGCCCATTCAGTATGAATAAATTCGCCTCTGGGTTTATCAATACGTTCGTAAGTATGAGCCCCGAAATAATCTCTTTGTGCTTGAGTTAGATTCTGAGGCAAACCAGCACGACGATAACTATCAAAATAGTCTAAAGAGCCACTAAACGCAGGAACAGCAATCCCCATTTTACTAGCCAATATTAATACCTCACGCCATGCCCCTTGACGATCTAAGATACTTTGCTTAAATTCAGGAGCTAACAATAAATTTGGCAAAGTTGGGTTATCGACAAATGCTTTTTTAATCTTGTCAAGAAAACCAGCACGAATGATACAACCGCCTTTCCAAATACGAGCAGATTCAGGTAGACTGACCCCGTAATTGTACTCTGCTGAGGCTTTAGCAATTAAAGCCATCCCTTGAGCGTACGAACACATTTTAGAACAATACAAAGCATCTCGTACTTTGTTAACAAATGCCTTGGCATCTCCTTCAAATTTAGCTGCAGGTCCGGGTAGTTCTTTTGAGGCAGCCACTCGTTCATCTTTGTATGAAGACATGACCCGTGCGTTGACCGCAGCGTATATAGTAGGAATAGGAACTCCTAGCTCTAAAGAAGTCATAACTGTCCAGCGTCCAGTTCCTTTTTGTCCTGCGGAGTCGAGAATGAGGTCTACCAGGTGTTTTTTAGTTTCTGGGTCTTTATATTTGAAAATGTCGGTGGTAATTTCAATTAGAAAAGAATTAAGTTCATCAGTAGTATTCCATTCTTTGAAGACCTCGTGCAACTCTTCATTACTCAACCCTAAGCCATTTTTCATTATGTCATAGGCTTCAGCGATCAATTGCATATCACCATACTCAATACCATTATGCACCATTTTTACATAGTGACCGGCTCCACCGCGCCCCACAAAGGTTACACAAGGTCCATCATCGACTTGAGCGGCAATTTTGGTTAGAATAGGTTCAAGTTCTCTATAGGCAGCTTCTGTACCTCCGGGCATTAAGCTAGGTCCATTTAATGCACCCTCTTCTCCACCACTAACACCCATTCCTACAAAACCAAGTCCGGTGGCTTCTAATTCTTGAGTACGTCTTTCGGTATCCTCATAAAGAGAGTTACCGCCATCAATGATCATATCTCCTTCTTCAAGGAGAGGCTTTAAGTCTTGAATGACGTAATCAACAGGTTTTCCGGCTTGAACCATCACCAGAAGTTTACGAGGCCGTTCTAGGGTTTTGACTAATTCTTCTAAGGAGTAGGCCGCTTTTATATCTTTGCCGGCGGCCCGGGTACTCATGAATCTGTCTGTTTTCTCTCGGCTACGGTTGTAAACAGCAATAGGATAACCACGACTCTCTACATTAAGAGCTAGGTTTTCCCCCATCACGGCTAAACCGATTACAGCAAAGGTACGTTTCGTCATATAATTGCTACCAAATCTACTTGGTTCTTATCAAAAAGGGTTCTTGCCATTGCATAAGGAATCGGCTTATTTGACACTAGTAAAAGCTGAGGCTTTGTTATGGTCAACTTTTGCCTTATGCCTATTTACCTTTTGCCTTCCGCGTAGCGGTACACCCCGATTAGTCTAACGTTCTTTAGTCTAACGTTGAATTTTTAGTTTCCCCTATTCTTTAAACAGTATCTTAACAAGGCAGTGACTAAAAGTCAGAAGCCCAAAGTTAGAAATCAGCAATTAAGTCTCTTTTTCCCTTTAACTTTGCCTACAATTGGTATTTTATTAAAATGGATTATCATATGACAATTTGTAGATTATCCTTTATCAATTAGTATTTTTAGTTACACTTTAGTTTTTTCTTAACATGTATCTACAAGTTCTTCAATCAATGAAAGTAAACAATACTATGTTGAGGCTGGATAAACTTTTATTCAGAACGAAGATAGAAAAAATAAGTATATAAAAAAAATATATATCTGCCATAATGAATTAATAAAATCTTAATCTCATTGAATTCAAGATAAATTTCCAAAACAGAATATCCTATAGTGTTATTGATGTTAATAGTGTCATTAGTTATTGTTGTATTTTATATCAAGAATAGATAAAAATTATTATTTCATAATTGATTTCTTTGTAAAATCAATAATAATTAAGTTATTAGATTTAATAATTTAATTATTATTAAACTTGAATTTGAATAAAATGACAATTGTTCTCTCTTCTTTGTAACAACTTCTAGATAATTATAATGATCAATGATTCTGAAAAGTTTCAAAACAAAAAAATTATTTTAGTAACTGGTCCCACTCGTTCAGGTAAAAGTGAATGGGCTGAAACCCTAGCTAAAAAATCTGGAAAACCCGTTATTTATATAGCAACAGCCTTAGAAAATACTCAGGATCAAGAATGGCAAGAAAGGATTACTCGTCATCAAGAACGTCGTCCTTCCTATTGGGAAGTTCAATGGATTCCCTATAACTTATCAGTGATCTTGGAAACAATTACACCGCCTTATTGTCTTTTGATTGATTCCGTAGGCACCTGGGTTGCCAATTGTCTAGAACAAGATAATTCAACCTGGATAGAAACGGTGGATCAATTCTTAGTCCGTCTAGAAACAACTACTGTCGATGTAATTTTAGTAGCTGAAGAGGCAGGATGGGGAATTGTTCCGGCTTTTCCCTTAGGACGTAAATTTCGTGATCGCTTAGGGGACTTAACTCGAAACCTGGGTTTGATCTCTAATCCAGTGTATTTGGTGTCTGGAGGTCACGCTCTTAACCTAAGTTCACTTGGTGAACCTCTGACGAGAAAACAATTGTGAATTTTCAATTACAAAGAAAGGTGAAAACTAATGCAGATGTTAGCATGAGGGCATATCGCTGACCATGGAAAGGTTTATAAGTATGGCTTCGAAAGCACAGGTGAAACATTATCTTGCTTATTGGTTCCAACTGGGCAAACAGGTTGTACTTCCCAACCGTCAACAAAAATTGTGTCCTAGCCAGATATTTCGGGGCAATACCTATTCTTACGAATTCGAAAGCTACTGGCAATATATCTTTACCGCTAGTAATGATTGTTATCTAGAGGGCGCTGAACAGTCCATTCAACAATTATTAAGTCCTGAGTGGAAGGTTGTCGAGTGCACAAAGTGTCGGATGCCTTGCCCCATTGCTATTTCTGAAAATGCTTCTCCTATATGTCTTTGTCTTGATTTGCCTGGTTGGCCAAATACTAAATTACCTTCTCCAAGATCTGCTGTTGATAATCAAACCCATTTGGCTCGCATTCAACAACGACTTGCACAATTAAACTATGACTAGTTGAATCTCTATCTATTTAGCTAGGCAAAAGTAATTACATTAATCTTTCGGCTGCATTGGCTAAGTCTGAAGCAACACGAGTGGAATAGGGTTTGATAAGCCACCAAATTAGTGAGGATAGCCATCCGTGTAAATCTACTGAACAGGAAATGTAAGGACCTCACGGAGTGGACTCTATCTGATAAGTGGTTTTCTGTTCAATTTCTGGAATGACTATAACCCGTATACTTGACAACTCTCCTGTTCTGATATTTTCTATAAATAGGCGAATGGGAATGGGAATGAGGCGTGTTGCTGCTTAGTAAATTAACCCCAGTTTTGTTATTAATCCTGACGGAACATTCGTTATTGAAAATAAAGGATGCCAATAAACATTAGCCAGATTAATTAATTGTTACAAAAAAAATCATACGAGTGGTACTGACGATACTCTACCTTTTGTAGAGAGAAAGCGCATATATAATTACCTTTGATGGTCATTAAAGAGAAATAAAGCATAATAATCTCCTCTACTGTCATAACTCTATGGCAAATTTATTAGACTATAACACTTAACTTTTGCAACACTCATAGTTAATTCAAAGTATCAACATTCAGGTAATATGCAATGGCAGTGTGGAAATATATCCTTTAGGGTAATTAATTACTATTTTTGAGAATATACTCTACTCTTATTTAATTTTTTACACATACAAAATATAAAATTTATACTCATAATATGAGAACTACAGGGTGAAAAAGATAAGATAGATATTTTTTAAAAAACATAGAAAGAAACTTAGCATTGAAGAAAAATAATAAAGTTCGATCACAGGTTTCTGCCATGAATCAAGGTCGTGGGTGAACGTTAATGAGGTTTAGATAAAAAAGCAAGTTAATCAGATGACAACTGGAACACAGATAAAGTCTATTCGAAAGAATGGACGATCACTAAGCACTTTTTTTTACTTTTAATAAATTACCAGGTGTCCTTAGACTTATAAATTTTTAGATCTATTTTTATCACTCCCATAGCCTCTAAAATTTTTAATTACAGTTCTTTTAGCTTGACATCACTATTCGTGTTTTTCTAGGGGCTATATAGCTATGAATAGTTAATTACCGGTGTTCTAAAAAACAAGCTAATAAAATTTATGACTTTGATAAAATATTGAGGCAAAAAATAATATTAAGATTAAATTGCAAGGTGCAATTACTTGATATATTTACTCTAATCAGATTAACTCTTTATTCTTTAAAGTAATAAGTTGATTCTATTTAGAATATAAGTCCTATTAGGATAATTATGCTTTAGATATTTAATAGGAGCATCACTAATTTTTGCTAACGTAAAAATTATAAATAAATACTTTTACATTAGCAAAAATTAACTAGAGGCACTAGTATAAAAACGGAGGGCAAATTGCCAGAAATAGTGAGAAATTAGTAAAATAGATAATGCAACTAGTATTGCACATAAAATCCATAAAACTTCTATCTTTCCTAAAAGTACTTCTGCTGGAACAGTGGTTAAAAAAGTAACTGGAACCACAAAAGTGAAGAAAAAACGATATACTGCAGGATAAGCACTTATTGGGTACCTACCTGCTTCTAGTAATCCCCTAAGGACTTCAGTGACATTATAAATCTTAACAAACCATACACTAGTTGCTCCTAAGATAAACCAAATACCATATAGTATGATGATACCTAACATTGTTGTTATGCAACTGAGTATATAGTCTCCCATATGTAAAGATAGTTTAGAACTAAAATAGGAAATTATAATTATTCCAAAAACTAAATCTGAAAATCCCCAAGGAGATATAATTCTACAAGATAACCAAAATTGACTACTAATTGGTTTCAATAGTACAAAATCTAAGGTTCCTCTTTCCACTTGTTCAACAATTCTGTTCAGATTAGGGACTAAGAAAGTAGTAGAAATACCTTGTAAGAAGGTAAACATTCCTACTACTATCATTGCTTCGTCCCAAGTCCATCCCTGAAAAGTATAACCATTTCCATAGAAGAGGGATAAGCTAAATAAACTCCCAATTAAATTAGCAAAACCGCTAACTATAGCAATTACAAAGTTAAAACGATATTCTAATTCTGCTGTTAATGCTGTCGCCCAAAATAATCGTAAAACTTGTAAATAGGTTTTCATTGTAGTTTATTGCTTACTATTGTTGTTCAAAACTATGGCATCCATTCAAATATGATGCTGATCATACTATCTTTTTTTACTTGTGAGTTTTGTTTTTCAATCTTAGTAGCTAAGCGAATATTTTTAATAATTGCATAGCCAAAATGAAAAGTTGTAATTCCTATTTCATTATCTTTCCCAGGAGAAATAAAACTATGAGACAATGAAACATCTGATGCACCGTTACGTGATAAAGAAAATACTAATTTACCTCCAATGTTGATTCCATTTTCAGAATAGTTTCTTGTATGAATTGAACGATATCCAACTACGGGAGCAATATTAAAGTAATTTCCTAAAGGCAATACGTAATATTGTAAATTAGCCCCTACCGTATCTCGTCTTCCAAAAGAACTCTGATAGTCCCCACTAATAGTTAAACCAGTTTTACCAATAAAGATATCATCAACCTCAATATTAATTCCTCCATCATGTCTAGTAGAAGGGAATTCCACATATCCTATTCCTACACGTGTTCGAAAACTCGGATCAGTGTAAATATCGTATAAGATATTAGGGATGTTATTTAACCATCTTTTTAATACAGAGCTATCTTCAATGATTTCTGCTGGTAAATCAATAGTATTTTCAGTCAAACTTTCTCGTGTAGGACTAATCTCTAATGGGGATAATTGACTATTAGCTGGAATTCTCAACATAAAAATTAGTAAAATATTAGAAACAATAATATTTAACCAATGAAATCTTATATTTAATCGTTGTTTAGGCATTTTTTTCAAAATAAACACCACTAGACTGGCATTATACTATTTTTTAACATTTTGCCAGTAGTATTAATGCACTGACTTTTTAAATTGTTTTTAACAACTTAAATTAAGAATACTAATTATGATGATGTAGAAAGTATAGATTTTAACTCTATTAATGCTTAAGTGATAAGTATCAGTTATTATTAACCTTTTTTTTAAAAAATAGATGATTCATAGAAAACTTTAAATTATCTATCTCATTTATTTTCTATACTTAAATGGTTAAAGTTTTTTTATAAAAATGGTGACAAAACAATAGACTTTAAAGTCCATCGTTTTGTTTGTGATACACTTCTCATTAGAAGTAATAATTTTCTTGGACAGTCAAGTAGTATATGCTACTATTCATATAACTGATAAACAAAGAGAAATTAATCACTAATAGTAGAAAAAGTCTAAACCCCAACATTATAAGTTAATTAACTATAAAGTGATATTATCAATTATGATACAAAAATTACGTCAAATTCAACATCAGTCTGGATCGGTTCCAACAAAAGATCAGACAGTAATCGATAGTTTTGGCAATGATGTTGAAGGACTTAAAATGGCTTATGAGCAGGCAGTTATTTGTGATTTAAGTCATTGGGGACTCCTAAAACTTACAGGAGATGATCGTTTACGTTTTCTTCATAATCAGACTACCAATAGTATCAATAAATTGAGTCCAGGATTAGCTTGTGAGACCATTTTTATAAATTCTATTGGTAGAATCATAGATTTAGTCACAGCTTATATCACAAACGACTCAATTTTGATTTTAGTTTCCCCAAATCGCCGCTACTTCTTGATGGAATGGATAGATCGTTATATTTTTCCTATGGATAAGGTAAAAATTACAGATATTTCTGAAGAAAATGCTGTTTTTAGTCTAATTGGTCCTAAATGTACTTCCTTCCTAAAAGAAGGAGGGATCAACGATTTGGCTGAACTTCCACCAAAAAATCATCGTTTAATGACTGTGGGAGGGGTTTCTATGAGGGTAGCCGAGGGAAGTGGATTAGATATTTCCGGCTATACTTTAATTATTCCAATTAACCAGGCTAAAACTGTTTGGGGACAATTAACACAATTAGGGATTGTTCCCATTGGTAATCGCGTATGGGAACAATTAAGGATACGACAAGGAAGACCAGTTTGTAATAAAGAACTAACAGAAGATTATAATCCCCTAGAAGCGGGATTATGGAGGGCTATATCTTTTAATAAAGGTTGTTATATTGGACAAGAAACTATTGCCCGTCTAAATACATACAAAGGAGTTCGACAAAAATTATGGGGAGTTAAGTTAAGTCAAGAAGTTTCTCCAGGAACTCTAATTGTTTCAGGTGGGAGAAAAGTAGGAATTTTGACCAGTTGTACTAATATTGATCAAGATTTTTTAGGTTTGGCTTATATTCGCACAAAAGCAGGAGGAGTTGGATTAAACATTCAAGTAGGAAAAGCGACAGGACAAGTAATAGAAATACCTTTTGTAAACCATGAATATCATTAACATCCTATCGCTTAATATTGTTTGACCCAAAATAGTGAAACACATTAGGTGGACTTTTAATTAATAATAGGCTAGGCTAGAAAGCTCTTGCTTTACATATTTTACAAATTTTATGCTAATTTTTAGTTATCTCTAATCCCTTCTTAAGACTTTGTAATTTATAGAAATTTTAATTTTTATCGTTTTTCTATCAATAATATATAAAGAAATATTATTGATAAGTTATAGAGTTAAAATAAAAGACCATGACAATTTTATTGGTTAATAATCTGTGACAATGTAAAATTAAAATAACTAATTAGTCAAAAATAAAAAGAAACTAACATAGACTAGGATGAATATTTGCGTTCTTGTTTTAGAAAAAGCTTTCAGGTTACTCATTAACATCATTCTTATATTTCTGATTTAATCTAACTCCAGAGTAGTTTATTATCTATGTTTGGCTATACAATTTATATATGAATAGGGAGGCTTCTAAATTAGTTTTTTCTTTGTTGTCTGATAAATTCTAAAAGTAGTTTTTGTTCAGCCCTAGCAATTGCTTGATAAGTCCGTTCTACCGCTTCTGGTTCTACCGAAATTTTAGTAATTCCCCACTGGACTAAATCTTCAATAAGATCGGGATACTGACTAGCTGCCTGTCCACATAAGCTGCATTGAATTCCCAAATGGTGAGACTTTTCGATGAACTGTTTCAGAACTATTTTTAAAACAGTAGGACAAGGTTGAGAAACATTACTGAAATCAGGATTATCTCGTCCAACTCCAAATAGTAATGGAATCAAATCATTGGTTCCAATTGCAATCCCTTGGACCCCCATGCTAACATATTCCTCTAATTCAAAAAGAATCGAGGGTACTTCTGCCATAATCCATAGTTTAAAAGCTTTAGATTCCATTAATCCTGCTTGTTTCACGTGATTACGGCAAAAGCTAAATTCTGCTATACTGCGAACGAACGGCAGAATCAAATGGATGTTATGGAACCCCTGTGCTTGAACTTGAGCTAACGCCTCCAATTCCCAGTCAAAAAGAGTGGGGTTAATTAAATAACCAGCCGTTCCTTGACAATCGCCTTGGACTGTGGAGTCAGTTCCTTTGCCTGATTGACTATTACTATTAAAAGATCTATAAAATACGGGATGAGGGGCAACACTGATCGCAAACTTCCGAAGACATTCGCAAATTTGTTCAATAATCTGTGTAGGTTTAGATTCATTAAGCCATTGCTCTAAAGACTTAGGAGAACATAAATTTGATAGCATTAATTCTGACCGCACCAATCCGATACCATCAATGGGCAAATCTAAGGTCTTGAATAAGGAACTTGGTTGACTAACATTGACCATTAATTGAGTGGCAATAGGATAGAATAAATCTGAAGATATTTTCTGGTAGTTTGAAGGAACAGTAAAGGAAATATCATTTTGATATGGTGCCTCATAGTAAATTATTCCACTGTTGCCATCTAAAACTATAAAATCACCAGTTTTTAGTAATTCTGTTGCTCTCGATACCCCAACTACTGCAGGAATATTTAATTCTCTAGCTAAAATAGCTGCATGGCTAGTCATTCCTCCTTGTTCGGTTATTACTCCTACTGCCTGTTTTAATAAAGGTAATTGAGAGGGATGAATTTCTTTAGAGACAATGATACTCCGCTGAGAGGATGGGGGGCAGGGATAAATTTCTCCGGTTATCACTTGAATTAACCCTTGTGTACAGCCAGAGGCTGCTCCAATTCCTTGTAATATGGGTTTCTTGTCCACAATTTTCCGTTGTTCTTGAAAAGATAGTGAATGAACTTGAGTACTTAAAACACTGGATCTAATCTCAGTGATGGCCAAAGTAGGAAGTTGAGAATACTTAGATTCAAGCCATACTAATTCTAAAAAGTCCCAAGATAACTCATCTTGACTTAGCTCTTCTACTAGCAAGTAAATTTTACTTAAAATGGATTCATCGAGACAATGTTGCTCTTGTTGAGAAGAACTCAACACATAAGCTTCTAGAAGGCTTTTAACATGGTTGATATCACAGGACACATCTTTATCTGGAATCTTAAGTCGATAAGCAAGGGTTTTCTTTCCTAGTTCTTTATCAATCATTAAGCCAGTAGTACGATCACAGATAATACGATCAGGCAAAACTTCTCCTTGCCATAAACTTTGGGGTAAACCCCACGTAGCTTGGATTTCAAAAGTTGTGGGAGAGACGGAAATAATACTTGAGATGATCACATTGGTTAATGGCTGAACCAGAACTCCCAGGTTTAAGTTCTCAATTGAAATACCCATTCGTTGTCCATAAAATAAGCTTTGCGCGCTTAATAATTGACTCCAAATATGCTTAATCGCTAATTCTAAATCTTGAGGTGACTTTTCACAAACTTGAGGCACGATTAATTTAGCAAACTCTTGTTTGATACCCAAAGAAGTTCCTAGAGAACCTTGCACTATTAAGGAAACACCAGGAATTTGCTCAATGGCTTGTGCAATAATCTCTCTCCATTGAGCAGGGAAATCAGCATGAAAAATAGCTCGACGACTTTGTTGTGCTGCCAACTGTAAAGATTGAAAGTTATCTACGTCAAAATGCAGAGATGATGTGGGGAAATCTGTTAACAAAGAAGTGGAATCATCTAACCTTTCCAAAAATTCCCCCCAAGTTTCTGAGCCAATAACAAATCCAGAGACAACTGGATAGCCTTTTTTTGTGAGTTGACTTAGCCTCCAGGCTTTTTCCCCAACCCAAAGGCGATCAGCCAGTTTAATCTGAGATAGCCAGTAGAGAGTTATCACTGTCGGAAGGATGACTTAACCACGATCACTAAAGTACGCATGTTCTGCTCTACGTTTTTCATTCAATTTATTTTAGAGAGATATTCCATGAACTATTTTTACAATAGTCAAGAGCATCTATACGATAATTAA
This sequence comes from Cyanobacterium sp. uoEpiScrs1, assembly GCF_947331815.1. Classification (GTDB taxonomy): domain Bacteria; phylum Cyanobacteriota; class Cyanobacteriia; order Cyanobacteriales; family Microcystaceae; genus Rippkaea. The sequence goes on from NZ_OX373462.1 coordinate 2,120,064, forward strand.
TTCACTTCCTTAACTAGGATAACCTATTATTGATTGTCTTAAGTCTTTAGTCTCGCTACAACTTATTAAGGTTTACTGACTGAGTCAACTACTTTTTTTAGAAAATTTTTCATAGTCAAAGTCAACTAATGCCTATTTATACATTAAAGATTGGAAAAGAGACAATATGATCCATTATTTATAATTTAGACTAGCTGTAAAAAAATTAAAATCAAGACGAGCTAAAAGTTTTTCTTTACAAGGTTCTTAGTCTAGAATAGTTACTGTTATTTTTTTGCTAAATAATTAAAGTTAAGACTATCTAATTAACCTAGTATTAGTATACCTTCAGTAGATAAATCCAAGCAAAAAAAACATTTATAAGGGATAGTTAAATAACGGTAAAGTTTTATTCTAAACACTTTAGTTTTAGTATGATTTTTTAACTCAAACTTATCATTACTACTCATAAGTTCTTAAAAACATATATCCTAATTAAAGTTTAAATTAGAACTGAAATTTAGTAGGCATGTAACATAAAGAGAAAGTCATATCTACTAGTTTTAAATAAAAACTCTAAAGCCATTCCATCAAGTTGAGAGTAGTTTAATAAAGAGTATTTATCAATACTTCTGAATGGTGATTAAATTTACAGCTTCTCTAGACTGAGCCTAACAAATCAACAACTAAGTTAATTCCAAAAATTTTTCTTATAGACATAAAGTTCTTGGAATCTTATAAACTGTCGCAAACGTTTAGTTTATTCTGTTTTTTTATAGCTAGTCTAGAAGAGCCAAAACAATTAAACAGTAGTCATTACTTCTTATTCTTTAGCGGACATCATTGTCATTAAATCTAATATCCGAGAAGAATAACCCCATTCGTTGTCATACCAAGATATGATTTTAAAGAAATTAGAGTTAAGTTCAATTCCTGCCTTAGCGTCAAAAATACTTGAATGATGATCTCCATTAAAGTCCATAGATACCACATCCTCCTCAGTATAATTTAAAATACCTTTCAAGTGACCTTCAGCAGCCGCTTTCATCGCTGCACAAATATCTTTGTAACTCGTAGACTGGATGGTCTTAAAAGTTAGATCAACAACAGAAACATCGGGTGTGGGCACTCGTAACGCCATCCCCGTTAATCTTCCTTGTAGTGTTGGAATAACTAAAGTAACGGCTTTAGCTGCTCCGGTAGAAGTTGGAATAATATTTTGGCTTGCTCCTCGTCCTTCCCGAAAAGCTTTTTTGCTAGGACCATCTACGCTGGGCTGGGTGGCAGTCATTGCATGAACTGTAGTCATTAACCCTTCCGCTAAGCCGAAGCTATCATTAATCACTTTAGCAATGGGAGCTAAACAATTGGTAGTACAACTGGCGTTAGACACAACATAGTCTTTAGCAGAATCATATTCACTATCGTTAACTCCCATCACAATTGTCCGAACCTTCTTGGGATCTTTGGTGGGAGCAGAAATAACTACCCGTTTGGCTCCCGCCTGAAGGTGTTTGCTAGCCGCGTCATAGGTGGTGAACAGCCCAGTGGACTCCACTACATAATCGATACCTTGTTTTCCCCAAAATAATTGTTCAGGATCTCTAACAGAAGAACAAGGAATAAATTTACTATTAACAACAATACCATCTTCTTTGGCTTCCACCGTCCCATTAAAGCGCCCATGGGTAGAGTCATATTTAAGTAGATAAGCAATGTTAGCTGGAGAAATTAAATCATTAATGCCGAGAAATTCAAAGTTAGGATTATAGACACCAGCCCGAAATACTAATCTTCCGATTCGGCCAAAACCGTTAATACCAACTTTGACAGTTGCCATTGGATAAACTCCTAAACTTAATATAATGTGCAATCTTCATTCTGAAAGAAATCGAACAAAACTATTTGTTTTTACAAAAATGTACTCCCCATAACTTATAGCTTAAGTGAGTCCTAATTTCAATATTCTATGATTTTTAAGCAGATTTTTATGAATTTTATAGACTTTTCCCTTTTTTAAAGTCTTTTATCATTCTTATTGAATTCTATAATTATCAGAGATCTCAGTTAATCGTATTATTTGTTTTAAATTGTTAGACTTTCTTGAACCGGTAAACAATTGTAGATATTCTGGAATACAAATGATAAACTAACAGCTAATAATCTATTAAAAAGCCCATTTTTGTAAAATCTTGAAACATTAAAAACTTATTCCTTACAAGGAGAAGTTATGGTAGGTCTAGAAGCTTTTTAAAGCAATACTTTCATCTTATTGTGGCAATACTGTCATGGAAAGACTAAATGAATAGTAGCCACTGTTCTATGTATGTAGAATGATTAACTTAAAATAAATTTTGGAAAATATAGCTTATGATAGCCAAATAAGAGGAAAAAACTCTGGAATTGACCCCTCTTTCTAGCAATGAGTTACGGAAAATTCATGCTTATTGGCGGGCTTGCAACTATCTTGCTGTTGGGATGATTTATTTACAGGATAATCCTTTACTCAAAGATTCTTTGAAGGAAGAACATATTAAAAAACGTTTATTAGGACATTGGGGATCAAGTCCTGGCTTAAGCTTTATTTATATTCACCTCAATCGCCTGATTAAAAAATATGATTTAAATGTAATTTATATGGCTGGTCCTGGTCATGGTGCACCAGGGATACTCGGACCAGTGTATCTTGAAGGAACTTATTCGGAAATTTATCCTGATAAAAGCCGAGATGAGGAAGGAATGAAAAAGTTTTTCAAACAGTTTTCCTTTCCAGGCGGAATCGGTAGTCATTGCACTCCAGAAATTCCCGGATCAATTCATGAAGGAGGAGAACTAGGCTATTGTCTTTCCCATGCCTATGGTGCTGCCTTAGATAACCCGGATCTTATCGTTACTGCTGTAGTGGGAGATGGAGAAGCAGAGACTGGACCGTTAGCTGCTGCCTGGCATTCCAATAAATTTCTTAACCCAATCCGAGATGGTGCGGTACTACCTATACTACACCTCAACGGCTATAAAATTGCTAATCCAACAATTTTTGCCCGTATTAGTCATGAAGAACTAGAATGTCTTTTTAAAGGGTATGGTTATAAACCTTACTTTGTAGAAGGGTCTGATCCTCAAGTGATGCACCAGAAAATGGCCGCTATGCTAGAAACAGCAATCACAGAGATTAAACGAATCAAACAAGAAGCATACTCTAGTGGGATTGCTAAACGCCCCATGTGGCCAATGATTATATTACGTTCTCCAAAGGGATGGACAGGTCCCAAAGAAGTAGATGGCAAAAAGACAGAAAATTTCTGGAGATCACATCAAGTTCCCCTATCAGGAATACAGAATAATTTTGCTCACTTAAAAGTTCTCGAGGACTGGATGAGAAGTTACAAACCTGAAGAACTTTTTGATGATAATGGCACACTAATTCCTGAATTACAGGAACTTGCCCCCTCGGGACATCGCCGCATTAGTTCTAATCCTCATGCTAATGGAGGAGTACTTCGCAAAGACCTTGAAATGCCTGATTTCCGTGATTATAAGGTTAAAGTGACTAAACCTGGAGCAATAGAAGCTGGAAATACTGCCCTATTTGGTAACTTCTTACGGGATATCATGGCCAATAACATGACTAATTTCCGTATTTTTGGTCCTGATGAAACTGCATCTAATCGTCTCAGTACCGTTTATGAAGTAAGTAAAAAAGTCTGGATGGCTAACATTCTCCCTGAAGATGCCGACGGCACCGAAATTGCTACTAATGGACGGGTAATGGAAATACTGAGTGAACATACCCTACAAGGATGGTTAGAAGGTTATTTATTAACAGGTCGTCACGGATTCTTCCACACTTACGAAGCGTTTGCTCACGTGGTTGACTCTATGTTTAACCAATACGCTAAATGGCTTGATATTTGTAAAAATAAAGTCTCTTGGCGGGCGTCAATTTCTTCTTTAAATATTATGCTATCTTCCACTGTTTGGCGGCAAGATCATAACGGGTTCAGCCACCAAGATCCCGGGTATGTTGATCTTGTTGCTAATAAGAGTGCAGACGTAGTCCGGGTATATTTTCCCCCTGATGCTAACTGTTTACTGTCTGTTGGAGATCATTGTTTGCGAAGTAAAAATTACGTTAACGTTATCGTTTCCGATAAACAAAAACACCTCCAATATCTAAGCATAGAGAAAGCCGTTGAACATTGTACCAAGGGCATTGGCATTTGGGATTGGGCTAGTAATGATGATTGTGGCACAGAACTTGATATCCCTGATGTGGTTATGGCTTGTTGTGGTGACGTTGCTACAAAAGAAGCTTTAGCTGCTACTGCTATTTTACATGAAGAATTTCCTAAGTTAAAAGTACGGTTTGTTAATGTAGTTGATTTATTCAAACTACAACCGAAACGGGAACACCCCCATGGACTTTCAGATTGGGATTTTGATAACTTGTTTACTAAAAATAAGCCTATTATTTTTAACTTTCACGGTTACCCTTGGTTAATTCATAAATTAACTTATCGTCGTACCAATCATGCCAACCTTCATGTTCGCGGTTATAAAGAAAAGGGGAATATTAATACTCCAATCGAATTAGCTATAAATAATCAAATTGATCGCTTTAATTTAGTGATTGATGTCATTAACCGTGTTCCTAAACTAGGATCAGCTGCCGCTCATGTACATGAACGCATGAAGAATGCTATCATAGAACATAGAGCTTATGCTTGCGAGAATGGTGTCGATAAACCGGAAATAACTAACTGGAAATGGACTTACTGAGCTTAGTCAATAACTATTAGAGAAAGTTTTGGGCGCACTGTAGTCGTTGTGTGCCCTCTCCTCGGAAAAACAGAGTTGGTCTACTTTTTGTGCAAATGAGGTTCAATAACTAACATGCCATTTTTTTTAACGTGGCTTATCACGGCTATCTCACTATTGATTACGGCTTATGTAATCCCAGGTATTTTTCTTAAGTCTTTTATTGCTGCAGCTTTTGCTGCTGTTGTAATGGGAATAATAAATGCTGTTGTTCGGCCTATTCTAATTTTATTTACACTTCCCTTAACTTTTTTGAGTTTAGGGTTATTCTTATTTGTGGTTAATGCTATTGCTTTTTCTCTCGTCAGTTATTTTACCCCAGGGTTTAACATTAACACCTTTTGGGATGCTCTATTTGGTTCGATTATTTTGTCTATTGTTTCTGGATTTTTAGGTGAAATATTAGAGACTAGAGAGTAATTTTTCTATCTAAACTATTGCTAATATTTTTTAGAAAAGAGTATCATTCTCATATTTTTTATCCTTTAAATCAGTTGCTAAGTTTATTTTTTAGTTAATCTTCTGTTACTTATTATGGTCTACAGTTTAGAATAGAAGTTTTGATTTAGAATATTTTCCGCTGAAGTCTTGATAGAAATCATTAAAATAACAGATATCCCCCATCATTTTAGTCTTTGTTTCCATAAACTATAGATAGTAGCTACAATCAAGGACAACACGGTAATAGGTATAACAAAAAAGAACATGATGTCACTAAATATCTGTAGGCTATCGTGTTCCGTTGAACGCAGAATTAAATAAGTTGTGTAGGCAATATAATAACTAACAAACAGTAACCCTTCCCAACGAGCAATGACATTACCTGCAAGGAAAATAGGTAGACAAGAAATGGTAATTGCAATCATTACTGGTAAATCAAACCCAATTGCAGCACTAGGGACAGGAATGCCTTGAGGGGAAACAATGGCTCCTATGCCTAATACAGCCAAAATATTAAATATATTACTCCCAATTACATTCCCAACTGCAATATCTCGCTCTCCCTTTAAAGTAGCCATGATAGAGGTAGCCAATTCCGGTAATGACGTTCCTACTGCAACAATTGTTAAACCAATAACTAATTCACTAACTCCAATCGTGAGGGCGATACTAGTAGAACTTTCTACCAACCAACGAGAACCTAAAATCAGTAGTCCTGTTCCTCCTAACATTAAACCTAAATTCTTTACCCATTGAAAAATGGAAACATCTCCTGAAACGGCATATTTATCATATTCCTTTCCTTCAGAAGGTTGTTTTGACCCCTGATAAATGAGAAATATGGTATAGATAATTCCACCAATTGCTAAAATTGTTCCATCTGAGCGGTTAATCGAGCCATCAAATCCAAACAATAAAGTTAGTAGCGAAATCCCAATCATGATAGGAACGTCAAGTCTAATTAGCTGTTGTGCCACTATTAGAGGCATTGCTAAGGCGGATAAACCTAAAATAACCAAGACGTTAAAAATATTACTACCAACTACATTCCCCAACGCAATATCAGCCTGTTCGGTAAAACTTGATTGAATAGCCACAGCCATTTCGGGTGAACTTGTCCCATAAGCAACAATAGTTAACCCAATAACTAACGGAGAAATCCCTAAACTAGCTGCAAGGAAAGACGCACCGTTGACTAATCCTTCTGCACCAATAACTAATAATACTAATCCAGCTAAGAGTTTACCTAGCACGAAAAAATCCATACGTTGCACTCTCTTGACGTGAGGGGAGTAAATGGTCTTGGTTTAGCTGTTGAAGTTCTTTAAAAGAATTGAGATGATTGATTTGATTAGTTGACTGTCCAAGTGTATTAATCGATCATCAAAATCTCAACCCTATTTTTAATAGATCAACAGTTGGGTAATGTATCTGACCATATCATATCCCTTATGCACTGTGCGCTATGGCGGGATTGATCAGACCGGCTATGTTCTAAGTATTTATGTATTGTCCCGCTCTTTTTAAAGAGTTAAACACTTAATTTCGCCTGTTACATGTTAACGTTTTTTGTCAGTCACAACATCAAGAATTTTCTGAAAAACTAAAACATGAGTAAAGTCAGGGACCTTTTCATAGACATGAAGACAATACCAGTAGATTTTGTGATGATTGATATGCTGTAGAATTTGACTGGAATAAACAGGACAATTATCTATATTATTACTCAAATAGTATTTGAGTAATAATATTAATCTACTATAAAATAACATTTTTATAGTAGATTAATATCGAAAGTATACAAAACGAAAGCCGTAAAAATACTTAGCAATTAAATCAAACTTCTAATATTCATAATAAGTACAAAAAATCAATATCTATTATTACTTTGTGTGGCTTTTAATGTCAACACAGAAACAACAAATTCTAACTTTTTATAGAAAAATATATCATTGTTAATTGATTAAACTAAAGACTTCTATTTGTTATTTTTTAGGTTTTTAAAAATTTAATAGTCAAGTCTTATCTAGGCTAGATATTACAAATATTTAACAAACAAAAGCTAAAGAAACAATTAGAAGAAAAGTTTTGATAACCCAGCATGTTTTTTTATTATATTTAGTATGAAAGAGCTATAATCATTGATTAATAGACCTCAAAAAAAGAAAAAATAATACAAAACTTAAAATAATGAAAAAAATTATATATTCTTGCATCTCCTGTGTTTTTAACTATAGAGAGAGATTACTCGGAATAAATAGAATGTTCGATACAAAAAAGGTAGCCTTCAATACAAAACTATGACTTTATCAAAAGACAATATAGATTCTTCCTTAGCTGAAGACATAGAAGAATTAATAGAAAAACTGTCAACACATCAACATGGCATTCTAGTAAAAAGGGCATTATCTGTTTTATTAAGAATAACAGGAGAGAAAATAGACCGCCTCGACTGGAAAATTTTAACTGCTGCCCTAGAAGATTTAGAGCAAGGGTTTCAGACATTTTATCCTTACCGTCACATACGTAAAGTTACTATCTTTGGCTCATCTCGTCTGTCTTCCCAAAGTTCGGAGTATCGTTTAGCCGTTGAGTTTGCCCGTTATATTACTCAGTTTGGATTTATGGTCCTCACAGGAGGAGGAGGAGGGATAATGCAGGCAGGAAACGAAGGAGCAGGATCAGAGCACTCTTTTGGACTTAATATTCAATTACCATTTGAGCAAAGTACCAACTCTTTCATTGCTGATGATCCTAAACTGATTAATTTTAAATATTTTTTTACTAGAAAACTCTTTTTTCTGAGAGAGAGTGATGCAGTAGCTTTATTTGCTGGAGGGTTTGGTACCCAAGATGAAGTTTTTGAAACTCTTACTCTTTCTCAGACAGGAAAATATGGTCCCTGTCCTTTAGTATTAATTGATGAACCTGGAGGCGACTATTGGAAAACTTGGAACGAGCATAACAGGAAAAATTTGTTACAGCGGGGGTTAATTAATGCAGAAGATTTTAGTCTCTACACTGTAACAGATAGTTTGATCCATGCTTGTAACGTGATACGTAATTTTTATTGTGTGTACCATTCAAGTCGCTATGTAGGAGATTTATTTGTAATGCGTCTTAATTCGGAATTGTCTGATGAACAAGTAGCTCAGCTTAATGATGATTATTCAGATATTCTTATCAAAAAAACGATTTGCAAAAGTGCTGCCTTACCTAATGAAAAAGGAGACGAAACAGAAAGCTTACCTCGCTTAGTTTTCTATTTTGACCAGCGCAACCTTGGTCGTTTATACCAAATGATTAATCAGATTAATCAATATAGTCCTTGTTTACCAGTAGAACCTCACCCTGAATGGAAGTAAGTGATTGTGAGAAATATGAGAAAATAATAAAAAGAAAAATATTTAACTACTTACTTAGTAGATAGTAAGGGCTATTGCTCCGTACAATCACACTTAGTTTGTTTGATGCTGGCACTTTCTTTTCCTGATGTCTCAACTACTAATTTGGATAATGAATAGTCTATTTGGGTTTCAGTTTCAGTCTCCTGGGCCAATTGTCTTTGAAATTGGTTTTTTTGCTATTCGTTGGTATGGTTTATTGATCTCTTCTTCTGTCTTAATTGGTGTTGCTTTATCCCAATGGTTAGCAACTAAACGTCGAGTTAATCCCCATTTAGTTGCTGATCTAGTGATTTGGTTAGTCATTTTCGCTATTCCCTGTGCTCGACTTTATTATGTCATTTTTGAATGGCAACAATACGCTCAAAATCCAGGGGATATTATTGCTATTTGGAAAGGGGGAATTGCCATTCATGGAGCTATTATCGGGGGAACCTTAGCAACTATTATTTTTGCTCGTTTGAATAGAGTTTCTGTCTGGCAGCTGACGGATTTAATTGTGCCATCCCTAACTTTAGGGCAAGCTATTGGACGATGGGGGAATTTTTTTAACTCAGAGGCTTTTGGTCCTCCAACTAATTTACCCTGGAAACTGTATATTCCCGTAAACCACCGTCCTTTAATCTATATTAACCAGACACATTTTCATCCAACTTTTTTATATGAATCTATTTGGAATATATTGGTATTTATTTTATTATTGATTCTATTCTTTGTAGGATTAAAACATGTAAATAAAATAGAAATAGGCACATTATCCCTAGTCTATTTGATAGCCTATGGGTTTGGAAGATTTTGGATAGAAGGATTAAGAACAGATAGCCTAATGTTAGGCTCTATAAGAATTGCTCAATTAGTTAGCATAATGATGATAGGGTTAGGGACTTTGGGTTTAATTTGGCTCTATAAGGCGAAGCGAACACTACCAGACGTTCATTATCAATCAACAAAGAATATACATTGATATATTCTTACACTAACTTAGCTCGGAACATCTTTTAAATATTATATTGTTGCTGGTTTCAATTAGATAATTTATGAAAAAATCGTTTTAGTTGTCATAAAGTGTTGTTATTTAACAAGAGATTGAAATTAATAGAAACTAATCTATCCTAATTGTAATATAAATTAATACATTGACTGTAATATCAAGTATATGAATATAGTAAAAATTTAAAAGTGTAAAGCTAAATTTTTTTCTATTTCATTTTCATTAATATGAAGCATGCTTGGATCAAAATAATTAAGGGGGTTTGCTTAATTATTTTATTACAATAAATGACAATAAAAAATAACTTTTAGATATCAATTATATTTTAAACAATTCAGTTGATATCATTATTATGATACTACACAAATAAAATTACTCTATAATTGTAATTGTCAAAGATTATTCTTGATAAACCGAGATAATACTCAACTTAATTATTAATATATTTTTGGTTTTTTTCTAAAACTATAATTAGTATCTCAGCTCATTAACAATTAACTAAAATCGTTTTTCGTAGCGAATTCTAAATTCATTAATACTGTAATCATAAGAGAATTTAACGAATCCTTTATCTTCCACTTCATAAATAGTTTCTAAGAACGGAACAAACCTAAAATCTGTACTCCTAATCATCTCACTAATAACGCTTTCCATATCATACATAATAGTCTGGAATATCATTGATAATCCTAACTGAACAATACCAAATTTAATTAACTGTTCTGTGTTTTGCCCTTGTAAAGTTTCGGACAAAATAAATATTTGTTTTCCTAGTAAGCGTACAATTTGTCCTTGACTCTGCGGAGGACTACTAGTTAAGTTAATTACTGGATTACTTAGGAGTTGTTCATCTAAATTTGCTTGACTTTGCTCAGCTAGAAACGTTAAACAGTTTTCTAAAACTGTTAGTTCTTCCTCAGCCCAGGTTGTTTCAGTACGAATTGGTTGTAGAAGGTTTTTAATCAAACACAATTCTGATTCATCTTTGTTTAAACTGGGAATTAACTGAGTTAAAGATCCTTTAATAGCCAAATTTATGTCAACCCGTTGTACCTTATTTAAACTATCATCAGTAATTTCAGTGGTATCGGCTGCACGTAAGTCTTTTGAGGTCTCAGCAACTTCTGAAACAATTGTCCGTAATTGCAGATCAAGATCGGGATTAAATAGTCCTTTATCTGGATAAAAAATAATTTGATTAGAGTTCCGTCGTTCAATAAAAAAGCGAGTGTCAAGAAAATTAATCAATCCTCGATTAAGAAGAATATTTCCTTGAGGTTTCAGATTATTTAAATTATTCAAAGAGCCATTAACAATTAAATCTCCCCCAAATTGAAACTGAAATAGTGGTAAAGTTTGCACCGATAAATTTTGAAAAATAACTCTAAAATCTCTCAATTTAGGGATAAAAAAAGTGTTTTTTTGATGTGAATCTACTTTACTACGAGTCTTGGACAATTGAGTTAAGGTAATATCAGGTATTCCTGTGGTTATTTCTGGGGTTTCGGGGATAAAGACTTGTCCATTAGTTAAACTAACTGTACCGCCAACAGAAGGTTGAAGGACATTTCCCATAACAAAAATATCTCCTTCTATTTCTCCACTATATAATCCTTCTAAATTAATATTTCCTTTCTCAATAGCAATGGTGAGAGGGTTTTCTATTTGAGGTTGAGACTCAAATAAGGGCAAAATTCCGGTAATACTCAAGTTACTTTGGGCAAAAGTTCCTTGTAGTCGGGTAATTTTTATTGCCTGATCATCGAGGTTAATTTCTCCGCTAATAGTTAAAGGTTCAGGCAAAGCAGCACTTTGAAAGATAGCTCCTTTTAGGAGTATTTTTCCCTGGACGTTTAAATTATTAACTGTCAGTCCATTGAAAAGATCAATGCGTCCTTGAACTTTTGCGTTAACTTGTCCATCTCCGTCAATTAAAATTACTTGCTTTCCAGTTAAAATACTTATTAAGCGCAGTGCATCTGTACCTAATTTTGTTTCTACATTAAATGTATCATTATTGGGGGTAATAGGAAAAGGAAGATTAACTGCTATGTACACGAAAGACGCATTAGTAGTAGCGAGTCGGAACTGAGCATCTTGATAGCTAAATTGTCCTTGCAGATTTTTTCCAAGTGATTGTCCTTGCAATGCTCCTTTTAGAAAGGCAAATTTTCCTTGTATTTTTGGTTGAGTGATAGTTCCACTCATAGTTCCTGAAATACTAATAAATCCACCAATATCAATAGGAAGTTGCACAAAGTTACCCATCGTATCGACGGATAAACGTTGCACTCGCCACTTAGAATCAATTGTTTTTGGAGAAAAATCGCCTTTTAAGCTAAATAAAGTTTCTTGTAACCGTATTTTAGCGATTTTAACTTTAATTTCTTTGTTTAGTAACTTAGCTTGAATTTTTACCGAGTTAATAGGAACAAATTGCTTATCTAATATCACCAACCCTAAAGGCTGCACAATGTCAGGGAAAGGTCGTTGAGGATGCCATTCCCACTTATTTCCTATAAAATCTAGGTTAACAGTAGGGTTTAATAATGTTCCCCCGAAAGCAATATCGGTGTCAAAGCGACCACGAATATCTAATATAGTAGGAATCCCTCCTACCTCACGGATAGCGGCTAATTGGCGAATTTTCTTATCAATAACTCCTAACAAGTTTACTTGTTCAGCAATAGTTGTTTGAGCATCTCCTACAGATTGTGGGGCGATACCTTCAGCCGTGGCATTGTCTAGAGGGTGAGATTTAATTATATCTAAGATATATTCAATATTTGTAACATTCAAGGCTGTCAACAGATCTTCTATGCGACCGTCATTAACTGTTAATTTTCCTTGTAAAGCTAATGATTTTAGGTCCAGCGATCCCTGCACATTGTAATTACTCTTCTCCAATTTTATGCTTGCATTTTCTAAAAAAGCCACATTATTTTTATAGTGTACCTTTGCAGTGAGTTGTCGTCCCTTAATAAATCCTAACCCTGGTTCATCAATAATAATAGTCCCTCTTCCTTCATAAGTAGAAGTATTGATATTCAATTGTCCGCTAACTGAACCAGAAAGGTAATCAGAGAATCCGTATTGTCTACCTAGAGCAATTTTGGCTGAGTTTAGAGGTAATACTTCAATTTTGGTGGTAAGTAGATCACCCTCCAACATTCCTCGGACGATAATAGGAGATTGTTCTCCGGCGGTTTTACGTAATTCAAAAGAAGTAGGGATATAGGGAGCAAAACAGTTTTTTAAGGTACAAGTGGTTAATATCGCAGCAATCTTGTCCTCTTTTCCTTCTAAATTTAGAGCAATTTTTTCTCTAATAGTTGCTTTGATAGTTCCTGTTAAAATTTCTTCAAAAACTTGATCGTTAAATACCAAATTTTTTAATTTTAAATTTCCCAATAATTGGAGATTGCCTGGATATATAGGAGAGGTTAAAAGGTGCTTTCCAACAAATTTTCCAATAAATTCTCCCTGACCTGCTACACTTAATTCCTCAAGGATAAATTTTTTATCTAGGGGCATAATGGAAGCTAATTGATTTAAATTAGAACGAACATTAACTGATAGGTTAACATTGGTAATATCAGGGTTTTTCCAAAAATCAGACAGTTGTAAATTGCCTTGAGCATTCAAAATTTGTTCATCAGCCCAAACGGCAATATTATTAACTTGTATAGGAATTATTTCATCTTTTTCCAGGAGATCTTCTATATTGCCAGACAATTTAATTTTTGCATTTACATTAGAAATTTTAACTGAGGATATTTTAGGGATTATTTTCTCTAAAATAAGAGCAGAATTGAGATTATATGCATTAATATTTATTGTCCAACGATGATTATGCAACCGAGTGGTGGTATTTATATAATCATTGTTTACAGAAAATTGCAAGTTAGCTATTAATTCTGCGCTACTTAGATTAATTTTATCTCCAAGGATAGATTTTATATTTCCTATCAAGGTAAAATTACTACTAATTAATTTAGTATTAACGGATAAATTAGGAAAAATTTTACTAAGAGAAATTTGACCACCTTTTGCTACTGTTCTTAGGATTCCATGTCCCAAATCTATGGTTGCAGTGACAGGACTACCATCAATAGTTAATTGGGAACTACCCTTAGCTTGGAGATAGTTAACATTTAAAGTTAAATCTTCTAAGAGTTTATCCAACGGACCCGATAAGTTAAAGTGACTTTTTGTCACTTTGATAGGAACTGCCAAATTAGGAATATAGGAATTGAGAGAAATTTTTGATATACTGATGGTGGAATTTATATTATTTTTCATAAAATAACTATTCGCAACAATTATTCCCCCATTAGTGTTGACAGTTAAACTTCCCTGACCATTAATATTAGTGAAATTAAAGTTGTCAAATTTTCCTGTCAGTTTTACATTGCTCTTGCCAAGAGTAACTGGCTGATTATGGATTTGGTTAAGGCAAATAGTAACTGAACAAGTAAGCATTAACAATGGACTAAGAGAAAAAGAGTAAGCTTTCAAATTTGTTGTCCATTTTTTATCTTTTAAACTTACTACGCTATTGATAGTAATAAATCCTTCTGCAGACCGTAAAGTTGTTTCTTGAATAAAATTTTCTAGCCCTGACAATACAAATTTTCCTTTCCCTGAAATCTGCTCTTTTGAATTGTTAATTAGATTAGAAGACTGCCATTCTATCTTACTAAATGGTTTTTCTAGAGTCCCGGTCATTAAACCTTTAGCTGTAACGTATCCCAAACTAATATCTTGCTTATTTCTATAATAAGGTGTTGCTAGTTTTTCTATAGGAAGTTTAATATCAAAGGTAGAGAAAAAAGGGATTTTTTGCCAATAAAGATTTTTTCTATCTTTTAGGGATTTTAGTTCTATTTTAGCTCTAGCTGTGATATTCCCCCCGGAAGCAGGAATGATCTGAACTTTTTTTAGGAGAAATTGATCTAAATCGGCATAAAAACTACTTGTAATTTTCTTAATAATAATCCGGTCAATTAGCAGCGGTTGTGTATTATTGATTATTCCAGTTAAAATAGGATTTTTAATTCCACCATTAAGTTTGATTTTTCCTCTAATTTCTCCCTTCAGTTCAAGAGGTAATTTGAGCGAAATAATAGAAAGTAAATCTCTTAAATGAACTGGATTAATATCAATATCAATATCATAACCTTGTCCCCAATTAATTTTTCCACTAATTTTAGTAACTAATTTTCCTAGACTAATTTCTGTTTGTTCTAATTGAATAGTTTTGCCTTGAAAATATAAATTTAAACTGAGTTTTAGGGGCCTTTTTAATGATTTGATGTATGCTTCAATATTAGATATATTAAATTCACCTAATCCTGTAGTCTTTTCTATTTCCTCTACAGAAGAAAAAAATAAATTTAAATTACTATTTAATTGACCACTTTTGAGGGTGATAGGTAAATTAGGAATCAAAGAAACTAACTCAACTAACCCCAATTGATAAACTTGTAATTGTACCTGAGTTTTCCAACTCTTAATATTGGTTTTCCCTTCTATATTAATCTTACTATTTAGAGCATTAACTTCAAAAGTATAATTAAATTGTTGATTGTCATTAGATTGATAATTGTAATTTACTTGTCCATCTGCTTCCAGAAATAAAAATTTTTTTACCCCGTAAGGATGAAGCATAATATCTGCATCTTCGAGATGAACCCTAACATCAATATTGATTGGAAGATTAAATTCTCTTTCTTCTTCGATTTTTGGTAATTCAATCCACTCTCCCGTTTTATTCTGTTTTATAAACAGATCCAGTTTTTTGAAAGTAACATTAATAATTAATGATTTACCAATTAATATTGGAAGAGGATTAACAGTAATATTAACCTTTTCAGCTTTAGCATAATCTGGATCTATTTTAGCTGTGAGAATATAAGAACTTCCAATGCTAACTTTATTGAATGAAAAATTTATTATTTTACCTACTTTAACATCCTTTTCAAGAAGTCTACTTAATTCTTTAGAAAGGATAGGTGACAGTTTATGAAAGACAAAATAACTAATTCCACAATAAGTTGTTATACCAAATATTAGTAATACTCCACTTATTATTAGAGTGGAAGGACACCTAACAAAACTTACTAGTTTAGTCAGCAAATTATTCTTTGTAGACGGCTCTAGTGGAGAATTGCGAGGATTAGTTTTCATTTTTGTCTAAATATAACTTACTGATTAAGTTAACACACCTAGCTGATTAGCTTAGCATTTATTCCTCGGAAGCAACAGAAAACTCTAAAGTGTATGTTTATAACATAGCTAAATAACACTCTTGTTCCTTGAGTAACCTGACTTTTAAGAAACATTTCTTCTGTTATCTTGGTCTATAAATATAAGTTGTATTAGGAAAGAGACTAATGAAAAATAAATTGGCTTTAATAATTTTAGTTATGATATTTACTGCAACTCGTCAATCTATCAGTTTAGCTGGAGGAATTTTAGAAAAAATTAAACAAAATGGAGTTATTAATGCTGGAACTAGTAGAGATTCCATTCCTTTTAGTTACATTAATGATCAAGGGGAATGGGTCGGATATTCTTTAGATATTCTCGAAGTAATTCGTAAAGATATTCAAAAAAAAATAGGTGAACCAATTAAACTTAATTTAGTAGAAGTAACTGCTAAAAATCGTCTTTCTTTTATTCAAAATAGAAATATTGATATTGAATGTTCTTCAACGACAGTTACTTGGAAACGAAGTCAAACAGTAGATTTTACGGTGAGTTATTTTGCGAGTGGTACTAAAATTTTAGTTAAAAAGGGAAGTGAACTAGAAACAATTGAAACCCTTGCAGGTCGTAAGATAGGGGTAATAACTAAGACTACGAATGAACGGGTGATTCAACAACAACAACCTGCTGCCAAATTAGTGAGAGTAAAAGACCACAATGACGGTTTAAAAAAACTAGAAGAGGATAAAATAGATGCTTTTGCAGGTGATGGAATTATTTTAGAAGGATTAAAAAAAGAGTCTAGAAATCCCAGTTTATTAAAAGTAGTGCCAGAGTTTCCCTATGCCTATGAATCCTATGCTTGTATGGTTCCTCAAGATGAATCTGCTTGGCGAAATATTGTAGATTATAGTTTAGTTAAATTTATGCAAGGAATTGTTAGTGACCAACCTGAAACTGTGTCAGTTTATGAAAAATGGTTTGGAGAAGAAACTGGAATTACTCCTTATTCAAGAGAAGCAATTAATGATTATTTTCAAGGAATTATTAATAGTTATGAATGGGTTCCCCTTATTCGTTATTAAACTATTTAACATTACTTTAATAACGAATAAGTCTTCTGTATTAAAATATGAACTAGACTTTAATTCCATACCAAGCTCTGTATTTTAACCAAGTTTATATATAATATAAGTATAAAAAACCATATAAAAATTAAAGGATGATATACTTTTTGGATAAATAGACAAAATATAGTTCAAAAAAATTGTATATCTGTTGTATAAATCGAGTAACATCATATAAAAAAATTAAGGTTATTTCATGGGAGTACTACACTAAAATAGCGCAAATAAAATTAACTTAATAATAAAAACTTATTAAAAATTTTAACCTTAAAAAATATTATTGATATTGATAATGGAGAATAAAAACTATTGTTCTTGTTATTACTTAATAACAACCTAAGTATAATTACATAATTACTACTATTATAAGCTTTATTTATGTATATATCGTGAGTTTATAGACTTTAAATAAAGAGAAAGAAGGTCAGGGTTATTTTTATGTTAAAACTATGCAAAACTGAATAAAAATAGTCTATATAAACAGTATCGATTAAAAAGGTATAGTTTTAACCATGGATTACTTTAAATAAACTTCAGTCTATTTAAAGTAACTCACTCAATGTATATAATCGATAATTATAAATTTATCGAAAATGTTTTCATATGAGTTAAAATTTTTGTGCTTGATAGGTAATTGGATCAAAATTAAAACGACTTGATACAGTTTCACCATAAAGATTTAAAGTAAAAGTAGGCTCATTGCCTATTGCTTCTACTTGATGAATTGCATTGCCAGTGAAACTGATAATATCTCCTCTATTAAGTATTTTTTCACTAACCTTTTGAAGTTGATTGGGAACTTCTGCAGTTGGTAATCGTTTCCAAAAACTATTTTTATGCTGTCCTCCTAAATTAGCTACCACTCCCCAAGCACCATGATTATGGATAGAGGTAGTAGTTCCTGGCAACATAATTTCGGTTTGAAGTGTTAAAGAGAATCCAGGTTCATCGTAAAGTAACGATAACGCAGTGCCCGTTTGGGGAGATGGTTCAGGAATAGCAGTTGTTATCCAATAAACATTAACGATTAACTTTCTTACCACTCGACGGATAGATTTTAGTAAATCTTCTTCCTTTTGGTTTGTCATTTCTCCTTGGACGACAATGTCTTCGAGTTCTTCTAAAAAGCGATATAATCTATATGGTTTATTTTTTGATAACAAGTCCCATTCCTTAGGAGAATTAAATCCTAAACAATCACCATTGTCTGTGACTAACCAATCTTGTTTTACCATTTGTTCTATTTATTAAGTAACTTCTAGAGAATCATATGCTCTTCAAACAAGTATCAACTAATGAGTGCATTTTACTTTCTATTAAACTATGTAACATATAATAGAATCTCATTTTTTGTTAATTGTTCAGTAGAACTAAGTAGAAATTCTTCTCTAATTAGTATAGAATCATTCGTGTCATCGATAGTATTTGTAGTAAGTGTCATTGTTTTCTGACTTATGTAATGGATTTTTAAGGCTTTTTTCTAAAAAAAGCAGCTACTTGACAATAATGATTAACTCATTGTTAAAAGGAAATAGATATCTCAATTGGTTTAATGATGATTTCTTTTTATCTAATCACTTAGTTAACCTCAACTGAGAGGAAGCCTTTGTCTTTTGTTATGTATTTAAGTGAATGAACTTGTTTTTGTTTCCTCCTCTACAGATATTATTGTAACTGAGTTAAAAAATGGAGTTTCTGAGAAGAATAGTTTAAGGAAACTGATTGTTAGACTTATACTAATTTATATTGAGGTAATACATTGAGCTTGTTAAAAAACTACTTAGGAGTAAACAGAGATGATTTCTAAGAATAAACATTCCCAAACTAGTTGAGATTGTACATAACTTAAAAGACAGAGGCGAGATTTTTCTAGAACTTCTAATATTTTTTTATTTTGCAATCTCATCCAATAATAATATTGCATATACTTTATCAACCATAGTTGAGTTTGTACATCAAGTTTTTCTGTAATAACTTTGGACAACTCTAATACTTCTATCTGATTAGAAGGTATTTTTTTTATTTTTTGATACAATTCTTCGGGGATATTTTTTAAATGTTGGCTAGCAATAATTGCTTCTCCTGGACTTCCTTGAGCAAGTGATATTATCTCTGGATTTTTAGAGATATCTTTGTTTCCTTGCTTTTCTAAAACCTTAATTAAATTTTTAGAAGATAGACTATAGAAAGGAATTCTTTGGCAACGAGATACTAAAGTTGAAAGAAGACTATCTGTACTAAAAGCCAATAGAATAAGAGTAGCCTTCCCTGGCTCTTCCAACGTTTTTAATAATCCATTAGCCGCTGTTTCTGTCATAGTTTGTACATCTTCAATAATGACTAAAGAGCAAGGAGCTTCGAGAGGGGGGCGGTTAAGAAACCTAGTAACTTTTCGGATTTGTTCAACCCTAACTTGTGGAAGAATCTTGCGGGTTATTCCTAAATTTTTAGCTTCTTGAGCTGTAATTAATTGGCCTTGATATTGATAAGTTGGTTCTACCCATAATAGGTCAGGATGATTTCTTTCTCCGATACGTTTTTGAGCTAATATTTTCTTATCAGGAGGAGTATTTATAGATAACAAAGCTTCGCTGAAACATTTGGCGCCTAAACTACGTCCAACACCAGAAGGACCAGTGAATAAGTATGCTGGAGCAATCCTTTTTTTGACTATTATTTGTTCTAACAATTCAACAGCTTGAGGCTGTCCGATTAGTTTCTGAAAATGATTGATACTCATTAAATAGTTTGAATTAGTCTATATTGGATAGGGAATTTTAGATTTATGGCTCGATATACTTCTTCTTATCTAGTTAAGTTACCTCTGGACCAACTTCATCAAGTAATAAACAAAGTTTTACAGTCGTGTGGATTCGAATCCGTTTACAATGCAATGGATTATATAATGGCACAGGAGATTCCGGGTCAGGTAGTTTTCTCTAAATTGGTAACGGTGGAAATTCTTATTGATAGCACTAAAGCAAAGGGGAATGAAATTCCTATCACTTGGGTTATAAAAAATGATGAATTACCCTTACAAGTTACCAACCATTGTCAACAACGATTTGAACAGATTCAGGAGATAATTAGTCAATGTCAACAATGGCACTTAATTGCCTCTGCCATAAATTAATTATTATCAAGTAAAGTCTGACTCAAATTTTTCCAGTAATTTAAGTCATTTATTAGATAGATTGGGAAATTGACTACGCAATAACAAGGAATTGGTAACTACGGTAATGGAACTGCAAGCCATGAATCCTCCTGCTAAGGCTGGACTAACACTAAACCCCAGAGTTGGTAGTAAGATCCCTGCAGCGATCGGAATAGTCAGGAGATTATATCCTAAAGCCCAAAAGAGATTTTGACGAATTTTATTAAAAGTTGCTAGACTCAAGTCAACAGATTGAACCACTGATGATAAGTGTGTTCCCATCAATACAATATCTGCTGTATCTAAAGCAATCTCTGTAGCTCCTTGCAGGGATACTCCTAAGTCTGCTTGAGCCAATGCTGGAGCATCGTTGATGCCGTCTCCAACCATAGCAACTTTTTTGAATCGGGGGTGAGCGGTTAAAAAGGAAGGTATTTGAGCCTTTGTTTTCTGTTGTTGAAGAGACTGGATAATGATAGCTTTCTCGTCCGGCCGTACTCGGGAAAATACTTGGTTAATACCTAACTGTTGAGCTATGGATTCAGCAACAATTTGGTGGTCGCCTGTTACTAAAATAACCTCTAATCCTTTGTCTTGAAGACAGGTTATGGTTTCTTTCGCATCAGGACGTAAGGTATCTTCGAGGACAATAACTCCCTGCACTTCCTTTTCAATTACTATATAAACTAAAGTTTTATCTTCTTTGATTGAAGCTTCTCTCTCGTTGAAGATAATTCCCTGCTCTTTTAACCAATCTTTGTGACCTAACAAAACTGACTTTCCCTCAACTATTGCACTTACTCCTAGTCCTGCTTGAGTTTGAAAGTGCTCAGCCTTTAAGAGAAGTAGTTTCTGGCGTTGAGCTTCTTCCAAAATTGCGATTGCTAGAGGATGATTCGTACCACTTTCGACGGTCGCCGCTAATTGCAGTAATCTTTGAGGACTAATCTGAGCTAGAGGAATACAGTCAGTTACCATCGGACATCCGAGAGTTAAGGTCCCTGTTTTATCAAACACAATAGTGTCAAGTTGATGCACCTTTTCTAAGACATCTCCCCCTTTGATTAACAATCCCCGTTCAGCCCCGATTCCCGTTCCTACTAAAATAGCGGTAGGAGTCGCGAGCCCTAAAGCACAGGGGCATGCTACTACTAAAACGGCAATTGCTAACTTGACACTTAACAGTATAGGAGAAGAGGAGAGATGATGAGAGGACGACAAAGGAGCAACTTCCAACGCTTCAATTCCTATTGATTGGCTATGATTGCTTATTTCCAAAACCTGTGGATATATTTTTGTTCCGATTCCTAGCCAAAAGACAAAAGTTAGTAAAGCGATCGTCATCACCCCATAGGCGAAATAACCAGCAACTGTATCGGCAAATTTTTGAATAGGAGCTTTGCGGGTTTGGGCATCTTCAACAGAAGCTATAATCCTGGCTAAAGTGGTATCGTTTCCGATATGGGTTGTCTTAACAGCAATTGCTCCCGACTGATTAAGAGTACCGGCAATCACTTTATCTTTAACTTGTTTAAGAACCGGTATTGATTCTCCTGTAACCAAGGACTCATTTATAAGAGTTTCTCCTGTCACTACTTCTCCGTCAACAGGAATTTTTTCTCCAGGAAGAACCCGTATCCATTCACCCATCTGCACTTGTTCAACAGGAATTTCGATACTAGAAGTATCTTCATTAAAAGGATCGCCAATTAAACGAGCGACAGGTGGTTGCAAAGCAATTAAAGCTTCTAGGGCATCGGAGGTACGGTTCTTCGCTTGTCCTTCCAAAAGGCGTCCTAGTAAAATAAAGCCCAAAAGCATAACGGGCTCATCAAAAAAACATTCCCACCCCAACTGAGGAAATAACAATGCAATGAAACTAGCAAAATAGGAACTTACAGTTCCTATGCCCACTAGAGTATTCATATTAGCCATACCATAACGTAAGCCCTTCCAACCATCGATAATAATCTCTCGTCCAGGAATTGATAAAGCTAAAGTGGCTAGTCCTCCATGAAACCAGATATTACCGATCACGGGAATCGTAATACTTTCTAAATGTTGTAAGTGTCCTAACCCTGAAAATATCAATAAAATAGCGGCAGTAATTAGTTTCCATTTATATTGTTGCTTGTGTTGTTCCTTACGTTTGGCTGTATTTGCATGGGTTAGACTAAAGACCGAGTTTGACGAGTTTCTTAAATTAGAAGGAAAGCCAACGCAAGTCAGTTTGTCAGCGAGGGTTTGGGGTTGTACTTTTCCAAATTCATATTCAACAACAGCAACTTCGGTAATTAAGTTAACACAAGCGGATACAACCCCAGGCTGTTTACTTAACTGTCTTTCTACTGCTTTGACACATCCGGCACATTTCATTTCAGATACGTCTAAGACAATAGTCTCTGTCTTAAGTTGGGAAGGAGTTTCTTCAGTTTTGGGGGACAGTTGCACCATATTATTTAATTCGTAAATACTTATTAGGCTTGATATTAATTACAAAATTAGACTTAGATCTAAATTCTAATAAGCCTTGGAAAGATGATGTATCTTAGGAGAATTATTTTAACGTCATCTTCAACATTTATCGGGTGGATCATACGATGTCATCAACTACCGATTTTACTATTGCTGACATTGAACTTTGTATATAGACTTTGTCTTAACTATAAGAACTTTTTCAAGTTTTTGTTTTCAACTGTGAAGTCTAATAATAATAGTTTTCCATTTTATGTCATTTATGCCTAATTTACCCCAACTAGACAGGAATAATACTAAACTCAGTTCTAATATTTCTCTTTTGCGAGAGAGTATGACTTCGAAGCTCTCTACTCTGAATGAGAGAAATTTATAAGTTAACCTTTTTACTTAACAATAACGAACAGTTTATCGTACAATTTGCACAGGCATCACTAGATAAATCATTTTTATTCCTCCTAAAGGTGTTAAAATCGCAGGCTGATTATCTGCGTTTAATTGCATCTGGAATTCTTTGGTTGGTAACGCCTTTAGCCCATCCATCAGATACTTAACATTAAAGGCAATATCACCGCTTTCTCCAGTGATTTGAGCTGGTATAGATTCTTTAGCCCTACCTAAGCCCTGTGCTTCTACTGATAATGATATCTGCCCTTTTTCTTCATCCAGAGTACACTTCACTAAGTTATTTCTTTGATCGGCCAATACAGCCACCCTTTCAAGACTACTTATAAACTGTTTACGATCCAGGCTTACTGTTCGTTTAAATTGAAGGGGAATGAGTTTATTATAAAGAGGATATGTTCCATCTAGTCTACGGCTGGTAAGTCGTTGTTCTCCCAACTCAAATACCATCTGAGTATCATCCACACATAAAATTATTAGATCTGTAACTTGACGATTAGCAAATATACGCTCTAATTCTCGTAAGGCTCTAGCAGGAATAGTGGCCGAAAATCCTGTAAAATTGCCTTCAGACATTTCTTGTATTTTTTCTTCTCCATCTGTTTTAACCTGTAAAGAGGTTTTTACGACGGCTAAACGGTGTCCATCAGTGGCAGCAAATTCCAATCCATTTGAATTTCCAACAACATGAACTCCTGTTAAAATTTGTTTAGTTTCATCACTACTAGCTGCAAATAAAGATCCTTTTAACCCTTCGGTTAAAAGGGCGATAGGTAATTTAAGGGTTTCTCCTTCTTTTACTGTAGGAAGTTCAGGAAATTCCTCAGCATTCATAGCTTGTATTTGAAACTGTCCTGATGCTGATTTAAGAAGAATTAATTGGGTGTCGTTTTCTAGATTATCTTCGTTAGCAATAAGAGTAATTTCTCCTTCTGGAAGTCGCGAAACAAGGTCATTGAGTATTTTTGCTGGCAGGGTTATTTTTCCTCCTTGGCTAACATCAGCACTAAAACTGGTTTCAATGCCTAAACTAAGATCGAAAGCGGTAAGGCTAACTCGGCCCTTGTTGGCATCCGCCACTACTAACACATTACCTAACACAGGATGAGTGGGACGGGAAGGAACGGCACGATTGACTAAAGAAAGGTTACTGTTAAGTTGATCTTGACTACAAACAAATTCCATAAAATAGAATCTCCAGAATGATAAATAATTTTTTCAAAAGTTTGAAAGACTGTTTGTCAAAAAAAAATTTTAGGAAAGACTTTGTCTCCATTAAAGATAATCAATGCATCAGTACTGTATAACTATACTCAAGAGAGATAGTATTAAAGCATCCAATATTACCAAAAACTTTGCATGTGACATCTGCAAATATAGGTATTAATCTTGAATATATGTCCACTTTAATTACTTTTAGGATATTAATTAATAAGCTACAGAATTTAAAGAAATTTATTTATGATTAACAGCTCAGCTTACTGTTAACGTAATTGATCCCTACAAATAAGCAAGACTAAAGGGCATAAAATTTGTATGCCCTTAGATTTTGTTAGAACTTGTCTATAATAAGTTATCAGTTCAAGCGAATTAAGGTTAATTACGAGTGAGCCACTTTTGACCGTTAAGGCGTTGCAAAGTATACAATACCATTAAATCCAAGGTAACTTTTCGTTCATCAATCATAAACGATTCAATGGTACTTGGGGGAAGCCCATTAATCCCATAGGAAAAAGCCTTAGAGCTGCTAATATCTCCTTCTAGAAAATACAAGTTAAACTGGCGCTGACCATTATTCCAAGTTCCAATAACCTGCCAGTATGGCTCATCAGTATTAGCTCCGGAAAAAGTTAACTTTTCCCGAGAAAAAGACAATTTAATATCAGTCAGTCCCATTTCGGTCAGTTTCTTTTGCAAAGTCGGTGTAAAATGCTGCTCCATAAATTGAGTAAAAGGCTTATCTTCAAGAGCAGGAGGTTTCTCTTTTTTTTTAGCTGCCAGTTTAGCCTTGGCGTTAGGAGTGGTTTCTTCTACCATAATTAAATGATTGGGTAAGACTGTGATCACATCACAATACAATAAATATTCAAAAGACCAGTATCTTTGAGAAAGATACGTTTAGATCCTAATCTATAATGAATCATCCCCTAAAGACTACTAAGTTTTAACATAGACTCAGAATTTCTCAAGATTATTCAATCACAATTTGCCACTTCAGAAAAATTTAGAGATAATGACCAACGAAACCTTTGTGGGTGATGAGGAAACATCAAGACTTTATGGTCTCTTGAGCTATGAATCAATCTACTAAACAGCTGGTCGCAGTTAAAGAATTTTCTGATAAAAAGAAAGTTGTTTTAAATCTAGGTAAATTACCTTGGCAACTATGGGTAATTGTTCTTATTCTTTCTTCGGGAACGGTAGGATTTACTGCTACTTCTATGCTACTGAAATTACCGAAATCCCCTCAATGTACTAATATTTTCTGGCCAATCGCCTCAGCCTCGATGAGGATCTATTGTGCTCAAATTGAAGCAGAGCAGGGAACTATAGACAGCTTACTTAAGGCAATTAATCTAGTAGAAGCCTTACCTTCGGATCATCCCCTCCGAAACGAAATTAACAAAAGTGTGGAAGGATGGGCAGTCACTATTCTTGATATTGCTGAAGAAAAATTCCAAAATGGAGAGCTCCAAGAAGCTATCATGATTGCTCGCAAAGTTCCTAGCCACGTTCAAGTCTATAACGTAGTTGAAGAGAGAATCCAAAAATGGCGTTCACTATGGCAAAAAGGAGAAGAAATTTTTGCAGAAGTTGAAGAGAGATTACGAGAATCAGAATGGAATAAAGCCTTCCGTTCAGCGGTTAAACTGCTGAGCTTATCAAATAAATATTGGGCAACCGCTAAATATGATGCAACTGTTAAACAAATTCAATTAGCCCAGGAAGAGAGTAAAAAACTTAATAAAGCCTATCGAGTGTTTCGTCGAGGAGGAATCGATAATTGGTTGGCGGCGATTGCTGATGCAAAAAAAGTTCCTAATGATAGTTACGCGCACCGCGAGTCCCAAAATTTAATCAAGGATGCTAAAAATAAGTTAGTAAATCATATCGAAGAGTTATTAGAAGCTCGTCATTGGCAGCCTCTCCTTGATGTGGTTGCTCGCCTTCCTCAGAGTCTTTTACTGACAGAAGAGGTAAATGACTGGAAAGCCTTGGCAAATGCAGGGATGGAAGCACAAATAGGTACGGTAGAAAGTCTAGAAATGGCAATTACTTCAGCCCAATTAATTGATGAAGATCGCCCTCTACACCAAAAAGCACGAGATTTAATTAACCGTTGGCAGCTCGAAATAGAGGGGGTTACCCGTCTTAAAGAAGCTCAACACTTAGCCCGTGGGGGAACTATAAATGACTTGAATGCTGCTATTGCTTATGCTGAATTAATTCCCTCAGGTAACCCTCACTACCGAGAAGTACGTCAAAAAATTCAGGACTGGATCCTGGAGGTTCAACGAGTTGAAGATCAACCAATTTTAGATCAGGCTTTAAATATTGCCCGAGGGGGAACCATTGTAGCTTTACAAAAAGCGATTACTAAAGCTAATCTGATTACTTACAACCGAACTCTTTATGATGAGGCACAAAGCAATATTCATCAGTGGCGTACGACTATTCAAAGACAAGAGGATCAACCGATTCTTGATCAAGCTATCTTTTTAGGAAATTCTAAGAATTATAATAGTGCGATTCAGACTGCTAGACGAATTGGGCGAGGGCGGGTTCTTTTTCAAGAGGCTCAAAATAAAATTAGCCAATGGCAAAAGGAAATTAAAGCTCAAAAAGATATTCAAGAAGCTTATCTTATTGCCCAAGGAGGAACATTTCACGCTTTGAGATCAGCCATTGAAATTATTCGTAAAATTCCCAGATCTACTGAGGTTAGTAGTCGAAGTCGACAAGCACTTAATCGATGGAGTCATCAACTGTTATCTATTGCCGAAGATAAAGCTCGTCAAACTTTATTCCAAGAAGCTATTAATCTTGCCCGCATCATTCCGGCTGAGAGTACTTCCTATCATAAGGCTCAAACTCAAATCAAAGCTTGGCAAAGAGAAATTAAAACTCTTACTCTTTCTACTCCTAGTGCTACAACTAAACCTCCTGCTTCTTCTCAGTCTGCGGTTCCACCAGCAAATAATCTTATCATTGAAACTAATCACTAATAGTCTAAGGACACTTACGGAAAATAATCTATCTTCTCCCAGGTTACCCGTAAGTTATTCTAAGTCTAAGTAATTAGAGATAAAAGAACAGAGGCTAGAATCGGTATTTATTGAATTTCGGTATCATAAATGTAAAGTTCTATTCCAGAGTCGCACTTAATTATTTTTATCAAAGATTCAGACCTGAAAAGTATTATTAGTCTGTCCCCTGATTAACAGCACTTATTGTAAAAAATAAATAAAAAATATTTTTCATCTAGTCAATCATTTTTTGAATTCTATTATTCAGATTCATAGTAGGGGGATTAGACTAATAATACTTACAATAAAATATCCCCTACTTAATTACTCCAAACAATGTTTTTTTATATAAAATTATTAAAATTTATTGAATTTTTTTTACATAAACTCCTCTGATAATGTCGTTAGTTGTATTAGATTTTAACTATTTATATGACAACCAATATTAGGACATGCAAACAATTATAATATATCTTTTTTCTATCTATATTAGAGAGTAAACATCGAAGTAGGGTTTACAAAAGATAAAGCAATCTTTACATCCCATCGCACAGTGCCCAGTACTCATCTTAGTATTGTAAATACTGGGCGCTGTCTCCGCTAATATCTTTTAGTCTAGATAAGTTTACATAAACTTTTGAATTGTGCAGAAGTATGAGGTGATGAGATTGTTACAAGAGCTACTAAGAAGGAGATCGTAATAATGGAGAAAGTAGTGATTTAGATGTTGTCTAAAACTCCAATAGTTTTTAATCGCGGATCACTAAAATCATGGATAATCAATTGAGCACCACATTCAGATAATACCTCGTCAGAATGAGTGGTAGAGATGCCTACGGTAAAAATTCCAGCACCTACGGCAGAATAAATACCAGTAGGAGAATCTTCAAAAACAAGGGCTTCATTGGGAGCGATGTTCAAGCATCGTAAAGCTTCTTGATAAGGATAAGGGTCTGGTTTAGCTTTGGGTAATTCTTCCCCTACGATAACTGTCTCCCAGAATTCACGCAGTTTGAGTGTATTTAACATAAAATCAGCATTAGAACGAGGGGCATTGGTTACAACCGCTGATTTAAGCTGACGATCCTTTATCCAATCGAGTAGGGTGGATAGTCCTATAAGTGGTTGCAATTGGTCTTTTGCTATTTCCCGAAAATAGGATTCTTTATCATCACTTAGTCGTTGAATTTCTTCCTCAGGAAGTTTTGGTAGCCATTGACGTAGAAAATCCGGGTTATGTCGACCATTGATATTTTGCTGGTAAAAAGATAGGTTAATATTTAACCCATATTTCTGTAGCCAAGATTGCCAGATTGAAAAGTGAATCGTATCAGTATAGGCAATTGTTCCATCCAGATCAAAGATAATTGCTTTAAGCATTGTTTAATAAGAACATTTAGGTAATGCTACTGTTCGAAAATTATAACACTTTTTAAATGATAAAATTCTATTATTAATAGAATTAGTCTAAGTTAGAAAAACACCTCCAGTTTGTTTTAGTTATTTATGAACATAAAACCGACAATTCTTCTATTTATTCCTACTACAATAGGTAAGTCCAATCAAACATTACATTTCATTTGAAACTGACACCAGAGAAGGGCTAAACTTGGTCTTTCTATTATATAAGCTGGCAAGACTAGATATACAATACAGCAAATATCAAGTATCAGGTAGATTAAAGTTATAAACAATCTACATATGTCCGAATAGCAGTTTCTCACTATGTATATTTCTTTTTTATTATTGTCTAATTACTTTTCTTATTTACTTATACAGACACCAGGGAAGGTGAACTTTATGCTCTTATCAAAACAAAATTTATGAATATAGAGCAATGTTGTTCAAAACGCCTAATTGAAAATTTTGGCTAAGTCTTGGATAACGAAGTTAAATTAGAGTACGTAATGTATTTCTGTCTCGCTTTCCAGCTGTCGACCTACCAGTCTAAGCTAGGAGTGGATTAAACACAAGTTCTCTAGTTAAACGGGAACGAAAACGATTCCTTCAAAAGGATTTAACTTTAAAGTATCTTTGATAAATTCTCCCTTTGATCGAGCATGAGTAGATAAAAGGATTTTATATGATGAATTTCTTTGACAGGGTAATTTAGCTAAAGAAAATTGAGCGTTATCATTCGAAATATTAAGTGCAATCAAAACGTCCTTAGCCTCGTAAGATCTTATATATGCCAATACTGCGGGATCGTTTCCTAATACAGTCAACCGGCCCAGACTCAGTGGAAGCCAAGACCGTCGTAATCTAATTAGGTTTTTGTAATAATTAAGGATGGAATTAGGATCGTCTATTTGTACAGCAACATTGCGTGTTTGATAATCCGTATTAAGCTTATACCAAGGTTGACCAGTTGTGAATCCTGCTTGAGATTGACTATTCCATGGCATCGGTGTACGACAGCCATCACGACCTTTATAGTGTGGCCAACGAATGCGGCCTCGTGGGTCTTTAACTTCTTCGATGGTTTCTGGAGGACAATCTCGAAGTCCTAGTTCTTCTCCATAGTATATGAAAGGTATACCTCGTAGAGTTAGCAATAAGGTAGCTAACAATTTTGCGATCGCATCAGAATTTTTTTTTGTAGCGTAACGACTGGTTGCCCGTTCAAAGTCATGATTACTTAAAACTAAAGTAGTTGGCAGATCTCCCAGAATTTGCTGACACTCTACAATTATTTCTCGAAAACAGTTCGCATTTCCCTGGGGGAGAGTACTTAAAAAAAAGTTAAAAGGCAATTGGATTTCATCATCGTTTTCTCCATAAAATTGTCTAATTTCATTAAAGTTAGGAACCCAAGTTTCTCCAATTAATAAAGGATCATCTTGATGATTTGTTTTAATATGATGACGTAGTTTTTTTAAAATTTTATGGTTGTCGGGATGATTAATATTGTGAATAGGGTCTTGCTTGAATTGATAGATATTACGCAGATGCTCAGGAACCTCATCAAGTATAGGATTATCCTTCAACTCAGGATCTTCAACTAGATAATTAATGGCGTCCAACCGCAGTCCTGCAACCCCTTTATCTAACCAAAAATCACAAATACTAAACATTGCTTTAGCAACTTCTATA
The DNA here is from genome assembly GCF_947331815.1 of Cyanobacterium sp. uoEpiScrs1. Lineage (GTDB taxonomy): Bacteria > Cyanobacteriota > Cyanobacteriia > Cyanobacteriales > Microcystaceae > Rippkaea. The sequence continues at coordinate 2,150,408 of NZ_OX373462.1, forward strand.
TTACGCCAGTTAAGATCAGGTTGTTCATTATAGTGAAAATGATAATAATACTGGTTAGTCTTAGGGTCAAAAGTCCATGTTGATCGTTCAAATCCTTCCCAATTATTAGGGGGACTGCCATCGGGTTTACCGTCACGCCATATGTACCAATCTCGTTTTGAAGAAGTGCGAGAACGACGAGATTCAACGAAAAAAGGATGTTTGTCTGAGGTGTGATTCAATATGATATCAACAATAATTTTTAAGTCCCGTTTGTTGGCTTCTGATATTAAATCTTCAAAGACTGACATATTTCCATAAAGACTATCAATATCCTTATGACTACTCACATCGTAACCGAAATCAACGTGAGGGGATTGATAAAATGGAGTAATCCAAATTGCATCAATTCCTAGTTCCTGTAAATAATCTAAACGATTTATTAGCCCTCTCAAATCTCCAATACCATCTCCATTAGAGTCTTGAAAACTACGAAGATATACTTGATAAAATACAGCTTTATTCCACCAACTAGACATATTTTATTTTCATTGGTTAGTTAATAATAGTAATTATATCTTAATAATATTAATAGTTGTCAAACACAAGAAAACTATTAATATTATTACTTCTTTGTACACTGTTATACATAGAAAATATTTAGTTTTTAACTAGAAACATATTGGTGTTTTTATTGTTCTACATAATTGTTTCAATAAAATATTTTCTGTAAGTGTAAACAAAACAGCTATTCAGTCAAAAATATTGGAGTAGTTGCCTTGTAAATTTTATATGATGATTAATCAATATAAAAGGGAAGGTTTATTGTCAGTAATAGAATAGTATAGTAACGATAGATAGTGTATGAGTACTGGTCAGATTTTTAGATAGTTTACAGATAAAAGGGTGCAACATTAGACATATTAGCTTGACTGACTAATAGTAATAAAGCCTGATTGTAGACTACCTTTAATAATTTTTTGCAATAAATGGAATGGATAGATACCACTAACAGGTTAGTAATTGTCAAATTTTAGAGCACTTACAGAGTTTCTAAACCATATAAAAAAAGATTCAATGAGAATTAAGCATTTAAACTTTAGTGTCAGAATTGTAAATAGTGCATCAGCTCGGAGATAATCGATCCTGTCAGAGTTAATCGTTGTTGTAAATCAACAAAGTTCTTATAAGAACCATGCTTGTAACGATCGTTGATAATATTTTGGGCAAAATTAGCATCAATAAGGGGAATATCTTGAAGTTGTTCTAGAGTAGCATTGTTGATATTAACTCGTTGAGATGTTAGACAACTTTGGGGATCACGATAGGAGAAAATAAGAATAGGAGCTAGGGGTTTAAGACTCTGTGTGGGAATGCTTAAGGCAGCGGCTAAGTCTTCAATGCAGAGTAGCTCTACTCCCATGGATATTAACTCTACTAGAACTCGCCCCTGATGAATAGAAAGCCCAGGCAATCTTAACCAATCATCTACACCTGCTTGATTGACATCAATTGTTACTCCTAATTCTGCTGCGATCGCAACTTCTTCGAGGGAACAGAACCTATAGTAAGGATCATTTAGAATCCGCTTACGGATAGCTTGCCGATTAAAGTTAAGCTTTTTCGACCACCTAGAGAGCATCATAAATTAGTCCAGAAAAAATTAAAAGATTATGTTGTCTTTAACTCTTATTGATGATACCAAATTCCAACAATGACCCCCTAGTCTTCTTCTGTCCCCTCATATTTTGCAGCTAATTCTGTCTAATAAAGATAGCAATAGAATTGAAATGTAAATAGCCAATTTCTCTATCTTGTGGCATAATCTTGCGAATGGGGTAATTATCTAAGTCCCAAGCAGGTTATAGTGATCGACATGATCAGGTAACGTGCACAAAATAAAATCTAGCTACAACGGACATATCGTTAAGGTGTGAGGAAAACTGTGTCAGTCAAAAAAACCTATCCGAAAAGTCCTGTCCTAAGTAAACCTCTATCCCTAAAAAAGCCTAAGTCCAAAACGCAAAGGGGGAACTGGTTATTGATTGGATTGGGATTAACCACAGTCTCCCTGATTTCTGCTATGGCTGGTGCTTTTCTTTCAATATCGTTTTCTGCTACTCCTCTAAGACAAAGTAGTCTAACTCCTGGACAAGAAAAAGTTTTTAGTAAAGATGGCACTATTGCTTATAAAAAACTACGTTTACCTGAGTTGAGTCGTCCTGTTAATCTCTTGGTATTAGGAACTAAAGTATTAACCTCTGAGGTTAATCAAAAAACCGAAGAAGACTTAGGGTATCATGCATTAGTCAATTCTTTTAAAGGGCTATCAGATACAATGCTTCTATTGCGTTTTGATCCTAATCAAGATAAGCTCAGACTTTTATCAATCCCTAGGGATACTCGAGCTAATATTGGTCGAGGAATTCGAAAAATTAATGAAGCCAATTATTATGGAGGAGCAGCCCTAGCTGCCGAGGCCGTTAGTACCCTTTTGGAAGGAGTTCCTATTGATCGTTATGTAAGGGTAAACATTCAAGGGGTAGAAAAAGTGATTGATGCTTTGGGAGGCGTTAGTCTTTATGTCCCCAAAAATATGAAATACACTGATCATAGTCAACATCTTTATATTGACCTTAAACAGGGAAAACAACGCCTGGACGGAGAAAAAGCAATCGACTTTTTACGCTTTCGATATGACCGCTATGGAGACATAGGACGTGTACAACGACAACAAATGTTAATGCGGGCAGTGGTTGAACAAGCTCTTAGACCCCAAACAGTTTTAAAAATGCCTGAAATTCTTTCCGTGATTGGGACCTACATTGATACTAATTTAACTGTTGAAGAGTTAGTCGCTTTAGCTGGGTTTGCTGCCCAGACTAAACGATCCAACGTGGAGATGCTGATGGTTCCTGGAGGATTTAGTGGCGATGGAAAACAGGATATAAGCTATTGGGTTCCTTACCCTCGTAAAATCAGAGAAATGGTTGCGGACTATTTCGATCATGGTAGTTCTCAAGACTTTGAAAATAAAAAAACCACTCGTTTGAGAATTGCAATTCAAGATAGTGTAGGGGACTCAAAAGCCGTGGAAGCTATAGTTGACTACTTACGAGAGAGGGGTTATAGTCATATTTTTGTAAGTGATAACTGGGGAGAAGCCTTGGCAACTACTCGCATTGTTGCGCAACAAGGAGATGATTTAGGAGCAGCTTCATTAAGAGCTACTTTAGGGGTAGGAGAAGTCTTGGTCGAAAGTACTGGAGCTCTTTCCTCTGACATTACAATCGTATTAGGCCAAGATTGGCAGCAACAGTATCCTCTTTTTAAAAATTCTTCTGAAGAAAAATTCTTACAAACTCAACACAACAATTAATTGTTGTGTTGAAATATCATCAGGTCTAGGATATTGACTTTTGTTTTTTTTTAAACTACAATAGTGGACTGGTATATAAGCGGACGTGGCGGAATTGGTAGACGCGCTAGATTTAGGTTCTAGTGTCTTTGGCGTAAGAGTTCGAGTCTCTTCGTCCGCATTTTGTTAAGTGATAATCAATAAATTTTGTCTTAAAATATCATTATCATGGTATCGATTCTGTCAAAACAGAGTATAAGTAAACGTTGTATGAAATTGTATTGGTTTCTCTATTAGATGTAGATATCCTTAGAATAAGGTATCTTCTTTTGTTAAAGCAACAATATAACCTCTTTTGTACTGAATGGCCATGCTGTTGAGCAATCGTTATAAAATTTTAGAAACTTTGGGTCAAGGTGGCTTTGGAGAAACTTTTTTAGCCATCGATACCCAGATGCCTTCGGCTAGAAAATGTGTCATTAAACGTCTTAAACCCACGTTACAACAATTTCAATCAATTCCACAATGGTTACAAGATAGATTTAAACTTGAGGCAGCCGTCTTAGAAAAATTGGGCGAAAATCATCTGCAAATCCCCTGTCTGTACGCCTATTTTTCTGAAAACAATCACTTTTACTTAGTACAAGAATGGATTGAGGGAAAAACCCTTTCTCAAATTCACCAAAGACAAGGAAATTTTTCAGTAGGGAAAGTTAAAAAACTTCTCAACAATATTTTGCCGATTCTCGATTATATTCATTCCCATCATATTATTCATAGAGACATCAAACCTGATAACATTATTATTCGAGCCACAGATGGTCAACCAGTCTTAATTGATTTTGGCATTGTTAAGGAAGCAGTAGCCACCATAGTAAATGGCAATGGAAAAACGGCGTATTCTGTTGCGTTGGGGACCCCTGGCTATATGCCATCTGAACAAGCAGCAGGCCGTCCAGTCTATTCAAGTGATCTCTATAGTTTAGGATTAACTGCCGTCTTCCTACTCACTGGAAAAACTCCTCAATGTCTAGATATTGATCCTCATACTGGAGAAGTTCTCTGGGACCAAGAAGCTCCTATCCTTGATTCTGAGCTGACTAGTATTATTAATCGTACTCTTTGTTTTCATCCAAAAGATCGCTTCCTTACAGCAAAAAAAATGTTGGCTGCCTTGAATACTGAAGTGCCTACTGTCACTACTGCGACTATAGCGATTATGCCAGACTCTTCCTATTTACAAACCCAATCAATCCCTCATCTAAGCTCCTCAGAATACGACAGGGAACCACCCTTAGCTCTTCTAGTATTAGGCTCTTTTTTAATTGTCAGTGCTATTTTTGGAGCCTTAACCTTAGGATTTATTTTGATGAGTAAAGAAGGATCTAATCTTTTTCAATCTCCCTCAAACCTTCCAGAGTCATCCGACTTCCCCGTAAAAACTACTTCACCGTCCAGGATTCAAAATTTTCCTACTTCGGAGCCAGAAGTCTCTCCTACTTCGAAGCCAGAAGTCCCTCCTACCTCGAAGCCAGAAGTCCCTCCTCCCTCGAAGCCAGAAGTCCCTCCTCCCTCGAAGCCAGAAGTCCCTCCTACCTCGAAGCCAGAAGTCCCTCCTACTGATGAATTGCCTTCTATTCCAGAACCGACAAAAATTGTTCCCATCCCTATTGAACCTCCTTCACTAGACACTTCCTCTAAATCCGTGATAGAATCGCAGCTCTCCCCTACTACACCCGATATTATTATCGATACAGAGCCTGAAGAATCCCAAGAATAATATAAACATATGATATATTGTATTAATTTTTACTAAAAATTGTGAAAAAATACGGTCTCAATCTTTATCTCAGTATATCCATATAAAACTGCTTTAATTCAACCTAACTTCGGAGATATTGTAAGAATTATTATTACACTTCATATTTCAAATATTTCGACTTCAATGGTAGACGTTTAGTTTAGATTTTAAGTAAGTAATAAGAAAGTCTGGATCATGATGCTAATTGTTTGTGTCCATCATACAATTTTGTGATAGGGATAGAAAAAAGTTGAATTTGACATTGCTTGTTTTCTAAGTTGGTATTTTCTTAATAAGTCCTAAAATAATAGCTATAAAAGTAAAAATATATACATTGATCATTAGACTAATAAAGTGATGATTAACATAAGTTATTTCATAAATCTAACCAATTAAAGAGGTAAAGCTGATATACAACATCTTTAAACTTAAGTATATATAATCCGCTATTAATATTTAGAAAACTTTTTATTACAATCTTAAGGTAAAGGATAAGAAATCGACATGCTAACTAGTTACCTTATTTATAAGGTAGTTACTATACTGAGTTCTAGATTACATTAAGACATTACGAACAGCAATGAAATAAAGTTAATATTTCATAATTAAAAATTCAAATTTTTTCTAAAAAGTAACTATATTTATTTATTATTTTGATTTTAAAAACATCAGCAAAAGCTAGTACAATTTTTTCGCGTACTTGTGATAATTTTATATTGGGGATAAATTGTTCTAAACTTCCTAAAGGTTTATCTTTAATTCCACAAGGAATAATTTCTTTAAATCCTTTTAGATCAGGATAAACATTCAAAGAAAAACCGTGCATTGTTATCCAACGACTAACCTTAATACCAATTGCTGCAACCTTATATCCTTCTACCCAAACTCCTGTCAACCCAGGTATCCTTTCTCCTTTAAGTCCATACTCTTGAAGTACTTTAATAATTACTTCTTCAAGTTGTCGCATATACCAATGTAAATCTTGTTGATAATAGCGTAAATTAAGAATAGGATAGCCTACTAACTGACCTGGACAATGATAAGTAACCTCCCCTCCCCGTTCAATACGATGAACTTCGTAAGCGGTAGTGGTGAGATTAAATTTCAAGAACTCTAGACTAGCTCCAGTTCCCAAAGTATAGACAGGGGGATGTTCAAGTAGTAATAGTATATCCTCTAAAGTTGGATCCTTTAAGCGTTCTTTAACAAGTGAACGCTGAGTTTCCCACGCTGATTCATAGGGTATAATTCCTGCTTGGTGGACAATACATTGTCGTTGTTGTCTCTGGTCGTCGACAGTCAGTTGGAAAGTTTCTCTCATCTAGTGAAGATAGTTCTAAGAAATATCAAGATATGTGAAGTAAAATGAAAAGAAAGTAAAAAGCAATGTTAGAAAGAGTACAAGCATGTTAGCCTGAAAGCGTCGGATGGTTCCCTTTACGTGAGAGATTGATGGATAAAAACCTGGGTCTGTTATTTTCTTTTGTTCGACCTCATACCTTGACTGTATTCACTAATCAAGAGATTAATAAACGTCCTAATATTCTTCAGCATTGATCCTTAAGAAACGACTAGAGTGAAACGAAAGACAAAATACCAATTGACTAATCTACGGGTTTATTTGACCTTGATATCCTATTATTAGTCTATCTTGGATAAGAGTTCAAATGAAAAATGGATAAACCACTATTAAGATATCTAAACAAAGTTTAGAAAACTAATGAAAGTGCGAAATCTCTATAACTTTAGTTTCGACTAGGAGCATAATAGGATGCTGATTTGCTTTTACTGCAAAGTGAATAGCTAGTTTCTTTATTGTCGTTTGATGTAAATGAGGTTTAGTTAACAATGGAGTGTAAAATATGAAGCTTTTAGTCCAAGGAAATAATATTGATGTTACCGATTCCATAAATGATTATGTGCAAGAAAAACTACAAAAAGCAGTCAAACATTTCCAAACAATGACAACGAAAGTTGATGTGCATTTATCGGTGGCTCGCAATGCTCGGATCATTGATAAGCATAAAGCAGAAGTGACAGTTTATGCAAATGGCACTGTTATCAGGGCCCAAGAAGGTAGTGAAAACCTCTACGCTAGTATTGACTTAGTTTCTGATAAAATTGCTCGTCAACTTCGCAGATATAAGGAGAAACTAAATAACAAAAAGCCTCACAATCCGCTCAAAGCGACAGAAATTGTTAAAGAATGTCTGATAGAAGGGGACTTAATTGGTGATCGTATTCCAGAATTACCATCTGAGGTAGTCCGCATGAAATATTTTGCCATGCCACCAATGACTATTGATGAAGCTTTACATCGGTTGGAATTGGTAGACCATGATTTTTATGTATTCCTCAATAAAGACACTGATGAAATCAATGTTATTTATATTCGTAATCATGGTGGATATGGTGTCATTCAACCTCGTATAAACAATGAAAATGGTGACAATGTTAACTAACTAATTTTATTTAGGTCAATTCTCCCTATGATATTGACCTCTCTTGCTTTTGTCTGTTAATCGATCAATTACTTAGAAAAATTATAATTAATGATTGTTCTCAGTCATGGTATTCTAATTATTTCCTGTTGAGTATACTGATAGTTTGAGTATGATTTGGCTAAATTACGGAAAAGTTTAAAAACCTAAAACAAAATGGGTAGATAAAGACCAAGCTTGGCATTTTTAAAAAAGTAAGTTGCCTCTGATTTACTTCCTAGATTTCTTAAGACTTTACTTGTGCCTGAAAACTAACTATTTTCCACGGAGTAATTTCAGAAAAGATTGGAATGAGTTCTTCTAAGAGATTCACTTTATTAGTAAATCTCAGATTTAGGCTAGTAGTTACAGAAGCTACAGTGGTCCTGCCTTCACATTCGTAACATCGTAAGACCCAAGTATTTGGATGATCTTCTGCTGGTTTAAGAGCTGACAAAATCAAGTTGTCTGAACCCAAATTTAAGAATTGATTGACTGGGGGTAATGTTCTATGTTGGGTAGTTTTATTTTGCAGAGGAAAAACCACATTTAGAGGAATATTTAATTCATACCCTCGCTGTACAGTTTTGGCCTCCTGCCAACTCCCTTGATGGGGATATATGGCATAAATAAAATGGTGTAGACCGCGATCACAATTAGAATCTGGCCAACGGGGACTTTTTAATAAAGTAAGTCTCAAACGATCACTTTGATTGTCATAACCATATTTACAGTTATTTAAAATACTGACTCCATAGTTTTGAGACTTATCTGTTAAGTCTGCCCACCTTAGTGCAGACACTTCCCATTTAGCTTTTTCTTCCGGAGTCTTAGGATAGTTTGTCCGTTTAATAGCAGCAAAAGGAATTTCATAGGTTGTATAGTCACTTTCTAAATTTAACGGAAAAGAACTTTTTACCAATACATGAGTTTCTTGCCAATTGACTGTTGTCTTGATTATGATGACTCTTGAGTTGACTCGTAAACTATAATCTTGGCAGAATTCTGAGTTTCCCAATTGTCGAACTACTCTTATTGTCCACTGTATAGGTCCCATTTCTAAACACTTAATGGTCTTTAAATTAGTTTCTGGTAAAGGCTTATTATTATAATTAGGGTCGATATTCCAGGCATCCCAATATTGACCTTTATCTTGAAATCCTTGTAATTGATTACATTCTCCTTTAACTACTTCTTGCTGGACTATTTTATCAAAAATACTATCTATATTTCCTGTTTTAGAATTAATAGTAACTTTTAAGTATTGATTCTCAAGATTAAAATCACTGTTATTGATTTGATATATATTTTCTGAAGTTTTGTCAGTAGGACATAACCAAAAAACACGATATCCAATTGAGGGAATATTTTTTGCTAAAAATAAAAGTTTATTATCGATTGATAATTGAGAGGTTAGTTCATTTCCTTCTAAATCATAAATTTCATAATTATTATCTAAGTCTGGACATTCAATTACTTCCGATCTCTGCCAATTTAGAGAATTAAAAATCATCAAAGGAATAGCATGAATTGTAGGGGGTTTTGGCAAATCAATTCGAGAGATAATAGCTTGCAAAGAATCGTCCAACAAAGCTTGACTAATTTTTATTACTTGTTGCCAATCTTCATTAGCTTGAATAAAAACTTCAGGAATAGAAGTTCCTGGTAAAATATCATGAAATTGATTGAACAAAACTTTCTTCCATGCTCTTTCTAAATCATTTTTTTCGTTAAGATTAATAGGCAGTCCTTGAACAATTGTTGCTATAGAAATCCATAATTCAGCTTGATATAGTAAATCTTCACAACGACGATTATAAAATTTTTGATCGGCATGAGTTGTGTAGCAACCTCGATGTAAATCTAGATAAAGTTCATCATTCCAAACTGGAATATAATCAGATGTTTCTCCTAATTTATCTAAATAATCAATTGTTTTAGTAAAACTAATTTTTGGAAAAAAAGGTGACTGTTTCCATCTATTTTGAACTGTTAACATATCACGAGTTGGTCCTCCCCCATGATCTCCAACTCCAGGTAACCACAAGGCATCTTTTAAACCTGTTTGTTGCTTCCATGAGATAGAATAATTAGTCATTTTTAGAGGATCAGTATTCATGACTCCAGCGACGTTTGGAGGAGAAATTAGAGTTAATAACTGGGTTCCATCAGGTGATTGCCAATAGAAAAGACCATAGGGAAATTTAACATTAGTATTCCAGTGAAGTTTTCCAGTTACAAAATATTTAATTCCACTCTGGTGGAAAATCTGTGATAGTTGCCAAGTAAAACCAAAACTGTCGGGAAGCCAAGCAACTTGGGTAATTTTTCCAAATTTTTCTCTAAAAAAACGTTGTCCGTATAACAATTGTCTCACTATTGATTCTCCTGACGCTAAATTTACTTCAGGTTCAACCCACATTCCTCCTAATATCTCCCATTTTCCTTGTTTATATGCTTCTAAAATTTTTTTAAAAAGCTGAGGACGATGTTTTTCCATCCATTCGTAAAGAACAGGAGTTGTATGTCCAAAAATAAGATCTGTAAACTCTTTCTGCAAGCTTATAACAGAAGTAAATGTTCTTTCTCCTACATCCCAAGTTTCATCAACTGGCCATAACCAAGCCATATCTAAATGAGCATGTCCTAATAAATTTAAAGAGTATTCTTTAATATTTTTAGCTAAAGGTTTCAGGATATTACGTAATTTAAATAAATGACAATTAAATTGTTTTTGATCATTGACAATATCCCAATTTATTTGATTAATTAATTGTTTAAATAAATTTATAGCTTGAGGTTCAAAAGCAGATAAATAATTATATAATATGGTTAATTCATCAGCGACAAAACCAGGATCTATTAAATTTACATCTGTTTCATAGATGAGTCTAGAACTCATTAATCCACCAATATCATGACCTGGACTAACTAAACGTAATAAAATCAAAAATTCATCTCTTGGTTTAACAGATGGACTTACCAAAATCCTTGCTGAAGAGTCAAATAGGTCACCTTCTTGTACTAATTTTTTATTAATAAAAATTTCTGCTTTTTCTGCCCACCAAGTTAAGGATAATCTTAGAGCTAGTCCCGACAAAGGATAACCTTTAATTTGCTTAGGAATTATAAGCTTTTTAGCTAACCATTTAATCTTTCTCCCTGCTGGCCAGACAATATAACCTTTTTGGTTAAGGTTAACAGGTTTCCAACTATATATGTCGATATCATCAAAAGAGATTTCCTCAGAAATACTAAGCCAAGATGATTGAATGTCTATCTGTGTCAATTGGCGAAGTTTATCAAAAATTTCAGTAACCATTACAGTTTTTTAGATATTTTTTACCAAAAATACTTTAAGTCTATAAGATAGACAAATTATAATAATCATTATAGCGAACGAAGTACGTTAATAAATATTTGTCTAATCTACAAAACATACACTATGTGTTAATAACTGTAAAAACACTAAAATCATCTCTTTAATTAGTCTAACAATAACTAATTTTTTACAAAAGTTTAACCGCATTTATTGGGTTAGAAACAAACAATATAATCTCCATAGTTTGTCAACTAATAATATAATATTTTTATTTTAATAATTTAACTTATTCCTAAAATACTAAATCCTATAATATTATTAATATAGACAATTTATTCTCAATAATTTAATTTCATAAACAATAATTTGCTTATAAATTATTGTTTATGAAATTAAATTATTGATAGTTTCTATTATATTGGACAAATATGTCTTAGACTAAGGAATATAATTCAATATTGTCCTAATTAACTCGTCATTAATGGATATCAAAATACTTACTGCCATATCTAGTAACTATATTTTTGTACTTCATGATCCTGTAAAGGATACTGCCGCTGTGGTTGATCCGGCTGAGGCTACTCCTGTCTTAAAATGTTTAGACGAGTTGAAAGCTAAATTAGTCGCTATTTTTAATACCCACCATCATTATGATCATGTTGGGGGAAATAATACTTTAATTAAAAATTTCCCCAATCTTTGTGTTTATGGAGGAATAGAAGATAAGGGTAGGATTCCTCACCAACAAGTATTCTTGAAAGATGGTGATCTCATTGAATTTGCTAACCGGAGGGGGAAAGTTTTATTTGTCCCTGGACACACTCGCGCTCATATTGCTTACTATTTTTTTCCAGATTCAACTCACGATACTGGAGAATTATTTTGTGGCGATACTTTATTTCTAGGAGGGTGCGGACGATTATTTGAGGGTAGCTCAGCACAGATGGTAAATTCTTTGGATAAATTACGAAATTTACCTGACAAAACTCATGTTTGGTGTGCCCATGAATATACGTTAAAAAATCTTCAATTCGCACTAACAGTTGATCCTAATAATACAGTCTTAAAAAAAAGATTTAATCAAATAAAAAAAATTCTCAGACAGAGACAAGTTACTGTCCCTTTTTTATTAAAGGACGAAAAACAAACTAATCCATTTTTACGGTGGGATAGTATTAGTTTGCAATTAATAACAGGTGCAAAAACCCCGAAACAGGTGTTTAGTAAAATTCGAGCAATGAAGGATAACTTTTAAAGTCAAATACAAATTGTTAAGCAAAAAGTTGCATAGCAATATACAACTTTGTAAGTTTAAATTAATATCTACAATTTTTGTGATCAAAATTTATATCTCTAATAACATCTTCTCACCAAACTACAAGGCAATTTTAATCTATTTTGTTATGAATTAATTATTGAATATAATTACCTTAAAGGTTAAATTATACACTCAGTTTTTTAGCCTGCTATTACGATAACACGTCCACTGTAGGTAAAATGTATATGTCCTAAATCAAACTCTCTACTCTGGCAAAAATATGTTGATTAACATATTTTGATTACGCATTTGAGTGGTTACAAAACAATGGTACTGCTTGGATAAACTTGAAAGTTTATCCAAGCAGTACCATTGTTTTGTAAATCTTGTAATTTAATTTTTTTCTTCTATTAACTCCTAGTTTTCTTGATTAAAATAATTCTCTAATGCCTCATTAACAATCTGATTCATCGGTCGTTTGTTTGTCTCGGAGAAGGCCTTTAGTTGGACGAATATTTTATCAGAAATACTGACCCGATGTTGATTTTTGCGGATACGACGCGGCTTGATAGGTTGATAATTTTCACTAAACGCTCTCAAAGAGGCAAAGCCAACTCGACGACAAAATTGACCAAAACTTTCTTTTTCTATCTTCTCTTGTTTAAAATAGACAAATAGAGGCTCTAAGAATTTCTCTATGTCTTTATCAAATAATTTTTGGAGGTAAGGTTCAGCCAAATTTGTTTGATTAGGACTTCCCCCTAACCAAATCTGGTAAGTATTTGGTGCACTCCCCACAAATCCTAATTCGGCCATGTAGGGACGGGCACAACCGTTAGGACATCCTGTCATCCGAATGACAATTTCCTCTGATGCCATATCTAATTTAGATAAAATCGTTTTAATCCGCTCAATAATCCCCGGTAGTACACGTTCTGATTCGGTAATTGCTAAACCACAAGTGGGTAAAGCTGGACAGGCTATAGAATAACGGGTTAGGGCATCAATTTCTTGAGGATCAGTAATTACACCACAATCTTGTAAAATCTCTTCGATTGTCTCTTGGTGACTAGCATCAATCTCATATAGAATAATATTGTGATTAGCCGTTAACCGCATAGGTAACCCAAATTGTTCTATTATACGGCGTAAAGCGGTTTTGAGTTGTAAATTTCCTTCGTCTTTTACTCGACCATTTGTAACTGAAATCCCTAGGAATAAATGACCATCTCCCTGTTCATTCCAACCTAAAAAATCTTGATATTTCCATTTGGGAAGTATCTTAAAAGTATCTAAAGATTTACCAAAGTATTCCTCGACTTTAGAGCGAAATTTCTCTATTCCCCAATCATTAATCAGATATTTCATTCGGGCATGACGACGTTGAACGCGATCACCATAATCCCGTTGAATAGCGATAATGGCTTTTAATGCATCATAGACATCTTCTTTCGCTACATAACCGATAGGATCAGCCATCCTTGCAAAGGTTTCTTCCTTGTTATGGGTGCGTCCCATCCCGCCTCCTACTAAGATGTTAAATCCTTGTAGAATGCCCTTATTGTCAGTTATCACTACTAAACTGACATCATGGGTATAGACGTCAACAGAATTATCCCCTGGAACAGTTACGCTGCACTTAAATTTACGGGGCATATAATTTTTCCCATAAATAGGTTCCTCCTTGTCAGCAAAAATAGTTTTGTTACTACAGCATTGACGAGCAGTAACTACTTCGGAGGGTTCTTCCGCACTAAGAAACTTTTCGCCATCAAGCCAAATTTCATAATAAGCCTCAGTTTGGGGTCTGAGCAAATCGGCGATTTTATCAGCGTATTCCCAGGCATATTGGTACTCAGGACGATTTTTGAACGGTACAGGGGGAGCCATAACGTTGCGGTTGAGGTCTCCACAAGCCCCAAGGGTTGATCCCATACTTTTAATAATTGCTGAAACTGCTGTTTTGAGATCTTTTTTCAAAATACCGTGAATTTGAAATCCCTGACGTGTTGTAACCCGTAAGGTACTATTTCCATAATCATCACTAAGACGATCCAGGGTTAAATATAGTTCAGCTGGAATAAAACCCCCAGGGTTGCGAGTTCGCAACATCATTTGATAATCTTTTTCTTGTCCTTTAACTCGATTATCTCGATTATCCTGCTGATAAGAGCCATGAAATTTGAGAATTTGAACGGCATTTTCTGTAAAATGAGTTGTCTCTTCTAAAAGTTCTGTAGCTAGAGGTTCTCTTAAAAAGTTACTTTTCTCTTTAATTATTTCCAGCTTAGATACCTTCTTGATGGATGAAACTGAAGTATTGACCATTTCTATAAAATTAAACTAGGAACACGTTCGGATCTTCTCGCCCTTAAGCTAAGTTAGATTTTGATTCATACCCTCAAATCTTAACGTTATCAAGTCATATTAATTCTTTAAAAAATATGATAGTTCTTACAGATAGTGTTTTGAATTACTACTATAAAATATTTTCTAATTTAAAGGACTTTTTATAGTAGATAAACAACCTGATTCTTACAGAAAAATACTCTTATATTCCTGATTATTTATATGTGTTTTCTATCTTAATTTATATCTTAACTTTTGTTTTTAAACTTTCGTCTTATTTTGCCTTGCCTATTGTCTATTGACTACTCTAAACTAGAGGGTAGAACAATCAAATTTAACAGACATTAATTAACAGACATTAGTTAACAGGTATTTATGGGTAATATCTTCGGACATTTATTCCGCGTTACCACCTTCGGCGAGTCTCACGGTGGAGGAGTTGGAGTCGTCATTGATGGTTGCCCTCCACGCTTAGAAATCTCTGAAGCCGACGTTCAGCTTGATTTAGACCGTCGTCGTCCTGGACAAAGCAAGATCACCACTTCTAGAGAAGAAACCGATGCCTGTGAGATTGTATCAGGAGTTTTTGAGGGAAAAACTCTAGGGACCCCCATAACTATTCTCGTTCGAAATAAGGATGCGCGATCACAGGATTATGATGAAATGGTTACGAAGTTTCGTCCTTCTCACGCAGATGCTACCTACGAAGCGAAGTATGGGATTCGTAACTGGAAAGGAGGAGGGAGGTCTTCAGCAAGAGAAACTATTGGACGAGTAGCCGCCGGGGCAATCGCTAAAAAAATTCTCAAACAAGTAGCAGATATGGAAATCATCGGTTATGTTAAGCGGATAAAAAACTTAGAAGGAGTCATTGATCCATCAACAGTTACCCTCGATAAAGTAGAAAACAACATTGTACGTTGTCCTGATGAAAAAACGGCAAAGAAAATGATTAATTTAATTGATCAAACTCGACGAGATAATAACTCTATTGGTGGTGTTGTTGAGTGTGTGGCTCGTCAGGTCCCTAAAGGGCTAGGACAGCCTGTTTTTGATAAATTAGAGGCAGATTTAGCAAAAGGTATGATGTCTCTTCCAGCCAGTAAAGGGTTTGAAATTGGTTCAGGATTTTCCGGAACTTTATTAACCGGAAGTGAACATAATGACGAATTTTATATAGATAAAAACGGGGGAATTCGCACTATTACCAATCGTTCAGGAGGCATTCAGGGAGGAATTAGTAACGGAGAGAATATTATTATTAGGGTTGCTTTTAAACCTACAGCAACTATTGGAAAAGAGCAAAAAACAGTAAATAGAATGGGAGAAGAAACCACATTAACTGCAAAAGGAAGACACGATCCTTGTGTATTGCCTCGTGCTGTTCCTATGGTGGAATCAATGGTCGCTTTAGTCTTATGTGATCATCTCTTGCGTCAACAGGGACAATGTGGAGTGATTTAATTAATGGTTAATAGTCAGTGGTTAATGGTTGAAGTATGAGAAAGATTACATCAGTTATTCTAGCTGGGGGACATGGAACGCGAGTTAAACATTTACTTCCTAAAGTTCCTAAACCTATGGCTTCTGTTGCTGATAAACCTTTTTTGGAATGGATTTTAAGATATCTGAAATCTCAAAAAATAACCCAAAATATTCTTTCAACAGGTTATTTGTCAGAAATAATTGAAGCACATTTTCAGAGTCAGCCTATCCCAGATATAGAGGTTTATTGTTGTCAAGAAAAGCAACCGTTAGGAACTGCCGGTGGCTTTCTTAATGGAGTTAAACAACTTAATATTTCTCCTGATGCTTGGTTGGTGATGAATGGGGATTCTTTAGTAGTTGCTCAATTCAATGAAATGGTAAGTTATTTGGATGATTATAAGGTTGATGGAGTTATTCTAGGAGTATCTACAGAAGATACTTCTCGTTATGGTTCTTTAGTCATTGATGAACAAGGAAATCTTATAAGTTTCGCCGAAAAGTGCAAAGGTTCAGGAATCATTAATTGCGGAGTTTATTTGTTTCGTCATCAGATTCTAGAAGAGTTTCCATCAAGACTTCCCCTAAGTTTTGAATATGATATTTTTCCAGTATTACTCAAGAAAAAAATGCTAATTAAAGTTCACCAAATCAAAGCTCCATTTTTAGATATTGGAACTCCTGAAACTTTACCAAAAGCAGAAGCTTTTATCTTAGAAAACTTTAGCCAACTACTCGACCCATGCTAATTTCACGCGCACCAGTTAGAATTAGTTTCTTTGGCGGTGGAACCGATTATCCTGAGCATTTTCTTCAACATGGAGGTGCAGTATTAGCAACTTCAATTGATAAGTATTCTTATGTTACAGCGACCCCATTTCCTAGTCATTTATTTGATTATTTAATTCGGGTATCTTACCGAAAGGTAGAATTAGTTAGAGCTGTTGATGAACTAGAGCATAATGTTTATCAAAAATGCCTGAAATTCTGTGGTTTGGAAAAGGACATTGAGTTGCATAATGTGGCTGACTTACCGGCGTTCACCGGGTTAGGTTCTTCTTCCGCTTTCACCGTATCTTTACTTCAAGCACTACATAGCTTTAAGGGGGAATTTGTAAAGCCCTTGGATTTGGCTTATGAAGCCATTTATGTGGAGCGCCATTTAGTTAAAGATCGAGTAGGATGTCAAGATCAATTAATGGCAGCAGTGGGGGGATTTAACTTAGTAGAATTTAGAACTGAAGAAGATATAATCGTCACTAGAATTCCTCTATCTCCCCAAAGATTAACTGAATTTGAATCTCATATTTTTATTGTTTTTACCGGAATTAAACGCAAAGCATCTCAAGTGGTGGCTAAGCAATTAAAACGAGTTGCTGATAATACTGATATTCTTAAAAAAATGCGCAGAATGGTTGACCAAGGATGGGATATTTTGACCACTAACCAACCATTATCTGCTTTTGGAGAATTATTGCACCAAGCGTGGATAGCAAAACGTAGTTTGGATACTATAATTTCCAATCCAGAAATTGATAGTCTTTATAATTTAGGTCGAGAATCGGGGGCTTGGGGTGGTAAGCTATTAGGAGCGGGAGCGGGAGGTTTTATATTGTTTTTTGCGCCTCCAGAGTCACATAAAAACCTAAGACAGGCTTTTATCCAGCATGAGGTGCTTTCCGTCAAAATTAATGCCCCGGGTTCTCAAATTATTTTTTCATAATTTAGATTAATTCTCTATTTATTAACTTTATTTCTAACTAATCCTCGCTCTAATTCTAAATTAGGCTTTTCTACTGTTGTTTAAGGACGAGTAAACCTATACGGCTATCTAAATGAATGTAACCCAACTATTTGTCAAATTATAATTTTTCTTCAGCTTTTTAGGGGTTATGTGTTTGATATAGCTATTGAATTGGACGCCTTTGTATTGATAAGATAACAGACTAATTCTATGTTAGGGGGCGCTGCCAAAAACCTAACAGACGGGGCAATAAATAATGTCTTTGATTATGATTAATTAAATTATAGCAAGCAATTATCTTGCCTCAAAAATCTTCAATAGCTCAACAAGAACGCCGTCAAAATTTTAGAAAAATGCAATCCTAAAAATTTATAAGAATACAACTCGTAGAGTATATGGTCAATAGTGTATGTTACCTAGAGAAAAATTGTTAAAAGAGATTAAAAACAGGGAAGCGATTTCCCTTATTATTGATCAGGCAGAAATAGCCTTGAAAACTTGGGAGATTATAGTCAGTGACTTCCTTTGTCCTTCTGTTATCAATGAAGTTCAAAGACTATTTCAAGGATTAACCGAAGTTGAAATTGTGACGTGGGGAGGATATTCTCAAGCAGAACGACAACGAGTGGGTATAGCTCGTACTGAAATTTCTTTGAATACCTCTAAGATTCCACTAACCGTCCTGCATATCGCAGGAAACTTTTTATTTGATCCTGCTAATCATCGAGATTTCTTGACAGCAATTTCAGGAATAGGAATTGTCCGCGAAAAGATGGGAGATATCGTAGTATTAGGGGAACGGGGAGCACAAGTGATAGTCGTTCCCGAAATAGCGGAGTTTCTTGAAAATTCTCTTGTTCAGGTGCGTTCGGTTCCGGTCAAAACTCACTCAATAGCATTAAGTGAATTAAACATTCATGCTCCAAGAACTAAAAAAATAACTACTGTAGAAGCTTCCATGCGTTTAGATGCAGTGGCCTCAGCAGGTTTTGGGATATCTCGAAGTAGAATGGCTAATGCAATTAATTCAGGAGATGTACGAGTTAATTGGAAAGATATTACTCAGGCAAGCCATGCTGTTGAATCTGGAGACTTAATTATTGTCCGAGGTAAAGGACGTTTAGAAGTTGGGGAAGTTACTATCACAAAAAAACAACGTTATCGGATTCAACTAACTCGGTTACAATAGGAGTATACTTCATCTAGTCTATTCCTTTTTGTAAGGTAGATAAGAGTTGTTTATATTGTATCTATCTAAGAGCTATCTTTATGTTTATAGAGGATTTAAAAGTAGCTTTATTTCTGTTTTATTGCCATAAATAGTTAGTATTCTCTCTCTCTTGATTTTGGGAGAATAGTATTTGTGCAAAAATTTAAAGTATTTATTTTGACTTCTGTACAAAACATAAAAAATTTGCTAGGTTATGTATATGTAATTAGGTCAATGAGAGAGTTCGGTTAAAGTAAAAATAGGCAGTTGCATTAATAGCCTGATTTAGACAGTCGAGCATCGAGATAGATATTACTCAAAAAGCAAGTTGGGAATAGAAAAATAGCTTAAAGTGATTGTAGGAACACATGTGTCCTTATTAAGTATTTAGTTAATAGAACGGAAATTATCTTCATCTTTAACATTGAACTAGCTTACTAGATATCAGACTTAATGTTTTATTACATATCCTAACTATATTAATTAGGCAGAAAATGGCTAAATCAACTGACAGCATCCGTATATATTTGCAAGAAATTGGACGAATCCCTTTATTAAGTTCTGAAGAAGAATTTAACCTTGCCTCTCAAGTCAAGGAAATGACATTCCTTTCAGAAAAAGAAAAATTAACTATGGAAGAACGAACAGCAATAAAGCTAGGAGAACAAGCAAAGCAAAAAATAGTTAAAGCTAACTTACGTTTGGTTGTTTCCATCGCTAAAAAATATCAAAATCGTGGATTATCTTTGTTGGATTTAGTTCAAGAAGGGAGTATTGGGTTAATGCAAGGAGTCGAAAAATTTGATCCTGATTTAGGATATAAGTTTTCTACCTATGCTTATTGGTGGATTCGTCAGGCTATTACACGAGCAATTGCTCAACAAGCGAGGACTATTCGTCTTCCTATTCATATCATTGATAGCCTTAATAAAATTAGGAAAACCTTGCGGGAACTTTCTATTGAATTAGGACGAAAACCTACAGAAAAGGAAATAGCTCAAAAGCTAAAGATTCCTCTAGATAAATTACGAACTATCAGCCAGGCTGCTTATAAAACAAAATCTCGTAGTTTAAATATTGTTCTAGATGAACATAATACAGAATTGGAAGATATACTACCCAATGAAACAAGATCACCAAATGATTTTGTAAGTCAACAAGAACTTGAATCAAAAATTGATGAGTTATTAGATAATCTACCACCTCGTCAAAGAGAAATTATCACTTTACGTTATGGCTTACAAAATGGGAAAAGAATGAGCTACAAAGAGATTAGTCAACAATGTGGGTTGAGCCATGAAAGAGTACGATTACTAAATAATAGAGCGATGAGAACTCTAAAACAAAAAGCCACCCCTTTTCAAGAATTAACAGGATAAGGCACACTATAGGATGGGTAATGCCACGTCGGGATCTTATTTTGAAGCGTATAAATCGTGACTCACCTTAATACCGATTTAGATTCTATCCAATTTAAAATCTAATGGGATGGTAAGTATTTTTAAGATTAACGTTTCATTTATTGAACTTAGTAAGGCATCTAGTGTCATGTCAAGGATAATCTGATTTGGATACAATACCTCTAAAAAAATATTAGGACAGAATTTTGTAGTTACTATGAATCCACTGTGGGTGGAAATTATTAACGAGGAACTCCTTGAATAACTGGGCGAATCCCTGTTCCATCGAATGGACCTGGATTACCACTCCAATTAAAGTCGCTGATTCGTAAGCTGATAGAACCTACTTGAAGACGGCTGTTATAACGTAAAAGAATATTATAAGTGCGGCGACTATATTCAAGAAATAAATCCGTGTTTATTTCATCATCAGTATCAATATTTAAGGCACTTTGAACCCCAAAACGTACAGGTCCATACAGCTGTTGGGTTAATGCCCAAGAAATAGTTTTAAGATCTGCAAAACGGTCAAATAAAAATGGAGAAGGATCTCCACGCAGCGCCTGACTAAAGGAGAGATTAAACCCTGTATAATCGAAAAAGGGGCGAGAAAAATTACCTAACTGTCCTGAAACTCCAATACTGCCCGAAATTGAAGGTTGAGAATCACCATTGCCATAGAGACTAGCCACTCCTGTTACACTAGTAGAAAGTTGAACAAAAGGTAGTACGGGGGTAGAAGTATAACGCAGCCCTTCTCCAGAAGTTGGAGGTAAAGCTTTTCCTACCCACAACATAAAGGGCCGGCTTACTGATGCAGCCCCTTGAGTACGAAAGAGGGTAACACGATTATTTTCTCTGGTTGAGGCAAGTAATTCTGGTTGATCCGTGTCTGCATTAACATTTTGTAAAGATGCTTGATAACTCAGCTGCAGTAACCCCTTTTCATCGAGAGGAATTTGAGGAGATACAAAAAGTAAACCCAAACTATCTCGGACAGTTTGAAAACCTAAGGATCCATTAAAAAGACGTTCACGATAATTATATTCAAACCGTAAATCATTAACCATATTGAACAAAGGAACCTTCTGTTCAATATAGGTTTTTGTTCGGACATGTTCTTCAGTTCGGTCGTTGAAATCCAAACTCGTTAGTGAAGTTCGGGAAAACAATTTAGTGTTCCCACTAAAGTTAGCCTCAACTCTATTGATGAATCCAAATGTTGGGGGACTGATAGCATCAATATCATCTGTGTCTGCATCAAATAGATCAGTGTTGGGATTATCTGTAGTAATACTGTCGGGAAATAATCCTTTTTGAATATAGTATTGGGGCTTAAATTCCCAACTTACTGTGTCATTATCGACCAGATTAAATCCCCGTTGTACATATAATCCTCCACGATCACGGTCATCATAACCGAAAGAAATTACTCCAGGTTGGCGATCACGCCGGTCTAAAATCAACCTATCTTGAGTAGGAAAAGAATTTGTTTGGTCAAGCACTACTCGTGAGTTAGTCAATTTTACTTCATCTACCAATGGGGCAATGTTGCGAAATGTTGCTGTTTCTGCTCGAATTTCTAATTCGGGGGGGGAGAAGGGATCATTAGTTAGACGAGCATTTGTGGCACTCCATCCGTCTCCATCAAATTCCATCCGTTCGGCCTGAAAGCGGATGCGATTTATTTGTCCTCCCTTGGACGGTACTTGGGTCGCTGGTAAATTAGGAACATCAGTTCCTAGTCCTATGGACTCTTTTCCAAAATCAAAAGAAGTGCCGAAACGAAACCCTTCAGTAGTAGTAATTCGTTGTAGAGGTTGACTGACTGCTAGGCGTTCATTTAATGTTTGGTTAGGAATATAATCATTAGTAGGATCATTAGGTAATCCTGGAGAAAAGTCTTTTCCTGTTGTAGGTTGATAAATCTCCCCATTTGCGCTGAAAACCACCCCTTGATCTTGCACAAAATAATACTCAAACTTTTCTCCTCGTAGGGTTTGCTCACCTCGTTCAAGTACAACTTCTCCCTCGGCGACAACAAATTGATCGGGTAGGTTAACACGTAAGTGCTTTGCCAATAAGACCCCATTAGCAAAGCGCATTACCACATTGCCCTCAGCATAGACTACCTTCTGTTTAGAATCATATTCCTGCCTATCAGCAATCAATTCCACTATCCTTATTGCTTCTTCTGGGGGTGAGGCGTTATCTGACCGGGGTAAGGGTTGAGAAATAATCTCTAATGTTTGTTGATTAACAGAAGTTTTTTGTCCTTTTGCTGTAGAAGAAGTTAAGATTTCAAATTCTCGTATTGGTCCCCCTCGTTTACGGGTAATAAGACGATGGACTGTATTTGAGAGGCTATCATAACTTTGATTTGGACTAAAGCTCAAGTTAGGAACAGCATTAACTACTGTTGATGTAACTTTTGTTGAAGACAGTTGACCAACGGAAATCGGCTTTCCTAATACCTCGGCATTATCGTCTTTAGGTAAAGAATTAGAGGGTAAAAACTTAGTGGGAATTTCTTTTGGGTCAGATAGATAAAATTCAATAACTCCAAGAGGTTTTGCTACTGGAATTTTTCTAGAGGACTCCAACGGTGGGGGATTAAGCACCGAAATTGGTATCTCAGAAATAAGGAAGGAGCGTTTCCCAAGGAGGGTGTGAGCGGACAATTCTTCAGTCAGAATTTCCATGTGATTGCCTTGGGGGTCAAGGGCTATAGGTTGAATTAGCGCGGGCAGATTAGGTGGCGGGACGAATGGGGGCATCTTTTCGATAAAATCAGGCTTAAAGGGTTAATTGCTACCTGCAGCGTGACTCAGCAGAAGAACGTTCTGGACGAGGTAAATCTCGTCCCTATCGTCTTAATCACCTAAGTTAACACAGTCAAATTATGCTTACTCAAAATCTGTCGGTCTATGGTCTACGAGTTGGGTCACTCGATAGAAAACCGAAGACAAATAGAGAAATGAATAAAGCAACGACGATATAAACTGCAATTTTTATGGTTAGCATCTTATTTTAATCTCCTGATTAAAATGGACTCCAGTTTTCAAATAAACGTTTCATCTTGCTAACTTTAGCTTATTTTAGTATTGAGTTGGAAAGAAATGGTCAGAAGACAACAGACTTATTGAAGTATGCCGTAATATAGCGATAAGATGATCTTAATTTAACTAAAATAATTGGCCGTGTACAAAACAGATAACTATTTTTTAGCTTGAATCTATTTTTATTTATAAGGATTTGAGTGTTAGTATTTATGACTAAAATACTTAAGTTAGTTTTGACTCTAATCTTATAACAAATATTATTACTATTAGTTTTATATTTTACACTTTAGGTTTACATTTAAAATTGTAGTGTATCAACTCGAGTTATCTAAACCATGTAAGTATTTTGATATTAATATCTGATTTTATAGACTTTGAAATCATAGTGTATAGTTAATCTTTAATACATTATTTTGCCGACAACTATATTAGTTCTTATATAAAAATATATTTTTTATGTTTTTGAACACAACTTAAGTTTCGTATCATTAAATGATTTAATACAAATACTGCTTTTAAAAAAAATCACAATTATTGTTAGTGTTTTAAGTTAACTATTAGTACTCTTTATATCAAAATTAATTTTAGTTACTCTTGATTTTTATGTTGGAAATCTATTTTTTGATACTCAACGATATTATTTACTAATAAAATATTTATTTATGGTATAGTTTACTATCTTTTGGTTTACTGAATATTGAGTTAAGCATTGATTTCCGAAAATTAATATAAATATTAATTTTCTTAACTTATATGTATCTTGGGATAAGGATTATTTTGTTTAGTTTAACTTTGTCTAAAACAAATATACTTATCATCCTACGTATTGGAAATAAATAAAATTAGCTCAATAACTTATTTCTTTTAAAAGAAAGAGATAAACTAGAATACTATTTAGTTAGTTTACTCTCTCAAAATTTTTATGTAATCCTACGCTCAGTCCATAAGATACGCATATGTTTTTTTCTTAACTAAAGTGCAGTTTAACTCCCTGAAACCGTTCCTGATTTTTTATGATTTGGTAAAGGGTATTGTTAATCTTCCCTGCATCAGAAAGATAATAAAGATAAGATTGCAGTAAAATAATACGGTTTTTCTTAAGTTAATTTATTTATATGTAAACGCGATTTAGGGCAATTAAATTACTTTTAGTATCAAAAATTTAGCAGTTCACCAGCTTTGAGGTATTCTGTTGATATAATTTATACTACCTAAAAATATATATCTATTAAACGTTTTTTAGTCCATAATCAATTTTATTCCAAACGATTGTTAAACTAATGTAGACTGCATTGCCGGTAAAAAATACCGAATCATGATTTTCAACAACAATATGATTTTTATAGGTATCCGCATCTCTATAAGGTAGTTTTCAAGTACGTAGTAGGAGAATAATAGAGCAAATAACCATCTAAACGATAAGACATTTTATCTACCAAGTATAGGGATAAAACCTCTGTATACGATATAAGAGTATAAATTTGGTTCAGTTCTAACTCCGTGTTCCGTCTAGAATCAATGTCTTTTACGGTCAAACAAAACATTTCCTGCCTCTTCAAAAGAAGATTAGCCGACACGTCATAAACGGTGAAAATATTCTCCTCGAACTATTTTTTTGAAGTAGGGCTCTTCTACATAGCGTTTCTTATTGTAAAACTAACTTAAGATAACATTATTTTTCTAGAAACCACTCCGCATTGGCGATAAATACTATCATCTGGCTAACTTTCGAAAAAAGTTAGCCAGATGATAGTATTTATCGTTGTGCAATGAAATAATGACATAATCACAGGTTAATTGATGAATATTCTCTGTCATCCATGGAACAATAACATAACTTATGTTACGATGCCTGAAAGCGCATATAGGTAAATGAATCAAATCAATTGTAATAAGTACCGTTTAAAAAGCAATCAACAAACGAGATACTACGGCAACTAATTAACCGCTTAGAGAAGAGTTTATTGCATTCATTGCTAAGTTATTTTGTAGGCTAATTTTTTATTGTACTCTGTTAGGTTGCTTTTCTTTAGCTTATACTTAGTTACTTATTCATAACTTATAAGTTAAGTGCTTATTTAACAGATGTTAATAACAAAGAACTAAAGCAGTATTTGAGATATTTTATCCTTAATCAATTAAGTGATTATGTTCTTAATATCTATCACCTAATAAGTGTGTTTTTTTACTTACAAAACGCACTTTTGCTATACTTGTAGCTGCAATTTTGTGTTTCAATAAATAAATTTTAAATTAGGTTAAATTTAACATGTCGCAAAACTAATTTTTGAATTTCTATATTTTTATTTCAACAACATATACCTAATAAATCGAAGTACTGTATATTATTTCAATTTTATGGAAATAATATCTAGATTTTTAATTGGACAATATTGAGTCTAAACTTAACAACTGGGTAGTAAACCGTAAAATCTTAATTAAAAACAAAGTGAACTAATTAAGTTCTAGTAATCATCAAAGATATAGATTAATTTTATAAAATTCTCAATAAAAATATCTATATTACAACAGATTAAAATTAATACTCTTAAGGACAATACCCTTAGAATAGAATTGATATTCTTAAAAAGAATACCCTTTACCGTTCCAATCGAAAATCTAAAAATTTCTACTATAGGAGAAAAACTAAATGTTAGAAAGTTATTATAAACACAAAGAAGAACGTGCAAAACTTGGAATTCCTCCCTTACCCTTAACAGCTAAACAGACTTCACAACTATGTAAATTTTTAAAAAATCCCCCCAAAGAACTTAGAGAAGAACTTTTGATGTTACTACGAGATAGAGTTCCCTCTGGCGTAGATGAAGCAGCTTATGTTAAAGCAGGATTTCTAACGGGGATAGCTAAAGGTGAAATAACCTGTCCTATAATCTCCCCTCAAGAGGCAGTGGACTTATTAGGAACTATGATAGGAGGCTATAATGTACGTTCATTAGTTGAACTACTCAAATTTCCTAATAAGGACTTAGCATCAGCAGCAGTTACTGCATTAAGTAAAACTATCTTAGTTTTCGATGCATTTAATGAAGTCTTGGAATGTTCGGAAACTAACTCTTATGCCAAACAGGTTATCGAGGCTTGGTCTAATGCTTCCTGGTTTATAAATAAACCTAAAGTCCCTGAGAACATTACTGTCACTGTCTTTAAAGTTTGTGGAGAAACCAACACGGATGACCTCTCTCCTGCCCCTCATGCAACTACAAGACCAGACATTCCTTTACACGCTCTAACTATGCTAGAGTCCCTTGTCCCAGAGGGAATAGAGACTATCACTAGACTCAAAGAGAAGGGTTATCCTGTTGCTTACGTAGGAGACCTTGTTGGGACGGGTTCCTCCCGTAAATCTGCTATCAATTCTGTTTTATGGCACATTGGAAATAATATCCCTTTTATCCCTAACAAACGTTCAGGCGGATATATTATTGGCGGAAAAATTTCTCCTATTTTCTTTAATACAGCTGAAGACTCCGGTGCATTCCCGATTGAATGCGATGTCAGCGCGATGGAAACTGGAGATGTTATCATTATCCATCCATACAAAGGAGAAATTACTAATCAAGCAGAAAAAATTATTGCAACCTTCGTCCTTAAACCTGAAACTATCTTGGATGAAGTACGTGCAGGGGGACGTATTCCTCTACTTATTGGACGTGCGTTAACTGATAAAACCCGTGATGCATTAGGACTTGAACCTAGCCCTATTTTTACTCGTCCTATTCCCTCTATCGAAAACAAAGGAAAAATGGGGTTTACTCTAGCACAAAAAATGGTGGGTAAAGCTTGTGGTTTACCTGGGATTCGTCCAGGCAGTTCTTGCGAACCTATAATGACGACTGTGGGTTCTCAAGATACTACAGGACCTATGACCCGTGATGAACTAAAAGAATTAGCTTGTTTAGGGTTCAATGCAGACTTAACCCTGCAAAGTTTCTGTCACACTGCGGCTTATCCCAAACCTGTCGATGTCAAAATTCATAAAGAGTTACCAGACTTTTTTTCAACTCGTGGAGGTGTCGTGTTGCATCCTGGGGATGGTATTATCCACTCTTGGTTAAACCGAATGTTATTACCTGATACAGTCGGAACCGGAGGTGACTCTCACACTCGTTTCCCTCTAGGTATATCTTTTCCTGCAGGTTCGGGATTGGTTGCATTTGCAGCAGCATTAGGAGTAATGCCTTTGAATATGCCGGAATCAGTGTTGGTTAAGTTTACTGGAGAATTACAACCTGGGGTAACCCTACGGGATATTGTTAATGCTATTCCTTGGGTAGCTATGCAAGAAGGGAAATTAATCATTACTAAAGAGCAAAAAGTTAATGTTTTCAATGGACGTATCATGGAAATGGAAGGTTTACCGACTTTAAAAGTTGAACAGGCATTTGAATTAACGGATGCTACTGCAGAAAGGTCTTGTGCTGGTTCTACTATTAAGTTAGGAAAAGAGACTGTTTCTGAATATTTACAATCCAATATTGCCTTAATTAAAAATATGATTATGCGAGGTTATCAAAATTCTAAAACTTTAATACGTCGTGTAGAAAAAATGGAACAATGGTTAAAAAATCCTATATTATTGGTAGCCGATGAAAACGCTGAATATGCAGATACTATTGAAGTCAATTTAAATAAAATAACAGAACCTATTATTGCTGCACCAAATAATCCAGATAATGTTAAATTAATGTCTGAATGTTCAGGAGAGAAAATAGATGAAGTATTTATTGGTTCTTGTATGACAAATATTGGACATTATCGCGCTGCTGCTAAAATTTTAGAAAGACAAAAAATAGTAGAAAATAGTGATTTGCACGTACGTTTATGGATTTGTCCTCCAACTCGAATGGATGAAAAACAGTTACAGGAAGAAGGTATATACGAGGTTTTTACGGCTGTTGGTGCGCGTACAGAAGTACCTGGGTGTTCCCTCTGTATGGGAAACCAAGCACGTGTACAAGATAATACAACAGTATTTTCTACTTCTACTCGCAACTTTAATAATCGTATGGGAAAAGGGGCCCAGGTTTATCTTGGTTCCGCAGAATTGGCTGCAGTGTGTGCCTCGCTAGGAAAAATCCCAACAGTTGAGGAATACATGACTATTGTTACAAAAATAATTGACCCCCTTTCTAGTCAATTATATCGTTATTTAAATTTTAATAAAATTGATAAGTTTTGAGATCAAAAACTAGCTTTTTATTTGAAAAATACCAGTAATTGAGTATATTAGCTGGTATTTGAGTATTAATTTTAAGTTAAATAATAAAGTGGGTAATTTCTGCTTCACTAATAATCTATTAGAACAAGCATAAATTAACGTAAGTTTGAAAAAAATTGGGATTGGGTTGAGACAGAGAAGAAGTAGATTTATATCTAGGGCAGCATTTATTGAAGTCAGATGTTTTTATCGTAAACTAAAACATAGATTTTTACCCAAGTAAAATTATCTATATCAAAACTTAAGTACTATAATTTTATCTTTTGTCTAGAAGAAGTACAATTATAATAATTTCTTTTTATCGGTAATAGTATATAAACTTCAAATATTTTCTAGTCTAGTTAGATATAATCGTAGGATTATGTCTATGTTATAGACAACAATATGACTGTGTTACTCTCTATATATTTATAGATAAAACATTATATAAATTACTAAGGTTTTAGTATAACAAATTAAATTTTAAAAACTTAGTTGTACAGGACTAAAATTATATGGGAATGGGATAGCATCATAAATTAAAACTTTATTCAAATAACTACTGTAAATTTAAAAAAGTTTAATTTTTTTAAATTTACAAATAAAATTATTACTGGCAATTATCTAAAGACAAATAAGAAATAAGAAATCAAAAATAATATATAATATTTTTGGTTAACCTATTAATTAAAAAATGGAAATTACATATTAATATTAAATTCTTAAAAAAAGTTTATTGTTTAAATTTAAGCTCAGCAGATAAATAATACTTACATCATTATTTTTTAAATAGTTACTTAAATCAGATATTAGCATTTTCGTAATAACAATATGACAATCCTATATGTACTTTTGATATTTATTTACATATAAAAGAATAGTTTTTACACTTCATACTTATTATTGTTTATTGATAACAAATAAACTAATTTCGATTAAGTTTATATAATTAGATGATATCAATCGTACATTAGTTTGTGAATTCCACCAAAATAGTCTAGAGCCAGCCGCTCAAAATACAGCTAATTTATCGAACCCCATTTATGGCTACATATTAATCCGCCCCAACAATTCAATTATTCTAGAATAGTAATCTCTGCTTAAGTGGTAGGGGAGTGTTTCTAATAAATAGAAGATTTTAATATAAATGAAATCAACTCAAAAAACTGTAATTATTACAGGGGCTTCATCAGGAGTCGGGTTACACACAACGAAAACTCTTATTCAAAAGTGGAATTGTCACGTTGTCATGGCCTGCCGTAATTTAGAAAAAACCCATAAGGTAGCCCAGGAAATAGGTATCTCCCTAGACAGCTATACAGCCTTACCTATTAACTTAGAAAGTTTGGAAAGTGTTCGACAGTTTGCAAAAATTTTTCAGGATACTGGAAAATCTTTAGACGTTTTATTGTGTAATGCCGCTATTTATATGCCATTACTCAAAAAACCTTTGCGATCACCTGAAGGCTATGAGTTAACCATGGCTACTAATCATCTGGGACATTTTCTTTTATGTAACTTGATGTTAAATCATCTCAAGGATTCACCCTTTTCGGAACCAAGGTTAATTATCTTGGGAACTGTAACTCACAATCCCAATGAATTAGGTGGAAAAATTCCACCACAACCCAATTTAGGAGAGTTTCAAGGATTTATAGGAGGCTTTAAAAACCCTTATTCTATGATTGACGGAAAAAGCTTTAAACCCGTGAAAGCTTATAAAGATAGCAAAGTATGTAACATTCTGACCATGCGAGAATTACACCGACGGTATCATAAGTCGACTGGTATTACTTTTAGTTCTCTCTATCCAGGATGTGTGGCCAATACAGCCCTTTTCCGTAACCATTATCTTTTGTTTCAAAAACTATTCCCTTGGTTTCAAAAACATATTATTAAAGGATTTGTTTCTGAGGAATTAGCAGGAGAGCGGGTGGCTGCAGTCGTAGCTTCTCCTGATTATAATCAATCGGGAGTCTATTGGAGTTGGGGAAATAGACAAATAAAAGATCGTCTGTCTTTTGTAGAAAAAGTCTCTCCCCAAGCTAAAGATAATGAAAAGGCCAAACTTCTGTGGGATTTGAGTCTAAAGTTAGTAGGACTCACTTAAATCTTAAACGGCAAGATTTGTAGTTGGACTCATCAGCAAATCTCTAAGTATCGTTGGTCATATGAAGAGATACTCATCAATTATGGTAATGGTTGAAAATTTTCTATAGAGGTTTCTGGCCCAGCTCGACGATTTTGTGGAGAATAATAAGCAATGGCAAACATCGGTAAGGTAAGTGTTAATAAAGCGATTGTGGTTCCTATAATATAAGCCCACCTGTGAGTTGGAGACTCTACAACCTTCCCTGACGAGGTACTATATTCCATACAAATGGCTGATTGACCTGAACTCAATAAATTGTCATCAATGAGGTTTAAACTATAACCTCATTACTCTCATTGTAATAATTTTTTCTTGATAAGTGTTAATATTGTTAATTCTTAATTAAATCTCGATTAAATTTATAGAAAATGCCCCTGAAGAGTAGACAGTGTTATTAAGCAATTAGAGGCTAAAATGATTGACGTTATGTCCTATAACTAAATAAATAATTAAATCTATAATATGTATGTAACTAAACTTGACAGCTAATTTTATGTCATGCAGCAATCCTAATTGTTTTTCTGAATATCCCCTAAGGAATTTGTCAAGAAAATAAATGTAGAAATATTCAAAGATAGAATAAAACACTCTATATAAACTAGTATCAATAATTATTAACGTTCTTGGTCACTTCCAATTAGTAACTAGCAACTGTACTGTAGAAAGTAGAGAAAAAGTGAATAGAGTCAGCTTTGAGTAGAGACCAAGGTGTATTTGTACAATAACAGTATGCACAACTGGGAAGAGAAGTCTAACCACCACAATATTAACTATAGTTTTTATTGAAAATAAATATAATTGTCGATGCACCCAAAATTTATAATAAACGAGATCTAACATTATCTGGTTATTACCTTTATCGTCTATATTATTATCAATAATAATTAACTGAGAGTGTATTGTTAGTAGCTTTGGTGTATCTATTATCGTACCAACGATAAACACTAAGTTTGCATTAACCTCTTTTCAGGAGTACTCGATATCTTTTCCTGTTTTTATGTGCCCCCAAGCTTTTATTTTTCTAGCATGCACTAACATGTATTCAAAGAATTCGTTAACTCTTAGAGTTAGGATAAGCTAGAGGTGGGCTTGACTTTTAGGAAATTAATGACCACATCAGCTCTCATCGCTTCTTTAGATAGACTTAGATAGTTAAAACTATCGCTATTAATAAAGTAAAGTTTACCTTTGAATACTATAACAAGAGCCTCTATTGTTTAGGTTGAAGGGAAATAGGCATTGGCATTTGCGACTCCCAATATATTCTATGACAGCAAGACGATCCCCAAATAGAGATTCTACTCCCATATCTTCAAAGTCTTTTCTGTCTTATCTTCAAATAACTTGACTATTATAGTGAAGTGTGTTTTGTTAGTAGTAAATACGTTCTTTAATGAAGTTACTTGCTGTTAAAAGATTAGGTTTTAGTAGGATATGTTTGCCTAATTCAACTAAGCTTACTTACTATACCTCCAAAAAATCTATTGTAAACAGCTGCAACCACCGGTGCAACTTTTTTTATTATGGTGCACAGAAGATATTTCTTTCGCAATTAATTAAT
Organism: Cyanobacterium sp. uoEpiScrs1; assembly: GCF_947331815.1. Taxonomy (GTDB): domain Bacteria; phylum Cyanobacteriota; class Cyanobacteriia; order Cyanobacteriales; family Microcystaceae; genus Rippkaea. The sequence continues at coordinate 2,182,787 of NZ_OX373462.1, forward strand.
TCTGTTATTTATTGCTTACTAGTATAGATTAAATCTAATAGGATTTTGTATATTGTTTATTAGTTAAGAATAATTGTCCTGGCTTAGATTTTGTTAATTTAAAAATTATTGACTTAGTAATATGGACATATTTCTAAGTCAATAATTTATATTTATTTAGTAATATATTTTTGTGAAATTAATATGCAGCATTTATTTTTTATTAAAAAGATAATTAATTAGAAAATAATCAGAAAACTTGAACAGTTAAGTTGTATATAAATGTGGTATCTTTATCATGTCTATAATAGAGTTTAATTCAAATATTCAAATAGTACTGTCATCCTCTCGCCTAATTGACAGTGCTTTTGCTTAAAATAACTTCTATTAATTATTTACTTTTAAGTTGATTTTAGGTAACGATAACAGTATACTTACACCTTTTTAGATAATACTTAATTAACAATAAAACCAAATAATTAATTGTGACAAATAATACATTGATTAAATATTTTTATAATAAAATCTGAAAAGCTAGTCATGACTTTACTTAAATTTTAAGAAAATAAATTGTAATCTAAACTCATTGTTGCTTATCTTAATTATTGTGTTTAACTATTGTCTCTTTAAATCTAATGTTTAACTCTTGTTATTCCAGCGATTGCTGATAACAAAAACCATCCTAATAGATTAACACGAACATCAAAAAGAGTGACATCAAACAGATTAAATAAAATACAACTACAAAAACTTATTAAATAAGTAAATAGCAACAAATGTTCCTGATTTTTCTCTTGTTTATTAGATAACTGAACTAAGTTTTTTACTCCTTGAAATATCACATTTCCCACAATGCCACAAAAAAGTACAGTTCCAGGGATACCAATTTCGGCGAACAACATAAAAAATAAATTATGTGGATGTCCCATCCACACATTCATCTTAGTTTGGTAGACTGGAGTGAAATTCCGTAGTCCCCATCCCAACCAAGGATGTTCTAATATCATTTCTTTAGCAACTTTCCATTGGGTAGTCCGTAAAGCAGTGATATAGCGGTCATCATATAATTCATCTGTCAATCTCGTCCAAAAATAGGGAGGAACTAATTCGCGCATAGTTTCCTGTCCAAAAGGAACCCAGGCAGCCCAAGCAACCATTCCAACAGCAATAACTGTTAGAAAGATAATCCAATACCGACGTAAATAAACGGCAAAAGCCATCACCCCTAATAAGGCTAGTCCCCACACACTGCGAGAATTGGTAAAAATTAATCCTAAGCCATCCATTACGACCGCAAAACTCAAAATAATTAGTTCTACAACTATTTTACGTCTATGCTTATTCTGCCAACGACGATAGATATAAATCCATAATCCCAAGGCTAAGATAAAAGCAATCAAAAGATAAATGGCTAGAATATTAGCATACATTAATAGAGAAGACATTCGGCCATTAGGATTACCATAAGCTAGTAATTGAATTCCAATACTCCTAAAAATCAGGGGACTTTCCCAACCATATCCCAGTTGCATAAACCCTAACGCAGTCAGAAGAATAGACGTTAAAACCACCCACCAAGCAAACTGATACAGTCGATATAAATTATTGAAAAATATAGGGAAAGCAGCGAATATAAGAATTCCCGGTAGAAAATTTGGCAATCCTTGTAAGGCAAGAATAGGTTGAAAGGCAAAAAATGTTGTAATAACTAGCCAAAGACTAAATAATCCTAATATCCAGCTAAACCGAGCAGAAATAATTTGGTAAAAACGTTGCTGCCATAGGCTAAACAAAGCAATTACTAGACCAACACCCCCAATAATTGCAGAAAAAGGGAATAAAAAGACTCCAAACTTGAAAAAACTCTCTACCACTTGAAGCTTATTAGAGCTTGACCGGAGACTTGATAACGAGAATAGAAAAGGCTTCACAATATAAATCAAATATTTGATAATATGTAAAGTATAAATTATAAATATCGACTATTTTTACTTATTTAAGTGGTTTCTAAATATTCAGTCCGAGTAAGGCGAATTTGGGCTAAGGCAAAAATTACTGGAATAATGCGACTGTGATTAGTAGCAATCGTTCGCCATCCTAAATCGGCTAAAAAATAACCCCATAGAACTGGGCCGACAAAAGCAAAAACCCCACGAAATGTTCCATAACTAGCGGCTGTCATCATCATTCCCCGCCTAGCGGTCTTAAGAATAATTTGATTAGCTGCTACTGCTCCTCCTCCAACTACAGCTTGTTTAGCGACTTGATATCGAGCAAAATGAAGGACAAATTGTTGAGCAATATGTTTAAGTAACCAGGGTTTTACTACAGAGTTTACTGCAATCACGCTGCCACTCTTTAATAGAAGACTAAGGTAATTCTTTTGAAAGTTAGCAGAGCAAGGTTTGTTCCAGTTAGGATGAACTAATGATAGCTCTATTTTTTCAGTCAGAGTCTTTTGTTCGCAAAGGGGAAGTTTTTTCCAAGCTTTTCTCACCAGATAAAGAAAGATATCTGCTTCAATATCGGTAGTAGTCATTTGGTTAGAATAAGAAATCTTCAAGTACTGACAAACACGAATTAAAATTTGACGGTAGCTAACTTGATTACTCTTTTTTCTGAGGACAGTGAGACCGTCAGCGCCTAGATAACGAAACCGTTTTTCCACAGTATCTATCCAACTACTCCAGTCTTGACTTTCTACTTCAATCGGATCAGGGGTTTGCCAATAATCAAGGGGATTAAATTTACGACAAAAAAGAATTTCCGTCAGATGACGTAGATCGTCTTCTGTCGCTAATTCTAGTACCGCTCGCAGTTCATCCAATGTTGGGACCTCCATCAAGGGATTTTAAGATTTACTTTATTTTCTTGATTTTATCGATTTCTAGGTTTGCTGTGAGTTAGTGTGTACCACAAATAGTGATGCAAATTGACACACTAAATAACTTTTCAAAAGTTCTCTAAGCTATTTAGGTATTTTAAATCATAAGTCTATGATTGTTGACTAAATGTTCATCGTTATCAGGTATAGGGAAAAGAAGAGTTGACTTGCAAACTTCACGGGAGCAATGGTTAATCATCAAGTCAAATTACATGCTTTTATTTTAAAAAAAATTAGCTGTTCCCCGTTCTACCCAGTTAAATCGCGCTTCATAATCAAAAAATTGTTACCCAATATTTCCAGACCTTAATTTTTAACCTAAAAACATTCCATTTAGCAATAACTTTTCGACAATCATTTTACAAAGATAGAATCCTTTTTCTCATACCATAAGATTAAATATTGGGTGAGTATTCTAAAATGTGATGCTCCCTACACTTTAATGCTTACACATCATTAATGAAATAATTTCACAAGGAACTTGAGGTAAATTAGTTGTCATGAATAGATTATGGTTATAACAAAACCTAGTTTAAAATAACTCAGAAATGTATTTTTTCTTATTTTTTATTTATTAAAATATCTTTCTTGTTCTTGGTTTTTGTGTTGACCTAATATTTAAAATTTTAGTCTATATACTTAATTGTTTGCTTATGATATTTACCTCATTTAATTATATAAATTCATGGTAATAATTTAATTTTATAGTCATTGTAATATAATAGCGTGAGCTATATCCATAAATAAACTGATATCTTAATACTTGTATTGTTAAATCTACACTTCTATTTTGGACTTATTTAAAGTTATCTACCTGGTTATTCATTGTTATGATGCTCAGCAATAATCCATCTAGTTTTTAATAAAACTACTTATACAGATTATTTTATGAGAATCATAGCGGATATTAAGACAATACAACGATTAACGTATATTATATCTCGTGAAACTTTGAGAAGGCTAAATAGGCAACATAAAATAAATTAGCAATAAAAAAATAGATTAATCTAACTTTAATAAATAGATGTATAATTTCTAGAGGCTGGACGAGAAGCTTCAACAATTTTTTTGATTCAAGGGAAAGATTTGAGATTACAATAACCAAGGCGGGATAGATGACTGTGGCTAAACTCTAGGAAGTAATATTTATGGGTGAATTAGAGAAAATACCAGTCGGGATTATTGGAGCTTCAGGATACGGTGGTATACAACTGGTACGAATATTGCTAGAACATCCAAATGTAGATATTGTTTATCTTGGAGGGAGTGGAAGTGTAGGAAAGCCCTATGGGGATCTTTATCCTCATTTAGCCCATTGCGTTAATTTGAGTATAGAACCAATTGATATAGATTTAATAACTTCCCGTTGTAGAGTAGTATTTTTGGGACTTCCAAATGGACTGGCTTGCGAGCTAGTCCCCCAATTATTGAGAAAAGGCTGCAAAGTACTCGATCTTTCTGCAGACTACCGCTTTCGTAATTTAGGAACCTATAGTGCCTGGTACAACAAAGATCGTACTGATCACGAAACTGCAATTCAATCTGTCTATGGACTTCCTGAATTATATCAAGAAGAAATTAAATCTACTTCTTTGGTGGGATGTCCTGGGTGTTATCCTACAGCGAGTTTGATGGCTTTATCCCCCCTTCTAAAACAAGGCTTAATTCTTCCTGAAACCGCCATCATTGATGCTAAGTCAGGAACGTCAGGGGGAGGACGTCAAGCTAAAACCCCTCTCTTGCTGGCAGAAGCAGAGGGATCATTTATGGCGTATGAAGTGGCTAGCCATCGCCATACACCAGAAATAGAACAGATTTGTTCTGATTTAGCAGGTTATGAAGTTAAAGTCCAGTTTACCCCTCATTTACTCCCCATGGTTCGGGGTATTTTAGTAACGGTTTATGCATCTCTGCGAGATCCCGGTTTAGTTAGAGATGATATTCTAACCATTTATAGTGCATTTTACCGTTCTTTTCCCTTTGTAAAAATTCTACCTCATGGTGTTTATCCTCAAACAAAATGGGCTTGGGGAACTAATCTTTGTTATATTGGAGTTGAAACAGATCCCCATACTGATCGCGTCATCGTTATGTCTGCTATTGATAACCTCGTCAAGGGTCAAGCAGGACAAGCAGTACAGTGTTTGAATTTAATGATGGGTTGGGATCAAACTCTAGGATTGCCTCGACTGTGTTTTTACCCCTAAATGAGAAACAAACAATAGCAACAATTGTAATTTCCCATTGATTTAAACTATGTCGATTCATACTCCAGATTAGGTTAAAGATGCTATCTTTTACCGAATTTATCCTGATAGTTTTGCTAGAAAAGTTTTTTCCTATCAACAATGCTTACTAAGTACTTCTCTCGAAAACTAGGATGCCCCTCCGATTTTTCAAGAATATAAAGGGGGAATCTTTGAGGAGTTATCAATAAACTTGATTATTTATAGGATTTAGTTATTACTGCTTTATATTTAAATCCTATTTTTCAATCTGCCAGTAATCATCGTTATCATACACTACTATACGGTTGATCCTCTCTTAGGCGAAAATGAAGCCTTTGAAGAACTCTTAAAAGAGGTTCATAAACGTAACTTTAAAGTTATTCTTGATAGGGTTTTTAATCACGCCAGTTGGGGCTTTTTTTCTTTAACGATATATTCGAAGTAGGATGGTAATCTGCCTGTAAATTACCACTTCTGGAGCAATTATCGCGCCTTTATTAACTATTGCCGGAGGCAATAGTACTATGCTCAGATTATCGATATTACTACTATTTACTTTCCCAGTAACCCCTAATATATTTTATGGGGATAAGATTGGTTTATCTGTAGGTAATAAACCTGACTGTCGGTGAGGCTTTTTAAAAAAAGGGCAATAGGATCAGAAAGTTTCAAAAAGTTTTAAATTGTCGTCGTAAATCAATTAAGTTGCGTCATATTTATGAAGCTTTACTATTTGGAGAAGATAAGACTCTATGTACTAAAAAATAAGTTTACATTTTTGCTCGTATTTTATATGATTAAGTATTAATCATTGGAGTGAATAGTTATACAAAACCCCGATAAGTTTAACTCTCTTTAACTTTAATAACCCATTTAAATCTTCTGAACCAGATTACAGATTGTTCAATCAAAATAAATAAAAATAAAATAAACTTTAGCTTTTGTACAAGAAACCTGCACTATTGACTAAACAGACACAGAAGGACAAATGAGGGAAAAGAGTTGTCCCAGCAGTTAACAAACGATACATATAATAGCTGATTAATCGTTAGGTGTCTGAATCAGGATATATAAAAGGAAATATTTTACATAGAAAAGACCAGTAGGGAAGCAGGGAAGCTCGTGCCGTGTACTTAACCCTATTGGGGGATGTCATGAGGAAAATCGTGATTTGAACCATTGTTGAACTAAGCCCAGTTTTTGAGAATTCCTCTTCTGACGCAATTGATACTCTCCATAAGCGCTATTAAGACGGGCTGTGACATAATGAGCTAGAGGGTGTTGAGTTTGATCAGGATGCCAAAGACGAATTAAACTTTTATAGGTATGCTCAACTTGTAACGAAGTTGGAAAAGGATTAAGATTAAAAACCTTCCACCAAGGGGATGACTCATCAAAGAAAGCATAGTTGAGAGGAAGAGGAGATTCACTTACAATAGGTTGCAACCGTATCCAAGGCATTCCATAAAATACCTGATAAATAGTCTTGAGTTTACTTAACCCTAAACTCTGGGTCGCTTGATGATGCCATTGTCGGAGTCCGTTGATAGTTTCTTGATTCCAGAAAGACTGATCTTCTTTAGCTAAAGACTCGAGGATAAGTTTGGAAGCTTTTTTAGGTTCAGGCAAACGCCATAACCAAAATAATTCTGGGACAGATTCAGTGGCAAGGGGAAAATTTTTCCATTCCCAATAATTAACCCCAGGTTTTGCTAGGCTTTGGCGGTAAAAAGTATACCACCCTTTTTCCCAAATACAGCTCAGAGGAGTCATTAGAGGACTAGCTAAAGGATATGCTTGTCCATGTAAAGAACTTTGGGGAGCATCTTCCAATAAACAAGTCAAAGGAGTCATTAGAGAACTAGCTAAAGGATATGCTTGTCCACGTAAAGAACTTTGGGGAGCATCTTCCAACAAACAAGTTAGTCGTCTAAATTGGAAATTAAGATTTTCAGTCGGGGGCTTAGGCGGAGATAATAGCCAACATATCCCACAGAAAATAAAAATGAAAAGCAACAAACTTTGGAATACATTTCCAATAGAAGTTAAAAAATTCATGATCAGGTAGTTAACAACCTTTAACTCACGTCAATAAAGTGAGTAGAGAATATCCTTAAATATATATCATGTTTAACTTTGGAAAAATATTAAAGATATGATTAAAAAAATTACGAAATATTAACCATAAAGTAAATTGTTATTTCCATTTCTGATAAGAATCTTTAACCTCAATTTTATTAATCATTATTGATGATTCTTCCTTAGACAACTAAAGGTTAAGATCTATAGATATCTTCGATAATAGACCTAAACTTGGTATAGAATGGAATCACTATTTATTTGTATATAAAAAGTCTAATTCATTTACTTTTCAAGCTTATCTTGTAAATAGATAAACTTGAAAAGTAAATGAGTTATTGTCGTCGCTGAGGGTATAAATGATCACACAAAACGAGTCTTTAACTAAAGTATCTACAAGCAGTAGAAAGACTCTAGACTATGATGTCATTGTGATTGGTTCAGGAATTGGAGGATTAGTTGCTGCTACTCAATTAGCAGCCAAGGGAGCAGAAGTACTAGTACTAGAACGGTATTTAATTCCTGGAGGAAGTGCTGGATATTTTGAACGGAAAGGATATCGTTTTGACGTAGGTGCGTCTATGATTTTTGGATTGGGTGAAGAAGGTACAACTAACTTGCTTACACGTGCCCTAGAAGCTGTTGACGTTAGTATAGAAACAATTGAGGATCCTGTACAGATACATTATCATCTACCTCAAGGGTTGGATTTAAAAGTTTATCGAAACTATGATCAATTTATAAAAGAATTAATCACTAAATTTCCGCAAGAAAAAGTGGGAATTCGTCGTTTTTACGATGAATTTTGGAAAATATTTAACTGTCTCAATGCAATAGAATTACTGTCTTTAGAAGAACCTCGCTACTTAACAAAAATCTTTTTTCAAAATCCTAGGGCTTGTTTAGAATTAATTAAATATTTACCGCGTAATGTAGGGGGAATTGCCAAACGCTACATAAGTGATTTTCAACTATTGAACTTCATTGATATGGAATGTTACTGTTGGTCAGTGGTTCGGTCTAATCTCACCCCGATGATTAATGCAGGGATGGTATTTTCTGACCGTCATTATGGAGGGATTAATTATCCCAAAGGGGGAGTCGGACAGATTGCCCAGAAATTAGTAGAAGGGTTTGAAAAAATGGGAGGAAAAGTTCAGTATAAGGCTAGAGTAACCAAAATTTTGCTAAAAAAAGGGGAGGCAATCGGCGTAGAATTAGCCAGTGGACAACAATATTTTGCTAAGCGTATTATTTCTAATGCCACTCGTTGGGATACCTTTGAAAAATTATTAGCCCATGAAGTAATGCCGGCTAAGGAAAAACGATGGAGAAATCGTTATAAAAAATCTCCTAGTTTCTTGAGTTTACATTTAGGAGTTAAGGCTAACTTATTGTCTTCTAAGACTGAATGTCACCATATTTTGTTGGAAAATTGGGACAAGATGGAAGTTGAACAAGGTACGATTTTTGTCTCTATTCCTACGCTTCTTGATCCAAGTTTAGCCCCTCGTGATCGTCATATTATCCACACTTTTACCCCAAGCTGGATTAAAGAGTGGCAAGGACTTTCTACGAGAGAATACAAAAAACAAAAAGAAAGAGCCACTAATAACTTAATTGAAAGGTTAGAAGCGATTTTTCCAGGTTTAACACTAGCCATAGACTACCAAGAAGTGGGGACTCCCCGTACTCATAGACGGTTTTTAGGACGAGATGACGGAACCTATGGACCCATTCCAAAGCAGAAGTTGGCAGGGTTATTGGGAATGCCTTTTAATAAAACGGAGGTTCCTGGACTTTATTGTGTAGGAGACAGCACTTTTCCTGGACAAGGGCTAAATGCAGTTGCCTTTTCGGGATTTGCTTGTAGCCATCATATTGCTGTTGATTTAGATTTGTAATATATTTCTATATTTGGTCATGAGCATGATCAAAGTATGAATGTAATTGAATACAACTGAAAATTTATCAGCAGAGCAGATATTTAATTAAAATGAATGGAGTAAAAATTATTTAAAGTCATCAATTACTCGTTAGTCAATGGCAAACATTGATTTATTACATTAACAATAGAAAATCAAACTATAAAACATTAGCTCTATTATTATTCAACTTATCAAGTAGTAACTATTCTAGTTTGTTATCCTATTTACTAGGAGTACACCTCAAGCCTCTCAAGATATTCTATTATGCTTAAAAATCTTGGATAAACAAACTAACTAAAATACTTAAACTGAGAATAATCACTCGTTTCTTTATGAGGAAGTAATAAAAGAAGTAATTACTATTGAATAGTAATTACTTACAGTTGATTTATTTAAAATAATCTATTGTTATTTATTTATATGATTCGATAAGTTAATTATTAACTGATAATACAAAAATTGCAATAATATATTAAAAATGGTAAGCACTCAATTTAATAAAACAAAAAATAGGAGTTTGATTTTAACTTTATAAATAAACATTAATATTTTATAAAAGTAAGCGATTTAACAACAAACTTAGATATTTATTAAGTATAAAAAATAAGTTTTTATATAGTTTTAAAAAAATAAAAACTATATAAAAGTACTTTAGAATATAATTGATTTACTAAAATCAAACCGATATTTTTGGCATAAATTATTGTTTTTTGGGTAAATGTAAGCTTTTAATCTCTATTTATAGATAAATAGAGATTAAAAGCTTATATTTACATCTACTTTACTAAATTAGAGTGGTCATGTACTAAGAATAAGTAGGATAGTTACTTGATTACATAATTTAAAGAACTTATTGACTAATAGGTGATCTTGAATACAGTATAATTACTGTAGGATTAACAATTTTCGACCACTACTTAATAGCTATCCTCAAGTTTTATGCTTACCCAAAAGGTATTGTCTAAATCACCACGTTGGCAACGATCTAAACTTTCTCCTATAATGCGCCAATGGGAAATTTTTGGAGTTAGTTTTAAATTTTTTCTAGGGTTAGGGTGGGATAAACTAATTAAGAAGAATTCATCTAAACGTAGACACAAACGGGCAAGATGGTTAGTTAAGAATTTGTTAGAATTAGGTCCAACATTTATTAAAATCGGTCAATCTCTTTCTACTCGTGTTGATCTTATTCCTTTTGAATATATTCAAGAATTGAGTCAATTACAAGATCGGGTTCCTCCTTTTAATTCAGATGAAGCAATCAACGTGATAGAAACTGAACTAGGTAAGACAATTGATGAGTTATTTAAGAACTTTGAATCAATCCCTCTAGCCTCAGCCAGTTTAGGACAAGTTCATCGTGCCCAATTATATACAGGGCAAGAAGTTATTGTTAAAGTTCAACGGACTGGATTAGAGAAAATTTTTAATTTAGATTTTGAAGTATTACATCGTTTAATTCGTTTACTTAACCGCTATCTTTCTAATTTTAGACAATATCAGCTTGAAACAATTTACAAAGAGTTTTTTGAGCTTTTATTCCAAGAAATAGATTATATTCATGAAGGCAAAAATGCAGAGAGATTTAAAAAAAATTTTAGACAATACTCGCAAATTAAAGTTCCCAAAGTTTATTGGAGATATACAACTAAAAAAATATTAGTATTAGAATATCTCCCGGGAATTAAAGTAGATAAACCTAACAGTTTAAAGGATAATGGAATTGATTTAGATAGTATCATTCAACTAGGAATCTGTTCCTATTTGAAACAGTTGTTAATTGATGGTTTTTTTCAATCCGATCCTCATCCTGGAAATATGGCTGTAAGTAAAAAAGGGGAGCTAATCTTCTATGATTTTGGCACTATGGCGGAAGTCAAATTGATGGACAAAGAACAAATGAACCAAGCCTTTTTTGCTGTTTTAACAAGAGATACAGATAAAGTTGTCGAAACTCTAGTCTATATGGGGTTAATTGAACCCTTGAAAGATATGAGTCCTATCAAACGAATTGTTGGATTCGTTTTGGAAAATTTTCGAGATAAACCAGTAGATATTAAAGCATTTGAAGCTATTAGTAATGAAGTATATTTAATGTTTAAAAAACAACCCTTTCGGTTGCCTCCTCAAATGACATTTGTTATTAAATCTTTAACAACTCTCGACGGTATTGCTCGCACACTAGATCCTCAATATAATTTGTTAGTAGCAAGCCGACCTTTTGTTAAAAAAATTGCACTAAGTAATCGACAAGGACTAGTTCTTGGTGCCGCAGCTCAACAAACAAGAGCCTTTATCAAAAAAACTTGGCAAAACCCAAATTCAACTAATCGATTAATGAGAAAGCTAGTCCAAAAAATCGATCAAGGAGAACTTCAACTTAGTCTTTATTCTCTAGAAAATAAAAGAAACTTTAAACTTATTAGGTTAGGAATTAAATGCTTGATTTATACGTGTTTAACAGGATTTACTTTGTTACTAACTCTCCTACTAATTACCACAACATATTTTAAATTTGCTATAATCGGTTTTGGATTATCCGGACTATTTAGCTTGTTTTTGTTACATTCTATAATTGTTTTGATGAATCAGGAAAGAAAAAATAATTCCTTTGATAAAAAAAGTTAACCCATCAACTTTTTCTTTTTTTGTTCTTTATATAGAAAAAGAATTATTCATGCCAACTAGAACGCCAGGCAGTCTCGGCCTCCACTTTTGTATATTCCTGCTGTACTTGACGATAACTTTGGTGTATTTTTTTTAACTTTTCTAAAAACTTGCGAATCTCTTTACGTTTTAGACTTAAAGTCGCATTAGCAAAGACAATTTCTGATAGTTGTAACTGAATAGCAGAAAATCTAGTAACTTCTGATTCAGATTCTTCTTCTTTCTCTTTTTTTTCTCGATTAGTCTCTACCAAAAAATTAATAATGTTAGGTGTTCTTCCTGCAGATAATTCTCCTTCTTCAGCTTTGAAAGCCATTTCTAATAACTGAGGAGGCAAATTGGAAGGGATAATTTGAGATTGTTGCAAATAATTATTAGCTTTTTGAGAAAGACTTTCTAAAGTACTATTAATTCTCTGTTCTATTGTTTTACACCAGTTCACCAACTCTGCAGGATTTTCAATTGTTAGAATTTTAGATTCTAAATCTACTTCTGAATTATCTATCTTGTCTGAATTATCTATCTTATCTGAATTATCTATCTTATCTGAATTATCTATCTTGTCTGAATTATCTATCTTATCTGAATTATCTATCTTATCTGAATTATCTATCTTATCTGAATTATCTATCTTATCTGAATTATCTATCTTATCTGAATTATCTATCTTATCTGAATTATCTATCTTATCTGAATTATCTATCTTATCTGAATTATCTATCTTATCTGAATTATCTATCTTATCTGAATTATCTATCTCATCTGAATTATCTTCCAACTCGGATAATTGGTAAACTATTTGCTCTGGAACAGTAGAAGTGGGTTTTAAATAAAATAAAAGTTGGTCTTGAACCCCTTGACCTAATTGACGTAAACTGTTTTGTAACTTCTCTCTTTTACTAAAAGTTAACTTTAAAAATTGTTTAGGATAAATTTGAGTACAAATATGATAACAGGCTAAGATCAATTGTTGTTGAACTGATTGACTTAAAGATTCCAGGTAATCAATATAAAGTCGATTTAATTCAAGTGCAAGTTCCTTGGTTTTATTTTCAATAACTGTCATATCCTGTCGAAGTTGTTGGAGAGATTTAGCCATAATTTAATATCGATTGAGATAACTTTCTAACTAACAGTTTACTTAGTAGATTGATAATTAATATCAAAAAGGCAAAAGTATAGCAATACAGCTCTTTCTTTTGCCTTTGACATAGAATCTATACAAGAAAAAGAGTATCTTTTCTATTCTCTTGTTTGCAGAGAACCGTCGAGATATTCTAGCTTTAGAAGCTTTAGCTTAAAAGGAAACTCCTTCAACTTCAACTTATGACTTAGAATCTATTTGTCCAGTTTGTTCTGCCACTTCTTTTGCAAAATCAGTTTCCACCTTTTCGATCCCTTCTCCAAGAACAAACCGAATAAAACGGCGGACTTGAATATTTTCCCCCAACTTAGAAATGGTTTGTTTAATCAACTCCTCTACATTAATGCTCTGGTCACGAATATAGGGCTGATGCATCAAAGATAATTCTTTAATCCGTTTTTCAATACGTCCTTGAACAATTTTTTCCTTGATATTGTCAGGTTTGTTATTTAAATCATCCCGTCCCATCTCGATTTCTTTTTCCTTAGCAAGGACAGATTCTGGAATATCTTCTCCCTGAATATACTCTACATTGGGGCAAGCCGCAATTTGCATAGCTACATTGCGGACAAGATTTTTAAATTCATCTCGGCGAGCAACAAAGTCAGTTTCGCAGTTGACCTCTACGAGGACACCGATGCGGCCTCCCGTGTGGATATAACTTTCTACCAATCCTTCTGCCGTTTGTCGTCCAGATTTTTTCTCGGCTGATGTGATACCTTTTTGCCGCAGCCATTCTATGGCTTTAGTCATATCAGCTTGACTCTCTAGAAGTGCTTTTTTGCAATCCATCATGCCAGCACCCGTTTTTTCTCGAAGCTCTTTAACCAGTTTTGCTGAGATTTCCGCCATGTTAACTTTTAAGATTAGATTCCACTAAGATTTAGATTGTAGTTGCTGTCTTAGATTCTTAGCAACATCACTTCTAATACACCCTTTTTATCGAATTAATGTTACGATATATTGGATTTCTAGGCTGAACTAGATTCTTCTGAACATCTTTGCTAAATTACCCTATTGGCTCGACTGTTAAGCCTGACTTGTTGATTTACCCTCAGTAGGCGTTACATCACCTATTTTAGAATCCTATCACAAGTTATACTCCACAATCTCCCTTTAATCAAAAGTAAACTTCGTATTGATTGTTTTTATTTAGCTAGAGTGACGGGATATCTAAAATATTAGATATATATCCCATCAAATTAGTCCCAAAAAGGGGTCTATTTACTCCTCTTCGTGAGGTGTTTCAGCCGTGACTTCTTGTGAGTCTACATTTTCGATCTCATCCTTTTCTTCTTCATAATCATCATAGTCCTCGTAATCATCCCCTCCGAAGTGTTCTTCAAACTCCTCGTACTCTTTTTGGGAATCAAGTTCACCATGACGACCTTCATAAATAGCATCAGCTAACTTACCTAGAATTAGCTTAATTGAACGAATAGCATCATCGTTAGCCGGAATAGGAATATCAGCAAAATCAGGATCGCAGTTAGTGTCTAGAAGAGATATAATGGGAATTCCTAGCTTTTGACACTCAGAAATAGCATTATATTCCCGTCGCTGATCGACAACAACAACTATATCGGGTGGCTTACGCATGGTTTTAATCCCACCTAGATATTTATCGAGCTTGCCTAGTTCTCTTCGCAACATTGATCCCTCTTTTTTGGGACGGCGACCTAGATTTCCACTAGCTTCCATAGACTCTAATTCTTTGAGGCGTTCAACTCGGGTCCTTATAGTTTCCCAGTTGGTGAGCATTCCTCCTAACCAACGCTGGTTAACGTAATTTGCTCCACAACGAGAGGCCTCTTGAGCAATAATCCCAGCTGCTTGACGCTTGGTTCCTACAAAAAGAAACCGCTTCCCTTTGCTTGAAGAGATACGTACATATTGGTATGCATTTTCTATTAACTGGGCGGTTTGTACTAAGTCTATAATATGAACCCCATTACGGGCTGTGTAAATATAAGGGTCCATTTTTGGGTTCCAGCGGCGGGTTTGGTGACCGAAGTGAACTCCAGACTCTAGCAATTCTGCAAGGGAAACAACTGACATTTTTAATTTTCTCCTATTCGGGTTTACCCTCCATTCAGGTGTATTTCTCACAAGAAACACCCGAAATCCTGAATGTGCGATATGTGATATTCATTTTGACTATATCACATCATTATATCTAAAACTCTAAGTGCACTCACAAAATTCAATCTTATTCTAGTAGTGTTACAGATTAACAACAAGACTGATTGGGATATCAGTTCGTAGCTGAATTTAATTCACTAAATTTTAAAAATAGCTTCCAATAAATAAAAAATACTAAACAGGTAAATCACTAGAGGTCGATTATACAAAACAGTTTTTTTACTCACGATATAAAGCAAAGTTTAATAATTACTTAACTATTCTACTAATTGTTTTTCTAGCAATTATTTTTTTAATGTCAACATACACGATAGCAAGTATATCTCAAGTTCTCTTGTTTATTTATAAATTAATATCTCTTATTCAAAAAGATGTTAGGATGAGAGATTATCTGTCTAATTGCGAATAGAACTGATGGGAGAAACAATTACCTTATTATCGAAACGGGAAATAGAAAAAATGCGACGGGCTGGACGTTTAGCGGCCCAGTTATTGGATCATTTAGCCCCAATGGTGAGGTCAGGTGTAAGTACCTTATACTTGAATGACGAAGCAGAACGCTGGACCCAATCACACAATGCTACTAGCGCGCCCTTGGGCTATCATGGCTTTCCTAAATCAATTTGCACTAGCATTAACGAAGTTATTTGTCATGGTATTCCTAATGCAAAGCAAATTCTTAAAGATGGAGATATTATCAATATTGATGTTACACTTATCCTTGATGGTTACCATGGCGATACTTCCCGTACTTTTTTTGTCGGAACCCCTTCCTCAAAAGCTCGACAATTGGTAGAGATTACAGAAGAATGTTTAAAAAGAGGTATTGCTGCAGTTGTTCCTGGAGGAAGAATCGGGGATATTGGAGCTGCAATTCAAGAATGCGCTGAGCCCTGCGGTTTTTCGGTGGTCAGGGACTTTGTTGGTCATGGAGTGAGTCATATTTTTCATACGCCTCCTCAAATTCCCCATTTTGGACAACGGGGTAAAGGCAAACGAATCCGTCCAGGAATGGTATTTACTATTGAACCGATGATTAACGAGGGAACCTGGGAAGCAGTAGTCTTAGATGATGGTTGGACAGCAATTACTAAAGATGGTAAGCTCTCAGCTCAATTCGAACATACTCTAGCGGTAACAGAAGCTGGGGCAGAAGTGTTAACTCTACCTGATTAACAGTTTTACTTAGGGTTTTATATCTTATTTAAAATTAGCTAGTTTAAGAAAACAACATCAGAATGATATACAACCAAAAGAATGATATACAACCGAATAAGATTTAAATCTGATGTTAACTATCTATTGCTAACTGTATTCCTTTTATTTTGTTTAGTTTTGGGTGCTATAGACTAGGTTATGCTAGACTGTCGCGGACGTAGACTTAGGTTTTGAGGAGTGGTCCCGTACAAACTAAGGTTATCTGTGTAAATAAACTATTAATTGAGTCGGCAGGAATGAGTTGTTCCTATAGAAATCAGGCTTTAATTTTTTATCGGTTAGTAGTTGAATATAGTAAATGTGGTAAGAACGTTTTCATGCCAGTGTAAGGTATCAGTTCCAATTATCATATGGCATTTTCTCTTATGGTTACTATAAACCTTGAGCAAAAGTTAAATTTTACCTACAATTCTTGGCCTAATCTCCTAATCTCTGTTTTTTTGAACGTTATGCTTTTCAGATATTGCGATTATGGTTAGGAATTTTCCGTCCTAAATTAAGTCATCAAGAAAAGAGCTTCAACTTTATTAGAGGTATTATGAATCTCTGTTTAGAAATAGGGAACCTAGAAACAGTGATCGTTTAAATGGCTAAATTCAGTTATCTGATTCTATTACCATTGCTTATAACAGCAAGGAAATCTATGCTGATTACACTACAGGAAATCGACTGATATAATATCAATCTATTTCCTGGTTAATTATACAAATTACTCTCTAGATTAGATCATAATTAATGCTAATAAGTAAATTTAAAATTCTATCTAAAATCACTCCCTATTTATTTCTATTGCCGGCTGTTTTAGTGTTGGGAATAACTGTCCTCTTTCCAGCATTGCAAGCTTTTATACTAAGTTTTACCCAGTATAATTATGATATTACCCAAGCACCAAAATGGATTGGACTGGAAAATTTTCGACGTTTGACTAGAGATTCTGTTTATTGGAAAACCCTCTACAATACTTTTTTATACTTAATAGTTGTTGTTCCTGTTTTAGTAACTTTTCCTCTAGGATTGGCCATATTGGTTAATAAAAGAATTCGAGGTATTGGTCTATTTCGAGTCGCTTTTTACACTCCTGTCGTCATCTCTATGGTAGTAGCTGGTATTGCGTGGAAGGCCCTTTATCTTTCTGAGGGGTTGCTTAACCAATTTCTCAAAGAATTTGGGTTTTCTGAAAGAATCTCTTGGCTAACAAGTCCCCAGATTGCTATTTTTAGCGTCATGATAGTTACTATCTGGAAGGGATTAGGTTATTATATGGTTATTTATCTGGCTGGACTACAATCGATTCCTAATGAATTATACGAGGCTGCTGCTATCGATGGGTCAGATGGTTTGCGTAAACACTGGGATATAACTATTCCGTTAATGCGTCCTTATGTACTATTGGTTGGAATCATCTCTGCAATAGCAGCGACTAAAGTCTTTGAAGAAATTCATATTATGACTCAAGGAGGACCTAGAAATAGTTCCAAAACTGTTGTTTATTATTTATATGAGAGAGCTTTTCAAGATTTAGAGATTAATTATGCTTGTACCATGGGATTAACCGTATTTTTAGTAATTCTTATTCTTTCTATTATTAATTTAAAATTTTTTCAAAATCCCACTTTGTGAGAATTAATACTTTATCCAAACCTATCAAATATTGACAATTTATTTAAAGCATCTTGGGCTGCGGCTTTAGTAGCTTCCTGTTTTCGGCGACCTTTTCCAGTTCCTAATAGTTGTTCATTAATCTGTACTCCAAAAATAAATTCCTTTGCATGATCAGGTCCTAATTCCTCAATCAAAAAGTATTGAGGAACCTTTTTGTAGTTTGCTAATGACCATTCTTGAAGACGATTCTTAACATCAATAATTTTACTAGAAACCTTTTTTGATTCGGGGATTATTAGAGTATCAATTGCATCTTTAAAGAGTGACTGCACAAACTTCTGTACTGCCTCTATTCCTGCATCGAGGAAATATGCTCCTACTATAGCCTCAAAAGTATCACTTAATAAAGCAGGATTGTTTTGTCCTCCATCTTTGATTGCCCCTTGTCCAAGATACATAAATTTCCCTAAGTCTAAAACCTTTGCAAATCGAGCTAATTGGGGTTCATCAACTAATTTTGAGCGCAAACGAGTCAATTGTGCTTCACTTAATTCTGGATAGTGTCGATACAGTTCTTCACTCACGACAAGTTGTAAGACTGCATCACCTAAAAATTCCAAACGTTCATTATGTTCTTTAACTCCAGGATGTTCGTTGACGTAGGACCTGTGAGTTAACGCGCATTCTAATAACGCTTGATTTTTAAATCTAAGAAATATAGTCATAATTAAATGTTAACTATTAACTAATCATCCTAAGTTTTTAGGAAGTATTCTAAAATCACTCTCAAACTATTAAAATAGATAAACTGCCAAAGAATATAAATAATAAGACTTTTTAAAAGAATTAATGCTCAATTCCTTTTTTTAGAGAATAGTCTCTTTTTTCAGATGAGCAATAATTCTTTAAATTCTTCTTGTAGACTTTTTCTTAAAAAGAAATATCCTGTAAAGTATTATCGGGTTTACACTTCGCAAATTCGTTGGTAGTCCTCTTTGAGTTCTATAAGAGATAATTATGTGTTCTTGAAAACTTCTTCAAAAATCTCCATACGCCCTTCTGCTTGATTTGTGTTTTTGCTAACCAGCTGTGCAATAATTTTATATCCTCTGATTCTAAACTCTAGATTTTCTATGTCTCGAACTACTCAAGTTTCCAATCATGAACAAGCTCTAACTAGCAATTCCCTAGAACTTGCCAAGAAATTAACCGAAAAACTTACTATTACACCAAATAACTGGCATAGTTTTAAAAATAACCGTAAAGCACAAGCTCAGCAACAAATAGCTTCAGCACTAGTTTTTTTACTCAAAGGGAACGAGCAAGAAGCCCTAGACTGTTTAAATCAAGCGGTAGGTTGGTTAAACCGTTCTATTTCTGGTCTTCCTTGTCCAGATCATGAGACTTCAGCTCACATCCGACAGGAAAAATCATCCAAAGATTTAAGGTGATAATAGTTCAGTTGTTTTGTTTAATTACCTGCTTACATAATTTAACTCGAGTTCCATGTTGATCCCAGTAAACTTGATCAAAAATTTCGTGGAGTAGACATAACCCTCGACCGTGTTCTGCTTCTTCTGGTGGTAGATGTTGAGGAGTTAGGTTTTGACAATTGCACCCATGGGAAAATCCTAAACCTTCGTCTGAAATAACCCAAGAATAACCTTCTTCAGTTACCGAAAAGTTCACGACAATTGACTTACTGGGATCCAATTTATTGCCGTGTTTAGCAGCATTAACCAAAGCTTCCTGCAGACCTAATCTAATTTCTGGTCTTAAATAAATCGGGATATTAGTTAATAACAAGTCAAGTACTGGACATAAATAAAGAGTGGATGTAAAGCTCATTGTTGTACAGCTTTTCTTTCTTGGAGGCAGTGAAATAGAGATCACGTGTCTTACCTCAGTTGTTAATTTTTTAAAGGTTTTATCTACTTGAAATTTCTATCTGTATTATAGTTTAGCCCTTTGCTAATTAAGTTCTAGATAGAGAAACTTGATAAATATTAAGTCAAGTTTTTGGAAGTATTTAATTTGCAAATCAGGATGTAATTTATATAAATAATGCTTAAGGATTAGGAAAAATCAACTAACACAAACTTCAGAAAGTATCATTGCTATACTTCTTCTATCGTAATGGTAATTAGCTAAATATTTTCCGGACAATTTTTTAAAAAATAAAAGGTAGTCATTTCTGCAATTAACTCTTGGTTCATGGTTATTTAAAATCAATTGGTTTAATTAAGGTTGCTATATAATGATATTTAATCAAAGATTCAATGGTCTTAGAACTGACAACTATAGAAATGCAGATTGGGACTACTGACCACTATGGAAAAATGGATAAGAAAACTTTCATAGGTTAAAGCTCTCACGGTTATCATAACACACTTAAGAATTGAGTCTTAGCAAGGCTGCACATTCAACATGGACAGTTTGTGGGAAAAAATCACTCGGTTGTGCCCAAATTAGTTCATAGACCTCTTCTTGACATAATCTACGGAGATCTCGTGCTAAAGTTGACGGTTGACAGCTAATATAGACGACATAGGATGGTCGAGTGTTTCTAAGTATTTCAATAACTGATTGATCACAGCCTTTACGGGGAGGATCAAGAATTACAACATCGGGTAAAAATGGAAGTTTGGGTAATAAACTTTCGACAGTTCCCACTAGAAACGAAACATTATTAATTTCATTAAGTTGGGCATTTTTCCGCGCTTGAGTAACTGAATTAGAGTTCACTTCTAAACCGATAACTTTTTGTACCTTTTGAGCTAGAGGCAAAGTAAAAGTACCTATGCCACAATAAGCATCAACTAACTGTTCAGTTCCCGTTAGGTTAAGTTGTTCAATAATTCTGTTGATTAGTATTTCGGCTGCTTCAGTATTAACCTGAAAAAATGTATCGGCTCTTAAGTGTAGTTCTAGCCCTGCAAAAATTTCCCGTAGATAGGAACAACCAGCAATAGTGAGAGTTTCTTGTCCAAAAATAACATTGCCCCTATCAGGATTATAATTCAGGGAAACTCCGACTAAATTAGAATACCTTTTTAACCATATTTGTGCCTGTGCATCAACGTTTTGTAGTTTTTTTTCGGCACTGACCAAAGTCAAAAGAATTTCTCCAGTGTACCGTCCTATTCTTAGAGAAAGATGGCGAAGTCTTCCCTGATGATGTTTTTCATCATAAATAGACCACCCCTGTTCTTGAATATCTTTTTTTACCTCGGCCAGGAGAGGATTGAGACGAGAGTCTTGAATAGGACACTGATTAAGGTTAACAATTTGATGACTATTTTTGCGAAAATAACCTCCCTGGACGTTTCCTGCTGCTGAACGTCCTAGAGTATAGGTAGCTTTATTGCGATAGCCCAGCACTGTTTTCTCTGTCAAAATAGGGGCAACAGGAGGATTTTTAAATTTACCAATACGTTCTAAAGATTCTACGACATGGTTGTGTTTAACGATATGCTGGTAGGTCTCATTGATATGCTGCCATTGACAACCTCCACACTTATCAGCAACGAGACAAGAGGGACGAAGGCGATGTGGAGAAGGAGAAAGAAGTTGCTGTAATTTTCCGTATGCGTATTGCTTTTTGAGGTGAACTAGTCGAACCGAGACGCGATCACCTGTCACCGTGTCAGCGACAAAAATAGCACGCCCTTCAAAGTGTCCAACACCGTCACCACTGTTACTAATATCAGTAATTTCTAACTCAATGAGACTTCCTTGTTGGTAGCCTTGGTTCATAGAATGGAGATGAAACGTTTAACTTTCGCTAAAATTTTGAACAGTCTAATTCTAGCCTGTCCTCTTTCACTTTTGAAAAAAAATATTTAACTTTATCTGAATGAGCGCATTTAGATACAATCGGGTCTTAACTAATTAACCTTATCCTCAAAAGAATGTCTTATCCCCCGAAACTAAAATATGATCGCGGAACCTTGATTCTTCATCCTCCCCCTAGAGGAAAGGCTTGGATCGAATTGGCAACCTGGGATGATCGCATCGGAAAATTCCGTATTCAAGCCATTCACTATCGCCTTTTGGTGGAAACCCTGCAAGCGGACAGAGTTCATTTTATTGATGAAGCGAAAGCCTTTATTTCGTTAGAATTAAATCCTAATTTTCAACGAACTCCCTATCCCCATCAACTTGAAGCTCTTGCTGCTTGGAAACAACATAACCGTCAAGGGGTAGTTGTTCTTCCCACAGCAGCAGGAAAGACTTATCTAGCTCAACTAGCCTTGGAGTCTACTCCTAAAACCGCTTTGATTTTGGTTCCTACCTTGGATTTAATGCACCAATGGTATGTTAAGATTATTGGCGCATTTCCTAATGTAGAGGTAGGTTTATTAGGGGGGGGGTCGCGCGATCGTACTCCTATTTTAATCGCTACTTATAATAGTGCTGCCATTCACGCGGAAACTCTGGGAAATCAATATGCTTTTCTAATTTTTGATGAATGTCATCATTTACCGACAGATTTTTTTCGAGTCATTGCCGAATACACTATTGCTCCCTACCGGCTAGGATTGACAGCAACACTAGAAAGGGCTGATGGTAGTCATCGGGATTTGGAAACTCTTATCGGTCCTACTGTTTACTATAAGAAAGTAAAAGATCTCGCAGGAGAGACCTTAGCGCAACATCAAATTGTTCAAATTAAGGTTAAACTATCTGAATTAGAGCAAGAGAGATATGAGCAAGCAATCATCACTCGTAACGAATTTTTAAAGAGGTCGAATATTTCTTTGGGAAGCTTAAATGGTTGGCACTCGTTTGTTAAAATAAGTGCTAGATCTTCTTCAGGAAGACGGGCGATGTTGGCTCATAGGAAGTCCAAAGAAATTGCAGCAGGAACTGATGGGAAGTTAAGAGTACTAACGGACTTAATTTGTCAACATTCTGAAGAATCTATTCTTATTTTTACTAATGATAATGCCACCGTTTATCGCATTTCCCAAAAATTTTTAATTCCCGCCATTACTCATCAGACTCCTGTAAAAGAACGTTACGATATTTTGAATCGATTCCGAGAAGGAATTTACACAACTTTGGTCACTTCTCATGTTCTTAATGAAGGGGTAGATGTTCCCGGGGTTAATATTGCAATTATTCTATCGGGAACAGGTTCTACACGGGAGTATATCCAGAGATTAGGTCGAATTTTACGAAAAGGAACTAGTAAAAAGAAAAATACATTAGCTATTTTGTATGAGGTTGTAGCTGATGAAACAAGTGAAGAAAGAACGTCTCAACGACGACGAGGAGAAAATTAATATATATCCGAACTAACTGAATAAAGTCTCCGACCAATCCTAAAAGTTAGAATTACCCCAATAGTCACCCCTATAATTACATCTCCAACAAGTGCCATGAAGTGATGTAATATAAACTACATCTTGACGGTAATTTCCTCTGATTGAACGAATTAATTTAAATAACTTTTTTTCGTAACGTGTAAAATTTTAAGGAGCTAGGCGGTCAATCTCCCAAGTTTTATTGTCACGTAAACTATAGCAAAAGCGATCATGCAATCGATTAGGTCTACCCTGCCAAAACTCAAAATAATGAGGAACAATTCTATAGCCACCCCAAAATGAAGGGATAGGAATTTCTCCTTGATCGAACTTACGTTGCATTTCATTAAATTTAATTTCTAAAAGCTGTCTTGAAGAGATAATAGAACTCTGGGGAGAAGACCAAGCACCTAGTTGACTTCCTCTTGGTCTAGTAACAAAGTATTTAAGAGATTCTGCAGTTGAAACTTTAAGGGCTTTTCCTTTTATTTTGACCTGACGTTCTAGAGGAAGCCAAAGAAACAAAAGAGCAACGGAGGAATTTATTTCTATCTGTTTAGCCTTATTGCTTTTATAATTTGTAAAAAAAACAAAGCCTTGAAGATCAAAGTATTTTAAAAGAACGGTTCTTAATGAGGGTTCTCCTTTAGCCGAAGCAGTTGCCAAACTCATAGCGTTTGGTTCAGGCAGGTCAGCCTTAACAGCTTGTTTAAACCAGATCTCAAATTGTTTGAATGGTTCAGTCTCAAGGTTTTCACGAGATAAACCGTTATGGGTGTATTCTTCTCTTAAGGATCCAATGTCCATTAATCTTTGAAAATGCTGATAGTCAATAGTTCATTCTAGACTAATAACTCAGCAAATAACCATTGATGCTTACAATCAATTTTAAAATATTAGAGTGCTAGAATTGCCAGATGCTAGATAATTTATTACTTTTAATTGCCAGTGGTTTGTTTTCGGGTTTATTGGCTGGACTGTTAGGCATTGGGGGAGGAACTGTATTAGTTCCTCTATTAGTAACCTTGGGATATGTTCCTGTACAAGCTGTTGCCACAAGTAGTTTAGCCATTGTTATTACTTCCTTATCAGGAAGTTTTCAAAATTGGCGTATGGGTTATTTAGACTTACAGCGTGTTATTCTCCTAGGATCTCCGGCTTTGATCACAGCTCAATTTGGAGTACATACTGCTAATTTACTTCCCGATTATATGTTGTTAACTATTTTGGGCTTTTTGCTTATTATTAATATTTTATTGGGAAATTTGCGTCAACGGTTAGCCACTCGACGAACTTCCACTTCTACTAAGACCAGCAAAATATTTCCGATAATAGCTCGTTTAGGAACTGGAGGAACCGCCGGATTTTTAGCAGGTTTATTTGGTATTGGTGGGGGAGTAATTATGGTTCCGTTACAAGTTTTATTCCTAAAAGAAACCATTAAAGTCGCCATTCAGACGAGTTTAGGAGTTATTGTCATTACTGCCCTTTCTGCTACCGCAGGACACGCCCTACAAGGAAATGTTTTGTTTCCTATCGGGCTTATATTAGGAGCCGGAGGATTAGTCGGCTCACGAATAAGCACCAGTCTTCTGCCGAAGTTACCAGATAGATTGGTTCGGTTGTGTTTTTATGGACTTTTAGCTATGTTAGCAGTTTATACTTTTTGGCAAGCCTGGCAAAGCTATAGCAGAATGTAGGATTTGGAACAAACAATATTCTAAATTTAGTTAGTTTATTGATTACTTATTATTAGCGTAATGAATTTCCAGATTCTACCACTGTTTGAGCCTTAGTTCTATCTAACTTAAGAATCAAAACCCCTAAGGGCGGTAAACATAAATCTAGGGAACAGGGAAGGCTATGAAATGACCATCTATCAGTCCACTTACCGCCTAAATTTCCCATATTGCTGCCGCCGTATTTCCTAGCATCACTATTAAATAACTCAGTATAAAATCCCTCTTCAGGAACACCAATACGGTAATGACTATGAGGTTGAGGGGTGAAATTACAAACAACAATCACAAAATCTTTAAGTTTTTTACCCCATCGAATAAAGGAAACTACACTGTGACGGTTATCACTACAATCAATCCACTGGAATCCTTCTTCTTCAAAATCACGCTCATAAAGAGCAGATTCTCTTTGATAAAGGAAATTCAGTTCAGCAAAAAAACGTTTAAGCTGTTGATGTGGGTCATATTTCAATAGATGCCATTCTAAATCTCCCCAAACATTCCACTCACTCCACTGTCCAAATTCCATGCCCATAAACATAGTCTTTTTACCAGGATGGGTAAACATATAGCTAAATAACGCACGTACATTAGCATACTTTTGCCATTCATCTCCTGGCATTTTCCCCATCATATTACTTTTACCATGTACTACTTCGTCGTGGGACAACGCTAGCATATAGTTTTCACTGTGGTGATACCACATACTAAAAGTGATATTATTTTGGTGAAATTGACGGAGCCAAGGATCTATTCCAAAGTAGTCAAGTGTATCATGCATCCATCCCATATTCCACTTGAGGTTAAACCCCAATCCCCCAACATAAGTAGGCCAAGAAACCATTGGCCAGGCAGTAGACTCTTCAGCGATGGACAATACCCCTGGAAAATAGCTATACAGCACACCATTCACTTGTCGTAAGAAATCAGCCGCTTCTAGGTTTTCTCTGCCCCCATATTCGTTGGCTATCCATTCCCCATCTTTTCGTAGATAATCACGGTAAAGCATGGAGGCAACTGCATCTACCCGAATACCATCAATATGATACTTGTCGAACCAAAACAGAACATTAGCTACTAAAAAGTTACGAACTTCGTTACGGCCATAGTTAAAAACAAGGGTCCCCCACTCTTTATGTTCTCCTTCACGAGAATCAGCATGTTCATAGAGGTGAGTGCCATCAAAAAAAGCTAACCCATGACCATCTTTTGGGAAATGACCAGGCACCCAGTCTATAATGACTCCAATGTTATTTTCATGACACTTGTCGACGAAATACATGAAGTCTTCGGGACGGCCATAACGCGAGGTGGGAGCATAGTACCCTGTAACTTGATATCCCCAAGA
This sequence comes from Cyanobacterium sp. uoEpiScrs1, assembly GCF_947331815.1. Lineage (GTDB taxonomy): Bacteria > Cyanobacteriota > Cyanobacteriia > Cyanobacteriales > Microcystaceae > Rippkaea. The sequence goes on from NZ_OX373462.1 coordinate 2,209,054, forward strand.
ACCATCAAATGGATGTTCAGCAATGGGTAATAATTCAATATGGGTGTACCCTAATTCCTTAACATAGGCAATCAGCTGATCTGCAAACTCATAATAGCTAAGAAAGCGCGCCTCTTTATTCCATTCTGAGACTGGTACAGGCTCTAACTCTCCGTTAAGGACAGAAGTTTTTTCTTTTGAAGAAGCGTGTAACCACGAACCCAAATGAACTTCATATATTGAAATAGGTTGATTGAGAGGATCTTGAGTACTACGTTTTTTTATCCAATCAGCATCTTGCCACTGATAACTTTCGAGATCGGCAACAATAGAAGCAGTTTTGGGACGAACCTCTTGAAAAAAACCATAGGGATCAGATTTTTCATAAATATGGCCTTCCCTGTTTTTAACTTCGTATTTATAGTGGGTTCCCTCGCCGATTTCGGGAATGAATAATTCCCAGATACTATTAAGACGTTTACGCATTTGGTGTTGACGTCCATCCCACTGGTTAAAATCTCCCAAGATGGAAACATTACGAGCATTGGGAGCCCATAAAGCAAAATGAACTCCTTTTACTCCGTTAACCTCAACTAAATGTGCCCCCAATTTTTCATAAATGCGGTGATGGTTGCCTTCAGCAAATAAATGTAGATCAAATTCAGTTAAGTGAGGGAAATAGAAAGAATAAGGATCATATATGATTCGCTCATTGTTTCCTTCTTTTACCCTTAGTTTATAATTGTTTAATTGAGAAGTTTCAATAATAACTTCAAAAAAGTTAGGGTGATGAACTGCTTCCATCTTATATTCTTGGTGTTCGGTAGAACAAACTATCCAAGCAGACTGAGCATTTGGTAAATAAGCGCGGACTACCCATCGGGGAGAAGAGCTATCACTGTTGAGAGGATGGCAACCTAACACTTCAAATGGATTATGGTGCAGGTTGTAGACAATTTGATTAACTTGATCAGGGGAAATAGTTGGGATCATTCAGTTACCAATCTTAACAAACTCCAAAGACAAAACTGTCCTAGTGAATCTTACTACTTACTTGACAATTAGCTGTCAAAAAAGCATACCAGTTCTAGGCACACTAATATGATTTGTTTCGATAAGGGAAGGGCTATCAGATAGTTTGACATGCTCCTTTTTAAGTAAATTGTTTTGGATTCACACATAAAGACCACTGACCTCTCCAATCAGACTAACCATCTTTACTTTCACAGAAGTTAGTCAGAGGCGAGATTTCCTTAGTCGTTTGTCCGGTTAAACTTAGTTTATGGACATTTTAGCGAAATCTGTATATGGTATTTAAGTGATCAACTCAAGTATAATAGTGGACGACCAATCTAAAATAATTAGTTTTTTAAAAGTTGAGGAGTTTTGATAGTCGCCGCTTTACTTTACTAACGTAAGGATCACCGGTCAACAATTTTGATAAAGCGCGACGATAGTCTGCAGTTGCGCAATTCCAATCTCCCCGAAGATAGTAAGTATACCCCCGTTCTCCATAAATTCTTCCCTGAAAAAATTTTCCAATCACTAGGCAAAGAGTAAAAGTCTCTAATGCTAGATCGTGCCATTCCAATTCTCGTAAGGTAATTCCTTTGTTAATCCAGGCTCTTTGATTATAAGGGTTTAATTCTAAGGATATTTCATAGTCTTCTAATGCTTTAACCAAATCGCCTAAATAGGCATAACAGTTACCTCGATTGTTATAAGCCTTGTCAAGGTAAGGATTAAGGGAAATGGCTTGTTCAAAGTCTTCTATAGCCCTGAGACAGTCTCCTTGTTTGCAGTACATTAATCCTCGGTTATTGTAATCTATAGCACTGTTGGGATGGCGATTAATTAATTGGTTAAGAAGAGTGATAGCCCCTCTATAGTCTTCTTGTTTAGCTTTTTCTCTAATACAGTCCCTTAACCCTTGATCCGAGACTTTCTGATGTTCTATTGAACGACCTAGAATTACAGAACACCAGTGATTCTCTTGAATTTGTATTGATGATTCAGATCTCCTTGAATTAGAGTTATAAACTGTATTAATTTCCATGATTTACTCTCTTTATCTTAACATTCACCGTACTTGACAACTTTTCTGAATAACTAGCTAAATTATGTCAATCTAACAATTGTCTCCAGTCAATTTATTAACTGTCGCAGAATAGACATAAAAATTACAGTAAATAATACTTGTAACCATCGCTTTGCAATGCTTACAAGACAATGACAATTAAATTCTTAAGTGTATAAAGTTACTTATAACTTTTTAAAAAGCCAGGATAATAGTCTTATTAGTTATTGGTCACTAATTTATCATACTTGGACTATAAGAGCCAATATATTTTTAAGTGAAATACTTTTTAAAAAACATTAGCCTCTTTAAAGATTTGATAAAGATTTTTCAAAAATCTATTTAGTTATATATATTTACAAATAATAGGGGAACAGAGAAATAAAAATTATATATCATATAGGATGATGTTGACTTTAGCCTTTATTTACTTATGTTATCATGATTAGTCTAGATTAATATTATAAATAAATAGTAACCAAATCATGTATAAATATTACTTAACTATAGTCGTCAACTTATTGTATAATATATAGTTTGAATTCTAATTGTATAGAAATGTAAAAATATAATTTACTTTGTACAGATTCTTTTATGTATAAAAACTGATAACTACAATTGATAAATTATTTTTTGTATTATTAATATGTAATTTAACAAAAAATTCTATAAAATATTAGGATATACTTTATAGACTAAACTTATTCAATCAAAGCTTTATAACTTTATCTTTTTGATTATGCCTTGTTCTATATGTTTTATAGTCATTAGGTATAATATATAATTATAGAAAATCATTACTAATAAATAGTATCTACTTAATATTGTTTAGTTATTTATCTTTATTCATTTAAACTAAAAATATAATTTGTATTAGACCATATTTATAGTACATGCTCTCAAAAATAGTCTATTTTTTTTAAATTTATATAAAGCATGTAATAAATGTAATATTTCTACATAAAAAAAGTCGTTCTTAGTTACTGGACTACTTTAAAAAGATAACCAATTAATTTAATTTAACATTAAAATATAATAAATTCTAAAAAAAGATTTTATATTACAGTAAATCAGCATAAAAGTTTATAGTTCTAATTAGAATAGATTAACTACCATGATAAGCTAGATAGCTATATATATACAATGACGTATGTGTTGATTTTTAACAAAAAAAAATCAACATGATTCAATTATACAAATAAATATAAAAGATCGGACTTAATATGTTAGACCATTCCCCAAAATCTATATAAGCATGGAAAATGACATAATAAAAACCTTCCGTATAATTTATCGCGTCGCAATAATCAATTTAATCCTTAAAAGTCTGCCTGAGACATCATAAAATATAGTGGCTACTCACAATCTCCTTAATTGCAACTGTTAACCATTATTTAGACTTGGTATTGTCTGCTCTACTTCTTACACTTATTCTTCTTACCTCCTAATCGTTTTCAAATAAATTCTAAAGAACTATTAACCAGAGCTAATAAAGGTCCGGTTTGTTCGGTTCCTTTTACGTTAAGATCACTGTGACACAAGATTATTTTTTCTTCAACGCGTCCTAACAGGTCCTTTAAAATTCGCTCCAAACGGGCTTTATCAGCTTTAAGTTCATCTTCGGTAGACAATGATCTTCTTGTCCATTCTCGCGCAAATAAAGGGGCGCCAAATAAAACTGATGCTCCTCCTTTTTCCCATAAAACTGAAGACGTATCTAACCAAAATTGCCAACGATGAAAATGACGTAACGAACGGTATTGAAAAATAGTTGCCAATGTAACAAAACCATACGTTTTGCCCAAATAATGAACTGGTTGGGAATTGGCTGTAATGGTTCCCCGACGTAACAATTGAATAAAATTTATTAAGGTCTCTCTGTGCGATTGAGGCGTAATATTTTCTTGATATAGACGGTGGTCAACTTCCCAAAAATGTTGGGCAGTTTCCATCAGTTTTCGTAGTGCTGCAATTTGATCATAAGGTATGTGACGTCTTGTCGTCACAAAGTGTTTAATTGCCTGATCTAATATAATTACTGGAATAGTTAATGGTTTTTCCTTTAACAAAGTCTGACTGTCGGTGATCCACTTGCGAATTGCTTGATAGGCTTTGGCCGCACGAGATCCTAGGCGATCCCAACCATGAAAAGTTTCAATAGACAATAATTTAGGGTATTCAGGATCAATATAGTAACAATAATCTGAGATCAAGCCTGCTCTAACTGGATCGATCACAGAAACTGAAGTTTTAGTTTCATCTACAGTTTGTTGACTCAATACTGTTAACATTTGGGCAATATCATCAGTCAACACTAATCTTCCTAACCCTGGATATACCAAACCCAATAAGGATAATAAAGCACGGACTATAGGATAACTAATTAAAGATCTTTGTTCATTTAGGAGTTGAATGGGAATTCCAGCGCCTGAAATAATTGAAATCAAGGTATAACGAGCAATTTCATCTAATCCAGGGGCAATAACTGCAATTTCTTCAGGATTAGCTCTATTATCTTTAATTAAGTCAATAATTAATTGTGCCGTTTTACGTAATAAGTCCGCACGGGAGATAGTTTGAATTGATGAAATACAACTAGGTAGATTACTCCTTGTTGAAGGATCAGTGGTTAATTTCACTAATAATTCCCCACATTTGGCAGCTAGTCCTGAAGGGGAGTGTAACACTTCTACCCGGCAGCGAGAGGCTAATTTAGATAGATATTTAGGATCAGCATCGAGTCCTAGACGAATTTGTCCATCATAATTATAGGTAAATACTCCAAATACTCCACTATCAAGTAGACAGTCGAATAGACTTTTAGTTATTGCAGGATAATCGTCAACGTCATCGGCGAAAATACATTGATAGCGATTAATTAAATGTTGTTGATATTTAGGGTTAGGAAGAAGATATCGCCAATAAAGAGTATAAACCAACCCATAAGTAAGTAAACCTTTATCTAAACACCAATTTTGCCATTTTAAAATTAACTTTTCTCTTAATTGCCAATCTAATTCTAACGGAGACTCCAGGTTATTTAAGGAATTATTATAGTGATCACCTTTAAGGAAACCCTGTTCTAAAATGTAGGGAATATCTTCGATAGGAATACCACTAGCCCCTGTAAGCTGTAATAAATCTAAGGTTTGACGTACAAAGCGAGACTCACTAGTTTTTGTTCGTTGAGCGTTGGTTTTCTCTAAATATGGCTGCCATAACCGAAGAGCTAATTCCTGTTCTGTTTCTGGACGCAATAATAAAGGAAATTGAGCCTTCAAGGTTAATTCCTCAAACAGAATTGGCCAAAAAAGAGTCACTTCCTTGGTAATAAATCCAAGAGGAGTTTTACAGATGATTGGATGACTGCCCTGAATAGATAAAGAGAGTTTATTTGCAAGTTCTCGGCAATTATCGCCATTTGCTGATAATACTAAAAGTGAAGATGCTAAATTTTGAGAGACGAAATCAGTCATCGAAATCGTTTGAAGAAAATCGTGTTTTTGGTTAATCCAATAACAAAATTCCTTAGTAAGATAAGTTGTTTTTCCACTACGGGTTGTTCCTTCAATCCAAAGGGGTTTGCTATCCACACAGACTCCTTGATTTAATTTGTTAGCATATCATACACAATTTTTTTATTTTAAGAATACAAGTTCCTATTCCCATGAAACTTAAATCTTTTATTCAAAATACTTCAGATTGGTTCTTAACAATTCCTGACAAATCATTAAGTAGCGCTTATAAATCTGCTTTAAAAATTAAGGAAATTGAGAACAAACATTTCGGAGGAAAAAAAGTATCTATAGAAAATTCTGACTATGGAACAAGTATCGTCACATATTTCGAAACAGAGGTTAACGGGCATTTACAAAAAATAAACACTGGATTAGCTTTTTTTAAGGCTAGTAGTTTTTTTTTAAATATATCCGATTTGCAAGATAAACAACCTCACCTCAGGAATCAACAAGATCACCAATGTCAAGATACAAATACTTCTATTATTTGTGACAAGCTTAAGTTTATTGATGAGATAACAAGCCACTATCAAGTTTCTAATCCTAATTTAGGAACAGACTCTGAAAATGAGAAAATAACTCCTGAAGAAAATATAGACAAAAATAAGTTAGCTACTACAAATAATGAAAACTTTAATGAACTTAAAAAAACTTCCCTTAGTCAGAAGAAAAATAACAATAATTCTAACTTAGCCTCTGCGTCAAAAAAGACCGGAGTACTTCCAAGATCCTTTATTAATACTCTCAACCGAATTAAACAGGAAATTGACCCTAAATCAGGAGAAACTGAAGAGGAGGTTTTAGTCAAATATCGTAAATCTCGTTACCGAACTGCTTTATCAATTAAGTTTATTTTGTTGTTGATTATTGTCCCTTTACTTACTCATCAATTGACTAAAACTTTTTTCTTGACACCTATTGTTGAAGGATATTTTACAAATCATGAACAAATTATATTTATTAACAGAGATTTAGAGGAAGAGGCACTAAGTGAATTACAACATTATGAAGAAACTTTAAGATTTAGAGGGCTTATTGGATTAGGTCCAGAATTTACACCTGAAAAAATGAGGGAAGAAGTCAGACACAAAGCTGAGGAGATAACCTACGAATATAGACATCACGGAATTGATTCTATTGCCAATATCTTTGCTGATATTTTTTCTTTTATTTCTTTCTTTATAGTCATAGTAACCAGTAAAAAGGAAATAGAAGTTGTTAAGTCTTTTCTTGATGAAATCCTTTATGGATTAAGTGATCCCGCTAAAGCTTTTTTAATTATTCTCTTTACTGATATGTTTGTAGGATTTCACTCTCCCCATGGATGGGAAGTGATTTTACAGGGAGTTTCTCGTCACTTTGGGCTCCCCGAAAATCAAGAATTTAATTTTCTATTTATTGCGACCTTTCCCGTGATCCTAGATACAGTATTGAAATATTGGATATTTCGTTATCTCAATCGTATATCACCCTCGGCAGTAGCGACCTATAAAAACATGAATGAGTAACAGCAATTTTTAAAAATTTTTTCGTAAAAATAGTTATTTAAACTATAGTTTAAATCAATTATAAATAAAGCATTACTATTAGCAAAACTCGTAATATATATTGCGAGTATAGCCAGCTAGCTACTCAATGAAATTCGAGCTTAAAATATAATTAACAAGCGAATATCTTTACAGAAATAGGTTAGATTAACAGAACAATCAGTTGAATTAGAGAATAAACAATGACAGTCGATCAACTCGCCTTGCTAATAGCCTTACTGTTCCCTGGAATTCTGTTATCTGCTTTAGTTATGGGCAGTTTTGCAAAGGGAGGATAGGTCAGTTATCAGTCAGCAGTCATCTGTAAAAAAACTTATATCTGTTGACTGTTGACTGTTTAACTATGTGACTATAAAGAGTCTGTATTAGACAAGTTAGCTTCTAAGTTTTTACGTTGTTCCATCTGTCCCAAAAAATAGCCTGTCATCATAGCAGAAGCTAAAAGATTAGCCAAACTTTCCCGATCTGTTGTTACTTGAATGTTAAAATCCTCAGAGGGAAGCATTCCCACTAATCCTTGTACGTTTTGGGTGATAATCTGCCTAATTTCGGGACTGGCAGATTGGGCGATGCGAGCTAATGCCTCAGGATGTTGTTGTCGTAGGTATTGGATAAGGGCGTTAGCGTCTTGTTCTCCTTGTTCAGAAGCAAAAAAATCAAAGTTGAATGCCATTAGAACTCCAAAAATGGGGGTTGCCTGTTTTTCAGGGTTACATGTTCTCTACTTTAACACTCTTAGTGATTACACGTCAGGGACTAATTACACGCTAGGGGAACTAGAAACTTAATAATTATCTATGTCTGGTTTTTTGATCTGTCAATTACCAGTACAATGAAGTACGGTCTATAAAGTCTGATTAAGGAGAAATACTGTGATTGAACCCCTACTGTTAGGTATTGTTTTAGGATTAATCCCTATCACCTTGGCTGGTTTATTTGTTTCGGCTTATTTACAATACAAACGCAGTAATCAATTTAATCTCGATTAATTTAATTTAAATAATGTGTAAAAGATCTTTAGGGTAAGCTAAAGATGAAAGTAGGGGTCAACTAGCCGTTGCCCCTGCCGTTGATCGACTGTATTAGCATTTTATTTTATTGGCTCAGCCTTCTAATAACAAACCTAAGCTTTCAAAAAAATTAGCTGAAAGGTGATTCCCTATCTCCTTCAAGACAGCTTGACGCCTGCTTAGTTTAGGTAGGTTGATCAACTGAATCTCCAAGTAATCTGATGGTTGATAGATAAGCCGTTGTGCCCATTCGATTGCAGTAATTCCTGGAGGGACTTCTTTCCCTTCCCAATAAAGTTCGGGATATAACCTCTCAATCTCTTGTAATTTGAGACGATATAAATCCATGTGATACAATTGCAGCCGTCCTTCAGTATATTCGTTTATGAGATTAAATGTAGGACTAACAATTGGTTCTGCTATGCCTAATCCTCTCCCTATTCCTTGTACTAAGGTAGTTTTTCCTGCTCCCAAATTTCCTCTTAAGAGGATAACTGTTCGGGCTGATAATAATTTTCCTAATTGCTCTCCTAGGTGTAGGGTCGCATCTGTTGAGGGTAACTCAATAATCACTATTAATTAATACTACTTGCTACCATACCAACGTAACAAAACTTTAGCTAATCGCTGAGGATCATGACTAACTTTTCCAGTAATTTCATCTTCGTCCATCACGTTGCCTAAGATAATACGACAACCCAATTTAGCTACCTCTTCACGATCAGGAAAAACAGGATGACAATTTTCTAAAGCATAACGCTTTAAGGCTTTCGGAGACGGAAGTCTATGTTGAACCAAAACCGCATCAAATAACCGTTGCTCGCAAACGTAATCAATAGCTTTGAGGTGATCACTTACGGTGTAGCCGTCAGTCTCCCCAGGTTGAGTCATAATATTACAGATATAGATTCGAGGAACTTTCGCTTTAATCAAAGCTTTTCTAATATCTGGAACTAAAAGATTAGGAATCACACTTGTATACAAACTCCCAGGCCCGATAATAATATAATCCGCATCTTTAATAACATTTACAGCAGCAGGTAAGGCTAAAGGATGAGCAGGAATGCAACCAATACGCTCAATTTTTCCCCTAGCCTCGGTAATATTAGATTCTCCTTTAATGAACCGTCCATCACTTAACTCTGCCCAGAGACGGACATCATTGAGAGTAGCAGGGAGAACTTTCCCCCGTATGGCTAAAACTTTAGAACTGGCTGCAATTGCCTGTTCCAAATCTCCGGTAATATCGGTTAAAGCTGTGAGAAACAAGTTACCAAAACTGTGTCCAGTGAGTCCATCCCCAGCTTGAAAGCGATATTGAAACAATTCCGTTAAAAGTTTTTCTTCATCTGCCAAAGCGGCGACACAGTTGCGGATATCTCCTGGAGGAAGGACACCAATTTCCCGTCTAAGCCGCCCAGATGAGCCACCATCGTCAGTTACCGTGACAATAGCAGTTATATTACTACTATATTGTTTAAGTCCTCTTAAAAGAGTTGAAAGTCCAGTACCTCCTCCAATAGTCACTATCTTCGGTCCTCGATTTCGACGACGATGAGCTAGAAGACGATCAACAAGTTCTTGATTTCCTTCAGGATGCAATGCCTCGGTAATTGATCCTACCGTGCGACTTTGTCCCCAAAGTAATAAAAACAGCCCTAAAAGAATTGCTAATGGACCAGAAATATAATTTGGCACATAAGTAGTCAGGAATTCTAATAAGAAAGAGATGAACTCTAGTAATCTATAAACTGGGGTTAACTTAAGAAAGACAGCTAACCCGAAGAAAGTTAAAATTAGACCAGTGATACTAATAAGTAACCAGCGTTTGACCAAGAGGCCAGGGGATAACCATTTAAACCATCGATTCACCTGTTTAGGCGTATATTGTCCAACAGCCACCCATTTTCGTTGTTTTGACTGAAGTTTATGTATTGCCTGTTTTAAAGGACTCTTGGGCATGAGATAATGACCAAATAAATCTTTTTTTTCGGAATTGTTATTTTAGGCATTGTAACGGATGTCAATACTCAAAAGATATGCTCGTCATTACAGATTCAAGTGACCTGACTTGTATCAGCCTTACTTTTTTTAGAGTATTAACGATGGGTCACTAAGTTAAAATATTCATATAATTATTGACTTTAGGTGTAGTTCAAGAAATATTATTAATAACTAAGTTAGCAAGTAAAATATTTTTAATTCTTTAACAGTTAATATTACCTCATAAATAGCTCGGTTAATTCAGAAATATAATTAAGTAATCTTTGAGAATAGTTAAGTTTTACACAAAGAATAATTACGGACAAAATGGGAGTCTATAGAAAGCGGGCAGATTTTAATCATTTTGATATAACTAGCCTTCTTAATTCGCTATTCACACGGATAGAGTGGTTATTAGAGCATACACAGAAATATTTTGTTTTATTGTCTGTTTTCTATATTTTTTGCAAACTAGGTCTTTAGTCTCTAGCTGTTTTCCTTGAGATGAACACAAAATTATCGTATTTTAGGGAAATATATTAACGATTTTAAGCAACTTTTGTAGTCTGTTACGGATTACATTATTAATGCAAGGAATCCTTAAAACATAAAATTACTCAAAATATAATTTTTTTGTATGGTTCGTAATGATTGAATTTAACGACTAACTCTAATTACTTATAGCTATCTTATCCCTGCCTGCTGTATTTATTCTAAAATAGAAAGGTTTGAGAATAAGATTGGTTTGTTTATCCTAACGGCTAAAATTGACTCTAATGTTATAGCCTAGCAATTACTGGCATAGATTGTTTGTCATACTGCCATTTTGTTTTGATAAATCCCAAATAAAACACCAGTTATTTTTGTTATTTAAATTACGACTACGACTATAAGAAATCTATTTAATTTTACCAAAATTCTATTTAGATAGCTACTCCTTAGTCTGAGGGCTCTGGCTTTGCTGTGTATTAGACATCATAGGTTATAAGAACGAGAAAAAATATTAATAATTATTATTGACAGGGTATAGTAAAAATATAATCAAAGGTGATAGTTTTTCAAAAATTGAAACTAAATTTTTGAGAATATTTAACGCTTAACTGTATGTAAATACACTAATTAATCTCAGGATTTTACCAAAAAGGTTAAATCTATAGCTTGTTTTTTAACTATTTACCTAAAAGTAATTTTCTAAATATTAAGATTATATATTGTTTCTTCTTTTTAATTAGATTAAATAAAAAAATCAAATATGTGAATAATAAAAGTTTATATCTTATATTCTACAATCACAAATAAAGAAGAATAACATGATATCATTTTTTATTTGCTTATTCTTGCCTTCTACTTTTTTTGGACTTATTGTATAATAAAAATATCGACATAAATCCAGTTTATAAAGTAAGTAAACAAAAAATTATGACATTTTCGATTACTCTCAAGAAAGAGCAATACTTAACATATTTTCTCTCAGACTCTGAAGCTATCTCTCAAATAGCAGTTGTTCCTGAACGAGGAGGCATGATTATCCTGTGGAAAGCTCAGGGTCAAGATATTCTTTATTTAGATAAAGAACGGTTTTCCAATCCAGAAATGAGTGTTCGAGGCGGAGTACCTATTCTATTTCCTATCTGTGGAAATATTCATGATAATACTTATAATTATCTCAATAAGACTTATAGTCTTAAACAACATGGATTTGCTAGAGATTTACCATGGGAAATAACGAAACAAGAGACAAGTAACTGTGCCAGCTTAACTACAACGCTAGAAAGTAATGAACAAACTCTCTCAGTTTACCCATTTGAGTTTCGATTAGACTTTACTTATGAATTAAAAGGTAATTCTTTAATCATTCGTCAGAAATATACTAATAAATCTGAGAAAAGAATGCCCTTCTCCTTTGGGTTCCATCCTTATTACTATGTTCCCAATAAAAGCAAAGTTGTTTTTGATATTCCCTCTTCAGAATATCAAGATCAGGCGACTAAAAAGGTTTTTTCCTATGACGGAACCTTTGATTTTGAGCGAGATGAAATAGATATTGGTTTTCAATCTTTGACTTGTTCTTCAGCTACCATGGTTGATAACCACCGAAAATTGAAATTAGTCCTTAGTTGGTCAGATGTCTATTCTACCTTTGTCTTTTGGACTCTAAAAGGTAAAGATTATATATGTCTTGAACCTTGGACGGCACCCCGTAATGCATTAAATACGAAGAAAAAACTAACAGAACTTGATCCTGGTGCAACTTGTGAGGCAATGTTTGAAATGAGTGTCGAATCAATTTAGGCATTTTTTAAAAGTCACAACTTTCTGATGTCTTCTAACTCTAACTTTGTCAAAATTCTAGGAATTTTTAGGCAGGTTCTTCAAAGGGTCTTGCATTTATCTCAAATCACTGTTATTATTGACAGCAGTGTGTAAAAAAGCACTGATGGGTCGCTAGCTCAGCGGTAGAGCACTCGGCTTTTAACCGATTGGTCTTGGGTTCGAATCCCAGGCGACCCACTGGCTCTAGTTTTTATCACAGTTGGCAGGCGTTTACTCCGTCGTCGGGTACTTATTTTTTTGTAATTTCTACAACTATGTGACTCAAATAGTTAAACGCTTGATTCCATGACTCGATTTAATTATATGTGTGCCTCATTTTTATTCTGAATCCGCTACTATTTTAGTCTTAAATTAGAGTGTTTTATTAATTCCAATTATTTATAGTTACTATCATCTTTCGGTAATTGTTATAGTTTTAAGTATTACAAGGGATTTGATTTATCTTCTCTTCTATAAGATAGGAAAGAGAAAATAGGAAATAGATTTTGACTGTTTAGTTTTCCAACAAACTTAATAGTTATTCTATTTTGCTTGAGTGTAGCCCTAACTTTTTGAGATAAAAAGAGAGCAGTTTCTTTACTACGTCAACTAAATATTGCAATATAGAGGAAAATATGACATATTTTCCTCTATATTCTTCTCTACATGCTGCTGCTATATTAGCCTTCATTAATACAGTAATTTTTATCATATTGCACTATATATCAATCTATTGATAGGTTTTTAGTAGAATGAAGGCACTTTTCAGTAAAATTTAGAATCTTTTTGCCATATTTTTAAGTATTTAAAATTATTAATATATTACATTTTTTGATTTTTTCCCTTATACTATTCTCTGTTCCTAATTCCCAACCGTTAGTCTACTGTCCTAAGTTTGACAAAACTGATTTGTATTTAAACCTAACCTATGCCTAATCCTATTTTATCTCCTGTGTATCATATCAGTCCCTTAACTTGGGTAAAGAAGAATCTTTTTAGTACCTGGTATAATATCCTTCTTACTTTTATTAGTATTCTTTTTTTGTACTGGATTGGTTCAGGTTTAATCCATTGGTCTTTTGATCAAGCACAATGGGAAGTCGTTGGGGCAAACCTAAGATTATTTTTTGTAGGAAGATATCCTGTTACTTTGTTGTGGCGCACTTGGTTAAGTCTGGGAATAATCACCACCTTGGCTGGATTTTCTTGGGGAATCCTATACTGTAGAACGAAACTGTTTAATAGAGCTGCTCTTGGTTTAATTTGTCTATTAGCAGTGGGGTTTTCTCTATTAGCCATTCCTGTGAGTGTTAGGTCGAGTCTATCACTTTTGGGATTACTAATTTTATTGATTATCAGTGGTTGGAAGGGACAGAAACTAGGACAAGAATTTCCCGGATTAAAAACTTGGTTAGGATTAACTTGGGTTTCAACTTTTTTTGTTATCCTCTTGGTTCTTCAAGGGGGACTATTCTTCCAAACTGTTAAACTCGACGACCTGAGTGGATTAATGCTTACTCTGTTAACTGCTGTTGTAAGTATTACATTGTCTTTTCCTTTCGGAGTTTTATTAGCTTTAGGGCGACAAAACGATTTACTTGTAGTCCGATGGTTATCTATTGCTTATATTGAAATAATTCGTGGGTTACCCCTAATTGGTATTCTCTTTATGGTTCAAGTTATGTTACCTCTAGTTTTACCTATGGAGGTACGTCTAGATCGGGTTATTCGAGCGATTGCGGGATTAACGTTGTTTAGTTCAGCCTATTTAGCAGAAAATATCCGAGGAGGTTTGCAATCAATTCCCAAGGGACAAATAGAAGCTGCTAGAGCCCTAGGATTGAACACGATCTTTGTATCGACATTAATTGTTTTACCTCAAGCATTAAAAGCTGTTATTCCAACTATTGTTGGTCAATTTATTAGTTTATTTAAAGATACCTCTTTACTAGCTATCGTAGGATTAGTTGACTTGTTAGGCATCTCTCAATCAATTCTGGCGAACCCTAAGTTTATCGGTCGTTATGCAGAGGTTTATTTATTTATTGCTGTAATTTATTGGCTGTTCTGCTATTTGATGTCCTTAGCTAGTCGTCAGTTAGAACAAAAACTAAATACAAGTAAAACTTAGACTTTACTCTTCAACACCGAATCTATAAATATCCTGTTGACATCATTGATTTGACGGGATATTGACAGTAATTATGTCTATGGGTACATTGCATTTTCTTCTTCTTTTGCAAGATTACCCATATCAATAACTCGCTTTCTATCTAATAAAAAATTAAAATAATACCGAAAAGTTTCCTTAGGAATATGAGATTTTGCTTTTATTTGTGTCTTGTAAGTTCGAACTGATATTACAACCATTTCGGTAAAATTGTCGCATAATTTAGCATTACTAGGAAAATATATGGGTTTGTATAATACTTCGTTTTTTCTAATTTATCCTACCGATCTTGTACAGACTAATTAATAATAAGTAAGGATACCTTTTAACATGGACTCTAATGCAGCTGAAGGAATAGGTCCTATTATTTAAAATCCAAAAAATCTCTATCTTCCTTTATATAACAGATGGCTAATTCTATAGAAATTAGATCAAGACCTGAATCATTATCATGTTCATATTTAGGAATCACTGCTTGGACAAAAAACACAGTAATCATCCTTTGAAATGTCAGGTTCGTTAGGAAGTAAAATTACAGTGTCTATAGGCGCGAAGTGAAATCAATTCTGTCAAAAAACAAATCAGACAATATCATCAGTTATTAGCAGTAGTTATTGTATCTTTTAATTCATCTCGCCGCATATAAGGCTGCACCAATTAAGCCAACTTTAGGGTTTAAGACTATATATACGGGAATTTTTTGCATTAACGTTTTCATTCGTCCTTTAGCATGAAATGCTTTAAGAAAGTCTCCCTGTTGCATCAGAGGTAAGATTTTGGTTGCAAAACCTCCAACAACATATAATCCCCCATAAGGTAGTAATTTTAGGGCTAAGTTTCCTGCTTCCGCACCGTAAGCTCCAACGAATAATTGCATCGCTTGCCGACAAAGGAAATCGTCTCTTTCTATAGCTTTTTTAGAAATTTCAGCCGATAAATCAATATTTGCTCCCGGTTCCTCTTGCCAAGAGCGATAGATTTGAGCTAATGTTTTTGATTCTTGATCAGGATAGTGTTCCCGCAAAAACTGATAAACAGTGGCAATTCCCCGTCCAGAAACCACTCTTTCTACTGACACTCGCTCTAAATGATATTTTTCCCTGATGTAGTTAAGTAATTCAAATTCTAAGACAGAACGAGGAGCAAAGTCTGCGTGAGATCCTTCTGATGCAAAAACGCGAGTATTTCCTCCATTCGAAGGTACTAGAAAGCATTCTCCTAAACCAGTCCCAGCCCCTAAAATGGCAACTGGAGCTTGAGGATCAGACTGGACATCTTGTAAAATATAAAAGTCATCAGAAGTCAATCCTGAAATGCCATAGCCTATAGCAGCATAGTCGTTAATTAGAGTAACTTTATTTAAAGATAAATCTTGTCGTAAGAGATCACCATCTAAATACCAATTTAAGTTAGTCAGTTCTGAGGTATTATTCACAACAGGACCTGCTATCCCAAAGCAAGCTTTTTCTACCTTGAAAGATTTATTTGAGTTATCAGTTGCTTCTTGTATAAACTCTTGTAACATTGGCACAAGAGCAGAGTATTTTTTACTTGGATAAGTTTTTTCATATAAGGTTATTTGCTGTGGCAGACTATTTATATTATTGGAAGATTTTGAGTCAACTATACGTAAACTTGTTTTAGTTCCGCCAATATCTCCGGCTAATAAAATACTCATAATAAAACTTCTCTCCATTTTAAATTAGAAGTAAGAGTTCAAGAGAGAGTGATGTTCCCTACAATCTCTTAGGACTCAGTTTAAAGTATATTGCAAAAATACAATTGGGGGAAGACTAGAACAATGGAGATTATATTAATAATTAATATTAAAAATAGTTATTGATATTAATAACACATTAATATCAATAACTATTTTTTCTAATTACTTATATTTATCTTTTACCTAGTAATTGATGTTGGGTTTAGTAGAAACAATGAGGCTCGCTGTGCCATCTGTTTAGAAAGTCTAATTTTGGTCATAGTTATTAAACCATCACTAAGAAAGGAATCCTTAACCAAAAATTTAGATCTACTATTAAATTCGGTTTCGTAAAAAACTTCTTTTATGCCAGCAGAAATAAGCAGTTTTAAACAGGAAATACAGGGCTCTAAAGTAACATAAACAACTGAGTCGTTAGTAGTAATTCCATGTCTTGCTGCTTGAGCAATTGCGTTTGCTTCTGCATGAACTGCGCGTGATGGTAAGTCGCTAGAGACATTACAACTGCTCAGTTCAGTATAGCAAAATCCTTGGGCAGTACAGTGAACTGAGCCTGAGGGAGAACCATTGTACCCTGTAGCTAGCACTTGTCGATCTTTTACAATAACTGCACCGACGGGAAAAGCTAAACAGGTTGATCTGGTCGCTGCAAGTTTGGCCATCATCAAAAAGTATTCATCCCAGGTTGGCCGTTGTTCTTCTGATAATTGCATTCTCTGTTTTGAAGTAATTTTTTATAATTTGTTATTTTTGTTTATAAGTTACTTATTAACCTTAATTGCTTAAAATTTTACCTAAAAACCAGTTGAACCGAACCCTCTAGATCCCCTGATTGTGTTACTCAGACTATCTACTTCTTCGATTTTAACTCGAATTACTGGAACAATAACCATTTGAGCAATTCTCATGCCTTGTATAACTTGAAAAGATGTTTGTCCATGATTAATTAAGATTACCCCGATTTCTCCTCGATATCCCTCATCGATAGTGCCCGGAGCATTTAAAATAGTGACTTTATGCCTTAACGCAAGTCCACTTCGGGGACGTATTTGCGCTTCGGTATTCGGAGGTAATTCAATAGAAATTCCTATTTTGACTAATTGACTATCTCCAGATTCAATTTTTACATTTTCTATAGAAATTAGATCAAGACCTGAATCATTATCATGTTCATATTTAGGAATCACTGCTTGTTCTCTTAACTTGATAATTTTAAGTTTCATACACTTACATTTCCTTGAGAAAGTTTTTTGTATATTTTTAATCCTTTAAATAATTTAATCAAAATTTTAAGGTTAAGAGTTTAGAATTTGAGTATTTTTCAAATTATTGAATATTTTATTTCGACTTTTACTAATGGGATACTCTCTATAATTTGTACGTTTACATAATTTCTATTTTTTCAAAGAAGAAATAGTCTTATTTTGAGTTACTGATAAATAATTATCTTTCACTTTTTTACTTCAATTGATTTAAATTAAAGATGTTCCATTTATCGTACGAACAGATTACATTTGACTTACTACTTGTTAATGGTTAGTGGCTTTCTTTTTTATATATTATAACACAATGTCCTGTTAAAATCAAAAAATTAGCGATATATCCTGTTGATAACAATCTATTTTTTTAACCAAACATAATTCTGCTTTTTGTAGCTCTGTTCCTAGATACATTGCATGTTCAGTTTGAATACTAGGAGAATCTAAAGCAATTTTTTTATATATTTTACGAGCAATTTTTCCTGAATAACATTTAATAACTTCTCCTGAACCTGGTGTTATATGTTCGACAACAATACAATTGTCCTTGACTGAAATCAAAAAACTGCCACTAGGATCATTAAAATTTTTTTCCTGATTTATTTTTGTATATTCTGTATCAATAATTTGCTGTGTATTTTCCCAGCAGTCACTATAAATATGTGCACTTTGACTAATAACAATTAGAGGACCTATAGTAAGGTTATGATTAGATTTTTTAATAATTTTATCTAGAATAAACTGCTGTAGAAATCTTAATCCCATTGCATTGGCTGGCCAAGCAGAGAACATATCATTACTACGAAATGTAGCAGTTAAAGATAATTCATTATCAATAATTCTGACCCAAATATGATTGAGACAGGGAGGACTATCATTATTTTCATAATCTCTTACATCCCACAATGACATGACGGCTCTTGATGAGTTAATATCTCCTGCCAATTTATCAATCAGTTGTTCAATTTGGTCTAGTCCAAACCATGATCTTAACCGTTGTCCATATGTATATTTAACTCCCTCTTTCTCTGGTTTATCATCTAATATTTGTCCAATATAATCTCTGAGAAAATCTCTTCTAATAGGCAAATAATTAGGCTCAGGGAAATAAAACTCTGGTGGTTCATCTGTAACAATAGCTATCAAATCAATTAATTCTTGCCATTGCCCATATGTTGTCTGTCTAATTGTACCTGTTGTTTTAATTCTATGTAATACTCTAACCCAAGTCTCTGCAATAGTTTTTCCTTCAATCCTATGACCGTATCTAGGTCCTGGTAAAACTGTTGTAGAAATTTCTTTTTGAGGAAAAGTTAGTGGTTTTCCCCAAGGTTTTGTTTTTAATTGGTTAAAATCTTGTACTATATTTACTACTTCTTTAATTGATTTTGCTTCTTTATATTTTAAAGATTGACGTAAATTTTCTGAGACATCGGCAGGAATTTCAATGTCAATGTATCCTCTAATCGTAGAATTGATTACCCATATGTTTTTGCCAGTATCACTGATTCCTTGTTTACAACCTTGTTGTAAAAAATCTAATAAACATTGACATCCTCCTGCATTTTTATCCTCTTTTGTTATCTGTAAAATAACTAAATATCGAACATGAGGGTTTGCCAATAAATTACGAACTAATGGACTAATTCCTCGAGTGGGACTATACAAATTACCAATAACTGCATAGTCTTCTGGCTTTAAATATTTGGATATTGACTGTCTAACTGTCCATCCAGCAATTATAGCAACATGTCCATAACCACAGATAAGTTGGTTCGGTTGATAAGGAGGAATATATTCAACTTTATACTTTGATTGAGTGGTTCTCATGAATTAATTATTAGTAATTAATTTGTTTTTGGTGAGCTTTTTATATAAAAAATTAACATGTGGAGGCAGATTCTAACTATCAACAATTGCTTTGTAAAAAACTGTAACCACTATATGAATAGTATTCTATCAGGTTTTATGTTTAAGTCAAACTATATCAAAATCTGATATTAAAATATAACTTATCCTTATATTATTAAATACTTAACTCAAGTTAATAAATAAAACTGTAAATTGAGATCAATGTAGTTTCATTGATAGATAAATAGATATAACAGCAATTTATCTCAATTAAAATATGACTACTAATATAAAAAAATAATTATAATAAATATTTAAAATTATTTTTTATCTCTAAACAAGTAGATAAATTGCTAAAAATTAATTCATATAAATAAAACAAAAATTATTGTATGAATCTTAAATAAAAATATTTACATTACAAATAAAAAACAACTAAGTAAGTAAACAAGGGATAGAAAAAGTATAAACCAATCAGATAAAGTATTACAAATATACTTATCTAAGAGACACAAATAATTAACAATTTTATTAATTACTATTAATTACTATTAATTACTATTTAAAAGCTTTTTTGTGTTATTCAGTTTACTTAAATCAAAAACTAAATTTTAAACTATACAGATAAAACAATGAATTACAAACTAAACAAAAGTTACATAAAAATATATTTATACTTAATTTGTACACTTGACAAGTATAGATATTAGTGATGTTTATCATCTCACATCATATCATATCATATTAATTAATATCATTTACCTCTATACTTGTTAACAACAAACTATAAAATAATTTTTTTTAAACATAAAATATTAATAGAGATAAATTGTTACATATATTTTACCCAAAAACTAGTTAAAGTTTTCTAAAAATGTAATTTATTGGTTGGGTTTATATAATTTAGTAATTTTAAAGCTTAAAGTATTTTGGTTTTGTGCTTTACTATTTGACTATATGTTATTAGCCATGGTATAACGTTACATTTTAAAAATCACCAAAGTTTTCTCTGAGATAAATTAAAATTTTTTGATGTATTTTTTGTATAGATTCTGTGCCATCCAATTTCAATATTCTTCCTTTGTAAGATTTGAAAATATTTTCATAATTTTGTATGACTTGTTTGAGCTTTTTTTTTGTCTCATATATTTCTTTTAGAGGATATTTACTAAGTCTAGACAAAGCACTTTCTAAGGAAATATCAATATAAAAAACTACATCAGGCTCTGGAAAATTTCGGTTTAATGTCGATACAAAAACAAACTCATTTGGAGTATTACAGTTATAAGCTAAAGATGAAAAATAATAACGAGTTGCTATAACATGAGTATAGTCTTTATTAATTAATTTATAAACTCCATTTAGGTCATTATATAGATGATAATGCCTATCGGCTGTAAATAAATAAGCCATTTGCTCATCAAAGCTTTCCTTCTGTTCAATTGCAAGGATTTTGTTTTGCATAGCCTTACGAATTAATCTACCAATTGGTCCATCAGTAGGTTCAGAGCTAATAACAGCTGAGTGCTGGTGACTAAGAAAATAGTTTTTTAATAATTCTGCTTGGGTTGACTTTCCTGCTTTGTCAACTCCCTCCAATACAATAAATAATGATTTCATGCTTATATCTTATTAAACAGGTTTAGTAATTTAAACGGCTCTAATCACAGCTATAATTTCATCTTAGACGTTTTTTGTCAATACAAAGCTTTTAAAGATATTATTGTTTTTCTCTGTTTAGATAGAGTAATCATATTGGGGATAAAAACTTCTACTTAATTCCACTTATAACAAGAAGATAGAAAAGACTACAATCCCCGATGTGCAGAGTTTTGGGACTGACATCACTTATGTTCTCTTATATAGTGAAGACGTTCAGATAAAGGAGCAATCACTAAGATGTTTACTAAAATGACTACCGTTAGCGAAAACTTCATCATCATTCGTAACTATATCATTCTTACGGCTACTGTCATGATAATGAGTTCTGGTTTAGTCGATACTTTTGTATCTCCTTTTCGTGCTGCTCAACAGGATCGTCTTGATAATTATGGACGTTATGTGAGTGCTGGACTAGTTGCTCAAGCTCAAAAATTTAGTCGTTAATTGATTAAACTTAGTTAAATACTAAAAAATAATCAAAGTTAATAGCCCTAAAAAGATTATCACAAAAAACAATAAATTTTTCAGGCAAACCAATTTATTTTTAAAATTAATAAAAAACAATTTATCTAAAATTAATAGTTGTGCCTAGCTTAAGATGTGGAATAAATAAGTTAAATATTAAGCTTATAAATTTTGTGATTTTTATAGTGTAAGGGTTATAAACCTATCTACTTTTTCGCCATTGTTAACATTTTATACTGCCTTCAAATTGTTTTCTACTTAGAATAAATAGTAATTCTTTATAATTTAACTTATCATTTTTTAAAAATTCAGCATTAATTAGTAATGGTTTGATGTTACATATTAAACTCACATAGTTTAATATATAATCTTTTTTATAAACTACTAAATTATTTTTCAAGTTAGTAATTTATAAAAAGATAGCAATATATATGGTTGAGCGAGAATAAATACGACATTCTAATTTCAGAAAAAATGAATAGTCTATATACTTAATATATTACTAGTGTATATTCTTGATATTTTCTGTTAATTAATAGCTTATTTTAAGGTTATATTTTAATGTTTGCACTTAAATATATCTTACTTTGTTGATTATATTAGATTGTTTTTTGCCAATACTTCATTAGTGATTTTATATTTTTGAGAAAGTTACTAACTAAGTATTAAGCTTTTAATGCTTAATTATATAAACCCAACTCTAAATAGTAGGGGTAACCGTCTAAACATAATAATCTATTGCAATTACAATATTTCATATAGCTTTACTATAATT
This sequence comes from Cyanobacterium sp. uoEpiScrs1, assembly GCF_947331815.1. Classification (GTDB taxonomy): domain Bacteria; phylum Cyanobacteriota; class Cyanobacteriia; order Cyanobacteriales; family Microcystaceae; genus Rippkaea. Next base: position 2,231,383 of record NZ_OX373462.1, read on the forward strand.
ACTTCTAAACTATGCAGCCAACTAATCCAAATCAATTTACAGAAAAGGCATGGGAGGCTATTGTCCGAACCCCCGATATTGCTAAACAACATAGTCATCAGCAAATAGAAAGTGAACATCTGATGGCGTCTCTTCTAGAGCTAGAAGGGTTAGTGATAAGTATTTTTAATAAGGCAAATATTAGTATCCAACGTTTACGAGACTACACCGAAGAATTTATACGTCGTCAACCCAAAGTGTCTAATCCGGGCAAGTCTATTTACTTGGGGAGGAGCCTGGACAGTCTTCTTGACAGGGCTGAACAATTTCGTAAAGACTTTGCAGATGATTATATTTCTATCGAACATTTGCTGTTAACTTATGCTAAAGATGACCGTTTTGGTCAGGCTTTGCTACAAGAATTTGGTCTCAATGAAACTAGATTAAAAGAAATTATTCAACAAATAAGAGGAAATCAAAAAGTGAATAGCCAAAACCCTGAAGAAACATACGAATCGTTAGAAAAATATGGTAGAGATTTAACTCAACTAGCACGAGAGGGTAAACTTGATCCTGTTATCGGACGAGATGATGAAATCCGTAGAACTATTCAAATTCTTTCTCGTAGAACCAAAAATAACCCTGTCTTAATTGGGGAACCAGGGGTTGGTAAGACTGCTATTGTTGAAGGGTTGGCACAACGAATTATTAACCGTGATGTTCCTGAGTCTTTACGAGATCGAAAATTAATTGCCTTGGATATGGGGGCATTAATTGCTGGAGCAAAATATCGCGGAGAGTTTGAAGAACGTCTTAAAGCGGTGCTTAAAGAAGTAACGGACTCTCAAGGGGAGATTATAATGTTTATCGACGAAATTCATACCGTTGTTGGAGCAGGAGCAACCCAAGGAGCTATGGATGCAGGAAATCTCTTAAAACCAAAGTTAGCGCGGGGAGAATTACGCTGTATTGGAGCAACAACCCTCGATGAATATCGTAAATATATCGAAAAAGATGCTGCTTTAGAAAGACGTTTTCAAGAGGTCATAGTTGATGAGCCAAATGTAATCGATACTATTTCTATTTTACGGGGACTTAAAGAACGTTATGAAGTACATCATGGAGTAAAAATCGCTGATACCGCTCTAGTTGCTGCTGCTATGTTATCTAACCGTTACATTAGTGATCGTTTTTTACCAGACAAAGCTATTGACTTAGTAGATGAATCAGCGGCTAAATTAAAGATGGAAATTACTTCTAAACCGGAAGAATTAGATGAGGTAGATCGTAAGGTTATTCAATTAGAGATGGAAAGATTATCTTTAAAAAAAGAAGTAGATGTAGTTTCTTTAGAACGATTGGAAAAACTTGAAAAAGAACTTGCAGATCTCAAAGAGGAACAATCTCAACTCAATGCTCAATGGCAATCAGAAAAAGAAGTTATTGATGAAATTAGTAAGATAAAAGAAATTATCGACCAGACAAATCTAGAAATTCAACAGGCAGAGCGAGATTATGATCTTAACAAAGCAGCAGAACTGCGATATGGAAAACTAACAGATTTACAACAACAAGTTAAAGAACTTGAAATAAAAATTGCAGAGCGTCAAACTACTGGAAAAACTTTATTACGAGAAGAGGTTTTAGAATCAGATATTGCTGAAATTATTTCTAAATGGACGGGAATCCCCATTAGCAAACTGGTGGAATCAGAGAAAGAAAAACTACTTTATCTAGAGGATGAAATCCATGAACGATTGATTGGACAAGAAGAAGCCGTAACTGCTGTCTCAGAAGCTATTCAACGTTCTCGTGCTGGACTTTCTGATCCTAACCGCCCTACTGCAAGTTTTATTTTTCTCGGTCCTACAGGAGTAGGTAAAACGGAGTTAGCTAAGGCATTAGCAGAAAATCTTTTTGATACAGAAGAGGCTTTAGTTCGTATCGACATGTCTGAATATATGGAGAAACATGCGGTATCGCGTTTGATGGGTGCACCTCCAGGATATGTTGGTTACGATGAAGGAGGACAATTAACTGAAGCTATTCGCCGTCGTCCTTATTCTGTAATTCTGTTTGATGAAATCGAGAAGGCCCATAATGATGTCTTTAATGTTATGTTACAAATTCTTGATGACGGACGATTAACTGACGCTCAGGGTCACGTAGTAGACTTCAAGAATACCATTATTATCATGACAAGTAATATTGGATCACAATATATTTTAGACGTTGCTGGAGATGATTCCCATTATGAGGAAATGCGTTCCCGTGTGATGGATGCGATGCGTCATAGTTTTCGTCCTGAATTTCTTAATCGTCTTGATGAAATTATTATCTTCCACGGACTACAGAAATATCAGTTAAGAAAAATTGTTGAGGTACAAATTCAATCATTAAAAACACGGTTAGCTGAGCAAAAAATATGTTTACAATTATCAGAATCAGCTTTAGATTTTCTAGCTGAAATAGGCTATGATCCAGTATATGGAGCCAGACCCTTAAAACGAGCAATACAAAAATGTTTAGAAACAACAATAGCTAAGTCCATTTTGCAAGGAAAATTTAAGGCAGGAGATACTATTGCTGTAGATCTAGAAAGTGAACGATTGATATTTGAACGTCTGTCTTCTAAAATGCAAAAAGTCTAAATTATAAGGGGTAGTATTTACTTTGCTTTATCTAGTAAAACATAGAGATCATAAATCAAAAGGAATATTAGTTTTTTTAGATCAATAGTAATGAATCTATATCTGATAATTGTTAAAATTCTTACTTTGCATAGTAAGACTTTTAACTTCTGTTTATTAAATTAGACTAAACATTTTATGCAAAAGCACAAAATATATAAAAAAATTTATTTATACATATAGTATTAAATACTCACCTAAGTTTAATCAATAAGATTCTAAATTCTAAATGACCTATAATTTATTTATAAAAATATTTATGACTATAAAATAATGGTCAGATTTGTAAAAAACATGTCAAATAAACAATTTGTATTGATTGCAGTTTAAATATATTAAAATCAATTTTAGTCTTATCTAGAATAATATTTTATAATTTAGGACAACTAATATATAAGGATAGTCAAAGTATCTAAGCGTCTTTTTCTTTATATACTTTTTAAAAAAAGTATATAAGTTTTTCAGTGAATACATCAGTCTATTTTATTTTGGTAAAAATTTGTTTATTTAAACTTTATAGTTATTTGACTATTTCTTAAACAAACAAAACTATATTTTTGAACTTAAACTAACTTATCTTGTATACTTCATGTCTAATTACAGCAGGTAATAGCCAATATTTTCCTAGTTAGAAACTTATTAAAATTCAAAGCAATCTATACTTCGTTATTTATGAAATATTTAATTCATGCTATCTCCCTTTGATTAATAATCATAATCAAAGGGAGATAGCATGAATTATTAGCTGTCTAATACTAACTGACTAGTCACCTATTGACAACTGGTCACTATTAAATATTAATTATTTCCTAAGTCATTACCATTCCGCCATCGACATTAAATACCTGCCCAGTAATATAAGAAGCTGCTGGATCAGTGGCTAGAAAACAAACCATTCCGGCTACTTCTTGAGGTGTTCCATAACGACCAAGAGGAATAAACTTAACGATCTCTTGAGATTTAATATTTTCAGTCATATCCGTCATAATAAACCCTGGTGCAACCGCATTAATTGTTACACTACGACTAGCTAATTCTTTAGCTACAGTTTTTGTTAAGCCAATTACGCCGGCTTTAGCTGCGCTATAATTGGCCTGACCTGGATTACCCATTTGTCCAGAAACTGAAGCAATATTGATAATTCTTCCTTGCTTCTGTTTTAACATAACTTTAGTGACCGCTTTTGTGCAGATAAACACCCCCGTCAGATTAAGATCTATTACTTCCTGCCATTGTTCTAGTTTCATCCTCATAAGAAGAGCGTCACGGGTGATTCCAGCATTATTTACCAAAACATCGATTCTTCCAAATTGATTTAAAGTAGTTTTAACTAGAGTATCAACATCTTTAGTTTTGGAAACATCTCCTTGAACTGCAATTGCATTTCCCCCGTTATCAATAATACTTCGTACTACTTCTTCAGCTGCTATGCTAGAACGAGCATAGTTGACTACCACTTTTAGACCTGTAGATGCTAAAGATAGAGCGATCTCCCGACCAATTCCCCGTGATGCTCCTGTAACAATCGAAACTCGTTCTTTTAAATCAACTTGATTATCTACCATATTTACTCTCCTCAATTGTATAGTTATAAACACTATCTTACGGGTTCAGTGAACGTTTATTCGAAAATAATTGGGAAACTACAGACACTTTTTGTTAAAAATCATAATTTTTGCCTCTGCATTTCATTCTCGGGTTGTCAAGTACTCTATTTTAATGAAAAAATAATTTGTTTTTTTGTATTTTTATAACTTAATAAACATCATTATAATCAGGCAATTTGTACTTTTTGATATCTATCATATTAATGATAAATTTTATCATTCTATTCATTAAATTAGATATATTAATATTTATATTTATATAAAACTTTTTTAGATCTATCTATAAATAGATCTAAAAAATTAACTCTTGCAAAGACTGTTTACTACAATTAGTACACTTTCATTTCTTAAAATCCTTGGTAATTAAGTCTACAAAATCTTTGTTTTTACCAATTTGGTTACTCATCTCACACTCTTAATAGATACTATTCACTCTTATTATTTGAATAATATAGATAAAAAACGATAATATAAGTATTTTTTGTTCTTAAGAAGAAATAACGCTTTAAAAAAGTACTTAAATTATATCTATTCTCAAGAGAGATAGACTGTTATTACTTATTTTCAACACTACTTCTTTTGTCATAAAACATTAATATGAGTAACATATGATTTGACGACAATAATGGCAGCATCGATCATAATCATGTATGATTTTTAGTAGAAAGATTCTTGCTACTATCATTTGAAACTCTTAACTAGAAAGTTGAGCAATAATGTAATAAATGAGTTTATTATATAAAGATAAGTGATTAGTCTTATCGGCAAGTTTTAAGCAACGATAACTATTTATATCACTCTACTACTCTTTTTCTCTTCGTTTCTCCTAAACAATCCTCTATGATTAATCCCTTTAGCTCAGAAGAAATCGCTGCAGAAGGTATCGAACCCCAAGAATATGAAGAAATTGTTCACAGACTGGGACGCCATCCTAACAAGGCAGAGTTGGGGATGTTTGGGGTTATGTGGTCAGAACACTGTTGCTATAAAAATTCTCGCCCATTGCTAAAACAATTCCCTATAAAAGGGGATCGTATTCTCGTTGGTCCAGGGGAAAATGCAGGAGTTGTAGATTTGGGAAATGGACTACAATTGGCCTTTAAAATTGAATCTCATAATCACCCTTCTGCAGTTGAGCCTTTTCAAGGAGCAGCTACAGGAGTCGGTGGTATTCTCAGAGACATCTTTACCATGGGAGCACGTCCCGTAGCTTGTTTTAATTCTCTACGTTTTGGTAATTTAGAGGATACAAAAACCCGAAGATTATTTGTTGGGGTAGTTGAAGGAATCTCTCATTATGGCAATGCAGTTGGAGTTCCCACTATCGGAGGTGAAGTTTATTTTGATACTGCTTATAACGGAAATCCCCTAGTTAACGCTATGGCTTTGGGGTTAATGGAAACTTCCGAAATCGTTAGATCTGGGGCATCAGGTATTGGCAACCCAATTTTATACGTTGGTTCAACTACTGGGAGAGATGGCATGGGAGGAGCTAGTTTTGCTAGTTCAGAACTTACAGACCAGTCAATGGACAATCGCCCTGCAGTACAGGTAGGGGACCCTTTTTTAGAAAAATCTTTAATTGAAGCTTGTTTAGAAGCCTTTAAGACTGGTGCAGTTATAGCAGCTCAGGATATGGGAGCAGCAGGAATTACCTGTTCTACCTCAGAAATGGCTGCTAACGGAGGGGTTGGAGTCGAATTAGACTTGGATAAAATTCCTGTACGAGAAACCGGAATGGTTCCCTATGAGTACCTATTGTCAGAGTCCCAAGAAAGAATGTTACTGGTTGCCCAGAAAGGTAGAGAACAAGAATTAATCGAAATTTTTCATCGTTGGGAACTTCAAGCAGTAGTTGCTGGAACCGTTATTGATGAACCTATTGTTAGAATTTTATTTAAAGGAGAAGTTGCTGCCGAGATTCCGTCCACGGCCTTAGCCAACAATACTCCTATTTATCATCGAGAACTATCAGAGAACCTCCCTGAGTATGTCCAAAAAGCTTGGCAGTGGACAGCTGAAAGTTTACCTGACTGTACGGTAAATGGGATTGAGATCAATGGCCAATTAAGAACTTGGAATAAAGTCCTTTTAGACTTGTTAGATACTCCCACTATTGCCTCTAAAAAATGGATCTATCGTCAATATGATCAACAAGTTCAGAATAATACTGTAATATTACCTGGAGAGGCTGATGCGGCGGTAATTCGTATCCGTCCTATTGAAGCAAGCCCAACTACTTGTAAAATTGGAGTAGCGGCTACCACTGATTGTAATTCTCGTTACGTTTATCTAGATCCCTATGAAGGAGCAAAAGCCGCTGTAGCTGAGGCTGCGAGAAATCTAAGTTGTGTTGGGGCAGAACCGTTAGCGGTCACAGACAATCTAAATTTTGGCAGTCCTAAAAACTCTACTGGATATTGGCAATTAGCTTTAGCTTGTGAGGGGATCTCTGAGGCTTGTCGACATTTAAATACTCCGGTAACCGGAGGGAATGTCTCCCTTTATAATGAGACCCTTGATTCCGCAGGAGATCCTCAGCCTATTTATCCTACTCCAGTAATAGGAATGGTGGGATTAATTCCTGACATCACAAAAGTATGTGGTCAAGGATGGCAAAGTGTAGGTGATTTAATTTATATACTAGGGATAGAAAATCAGCCTACCTTAGGAGGTTCAGAATATTTAGCCAGCTTGCACGGAACAGTAGCAGGCAAACCTCCTAAGGTTAACCTTAATACTGAAATGTTAGTGCAAAAAGTATGCCGTAATGCTATTCGTCAAGCTTGGGTAAAATCTGCTCATGATTGTTCAGAGGGTGGATTAGGTGTCGCTTTGGCAGAATGCTGTATTAGTGGCAAGTTGGGCGCAGAAATTTTTATACAAGCAAAAGACAAACAACGATTTGATGAATTATTGTTTGGAGAGGTAACTGGGCAAATAATTGTTTCCATTAGTCCCATAAATCAAAATAAGTGGGAGAGCTATTTGAATCAAGAATTAGAGCAAAATTGGAGAAAAATAGGTCACACTTCTGCTAAGAGCTTAACGATTACTATTTCTGATAACTTGTCTGTGATTAATTTAAATGTTAAGCAAATGTTTGAAATTTGGTCAAAAGCAATTGAAAGGCGTTTGGTAGTTTAAAATTAAGTAAAAGTATAAATCTATGAATTTTTAATAGAAATATTTATTGTGATTTTTTTATGTTCGACAAACATAAGACATGGTTTCCTCCTATAAAAATCAAGATAATTCACGGATAAATACATTAGTGGTTGATTAAAAATTCTTGATTAACGTTATAATCGTTCTCATGCGAACTTAATGAGTCCTTTCAAGCATCCGATCTTAATAACTTAAATTAGAAGCGATTTAAATTGATATCACCGAGCCTATACAAATTAGAGGGCTAAACTTGAATAATCATCTAAATCTTAGATAAAAACTTTGATAAAGTTGAGTTAAACAATTGTTAAAGTCTGTTCGTATATTCTTATAAGCTAGATCGATTTCAGCTAAAACTGCCAGATTGACCCTTTCAGGAGCGAAATCCTATCCATGACTGCTAACGACCAGATTCTTGATTCTCATCAGCAACTGACCGATTTCATTAACTCTCTTTATGGACTTTCTGAAAAACCTGAAGAGGCTTGTGGTGTATTTGGAATTTATGCTCCAAAAAAAACTGTTGCCAAATTCACATATTTTGGAATTTATGCCCTACAACATCGAGGGCAGGAATCAGCCGGAATTGCTACTTTAGATGAGAATGGTATTCACAGTCATAAAGATATGGGTCTAGTATCCCAAGTTTTTACAGAATCTATTCTAAATGAACTGACTGGGAACACAGCCGTGGGGCATACTCGCTATTCCACCACAGGAGCTAGTCACAGAGCTAACGCTCAACCTGTTATTCTCAACACCCGTTTAGGTCATCTAGCTTTGGCACACAATGGTAACCTTGTTAATGCTGTAGAATTACGTGAAATTCTACAAAAGCGGGGCTGCAACTTTGCTACTAGCACTGATTCAGAGATGATTGCAGTAGCGATTGCCCAAGGAGTTGATGAGGGCAAAGACTGGTTAGAAGCAGCTATCAGTTCATTTCAATTATGTTCTGGGGCCTATAGCTTAGCTATTGGAACTCCGGTGGGATTAATGGGGGTAAGAGATCCTAACGGTATCCGTCCCTTGGTTATCGGTATTTTAGAAGGGGATCCCGCTCGTTATGTCCTTGCTTCAGAAACTTGTGCCTTAGATATTATTGGGGCAGACTATTTACGAGATGTAGAACCGGGAGAATTAGTTTGGATTACTGAAAGTGGTTTATCGTCCTTTCATTGGGCGACTCAACCTCAACAAAAATTATGTATTTTTGAAATGATTTATTTTGCTCGTCCTGATAGCATCATGCATAATGAAACTCTGTACAGTTATCGGGTACGTTTAGGGCAACAATTAGCACGAGAATCTATTGTTGAAGCTGATTTAGTAATGGGAGTTCCTGATTCTGGTATCCCGGCTGCCATTGGATTTTCTCGGGTATCAGGAATTCCTTACGGGGAGGGGTTAATAAAAAACCGTTATGTAGGAAGAACGTTTATCCAACCCACTCAATATATGCGAGAGTCGGGGATTAAAATGAAGTTGAATCCCCTTAAGGATGTGCTTGCAAACAAACGGGTTATTATGGTGGATGATTCTATTGTGAGAGGAACTACCAGTCGTAAAATTGTCAAAGCTTTACGTGATGCTGGTGCTAAAGAAATACACATGAGGATTTCTTCCTCTCCTGTTACTCATCCATGTTTTTATGGTATTGACACTGACAACCAAACCCAGTTAGTGGCGGCTACTAAATCTGTTGCTGATATTGCAAGACAAATAGGAGTAGATTCTTTGGCTTATCTAAGTTGGAAAGGAATGTTAGAAGTAACGGGCAAAGATCCTAATAGTTTCTGTTCTGCTTGTTTTACCGGAGACTATCCAGTTGATATCCCTGAAGTAATTAAGAGCTCCAAATTTATTTTGGAAGAAGTAAATATGTAATTTATAAGAGAATAACTAGTATATTTATCCTATTATTCTAAATAATTAGACAGGACTGAGACGCTTTTAAACTTCATCTACGGGATTATCTTTAAGTTTACTGAAAATAATTATTTGATACATTGCTTAAATAAATACAGTAATAAAAAATTTTAAGTAATTAATTAACTTTAATGACTTAAAATTTTTCTTAAATTGACAGAACTAGTAAAAGTATTAAATTTAAATCCAATAGAATGGAAAATAAAAAAATGATAGATTTGTAAAATTTATCATTTTTTTTAAAAATAACGATTGTGATAATTTCTGAGAAATGAAAAAATAATTATGAAAGAAGAATATGTCATATATCTTAAAAAGTAGACATGAAAAAAGTATAAATTAGCGAAGTTAATAAGTTTATTAACTTCGCTAATTTATACTTTTTAAAATTTATTGAATTGATATTAAATAATTGATAATATATGGTGATTTACTTTAACAGGGTTAGCACAAAAAATATAAATTACAGTAGACTAAATCAAACGATAATTATCGATTATTTAGATATGTAAAATAATTTGCTTCACTTTTACAGGATGTATTTGTATTTATTTGCTTAATTCACTAACTCTAATTTAGATCCTTGATTATCTTTATGTACTTCAATACGACACTGAAAAGCTTCTTTGAAGTGTGGCATGTGAGTGACACTTAAAATACAAGAAAAATCTGAAGCAATAGCATTTATTGCGGCAATTAATTGCTCACAACCTTGAGCATCCTGTGTTCCAAATCCTTCATCTATAATAAGCATTTGAAGGGAAGTTCCTGCTTGTTGTGCTAATAATTTAGCTAAAGCCAAACGAATGGAAAAGTTGATTCTAAATGCTTCACCACCTGAATAAGTTTCATATGAACGAGTTCCTTGAGAATCAGAAATTAAGATATCTAAAGTATCAATGACTTTTGTAGTTCTCTTTCGAGAACTACCACTACGTCCTTGTTTTTGAGTAATGAATTGAATATGGAGTTGATTATTTGTTAATCTGGCAATAATTTGGTTGGTTTCAGCTTCTAATTGGGGTAAAATATTCTCAATCATTAATGCTTGAATACCATTTTTTCCAAATGCTTTTGCTAGTTCTGTATAAACACGATATTTGCCGTAGATAAATTTAAGTTGTTTTTTATTATTAGTGTATTGTTGTTTTACGCTTTCTAATTGAGAGATAGATTGTTCTAATCTTCCTTGATTTGCTAATAATTTATCTAGTTTTTGTCGTTGAACTTGTATGCTTTTTTCTATAGTAGTAATTGCTGGTATTTTATTAACTATAGAGGTTATTTTGAGATGTAAAATATCAATTTCTTTGCTGATTTTATTTTGCTCTGTACAGTTATCATTTAAGTCGGTTTCTACAATTGCTAATCTTTTTTGTAATTGAGGATATTGTTCTTTTACTTGTTGTAATTCTTGAAATTTGAGTTCCCAAGACTGAGATTCACGAAGTGATTTTAATAATTTTTGGTGATCCAAATTTTTATAGTCTAATTCTTTGATTGATACTTCTATTTTATTAATTTCTTGTTTAATATTTGAGTTTTTATGTAAATCTTCTATTTTTTGTCTTAGATCATATATTTTGCTAATAAGTTTAGGTTTTTGCTGTGAAATAATTGACTGACGATGATTAGCCTCTTCTATTTGAGCTTGTTTGATCTCTGCTTTACGCAATCGTTCAACTTCTCCTCTAACTAAAGCATGAGTTTGCTCATCATAATTAAGCTGTTTTAATTCTTCATCTAGAATATTAAGTTCAGAATGTAGATCTACAGCATAGCTATTGTTAGTTAATTTTAATTCTATTTCTTGAATTTCGTCTTTAACTTGTTTCAGTTTAACATTGACTGTTTCAATAGTTTCTATTTGTGCTTGAAGCTGTCCAAACTTTTGCTGTAATAAAGGATGAGCGGCTAAGTCTTTATTTAATTGAGTATATTCTTCTCGCAGTATTTTTAACTCTCTTTCTATAGAGGACATCTGTTCTTGTAACATCCAAATTTTATCTTTGATTTTCTGTTCCTGTAATTGAGTTTTATTAATAATATGATTAAGATGGGTTTCATTTAGTGATTGTTCACATAAAGGACAGCTTGAATTTTGGACGTTTAGTTTCTGTAATTTTTGTTTTAATTCCTCAATTGTTTCCTCAAGAATTCGTTGATTTTCTTTAAGTCTTTCTTGGTTTTCTTTTTTTTCTTGACCTTTTTCTTCTATTCGTTTCTGGTAATTTTTTTTATTATCAAGATTTTGTATTTTAGCATCAATTTCTGAGGCGGCTTCTCGTAGTTTCGGTATTTTTTCTAGTTGATTCGAGCAATCAGTTTCAGTAATATAAAGTTGTTCTAGCTTGGCTTTTAAATTTGCTTTGATTTGCTCAATTTCAGCCTGTAAATTGTAGTATTTTCGTTGAAGTGGTGTAACTTGATACTGTAGTTTATCTAACTCAGATAAGTGTTTACGATAACTAGATAAATGTTGCAAATCAGTTTTTACGTCATCAGCATCTCTCAGAATATATTGTAGTTCTTTTTCTTGCTGTTCTAATATATCTAACTGAGTTTGGACCTGATGAATTTGTAACTCAATCACATTATGTTTTTTATTTAGCTTTTGAACTAATAATTGCTGTCTTTTAGTTTTGTTTTGATAATCTTCAAATTTAAGAGATAGTTTTTTTTCTTCTCGTCGCAATTGTAATAAATTCTGGTAACCTTTAATGATCTTACTTTCTTGATTATTAATCATTAACATACGATCCAGTCGTTGATTGATCTCATCCTTTTCTTTCTGCAGTCTTTGTTTATCTTTGACTAGTTTTTTGTATTGTTGTTCATGCCAATCTAGTTGATTAGACCAAGTTTTTCGGTGTCGTTCTTTTTCTTTTAGTTGCCATAATCTGTCTTTTTGTTTATCTTGATTAAGTTTAATTTTTTGCATACGTTCATTTAATTTTTTTTGTCGTTCTTGAATATATTTTTTATTTTCCAGTTTTTCTTGAAGAGTAACTAAACTAAACTCAATTTGTTGAGCTTGTCCTTGAAATTGTTTAGATAAATCTTTCGCTCGATTAGACAGTTCTTGATATTGTTCAAGCTTCAATAAATCAACTAGTATTTGTTTTCGTTCTGTTGGACGACGTAGCATAAATTCATCAGCTCTTCCTTGACGCAAATAGGCTGAATTAATAAACGTTTCGTAATCTAGTTTTAAGGCAGCAACTATTTTTTCTTGAGTAGCCCGTATTCCTTTACTCGTTAATGAACGAAATTTTCCTGAATTTTCTATTTGAAATTCTAGATGGCTACTACGTCCCCGATGACGATTACGTATAATTCGATAGACTTCTTTATTACTAATAAATTGAAAATCTACTCGTACATAATCATATCCTGTATGAACAACATCATCGTCAATTACAGCACGACTTTTACCCCAAATTACCCAGGTAATTGCTTCAAGTAAAGATGATTTTCCTGCGCCATTTGCACCACAAATACAAGCAGTATGTAACCCTCGAAAATCTAGGGTTGCTTCTTGATAACTAAGAAAATTTTTTAGGGTAAGTTCGAGGGGAATCATTTAAATCCTTATTAATAGATAGTTTTTTATACTCAAAAGAACTAAATTCTTTGGTATGATTACTTATGTAAAATAATCATATGTTATTATTGCTTAGTCTATCTAATAGTTGCTAAATAACTATAGGTTTTTCTTCCAGAACTATACAGGTATTTATCTGACTGTTGATAACTTGATTAATTAATATATGCTTGTTATTGAGATTTGGGGCAGGAATCATTTCCCCTCTAATATCGAGCAATTGTACTAAGACGAGATAAGCAATTGCTAAAAAAATAGAAACTGCTCCTGTGATGATAGCAACGATTCTTCCTGAGTTCATTAACAGTTACTCAATGACTTGATTTTATCAATATAACTTATTAATCCTAATTAACGATCAATATAAAACGAGTCAATCTTTAGAATTGCTCCCACAAATGATTGTTGTTATCATTTAACTTCCGTCAATAAAGTCTTAAGTAGAAATATCTCGATTAATATTTATCAAATAATCTTATGTATTTTTAGTTTAATTTTTGAAAAATTAGCACTATTATCCAAAATCAATTAATTTCAGAACTTCACTTGGGGTGGCAGATATAACAATGTCCATATCTGCAGAATACAGCTTAGTTTATTATCAAGTATTAAAAAATAATCTGCTTAATTAAGTTACTTTAGTTTCTATATAGAATAATTGATTATAAACAATTATTCTCTTGTTCTTACAATATCAGGAATATCAATAGAGGAAATATTTGCGAGTTTTTTAAGATGCTGACAACGAATCAACTCCGTAAAACCGAGATCGGAACGCCCTTCTAGTTGAGAAGACGCTTCAAGTCCGTCAAGGAGGTTTTTTGAAGCATCTATCGTGTTATAGCCCCGTCTAAAAGCAATTTTAATGGCTTTTTCATCAGTATCGAGTTCTCGTTGTACACTTAAATTGCTGCGCCAAATTTGATAGACCGCGATTACGGTTAATCCTCCAGAAGCCATCATTCCTGAAATATCCCCTTGAGCTATTTGAATTGTCAGTCCTAATAATCCAGCCACAGTGATTGCCTGATATAAATTTGGCTTAAACCATTTAATCTCAATTAAACTAGCAGTTGCTCTTAAAAGTAGTAAATCTCGTTGTCTTTTTGGTAATCTCCACCATAAATCAAAGTTAATATATATGGGACGTCCACTTCGACTCCAAGGAGGAGAAAATGGTGCATCAATTACTTTTGACTGTTGGGGTTTACTAATAATTTTGGTTAACATTCGCCCAGAAGCTGGCATAAGATCCAATAAACGTCTAATCTCAGATTCAATACTCATATAAGAACCCTATCGGAAGGAGACCTTTTATTGAGTATAATCTCATTGGAGATGAGCTATTGTGCTTTAAAGACTTTTCTAATGCTAAGACTTTCTAAGAATGCCAGAGACAAGTAAACCTCCAGATCCTCAATATTTTATACTTAAAAGGCAACTAATTGGAATATTACCACGTAGCCATTTTAATCTATTTAAATTTTTAAATCTTAACTTTCTACGTCATTATTTTTCAACACTATGGAAGGGTAAAAGTAGAAATATTTAAAATCGTAATTGGGGATGGGACTGAAAACCTTTCCTTGAATTATTCTTGCATTGGCAAAACTAAGTAATTTATTCTCAATTTATTGAACTACTTGACATAGAATATATATTTATGATTAATAGTGTGTCTATTGTGCTATTTACTTGTATTCTAAACCAAAAATTTTTCCATAGATTTATAATTAAATTTTATATTTAGATCTGGCTTTCCTAACACAGGTAAAGATTTAGTAATTATTTAGTTTTCTTGTTATATCAATGGTAATTTTCCCATTAAAATCAGCAATAGGAGCTGCTAGTTTACTCAGTCGAACTCTAACCTGTTGAACTTTATTTAAAGTTAGTATTTCTTGAGCAATCACTTCAGCTAGTTTTTCAAGTAGCGCAAATTTATGGGTAGAAATGAGATACTTTACACCGTCGACTACTTGACGGTAATCTAATGTATCTTTAATTTGGTCGCTGTTTCCAGCAGAGGCTAGGTCAATCCCTATAATTAGGTCAACTTCAAACCACTGACCCAATGCCTGTTCTTCTGGTAAATATCCCGTGTAGCCGTAAGTTCTAATCTCTGTAATTTTGATGAAATCCATAGTTTTTTACAATTTAACTAGAAATTTTATAACAAAGCTTAAATCTTATAATACATAATCCTTAATGTTCTTTAGTATACTCAGATTAAAGTCAACTTAAAGGGTAAACTTCCTTAAATATAACCCCTATGAATTACCGTAAATATAATAGTATTTTTCGTAAAATAAAAAGCCATGTTAACATCTTGATGGGATTTATTAGTATTTTTTGGGTTTCAGAATTTTTAGATGTATTAATTTTTAAGGGAAGTTTAGATAAGTTTGGTATTATTCCTCATAATTTAATTGGATTGAGAGGAATTTTGTTTGCTCCATTTCTGCATGCCGGATTAAATCATTTAATTGCTAATACTATTCATTTTATAGTTTTGGGCTGGCTTGTGATGTTACAAAAAATTAGTGACTTTTGGATTGTCACTTTGCTAACGATGATAGTAGGGGGCATTGGGGTTTGGTTATTTGGTGGTCCTGGTTCAGTTCATATTGGGGCTAGTATTATTATTTTTGGTTATTTGGGATTTTTACTATTAAGAGGATATTTTCAACATAATTTCGTTTCAATTTTTTTATCCATTGTTGTGTGTTTTTTTTATAGCGGATTAGTGTTAGGTATACTACCTTCCCGCTCTGGAATTTCTTGGGAAGGCCATCTATGTGGGTTTCTCAGTGGAGTCTTTGCTGCTAAACTAATCGCTAGTGAAAAGTAAAATTCCCTAAGTTAGGTAGATAACTTTAATAAGCTGTTTATTATATTTCCTTAATTTACTTAAAAATACTTGCTAGATAAAGATGAATTTTCCTACCTTAGTTACAGTATCACGTTTGTTAGGATTGCCATTGATATTTTATTTCTTGGACAATCCAACCCCATCTCATTGCTGGATTAGTGTAGCAATCTTTTTAGTGTCAGCAGGAACAGACTGGTTAGATGGTTATTTAGCAAGGCGACTCAATCAAGTTACAGAATTAGGAAAGTTTCTTGATCCTTTAGTAGATAAGTTGTTGGTTCTTTCTCCACTATTAAGTCTAATTGAATTAGACAAAGTTCCTCCTTGGGGAGTTTTTTTAATTATGGGTCGGGAATTAGCAATTACTAGCTGGCGAGTTAATCTCACTTTAACTCAAAATAGAAGAGTTCAAGAGGCAAATTATTGGGGTAAATTAAAGACTGTAAGTCAAATAATAGCCATTGCTCTATTAATTGCTCCTCTTAGTCCTCAGTGGAGTACTTTGTGCTCGATTGTATTCTGGACGGCCGTCATACTAACCTTAATTTCCGGGGTTAGCTATTTGCTACCACAAATATTATCAGGACTTAAGTCATCTAAGTCTTCTGAAGAAACAAACCCTGAAAATAAAGCAGGAAATATTCGTTAGAATTATACGAGTTTACCTTGTAACAACTTAGTAAGTATATGAAAAACAATATTGAACTAATCCACCAATATTTTGTTATTTTTCTTATCTAAGATAATACATAGCGGGGTCTACAATGAACTAAAATAGCGACTGCTAACAATTTAAACTGTACTAGTTATTTAAAACTAGTATGAGTTCAAGTATATTTGCCTTTTAATCCTAAATTTAAATGAAGTTTTTTGAATAAAGTAAGCATAAATTATTAGTCAGTAAAAGAGTAAAGCAAATAATTCTAAAACATTTTAAACTCTCGAATGTTCAATTTGAGATATAGTTTTAAACTAATCGTTAGTTATTTTACTAACAAACCATTTATATAAGTTTAAATATTCTTAATTAATCCTACAGCCTAAAGTAAATCTGAAGGTCAATAGTTTACTTTAATAATTTAATGCATTTAGAATTCTTAATAGAAGTCATCACATAATATAAAATTCCAATAAATCCGAATTACCTTTTCTATTTATATCCATAGTCAGATATGAATTCTACTGACATATTTCTTCTTTAACTATGTATTACCGATAAGCTAGTTTAGATTTTCTATATTAAACATTCTAACTCCTCCTTAAAAATTTAAATTAATAACTACTATTATCTTAAATAAAAGCTTATTTCTATTAATTTAAACATACCTATATTACAGATTAATTCATAAAAAGAACAATTAGATCAAGAATAATAATTAACAGAAAGAAAAAAGAGAGATACTAGCATACTATCTCTCATCGCTGAGATAGACATTATCAACAGCTATAGAATAAACCCAAATATTATTTGCTCGCTAAGCACAACCATCCTATCCTTTTCTATAGAAAAGGATAGGATGGTTGTTGAATCTTACAATTTAACTTCAATTTCAACCCCTGCAGGTAAATCCAATTTCATTAGAGCATCAATAGTTTTGGAAGATGGCTGATAAATATCAATAATTCTTCGGTGAGTTCTGGTTTCAAAGTGTTCACGGGAATCTTTATCTACGTGAGGTGATCGTAAAACACAATAAATCCTACGTTTAGTAGGTAAAGGAATGGGTCCTATTGCAGTTGCATCTGTTCGATTGGCTGTATCAACAATCTTCTCACAAGAGGTATCAAGTAAACGACGATCAAAAGCTTTCAAGCGAATCCGAATTTTTTGTTGCAGTGTAGCCATAGTTTTTAGTTGTCAAGGTTCGGTGGTAATTAATAGATTTAGCCGTTGTTGGTCGGCGACCAGTTAATGATTTATAACTGGTCGCTAGTCAAGGTTAAATTGTTCTACTTGAGAATTTTCGAAACAACACCCGCACCAATAGTACGGCCACCTTCGCGAATTGCAAAACGCATTCCTTGCTCAATAGCAATAGCGTTGATTAGTTCAACAGTCATTTTAATCCGATCACCAGGCATCACCATTTCCACTGCACTGCCATCATCAGCAGTGTAGTCTTGGATGGTTCCGGTCACATCCGTGGTACGGACATAAAACTGAGGGCGGTAATTCTTGAAGAAAGGCGTGTGACGACCTCCTTCCTCTTTTGTTAAAACATAAACTTCACCTTCAAATAGAGTATGAGGAGTAATAGAACCAGGTTTAGCCAAAACCATTCCCCGTTCAATATCTTCCTTTTGAACACCCCGCAGAAGCAGCCCCACGTTATCTCCTGCCATTCCTTCGTCAAGAGTTTTCTGAAACATCTCTACTCCAGTAACAGTGGTGCTACGAGTATCTCGAATACCGACAATTTCAACAGTTTCGCCTACTTTAACTTTACCTCTTTCAATTCTTCCGGTGGCAACGGTTCCTCGACCAGTAATGGAGAAGACATCTTCAACTGCCATTAAGAAAGGTTTATCGATTTCCCTCTCAGGTTCTGGGATATAAGCATCTACTTCTCCCATTAATTTCAGGATTTTATCTGTCCACTCATTATCCCCGGCAGCAAGCTTAGGGTTCTCTTTTAAGGCTTCTACGGCCATCAGAGCAGATCCAGTGACGATAGGAATATCATCTCCGGGAAAATCATACTCACTAAGAAGTTCACGAACTTCAAGTTCTACGAGTTCGAGAAGTTCTTCGTCGTCAACTTGATCTTCTTTGTTTAAGAACACCACTAGACTAGGGACTCCTACTTGTTTTGCCAGCAGAATATGTTCGCGAGTTTGGGGCATAGGTCCGTCAGCTGCCGATACGACTAAGATCCCCCCGTCCATTTGAGCAGCTCCGGTAATCATGTTCTTAACGTAGTCAGCGTGTCCTGGGCAGTCTACGTGAGCATAGTGGCGGTTTGGCGTTTCATATTCAACGTGGGCGGTATTGATGGTGATACCCCGCGCTTTTTCTTCAGGGGCTGCATCAATATCCTCGTAGTTACGAGCTTTAGCACTACCTGCAGCAGCCAAAGTCATGGTAATAGCCGCTGTAAGGGTGGTTTTCCCATGGTCAACATGACCGACGGTGCCGATGTTGACGTGGGGTTTTGTCCGTTCAAATTTTGCGCGTGCCATGAATCAATTGTTCCTTTTTTTGTCTTCTGTTTAAATTACAGTGATAAATATCAGTTTAAATTACAGTGATAAATATCAGTTTAAATCACAGTGATAAATATCAGTGATTAGCGATCAGTTACCCGTAGTTCATTATTAACTATTAAGGGTTTACTATCCACTTTTCACTGTTTACTATTCACTGTAGTAGGCGTTCCCTGTATTTTTTGCTATTATCGCTTCGGCAACACTGGACGGGACTTCGGCGTAATGGCTAAACTCCATTGAGAAGATCCCCCGACCCTGAGTTTTTGAACGAATATCGGTCGCATAACCAAACATTTCTGCTAGAGGAACATGAGCAGAAACTTTGGCAAGGCCGTCTTCAGATTCCATTCCTTCAATGCTGCCACGACGAGAGTTTAGATCTCCCATTATCTCTCCTAGAAAATCTTCAGGGACTTCTACCTCAACTTTCATCATTGGTTCTAACACAATGGGAGAGGCTTTAGTGACAGCATTACGAATGGCCATTGAACCGGCGATTTTAAAGGCCATTTCCGAAGAGTCAACATCATGGTAGGAACCATCAACCAGCGTTACCTTAAGGTCAATAACAGGATATCCTGCAATAATACCTGATTCACAAGCTTCTTTTATTCCTTGTTCCACAGGAGCGATATACTCTTTGGGTATGGTTCCCCCCACAATATTAGAAATAAATTCAAAACCACTTCCCGATTCTCCTGGTTCAAGATGAATGATGACATGTCCATATTGACCTTTTCCTCCACTCTGACGAATATACTTTCCTTCCGCATCACAAGGTTTACGGACGGTTTCGCGGTAGGCTACCTGAGGTTTACCAACGGTTGCCTCTACCTTATATTCCCGCAGCATTCTATCAACAAGGATCTCTAAATGTAATTCTCCCATCCCAGCAATAACTGTTTGGTTAGTTTCAGGATTGATACTTACTCGGAAGGTAGGATCTTCATCAGAGAGAGATTGAAGAGCTTTGGAGAGCTTCTCCATATCCTGCTTAGTTTTGGGTTCAACAGCAACTGAAATAACCGGTTCTGGGATGAACAAAGATTCAAGGATAATGGGCTTATTTTCATCACATAGGGTATCCCCTGTGGTAGTATTCTTTAAACCAATGGCAGCACCTAAATCTCCGGCTCTTAGTTCATCAACTTCAATGCGATCATTGGATTTCAAAACTATTAAGCGTGAAAGCCGTTCTTTACTGTTTTTGGTTGAGTTATATACATAAGTCCCTTTAGCTAAAACCCCTGAATATACTCGCATAAAGGTTAGGCGTCCATAGGGATCAGCTGAAATTTTAAAAGCCAATGCGGAGAAAGGTTCATCATCTAAAGCTTTTCTCTCTTCTTCAACTCCATTAGGTAATAATCCTTTAATTGCCGGCACTTCTAAGGGAGAGGGTAAATAATCAACTACAGCATCAAGAAGTAGTTGAACACCTTTATTCTTGAAGGCAGAACCACACAAGAGAGGAATAATAGAGCGATTAAGAATTCCTAAGCGTAATCCTTGTTTGAGCTCAGCTCCAGTTAGTTCCTCTCCCTCGAGATACCTTTCCAAAAGCTCTTCATTGTTTTCTACTACTGCTTCAATGAGTCTGCTTCGGTATTCAAGGGCTTGTTCTAAATATTCTTCAGGAATATCTGTATCTTCAACGTTTTTACCCAAGTCATCTTGGTAGATTTTAGCTCTCATCCGAACCAAGTCTATAATACCACGGAAATCGTTCTCACTCCCAATAGGAATTTGGATCGGCACTGAATTAGCTCTGAGACGATCCTTGATTTGCTCACAAACCCTGAAAAAGTTGGCCCCAGTGCGGTCCATTTTGTTCACAAAGGCAATACGAGGGACTTGGTAGCGCTCCGCTTGTCGCCACACCGTCTCTGATTGGGGCTGAACACCTCCCACGGAACAAAACACAGCTACTACACCATCCAACACCCGCATAGAGCGTTCCACTTCAATGGTAAAGTCTACATGACCTGGGGTATCGATAATATTTATTCGGTGGTCAAGCCAACTGGTACTAATGGCAGCAGCAGTTATGGTGATGCCTCGTTCCTGTTCTTGTGCCATCCAGTCCATAGTGGCAGTTCCTTCATGGACTTCTCCAAGCTTGTGGGCGATTCCTGTATAGAAGAGGATTCTCTCAGTTGTGGTAGTTTTGCCTGCATCTATATGAGCTGCGATGCCTATATTTCGTACCTTCTCTAGTGGAATAGTACGTGTCACAGCTACCTCCTTGGTTTTATTTAAACTAGTTTCATTATTTCTGTGATTATCTGTTTATAGGAGAATGAGTTTTTTGTCTGGGTTTATCTATTACCGCCTAGCAAAACTAACCCTTAATAGCGATAGTGAGCAAAGGCTTTGTTTGCTTCAGCCATACGGTGGGTTTCATCCCGTTTTTTCATCGCTCCCCCTGTTTCGTTGGCTGCGTCCATTATTTCACTGGCTAATTTACTTGCCATTGTGCGACCTCCCCTAATACGAGCATAGTGGACTAACCAACGTAACGCTAGAGTTGTTCCTCGTGAGGAACGTACTTCCATGGGAACCTGATAGGTAGCACCTCCAACCCTACGGGCTTTAACCTCTACTAGGGGTGTCAAATTTTTAATAGCTTTTTCAAAAATTTCTAAAGGGTCAGCTCCGGTTTTTTCACCGACAGAAGTCATTGCATTATAGATAATGCCAGCCGCAACAGATTTTTTCCCGCTTTTCATTACTCGACGGATTGTCATGCTGAGTAGACGGCTATTGTAGACAGGATCGGGGGGAACCGGTCGTCTTTTTATGTTTCCTCTACGAGACATAGTTGGGTTTTCCTCTTAAAATAGTGATTATGGGTTCCCCCTCTTCCCATGAAGAGGATAGGATCCTCGGGAGATGTTCGTCTTCTATAGACCTACACATTTAGCATTGCCTTTGAATCTGATTTTTCTCTAAGAAAATTAGATTCGCCTATCGTTCAAGGCAAGACTCGGTGAAACTAAAGTACATTGACGATCGCCTAACTAAAGAAAATTATACTTCTAGACTTAAGTGATGATTAATAATTAGATACACTCTATTTATAATTTTATCCTTTAGGTCGTTTGGTTCCATACTTGGAGCGCCCTTGTTTTCGATCTTTGACCCCTTGTGCATCTAATGTTCCGCGAATGATATGATAGCGTACTCCAGGTAAGTCTTTGACTCTACCTCCACGAATGAGGACAACGGAGTGCTCTTGCAAATTATGACCAATCCCAGGGATATAGGCAGTAACTTCAAAGCCAGAGGTAAGACGAACCCGGGCTACTTTTCTCAAAGCTGAGTTAGGCTTTTTTGGGGTAGTTGTGTAAACTCTGGTACAAACTCCCCGACGTTGAGGACACTGCTTGAGCGCCGGCGATTTTGTCTTCTTTTTTAATTTCGAGCGTTCGCTGCGGATGAGTTGTTGAATAGTGGGCATGGGTAAACTCAAGTTAGGGTTACAACCAACCCTTAATCGTTAATATAGTTGTTGACAAATTACCATTTTACCTATAAAGAAGATAGTCTGTCAACTCTTAAAAGGGGGATTCTTTTTAGTTAATGGGGAACTGTAAAGGATAAACCACAACTACAAGTCGCCGAGACTTGAGGATTGGAGAACCTAAAACCACCGCCCATCAGGTCTTCTGCATAGTCCAAACGTAATCCTTCAAGATAGGGAAGACTCGCCTTATCGATCAACATTGAAATTCCTTCTAGTTGATAGAGATGATCACTTTCTTGTTGCGTATCAGACAATTCAAAAATATAGTACAGTCCTGAACAACCTCCCTTTTTTACCTTTAGTCGAAAGTAATTATTGATTTTCTGGCGGCTTTCCTGCATTCGTTGGACTTCTTTGACTGCGGCTGGTGTAATTTGAATCATAAAAACTCCCAAGTAAAGTATTGATTATCAGTGATTGTTATATCAGTTCTGAACCTTTGATTCAGATGTTTGTTAACTCGGCTAAATTTGTGTAAAGGTTTACTTCGTTTATCACAGATAATAGGAGGCAAAAACTTTCTACTCAGAACTGTTGTTTATTCTCTTAGAATATAGATCTTTGGATTAGGAGTAGAAAACAGATACACTAAGAAATGTAAGGATATTCAATCCATAACAGCTCAACACATATATTAAGACTGCCAAAATAAAAGAGGTATTAGATTGACGTGATTTAGACTGGATTGTATTGCAATAACAGAACAGTCTTCGGACAAGCAATAACTATCGATGTTATCATTTGCTTTACCTCAAACATTCAGCAAAAAAAGCGAAAAAAGAGTTGTCGCGTTAATCTTCACATTAATCGTAATAGGCTGTTGAAAGACCTTTCAGCAGATGTAGAGTTAGACGACACTGTACGAAGTTATACAAACTGTTCCCAGGGGCATAATATGAACATCTTATTATTTCTATATAAGTACTATGTAACTAGTGCTAGTGAAATAATTATTTACTATTTAATGACTTCTGAACAAACTTCTTTAACGTTGCTTGTTAGAATATTAATTTAGCACACAAAGAATGACCCCAAGTAGTCTGAAAACTACTGCTAGATACTATCTAGTTTAAAAAATTAGCTAATACAATCATAATTGTAATGACACATCATATGTATTAATTTACTTTTTTATATCCGACATAGTTATGAAAATTATAATTTATTTATCAATAATTTATTTTTATCCTTAATTTTTTTCAACAATGGAACATGTTAGTTTATTAATTGTTTTTTTAAAATTTCACTAGAGAATTGGCAATAGTCAAAAATGCTGAAATCCTTTAGTCATAGTTAATTCTTGAGGAGGATATCTCCCTTGATCATCAACTAAAACCACATTTAGTTCTTCTGTTATAGCTCCAATAATAGCTGCCCCATTCCCTAAGCGATTTGCCAATTGCTTGGCTAATTCTAGGGGTAAACAGAGAATTAATTCAAAATCTTCTCCCCCATACAGAGTCCAATATAAAGCTTCTTCTGGTGACATCCATAGCAATGATTGTGGAGATGGTTCAACTTGCGAGCGTTTTAACCTCGCTCCCACTCCACTCATACAACAAATTTGCAGCACACCATCGGCTAACCCATCACTACTGTCTATTCCTGCCACCGATGTAGTTCCTACTATTTCCCAAAGTAAGGGAAGAACGTCTAGCCTAGGTTTTGGGCGTTGATGAGATTCAATTAAAGCGTTTCGTTCGTAAATATTGCAATTATTTCCTAATTCTGGATTAAGTAACAATTGCAATCCTTTATAAGATTTTCCATGAGTTCCTGTCACCAGGATAGCATCTCCAGGTTGCGCTGAAGAACGATGAATAACATGATTAGGCACTACAGTTCCAAAAGCGGTGATATTTATGGTAGTGACTGGAGAACGACAGATATCACCACCGACAATGGGAGCTTGATACTGTTGGAGGCAATCGGTTAATCCTTGATAAAGCCTTTCTAGCCAAGTTACCTTCAATTCTCCTGGTAAGGATAACCCTACTGTAATGCCTATGGGGGTAGCTCCCATAGCCGCTAAATCGGATAAATTAGCCGCGGCAGCACGCCATCCTACAGTTTCAGGAGGAGTAGTGCGATCACTGAAATGAACCCCATCTACTAAAACGTCAGTAGTTATGACCAATTGCTCTTGGGGGTTGATCGATAAAACCGCTCCATCATCTCCAATAATATCTCTATGACAAAATAGCTGAAGTTTCTTTAATACTCCTTGTTCACCTATATCATTGACTGATTGGTTTGATTTCATGATTTTTCCTCAAATGATTGCAATATAAATATTGCAAGTCTTTATGACTAAAATAATAGCTATCTATTAGGTAAAACAATAATAAGTTATCAAATAATAAAATACATACTAAATAGATTCTAAATTTTTCACAAGAATAGAGGAGATTACAATAAGTCTTATCGATTTGTTATTCTTTGCTGGTAATTTTTTGATATTTCGAAATTTATGTGTAGTTAGCTTTTATCTTTCCATATTACTTTATAGTTTTTGCTAAATATTTTAATTAAATAATTTAAAAAATTTAGCAAAAACTACTTTCATATAACCTTAGACCCACTAAAATGATCTTAATTCAATTTATCAGTGAGGTTTCTGTGGCTTTATACGCGGACTTACATCGTCATTTGGGAGGATCTGTGGTTCCTCGTATTCTCTGGCGATATTTTCAACGCCATGATATGGAAATGGCACGGCAATTTCCTGAATATCAAAGATTTGAAAAATTTTACACTTGTGAACGCAATACCCTCGATGAATATCTAGAATTACATACTATCGTTGAGAAAGTTCAAACTGAACAAACCCTCCCTTATTTCATTTATCGATTAATTAGAGGAGCTTATATTTTTGAGAATTTAGCCTATCTAGAGTTGCGCTATACTCCTTATTTGCGGACGCCTGAACATTCGAGTCAATCAAAACGTATTGATGCTATGAAAAATATTGTCGAAATCGTTGGGAGAGCGACTCAAGTCAGGGAATATCCGATTATTATCAGTCAAATCCTTTGTATGCACTCCCGTTTACCATATGAAGTTAATAAAGCGATTATTGATTTAGCAGCTAGCATGAAAGACTATGTCTGTGCTATTGATGTAGCAGGAGGAGACTCTCATTATGGAGAAAGAATAGAAGAGTTTATTAGTTTGTATCAGTATGCCCATGCTTCAGGATTAAAAACTACTGGACATCTTTACGAAACCCCAAGCGGTTGTTATCAAGAACTCCTTCCCTATTTAATGCGAATTGGTCACGGTATTCAAATACCTTTGAAGTATCCTGAATTATTACCCAATCTTGCTCAATCAAAACAATGTCTAGAAATTTGTCCCACTACATATTTGAAAACAGGAACACTAGAAAATTTAGAAGAACTAAAAATAGTCTTTGATCGCTGTTTTGAAGCAGAAGTCGATATTGCGATTTGCACAGACAATGCGGGGCTAAATAATGTACGTCTCCCCTTTGAATATGAAAATCTATTGACTAAAGATATTATTGATTTTCATCAATTACAAGCTTGTCAAGACTCAGCTTTTCGTCATGCTTTTGCTTGGCCTCATAAAGAACCTCCTGCCTCTTTACTTACTGGATTACTCCAAGATAATTCGGCAACGGATGGCTTGGTATCAGTTTGACTTTTAAATTCATTCCAGAGTTTCTCAAATGTATAAATTTAATTGTAATTTATTTTCATACTAATGTTTCTAAAAACTAAAAAACTCTATACCTCATAAATATGAAATTTTCTGCTATGCACTCGTTAAGTATTAGAAAAGTAGATTTAATCTTAAAATAATTAATTTAAACTTTGTTCAATTATCCCTTCTAGATTAGCTGTAGTAAAATTACGGCAAATATCTACTATAAAACTTATTTAAGGATAGTTAAAATTATTGAATAATTTTCCAAATTAAATTGCTCATATAATTTACTTTAGTAAAACTAATAGATCTAAAAATTATGGATACTAATTAATAAAAATAGATGTAACTATTACAGTAATTTTAAGTGTTTTAGTCTATATAAATTTAAAATACTTATCCTTTTTTGAAAAATAGTTAATTATAAAAAATATATATTAATAATTTATTCTGAATTTAGTAACTTTTACATGAAAAATTCAAATATAAATACGATTACTATTACTATTATTAACTTTATTTATACTTTTATATATTAAGTATCTAAAAATATAGTACTGTTTAAAAAATTAACTGCTAGCTGGTCAATTTAATGATACTAGACAAATTAATTACTAAGATACTTTGCCCTATTTTATAAGAAGTTGGCTATTAAATATAATATTTAACTTTACCATTTTTAATATGATCAATAAAGATAGTGCTGATTATTTAAACTATATAGTCTAAATAATTATTAAAATAGTAAAAGCGTATTTTGTAAATAAATCATATATTAAAATATGGTTATTGAAATAGAAAAATTTTTCTGATTTTTGATTCTATACTGCCATATAAAAAATATTGTTAGTTTTTAATTAAAACTCGAACTATTTCGGGTAGTATATTCTATACTAGTGAAGTTAGACTCATGTATTAAACAAAATCAGACAAAAATTAAATTGAATAAACTTTATTCAAAATATAGTTAATCAATACACATAATTAGTTTCTTATCAACTAGTATATTTTATGTCTTCTAAAAAAATATTTTGTATCTTACTTTATTTTTAATAATGGTTACATCTTCGCTTTCGATTCCTCCCCGTTTTGTGCTGGCTTCCGTATCTCCAGCACGTCGAAAATTATTACAAACTGTTGGAATTGAGCCGATTATCCGTAATAGCCAATTTGACGAATCCCAAATACAATCCAAGGATCCTCTTAAACTAGTCCAAACCCTAGCTCACTATAAAGCTAAAAGTGTTGCTCCTTATTTTCAAAATTGTCTAATTTTAGGATGTGATTCTTTATTGGTGGTGCAAGGGGAAATTTACGGAAAACCCCACTCATCTGAAAAAGCAGTTAGTCATTGGCAAAAAATACGAGGGAATCGAGGCTCATTGTATACTGGACATGCAATCATTGACCAGAAACAACATAACACTTTAATTCGCTGTGGTGTCACCCTAGTTGACTTTACCAATTTAGACGATGCTTCTATTGAAGCTTATGTTAACACTGGAGAGCCACTCAAGTGTGCTGGATCTTTTGCCTTAGATGGAAAAGGGGCTTTATTTATTGATAGAATTGAAGGATGCTACAGTAATGTCATTGGCTTAAGTCTTCCTTTACTTAGACAGATGTTAGAAGAGCTAGGCTATCAATTTACACAGTTTTGGAATAATCAGTAGAATCACTTGATTTTTTATTAGTTTTTGCTGGGCTCTAAAAAAATTAGAGAATATGTTCATTTTATAAGCTCTGTAGACAAGAGTTTTTTTAAAACTATTATGCTAAGTATAATTAATTTTTAACAACTATTAATACTTTTTTATCTATTTTTAGATTTAAACTTTATTTATTTTAAATAAAACTGACAGTAATATAAAAACATATTATGAATATATTGATTAGCTTGTTCTGTTTACGCTCCTATAGCTCTATCAAAATTAGGACATGTTTTAGATATAAAAATAACTAATTCAATATTATGATTGAATTAATTTACACACATGTAACTATTAACTATGTATGATATTTTTTAAATTAAAAGTAAGTCTTTTGTAGACTACTATAATTCTAGTATTATTTGACAGGTTGAATACTGAGACTAACTTAATTACATAACATTAGGTAATTTTCTAATTTTATATTGACTTTCGCAAATAGAATTACATCTTTTTTATAGAAAATGTAATAAGTAGTAAGTAAAATAAATCACGTATTTGGTAAAACTATTAAAAAATTAAATAATATAAACAACTTATAGTCAAAATAAAAAAATAACATTGAATAAATCTTCATGGAATTGTTTACAACGATATCTAAAAATATGTCCAATCTAGATTAGGCAGCCAAATAAAAAATTGTTTAAATCAATTTCTGTTTTTTTATGTATTGAAATTTACATATAGATAATAATTTTTTTATTAAATGTCTAACTTTATTTATAGAGTTAAGATTTAGTTACTAAAATTTATGAGCTTTCTACTAGCGTTGATTAAAATATTTATTAATAAAATTTAGCTATTTTAGATTTACTTTTAAAATTTAATATCGTATTCTTTTATTATTAATAATTGGCTTAATTTATAAAAATGTGATAGTTAATGCCTGTGTCTTACTACAGTAGTTTCTTTTTCTTGTTAACTTTAACTCTCTTCTATCTTTATTAAGTCTTCATATATTTATGTTAGTTGCTAACAGTATTTTGTCTGGATTTTTCAAACAAATAATATTTTTTGTTCAAAACATTATTTGCTTTTATATTATAGTCTAATTTTTTATAACTATCTCTATTTATCAAATGGTATGATTGTATTTATTTTAAAAATTTTTGTCATAGTTTTGTTTGAAAATCTATTTTTTATTCTGTCCTTATAAGTCAATACAATAGTTTATTAGTTAATCTAAGTTTTTCTTCTTAAATTGATTATTTATAATACTTTTAACTCTTTCTTTCTCTAATTCATTATTTTTTTATAAGAAAAAATGTTTATACATAATTTAATAATGACAATTAAGTAATTATTTTTATCTGATACTAGCATTTAATAAGCAGAAATTAATGAATAAGATTATTTTTTAGCGGTCATTTTTTATTGATTCCCTTTGCTTTTTTATAGCTATAATCAGTACAATTCAAATTATTTTGCGCTACTACAAACCCATTTCCGTAAAGGATGACTTGGTTTAAGTTGTTGAATTTTTTTAAGCTGATTTTTAAGACGAATTTTCTCTTTGGGAGAAAGGTTACGAATAGTATGACTGCTATGCCAAGCCGAAACAGCTCCAGTGATTGCAATACAAAAAAATAAACTTAACGTAGGAAGTAAATTAAAAGCTAATCCGTAACGTAGTGCAACCCAAGTAAAATGTTCATGCAATAATTTAAATTCTCCCCATAATTTCCAAAGAGAAAAGGACCCTAAGGTTAACCAACACAAGATAATAGATAACCAGCGACGATAAAGATTGAGTTTGTATAAACGTTGAACTTGTTGATTGAGTATAGTATCGGAATGTTTCATTGACTTTTGTGGGACTTAAACGAAATATTTCATTGACCTTTGTGGGACTTAAACAAAGCAGTATCTAATGATACTAGGTGTCCTTGGTGAATCTTCCAACAACGATCAGCAATTGCGAATAACTCTCCTGGATCATGGCTTACAACTAACAAAGTCCAGTGACTTTTTAGTCTAGCTAACAACTTAGCTAATTGATTGCGCATAGACCAATCCAAACCGGCTGTTGGTTCATCTAAAAGCAGTAAATTGGGTTGGCGGATTAACTGTACAGCTAAGGCCAGCCTACGCTGTTGTCCTCCACTAAGAGCATGGGGAGACTGATTTAAGGGAATATGTTCCAACCCTACTTCTTGCAAGGCAGTTTTGATATGATAAGAAGGAACTTCTGGATGTCCTAAACGTAATTCTTCTAAAATAGAATGGCCACAAAAATGCCGTTGGGGAAATTGAAAGACTAACCCTCCTAATTGTTGTAATTCTAGGGATGTAAGTTCTTGATTTCTCCATAAAATTCTTCCTTTAGTTTTCTCAACTAATCCAGCCATTATTTCTAATAATGTTGTTTTTCCTGAACCACTAGGTCCAATAATTAAACCTAACTCTTGAGGAGCAAGCTTTAGGTTAGTCTCCTTCAAAATAGGGGTCAAGGTTGCTGGAGGGTGATAGGTCACATTTTTAAGGTAGAGCATTCAAACAGCAAGGTAGAAGACTATACTAAAGACAATTGGAAATGATTCCTTTATTTTGACAGATTTTTGTTAGCATCAATATCGATACTCAGTGTCTGCTACTAAAATTATAATTTTGTGTTGTTAGGAGTGAGGTTATGATAGCGCGATTCATTAAAGTTCAACAGATGTACCTGTCTATATCAATGGCCTGTACCGCTATCTTAAATATTTGGGGAGGACCTTCTTTCGCTGGCGACCCTTTTCGAAAGGATGATTCTCGTAATATTGGCGATCAAACAGAAGCGGCTTTTATCGCTGTCTTTCATGAAGGAAATTATTCTAAAGCTCAAGCTTACCTCGAAGAAGCAGTTAAGAAAGAAGTTAATGAACCTTTAGCTCATGCTATGCAAGCGTCATTGGCATATTCTAATGGAGATTTAGGGTCCATGAACACTCATGCGCAACAAACCTTAAAAGCTGCTAGACGACTAATTGAGGAAGATCCCTTACGAGGAAATCTTTATTTAGCTGTAGGACATTTTCTCGAAGGAGCTTATACATTTAAAGTAAAAGGGGCCATTGGAGCAGTGAATAAACTTCCTCAGGTGTTTAGTTACCTTGATGAAGCAGAAAAACAGGACCCAAATGATCCTGAATTAAATTTACTGAAGGGCTATCTTGATTTGATTTTAGCTGTTAATCTACCGTTTTCCAGTCCAGAAGATGCAATTATTCGTTTTGAACGATATGCAGCCCCTGATTATATGGTGAGTCGTGCCATATCTGCTGCCTATCGAGATCTAAAAGACTACGATAAGGCTCTAAGATCTATTGATCGAGCACTAGAAAGTAATACTAACAATCCTGAAGTTCAGTATCTTAAAGGTCAGATACTTCTTAATATAGGGATAAAAAATCAAGATTCAGAAAATCTTCAAGAGGCTTTCACATA
This sequence comes from Cyanobacterium sp. uoEpiScrs1, assembly GCF_947331815.1. Taxonomy (GTDB): domain Bacteria; phylum Cyanobacteriota; class Cyanobacteriia; order Cyanobacteriales; family Microcystaceae; genus Rippkaea. Next base: position 2,262,769 of record NZ_OX373462.1, read on the forward strand.
TTTTGAACGGGCAATGATTAGAATAGAACAATTGCCTGTGTCTGTGCAAACCTCTCTGCGTCACGATTACAATAAGGTACAACTAGAAATGGATAAATTAGCGACTAAACTAAATTAATGACATGTTCCAACCTTTTTATATTGATGAAAACAAATCACTTTGTTGTTTGTCAAATTAGTGGCAATCACAGCTTGAATTGTTTGTATTTATTTAGACTAGTAGCATATTTTTATCCAAAGAACTTTCTTACTTTACCGTTCCAGATTTAATAATATCTAGGTTATTGCTATACCGCCTATTATTACGAGAGAGTATGACCTGAGATAGCAACCCATGTATTTTCCTATCCTGAGTAGTACATTGATTGTAACGAGAGTACGATTAATCTAATGAGAGTCAGCTATCTCCATACTACTTGGAAGGTAGGCTAACTTTCAATTGCACTGGGATGCGGATGCTAACGTGTCTTTTAGATACCGTACTATCTTGCTATTTTTTCCATAAAAGCTCTTATATAACCAAATGTGGTTAAACGAAGCAAAACTCAGACCCTCATCTAATTAGAATAATTCTAAATTTATTGGCACTTATTCACATAATTCCCCATCATTATCATTGCTGATGATCTCATTTAAGAGCTCAATCAATAACTAATCGCTAAACTTATTGATAACTGTGAAGATTTTTATTTTACTTACTTGTCTAGCATTCACTCAAGTTTTTGGGGATATACTACTTAGTAGAGGAATGAAGGATTTTGGAATTTTTGAGTTTTCTAATCCCTTAATCATACCTCATTTAATTACTTATATTTTAAGTAATATCTGGATTATTTTAGGTATCATTGTTCTGATTATTTCATTAGGTCTTTACTTGACAGCAATTTCTGACTTAGATTTGAGTTATGTATTACCTATTCATGCCTCAAGTTATGTATTGAATGGTATATTCGCTTGGTTACTTTTAGACGAAAAAATTTCGATAATGCGATGGTCAAGTACTTTATTAATTGCTTTTGGTGTATTTTTAGTTGGTTTAAGTGATAGTAAAACTGTCCAAGTTTCTCATAATAGAAATATAACTCCCCAAAATTTACCTTTGTTTTTATTTCCATTTAATGCAGCTATTTCTAAATCTTGGTTAATAGTTTTAGGTATTTCTTTGTCTGATTCTGCAGGAGATTTACTCTTAGCGCTAGGAATGAAAAAGATCGGTAAAATAGAAGAATTAACCTTTAATTCAATGTTAAAGTTAATTATTAAAATTATTACTAATCCTATGATTATTAGTGGTATTGCCTGTCAGGGAATTGCTTTTTTTTGTTTTATTAGTGTGTTGACTTGGTTGGATATTAGTTTTGTTCGTCCTGCAACAGCCTTGACTTATCTTATAAGCATGTTTGGAGCTAAATATATTTTACACGAAAAAATTGAAGAACGTAAACTAATTGGCATTAGTCTAATTGGTTTAGGGGTATTAGTACATAGCTAACACTATTAGTTAATTTATTAACTTCACTAACTTTGAAAAAGGTGTTGCACTGACTTATTCTAATATATGTTTAAACAAGAATAGAAATGGGGATTACTTCAATATTTTTATCTCAATGACAGTTTTTAGACATAATTTACAAATTATTGCATTATTATTTCTTCCCTTTACTGGGAAAGCTGTCTAAAGAGATAAATTATGTCTATAATTACTTAGAATCTATTTTTATATTTTTAGCCTTTGAAATTATTTATTTCATTAGCTTGATCCCCTAAAATATTTTTGGTAAAATTATTACAAGAGAAAGTTAACAGTATTACTTTGTGAATTTTTTAAAATTATAAATACTTAATCGTTGTAATGTTGTTTCATTGATACATTACAAAAATAATTCTTGTTGCTAATAATTTAATGGCATTAACTTTACATAATTTTTTGATATAGTTAATAAATAGATTACTTTTTTATTTTTTAAAAAAATCTAAACCAGAAAAAATATTTAAATTTTTATAGTTATTCTCACATCATAGTACTTTGATAATCAATGACAGAGTCTATATTTTTAGCAAAGGATAAGTCTAAACTTTTATTGTTAGAAAGTAAGACTATGTTTTAGGTATATATTCAAATATATAGAATAATTGTCTATATTATCAAAATATTTGAGTAATTTTTTATAGAAAGAGAAGTCTCAGTAGATTTTAATAAATCCAAGAATATCCCTCTTTTAGTCGAAGAAGTTTTAAGGTACTACCAAAATACTAAAGTTACTATTTTGAACTAAAATTATTAAATTTTTTTGTATATTATTAAGTAATAATTAAGATAAAGTCCATTTTAGTAAAAAATACTTAGCCCATTACAAGAGATATTTAATACCTTTAATAAAATATTTATTTAATCAAGATTAATTTTAATTATGTTTGGAGTTTATTGACTATTTTTTTTGTATAAAATTAGGAGCTAGTATAATTAGCCTAAGTAAACTACCTTGACTATCATCAACAGAATAATTTTATTGGGCATAGTCTTAGGATAAGACTATGTTCGTTTCCTCTTATAGGTACAATTAAATAGAATATTAATCTTTGTCGTAATTATAATTAAACTCAAATATTTTCCCGATTGCATTCCAAAATTTTTAAACAAATTATCAGCTCTGTTTCTCTATTTTAATAACTGGAAAGCTATCCATTAATTTTATTTTTGCAAAAACAATAGAAATAATTATCATATCTACCTTTTTATTGTGATTTATTGTCTAATACAATAGCTAACAAAACATTTATTCTATGATTATTGCTTTACCCAGATTCAGTCAAATTAAAAACACATTAATTAATGCGCTGTTGTTAGGGAATAAATCTACTCCCGAACTTTGGGGAATTCTAACTGTTTATTTTGTCCAAGGAATCTTAAGTTTAGCCCGTTTAGCGATTAGTTTTTTTCTAAAAGAAAATTTAGGACTACCCCCTGCTCAAATGAGTGCCCTGACCGGCATTGCTGCTTTACCTTGGGTAATCAAACCTGTATTTGGGTTTATCTCCGATAGTTTACCTATCTTTGGTTATCGCCGTCGCCCTTATCTAATCCTGTCGGGAGTATTAGGTAGCTTTGCCTGGCTCATGCTAGGAACTATTGTGGACAACCTTTGGAGTGCTACTGTCAGTCTACTATTAGTTTCTGTATCTATCGCTATTAGTGATGTTATTGTAGATTCTTTAGTAGTAGAAAGGGCAAGAAAAGAATCTCTAGGACAAGTAGGTTCCTTGCAATCTTTAACCTGGGGTACTTCTGCATTAGGAGGAGTAATCACCGCTTATTTAAGTGGCTGGTTGTTGCAACGTCTAAGTAGTCAAACGATTTTTATCATTACTGCTATTTTTCCCTTAATTGTTGTAATGGTTGCTGGGTTAATTACTGAAAAATCGGTTAACCAGAATTGTGTAAATAAAATATCTTCTAGGAAGCCTTCAGTTAAGCAACAGTTACAAGAACTCTGGAAAGCCTTCAAACAAAAGTCAATTTTATTTCCTGTTGTTTTTATTTTCATCTGGCAAGCAACACCCAATGCTGAATCAGCTTTCTTTTTCTTTATTACTAACGAATTAGGATTTGGTCCTGAATTTTTAGGGCTAGTTCGCCTGGTCACTAGTCTAGCTACTCTAGTCGGTATTGGAATATACTATAAATTCCTTAAAACAGTTTCTTTTCAGCGTATTTTGGGTTGTGGTATTCTCATTTCTTCGAGCTTAGGGATGACGATGTTACTCTTAGTAACTCATACTAATCGAGTGATAGGAATTAGTGATCGTTGGTTTAGTTTAGGAGATAGTTTAGTTCTCACAGTTATGGGAGAAATTACCTTCATGCCCATCCTTGTTTTATCTACTCGTTTATGTCCTAAAGGCATTGAAGCTACTCTTTTTGCCCTACTTATGTCTATTCTTAACCTATCAGGGTTAGTCTCCCATGAATTAGGAGCATTATTAACTAAATGGCTAGGTATAACACAAACCAATTTTGATAGCCTTTGGCTATTAGTCATCATCACTAATCTTTCTACTCTTTTACCGCTCCCTTTTTTATGTTGGTTGCCGGCTACTAATCTTCGAACAGAAGAACCATAAATCAATATTACACTTCCCATAAAAATTTCAGTACATTACGATATTTACTAGTAAATAGTTTATGATTTATCTATTTATCTAAAAAGATCATACTTTAATAAAAAAGTTATATTTCGCCCCAGTCATTATTAGAATCTATTACTATGTTAGAGTAATTTATGATAGTTTATAATTAATTAAATTGAAAAGATAATATATTCCAATGTAGTCTAGCATCAGATTTAAGGATCGTCGTCGTAAATTACTATTATTTTTATTCTAGTATTGTCCATGATACGTTGATAAGTAATTCTCTATAAGTCACCTTAGAAATAGCTTAACGTGGATACTTTTAAATTAGACTAATAGAGTAAATTATTAATCTTATTGACTCTCTGTGTGACACCAGTAAAATAAACTGAAAACTTAATTTAATTACTTTTAAAAAATGTTCATAAAAAATGAGGTAGAAGCATAATCTATAAAAAATTATGTATTACAATAAAAAAAAAAGAGGGAAACTACCTAAAAAATTATAGTTTTTCCAATGTACTTCATTCCAAGTTTCATGTAAGAACAGTTTTTTGGTTTACAAGTCTTCCCACCGAGATGTATATATGAACTGTATACATCTCGGTGGGAAGACTTGTAAACAGATTCTGTCCTTAGTATTGGGAAATTAGAGCTAAATTTAGCTCATCTATGCTCATTGTCTTTCTCTATTTTCTTATTCAAATTTATCTTAAGAGTAAGTTACATTCCCATGATTTCATAACCAGCATCTACATAAAGTACTTGTCCTGTAATACCACTAGCGAGATCACTACATAAGAAAGCCGCCGCATTACCTACTTCTAATTGGGTGACAGTTCGCTTAAGGGGAGCAACTTTTTCAACATGATGAATCATATCGAGAATACCCCCTACCGCCGATGAAGCTAAAGTACGAATAGGACCTGCAGAAATAGCATTGATACGAATGTTATTGGAGCCTAATTCAGACGCTAAATAACGTACACTCATTTCTAAGCCTGCTTTAGCTACCCCCATTAAATTGTAGTTAGGAATTACCTTCACCCCACCTAAATATGTAAGAGTAACAATATTTCCTCCATCAGTCATTAAGGGCTTAGCATATTTAACCATATTGGCTAAGGAGAAGGTGCTAATTTCTAAAGATTTAGAAAAGGCTTCACGGGATACCTCACTAAAGTCGCCTGTTAATCCTTCTTTATCTGCAAAGGCTAGGCAATGAATAAGAATATCGAGTTTACCCCAAGTATCCGCTACTGTTTGAAAGGTTGTCTTCATCTGGATTTCATCTTGAACATCACAGCCGACAAAAATAGAGGGGTTTAGAGGTTTTACGATGTCCCGTACTTTTTTTTCAAAACGACCCTTTTCATCTGGTAAAAAGGTAACACCAAGATTTGCCCCAGCTTTATGAATTTGTTGGGCAACACCCCAGGCGATAGAGCGGTTATTAGCAATTCCCGTTACTAGTGCGTTTTTTCCGGTGAGATCTAACATAATTATTATCAACAATTGTGCAATTTTTAGCGAATGAAGTCTCCCACTGTTTAAGATGAATAGGTATAATCTTCACAGAACTGAGAACTTCTTATCCCAATAAAAACATTGTGAAGCAAAACGTAGCAAAAACCACCTCTGAAGATAGATTAAAGTATTGTGTCTATACTGAAGTTAATAATCACCTGTCCGTTTAATCGAGTCTATACTTACCGTCCTTAATATTCAAGTGTGATGGAAGCATCCTTATCTCAAGATAAACCTTTAGCAGCCGTTTTTCGCCGCATTGGTGGCGGTGCCTATCCCCCTTTCGTTGAATCTTTTGAACGGGGTAAAACAATTTTTTTTCCAGGTGATCCAGCCGAAAGAGTCTACTTTTTATTAAAAGGAGCAGTCAAACTTTCCCGTGTTTACGAAGCTGGGGAAGAAATTACTGTGGCTTTGTTGCGCGAGAATAGCGTTTTCGGAGTGTTATCCCTGATTACAGGGCAACGCTCAGATCGCTTTTATCATGCAGTTGCCTTTACTCGTGTAGAATTATTGTCTGCTCCAATAGAACAAGTAGAGCAAGCTCTCAAAAGAGAGCCTGATTTGTCTATTTTGATGCTTCAAGGGTTATCTTCACGGATTTTACAAACAGAAATGATGATCGAAACCTTAGCACACCGCGATATGGGTTCACGTCTTGTCAGTTTTCTATTGATTTTGTGTCGGGATTTTGGAGTTCCTACTTCTGAGGGGATTCGTATTGATTTAAAGTTATCTCATCAGGCGATTGCTGAAGCTATTGGTTCGACCCGTGTTACTGTAACTCGCCTTTTGGGAGATTTGCGTCAAGAAGAGATGATTTCCATTTATAAGAAAAAAATTACTGTTCATAATCCTGTCGCCCTAAGTCAACAATTTACCTAACCCATTCAATCATTCTTGATCACCAATGACTAGTGCTTATATCTTAATTGTAGCGATTCTTATCCTCGGAGGCTTAATCGCTGCATTGGGCGATCGCTTAGGCACTAAAGTAGGTAAGGCTCGACTCCGTTTATGGAATCTCCGCCCAAAGGATACAGCTATTGTTGTAACAGTATTAACCGGAACCCTTATTGCTGGCTCTACTCTAGGTATTTTATTCACTTTTAGTAAGTCATTGCGCGAAGGGCTATTTCGTCTCGATGAAATTCTCGAACAGTCACGAACAGCTCAGGCTGATTTAGAAAAGGTTTCTAGAGAAAAACAAGATGTAGCAAAAGACTTACAAACTGCTCGAGAATTACAAAATCTTGCTCAACGACGTCTTAAGTCCATTAATGAGAAATTTGAAGATGCCAATGATCAACTAAAACTGGTTTCTGATCAAGCAATAAAATTAAAAAAAGATATTCAAATTATTCTTAAGGAACGCAAAGAACTTTTAGAGAGCAAAACTAGGCTTGACAAACAAATTGCCCAGCTTCATGAACAAGTTCGTGCTAGAGATGAAGAACTCAAAAAAGGTCAGGAAAAAATTGCAATTCAGAATCAAATTCTTCAAGAGAGACAAACTCATTTACAAGAACTTGAGACTCGTTTACAATCTCTAGAAAACCAACAAAATAAATTACAAACTGAAATAGAACAACGAGATAGTAAAATTGCCAAACTTGATAAGGCGATAAACCAAAAAGACGCTGCCTTGAAAAGTCGAGAATCCCAACTAAATGAGTTGGAATCTCAATTAACGTATCTTGAAAGAGCAGTTCAAGTCTTAGAACAACACTATCAAACCTATCAAGAATTACGAGAACGTCAAATCGCTATTGTTCGAGGCCAAGTGTTAGCACTAGGAGCCGTTAGAATTGTTTCTCCTAATGCAGTTCTCCAAGTTGTAGATGAACTACTTAGACGTGCTAATGAGTCAGCTATTGAGGCGGTTGGTAGTCGAGATGTTCAACCGCCAGAACGGGTAGTTAAAATCACTAAAGCTCAAGTACAACAATTAACTCAACAACTTAAAGAAGATCAAAATTTTGTTGTAAGAATTATCTCGGCTGGTAATTACGTAGAAGGAGAAAAAGAGGTAAGAGTTTTCGCTGATATCGTAGTTAACCAAAAGATTTTTAATCAAGAAGAGACAATTGCGAGAGTTTCTATTGATACATCTAATATGACTGAAGAAAGTATTCAACAACGTATTGATATCCTATTAGGAGTAACCCAATTTCGTGCACGTCGTGCTGGTGTAGTGGGTAATATTCAGATTGAAGACGGACGGTTAAAAACTATTGTTAATTTCATTGAAGAAATTAGTGCTAGAAAAGAAGGACTAGATGAAGTTAAGGCAATCGCAGCTGAAGAAACATATACCATTGGACCTCTTAAAATTCGCTTAATTGGGATTAAGGATGGAGAGATTCTTTTAAGTACTTGAATAGTTTATAGTTAATAGTTACTATTTAATAGTTAATATTTGAATAAATTTAGAATGATTATTGGATTCGATCCTGGACGAGATAAATGTGGTATTGCAGTAAGAAATGAGCAAGGACAATTCCCCTATCATCAAGTAGTTAATTCTGAAGAGGTAATCGCCACTTTACAATTTCTTTGTCAACAGTTCCCAATTACATTATTAGTAATGGGTAACCAAACAACATCTAAACAGTGGAAAAAGCAATTAGAAGGTATACTTTCTCCTTCTGTTTCTATTGAAATGGTTGATGAACGCAATACCAGTTTAGAGGCTCGTGATCGCTATTGGAAAATGTATCCACTGCAAGGAATTACTCGAATAATTCCTCTTAGCATGAGGTTTCCTTCTCGTCCTATTGATGACATTGTGGCTATTTTACTAATTGAAAGATACTTAAGGATAAATACTCCATAGAAATTAAGATGCTAATTTTTTTGAAAACTTGTAAGATATGTAAACACTATAACTATCTTTAATAGCCAGAGGCAGCAAAATATTAGCTAGTTTTATAAAAAAATAAATTTTTCAACTATCTATTCAGATATTAGTGTGTAATGCAAGAATATGATAATAAATAATTAACAACACTAAGGGTAAAATTTAAGACAAGGAAAGGAAAAAATATCTATCAACTAATTAACTAATTAGAAAACTGATGCCAGCACTAACCAATATTTAGTATATTGTCTTTCTTGACTAATTAAACCTTATATATCTACTAATAATTTAATTGAATTTTGAGATCTGGCTAGCTTTATATAAAAAAGAATTTTTTGAAAAGTTTATTTAACTAATCAACCGACGTCAGATGCTTATTTGAGAAATATATTTGATTGAACAGTTTTTTGTGTAATTATTCCGAATCTGCCAGTTCACTACATATCATTAAAGTCTAACAACTCAGGTATAGCAGCAGAGTTATACTCGTAAAATCTGTCATTAAATAAATGCTATCTGTTTTAGTAACAGAGTGTTCTAATTTTAGTTTTTAACTCTCTTATTCACTAACTTATCGAACTGAAATATTTTCAATATTCCAAAATGCCCCTCCTAATGGAGAATACTCAATTTCTTCAAAGCGATTTCTAACAGCTTCTAATGAATAAGGGTTAACTAAATAAATAAATGGAACATATTGCGAGACTAATTGCTGTGCCTTACTATAAATTTCTTTACGTTTTTCTCGCTCTAATGTTTGTGATCCTATTAAATATAATCGTTCAATTTCCGTTTCCCAGTCTGCGACAACTCGCCCAGTAATAGGTTTTTGTCCTGCCTGAGGTTTTTGATTAAACATATGTAAGTTACCATCAGTATACCAGATATTAGGAGCATGAGGTTCATTTCCACCAGTAAATCCAATAATATGAGCTTCCCAATCCAAAGAATTACTTAACTTGTCAACTAGTACGTTAAATGCCAAGGGAGTAAAATCGACTTGTATTCCCAATTTTCTTAAATCCTCTTTAATTTGCGCTCCCATTGCTTCTCGAATTTTATTTCCTGCATTGGTAATTAAACTAAATTGGACTCGATTTTCTTTCTTGTCAAAAAGTTCCCCTTTTTTATTTAAAAAAAAGCCTTCTTTTTTAAGCAATTCTTTTGCTTTATCAATATTAAACTCATAGCCCTTAACAGACTCATTATAATAAGGAGCTTGTACAGAGATTTGGGTATTTTGAGGCGCTCCTAATCCACGATAAACATTATTGATAATACGGGGACGATTAATAGCATAAGCCACTGCTTTTCTAAAATTTAAGTTGTTAAACCACTCTGATTTGACAGGATTTACTAGAGGTTTACTATCTCGTTTACCTTTATTTAGATTAAATGACATAAATGTAGTTCCGTAAGCAGGACCTCCATTGTAAATGGTAAAATTACCTCGACTTTCTTCCCGTTTTAATAAAGGAAAATATTCAGGAGTGATTCCAATAGAATCTAAACTTCCTGAACGAAATTGTAATAAAGATGTGTCGGTTGATTCTACAATTGCAAAAACAATCTTATCAATGTTAGGAAGTTGATTTCCTTGTTTGTCTTTTTTCCAATAAAAAGGATTTCTTTCAAAGACAACTTGTTGACTTGTTATATAGTCTTTTAGTTTATAAGGTCCATTAACAATAATCTTTTCAGGAGGTGTGTCGGTTCCCCAAGTTGATAAAAAAGCTAGATTGCCATTATTTCCCCTTTCAGTTAATGTTTTTTTTAAAATATGAGCCGGCAAAACTGGGACACTTGCATTATCTAAAAATGGTGCAAATGGTTCATTTATTTGAAATTCAATACGCCGGCTATCAAGTTTTCTAATTTTAGGAAATGTTCCTTCCCGTCCCACACGAAAACTATCTCGATAATTATTAGGTATTTTTTCATTTAAATATAAGTCATTATAAGTAAAGACAACATCGTCAGCCGTTAATGGTTCACCATCTGACCATTTTAAATTTTCTCTCAAAGTAAAAATAATTCGTAATTTATCATCAGAAATTTCCCAAAACTCCGCTAAAGCAGGCTCTTTAATACCAGTGATAGGATTTTCTGAAATTAGCCCTTCATAAGTGTATTGAAATATACTCGGAGAAGAACTATTAAGTACAGCATTAAAAGTTTTAGGATCACTTATCCAAGAAAAAACTGCTTGATTAGTATTTTCTCTTGTAGTACAACTTGTTAGAGGCAAAAAACATAAAAAAATGATTATAAAAGTTAGACCTCGTTTATATATAAAAGTAACCAAATTCTGTAATCCCATAAAATTATTTATTTAATAATTTACTTTAGTTAATCATTTTATCTGATTAACAGGACTCATAGCAAAAGTTTCTTTAAGAAAGTAACCAATCAAATAAAGAGAACCACAAAGGACAATTGTCTGCTCAGCATCATCAACAGCTCTGTCTAACGCTTGAAAAACATTAGAAAATATTTGAATATCATTCAACTGAGAACAAATTTTATTTGCCAATAATGCTAAGTCTTCTGGGTTTGCAGTTTGATGATCAGGAACAGGAACTAAGTACAAATTATTCTGTGGTTGCAACAAAGCTTCAAAAATTTTATCGTGATCTTTTGTTGATAAAATTCCCATTACCCAAGTAATAGGTTTATGTAATGTATCTACATACTCTCGCAGAGCCGCGGCAGCGGCTCCATTATGTGCGCCATCAATTAAAATAGAAACACCACGCCATTTTATCCAATGTAATCTTCCCGGCCACTGAGTATTTCTCATTCCTTTTTGAATAGCAGATAATGAAATTTTCCATCCTTTTTCTTGTAATATTTTTGATGTTGCGATAGCTAAAGCAGAATTCATTAATTGAATTTTTCCTAATAGAGGTAAGGGATAGCTAATATCTTGGTATTGACCCCAATTTTTTCTGGTTAATAAGGCAGGTTTTACCCATAAAGAAGGACAATTTAATTCTTTAATACGGGTTTTAATAACTGTTTCTGCTTCTAACGGAAGTTGTCCAATAATAGCAGGACATTTCGGTTTTAAAATACCTCCCTTCTCATAAGCAATATCAGCTAGTGTTGGACCTAATACTTGCCAATGTTCTCTACTAATAGACGTAATAATTGTAACTAAAGGGTTATTGCAAACGTTAGTTGCATCTAGCCGTCCTCCTAGTCCCACTTCAAGAACAGCAACCTCTACTTTTTTTTGAGCGAAATAAGCCAACGCTGTTGCAGTCATTACCTCAAATATACTTGGTTGGTTTTTATAGGAAAGACTTAAGTTTTTAACTTTAACAATAATCTTTTCAAAGTCTGTTTCAGAAATAGGTTTATTATCAATACAAATTCTCTCTGTGGGGCAGACCAAATGAGGAGAAGTGTAACGTCCTACCCGGTAACCAGCTTCGGTTAATATAGAAGCAATATAAGCACAAACAGATCCCTTACCATTACTTCCTCCAACATGAATAATAGGAAAACAATGATGGGGGTTATTTAAGGATTTCAATAGAGCTTGAATTTTGTCTAACCCTAAAGTTACTCCAATAAGTCCAAAAGATTGTAGCAAAGAGTGAATAGCCACTTAGTTTAAGTATCCATCATAATTTGTAAGTAAGCAACTATTAACTTAACACTCTTTAATACACTTCTCTGAAATCAGAATAATGTTTTTACTTCTAGCTTTCTGGCAGTCAACTTATACATTTTTATTTGTAATATTCGAAGAATCCTTTTGTTTTGTTTTTTAACTTAATTTAAGTTATCATTAATAGGTCAATAATTAATTAAATAGTGATTTTTAGTTAATTTTACAGAATGCAATAAATATAAATAGATATTTTTTGACACCAAAAATATCTATTTATATTTTATTTTTTATAGAAATAGATTAAAAACCTTGTTTTGCAAGAAGTCTATTAAGTTGATTGCCTAGGACTCTCGAATTAACGATGATCTGTACTGAATACGTTTGAGATAAAAATTTTAAAGACTGCTAGCTACCAGTTCTATTTACTTAGTCTAGGGAAGTTAATATTGTCTACTATAGATTATAGATGCATCATCTAAAAATATTATGAAGTACAGACGATTTGGCAGAACTGAATTTAAAATGCCTATTTTTTCTTGTGGTGGAATGCGCTATCAATATAAATGGAAAGATTTTCCTTTGAAAGATATTCCTAATGATAATCAGCATAATTTAGAACAAACTATTCGTCGTTCTTTAGAGATAGGAATCAATCATATAGAAACGGCTCGAGCTTATGGTACATCTGAAGTACAATTAGGACAGATTTTACCGAAATTACCTAGAGAAAAATTAATTATTCAAACAAAAGTTATTCCAAAAGGAGGAATAATAGAATTCAACAGTAAGTTCAATCAGGGACTATCATTACTAAACATAGACTATGTTGATTTGTTAGGAATTCATGGAATTAATACCCTAGAAATTCTCGAATCTTGTGTCCGTCCAGGGGGTTATATAGAAGAAGCTAAAAAATTACAAAAACAAGGAAAAATAAGATTTATTGGTTTCTCAACGCATGGTTCTACAGATGTTATTATTAGAGCCATTAATACTAACTATTTTGACTATGTTAATCTACATTGGTATTATATCAATCAAGATAATTGGAAAGCTGTAAAAGCTGCAGAGAAACATGATATGGGACTATTTGTTATTAGTCCTTCTGACAAGGGCGGTAAGCTCTACGATCCCCCACAAAAGTTAGTAGAACTCTGCCAACCTTTAAGTCCTATAGTCTTTAATGACTTATTTTGTTTGTCTCATCCTCAAATTCATACATTGAGTGTAGGAGCTTCTTGCCCTAAGGATTTTGATGAACATTTAAAGACATTATCTTATTTAGATAATCCTCATAAAATATTAACTATAATTCTTCAAAAGTTAGAAAAAGAATGTATTAAAACTCTGGGAGAAACTTGGTATAAAACTTGGTATCTTGGTTTGCCAAGTCAAGATCAAACGCCAGGGAATATTAATATCCCGGTAATTCTATGGCTGAGAAATTTAGCACTTGCCTATGATATGATTGACTATGGAATTATGAGGTACAATCTGCTAGGAAATGGAGGACACTGGTTTCCAGGACAAAATGCTGAGCGAGTTAAGGAATTCGATTTAAAACCATGTTTAATTCATAGCCCCCATCAAGATAAAATTCCTGATTTGTTGGTAGAAACTCATCAGTTGTTAGGCGGTGAATCAGTAAAACGTCTGTCTCAAATGTAGATAGTTGATATTTTTCTTGTTTCTCTTTATCTCGTTAATAAATATGATGAGTAATCAAGAACGTAAACCTATTTTATTAATATATAAAGATACTAACGCTTAGTATCTTTATGTCTACAGGATTAATCATATTTTAGTCCATTTAATTACGTTTCACCACAAGATGCAAATTATGGCAATAGGGAATATAGGTTTATAGCAAAGCCTTTATTCCGGATGGTAGATGACAGTTTTTTAGTGCAGATTAATTTATCTGCCACGGAGTACTATTTTGCCCAGTCATGATGTCTAAATTAGTATCCAAGGAATATACTAATTTAGAGAGGAAGTGAAAAGGCAATGTTTTGGTCAGTTTTACGATAGAAAATATCAAAAAATTGTGAATAACTAACCATGATGGGATAGTGGAGAGAGCCTATCGTAAAAATCATACATAAATACATCAAATCTATTTTAATAATCTTTATGTAGAGTTAATTATTACTGATCCTCTAGCATTATTAGAACTACTAACAAACAATAGAATGTTATTGGTTTTAACTTGAGATGATTTATCAGCCTTAAAGTTTTAGAGAACTCATGATAGTCTGATCGGAATCTATTGCCCTAGCGGAATTACTTACAGATATCTGTGCAATAAATACACTGTGAACAGTGTCCCTCTAGTTTCTTATATTTCTAATTGTATTTCTAGTGATAGTTTTTCTGCTATTTACTCTCTGTTCAAAATATTATGTAAATATAAAAACTGATACCATGATAGTGGACCAGCTATCGTTTAGAAAATAACTAAGGAGTTTACGTGTTATCGATAGAAAAATTTTACTAGAGCTTTTTAAAACACCTATCTATATCCGTATACGTAACATAATTGATACTAGAATTTATATTTATAATCTTTTTTTAGATTTGCACAGATTTAGGACATATTGTCCCTGGGGGTATCTATTTAGGTTTAAAAATTTATAAACTATTGATTTAAATAATTTATAAATTTTATTGTCTGCTTTAAATTTAATTTAAAGAATATTTAACTTTTAATCATTACCTCTGTAAGTGTGCAGTAATACTGGACCTGCCGTAGTTTAATCTACATAAGTAGAACGAAGTATATAATTTGTAAATTTTAGTACTAGGCAGTTGTTAATATTTTTAACTCCAACCATAACTATGACTATTATTTATATGATCAATGTTATCTAATAAAAATCGTGGTTGATATCAATATTATTATTTCTATCAAACTCAATAAGACAGCTTTCTTAATTTAGTTTTGATTATCTCAAAGTCATTTGCTTACCATTCTTAATGATAAGTTTTCTTTCTCTTTTTCTTTTACTCTCGTACTTCTTCTTATATTTTACGACTCTTACTCCACGCTTGCCAGCCTACATACACCAACAAAAAGGTTGATCCGGTAGCAAAGCCCCAACCACTAGGAATATTGGAAAATCCTAAGGCCAAACTTCCCACCCATAACGTCAACGAGTAGATGAACAACACCGTTAAACGATGGGAAATACCTGCATTAATTAAACGATGATGTAAATGACGTTTATCAGCACTGAAAGGAGATTTTCCTTGACTTAAACGTGAGATGATAACTGCTGACATATCCACAATGGGGACAGCTAATACCAAAAAGGGTAATAGAACTGCTGTTACTGCTACCGTCGTCACAGCTGCTATTTTTACCAAACCGATTACCCCTACTCCAGCAAGGGTAAATCCCATAAAATAGGCCCCACCATCTCCCATAAAAATTTGAGCGGGGTTGAAGTTATAACGAAGAAATCCTAATGCTCCTCCAGCAAGGGCTGCAGCAATTAAAGCGGCAGCAGGTTGAGCCATAAATAGAGTTAACACCAACATCACAACAGCAGAAATTCCGCATCCTCCAGCTGCTAGACCATCCAATCCATCAATCCAATTAATTGCATTAGCCATCCCTACTAACCAAATGACCGTTAGTAAAAGACTTAATCCATCATTAATCTGGATTAACCCCCCAAATGGAATAGAAAAGAAATCGATACGCACTCCGACTCCCCAAGCAGCACTGGCAACAACTGTTTGGATAATCAAACGGGACAGAGGACTTAAATTAAATAGATCGTCAGCTAATCCAATTAGAAAAAAGCATACTCCTCCTAAGGTTACCCCCAAAATTTCCCATTCTTTATCGGGGGGGAGCCAACCAAACCCCCCTAACCCCCAAACCACTAGTAACGCGGTAATAGTTCCAGTAAAGATAGATACTCCCCCTAAACGCACCATAGGACGTTCGTGCATCTTCCGCCCATTAGGTTTATCAACATAACCTGTTTTTAAACCAATTTGATTGATGAGGGGAGTCATCGACCAAACGACAATCATAGCAATCAGAAAAGCAACAATATGGAATAATTCTGCTGGTGGGATGGGCATGAGTTTAGCTAACGCGCCGGGAGTCACATTTGAAAAAGTTTACCCCACGTTACTCTATTTTCGTTAGGGGTGTAAACGACCTTAGAAATCAGAAGTAAAGTCAGGCTAAAACGGAGATGGGAATGCTCAGATGGGAATAGTCACATGAGAATACAACGGGAAGTGGTCACATAGAGATTTAACTCTACCTAAACAGTTTTGTTTAACCTGCTCTTCTCCTTTAGAGAGAATAAAATCAGCGATAATATCGCCAATTTCCTTAAATTGTTCTTCCTTCATTCCCCTCGTTGTTAATGCAGGAGTTCCCAATCGTAACCCACTGGTGACAAAAGGCGATTCAGTATCAAATGGGACAGTATTCTTGTTTGCAGTAATGTTAATCTCACTAACTAAGCGATCAGCTTCTTTGCCAGTCATTCCTACAGATCGTAAATCCACTAACATCAAATGGTTATCTGTACCGTTTGATACTAATTTAAACCCCCGTGTCATCAATTGATTGGCTAGGACTTTTGCATTAACAATGACCTGTCCTGAATAAGCTTTGAATTCGGGCTTGAGAGCTTCTCCAAAGGAGACTCCCTTTGCCGCAATTACGTGTTCCAATGGACCCCCTTGAATTCCTGGGAAAACTGCTTTATCAAATTTTTTCCCTAGGTCAACATCACGGGTTAATATTAACCCTCCTCTAGGTCCTCTGAGAGTTTTATGAGTAGTAGTCGTTACAACATCGCAATGGGGAACAGGATTAGGATGATGTCCACTAGCTACCAATCCTGCAATGTGGGCAATATCAGCCATTAAGTAGGCTCCTACTTCATCGGCAATTGTTCTAAATTTTTCAAAGTCAATAATTCTAGGATAAGCAGAATAGCCGCAAATAATCACTCGCGGACGTTTTTTAAGAACTAACTCCCTAATTTGGTCATAGTCAAGCCTTTCTGTATCCGGGTTAACTCCATAGTGGCATACCTCAAACCATTTCCCAGAAACGTTAACAGGGGAACCATGAGTTAAATGACCTCCGTGAGATAAATCCATCCCCATAATGGTGTCGCCAGGGTTTAGAAGAGCTAAAAAGACAGCGAAATTGGCTTGTGCCCCCGAATGGGGTTGGACATTAGCATGAGCTGCCCCAAACAACTTTTTAGCCCTGTCAATAGCTAACTGTTCCGCACGATCCACAAATTCGCAACCACCATAATAACGTTTTTGTGGTAGTCCCTCTGCATATTTATTGGTTAATATAGAACCTTGGACTGCTAAAACTGCCGGAGAAGTAAAATTTTCACTCGCAATTAACTCCAGATGTTCCCGTTGACGTTGAAGTTCTAAGTGAATAATTTCAGCCATTACTGAATCACTTTGGGCTAAGAAATCTAAGTTAGTATTAGTCACTGTTGTTTAATCCTTTTTATGTTAGAAAACAATATCCCAGAACCATCCATTATAGTAAATTTAAATTTGGCGGCAAACTAAGCCAGAAAAACTTAAGAATCCTAATAAAAATCATGAAGACAGATAATTTATAGAGATTAAAATGGTTAATACTCTAATTAAGAGTTATCTAGAAACTTCGTAGAAAATAGTTAAGCTATGTGGCGATTTAGGGAATTGAAGTTAGATCTTACTACTTAATCTACTACAATATATCCAATATATATTGAGGAGCGGTGGAGGTATTGTATGTTGGTTATCCTGACTCAGGAAAATGTTTTATCAGCACAGACAGTCTGTCAAGACTGTCTGTTAGCGGATCATCAGGGATTACCTCGCTGGAAACAGGGAACACTCGGCTGTAGGTCTTCTCTTGATAAAAATTTGGACACTCATCAGCCAAAACATTATCAATGTCAAATGGGCTTTCAAATTGTTGAAGTCGAATAATTTTTAAGATAATCAAATTCCAATCACATATTTGCGCCACTTGTGATTGAGATATCTTTTGATATATTTGACAAGTTAAAAATGTAGACTTCTATAAGAACAACGAGGGAGACAGTTTATATTCATGTTCGCTTCTTTTGGGGGACGATGTCTTTTTTTAGAGTACAATGAATATAAGCAGTAACTAGGTTTTTCCTAACCTCTCCCTCGCCTCGTAAACGAGTTATAATATAATTTGACGTTAATTGTTCTTCCTAATAGTTGCTGCGCTCACGTCAATGATATTGCATTGAGTTAGAAAAATTTTGTTGTAAGGAATTCGAATATATTGGCGTATAAAGAAAAAAGATTAACAGAGTTTTAAATGATTACTACAGCTTCTACATTGGTTTCTATTTTTTGTAGACTTTGTTTTTTTTATATCAGTTCATCTTTATAGCTCTTTTGATTTGACTTATTTGAGCTTGTTTAAGATACATAGCTATCAAAGTTGACAACATTAAATACTATTTCTGACACATATAGGTAGATATGGTAATTGTGAGAAAAGTTGTGTATTTAATAATATTACTTTAATAACTTTGACTCCTTGTTGATAGAAATCTCTCGAGATAATAATAGGATTAGGATAGAATAAGGACCTATATTGTTAGAATAGGAGACCCTCGGTGTTATCTTCTCTCATTGTTGACTTTCGCATCATCTTTGAGCGTGACCCCGCAGCCCGTAATTGGGTAGAGGTCCTTGTTTGTTATCCAGGTCTACAAGCCTTAGTTTGCCATCGTTTTGCTCATCTCCTATATTGCCTTGGCTGTCCTTTTATACCCAGATTTATTTCCCATCTAGGTCGCTTTTTGACCGGCATTGAGATTCACCCGGGAGCAAAAATTGCCCAAGGAGTGTTTATTGATCATGGAATGGGGGTAGTTATTGGGGAAACTGCCATTATTGGAGATAATAGCCTGATTTATCAGGGAGTTACTTTGGGAGGAACTGGCAAAGTAACAGGCAAACGTCATCCTACTCTTGGTAAGAATGTAGTAGTTGGGGCGGGTGCCAAAATTCTTGGTAATCTAGAAATTGGTAACAATGTCCGAATTGGTGCAGGATCAGTGGTCCTACGAGATGTTCCCTCCGATTGTACTGTGGTCGGAATTCCAGGACGCATAATTCATCAATCAGGGGTTCGAGTGAATCCTTTAGGGCATAATAATCTTCCTGATTCAGAAGCAAAAGTAGTACGATTGTTGCTAGACCGTATTGAATCTTTAGAACGAGAAGTTCAAAAATTAAAACAAGATATTAAGGAAGATAAATCTAGAGACTGGGACTCAGTAGCTACCGAGTCTTCTACTCCTATTCATTATTATAGTTTGAGAGATAAAGAGATTGAAGAGTTTCTCAATGATGTAGAATAATAGTTTTCATTCTAATAATTAATTTATACTGTCTACCCTGTTAGGATAAATACTTATTGATATAAATAATATTTAGCTACTTTACAATCTGATCTTACTTGCATTCTTATAAAGGTATATAGCTGTACAAAAAAAGTCTTATTAAAACAATAAACTATAGAGTATTTTGTACACTACTTATACTTAATAAATATGGCTAGTTGATACTGGGATATATCTATAAGCTTGCTAAATTTTTGGGGTATTCTTTAGTTGAAAAGGATTAAAATAGTCCTTGTAAAATATAAGTAATATAGTTTTAGCTCTAGTCAATGCAAAAATCTCTACCACTGGACTAATGGATTATAATTTCACGTCCTGACAATACTTTTTTGCTTTGAGAATACTTAAAATAATTATTAGGGTGGTTTTTGAGTAAGTTAACTGACTGTAAAAAATAGGATAATTACCTTAATACAACCTGACTATATAAATTGACAAACATTGTAGTAAATACTGATCATAAAGTAATTAGGTTAGTATAGTTTACAGCTAAAGACTTGTGGACAATTGTCGCAAAAGTTCCAATACTATGTTCCTAAAGACAACTCTACCCTGGATAATAAGCATATTAGTGAGTGGCTTAATATCTCCAGCCATTGCTAGTCCTTTCTCCTTTCAACTTATTGTCCAGAAATCTTCTCAAAGTAATCAGCTAAAAGAGCTCCTCCGTTTAGGTCGAGAATATGTAGATGCTAAAGATTATAATAATGCCATTGCAGTTTATGAAAAGGCAGCTATTATCGATGAAAAAAATCCCAGAATTTTTTCGGGAATTGGCTTTCTATACGCAAAGAAAGGAAATTATAGACAAGCTGTTAAAGCTTATCAACAAGCGGTCACTCTTGATTCCGATAATGCAGAATTTTATTATGCCCTAGGGTTTAGTCTAGCTAATATTAGTGATAATGCTAACGCGGCATCGGCTTATTATTATGCAATTCAACTTGCTCCTAAAGTAGCCAAAAATTATATTGGTTTAGGAGTTGTCTTGTTACGTCAAAATGACTATGAAGGAGCTGCACAAGCTTATAAACGGGTTATTGCCCTTGATCCCCGCAATCAAGAAGCTTTTAATATCATGGGATCTTCGTTAATTCAACAAAAGCAAATTGATGAGGCGATTAAGTATCTCGATAATGCAGTGAAAAGGTTCCCTAATAATAGTGATTTAAGGTTATTATTTGCAACCGCCTTATTAGAAAAGGGAGAGGTTGAACAGGCATTTAAAGAATTAAAAATTACTGAAAAACTTGCTCCAGGAGTAGTTAAAATTCAGTTAAAAATTGGTAGACTGTTGGAACAACAAGATGTATTTGACCACGCTCTCAAAACCTATAAACGGATTACATACTTATATCCTAGTTCAACAGAAGCCCGTGCTGGAGTAGGAAGGATGCAATTAGCAACAGAAGATTATCTAGGAGCCGTCATTACCTATCGAGAATTGATTGGTATGTTACCAGAAACTCCAGAACCATATTATTATCTCGGCATAGCTTATAAAGAAAGGAAAAGAAAAACAGAAGCAAAAAAAGCTTTGAAACAAGCTCGTCAATTATACAAGAAACAAGATAATACTAAAGGAGTTGAGCAAGTTGATAAATTACTGGAGGAACTGTAAACTGGCTTTAACCTAAAGCTAAATAGTTAAGATTATGGTAAGAACCCCTTCAACAATGTTACCCCTTGGCACAAAAGCACCTGATTTTCAATTACCTGACGTAGTATCGGGAAAATACATTTCTTTAGATACTTTTACTAATGGAAAAGCTTTCCTAATGATGGTGATTTGTCAGCATTGTCCCTTTGTTAAGCATATTCAAAATGAACTCGTTCAGCTGGGTAGAGATTATATTAGACAAGGGTTAGGAATTGTTGCAATTAGTGCAAATGACGTTTTTAATTATCCCGATGATTCTCCTGAAAATCTCAAGACAATGGCTCAACAATTAGGACTTAATTTCCCTTTTTGTTATGATGAAAGTCAAGAAACAGTTAAAGCTTATACTGCCGCTTGTACGCCCGATTTTTTTCTTTTTGACAGTGACTTCAGGTTGACTTATCGGGGACAACTAGATGATAGTCGTCCGGGGAATAATATCCCTGTCACTGGTAAAGATTTAAGAACGGCAATAGAAGCCACTTTAGAGAGAAAAACTGTGAACAGTAACCAAAAGCCCAGTCTTGGTTGTAGCATAAAATGGAAGCCTGGAAATGAACCCTCCTACTATAGTTAATTTCTTCAAAAATACGGGAGTTAGTTCATCGTGGATGATCTAATCAGATTAGATACGATGGATTTGATATGGTCATCTGGTATCATTACTGCGGCCGTAGCTCTGTCAAATTGGCAAAAATTAGAGTTAGAAGGACAATTTATTCTAGCCGCGGGGAGAGCACTTCTACAATTATTGGTAGTAAGTTCTGTTTTATTAGTCATATTTGAGTTGGATAATCCTGTTGCTGTCCTAGGAATTTTGGGAATTATGCTAACTATTGCTGCTAAGGCGGCTAATAATCGTATCACTCATCAAAGACAACAGTTATTTCCCATTATTTTAGGAGCATTGCTGGTGAGTAGTTTATTAACTCTAAGTTATGCTATAACTATCATTATCAGACCCCATGTTTGGTACTCTCCTCAGTATTTAATTCCTTTGACTGGTATGATTTTGGGGAATGCTATGAATAGTGCTTCTTTGACTGGGGAACGATTAGGAAGTATGATTGCTCACAACCGTTTAGAAGTGGAGACTCATTTGTGTTTGGGAGCAACGCCAAAACAGGCAATCGCTTCTTATCGCAAAGAGGCTATTCGTATTGGATTGATTCCTACTTTAAATCAAATGATGGTGGTAGGAATTGTAAGTTTGCCTGGGATGTTTACCGGACAAGTCTTAGCCGGAACTGATCCGTTAAGTGCGGCTTCCTATCAAATTTTGATTTTATTTATGATTGTTTTTAGCAATTTATTAACTGCTATTTTAGTTACAGAAGGAGTATATCGTAAATTTTTTAATTCTCAAGCTCAGTTACTTCTTTGACTAATGTTTACTTTTTACTTTTTTTTAGAACTGAAGTAGTTTATTCCAAAATAAAAATATAAATGCCATACTCATAAAAGTTATGGAGATTACCTTAATAATATCTACCATGTTGTCATTAACAATATGGTTATACTTATTGATTTTCAGAGGCAAATTCTGGTTATCTAATCAAAAGATAGATTCGGAACAAATACAGTTAAATACTTATCCTTCTATTTGTGCAGTTATCCCTGCTAGAAATGAAGCAGATGTTTTACCCGATAGTTTAGAATCATTGCTCAATCAAGAGTATTTGGGGGATTTTAGAATTATTCTAGTTGATGATCAAAGTGATGATGAAACGGCAGAAATTGCTCATAAATTAGCTACAATCTTTCGTAAGACTGATCGCTTGACTGTTATATCTGGACAGTTATTATCCTCAGGATGGTCAGGGAAATTATGGGCAATGGAACAGGGAATTAGGTACATTAAAGAACAAAATTTACACCCCGATTATATTCTCTTCACTGATGCCGATATTAAACATCATAAAACCAATCTACAGGAATTGGTCGGCAAATCTCAACAAGAAAATTTAGCCATGACTTCTTTAATGGTTCGGTTGCGCTGCCAGAGTATTTGGGAACACTTTTTGATTCCCGCTTTTGTTTTTTTCTTTGAAAAACTATATCCCTTTGTGTGGGTCAATGACCCTCGCCATAAAATGGCTGCTGCTGCAGGAGGTTGTATTTTGATTCGTCAAGATATTTTAGAACAGGTAGGAGGACTTGAAATTGTCAGTCAGGCTTTGATTGACGATTGTTCTCTGGCAGCAGCAGTTAAATCAAAGCTACAATCGGAAAATACCTCTCAAGGAATTTGGTTAGGACTAAGTGAAAAAACTTACAGTTTACGACCTTATGATTCACTAAAAACTATTTGGGATATGGTAGCTAGGACTGCCTATACTCAATTAAATTATTCTCCATTTTTACTCATAGGGACCGTTGCAGGGTTAATCCTAATTTACATTATCCCTCCAGTTAGTTTAATTTGGGGTTTTGTCGTTGGTAATAGCTTGATTACTAGTTTAGGAGGAATCACTTGGCTATTGATGAGTATTTCTTATCTACCCACTTTGTGGTTATATAGAACTTCGCCATTATGGTCAATTAGTCTACCTATCATTTCTTTTTTCTATTTATTGATGACCATAGATTCTGCATTACGCCATTGGAGAGGAAAAGGAGGCCGCTGGAAAGGAAGAGTCTATTCAGTTGATCATTTGTCTTAAAACCTAAATTAAAGTAATTAAAATATCTAGAGACAACCGTCTTTTTAAGATACTCTTTTTGACGTAGTTTTAGAGTCCTCAAGCTCAAAGTTAACTGGTGAGTAATTTATACTATCACCGGCTTCTCTATCCATTCATCAATTTGTAGTTTTATCCAAGTAAAGTATTTTTACTTAGCTGTTACACCAAATTTTCGTAATACTAATATTTCTGACCCTATTGTAATTAAAATTGTAGATCACTATCCTGCTAAAGACTACAATAGAAAAAGTAATAGTTAAAAATGATAAAGTAGAGGTGTTAATATTAATCCTATTTATGGGGTGATATCTTTGCTAATAAGATTAGTGAACTAATTTTATTAGCAATTGTTATTAGAAGTAGTTATCAGTGAGAGATGTTTTTTCTCAGTTTAAGTCAGGTTGTTTGAAAATATTAAAACAGACAAGATAAATTTTTTAACGATGTAATAATAAGTTTTGATTACTCAATAGTTAATAATTATTATTGTATCAAACTACTTAGAATTTATAAATTAGTCTTGAAACTTTTAAACTTTATAGACAGTTTATTATTCTTTCCTGGAATAGTAAGCTATATGATTAAACAGATACACAGTTAAACTGAACAAAGGAAATTACTAGATCCTATATTATGTGATTGTATAATTGTAGTCATAGATTTTCTAAAATTACTTATCATACTCAATGTCCCGAATATTTAGAATTTCTTATAGTCAAAGAATAGTTATTAGCCATCTTTTTTATTCTGTAGAAGATTATCCTGACATTACTAAATTAGAAAGAGAACTCTGGCGTGCTGAGCTGTATTTTGATCATAAATTTATTAACTTTTATAAGTTATAATAAAGTGATACTAATATCTTCGATAACTTTATTTATGATTTTGTGAGCTAATATCATTCAATATCTGCTCTTATGCCCTTATCAAGATAATAGCTCATTAAACAATTATTAACTATTGCACTAGGCTATACTAGTAATCAAAATACAACAAATATAAATTCACCTTGGCTCTATTTTTTTAAAATATTAAGTTATTCCTATCCTATTTCTATCTTATTGAAACCATACAAATATTTGTTGATGCTAAATATTATGAGCATCAACAAAGTGAATCTTAGTTTCAGCGTCTTCTATCTTGTAACTTCCGGTAAACGTCTTTAATATCAATTTGATGGTAGGATAAAGCCACTAAGGTATGGTAAAACAGATCAGCAACCTCGGAGGCGATTGCCTCTGGATCGTCATCTTTACAAGCCATTATTACTTCAGCTGATTCTTCCCCTATTTTTTTGAGAATTTTATTATCTTTTCCCTCTAACAAACTACAAGTATATGAGCCATCAACAGGGTGATCTCGACGGTTACAAATTACTTCAAACACTCCTGATAAGGTATCGGCTGGTGGTGCCACCTTTCGATTATCCACTTTATGAAAACAACTTCTTTCCCCCGTGTGACAAGAAATATCCCCAAGTTGTTCTACCGTAACTAATAAGGCATCACTATCGCAATCATAACGAATCTCTTTAACCTTTTGAATATGTCCAGAAGTTATTCCTTTATGCCATAATTCTTGCCGAGAGCGGCTCCAGTACCATGTTTCTCCTGTCATTAAGGTTTTTTGTAGAGATTCTCGATTCATCCAAGCCATCATCAACACTGTTCCATCTAAATAGTCCTGGACGATTACAGGGATTAATCCTTGTTCATTGTATTGAATATTATTTACTGGAATGGCATTGGTTAAAGAAAACATCTTAGGTTAATTAATAATATATTAAGTTAGTTAATAGTTTCGTTCTTTCCGCGAAGGTAACTGTCAAATTTTAAAGATTGAAACTTATCGTTTTTGTAATTGATAGTCATCACGAACATCCTACTTGATTTTAAGATATAGTCTTTTCTGCTTTATCAACTTTTAAGATTGTCTGCTCTAATTTATATTATCCTTCTTAAGATGGATTAAATTTAACTCTGACAATAATGGAATTAGTTACTGAATTATAGAAAGGGAAAAATCTTATCTATTAATTTAATATAAGAACAGTATCTTAACTCAAAACAAAAGATGGAACTACTATAAATATAACAAGCACTAAATAAACTTTCATTATTTGTTTATCAAAATTTAATTGTAAATTATTTAAAAATTATCAATTATAATCTTTATTTTTTTTTAAACAAGGACAAAATTTATTTGGTTAGATTAGTTTAATTCTGGAAATAACTATCCATGCTATAAATACTAGATAAACGTAATATACATATACTTTTTAAGGTTTGATAATTTATTAAAAAATATTTGTTATGTAGAAAATTTAGCAAAATAAGTATAATTGCCTTCTGAATTTAAGCTAAAAAACTAGACAAAACGACAGAAAAAAGATACATTAGATATCTAATTGTACCCCAATGTTCAGTTAATATAAAAATGAGATTGTTTAAATTTGATCTTTGCTTTTGGGGAAGACTTCAACCCTCAAGACAAACAATAGCCAAAACTTTTATTTAAAATAAAAATCTACTAAAATACTCTTGTTTTCTTCTCCAAGTCAACATCTTTAATATCATTGTCTCTTGGCTGTAGAACAAATGGATTCAATTCCACGTCACATAAATTCATAGCGTTTTCTATTCTTTGTTTACCGTTCCTTCCAGGTGAAGTCTTACTTGACAAGTTTGATACAACTTTATTAACTTATCTTTTTTAACACCAACTCTAGAATTTCTATAGCTTTTTCTACTTCTATTTCTGAGACAATTAAAGGAGGTACAAAACGTAATACCTTCGGCCCTGCTGGAGCCAATAACAACCCGTTCTCCATTGCCATTTTAATAATATCTAAAGAAGTTAATTTAATCTCTTGTTTTAACTCTATTCCATTGATTAATCCCCATCCTCTAACTTCTGTAAATAAATTAGGGTATTTTTGAGTGATTGTTCGTAAGCTAGTTCTTAACTGTTCTCCTCTAGCTTGAACATTCTGTAAGATATTTTCTTTCTTAATAGTTTTTAATACTGTTAAGGCTACAGCAGTTACAAAAGGGTTTCCTCCAAAGGTACTTGCATGAGTTCCCGGGCCCAAGACATCGCAGAATCTTTTGCACATCATCGCCCCAATGGGAATCCCTCCAGCTAGTCCTTTTGCACTAGTAAGGATATCCGGTTCGACTCCTAAATGTTCGTAACCCCATAATTTACCAGAACGACCTACCCCAATTTGGACTTCATCAAACACCAAAAGAATATTCTTTTCATCACAGATTTTCCGTAACTTAAGAAAATATTCTAAATCCCCTGGACGAACTCCTCCCTCTCCTTGAAGAGGTTCTAACATTACAGCAACTACTCTACTATTCTCTTGATTTAAGTCAGTGATGGTGTCTTCTAATATTTTGATATCATTATAGGGAACATAAACAAATCCTGGTACTAGGGGGCTAAAATCTTTTTGATACTTAGGCTGCCCAGTGGCAGTAATGGTAGCTAGGGTTCGTCCGTGAAAACTGGCTTTAGCGGTTAGAATTACGGGCTGTTTACAGCAATCTAACATTGTATGAGCATATTTTCTTACTAATTTAATAGCCGCTTCGTTGGCTTCTGCACCAGAATTACAAAAAAATACACTATCAGCACAGGAATGATCTACAAGCCATTTAGCTAAAGCTCCCTGTTCGGGAATATAGTACAAATTCGAGACATGGTGAAGTTTTTGAATTTGTTGCGTAACCGTTTCGATTAAAGCGGGATGAGCATGGCCGAGAGTAGAAGTAGCAATTCCGGCAACAAAGTCCAAGTATTCTCGTCCCTCAGTATCCCAAAGGCGACATCCCTGTCCTTTTTCGATAGCGATGGGGAAACGCCCATAGGTGTGCATGACATAATTGTCAAACTCATTGTAATTAAACGCATGGGCGAGAGTGTCAAGAAGGACAGGGTGGCTCACAGTTTGCTCCTAATAAAGTTATGCTAAGCTACACCCACCATTGTAAGTCAAAATTAAAGATAAGACCAAGATTTGTTTAGATATTTCTCAGATTTAATTTTGGATTTTTTCAATAAGGAAATAGATAAGGTAATTGATTTAAAAATTCAATATTTTAGTTAAAGTAACGAGTAGAAGTTAAGGGATATTTTAAAGAATTACCTTCTCCCATAAAATGTTATAATCAACCTAATTATGTTGGTTAATCAGTGTTTATGAGTAGTCAATTTACACTGAGTCCAAGATATTGGCGTTTAATCTGTTGGATCTTTATTCTTGATTATTATTAACACAAAATGTCTAACTTGACTCATTCTCAGTATGGTCTTGCCTTCCACACAACTAGTGTTCAACTTGGACTAAGTATTAGTGATTTCTCAAAGGAAACTTATTCTCAAACTTGGGATATTGATCACAAATTATCCACTCATTTACATCAATATCTAATTGAGTTTATCGGATCTATAACATGGGAAAAAATAGCATTTATTGCGGTTGCAAAAGGACCGGGTAGTTTTACAAGTACTCGTATTGGTGTAGTTACAGCGCGGACACTAGCACAACAATTAAATATTCCTCTTTTTAGTATTTCAACTTTAGAAGCTTTTGCCTGGCAGATTAGAAATAATTATTCTGTTGACGCATTAGTTCCTGTACAAATGTCAGCTTCGAGAGGAAAACTGTATGTTGCTATTTACAAAGTAAAAAACAAAGATCAAAAATTTACTATTATTTTACCTGACATGGTTATTAACCCTGATACATGGAAACAAAAAATACGAGATTTAAATATTAAAATAAAACCTGCAATAACTCCTGAAAAGCTAGGTTTCACTGTAACCAGTATTTTAGAACTAGCTTATCATGATTGGCGACAGGAAAAACGCCCTCATTGGTCAGATACCATACCTTTTTATGGTATGTCAGTAGTTAGTTGATAATGTTAAAAACACGATGAGAATATATAAAAAAAATACTTTAATTAAGAGTCCTTTACGCTTTCCTGGAGGAAAATCCAAAGCTATTAAACAGATTATTCAACATCTTCCTAAAAATTTATCTAAATATACTGAATATAGGGAACCCTTTTCTGGCGGTGGCTCTATGTTTATTTATCTTAAGCAAACTTATCCTAATCTTCATATTTGGATTAATGATTTAAATCGTGAATTATATTTATTTTGGAAAATAGCTCAATCCGATCTGGAGGAATTAGTAATTACCTTGCGAGAAATTAAATTAAATTGTACTGATGGTCGAAAACTTTTTAAAAGGCTAATATCGATTAATGTTGACGAATTATCCGATTTTGAAAGGGCAGTTCGTTTTTTTATTTTAAATAGAATTACTTTTTCAGGAGCTGTAGAATCTGGAGGATTTTCATATCAATCTTTTTTAACTAGATTTACAGATTCTTCCATTGATCGCCTTGAAAATTTAAGGCATATCTTAAAAGATGTTACGATCACCAATTTAGATTACAGTGAAGTTATTAATGTAGAGAAAGGGCGAGTATTTATTTTCTTAGATCCTCCTTATTTGGCTGCCTCTCAATCTAGATTATATGGAAAAAAGGGTAATCTACACACCTCTTTTGACCATCAAAGATTTGCAAAAAATCTAGTGAATTGTCAACATAAATGGTTAATCACCTATGATAACTCTGAAGAGATTAAAAATAACTTTAAAGGGTTTAATATCATTAACTGGGAATTTCAATATGGGATGAACAATTATAAACAAGGAAAGGCTATAAAAGGAAAAGAAATTTTTATTAAAAATTAATACACTTAAAATAACTCATTGATATCCTTGAATATTTACATCTATATTTAAAATCTTTCACTTTATGAGAATATACCTTTGAGATCAAGTTGGTGTAGTTACGACGAGGACATCAGCACAATTATTAAATATTCAATAAAATCCCAAACTATTTTATAGAAAACTTTGATTTTAAGAACTTTATTTTTGTAAAGATAGAGTTCTTAAAATTTTATAAGTCTTGCAAAGCTAAACTTTCAATTTTTTACTTTATGATTTTTACCTAATGTGAAATAAGCACAATTTTGTGTAGGCAAACATTTAGTTTTCTCAAATCATATTAATATAATTGCATACTTTTATCTTCGATTTTAATAAGTATTTTTAGCAATAAATTCTACATAATTTTGTATTTCCAACCAATTTATTTATTAAAACTATATATCGTTTAATAACATAAGTTATTTCTGAGGAGATGAGACTCTTTAATGTAGAATCAGAAAAAGACAATAACTATAAAATTTAAAAAAGAGAGCTAGTCACTCAAGTTATTCTGGTGGCTTATATATCCTATTGATAACAAATAAAGATAAGTAATTCTCAATATTACAAGTTTGCTTGTTTAAATACAATATTAAATATTTAATTAAAAAATTTATTTTGTAGGTATACTTTATTATTAATCAGTAATATTATTTATCAAAAAAAACAATATTTAATGGATATATAAAACAGTAGTCGTAATTAATTATAATAGTTATTTAAAACAGCAGATAAAAATAACCTTATCTTAAACAGGTAAGGTTTACACAAAAAAGTTATCAATCAAGTAAAGAGAACAATAAAATTATTTTAACTACTTAATATCTAGAACTGCTAACTTATGAGATAATCTATTAAGTAGTTCATCAACATAACATTAATCAAGAAAATTTTACTAATTAGTTTCATTTGTTTTTACAGGTTTATATCTTGTTGATAATGAGTGACTGATTAAATTTGTTTTTTACGAAAAGTATTAAATAATAATTGAGCAACTTTTTCTCAGCTTTCCAATATTTAGTTAATTAATCTTTCCTTGATTTAGAAGTAAATATACTGTTTTGACATTTCCTGTAGCAGAGTTAAAATAAGCATCTTACAGTAATTGTTTGTTATCAAACATAATCTAAAAAAATATTTTTTACCATAAATAGAATAAAAGACTTTTATCGAAAACAGTGTAGTTATATTTTTAGTAAACTAAATATAGGAAGTACTTTTCTATTCTAGAATAAGGAAAAGTCCATACTGTATAAAAATATTTAAATATTTTAACTCTCTAAATAGAGATATACAATTGTACTATCCATATAATTTACCTAAACTTGAACGTAAACAGAATCTTTTCTCTAATAAATAATATCAATTCATGAATAAGGTTAAAATGCTGTTAAAATTTTTGATGAATACTTACCCAGAATAAAAAATGTTATAGTGGGAGCGTAACAGGATAGATATAAAATATACAAATACTCAAATATCAGTTTTCGCAACTAATTTTGTCAAAAGCGTCTATAACTTCCCCTACTGTTACCCATTAAAGTCAGGTTCGATTCTAGAACAATAGCCAAATCTTGGTTTGGATCGATAGAGATAACCTGAGTTTCACCTCCTCCAATAACACCCGTTTCTGGTAGGCTCCATCCGGCTAGAGTTCCTACTGCAGCGCCTGCTAAGACTTCTAGAGCGTCAATACGGCGATCACCCGTCGTTCCCGCAATGATGGCAGCCGCAGCAGAGCCAGCTAAAGTCCCCCCTAAAATTTCCTCAACACTTGCCCCTTCATTAACAGTTTCCGTCCGAGTAATGACTCCAGAACTGGCATAAAGGGGATACCGTTGATTGTCAACGACGATTTCCCGCGCAACAAACTGAGCCCCCCCATTAGCTGGTCGTATGATTCCTATAACTTTACTACCTACCGGAACTAAGAAATTACCGTAGCGATCCTTGATGTTGGCCGCAGTTTCAAGGGTTATATCAAGACTTTCTTCCTGAGTAACAAGGATCTTCCCAACATCTTGGTGTCGGAGGGGAATTCGAGTTCCGAGGGGAACTACTACATCATTAGAAATAGAATCAGAATTATTGTTATTTTCTCTAGAAAGTAATTGAGCGGCTGCCGGCTTTAAGAGACAGATAGGAGTCACTACTGTCATTCCAACCAAGAACGATATTACTAAAGCTGCCCCATGTTTACTATAATTTAATTCAAACATAATGTTAAATCTCCTTAAGACTTCTGCGTAATAACATAGCAGTTCCCCACTTTATACTCCGATTCTAACTTCTTCCACTAGGGAATGTCAGTCCTAAATAATAAGTAATTATTTGACCTAAGTGGATAAAAGTGGAATTTTTTCCATTTAAGCTAGTAAATTTTTCGTCTTATTCCAATTCAATAAAGTTATTGTAATCTTTATTAAGATACTTAAATATTTTCAACAAATAGCAGGTTAAACTTATAGACTAACTCAAATAACAGATTTTTAATTTTAAAAATCTGCTATTTGTCGACAAGAACGACTTTAGGACTCAAAATCTGATAATTATCAAATTCAACGACATTTCCAATGCCTAATAGCTTATCCTCTGGTTGATATACTCTAACGACTCCGGAAACGGATAATGGCAGTAAATCTTGAGTGATTTTTTGTCCTTGAAGCCAACGTTTTTCATCCATTTCCGATAAAGTTATTTTATTTAAATGTTGTAGGGCAATATCTGAAGAGATTAAGCTAAAACTTCCCTTTTCAACTTCTTCCTTTAATTGTCTTAAAGAAATGCTCTCAGATAAATGCATTCCACAACTTTCAATACGAGTTAATTTAGCTAAAGTTCCCCCTGTATTAAGCATAGTCCCCAAATCGCGGGCAATTGCTCGAATATAAGTTCCTGAGCCGCAAATAATGTCAACTTCTAATTCAGGAAATTCTCCAGGAGACCAACCTACCAATTTTATTAGCTCAATATAAACTGTTCTTGCTGGAACATCTATTAATTTTCCCTTTCTGGCTAAATCATACAATCGTTTTCCATTAATTTGAATAGCACTATAAATAGGGGGAGTCTGTTGAATAGTACCAACAAACTGATGTAGTAGAGGTTCAACTTGTTTTAAAGTTAACATAGAAGCAGGTTGAGATTTAACTACCTCTCCTTGGAGATCATCAGTGGTTGTCTGCACTCCTAATCGAATCAAAGCACGGTAAGTTTTGTTTTCGGGGAAAAATCGCAACAAACGAGTTGCTTTTCCCACAGCAATAGGTAAAACTCCCGTAGCTAAAGGATCTAGAGTTCCGCCATGACCAACTTTTCTAAGTTTTAGAATTTTTCTGACCTTGGCTACACAATCATGGGATGTAATTCCTGATGGTTTATTTAATGCGATAAATCCAAACATTCGTTCCTATAAAGACTGCGTTTTGTTATTATAATCTTAGAAGTTGTAAAGTTCCTTTTAAACCCCATAGCAGTAATCTTGAAATCTGATAGCAACACAAAATTTGAGTGGTATGCCCTTGACATAATTTGGGGAGGTACTGAAGAACAAGTTAAACAAGGACTTCCCCATGATCAATTGTCTCCTACATGGCAAATTCTGTTATTAGGCGATGGCTCTCCGACTCGTCATTTGCAATTGCTCACAACAGAGAATACAGAAGTTGATCTTATTGACATGTCTTTGATTAATAGAGGTGAAGATGGTGCACCAGCAGAGATTCAAAAAATCCTTGAACCTCATTTACGACGACAGGTTTGGCTACGAACAGTGTCGGGGCAAAGATTAGCCTATGCTGCTTCTTGGTGGAATGAAGCTCATATAGATGAGTATTTACAGAATCGCTCCTTACCTATTTGGGAAAGCCTTTCGCGATCATATACAGAATTGTACCGCGATATTCAAGGAATTTATTATGGTAATTGCACTGCTTTAGAAGAAAAATTTGGAGAAAAAGGACCTTTTTGGGGCAGGCATTACTTATTCTGGCATAATGGCAAACCTTTAACTCTAATTTATGAGGTATTTTCTCCATATTTACGCAAATACTTGGGTCCTTTTTGTTTAAATTGCTCCTGACCTAGGCTTGTAAAGCACCGAGTGTGAGATGTTAAAGTCTAATGGATAGACAAGTAGAAATTGTGCACTGAATAGACTTCTAATACACTTTTTGATAAGAATTTATCTTTTAAAGATTATAAACTAAAGCTCATTACATCTAAATCAATCATTATCATTTATAGTTTTAAAACCATAAACGATAGTGGATAGTCCTTTTTATTTTAAAATAGTCTATTCTCTGAGAATAAGAAATATACTATTCGCTATTTTGTAGCAAGATATATAATTAAAAACTAACAATTTTGTTATGGGCAAGTTTTATTAATGAAAATTTATCCTAACCTAAATAGCTAGTACTATTAAATTAGTTAAAGGTTGATTATAATCAGTTATATGTTGACAGTGATAAACAGTCTCCATCCTTTATCATCTTATTATTAATAATGATAAATAGTTCAAATATGTTCTTGTATTTGACTAAAGTTTAACTTTGATTATGAAAAATTACTTTTTAAGGATTCTAATGAAGCCCAACGATTATCAATAGGTAACGTATTTTGATCATAATTAGAAACAGGTTGCCGACATTCCTTTCCACATAACCGTCTAAGAGGCATTGCTAATGACAATTGTTCATAAAGCCAGGTCTCCAGATCAAGATGTCCATCAGGAGAAAGGGTTTCTGATAAGTCCTCCAAAGAAACTTCTCTTTCTTGGGGAATACCAGATAAACTGAGGTTTTTATCAAGCCAAATAATTTCCGAAGTGTTGATAATAATACGATGATTGTATTGTTGTACGCAGCGATCACAGATTAAGGTAACGATTGTTTCTCCTTTTACTTTTACATCCAGAAACGTTCCTCCATGACGAATGCTCAGAGTTCCACGAAAAGGGGTCAAAGTATCTAAGCCAGGGATAAAATCATCAATGAGAATAGTTTGAGTTTTCTCGGCGCGTTGAAGTAAATGAGGAATGTAGAGGGATTGCATTGTGTCACGCCTCCTATCCATAGCTATTATTCACTGATCCCATTGTACCAATCGTTATACTAACGGTGAAGGGTGAAGAGTCATAATAGCCCAAGGTTTAATTTAATTTAAGGTTTAATACATTTAGTTAGTTAATCTATTTTCTTAATAGGATTGATCATCCCATTTGTCTCAAAAGGGTTAAATGGAGGCAAACAGTAGAAGAAATGTCAATTATTTTTTAGTTTGAATATATGATTATTCTGAGCTCTTTTAGACTAGATATGATCAATTAGCAGTCAATAACTTTAATAACAGTCATTTTAACTATATTTTTCGCCAAAAACTTAACTTTTATCAGAATAAAGTCTTATAAAAGTTGTAAACTTCGTAAAGTTAAAATCGTAGCATTTTCAATGGAGATTTTGTCCATAGCTAGTCTAGAAGAGCTGTAATTCTTAATTAGAGACGATGGATAGTATTTTTTAGGTTCATGAGATACTCATAATAAAAATTTTATGCTTTTGCTTTACTAACAAACATAGGAATTACGATTAACTACTTACCCATACCTAACTGTTGAGCTTTCTGATACACTTTTCCTTCCGTTAATAATGACGGCGCAATAACGACCTCAACCTGTTGCATATCTTTGATGTTCTTTGCTCCTAAGGTTCCCATACTAGTTTTAAGTGCACCCAGTAAGTTGTGAGTTCCATCATCTAGTCTGGCTGGTCCAGTGAGGATTTCCTTAATTGTTCCAGTGCTACCAACATTAATCCTAGTTCCCCTGGGTAACACTGGAGAAGGAGTCGCCATACCCCAATGATATCCACGTCCAGGGGCTTCTATAGATCGAGCAATTGGAGATCCAATCATCACGGCATCGGCTCCACAAGCAACACACTTACAAATATCTCCTCCTGTTATCACGCCCCCATCGGCAATTACAGGGATATAGTCCCCAGTTTTTTGGTAATATTCATCGCGTGCCGCAGCACAGTCAGCTATAGCAGTTGCTTGGGGGACCCCTACCCCTAAAACACCACGAGAGGTACAAGCAGCTCCAGGTCCTATTCCCACTAAGATACTAGCTGCACCAGCTTTCATCAGATTTAATGCGACTTCGTAGGTGACACAGTTGCCTAAAATAACTGGCATAGGCATTTCTTGACAAAATCGGCTTAAATCTAGGGAGTTAATAGATTTAGGAGAAAAATGATCCGTAGAAACTACTGTTGCCTGAACAAACAATAAGTCTGCTCCTGCTTCGGCCACAATTTGACCATATTGAGAAGCTCCTGCTGGAGTCAGACTAACTGCTGCAATGCTTCCTTTGGCTTTGATATCAATGATGCGTTTCTTGATTAATTCCGGGTCGATAGGTTTGGCATATAGTTCTTGCATTAACCCTACAAATTTCGATGTCCCAACTGATACGATGCGATCAAGAATAGGATAAGGGTCTTCATAACGGGTTTGTATTCCTTCTAAGTTGAGAACTCCTATTGCTCCTAACTCGGATAGCAGTACCGCCATTTTGACATCAACAACTCCATCCATTGCACTAGCGATAATAGGTATATTTCTTTCAATACCACCAATAGTCCAGTTAGTCTGTGCTAAACTCGGATCCAAAGTACAGTTTCCGGGAACAAGAGCAATTTCATCTATCCCGTAGGCTCGCCGGGCAATTTTACCTTTACCTATCACTATATCCACGAATTTATATCCTATTTCCGATAAGTATTAGTTTAGATTATCAAACTTTGAGAGGTTTAGGGATCGGGCTCTCAGAATTATTTAAGAAATTTCCACAAGTATTAGAGCTAGGGAGAATATAAAATTTATATAGTAAAATAAGATTAAACAAAAAGTTTAGGTATGAACACTATATAAATCTTTCAGTAAAGAAATTCTGCTTTTTTTACTTAGAAGTAGCAACAATAATATTTTATACTGACATCATAACTGTTATTGAAGAAACTATTAGTTATGCAATTAAAATTTTTACTTGCTTGATGTTGATTAATATTTTAAAATCCAACAAAAACATGCATAGTAATAATCAAACTCTTATAGAACAAAAACAATTACAGTATTTTTAGAACAATCTTATTTAAGGTAATTTATATTGCAAATAACAATAAACATGTCTTAAATCGATTGCTTCTTATTTCCTTGCTAGTTAAGTTTGATAAATGCAATAACCAAACAAATAAGTATTATTGATATTATTTCGACAACGATTTTTTTTATTAATCATAATACTATAAACAGTAAGTAAATTAATTAAACCACAGCATTTTATTATAAAAGAAGTATGATAGTTAGGAAAAAGCCATAAATAAAAACAAAAATGTAGAATATATCTAACCTGACTTTTAGCTATTATTTATTGCTCTTGCCAAATTTCTTAAACCTGAATAAAGGATTAGAGTAAACATAAAATCCTACAGATAGTGGATACAATAACCTCGGTTTGTTTTATTTATCTACTTTACAAAAACGCTTATGCCACGCCGCAACGACTTAAAAAAAATCTTAATTTTAGGTGCAGGACCCATCGTTATCGGACAAGCTTGCGAATTTGATTATTCTGGGACTCAAGCTTGTAAAGCATTGCGAGAAGAAGGATATGAAATTGTATTAGTCAACTCCAATCCTGCATCCATTATGACCGATCCTGAAATGGCTAATCGCACTTATATTGAACCATTGACTCCCAATATAGTAGAAAAAGTTATTGCCAAAGAACGTCCTGATGCGTTATTGCCAACAATGGGAGGTCAAACTGCTCTCAATGTAACAGTTTCTTTAGCCAAAACTGGAGTTTTGGATAGGTACAATGTGGAGTTGATTGGCGCAAAACTGTCAGCTATTGAAATGGCAGAGGATCGAGAGTTATTCAAAACAGCAATGGCTAAAATTGGGGTTCCTGTTTGTCCTTCTGGTATTGCCAGTACTCTCAAACAAGCACGGACAATTTGTCAAGAAATTGGACCTTATCCCTTGATAATACGCCCTGCATTCACTCTAGGAGGAACAGGAGGGGGAATTGCTTATAATCAAGAAGAATTTGAAGCAATGGTGCAAGTTGGCATTGATATGTCCCCTGTTTCTCAAATTTTAATCGAAAAATCTTTGTTGGGGTGGAAAGAATATGAATTAGAGGTAATGCGAGACTTAGCTGACAATGTGGTCATTATCTGTTCAATTGAAAACTTTGACCCTATGGGAATCCATACGGGGGACTCTATCACAGTAGCGCCCGCACAGACATTAACTGATAAAGAATATCAACGATTAAGAGACTATTCTCAAGCAATTATCCGTCAAATTGGAGTAGAAACAGGTGGATCCAACATCCAATTTTCTGTTAACCCTGTCAACGGAGATGTGATCGTCATTGAAATGAATCCCCGTGTATCACGATCATCTGCATTGGCATCTAAAGCGACAGGATTTCCCATTGCTAAAATAGCCGCTAAACTAGCTGTGGGATATACTCTCAACGAGATAAACAATGACATTACCAGACAAACTCCTGCATCCTTTGAACCCAGCATTGACTATGTGGTGACGAAAATACCCCGTTTTACATTCGAGAAATTCCACGGTTCCCAACAGATTCTAACTACCCAAATGAAGTCTGTAGGAGAAGTAATGGCTATTGGACGCACTTTTCAAGAGTCTTTCCAAAAAGCCTTACGATCACTAGAAACGGGACGATATGGTTTCGGGTGTGACCGAAAAGAAACCCTACCTACTATATCTCAAGTCCGAGCTAATTTACGAACTCCTAATCCTGATAGGGTTTACAACATATACTATGCATTGCGACTGGGTATCACAGTGACTGAGATTCACGAATTGACTGCCATTGATATTTGGTTTTTGGATAAGTTACAAGAACTTAGTGAAAGCGAAAAATTCCTTAAACAAACTCCCTTAACTAACATCACGACTAGAAAAATGCGATTGATTAAACAACAAGGATTTAGTGATAATCAAATCGCTTTCGCTACGAAAACTAATGAAGATGAAGTCAGAAGTTATCGCAAAAGTTTAGGTGTGGTTCCGGTATACAAGGTTGTAGATACCTGCGCAACAGAGTTTGAAGCATTCACTCCTTATTTCTATTCCACTTACGAACCTTCAGAAACAGAAGTGATTTCTAGCAAGAAAGAGAAAGTCATGATCTTAGGGGGAGGTCCTAATCGTATTGGACAAGGCATTGAATTTGATTATTGTTGTTGTCATGCATCTTTCTCCCTAAGCGAGGCAGGGTTTGAAACTATTATGGTGAATTCTAATCCTGAAACTGTTTCTACTGACTATGATACAAGTGATCGCTTATATTTCGAACCCTTAACTAAAGAAGATGTATTAAATATTATCGAAACTGAAAATCCCGTGGGGGTTATTGTCCAATTTGGGGGTCAAACTCCCCTAAAATTATCAATTCCTTTACAGAAATACCTTGATAGCCCTGGGTGCTCTGTCCAAACTAAAATTTGGGGAACTTCTCCAGATGCGATTGATGCAGCCGAAGATCGGGAACGCTTTGAAAGTATTTTACATGGTATTAATATTCAACAACCTCCTAATGGAATTTCTCGCAGTTATGAGGAATCATTAATTATTTCTTCTCGCATTGGTTATCCTGTTGTTGTACGTCCTTCTTATGTTTTGGGAGGAAGAGCTATGGAAATCGTCTATTCTGATGAAGAATTAGAACACTACATGACATATGCCGTACAGGTGGAACCTAATCATCCTATTCTGATTGATAAGTTTCTCGAAAACGCGATCGAAGTTGATGTTGACGCTTTGTGTGATATCACTGGACATGTAGTTATTGGCGGTATTATGGAACATATTGAACAAGCAGGTGTTCACTCAGGAGACTCAGCGTGTTCTCTTCCTTCCATAACCCTTTCTGCTACAGTGATTAATACTATCAGAACTTGGACAACTCACTTAGCAAATAAGTTGAAAGTTATTGGATTAATTAACGTTCAATATGCTATTCAAGGAGAAACTGTTTACATTTTAGAAGCAAATCTTCGTGCATCTCGCACCGTCCCTTATGTGTCTAAAGCAACAGGACGACCTTTAGCTAAAATTGCTTCTTTACTTATGTCAGGACGAACTTTAGAAGAGTTAAAAATAACTAAGGAACTTATTCCCCGCCATATTGCTGTTAAAGAAGTAGTTTTACCTTTCCAAAAGTTTCCAGAAGCTGATACTTTATTGGGACCAGAAATGCGTTCCACTGGAGAAGTGATGGGAATAGATGATGACTTTGGAAAAGCTTTCGCTAAAGCAGAAATTGCGGCTGGAGTTGACTTGCCTACTGCTGGAACAGTTTTTGTTTCTATAAGTAATCGAGATAAAGTCTCGATAGTTTCAATCGTTAAAGATCTAGTTTGTTTAGGATTTAAAGTTATTGCAACCTCAGGAACTAAAAAAATATTATCTGATAATGGAGTTGAAGATATAGAAGTTGTTTTTAAACTTCATGAAGGTCGTCCTAATATAATAGATTGGATCAAAAATAAACAGATTCAGTTGATTATTAACACATCTAGTGGTGGAGAGTCCCAAGTAGATGGCCGCTTAATTCGTCGTACTGCTTTAGATTATAAATTACCTATTATTACGACAATAGCAGGGGCAAGGGCCACTGTTGCAGCTATTCGAGCTCTGCAGAATCAACCGTTAGAGGTTAGGGCGTTACAGGACTATACTTTCTGAAATTATCGGGTGGGTTTTGCCCACCCGACTTAAATATAATAAGACATTAAAATTTATTAAGTTACACGATTGCTATTGTCTAAACAAAAAAATAAGCCTAGGTTTAATAATATCAATAAATTCTTTATTAATTAAATACCTTAGTGTAGGTAAATTAGATTTATTTATTCTATAACTTTTAGTTAAGTTCACTATCTAGTTCACCTGGAACCTGTCTTTATAATGGGTGAGGAAGAAACCTTAAATAGAAGCTAAATCAAGCTGAATTTGCCCAATTTTTTGCCCAATTTAAAATTTTATGAACTTGTTTAGTAGTTGTTGATTCACAATACAATCGCAATACTGGTTCAGTACCACTAAAACGAATTAACAACCAACTTCCATCAGCTAAACGATACTTATAACCATCTTTAATAGAACAATCTAATATCTTTTGTTCAGCAATTTTAGTTAGTGATTCTTGCTGTAATTTTTTTAGCAACTGCGTCTTAACTTCTATATTAGCTAATGGTAAATCAATACGATCATAAATATTATAAAAACCAGTTTTATTTTGTATATATGAATAATATTGTCCTAAATCTTTACCACTTTCTACTATAGCTTCTAAAATATATAAAGCTGATAATAAGGCGTCTCGTTCGGGAATATGAGTTCCATAACCAATCCCCCCAGACTCTTCTCCTCCAATTAGGGTATCAGTTGTTAACATTCGATCTGTAATGTATTTATACCCAATTGGAGTCTCATAAACTGAGAGATTATAAATTTTAGCCAAATGAGAAATTAAATCTGAACCACTCACAGTTTTAATTATTTCTCCTGTAAATCCCTTACGTTTGGCTAAATGATCAATCAAAATAGGAATTATAATTTGAGAACTTAAAAAATTTCCTTGTCCATCTACTGCGGCAATGCGGTCACCATCTCCATCAAAAACTAAACCAACTTTTAATCCATCATCTCCCTGACGAGCTGAGGTTTTGATGACATTAAATAATTTTGATAAATAACGAGGTAATGGTTCAGGCGAACCTCCTTCAAATAATGGATCGCGATTACTATTAATTTCTTCAATACTACACTCTAATAATCTTTCTAAACCTGTTGCAGCTGCCCCGTGCATAACATCAGTAAATACTCTTAATTTACCCGATACAATTGCCTCACAAATAACTTTAACCTTAACTTTTTGTTGCAACTCATAACAGTAACTTTTCCAAGGATCAAAGTAGCTTAAAGTGCCTAATTTAGAGTTAAAAGTGGGAGGAGCAAGCAGTAAAGTTTCAATTTGCTGAGTTATTTCCCTAG
Source organism: Cyanobacterium sp. uoEpiScrs1 (assembly GCF_947331815.1). Taxonomy (GTDB): domain Bacteria; phylum Cyanobacteriota; class Cyanobacteriia; order Cyanobacteriales; family Microcystaceae; genus Rippkaea. Next base: position 2,304,594 of record NZ_OX373462.1, read on the forward strand.
AAACTGAGCCGCCAAATGCTCCTTTTACTTTTAACCCTAAATATTTGGCAGGGTTATGACTTGCTGTTAGGACAATTGCACCTAAGGCATTTTGTTGTTTAGCTGTCCAACTAAAGGCAGGAGTAGGAGCATAAGATTGAGATAGAGCTACATCAAATCCTGCTTCTTGTATTGCTTCAGCAGCAACTTGAGCAAATTCTTCGGCTAAAAATCGGCGATCATATCCTACAATTATCTGGTGTGTTCTATCAGGTGTTCCATAATTATCAGCTAAAATTTTTGCTACTAGAGGAGCTAAAAAAGCAACCCGTTCAAAGGTAAACTCCGCGGCGATAACACCGCGCCAGCCATCAGTGCCAAATTTAATTGGGTTAACAGAAAATAGCATAGTGAAGAACCTTCAAAGAATATCAACTCTTTTTAGAGTAGCCTCTTGAGTTCTATTTGAGAACAGTCACAGGAGATATTTTACATATAAATTAATAATAATATTTGATTTTTAAAACTGGAGCCTTCTTCAACATAGTAAGATTAGATTCTCAACAAATAAAATTGTTATCTGTTGAGAATATCTATTTTATTCAACAAATAAATATCAGTATTTGATTTTTTTAATTAAAATAAAACAAGACATCGCAATTTTATTTATAATGTATTTCTTGTTCTTTTCTTTATTAGATTAACATGGTTCTCTTAGATTTTATATAATAATCAACTAAGTTGATTATTATATAAAATCACCTATGTACATTTTTTCTTTGTTTTTTATCTTCTAATTCACAAGAATATCTTTTGATATTATGTAAAATTGTTTTTGTATTTATTCAAAACAATAATTTTATTAAACATTAACTTGTTTGTTTTTATAAAGACCTGTAGATATTTAACTTTTTTTCAACTGTTGTTCTCAATATCGAAGTAAGAATATGACAAAAATAAAAAAGTACAGCTAACAATCAAAACTATAATTTGAAATAAAAATTTAATAGAAAATTATGAAAAAAAATTAATAGCAGCCCCATACCAGAGCCATATTTGTTGATCCCTGGTTCTATGAGTATAAAATGTCACCTCTATAATTGTAAAAATATTTTGTGATTTAAATCACTTCTATTAAAAAGTTGAACAGTAGCCAACCAATTATGAGGAAAAGGCAGCGTTTTCTATGTTACGTCTTAAAAAGAAAGTAAATATGAACACAAAAAAGCAGTTCGCGTTTAGTTTGCGCGAACCGTTACTATATTCATGCTTAATCGAATTAAACAGTGTTGGATCGAATTCAGATAATCATATCATAATGATTTCTCAAATCTTCTATTGAAAAATCTGAATTTCGAAGATCTCCTATTATTTTGACCAAGGTATTTCATTTTATTTCACAAACTTAGGCATTATTTCCGCAGCAGTGAATAGTCCATAAATCCCTCGACGATGTAACTCTATTCCTGCCTTAAGATAACCGAAAGCAGGTCCGCACACATTGGCTGCCATGCTGGTTTCATCTCCTAGGGTAAACGTATGAGTAGAGATTTTTCCGTCAAAGGTACGTCCGGTTACTTGAACATTGGTACTTAAAGGTTTTTTTGGACTGCGGGTATTAACCACGCCCCCAACTGTTACTCTATCACGAGCGCAAACCCCTGCCAATTCCAGCATAATATCATCGGCGTGTTCCATGTTTTCTAGGGTTAGAATACCATTAGTTTTATCTAAAAAGGTTTTCACCTCAGCATCACTCATCCCTTTAGCTTTTTCCACGTCAAACCCTGGCAAATGAGCGATGTCTTCACGAATTGTGGCTCTATAAGCTTCCCAATTAGCAATTCCGACCCCAAAAGATATTCTGACATGATGAACTTCAGCGTAACTTTGGGCAGCTATAGTTGCAGCAGCGGTAAGTAAACCGGGAGTTGCCCCACATCCAGTCAAGTAAGTAATCCCGGCTTGAGCCAATTCGTCTTTTAAGTTCAGTAATTGTTCTACTGCGCTGGTACGCTTGAGAGCATCTACCAACACCCCCCGCCATCCTGACGCGACAAATTGCTTAGTTACGTCTGCCATAAAGGTATTAGGAAGGTTGGGCAAAGCTAGAAAATAGCCGTCAACTGCTTTAGTTTCAAGTAAATCTTGAATACTTTTGTTACTGAAGGTTCCATAGGGATCACAATAGCCAATTGACCCTTTTTCATGATAAGTGGAGATTAACTTATCAGGATCTAATCCTCTCTCACAGTAACTATAACCTTTAAGATCGGCAGCTGCTACCCAGGTCATTTCTTGTTTAGGGGTAAGAATTCGGGCAGCCGCTTGTCCTAGTCCCCCAAATCCTAGAACTCCCACTTTGAGCGCGCTATTGATATTCATTATTGGTCTCTTTCACTATTCCATTCATCTTTTATTATTAATGCTGAATGAAGTTATTTACAATTTTCTTCAAAATCTCTCTTATAATTTATGCTCTAAGATCCTATGTCTCTTAGAGAATTACATCAGAAAAAAGAATAAGAAGCAAAAAATAAAGAATGATAAAATCCTATTATTACTTCCCTAGATTTGACTACGCATACCTTAGCTATTTTGTCTTATTTTACTAAATAAAACATTTAAATTCCGGTATATTATCTATTTAGACTGAAAATAGTATAAAGTAGATGAGAACTGTTAATTACCTCTCTAAATCTTATTCTAAAATTTAAGTTTACAGCAATAAACTAATATATTAGGATTTACATATAGAATTCTAATTATTAAAACTGAGAATACCACTTTTATCCAAGCTCTGATAGTATAAGGATAATTTTCAGTAGTAATTGAGCAATCATAAGTATGAAGAGCAATCGCTAGAACTAGACCACTTTTTTCCGAAAGGATGGAGTGTCAGTTTCAGTTCGTACTCATGAAATATATTTCCGATGTAAACGATTGAAAGTGTAAGGTCAATCAGTATGTGAGGTAAATTTATCTCAAAAAAATCTGAATCGCAATCAATAATTTTAACCTCGATAGCTTGACTAATGTTGCATGATTTAAGATTAACTTGAATGGTATATCCCAAAAGACTATATTTGAAACTATTATTTAGCAGATTGAGAAATGCTCGGTTTATTAAGTTGTTTGTTAAACTCAGATAATATGTTAATTATTGCTTGACTCTAAGTTAATCAATCACTTCATGTAATTAATCAAAGCGATAGCCAGACTCTCTTACTGTAATTAAATATTCTGGTTTACTTAGATAAGGCTCCAGTTTTTCTCTAAACCAGTGAATATGGACATCAACGGTTTCAGTCTTTTCTAAAAAATGGGGTCCCCACATCTGTTTAATTAATTGTTCACAGTACCAACCCCGACGGGGATAGCTCATGAATAAGTCTAGTAAGCTATATTCTTTGGGAGAAAAATTTGCTTCTTTACTCTGAACATCTACCCGACACTCATTGGGATATGAAATAACATGCTAAACTCTTGAGGACGAATTTAGGCACGACAACGATTCATTAATTTCCGCATACTTAAAGGCTGGATTAAATAACCATCTGTCCTGACCTCTAGACCTAAAACCTGAACAGTTTCGTTAGCTTTGGCACTAAGAATTAAAATAAAAACAATATTCCCATCGTGTCCTAAAAGACGACAGATAGCCAAACTGTTAATCATTAAGCACTGTTAAGTCTAAAACCATCAGGTAGGAACTCTAGTCTAGTTTCTGAAGAGGTTTTATTCTGGAAGAAATTTAACTCGGTTCAGTGTGTCTATAGGAAGAACTTATCATCTCATAATCTCATAACCTTCTTCTTCTGACTAAGGTAATGACAATCATATAGAAAACTACATCTTCGTCTTTGACTACCAAAATTCGATGATAGTTGACGTTTTTATGACAGAACAAAACTTGAGTTAAGTCCAGAGACAAGATAAAAAATGCTTTTAAATTTGACTATAGGTTAAGATACACAACGAGGTTAGCTGTTAAGTATAGTTTTTTCCATCTTTTCCTCAACGTCTTCTAAGACACTTAAGTATTTTATGCTGTTACATTTAAGCACTTGGCCAGAAGTTGAAAATTATCTACACACCTCTCAAGGGCTTATTATCCCCATAGGTTCTACAGAACAACATGGACCGACCGGGTTAATAGGGACTGATGCCATTTGTGCAGAGGTGATTGCTGAAGGAGTGGGAGAAGAAATTCAAGCGATGGTAGCCCCTACTATTAACGTAGGTATGGCATTGCATCATACAGCCTTTCCCGGAACAATTAGTTTACGTCCTACGACCTTAATTCAAGTAATTGAAGATTATTTAACCTGTTTAACCAAAGTGGGGTTTACTCGATTTTTCTTTATTAATGGACACGGTGGCAACATTGCTTCCCTTAAAGGAGCTTTTTCCCAATCTTATGACTATTTAGCTTATCTCAATCTTCCTCAAGCAGATCAAGTACGCTGTCAAGTGGAAAGTTGGTTTATGTGTCGTTCTGTATGCGAGAAGGCGAAGGAATTATACGGTGATCAAGAAGGAGCTCATGCCACCCCCTCAGAGGTAGCTATTACTCAATATGTCCACCCCAAGTCTATTAAAAACGTTCCTTTATCTGAAAAAGTGGCATCTGATTATCCTATCTATGGGGCGGTGGATTTTCGTCGTCATTATCCAGATGGAAGGATAGGCTCAAATCCTGCGTTAGCGACTCCAGAACATGGACAGCAACTATATAACTTAGCGGTTAAGGAACTTTGTAAGTCTTATCTTAAATTTTTACAGAGAAATTAATTTTCGCTATCTGTCTCTTTGCAATAATACTTGGAGACTAAAACTCAATACATTCGAGTACACAACAAAAAATTAGCTATTATTGATGCTTATTTAAGCATACAAATATATGATGTATTTTTATGGTTAGAAAAATTTTAGAGTCAGTGTCCATATTTTTGATGAGTAACTAAAAAATTGCTGAATATAGGTTATGTAGTAGTTACCTTAGCTTTCTACCAAGCTAGATTTGAAGCTGACTACATCTCAGGGGCTACCAAAATTAGTTAAATTTATAAAAATTAAACCAAGGTATCAAAATCGAAACAATATCAATAACACATAATATTTCTACCAAGTTTTTTCTTAGGCAAGGGGCCAATTATGGATTTCCTGCAATAGGAGTGGACTGAGATGCTTGGAGGCATATGTTAGAGTTGTTTAGCACCTGATTTATAATTGCGACTAACGGTTTGTTGTCATTACGATAACCTAACCGACTGTTCATTGCTTCTCCTTCTTTATTCAATCATCATGACTCCAGAATCTAGTTCCTCTAAACCATCCAGAATTAGCTTTTCCATGGATGACTTTGCTAAAGCCCTAAACCAGCACGATTATACTTTTGAGAAAGGACAGATCGTTAGTGGAATAATAGTTCAACATACCTCCGATGGAGTTTATGTTGATATAGGAGGCAAATCTACAGGATTTGTTCCCTTAAAAGAAGCGGCTTTAGACTCAAACTCTGATTTGGTTGAAATTTTTCCTTTAAATGAGGAATTTAAGTTTTTGATTATCGGTGATCAAAATGCTGAAGGTCAAGTTAAACTTTCTGTTCGTAAACTCCAATTACAACAAGCCTGGGACCATATAACGGAATTGGTTGAGACCGGACAAACGGTCCAAATGCTTGTGACTCGAACTAATAAAGGGGGAGTTATAGGTAAGGTTGGAGGGTTGAGAGGGTTTGTTCCAAGATCACACCTTCTCGAGAAAGATAATTTAGAATCTTTAGTAGGTCAATCGTTAACTGTTAATTTTTTGGAAGTTAATCGAGAAAACAATAAATTAGTTTTGTCCCAACGCAGTGCTATTTTGGCAGCAAAAATGGATAAAATTACAGTGGGGACATTAGTAGCTGGTAAAGTGGCTAGAATTGAACCTTATGGGGTATTTATAGATTTAAATGGGGTAACAGGATTATTACATATTACACAAGTTAGTAGTTTACGGGTTGACTCCTTAAATCAACTATTTAAGGTCGGACAAGAAGTTCAGGTAATAGTCCTTAATATTGACGAATACAAAAGCCGTATTTCCTTGTCTACTAAAATTTTAGAAAATTATCCTGGTGAAATTTTAGAAAACTTCGATGAGGTAATGAAAAAAGCTTCAGAAAGAGTCGAAAAAGCGTTAGAAAGGCTACAAGAAAAAGAGTAGGTTATTTATGTTACGAGTTAATTTGAGGTTAGCGATTATTTCTTAATAATTGATATAGGATGAGATAAAGAGGTATTTAACCCCCAGTTATAAATGATAATAACCCATTATCCCTTCAGTTCAAATTAAAGAAAATAAAGTGATCATTGCTTTTGATATGTAGACGAGGCATTTATCTTAAGTAGTTTATAGTAAATTTTGAGGTTTGGAATGTTCAACAAACACAAACAAAAACCTAAAGTTTTTGTTTGTGTAGAGAAAGATAAACAATATACTGTCCATCTAAACTAATATCAGTTTTATCCAGACGGCTTCCTGGCTGATTCAATCCTGGTAAAGGTAAAAGACGATGATCTGACGATCTCAAACATCATAAAGCAAGGACTCTTCTTTCCAGTCGTCTATCTACAGTAAATACTAAATGTTGGACATCGCAGTAAAAATGGGAATGTTATCCTAACCTACCGTGTATTTAAACCTAATTTAAAGTTTTATATTGAAATAATAGTAGAATTTTCTGTTGACAGTTAACCTAGCCTAAGATCAGGATATTAACTATAATCGTCTACCATATGAATCTATTAGAAATGTTATGATACCACTTCGTTAATGACATTTACTTGATGAGATATAGGTAAAGAACAGCAGTTAACATCGTTGAGGCAAATCTTGCCCCACTGCAATGCCCAGCGCAATAGTTCTACTCTGTTTTCCGTCTTTGTTTTTGCTAGAGTGTTACTAACATGATTATCGACAGTTCGCTTACTAATTTTAAGCTTATCTGCAATTTCAAGATTAGTTAAACCATTGGATACAAGTTCGAGAATTTCCATTTCCCGACTCGACAGAGAGGCTACTGTCTGAAACTTCTTACTCAGCATAAGTATATTTCCAGTAGTATATTTACTCACCTACTTGTTTCATTGTCGTATTAGAGGAAGATAGTTAAACACTAAAGTTCACAAAATTAAATAAATTTTGTATAAATTATGAGGATCTAAAATTATCCTCACATTGTACACATTATGATTACTTAAAAATACTCCTTTAAATATTGAGCAATTCGTTTAGCAGATCCTGATTTTCCAAGCCTTTTTCGTCCGTTATCAGCGATATTTTGTAGTTTTTGAGGATTTTTTGTTAAAGAATTAATTACAGTTGATACTTCTCGCGGATGATCAACTAAAATGACTGATTCTCCTAGAAGATAAGTCTGTCTTTTAGCAAAATTTAAGGTAAATTGTGGTCCGTTTCCAGGGATAGTAATTACTGGTTTGCCTAGTCCAACGAATTGCTCTGTTGCTGTTCCGGCCATGGCAATCGCTATATCAGCCGTTTGTAAACAATTTTTATAGGAATACTGGCTTAGTATCAGAGTGGTGTGGTGTTGGTTAAAAACTAATCCATTGGGAACATTTAATGGAAACTTACTGGTTATTGTTGGTTGAGCTAACCAACCTTTACATCTTAGATGTTGGATAAAACTATCAATATCTAGGTCAGGAGAAATTGCCCCTAAAAATGTAAAGGTATTTTTAGGGTTTTCTTTAATTATTTCTTTAATTGCTTCCAGAATAATTTCCCAGTTCTGTTGTGCTTCTGGACTTCTCGAACCAGGAAGTAGTACGATTGTTAACGAATTGTGTTTTAAGTTTAAATTAACTGTTGAACTTGATTCAAAACCGTCCATCATCGGATTACCTAGATTAAAAACTCGGATTGGCCATTGTTCTAAGATTTGGGCTGTCAATGAGTCTCTAGGAAATACGGACTGACACCGTGGATGACTCATTAACCAACATTCCCAAGGAAAATATACTGATCCAAACCGACGCGCTAACCAAGAAGTTTGAGGCAACCAATCTTTTTCATCTCGTAAATAATATTCTGATTTAGCAGTTCCAACAAATCCATAGTCTGTTCCACTCAACCAGGCAAGAAATAACGGAACTAAATCACCAACTGCTAGAATTTTACCACCATTTTTTCCCCATTGACGAATATTTTTATACTGACAAAAAGTCAATTTGACTAGTCCTCCAGCAACGTCTTTTAGTAAGTATTTTGGATTTTGATTAAACCCACCTGATGGCATTTTTTGGACATACCCAATAATAGGTATATCACAATTTTTATAAGCGTGTCCCTCTCCTACTAAAGGTAAAGCTGCTATTTGAGGTGCATTGGATAAACTGCGTAATTGTTCAGCAATACAAGCTGCTATCACATCCTCTCCATGACCGTTACTAACCATTAAGATCGCCATTATACTTTTAGTTATCAATCAATATTATTTATGGGTATAATTATCAGACTATATAATTTAATTCTAAAATAATTAGAGTAAAAATTAGCATTAATCGTTATATTAAAGATATAAATTGAATCCTACAACAACTCAAATAACAAATTATAGCTCTAAATTAACTTAACAGCAGTGCATTACATTGTCGATGTTAATGTAAGAATTTTATTTGCTATATATTTTACGACCTTTTTAAAATTTTAATTTATTGGGATTAAGATTATTTATTCCTAACGGGCTTCTCTTATATGCTACCATTCACTATTATTGTTCATAAATTTTTAGTGTTTAGTTACATTAATCATTACAAAACTTATTTATTCAACTAAATATTCACTAGATTCAAATTTTTAAATAATCTTTAATAAAAATATTCCATAGCACATCCTAATTTGCTAATTAATTTTATGTATGTATTGTAAATAAAACACTAAAAATTTATGAAATATAGAGATTATTGCTCAACTCACTTACTCTTATACGGAAAATTATAGACTAAATCTCAACGACTTACTATGAACTTGACAAATAGTTAGGTATCCTGTTTTCTTGGTGAGCTCAAATTTCTTTATGGCAAAATCAATTATCTTAGACAGTCCTTTAAAAAATTTCTAATAAAATAATATTTTTGTTTATGGCTTTAACCTTCTCCAGTGTTTTGTCAACTGTGTTATAAAATTTCCAGGAACTCGTACACAGTTACTGCAGCTTTTAAAAATGATCAATTTAATCATATTGAACATTAGGCTTGCCAAAGTAGTACATAGAAACTGTACATCTTAAACAATTTGGCCAAACAATCAATCCTTAAAAAATATTAAGGCTCAAGGGTGTTGATAAATTGTAGGTGTTTCGATGGTGAAACCGTTACATTTATATGGTACCTATAACAACTAGGACAAAAGTTAAAAAATCTACCCCTCACTCCATCTTCCTCTCACCGGAGGTTCCCCAACTACGATACAATTTGTTATCGGATCTTAATTTCGCAACGGCATCAATCGTAGCCGACCATCAAGGTAGATTCAGTGGACTTGACTCAAATTTTCAACACAACACATCCGGTTATTGGTGTCGTTCACCTGTTACCTCTTCCTACTTCTGCTCGTTGGGGAGGTAGTTTAACCTCGGTTATCGAACGAGCTGAACAGGAAGCAACTGCACTTGTCGCAGGGGGGGTAGATGGTATCATCATCGAAAACTTTTTTGATGCCCCTTTTGCAAAAGATCAGGTTGATCCAGCCATTATTAGTGCTATGACTTTGATCGTTGATCGCATTAAAAATTTAGTAGTTGTCCCTATCGGGATTAACCTTCTCCGTAACGACGCCATAGGAGCAATGGCAATTGCTTCCATTATCAATGCTCAATTTATTCGGGTTAACGTTCTTACGGGAATTATGGCAACCGACCAGGGGTTAATTGAAGGCAATGCCCATAGACTACTTCGTTATCGGCGGGAATTAGGAGCTGATGTTGCTATTTTAGCCGATGTCTTAGTTAAACACGCTTATTCTTTAGGAATTTCTAGCCTAACTACTGCAGTCAGGGATACTCTTGAACGAGGTTTAGCTGACGGAGTAATTTTATCAGGATGGGCAACAGGACTTCCCCCCAGTCTAGAAGACTTAGAATTAGCCTCGGCAGCAGCCCAAGGAACCCCTGTTTTTATTGGTAGTGGGGCAAACTGGGATAATATCGGAAAATTAATGCAAGCTGCTGATGGCGTAATTGTCGCTAGTTCCTTAAAACGTAACGGTAGAATTAGAGAATCGATTGATCCTATTCGGGTTGCCCAATTTGTAGAGGCTGCACAACAAGTCAACGTATCTAAAGAAAGGTCACAATCTCAGCCTTCTTTAAAATTGACTCTGTAGGGTATTGTTAAAATCACTGATACGGACTGAATTTTAACAAATCTTACTATGAATCGCCGACGTTCTATACCTTGGATTTATCGCTGGTCACGCCCCATTATTGGAGTAATCGCTGTTGTTGGAGCTATTTTGACTGCCTACTTAACCATCACTAAATTGGTGGGAGGAGAAGTTGCCTGTGGAGTAGAAGCCGTAAAAACTGGAGTAAAAGGGTGTAAAAGTGTTCTAGATAGTCCTTATGCTACAGTTTTTGGGTTACCTCTCAGTTTATTTGGATGTCTAGCGTATGTCAGCATGGGAATTTTTTCTCTAGGTCCTCTAGTTGTTAGATCAGACAATAACAAACGTCTTAGAAAACAATTTGAAGACTGGACCTGGTTACTTCTACTGGCTGGGGGAACTTCAATGGCCATCTTTAGTTGCTACTTAATGTATATTTTAGCAACGGAATTGAGAACTACGTGCTATTATTGCATCGGTTCAGCAATACTATCCCTTATTTTGATGATACTAAGCATTTTAGGACGAGAATGGGAGGAACCAGGGCAAATTTTTTTTATTTCTATAATAGTAGCTATGATAACTATAGTAGGAACTCTGGGGGTCTATGCCGGTATTAATGAAGCTACTGTTGATGGTGGTACTCCCATTCTCGTGCCAAACACTGAACCTCAGCCCCCTAATGGGTGGAGTATTACCACCACATCAGGAGAAGCGGAGATTGCCTTAGCCAAACATCTCACCGCGATAGGAGCAAAAAAATATGGGACATTTTGGTGCCCCCACTGTTTTGAACAAAAACAATTATTCGGAAAAGAAGCTTTTCGAGAAATTGATTACATAGAATGTGCCCCTGATGGGAAAAATCCTGATCCACAGGCTTGTATTAGGGCTGGAGTCAAGTCTTATCCTACTTGGGAAATAAAAGGACAAGTTCTCAGAGGAACTCAGCTTCCTAAAAAGTTAGCTGAAGTTTCTGGATATGAAGGTCCAATGAACTTCAAGTATACGATGCCTGCCTACTAATTTATAGTCTGCTAGTTTCTAAAGAGTTAACCATTTAAAGCAGAGCTTAATATGATTATTAAGCTCTGATCTTGTTTATAGACTACCCAATTTTAAGTATCGCAATCAAACCATGTCCACAGCCCCATCCTTGTTGCATTTCATATTCTAAGGTTCTAAGAGCATATCCTAGTTGGGGTTCAATAATATTAGCTCGAGGATCACAATACCACATCCAACCAACATCTGAGATAACCCGATCCATAGTCATTAAAGCAAATTGTAAGGGTTTTGGAAAACTATCCCATCCTTGAAGTTCAGGAAGAGAATGATTATGGGACAGACGATGCTTGGTAAACTTAATTAAAATATTCCAAGAATTGATAAGTTCATGTAACATAGGAGTAATAAAGTGATGCTCGGGAAAGATAGTCGCATCCAGTATTAGTTCTTCCAAGTTGGTTCGCAAGTAATCTTCATGAAGAGAATTAATTAAGCGACGAGTCTGTTTAAGTTTAGGATTAAATGCCCGAGTATCAGTATGACGACCTACTAAGATAGAACGGTCTACCAATTTGATTACTTCAAGATTGATTCCTGTGTTAATAGTAATTTCTTTGGTTAACTCTCTAACTTCTTCTCCCGTCCAAAAACGAATAGGAAATGATTCAATATCTATAGTTTGACGAACTGATTCAGAATAAAGATAACTCATATTATATTCACGGACCTTTTCCTCTTCCGATTGAGCATCCCAAAAATCAGGCCATTCAATTGAGTATCTTCCAATTAAGTCCATCACTATTAGACTATCACGTTTGCCATGACAGCAAATGTCTTGTAACAAATTAACTAAATCCTTTCGAGCTAAGTGAGACAAAGAGCCGTAGGATGAGAAATATAGATCAAAAGGCTCTTCATTTTTTTTTAGGTCACCAAGCCCTTCACTTAAGTCAGCCTGTTTGAATCGAACATGAGGATGATCAGCAAATAGAACTTGTCCCTTTTCTACCATTGCTTGGCTAATATCCAATCCTAAAAAAACAGATAGATCATTATTAGGTAAAATCCGTTTATGTTGTACGCCTAAATCTAGATTATGACGATCAATTTTGGTTAGAATATCATAACCTTGACCGGCACCGCAGCCGAGATCAACAATTCTGATACCTTGATTCTTCTTGCCTTGATTGTCTACTAAGTTACTCAGAAAAGGACGTAGTACAATTTTAGTTAATTGATCTTCCCAGTAGGTACGGACGTTATCATATTTGCCAAATAGATTACCAACATACAGATCGTATTTTCCCTCTTGGACAGCTTGTGTATAGGTTTTGAATCCATTTAATTTTGCTGGTTTCATCGATTTTTCCTAATAAACAGTAATTGTCTCCCTCAAGGGTGATACATAGCCTGAGAGTTTTTAATCCTTTAGTAGCTTACTCTCGTCTAATACCTTTGTCATTAATTTGTATTCTTACGAAGATAAGCCAACTGTGATCAACATAATAACTAGAGAATCATTAATATATGCTAGACATTAGTAATCCAGAGAACTATCGGGTATTAGCTACTGAAAAATTAGGGATTAAGAGATCAGTGTCAGCTTTTCTCTACAATGTATATGAGCACTACCTATCTGTACAAGATGGACAAAATGCAAACCATATTCAGGAGCTAGCACAAGTTGATCCTAATCTATTGGGGATTAGTCTTATAACTACTAAGGGTGAAATTTGTAATGCTGGTGATACACAAGTCCCCTTAGTGATTCAATCAATTGTTAAGCCATTAGTTTATGGAATGGTTTTAGAAGATTGGGGGTGGGAATATGTTCTGAATAAAATTGGAGTCGAACCTACAGAAGAACTTTTTAATGACATTATCGATACTCAGAAAATTTAAGAGCGTAAATATAATCCAATGGTGAATGCCGGTGAGATTGTCACCCTCAGTTTAGTAAAGGAAGATACGTTACTCGAAACTATAGCAACGTTTATTTGATATATTTAGACGATAATTAGAAGTTAATCAATCAATTTTTTGGACCAAAAAGGTAATTTTAATCGTGCCATTGCGTAGATGATGCTCAATTTTGGACTTATTGACGGTAATGTTGAAGAAACTTTATATTTTTTAGTTTGAGATCTAAAAATGATCCTCTCCCTTTAATGGAATGAGCCATAGTCATACTATCAACATCCTGTAGGTTAATATTATATAAGCTCTTAACAGAACGTCTTAATTCTGTGTGTAGAATCTCATCATTAGGAATATCTTTATAAATAGATTAGCTTATACAATGCCAACCCAACCTGAGTAAACTGAAAAAGTGTTTATGGACTTTATAAGGATTGGCTAACTTAGGCAATAAGTGGGTTATTAAGTCCCGTAGTAGGGACTTAATAATTTTTCCATCAGCTCTCTATTGATTTAAAACCCAGTTAACTAGAGTTCGTACCGGAAACCCAGTTGCCCCGGAATTATTGACCCCATTTTCTTTATCTAACCAAACAGGTCCTGCTATATCAAGATGCGCCCAAGGGGTTTTCTTAATAAACTGTTTTAGGAATAAGGCAGCAGTAATTGCTCCACCAGCACGAGGTCCTGTATTTTTGATGTCTGCAATAGGAGACTTTAACCCCTCAAAATATTTTTCCTCCAGAGGCATTTCCCAGAAATTTTCTCCTGCTACAGATCCAGCTTCCCTAAGTTGAGCAGCTAAGATTTTATCAGTACTCCATAGCCCGGCAATATTGTCTCCTAATGCTACAATACACGCCCCTGTCAAGGTTGCTAAATCAACAATCGCATCTACACCTAATTTTTCGGCAAATACCAGAGCATCCGCTAGAGTTAATCTTCCTTCTGCATCAGTATTATTCACTTCGATGGTTTTTCCATTAGAAGCGGTTAGGATATCTCCAGGGTGCATAGCGCAACCACTAATCATATTTTCAGTAACAGCACAGATAAAATGGACTTCCACATCTGGTTTTAATTGACCGATTACTTTTGCTGCTCCTAGAGTTGCTGCACCACCCCCCATGTCCATTTTCATGGTTTCAATACTACTTCCTGCTCCTTTAAGGTTAAGTCCTCCAGAATCAAAGGTTAAACTTTTACCCACAATGGCTAGTTTTTTTTGAGGGGTTTCGGATGGTTTATAGGTTAAGTGAATGAAGTTTGGTGGAAAATCAGAGGCTTGAGCCACTCCTAAAAAGGCCCCCATTCCTAAATCCTCACACTTTTCACGGTCTAAAATTTCAATATCAAGTTCATGGTCCTTGGCAATAGTTTGAGCAATTTCAGCAAAAGTAACAGGGGTGACACTATTTGCAGGGGCAGCAACTAATTCCCGTGCTAGTATAACGCCAGAACAAAGGATATTTGCTTGATTGATAGCTTTTTCGTTCTTTCCACACCCTAAAATTTCTACTCTTTCTAGTTTCAGCCCGTTCTTATCTGGTTCAGATTTAAAACGTTTATCTTGATGTAGAGATAATATGATTCCTTGTGTAATTGCATTAACTGTACTTGCTACATCATCATTAACTACTGGAAGGTTAATGCCTAAAGTCTTAACCTTAGCTTGTTTAGCAAGACGGGAAATGGTTGCAGCCCCTAACCTAACAACATCCAAGCTTAAATCTTCTGTTTTTCCCAATCCTACTAATATTACTTTTCGGATGGGACTATTACTACCAATGCGATTCACTGCGCTATTATTAGGCTTACCTTCAAATTCTATTTCTTCAATTAGTTCTCGTAAAGTTCCGCTTAATTTCTCATCTAATTCCTGTAAAATGCCTGTTAATTCCATAGCATCCTCGAAAAGGCCTAACGCTAAAGTATCTCCAGTCCAATCCAATAGTGGTGTGTCTATCCCACGAATATCCATACGCTCCTCTCTAAAAATATTTGTATAGATGTATGTTTTTGCAACGTCCCGTTTGAAATTCTAACCCAATTTTTAGGTAAAATTCTCTGTGTAGGTTAAGACAGTTTAATATAATTGATTAAACTTGTTATTTATTGGTAGTTGCTGTATTAATAGTAGTCAAGTTAAGCGTTGACAAGTTACACTAAATATTTCCTGAAGGAAGCAACCATACACAATGATTGCTTTAATTCAATTATGGATTATAAAATGCTGTCAATTTCCAGATTATAGTTATGATAGATATCTTCTGTTTTCTATTTTAATAATCTTTTCTACTTTAGAGATTTCTACTGGTTGTTTTTAGTATTTACCACTATTTTTTTTAAATGTATTTAAGTTCATCTGTTGAGGTTTAACTCTTATAGTTTACTTTTTTTAAATGCAATCAAATTAATTCTTAAAACATATTTATTTGGTTTATTTACTAAAAAAATTTTCAAGTATATAGCTTACAATGGCTGCGAGTTATATCTTGATTTGTTTCCCAATCATCAATCACTTTACTAAAGCTTTTAAAATTTCATAATTCTATTGCTTAACAAGTACTAAGTATTTGTTTAAAAACATTATTATTGTATTCTACAAATTGTTTCAGAAAATTTAATTTTTATGCTTAAAGTAAAGAAAATCTTACCTAATACTATCTTCTTGGTATTTAACAAGTATTTATTTATAATTTACTTATGATATTAATTGGATTTAACTTTTTTGAAAAAATAGTTCAACTCTAAGATAGACTTAACCCACTAAATCTATTGAGACTAAAAAATATTAATAAATATAAGTATTGAACTTAAAAATAGCTAGAAGCCAAAAATAATAGAAGATGTATCTCTAAATTATGCTTTGTTTTTATTAATGAGTTTGTTATTTTTTTAAAATTAATTAGTTAGTTAGTTTACTTTGCAATATCTCGCCATTTTTTTATGGAGAAAAACAAAAATAATTTGACTAATTATTTTTGTTTTTCTTGCAAAAAATTAAAACAAATAACTTAATTATTTAATCCCAATATATGGATTATATATAATTGTCTCTTATTCTTATTAAAAGAACCAACCATAAGAATGTAAACCCTTGCCTAATAAATTAACTCCTAAATAGCAAACCCAAACCACAATAAAACCACTAGCGGCTAAGATAGCCGGTTTACGTCCTTGCCAACCGCGGGTAATGCGGGAATGAAGATAAGCAGCAAACACTAACCAGGTGATTAACGCCCAAGTTTCTTTAGGGTCCCAACTCCAATATGATCCCCAAACCTCATTAGCCCAAACTGCCCCCGCAATAATGCCAATAGTAAGTAAGGGGAAACCTAACCCAATGATCCGATAACTGACATTGTCTAAGACATCAGCTAAACTCAGTCTCTGGAGAGATAGAAGAGTCGAATCAGCTGTTGAAGCCTGAGAGTCGCCGCGCTCAAAATGTGTTGTTTTTTCACTACCATTTTGGTCAACAACCGTAGTCCCAGAAACTTTTTCATTACTGTCGATTTTGGAAAGTCGTAGACGATTAAGCTTGTGGTGATAACTTCCTGTCCCAACTGAACTTCCCCGTAGTTCTATATCTTGTCCATAGGTAACTACCAAAAAAGTAATTGCTAGCATTGAACCGACTATCAAAGTGGCATAGCTCAACATCATAACGCTAACGTGCATCATTAACCAGTTAGACTTAAGGGCAGGAACTAAAGGGGCTGAAGTCTGCATATCTGCTGGTAAAGACAACGCAGCAAAGGCAGTAATAATCATTGTTATGGGAGTTGTTACTACCCCAACTAATCCACTAGCACTTATTTTTTCGGCTATCAAATGAACAGCTGTGACGCCCCAGGCAAGAAAAAATAAAGACTCATAGAGGTTACTTAACGGAAAATATCCACCTTCGAGCCAACGAGCTGCTAATAGTGCAGTAATTGACAAATTGGCTATTGCTATTCCTGTTGTTCCCAAAGCAGGTAGGATAGAGGTTTCCCGAAAGGCTGCTCCTGTCCAATAAATGAGCATAGTGAAGAATAATATTAAAAATGAAGTGTTATCAAGGAAATTTTGTAGGGTAATTAAGTTCATATCTATAACATCTGTTTAACAGGAATGTCTGATGGTTAAAATTTAAAAACTTTTATTGTTCGCTTGTGTAACTAACAAGGAAAATGTCAATTGTTACTTTCAACTGGCATATATAGTCTAGGTTTTTAGAAAAGACTGAGAGTGAGGTACCCATGCCATTATAAAATAATAAAGTGCTTCACAAGCCAAGCACAACTAAAAGAGGTTTATAGACAACCACAAATTAAGCATCATAGTCTGACGAATTCTATTGTTGAATTAAAAATAATGATTAACTCCATAAGATAGAACTTGTGCATTGTATCTTAATTTGTTGTAAAAAGTGCTATCTATAATTTTTTTGCAAAAAGCAAAAATTTTTAAAACAACCATTATTTTAAGACAAATAATAGCAGCACAAGAAAATACACATTAATATGAACAATTGTAAAACTCTTTCTTCACAGTTCAATTAAATAAATTGGAATAAATTTAAATGAGTCAGCTCAAAAACTAACGTCCTTATTTTTAATAAAAAACTCAGAGTTTATTCAAGTCTTTGTTTCATATAGCAAATGTTATTTAATGATTTTAAATCAATACTTTTAATGGTTTAACAGTGAGGTTTTAAGTTTTCAAACCCAGACAACAGGTTAAAATAGCCGATGGGATAGTGAAGTTCGCCATAGTTGTGTAAGTTTTTATGACTAAATTTGTCTTTGTCACTGGAGGAGTGGTCTCCAGCATTGGAAAAGGGATTGTAGCAGCTAGTTTAGGTCGCCTTCTCAAATCACGGGACTATTCTGTATCAATTCTAAAACTTGATCCCTATATTAATGTTGACCCAGGAACCATGAGTCCTTTTCAACATGGAGAAGTCTTTGTCACAGAAGATGGGGCAGAAACGGACCTAGATTTAGGACATTATGAACGCTTTACTGACACTTCCATGTCCCGTCTCAATAGTGTCACCACAGGGTCAATTTACCAAGCGGTGATAAACAAAGAACGACGGGGTACTTATATGGGAGGAACAGTTCAGGTAATTCCTCATATCACCAACGAAATTAAGGAAAGAATTCATCGGGTGGCTAAAAATACCAATCCTGACATAGTAATTACTGAAATTGGAGGAACTGTTGGTGATATCGAATCGTTACCATTTCTGGAAGCTATTCGTCAGTTTCGTAAAGATGTAGGACGTACTAACGTAGTTTATATGCACGTTACCCTAATTCCTTGGATCCCAGCAGCCAGGGAAATGAAAACTAAACCCACCCAACATTCTGTTAAAGAATTACGGTCGATTGGTATTCAACCCGACGTACTTGTTTGTCGTTGTGATCGTCCTTTAAAGGAGGGAATGAAAGAAAAGCTCTCAGAATTTTGTGACGTTCCTGTAGAATCTGTCATTACTAATCAAGATACTAGCAGCATTTACGAAGTTCCCCTAATTGTAGAACGAGAAGGTCTTGCCCAACAGACTTTAAAACTATTAAAGCTTGAGCCTCGTCAACCAGACTTAAGCCGGTGGCAAACTTTAATAGATAAAATGCAGTCTCCTACTCGACAAATTGAAGTAGCCTTAGTAGGGAAGTACGTCCAGTTGAGCGATGCCTACCTATCTGTAGTAGAAGCTTTGGTCCATGGTGGGATTTCTGTTGAAAGTGAAATTAAATTACGATGGATTAATGCTGAAGATATTGAAGAACAGGGTCCAGAGAAACTCTTAAGCAATATTAGCGGCATTATTGTTCCTGGGGGATTTGGCATTCGGGGCGTGGACGGTAAGGTGAAAGCTATCGAATATGCCCGTCAACATAAGATCCCCTTCTTAGGGTTGTGTTTAGGAATGCAGTGCGCGGTTATTGAATGGGCGAGAAATATAGCTCATCTAAAAGGAGCTAATAGTGCAGAATTTGATTCAGAAACACCTAACCCAGTGATTAACCTTTTACCAGAACAGCAGGATGTAGTGGATTTAGGTGGAACTATGCGCCTTGGACTATATCCCTGTCGTTTAGCGCCAGATACTTTAGCTAACTCCCTTTATCAGCAGGAGGTAATTTACGAACGTCATCGCCATCGTTATGAATTTAATAATGCTTTTCGGAGTCTTTTACTAGAAACGGACTATTTAATTAGTGGCACTTCCCCCGATGGCCGGTTGGTAGAAATTGTTGAATTAACTGGACATCCCTTTTTTATTGCAACTCAATTTCATCCTGAATTTCGGTCTCGTCCTAATAATGCCCATCCGTTGTTTTTAGGTTTTGTCAAAGCTGCGGTTGACCACCACTCTGTATATTTAACCTCTATTAATGGAGATCAACCCTTAATCTCTAGTTCCTAATCCCAATCTCTTGTACAATTAGTCTTGACATTTCTAGGCTCTCAAAGCATTTCATGATTTCTAGTAATGATTTTCGGACGGGTACCACTATTGAGTTAGATGGGGCAGTGTGGCGTGTTATAGAATTTCTACACGTTAAACCTGGTAAAGGCTCGGCGTTTGTGCGAACCAAATTAAAAAATGCACAGACCGGAAGCGTTATAGAACGGACTTTCCGTGCTGGGGAAACCGTCCCCTCAGCTAACTTGGAAAAGCGCACTATGCAACATACCTATAAAGAGGGTGAGCAATACGTTTTTATGGACATGCAAACTTTCGAAGAAGCACGCTTGACTCCAGAACAAATGGGAACAGCTGTCAATTACATCAAAGAGGAAATGGAAGCTGATGTACTTTTTTGGAACGATCAGGTTTTAGAAGTTCAACTTCCCACATCAGTGATGTTAGAAGTTATTGACACCGATCCAGGGGTTAAAGGAGATACAGCAACTGGTGGAACAAAACCAGCTATTCTTGAAACAGGAGCACAAGTTATGGTTCCTCTATTTATTTCTATAGGAGAAAAAATTAAAGTAGATACGCGCGACGGCTCCTATTTAGGACGAACATGACTTTTAAATATTTAAGTTTACCTTGTGTCGGTTGTCATAATTTGGACAACCGCCCTTCTATTTATTTTATAGGATGGATGATTTGTGTCGATCAACTTCAATGAACTTAGAGAACTGTTAGGGACAATCTCTCAAACAGATATTGCAGAAGTTACCCTAAAAACCGAAACGTTTGAACTGACTGTACGTCGAGGAAATAACAACTTTCCGGTTGCATCAACTGTCTCGCCTCCTCCAACCGTTGTTCTCCCTTCTCTAACAACAGGGGAGAATTCTACTATGCCTCCCTCATCTGAACCCCTTAAATCTTCAGTATCGTCTCCTGTCGACAAAAAGTGGGTAGCGGTTACTTCTCCCATGGTAGGTACGTTTTACCGAGCTCCTGCCCCTAACGAAGCCCCTTTTGTAGAGGTAGGTGATCACATTAGTAACGGACAAACGGTTTGCATTGTTGAAGCGATGAAGTTAATGAATGACATTGATGCAGAAGTGGCTGGAGAGGTCATGGAGATTGTGATTACTAATGGAGAACCGGTAGAATATGGACAAACTTTAATGTGGATTAATCCTAACTAACTTTTGGGGAGATGAGTCAACTAGCTGTTAGGACAATTGTGACATGACCTAAGTATTCGTTGGTCTAAAAAGATAGTGATTGTAGTTATCTATCCAACTCCAAATAATCTCTATTCTTTAGAATATTGAGATTATCTATTTTCGCTTTAATATTGATAATCTCAATATTATTTTGAATATTTAATCTATTGTGATAAGTTTTAAAATCATGGGAGATTTTTGAAAATATTTTTTTCTACTTGAATCTTATTGAGGATAGATTAATTAATTATTAGCAAGTTTTATTTGATTACCATTCATGCAGAACTTAACATGAATGGTGCCAACTGGCTCGTGTATTAGGTTTTTATCTATTAGAATAGTAAGATTAAGCTTAAGTTACGACTGAAAATATTTTATCATAAATAAAATTAGAGAATAAATATTTTATTTAAGTCTATCTTTTCATTAAAAGATAAATTGTACTCTTGTACAAGAAGTAGATGACAAATAATTTTATCATTACAAGATATAAAATATCTTGAATAGTCTTAAACAAACAATTTAATCACTTACAATAACCGAAGTTATAAACAGCGAATGTATAAAAACAGATATTAAAATTACTTAGTGTATGCAAGTAGTTTAGACAAAAAACTTAAATAGTAAAATAAGATTATATTCCTATATAATATTTTGTTTATTAAATTACGATGTATATTTAATAAACAAAATGTTAAGACAATAGACTATTTGTTTAAGGCAATAACTTCTTTGATTTTATAATCAATAATTTTAGTATTATATGCCTTAGTACATGTTCTTTTTTTTGATAAAGTTCAACTCTTCTTTGAATTTACTTCTATATTGATTAGATATCATTTAATGATAATGATAATCTATCTTAAGATAGATTTATCCTAGTACTAGGATAAATCTATAATAGTTAATTTGTTGTTTTGATAAAGTTTTCTAGTAATTAGATTACAATAAATACAGATTACTTTAAAACTTATTTCATGTGAGATCTAGAATCTCATTGTTACAAACTAAATAAACATATCAAACTTTAAATATTAGCATCATAAGTTTAGTAGAATTATATTTCGTATGGCAGTCATCTATAATTATTTTATAAAATTATTTATCTAAATAACAATGTTACTATTTCCTATTTTTGTAGATTTACAAAGTAAAATCACAGTAGTTATTCATACAAATTATGCCCTAATGGAAGTCTGCCGACTACCAGTTACGAACTCAAAAATATACTTCCAACTATATCTTTAGACATTGGAAATAACAACAGTTTTTGACTATAGCATTGAACTCATGTTTAAAGGACTAGTAAACAGAAAAAGTCTATCACAGCAATATCAATAATTTGTCAAAGATTTATTTTAGGTGAGATAAAAACTCTAGGTCCGGAAATATAATTTTTAAATTCCTAGTCGTTGATAGATTTGATCCAAATTCTGTAAATGATATTGAGGATCAAAACAAGTATCAAGTTCTTTAAGAGATAAATATTGAGTTACTTGTGGATCTTGTCTAATTAATCTATAAAAATCACCATCAATTTTATTCCAGGCTTGGTGAGCACATCCTTGAACAATTTTGTAAGCATATTCGCGACTCATCCCTTTTTCTATCAAGGCTAATAATACCCGTTGACTAAAAATAACTCCACCATAAATATTCATATTGCGCTTCATATTTATAGGATAAACTAATAAGTTTCTCACTAAGCTAGTAATTTCAAGCAACATAAAATGGGTTAAAATGCAAACATCTGGTAACATAACCCGTTCCACCGAACTGTGAGAAATATCTCGTTCATGCCATAGAGCGACATTTTCTAAAGCGGCGACAGTGTGTCCTCGAATGATACGAGCAATTCCCGTCAAGCGTTCTGAACGGATGGGATTTCGCTTGTGGGGCATAGCAGAAGAACCTTTCTGTCCCTCATGAAAAAACTCCTCAACTTCCAAAACATCAGTGCGTTGAAGATTGCGAATCTCTATTGCAAACCGTTCGATAGAAGCAGCTAGCAAGGCTAATTGTTGGACAAAATCAGCATGGTAATCACGAGAGATGACCTGAGTTGAAGCGGTATCAGGTTGAAGCCCCAATTTTTGACAAGCAAGGGCTTCTACACGAGGATCAACATTAGCATAGGTCCCTACTGCTCCCGAAATTTTTCCAACCGAAATATTATTGCGTAGGTTCACTAAACGATCACGGTTACGCAAGGCTTCAGATAACCATCCTGCCAATTTAAAACCAAAAGTAATAGGTTCAGCATGAATACCGTGTGATCGTCCCACCATTACCGTATTACGATGCTCTTGCGCTTGGTAGCGGATAACCTGTATTAAATCTTCAAGACGTTCCAAAATCAAATTGAGACTGGCTACCATTTGAAGGGCTAAAGCCGTATCAAGAACATCGGAACTGGTTAACCCTAAATGGATATATCGTCCTGTATCCCCTACGTGTTCATTAACATTAGTTAAAAAAGCAATCACATCATGACGAACCTCAGCCTCAATCTCAAGAACTCGTTGGAGATCAAAATCAGCTTTGGCTTTTATTTCCTCTACTGCATCTCTGGGAATATAACCCAATTCAGCTTGTGCTTCACAGACGGCAATCTCTACTTGTAGCCAGGTTTTCAGTCTGTAAGTATCTGTCCATAATTCCCCCATTTCGGGAATGGTGTAACGCTCAATCACTTAATGTTTTACCTAGTACAACCCTTCTATTCTACCTTGTTTAGTTAAAAGAAAAATATTTCAAACAATACAGGTCAGCATGAATGAGGTATCGTTAATTGCTGTTTTCTGATCAAGTTATGCAGTTAGCTTCTATCGGAATCAAGGTCTTTAGTCTCTGTCCACTATTGGCGATAGTCAAGCTATTCAATACTTCTGGCTTATGAGTATTAAAATTATTCTACATAAATTGCCGGCATAAAAATGTCAGCCAATCACAAAGAGATTTTAAGACAGGGGTGATTAACCTATACTATGCTCGAACACTATTCTCTAAGTTAAATTCGTCTTAAGGTGGTAACTTTTAGTATAGTCAACTACCAATATTTTGCATTACCCAACTGCTAGCCATGATGGGATATGATTGCTCAGAAGGATGTGCCGTCTTAAATATCGAGTTATCTTATGTCCGAATGCAAAAACTAAACCCATTCCAAAAGCCTAGTTCGGGAAGAAAGTTAATCCTTTCTATTCTTCAACAATTTTAACAATTTTTGGGAAATTATCTTTTTTTCAAAAATTGTATTAGGTTACCAATATTTGTAGGGACTTTAAAAAGGTTTGTCTTACTAATATCGCAGTAACTAGTTCCTATAATTAGGATAAACTTATCACACTCTTTCCTATTACGATATAGTTTATTTATACACAGTTGTCTTTCAAATTTTTCAAGAAAAAAAATTGATATCCTTTTATTATAGCTAACCTATCTTTTACTAGGCTTATAGAAGGAAGTTAATCCTTCAATTGAAGTTAAACAATAAAGTAAATAATTGTCTCAGTTCATATAATCTCTACTCTAATTAATTTAATATTATTTTAATGTCAGTCACATATCTTACAACAAAATCTACAAGAAATCATTTTAATTGTATAGTTAAACCTTGTAAAATTCTATAATGATCATACAACTAAAGATTTTTCTATTCACCTAAATTACTAAATAACTTTTCCATTGGGTAGTGTTATATTCTCTTCTCAGTAAACGCCAAGTTTTTCCTTCTATCTGTCGTTGTATATAAATATCAAATTGATTATTTTGCTTATTTTTTGTTTGACGAGGAAACATTAATTTTAAATCATAAGTACCCTGAAGATGGTAAGTAGATAACTGTGTAATTAGAACTAATTCAAGCTGCTTCACTTGAATTTGATTGATTTTAATCTGGGGAAGAGTTGTGTTTAAATGATCGCTCAAATGCTGAAAATTTTGGGTTAATTGTAAGACAATTGCTTTTTTGATTACCTCTTGATTAGGAACAGATTCTGTGAGGGGATTTGAAGAACTACAAGCGATAATTAAACTGCTAAGGCCAATTAAAATAATCGTTAAGACAAAATATAACCACAAACGAATCATATTACGTACACACTAAATGAGATTTGATTTACTTCTCTTTTCTATTTTTCCACAACTTTTCTAAAAATATAAGTTAATTTATCCAACTTAACTTATATTTTCTTGATATATATTACTGCAGAGTAATATAGTGTAACTATTATTAAGAGTTTGTGTTTCCATGATTAACCTTTATATCCTTGAATAACTTCGTCTATTTAAAAGAGTATTTACTCAGCCGATACTTATTTTAACAAATACTTCATCGTATTGTTAATTAACAATACGATATAAAATTATTTTTATGTAATATTTTACATCCATTGACGATGCCTTCTTTACTTTTCTTATAATTAAATATATTTGTCTAAAACTATATGTTCAGTCAATAGCTTTAAATGAGCATAAAGAATATTAAATAAATATATTTTTACATTTTTTAAATAATTTAGAATGTTTCACTTGTTATTATTTAAAGTCCTGAAAAGTTCTACAGATTTTGTACTTTGTCTAAAGTTAATATAGTAATTGTATTTACTAATTGAATTAATAAACACGCTTTGTTTATCTTTTATTGTCTTAGATTCAAACATAATGTTTTTGCCTTTTTTTGAACTAGAATAAGTTTTTAGGCACAGCATCATGTTATTTATTTTTACTTTTCTAATTTAGAAAATATTTTATGTAAGCTTACATTGAGTAATTACTTTTTTTGACTGTTTTTATTGTAAGCTTATGTAGACTAACTCACTTATTTAGTCTACATAATCCATGTTGTATAGATTATTGTTTTAAAATATTATATCAACAAATATATATCAATTTATATCAGGAATGAGATATTAATTATTAAGAGTGAGTCGTGCTCATTCAATTATAGCTAACTTAAATTTCTACCAAACATAAACTACTTTTTTTATTATTCTGAATCAGTTTGTTTTTTTCAAGGGAGAATTTAAGAGTTAGACTCTTCACTTAACTTACTTAAATATCACAAATATTAACGAATTTTGAAAAAGCTTCTTGAGCTGCGGCTTGTTCAGCCATTTTTTTTGAACGACCTTGCCCTGATCCTAATTTACGGTCAATTAGCCAAACTTCAGCTAGAAAACTAGGTTGACTAATTGAGATTGAATCAACCTGTTGAACTCGATATTCTGGTAAGAGTTTATACTGAGCTTGAGTCCATTCTTGTAGTGCATCTTTATAGTTTTGGCGCGCTGGATCCTGTCGAATTTCTTCCGCTTTGGCTTTCAAAAGATCATCTAACCAAGGACGTACTAAACTCATAGTTTGAGTACTTAAATATAATGCACCTAAAACTGCCTCAAAAGTATCTGCTAAACGAGAAATTTTTCCGACTTCGTCTTTAGCTACATGATCAGCCATGAGGAGGTAGCGTTCTAATCCAAAACTCTCGGCAAATTGGGCTAGAGTTCGATCACTAACCATCATAGAACGTAAAGCAGCAAATTCTCCTACAGATTCATTAGGGTGGATTTCTAAAAGAATTTCAGCTGCTGCAAGCCTTACGACGGAATCTCCCACAAATTCGAGTTGTTGGTAGTTATTTTCCCTAGAAATGGTGGGATGGGTTAATGCAAGATCCAACCATGACCAATTAATCTGTGAGGTATCAGATAACCCAAGTTTTTGTATTAACATTCGTAATTGCTTGCCGCGTCGAGGATCTTTAAAATTCATGAGAAATTTGCCTTGAAATACTATCAGCTGCTCTAGTATATAGATAAGTCAAAGGCTCGACAATTTTTTTTGTTTTGAACTTTTTAGCAGCACGTTCCCATAAGTCCGTATCTTCTCCATAAATGATGTCTTGAAAACCTTGCAATTCAAAAAATACATATCTTCTGCCGAAAAAGGTGGGACAAATAACACAGCTTTGGATATTAACTTTTTGGCCAGGATTATAATAGTCTTTCACCCAGGTCTCTTCATCTGATTTGAATCCTCCTGAAATCAACTCAATCTCTGGATATTTTTTAAAAAAGTCTAGTCTAGATTGTAAGTGATGGGAAAGATATTTATCGTCACTGTCAATAAAGGTTATATAATCTCCAAAAGAGACTTTAATTCCTATATTTCTTGATAGCGCAGCTCCTTGATTTTTATGTTTTATATAGCGAATATTAGAACACTTTTCAATATAAAGATTAACTACTTCAAAAGTATTATCTTGACTGCCATCGTCAACAATAATTAGTTCCCAATCTTGATAAGTTTGTCTAAGGACACTTTTAATACATTCTGTTAAATAATCTGCTCGATTATAGGTGGCTAAAATCACAGAAACTGTAGGGATAAAAGAAAAATTAATATCATTCATGACTCAGATGTTAAAAGAAAAATAGTTTTAGATAATTATTTGTCTTTGATGATATAGGCGACAATTAAGTAGTTGGAATTAAAATCACTAATTTTTTCTGAAGACATTTATTCAATAACTATACCATAATAATCAGATATTAAAGTAGTGACTTTACCGTAAATTTATAATTTTTACTCAAAAATTTCTAAATAGATACTTAATTTCAGTAGGGTTAATTAGTAATTAAACGAAGTATCATAAGTTATGATTTTATCAAAAAGTATTACTAAAAAAGAAATGATATTTTAATATATTAAAATATTGGAAATAATTAATAAATTCACTAAATAAAATTACACTACAGAATCATTGTAAATATTTTTTATAGTATCAATATATGTCTATAACTTAAATTTTGAATTAAGAAACAAATAATAGTCTTAGAATCTAATTTTATATAGATCTTTATATTTCTTCATCTTTTCTATAATTGATTTAAAATAGTTTCTATAAAATTATGGCATTAAACTTAATACATGATAGCGAAAAGTAGCTTTTTAGTATTTCTTAATCTAAAAATTTTTTATATAGAAACAATAGCAATAAAACTTAAAGATTATCAATAATTATTGCAAGCTTTTCTTTGATGTAAGCCAAGCATACAGTCTTTTAAAATCAGAGAATAATTGTATATATTTTAAACTTTATTTTTTGATTTAAATTTACTTAGGAACAAACTAAGTTATGATCAGGGACTATGTTAGATTGATTAATTAACTTAACGTAATCTATAATCAAGATCTTAAAACTGAATGGTTAAATAATGTAATAGTAAAAAAACAGTAATTACAATTCTTATGCTCAGGACTCTATAATCCTATATTTTACTATTTATTGTTTTATACATACTCCAATTATGTTATGTTTCAATATAAATAATTTTATTGTATTTAATACTATATAAAAAGTTATTTTTAATTATTAAATTGTCTTTAATTGGATAAATTCGGCTACAGCATTAACAATAGCATAAGCACAAGTAAATTTATTTTTAGCTTTGTTTTACAGTTTTTATTTATTGTTTAAAATTGTCAGTATTTATCTTTAGTTCACCTAAGTGTTTTAAATATTTATCATTTATTTAAATTGATTTACTGTGTTTATTTTTTTCTGATTCTAGTAATTTTTAGGACTCTAATTGTAATTTTATTTGATTTGTGAGAAGTCAATATTATCTATCTTTTGTTAGAGATTTTAGTCAATCGAATCTAAAACTATAAAAGACTGTTTTAAATAACATTGTTCTCGTAACATACGATATCATTGGTGTATAATTCTAATATCTATTAAGTAAGCTTGATTTTCTGAGGAGATCACACTAAATTAATTCTTGTTATTATTTAGGTTAATGGCTTAACTTATAGATAAGTATATTTCTAAGGTAAAAAAACATTACCTAAGACTGTAATATTGTTTAACTTAGGATAGACTCGATGATTGACATCGAACTATTAATATAAAAGTTCCCTTCACAATTTCTGGAAATTTGTAACGAGAAAATGAATATAGACGACTACCAAGTTCCCAAATCCAAGTTAACCAACGACTCAACTGACAATACCGCCGAGAATCCTGTCGAACTAGAACCATTAACCCTAACCTCAAAACCGATAAAATCTACTATGGCGTCAGCTGCTTACGTCGAGGAAGAAAAGGAGAAAAGTATTCCTAAATCAGAAATAGTCGAAGTTTCTGATGATACATTAAACATTGGAAATCAAGTTAGGGAGTTAACTGCACAAGTTCAATATCTAGAACTACAAAAACAAGAATTATCCCAAGAAATCAAACAGTTACAAGACCGTAAACATAAAATAATAGCGGAAAAAATTCAAGATATTGAGCAACATATTAACATGATAGTTAAAGAAGGTTTAAAAGAACTCAAACAACAAAGACAAGCCTTAGAAATTTCGGTTGAACAACTTGAACGTCGTCGGGATAGAATCGAAGAAGAAATGCGAACAACATTTGCAGGAGTTTCTCAAGATTTAGCTATTCGAGTTCAAGGATTCAAGGATTATTTAGTGGGTAGCTTACAGGACTTAGCTGCGACGGCTGAACAGCTGGAATTGAGTACACAAGAGACTTTGAGTTCCTCTTCAAAAACAATTTCTTCTCAATCTTCAAATTCAGATCAAATTCAGTTTAATACCCAAGAATTTGAAATTCAGGCTGCGAGGATAAAACAAATATTAGAACAATACCGTAATAATCCTGATTATTATGGATATCCTTGGCAACTACGTCGTACTTTTGAGCCAATTCATTCTGAACGAGTGCAAATGTGGTTTTTTTCCCAAGGGGGACGGGGTGCTATCCGATCTATGGGGACTCGCTTACAAAATATTTTGATTGCATCGGCGATTATTTCTATACTAAATAGTCTTCATGGTGATCGCTCTCGATTCCTGATTTTAGCTAACAGTCCTGAGAGACTTGGAGAATGGCGTAGGGGATTACAAGATTGTTTAGGAATTTCTCGAAGTGATTTTGGTCCAGAAAAGGGAGTAATTCTTTTTGAATCTCCAGATGCTTTAATCCTAAAAGCAGAACGTTTGCTCGAAGATAAACAAATTCCTCTGGTGATTATTGACGAGACTGAACAACAGATAGACCTTTCCCTCCTACAATTCCCCCTTTGGTTAGCATTTGCACCTGACATCCAACAAATGTCAAGCTATTTATATAAATAATATAAATCTGTAAACTATCATAATGATGGAACAAATTAGGGATTATGATTTGGGTAATTAGTGGATTTTTGTGTCTGATAGCTTATTTACTAGGTTCGATTCCTACTGGTTATCTTGCAGGAAGAATGCTCAAAGGGATTGACATTCGTGAATATGGATCTGGTTCTACAGGAGCGACAAATGTGTTACGAATACTAGGGAAAACGGCAGCTGTCCTTGTTTTAATTACGGATTTAGGGAAGGCTATGTTGTCTATGGTAATAATCAAATGGTTTTATATGTTAGCCCCTACAGGACTGATTGCTTTGAACTGGGAACCTTGGTTAATGATAGTGGCGGCAATAACTGTTATATTTGGTCACAGCAAATCAATTTTCCTTAATTTTACAGGAGGCAAGTCAGTAGCCACCGGGTTAGGGGTATTGTTTATACTCAATCCCTTAGTTGCTGTGGTAAGTTTAACTAGTTTTTTACTAATATTAAGTTTTTCCAAGATTGTTTCTCTGAGTTCTTTGATAGGAGTACTTGTAGTTAACGTTCTAATGATTTGGTTACATCAACCCCTACCCTATTGTATTTTTGCTTTTATAGCAGGACTCTATGTTATTATTCGTCATAGCACAAATATTAATCGTCTTCTTGAGGGGAAAGAACCAAAAATTGGTCAAAAGTTACAAGACTCCTCTCGGTCTTAATCTAAAAGTCAGTTTAATTTATCTCTGTTTTTGCTCTTTTGGGTAAGGGTTTTCTGGATACTGAGTATTCATGTACTTTTATTACAAACCTATCTTTAAAATTAGGGAATGAACTAAGTATATCAATAGAAAAAAAACTCCTTAAAAGGGAATAGACGAGCAGCCGAAATATAAACATTAAAATGGATTACTATTTTAATATTTATATTTGAATAATCAAAATCTACTTTTTATTATTTTAGTTGATTTTTCAAATAATTCTTTACAATGAGAATATTATTTGATAATACTAACTAAATTGTATTTTTTCCCAAGCTACTTAGAGTTTAACTTCCAGTCTAGTTTGATTATTTATGTAAAATATATATAGTTTTAAGAATTCAGTTTGTGTGGATTTTTAAATATTTAGGCTAGAATTAAAACAATATAGGCTCAAAAAATATTGTAAGATTTAAACCTATGAAGAAGTAAAAATTATTTCTATGTGAATGTAATTTTAGATGATTATAATGATGAGCGGCTGAGAATGATTTTTGAGTAGACACTTTTACCACTTATGTGGGATTACAACTTTGGGAGTTTAAGTTCAAATGGCTTAAATGGCTATCACCTTGGTTTTTAGTTATGAGGATGATCGACTTTTCATTGACAAGATAGTAACAATATGCGGTGCATATCATAAAAAAACAACTCGTCAAAAGGTAAAATCTATCTTAGTATTGAAAAATAAGAGGATTGATTTTCTTGAAAATTGACTCACGCAAAACAACAGATAGATTAGGAGGACATCTATGGCACTCGTCCCAATGCGAATGCTTCTAGATCACGCGGCTGAGAATGATTACGGTATTCCTGCATTCAACGTCAACAATCTTGAGCAAATATTGGCAATTATGCAGGCAGCAGACGAAACTAATAGCCCCGTCATCTTGCAAGCTTCTCGCGGTGCTCGTAAGTATGCAGGAGAAAATTTCCTCCGCCACTTAATCTTAGGAGCTGCAGAAAGCTATCCTAGAATTCCTATTGCTATGCACCAAGACCACGGAAACAGCCCCGCTACCTGTTATAGCGCAATCCGCAATGGTTTTACCAGTGTAATGATGGATGGTTCTTTAGAAGCAGATGCTAAAACCCCTGCCAGCTTTGATTACAACGTAAATGTGACTGCCGAAGTTGTTAAAGTTGCTCATGCCGTCGGTGCTAGTGTTGAAGGTGAACTCGGTTGTTTGGGTTCCCTTGAAACTGGTCGGGGAGACAAAGAAGATGGTCATGGATTTGAGGGAACTTTAAGTAAAGAACAACTTCTAACAGATCCTGATGAAGCAGCAGAATTCGTTGAGCGTACTCAAGTTGATGCTTTAGCTATTGCCATTGGAACCAGCCATGGCGCTTATAAGTTTACTCGTAAACCAACTGGTGAAATTCTTGCTATCAGCCGCATTGAAGAAATTCACCGCCGTTTACCGAACACCCATTTGGTGATGCATGGTTCTTCCTCCGTACCCCAAGAATGGTTAGACATGATTAATCAATACGGAGGTAAAATTCCTGAAACTTATGGAGTTCCTGTTGAAGAAATTCAGAAGGGGATCAAAAGTGGTGTTCGTAAGGTGAATATTGATACAGACAATCGTTTAGCAATTACAGCTGCTATCCGGGAAGCCTTCCATAAAGATCCTAGTAATTTTGATCCTCGTAATTTCATGAAATATACTATGAAGTATATGAAACAAGTTTGTTCTGATCGTTATAGGCAGTTCGGGACTGCTGGAAATGCTAGCAAAATCAAGCAGGAAAGTATCGAGGTTTATGCAACTAAGTATGCTAAAGGAGAGTTAGATACTGGACTTAGGAAGACTGTCACTGTGTAGACGTTAAGTAGCAAAAATTTTTACTTTTCATTTACTATAAAAAACTTGGGTAACTCGTTAAAGTTATCCAAGTTTTTTATTTTTGTCTTAGAATTGATAATTGCATTTTATGAAATTGAAGTTGTTGCAAAAATTTTAATCATTGTGTTAAAAGCATTCTTTAGAGCTAAAGATTTAACTCTGTAAATTAATTCACACTTTTCAAAAAATATCAAAATATTTAAATATAAAAGAAAGTAAGTGTAAATGTTAGTGTAAGTTTCATCCCTATCACAGAACAAATCACTTTAGAGATTAAATCTCAAAATCCTAAATCTGCCTTAGCAACTTCAGCTGCCATAAGGACTTCTTCATCTGACTTTTCTGACCAATTAGCCTCCCTAATTTCACTATAAAATTGTTGATCATAACTACGGGTCCTAACAACTACTGGCATGGGAATAGCATGACCTAAAATTAATGCCTGTTGTTTAGAATCTAATTTAGACAAAACTGAACGTAAATGTTGACCCCCAGATACTCCTGTAAAAATTGCTTCAATATCTTTTTCATCATTTAACAAACAGGTGATACGAGTCCCCACTTGAGACATAACTTCATTATCAATTTCTGACGGTCTTTGATCAACAACTAATAGAGTTACAAAATATTTTCGCATTTCTCTGGCAATAGTTCCAAAAATTGTTTGATGAACAATCTTAGAATCTAGAAAACGATGCGCTTCTTCAATTGTAATGACTAATTGTCTAGGGCGATCAGTCGGATTTTTACTCTGAATAAATTTTTCTGATTGTTTGACATAATTGGCATGTATTCGCCGAGTAATCATATTAGTTGCCAGCATATAAGATAAAATATTTGACTGAGAACCGAATTCAACAACTACGTGTTTTCCTGCGTTTAAAGACTGTAAAATTTGCAATATATAATTATGGGGACAAACATTACGTAAGTACTTTAGTTTTTCTAAACGCATTAATTTACGTTGTAAGGACATAATTGACCCTGGATGGCCTTGTTTTTCTTGACAAAAAATCTTAATGTCTTCATTAGTCATATTCAATAAATTGATAATCCAAGATTTCCCATATTCTTTCTGAAGAATCTCAGCGTTATCTAAACTGGCCTCTGAAATGCCTAATTCATACCCTACTAAACGAATATCTTCAATCTCAATTTGTTCAAAACTCAAGTAAAGCTCTTGAGCACCTCTAACTCCCCTTCGTTTAGTAGATTCTACATCTAGAGTATAGATTTCTACCTCACCAGAGAACAGTTGACGCAATCCTTTTACTGTAGAAACCTGTTTGCCTTCTTGCATTGCTTCCCAACCGTATTCCGAATGCATATCAAACATCAAATTAACGGCTGCTCGTTTTTTAATAATGCCTGAGATTAATAAACGAGTTAGAAAAGATTTTCCTGTTCCAGACTTACCAAAGACTCCATTGCTCCGTTCTACAAATCGATCTAAATCAACACAAATAGGAACCTCCATATCTAACGGTTTTCCAATAGAAAAATTACGACGGATAGGATCCTCTTCCCAGCCAAAAACACAACGAAAGTCTTCCTCTAAGGCTTCATAGACTTGGCTAAAATGAGCTGGAATAGTTTTAACTGGTAGTAATTCGATATCATTATTCGTATTTGCTTCAAATGATCCTAATGAACTATTCTTATTTTTCTTTTTAGGGTTGACTTGTGCTTCTTCCTCAATAGGAGTAAACATTAACATTGGAACTAATTCTATTTTTCCGTAAGTTCCACTTCCTGCTAGAACATCACGCATAAAACTATCTTCAAAACTAGGAGGATTAGAGAGGATACGAGAGTTAGTAGTTCCTAAAGAGACATCAATGAGAAGACAGAAAAACCGAGACTTTATTCCCTGAACAACTAAAAACTTACCCACCCGCATTTGTTCTACAGACACATCAGGATATAAGCGAACCTCTAATCCTTGACTGAGGGAACCTTCAATGACTGATCCAAAGGGTTGTTCTATCATAAAACACAAAAAATAATACAGACGTTCTAGATAAAGGTTGATTTATGCAATCAGCCTTAGGGCTATTGTATCGATGTCTTATAAAAGATTAACTGTAATCGATACTTAATAATCATCCAAATCATCCAAGAATAATTATTAAGGTTATTATGAGTCTATTTGGAGAACTTACGAACTGTTTAAAAAGTAACTATAATAAATTATGAAAATATATAGTTGATACCACTGGTCAGTTGATCTTTCTTTATATATAAAGTTTATTTATTTTCAAACTATCAACATTTTGTCGATATAAAAAAGCAGAGATATTTTTGTTAAAAGTTTAAATATTATTTATCAATAAATAATATTTAAACATAACGGTGTATGAGTTAACAATAATACTCTGTTAATTACTGTTAAATTAGTCTTTCAAAATACAAAATAAATAACTATGTTTGTTATAGAGGGAACTTATCAGTGTATTGGTTATGCATTAACTAAATTCAAAATGAGAATGACTTTTCCAGAATTTTGTCTAATCATCGTATCAGAATTGCCTAAAAAAGTCAATTATAGCTCAATATTATAGGTTGACTCTTTCTTATGAAGTAGAGTTTATCGTTATAAAGAAATGAATCATAAAAACTAAAACGTTGCTGAGTTAGTTTGCATGTATTTTAGTTGTTTTTAATTAAAAATATTGGTTTTTGATATAAATTTTCTTGGAAAGACTAAATAATACGATGAGAAACTTTTTAGAGAGTAGTTAAGAGCAAGTTTTAAAAAGCTAAGTCTAAGACAATTCGAACAGTAGTCTCAGCAACCCTCCTAATAATACTCCTAATAATATTCTATTCAGAGTGTATATTCCCTTTATTTCCTATAGCAACGTATATTAATCCTTGTCTAGTTTGTGAAAAAATTGTCAGTTATGGTTAAATTTAAAATAATCAAAAAATAAATTGTTTGATTTTAGAGTATGAACTTATATTAATAAAGAAAGTAAGACGAGAGCTTGACTATTTAGGTAATCAATAAACAAAAGACTGTTTTAAAGTAGACTTATTTTTAGCGATAGACTGTTACAGTAAAACAAACCACTTCTAATATTTCATAGAATAACAGTTACTAAAATAAATTCGATAAATCTTTATGAGTAATTTACCTCAATCCCCTCAACCTAGTGACATCCCATCTTTATCATCTAATGCCACTCCTAGTGGACCGGCACTAAGTTATGTAAAACTAGCAATGCGTAATATGGTTCGTAAAAGAGGTACCTCTATTAAACACTTTATATTAACAACAGTAGGGTTATTAGGATTTCTTATTGGCATTTCCTATTTGACTCGTTAAACTTGAGGGCATTATGACATCTTTTCCAGCAAAACCCTTAACTGTTAACCTTAATCTTCAAAATGTTTTGGATTTACAAACATTAAATAATTCAGATGTTTCTGACATTATTACTGAAACTTGGCAACAGTGGATTCAAATTTGGTTAGAAGAACTACACCCAATAATTACTAGATTAGAGGTTTGCGAACTTAGCATAAGGTTGACCAGCGATCATGAAATACAAACGCTAAACAACCAATATCGGCATAAAAATCAACCCACAGATGTTTTAGTATTCGCTGCTCTTGAGGTGCAGGTTCCTCAATCATCAGAAAAGATAAGTACTGACGAACCCCTATACTTAGGAGATATTATTATTTCAGTGGATACAGCTAGAAAACAGGCACGACAAAATTATCATTCTCTAACTGTAGAATTAGCATGGTTAGTAGCTCATGGACTCCTACATCTTTTGGGGTGGGACCATCCAGATGAGGAAAGTCTTCAACATATGCTTGCACAACAAGAAGCTTTGTTAAAACTCGTGGGCCTTCAGCCAAATAATTGATATATTAAATTAATTTAATTATTCCAAATCTATAGTATTTACAAGAATATTTAAAAGTCCTGTCGTCAAGTTTTAAGACAATGAAAACAAATTTTCACTTAAACCAATCCTCTCCCCATCAATTGGGACCTTCCTCTCTATTACCTTCTGGTCTGGCTTTTAAGAGCTATCCTGGTCTCCAGACAAGCTCAACTACAGAATTAAAATTGCATTCCCCACGACAATCGGCTTGGCAAGTTGCCCCTAACCTATTTTTAAGTTTCAAATATGCTTGGGCTGGTATTTGTTACGCTTTTGGTACTCAACGCAATTTCCGTATTCATGCCGCTATGACTTTAATTGCTATTAGCCTAGGACTATTTCTGCAAGTCACTGGAGTGGCCTTGGCTATTGTTTCTTTAACTTGTGCTCTCGTAATGGTTTTAGAGTTATTAAATACTGCTTTAGAATCGATAGTAGATTTAACTGTAGGGCAGTCGTACCATATTTTAGCTAAAATTGCTAAAGATTGTGCGGCTGGAGCGGTAATGGTTGGAGCGATGGCAGCAGTTTTAGTCGCTAGTTTTATTTTATTACCCTCTTTAGTTCCTTTTCTTCTTACCCTGTAATATTTTGCGTCAAGGTCAAAGGTAGATTTTGTGAAAAGATCAACTATTCCCCCAGTAAGCTTCAAGGAGACAAGCATTGATCCTCATTATCGATAATTACGACAGTTTCACCTATAATTTAGTGCAGTATTTAGGAGAACTGGGTGCCGAACTTCCCGTAGCTTTAGATATCCAAGTTTACCGGAATGATCAAATCAGTATTGATGAAATCCGTTATCTAGAGCCAGATGGAGTTGTGATTTCCCCAGGACCAGGCCGTCCTGACAATGCAGGAATATCCCTAGCATTAATTGAACAATTGGGACAGACCTTACCCATTTTAGGAGTTTGTTTAGGGCATCAAAGTCTTGGTCAAGTTTATGGAGGACATATAGTAGCCGCACCGCTGTTAATGCATGGCAAAACTTCTCAAATATATCATAAGGGAGTAGGAGTATTTACGGGTTTAGAGAATCCTTTTAGTGCTACTCGTTATCATAGTTTAGTAGTAGATAGAGACAGCTTACCAAAAGTATTTGAAATAACTGCTTGGGTTGAAGATGGAACCATTATGGGACTTCGACATAAAGGCTATCCTAACCTGCAAGGGGTACAATTTCACCCAGAAAGTATTTTAACTCCGTCAGGAAAACAACTTCTTCGCAACTTTTTGATCAATATAAAAAATTTTAATAATCAAGGAATAGAGAACATAAAAACGCCATGATTATTTTGGTAAATACTATAAATTACAAGACAAATAATTTAATAGAATAAATAATGGATGAAGTTTTTGATTGCACTATAATAGCCATTATAGTGCAATATGTTTAATTACTATTTTTATATAAAAAAATACATAGAAAATCACCAGAATTTTTATATTCTGAACTTAATCCTCGATTTATAAGATTAGTTATTTTTTAATACTAACATTACTCCTTTATCTTACTTTTAGTTTAATTATTAATATGAATATAGAGACATCATTATCTCTATCTATTTACTAAGAGTTAAAATAACTATATTTGAATATAAATAACAAGAATAATTTTGTAAGACAAAGGTATTTAAAGTTAATTTAAAAATATTTAAAGATCAATTTTTACTCCGAAATTTAAAAATTAAAATAATAAAGATTAATTATAGTGATTGGAACTTAAAAAGTAAAAAAGAATAGTCTTAAAAAGATATCCCTTAAATATTTTAGAGACTCGTTATCGAAACGAATAAAGCTATTGCATGATTTGATTATGGAAAAGAGTTTTAAGATTGTCCATATTAAGACTCCCACATTTTCACTCAAGTTATCATTTGCTCTAAGTATTAGAAACATTTTTCCTTTTTGTTACTATTTCCTGACAATCACAGTTCAGTTAAACCATATATAACTTGGCAAAATAAAGCTTTAACTGTTAGAAATTAAGAAGTAGTTTTTTTGAGGCAATTAGCGTGTATTCCCACTTTCCGTTAACCTTTCGTATTTCTCCACTCATTCACATCACTTTAATGAGCCTTTATCTTTCTCTTACTCTTCCCCTGCCCTTTCTTGCAAAAGTTACATCCGTTTCTATTTCTCCTTTGATTCTATGGACGGGAATCATTATAGGCTTTCTAGTTTTAATAGGAGCTTTAAGTGAACAAGTTCTTTTAGAAAAGGACACTATAAAAGTGACTTATCCAAGTTGGGTACCTTCTTTATTCTATAAAGGATGGTCTTTGCCTTGGTCAAAAATTACGGATTTAAAATCACGAACTACTGGACAAGGGGGACTTGTTTACTACTTTGTATCTCATGAGACTCAAACAGCGTATTTATTACCTATGCGAATTGCTAAATTTTCTTGTTTAATGAATATTGTTAATGAGAAGACAGGAATTGATACTACTAATATTCATCCTTTATCTAAACCTTGGATGTATTTAATATTATTAGGATTGACTTTGCTCTTAATAATAGTAGATATATGGACTATTGCTACAGCAATAAGTATTGTAAGCTAAAATAAATGCACTGCACTTTTTTTAATATACAAACTTTTTTCTATTACTTTATTAGTTGTTGATTTATAATATTTTGAGTACAGTTAGATACTTCATCTTATTGTTACTATTAATTTATAATCTTTTTTAAATTAAGTTGATTTTGAAAAATGTAAATATATCAAAATAATAACAATACCTAAATATTAACTTATATTAGATTTTATCTAGAAACAACAATAACTGTTAACTTGTGCATAAAAACTTTTCATAAAATGAAAGCTTAATAATAAAAATTATGGTATGTATTAAGAATATAGTAAATGTAAAAATGAAAATATAATATATACAATTATGAAAATAACTATGTATCTTGTATTTTTCATGTAAGTATAAAAATACAGTTTATATAATTAGTATATGTATCAATTATATAAAAGTTTAATAACTTATTTTAAGTTACGATAATTGCTCACTTATTTTAAGGAGTAGAAGTTAAGGTTGTTAATAATAAATATTTAAATATTATAGAATAGTGGTTACACAATAGTTTTTTCTGATACGATTAATACGTAGCTAAATAGCCTGAACGATCTTAAAAATTTATTGCGAAGAAATGAAGCGAATATATTCTTTGATGATCTGTTAATTGTTAATTATTTATTTTGTTTTTTATATTGTTAAACTCAACTAAATATATTGTAAAAACTATTACATTTATAGTAAGTATTACATGGTAGTTAAACTGTAAAGAATGTAGCCACTTAATCAATAAATAATCTTGAATATAAATATTTACTTGTGAAAATATTTATATCTTAGTATAAATTTGAATGTTGTTTTTTGAATACTTTATGACTTGTAATTACTAGTTAAACTGTATTGAAATAGATTGATTTTTTAGAAGCCATATTGTGTTTACTTCAA
This sequence comes from Cyanobacterium sp. uoEpiScrs1, assembly GCF_947331815.1. Taxonomy (GTDB): domain Bacteria; phylum Cyanobacteriota; class Cyanobacteriia; order Cyanobacteriales; family Microcystaceae; genus Rippkaea. Next base: position 2,344,646 of record NZ_OX373462.1, read on the forward strand.
GATACTTTACCTCATTATAAATACTACTAATGAAGAAGATATCTTCTTCATTAGTAGTATTCAATTTGTTGAATTTATATATGATAACAATCATTGTTTAAGACTGTTCTACATTGCTTTTTTGTTTGAATAGATACAATTTCTTTTTAGAAAAAATCACAATCTCTTACTAGTAGATGGACCTTGGCTTTTACTAGGCTAGAGAAAAATAACCTTATTTGTTTTCTATCAGTCTTAACTCTGTATACTTTAAAAGATCTATACAGAAAATTTACTGTAAGTTTTTATTCCTAAAGTTGTATTTTTATTGATCAAAAATGCTAATTCTCTTAAGAGCGTTAGTGGAATTTATTTCCACTAACGCTCTTACTGGCTAATCTCAATGATAGGTACCATAGTAATTTACTAAATCAACCTTGAAAAATCATTAATTTTAATCTATGATTTAGATACGTGGTTTAAGACCCCAATAGGTCTAAAATCTCACATTTAGAGGAAATACCCATTGATTCAAGCCACTCTACATCAATTAAAAGTTTTTGAGACTATGGCTCGTCATGGGAGCTTTACCCGTGCAGCGGAAGAATTATTAATCACTCAGCCTACAGTATCAAGTCAAATCAAGCAGCTGACTAAGTCTATTGGTCTACCATTGTTTGAACAAATTGGTAAACGTCTTTATCTAACTGAAGCCGGCAAGGAATTACTTAAAACCTGTCAGGAAGTATTTGGAAGGTTAGAAAACTTTGAGATGAAAGTTGCAGATTTAAAAGGAACTAGACAGGGGCAATTAAAATTAGCAGTTATCACTACTGCAAAATACTTTATTCCTCGGATTTTGGGTACATTTTGTCAAAAATATCCAGGCATTGATATTTCTTTAAATGTCACCAACCATCGGCATATCCAGGAACGCATGATGGAAAACCAAGATGATTTGTATATTGTTAGTGAACCCCTTAATAGTATGGGTTTATCAACTCAACCTTTTCTTGATAATCCTTTAGTGGTAATTGCTCCTAAAAACCACCCATTATCAAGAAAACAAAAAATTCCCATCAATGATCTTGATGGCGAAGTTTTTATTATGCGTGAATCAGGTTCAGGGACTAGACAGGCAATACAGGAACTATTCTATCAACACGGTGTATCTGTTGAAGTACGTTTAGAATTAGGGAGTAATGAGGCGATTAAACACGCGATTGCAGGTAACTTAGGAATTTCTATTCTTTCTCAACATACTCTGATTTCCGAAGGAAAGGATAGCGAACTAACTATACTTAATGTTGACCATTTTCCAATTAAACGTCGTTGGTACGTAGCGTATCTGGAGGATAAACAACTATCAGTGGTAGCTCAAGCATTTTTAGACTATCTACTTCAAGAGAGCTCAAAATTTTCTGTCCCTCCTGTTAATCTTTTGGCAAAAGTTTGATATTTAAGGTAAGCGTTAAAGTTTCACTAAAGTTTCACTAAACCTAGTACATAAAAGTTATGAATATTAAGACATAGTTTGATTATTAATAATAAGTGTGTTAAAAATTATATCTGTTTACATGCATCATATTGATTGTGGGTAGTAGTTTTTATTTTATAACTGGGTGATACATAGTTATAAATAAAAAATTTTTAGGAGCTGAAATAATTTCTTCTTGATTAAGACATATTTATTAATACTCTTAGTTTTTCAAAATAAAAGAGCGATTATAAAAACTATAAAGATAAGAAAATATATGTTAGGATAGTTAAATTTTTCTGAAAATTAGTTTTTATTTAAAGAAGTAAAGTCAACATAAAAGAGTATATTTTATACTGTAATTTTATTCTGTATATACAAAGAATAACTAATGAGATCATAGATTATATATCTCTGTTATACTGAAGTTAATTTTTTTACTCAGCATTTCACTAATTTGTTCTAGATTATCAGTAAAGTCTAGTCAAAATTTATTGTCGCTAATAGTCAATAATATATAAAATTTTGACTATTCTATAACTTTCTTGAAGTAGCAAACAAAACTATTTTCTTTAAAAAACTACTTAATATCAGTTTAAGTATTATTGATTTAGATTATAAAAAAGAGTTTTAAAATAACTATTTATTGGATTAATATCAGATTTTAATCAAAGTAAATATATTTGTTTTGCTTGAAATATAATATCATTTCTTAATAGTAACTAGTTTGGTTTATATTATTTTAGGAATTTATTTATTTAATAAAATTTGTACTACGTATATACATATTATATACATAGTTTGATATAATTTAGCAGCAGTAGTATTTTTACTAAAAAAGTACTATATATATTGATAAGAATCAAGTTATTAAGATATATTCTAGCACTATTGTTAAATTTGCTGTAAATAATATTTGACCTAATATAAATGATTATAAAATATAATCGCTAAAGCTTTCCGTATAATATCATTTTAAATATAAATAGTAATGGTTGATAAGAGGCGTTATAAATTGTAGTCTCGTTGCGGATTTATGTAGCTAAATATTAATCTATTTAATGACTATGTAACAATTATATATTGTTATCAAACGAATATTAAGTATTATGTTATCTTCTGACTTATTAATTTATCGTCACAGTGGTGGATCTATAGTTCCTAAAAAATTGCCTTTAGATTGTAATGCGTTAACCATTGCTTCTAAACACATTAATTGTTTTCAAGAGAATCTAGGAAGTACCCAAGAGCAATTAAATCAAAAGCTGTTGGAATTAGAAGGAGATAACCCGAATTATAGAATTAAACGAGGGTTAGCCCATCTGTTAAGAAATAACTTTTCAACCTTTGAAATTGTCAGCCCACTCGAACCTCAACAACTACGACAACGTGTTTTTAGTCGTGCGGCTAAGTCTCTTCCTATTCCCACTAACCGTTTTTATCTGTTAGATCAAATTGCCAGTTTATTAAGTAAGGAACTAAATCGTTCAATCTTACCTAGTGAAATTGAGCAGGGACTTTATGCCGACTTACAAGAAAATCGTATTCTAACTGATTTTGTGTCTCCAACTCCAGAAGAATTAATTCACCGCTACAATTTATCACAGGTTCAAGGGATTTTCTATCGTTCTAGCCACATTACAATTAATGTCCATCGCAATGATCCTGGAGAGTATAAATTATTGTTTCGTTATCTTAAATTGTTTCAATTGATGGCTTATATCGAAGGAGATGCAGACACGGGATTTACTATTACAATGGATGGTCCAGCAAGTTTATTTAAAGTTAGTACTCGTTATGGATTAGCTTTAGCTAAAATGATTCCGGCTTTACTCTATGTTAGTAGGTGGAGTCTTGAAACTGAATTGCAAATTAAGGATAGTTATACTGGCGGGATAAAAATTAGTCATTTTGGTTTAAATGATTGCTGTGGTTTAGTAAGTCATTATCCTAAAGGCAAAATTTATGATAGTATGCTGGAGGAGTCCTTTGCTAAACGATGGGTAAAGTTGAAAACCCAATGGCGATTGGAAAGAGAAGTAGATTTGGTACCTCTGCCTGGAAGTGTAATGATACCCGACTTTCGTTTAGTACACCCTGACGGGAGAGATATTTTGTTAGAGATTATTGGGTATTGGCGACCAGAATACTTACAAAAAAAATTTTATCAAATTCGGAGTTCTAATCTAGATAATCTTATAATAGCTATTTCTGAAAGATTGAATCTAGAAAAAGCAGGGGTTAAGTTCAAAAATATTTCTGCAAGGGTTGTTTGGTTCAAAGACAAGTTAAATCCTAAAGATGTTTTAGGCTTATTGGAATGACCTAATGAATATTCTATCTATATAAAACTATTTCATTACGGCTTCATTCTAAAAAAGGTAAAAACTTGATACAGTAAACTTCTTTCTTTTAAAGGAGTTAGTTGACAAATTGGAAGTCTGAGCATATAGTTTTTTTCCAAAAAGGGTCTTTAGGAAAAGAATTTTGTATTTTCCAGCCAACCCTAATTAATGACAGGAATCAAATCAAAACAAGAAACGCAAAGCTACTAAGAGCTACTCTACTCAGAGAAAAAATAAAAGTTGTAGCCTCCATTTGACGCATGTTAAGTACTTAATTACCAACGCCAAACTTGTTGATATTGTTCGAATAAATTAGGTAGATCTCGACGAGACAATTTTTGAAGCCCACTAAGTAATTTCGCTTCAGGAATACCTCTTTGGGCAAGATCTTCTGCGATCGCATATACTTTAAAACCACTATCAAGAGCTTGTTGTAAATCCTGATCAATTTTTGCTGGACAAGTTTGTTGCCAAGAACCTAAAGTCAATCCCTCATTCCCCTGTTTATTAACAGCATAATTAACCGCATTCCCTCGTAACAAAATGTCGACTTCCCCACCAGCTGTTTTTAAAACTTGAACTATCCAAATAGCTGGATCATCTTGTTCTTCAACAATACAACGATAAGCTGATTCAATGATTTGTAATGCCTTCATAGTTAATGCTCCTTCAAGATTCAGAAGAGTTTTATTCCTCACCTTACTAAAACTATTTCAAATAGATTTTAGCTTATTTTGTACCGATAACTAATGTTGACGTAGACTCGACAGCCCATTGCCAAAAATCCTTTGGTGCACCACGGCGACACCCTTCGATCGCTTCTTGTACACCTCTTTCATCAACACAAAGACCGCAATTAATCCAATCAAATTTACAGCCCTTATTTTGTGCTTTTGCTTGCATTGCTGCTACCCAATCTTTAGTTAATGGGTGATTTTCTTCCTCAAAAGTACGTCCATGAATACTGTTAGCGTGGGGTCTCTGATGAGAAAAAGCCAAGGAAACTGCTCCTTCATAAGCAAAAACATTAACGTTGTAACCTTTTTCTAAGGCTGCATCCATTAGCCGGAAAGCGGTAGTTGTTCTCGCTTGTTCAAACGGCCCATCCATCAAGAGAAACGTAATGGTTGTTGTACTCATTTTTTTTATTACTAATAAACGCTAGAACGCTAGTCAGTGGTTATAAGTCGATGGTCATAGTCCATTGCCTTACAACCATCGACTTATAACCACAAAGTTTTTTGCCCTTGTCCCATGGCATCAGCTACTGAAGATATGTTAGAAACCTGAATACTGTAATTCACTTCGGAAGATTCAATTCCTCTTTCTTCGAGGGAAAATTTATCTGCTAAGATTTTGACTAAACTCAGGTTGGCTAACTCAGGGGGAATAATACTTGAACGAGTAGCTAATACACCATTTTCTACCAAAAATAAAGTTACCTCGTGTCCTGATTCAGCTAGATCAGATGCCAACTGATAATCATACATCACTTCTGTAGACTCAAAAGGACTTTTTGACTCAATTAAAAAATATTGACTCATGGACTCTTATTGAAAGACTATAGTTTTCGACTATACATAACAATAAGTTTAGATCCGATTCCTTCAGACTAAATTTAAGGCTTTCTTTAAGAGTAACTTGGTAGACTTAAAGAAAGTCTTAAATAGAAAAGTAATTATAAAAGAGTAACTACTATATACCAAACTAAAAATTTAGCTAACATAATCATAAGGGTAAGTCTCCTCAATAAGGAATCAATACAATAATTGTTCTTTATACTTATTTACTGTAAACAACTAGATTAGTTAAATCTAAACCTAAAGAATAAAAATAATTGTATCCATTTACTCAACTAACTTATGATCTATAACCAGATATAATATAAAGAAAAGCAGAGTAAATTATAAGTATAAAGCTCAATAAAATAGATACAAATATCTGAATATAAATATGACTTTTTTAAAACACATAAAAAATACTTACAAAACAGGCTCTTTTTTGCAAAAAAATGTAAATAAATCTCTCTCTATGATCAATTTGATTGAGATGAGATATGTTTAAACAAATAAACTTGCTTTTTTTTATAAGTTAATTCAAACTCCGGAATTTTTTTAATTCTTTCTACTAGGGTATCAATCAACTCTGGTGAACTATTCCAACCGGGATGAAGCTTATTCAGCAATATATCATCAAATTGTTGAAGATTAATGTTTTGTGAACCCTCAATTGCTAACTCAACTTTAGCCCTATGGGTAACATGGGGAGCAATATTAGCTGAGGTTAATATATCCCCCTCTTTTGTTACTTGGGTTAATGCTGCTCTGGTTGCTGACCAAGTATCTATAGATTCAAGATAACGAGAAGTAAAATAACCTACTTTAGCTAAAGCAAAAAAAGTTACCAATGACCATACAATAATATGTTTAGGTTTTTGTATCCATCCTTGCCCTGTACTTAAAGATAAAATTACTACTAAGATTAGAAATGGTAAAATTGGGAGTGAATACTGATGTAATAAATCTTTTTGTTCTTTATTTTCAGTCAATAAATTTAAAAATAAAATAGGAAAAGCACTAATTAACGGAAAAAAATGTTTAGGAACTAATCCCCAAATCAAAGGGCATAAAAGCAATAACAAATATTCTAAATTATCCAAAGTTAAAAGATGACTTAAGACAATTTGTGGTTTCAAAAAAAGGTTCAAGATAATCTCTGGTAGAGACACTCCTAAAAAATCATATCTAGCAACAGCAGCCACCTGTTCTCCACTAAATTGAGGGATAATTATTTTAGTTGCTAAGATAAACCAACCTATACCTAATCCCAAGGAAATAAGCCCAAATTTTATGTTTTTCTCTCCTAAAATTAACCATACTCCCATTGCCGCTATAGTTAAAGACAAGGCATCTCGACAACTTAAAATAAAAATTAGTGCTAGAACAAACGTAAAAATATTGTTTTTCTTTGCTGATAATAATGCCCAAAAAAAAGCAGGCAATGTCAATGTCTCGGGATGAAAATCAAATAAATTTAGGTTAAAAATTATGGGATATAGAATATAAGAAACTGCGACTGCTATTGCTGATTTTTCGTTCAAATTTGCATATCTTGCCAACTGCCACACGGGTAATACACCCAAAGAAAGTGCAATTGCTTGTAGCCCAAATAACCAATAAACACTAGGGTGAATTTTATATAATCCAGCAATTACATAAAGAATAAATGCAGCGTGATCTCCCAATATATGTATACCCCGTAAGGAAACAAAAGGAGTTTTTCCTTGACTAATTAAATAAATGCCATTATCAAAAATCGCTAAATCATAAGCAGTAGATTGGAATAAAATATGTCTTACACTACTACAAGTAAATAAAATAAGTATACTCACTATTACTATAATCGTCGCAGAATGGCAATTAAAGTTGTTCCGGTTCATCTCTATAATTTTTCCTCTACTAGAAATAAAAATAATTATTTAAACTAATAATTGCAATGCTTTTGCAGACAAAATTTAATTCAGTGTTTGAGTCTAACTTCATATTATTGATTTATAAACTATATTTGTTATAAGTACACGATACACTGAGATTAGCAAGTTCCGGCAAAACTACTATATCAAGATTCCTTAACCATTAACTATAATTTGTTATTGAGTTGAGAAACAACTATCATACTTACATGATCTTCCCGGAAAATTATATTTAAAACTTCTCTCTTGTAGGAGAATCTTGTGGTACAATTTCACTCTAGTAAGGTAAGAATATATAAAAAACCCTACTCAAACATAGTAAAGACAGTTAGGAAAATAACCGGACAGGAAAACAACCGGATTTTCGGCTACAGTACAGAGTATTCTTTAAACTGAGAAGCTAACTAAACTAAATGACTGAAAACGCTTATGCCTATGGTCAACTGATACAAAAGTGGAAATACCTAAATGATACGAATAGTTAGGTGGTTCTTATCCACAAGTCCGGGTAATTATACTCCCTGCAAGTGTCAGAAAGTGTAAGATATCTATACATTTAAATGTATTAACAGTTTTTAATCGTCCCTATATGCTAAATATTAAAAAGATTGCCGAATACGCTCAATTAAGTGCGAAAGAATTGGGAATTAAGAAATATGACATTTATGGTTCATCCATCGATGATACCAGCGTTGAAGTAGATGGTGGTGAACCCAAACAAGTTCAAGCATCAAATCGGTCAAGCGTTATTGTTCGTGTTTGGAATAAACAAAAAACAGTTGGGGTGGCAACCACTACAGATCTAGATAATGAAGGAATTAAATTAGCTTTAGAAACAGCTAGAGAAGCGAGTGTATTTGGCAATGAGAATAACACTCCCGAGTTCAGTCCAGAAGCAAAAAAACCAACTGCTAAGTTATCCCGTAGTTTGACGAATGCAGCACCCATTCCTACCCTTGTAGACATTTTAATTAAAACTGAGAAAAAACTTTTAGAAGCACATCAAGCTATTACAGGAGTTCCCTATAATGGGTTGTCTCAGGAAAATGTAATGCGGTTCTACCTCAACAGTGAGGGAGCTGTTCGTCAAGAAGAAGGGTCTTATTCTTCTATTTACCTCTACAGTCGTACCGAAGAAGAAGGTAAAAAACCGCGAGGAGCTAGTTCAGTTAAAATTAGTCATAGTTTGTCAGATTTAGATGTTGATGGCTGTTTAAAAGAAGTAATTGAGAAGACAATTAGTCACATAAATTATCAATCTATTCCCTCTGGAAAATATAGAGTTATTCTTTCTCCCACATCATTTTTAAGTTTAGTTGGTGCTTTTTCTAATATTTTTAACGCTCAAAATATTTTAGATAATCAAAGTCTTTCTACCCGAGATTCTCTCGGTACTGAGATTGCCTCTCCTCTCCTGTGCTTATGTGATGATGCTCTTCATCCTGATAGTATTGTAACGGAAACTTTTGACGGAGAAGGAACTCCCACTCGTCGTGTGGAATTAATTGCTAATGGAATACTGTCGGGTTTATTGCACAGTACTGGAACCGCAAAACAGATGAATGCAAAACCCACAGGGCATGCAAATATTGGCTCAAAAGTTACAGTTAGCTCTCATTTTTATCATGTTTTTGCTTCAGAAAAACAAGCTCAGAAGTTGAGTCTAGAAGAATCGGACGGAATCATTTTAATTGATCGTTTACAAGCTCTTCATGCGGGGGTTAATTCCTTACAAGGCTCATTTTCTCTGCCATTTGATGGTTGGTTTGTCAATAAAGGAAAATTGACCAGTATTGATGCAGCAACAGTAGCTGGCGATATACAAGATGTATTGAAATCAATTATCTATATTGAGTCTAAGGCGGAAGTTCTTCCTGGAGGGATTTGCCCGCGAGTTTGGATCGATGAATTGTCTATCACTGGAGAATAATGTATCGGCTTTTACTATAAGAGACTGTTCATATGTCGAACATTAGGTTAAATGAAATAGAGCTTAATCTCCAGAACTAGAGTTAACTAAAGGATTATAAGTGTCAGGAAATCAACGTTGATGGACTTTTTATGGAGAAGCTCTTACTGAATTATTCTATTATCTTTAATAACATGAAAAGTTAGTCAACAGTAATGAGTGAGATTACATGTAGTTTTTTAAAATAAAATTGCTAACAAAATCGATTTTAGAAAATAGTAAAAGCAATAAAATAAGTCTCTCTTACATAAGATTAAATATCTTTTTCTTAAAAAGAATAGATTAAGATTAAATATCAGGACTGTTTAAGTTAACTAATTAATGGCTAAAAATCATACAAAAATTAGTATATACCAGGTTGAGATGTTAGATTGGCATGAACTATTGTCTATGCTAACTGAGAAATAGTAGACAGCACTAATGGTAAATAAAAAATGTCCTTAACTAGTCTTAGATTGTGTATTGATATAACCATTAATCCCATGAAGCTTATGGGAAACCGTTAGGTTTAGTGAAAGTAAACCAAGAAATACCGTTTCTTCTGTTAGAGAATTAATTTTAAGATGGGTGGTCAATTGACAATCTATAACTCCAAAGATCTGATTAGATCAAAATCAACTTTCTGAAGTTTTTGGAACGTCTATAAAATTAAGACTTTCAATTTCAATTAATTATATATCCCAGCTAGCCTAGAACTATTAGAGTTAATTACTATTTGAATCATAAGTAGGTTCAAATAATTCTTGTTGTAATTTTCTTTGTTGGATCAGTTTAAACTCTTGAGCAGCTTTATTAAGATTATTATTTGTATCTTCAGCAAAGTCACCGGCATTACGACTTCGTTCTAAATTAGAACGATGCATTAAATTCATTGGATTAAAAATATTACCAAGCTCCCCAGCGGGATCTTGTTCCCTATTTTGATAACCATTTTCTTCGTCAATAACATCAATGGGCTGGGCTAACATTACCCGAGGGATTCCACTTATTAATCCTAAACTAATTAGAATAGAAGACAATTGTCTCAAAGGCATCTTAATAGACATTATTAATACTCACTCCTGTATACAATCAAACATTAGACATTTCCAATTGACATTTTTCTAAGCAAAACGGCGACTTAATAAGGGTTGAATTGCGACTAAGATAAACGCATTGAAGGCTAACAAAAGAAGTAAAGCAAATCCAAAACTCAGATCTACCCAAGGGGTTTGTAGTACCAAGCTACTCAAAGACCAATCTTCATTAAGGTAAATATAACGAATCGGTTCAATGGCATAGGTAAGAGGATTTAAACTGACGATAATTTGTAACCATTTAGCCATAAATGACAAAGGAGCTAAAGCAGTACTCGCAAATAATAAAGGTAAATTCGTTACGAAAATAACTGCGATCAATTCTATATGACCTGGTAAAGCAAAAGCTAGTCCCAGACTTAATCCCGTTACTCCTAAGACAATAGAAAAGACAATGAAGGAAATAACACTTAATCCAACTGCACTTGGTAGACTAGCTCCTAAAATAGTACTAGCGCCCACAATAACTGCCGTTTGAATTAAACTCAAGACAATAATGTATATAGTGGAAGCGGCTACAATCGAATAACGAGAAGCTAGTGGGGCAACTAGTAAACGATTGAGAAAACCAAATTCTCGGTCAAACATCACAGGTAATCCTGCATTCAATGCACCGGAAAAAGCAGTAAAAACTATAATACCGGGGGTAAGGAACTTAGCATAATTGAGTTCTCCTTCAAATAACCCTTGGGGTGCATTGTAAAACAACGCACCAAACAAAACTAACCACATAAACGGCTGAATAATACCAGCAATTAAGGTTGATGGACGACGTTGCAGTTGAATGAATAGACGCTTTGTCATAGCAAAGGTTTCTTGAACAAACTCACTGAGAATATTTCTATCTTCATCTATGGGGATTGTTTTTTGTTTGTTAGGAGATAAAGAAGACTCTACCTTGGAAGGGATCATAGTTTTACCCATATTATTATTCCTCATTGAGCATAATATATTGACATTGATTTGCAGCTATAAATTGAATTACTTATTTTCTCTCATCTGTTATCTGTTTTAATGAGCAAGTAAACTTAAATCCAAGGTTAACAATGTCTACCCTAAAATTAGGATAACTTTATTTCATTTGTTGTTTTTTCTCAGCCTTTATATCTCGAATACTGGCGAACTCTAATTCGGCATCCATCAAAGTTTGTCCAGTGGCGGCTAAGTAAACGTCATCAAGACTAGGACGAGATTGGGCTAAACTGAAGATAGGAAATCCTGCCTTTATTAAAGATTGTTCAATTTGACTTAAACAATTACTCCCTATCTTTACCACAAGGTTGAGAGAATTTCCTTGGCATTGATTGATGATTACTTCTTCAACAAAAGGTAAATCCTGAAGCAGGGTTTTGGCTTGTTCGGCTTCTTCCACTGGAGAAAATTCCCGAACTCTTAGGGTAACGCGATCACCTCCCACTCGATTTTTCAATTGAGAAGGGGTTCCCTCAGCAATAACTCGTCCTTGATTAATAATGGCTAAGCGATCAGCTAGGGCATCGATTTCTTCAAGATAATGACTGGTAATCAAGACAGTTGTGCCAGCTTGCTGTAATTTTCGTAAAAACTCCCAAACAATAAACCTACTTTCTATATCTAATCCCACAGTAGGTTCATCCAGTACCAACACTTCCGGTTGATGAAGTAAACCAGCTGCTAAGTCTAGACGTTTACGGATACCCCCTGAGTAGGTCCCTGTTTTGTGGTCGGCATAGTTTTCTAAGTCCAACAGTCTGATTAACTCAGCAATACGATCTTTTGCTTTTTTTTGGGGAAGATGGTACAGGTCCGCTTGCAGTTCTAATAACTCTCGTCCTGTTAATACTTGATCTAAGGCTACTTCCTGGGCTACGTACCCCAAGCGACGACGGGCTTCTTTAGGGTATTTAAGAACAGAAATTCCCGCTACTTCTATTTTACCTTCCTCAGGCTTAGCTAAAGTACATAAACAGCGAATGGTAGTGGTTTTTCCCGCTCCATTAGGACCTAATAAGCCAAAAATCTCTCCTGGTTGGACCTTAAAGGAAATATCTTGAATCGCTTTAAGAGTACCATAATTTTTTTTCAGGGACTCAATAACAATAGCAGGGATCATAACCGATTGATAATTAGAAAATAACGATGCAAACAACCTCATTACTGCCACACAGGGTTCCCTCAGCTCAGTTTGGGACCGAACTGATGTCATTCTCGATGCACTATCTTTAAGTGATAGCCACCTTATCGGGATATACCGTATAGACACCAATTCTGACAGTCTTTGTCATACAACAGATGACTATGTCTAGTTGTTGTGAACCGATCTTGATTTCGGTCCTCTTTTTCCATTGTATTGGAAGTTTAAGAAATGTGGGGATATGAATTAAAGATCGTAAACTATAGTTAGTAAGTTGTTTAATGGATAAACTAATTTAAAAGCGACCATAATATCTCCGGTTAGTATTCTTTATTTAAGAGGTTGTGATTCAATGAGTCTAAAGTTACATATAAAATTTAGAAAATAGTATTTTTACTTATACGACTACTCAATAAATTGGTCAACTAAAATCAATTATTAAGAGGCAGTCAACTCTATATTCAAAAGAAATTAAACTTTTTCCTAATATTTTAGGTAACTTTTTACAAAGTTGGATGTTAACTGCACTAATAGATCTATGTATTTTAATTTGATAAATATTTTAAATAAAAAAATGTTAGTATGTGTTTTTCTCTTGTACATTATTGATGTATCAAATAAAACAGTTCAAGAGAAGTAATTTGTTATTTATTGACAAATCTTATTGAGTATTTTTCTGTAATATTAATTAATATAATCTCTTAATTCTGATAACTTTTTATGGTTAGGATTAACCTGAATATAGAGGAGTAATTTGCCTTTGCTTTACTCTGTATAATCTCACGATCTAGAATGGACAGATAATAGTAAATTGCTACTGCTTTAATACTACTTTCAAGAATCACCAGCCTCGTGTCTAAGTTGGTAAGAAGGTGGTTAGATTACAATTATAAATTTTTATAAAGAGAGAGATGGTCTTGAAGTAATGTACTTTAAAAGTGGTGTTAGAGGTCATAGAGATGCGAAAATTTTGGAAAATATATACTCAGACAAATCAATCTAGAAATTGACAACTAAAAAATAACTGATTATGGTCACATTTACTAGAAGTTTTTGAATCACTCCCAATAGCTGTTCCCTCATTAAACAGAGATGGAGGGAATTTATACTTAATAATTCTACTTTAAAGCAACTGAACTATACCCCAAGTAGTAAGACAGAAAAGAAACTATCAGCTAATTCTACTACTTTAAATTAAAGATAATTCTCGGTCTCCCTTAGATTATAAGATATTGAGCATAAACAAGTAAGATTAATATTGAAAATTTAGCTAGGTTTAGTAGATAATTGAGGGAAATCTTATCAGTAATAATATCGTCGATGGAACATCTGCAATTTGAGTTTCCAGAAAGGTAAAACCGATAGTCTGTTATGGTAATAAAAATGATAAGATATTCGTAGACTTTACTGGATTTGCCCTCAAACCTAGCTAATAAAGGTTTGTGGCGCAAAAATAGACTTTGTGTTAGCTTTAAAGTTCAGCTCCAGCTGCTTGATCAAGCAACCACCAGAGTTCGCCTTGGGGATCAATAAAACGGGAGGGATAAGTCTTGCCATTGGCTTCAGTGGACATAATTTGAGCTAAAGCCGGACGTTTATTCTCCCCAGCTACAATAAAAATTACACAGTGAGCCTGATTAATTAAGGGGATAGTAAACGTTAAGCGAGGTTGTCCGTCTTTATTTCCCACAGTAATTAAGCGATCACGAACATCGAGAGCTTTCGTTTGAGGAAATAAGGAAGCCGTATGACCATCATCTCCCATGCCAAGTAAGACAACATCTAAAGCAGGGAATTCTCCAGGAACAACCTGAAAAAACTCTTTTAATTCAGCTTCATAAATTTGAGCATCAATAGTAGGATCGCTCGATCCTGTGGGCATAGGATGAATATTCTTTGCCGGGATAGAGATTTGATTGAGCCAAGCTTGGCGTGCCATCCGTTGATTACTATCTGTATGATCATGACTCACATAACGTTCGTCTCCCCAGAAAATATGTATTTTCTCCCAGGGCAAAGACTGTGTAGCTAAGGATTCGTACAATGGTTTTGGAGTACTGCCTCCGGATAGGACGATACTACATCTTCCTTTATTTTGGATAGAATCAGTGATTTTTTCTACTGTCAGAGACAGTGATCGCTCAATGAGAGCAGTTTTATTTGGTAAGACTTCAATCAATTTCTTCATTACTTTTAAAGTGTGTTCTAGTGTTCTACTGTAAGCTATGTGGGCTATATTTTTAGCAAAGCCTTTAGATAAAAGGTATAGGGAAATATCCTATCCATATTTTTCGATAAGATTTTACCAAGAGGTAGTATCGACTAGAAATAACTGAGGGGAATAAATTTTTTCAAATTCTAAAACCGTTCAGTTATTAGCCATTTTGCTACGGACTAATTAGACCACTAAATATTATCATATTGACAGTGATTGTTATTCTGACAAATTTCTACCTAATGTTTTAACGGAATAGTTCGGAGAAATTTTAATCTGTCAATTCTATGGGAACATCTATTTTGGGAAAAGAGGGTTTTTCAAAGAGAGTGTAATTTCATAGCAATTTTCGGTATTTAAGTTGCCTCTCAATAGTAGTCAATCCTATCATTGTCAAGTGTTGCTTGACATCCTTCATTAATATCCACTAAATAAATTAACAGCCAAGCACATAATAATGACGATGAATAACCGTGCCTTTACTTCTCTTTCTTTCAAACTCATTGGAGTAGTTTTACTCCTGTCTTCCCTGTTGGACTATATCACTTTAGCTATTCCTTTAAACTTGCAAAGTTCTCAATGGCAAATTGGATTACTTACGAATATTGTTGACCGTGGAATCGTTCCCTTAGTGGGAATAGGGTTCATTCTCCTTGGATATTTTGTAGAAAACTTAAATGACACCACTCTTCGACAATCTTCTGAATTCGATCTACGCGTTCCTATTTATATCCTGTCCAGCATCATGGGGCTTATGTTTTTGTTAATTATTCCGCTTCATCTCAATAATCTTAATGAAGTCAAGGTCAATACCCTTAATCAAATTGAGCAAGGCGCTGGTCAGGGGGCTGACCAAATCCAAGCTTTTTTAGCTCAAATCGATCAATTATCTAAAAATCCACAACGTCTTAGCCAACAGATTCAACAGTTAAATCAAGCCGTCGAGTCAGGAGAAGTTCAAGGACAATCTCTCAATGCCCAACAGCTAGAACAATTGCAAAAACAACGTACTCAACTTGAACAATTACAGGATTTATCCAAAAATCCAACAGAATACAAAAATCGTATTGATGAGTTGACTGAACAGTTTCAAGAACAGTTAATTAGTCAGCGCAGACAAGCTGAAAATAAAGCTAAGACTCAAGCTCTTAAGCAAAGTTTACGGATCGGATTAAGTAGTTTGATGCTAGCCATTGTTTATAGTACTGTCGGCTGGATTGGATTTAAGGTTGTGATGGGTAGCAAAACTTCTTAAATTTCAAGGCTCGAAATTACCATAGCTAAATTTCCGATAATTATTTTGTCTTTCTTACTTACATATTTTTTCAGCAATTTCTAAAAAGCTTACGATGACTAGACTCAGTATGATCAGTTAAATTGATGTCCTCTAAATTATGAACAAACTATGATACGATCAATGGGATTAATTACCTTCTTATTGAAGAGTTTGCGGACGTGCTTCAACACTTCAAGCAGGATCTAAAAAATGATCTAATTGCCGGTTTGTTAGTGGTGATTCCCCTAGCAACAACTATATGGCTAACTATTACTGTTGCTAGCTGGGTAGTTAATTTGCTAACGCAAATTCCTAAGCAGCTTAATCCTTTTGACGGGCTTGATCCAATTTTAAGCTACTGTTTCAACTTGCTGGTTGGATTAGCGGTCCCTCTGCTCTGTATTTTAATTATTGGCTTAATGGCTCGCAATATCGCAGGCCGTTGGTTGTTGGATCTAGGAGAACGAATCTTACAATCGATTCCCTTAGCTGGGGCTGTTTATAAGACTCTTCAACAAATTTTAGAAACTCTATTTAAAGATTCTAAAAGTAAGTTTCGCCGTGTTGTCATGATTGAGTACCCCCGCCAAGGGGTATGGAGTTTGGGCTTTGTTACTGGAGCGTTAAGTGCTCAGTTGCAATCTCATCTTAATGAGCCAATGCTTAGTGTTTTTATTCCGACAACTCCTAATCCTACCTCTGGGTGGTATGCTATCGTTTCTGAAAATGATGTGGTTAACCTATCCATTTCCATTGAAGATGCGTTTAAGGTCTTGATTTCCGGCGGTATAGTCAGTCCTCATGCTACGGAATCGGAATCGGTTTCGCCATCTCAATCTCATGATCAAAAATTTATTTCCTTAGATAAACCCATTATTCGAGAATCCGCTCATACTATTTCGACAGAAGACAAAACCTAAACAGGCATCATAAACGATACAGTTAATGTCTCATAGTTTGTCGTGGTTTTGTTAATTCTTAAGTGCGGGCCGGTTACCCATTAATGGCGAGTGTAGTTGTACGGCCCACTTGGGAGTTTCTCTTGTTTTACTACTCATGATACTATTGTACTATGTTTTTTAAGCAGAAACCTCGTCGAATTTCTCGTGAATTAGCCCTATTGAGCCTTAGTCAAATTAAGGGAAGTGCTGTAAAATTCGAACAAAAAGAGTTAAGCAATTTAGTTTTAGCAGCAATTCGCACATTGACTACTGAAGGACAAGACATTCTGGAATCTGCTGCGGCAGAAATAACACGTAGTCATGAACGATTGCTGAAAAGTGAGATTCAGGCGGCTGATGTTCAAAGTGCAAAAACCATGGTATCCGAAGCTATTGAACTAGCTAAAGGAGCCATTAATCGTTTAGTTTATGCAATTGAATTACCCGAAACGATCCAGCTCTCGAGTCAACACGAAGTACGAGAGTATACATTAGAGTTGATCGAGACTGTTTGTCGCCGTCGATTCGAAATCGACCAACAGCTTGATTCTGTTCTTGTGGATTGGCATTTAAGCCGTTTACCCAAAATAGATAGAGATATTCTGAGAATAGCGGCAGCAGAGATTCTCTTTCTCAAAATACCTCACAAAGTCTCCATTAATGAAGCAGTAGAAATAGCCAAGCGCTATTCTGATGATGAGGGTTATCGTTTTATTAATGGAGTTTTACGTAGATTAACCGAACATTTGAGAAAATCGACAAGTACTAAAGACTCCACTTAAAAATTAGGAGACTTTAAAGTAGAGATTCAAAGCAATTCAGGAAGTCTGATGATTGAAATTAGATATCTCTTGAACTGTTTGAATACTCTCTTCTGTGTCAAAAATCGTTAAAACATTTGGCTTGCACCGTTTGACAACTACTTTAATCTCTTGAGCTCCTTCAGATTGTAAGTCTTCAACATAACCCCCACAACTAACTTGTGCCGTTTTTTTTCGGATAAATGGACCAAAATAATAAGTACATTGGGGAGTTTTTGTAATAATTTCTACCCAGTAAGCTAGTCCGATAAAATTAAACATTTTTAACATAGGTCGTTTTATCCTTATTCCCTTCGTGACGATTTTAACTGTTTCTAAAACGCCATTGTAACGTTCTCTTTTTAAGAACATTTGGGCGTTAAGCTCTTATTATTTGTTAGTTTATCGGTCGAAATTCAGTTTGTTAACTTTAGAGGATGATGTAGATCCCAGATAAACTCGACCTGACCAACGTTGACGATAGACCTCGTAAAGGGTTATAGCCGCCGCTACAGAAGCGTTTAGACTTGGAGTTTTTCCCTCTAAAGAAATGGAGATAAGTTGATCACAAAAACGTTGAGTTAACAAACTCAATCCATTCTTCTCCGAGCCTATTACCAATCCTATCGCACCTTTAAATTCTATACTATGTAACAGTTTACCTCCATCAGATGTGGTGCCATAAATCCAAAATCCAGCTGTTTTTAAGGTTTCTAACGCTCTGCTGAGGTTGACGACCCTAGCTACTGGAAAGAACTCCAATGCCCCTGCAGCTACTTTAGTTACAGTAGAGGTCACTCCAGCTGCTCTTCGTTGAGGGATTACTAATCCTTGTGCTCCCAACGCTTCGGCAGTGCGGATGATTGCCCCTAAGTTGTGGGGATCAGCAATACCATCAGCAATGATAATGACAGGTTCATCAGTACTTATTTTAGCTTGAGAAATTAACTCATTTAGATCTTGGTAACTATAGGGAGAAATTTGGACTGCTACCCCTTGATGATTTCCTCCGTGAGTAATTTGATTTAGACGTTGAATGTTAACTTCGTCAATTACTGTTCCTTTAGCTTTTACTGTTTGAAGTAAAGAATGAAAGCGAGTATCATAATGGAGTTTATTCGTGATCCAAACTCGATTTAACTGGCGACCACTTTCTAATGCAGCAAGAACAGAATGGCGACCATAAACTATATCATCAGTTTCATCATTTTTTTGTGGAGCTTTAGGAGAAATATTTGATCCTGATGAAAATTTCTGTTTTTTTATCGTTGGTTTCCTAGAACCATAGGAGTTCTTACGGGGAACTGGATAAGATTTTTCTGTCATAATCGGTGTGTGGAAAAGAATAATGATATGTCTACTTTTTTAGGAGTAAGGATTCTAGTGATCAATAAACACCTGGAACACAACTGATAAGATCTCCTGAAAATGTACAAAGTCTAAACTTTTAGTTATAGTTAGTTATATCGTGTTCAAGTCTAGGATTACTTTTAATTATAAGAAATAGTCACAGTACTTAGCCGAAACTTGTCTATTCTCGACTATTATCGACAGTGTTGTTGAAATAAATGGACCTCTCCTTATCTGAGGTATTAGGAATGAATTACCTTGTCTTCAGGGTTTATTAACCTTAAAAGTTTTTGCTTGATTTGGGCGTCAAAGACTTCCCATTTAAGTTTGGTATAGTTAGTGTTGTCGTTACTTCCCCCAAGAAAGCCAATGTGAATCTCAAACCCACCGGCCATTTCTCTCCCACCTCCATAATATCGACCTTGAGCATCTTTTCCCAAAGCTTCCTTTAGAAATTCATCAGGATCAAGAGTTAGCTTATTAGTTCTCAGAGAACCGATAACTACTTCAACATCATTATCTTGATCGTGGATGATGCCATACACCACGGCAGTATGAATATTTTCCTCAGTGACTAAAAAATCAGCAGCCTGGGGGATTGCATCTCGATCTTCATAACGTAAATAACCTACTCCAGCAATAGAAACATTATTTTGAGTCCAACGATTCTTTAGTGATCGTTCAATCACATCCATTACTCGCCGTGAACGTGCTGATTGTAGCACAGCATTGAGTAACTGAGAGTCGTATATACGAGATAAATAAGCAGCTGCTAATAAGTCTTGTTCTTGAGCTTGGAGTAAATTATTAGTATCAGAACGAATGCCATGCATTAGGGCAGTCGCACACTTCACATGAACGTTATCACTGTTATCAAAATGTAACAGTCCTGCTTGCAAGTATTGAGTAATAATTGTTGCAGTAGCACGAGTCTGAGGTCGTAAATCAATAAATTCTGCTCTAATATCTCCTTGTCTACTATGGTGATCAATAACAACAGCAACGGGAATTTTAGCTTGTTTTACTAACGGCATTAATTGACTTGTATTCCCTTGACTATCTACCAGCACGCAACTTTGATAAATAGAGAGATCTCGCTCTTTGAGGGTATTAACACTCCACCGTTTAGCAGGTAATCCAGTCAACTTAACTAAAGCAATATTTTCCTGATGGGATAGGGTTCCAGCATAGACAATATCACAGTTTATTTCATAAGGTTGAGCAATGAGTTGGTAAGCCCAGGCACTTGAAAGGGCATCAGGGTCGGGAAAGTCTTGAATGACAACAATCTGACATTCTCCTTGATGATGTTCTAATGTTTGTTGTAACTTATGAGCAAGTTTTCCCAAAATGACATCATGATTTTTCTTTCCATGATTAGAAATGATAGTTGTTGGACTATTCTTATCAGTTCGGTCAGTTTCCCCTGAAGTCAATTGAGATCTTAACTTTGTCTGCGAGGTTTTATGGTTACTAGGAGTAAGTAAGGTTGATTTCATCTGCAAGTAGTTTAGTGATAAGAAGTGGTTAATAATGGAAATTAATTTAAGAAACTCAGAGATTTTTAACTAACTACGGTCAGGGTTTAGCATTTCTTTAGAAAAATTTGGAAAGGAGACAACTCTATAAAGAGTAAAAGGCAATTAGGATAGTTAACCGTATATTCAACTACTTTATCGACACACAGAAAGATACCTAAGACTACTTTTGGGTCCTACCGTGATTGATCGGCAAAACAAAGTTTTTCTTCATCTTTTTTTGAAAGATTTAGGGATAATAAAGATATAATTTAGAGCAGACGCATTTTGGGCATACCCCCATTATTTTAACCTAATTTTTATAGCAGATTTTATTTTGTCATAAAACAGTAAGATTTGAAAACGGATCTTCTCCTTGAATGAATATTATTTTTTTTAATAATTAGTCGTCCAATCTTAGTTTTTTCTGAGTTAAGCTATGTTCTATTATAAATAATTTGATTTCCTCTTAAACTATTTATAATTAATTATGTAAATTATGTACGCTCAAAAATTATAGGCTAAGATTATAAAACGAAGTGATAGTGACATTGTATAGAAAATATTAAAACAGTTAATCTTAGAGCTAGTAATTGATTTATTTAATATAATTTATAACTTAAGTTATATTAAATTCACACCAGTTATTTTTTTACTTAAAGAATAATAAATAATCTTATGATTTATGTAATCATGGGTGTATCAGGTTCAGGAAAAACAACCATAGGAAAACAGCTTAGTTGTCAATTAAACTATCATTTTTATGATGCAGATGATTTTCATTCATTAAAAAATATCCAAAAAATGAGTAATGGAATTCCTCTTAATGACAAGGATCGTCTACCTTGGTTACTATCTATTAGTTTTCTAATAAATAATCTACAACAACATCAAATCAATGCTGTCATTGCCTGTTCATCTCTAAAAAAATCCTATAGAAAATTATTAAAAAGTAATCATCAAGATCTAGTTTGGATTTACCTTAAAGGAAGTTTTAAACAAATTTCAGAAAGACTAGACAAACGGAACAAACATTTTATGAAAAGTCAGATGTTAAAGTCTCAATTTGAAGATCTAGAAGAGCCAAATAACGCGATAATTATCGATATTAGTTCAACCTCAGAAGAAATAATAAAACAAATTTTGTCCCGTATAACTTATTTATAAAAATCTAATAAATATTAAAGATTTATGGTTTAAATAACAAATATAACGGAGAAGTAAAACAATAATACTTAACTTAACATATCAAACCTAATTAATAATAGAATTTCTGGCTAAGTATTCAGTAATTCTGCGGACCTTTACTATTTTTTTCTAACTGTATCAGTAGCTATAATAAATATTAGTTTTAAACGATAAACTAATTAATTTATTTAGTATTATTTCAAGAACATGAATGAGCAACAGTCTATCATATTGCCTCATTGTGACTAAAATGCAGAAATCATACAAGATCTTCAGGGGGAAGAGCTCCCGTATATCTTTCATAAATCTAATACGACATAGACTCTTTACTGAGTAAGTTTAACTAATCAGCTGGTACAGCAAAATCTTTTGTAAATTGCTGATCAGGAACTCTAGTTAAATCCGACTAACATTAGTAACCCTTTGACTAAACCTTATCTATAGAAAACTTAATTGCTCCTAATTAGATTCAGGGCTTCCAAAAACCGTCTAACATAGGCTATCAAAACAACTAACGATAACGAGAAATTACCATACTAAATTGCGCAGCAGTCTCATAACCTAGAAGTTAACAATACTGGGGCATACAAAAGATTTACTCTTGATTTGATTCAGGAGAATGGGGATGAATTTGTTCCTCGTTAGGACATTCATCAGCAATGAGAAGTTCAGAATTATATCTTGAAACAGAAGCTAGTTTTTGACTCAGAGAACCGATACTTTCGAGTCTGATCATCTCCTCCCAGGAGCTAATTTCGTCATCTTCTTCGATTTCGTAACGAATTGTAACTAAATCTCCTTCTAGGGAAACGATGGTAGCTTCTTCAATCCAACGTTGTTGATCCCGCAAGAAAAGACAGACTTCACGACCCTCTGTACAGATTTGATAAATCTTGCGATGTAGCATAGGTCTCTCCTTAGCAGGTAATACATTTCAACATACCAACATAATGCCATTCTAACAATAACATATTGACCTCCATTCTTGAGAAGAGAAAATTTTTCGGCATAACTAAATAGTCCATATGAATAACCTCCGCAGATACTCCAAGTCATCACAAACAGCCAAGATACCGATATAATCTTTTATTATCTTTGGATAGTATCATTCCCTTTAAATTCATCGCTGAGGAAAATTTACAGTATAAATAATGTTTTATTTCACAGTACTTTTCTCAGTTGAGTTCAGTGAGAATAGGAATGGAAAACCTAAAATTGTAGTACATAATTTCTCAAATATTGAGCATACACAATACAACAAGTAAAGGGCAGTTTTGAAGGATAACTTTACCTCTAAACTTGCCCTGAAACACTAAAAACAAATCAATACTTAAGATTGATTCGCTAACTTAAGAATTTGATCTACAATTTCCACACTTTCTTTATACAGGATATCTTGCCCCCACCGTTGCAATTGCTTACTTAACAGTTGGTCAGTTTTTTGATCTGCCAAGGAAGTCACCTGTTCAATACGACAAGCCTGCGCGCCGCCAGAAGCTTCCATCCGCATACATCCAGTAGTTCCTGAACATAAAACAGTACAACAGTCCGCTTCGAGATTAGTTGAACTTAACTTAAGACTAATTAAGTCTCCTAAAACTTCACCCCAATCTGTCAAAGGAACCCCGGTTAATTCTGCATTAATGGATTTATTTTCACCATTGACAAACTGAATCCGTCGAATATCGTATTCCCCACTTACACACTCATAATCTACAGGTCTCCATTGTAAACGACCTGCGATCCATCCAAGGAACATTAATGCTTGGGACGGATTTCCCTTCTCATAATCAATAGTTACTCGATCAATTTCTTGGACAGCATCACGACGTTCTGGGGGATCGAATGCAGCAGCGGTTAATTCCTGCCAAGCCCCTAAACGTGACCAGTTTAAATCAGCTAAAGAAACATCATCGGCTAACATTTGAATGGTACGAGATAAATCTTCTTCAGGATTGCTAAAGATACTAGAATCGACAATCAAGGTATCCCCATGAGACACTAGACGTTTGAACAAACCATATTCAGGATCAGGCTCAGCTTTCCACCATATGAAGGTAGATAGTCCATTAATGGTTAAATCAGAGATGATTCCTCCGATTCTTTCTAATGCTTCCGCGCTTCCGTGCAGGGTAATGTACTCACAACAAATTAGTGTATCTTGACTACGTTTATTGACTGGACAATAGGCGGAAACCTGGGCCTTGACTCCGTTATCTTCCCCAACAGTAGGACAAAGGGTGATTATTCGACAAGGATTTGCTGAGGCGATAGTATCGGCAATCCCTGTCCCTTCTAAGTCAGGAGTGTACTGTTGAGAAGCTCGTTGCTGTACATCGGTCAATTTTCCTTCAGCTTTAGCCTTTCCTAGTTCTTCTTTTAACTTATCGAGTAAGATCCGATTAGATTTTCCTGTTACCTTTATATCGTAAGCCTTCTGGGCTGATTTAATCGCGGCGATGGTCCGAGGTCCGGCGATGCCATCGACTGGACCGGTATAAAAGCCTAGAGTGGCTAACAAATGTTGGGTAGGTTCAGGTTCATAAACCACAAAGGTAAAAGTGGCTGCCCTGGTAGCAGATATCCCGTCTTCATTGTTACCGTAACTTTGCCAGATATTGGCTAGTTCAGCCTCAATGACATCAATAGAAACATCTTTTGGGTCTTGTAAGGAAACTAGAGGGGGAGTTTGGGTAGTCATGGTGGATTCTTCATTTACATTCTACAATTAACAATTGTTTCCTCAATTACAATCGTCGCCAACGCCGACCATCGCGGTTCAATAACAATTCAGCTTCTTCAGGTTCCCAGGTTCCGGCTTCATATTGGGGAACGGTAGATGGGTCAGCTTGTCCATCCCAAGCAGATAAAATAGGAGTGACAACACGCCAAGCTTCTTCTACTTCATCGGCACGAGTAAATAGAGTTTGATCTCCTAACATGGTATCGAGGAGGAGGCGATGGTAAGCATCGGCAGTTGCCATACCAAAAGAAGATCCATAATTAAAGTCCATTTCCACAGTACGAGTCCTTAATTCTGACCCAGGCATTTTGGCCTCAAACCTTAGATCAATACCTTCATTAGGTTGAATCCGCAGACTTAACACATTTGCATTGGTTTGATGCGCAACAGACTGGAAAATCAGCAGGGGAACTTCCTTAAACTGAATAGCAATTTCGGTGACCTTTTTAGGTAGACGTTTTCCTGTCCGTAGATAAAAAGGAACTCCTTTCCAACGCCAGTTATCAATCATTAGTTTCATAGCGACGTAGGTGGGAGTAGTAGAATTGGGGTTAACTCCTGGTTCTTCCCGATAGCCGGCAACAGATTTTCCCTTCATCCATCCCGCTTTATACTGTCCGCGGACTGCTGAGTTTTCCAGATTGTGAAGGTCTGCGAGGTGTGTCGCTTGCAAGACTTTTACTTTTTCGTTACGAATACTATCAGCACTCAGGGCGTTGGGGGGTTCCATCGCCGTCAAACAAAATAGCTGCATTAAGTGATTTTGCAGCATGTCTCGTAAGGCCCCCGAGGTTTCATAATAACCAGCTCGATCTTCAACCCCGACAGTTTCAGCCACAGTAATCTGAACGTTATCTACAAATTGACGGTTCCAAAGTGGTTCAAAAATGGCGTTAGCAAACCGGAAAACCAGCAAGTTCTGAACAGTTTCTTTGCCTAAATAATGGTCAATACGATAAACTTGTTCTTCTTTACAGACGTTCTGGACAATCCGATTTAAGACCTGGGCGGAACTTAAGTCTTTACCAAAAGGTTTTTCAATGACAATACGGTTTTTGATAGGATCGCTCAGCATTCCCGTCGCTCCCAGTTGTTTAATGCCGGGAGGAAAGAAATTAGGAGAAACCGAGAGGTAAAAAACGCGGTTACCTCGTGTTCCTCTTTTACCATCGAGTTCTTCTAGAAATGCCTTAAGTTTGAGATAGCTTTCTGACTCATCCATGTTGCCACGGCAATAGAACAACCCCTGAGCAAAATCATCCCAAAGTTGTTCATTGCCGATGCCATCGGAGAATTCTTCGATTCCCTTACGCATCTGTTCCCGAAAAAAATCGTGACTCCAGTCGCGACGAGCAACCCCTACGATAGTCAATCCTGGGGGAAGTCGTCGTTCTTGCTTCATTTTATAGACGGCGGGAACGAGTTTTCGTTGAGTAAGGTCGCCAGAAGCCCCAAAAATTACGAGTATTAGGGGTTCTGGGGTGCGTTCTTGGCGTAGTCCTACGCGGAAGGGGTTTTCTAGCAGCGTTACCATAGAGTTTTCAAAATGCTCCTTCGTTAGTCTCCAGTGTACCGAGAACTTCTTTAATTTTAGGAAACTTATCATAGAAAATTAAGCTTTGGTAATCATATCTGTACTCAGATATCTTGGAAAGAGTAGAAGAAGACAGAAAAAACGCGAACAAAGCGACCTTTGAATTATTTTAGTTTTTATCTATTTAATTGTGACAACAACAACATTGTGACAGCTAAAAGCTGAAAATATTATTTTATAAAGGTTTGTAAGATAAAAATCATGAGAACTTCTCTTATAAAGAAGGGGATAAATATATGCTAAGAAATTTTAATTTTAATTATGCTAGTAATGTGGTTAATTATGTAAGGGTAATCTCAGATTCCAAATCTTGTTAGAGTTGACAAGAGAGTAGACAATATTTTTGTAAGCTTATACAAAAAATGTATCAAAAATTTAGTTAAATTAATCAAAGTTTACCAAGCAAAATAATTGATTGAAAATTTAAATTTTATTGTAATTGTAAATGCGAGTTTTTTGTCTCTACCTATTCGATTCTCTAAAAAACTAGGACTAAATATAAGTGAACATAGTAAAAAATATTTTTTAAAATTTATCTTCATTAAAAAAATTGTTACAAAGCCTGTATTTCTAATACTCGGTAAGCCCTAAAATTTTTAGGTAAAAATCACAGCCCCTAAGTTTCTATGGAAACTTAGGGGCTGTGATTGTCATGTTTATCGTTTATGGAATCAATATACTCACGTAATATCTTTACCGTCTAACTTTCTCGATGTTTGCGATCTTCAATAAATGACTCAACGAGTTTAACATCATCTTTAGAACCGATCACTAATGGAGTTCTTGCATGTAGTTTATCAGGAACAATATCCAATATTCTTCTGGTACCGTCACTAGCCTTCCCTCCTGCTTGTTCAACCAAAAAAGCAAGGGGCGCAGTTTCATAAAGCAATCGTAATTTTCCTTCAGGTTTTTTTATTGTTCCTGGATAAAGAAATACTCCTCCTTGCATTAAAATTCGATGCATGTCTCCGACTAAGGCACCACTATAACGAGCAGTATACCCCTCATGGCGGTGAACATAACGAGTATAGTCTCGGATAGCTTCATCCCACTGCCAAAAATTCCCTTCATTGTTACTGTAAACTGGTCCATGATCGGGAATCTTAATATTTTCTTGAGCTAGGATAAATTCTCCTAAACTAGGATCAAGAAGAAAAGAGTGGACACCATGACCAATAGAGTAAACTAACATAGTCGAAGGACCGTAAAGAATATATCCGGCCGCTAGTTGTCCTTTGCCATCTTGTAATAAGTCTGCACCCTTATCATCTTCATCTATTGCCTGTTGTTGGCGAATGGCAAAAATCGATCCCACGTTCAAATTAATATCTACATTGGAGGAACCATCGATGGGATCATAAAGAAGAGTATAACGTCCAATAGGGCAGTTTTCTGGAATATAATAAGGGTCATCCATCTCTTCAGAAGCGAGACGACAAACTAGTCCACTTTGCTTGAATACAGAGATAAATACATCATTAGCGTAGACATCCATCTTTTTGACGGATTCTCCCTGAACATTAGTTTCTCCAGTGAATCCCAAAACATCAGCCATTAGACCTGCACGGCTAAGGCGACGGGCGATCAGTTTCCCAGCCAAGGCGATGCGGGACATTATAGCACTAAGATCCTGAGCTTCTGGGGAAAAGCTTTGGAGCTGTTGGAGAATGTGGCGAGAAAGAGTAGTACAGTCGCGATCAAGGCTGCCGTCTGGAACAACTACGGGCTGGAAGCTAGTCATAATGAAGTCATCCGGTCAAAAGTTAAGAAGTCAGAAAGTTTGACTTCATCTATATTGCTTGTCATCGATCTTAATCAATGATCTCTACTTTGCCCAATAACTTTAGATTAGCTTCAGGTTATATAGAAATAATTAATCAAACTAATAATAAATACAAGAATAAATACTAATTTTAGTAGTCTATAAAAATGCAACACAAACTTTTATGATGATTAAATCAATTTCTTAGAAGTTCTTATTCAGTTAACCTTATAGGGGCAAACGAATAAGAACAGTGCAATATAGTAACTTAAGATATTTCAATCCACTATCTAATTAGTAAACAAATCTATTATAAATAGAATGCCGTAGGAAATACGTATATACCTTCTATTCTCTAATAATTAAACCTCTAAAATTATAAAATTTTTAGTTATAGATCTTACAGAGAGTACTAAGTTTTGACTATTGTATCTTACGAGAATAATAATTTATATCTAGTGTTGAAGGTAAGACAAAAATAAAAATTATGATCTAAAGCTCTAGTTACTAATTAAAATTTTAAGCTTGATTGATAAAATTTTTGCCATAGACTTATTGGTAATAGAATAAATATTACCAATAAGTCTATTTAAATTTAAACTCCACTTATATGAACAATGATATCTCGCCTGTGACCACTTGCACGATGTTCCCAAACATAGATTCCTTGCCAAATCCCTAATGCTAATCTACTTTGATTAATTGGAATCTGTTCTGAGGTTTTTGTTAACACTGATCGAATATGTGCAGGCATATCGTCAGCTCCTTCGGTGTCATGAATATATTGCGTTGATTCAGGAACTAAGTTGGCAAAAAAATTAGATAAATCTACTAAAACATCGGGATCAGCATTCTCTTGAATTACCAATGATGCTGATGTATGACATATAAAAATAGTACATAATCCTGTCCTGATTTTAGACTCAGAAACCACTTCTTCTACCGCACGAGTAATACGATTAAATCCTTTTCCTGTGGTCAAAATAGATATTTTTTTTTGATGGTGATTCATAAATTAGTAACCAGTAATCAATAGTCAATAATTAGCAATTGGTAGTCAATTACCAATTGCTAATTAAAGTAATTGGTAATTGACTACCAATTACTTTAAAGCAATAAAGAATGACTAGATAATTAGCGGAACATACTACTAACGGAAGTATCTTCATGGATGCGCCAGATAGCCTCACCGATTAAGTTAGCAACAGAAAGAACTGTTAATTGTTGAAAGCGATGTTCTTTTGGAATACTAATTGTATTAGTTACAATAACTTCTTCCAACATCCCACTCGATAGTCTAGAAATGGCTGGTTCAGAAAGGACAGCATGAGTGGCACAGGCATACACTTGTCTTGCACCTTCTTTGCGCAAGAGTCTAGCTCCTTCTAAGATAGTGCCGGCGGTGTCAATCATATCGTCAACTAGGACAGCAGTTTTTCCCTTAACATCCCCAATCAAATTCAAAACTTCAGCTACATTATGCGCTTGACGACGTTTATCAATAATTGCTAAGGGAGCCCCATGAAGCTTTTTAGCAAATGCTCTTGCCCTAGCTACGCCACCCACGTCAGGGGAGACAACTACTAAGTCGGAAAGCTGTTTACTTGCTAAATAATTAACAATCACAGGAGATCCATAAACGTGATCAAAGGGAATATCAAAATAGCCTTGGATTTGAGCCGAATGTAAGTCCATGGCTAATACCCTTTGGGCCCCAGCCTCGGTGAATAAATTAGCTACGAGTTTAGCCGTAATTGACTCACGTCCAGCAGTTTTGCGATCAGCCCGTCCATAAGCATAATAAGGAATGACAGCAGTAATTTGCCGTGCCGATGCTCTACGACAAGCATCAATCATAATCAGCAATTCCATAAAGTGATCATTCACTGGATGAGAACAGGGTTGAATTAGATAAACATCACATCCTCGAATAGATTCCTGAATTTGAACATACAGTTCCCCGTCAGCAAATTTTTTGCGAATCATAGGTCCAATGTTCATCCCCAAATAACAGGCAACCTCTTGGGCAAGGGGAATATTAGCAGACCCTGAAAAAAGACTTAGACGATTATTTTCCGACAGTGTCGGCGCTGTCAGATCTAAAGTTAATATGGGAGTGTGACTCACAGCAGACTTTTTTCCCCTCAAATCAAATTATAGCAAATCCATCATCTCAGATTTTTTGATTGCCTGAGTGAGTTTTCTTTTTTACGATGTTCATATCGAACACCTTTTTATTCTAGATTAAGCATGTAAACACAACTTTTACACTTGGAAATATTTAGATAATCTTCCCAAGAAGTTAGCAGACAAATGGGACAATCAGAGATAATTACTCTCGTCGTTCCCTAAACTTAAACGAAACTAAATAATTACAGAAAAATTTTAAGAGCTGTTTTGATTGATAAAATGACAACATTGTTAATTGCAGGAACAGACACAGAGGTCGGAAAGACTGTTGTGACAGCTGCCTTAGCGGCTTATTGGTGTAAGTATCATTCCCATCAACCCTTAGGTTTAATGAAACTTTTACAAACTGGAGAAGGAGACTTCCAATATTATCAACGATTGTTTGCTGATTTTAGTTTTATACAAGTAGTTAACCCCTTATCTTTTAAAACCCCTTTGGCTCCACCCGTCGCAGCCCAACAAGAAGGAAGATCTATACCTTTGCAAAAAGTTTGGCAAGATTTAGTTTCTTTAAAACAAACATCTGATTTCATTTTAGTCGAAGGATTGGGGGGATTGGGATCTCCAGTGACTTGGGAGTTAACGGTAGCTGATTTAGCGAGAGAATGGCGATTATGGACAGTTTTAGTCGTTCCAATCAAGTTAGGATCAATCACTCAAACGATAGCTAATGTAGCTCTAGCTCGTCAAAGCCATGTTAAACTCAAAGGCGTTATTTTAAGTTGTTCTAAGTATGTTTCCGAACAAGAATTAACCGATTGGGTTCCTATAGATTTAATCCAACGGTTAACGGGAGTTCGAGTCTTAGGAATTTTACCCTACCTACCAGATATAAATGATATAGATAGATTGGCTCAAGTTTCTTCTAACTTGGATTTAGAGTTTCTATTTGATAACTTTTAACTATACAAAATATGGCTTCTATCAAGAAACAATTAACTCAATATTTTTGTCAAGCATTGGTTGATGCTTTCGGAGTCAATTTTGTTGAAATTGATCCGTTAGTGAGTCTTGCAAGTAATCCCAAATTTGGAGATTATCAATCGAATATAGCCCTAGTCTTAGCTAAGAAATTAGGAAAAAACCCAAGAGATATTGCAAAAAAAATTATTGAAAACTTAGCCTTAGAAGAATTAGGAGACCCACCCACTATTGCAGGACCAGGATTCATTAATATTAGGCTGAAAATAACTTATTTAGAAAGTCAACTTAAGGCAAGTAGATCTAATCCTAATTTAGATATAGGAAAAACTGACTATTCTCAAAAAATAATTGTTGATTTTTCTAGTCCTAATATCGCTAAAGAAATGCACGTTGGACACTTACGATCTACTATTATCGGTGATTGTATTGCCCGGATTTTAGAATTTCGAGGACATCAAGTTCTACGACTCAATCATGTGGGAGATTGGGGGACACAATTTGGGATGTTAATTGCTTATTTAGGTGAAGTTTACCCTGATGCTTTAACCACAGCAGATGCCTTAGACATTGAAGATTTAGTAACATTTTATAAGCAGGCTAAACATCGCTTTGATAAGGATGAAGACTTCAAACAAAATGCTCGAAATAAAGTAGTTAAATTGCAGGCAGGGGACGAAAAAACATGTCGTGCTTGGCAACTATTATGTGATCAGTCCCGTCGTGAGTTTCAGAGTATTTATGATCGTTTAGATATCAGATTGACCGAACGAGGTGAATCTTTTTATAATCCTTTTTTAGAGGATATCGTTAAAGAATTAGATAGAAAAGAATTACTTAAAGAAGATGCAGGAGCACAATGTGTTTTTTTGGACGGGTTCATTAATAAAATGGGAGATCCTTTCCCCTTGATTGTACAGAAATCTGATGGGGGTTATAACTATGCGACTAGTGATTTAGCTGCTTTAAAATACCGCATTGAAGAGGATCAAGCTGAACGGATTATTTATGTCACCGATACTGGACAAGCTAATCATTTTGCTCAAGTTTTCCAGGTGGCTAGGAAAGCTGATATAGTACCTGAACAGTCGGAGGTTATTCATGTCCCATTCGGTTTAGTTAAAGGAGAAGATGGGAAAAAATTAAAAACTCGTTCAGGGACAACAATTAAGTTACGAGACTTATTAGATAAAGCTGTTGGTTATGCACGTCAAGATCTTAGTGAAAGACTAGAAAAAGAACAAAGAAAAGAATCTAGAGAGTTCATTGATAACGTTTCTAAAGTAGTAGGAATTAGTGCCGTTAAGTATGCAGATTTAAGTCAAAATAGAATTAGTGATTATATCTTTAGTTATAAGAAAATGTTGTCATTGCAAGGGAATACAGCTCCTTATATGCTCTATGCCTATGCAAGGATACAAAGTATTAGTCGAGAGGGAAAAGTCGATTTACAAAAGCTAGGCGAAGATACTAAAATTATTCTCAAAGAAGATACTGAAATTGATTTAGGAAAATACTTATTACAAGTGAATGACGTAATAGAAGAAGTTGAAAGAACATTGCTTCCTAACCGTTTGTGTGACTATTTGTATGAACTGAGTAAAAAATTCAACCGATTTTATGAAAATTGTCCAATTTTAAAATCAGAAGAACTTTTGAGGACTTCTCGTTTATTGTTATGTGATTTAACAGCAAGAACTCTAAAACTAGGTCTGTCTTTATTAGGTATTTCTGTTTTAGAAAGGATGTAGTTATACTTTTATATTTTCTAGACTAGTTATCAAAACGATATAATAATATCCAGGGCTATAACTACTACTTAAAAAGTTAAGATTACCAAATAAAAAATTTAAAAATAATTGGCTTATAACTTAATCATGTTTAGTTTAGACAAGATGTAGTTTATGTTAAAGAATAATGGTATTTGTTTACAGATCATTTTGAGTGAAATCAATATTTATAACAATAAATGACGAGCTTTTCATAAAAATAAGCTACAAAAAAAACGATTAAGTATACATTTAATTTCTACTTTATGACTTATTAATCATAACAAAGTTTGAATAACTTCATGTTAAAAAATGATGATGGTATTGTACATCAAAAAAATATTTATATAAAAATTGCTATTCTAAAACTGGGTCTTGACTGATTAACTGGCAGAGTTAAAGACAAAATTTTTGATTTTGACATCAGTTATTAACTCAATATTATTGTATTCATTGCTTCTAGAAGAAAATATTGGTTATTTAAGATCAACAATTTTATTTAGTTAATAAATTTCTATCAAAGACTATAGTTGATTTGTTAATTGTCGCTATATTTAAATATGTATTACTTTAATTACAAAAGGATATTGTCTCAAGTCTTTAATGATAATTTATACCAACATATAATTTGTTTTTTTAAGCAATATTATTTACTTATAATCTTTGCTTAATCTAGTCCTGTTTAAATAAAACTCTCTAGTGATTAAGTGCTTAAATATTTAGACATAGATAAATTCGGATAGTAAATATATTTAGTTTATCAATAATAGTTAGGCCAAGTAAACAAAGTGCGCCTAGGTGATTCTTGTGAGGTTTTAAAAACATCAATCACAATAAATTATAATTAGTTTTAAAGTTTACCTGGCTAATTCTTGATAAACAGCGGCTTTAAGTTTGGAGTATAATTGAGATGAGTCTGAATGAGGTATAAACTGGTGAATTGAACGCTTGGACTTTATGTTTAATTGAACAAGTTCATCAACTTGCAGTTTATTCTCTAAGGTCCCATCATTGAAATCAATATTTGGAGGGGATAATTCCGTTTTTTGAGAAAATTGAGTCAACTTATGCATTGCTAAAGAGTTTGATTTTTTTAAAAGTTTATGTTGAATATCTTTTTTATCTGATTGATTAACTTTCTTAGTTTCTTGAAATTTTGTAATTAAAGATTGAGACTCAACTTTGGCAACATTTTCTCTATTGAGGAAAACACCGCGACAGATCAACCGTTCAAATTCGTGGGGAAAGTGGAAGGTCGGCTGTCCTCGTCGTTTCCATAAACGAAGAATATGGTCAACAGAGACGGCTTTGTAACGTCCTTGATACAAGGCTTCGATAATCGCTAAGCGAATCCAGTATCTTGAACAAGAGGCCAACCAATAGTCAATATATTCAACTGGAGAACGTTCTTGCAAGTCAAATCCGTAACAGTCGAGTAATACTGCCATTTGGGTTATGGTTTTTTTGTTAAACTGTATCACTGATTTTACGGGGTCTATTGGACAAATAACTTCCAAAGAATATTACCTTTTGAAGTTAATTAAGTTAATTGTAGTTTTATTCTAGAGCATTTAAACTAGAATTCGGACTTCTTATTTTTTAAAATGTTCGGTGATTCATTAATTAAGTAACTTCGAGTCAGTTCAAGAACATAAGTAGGATGGACGATCTATCGTCTAATAAGGGAATCTTCATTATGTATTTTAGGAAGTTAAAAGATTATTCTTTTTCTTATACTTAATATTTTATCCTTAGGCTATAAACAGATAACATCGCTCGGTGTTACAAAATAACAGTTTTGGACGATCTACGTGAAATAGTATTTCAATGAAGTAAATGGAATTGATTTTTTCAAAAAAATATATTTTTTAGGTTATTTGCATGTATATGTATACAATATCAGCTATATTGTAGGAATAACTAAAATTTTTGTGTAACAAGAGATAAATAGATAAAAACAAAATATTATTTTAGGTAAATAAAGAAGTGGCATTAATGATTGCAGGTGATCGCAGTAGTGCAGGGAAAACAACAGTTACCCTGGCACTACTTGCCTTTTTAGCATCCCAAAAACACCGAGTACAATCCTTCAAAGTAGGTCCCGATTATATCGATCCGATGTTTCACACTGCTATTACTGGTCGTTCCTGCCGTAATTTAGACCCCATTCTGACCTCTGAAACTTATATTCAATTGTGTTTTTCCAAACATTGCCAAGGAGTTGAATATGCCCTAGTTGAAGGGGTGATGGGTTTATTTGACGGTATTCCCTTAAACAAAGCAGATGACACAAGGTTTAAAGAAACAATTGTAAAAACGCCGTCCAAGGAAAAAAGTTCGTTAGATTACGGAAGTACGGCTCATGTTGCTCGACTCTTGAACATCCCTGTGGTTCTTGTGATTGATTGTTCTCATTTATCGGGATCAGTAGCCGCAATTATTCATGGTTATAGTTCTTTTAACCCCCACCTTAATCTAGTAGGAGTTATTTTAAACCGTGTAGGTAGTGATCGCCACCTATACCTACTTCAACAATCCCTGGATATACTTAATGTCTCTATTGTGGGAATTCTACGCCGTCAAGACTCTTTGACGATTCCTGACCGACATCTTGGTTTAATTCCCACTAATGAACTGAGTCACTTAAAGTCTTTATTTCAACAACTTGCCCATTTGGCTCAAACTGCTTTCAACTGGCAGTATCTTTTGCCATTACTTAGTTCTTCTCATCTTGATTCCCTTACACCTCCACTCCTTCAGCCTATTATTCCTTCCTCTTCCATAAAAATTGCCGTTGCTAGTGATCACGCTTTCAATTTTTACTATCAAGACAACCTAGATATCTTACGAACTTTGGGTGCACAGCTTATTAGCTGGAGTCCCCTAGAAGATGAAAACTTACCTAAAGGTATTCATGGTCTCTATTTTGGGGGAGGGTTTCCCGAAATGTTTGCTCAAGAGCTTTCCCAGAATCATCGGGGACGAAAAGCGGTAAAAGCCGCGATTATTAATGGAATACCGACCTATGCTGAATGTGGTGGATTAATGTATCTTTGTCAAAAAATTGTTGATTTTCAGTCTCAAGAATGGCCCATGGTGGGAATACTGCCAACTACAGCCATAATGGGCAGAAATCTGGCTTTAGGTTATCGTCAAGCAACTGCTCTCCACGATAGCCCTTTGTTGACTACTGGACAAACAATTTTGGGGCACGAATTTCACCGCTCACAGCTAACTTCTATATCTAAAAATCCTTTATTTTCTGTACGAAGTTGGTATTATAACTCATCTTTTTTGAAAGAAGGATGGAGAATATATCAGCTTCATGCTTCCTATATTCATCTTCATTTTGGTGAACGTTCTGACCTTCCTAGAAAATTTTTACGTCACTGTCTTGATTTTTTTAGGTCAAATAAGCTATATTAGTCATTGTTCAGATATTGAAGTTAGCCGTTTAGGTAATAAAGGAGGTGATGCCCATGATTGAGAAAAGTAAGAGTGTGGGTCTCCTAGTTGAAGTTGGCCAGCTGTGCGCCGGAGCTGTCCTCTAGTAATTGTTTTAATCATTCCATGATTGTTGCTAGTTTTCCTTCCGGCAGTTAGGTTCCAATCGGAAGACCCCTCTAAAATAACCCCGATAGCCCCAGCTGACATTACGTCAGCTGGGGCTATCGGGGTTATTCTGCAAAATGAAAGTTTTTAATATCAAAAAAAATAATCATAAATAAAAATATACACAAGATAAACTTATGTATATTTTTATCTAAAAAAGCTGTGTATAATGGGATGAGAAGTAAGTACTATGAGACTTTTCATAGTCAATCTATAAGGTGTGAGGAAAAGCTGAAAATGCTTAGACCATTTTGGAAATCATTGTTAGTTAGTCCAGCCCTGTTGGGAATGGCTTTAGCCGTCTCACCCGCTGCAACGGCAGCCGAAACCAAGTCACAGGCTGGAGTTGCCCAGAACGAAGCGATGGGCTTTGAGATTGCCCAAGTTGAGCAATCTCAGTTAATCGAACAGCTAGAAACATACAGCAACGGAGATGGACTGGAAACTAACCAACAGGTAACCAGCGTTAGCGAACTGCGGGATGTGTCTCCTACTGACTGGGCTTATGAAGCTCTTCGTAGTTTAGTTGAACGTTATGGTTGTATTGTTGGTTATCCTGACCGTACCTTTCGGGGTAATCGTGCCACCTCCCGTTGGGAATTTGCCGCAGGGTTAAATGCTTGTTTGAACACTATGGAGCGTCTGATCCAAGAGAACGTGGCAGTTCTAAGGGAGGATATTGAGAAACTCAAGCGGTTAATGCAGGAATTCGAAGCAGAACTTGCTGCTTTAGGCGCACGGGTTGATAACCTAGAAGGTCGAGTAGCTTTCTTGGAAGATCATCAATTCTCTACTACTACAAAATTGGTCGGGGAAGTTATATTCGCTGTTACTGGAGCAGGTGGTAGCCGTTCGTCTGAGGATAACCAAGCCGTTCTACAAGATAGAATTCGCTTAAGCTTCAACAGCAGTTTCAGCGGAGAAGACCTCTTAGTAACACGTTTATCTGCTAGTACAGGGACTGGAAGTAATCGTTTTACTATGAACCAGCCTGATCTACGCGTAATTAATCCCGATACAGGTCAACCTATTGGGATTTCTCTTGAGGAGAATACTATCGTTAACCCTACCGCTACCCAAACCTTTAATATTGGGCCGCGGCGTAATGAAGAAGACAACGACGTTGTGATTGACTGGGTGGGTTACTATGCTCCAGTTGAAATCTTTAACAACTTCAAGATTGATACCTATGTATCTGCTTGGGGTGGTAAGTGGTACGACTTTGTTCCTACTTTGAACCCCTTCTTCGAAGATTTTGACGGTGGTAAGGGTTCCTTAAGTACCTTTTCTCAACGTAACCCCATCTACCGGATTGGGGGTGGTGCTGGTGCTGGTGCTAGTGTCCAGCTTGACTGGTTAGATAACGTTCTCGGTCCCACATCGATCAGTTTCGGTTATTTAGCAGGAACCCCCAACAGTCCTTGTGTGAATGGTGATGGTGGTAGTAAGTGTAACAGTGGCAAAAGCACTAACCCTGCAACCGGCAAACCCTACGCTGAAAGTGATGGAGGTAACGGTCTATTCAATGGTAACTACGGTGCTTTAGCTCAGATCAATACCAATATTTTTGACAGTGTAAACATTGGTTTTACTTATGTTCACGCTTACCACAAACCCGATAGCCCCATCTTCGGTGAAGGTATTAATAAGGGTCCTGGAATTGTCGGTACTTCCATTGCTAACGGTTCTCGTTCCACTCTAAATAATGCTTTTGCTGGTGGAAGTGTAGGAGATCCAGGAACTAGTACTAGCTCCTTTAATGGTAGTGGACGTAACTCTCTAGATGGACTTGAAGTTAATCCTTTTGACTGGGGCGGTAAAGTCACTAACAGTTATGGTGTTGCTGGTACTTGGCGCCCCTATGATTGGGTTAACTTCAGCGCATTTGGTTCATTCCACAACGTTCGCTATCTTGGCCGTGGTATGAGTGCTGAACTTTGGACTGGTGGCGGTGGCTTCGCCTTCCCCGACTTGTTCAAAGAAGGTAACTTATTAGGTGTATTTGCCGGAGTTCAACCTTATCAGGGTGATAGTGATCGTCCCACCACTGCTAAGTATCACGCATTACCTCTGCAAAACCCTGTAACAGTTGAAGTGTTCTATCGCTATCAAGTTACGGACAATATTTCTCTAACTCCTGGTGTAATTTGGATCTCCAAACCTGAGCAATTTGTGAATAAGCAAGGATCTGACGGTGAGGTCGTTGGAACTCTTCGAGGTACCTTTTCTTTCTAGATTTAATCTAGTGTAGTGCAAAATAAAAAGCCCTGCTAATAACAGTAGGGCTTTTTATTTTATGTCCTTAAATTAAGAACGTGGAATTTAGGATTATTGTGCGTTGGAAATGAAATATCTCTAAAATAGAATATTTGAATAATTTATGAGAAATATTTTTCAAATTTTTATTAAAATAAAACCTTACTCTACTCTTAAAAAAGTCTAACTCCTCAATTGTTGCTAGTGGCTTTGTTGAACATTAACTTAGTCTTGTATATACTTCGTTCCCTTAATTAGTGCAATTTCAGCACGAATAAATTCGCGTCCTAAATAAGCTGCATGGTCTAACATAGTGATTGGACAAGGTTTAATTTCTTCAAAAATTTTGATAGACAATTCTTTAGCTGTTCTTCCTCTATAAATTGTCTCAAAAGTACGTTCAACTTCTCCATCACAAGCAATTATCTTACCAGTTTTGGGATCGGCAGCTAGCCCTTGTTCATTAATAACATTAGTAAAATGTTTAGCACAAATTAATTGCTTCTCACGCTCAAGATAAATAATAAAGTATCCACCAGGATCAAGAGAAATAAAACGTCTTGACAATTCGTTATCAATAGAACTGATTTTTGCTAGTGTTTGAGTCATTGGGATAAAGCTCTATTTTTGATAAGAATAAAATTAATGATTCTGATTAATAAAATAGGTCAGATAAGGTTGATTACTTTTTCTTAACCATTTAAAACAATTCGTTTCCATTGCCCCTAGCTATAGCCCCAGAATAAACGTAGCCTTTTTCAGCATCTAGAGTTACAATTGCCCCTTCACGAATAATTTTGGTGGCATCTCTCATAGCGACAATGACAGGAACTCCTAAACGAATTCCAATGACTGCGGCATGACTAGTAAGACTTGGTTCTTCAGTAATAATACCTGAAGCTTTTCGCATCATTTCTACAAAATCAGCATTAGTTTGGGGGACTACTAGAATATCTCCTGCCTTAAAATCTCCTAACTCGCGAGAATTATAAGCGATTCTTGCCCGCCCACTGGCGGAAGCCTGTCCAATTCCTACTCCCTTTCCTAAAATGGCCTTGACCATTTCTATTTTAATTAAATCTGTTGAGCCTGCGACTCCCTGGAGAGTTCCAGCTGTCATCACCACTAAATCCCCATCTTGGACTAGCCGATTTTCCTGTGCAATATTAATAGCCGATTGAAATGTCTGACTAGGAGAAGGAAAATCTAGAACCAACAAAGACTTAACTCCCCATACTAACTGTAACTGTCGGGCTACATCTACATGGGCAGTAATAGCCAAAATGGGCCTGGGGGGACGAAACTTAGAAACATTGCGTGCCGTTGATCCTGTTTTTGTTAGAGTCATAATAGCTGCTGCATCTAATTCCTGAGCAATTTGACCAACAGCTGAAGAAATAGCATTAGTTATCGATTGTTTGGGATTAGAAGAAGGTTTTATTAAGACAGGTTCTTGTTCCATGCGTTCAGCGATAGTGGCCATAGTAGCTACTGCTTCGACAGGATATTTACCAACCGCTGTTTCATTGGAAAGCATCACCGCATCGGTTCCATCGAGAATAGCATTTGCCACATCTGAGACTTCAGCGCGAGTAGGTCGGGGATTATTGACCATACTATCCAACATTTGGGTGGCTGTTATTACTGGAATTCCTAATTTGTTGGCTGTGAGAATTAGACGTTTTTGAAGAATTGGTACATCTTCTGCTGGCAACTCCACTCCTAAATCTCCCCTGGCCACCATTACTCCATTACAGAGAGTGAGAATCTCCTCCATGGCTTCGATCGCTTCATGTTTTTCAATCTTAGCGATAACTGGAACTGCTTTCCCTGCATTAGTAATTAAGTCCTTAATTTCTAATATGTCCTGGGGATTACGAACAAAACTAAGGGCAACCCAATCTACTCCTTGATCGAGCCCAAACATCAAATCGGTTTTGTCTTTAGCTGTTAATGCTTTAACCGATAGATAAACTCCTGGAAAGTTAACTCCTTTATTGCTGGAAAGTACCCCTCCAACTACTACTCGACAGTGTAATTCTTGATTAATGCGATCAACTTTTTCTACTCGCATTTCTACTTTGCCATCATCGAGGAGAATCTTCGCTCCATTAGGAACTTCATCAGTTAGATGTTCGTAGCTAACGTAGCTAATTTCTGAGTTACATTCAACTTTACGACTAGTGAGAATAAAGGGATCACCGTTTTTTAGATTTATAGATTCACAAGCAAATTTACCAAGGCGAATTTTAGGACCTTGTAGATCCTGTAGAATACCCACAGGTTCATTGAGTTCAAAGGCTGTTTGACGAATGAGGCGAATTGTATGTTGATGGTAATCGTGATCACCGTGGGAAAAGTTTAGACGAAAGGTTGTAGCACCAGCTAGAATAAGCTTTCGCAGCACCTCTTTATTCTGGGTGGACGGGCCAACGGTGGCAACAATTTTAGTTCGACGAAATAAAGTGCGCGGTTGCATAGAGATACTAAGATCCTAGAGTCGAGGATGGATCGTGTTCTTATAAATAATAGTTTTCCTTGCCTATCCTCTCATAGATTGAACTATAAATCATGCAATTTCTCTATATTTTTTAGCCCACAAAGCTGTATTATTACGTAATACAGCTTTGTGGGCTAAAAAATAAAACAGAGAATATGTTAAATATAATATAGAACTATCGAAATTATTACAGAAAATACAGTATAAAATTCAATTAATAACTCTGTACTTATTACTTTTTTTAACCCTTGATATTTAATAATTAATCTTTTAATACAAATATATTTCGTATTTTCTTTTTATAATAAGTAAACTATTAATGACTAAATATGAATTTTTATCCTATAAACTAATATGATAAAACCACGGAATATATTTTTTACAAAAAGTAAATACTTAAGTGTTCATCATCAGGTAGTTATTTGACAAACTAATTAAACAATATTATTTATACTAAGTAGTTAGAAAAATAAACAATACTATATTCCGTAAATTTAAATATCATCATTGAGCAGTAATATATTTAGAGTATAAAATACTCTAGTGATTATCATGGTTTTAAAAATAGATCATGCAAAAAATCATAGGTATTAACTTAAATTTAAACATTATTTAAAAGAATAAAAAAGTAATTATTTATATAAAAAATCAATAAAATACTAAACAAATAATATTAGTAATTGGGTATAAACTTTTTGTAAAATATAAAAAATAGTCTAGCTATATTAGCTAGTTCTTAAAAGAGTTAAACTAACTTACAATACAATATAAATAGGCACAAAGGATGTAAATTAACTTCCTGGTGTAAAATATTGTTTATTTCAAAAATAAACAATATTTTGCTTAAAAATAAATAATCAATCAACCTTAATTGATTACTATGGTAGTAACACTATCTACTGTATAAATAAGTTATCTTAACTGGATACAGGTAAGTATTTATAAAAACCAGACAGAATAAAAGTAAATGAAATTTTTATACGATAAATCAATCAGCAGATATCTTAACTTAAGATATATCAATAATAAAAGTATATACTAATTTATTTTAAAAAAAACTTACTATTTATTAGCAATAATCCTAAAGAAAAGATAATTAATTTTTACAATTTTTTTGTATAATTTTTTACTTAAGTTAATATTTAATGATATTTATTTGTAGTATATATTTATGTAATAATATTGAATTATTTAATACTAAAATTAGTCGATAATTTTTTCTGAAAAAGAATAAATTTAATGCTTTACTTTTTTAAAATTCTAGGTTTGTACTGATTGATTTAAAACGTATATAATATATGACACTCATTTTATTTATTCTAGATAATTTATATGATGCGCAATTTGTCAATTCGTAATTCCTGTGTTTATAATACTAAGAAGTTCAAAGGTGTGAAGAGGTCTATGGCTATTCAATTGCGACAAGCACTCAAAGTGGGAACTTATATCATCAGTCAACGTTTATTGGCTCGTCAACGTTTTCCCTTAGTATTGATGTTAGAACCCCTATTTCGTTGTAATCTGGCCTGTTCAGGATGTGGAAAAATTCAACATCCACCAGAAATTCTTAAGCGCAACCTGACTCCAGAAGAATGTTTTGCTGCAGTAGAAGAATGTGGTGTACCAGTAGTATCTATTGCAGGAGGAGAACCTTTATTACATCCGCAAATTGACAAAATTATTGAAGGGTTGGTGCACCGTAAAAAGTTTGTTTATTTATGTACTAATGCTCTCTTATTGGAGAAAAGTCTCGAAAAATTTGTACCATCTCCTTATTTAACTTTTAGTGTTCATCTTGATGGTTTACAAAAAAAACATGATGAATTTGTTGATCGCCAAGGAGTCTTTGATAAAGCGATTATCGGAATTAAGGCAGCGAAAGCAAAAGGGTTTAGAGTAACTACAAATACAACGGTTTTTAAAGGATCGGATCCACAAGAAATGCAGGAATTTTTTGATTTTCTTGATAGATTAGGAACTGATGGTATTATGATTTCTCCAGGTTATAGTTATGAATGGGCTCCCGAGCAAGATAACTTCTTAAAACGGGAACAGACTAAGAAGTTATTCAAGGAAATCTTGACTCCTTGGAAGTTAGGTAAAAAGAAATGGAATTTTAATCACAATCCTCTATTTTTAGATTTTCTGTTAGGAGAGAAAGATTATGAATGCACTCCCTGGGGAAGTCCCAGTTATAGTGTCCTGGGTTGGCAAAAACCCTGCTATCTTTTGAACGAAGGTCATCATACAACCTTTAAAGAACTATTAGAAGAAACTAAGTGGGACAATTATGGTCACAAAAGTGGTAATCCCCAATGTGTTGATTGCATGGTGCATTGTGGTTATGAACCCACTGCCGCTGTAGATGCAATGAAACCTGCTAATATGGGACGTGCTTTGGAAAGTATATTTAGTGCTTAAGGTTTATTTAAAATAGATTTTTTGAAATCAGATAGTTTTATGTTAGCCTAGGAGTTCTTCCTAGGTTTTTTATACAAATAAATAACACTGTCTTATACAATGTATAAATACATGAAAACTCTTAACTCATAAAAAATATATAAATTATTTTAGTTTAATAAGTTTAAATAAATTTCAATAGTAACAATACTATTAGTTGTTATTAAATTAATATTTATTTTGTATAGTTTCAATAGTGTTTGAATTTTTTTGTTTAATTTTTGAGCAATTAACCCCCTGATTTTATACCAAGTAGCAAAAATTTTTTTATTTATAAAATTTATCCATAAGATAATTAACTAGCCTCTAGAGCTAGAGTTGGTATCTCACATTTTTCTTAGAACACGTTACCTAATAATTCATCATTTTATTTTTTTATATTCTTTATATTTCTTGTTTGATTTTATAAAATAAAGTGTATTAATTTCAGTAAGTCTTTAGTCATTTTCTTTTTTATTAGAGTTGTTTAATATCCTTATTTTTAGTTTAAT
The DNA here is from genome assembly GCF_947331815.1 of Cyanobacterium sp. uoEpiScrs1. Taxonomy (GTDB): domain Bacteria; phylum Cyanobacteriota; class Cyanobacteriia; order Cyanobacteriales; family Microcystaceae; genus Rippkaea. The sequence continues at coordinate 2,388,665 of NZ_OX373462.1, forward strand.
AGTAGTTACAATTAAGTTTAAGTTAAACCTAATTTAGGTACATGTTGTTTTTACTATTGTTAAAAAGGTTTTAAATGTGGTAATTATTTTAAATTCTATAAAATAGATTAATACTACATTAATATCTGAATATTTATCAATATATTAAAATTTTATATTTTTGACTTAAAAAGGAGAATAAAATGTATATTACACATAATATTTTTAATATTAAAACTACTAAATTATCTATTTATAATGACAATTTTTATAAAAAATATTAACTGTCATGGACTATATGTTTTTTAACTACAATAATACAATTTCTTTTAGTTTTTAGTAATTTTTATTTGAAAACCTACAAAGTAAATTAAATATTGTTATCTATATTTAATATATAGTCAGTTGGAGATCAACTATCAACTCTAATGTTCGGCTTCACTAATTCGTTCAAACTCCCAGTGACTTGCATCAATCTCACTAAGTAACGCTCCCAATTTTTTTTTAGCATCCTCTTCGGAGGTTGCTTTAACGGAAAAACAGGCACTAAGAATGACTTCATAGTATTTATCTGGTTTAAAGGGTTTAATAGTGTGTTGCATAAGAGAAAATCTGAATATTCCTAATCAGTCTAAAATTAAGAGCCATTCTAACTACTATTGTAAAATGTATTTTTTCTTTTATGTTCTCTAGTTGGTGATTAACTTGGCTTAGCTCATCGTCATCAGTATAACATAAAAAAATCTTTATAAAGATCTATATTAATTAACCTCAAAACTTAGCTAATATAATTAGAATAAAAACAACTACTAAAGTTTACTTACACTTTAGTAGTTGTTTTGAGAACAAGAGCAGAAATATTTCGTTTATATTTAAATAAATTTAAAATAACTATTACATAGAATATTCAAAATATGTACAAACTCTTACCTTCTTTAACAAGAAATAACTTGCATATATATCAAGTGTTTATTACCTAATTTATCAAAAATAAACTAAGAAATATGGAAACAAAAAGTAAATGTTATAATTAACAAATTATATATAAAAACATGAATATTAAAGACATCATTCCTAATAAATATATTATACTTTTGTATAAATCATAAAATAGAAGCTAATTATACAAAGTACAATATAAAAATAAACAAATATAGTATTAATACCTAAATAAAATAAAGATTCCAACTTAGAAAATTTTAAAAAATAGGCAAATAAAAAATATAATAATAGTAAATAAATCAATAAATAGATATCCTGACTATCAGGTCTAATAGGTATAGATATCTTGTCAAGCTATTATAAAATACTTATCATTAATAATCTCAAAAACTAAACAAATATTAGATTAGTTTTACTGAAATATTAGTCGTAAAAATACAAACAAAACATATAATAGTTGGTTATCAAATAGGATATTAAATTAATCTAATAATCTTTTTTTATATTATTAAAAATAAAATAAAATTCTCGGAGAGAAACAAAAGAAATTATCTCTAAAATTGAATTGTTTACATTAGTATTATTGCAAGAGAAGCTTCACATGAATTAGAAAATATTAGAAAAATTTTTATAGCTATCAAAAAAAATAATTCACCAAACTTCATTAAACACCTAACAAATACTAGATAAATTCATTGAAAGATGAGTTAAACTAACGAATGCGCCCCTACAAATCAGCAATATCATTGAGAGCTAGTTAAGGAACACAACTTATGGTACCCACACTATTAACGTCTAAAGAACTCCCTGACTTAACTTATCATTTTAGCCGCGATCACTTTGACCAAAGTTGGCAAGCTCCCCTATCTATTTTACTAGGATTAGGACGGGCAGCAGGGGCGGATTTTATCGAATTTTTTCTAGAGCGGGTAAACTATATCAGTTGTTTAGCTGAACAAGACACTATTACAAGTCTATCCCCTCGTCTCTCCACAGGAGCTGGTATACGTGTCTTTCGAGGGAAAGAAGATTGTTATGTTAGTACAAATGATATCTCTTTTACAGGGCTTAAAACTGCCTTAGAGAAAGCACTATCTATTTTGGAGCTAACCTGTATTTCTTCCAACGCTTACATTCCTGAAATTAACCTAGAAATGATGCGAGATTATGCAAAAGCAAAAGATAAAGAACTTTGGCTGGGTAATTGCAGTTCCATGGCAGATATGGGTGATGTTCTGTTATCCGCTAATGCAAGACTGGAAAAAAAGGCAAGTCATGCCCAGTCTCGTCGGGTTATGTACTTTCGTGATTGGCAAGAAATCTTGGTCGCCGCTAGTGATGGAGTTTTTGCCAGAGATATTCGCTTAACACAATCTGTAGGTTATTCACTATTATGTTCCGATGGAGAGCACCGCACCTCTGTTGGTAAACGGTTTGGAAACACCAGTGATCCCTATTTTCTACAAGAATGGGACTACGAAGCCGCTGCTGAAGAGGTAGCCGAATCTGCAGGTAAAATGCTCTATGCAGATTATGTTGAATCGGGTAATTATCCAATTATTATGGCTAATCAGTTTGGTGGGGTTATTTTCCATGAAGCCTGTGGACATTTACTAGAAACTACCCAAATTGAACACAAAACTACTCCTTTCATAGAGAAAAAAGGTGAAAAGATTGCCCATGAAAGTTTAACGGCTTGGGATGAAGGGTTATCTAATCAGGAGTTTGGAACCTTGGATATGGACGATGAAGGAATGCCAACACAATGCACTTTATTAATTGAAAATGGCATTTTGAGAAACTTTTTAGCTGATCGTACAGGATCAGTCCGTACTGGACATCCTCGTACAGGAAGTGGTCGCCGTCAAAGTTACGCTTATGCTGCAGCCTCACGTATGCGAAATACTTATATTGCTCCTGGTGAGTATTCTATTGACGATCTTTTTGCATCAGTTGATAAAGGAATTTATTGTAAGCAAATGGGAGGAGGAAGTGTTGGTCCTACTGGTGAGTTTAACTTTTCTGTTTCTGAAGCTTATATGATTGAAGGGGGAAAAGTAACCAAACCCCTTAAAGGGGCAACTTTGATTGGAACCGCCAAAGATATTATGAAGGAGATTTCCATGTGTTCCCAAGACTTAGGGCTAGCTCCTGGTTTTTGTGGTTCTATCAGTGGAAGCATTTACGTTACTGTGGGACAACCTCATCTAAAAGTTGACAAAATTACTGTCGGGGGACGATGATTTGATCTATTGTTAATAGATGATTGGGGATTTTAAATTAAAAACACAATTATTATCCCCATTTATTACTTTACAATTCTAGTTGCCAGTACAATAAACAGTGGTGAATTAATAAAAAATGAAAGTAATTCAAAACTCTATAATAGACATAACTTATTTCTTGTCAATAAATTATTTAAATATAATAATAGAAAACTAGATTAAACGAGTTATAAGTTTGGGCTTAAATTCAATAATCAAAATAAATACTTAACTGAATACACTCAGATATTTGTAAATTAAACTTTAAGTTTAAAAGAAGCTAAAAAATTAAATAATTAAAGTAAGTAGAATTAATAAATAATGAATCAGAGTATTTTATCAGCCTTTCATTTTATGTATTATTTTGTTCACTTTCCTGACTAGTTTTTTAAAAAATGATTAAAGAACGATTAAGATTGTTGATATTTGGAATGGTTCAAGGGGTAGGATTTAGACCTTTTATTTATCGACTTGCTACAGAATTAAATCTCACGGGGTGGGTTTGTAATTCTGCTGCGGGAGTGTCTATTGAAGTAGAAGGGAAATCAAAAATACTGAAAGAATTTTTATTAAGAGTGGAGACAGAAGGTCCACCACAATCACAGATTCAATCAATAGAAACTACTTGGTTAGATTACAGTGGATACACTACCTTTGATATTTATCATAGTGTCGGTGGAGAAATAAATGCCATTATCACACCTGACTTAGCTACATGTTCTGACTGTTTACGAGATATTTTCGATCCCCAAAACCGACGATATAGTTATCCTTTCACTAGTTGTACTAATTGTGGTCCTCGTTATACCATCATTGAATCTCTACCCTATGATCGCCCTCAAACTACTATGAAAGAGTTTCTTATGTGTTCTGAATGTAAACAGGAATATAAGAACTCCTATGATCGTAGATTTCACACTCAGCCGAATGCATGTCCCCGTTGTGGACCCCAATTATCCCTTTGGGACAAGCAAGGAAACAATATAGCTGCTCAAAAATCAGCTCTGAAAATTGCAGTAAATTCTATAGAAGAGGGAAAAATCATAGCAGTTAAAGGACTAGGAGGATTCCATCTAATGACTGATGGGAGCAATCCTAATGCTGTTAGAAAATTACGACAGCGCAAAAGTCGCCCTCAAAAACCTTTTGCCTTAATGTATCCATCCCTTGAGTTAATTAAGAACCATTGTCTGGTTAGTCCTCTAGAAGAAGAATTATTAACCTCTCCTGAAGCTCCTATTGTTTTACTAAAACGTAAATCAAATTATATTAACTTATGGAAGTCTATCGCTCCAAACAATCCCTATTGGGGAGTTATGTTGCCCTATACTCCTTTACATCATTTATTACTTTCAAACAGAAAATTTCCTTTAATCGCCACTAGTGGAAATATATCCGATGAGCCCATCTGTATTGATGAAAAAGAAGCTATAAAAAAATTAGGACATATAGCCGATGTATTTTTGGTCCACAATCGTCCCATTCTACGTCCTGTAGATGATTCTGTTGTTCGCGTTATGGCGGGAAGAGAAGTAGTTCTCCGTCGTGCAAGAGGATATACACCTTGTCCTATTATTTTAAAGTCAGAGAATAAAACGCAAAACACAGAAATTGAACATTCACCTCCATCCATATCTATTCTAGCCACCGGTGGACAGTTGAAAAACACGGTAGCAATTTTACGGGGTAATCAAGTATTTATGAGTCAACATATTGGAGATTTAAGTAAATATAAAACCTTAAGTACATTTTATCAAGAGATAGATAGTCTAAAAAGACTTTATGACCTTAAACCTAGAGTTATCGCTTGTGATGCACATCCTGACTATCTTTCAAGTCAATTTGCCCGATCCCAAGATTTGCCAGTAGTTAAAGTACAACATCATTATGCTCATGTTCTCTCTTGTATGGCAGAAAATGGAATTAATGCACCTGTTTTAGGAGTTGCATGGGATGGCACAGGTTATGGAACAGACGGTACGATCTGGGGTGGAGAATTTTTGTTAATTACTGACGCTGGTTATCAACGAGTTGCTCATTTTCGACCTTTTAGATTACCTGGAGGAGATCGGGCAGTTAAAGAACCAAGACGTATTGCTTTAGGTATGCTTTATGAGGTTTTTGGGTCTTTTGACGGATTAGAAAAATTGCAATTATTTGAAGATTGTTCTAATAAAGAATTAGAATTAATCCAACAAATGTTATCTCTTAATTTAAATGCTCCGCTGACTTCAAGTGTAGGACGGATCTTTGATGGAGTAGCTTCTATTTTGGGTATTTGTCAACAAACTAGTTTCGAAGGACAAGGTGCGATGTCCTTAGAATACAAAGCTATCGACTGTAAAACAGACCAAGTTTATCCCTATGAAATATTAGGAACCAGTTTTCCTTTAATTATCGATTGGCAATTGATTATAAAAGAAATTTTAAACAATATTTCAGAATGTTTATCTATTGAGGAAATTTCAACTAAGTTTCATAACACTTTAGTTGAAGTAATAATTGAAATTTCTCAGATTATCTCAGAAAAAAAAGTTGTTTTAACAGGAGGATGTTTTCAAAATAAATATTTAACTGAACAAGCAGTTAGTCGATTAAACCAAGAACAATTTATTCCAGTATGGCACAAAAAAATACCTCCCAATGATGGTGGAATTGCGTTAGGACAAATTATGGCGGGAATATCGCAAATACTAAACCGATAGAATATATAGCTACTAATATCAAATTATAGCTAATAATCATTCTTTATTAACTGCCTAAGTATCCTGCCAAGGATACTATAGAGCAAAAATTCTAAAAAAAACTGACAGCTCAGTTTAAGAAAAGTTAATAGGTTATACTAAGTGGCTATTTTTTTTCTAGAATATTAAAAACTAATCTTATCATAAACCTTCCATGTCTTAGGAGACTAAGGTGCGAGCAGTCTAACATTAAAGGTTTAAGATTGTTAGTAAGTGTTTTTTTTGAGGATAATCAAAGGATGTGCTTAGCTGTTCCAGGTAAAGTTCTTAATATCACTGGGGATAAACCCTTAATGAAAAAGGGAAGAGTAAGTTTTGGTGGAATCATTAAGGAAGTAAGCTTAGCTTATGTTCCTGACGTCAAAGTAGGTAGTTATGTAATTGTTCATGTGGGATTTGCTCTCAGTATTTTAGATGAAGAAGCTGCGCAAAAAAGTCTAGCCGAATTCAAAGAAATGGAGAAAATTCTACAAAGTAATAATGACAACAACTTATAAGTTCCAGAAACTATATCTAATTTTAAAGCGATCTTGAGTATACAGACTATTGATTAACCTTAGTTATAATAATATTTATAGACATTATTATTATTCTCAATACATAGAGTGGAACACAACGAAGCAGAGAGTTATGTGGGAATAATTAACTCTCACAATACGGATAGTTTAAAGCAGGATGAACTCATCTATTAATAATAGATGGAGAGGAACTTTTCAGGGCAGATAGATATTAGCTATCAATCGATCTCGAAAGTCAAGAAAATAATTCTAAATACTTCAACAGGTATTTGGTCTAAAAGGGCTTTTAGACTTGACGTTAACCTTTTTAATCTCAAGAATGCTTATTGCTTATAAAGTTCTCTTTGGAGATATCTCAAAATTCTGTTAATTAGTTTTGTATTAGGTATCGAAATTAGGTTTTATGTTTATCGTATCATGCATCAATATTCATCTTGAGATAATCAAGGAGTAACCTGCCAGAATACCCTACACCTTCCCATGCCAGGGTATCCTGACAGAAAAATCCTGAGTTATCCAAAGGAAATTAAGTTAACTAACATATTTAAGTTATCTCCAACAGTTGCAATTAATTGATGGGTCACAGCCAGACTATCAACAACCATTCCTGTGCAGAGAAGCATTAAGTAAAAGATGGAAAATTTGAATAGTGCTCGTGCTAATTCTTGATTGAAGGGATCTTGTTTTAATCGCCAAGCCTTCTGGATAAATTTACCCCCCAAAACTACTGCAATCACACCATAAACTATCCCAGATACTCCTAGAGGATAAACCAGAAGGAAAGTACAAGGAATAACTAGTAAAGTGTACCACCAAATCTTACGAACCGTAGACTCTTCTCCTTCTACCACCGGCATCATAGGAACATTGACCTGAGCATAATCCTCTTTGATCATTAATGCCAAGGCCCAGAAATGGGGAGGAGTCCACAGGAAAATGATAATAAATAAAACCAAAGCGACCCAACTTAAACCTCCTGTTACTGCTGCCCAACCTACCAGAGGAGGAATAGAACCTGCCGCACCACCAATTACAATGTTTTGTGTACTATTACGTTTAAGAAAGTGGGTGTATACCAGCATATAAAAAATAATGCCAGACATAGCTAATAAACCACTAGTAACATTGATAAATAAGGCAAACAGACAGAAAGATAAGATTGCAAGGATGACAGCAAAAATGAAGGCATGACGTGATCGTACTCGCCCAGAAGGGATAGGACGAGCCCGAGTCCGTAACATTTCATAATCAATGTCACGATCATAAATGCAATTCATCACCTGGGCTGAAGCAGCGGCGAGAGTTCCTCCTAATAAGGTGATAAATAGGGTAAACAGATCCACCCGGCCTCCACCAGCAATCCACATAGCAGAGGTGGTAGTGATCAGTAATAGTGGAATAATACGAGGTTTAGTTAGCTGATAATAGCTATTTATGACTTGTAGCCAGTTTTCGTTACGGGGGGCAACATCAGTCCCAATCATTAATACACACCAAATTCTGTTGATTTACTTGAGGTTTTGTCAGTTTTTGTTCTTGAAGCATTGATGAGAACAGAACTTCTTTTGGACCCTAAATTAGTCAAAAGTTTCAATTCTAATTTCTAACTTCTGTGCAGTGGTACCACACTAAAGTGAGGAACTCCTGACATCACGAATGGCTAACGTTGTCAAGGCGACTAACGTACCAAAGAGGGCAGCACCAAAGGTATGGTGAGCCACAGTTAAAGGTTCTACTTGTAGATGTAATCGGAAAGTGGCAATCCCTAACAAGATTTGTAAGACCACAATGCCGCCAGCAACCCAAGCGAGTTTACGTAACCAGGGATGGAGGGCGGAGGTACTCCAAGCGATAAACACAACACTAAGGGTCGCAATAGTAGCTGGAAAAACACCAATGATATGGCTATTCATCACGGTGCATAGTTGCGAACCCCCAAAACATTGATGTACCGCCCATCGAGATCCCACTAAGGCGCCTAACAAACATTGTAGATAGACTAAAGTAACAGCGATGGTTGCTCCCCAACTTAGTTTTTTTGCGTTGGTGGTTCCTTGATAGGGTGTAAGACACACAGCAATAACAATAAGAGTTCCTAAAAAGAGTAAGGCTGTTCCAAGGTGGGCGGTTACAATATCAAACCTTAGCAGTTGAGTTACTGTAAGTCCTCCTAAGACTCCTTGGAAGACAATCAACCCCAACGTCCCCAATGAGGCCCAAGGCAGCCATTCAGGTAGTTCTTTCCGAAACCACCATGAGAGTCCGAGAAGAACGAAAGTACTTAAGCCAATAAGAGAAGCATCGAGACGATGAAACCATTCGAGAAACACTTGTAGGTTCATCTGTTGACTGGGAACCAATTGACCATAGCATAACGGCCAGTCAGGACAGGCAAGACCTGCATTCATTACTCGTGTAGCACTGCCTACTGCCATTAAAAGTAGGGTAGCAATAGCAATTTTCCAGACAAGGGAGCGTATCCATTTCTGAATTCGGGGGCAGTCGCCAGTAACTTTAATTTGGGATTGAAGAACCGAATCTGTCATAGCATTCTAATGCTTTATTAAACATTTATATGTCTTCACTGTGAGTATTTACTCTCTTGAAGATTGAGTTTGGTTGAAACAGCTAGTCAGATTCTACTGAACAGTCTATCTTTCTTGCACCAATTAATGTAAAGGTTTTAATATATTTCAGATTCGGTTAACAATTGCTTTACGTAAGTTTACATTGAAAGGATGAATCATTACTTTGATTTTTTCTCAAAAGAAAATTGTATAAGTTCATACTAAAGTTGATGCAAAACGACAAACCAAAATTTTTTATGTAAAAAGTGAGTTAAGTTTAACTTATTTCTTTCGTTGAACTTAAAGTATGAGTAGATGTCGTGAAGAAAGGAATAAATTATAAGCACTAAGACTTTAAACGAAATTATCATTATGCTAATAATAGTAAAAATTTATTTTTTTATAAAAAACCAGTATATTTATTGTTCCCATCTCTTTTCTTCCAGTCTTACCTTTTCTAAGAAAATATTCCTAATAACATGATATGCCTTAATTGTTTATTTTTATAAGCATAAACTAAAAGATAACTTGCTATTACTTATTTGTAAAATACATTGTGAATAATTCACAATCCCAATAGTCAATTTAATACATAGTTTGCTGAGTAGATAAATATTGTATTTTTATATATCAATATTATGTTGTTTTCTGTTTTTTATAGCTTAGATTAATATGTTAAAAGTTAGTCTTTTACTTTTTTTTATATTATCTATCTTCTAAAATTAAAAAATAGACAATTTTTGATATTCAAAAATAGTTATGAAAATAACTAATTTGTAGTCTATTAGTTTACTCTAGCTATTTTTTTACTCTCAATATAATTACTTCAATAAGCGTGGCACCTTTATTTTTGATTGAGCTTTTGCTACAATATTGCCTGATGTTATAGCAATATTATTTATATAATTATTATTGTACTAGGGATTGTATTAAGTTACTTTTTATAAAAAATTAACTCTTATCAATAATTATTGCTTTAATTTATATTGTTTACTGTTTTAATTTAGACAAAATATTTTATCTATAGGTTAAACTGCTAACTAAACTACTATTGTCAATAGTTTAGTTTCGCTATACTACATATTTATCTAGAAAAAATTTCTTAAATATAATTACACATCTATTTATCTTTTTTATTTAACAACTGGTTAATTTAGACCAAACTTTTTCTAAGAAATTGGGAGAGGTTATATCAAACCATTCAATTTCTTTATGGGTACGGAACCAGGTTTTTTGATGTTTTGCAAATTGTCTAGTGTGTGTTATTATTGCTTTTTTAGCCTCAGCTAAGGACAAATTTCCCTGAAGATACTGTTTAATTTCTAAGTATCCTAAGGTATTTAATAGCGGTAGATTCCACCCGTATTTCTGTATTATTTTTTCAACTTCTTCAATTAATCCCATATTAACCATATCTTCAATTCGTTTTCTAATTCGTTCTTGCAAATATTTCTGTTCACAGTACAATCCAATTTGCACGATGGGATAAGAGGGAGGATTCTCTCCCTGTTGTTCAGAAATAGGGCATCCTGTGACGTAAAATACTTCTAAAGCACGGAGAGTTCTTACTTGATCATTGGGATGAATTCTATTAGCAGCAATCGGATCAACTTGTTTTAATTTTGCATAGCATTGTGATTGACCTAAAGCACTGAGTTGTAATCGTAATTGAGGTTGAAACGCAACTCTAGGAATTTTCAATCCTCGTATGATTGATTTGATATATAAACCTGTCCCTCCCACTAAGAAAGGAGGGGATAGAGGAGGAGCTGACTCAATTAATGATTGTGCTTTTTCTTGGTATTGAGCTAAAGTTAATGTTTGTGTTGGTTTGCAGATATCAATCAGATAATGAGGAACCAGAGCTTGTTGTCCCAGAGTTGGTTTGGCTGTTCCAATATCAAATTCTTGATAAACTTGACGAGAATCAGCACTAATAATGAAGGAGTTTAAACGTTGGGCTAATTGACAGGCTAACCAAGATTTGCCTGTTGCTGTTGCACCACATATAACAATTAGATGGGTTTGCATAAAAATCTACTAAAAACATGTCATCATTTAACGATGATTTTATCAGTAATTAAATAATAAGATGAGTTGCAGTATCAACTATTTTTCGTCAGAAAACTATTGTTGACAAAATTAAACTGTACCTCACTTCAATAGGTCACTCTCTCCGGGTTTATTCTTGATAATAAATTAACCTTTTAAATATCGTTAATTGTTTATTGTTAGTTATTTAAAATTTGTGCATTAAAAAAATACTTATTTAATACATAATTTATTGGTTATTTTTTATTATTGTTTTCTTCATTTACAAATAAATAATATATATTTTCAGTTATCCTAGTCCGATTACATTTTACATTTTATTGCTTAACTTAATCAGTGTAATCTATATAATAGCAATTTAAATATTAAAAAATTGATAAATTCAGTCATAGCTTTCAAACCAATTTCTTTATTTTTCTTTTGTTTAAAATATATATTTTGCTATTTTAAAGCATATAAAAATAATACAGCTTGTAGTGTTTGTATCTATTTTTTATTTTGTTATGATATAAGATGTTAATTACTACCCTAGAATACATAATTAATTACTATTCATTTTTTATGTTTTATATCTATAAAAATTATTTAATTTAGACAGGTTCAGAGATGTCAAAACCTAGATAGTGGTTGTCGGTGTTAAAGACATATAAAAATATCCGGAACATTATTCAAATAATAATAATTAACAAATAAATAAATTTTTGTTAACATCCTAAAATAATTATTTATTCTCCCATTATTCTTAACTCCGTTTCTCTATTAAAAATTAGTTATTTTTTCTTGACCTATATTCCCCTACAAGAGTTATTTTCTTTATAAAAAACTATTTTGGTCCTTGAATATAAAATATTAATTTTTACTCCTTAGAATTCAATATAAGAGTGTTTGGACTGTTTATGAAGTCAATAAAAAGTAGCCACGAGCAATTACCAAAAAAGTCTAGACACTATCACAATTGCCATCACTTTGCCTAGATAAAAAAATTAATCAATTATGAAAATACATCTAGCTTCAATAGAATGTTAATTCTGGAATAGATTGACTGTCTTCTTACTGAATTTACAATTACTCGTTGTACTTGCATACATTGACTAGACTCCTATTAACTAAATCCATTTTATTTAAAATTAGTATTCTTTAAAATTTTTAAAAAACTAAATTAAAACTTTTTAAAACAAATGTAGATTACATCTTTGATTTTTTTGCCCTCTCTTTTTCCTTTTTTTTAGCTCTTTTTTTAGCTTTTTCAGCTTTTATTTTCTCTTCCTCTGCTTTTTGTCTTTCTTCTTCTTTTTTTTCTAAATATGAATGATAATTTCCTGAATAAACTATTAATTCTCCTTCTTTAATCTCAACAATTTTATTAGCAATTTTAGAAATAAAATAGCGATCATGGGATACACATAAAACCGTTCCCTCATATTTAGATAAAGCTTCTTCAAGTGTTTCTTTAGCTGAAATATCTAAATGATTAGTTGGTTCGTCAAGAATTAATAAATTAACAGGTTCTAGCAACATTTTAAGCAACGCAAGTCTGGCTTTTTCTCCACCACTTAACCCTTCAACTTTTTTGAACACTGTTTCTCCACTAAAAAGAAATCGACCTAATAAAGAACGAACTTTTGTATTAGTCCAATCGGGAACCTCATCATGAACTGTGCTTATAACAGTTTTACTTAGATCTAATGCTTCAGCCTGATTTTGCTCAAAATATCCTGGAATAACATTATATCTTCCTAATGTTATCTCCCCATCATCAGCTTTTTCTAAGTTCATAATTAAACGAAGCAGAGTTGATTTTCCTGCGCCATTGGGACCTAGTAAGGCAATACGATCACCTCGTTCTACTAATAAATTTGCCCCTAAAAAAAGAATCTTATTTTCATAACTATGGACTAAATCTTTAATAAGTATAACCTCCCGTCCACTAGTAGGAGCTTGAGGAAAATCAAACTGTAAAGTTTTTACATTTGCCATGGGAGCATCTAAGGTTTCCATTCTCTCGAGTTGTTTTTCACGACTCTTTGCTTGGGTACTACGAGTCGCACTAGCTCGAAAACGTTCAATAAATTCCTGTTGTTTTTGTATTTCTTTTTGTTGCCGTTGATATGTATTTTCTTGAATCTCTCGATTCATAATTTTTTGTTGAAGATAGTTAGAATAATTTCCAACATAAGTGCTAGAAACACCACGCTCTGTTTCAACAATTTTTGTACACAAACGGTCTAAAAATTCTCGCTCATGAGAAACAATTACCATTGGTATATTAAGTTTTTTGAGATATTTTTCAACCCATTCAATGGTTTCTATATCTAGATGGTTAGTCGGTTCATCAAGTAATAAAATATCAGGGTCTTGTAAGAGAATTTTTCCTAAACTCATCCGCATTTGCCAACCACAACTAAAAGAACTTACCAAACGCTCACTATCTTCAGGATCAAAGCCCATCTCCGGTAGTATTTTGGCAATAGCGGCATCGAGAGAATAACCATCAAGAGCTTCAAATTCTCTTTGTAATTTATCTAGTTTATAGATTAATTTATCTAATTCATCAGAACTGGCGATCTCCATCTTATGAAGAATTATGGTTAATCCTTGATGGACGCGATTAGCTTGTTCAAATGCAGCCCAGAATTCTTCATGAACAGTTCGACTTGGTACAACCTCAAATTCTTGGGTTAGATAACCAATTTTCATACTTTCTGGCCGAACTATCTCTCCAGAAGTAGGTTCCACTTGTCCCATAATAATCTTAAGTTGAGTAGATTTACCTGCCCCATTTGCTCCCACCAATCCGACCCGTTCTCCAGGATTGACTTCCCAAGTGATGTTTTTTAACACTTCTGCAGTGGGATAGATTTTACTAATGTTTTCTAGTCGCAGCATACGATTATTCGTTTAAATGTTTAGATACACAGTATACTATCTGCAATACTCATTAGAATAGACTCTAATGAGTATTCAAGTTAGAGTCAAAATCTTTATTTATCTCTAGATTCTAGAAAAGATTATTTTTTGCCCTATACTTTAACTACGTACGATTAAATTATCAGAAATAATTTATACAATTGATTAATAAGCAATCCGTTATAATTTATATCTAAATAAAATATATTCATTAAATTTATTTTCTGGAATATAATTCTTTACGTCCGATACAGAAAAAATATTACTATGGTCTACAGATATAGGTCTTTCACTTCTGTTGTTACTAGTGATGACGATTACTTCTGAATAATTGTGAGCTAAAATAAACTATAAAGGCTAATCTATATGAAGAATAACACTTAGTTCCTTATTAGATAGTCGTCAAAACTTTATTAGTTGCTTAGGACTTAAGTACTTGTTATTGAGGACTAATTTTTACTTTGATAATTTTTAGTTTTTGATCACTTATGTTTCTAATACAATAACTTAAATTACTGCTTAACAATAACTATGCTATGTTGTTTTAACAAGATATTTATTGAGCAATAAATATTTGAATTATATTTAAATAAGTACTTATTTAAATATAATTATTAGTGCTTAATTTTTAAATTAATAGATTGTATAATAATCACGTTATGGGGATAATAGTCAACTAAAATAATAGTAAAGTCAATATAAAATATTAATTGTAAAATTTAAGTATGGCAATATATTGTTATGTTTTATATTATATTTTTATTCTTTCTTTAATTGTTATTTATTGCTTGCTATCAAATATAGCAATTTTTGCCATAAATTACTATATTGTCTATGTTTAGATAGTTTAAATATTTTAATATTTAGTTCATAAAACTAATTTAAAGACTCAATTATTAATACTAATTTAACAATAAGTAAATTTTAAAAATTTATCTTTATAAGTCAAGAATAATAGTATTCACAGTTATTGACTCCTACATTCAGTCAAAAGTTGAATTTTCGACTAGATTTATTTCTAGAATTACTATCCACACCCAAATAAAAACCTCTCTCCAAACCTGGCTAAAGCAGTCTTTAAACCTTATATGCTAAAATTTTTGAAGATTTTGTCATCAAGGGGTTAGAAGTTCCCCTGTAAGCTATTATTAAGCTATTTTGGGAAAATATTTATGACAACAAGCGATTACGGTGCACAACAGATACAAGTCCTTGAAGGGTTAGATCCCGTCCGCAAGCGTCCAGGGATGTATATTGGAACTACTGGACCCAGGGGACTTCATCACCTTGTCTACGAGGTCGTCGATAACTCCATTGATGAAGCCCTCGCAGGCTATTGTACTCATATTGAAGTTGATATAAATTCTGATGGGTCTGTCACTATTATAGATAATGGCAGGGGGATTCCCACCGATATTCATCCTACTACAGGGAAATCTGCCTTAGAAACGGTGATGACAGTTCTCCATGCTGGTGGTAAATTTGGGGGAGGAGGCTATAAAGTTTCTGGAGGTTTACATGGCGTTGGAGTTTCTGTTGTCAATGCCTTGTCAGCATGGGTCAATGTTAAGGTTTGGCGAGATAAAAAAATTCATATCCAACGCTATGAAAGAGGAATTCCCATAGGATCGCTAGAAGCTGCACCTGACCCTAGTCACGCTACTGGAACCTCCATTTCTTTTTTACCAGACACCCAAATTTTTACAGTAGGAATAGAGTTTGACTATAGTACTTTATCCAGTCGACTGAGAGAATTAGCTTACCTCAATGCAGGAGTTACTATTTCTTTTAGAGATTATCGCTCTAAAGAGCCTCATATTGAAACCTATTGTTATGAGGGAGGGATTAAGGAATATGTCATCTATATGTGTCGACAAAAAGAACCCCTACATCAAGACATCATTTATGTTTCTGGAGAGAAAAATGGGGTTCAAGTAGAAGTAGCTCTGCAATGGTGTCTTGATGCTTATAGTGATAATTTATTGGGTTTTGCTAATAATATTCGGACTATTGATGGGGGTACCCATTTAGAGGGCTTAAAAACAGTTTTAACTCGGACCATGAATAATATTGCTCGCAAACGCAATAAAATCAAAGATAATGAGTCTAATTTAGGGGGAGAAAATATTAGGGAAGGATTAACAGGAGTAATTTCTGTTAAAGTTCCTGAACCGGAGTTTGAAGGACAAACAAAAACTAAATTAGGTAATACAGAAGTTCGGGGGATTGTTGATTCTTTGGTGGGGGAAGTTCTAAATGAATATTTAGAATTTAATCCTCATGTTGTCGATAATATTATTGAAAAAGCAATCCAAGCTTTTAAAGCAGCAGAAGCAGCACGACGTGCCAGAGAATTAGTCCGCAGAAAGTCAGTTTTAGAGTCATCCCCTTTACCTGGAAAATTGGCAGATTGTAGTACTAGAGATCCTGAAGAGGCTGAAATTTATTTAGTGGAAGGGGATTCTGCAGGAGGAAGTGCCAAACAAGGACGTGATCGTCGTTTTCAAGCTATCCTACCTCTACGGGGAAAAATCCTAAATATTGAGAAAACCGATGATGCAAAAATTTATAAAAATAACGAGATTCAATCGTTAATCACAGCTCTAGGATTAGGCATTAAAGGAGAAGAATTTGATGACTCTCAATTGCGTTACCATCGAGTAGTTATTATGACTGATGCAGATGTAGATGGCGCGCACATCCGCACCCTTCTATTAACCTTTTTCTATCGCTATCAACGGGAATTAATAGATCGTGGCTATATCTATATTGCCTGTCCCCCTTTATATAAAGTAGAAAGGGGACGTAATCATGTTTATTGTTACAATGAGAGAGAATTACAAGAACATCTTCACAGCTTGCCCTCTAATGCTAATTACACTATTCAACGGTTTAAAGGATTAGGGGAGATGATGCCTGCACAACTATGGGATACTACTATGAACCCTGAAACCCGTACTATGAAACGGGTAGAGATTGAGGATGCTGCTGAAGCTGATCGTATATTTACTGTATTAATGGGAGATCGCGTTGCACCACGACGGGAATTTATTGAAACCTATGGACCTAAATTAAATTTGACTGACTTGGATATATAATCTTTGTACTGAATGTTCGGTACAGTATTAATAATAAACAGAACATTCGGTACCAATCTATTCCGGCTTGAATTGAAATATCTTTTTGACAAAGTGGAATTACCACACACCAGTTTAATATTTTAATCGTTGGTTATTTTGTTTGCATTTAAATTTAAGTGTGATAAGTTGGTCGAAAAATATTAATTTAATAAAACTCCCCTTTTTAAGTAATTAATATCAATTAGACTATAAACCGGTCTTTCAATCAATTTAATCATCTTATTCATAGGATATAAACAATTTTGTACTGAACTGAACACCTCATGAGACATTATTCATATAAATAAACTAACGATAGTTTACTAGGAAAAATAATTGATAATCCCTTGGGTAATTATCTATAAATCTATACACATAATCCTAATTAAGTTTAGTAGAGTTTTTGAAGCACATTAAAATCTTATCTTGACTGATAAAATGAGAATTAACTAATTTTACGGCTTTGAGATTCATTAGACTGATAATAACATTTTTATTTCAATACTGATTTTCGTTACACTTTTGTAGTATTTTATGTATTAAAATAATTTATGTTTATTCTTTGCAGTAATTATTTTAGATGCTAAAAATTTAACTATTATTCATAACCAAATAGACTTTATTCTTATCATTCTATATGATTAACTTAAGGAGATGATTATCCTTAAATTTAATTGTAATTATTGATTAATTATTTAACAATAATTAATATTGATTCTTTATTATAACAACATGAGTTTTTAAACCGAGTCTGATTATAAACGAGTGTATGAATATCAATTTTTTAACTTCATAGCGTAGTAGACTTGCTTCTGAGTTAAAGATAAATTTAATTAAAAATTATCTTGAAACCTAAAAATGTTAATCACGAACTATTTTGATAAGTTCTATTAATGTGAGAACTCATATTTATTTAATTAGAATTAAGATAAATTATAAAATTAATCAACAACTAACACCAACTATAATACAAATTGTTTACTGACACTAATATAAATCTAGCTATCAATATAAAACTATTAGTAGGGATTAACAATCGTTAATCCCTACTAATAGTTTTATTCCTCTTCACTTTCGTTTACTTCATTACTTTCTTCTTCTTGTGCAGCCGGAGGAACTAAGGCAACAGCAGCAATCGCGTCATCATCGTCTAACTTTTGTACTCGAACTCCCGTAGCCATACGAGATTGTAGAGAAATAGCATTAACTGCTTGACGAATAATAATCCCTCGGTTAGATACAATCATCAACTCGTCATCTTCATTTACAATATGCAGCGACGCTAGACGATCAGTTTTAGATTTAAACTTAATAGCTTTAACTCCCATTCCTGCGCGATTTTGAAGACGAAATTTATTGACTGGAACCCGCTTTCCATACCCTCCGTTAGTAATAGCTAATACCCAAGGACCACTAATAGTTTCGTCGGTCTCAAGTAATTCGTCGGTCTCAAGTAATTCGTCGTCTTCCTCCTCTTGTGTATCCTCCATTCCAGCTATCACTTGACTTGAAAGAATATCCATACTAATAAAGTCATCATCTGACTTCAATTTCATGGATTTAACCCCTCGTGTGGATCGTCCTAGAGGTCGCAATTGCTGGTGATTAGCGTGAAAATGAATTGCCATTCCTTGGCGGGTACCGATAATAATACTATCCTCTACCCTAGCAAGTCTTACCCAACGCAGTTGATCTCCCTCTCCTAAAGAAATGGCAATTAATCCGTTGGCGCGAATGTTACTAAAGGCAGCTAAGGCTGTTTTTTTGATGTATCCTTTACGGGTTAACATTATAAGATAAATATCTTCACTAAACTCACTTACTGCCACAATAGAAGTGATTTTTTCATCTTTGGGAATTGGTAACATCTGGACTATGGTAACTCCCCGCGCAGTTCGAGAGGCTGCGGGAATTTGATAAGCGGGGATACCATAGACAACACCACGATCACTGAAAAACAGAACTTGGTCGTGATCACAACAGGTTAAGAAATGTTCAACTACATCATTTTCCTTTATCTTTGCTGCCGCTTTGCCTCGTGTTGCCCTACTTTGTGCCCCAAAGGTTCTGACAGGCATGCGTTTAATATATCCTTGTTCTGTGAGGAGAATAATTGCTTGCTCATTAGCAATTAAATCAGTATCAATGATTTCTCCGTCGTCACGAATAATTTCGGTACGGCGAGGGGCAGCATGAATAGATTTAATTTGTTCGAGTTCTTCTTTGATAATAGTTTCGACACGTTCGCGTTTAGCTAAAATATCTTGTAAATCGGCAATTTTTATTTGTAATTCTTTGTGCTCAGCATGAATTTTATCAGCTTCTAAAGCTGTGAGGCGGCGCAATTGCATTTGTAGAATGGCATCTGCTTGAACAATGGAAAGACTAAATTGTTCGACTAATTCCTCTTTAGCAGTCGCTATATCAGCTGCTTGGCGAATTAATTGAATGGCTGCATCTAAGTTGTCTAAAGCGATCAGTAATCCTTGTAATAGATGATCTCTTTCTTCAGCTTTGCGTAACTCGTATTTGGTTCGTCTGGTAACAGTCTCAATTCTAAAATCAAGAAAAACCTGGAGAAAACCTTTGATAGTAAGTAATTGTGGTTCTCCATTAACTAATGCCAGCATATTAGCCCCAAAGTTGCTTTGGATTGGAGTTTGTTTATATAGATTGTTAAGAACAACACGAGGATAAGCATCCCTCTTAAGTTCAATTACAATCCTCATTCCGTCACGATCACTCTCGTCTCGAATATCAGAGATTCCTTCAATACGTTTATCGTTAACTAAGTCAGCAATTCTTTCAATTAAAGCGGCTTTATTAGTTTGATAAGGTAGTTGGGTTACAATAATGGCTTCGCGATCAGGTCTACCTCTTTGTTCAATAGTGACAATAGTAGCCACCCCTCGCATTGTAATCGAGCCCCGTCCAGTAGTATAAGCATCTTTAATACCTGATTGACCTAATATCTGTCCTCCAGTAGGAAAGTCAGGACCAGGAATAAGTTTTCTTAGTTTTACCTCTTCTATCTCTGGTTCATTTATCAATGCTATGGTTCCTTCGATCAATTCTCCTAAGTTATGGGGAGGAATATTCGTCGCCATTCCCACTGCAATTCCCGAAGAACCATTAAGTAATAATTGAGGAATTCTAGCAGGAAGTACGATCGGTTCTTGTTGTGAGCCGTCAAAGTTGTCAGCAAAATCAACTGTTTCTGATTCAATATCTGTTAATAAAGAATTTGTTGATAAGGATTGTAGACGACACTCCGTATAACGCATAGCTGCAGGAGGATCATTATCTACCGATCCAAAATTTCCATGCCCTTCAATGAGTGGATAGCGCATAGAAAAACTTTGCGCCATCCTTACTAGCGCATCATAAACGGCGGTATCACCATGGGGGTGATATTTCCCTAAGACTTCCCCAACTACCCTGGCACACTTTCGGAAGGGGCGTTCAGGAGTCAAACCTAGTTCGTACATAGCGTAAAGAATACGACGGTGGACTGGTTTTAACCCATCCCTAGCATCGGGTAATGCCCGTCCTACAATAACGCTCATAGCGTATTCTAAATAAGAACTGGACATTTCATTACTCAAGTCTGTGGGGATGATCCGATCTTGAGAAGCAGTCATAGGGTAATCAACTCCATTAAAGGTTGCAGATTAAGGAGATTCTATCTTAAAAAGAGACAAGCAAGCCCTAGTTAAAGGACTTAATTCTAATTTAGATAGTTAAATTTGTTTTAATATCCTTTTGGATTTTAACATAACTACCCCTTAGATAATATATTATTGTCAGTCTATTATTTGTGGAAAATTAATACTTTAATGAAGAGGTCAAGGAGAACATATTTTAACTTTATAGATTTTTGGTAAAATCTATAAGTAATTTACCTTTTTTATTTTATTTTCTAAGTATTATTTTATTATTATACATATAAAATTTTTGGTAAATCTATTATGTAAATATTAGAAATGTAAAGAAAATTCAAAAATTTATAGGTAATTAATTACAGTTGATAATTATTTATTAAAAACTTTATTCCCTATTTAGTTACTTAAATATAAAGTATTTAATCTACTTTTTATAAGCAAAGCATAAATAGATAGTAAACATTCTTAATAGTTGAAATTTTAAAAACTAGCTCAAGATTATAATTATAATTCAACTACAAGTATAAAAAGCTAGTACTAAAAAAATCTAAATATGTATTATTTTTACTATTTAAAGATAAGACTATTTGTATAGCAATAATTGAGTAAAAATCAGTAAATAATATTTTCTAAGCTCTATAAAAATAGATTCTAATAAAATTTAAGGAAGCGAATATACATATTAAAAATAACTATAAGATATCATAATTTAAATCATAGTATAAGTTTCTTATATATATTTAACATTTTAAAAATTGAATGTTTAATCGTATCACAAAAATACTACAGTTTTTAATATTAATAGATTAAAGAAATGAGTTTCAATATAAGATTTTGTAAACCTAATACCACACAAATAATTTGCTCAAAAAACAAAAATCTAAGTTCAATTAGACAAATAAAACACTACTATCTAACACAAAAATATACTTAGTAAAGTAAAGTAAATTTAAAGTAAATATTAATTATGTCTAGGTAAGAAACAAATTAATAAACAGTAAGGATCATTAACAACAAGTGTAATTAGAAGTAAACGGTAGATTATATATATCTAAAATCTAGGTTAAGATAGTGGCTATTTGACTTGAAACTGTGAAGGTAACAACTTTTGATAAAATTGTTATTAAAAATTATTTTTTAACATAAAACTAATAAATTTTCTCAGAGACTAGTTTCCTTTGACGTTAAATAAGTATATTATCTATATTAATAATATACTTTTAAATATAATTAACAATATCAGAAAATATCTTGTGACTACTTTTTTTTATATAAAGAAGTTTTAATATCATCTTTTTATCAAAAATATTATGTAATCTAGACTGAGATTTCCCCTGCCTTTCTGCACATAAACAAATAAAGAAAATTAAAAACTAACTATATAAAGCATAATATTCTTACTTAAGTTGATTTGATAGGATAGTCAATTAAATAATATTAAATTTTAATAATTTAATCAGGTACATAATACTTAACCGTTGACTATTTTAGATAAGCAATAGTTACTCCTGACCCTCCTTCATTTTGAGGTGCCAATTCAAACCTGTCTACTTGAGGATGTAACCTTAAAAAATCATGAACTCCTTGACGTAGTTTCCCAGTTCCTTTGCCATGAATAACCCATAAAATTCCTGATTGAGTGGACTTAGATATTGCATTTTCTAAATTTGGT
The DNA here is from genome assembly GCF_947331815.1 of Cyanobacterium sp. uoEpiScrs1. Taxonomy (GTDB): domain Bacteria; phylum Cyanobacteriota; class Cyanobacteriia; order Cyanobacteriales; family Microcystaceae; genus Rippkaea. Next base: position 2,411,091 of record NZ_OX373462.1, read on the forward strand.
TCCGCTTCAGCAACTCGACTTCCTCGAATATCTAAAGTATTTTGAGATGTTCTAATTACTGAAACAGATTGAGAGTTTTTTGTGTTTAATGGGGTAGAAACAGAGACTTGTTTCGTAGTAGTAACTTCAACTTTTTTTCCATCTAAAGATTCAATCTTAGTAAAAGAAACGGTCATTTTCATTAGTCCAAAACGTACTGTAACTTCTTCTTGTTCTTCATCTATTTCTAATACATCTGCCGTTTGTCCAAATTTTAGTAGCCTAATTTTTTCCCCAACTTTAGGTTTATAAATAGATTTACATCTTTCTACCTGAGATAATTGACGTTCACCAATTTCTTTTAAAGCATCTGTAGCTTTTTGTGCTTGTTGTCCCGTTTGTTTTCCCTTTTGTAATTGACGAATAACTTGAGCAATTTCTTTTTTTGCTTGGGCAATAGCTTTTTGAACTTCTTGTTCTTGGTATTGTCTCAATGAATGTTCTCGTTGTTGTAACGATGAAGCTTTTTCTGAAACTTCTGTATAAAACTTCTTAGTTTGTTGTAACAAACTACTAGCCTCTTGTGCTTTTTGTTCTTGTTCTCGTCTTTGTTTTTCTAACCCAGCAATAACTTCATTGATTTCTTGAGAAAAGTTTCCAATACGAGTTTTAGCTTCTTCAATAATTTCCGTTTGTAATCCTAGTTGACTAGCAATAGTTAAGGCGTTAGAACGTCCTGGAATCCCCCACAACAGGCGATACGTGGGAGAAAAAGTTTTAACATCAAACTCTACAGATGCATTCTCAAAACGGTCATCTTGGTATTTTAAGGCTTTCAATTCTCCATAGTGAGTGCTGGCAATAGTCAGTGAAGCGTGATCAGCCAAATAGCGAAGAAGAGCAACAGCTAAGGCACTCCCCTCTGCGGGATCAGTTCCTGCACCCACTTCATCAAGAAGGACTAGGGTCATAGAAGAAGTGGCGGAGGACAAAGTTGTCAGAGCTTCGATAATACGGACAATGCGGTGTATATGACCTGAAAAGGTAGATAAACTTTGTTCGATTGACTGTTCATCTCCAATATCTGCTAAAATCTGTCTAAACCAGGGAATCCTTACTGGATCTCTGGCAGGAACGAATAAACCGACTTTTGACATCAAAGCGGCTAAACCAACAGTTTTTAAAGTTACAGTTTTGCCTCCTGTATTAGGACCAGTGATAGCTACAACTCGAATTTTTGGATCAACTTGAACATTGATAGGGACAACAGAAGAACCTTGTTCTTGTTGTTGTTGCCAAATGAGCAGGGGATGACGTAATTGCCTCAGCGTGATCAGTTCTCCCTGGGTTGGCTCAATAAACTCAGGAGCATTTCCTTCTAACCATAAGCTATAAAGGGATTTAGCCGTTGTCAAATCAAGAACAGTGGCTATTTCAAGTAAATATTCAAGTTCATCATAAACAATAGCTACTTTTTCTGTTAAATTTCGTAAAATAGCTTCTATTTCTACCTGTTCTTGACGTAAATATTGACGACGTTGGTTGCCCCATTTTACGATGGAACTTGGTTCAATATAGAGGGTTGCTCCTGTACTCGAAGTATCATGAACAATACCCCTAATTTGGTCTTTCTTAGAGGCTTTTACTGGAATTACAAATCTATCTCCCCGTTGAGTGATAACAGCTTCCTGGACGACTCCCCCTTGCCTATGGATAATATTTTGAAGCTTTTGATAAATGTGATCACGAACATCTTTGAGGTTTCGGCGAATTTCCCCTAATTTGACACTAGCACGATCGGCAACTTCTCCCGCTTCGTCGACACAATAGTTAATTTCCTGTTCTAATTCAGGATAGGTTCGAATATCTGCTACTAGTTCTTCTAAAACAGGACAATCCTCTTGATTATTGATTATTCGCCGCAGTCGCCTCATCCCCGATAAGGTAGTAGCAATATTAAGTAATTCCTGTCCGGAAAGTATTCCTCTTAATTTAGCTCGTTCTAGAAAGTCCCCAATATCAGTGATTCCATCAAAGGACCATTGAATTTCTAAATTTTGTTCTAAACGACAAATTTCCAAGGTTTGAGCTAATAGTTGTTCACTTTCCTGACGAGTCTCAGGAATCGATAGTTTTTTAGCGGCTAATACTCCCAGTTTTGTTGCGGCAAAACTAGATAAGTGTTGACAGAGTCGAGGCCATTCGAGAAGGTTTAAAGTTTCTTGTTGAATCAAAATTTAACTTAAGAATAGTAAATGAAAAGATTTCTGTACTGACGATGTAACTAGTAGATGCAATTAATAATTGTTCAGTGTGATTACGTCCTTGCTCCTTAAGTCTATGATAATTCCCTACCTATACTTAGCGCTTGACTTCTCTGCTGATATTTACTCAAACTAGAATATATAATTGCTATTTTTAGGCTAATTGGAACACAAATTGTTCATTGTCCATACAGAATAATTACTAACTTGACTAATGATTTTGTCAGTTGTTTAGTCGGATAATGATTTCCTTGTCAAGGATAATAGATATAATTGTAAAGCTAAAAACAATCTCCATTGCACATAACTACTGAAAATAGTGAAACTTTTTTTATACTTTTATTAAGCCAAATTTATCTCAAAGTAGTTAAGATTTATAAATTATTTTGTTCTATTTTAGCTTGTAAAAAACCCTTGTTTTTATTTATTTTTTAACAGATATTGTCAGTAGTAAACTACGTTTTTATATCTAATTATTTAACCTTTAAAACTTTATAAATATCAAAATTATATATTTCATTAAAATTATATTGTTTAACCTGTTTTGATTAAGATATAAAACCTGCATTAGTTATTTTTTTAAATATTTTTTTATCGTCTTATTTGTCAATAGTCTGTTATATATTAGCCATTAATTGGTTAGCTTCAAAAAACATTTGAATAGTATTGCTACAAAACTAAAATTATTTGATAAGATCGAAACTACTTTAAATTAGGAATAGTTACAATATTAGGCTCATGGCGATTGCTTATATCATTGGACTGGGAAGATCTGGGATTGCCGCAGCCAGAGTGCTGGAAACAGACGGATGGGAGGTGATTCTTAGCGACCGCGCTAACTCTCCATCTTTACAACAAACCCGACAAATACTTGAACAAGAAGGGATTACAGTTAAATTGGGACACCAACTAACTTTAGTTAAGACAAATCCGCCTGACTTAATTGTAGTTAGCCCAGGGGTTCCTTGGGATATTCCTTTTTTAGTAGAAGCGCGTAATCATGGTATTGATGTCATTGGAGAATTGGAACTAGCTTGGCGATATTTACAAAAGTCTCCCTGGGTAGGAATTACAGGAACTAATGGAAAAACTACCACTACTGCTATAATAGCGTCGATTTTTCAGGCATCGGGGCTCAACGCTCCTTCTTGTGGTAATATTGGACAAGCGGCTTGTGAGCTTGTTTTATCTTCGGAGAAGTTTGATTGGATTGTAGCTGAAATTAGTAGTTATCAAGGAGAGTCCTTGAAAAAACTAGCTCCAAAGATTGGTATTTGGACAACTTTTACCGCTGATCATCTCAACCGTCACAAAACTCTGGACGACTATTATGCCGTTAAAGCATCAATTTTACATCGATGCGAGTATAAAATTTTTAATGGAGATGATCCTTATCTACACCAAGTAGGATTACACCAATGGGCTGATGCCTATTGGACGACGACAAAAGGAAAGGACCATTTACTATGTAATCCTCATAAGGGAATTTATATTCAAGATAACTGGATAGTAGCTTTTGGAGAATTGATTGCGCCTTTGAATCTCTTTAAAATGGTGGGTTTGCACAATCGACAGAACTTATTAATGGCAGTGGGAGCAGCAAGATTAGCAGGGATCGAAAAAGAAGCAATCATTCGGGCAATTACTAAATTTAAAGGAGTTCCTCACCGCCTAGAATTAATTTGTAATGTGCGAGGAATTGATTTTATCAATGATAGCAAGGCAACGAATTACGACGCAGCAGAAGTTGGACTAGTTTCCATTAAATCTCCAGTAATTTTAATTGCAGGAGGAGAAGTAAAGGAGGGAGATGACGAACGTTGGATTAAACAAATTAAAGAAAAAGTTTCCACGGTTTTGTTAATTGGAGAAGCTGCTGAAGTATTTTCTCAAAAGTTACAAAAGTCGGGATATGAAACCTATGAAATAGTAGAAACTTTGGAAAATGCTGTTAAACGAGGGTTAGAACTAGGACAGAGACAGGAGGTAAAAGTGGTATTATTTTCTCCTGCCTGTGCTAGTTTTGATCAATACCAAAATTTTGAGTATCGTGGTGATCATTTTCGACAACTTTGTCAAGAATTGCGTTAATGATTTATCTTAAGATTCTGCAGAATGAAACATACGGTTGCGCCACCAAGCTAACAGAGTACTAGCAATAAAAATACTCGAATAAGCCCCAGCAAGAAACCCAATGATCAAGGCAAGGGAAAAATACTTTAAGGTTTCTCCTCCAAAGAGAAAAATAGCTAACAATGGCAATATAGTGGTAATACTAGTATTGATAGAACGGGCAAGACTTTGGTTAACGGAAGTTTCTATTGCTTCACTGATGGATACTTCAGGGTTTCTTTGTATGTTATCGCGAATACGATCATAAATGACCACGGTGTCATTAACTGAAAATCCAATTATCGTTAATAAAGCAACCAAAAATAAACTATTAGCCTCAATTTTTATGATCAATCCTAATAGAGCAAAGATTCCTGTCGTGATTAAAATATCATGAAAAAGGGCAATAATTGCAAAGAAAGCATAATCGAATTGAAAGCGAACAGTAAGGTAAACGATAATGCCACAGAAAGCTGCTAACAGGGCTAAAATTCCTGACTTGAATAATTCTTGTCCTACTGTTGGACCTACTGTATCAATTTGAATAGTTTTGGGGTTAAATTGCCCAATTTTTTCGTTTAAATTTTGTTGTAACTGAGTGCGTTGATCAACATTAAGATTTTTACTTCTAATTGATAGGATATTGTCTTCTAAGACCTGAACACTGCCACTTAATCCTTGTCGGACAAGAATTTCTCGAACTTTACTTGTATCAATCGACTGATCGCAGTTTCCTTCTGCTACGCAGACTAATTGTAATTGTAGTCTAGTTCCTCCGACAAAGTCTAATCCTGGACGTATAGGCGAGTTAAACGTGAAAAAGGAAGTCACCATAGCAATGATTCCACCAAAAATAAGAATTGCTGAAATAGACCACCATAAACGTTCCCATTTAAGAATATGTAATTTCATTGTTCGGTCATTAATGAATTAGTAAAACACAATGGTTAGAAAATTTATGAATAAAATTTTTCCTTTTATATCTTTATCAGTAAGTTTAAGACAAAATTAATTAATAGTTTTGGGTAGATTAGGACAAAACAGTTCAGGTTTTTTGCGGACTGAGGGCAATCCTAATACTATTAGTAATGAGAGGGTACGGCTACAAGTAACTGCCGTAAACATACTTACTAATACACCAATAGCAAGGGTAAGAGCAAATCCTTTAACTAATCCTGATCCCAACCCAAACAGAGCACTACAAGCAATTAAAGTAGTGATGTTGCTGTCCAAAATACTCGAAAAAGCGCGATTAAATCCAGATTCTACAGAACGATATAAACTATTTCCAGATCGTAATTCTTCACGAGTTCGCTCAAAAATTAGGACATTTGCATCAACAGCCATACCAATACTCAAGATAAATCCGGCAATTCCAGGTAACGTTAAAGTAACGCCAATTAAAGCGTAAAATGCTAAAGTATATAGGGTATAAATCCCTAAGGACAAATTGGCAATTATTCCAGGAAGACGATAATGAATTGCCATAAAGATTAACACTAGGACTAACCCAGCCACTCCAGCATAAATACTGCTTCGGATACTTTCTTGTCCCAGAGTTGCCCCGACAGTACGATTTTCCACCACTTCTACTGGGAATGGCAAAGATCCCCCACGAATTTGAACAGCGAGATCATTTGCACTATCAATACTAAAATTGCCTGTAATAACAGCATTACCTCCCGTAATCCCAGTGTTAGCAAATTCCACACCTACAATTGGTGCACTAATAAGGGTATCATCTAGAAAAATCCCAATACTACGACCAGTTCCTGCTAGATTTTTCGTGAGTTCGGCGAATTTCTTGCCTCCGTCATTATCAAATTCAATAGCTACCTCCCAACTAGTTCCTGTTTGGGTGGGACTTGGACGGGCATTATTGAGGTTTTTTCCAGTTAAATCGACTGATTTAAACAAATCTAAGATAGCCAGGTCAGATTGTTCAATAGATTTAGTTAGTTCGATAATACGTTCGGCATTTTCTTCAAATGTGTTATTTCGCCTTAAGATCGCTAATTCTGCTTCTAATTGTCGTTTAATTGTGAATTCTGCCTGAAATTGACCTTCAGTTTCTGATTTTTGTTCTCTGAATTCCAATTGGGCAGTTCCCCCTAATACCCGCTCGGCTTGTTCAGAATTAGTAACCCCTGGTAACTGGACAACAATTTTGTCTTGTCCCAAAGTTTGCACAATAGGTTCAGCTATCCCTAAAGCATTAACTCTATTTCCTAACACAATTTTCTGTGCTTCTAAGTCCTCTGAACTGATGTTTTGGATCTTTTCAGTAGGTTTGATTTGAATAGTTAACTGCGCCCCTCCTTTAAGGTCTAACCCTAATTGTAGGGGAATAGCTACTAAAATGGCGATCGCCCCAATAGCCAGGACGGTTATTAAACCAAGGACTAAACGCTGTTGTTGCATAATGATTCCTTTATAAACTTAGGGACGAGGGGCAGACAGCAAAAGATAGATTTCTAATCTTTCTTTTGTATTTAAACCTGCAATGTGATTATTTTTTGCACCGCTTCAACAATTTTAGAAGGTTGAACAATAGTTAGATTCTCTAGATTGCCGTTATATGGAGTAGGGATATCTTGAGATGATAAGCGAATGACAGGAGCATCTAACTCATCAAAGAAATTATCATTAATTAAAGCAATTAATTCGGCAGCAATGCCCCCTGTTTTCATACATTCTTCTACGATAATTACCCGATGAGTCTTACTAATAGAATTACCAATAGTTTCTAAATCAAAGGGTTTAAGAGAAATTAAGTCGATAATTTCAGGATCGTATCCTTTTGGTTCTAATTGTTTCAATGCTTGAAGACAATGATGGCGCATTCTAGAATAAGTCAATATAGTAACGTCTTTTCCTGGTCTGACAATTTCAGCTTTATCTAAAGGCAGCAGATATTCTGTCTCGGGAAGTGTATCTTTGAGATTGTAGAGAAGAACATGTTCGAAAAACAGAACAGGGTTCTCATCTCGAATAGCTGCTTTAAGAAGTCCCTTGGCATTATAAGGAGTAGAGCAGGCAACAATTTTCAGTCCGGGAACCGCATGAAAATAAGCTTCAAGACGTTGAGAATGTTCAGCTCCTAACTGTCGTCCTACACCTCCTGGACCACGGATGACCATTGGAATTTTGAAGTTTCCTCCGGAAGTGTATCTTAACATCCCTGCATTATTAGCAATTTGATTAAAAGCTAGAAGTAAAAATCCCATATTCATACCCTCAATAATAGGGCGTAAACCAGTCATAGCAGCACCAACCGCCATTCCCGTAAAGCTATTTTCAGCGATTGGAGTATCAAGGAGTCTGAGTTCTCCATACTTTTTGTAAAGGTCTTTCGTTACTTTGTAAGAGCCGCCATAGTGACCGACGTCTTCTCCTAAAACAAAGACTGTATCGTCATGTGCCATTTCTTCATCAATAGCCTGACGGAGTGCGTTAAATAATAAAGTTTCTGCCATAAATTCACCAGCGATCGCATCTGTTATCCTATCATTGGAACTCCACATTTTTATCTTTTGAGGATATATCATAAGCAGGAAGCATTTTTTTGGATTATTCTTTAGGTGTTCCTTACTCACTCTAAAATGACTAACCCTCAAGAAATTTACGATTTACTTCTAGATTATGGTAACAACACTACATCTATTCAAGAGGTTATCATAGGTTTGACCTGGACTATCTGTCATGGCAAAGAAATTGGACTATGCATGAGTCCTGCCCTTCCGACACGCACCCTTTCTTGGCCAGGAACTCTAGTCAATAGATCCGTAGCAGATATAGCTCCCTGGTTGCAGTCATGGGATAGTTATCAAGCAACGATTGGAATGGCTGCCATTAATGCTGTGATTAATTCTCAGTCTAATCTCCAGGAAATGAGTCAGCCTATTATTTCATCTGGATCTGCTAATTTAGCTGTTTTCGAACATTTTCTACCAAAATTACGAGGTAAGCGAGTTTCCATTATTGGACGCTACCCAGGATTAGACCGTTATGAAAATGAGATGGAGATCAATGTAATTGAACTTAAACCAGGTCCTGGCGATTTCCCTGCACCTGCGTCAGAATACTTATTGCCAAAGTCTGATTGGGTATTTTTAACTGGAACTTCTATCCCTAACAAAACCTTTCCTCGCTTAGTAGAACTTTCTAGGAATGCAAAATTGGTGTTAATGGGTCCAACAGTCCCTTGGTTAGCAGAATTGGCTGAATTTGGGATAGATTACCTTGCTGGGGTAACTGTTGTTGATCCCCAAGCATTACGACAGACAGTTGCTGAAGGGGGCGGGGTTCGGATTTTTGAGACAGGTGTTCAGTACCGATTATATGATTTTTCTTAACTATTTTGTTTTTAACAGAATGTGTTAACTATCTTTGCTCCTACATTGTTTAATACAATTTTTCCTTTAATCAACCATAGATCATTAAACATTCTGTAAAAAAATACCCTAAACTTAAAAGATATGTGAGACAATACTGTCCACTAATCATAATTAATAGTCTATGTTAACTGTTGCTATCCCCAAAGGCGCACTCTTATCCGATAGTATTAAACTCTTCCAAAAGATTGGTTTGGACTTTGGGGATTTTTTGGAGCCCGAAAATCGTCAATTGCAAATTACAGACTCTACTAACAACGCTAAAGCATTATTAGTTCGGGCAACTGATGTGCCTGCTTATGTCGAATATGGACAGGCACAATTGGGTATTGTTGGTTACGATTTGTTGCTAGAAAAAGCTCCAGTAGTGGCAGATTTAGCAGATCTAACCTTTGGTTATTGTCGAATGTCCGTTGCAGTCTCTAAAACTAGTCCCTATAAACGCACTGTAGATATTCCCCCCCACGGAAAGGTGGCTTCTAAATTCGTCAATTGCGCTAAGGACTACTTCCATAATTTAAATCTACCTGTAGAAATCATCACCCTCTATGGATCAGTTGAATTAGGACCTATAACTGGAATGTCAGAAGCAATTGTGGATTTAGTCTCTACTGGAAAAACTTTAAAACAAAATGGTTTAATTGAAATTGATACTTTATTTGAAAGTACTGCCCATTTAATTGCTCATCCTCTAAGTTATCGCCTGAATTATTGTCAGATCAATTCTTGGGTTAAAAAGATTAGAAATGTCAGAACATCTTAATTATAGCTGTTAATTAATAAGTAATAGAGCATAATAGTACGATATCCGGTAACTGAGTTTTTGTTTAATTTAGTAAAGTATTAAATTGAATAGATACTGAGATAATTACCATTAATGTCTATTCTAAATGTAGAAAATATCAATATTTTTTATTATAGTTAACTTTAATATTGAGTTACTCTTCTAACACCATTGAAAATATAAAAACGTTTTTATGCTTTCTTATTACATAAGCTTCAAAGATATTCAATTAATTAAGTATAGTCGATGTTGCTAATCCTTTTACAATTGCTTCTTGATCAAAAGTAAAAAATAAGAGATTTTTTATCAAGAAAATTTTAGCATCATTGTTGATCGTATTGGACTAGTATACTTAACGTGCCGAAATTGTGCACATACTTTTTAATAAATAGTCTTTTAACTATTTTTTTCTAATGCTAATTGAATTAATCTATCAACCAACTCAGAGAAGGGAACTCCTGTTGCTTCCCATAGTTGGGGATACATACTAAAGGCAGTGAACCCTGGGAGGGTATTAATTTCATTTATGAAGACTTCTCCGCTATCTTCTACATATAAAAAGTCTACTCTAGCTAGTCCCGCCCCATCTACTGCAGCAAATGCGAGAATGGACATTTCTTGAATTTGAGTGATGATAGAATCAGGAAGTTGAGCAGGAATGTGTAATTGTGCCTTACCGTCCGTATATTTTGCTTCATAATCGTAAAAATCACCATCATAAGTGATTTCCCCAATCACTGATGTCTTTGGGTTTTTATTACCAAAAACTGCACATTCAACTTCTCTGGCGGTTACCCCTGTTTCAATAACAATACGTTTGTCATAACTTGCTACATCGTTGAGGGCTACTTTTAATTCAGAACGAGATCTTACCTTAGCAATTCCTACCGATGACCCTAAATTAGCAGGCTTCACAAAACAAGGATATGTTATAGTATCTTCAATTTCATCACAAAAATTTGAAAAAATACAGGGATTAGACCATATATCAGTTCTGTCTACTGAGATATACTTAACTTGGGGTAATCCTGCCTGAGCAAAGACCATTTTCATGACAATCTTATCCATACCAACGGATGAGCCTAAAACTCCACTTCCTACAAAAGGAGTTTGCATTAAGGTTAATAGGCCTTGGATTGTTCCATCTTCTCCATTAGGTCCGTGGAGTATGGGAAACCAAACATCCACCACACTCACTTCGAGGGGAAATTGCCATAGTTGTTGTGTAGCTACATTCTTATATGGTGAAGGAATTTCTTGCTCAAGTATCTGTTGTGCTGTATCTCCTGCCTGCCAAACTCCATTTTTTTGAATGTATACTGGCAATACCTCATATTTTCGGTAGTTATCTGGAGTGCTTAAAGCTTTCATGATTGTCTTTGCAGACTTGATAGAAATTTCATGTTCTCTTGATCGTCCCCCAAACAATAACCCTACACGTAATTTTGTCATTGAAAATACTCCCTAATCATTACAAACAGAAATCGTACTTCACAGACTATAAATGACCTGCGTTATCTTATGGAAGTTCCGTCAAATTAAGTAGTGAAATAAAAGATTCTAGTTACTTTTATATTCTTTTTATTTAAAAGCAGTAGGTTATTTTTATAATTGGTAGCAAATAACTAATAAATGATAATATTAAGGATTAATATACTGATAATTTATCTCGTTTTTTGTACACGATATAAACAAGAATTTTAATTTCTACATTTCTGAATAAAGGCGACATTATTGTAGTTGTCGCTATTTTTAATTTTTTTATATATTCATTGAATGAATATATAATTTTTAATATACAGTTAGTATAGCGAGAATGCTGAGTTAAATCGCTATATAAATATAATTTGTCAACAAATAATTGTTAATGGCTATTTTTTTCTAAAAAGTATTTTATGATGACATAAATAGTGCAAGATATTACGCTATTTATTAGCTAAACAATATTCATGATATACAAAGATAGAAAGCCCAGAAAGTTTAAGAAGTAATTTTAACAACACTTAAAAAAAGATTAATACTTTGAAATCTCATACCATAATCATGTAAGAATGTTAGGTCTTGCACTTTTCATTATTTCGAATTTAACTCACACTAGGACTAAAAAAGTTTTTACTTAAGATAGATATGAACTAATCAATGAATATTAAATTTTACCAGGTAATTCCCATCCTTTAGGAGCGAGTTGGGACGGAAAGGGAATTAATTTTGCTATTTTTTTTGAGAATGCAACGAGAGTTGATCTTTGTCTATTTGATAATCGAGGACGAGAAACATCTATCCCTTTAGAAGAAAGTATTTAATTATATATGGCATGGTTATATCCCTGGAATAAAGCCGGGACAGCATTACGGGTTTCGGGTCCATGGTCTATTTGACCCTACTAAAGGCAATCGTTTCAATCTAAAGCGATTACCGCCGACGTAGAACACAAAGAAGCTATCTTTAGTTACCCTTGGAACTGTGAAGATCAAGATCTAACTGCTTTAGAAATAGATGACGCACCGTGGGTTCCCAAAACAGTTGTGATTGATGAAAGCTTTAATTGGGAAGAAGACATCTTACTCCCACATCCTTGGCATAAAATTATCATTTATGAAACTCATATTAAAGGATTTACAAAAAAACACCCAAAAATCCCTCAAAACTTGCGAGAAACTTATGGAGGACTAGCTCATCCTGATGCAATTTCCCATTTGCAAAATTTAGGCATTACTGCTGTTGAATTACTCCCTGTTCATCATTTTTTTGTGCAGCAAGGCCATCTAATTGACAAAGGACTAGCTAACTATTGGGGTTACGACTCATTGGGTTATTTTGCTCCCCATTCAGGTTATAGCGCCTCAGGAACTAAGGGGCAACAGGTCACAGAATTTAAAAATATGGTAAAAACTCTTCATAAGGCGGGGATAGAAGTCATTCTTGATGTTGTTTATAACCATACAGGGGAAGGTAATCATTTGGGTCCGATACTCTTTTTACGAGGTATTGATAACCGAGCTTATTACCGCGTAGATAAAAAAAACTTCGCTATCATGTAGATTTCACGGGGTGTGGTAATTCTCTCAACGTCAGCCACCCTGATGTTCTTAAACTCATAATAGATAGTTTACGATATTGGGTATTAGAAATGCACGTCGATGGGTTCCGCTTTGACTTAGCAGCAACTTTAACGAGAGAAATATATGAAGTGGGAACTTTAGCGACTTTTTTCGATATCATTCATCAAGATCCGGTTTTATCGAATGTAAAATTAATTGCAGAACCCTGGGATCTTGGACAAGGAGGTTATCAAGTGGGACAATTTCCTCTACTGTGGTCAGAATGGAATGGAAAATATAGGGATGAAATACGAAATTTTTGGCGTGGACAAAATAGCACTCTAGCGTCATTTGCTTACCGTTTTACGGGGAGTTCTGACCTCTACGAAATTTCCGGAAGAAAACCTAATGCGAGTATTAATTTCATCACGGCTCACGATGGTTTTACGTTAGCAGATCTGGTCAGTTATAACGAAAAATATAATGAAGTCAATGGGGAGAACAACAATGATGGAGAAATTTATAATTGTTCTTGGAATTGTGGGAAAGAAGGGAAAACAAATAATCCTGAGGTTTTAGCCTTACGAGAACAACAAAAACGTAATTTTTTAACTACTTTGATGTTATCTCAAGGAGTTCCCATGATACTAGGGGGAGATGAAACGGGGCGCAGCCAACAAGGCAACAATAACGGCTACTGTCAAGATAACGATATTTCTTGGTTTAATTGGGATTTAACAAAAGTCGATCAAAATTTTTTGTCGTTTACTTAAAGGTTAATTAAATTTCGTCATCAACATCCTGTTTTTCGGCGACGTAAATAGTTTAAAGGAAAAGTATTTCGCGGATCAGATGTAAGAGATATTATTTGGTTTAACCCTACAGGAGAAGAAATGACCGAAGAACAATGGGAAAAAGAATTAGTGAAAGCTATTGGCATTTTTCTTAATGGAGAAAAAATTGGAACTCTTGATATCTACGATAATCATGTGATTGACACTAGTTTTTTCTTACTATTTAATGCTGAAGAACATGCGTTAGAGTTTACATTACCTATTAATTTAAAGAATCAATCATGGAAGGTAGTAATTGATACTAGCCCAACTCATTGGATAGATAAAGGAAAAGTCTATCAGTAAAACCAATCAATTACTAGTATAAAAAGAAGATCGTTGATAGTTTTATAAGCTATTTGAAATTATTATCAAACCAGGTTTTCCATTTGAATATGGTTCAAATTTTTTAAAATTTAATAGTCAGTTTTAAAAATTAATAAGTGTTTACTTTAAAACAAAAAAAATTATAAAATATGCTGATATATTTTATAATTTTAGGTGAAATTATTTAGATCATATTTTTTCCCAAAGCTTGGGAAGTGAAATGTGGAAATATAAAGTTATTTGTTATAGTTATATATTTAGTTCTTACCACTTTTTATAGTTAAATATAAAAATAGAAAACGTCCTAAAAATTCATTATATCCCAATAGTCAAATATTAGAATTTATTAAGGCAATTTTAAACCATTATAGCTTTTATTTAAATAACTTTTAAATAAAAGCTATAATGGTTTAGTATTTTTATTGCACTTTATTACAATATCAATTTATATATCTTTATATACCTAATTATAATCAGCTTTCTAAAGAAAGAAAAAAGAAGTACTTTTCATCTTAAGCCATCTAGCAATTATTTTATATGTAGGGAAAATATAGCTATCAATTGAGATCTGATGCTACTAATTTAATATCTAAGCCAATAGCTTCCCACAAAATATTTGTGGGAAGCTATTGGCTTAGATATATTTCTTACTAGGAAATTAACCTATATAAAAATTAAGAAAAATAGTGAATTAAGATAAATAGAATATCTAACTCTATTCTCAATTAATTTGGAATATAAACGCATATTGTCTGTAAGGATCAGCTATCATTCATACCTACAGACAATATACATCTTAATTTTAAGAAATTAGTATGAATAACCGAACAGAATAAGATTATAAAAAAGTCAAAAAAAACAACACTCCAAAAAGTTAAATTATCAGATCAGAACTAACCCTTTTAAATTCTCGACAAAGAAACCAAAATTAACTTTCAACAGTATGCCCTACTCCTTCAATAATTTTTCTTACAGTTTCTTCAGAAACATTTGTTTCAACAGTAACAATTTTTGTAGAGACATCAATAGATATAGTAGCCTCTGGATTTTCATTCCGGACTGCTTTAGTAATAGTATTTGCACAAGCTTCACAGGCAATACTAGGAACTCTAAATGTAATACTCATAGCAAAACTAAGTAAAATATTTGAAACAGCTTCAATTATAACTCAATTTATATAAAATAGGGATATTTCTCAACTATAAAATTATATAATTTACGCTTTATTTATTGATAAATAAAGCGTAAATTGGTCTATAATCTATTTTTGAATAAAATCGATACTTCATCAACACATATTAGGATTAGTTTCTAATATGTTATTAGAGATAGTAATTGATAGCTAATTAATAGTTATTCTGAATTAAATACCCACAATTATGCTTCCCCTCATTAATCCAGTTAGTTCTTTCAATGATGCAATCAGGTAAAATTTCAGCAAACATTTCTAACTCATGACCGCAAACTGTAGGGTAAGATTCAGCGACTTCAGAAATTGCACAATGATGCTCTGCCAAGATATAGCCTTCCCTTAAAGATTGACAATTATTTTTATGATTAACTAAGTGTATTTCTGTCATGTAACCTTCTTCTTGCCGTAATTTAACTAATTTACTCACCCTTTCTTTAAGTGTTCCCCTGCCAATGCGTCGGCGATAATCTTCTGCTTTACGTTCCCATTGTTTCCGCAGAATTTCTCCTACTTGTTGTTCTCCTACAGTCTCAGTAAGAGTCTTAAGAAAGGAAACCGCAAATTCTCCATAGCAATTAGGAAAATGATCTCGTCCTTGTTTACTAAGATAGTAAATGTACTGAGGCCTTCCTAATCCAACTTTTCGAGATTGATGTTCAATCAAATCTTCAATTTCTAAATCTTTCAAGTGACGGCGAGTTGCTTGAGGTGTAATCTCTAGGGCCTGAGCTAATTCAGAAGCCTTAGCTTGACCATGTTTAAGCAAATAGTTAAGAATATCTTCTTTAGTTGAAGGAGGATGAATAATAGTCATCGTTTTTGTCACTAACTAATTGAGTTGGACTGAGATAAGCAGTAAGGAAGACATGAGTAGGAATATCCCAATCATTATGACTTTATTTTCGATATGTCTTTATTAAAGTCATATTAAAATCTTTTTTGAAAATTTTAATGTGACTTTGACAACAATAAGGTTGTTATTCTATTATAGAATAGGGTTAGAAAATAGAAAAATTGTTTTAGTAGATATCGCTCTTTCCTCCAAATAAACTCCCATTATAAATTCGTAATTTTCGCATTTTATATGATTAGGGGACATTTTGGACGGCTTATGGAATCACAAGAACTAAAACGGTTTGTTTTCGGATGCCGTATATTCGTCACCATTTGAGGTTGAGTACTCTCTATATATCTTAAGAGAATTTGTTGAATGGAAACGGAGAACATACAATTTATGAGTGAGACATCAGTTAAAATACTAGTTAACCAATCCTATAAGTATGGGTTTATTACCGACATTGAATCCGATAAGATTCCTAATGGCATCAATGAGGATATTATTCGTCTAATTTCTGCGAAAAAAAAAGAACCAGATTTTATGTTGGATTTTCGTTTAAAAGCTTATAAACAATGGCAAAAAATGACGGAACCAACTTGGTCTCACGTTACTTATCCGCCTATTGACTATCAAAATATTGTTTATTATTCTGCTCCTAAACAGAACAAAGAAAAATTAGGGAGTCTTGATGAAGTTGATCCTACTTTACTTGAAACTTTTGAAAAATTAGGCATTCCTTTATCTGAACAAAAACGACTAGGTAATGTAGCAGTAGATGCTATTTTTGATAGTGTTTCTGTTGCAACAACTTTTAAAGAAAAACTAGCTGAATCTGGGGTCATCTTTTGTTCTAT
Organism: Cyanobacterium sp. uoEpiScrs1; assembly: GCF_947331815.1. Taxonomy (GTDB): domain Bacteria; phylum Cyanobacteriota; class Cyanobacteriia; order Cyanobacteriales; family Microcystaceae; genus Rippkaea. Next base: position 2,427,709 of record NZ_OX373462.1, read on the forward strand.
TTCAGAAGCTTTACAAGAACATCCTAATTTAATTCAGAAATATCTCGGTTCAGTGGTTTCAGCTAATGATAATTTCTTTGCTGCTCTCAATTCAGCAGTTTTTAGTGATGGATCTTTTGTATTCATTCCAAAAGGAACTAAATGCCCCATGGAATTATCTACTTATTTTCGGATTAACAGCGGAGATACAGGGCAATTTGAACGTACATTAATTGTAGCTGAGGAAGAGGCTTCCGTTAGCTATTTAGAAGGATGTACCGCACCGATGTATGATAGTAACCAACTCCATGCGGCTGTGGTAGAATTAGTGGCTTTAGATAATGCTGATATTAAATACTCCACTGTCCAAAATTGGTATGCAGGAGATGAAAATGGCAGAGGAGGAATATACAACTTTGTTACCAAGCGAGGGCTGTGCAAAGGTGTTAACTCCAAGATTTCTTGGACTCAAGTAGAAACAGGTTCTGCTATTACTTGGAAATACCCAAGTTGTGTGTTGGCGGGTGATAATTCAGTTGGGGAATTTTATTCAATTGCCCTTACTAACAATAAGCAACAGGCCGATACAGGAACGAAAATGGTTCATGTTGGTAAAAACACTCGTAGTACTATCATATCTAAAGGCATTTCTGCAGGTAATTCTAAAAACAGCTATCGTGGATTGGTAAAAATAGGAGCGAAAGCTACGGGCTCGAGAAATTACTCTCAATGTGATTCAATGTTGATTGGAGATAATGCTGAAGCTAATACCTTTCCATACATTCAAGCAAATAATAACAACTCAACAGTAGAACATGAAGCTTCGACTTCTAAAATTGGGGAAGACCAATTATTTTACTTTGCTCAACGAGGTATCTCTGAAGAAGATGCTGTCTCTATGCTAGTAAGTGGTTTCTGTCAGGATGTCTTAAGTGAGTTACCGATGGAATTTGCTGCCGAAGCCGACAAATTACTGGGTCTAAAATTAGAAAAAACTGTCGGTTAATTTAAGGTAAATAATATCTGCCGTAATTAAAGTTTACAGCACAAAAAATCTAGTTATTAATTACTACTGAAATCAATGAGTGAAATTATTCTATCTATTCAAAATCTAACGGCTAATGTTGAAGGAAAACCTATCCTGAAAGGTGTTAATCTGGAAATAAAATCAGGGGAAATTCATGCAATCATGGGAAGGAATGGGTCTGGAAAAAGTACTCTGTCAAAAATTTTGGCGGGACATCCTGATTATGAAATAACTGGTGGAGATATATTTTATAAAGGAGAAGGAATTCTCGATAAAAGTCCAGATGAACGGGCGAATCTAGGAATTTTTTTGGCTTTTCAGTATCCTTTGGAAATTCCAGGAGTAAGTAATTTAGATTTCTTAAGGGTAGCCTACAATGCGCATCGAAAGTATCAAGGATTAGAGGAAATAGATACCTTTGATTTTGAAGACTTAGTAGAAGAAAAGCTAGACATTGTCAAGATGAACTCAAGCTTTTTAGAGAGAAGTTTGAATGAAGGATTTTCCGGGGGAGAAAAAAAACGCAATGAAGTTTTACAAATGGCTTTATTAGAACCCACTTTAGGTATTTTAGATGAGATTGATTCAGGATTAGACATTGATGCATTAAGGATTGTTGCTAATGGGGTAAACAAATTAGCTACTAATAAGAACGCTTTTTTGTTGATTACTCATTACCAAAGGTTACTTAACTACATTGAACCTCAGTATATCCACGTAATGCATAATGGACAAATTGTGAAGACGGGAGGGAAAGAATTAGCTCTTGAACTTGAAGAAAGCGGTTATGATTTTATCGAAGAAAAACTGTTGGCCAAGGCTTAAAAGTATCACCAAAAACTTATCATAAGGAAAGTGATTTTATGACAGCATCGATTATAAAAAAAAATGTACGTATCAATCAAATTTGGGAGAATATACTTCTGGGATTGCCAGAAAAATGTAAGTCCAAAGAAGTAGTAGGCGAGTTACCGTTTGTGTCAAGATTGAGGGAAAGTGCAATATCTGAGGCCAAGACAATAAACTTCCCAACCAAGCAGGATGAAAATTGGAAGTTTATTAACTTGTCTGAATTATCTAATATTCAGTTTAAGCCAACCCAATCAGTTGCCACTATTTTTGCTGATGATTTATCTTCTTTAATTCTCCCTGAAGCCAAAGAAAGTCGGCTCATCTTTGTTAATGGAGAGTATACCCCTGAATTGTCAAATGTATCTGCTTTACCCAAGGGGGTATATGTAGGAAATTTGATGGAGCTTCCTGAATCAAAAAAAGATAAAGTAGTTTATTACTTAGGAAAAAATAAAGAAGAAGAAGACCTTTTTTCCTTGACAAATACGGCTAATCTTCATCATGTTGCCATTGTTTGGGTTGATCCAAATATTATTGTCGATATCCCTATCGATTTATTTTTTATATCTGTTCCAACTGATTCCTCTGGTCTAATTCAACCTCGTGTTTTGGTGATAGCTGAAACAGGGTCAAGTGTAACTTTCGTTGAGAATTACACTGCCATTGCTCAAGAATGTTATGATACCGCAGAAAATAAACCGTATTTAGTAAATGGAGTTACAGAAATCTTCTTAGAGGACAACGCTCATGTTAATCATAGTAGGATTCAACGAGAACTAGGGGATAGCTTTCATATAGGACAAACCAAAATTATTCAAAACCAGGAGAGTCGTTATATTTGTAATAATATTAGTCTAGGTGCAAAGCTATCTCACCATACCCTCAAGGTTTTTCAACAAGGAAAGCAAACCGAAACTTATCTAAATGGTTTAACAATGGTGAGTGATCTACAGATTTCGGACACTCACAGTGCAGTCCATCTTAATTACCCCCATGGAACAATTCGTCAATTGCACAAGTGTATTATTGATGATCATGGTCATGGGATATTCAACGGTAAAATATTTGTCCCAAAATCGGCGCAATTAACCAGTGCAGATCAGTTAAATCGGAATTTGTTATTGTCCTCAAAAGCCCGTATTGATACTAAACCAGAATTACAAATTACTGCTGATAATATTAAATGTTCTCATGGGGCAACTATCAGCCAATTAGAATCTGATGAACTCTTTTATTTACGGAGTCGTGGTTTAAGTCAAAACGACGCTCGTAATCTCTTAATTGATGCTTTTGCTACTGAAATTTTAGATCGACTTCCTCTTGAATCTTTGCGTAAAAGACTAACTCAATGTGTTGCCTGTCGCACATTAGAATTCCAAACAAGTTATTAACTTTTTTCGAAACAGTAGTTATGTAGAAATATTTCAGAATGATAAAGCCTCTAGCTAACTTCTAATGTTGGAATTTACCATGGTTTCTGTAAAAGAAAAAACTCTCGCTGCTAAAGTTCGTTCTGATTTTCCAGTTTTACACCAAGAAATTCACGGAAAGTCCTTAATTTATCTTGATAGTGCTGCTACTTCTCAAAAACCCTCACTCGTAATCGATACTCTACGTCATTACTATGAGAAAAATAACGCCAATGTTCATAGAGGAGCACATACTTTAAGTGTGCGGGCAACAGAAGCATATGAAGAAGCAAGAGATAAAGTAGCAAAATTTATCAACGCCCAATCATCTGAAGAAATTGTTTTTACTCGTAATGCCACAGAAGCAATTAATTTGGTCGCCTATAGTTGGGGATTAACTAACTTAAATCCGGGGGATGAAATTATTATTTCCGTTATGGAACATCATAGTAATATCGTTCCCTGGCAAATGATAGCTCAAAAAACAGGGGCAATAGTTAAGCATGTCTTTTTAACCGAACAAGAAGAATTTGATTTAGAGCATTTTAAATCTTTGTTATCTAGCAAGACAAGATTAGTCTCTATCGTCCATGTTTCTAATACATTAGGTTGTATAAACCCGGTGAGAGAAGTCACTTCTATGGCTCATCAAGTAGGAGCAAAGGTGTTAATTGATGCTTGTCAAAGTGCGCCACATCTAGCAATTAATGTACAACAAATAGGGTGTGATTGGTTGGTAGCTAGTGGTCATAAAATGTGTGCTCCTACGGGAATTGGTTTTCTCTATGGCAGGAAAAATATTTTAGAAGAAATGCCTCCTTTTCTTGGTGGAGGAGAAATGATAGGGGAGGTATTTCTTGATGGGTTTACTTATGGAAAACTACCCCACAAATTTGAAGCAGGAACCCCTGCTATTGGGGAAGTGATCGCTCTAGGAGCAGCGATAGATTATTTAACAACTATTGGATTGGATAAAATACATATTTATGAAGATGAATTAACCGTATATTTGTTTAAGAGATTGGCAGAAATTCCTAAGATAAGGATTTATGGATCTCAATCTAATTTAGACGGTAAAGGAAGAGCTGCATTAGCATCCTTCAATGTTAGCGGAATTCACGGAAGTGACTTATCAACATTGTTAGATAATGAAGGTATTTCCATTCGATCAGGACACCATTGTACTCAACCCTTACATCGTTTATTTAATGCATCAGGAAGTGCTAGAGTAAGTTTATATTTTTATAATACTTTTGGGGAAATTGATAGCTTTATTTTAGCTTTAAAAGAAACGATTGATTTTTTTACTGAGATCATGTGATAATGGGGGACAGTCTGCGTTTTTAGGGGTGGGTGAGTCCCACCTCTTCTCATTTATTCTGGTATTTTTGGTTGAGTAATTGATAGTTATAAATATACAAAAAGTTCGCAAAAATTATATTTAATAACTACTTTAGATTAAGTCTAATAAATTAGTGACTAATAATATTCAGATACTTTCCATAATTGTATTCTACAACTTCATAAGCTAGATTTTTATATAGATTCAGCCTTTCTGGTAGAAATTATATTTGCTACTTTTTATAAGTTGCTATCCTACTAAATCAACAATTATTTTTACTTACTTTCCTAAAGTAAGTTCTTCTTTTTTACCCAAAATTCCTTGGGGTCGTAAAACCATTAATATCATTAGAACTAAGCCTATAACCATCATACGAAATGCCCCTGCCTGACTCTGAGTCAACATTCCCAATTGAGGTAAAATAAAACGAGTTATGGAATCATAAGCCCAAAAAATAATTGCCCCTAATATTACTCCTGTATTGCTACCTGCACCTCCTAGAACAACAATAATCCAAGCATTAAAAGTTAACAACGGTTCAGAACTTTTGGGATAAATAGTAGTTAACTGCCAGGCAAAGAAAGATCCTGCAATTCCTGAAATTGCTCCTCCTAACATAAATGATTGTATCTTATACAATAAGACATTTTTTCCTAGTGCTTTAGCAATATTTTCATCCTCTCTAATCGATTTTAAAATACGTCCCCAAGGAGAATTAACTAAGAATTCTAATCCTGTATAAATAATCGCTAGTGTCAATAAAGATAACACCATCAATCCAGCTTTGTAAGTATAGTTAGAAATAGCAACAGTACCAGGAAGATAAACTAAAATAATGAACGATGTAGTTAAAATTCCCCAAATAATTAAACTGATAGGTTTCCTCTGTTTAAAACCTTTTTCTTGAATTCTTTTATATTGTCGCCATTGTTGAGACAAGCTCTTCCATAATAGCCATTCAGCATAAATTGCTAATGAGGTTAATATGATAAGCAAACTAAACTTAGTAAATAAATTAGCTTCAAAATCTAAAGGAAGAGGATAGTTTTTTACCCCAAAAGTTCCACCTGTAAGCCATTCTTCATTATTAGCAATTAGGCGGATTAGTTCAGACACACCAATAGTAACAATTGCTAAATAGTCTTCTCCTAAACGAAGTGTTGATAGACCAATTCCTAACCCTAGAATAGCTGAAAAAATTGCTCCAATTAAAACAGAAAGAATAAGAGGAAAGCCTTTAATCGTTAAGAGAGCTGTAGTGTAAGCTCCTAAGGTCATAAATGCAACTACTCCGAAATTAGTAAGTCCCGTGAACCCCCATTGTAGGTTTAGCCCTAGTGCAAACATACTATAGAGGGCTGATGAGGTGACTAAAAAAATGATGTAATCACTGATAGCAACAAGTTGATTCATAGTATCGACGACTAATGAATTTAAGATAGAGAGTAATTGCGATTGTACCGTGATCACGAGTAAATAAGCAGTGGCTTATCTGCTAAAGTATGAAGTATTTCTGTAAAACATTTTTTAGAGCCTTGTATAAATCTTTAAACACTGACCCTAGTTTTAAATCATTTGACGTGGAACTCAAATCGGGGATAATGTTTTAGGCACGGGATTACACGAATGTTAACTCTTCTTTCAACAGTTTATGAGCTTCCTGCGTTCCCAAGCTGGACGGCCCAGCGCAATCGATCTTGTTTTCATCAGTCTAATGACCATTTCTATTCTCTTAGCAGGGTATACGGGAGGAATGGAGTCCATAACCAAAGCTAGTGTAGACTCAGCCAAAAGTGCTGTTGAACTGGCTATTGGATTAGTTGGAGTTATGGCACTATGGTTGGGATTAATACGCGTGCTAGAAGCTGGAGGATTGATGTTCACTCTAGCAGAATGGCTTAAACCCTTGATGATTCGGTTATTTCCCGATGTTCCTCCTACTCATCCCGCAATGGGAGCAATGTTGTTGAATATTTCTGCGAATATGTTGGGATTGGGCAATGCAGCCACCCCATTTGGGTTAAAGGCTATGGCCGAGCTAGATAAGCTTAATCCCTTTCCAGGAACGGCTACCAACGCTATGTGCCTATTTTTAGCGATTAATACTTCCAGTGTTGCAATATTACCTCTAGGAGTTATTGGGGTGCGGGCGGCAGCAGGAAGCACTCTTCCTGCTGCAATTTGGGTGCCCACTTTCTTAGCCACAGCAGTTTCAACAGTGGTAGGAATCTCGATTTCAGTTTGGTTAGGACAAAGGGATAAGAACTACGCTAAGTTGTCGTCTCAATCTTATCCCCAGATATCTAAAACAAAAGACAAGTCTATTCAGATAGATCACCTTACAGAAATAGAGGAGAATCCGAATTTTGACCATCTTTTGTATTCCCCTAGTTTGTTATCTCGTTTTTTTTCCTGGGGATGTCTTGGAGCATTTTTAGGAGCCATTCTCTATCGGGTAATCAATAACGATGATTTAGGGGAATTTATCCGCCAAGAATTTCTTGCTCATTGGTTACTACCTGCGTTAATTTTGTTGATTGTCATTTATGGTATTGGACGGGGAGTTAAAGTTTATGAAGCAGTTACCGAGGGAGCCAAGCAAGGGTTTGACATTGCCATCCGAATTATTCCTTTTTTAGTAGTAATTTTAGTTGCTATTGGTATTTTTCGTGCATCGGGAGCAATGGATAAAGTTATTTATTTTTTGAGTCCCTATACTGCTTGGATTGGTCTTCCAGCAGATGTATTACCGATGGCTTTATTACGTCCCTTGTCTGGAAATGGTGCATTTGCTTTAATGAGTGAGGCGATAGAACGAGCTCCTAACTCCTACAGTGCTTTTGTCTCTTCAATTGTTATGGGAAGTACAGAAACTACTTTTTATGTGTTAGCAGTTTACTTTGGATCAATTGGGATTAAAAATATACGCCACGGATTAATAGCTGCTTTGTTAGCAGATACTTCAGGAATTTTATCTGCTTGTCTGTTTGCTCGAATTTTTTGGTCAGGTTAATACTATTTGCTTTTTTAAAACTAGGCAAAGAGTGTATTTTAATACGTGTAAAATATAAAAATAGAAAAAAAAGACCAATTACTATACGCCAGCTTACTATTTTAATCGAGCTAGAAAAATTAGACAAATAAGGTTGTTAAAATATGATTTACATAAAAAAATACTTCTAAATTTAAAATGGGCTATGGATTGATTTAATTAAATATAAGATTTATTTTTTTCTAGAAGAAGAACAAAAACCTTACTATGTAATGATTAACAATTAATTATTTATTGGTTAGAATCAACTAAAATCATATCAATCGTGAACATTTATTTTTTCTGAATAAATGGTACTTGCAAAGGATTAAGTCATAGAAAACTAGTAATATTATCAGCAATTTATGTCGTAAATAGAACTGACTATCATATTTTTATTTGTAAAATACATCTAAAAGATTTGAAGAAAACTAAAATAAGTAATAGAATAAAAAAACTTAAATAAAGGGTAATAATTTACTCATGTGAAGACTAGTCCAATTTTAAATCGTTGTCGCATTACAATGAGTATTTATATTCTTTATAGAATCTAGAACAGTCATATTTGTTTAGCTTAATTATCCAGTTCTACAGTCATGAATCTCCTTACTTATAGTAAGGAGATTCACATTTTATCCTTCTTGTTTACTGATATTTTTTAAAAGCTAAGGTGACATTATGTCCACCAAATCCAAAGGAATTAGATAAGGCAACTTTGATATCAAAAGAGCGACTTTCATGAGGTACATAATTCAAATCACACTCAGGATCAGGATTTTCTAAATTAATTGTAGGAGGAACCTTCCCATTAGCGATCGCCATTGCAGTAGCTACTGCTTCTATGCCTCCAGATCCCCCTAATAAATGGCCTGTCATCGATTTAGTAGAACTGATGATAATTTCGTAAGCGTGTTTTCCTAAAGCTTTTTTAATGGCTTTAGTTTCCGTAACATCATTTGCTAATGTACTAGTTCCATGAGCATTAATGTAACTTACTTGTTCTGGAATTAATCCAGCATCAGCTAAGGCCAGTTCTATCGCTCTGGTCGCGCCGCGACCATCAGGGACGGGTGAAGTCATATGGTAAGCATCACAAGTCATCCCGTAACCAACGATTTCGGCATAAATTTTAGCCTCACGATCAAGAGCGTGTTCAAGTTCTTCAAGGATTAGGATCCCCACTCCTTCACCCATCACAAACCCATCGCGATCACGATCAAAAGGCCTACAAGCCGTTGTTGGATCATCATTGCGAGTTGACAAAGCTCGAGCTGCTGCAAATCCGCCTATTCCCAAGGGCGTAATAGCAGCTTCTGTCCCTCCACAAATCATCGCTTTGGCGTAACCTCGTTGTACAAGGCGAAAAGCGTCTCCTACGGCATTGGAACCAGCAGCACAGGCAGTTACCGTACAGCTATTAGGTCCTTTAGCTCCCGTATGGATTGCTGTTAGTCCTGCAGCCATATTGGCAATCATCATAGGAATCATGAAGGGACTACAGCGACTGGGTCCACGGTTAAGGTATATTTCTTGTTGGTTTTCGAGTACCTTTAGACCGCCAATCCCCGTCCCAATCATGACTCCTATTTGGTCTGCATTAAGCTCATTAATTACTAGCTGGGAGTCTGCTACAGTTTGTAAACTTGCCGCTACTCCAAATTGTGCAAAACGATCCATTCGTTTAGCTTCTTTTCGATCTAAGTAATCGTGAGGGTCAAACCCTTTGACTTCTCCGGCAAAACGGCAGGCATGCTGTGCGGCGTCGAAATGAGTAATTAAACCAATCCCATTGCGGCCACTAACTAACCCGTCCCAATATTCCATTAGGTTATTGCCAATGGGGGTTATTGCACCTAGTCCTGTTACGACAACGCGCTTTAATTCTGAATTGGTCATGATCTTCGCTTAAGATATTAGGCTAACTCTGCCCCGCAGATTATGTATGGGGAGAGTAAGGGATAGGGATAGCAACCACTTAATCCCAATCGTTGAAATTAAGTAGTTGCTGTAACTTTTTCACCGATGTGTTCAACGGCTTTGCCCACTGTATCAATTTGCTCAGCGACTTCGTCAGGAATTTCAATATCAAATGCTTCTTCTAATGCCATAACCAGTTCAACAGTATCTAGAGAATCCGCTCCTAAGTCATTAGCAAAACTTGACTCCGGTGTTACTGTTCCTGGATCGACTTCAAGTTGTTCGATAACGATACTTTTAACTTTTTCGAAGATTTCTTGGTTCATTAATCCTTTATTTACCGCTAGGTACCCCTTTCGAGAATATCGTCATGGGGAGGAAATGGGGCGGGTAATGCCATTTCCTAAGGTCTGTGTCACTGACTAATTGAAGTGAGCATTTCCTATATTATCGGTAAATGGTCAGTCGGGGAATAGCTATTTCTCTCAGTTTTCAATATGAACTCCTTATTCTAAGACAATTTACCAATTTAGATAAAAGATCTTAAACTCTAGTTCCCCACGCAAAAATGAGTTTCTTGTCATTTAGTGAATTTCAACTTAAATTATTACATCTAGATTAATTTAAACAGTCAGAAAAACGTCAGGCACCAAAGATAAAAATAATACAGGTAGTTTTTCTCGACTCTTTCATTCTAATTTAAGCTATCTTTTAAATAACTTGATACACGAAACTCAAAGTAGCCCAGGTACTGTTATCAAGAGCATAACTATCGTTAAATGTTCCCGCCAATTCATTTGACAAAGAGCCGGAAGTATTTAAGTCCCCTAAAAGGGTTTGTGCGATCTTGAGAGGTTCCTCTAGAGTAAATATTTGTCCCTGGTCAAGTTTAAATCCTGGAAACTCTGCTAGAGTTTCTAAGGTTTTTGTAAAGGGAAATTTAGAACCAACAATCATCATTTGTCCCCATCCCTGACTACTGGCTAATGTCCAGTTAAGTCCTCGGGAGGAAAAAGGAATAAGTCTAGTTTCTCCTGGAGATAGGTATACCTTCTGCTGGGTTTTATTTTGTTGTTGAGAAGGCAAGTAGGCAATAGTTTGTCCACTTGCATCTACTCCTAAAATTAAGTAGTAAATAGGACGATCACTTCGATTTTCCAATTGATATTGAAAACGATTTCCCTGCGGCAGTTGGGGTAAATGCTGGAGTTGTAAGAAATCGGAAGAGGAACTTGTTGGTGATGAGAAGTCAGTCTGAGTTGAGGTTGAAGATATTTTAACCGACGATAGTTTACGTAGAGTTTGTCTTCTTAACACTAGGAAAGAATCTTGATCAAGATTTTTGAGGGTTACTTCCAGCCCTAATTCCGAAGAACCCTCATTAAGAGTAAGGTGCCACCATTTAATAGCTAAGAGTTTTTTAAAAGTAGGTTGAAGTCTCTCAACAGCCGATTTAATAGCTTCTCCAGATTGACCGAAACTGTTGGGAACGGGGATTCCTCCTCGTAAGAAAAGTCCATAACTTCCTTCTGTTTCCGATTTAGATGAATTTCCCCCATCGACCATTAATGTTTCTCGTTGTCGTCCTAGGACACAGTCAGCTCCCGGCTCTCCTGCGGTAATAACTGATGAAACAATTTTTATCGAAGCAAAAGCACTTGTGGCATCAACTCGTTCAATTCTCTCCAAGTTTTTATCTAGTGCAACAGTAAGCCCTAAAGTTTTGGGAATTACACGCAAGGTTTCTTGAAGTAATTGTCCTTTTTCTAAGGGACATGTATCAGCCTGGTTTTGTGGTATCTGAAGTAGTCGAACTTTACCAGTTAGTCCCTCACGGGAATACAATTGTACACTAACAGGATGCAACGACTTGGGTCCAACTACCTTGAAACAAGAATTAAGTCCATAATTTTGTAGCACAGACAAGGGTAGTCCAGTCAGTTTAATAGTAGCAGTAGTTTTCTCCTCTACATGGATAATTACTCCCTCAGCTCCCTCAAAGGTAACTGGAAATAAATAATAAGTGAAAAAGGGCTGTTTTGAATTTTGTTGAAGTTGAGGTTGTTGTTGTTGTCCCCTGATAGGAAATATGTGTTCACTGATGTTTTCTAGAGAAATTATGATTTTACTAGTGGGGGTCGCTTGCCAGAGATATTGAGTTAGAAGATAAGTGAATAAACCAGCACTAAAGCCATCGCCCATGATTTCGGTGGCTACTTGTTGGTTCTGAGCAGCCCTTAGTAGGGTACCTACTATCTGTGACGGTTTAGCTTGGATATTTTTAGCTTTAAGTTTTTCTCTCAATTGAGCTTGAAAATTTATCTCTTCTAGACTAGGTTGTTGAGCTTCATAAGGAAAGGTGCGTCCTTGTAGGTTGCCTTGAAGTTCTTTTCCTGAATAATGATGACTAGTATCTAAAACCATGGTCAGCTTATCAGTAGCTAAAGATTGACCTAACAGTAGTAGAGTCTCTTCAAGAAGATTATTGGTTATAGAAGTACTTTTTGTAGAAAATATCTCATCTTTAGTAACTAATCCCCGTTGTCGTATTGACGAGCTATGAGAAGTATCATAAAGACTGTCTTTTACGTGATTGCCATAACCACTGAAATGAAACAATACGACATCACCTGCTTTAGCCTGTTGAATTAGATGTTCAGTGAAAGCTCGTTCTATTCTCTCACGAGTACCTTGTCGTTCCGTTAAGGTTAAGATATCTTTGCGGGAAAATCCAAAGCGATAAATTAGCAATTCTCTTTGTCGCTCAACATCAGTCACACATCCTTTCAACTTGTAATGGCTGCTATAGTCGTTAATACCTACCAACAATGCCAGTTTACGGGGGGTTGGCGTAGCTAAGATTTGATAGTGACGTTTAATTTTTGGTTGCTTAGAGAACCATTCAAGCCCTGCTTGACTAATTCCCAATGTGAGCAAGGTCTTTAGAAAAGTCCGCCGATCCCATTCCATTGTTTTTCAGTATGCTGTTAGTGGGACTATATACTAATAGTCTAAGTCTTTTTGGACTATTATATGGTCTGTGGAAGTTCAAATTGACTATCCAGTAGAAGTCAAGCAGTATATATCAAACTAACATGCTTTGTCACACGGTACTATTGACTCCTATCATGGACGTAACTGGAATCGAACCAGTGACCCCATCGATGTCAACGATGTACTCTAACCAGCTGAGCTATACGTCCGCATGAACCTCCATTGTCACATATACGCTGTAAAAAGACAACTATTTTTACTAATTTACATAGATTTCCTTAAGAGATTAGGGAATTGATTCATTGGGGGGTGTAATGAAAAGACAACAATAAGCACTAAATAATTCTATGTACAAGAAGCTAATATCCCCAACTACTGGTTCTAAAATTGTTTATAAAGACGGTGGATTTATTGTTCCCGATGATCCTATCATCCCTTTTATTCGAGGAGATGGAATAGGCGTAGATATTTGGCCAGCTACCGAAAAAGTAATCGATGCCGCAATTGTTACTGCGTATGGGGATAAACGTAAAGTCAACTGGTTCAAAGTTTATGCAGGAGATGAAGCGTGTGATATGTACGGAACTTATCAATACTTACCCGATGATACGCTCAAAGCTATTAAGGAGTATGGTATAGCTATTAAAGGACCCCTAACGACCCCCATCGGTGGGGGGATTCGTTCTCTTAACGTCGCATTACGGCAAATTTTTACTCTCTATGCATGCGTTCGTCCCTGTCGTTACTATTATGGAACCCCTTCTTCTCACAAGTCGCCTGAAAAACTTGATGTTATTGTTTATCGAGAGAATACTGAAGATATTTACTTGGGAGTTGAATGGCGTGAAGGAACAGAAATCGCTCAAAATTTAATTGAATATATTAACAATGAGTTAATACCTAGAACATCTGAGCATAGAGGAAAATATATTCCATTTGACGCAGGAATTGGCATTAAACCTATCAGTAAAACTGGGTCTCAACGACTAATCCGCCGTGCTATGGAACACGCATTACGTCTTCCCAAAAATAAACAAATGGTTACTTTAGTCCATAAAGGAAATATTATGAAGTACACAGAGGGAGCGTTTCGCGACTGGGGATATGAACTAGTTAAAACAGAATTTCGAGATGTCTGTGTTACGGAACGAGAATCTTGGATTTTAAGTAATAAAGAAGGTAATCCCAATATCAGTATTGAAGATAATGCGCGCAAAGTTGAACCTGGTTACAATTCTTTAACACTTGAAAAGAAACAAGAAGTGTGTACTGAAGTTAAATCAGTTTTAGAGTTGATTTGGGACAGTCATGGGAATAAAAAATGGAAGAATAAAATCATGGTTAACGACCGTATTGCGGACAGTATTTTCCAGCAAATTCAAACCCGTCCTGATGAATATTCTATTCTTGCAACTATGAATTTAAACGGAGACTATCTCTCTGATGCTGCTGCTGCTGTGGTTGGTGGTTTAGGAATGGGACCTGGTGCTAATATTGGAGATACTTGTGCTATTTTTGAAGCTACTCACGGAACTGCCCCAAAACATGCAGGGTTAGATCGAATTAATCCTAGTTCAGTGATTCTATCTGGGGTAATGATGCTAGAGTATATGGGGTGGCAAGAAGCAGCAGACTTGATTAAAAAAGGTGTTGGAAACGCAATCGCTAATCGTGAAGTAACTTATGATTTAGCTAGGTTAATGGAGCCACCTGTTGATTTTCCTTTAAAATGTTCAGAGTTTGCTCAGGCAATTATTGATCATTTTGTAGATTAGATAAAAACAAAGTAGGGTAACAATACCTTACTCTGTTTCTATTTAAAAATTAAGTTGTTTTTAGGATAGAGATATTCGAAAATAACTCTATTCAATTTAAGTACTTCCCAACACGTTGAGGCTGCTTAAGAAATAGGACTGATGGACATAACTACTGCTCTTAAAAATATTAATTTTTTTTAGAAGATTTTTAGATTACTTCTCAAATTTAAGGTCAAATAATTAATGATAACATCCAATACTATTTATTATTTTATCTTAACCTTTATAGACAATTTTTTATAATTATAGATAATACTATTTTAGTATCTAAACTATATCTAGTTTTTTACAAAAAGTAGTGAATAAATCCGAACCATAAAAAAATAATGAAAATAGTTATTAATTATGTATCTAAATATGAATAAAATACATGGTGTGTTATTCAGACAATAATAGAAGCATAATACGAAATATTTATGCAAAAATACATTACTTAAATCAGGATAATTTGTATTTGTATTTATATAAAAATAGTATAAAATGCAAAAATAATAAAAATAATATACAAAGAAGTAGACAAATTTCAAAAATTACTACAGTGATTTATATTAAGAATGTAGTAAAAAAATATTGTTAATTACTATTTCAGACATTAAAAAAATCTAAGTGATGACAAAAAAATAGTGTAAATTTTATTATTCTTTTCTTATTACTTTAGTGAATGAACTAATCGAGCCCTTAGACTATATTAATATTAGTTAATAATCACTAAAAAGCAGGGCTTTTTCTAGTTGTTATATAGAGCCCAACTGTCATAGGTAACTTTTATGTAGACTATATATACTTTAACATCAATTACAAATATAATCTAGTATTTTCTAACCAACGCTGAACAAACATTATAGTAATATAATTTGAGTAGGTAGTCTAGCTGGTCTCATTTTAAAAACAAGTTTGAATCTAACAAAAGTCCAAAGTAGCTTTATGTCTTAAAACTGAAATTTTGTAGTTTTCATCAGCGATAAGCTCACGTTATAGAATGTATTGCAGAAAATTTTACTAGTCTAAAATCATTTTTAAGGAAATTTAGAGATCATTTTGAAGGCACTGTAAGCTAAGAAGACTTATATGAGAGAAGTGAACTAACTTTTCATAATGAAACTTTTGTTTACAATTCTAATCTAGCTAATCACTTTCACCTCTATGCTATAAATTTGTATATTTATTTAACTAAAAAGGATATAGATATACTAACTGAGTTTTCTCCTCAGCTCCTCATTGTGTTTTAGTAAGCAAGCTAGTAAAGTTTTGATTCTTTCTTAAAGCCGATGAGCGGATTTGAACCGCCGACCGTTCGATTACGAATCGAATGCTCTACCACTGAGCTACATCGGCACTGCCAGTTATCCAGTATATCGTAAATGATTATACTGAACAGTAACAAATCTTATAAGATTCCTCTAATAACTAAATCTTCTGATAAAAATTTACTTTCTTCTCTATCTTGGAAAAGGTACTAGTTCTAAAGCAAAGTACTAGATGCCTTATTACAAAGGATTGAGATAATTTCCTACATCGCCTTTACAGTATTGAGTTTTATTAGGGCTTCGGTGTTTTTTTAATACCCAGATGGTACTTGGCAGAAAACTTACTCAATTTTAGGCTAAAGATAAAAATATAACTTTAATAAATTAGGTACCCCATACTAAGAAATTCTTCATTTTAATCTCATATACAAGATATCAATTACGGAGAAATAGATATGTAAACAAATCAAGAATAACTCTCTGTATGTACCCTTCCGAAAAAATAGCAACGAAGAGACGTTAACTAGACGTCTCTTCAATTATAAAAAATGGATGAAGATTTAGTCTGAAAATATTTAAATTGCTTATTTAAAAGACAAATTTCATCTTACTTGCAGTAATACTACATCTTAAATTAAGAAAGAGGTTTCTTGCGTTTATGCTCATTACCTCTCTATTTTATCCTTTAACTATTTTTTTAGACTAAGCTCAAAGAGAGAATATAGTCCATGGTAACCAGAATTGCCAAATTTTTTCCATTTTCTAATATTCCTGTATTGTGTGCCATCATTATTGAAAGTTTATTTTTGATAATAGCCCGTATTATATCCGGCGTTTTTAGCAAAGTCATCACCATAATAAGCTAATTG
The DNA here is from genome assembly GCF_947331815.1 of Cyanobacterium sp. uoEpiScrs1. Taxonomy (GTDB): domain Bacteria; phylum Cyanobacteriota; class Cyanobacteriia; order Cyanobacteriales; family Microcystaceae; genus Rippkaea. The sequence continues at coordinate 2,444,193 of NZ_OX373462.1, forward strand.
GTTTTATTTAACGCCACATTTTATTTTCGAAATTTCGAATCTGACGTTCTAAACGATCAATTCGACCGCGCAACTCATCCATTTCGGACTGACGAGGAACACCTAAATCTTGTAGTATTTTTCGCAGTTGATGCTCTATAGTACTTTCGAAGTTACCTTGTCCTGCTCTAATTTTCTGCATCAGCTCCTCAACAAGTCTTTTAGCTTCTTCCGAGTCAATTCTGCCATCTTTAACCCACTGATCACTGACTTCTTTAATTTTGTCGGCAACTAGTGAGGTTGTGCCAATCCCCACTAACAATAACTGTTTCACCCAGTCATTACTATCCATAAATTTTCATTACCTCCAAAATTACACTTCCATATTTCTGACTGGTAGCCAAGAGACTCACCGATTTCAACCATACCAAAATCTCTGACAACTTGACCTCTATAGTGAAGGTTAACACTAAGTAAAGTAAGTCAATATAAATAATGAATTAATAATTGTTTTAGGGAGCAAAATCATAAAAATTTTTTAGTTATACTGCAATAATTCTAATTCAACTTCAAATTGAACATTGTGATTCTAATAAGCTTAAAGCACTTAAATCAGATTTATAATCACGCTTTTTTAATTTATCCGGAAGAGTGTTGTGGGTTACTTCTTGGTACTGCCAAGGATAATAAAAAGCAAATAATTGAAGTTTTTCCAACAAAAAATACTTGGACTATTGGGGAAAATAAAAAATCATCCAATACCATTAATAACCATGAAAAACATTTAAGCAAAAAAAATCGTTTTAGTATTGCCCCATCAGTACTCGTAAAAATACAAAAGGAAGCGCGTAATCGTCAGTTACAGATTATTGGCATTTACCATTCTCATCCTGATTATCTAGCTATCCCTTCAGAATTTGATCGAATGATTGCCTGGAATGATTATTCCTATATCATTATTTCGGTTACCTCAAATCAAGTTAACGATATTACGAGTTGGCAATTAGATAACACAAGAAATTTTCAACCTGAATACATTAAAATTTTTAATTAAAATTAAATCTTTTTCTATTCAAAATATGATAGTCTATAGTTATTTGACTGCAGTAAATATTATCTATTATTAGGAATAAGTTAACTGAAGTTAATCTCCATTTATTTAAAAAATAATTGACAGTTTATTGACAGTTTACAGTTGATTATAGCTCAAAGTAACTTAATGAAATATCTTCGCAAAACTACTTGTCATATGTATGACAATGATGAAGTTTAAGTAATACTTTTTGGTGAACTTGTCGAGTAATTGGATAAAAGTAGGCTAGAATCAATCCCATGAATAAAATTCCTGTGGAGATAGGTCCGATAATGACCCGAATTGCCCATAAAGCTGACTCTGGTTGTACTCCCTCGCCATAATGTATATACCCTGACCAATCTAAAACTTGCCCAACAAAAAACATAGATAAAGCAACTCCAATTTTTTGTAACTGTACCACCACTCCAAAAAAAATACCTTCTCGTCTTTCCCCAGTGTTTAACTCATCTAAATCTATTACATCTGGTAACATTGACCAAGGAACAATATAAGCAGTTGCAATTCCTATACCAGCCATGATAGCAAGAATATACAATAATACTACTTGTTTTGATTGCAAAAAAAACAGTCCTAGCCCTGCAAAACACATAAAAGGAATACCCCAAAAATATATTATTTTCTTTTCAGTTTTCTTGCATATAAAGTCTAAAAAAATTAACATAAATAGTGCTGTAACTTGAACCACGATAGCCATTTGAGTAACGTGATTTTTTGACAAATTAATACAATTAATTACATAAAAAGGAAGGGTGGCTGCAATAATCTGGATACTTAACCAAGAACAAAGATAAATACCCATCACATATAAAAAGGGACGATTGCTACATGCTAAACACAATTGTTTTCTCAAAGAGAGCACAGAAGTTTTACCGGTTTTTATGTATTTTTTTTGAACTTGATAGTAGTGAGGATAAGTTCCCCAGACACTAACATATACTACCAATACCGATAACAAACCACAAATCAACCCTAAGAACAAATACTGTTGTTTTATATTATCAATATTTATAAAAATTATTTGTGCCAATATCAAAGAAAAAATACTGCCGCTAATGCTAAAAATTGAACGAAAACTAATTAAAGTTGTACGTTCGTCATACTCTTGTGTTAATTCAGCAGATAAAGTTCCGTAAGGTAAAAGAACTGCCGTAAAAGATATATAGAAGAAAAAAGATACTAGCCCATAATAAATCAACAAAAGTATCTGATTAGTGGTGGGAGGGACTACCCATAATAAGATAGAAGTTATTCCTAAAGGAACTGCTCCAAATAACATCCAAGGATAGCGTCTTCCCCAACGAGAACGAGTATGATCACTTAGCCAACCGATAATTAGATCATTAATCCCATCCCATATCTTCCCTACTAACATCATAAATCCTGCCAAACTAGGACTTAAGCCAGCTACATTTGTTAAAAAAAATAGAAAAAAGAAAATTAAAATATTACTGGGAAGAGAGCCGCTTAATTCTCCAATCCCATAAAAAAATTTTGTACGAAAAGTTAGTGTCTTTTCCTGACCAATCATGAGTAATTTTAAGTTGATTTAAATATCAAATGTTTATCAAAATAACCTATGATTTTAGCATAAAAAAATTTAGTCTTTGAATAGTCAAGCCAATAAATGTTAATTTTAATTAATAGAACAGGCGTATGAGCTAAGGTTTTCCTATGTATAGGTATTAGTTGAATAGATATCTGTTACAATGTTTCGTCAAGTTCCCATTTATAAGAAACCAGACGTGACGCGTAATTAGTCGGGCAACGCCTATGCTAAATCCCAATTTACAAGAAATCGAACTCGATAAAGAAGAGTTTCAACGATACTCTCGTCACATTATTCTTCCCGAAGTAGGATTAGATGGACAGAAACGCCTTAAGGCAGCTAGTGTTCTGTGTGTAGGGACAGGGGGACTCGGCTCTCCTCTGCTCTTATATTTAACAGCTGCAGGGATTGGACGTATTGGAATTGTTGACTTTGATCTTGTTGACAGTTCTAACTTACAACGTCAAATCATTCATGGGACGTCTTGGGTAGGAAAACCGAAAATTCAATCTGCAAAAGATCGGATTTTGCAGATCAACCCCTATTGTCAAGTAGACTTATATGAGACTCACTTGTCTTCAGAAAATGCATTAGAAATTCTTAAGCCTTATGATGTCATTATCGATGGAACAGATAATTTCCCCACTCGGTATTTAACTAATGATGCTTGTGTCTTACTCAATAAACCTAATGTTTATGGATCAATCTTTCGTTTTGAAGGGCAGGCAACGGTCTTTAACTACCAAGGGGGTCCCAACTACCGCGACTTGTATCCTGAACCGCCACCTCCTGGAATGGTTCCCTCTTGTGCAGAAGGAGGAGTTTTAGGAGTACTTTGTGGTATTATCGGAACGATTCAAGCTACTGAGACTATTAAAATTATTATAGGAGCGGAAAAGACTCTCAGTGGGCGTTTATTGCTTTACAATGCCTGGGATATGAAATTCCGTGAGTTGAAATTGCGAGCTAATCCTGAACGGCCAATAATCAATAAGTTAATTGACTACGAACAATTTTGTGGAATTCCTCAAGCACGAGCAGTAGAGGAGCAGGAGAAGGCGATTATTCCTGAGATTACTGTTAAGGAATTAAAGGACTTATTCGATAGTGCTACAGATGCTTTTGTCTTAATTGATGTTCGTAATATTAATGAATACGAAATAGCTAAAATACCAGGATCAGTCTTAGTTTCTTTAGCGGATATTGAAGATGGAACAGGAATAAACAAAATTCGTAAATTGTCACAAAATAGAAAAGTTATTGTCCATTGTAAAAGTGGAGTAAGGTCAGCCAAAGCACTAGGGATTCTCAAGAAAAAAGGAATTGTTGGGACTAATCTTAAAGGTGGGATTATAGCTTGGAGTCAAGAAGTAGATCCTGATGTTCCTCAATACTAATATTAGTATTATTTTACAAATATATTAGTTAAATAGTAGTTAAGTTATCTGCCTCTTTGTAATTTAGAGGTATTTTTTTGTAAAAATTATTTGTGATAAAATTTTTGTATAGGATTGACTAGTAGATAAATAGGCAAAAAACATAGTTGTTTTTGACTAATAGTCAAAGAAATAGTAAGTCTAACATAATACTTTAATTTCTTATTAGTGTTTTGATACTATTCATTATTTATTTTGTTAATGTAAACAATAATTTTTACTATTAAACCTCTAATATGTTAAGTACTTAATAACAAATTTAATTTCTTAACAAATTTTATTGAAGTTATATTTTATTCTAAGTTAACAAAAATAAAGGTTATTTGCTTTGATGAGGATAAAAAAATAAATACTAAGAGTGTTAGTTAATTTAACTATGTTCAGATATAGATAATATTTTTATCTATCCCTACTGCCAATTTTCTATTGAGAGATTAGTCTGACTCTTTTGACAGCTTAATGCTAAGCTTGAACTTGAATTTTCCAAATTTTAAACAAATGACTACTGAGCCAAGCTTTAAATCGATTAATACTAAGTCAAATATTTCTTCAGAAGATATAAAAACCGAACTGTCTTCTTCTTTTTCTGGAGTTTATTCCCAAGTTCATTTAAAGAGTGAAGGAAAAAAACTTTTACTAATACTACCCAATATAAACAAAAAAGAAAAAGATCCTTTGAAAGATTGGACGAAAATCTTTCAGGAAATAAAACAGTGTCTGACCTATCATAAAGGAGCCTGGATGTCTGGTATGTCAGTACATTTAGTAGTACAAAATCGTTTGCTGGATAGTAGACAATTACAAAGTATTGGGGAAGTTATTGAAACTGTTAACCTAAAACTTAGCAGTATTCATACTAGCCGCCGTCAAACCGCTGTGGCGGCCGCCATTGCTGGCTACTCAGTAGAGCAGAAAGTTTTCAGACAACCATTGTTTTCTGAAAAAAATCTGACTTTACATCCTTTAGCTGAACCCCTTTATCTAAAAACAACGGTACGCTCAGGAGTCACTATTTGTCATCCTGGGAGTATTATAATTCGGGGAGACGTCAACCCTGGAGGAGAAATCATCTCTGATGGTGACATTTTGATATGGGGATATTTACGAGGAGTTGCTCACGCGGGAGCTAAAGGGAACTCGAAGTGTTGCATTATGGCACTGCAAATGCAACCAACTCAATTACGTATTGCCGAGTTAGTTGCTAGAGCGCCTTCGAGAACCCCTGAATTTTTCAATCCGGAAGTTGCCTACATCACTTCTGAAGGCATTCGTTTGAAACCAGCTCCAAATTTTAACAAGACCGACATAATACAATATGAAAAAAAAGAGTAGAGCAAAAAAACTAATAATTCGTCATAATATCGATAAAAGTCAAATTATCATCGGACATTCAAATTGTATATTAAACCATGAGTCGTATTATTGTGATTACCTCCGGTAAAGGAGGGGTTGGTAAAACTACCACTACTGCTAACTTAGGATTAGCCATAGCCTGTTTGGGGCACAAAGTTGCTCTAGTTGATGCGGATTTTGGACTGAGAAATCTAGATTTACTCCTTGGACTCGAACAAAGAGTCGTTTATACTGCGATCGATGTTTTGGAAGGACAATGTTCTATCGAAAAAGCCCTAGTTAAGGATAAACGTCAACCTAACTTGGTACTATTACCAGCAGCACAAAACAGGACAAAAGAAGCTATTAGTCCTGATCAGATGAGACAGCTGATACTACAAATTGAAAGCCATTTTGATTATATTCTGATTGATAGTCCAGCCGGGATTGAAATGGGTTTCCGTAATGCTGTAGTTCCTGCCAAAGAAGCTATTGTTGTAACAACACCAGAAATGGCTGCAGTTCGGGATGCAGATAGAATAGTTGGATTATTAGAAAGTGAGGAGATCGAAAAAATACACTTAATAGTTAATCGAGTTAAACCAGAAATGATCAAGCTCAATCAGATGATCAGCGTCGAAGATATTATTGATCTTTTAGTGATTCCTCTTATTGGAATTGTTCCTGATGACGAACGGATTATTGTCTCGACTAACCGGGGAGAACCTTTAGTCTTAGAAGAACCGCCTTCTATTCCAGCCATGGCGTTTAATAACATTGCCCGACGTTTAGAAGGTCAAACAGTCCCTTATCTGGATTTGATGGCAGCTCATGATAATTTAATGACTCGTATTCGTCGTCGCTTTTTTGGTAATTAAGTCCTTTCTATACAAATTAAACCTATGATTTTTGAGCTATTAGAAAAACTTTCCCTATGGAAAAGTCTTCCCAAAAGTGGAGAAGAGGCCAAACGCCGATTAAAATTAGTCATTGCCCATGATCGTTCTGGACTCAGTTCAGAAATACTTGAATCTATGCGTAAGGACATCCTAGAAGTTGTTAGTCGATATGTAGATATTGATCCTGAGGAAATGGAGTTTGTCTTAGAGAGCGATCAACGATTTACAGCCCTTATCGCTAACTTACCTATTCGTCGAATAAATCGAAGACAATAAGATTGAGGAAAATTTTTAGCCACCTTGGCTATTTCTTTATTTTTCTTATCTTAAACATTTTTTGAGTTTATCTTCTAATCCGTCAATGACAGTTACATACTTTTAATAAAGTATATGAGAGAGGAGACCTGCTGTGTTTTTTCTATATAGTTATTGATATTAATTGTCGTTTTTTTAGTTGTTTAATTATTGTACGGATTTCTAGATATTTTTCGTGTTATTGTATGGTGACCGTTCGGACAAGAGCTCGAGTTATGTCAAAAATTTTAAGTAATTTTTTCTTGATTTAAAATAAAATTATCATATCTAAATTGGCTATATTCTTTTGTAGAAAAGAGTCGACAATCTTTTAGAAATAAAAACTTCCTTAGAAGTCTAAAAAGTTTAATACTAGTCTAGTTATTAATCAACGATCCGTACAATAAATCTATGGTCTATTATCAACGACAAAATAAACTCCTTAAAATCTTAAGTAAGGAATCAAATTATTAACATAAACAATAGTAGAAAGTCTTTGAAATAATGGTATCTTCAATAAGATTGTTATTCCTGCCATGGAATGAACTTTATAAGATTAATGAAGAGCCTGACCCCCATTTAAAATAAATGGAAACTATCTTTGATTAGTCACAATTAGTTATAAACTTCACAAGAACAAAACCTTATGTTTGATGCTCTCGCCGAACGTTTAGAAGACGCTTGGAAAAAAGTACGCGGTCAAGACAAGATCACTGAAACCAACATTCAAGATGCTCTTACAGAAGTACGCCGTGCTCTATTAGAAGCAGATGTTAACCTTCAAGTCGTCAAAACATTTATCGCAAATGTAAAAAAAGCGGCCATAGGTGCAGAGGTTATTGCTGGGGTTAAACCTAGTCAACAACTTATAAAAATTGTCTATGACGAATTAGTTAGGGTGATGGGAGAAAGTAATGCCTCCCTTGCCAAAACTGAAACGTCTCCAACCGTTATCTTAATGGCTGGGTTACAAGGGACGGGGAAAACTACTGCTACCGCTAAACTTGCCCTCTATCTCCGTAAAGAAAAGCGTAGTTGCTTAATGGTAGCTGCCGATGTCTACCGTCCGGCAGCTATCAACCAATTAATTACCCTTGGACAACAAATCAATGTTCCTGTTTTTGAACTAGGAAGTAAAGTGAACCCTGTTAATATTGCTCATCAAGGAGTTGAAAAAGCTAAGGAAATGGGGCTCGATACTGTCATTATTGATACCGCCGGACGACTACAAATTGATGAAAGTATGATGCTAGAATTAGTCCGCATCAAAGACAGTATAAAACCTGATGATACTCTCTTGGTGGTAGATGCCATGACCGGTCAAGAAGCTGCTAATTTAACTCGAACTTTCCATGAACAGATTGGTATTACCGGTACAATTCTTACGAAAATGGATGGGGATACACGTGGAGGAGCAGCTCTATCAGTTCGTCAAATTTCAGGAAAACCAATTAAATTTATTGGAGTTGGAGAAAAAGTAGAAGCACTACAACCATTCCACCCTGATCGCATGGCATCTCGTATTTTAAATATGGGAGATGTTTTAACCTTAGTCGAAAAGGCCCAAGAAGAAATCGATATTGCAGATGTAGAAAAAATGCAGTCAAAAATTCTTGAGGCTCAATTTGATTTTAATGATTTTCTTAAACAAATGCGCCTAATGAAAAATATGGGGTCATTGGGAAGTCTTTTAAAGATGATTCCAGGAATGAATAAACTTAATAATATTGATATTGAAAAAGGAGAAACTGAACTTAAGCGAACTGAGGCGATGATCAGTTCTATGACTTTTGAAGAACGTATAAATCCTGATTTATTAGCTAAGTCCCCTAGTCGTCGTAGTCGTATTGCCAGGGGTTCAGGACATTCTGAAACTAAAGTAGGAGAACTAGTGAAAAATTTTACCCGTATGCGGAGTATGATGCAGCAGATGGGACAGGGAGGAATGCCATCTATGTCCGACATAGGTAGTGGAATGTTTGGAGGAATTGGTAGCCAAACACCTCCGGGATTTCGCGGTCATGGTAGTACGAAGAAAAAGAAAAAAAGAATCAAGAAGAAAAAAGGATTTGGTCAGCTTTAAATAACAGTAAAAAATATTCTAAGGTGGGCATTACTCACCTTGAAACAGCCTCAAGGAATCTATTGGATATAGAAGAGTGATTACAATGGCTTTTTTTAAATCAGACGACATCCTACAACAACTTGGCAATCGGACTTTAGAAGCCACATGGTCTAAGTTTCCTCAGTTAACTCCTGATCAATTAGCATTAACTTGGATTGTTTATGATTCTCCAGTGATTGCAAATACGGGTGGAGCAATCTCTGCCGAGGAATTTTGGAAACATTCCGTCAGAGGATTTAGTTACAGGGGAATTGAACGTATATATCCGGCAAGTATTGTCAAACTATTTTATTTGGTGGCGATTCATGAATGGCTAGAAGGAAAAATGACCCCTGAGTCAGAGGAATTAAACCGTGCCATTCGGGATATGGTTGTCAATTCCAGCAATGATGCAACGAGTTTGGTAGTTGACGTATTAACAGGAACTACAAGTGGGCCAGAATTATCTGCTGATCCCTTTGACACTTGGCAACGTCAACGAAATATTATTAACCGTTATTTTAAGTCATTGGGATGGGAAGGACTAGCTGCTATAAATGTCAATCAAAAAACCTGGTGTGATGGTCCTTACGGTCGAGAACGAGTATTTGTAGGGAAGATGATGGAAAACCGCAATATGTTAACTACTAATGCTGTTGCCCAATTGTTATATAGTATTGTTGGTGGAGTAGCCGTTTCTTCAAAACGGTCACAACAGATGATGGAGTTACTCAAGCGAAATCTAACCTCGAAAGATTTCAAGGTTACAGAGGAAGAAAACCAAGTTATTGGTTTTTTAGGAGAAGGGCTACCTCCAAATGCCCAATTATGGTCAAAGGCAGGTTGGACTAGTCAAGTTCGCCACGATGCAGCTTATATTCAAATTCCTGGGTGTCAACCCTATTTATTAGTGATTTTTACAGAAGGACAAAATAGTAAAAATAAGGCGATTATTCCTTTTATATCTCAAGAAATAGTGAAAGCAATAGCTCATCTTTAGAATGTCCCGCCATCGGTCAAGGAGATTATTTAAAAAAAGTTTAGTAAATTAATCGAAAAAAATCTTTATCTAAATCATAGCCAAACATTTTCGCCATTGATTGGAGACGAGTAATATGAGGAATATTTCTATATTTTAACCAATCAGACAAGATGAATAGTTTGTGCATAACAAAAATCTCTAGAGCTTCTGGATTGTATTGAATTCCTTCAGTTTGGCTAAATTGATGGGGTACTAACATCGCAAAATAACGGGCTAATTCTCCCTCTTTCCAATTTAAAATAAAAGGTATCCAGGGATAAATTGAGTCTAGGCGAATAAACCACAGGCGAACCTCAGGAATTTCTGATAATTCTCTAGGATCATCGGAATCACGAGGATAATTAATTTCAAAATTTATAGTTTGTTCATAAGAGATAATCTCATTCTGGTGAGCTTTTGATTGTACTGTTTTCATCAAAATTGGTTCAATAATAGTAGTTACAGGAGATAAATCCAATTGCATTAGATGGTCTGGTTGTAAGATAATCCTATAAGTCATTTTTTAAGTGTCTCGTCAAATACTGTCTGATCTATCGTAGTCTAGTATAGAATCATAAAATTAGTATAAACACCGACTTTAAAGGATGAAAAAAGCGGTTATTTGTGGTTATTATGGTCAAGGAAACGGTGGCGATGAGGCTTTATTGGTCTCTTTATTGCAGATGCTTCCGTCTCAAATACAGCCTATTGTTCTTTCAGCAAACCCAAAGCAGACTCATGAGCGTTATGGGGTTGAAAGTTGTCATAATCGTTCAGTTTGTGCAGTTTTAAAAGCTTTAAAAGCCTCAGATTTGTTTATTTGGGGTGGGGGAAGTTTAATGCAAGATGTCACAAGTTGGACAAGTCCCATTTACTATGCTGCATTAATGGCCTTGGCTCAACAACAAGGTTTAAAGACTATTGCTTGGGCTCAAGGAATTGGCCCCTTACGACGCCCTTTTACCCGTTGGTTAACTCGCCGCGCTCTTTTGGGCTGTACAGCTGTAAGTGTAAGAGATAGGGCTTCGGCTAAATTAGTATCTCAATGGCAAATAAATCCTTTAATTGCCCCTGATCCAGTTTGGGCTTTAACAAGGAAATCAACCCTAGAATTAGTAAATATATCTACTCCTATAGTGGCGGTTAATTTACGGAAACATCCTCAATTGACTCCCCAAAAATTGAAAATTTTAACTAAAGCCCTAATTGATTTTCAAAAAGCTACTCATGTTTGTTTGTTATTAGTTCCTTTCCAAGCTTCCCAGGACTTATCAATTGCAAATTCACTTGCTTCACAGTTACCTGGTTCTTCCCAGATTATTTGCCTAGAAGATCCTAGAGAATTAAAGGGATTGTTTCGGGAAGTGGAAATGACTATTGGAATGCGTCTTCATAGTCTCATTATGGCAGCCGCTGAAGGATCTCGATGTTTTGCTCTGAGCTATGATCCTAAAGTCAGCCGTCTGATGGAGGAAATCAATTTACCTGGATGGAAATTAACTGAACTTCCTGACGATCCTAGTATTGTTAGTACCGTTTGGTCAGAATTTTATGCTAATGGAAAAACAATAGACCGCCATCACCTTAAATCTCTAGTGGATAAGGCTTTGATGCACAAGGAAATCTTTAAACAGATTTATGAGTGATGAAGGAGAATTACTAACATCGACTTACCTATCTATTGTTAATAGGTAGCTATAGGATCATAGAATATATTCAAAATGACTATACTATGGGCAACATCAAGAGTGTGTAAAATGTATTTTTTAGAGTTATTTTCCTAAAAATATTAGAGAAATGAAAAACAATAACTTTATTTTTGAGTTATTAAAAGGTAGCCAATACTGTTCGCTCTAAATTAGAGTAAATGTCAATTAAGAAGATACTAGAATATTAATTCTAGCCTAAAAATATTTTTGTTATATATATGTTGTCCTCAAAAATTTCAATATTGATATAATGACTAAATTTAATATTTTGTGTTATTTGAATAAGAAGTTATTTTGTAGATAATGAGTATTTATTTTAGAATTAATAAACATATTTGTTTGACTAAGTAAATGTTTTTTTGTCTGAATAATTACTATATAAACAAAAAATATTTGTACAATTAAATTAACTATTGTAAACTTAACTTCTGTATTTATATAAATAAATTTTTTAATAGATTATTCTCGATATAAGAGATTATATTGAGAATAATCTTTATTTCTATAGCTTAATCAAGCTTAAAATATTATAAATATATGGTCCATAATCTAGTTTTAATTAAGTAAAAATTAGTGTTAATAAACAAAGCATTGAAGATGTTTATAACAATCCCTCATTCTACTTTTTAGGTAGAATAAACTTTAAAATAAATAGTATAAACTATAACAAAAATGAGATTTTATGAGACGATAGTCCTCTGTTGTGTAAACAGAGCATAAAAAATCAGCAGTTTATGACATTCTTTCAAAGAGCTAGTGGTATTTTATTACATCCAACATCCCTACCCAGCCGCTTTGGTATTGGTGACTTGGGAGAGGGAGCTTATCGTTTCATTGATTTTTTGGAAAAAGCGGGTCAAACCATATGGCAAGTTCTTCCTTTAGGTCCAACTGGATACGGTAACTCTCCTTATTTATCTTATTCTTCGTTGGCGGGGAATCCTTTATTGATTAGCCCAGATATTTTGTACGAGGATGCACTAGTTACTCGAGAAGATTTAGACTCTTTTCCAAAATTCTTAAGTGATTATGTTGATTATGATCTTGTAATTAAAACTAAGTTTCCTCTTCTAAAAAAAGCAAGTAATACTTTTCAAGCTAATGTTTCAAGTGAACTGTATCAGAACTTCGAGAATTTTTGTGATCACCATTCCTATTGGTTAGACAACTATGCTCTTTTTATGTCTCTCCATGAAGTCCACCAAGGAAAGACTTGGAGACATTGGGATAAAGATATTGCTACCCGTCAACCTAAAGCAATAGAGAATTGGACAGAAAGATTAGCTGGATCAATTTTCTACTATAAGTTCCTTCAGTTCGAATTTTTTCGTCAGTGGCAAAGGGTTAAAAAATATGCTAACGATCGCGGTATTCATATTTTTGGAGATATTCCTATCTATGTTGCTTACGATAGCGTCGATGTTTGGTCCAATGCTGAACTTTTTTGTTTAGATAAAGAAACCCAAGCCGCATCCTTAATGGCTGGTGTTCCTCCAGATTATTTTAGTTCTACAGGACAATTGTGGGGAAATCCAGTATACAATTGGAAAAAACTTGAAGAAATCAACTTTAAATGGTGGATTGTACGATTTAAAAGAACATTGGAGTATCTTGATATTGTAAGAATTGACCATTTCCGAGGTTTTGAAGCTTATTGGGCAGTTCCCCAGGGAGAAACTACAGCTGAGAATGGGGAGTGGCTAAAGGCTCCGGGAGAAAAATTCTTTCAGTATCTTAAGAACGAATTAGGCGAATTACCTATTGTTGCGGAAGATTTAGGGGTTATTACCCCAGAAGTCGAAGCTTTAAGAGATAAATTTAACCTCCCAGGGATGAAACTTCTCCATTTTGCTTTTGACAGTGATCGCGCTAATCCTTTCCTTCCTTACAACTACACTAATCATAACTGTGTTGTTTACACAGGGACTCATGACAACAACACGACAGTAGGATGGTTTGCAGAACGTAGTTTTGAAGATAATGTAAGAATTACAGACTATTTGGGTGGTATCTGTCCACAAGGGATTAACTGGAGTTTAATTCGCTTAGCTATGGGGTCCATCGCTAATCAAGCAATCTTTCCATTACAAGATTTGCTTGGTTTAACGGAAACAGCAAGAATGAATATTCCTGGACTGGCTGATGGTAACTGGAGATGGAGATATTCTTTCGAAGTATTAACTCCAGAATTAATTAACCATTTACGATTCTTAACAGAATTGTATGGACGTACAACTTACTAAACAAATTGGATATCGAAATATTCAGATTAAAGTTATCAATTCTAAAAGTTGTTTATTAACTAAGAATTAAGCGGACATATCAGTCACCAACTATGAGGTTTTCAGTATTCAGTAGTTTATTTTTTTTATCACATAACATGACAGATCCAAATAATTTTTTAGTATATTGACTTACAGTGCTTATACTTATCTTAAAACATACTGTATAAATAGTATTTAATACAATTTAGATTTAGGTTACTTGTTTTTACAGCAGTCTAAACTAGGAGTAGATTATACTGTTTGCATAAAAATAATGAACTAACTTTAGCTATGAAGCTGTGGTATTATGTCTTATGATTATTATGGGTATACTTTCTTGTTTTTTACTCGAGAATCATTAAGAAAAGCCCCTGGTGGCGTTGAAGACAGCAAACTCAATAAAAACAAAGTTTTGTTACTTCAATGAACCACCAGAAGTATAGAGCAATTCTTGGTGACAAGAGAAGTTCTTGCAATAGCAATAAACCTCTGCAGTGAAAGAAGAGAATTTATTGATAATAGTTCCCTATAAACTTAGTAAACAGTTACGAGTAAATAGTTATTAATAATCCATATCATTTTTAATGAAAAAGCTAATTGTTGCCACAAGTAATCCTGGTAAACTTAAAGAAATACGACAATATTTAACTGAATTAGACTGTAAATTACAATTGAAGCCAGATACTCTAGAGATTGAAGAAACAGGCACTACATTTGTTGAAAATGCTTGTTTAAAAGCTTCTCAAGTGGCTAAAGCCTTAGGAGAGTGGACGATCGCTGATGATTCAGGATTAGCAGTAGATGCTCTAAATGGTGCACCAGGAATATATTCAGCTCGGTATGGTTTAACAGATAAAGAGCGTATTGAACGGTTATTGAGAGAATTGGGAAATACAAAACAGCGTCAAGGGCAATTTGTGTGTGCTATTGCGATTGCCCGTAGAGATGGTTCAATTGCTTTACAAAGTGAGGGTATTTGTCGCGGAGAAATTCTGACTAGTCCGAGGGGAACAGAAGGGTTTGGTTACGATCCCATTTTTTATGTTCCTCAATATAAACAAACTTTTGCCCAAATGCCGCCAGATGTCAAATATAAAGTGAGTCATCGAGGTCAAGCATTTGAAGCTTTACTTCCCCAGTTATCTGAGGTATCAACTATACCTTGAGATGGTCGCCGAAATAATATTATCGAAAATTGTCATAATTTCTATTTGACTTATCATTTAGTTTTTTATTAGATAATTGTCAGTATGGACAAAGATACTAAATTTGCGTTATTAGTTTTAGGACTTCCTATTTTAGGCTTACTTTATTGTGGCGGAATCATTGTCGTCCTAAGAAATATTCCATTTGCCAGAGAACATCCCTTAGTGATTGGCTTTGGAGTAATGTTTTTCCCTTTCACGTTAGCAGCAACGATTTGGATAAGAGCTTCTGCTAAGGCTTACAAAAAAAACGAATTCATGATGAAATTAGAAGATAAAGAAAAATGAGATTATTTAACTTCTTGACCATGATCTAAGAAACTAACGAGAGCAAACTCCCCTTAGTTCAATTGAGGGGAGTTTACTCTCAAGACTAGTATTGTTAAATTAGCTACTTAAAAAAATTTGGTTGATGGCGAATCGAATTTAGGAACTCTTCACGAGTTTTCTGTTCTCTGTGAAAGACTCCTAGCATCGTACTGGTAAAAGTCCAAGAACCTAGTTTTTGGACCCCTCTCATCACCATACACATGTGAGTTGCTTCCATTACGACTGCTACTCCTTGAGGATCTAGAATTTCTTGGATTGCCTCCGCAATTTGACGAGTTAAGCGTTCTTGTACTTGTAAACGGCGGGAATACATTTCTACAATCCGAGCTAGTTTACTGAGTCCGACTACTTTTTGATCAGGAATATATGCAACGTGGACTTTTCCCACAAATGGAAGCATATGATGTTCACAGAGACTAGAGAAATGGATGTCTCGTACTAAAACCATCTCACTGTGTCCCTCATCAAAAATAGCATCATTTACTATACTGTTTAGGGATTGATTATATCCATCAGTTAGAAACGCCATGGCTTCTGCAACCCGTTTAGGAGTTTTTAATAATCCCTCTCGATCGGGATCTTCCCCTAGCGCTTCTAAGATAGTTCGGACAGCCGCCATTATTTTTTCCTTATTAGTTGTCTCAGCTGGATGGAAATGTACTTGTTTTTCATTATAGGTATTATGATCAGGTTGGCTGGAACCACACTCAATCGTATTGGGGCTGAGATCATTTAGTCCGTTAAAATCCAGGGAATTAAATCCTTTAGAAGACGCTATTGTCATGATTAAAGTAAAAACACTTATCGGAGCTTACAGAGTTCCAGCACTAGGTACAATGGTCATTTCTTCAATAACAGCTTCTGCTGGCAAGAGTGCCGCCTGAAGAATAGTTTGAGCGACAGTATAGGGATCGAGCATAGTAGAACGATTCAAATCAGCTTGAACAGTATCTGTATCCCAAATAGAGGTGTTAACTGCTCCAGGGTTGATGGTGATGATACGAATACCATTGGCTCGTTCTTCAGCCGCTAAAACCTTAGAAAAAGCGGCTAATCCAGCCTTACTGACACTATAAGCGCCCCATTTAGGGAATGCATGAGAAGTAGCGATAGAAGATATATTAATAATTGTTCCATAACCCTGCTCACGCATCTGGGGTAAAACTCCCCTGATACATTGAAATACACTAGTCAAGTTTAAATCCATCACTCTTTGCCAGTCTGATAAAGAGGTATCTGCTAGAAGATTGGTGTAACCCATTCCCGCATTATTAACAATAATATCAATCCCTCCTAAACTATCAGCAATTCCTTCTACTTTTGCTGGTATCTCAGCCAATTGACATAAATCAATCCCGTAGGTTTGAGTTAATACCCCCATCTTTTGGGCTGCTTTAGCAACTTCTTGTAACTTATCTGAGGGACGGCTGATTAAGGCAAGATTTATCCCAGCTTTAGCAAAAGTCAGAGCGGTTGCTTCTCCGATCCCACTACTGGCTCCTGTGATAACGGCTCGAAGTTTACTTGAGGAAAAACTCATGATAGGCTCCTATTTCAGTATCTACACTGTCCTCTGATTGAGCGTTATTTAAATTGTGTCAAGCTAGAGCCCAAAGCAACTTAGATAAGTCAGGGAACAATAGGAATTGATTCGTTAAGAAACCTATTAATTGCTTTGAGGGATAAGACTCTACATCGAGAGATAATGATATCCGAGGAACCAACAACATCTGGACCAAAACGAGCCTAGCTCATCTCGCTTTAGCTATTTTTACAGATATCGCCTGAGTAATTATAACATTTCAGAATCATAGAGTCCTAAATTTCAGGATGTAAATTTTCAGTTATAGATAATTGTCCATTTTTTGAAATAAGGACATTGTTTTTAGAAAAATCTTATTAGTTCTCAAGAAATTTACCAATTTTTCGATATTTTTGATAACGTAATTGTCGTCGCTCTTTAGCTGTCATAGAAGAAAGTTCATCGAGAGTATCTAGAAGAGTCTGTTTCAGTAGAGCGGAAGCTTCCAGTGGTTTTGTGTGAGCTGCTCCTGAAGGTTCCGGAACAATCTGATCTACAATGCCCAATTCTTTAAGATTTAAGGCTGTTATTTTTAGAGCTTTGGCCGCCTGAGGAGATTTTTTCGCATCTTTCCAGAGAATAGCAGCACAGGCCTCTGGCGTAGCAACCATATAGACAGCATGTTCAAGCATTAATAAGCGATCCCCTACGCCAATACCTAATGCTCCACCCGAGCCCCCTTCTCCAATAACAGTAGAAATAATGGGGACGTCTAAGCAGAACATTTCTCGTAAATTGTGAGCGATTGCTTCTCCTTGTCCTAACTTTTCGGCTTCTACTCCTGCCCAAGCTCCAGGAGTATCGATAAAAGTTAAAATTGGCTGATTAAATTGGTTGGCACGTTTCATTAAACGCATAGCTTTGCGATAACCTCCAGGGGAAGCCATTCCAAAGTTGCGGGCAACATTATCTTTAGTGTCTCGTCCTTTTTGTTCCCCTAAAATGGTTACAGGACGACCTCCTAAACGCGCTACTCCGCCAACTAAAGCAGGATCATCATACCCACCGCGATCACCATGCAGTTCAAACCATTCATCAGTAATTGCTTGAATATAGTCAAGGGTACTAGGACGGCGGGGATGGCGGGCTAATTGCAGCCTTTGAGATGGGGTGAGGGTAGTAAAAATTTCTTGACATAATTGCTCGGCTCGTCGTTCAAGTTGAGCAATTTGTTCGGAGACATCAACATTATTCTCTTCAGCAAGTTTCCAAATTTGACTAATACGGGCTTCTAATTCTGATAAAGGTTTTTCAAAATCTAAAAGAAAGGTTCGGCGTTCAGTTTTTGCCATTGTTCGTTTCTATCTGTTTAGTTTATATTAGTTAACGGTTAAGAATAGAGAGCAACATAAGACACAATTAATTTTAACTTAATTTAGTAACTATTACGGCTAATTGACATTGCTTGATGTAACAAAGAAGCTCATCTATTTTTTTATCTATCCCATCTAGAATAAATTAAGAATTTATAATAAGGAATGATTTTTTTTGCGCATAGAAATACATGAATATGTCTAAATATTTTTATTTTTCTACATAGAGAATTATCAATCGATAAGCAGTAATTAATAAAAATTTATATTTGTGTATTCTGCAATATTGAAGATTTAGGTTTATAACCATAGAATATATTAGCTTACAATGGTATATTTATGATAAGTATTCTATCTACTAAATACATTGAATTATTTATCACAAGACTTTAAGTAAAATACAAACAACTCTACGTATCAAAAAACACATCAATTAGTTTATTGTTTTTTGTATTCTAATTACTAAAAAGTTTGCTAAAAACAAATTCAAGTATCATATTTTATGATAAAATCGACTATACGTAACATTGATATAGACTTTAAATAATAAGAATAATGGCATAGCAAAGACAGATAACAAAATAGGTAAATAATTCTAATAACTTAGATTAAAAAATACATAAATGTCTCTAGTAAGCAATAAAAATTATGATTAATAAATAAAATTAAACTAGAGGCGTAATTTTTTAGTCCTAAAAATATACATGTTAAATAAATAATATATTCAGCATAATTTATGCATAAAATACATAAAAATATCTAATATTGATAGATCAAGAAAGTTTAGTAAAAATTACAGCTCTTATTGGTTAGTAAACTTGGAACAGCAAAGCTAAAATAATAAGTTTATATCAAGAACAATTATTAAGATTGGTCAAAAATATAGATCAATCTAACATTAAATTTAAAAATAAACTACCTATCTTTTTAAGAGGCTAAAGAAATAGAATAGTTTTTTAAAAATATATAAAATTTAAATTAAAGAATGGTTTCTATGGTTCAAAACTAGTTTATCATTAAATCTGATATTTATTGGCTAAAAATTTAACTTGTTAATTAATTATAAGTAATTATTTGTACTAGTAGTATCAAGTTAATTATTTATATTGTAAATAATTAAATCTTGATTTATTTAAGCCCAGATAATTAAACTACAAGTTACTAAATTTTAAAAAATAGTGATTGTGTATTAAATTATCTTAATTCAAGTGGACTTAGTTAATGAAATCATTATTGATCTGTTTGCCACGTTTACTGCCCTTAACCCAATACTAGTAACAAACTATTTCTTTATTCTATATAAATAATACATTTAGTCTGTAAATATTGGTTGAATTAGTTATTTGCGTAAAAATTATTATTTATATACCTTAAATATTTACTAGTCAAAGTCAATTAGTGCCCATGGCTTAACATAATCGGTATTGTTCTTATTTATTGAATTACTCTAAACAAGTGAACGAGCCACTAAAATACTACCAATAGTGGTTAAAAAAGCTCCAACACATAAATATCCCATAGATACTTGGGTCCATTCATTAAAAATAATTAAAGCAATACAGACAGCAATTAAAGTATTACAATTGTAAATTGGAGATATAACTGAAAGGGGGATCGGAAACTTCTGAAGAGCTAAGGCAATCATTAATTGTCCCAATGCCCATGTGACTCCAACACACAAAGAAGAAAGAATAGATCTAGGGTCAGCTGTAAAATTTTGTCCTACTGTAAAGTTACTAATTATCCCTACTAGAGTTACTGCTATTCCGACAATTGTTACATAGGCACTTGTCGACATACCACCAGAGTTACTAACCTTAGTAAAAATATTGGAAATACCGAACATTAATGCAGGTAATACTCCACCAAGTATTAGTGCTATTGTTTGCTGACTCATTTCATTTATTTCCTCTCATCAATATTCTGCTTGTAACTATTTTAATGTTATTCTTCTTACTAGACATTAAGCATCTATTTAATTTAAGTGAATTATTATGACTTCGGAAAATGATTTAAGACAATATGCTCCTGCAACGCAGAGAAATCGTGATTCTATTTTTAAGATTTTGACAAGTATTTTACCTCCTAAAGGAAATATTTTAGAAATTGCTAGTGGCACAGGAGAACATGCTGTTTATTTCGCTTCAAAACTAAAAAACTATCAATGGATACCTTCAGAACCTGATGAAATGCGGAAGAAAAGTATTGAAGCATGGCAAAAGTTCTGTCCTTCTTCCAATTGTCAGTCCCCTATAAATATAAATGTTCTTAATTCTTCTTGGACTAAGAAATTAAAAAATATAGAGCTTATAGCAATTGTCAATATCAATATGATTCATATTAGTCCTTGGGAAGCTTGTTTAGGGTTAGTTAAAGGAGCGGGTAGTTTATTAACCTCAGGAGGAATTCTTTATCTCTATGGACCCTACAAACAAGGAGGAAAACATACAGCTACTAGTAATCAGTTATTTGATGAATATCTTTGCGCTCAAAATCAAGCTTGGGGAGTTCGTCATCTTGAGGATGTTATTGAAATTTCTCAACAGCAAGGATTCAAGTTTATGCAAACAGTTAATATGCCAGCAAATAACCTGTCTGTCATTTTTGAAAAAAATTAACTTTTCATTATAATATTGCTACAGAATATTATAAGATTATCCAGTATAGTAGAAGAAAAATAATATTGGATTATAGTAATCAATATAAATATTTTTAACAAAAATATTTATATATCTTTAATATTTCTATTTTTTTATTGATTTAAGCAAAAATTGTTATATATTAATGAGCTGAACTGAAAAAATTTACGCTAAAAAAGCGATCAAATAAAGAGTAATCAAAAAAGCTAAAAATATAACTACTTTTTTATAAATTTTCATTAGTTCTCTCACTTTTAATACTTAATCAATAACTAAACTATCAATTACTACACAAGTTTATAGTAGTGTTTTTTGTATGGTGCTTTCTACTTAATATAAATCAAGTCTTAGTTTAGAATTTTAAATCTAATTGGTTAGATAAAGACTTTATTTTATGCTACTTATTTATCTAAAGCTTTAATGTCTTTTAACTAAACTACCTATACATTCTAAATTATTAATAATAATGTGAGATACAATCTTGTTTTTTGCTCTATTTATGAATTTTATTAGTTTTTTGTCTATTGTTATAATTTTACCTATAAAAATACTAAATGTAAGCTTGCATTATCTTAATGTTCTTGTCTTGATTTCAGTTGTCTAAAAATATTTACAACTCTAAATTTAAACTATATAAATCTTTAATAGTAACATATAAATATAGTTGTAGTTGTTGTATGGGTTTTTATTTTTGGATTTATTTTAAATAATTACATAAAATAAAAAAAACTTATAGATAATCCTCTCCAGTTTAACTGATTCAATTAATATTTAATATGTTTACGTTAAATTTTGTTTAAAAAGTTTGACATAGTTATTATCATATGAGTGAAAAGATAGGAACATTGGACACAACAGATTGATGCCTTAATGTATCACAATAAAAAAGATTAACATCACTTAATCTATACTATGACCCAGAACAAACTACTAAAACACCTTCGCTGGCTTAGCTTAATTTTTATTACCATGGTCTCGGTATTAATCCTACGGGACCCGGCAATTGCCCAAACTCCAAAACACTTTACTGAACTGAAATTTCCTCCTCTTTCTGAAATTACTATTCCTGATTATGAACGCTATGAACTTGACAATGGAATGATAGTTTATTTGATGGAGGATCATAAGTTGCCACTAATAAATGGAACCGCTATCATTCGTACCGGCTCACGACTGGAATCATCAGATAAAATAGGATTAGCAGAAATGACCGGAATGTTAATGAGAGCAGGAGGAACTAAAGATCATCCCCCCGGAGAATTAAACGAACTTCTCGAAAAACGGGCTGCTCAAGTAGAAGCCATTATTAATACTGCATCAGGAAAAGTAAGTTTTAATGCTTTGACTGAAGACATCGAAACTGTCTTTAGCTTATTTAAAGAGATAATTCGTGAGCCAGCTTTTACTTCGGAACAACTGGAATTAGTCAAGACTCAATATAGAGGAGTAATTGCACGACGCAATGATAACCCGAAAGATATTGCCAGTAGAGAATTTCGTAAGTTAGTTTATGGTGAGACTAGTCCTTACGCGCGAACAAAAGAATATAGCACTATTAATAATATCTCCCGTGAGGATATCATCACTTTTTATCAGAACTATGTGCGTCCCGACGGAATAATCTTAGGAATTGTAGGAGATTTTGACTCCAAACTTATGAAAAGTTTGATTAATGAAGCTTTTGGAGACTGGAAGTCATTAACTTCTAAACCAGATATTGTTATCCCGTCTGCTCGACAGGAATGTACTCAAGGGCTTTTTTTGGTAAATCAATCTCAGTTGACTCAAAGTAGTGTCCTGATAGGACATTTAGGAGGACAATTTGATAGTTCCGATTATCCAACATTAAGTGTCTTAAATGGTGTAGTTAATGGATTTGGAGGAAGATTATTTAATGAATTACGATCACGGCAAGGACTTGCCTACTCAGTCTATGGCTATTGGAGTGCTGCCTATGACTATCCAGGGATGTTTTATGGAGGAGGACAAACTAGTTCTAAGACAACAGTTTCTTTCATAGACTCTTTCATGCAAGAAATTGAAAAGATACGGACAACACCCATTACCGAGGAGGAACTTTCTAAGGCTAAAGAATCTATTCTCAATTCTTTTGTTTTTAAGTTTGAGAACCCCAGTCAAGTCTTGTCTCGCCTTATGACCTATGAATATTATGGTTACCCCAAAGACTTTATTTTCAGCTATCAACAGGGAGTCAAAGCTACTACTACTAAAGATGTTCAACAAGTCGCTAGAAAATACCTGATTCCTGACAAAATGGCTATTTTAGTAGTTGGTAATGAAGAAGCTATTGAACCTTCTCTTTCTCATTTAGAGAAAACCGTCACTACCATTGATATTACTATCCCTAAAGAAAATCAAAGTTAAACATTTGGGATTTAGGGGAATAAACTAAGTACTGAAACATAAACTAATTTTCTATTCCCCATCCCCTACTGCCTGGATTGTGCAATATTGGTGTCTTTGGTCATAACCACATTGAAGAATCACAGTTTGTCCTTGTCTATTTGTTGCCTTACATAAAACTAACCCATTTTTATCTTTATCTCGTCCTTCACACTCCAAAGCGTCTAACTTACTACCATGGGAAAAAGTTCTTAGATTTCTGATAGCTGGTTTTCTGATTTGACGGCTTTCTTTAGTCTCTAACAGATTTGAGAGAGCAATAACAATAATAATTGTGAAAATTATTACTCCAATAATCCAATCAATTAGTTTAAAGTTTTGATACTGTTTTTGTTTAAATTTAAAAGGCATTCTATACTCTATTTAGTCATTAATTATAAGTTTATGAAAGGGAGAGTTAATAGATTCCTGATTTTAGATTTTTTTAAAAAATACTGTTAACTCAATATCTTTAATGTTAATTCAATTACTTAATAAGTATAACATAATATATTTTATAGTTATTAGGTAAAATTATTAATTTTTATTCCGATATAATTGTCTATAAATTATAGTAAAAACACATTTTATATAATTTTATCTACAGTTTCTATTCAAAATTAAGTCATAATATGATGAACGCATAAAAATAGATTAAAAAATTTACACGTAGACCCATTTTATTGTTAAAATTAATAATTTAAGGCAGATAAATATTAGTATTTTATTTTTTAAGTAAACTTAAAAAATAGAGTTTTATTATGCTCACTAACTAGATATATCTAATAATAGTAATTATAGCGATTACTATTATTAGCTTTGTCGATAAACTATCGTATCTAAATTATGCAGATCAATCATAATATAAAAAACATTTTTTTGTATTTAAGTAGCTTAAAGCTATTTTCTCTTGTCCCAATTATTATGTAATGATATTAAAATATCATTACATAATAAACCAGGGTAAATATTGATTTGACTTAGGAATTTTTAGAGTTAAAAATTAACTAAATTTCTTGCTTAAAACTTACTTTCTAAAAATTATAACTACTTTACTATTTATTTTTTATTTCTATAATTTATAAACTAATTATTTTTATTGAATCTACTAAGATTAGACATTTATTTTTTATATTTTAATTATATTATGAGTTTTGTTTATACGTGAATTTTAATTTTTCCTGAAAAACTGCTTCTATTTTAGTTCAGTCATACTTTTTGTGATTATTTAAATACTTTTATCTTATATTCTTTACTTTTAATTTATTTATATATCAATTACATTTATATTTTATTTTAAATTTAAAGATAAAGTCTTTAAATCTTCCATACATTAACAATTATAATCTAATCTCCTAACTAGAGCTTTGACCGAATAAAAGTAATATATTATTAAAGCAATAAGCAACATTAATTAAAAAAATATAAAAAAATACTATTACCCACTTGCTAAGATTAGTATTTTTTCCAAGCCCATAAAATTTAAATTTTAAAACAACAAGTAGGGGTTAACAACTGTTAACCCCTACTATACTCAAAGATTTGTCAGAGATGTTATTTCACACTGACCTTAGCACCAGCTTCCTCGAGTTTTTTCTTGGTTTCTTCCGCATCATCCTTCCCAGTCGCTTCCTTAATGGTTTTAGGAGCAGATTCCACCATATCCTTGGCTTCCTTGAGTCCTAAACCAGTAATAGCACGAACTACCTTAAGGATAGCGATTTTTTTATCACTGGGGACTTCTTCGAGAATTACATCAAATTCAGTCTTTTCTTCTTCAGGTTCAGCCGCCGCCCCAGGAGCCGCCGCTCCAGGAGCCATCATCATCATACCACCGCCTGCAGGAGCAGCAGCACTAACATCAAAGGCTTCCTCAATCTGTTTTACTAATTCTGATGCTTCTAATAAAGTCAAAGATTTTAGTTTTTCGAGAATTTCATCAGTTGTAGCAGACATAATTTAACTCCTTGAAAGTAAATAAAAAGTAGACAATTAGACAAACATTTAGTTCAAATAGAGGTAGATGCTTAAGCCACATCGCCCTCTTTTTTGTTGGCTATTGCGTTAATAACGCGACCCAAAGAACTCGGTACTTCGTTTATGCCTCGTCCTACAGAGGAAGGCACTTCTTTGATACCAACAGCCAGTTTGGTGGCCAGTAAATTAATAGTTCCGGCGAGTTGACCCATTAATTCCTCTTTTGAGGGTAAGTCAGCAATAGCCTTCACTTGACTTTCATCTAGGGCTTGGCCTTGCATGACACCACCGCGAAATTCGGTTTTTTTGGTATCTTTTTTGAAGCTCTGATAAGCCCTAATTGCGCCCCCAACATCATCCTTAACGAGGATAAAAGCTGATGAACCTTTGAGAAACTCTGTTATTGGTTTCCAGGTTTCGTTTTCTTCAACTGCAATCCGCATCAGGGTATTTTTTGTCACCTTACATACTGATCCTGTTGGACGCAATCGGCAACGTAGGTCAGTAATATCGGCAACTGTCAACCCCTGATAATCAATTACAAAAGCAAGTTGAGCTTCACCTAAGTGTCCCTTGAGATCTGTGATAACTGTTCCTTTGTTTTTATAGGTCCTTCCCATTGATGTTTTTACCTCCTTAAGTTTAAGAACGTTAACTAATCAGCCAAAAAAGAAACCCCTAGCGCATTGCCGGGGCTGAGGTCGGATAAGAAAAAGACAAAAAGGGGAATTAATCCTTTAAATCTTAACTGCTTAACCGTCTTCAGGCCTCAACCTCGGCAGGATATTAAGCACATGCTCCTGCTGTCTGCGGCATAAGCCAAACAAGCATTTAGTTATAGTAGGTCACTTTTTAACTAATAGTTATCCCTCAAGTACAACAATCTTAAACATCAGCCAATTTTAGATCCCTTAATTCACTAATATCAACGCCAATAGATGGCCCCATAGAAGCCGAAACAAAAATACTGCGCCAGTAACGTCCTTTAGCACCGGAAGGACGCTGACGATCAATGGTTTCTTGTAAGGCTTTAAGATTAGCTAGCAAATCCTCAGGAGTAAAAGACGCCTTACCAAACATAACATGAACAATCCCTGTTCTGTCAGCCCGGAATTCTAATTTTCCTGCCTTAAATGCAACAATTGCACTTTCCAAATCAGTCGTCACGGTTCCCCCTTTAGGAGAAGGCATCAAACCGCGAGGACCAAGCACACGTCCTAATTTCGCAACTTTTGGCATCATATCAGGAGTGGAAATCAAAACCTCGAAGTCCATCATTCCTTTTTGAATTTCTTCAATCAATTCTTCTGAACCATAAATATCCGCTCCCGCATTGCTAGCTTCTTGAACTTTCTCCCCTCTAGCAATGACAGCAACGCGAACTTCCTGACCGGTTCCCTTAGGTAAAGAAACCGTAGTCCGCAATTGCTGGTCAGCATACTTAGGGTCAATACCTAAACGAATGTGAGCTTCTGCAGATTCATTAAATTTAGCTGTCGCCGTTTTTTTGAGCAGTTGTAAAGCCTCTAAAGACCCATACAGTTTATTTTGATCGACCTCAGCTAATGCTTTTTTAAAGCGTTTTGAGAATTTTTTTGCCATGAATAATTTCCTCTTTGGGTTAATAGCGAAGCAATACTTCTCCCCTAAGTTAGTTTTTATTTATCAGATATCCGTTAATTATTTATAGTAACCCCCATATTACGAGCAGTTCCTTCAACAATGTTCATTGCCGCTTCGATATCATTAGCATTAAGGTCAGGCATTTTAGTTTGAGCAATTTCTCGCAGTTGATCACGAGTAATGCTACCTACTTTTTCGTTATTAGGTTGGCTCGAACCTTTTTGAATTCCGGCAGCTTTACGAATTAATACTGAAGCAGGAGGCGTTTTCAGGACAAAAGTAAAACTACGATCTTCGTAGACGGAAATTTCAACCGGAATTACCATTCCGGCTTGATCAGCAGTTTTGCTATTATATTCTTTGCAAAATGCCATTATGTTCACCCCGTGCTGACCTAATGCAGGTCCTACGGGAGGAGCGGGATTAGCCTTTCCTGCAGGAAGGGCTAGTTTAATCATTGCAACAACTTTCTTGGCCATCGCTAATTTTGTTTCTCTATTTGGTTAAATTCCAGTTCAACTGGGGTGTCTCGTCCAAAGATGGAAAGTAAGGCTTTAACTTTACTACGTTCGGGACTTACTTCCACTACTTCTCCTTCAAAATCTTTAAACGGTCCTGAGAGAACAATTATTTTATCTCCTACTTCCGTATCGATTTTGACGACAGGCTCTTGGACTTCTACCTGCTTAAAGATCCGTTCCACTTCCCCTGGACTTAGGGGGACTGGTTTAACGTGTCCTCTTCCTCTACCCACACTACGGCGTTGTTCTGACCCCACAAAGTTGATCACATTAGGGGTATTTTTGACAACTAACCAAGCATCATCGTCCATGATCATTCTCACCAACACATATCCAGGGAAGACTTTTTCTTCTCCATGGTGACGAGAACCATCTTTACGAACTTTAACCGTAGGAGTTTTGGGGATTTGGATCCGCAAGATTCTATCAGCTACATCAAGGGTATGAATCCGTTGTTCTAAGTTCGCTTTGACCCGCTTTTCACAGCCGGACGCGACTTGAACAGCATACCAACGAGCCGCTTTTCTTTTGTCTTCGAGTTGTTCTATTTCCGGTGAGTGATCTTGGGCAAAACTCATTAGAATACCTTCCCTGCTCCCCAACTGAAAAGATTATCGACGAGATAGATAACCGTAGCCACTAAACTGACCATCAGGATAACTGCCGCTGATTCACTAAGTAATTGCTGTTTAGAAGGCCAAACAATTTTGGTCAATTCGTCTTGAGTATCCCCAACAAAATTAGATTTTTTTGTTTCGTCATTGTTGGTTTTTGGCTTTATATGATCAATTTTAGTCATAGTTACCTATATTTGCCCATAAAAGTTACCTATCATCAGTTTTTGCTGTTATTCCGAATAAATAGATAGCCTATTATATTCGTACAAAAACACGCCCTGGAGGACTCGAACCCCCGACATCAGGTTTTGGAGACCTGCGTTCTACCAACTGAACTAAGAGCGCACAGCCTGAGCAGTAACTGATAGTTACTCTTTTACCGCCTCTCAATCATAGCGCAATTTAGTTACATTTCACGCTTTTTTTGTGCGCACTGTTATTGGAAAGTTTTATAAAGGGCGATCAAAACGTTGACGAATACGAGTTGCTTTACCGACACGAGCACGCAGGTAGTATAGCTTAGCACGACGCACTTTTCCTCTGCGTATAATTTTGATATCAGCCACTCTAGGAGAGTGTAATAAAAAAACCCGTTCAACCCCCACGCCTTGGAAAATTTTGCGGACAGTAACGGTTTCATTAACTCCACCATTACGCATGGCAATTACTGTCCCCTCATAGGGCTGGGTCCTTTCCTTCCCTCCTTCTCTAATGCGAACTCCGACACGAATGGTATCTCCCACATGAATAGTGGGTAAATCTGACTTAAGATGTTCGGCTTCAATTGACTTGATAATTTCTTGGGCGTTCATGACTTTTGCAAAAACTCACAATTCATCATTATACCTCACTTTTCTGCAATTAGATCTATACTTTCGTAAAATTAGGTAAAAAATTTACACTAGATGGTTCCTATATCATCTTGACTAAAAAATGTTCTTTTATAAATTCTTACTTTGTTTGTCATTAGTTATTAATGGATAATCATATTTGTTCACCACAAAGTTTATCAAAATAAAGTGAATTTAAATAAAAACGTAAGAAATAAAGTGTTTTACCAATTTATCCCTGTTTTGTCGTCTTTCTTAGCTGTTAACAGCTAAGAATAGTGGAAGTTTACCGATTAAATTAGGTGACAAATAAGAGGGGTTAGGACAAAAGAGTTTCTTAAAATAAAATAACTGGTCAATCAACAGATATTTTCTGTGAGCAATCGCCTATAAATCAATATGATTTATAGGCGATTGCTGGAATAGACCCGATTCTGGTTGTCCACTAATTTCTGTGATACCAAACAAGTTGTTTCTTTTTTTATTTCTCCAAAGAAATCACTTCTAACTGTCAACTACCAAAATAATTGATAAACTTTATTAACCAAAGTAGTTTGACACACTTTTTTATAAACTATTCCGGCATTAATCGATGAAGCGATATTACTATGTAATTTCGTCAGCTAAGTACTTTTCATTATTATATAAATGACTGTTAGAACACTATATTCGTTATTTATAACTAATTTAAACTATTTTTAATCTCCTAGATGTTTTCTTTTTGTATCTTGACTGAGAGACTATTTTTAGTAGCTTATTAGAAAGTTTAGAAAGCTAACTTTGATTGATCTCGGGGTATTCATCATAAATATCATCTATCTATTATAATGATTATTATCTAGTTAAAGAGTATATGGAGACTATTTAAAATATTACAATTATAGTATTTTTTTTACTTTCATTTATTTATAAATAATGCTGAACATAACTAATTTTATTTATGATTAACTTTTCTAATCAACCAATAACTAATGGAAAGAGCTAAACTTGCTGCAGCTAAAGCAAATAAATCTGACTTTTGATATTTAACTGGATTAAAAATTATTATCTTTCTAGCAACAGCAATTAAGGCAGTCACAACTACTAATTCTACTTGAACAATATGTTTTTTTAGATAAGCAGTAATATTCTCTAAGAGCTCTAGTGCAATTAAAATATTCAGAAATAGACCAAAAATCTCAATAATAGTTGGACCAAAAAAGCCGATAGGCTCTTTTGTAAATAGATCTTTTGAAAGAATTAAAACAAGTTCAGAAAGAGAAATAAAGATAACAAAAATTAAGGCTAAAGATAATACTTTAGAAAGAAGATTCTCAACAACGTGGATAAATCTCAGGAAATTCTCGTCTTTAAATATTTTTATAATTGATTTTATCATTTAAAAATAGTTTATTTATTAACAGTTATTGAATTTTAAAACCTATCAAAAATAGTAGCATTTATTGCTACTATTTTTGATAATATATTCTTTGTCTTTATATCTAAATATAATAATAGTTTTTATAATTAATTTAATGTCTTATTCTATATATTTTCATAAATCTTGCTTAATGGATTTATGAGAAGAAAGATTGACTTCACTTGCATCTATCTGTTTGTTAATTAGATTTTTTTCTTTAAGTTTAGTAACTGCGAGACGCAAAGCATCTACCCGATTATCAAACCTATTTTGTAGAGAAATACGTTTAAAAATATCAAATTGTTGTAACCGTTCTTTGATTTTAATATTTGCCCCAACAATATAAATTTCTATTGATTTCTTTGCGGCTTCATCAACCATTTTTTCAATAGCTAAAGTTGCTGTTACTCCTAACAGTGGGACTCCGTTTAAATCAATAATCAGAGCATCATAATTATCTAGAATTGCCTGCCGTTGAGTGATTGCTTTTGCTGCCCCAAAACTCATAGGACCGCTCAAATCTAAGAGCATAACTCTTCTGTTGGCTTCTTCCATAAGATACTTGCTCATACCACATAATAGAGTGTCATCATCCGGTGTATCAATTGTTTTAACCAAATTGGATTGAATATCTGCTAGACGTTGGATAGTTAGAATATTGGCTATACATACTCCAATACCAACTGCTGTAATTAAGTCATAAAACACAGTCAGTAGCATTACTCCATACATAATAGCTGCTGCTTTTATTGAAAGTCTGTGAGCGCGTTTTAAGAATTTCCAATCAATGATATCAATCCCTACCTTTAGAACAATACCAGCTAAAACCGCTAAGGGAATATTTTTAGTTAAAGGAGCAGCCCAAAGTACTACAATCAATAAAATCAGAGCCCTACTTAATCCAGATAAGGCAGTACGTCCTCCAGCTTGGATATTAATTACCGTTCCCATGGTAGCTCCTGCCCCAGGAAGTCCTCCACACAAACCAGAAACTAGATTTCCAATTCCTTGACCAATTAGTTCTTTATTAGAGTCATGGTGAGTTTGAGTTAAACTATCGGCAATGACAGAGGTTAATAAAGCATCAATACAACCAAGCATTCCTAAAACAAGACCATCCACCAACATCTCATTGAGTTGATCGAGAGAAAAGATAGGAAAATGTAACTGGGGAAGTCCCTTGGGAATTTCACCAATGATACGGATATCTACTTCTGATAAAAAGAAAATTGTGATCAAAGTTCCCACAATGAGGGCAATTAATTGGGGTGGAACAAGCTTTTTAATTTTAGGAGGCATCAAGTAAAGAATGGCCATCGTCAACAATCCTAACGCTGTTTCAGACGGACTTAGTGTGGTGATAGAGTGAGGTAGTGCCTTTAAAATTTCAACAACTCCTCCTTTAGGATTTGCATGTCCCAGAAACGGTCCTAACTGAAGAATAATGAGGATTAGTCCAACCCCTGACATAAATCCTGAAACTACCGTGTAGGGCATAAGAGTGACGTACTTGCCCAACTTCAACAAACCGAAGATGATTTGAAAAATACCTGCTAGCATAACCGTAGTAAAAGCCATGGCTAGACCATTGTCTGGATTGTACGCAATCATTTTTGTTACAACAGCTGTCATCACTACTGTCATCGGGCCCGTAGGTTCAGAAATTAACGTGGGTGTTCCGCCAAATAAAGCAGCACAAAAACCGACTAATACTGCTCCCCATAGTCCGGCGATCACTCCTGTCCCTGAAGCCATTCCAAAAGCCAAGGCCATAGGCAAGGCAATCACAGCTGCGGTAACTCCGCCAAAGATATCGCCCTGTAAATTTCTAAAATGAATACGATTAGTGATCTGCATATGTTGTTGAAGGTCAATTATATTTTTCTGTTTAATTATCTTGCTTAAATCCTTTAAATTATTTTAGGCATTTTTGTACGAGTCTTTTTAGATTTTTATTCAACTTTTGCTTAAATACTAGAACAGTTCTGACAATTTACTCATTTATTGCCAAAATAGTTTTTTTCTATAGAACTATTCAGATTCTGTACCGTTAATCGATAAGTGCTTAAATATTATCAAACTAAAAGTTACGAAGATTTAAATACCACCTATACAGATAATCTTACCTTTATAAGTTGGACAACAATTATTATTATTTAAGGATATTACTGAACATATACAAGAACATAAAAAATATTGAAGACATGAGTAATTAACAGAAATAGTTCCTATACTAGTCCAAACTTTGTTTTTGCACAAAAAATCAATCAATAAAGTTTTTTACGTAGATTTTTTATAATTAAAACATTTTTAAAATAAATTATATTTGATTTAATACTTTTCATAGTTGCTTTTCTTAATCAACTTGATACTTTATCTTAAACTAAGAGATAAAAGCATTGAAAAGATAGAAATTTTCTCTATTATGTCTTTTATCCTATTGAGCATCTAGTTTTAAGGAAATTTCATGGACACAAAATCTACTATTTTAGTGACAGGAGGAGCAGGGTATATCGGTTCCCACGCCGTACTTGCTCTCCAAGAGTCGGGGTACAACGTAATTATCTTGGATAATCTTAGTGAAGGGCACCCTGATCTGGTTAAGGATGTCCTACAAGTTGAATTGATTGTGGGAGACACGAATGATCGTCTCATACTAGATGAAATTTTTGCTCGCCACGATATCGCAGCAGTTATGCACTTTGCTGCCTATGTTGCCGTCGGGGAATCAGTGACTAATCCTGACCGCTATTATAGGAATAATGTGGTTGGTACCTTGACTTTATTAGAAGCCATGATAGCTGCTAACGTAAAAAAATTTGTCTTTTCTTCTACTTGCGCCATATATGGAATATCTCAGCAAATCCCTATGATGGAGAACTATCCCCAAGATCCTTTAAGTCCTTATGCAGTCAGCAAAGCGATGATAGAACGAATCTTGCAAGACTTTGATAAAGCCTATAACTTACGATATGTCGCTTTCCGTTATTTTAATGCGTCAGGAGCTAATCCTCAGGGGAGGCTGGGAGAAGATCATCATCCTGAGACTCACTTAATCCCTTTAGCTTTATTAACAGCCTTGAAAATACAGAAATCCTTATCTATTTTTGGCGTAGATTATGATACCCCAGATGGAACAGCAATTAGGGATTATATTCATGTTGATGATCTTGCCTCAGCTCATGTCCTAGGATTAGGATACCTTTTAGATGGAGGAAAAAGTGATGTTTTTAATTTAGGTAATGGTAATGGATTTTCCGTACACGAAGTGATTGAAACTGTTAAAAAAGTAACACAGATAGATTTTCCAGTTCAGGAACGAGATCGCCGTCCAGGAGATCCTCCTATCCTAGTTGGAAGTAGTCAAAAGGCCCGAAATACTCTGGGATGGAAACCTAAGTATTCAGACTTGGAAACTATTGTTAATCATGCTTGGTATTGGCATCAAAAACGCCATGGAAATATGGATAAATGAGAAAAATTTAATTTCTAGATTGATATTTTTTTCGTTGACCAATTTGTGAGTATTTTATATTTATTAGTAATAACTATTGATGGCAACTTAAATAAGTACAAAATACAGTTACTTTTTCTGTCATATAAGCTAGTTAGTTAAACTATTTTAAATATAAAGTTGCTGAATCAGCAAACTTGTTAAACTAATATCTCACACACAAAAAATCTACTCTTAATAAAGATGGGAATTATTATATAATGTCAGTCTATTCAATTTTTAAAAACAGTGTGTATAATGAGTGATAAAACTAAGCAGCTAATCGATATTGTAAAATGCATGGGAAAAGCCATAATTGCAACTACAAATACAGTAGAAAAATTAACCCAAAAATAAACCATATCTCTGACAAAATAGAACAACAGGAACATCAAATTCAACAGCAAGGACATCAAATATTTGTCTTGACTGAATCTATACAAACTTTAGTGGATAGCCAAAGTGAATCAAAGGAGCAGTTAACTGAGTTAACTAACATTCTTCGGTCCATAGTAACAAAGACTACTTAATTACAATGATATTTTCTAAAATAATTTTTATAAACACTTCATTGTTAGTAATTTTGACAAATCTGATTTTAGTTAGTTGTTCTGATGACATGGTTTCTCAATGTACAAAAATAATTTTAATTACTCAGGCAATTGCTAAAGAAAGTAAAACTAATCGTCAGACAGAGGATCTCCAAAAAACTTTGCACATGGCTGACTCTTTTGATAAGGCAGCAGACAAAATGAGAAATTTATCTATCTCTGATGATGATTTAGTTAAATATAAATCAGAATTTGCTGATATTTATCAAGGGTACGCCCGTACAACCAGGCAATTCATATCAGCACTGCAAGAAAAGGATATCAATACGATAAAGTTAATGCAACATCAATTACAACAATTAGGTAAAAAGGAACAAAAAATGGGTAATAGAATGAATAATTATTGTAAAGCTAAGTAATAATTTTCAACAAAAATAAAATATCTCCTTGAAAGGAAGTATCCAATCTTATTGTCTCATTGCAATGTGCCAGCTAAAATCATTTTAATTATTTGTTTAGCTTGGTAGCCATATCCATTCCCAAATAAATTAAAATGATTTAAAATATGATAGAGATTGTAAATTATTTTTCGTTTTTGGTAACCTTTATCTAAAGAAAAAATTTCGTTGTACCCTCTATAAAATTCATGTGGAAAACCTCCAAAAAGTTCAGTCATCGCTAAATCAACTTCATGATCTCCATAATAAGTAGCAGGGTCTAAAATAACCGGTTCTTTTTCTGTAGTTGCTGCTGTATTTCCTGACCATAAGTCGCCATGTACTAATGAGGGTTTAGGTTTTCTATCGGATAAAAGTTTCCTAACCATTTCCACAACTTGAGTACGTTCAGGAAAATCTATTTCACATCGTTTCGTCAACTTCAATTGATAACCAATACGATGTTCCGCAAAAAAATTTGCCCAATTATCGGTCCAAATATTTATCTGAGGAATAGAACCAATCATATTGTTGTGTTTCCAACCAAATTGATCAGCCCCTTGATGATAGTGCATCAACCCTAATTTACGTCCCATTTCTTTCCAAGATTGATTAGTCACTCGACTAAATTCTATCCATTCAAGTACAATATAACTGATATTTTCGGCTATTCCCCAACAAATTGCTTTAGGAACTCGAATACTTTTGGTATCTAATATATGCTTCAAATTCAACACTTCAGCAACAAACATTTTTGCCTTAGCAGCCCGATTAATTTTAACAAAATAGGTGATGTTATCTCCAATTAAGGAGTAACATTGACTGGTACAACCTCCATTAATAGAACGTCGGTTTTTAATCCGAAATTCCTGTTGAGTAACCTGGGAAATATGTTGAGCAATTTGTGTCCACATTTTACTAAATAATAAATAATTATTTATTATTTAAATGTACTACAGTAGTACCGTAAGTATTTAAAGACAAATAATAAAGATCAGCTTATTGGGAATCTTCTAAACTAGAGAATGTACACAATTTAGATAAGTTAAGTATAAACGGAATCTAAATATATTAATGGTTTGAATTCTAACAAAATTTGACTTAAATTTTTTCACTAATATTTGTATGATATTAGTAATATATTCAATAGCTATTTTTTACTACTTCTGTTATATTTATTTACTTCTTACTACAACATAAACTAATATTTTTACTAAAAAATTACTCACTATCACTATTGTTACTATCTCAAGTTTATACCAAATTTAATGAAAGTATAATATTTATTGGATAATTAATCCTTAAATGATAGATACTGGTATCAGTACTTGAGAATAATAGGGCAAAATTTTGACAAAGTTTTACGACGAAGATTATTATTTGAATGATGAGTCCTTTAAATAAAAACGATTAATATTTTTATTTAAAGGACTCATCAGCAATACTTGATTCGAACACTACACCCGATTGCTGCGGGACAGTATATTTTAAGTCTTCTGGAATACAATTGATGTAATTATAAGTATAATATCAAGAAATTGTGGTATTCATTAATACTCCTTCTCCTTTGACTAATCATTCAAACTCTCTATTTTTAAGAAAAGAAGTTCTTTTAAAAACTATATGTTTCATGAAATATGCAATTTTACTATTAATGGCATTGTATTCTAAGGTAGATATTACTTATAATCAGAGATTGAAATTGATCGCTTCAATTGGCATCTGTTCAGCAATGATGGTTAGTCTATTTGGAGTATAATTAATTATAGAAGCATTGAACACTAAGATTTTAAGCAACTTTGACATTATAAGCAACAAGATATAATGTTTTGCTACGAAAACATTATATCTTGTTACTCAGTAAAACTGAGGGACTATATCATTAAACTGAATACAGGAAGTAATTGTGTATACAACATCTATACATTCTTTTCTTGATCATTGAGTTTTATTATGAGTATTATAAACGTTCTAAAGTTTGTCTGTCTCAGCTAAATAACTTATACAATTAATGCAAAATTGATTAACAAAACTATATAGTATTTATAAGCATGTACTACTCGTATTTTTTGCTTATATTTAGTTGTTGATTAAGCATAAATTAGTTTTAGATTGAACATAATTAATATCTATTATTATTTATTAAATAATGATACAAATAAATCAATTATTTTTTTTGATAAATATCAATTTTGTTTTAAGAGATATACTTAATTTTTTTTTAGCGTGGTCTATTACGCTACATGATGCATTCAAAAATATTTATGAGTGTCTTATTTAAAAAATAAGAGCTTCAACATACGAACAAACTCGCTAAAATCAAAGAGAAGATACAAAAAGATAGAAACTCTATGATTCCTACTGTTATTGAAACTTCTGGCCGTGGTGAACGCGCATTTGATATTTACTCTCGTTTGTTACGAGAACGCATTGTCTTTTTGGGACAAGAGGTTAGAGACGAGAATGCTAACCTTATCGTTGCCCAGTTGTTATTCCTTGAAGCAGAAGATCCAGAGAAAGATATTTATCTGTATATCAATTCTCCAGGAGGGTCTGTATCGGCGGGATTAGGTATTTTTGATACCATGAATCAAATTCGCCCTGATGTCTCTACCATCTGTATTGGGTTAGCTGCTAGCATGGGGGCTTTTCTTCTCAGTGCAGGAGCCCAAGGAAAAAGGATGAGTTTACCTAACTCCCGTATTATGATTCATCAACCTCTGGGAGGGGCCCAAGGACAAGCTACAGACATTGAAATTCAAGCCAAAGAAATTCTTTATCTCAAGCAACTACTCAACGAACATTTAGCAAGTCACACAGGGAAATCCCTTGAGCAAATCACTCAAGATACGGAACGAGACTTCTTTATGTCTGCTGAAGAATCTCAAGAATATGGATTAATTGACCAAGTGATTAACCGTCGTCCTTCGGCTAGTAACCCTCCCCCTACTGCTATTAGCTAGGGAGTCTGGGAGGAATCCGGTAGAAATCCGGGAGAAACAAGAGTAGGGGTCAACGGAGATGGTTAACCCCTAGGTTTATTTAGATTAAAAGCGTTATTGAGTTATCTTTTTAAATGTTCTATTTCCTTAAATAGGGGCAAGAAAGAAGATTCTGTGTGGATTTATTTAAACTATATTTTTAAGTTTCATAAGGAGTTGGTAAACTTTCGAGATAATCAAGAAATTCAAGAAGTTCCTCATCGGAGAGAACTTGACGGGATCGCTTTCCATAAGTTTGAATCAAATATTCACGTCCCTGCATTTTGGTCCAACCTAAACGTTTCATTTCTATATTAGAACGACCAATAATTTCTGAAAATTCAAGAGGTTCTTCAATTGTCGTCAGAGAAGATTCTTTCTCAGAAGAAGATACTTCTGAAGCTACCTGACTGATAGTGGTCGTTGAAGTTGACATTTTACCTATCTCTGAGGTTGAAATAAATGTT
This sequence comes from Cyanobacterium sp. uoEpiScrs1, assembly GCF_947331815.1. GTDB lineage: Bacteria > Cyanobacteriota > Cyanobacteriia > Cyanobacteriales > Microcystaceae > Rippkaea. Next base: position 2,482,241 of record NZ_OX373462.1, read on the forward strand.
TCTTGTACTTGAGAAGAACTTAGAGACTCTTTTTCCATCGGTTCAGATAATTTATCATCAAAACTGGTAGACTCTGCCTTTGTTAACCATGGTTTAGGAAAAATTTCCTCGATTGGTTCATTTACGATTTTATTGATATCGGAAATGGATAATGAATGGCTTGAAGATTTGCTTTTAGTTTCTTCCGTCAAACTTTCGGCTAATAATTTTTCAGAGTCGATTGTATCAATCACCTCAGTAGTAGGAACTTTCGAATAAGAAGATGGACTATGCGCCTTTATTTTCATCGATATTGTACTTGAATTATGATTATCTTGAGTTTGGAAAGTATTGAGATTGTTAGGTTCCAAAGAAACACTATCAAGTTTTAGTAACTTTAGAGCTCGGTTTCTCGCAATATCTTCAGCTTCCTCAATAGTATTAGCTCCTGCTAAACCTGTCCCCAACGTAACTGACCCAGCTTTGATTAGGACCCGCACAATATATTGTCCATGATTAATTGTGACTAATTCACCTACTATGCTACCTTGAGGATAAAGAATTCTGAATTTAGTTAACATAATTTTTTGAGCTACTTACTACTATTTCTATTCAGTCTTTTTGTACTATATTAGGATATAGAATTAGAGAAGTTTTAAAAGAAAATAAGTTGAATACAAATCCACTATAGTTTTATGAATTTCACGCATTTATTTCGTGTAAATGTTTGTATTACTCTTGCAAAGAGATTACTATACCTGGAAGAGCAATCTTTCACCTTAAGGGTGAGGGTCTAAAAACTAGACGGAACAATTAAGCCTAAATCGATGCACCGAAATAAACCAAAATATTTAAGAATCAATTCTATTATCTCCCTAATAGGGATAAGTATGCCTGTATTTTCCTAAGTAGTCAAAAGTATCAAGAAGTCGATTTTTGATAAATAAAAGTTTTCCAGTAGTTAAAATACGATAAATTTACGGCTCACAAATAGTTTAGCAATACTAATTTTGGAAGTATTAAAATAGAAAAAGGTAAAATACACTATTTCCTATCTAAACTAAGTTAATGAAGTAATAATATCCCATTACTGAGGATGGGAGACTGTGCTATGTTCCTATCCAACTTATTGCTGGGATGTCAAATGAGGTAGAATAAACACTAACCTCACTTTCGTCAAAGATAAACCTCGCAAGTGTCACCTACCTTGGTAGAATTAAAGTCTAGATTAGTTTGTGAAAAGAAAGTGTTGACGACTTAATTCCTCACACTTACTTTGAACAGAGTTAATCTCCAATGAGAGCGGACCTTCTCACTAGATACAACTCTCACTCTGTTCTTGCAAGACACGACTTATCAAGCACAAAATAAAAAATTCCTGGGAGCAATTTCACTGCTAATATAGATCTTCAGCAATAAATAAGGCGGCAAACTCAAGTATATAAAGAGTCGCTTCTTAATTGTCAAAGGAGGTCTTATCGGGGAAGCTGACTAAGCTGTTTTAAAGATTTAAATCTTAAGAATAAAAACAGCAATCATTTAACTTAAGCCACGATCCTAGTTAGCTAAGCTTTCTGACTTAACTAGGCAGTCTTCCCATTGAAGAAAAAACTTTTCTTGACTTCAAGGTGTCAAAGTATAGAGGACGTAACCGTTTAGGTAATTACCGAGCAACTACTCTTTTATGATTTTAGCCACCAATGAGATCCACTCACATTTAGTAAGGAAGATTAATAGATAA